>CAVUAK010000001.1:0-2580000 GCA_963739455.1 uncultured Gemmatimonadales bacterium
CTCCAGGCTGAGGCTAGCGCCTGTCACCATGGAGAATCCGGTGTAGGAAACGCGATCGATGACGGTACCCTCGAAGACCAGCGTGACCTCGTCTCCGTCGTTGCCCAGGGTGAAGCCGGAGCCATAGGAGTAGTTCAGCACCACGCCGCCATTCGAGGCAGTGCTGCCGTCGCGTCCCATGACCACATAGCCCCCGGCGGGAACGATCATGGCGAGGTTGACCGTAACGCTCTCGGTTCCGTCGTCGCGTAGCACGAGGCCTCGCAGGTCGATCGGCGTCGCCGTCGGATTGTAGAGCTCGATCCATTCACCCTGCAGGTCATCCACTGCACCGGGATTCGCCATGATCTCGGTGATGACAAGTGAGCCCGGTGTGGGGGCAATGGGATCGGGATCGCCGCCGGGACCTGCATCGGAGCCGCATCCTGCGATCATCATCGCGATAGCCATTCCGAGCATTGTCCTTGTCGCAAGCATGTCCAGTCTCCCATGGTCCATCGTTGGTTTGAGGCCTCATACCTAACGCGCAGGACCGGCCCGAATCGAGCCATTGCCCGCGCCATCCGAGACACCACAGGGAGAGGGCACGTCGAGGGATCGCTCAGAAGGGACCGGGTACTACCGACGGCGACACAACGCCTTGACGCGGGGTATCAGGCGAGGGAACGTCCACCTGCGGGGAGATGACGGCGCGAGCATGGGTGGACTGGCGGTGGACAGCAACCTGGGTTGGAAGGGCGCGGCGTCGTACGTGGCGACGGTTCCAGCGGTTCCAGCACCTGCGGGAGCACCTGGCGAAGGATGGCTTCAATATCGGGATGCCGACGGGGAACTAGCCGAACGATACAGGTGGCACCAGGGTGTTGGCTGAGCGACGACCCCAGAGCTCGACGAACATCGCCGGCAGGTCGATGACGAGGGGAGGCAGGTCAGCTGCCGGCCGCCAAGTGATGTCGCCGTCGAGCAGTTCGGGGCGCTCGTCGCCGGGGCGCCAGCGTTCCACCACCCGTGCGTCGGGATCGACCACCCAGAATTCCGGGACGCCGGCGCGCTGATAGTAGCGACGCTTGAAGGCGCGGTCGTAGCGAGCGGTTGATGGGGAGAGCACCTCGATGGCGAGTACGGGCAAAGGGGCCGCATCCCAGGTACGTGGGAGGGCACGGCCCGGAAGGACGAAAATGTCGGGCTGGGCCACCTGACGTCCGTCCAAGCTGAGGTCTGCCGGCGAGGTCAGTACGGTTGCGATCGGGTGCAGCTCCAAGTATGGCACCAGTTGGCGTAGCAGCAGCGCGATGGCTCCCTGATGTGGCGCGGCCGGGGACGGCGTCACAACGAGCGTGCCGTCGAACAGCTCGTAGCGATTGCCGTCGTCGGGCAGGTCGAGCACCTGCTCGCGGGTCCATCGTGCGGGATGAGGCATGGCCATAGCGTACGCTCGGCGGGGAAGGAATGGCAAGAGGGCATGCGGCAACGTGCGGAATGCCGATGCCCGAGGTGTTACTGGAATTGCGCGAGTGGTGCCGCAATGCGGCAGTCGGCGTGAGAGAGCTGTTCATGGGTGTGACGGAGGGTCGGCAGGCATTGCCGCGCGACGGGATCGAAGTGCGTTACCGCGCTTCACAAATCGGTTCCGTTCGTCCAGCAGCGAGTCATATCGAGCCGAGGTGCCGCCGCTGCGGTTCGTAGCCGGCGCGTCGGCCTCCATTGTCGCCATCTGCCGCTCGAGCTCCTGTATCCTCACGTTGATCGCCTCGATCGAATCTCCGAGAGCGGCGTAAGGTGTTCTTTCGGCGAAAGGGTCTACCACTTCGGCCTGGTAGTACTCGGAAGGTCGTACGGCGGTCAGAGGCGGCGGCGCCGTGATGGCGGCAGGCAAGGAACTGACGCGGGCGGCCGGCGCCGGACCAAGAAGGGTTCCTCCGACCAGATCAGTGGCTGTGGCATGACGAGGGGGAGGATAGTAGGGCGCCGGGTCGTAACCGTCCGGCCCCGTGTTGAAGACCGACTTGAATAGCGAAACAACGAGAACAAGCACTCCCCAGATGATCACGTTGCGACGGACCGCGTCAACTGCGCTCGGCGGTGCGACCGCCGGCGGGCGGATCCCCTGCGATTCCAGGTGAGTGCGGAGAGCATACAGCGCGCCGTCTGGCGCAAAGGACAGGTGACTGGTCACCAGCTGCAGGACCTGCTCATCATTCCGGGCAGCGAGGTGCAACGCGACCTCCGAGAGCGCGGCGTAGTCGGCGTCATGCGGCTGCAGCATTGCCCCCACCAGCGCGACCCGCCTGCCATAGGCAAAGTTGCCGGTCCGCACGAGCTGGAACGCGATCTGTCCCAGCATCCAGGCCACGTACTGCTGTTCCTCCGGTTCGGAACCCAGCCCGCGGAGTTGCGCCAGCAACTTGTTCACCGCATGGCTGTCTGCCTGTCCAATACAGAGTTCCAGCAAGCGCGTGAGGTAGCGCAAGTGCTTGAAGGCAACCTTCCGCTCGGCACCGATGGCCTCGGTGAGTCGGCTCCTGGCCTCAGCCACCAATCCCCGATCAACAAGGCAGTCGACCGCCCCAAGAACAAACGGAGTTGCGTCCTGATGCTGCATCGTCGCGAGGTCAACTGCCCGTTCGAAGCATCGCCCGGCTTCCTCGAACTGCTGCAGCAGCTTCTGTGCGTGCCCGGCATTGGCATAGACACCGGCCGACGCACCTCCCTCCCGGATGAGGTGCTGAAACTCGCCAAGGGCACGCTCCGACTCATTCAGGTGCAGAAAACAGACGCCAAGCTGATTCCGGGCGAATGCCATGTCCGGACGTGCAGCCAGCACCTGCTGCAACGGCTCCACCGCCGCCTGGTAATTCTCCTCCTTCATGGCCTTCATGGCCGATTCGAACAATGCGGACAGCGCGGGATCAAGCCGCTGATCGTATTGCCTGCGGGTCGCGGCGTCGCTCAGTGTCTCGTACGCCTGACGGACCCGCTTGAACTCTTCGGGCGCCCGCTCGGGAGTGTACTGGCGCACCAGGGCACGATACGCCCGGCGCACGTCGTCCTGGGTCGCCTCGGGGACGAGTCCCAGCCGCAGGTAGAAGTCATCCGAGGCGAGGTCGGGCGTCATGTCTCGCCCGGATGGTCGCGCTGCCAGCGCTCCTGGAGCCGAGACTGTGCCGCCTTCATGTCGTCGGGCGACAATCGCTCCTTGGTCGGGTGCATCCGGGCTTCGACCTGGCGCCCCGAGTCCAGGTCACGAACCCGCACCTGGAGGGTCTCGCTCAGGTCGTAGCTGAACTCGATCTCCAATTCCTGTCCAGCCGGTCCCGCGGTGATGGCGTCGTGGCTCACCTCTCCCACAAAGACATTGTCATCCACCGAGGCGCCCTCGCCCTGGAAGACCCGCACCACCACCCTGGTCTGGCCGTCCTGGTGCGTTTGATACGTCTTCCTGACGGTTCGCGGAATGGTCTGATGCTGCATGATGAGTGGATCGAAGACGTCATGCCGAGGCGGTCGTCCCTCCGTGATCTCGGTGATGGCCACGCCGAGGGTCCAGCTCGAGACGTCGGTGACCACGAGCTGGCCGGGATCAATGGCATGCGTCACCAGCCCGGCAACCACCGCCGCCCCGAGCGCCACAGCCTCGTCCGGATTCACCTCGGTCCGAAGGGTGCGCCCACCGAAGAACTCGCTCACGATCTTCCGAACCAGCGGCACCCTGGTGGATCCACCAACGAGGAGGATGGTATTGACCTGCGAAGGCGAGACGCCCTTCACGGCGAGGGCCTGGTCGAGCAGCACCCGGGTGGAGAGGACCAGATCCTCCACCAGTCGCTCGAAGGTGACCCGGGCCAGCTCGAACTCGAGGTTGACGGGTTCCCCTGACGCGGCGAGCCCGATGAAGGGCATGCTGATCGTGACCGACTCGGAGCCGGACAAATCCTCCTTCGCCTTCTTCGCCGTCGCCTTGAGCCGCTGGCGCAATGCCACGGAGCCCTCGAGATCGACGTCGACCAGGCGTCGGCACTCGGATGCGATCCAGTTCATGAGCCGTTCGTCGAAATCCTTGCCGCCAAGCCTGTCGTCGCCCACGCTCGACAGTACGTCGATTACGCCCTCGCTCAGCTCGAGGAGCGTCACGTCGAGGGTGCCACCCCCAAGGTCATAGACGATGATTCGCTCATCGGCACCGGGTCGCTCCAGGCCGTAGGCGATGGACGCTGCGGTCGGCTCATTGATGAGGCGCCTGACCCGCAGGCCCGCCAGTTCTCCCGCGTCGAGCGTGGCGCGGCGCTGCAGTTCATTGAATCGCGCGGGGACGGTGATCACGACATCGGTCACCGGCTCACCCAGGTACCGCTCGGCCTCGACCTTCAGGTGGCGAAGGATCATGGCCGATATTTCCTGCGGACTGTGCTCCATGCCGGCCATGGGGATGCGAACCGGCTTTCCCATCTCCCGTTTCACCTCCGCGACCGAAAAGCCGGGCCTCGCCAGCGCCATGGCTTCGGCAGGTTCCCCGATTCGCAGCTCGCCGCTGGCCCCGACGCCGACGACGGACGGCAGCACACCCTGACGCGAGCCTGCCACCTCGCGGATGATGAGCGGGCGTCCATGCCTCAGGATGGCGACCTCGGAGGTCGAGGTGCCCAGGTCGATGCCGATGATCGCGCCCATTCAGATACCTCGGTAGCTGGTGACCACCTGCGCCCGGCGGAGGAGGGAGCCACGGTGGAAGAAGCCGCGACGAACCAACTGCACGACCTGGAACGGGTCATTTCCATCGGCCGCTGCGACGCGATCTACCGCCTCATGAATGACTTCATCGAAAGGGACGCCAATGGCAGGCACCTCAAGGACGCCAATGGTGCCAAGCGTCCGGAGAACTTCAGCCTGAATGAGGGCCAGGTGCCTTGACCACACCGGGTCGCCCAGCTGGTGGCCCAGCAGGGCGGCATTGTCGATGTAGTCGATCAGCCGAAGCAGCGCCTCGAGTGTTTCGGGCCGATCAGATGCGCCTTCGTGGATCACGGTGATTCTCCCAGGACATCGGGTCTTCAGGGAGTGCTGAAGCCCCAGCGGACGATGCTGCGCGATTCATCGCCGTCTGCCGGCGACATCAGTGAGCCAGGGTAGAAACCAAAGGGCCACGGGCGGGTGCCGCCCCCTGCCACGACGCTATAGGTGAGCGGCACACCGGCGCGCAGGGCCCACGCAGGCTGAAAGCCGGGCAGCGAGGTGAGGTCGGGAAGCGTAATGACCCAGGCAGATGGCAGTGACCCGAAGTATTCAGCAGCGACAGTGATTTCGTTGATGCGTTCGGCATCAGGACCGGTGTTGAAGCTCGCGAGCGCCCATCGGCCATACTCGGGCTGCACAGGGAGCGTCAGCGTGGGGAACAGATAGGGGCCGGCGACGCGGACGGTGACTGTCGGTTCGGGCAGCGACGGACCGAGAGTGACCGTCCGGTCGACAACGTCACGGAAGAAGAAGTCCGCATGGCGATACTCCGAGCGAGGCCTATCACGGTCTGCGACGGAGAGTGCCTGAACGCGGCCAACAGGAAGGCTGCTTGCCGGCACGGCGTCGTAGGTGGCGGTCGTCGCAATCGGAACGCCGTACGAGAGCCTGCCGATGGCCCCGAAGGTGGTGTAGACCTCGCTCTCGACGCCATCGACGTCGGTGACAGTGATGTTCGCATGCGCGCCGGCGATCGCTTCCGTCGACGTGAAGTCGAGCGGGGCGATGGCGGCGCCATCGGGAAGATCGACGCCGGTGCGGATGATGTAGCGAACGTCAGCGCCGCGAGCCATGGCGACGAGGTCCTGCGGCCCGGTCCAGATGCCAGCAAGCTGGAAGGGGCGCGGGGTACCGGGATCATGGCTGAGCCAGGAATATCCCGATGCCGGGAGGGACACCTCGGCGGTATCCGTCTCGGCCAATCCGGCCACCAGGCCCGTGGCCGTCTTTGATCCGCAATTCGATGCCCGCAGCTGCAGCAACTGCTCGAGCTGCGCGGGGGTGGCGTAGTAGATGGAGAGGAAGACTGCCTTGATGGCGATGGCGGCGCGATCGGAGTTGAAGGCGAAGCGGTAGGTGTGCGCTCCGCCATTCGGGACCACGACCCGCCAGGCGCCGTCACCATCCTGCTGGGCAACCCAAGACACTTGAGGTGGGCTGGAGCAGAAGGCGACGGTGAACTCGTGAGCGCCACCGGGGTCATTGGGTTCGTCGGTTCCGCAGGCGGAAGCCGCCATTGCGAGGGCGAGTGCCGCTCGGCGCAGTCTCATGGCGCCGACAACCAGACAGGGTTGCCGGACGGCAGATCCGCGCCGACCTGAGTGCCACCTGTGCCATCGGGCAAGGCTACCCCAACCCTGGCGGTCCAGTTGGTGCTGCTGACGTAGTGGGATATGAGGTAAAGCAGGTGGCCTCCGTCAGGCGACCAGGGATTGAACGGTGGTGAGCAACACACGCCATTCGCGGTTTGCTGGCCGCTCGCGACGTTGATACGAACGAAGCTACCGCTGGGCGAGGCGAGGCCGATGAGCTCGAGACCACTGGGTGACCAGTTCACGCCTGAGTCGTAGTGGAAGTGGTCCGTGACCGCATTCTCCGTCAGACGCCGAATACCAGTGCCATCGGGATCGATGGTCCAGACGTCTCCGGTCCAGTACTGGTCGTCGGCAACGAAGGCGATCCTGCTGCCATCGGGTGACCATGAGGCATACTTGCCGGCTTGTATCGAGTCGGGTGTCAGCTGGTGTAGTTCAGTGCCGGTGCGCGACACGGTGTAGTACCGAGTTACCGTGGCGTTGAGATTGAAGGCACTGAAGACAAGGCGCGTCCCGTCGGGCGACCAGCTGGCGCGCCACACAAAGAGCGAATCGGGCGTGATCACCTGATAGGTGGGGCTTCCAGGCGGCGCAATTGCCAGCTGATCGATGTTCTGATCGGTGAACAAGGTCAGGATCCAGGCGAGCGACGCTCCGTCAGGAGCCCGGTAGGGACCTTCCGCCTGGGCATATGCCGACGGCGCCGTGAACGGCATTGCTGCACCACTGCTCGCGGGCAGCAGGCGCCACCCTCCGGTGACCTGGAAGAGGATCCGGTTGTCGGATGCGACGAAGAGCGGGCCAAAGCTCGGGCCGTCGAACCGGACCTTGCGCCCGTACCGTCTATGGAGACCTGTACGATTCGACCGGAATCGGAGAGGAAGTTCTCCTGATAAACCAGCTGCTGGAGGGGTGCGTCCGGGGCACCCCCGTCACCACAGGCGGCGACCAGAATTCCGATCGCTGGAAGGACCATCGAACGCGAGTTCCATGAGCAAGACATGCGTCTCCTTCTTCTCGGCGTAGTCGCGCAACCTTCGAGGGCACGCAACTCCATGAACAACGGTACCGGCGCGGACGTGCTGGCGTCACGCCTAGGTCGAATGACCCATAGAATATTTGCGACAGCGCTCAGCGTGTCCTGACCATTTCCCAGGTGCCGTGGACTGCGTGATCATCGGGACGCCCAAGAATGGGGAGGTAGACCTCGCCAGCGAGCCGATCGGACGAGATGGTTGTGGCCCGGTAGCTGATGGACACCTCCTGGTAGGCACCAGGCCGAGGGCGCATTGTGACGCTGTCTGCGAAATTCTCCAGGAAGAAGCTGCGCTGACCCTGCAACGAGCTCGGTTCAGCGAACACGCCGTCGACCACGCAGCTCACTGTTCCCCCATACGGTTCTTCCGCGCCGTAAATACTGTCACCGATAAGCAGAAAGACCTGCAAGGGGCGACCCCAGGTCTTGCACACCCTGGGCGGTACTTCCTCGTTCTGGACCAGCCCGCTGACCGAGTCACTGAGGATCCAATCGCCAGAGAGGTCCGCTGGTACCGGCAGCGGCTCGGGACTGCAGGCGGTATCAGTCACAATCAGCAGCGCCACGAGACCCAGGCAGGCCAGCGCCGTTGGGCGCGCACCTGTCCGGGCTACCACGTGACACCTCCCGCCACAGCCTGCCGCACGACGAAGGTGTAGCTGGAGGGAAGGTTGGAGATGCCCTGCACCCGCAGGACAAGCGGATCGGCAGCGACCGTGAAGAGTCCGGTTCCATTTTCCTCGAGCGGCACGCCCATTTCCGGGGCACTCACGCCGCGGATTTCCTGCACGCTGCCTCGATCGAAGAATCCCAGCGAAAAGCTGCCTGCGGCACCGAGGCCGGCGTTGGAGAGGTACGCAGCGAGGTGCTTCCCTTCGTGTCCCACGAGGGGGTACTCGTCGATGTCGGCGCTGGTCTCCAGGTCTTCCCCGCTCCGGACCTGCTCCAGGATGATCGCCGGCGCGCCGTGCTCCGGGGCCCGGTTGACGGGATACACGAACAGGCGATAGCGCAGGCTGGCGTCCGTCCCGGGTCCCTCGCGTGACACGACGACGTTCACGGTCTTGCCGGTGGCCACGACGAACCGGTCGGTGCGGTTCGCGAGGAGCACCGGGCTTTCCGCGTACAGGGCGGGGCTCAGGCCAAGGTCAATTCCTTCAACCAGGGTCCGCAGGTGGAGCGGGCCATCCACGCCCTGCACGAAGATCGCGATCTCGGCGCTGGTGGAGAGGGTCAGGTGGTGCGACCGGCTCACCTGTCCCGGCGGGCAGCTCCAGCGTGGGCGTGGTGTCGCCGAGGGCGATGTCGATCGGGCCCACAGTGGTCGGGAGGTCGTATGGCTCACCGGGATGGCACGCCGAGGCGGTGCCGGCGAGCAGTACGAGCAGCGAACGTGAGTACCATGAGCATGACATGTCGCTCCTTGCTATCAGCGTAGTCCCGTTGACCGGTGTGGAGTGGACATGGGACAAGCTGCAGGGGCGGCGTCTCCTGCCCGTGACCTGAGCGTTTCGGCCGGATGGAGAGGTGAGACGAGGCGAAGGGAGCTTCTGGGGTAGTGCGGCGGGAGGGTGAAGTCGACGGCACAAATGGCCCACGATGAAAAACAAAGGGCGATCAGTCGCCTGATCGCCCTGCCCTCTTGAGGCGGTACAGCGGGCACGCTACTCGTCGGCCTGAGGTGGGCGCGGTCCGCTCACCGCGGCGAGGAGTTCGGCGCGCATTTCATCGAGGCGACGAACGGCGGCGCGAAGTGCTGGAGACACACTGGATGCCATGGGGGATCGGGGCGCACTCCAGCGGCGCCGGTCGGCGGTCGCGACAGGCTGCTGGTCAACTGGCAGTTCGACTGACTCCTCCATGGCGCTCCTCAAGTTTGCCGGGTTGCTGTAGTTGCCGCCGCCACGCAGGCGGTACGTCAAGGGCCGGGCCGAAGTGCGCTGTGCTAGACAGCACCCTCAGATTGGCCGCACCAGATAACCGAGAACGAGTCCCACGAGCACAGCGCCAGTGCCAAAGATGACGAGGCCAGATGTCGTCGTCAGGGGCCCGCCATGAAACCCGAACACGGCGACGAGACAGGCGCCGAAATACGCTCCAACCGTAACGATGCCAGTCACGTATGGTCCTACGACTGGAATTCGCATCAGGGTGCGGTTCGTTATCGTCCAGACGCCACCGCGAATGCCCCGGCCAGGCTGGCAAGAAGCACCGCAAGGAGAAGACTGAGAAATGAGAAAGGCGCAAACACAAGGAGCACCGCAGCCGAACACTGCCCACGCGCCCATGACCACCGCCCCGTAGAAACTGGGCCGGAGCCAATCCGGAAGCAGCTCCCCAATTTCAACGACGACCTCGTATGTCCTCATTCCAGCTCACCCTTTCGCGAGCCGCTATTGCGGCGGCCCCGCGGACCTGGGGACGGTAGTGTACTGATCGACAGCCATGAGCTTTGAATCAGTGTAGGTAACCGAGAACTGCGTCCTCACCGGCTCTCCGGCTATGCGCCCCGGCTGGTATTCGCACCCGAGAAGAACCCTTGTGTAGGCTGGTACAAGGCTCTCCGAGTCAGTCGACCCAATCACCACACTCTGTGATTCCACCCGGCCATCGGCGCCGACCATGTACGAAAGTTCCATCTTGCCACCGTCGCTGTCCTTGATCTTGGGGCATGACTTGACCCTCGGCGCCTCCTCCAGCTTTCGAGAGGTGCTCAGGTAGACCCCGGGCTCCGTTGGCGCGGGCAACAGCGGCCCTGCAGGAGGCGACTTCTCCTGATCGGGCTGGAGCTGCAAGCGGACGACAACGGTGGTTTTCTGCCCGTCGACGCGCGCGGGCTGCCAGGTGCATCTGCGAGCAGGCGCCTCGCGTAGCTCTCCACGCCTGCATCCGTTCCGGATGCCTTCACGGCCATGACCGTCGCCGTATCGATACGCCCCACGCTGTCGATGGTGAACGCGACGGTTCCCCATCCCCGCCACCAGCCAACGCGCGCTGCAGGATCAGCGCACTTCTGCAGCTGAGGCGGCCTGGTCGACTTCTTCCAATCCGTCGAGTCGGGCATGCCAGCGGTGACGGTCAGCTTGCCGAGCTGACCCGAGGCAGGAGCGGCCAGCAAGAGCCCACAGATGACGGGGAGTGCGATTCGCAGCACTGCGACTCTCAGCCCGCGATCCCGAAGCAGTAGAACAAGCCGGTCCCGCCGGTCGCCACCAGGTTCGGCTGGGTGCAGCCGCGGGAGTTGTGCGCCGAGTTCCAGGAGGTCGGCGTCTCGCCTCCGCCCTGCTTGTCGTGATGTCCCGACGCGAGCGCTTGGTCCCCGTTCTAGTCCAGTTGTCGCAGTTGGTGTACCGTCACCGACGTAGGCGCGTTCCGTCGGCTTCAATCCGGTGAGCATGTCGTGCATGTTCGGGGTGTCGCCACGACCATTCACGATCGCGCCCTTTTCGGTGAGTGAGTTCTCCTTGCCCAGCTTGTTGTTGTCGCTGTGGAGGTCGGCGACGTTGTCGGCCACCTTGACGCCCTTGGCGTTGTACCAGGGCCCCTTGCCGATGCGGTCATGTGCGTTGACAGCCGGCTGACCGTTAGCGGGGGCGGCGCTGAGGTAGGCGCGCCACTTCAGGCTCTTGGCACCGGCAGCATCGGCGAGTGTCTGGCAAATCTTGTCAGCGCCTGCGACGCCACCGAGGTTGGCGCCATTCCCAGATCCAACGCTGGTGCCATGAAACAATGGAATGACAATCGGCTGACCGCACTATTGGGCATCGAGTACCCCATCATCCAGGGGCCACTCGGCGGACTGTCATCAGAGCGACTGGCTGCCACCGTGTCCAATCTCGGTGGACTCGGCTCGTTCGGGGCGCATACGGTGACGCCGGACTCCATCGGCAGTGTTGCCGCCGGGATCAGGGCGCTCACGCCAAAGCCCTTTGCGATGAACCTCTGGGTGTCGATGGAGGATGAAGGGGCTCGCGCCTCGGACGAGGCGGCGTTCCGGCGCTGTCTCGCAGCACTCGCCGGACACCTCGAGGAGCTGGGCGCGCCGAACCCGGCGTACCAGCCCTATGTGCCGGCGTCGTTCGAGGCCCAGGTACGCGCGCTGCTCGACGCGAGGGTGCCGGTGTTCAGCTTCATCTTCGGAGTGCCTCCCGCGGAGATCCTGCAGGAATGCCGCGATCGCGGGATCGTCACGATCGGCACGGCCACCACGGTGGACGAGGCGGTGGCGCTGCAGCGAGCCGGGGTCGACGCCATCGTCGCTTCGGGGTTCGAGGCAGGTGGTCACCGCGGATCGTGGCTCCGCCGGGCGGAGGATTCGCTGATCGGCACGATGTCACTAGTTCCCCAGGTGGTCGACGCGGTTGAAGTACCGGTGATCGCGGCCGGCGGCATTGCCGATGCGCGCGGCGTGGTAGCGGCGCTGGCGCTGGGTGCCGAGGGAGTGCAGATCGGGACGGCGTTTCTCGCGTCGGAGGAATCGGGGGCGAATTCCCTGCACCGCGCGGCGCTGCGCGGTCCGGAGGCGAGGGGCACGGGGCTTACGCGCGGGTTCACTGGACGGCTGGGACGAGGCATCCGCAACAAGTTGATGGAGGGGCTCAACCGCGAGGGAACGCCGGTGCTGCCATATCCGCTGCAGCGAGCGCTGGTGAAGAACGTCGCGGTGCCCGCCGAGCAGGCGGGTCGACCCGACCTGATGCCGCTCTGGGCGGGGCAGAGTGCTGCCATCTCGAGCAACCCGGATGCGGCGGCGTACTTCAAGTCGCTGATCGAAGCGGTCTCGCGAGCGTTTCTCCCCCGGGAGGGGTAGAGCGCTGAAGGGGGCTGTTCATTGAATCACTGATTGGAGGGACAGATGCCAGAACCAGGCGAGCTGGAGCGCGCGATGGAGCACACGCGCGAACACTTGGAGTCACTGTTCATCAGGCTGGACGGGAGGGAGACAGCTGACGAGCTGGTGGCGATCGAAGAGGCGGTGGAGCGGTTTGAAGTGGCGGTGGAATCGGCTGGTGGAGACCTGATGGTGGATGAGGGCCCGGAGCGGGACAGCATCCAACCGGATGACCCGCACTTCGTGCTACCGCACAGGGATTCGGGCGAATCGGTGGCGAGTTACCTGGAGCGGCTCGCGGCGGCGACCGACCGGGCGCGGCAGCATCGCGCGACCTGAGCCCCTGCCTGACCCGACGTTGCGCACGGCGAGCTCGAGCGTCGTGCCCTCACAGCTTACGGGTGGTGCAGTGCGGGAGCTGCCGTAACGGTGATCGTGGCAGTGTCGTCCCGGTCCTGACAGGTCGCCGTTATGACCACTACCCCGACCGCAACTCCGGTGACAGTGCCAGTCGTAGACACGGTGCCAAAAGCGGGGTCACTCGAGGTCCAGGTCACGTTGCACGTGATCTGGTCGCCATTACCGTTCTCTGCGGTTGCGGTGATCTGCGTCGAGCCGCCCACGGTGATGCTTGCCTCATGGGGGCTCACTGTGAGGGTCGAGACAGTGCCCGAATCAGGGTCCGAGTTGCCTGAACTGCAGGCAGTGCCGCAGAGGGCAACTGCAACCAGACCGAGGGGAACGAAGATCAGGCGCACGGGTGGCTCCGGAAAAGGGTTGGCCTCGACCGCCAATTGCACCACTTATTTGCGCCGCCGGCGAGGGCGTGTCAAGCTGGCGGAAAGCGGAACATCGCCGACTGTCGCTCGTACGCGTGTGCCAGCGCCAGGACCCGCACGTCATCGCCGGGGAAGCCAACGACTGAAAGGTTGAGTGCCGGCATGCCATCGGCGCCGTAGCCCGAGGGCACCGAGACCTCGGGGAGGCCGAGCCAGTTGTTGTAGGAAAGCGTGGTCTTGATCTTCGGCCACTTCCCGTCGATGGGCGACGCATTGAATGGCATCGTGGGCCAGACCATCGCTTCCACTTCGGCTCTCCGCATCGCATCGGTGAGCTGCTTGACCACAGTGGCGCGGGACCGCGCGAACGATCGACCAGCCGGGTCCTCGATCATTGGAGCCTCGAGATACTTTTCCGCGTCCTCGAAGGTCTTCGGCAGGTCGGAGTAGAACGCCTGGAATGCCGGATAGCCCTTCCGCATGTCGCCGCGCGGGTCATCGCTCCGTCCGGCGAAGTACAGGTAGAGCGCATTGACGGTCGGTGGCGGGGTCCAGTCGTTCACCGCGACATCGCCCCGTTCCCTGGCGGCGGCGGCGAAGAGGTCCTCATAGTTGGGAGCCGTGACCGGTGCATCGAAGGTCTCGACGATGGCGCCGGCCGCCTTGAGGTTGGCAACGGCGCGATCCCAGGCGGCCACTGCTTCGGGCGCCATCTGCGAGCGGGGGATGTTGGCCTCGACCAGGCCAATCCGGACGCCATGAAGCGCGTCGTCGCGAAGCTCGAGCGGTGAGGGAGCGTTCCAGGGGGTTGTGAGCGCGAGCGGATCGGATTCGTGTGGCCCTGCAATCGCTGCCAGGACCAGCGCCGAGTCGGCGACGAAGCGCGATAGCGGGCCATGGGTGTCGAGGTACGGCCAGGTCGGGATCACACCGTAGCGTGGGAGGAGCCCGAAGGTCGGCTTCACCCCAACGACCCCGGTGAACTGGGCGGGAATGCGATTCGAGCCACCGTCATCGGTGCCCATCCCCGCGAAGGCGGTGCCGGTGGCAACGCAGACCGCCGAGCCGGCGCTCGACCCGCCGGGAGTGCGGGTGCCGGTCGGGTCATGCGGATTGAGGACCTGTCCGGTATGGCTGCTGGTTCCGTTTCCGTGAAAGGCAAAGTCATCCGCGGCGGTCTTGCCGAGCACGACGGCACCGGCAGCACGAAGGCGAACGACCTCGATCGCATCGCGCCGCACCGGGCCAAGAAGATGCGAGCCCACTCCGCATTCGAGCCGGTGGTCGGCAACCCCTTCATGTCGTAGATCGACTTGGCAAAGAGCGGCACGCCGTCGAGCGGACCCAGGAGCGCGCCGTCGCGGCCACGCTGGTCGGAGGCACGGGCCTCATCGAGGGCCGTCGGTGAGAGGGCGTCGATGGCGCGCCAGCGGGTGCTCGCCACCCTGCTGCGCTCGAGGGCCTGCCGAGTGACTTCCTCGGCGGTCCACTTGCCGAGTCGACGCCCGGCCTGGTACTGGGCAATGGTGCCGTCGAGCGGATCGGGTGCATTTGACGTCGAACTGGGCCCAGCCGGAACGGGCGAGTGCGCTCATGCTGGCGCTGAGGGCTGCGAGTCGGGCGAGGGCGTCACGTCGGGAAAGAGGCATGCGTGGCAAGGTAACTTGCCTGCAACGTTGTCATCCATGAGGAGAGTGCGCGTGACCATGCCGAACCGTCTCGCGATCGCCGCGACTACGCTGGCCGTCCTGCTCGCTGCCGCGCATGCCCCGGTGCTGGTGGACTGGGTCATGGTGGCGAAGATCAGGGAGGAAGGGCTCCAACGCTCGCAGGTCATGGAGTATGAGGCCTACATGACCGACGTGCTGGGGGCCCGTCTTACCCTGTCCGAGGGGATGAAGCGCGCGCAGCAGTGGGTGGAGGGCGAAATGACCCGGATCGGGCTGGTGAATGTCGCGGCGGAGCCGTTCATGGACTTCGGGGTGACGTGGGACAACGAGTTCGTCTCCCTCCACATGCTGGACCCCGACTACGCGCCGATGGTGGGGTATCCGTTGTCGCACACGCCGAGTACGAATGGATCGCTGGTACTGCAGGCGGTCATCGCCGACGTGCAGGTGCGGGGCGACCTGGCGAAGTATCACGGAACGCTCAAGGGCAAGGCGGTGCTGATGTCGCCGCCGGCCACCATCGACCTGACGCCACTGATTAATGGCGTCCCCCGGTTTACTGACGCCGAACTCCGGGAGAAGGAACAGGTGGTGATCGCGCCGCGACGCCCGGCGCCGCCGGCCAAGAACCCGGAGCTCCTCACGGCGGAGGAGAAGATTGCGTTCTACAAGGCGGAGGGCGCCGCGGTGGTGCTGCAGTGCGAGAGCGGCTGGCTGGGCGCGGTACGGGGATATTCCCGGCCGGGAGCGCGGACGGATGGCTATGTCGCGCGCCGGCATCATGGCATCACCGGTCATCGTCGCGATCACGCCGGAGCACTACAACCGGATGTATCGCATCCTCCAGCGCGACATCCCGGTGAAGGTCCAGGTGGAGGTGCGGAACCGGGTCGGTACCGTGGTCGAGCAGGCGGTGAACATCGTGGGAGAGATTCCCGGCAGCGACCTCAAGGATGAAGTCGTGATGATCGGCGCGCACTTCGACACCTGGCAGGCGAGTCCCAACGCCAGCGACAACACGTCGGGTGTGGCGGTGGTGCTCGAGGCGGCTCGCATCCTGAAGGCGGTGGGTGCCACGCCGAGGCGCACGATCCGGATTGCGCTCTGGAGCGGCGAGGAGCAGGGATTGCTCGGGTCGCGGGCCTACGTTCGCCAGCACTTCGGCAATCCGCGCGATACCGCGGTGGGAGCGAAGCCGGCCTATGAGAAGCTCTCGGTGTACTTCAACCAGGATTACGGCCCCGGCCGGTATCGCGGCATTTACTTGCAGGGAAACGAGGGCGCGCGCGCGCAGCTTGCGGCCTGGATGGAGCCGTTCGCTGACTTCGGCATGATCGCGGTGTCGAACCAGGGCGTGGGCAGCACCGATCATGTGTCGTTCGATGAAGTGGGGTTGCCCGGCTTCCAGTTCCTGCAGGACAATGTGCCGGGCACGGGCGGACACACCAACCTCGATTTCTACGACACCATCCAGCGCGAAGACCTGATGAGAAACGCGGTGGTGATGGCGTCGTATGCCTGGCACGCCTCCATGGCCGACGCGCCTATGCCGCGAAAGCGGTTCTAGACGGACCTTACCAGTCTCCAGAACTGATCCTCGCCGACGATCGTCACCTGGTGTCCCTTGGCGGCGAGGCGGCGGATCTCCATCAGCTTGAGCCCGCCAGCCTTACCAGCCACCTGCTGGGCGTTGGGGCGACCGCGCACCAGGACGTCGGTGGTCGGACCGGGACTGGCCTGAAAGCAGGGAAGCGTGTGCACGTCCTTGCTCCGCATCGGGCTCTTCACGTCGCCCCGGAGCAGCATCGCGATCAGCTGGCCCACCTGATACACGTCGTCACGCTGCTGCAACTTCCGGCCCCGCCCCAGGCGATCTCGGTCGGTGCCTGGAGCGGATTGAACGCGTCCGCGGTGACACCACGCCAACTGGCCTGATGGGTGGCGATGCCGAAGTCGCCAAGCTTGAGGGCCTCGCCGCGACGGCTACAGAACGAGACTTGATTAGGAACAAATGCCAGACGACTGACAAGGTCGATCGTGATGATCACGGTCAGTTACACTATCCACCAGCTGGTGTCTGCAGTGGAGAGGCTTACGCTACTGCATCAGCCTGAACCAGTCTCGCATCGAGAGCTGCAGGCGGAGCACCTCATCCTCAGCCAAGGCTGTGCAGTGCGCGATTGGCCCCCGTAGCGTATTGAGGTTGGCCATTACTTTCTCGACTGCACGGCTGCTATTCAGGATGCCACCGAACAGGTCCCAACTGCTCTTGATTATCTCGCCGAGCTCCCCAAACGTCGTGAAATCTAGCGGTGCCGTTGAGCGAAGGGTGACCGCCGAATCGACTTCCTTCTGCATTCGCTTGCCGACCTCATCCTTAATCACCTGCGGAATTCGCGCCTTGTCCCACCACTGGGCACCGTGAGCGGCTTGCAATGTCTCCGATATGAGTTGCCGGATGGTCTTCTCGAGACAGTAGAACACCTCGTAGTGGGCTGCCATTGCGGCGGCCTCAGCGCGCACTGCCTCCTCAAACTGGGGGTAGTAATCATCATCCTTGTCCGCGACCTCGCCACGACCGCGGCCAAGGTTCACATTCAACTCGCCTTCAATGCGATTTAGGGTTGCTTCAGTCAACTGGGCATTCATCGCGAATAACTTAACGCGATCAAGTGCCACACCGGCAGGCTCAGTCATGCAGAAGATGTTCCCTCAAACTCCGAAAGATTGCGTTGTAGACGTCGACATTCGTGCTAGTAGGCAGGTTGAGGGTGATCGAGTAGCCAAGTGTGAAGGCGCGCACGTCGGCACCCCCACGTCCCGCTTCCGTGTTTGGACCGGACAGGGCTCGCGGTGCTGCAAGTGCTACCGGCGCTGCACCGTCAAACCGGGCATGTGCTCGCAGTCGCTTCAGGGTCGCAAATGTCAGCTCGGCAACTCGATCATCCTTCTTGGCTCCCGTTACCTGAACAATCAGACCCTTCAGCTCCGAGTCACCTAGCCTGTGGGCGTATTCGTTCGCCTCGAACAGAGGACGGTACGCCATCCTCATCGCCTCAGCAATGGTATTTCCGGACGTCGCGTCGTTCCGCAAGCGATCATAAAGTGCGGTAGGCGTCCCATCTGAATTGAGAAAACCTAGCTTCTTCAGAAATGGCGGGATGGCGGCGCCCGTACCACCCCTAACCTGAAGCACAGTCTTCACAAAGTCACTCGTGAAGCGCGTGGGGGTGGCCGCCTGTTTGATCTTGCCCAGAGCCGTGTCGATCGTGCCAGGCGTAGATAGGTAAGGAAGTGTTGTCGCCATCTGATTACCTGTTGGAAGGGACCGCAGTCCACATTTGTATTACCTCTGCGAATGCCATGAGCAGCAGCACGCTGTTGCGCGACTCGTGGATGACCGACGAGACACCCGTGGCTTTGCCGCCTTCAGGAGACACCCGGTCGTCCAGCATCGAGAAAGGGTGGCTTCTCCGCCCCACCATCGATGAGCCGCCCGATAGACGAGCAATCCTCCAGGAACTTCCGCGCAGCAACAGTGAGATACTGCCAGCAGCTAAAGGTCGGTGCCTCACTGATTCGCAATAGCCGACGCGCCTCAGCCAAGTAGCGCCGCCCCTTTTGTTCATCACCTACCGCGTAGCTGGCCAATGCCAAGCACTGCTGGTAATTGGCGCCCGGAAGGCCGCCACCCTCGGCATCCATCGCAATCACCCTCGCAAAGAGCGAACGATCGGGTCGTCCGCTCGACCCCCAGTTCGCCGTAGCAAGATTGAAGGCGTTCTGAATTGTCAATTCACCCGAGTTGACCAGCACCCGTTCCGCGTCGTCGCAACGGCCCAAGCCGATAAGCGTCATTGCAGTTACCGCGTCGCGCTGCCTCCGCTGCGACTCATCCAGCGAGATTGTATCCCCGGCACTGGAAAGGAGAGTGAGGCTCAGGTCGAGTTCACCGCGAGAGCGGCTCAGATGATTGGCCAGTGCCAATCGGTTCCCCCAGGACAAGTGTCTGATAGCCTGTGTATCAAGTATTGCAGGCAGTCGGCTGGGAGAAGCAGTTCGCAACAGATTCACGACTGTTATGAGACTTACCGCATCAATATCCTGAGAACGCAGCGCCCCGAGTGCATCCTCCGCCGCTTGGGCCCGATTATCGAGCTGCATATTCGCCTCGGCCCTCAGCAGGAATGCTTCAGGCTGTATGACACCAAGCGCGAGAGCCTTGTCGACATATGTTAGCGCCTCCTCTGGCTCGCGCTGGCGCGATTGAACACGCGCGAGCGCGAACATCACCTCCGCATCGGACGCGTGAGTCATGGCGATTCTTTCTAACCGTACCTTCACGGTTTCCAGTCCATGAGTACGTACACGCTCGCGAACGTCACGCAAGTAGTCTAGCGCCCCCTCACGGTCCTCAGGATTCAGCTTGACCAGCTTATCCGTCAGAGATTGATACTCGCGAGCCAATCGACTGCGAGGCTTGTCACGTGTGAAGACGACTTGCTTCAACAACAAGAGGCTATCATAGCGGTGAACGATGTGCAAAGCAGCCTGCCTCGGAATTCGCAGGGCGCGCTCGAAAGTCTCTATACTTTGCTTAAGGATGTCCTCCTCATCATCCAAGTCGGGAACGTTGGACATCACGAACTCTAGCGTGATCTGCTTATTTCGAGGATGCGCTTGTTCTGCTCGAATATCAGCGACAATCTTTGTGAGGCCACTTAGGTTCTGGTCATTCGGGAAAAAGAGAATGACGACGGCATCCGGCAGCTGTCGCGTACAGATTCCAGCGACATCTGTGTGACCGGTGCGCGAGTCAATTAGAACGTAGTCCGGTGCGAGCACATCCTTCCATTGAGCCTTCATGTCCTCCAGCATGAGGTAGCCATCACGGTTGTGATATAGATCGAGCCAGTCAATCGCTCCCAGCTTTCGGGAATATGACTCGTCTCTCCTCCCAGCTGGCATGATCCATAGCCCGCCTCGATCTTTTGCTACGCCAGAGGCCTCGTAGAGGTAGTTCTCGACAGGCGCCGCTCGGCCTGTCTCGAGGAATTCACTGACATAGTCAACGATGCCAAGGGTACTCTCTGTCGGCCTTGGGAGGGGAAGTGTATCGAGTCCAGGCGCCTCCAAGTCGAAGTCAACGAGCAAGACACGTCGCCCCCGTTGTGCGAGTTCCACGCCCACATTTGCAAGCGCCATCGTTCGACCTACACCGCCCTTGAACGAGTAGAAGGTTATGACATACATGACCCTTATGCCGCCCTTCGGAGCACAAAGCCGCCTTGCGAGAGCTGGCTTTGGCGCTCCGGCGAGAGCGATCGGAAGACCGGCGAACTCGTGGCGCCGAGTTGAGCTTTCAGTGGAAGGGATGCACCGCCTTCAATGGCTTGCAGGATCTGAAGCACCGCTGGCACCATGAGCAACCGGAGGTAGCGGTCGTAGGCCAGATTTTGTATCAGTGCTCCCCGCTCCCACCTTGCCAGGGTGGCCTCACCTAGGCGCGTCAGGCGGGTAAAGTCGCTGCGGCTAAGCGAGTAAGACTGACGCAGTTCTACAATTTCGCTCGGCGTTAGCACACCCAAGTGGCGGCATACCGCCTCGTGCCGTGCGTCTTCCGCGTCTGCATCAGTGAATTCAAACCCGCAAGCAAGACACTTGCGAATTGGGATGCGCGCGGAAAGTGTGACAGTGTCAGAGCCACTTCCGTAAACAAAGGGCTCCTCTATCACGGTTGATTCTATTTGTGCGAGTCCACACATGGCGCAGGTTAGAGGCGACTGCCCTTCCTGCTGGCGATGGCTGGACGGCCAATCACTATTGCGGTTCATATTCACCTAGCCGAATCTGAGTAGTGAAAGCTCCGGCCAACGATCTTGCCGGCTCCTCCCAACTGCACCTTGATGTAGAGATCGGGTCGTCCGACCTGCAATCGGGCGAGTATCACCCAGGCAATCGACCCTTTGGGCTGCTCCAACTCCATGACCTGCACAGGTGCTCCCGATTCCAACTGGTCAGCAATGAACTCCCAGGCCTGAGAATCCGTGAATGGCAACCCGCTTTCTGGAGATGCCACCTGATGCGGAAACCAGCGGCACGGGTAAGTCGCATTCCTAGGTACAACCCGGCATTCCCGCTTCCTAGCGAGGATCGCGAGGTGTTTCCTATTCTCCTGTGTGGGATCATTTGACATCTATCAACATGACATCCTGACCAATTGACCTCCGAACAACGCGTTGACGCCTTAGTACTCTGCATTGCCCATCAGCTTATTGACCAAATGACGATACGTAAAGATCATATGATCTATTGTTACATACCATACGTCTTTTGTTCGGTGAAGGTCATACAAGCAGAGCGGGGCGACCAGTCCCCTGATCGCCCCGCTCTAATTCCCCGCCTGTCCACATCCAGCCTTACGCGTCCCGCTTCTCCCGGATGCGGGCAGCCTTGCCGCTCAGCGCGCGGAGGTAGTACAGCTTCGCGCGACGGACCCGACCGCGGCGCACCACCTCGATGGTCGCGATCGACGGGCTGTGGATCGGGAAGATGCGCTCGACACCAACGCCGGCGCTGACCTTCCGGACGGTGAAGTTCTCGCTGATCCCACCACCCCGCTTCGCGATGACGATGCCCTCGAACGCCTGGAGGCGCTCCTTGTCTCCCTCACGCACGCGCACCATGACGCGGATCGTGTCGCCGGCACCGAAACCCGGAATGTCGGTGCGCAGACCCTCGCGGCTCAGCTCAATCATGTCCTGCATGGTCGTATCCTCGTCTGGTGTTCTACTGGCAGAGGGCGAGTATGAGCGCGGAATGCGCTGATTCTTCACTCGCCGTGCTGGGCCCAAAGGTCAGGCCTCTGTTCCTTCGTCAACTCTTCAGACTTCTGGCGGCGCCAGGCGTCGATCTTCGCATGGTTGCCGCTCAACAACTCTTCCGGAACCTTCATCCCGCGATACTCAGGGGGCCGCGTGTAGCTCGGCGGACTGAGCAACCCATCGTAGTGCGAGTCGCTGCTGGCGGACTCGTGGTCGCCCAGGACTCCCGGGAGCAACCTCACCACGGCGTCGATGATGGCCAGCGCAGCCGGCTCACCACCCGTAAGGACGAAGTCTCCAAGAGACAGCTCCTCAGTCGCCAAACCCTCGGCCACCCGCTGGTCCACGTCCTTGTAGTGGCCGCAGAGCAACGTCACCTGACTTTCGAGCGAGAGCCGGACCGCATCAGCGTGCCCGAACTTCTTCCCCCGGGCCGAGAGGAGGATCACGGGACCTGGTGCCCGACTACCTATGCGGACCCAGGCTCTCCACCGCCTCGAAGAACGGCTCCGGCTTCAGCACCATGCCTGCCCCACCACCATATGCGTAGTCGTCTACCGTGTTGTGCTTGTCATGCGTGAAGTCGCGAAGCTGAACCAGCTTGAATTCGACCTTTCCCGACTGCACAGCCCTTCCCACGATGCTCGCGCCGAGCGCGGGCTCGCAACACTTCGGGGAAGAGGTGACGACGTCAATCCTCAATCAGCCCGTCCGGTGGCGTGACGGTCAACCGTCTCGCGTCCCGGTCGACCTCAGGCACGAATTCCTTCTTGAACGGCAACAGGAACTCACGCTTCGGTCCCTGCACTTCGATGAGCAGACCGCCCGCCGTCTCGTACCAGGCGGTGACGAGCCCAAGTGGCGTACCGTCGGGCCGAACAACCGCGAAGCCTTCCAGCTCATGCAGCCAGACTTCATCGGAGCTGGGCGCCCTGACCTTCGTGTCGGGAGTCGTGAGAAAGAGACCGCGTACCCACTCGACATCCTCGACCCGGTCCATCCCCTTGAACTTGAGGATCCACTCCCGGTGATACTTGGCGCTCCACTCGATTTCCAGGGACTCGTGGACGAATTCTCCGTCGAGACCCTTCACGCCGACCTGCTGTCCCGCCGCGAACACCAGGTCAGGATCACTGGTGAGCGGAAAGATCGCGACGTTGCCCTTCAGGCCGTGCGGCTTCCGAAGCCGACCCACCACGAGGTGGCGGAGCGGTTCCGTCATCGTCACGCGCCCTGCAGGACCCCGGCGTTCTTCAGGATCGCCTCGACGGTTTCCGTCGGGGTGGCACCCTGGGCAATCCACTTCTTCGCCTTCTCGACGTCGATGACGACCTTCTCGGCGGGCGTCGCACCCTTGGGGTTGTACGTGCCGAGGATCTCGATGAACCGGCCGTCGCGCGGGGCCTGCTTCTCGGCGACGACAATGCGGTACAGCGGGAGCTTCTTACGACCGACGCGGCGGAGACGAATGCGAGTAGCCATGCTGTGTTCTCACTTCCTGTTTGTGTAGGACGAAACTCATACCACGGTCGCGGTAACCCGCGAGCTAGCCCGGAAAACCCTTACCGCCAAACGGAAGTCGTACGCCCGGCTTCCCCGCCGACTTCATCATCTTCTGCATCTGCTTGAACTGCGTGAGCAGAGTGTTGACCTCTTGAACCGTGCGCCCCGAGCCCTTGGCGACGCGAATCTTCCGCGGGCCGTTGAGCAGGTCGGGATTCTTGCGCTCCTTGGCCGTCATGCTGAGCACGATGGCCTCGACGTGCTTGACGCGCTTCTCGTCGAGATTCGCGTTCTTGAGCGCTGCCGCATTGATACCGGGCAGCATGCCGAGCACGTTCTTGAGCGGCCCCATCTTCTGCATCTGCCGCATGGCCGCAAGAAAGTCCTCGAGATCGAGAGCCTTCTTCTGGCCCATCTTCTTCGCGAGCCGTTCCGCTTCCTTCTCGTCGACGGTGGACTGGGCCTTTTCCACGAGCGAGAGGATATCGCCCTGCTGGAGAATGCGGCCCGCCAACCGGTCGGGATGGAACGGCTCGAGTGCGTCGAGCTTTTCTCCGACACCGATGTACTTGATCGGCGCCTTGGTGATGCCGTAGACGGAGAGGGCGGCACCGCCGCGCGCGTCTCCATCCATCTTGGTGAGGATGACTCCGGTGATTCCCAGGGCGTCATGGAAGCCCTTGGCCACGCGGACTGCATCCTGACCGGTCATGCCGTCTGCGACGAAGAGGATTTCATGAGGCGAGATGGCCGACTTGAGGCGGCGCAGCTCGTTCATCATGTCTTCGTCGATCTGGAGACGGCCGGCGGTGTCGACGATGACGGTGCGCGCGCGTTCCTTCTGCGCTGCGACGATGCCGTCCTTCACGATCCGCACGACGTCTTTTTCACCTGGCGCCTGGTACACGCCGACCTGGGCCTGCGCCGCGAGTGTCGCGAGCTGTTCCGCGGCGGCCGGGCGATAGACGTCGGCGGCGACGAGGAACGGGGCCTTCTGCTCCAGCTTCAACCGCTTCGCGAGCTTGCCGGCGGTTGTGGTCTTGCCGGAGCCCTGGAGGCCGACGATCAAGATGATCGTGGGCGGTACCGATGCGAATGCGATCGGCGCGGACTTCTCGCCGAGCAGCGTGACCAGTTCGTCGTATACGATCTTGACGAGCTGGTGACCGGGGCGAACATCCTTGATCTGGAGGACGCCGACGGCACGGGCCTGCACTTTTTCGAGAAATTCGCGGGTCAGTTCGAAGCTGACGTCGGCTTCGAGAAGGATGCGGCGAACTTCACGCAAACCTTCGCGGACAGCATCCTCGGTGAGGACGCCACGACCAGCCAACTGGCGGAGCGTGGCGGTGAGCTTTCCGGAAAGTTCGTCGAACATAAGCCCAGAAGGATAGCGTGTTTACGCCCTGTCTTCAAGCTGGTGCGGCTGGCCGGGCGGGCGGGCCGGATCGGGCAGGGGGCCTCCCTTCGGGGAAAGGGGAACGCACACCAGGTTCCCTTTCGATCGCACTCATGGGTGCGTTCCACGATCCCCTCCGGGAGGCCCCCTACCCTCCCGGCCTTTCGGACCCCTTCGCCGGGCGCCCCATCCCTCCTGGCCAATCGAACCTTGCCTTCCTGAGCGACACTCAATACTGTGAATACATGAAAAATATCACAGTTACTGTGAGCGACGACCTTTATAAGGCCGCGCGACTCCGGGCCGCCGAGCGGCAGTCGACGGTGTCGGCGCTGGTGCGGGCGTTCCTGGAGCAGCTCACCAATGACGTGAGTGCGCACGAGCGGCTGAGGCTGGAACAGAACGAGATGATCGCGCGAATTCGCGCCGAGTATCCCGGATTTGGTGCCGGGGACCGACTGTCTCGCGACGACATTCATCGGCGCGATGCGATTCGTTGATACGAACGTCCTCCTCTACGCAGTCAGCTCGCGCCCCGAGGAAGCCCCCAAGGCCGAGCGGGCGCAGGCGCTCCTGAATGAGCCGGACCTGGGGATATCGGTCCAGGTGCTGCAGGAGTTCTACGTTCAGGCCACGCGATCCGGCGCACCGTCCCCCATCGGCCACGACGCAGCTGTGAGATTTATCAGGACGCTCGAGCGGCTTCCGCTTCAGGAACAAACTGCTTCCCTGATGCATGCAGCATTCGCCACGCGCGCCCGCTACGGTATCAGCTACTGGGACGCCGCCATCGTGGAAGCGGCCCGGATGCTGGGTTGTCGTCAGGTGCTGACTGAGGACCTGCAGCACGGGCAGGACTTCGCTGGGGTCCGGGTGGCGAACCCGTTCCTCTGACGACCCGCAAAACGGAGGAATGATCCTTCGCTTTGGGGCTCAGGATGACTGGGGCGCTCAATCGCCACGGCGTCGCGAAACGAGATAAAGCGGACATTCACGCGGACATTACTGCGGAAGTAGCGCCGTTGCAGAATCTACTATCTGTTGCTATCATGTCACTTATGGAAGACAACAAAGCGGACGTTATAGCGGACATTACTGTGCGTGATATCGGGGAATCCACCTCCCTCATGGAGCCCCTGCTCGTGTCGGATGCGGCAGCGCGGCGGGCGGCGCTGCCTGACCTCGCGCTTCAACTCGCCCAGGAGTCGGCGGCATTCCGCTCGAGCCTGCCGCCCGAAGTCGTCCGTTCGGTGGCCGACCTGGTGCGCGCGATGAACTGTTACTACAGCAACCTCATCGAGGGGCACAACACCCATCCCATCGATATCGAGCGGGCGCTTCAGAAGGACTATAGCGCGGATCCACGCAAGCGAGACCTGCAGATGGAAGCGACGGCACACGTCGCCGTCCAGAAGTGGATCGACGAGGGAGGTCTCAGGCATCGTGCAACGACCGCCGAGTCAATCATCGAGATCCACCGGCGATTCTACGAGGAACTGCCAGCGGACTTTCTCTGGGTGGACGATCACGAGAGTGGCGCTCGTCTCCGGGTTCATCCAGGACAACTCCGGAACCGGGATGTGCGAGTCGGGCGCCACGTCGCCATCAGTCCTGCAGCGGTTCCGAGATTCCTCGAGCGATTCGAACAGGGCTATGGCGGACTGGGTACCGCCGACCGTGTTCTGGCCGCCGCCGCCGCGCATCACCGATTGTTGTGGATCCACCCGTTCCTGGATGGCAATGGACGCGTCGCGCGGCTGATGACTCACGCCATGCTGCTCGACGCGCTCGACACCGGAGCCATCTGGTCGGTGGCCCGTGGCCTGGCCCGGAACGAGGCAGCGTACAAGGCACACCTTGCCGCCTGCGACTCACCGCGCCGAGGGGACCTCGATGGCCGCGGCAACCTGAGCGAGGAGGCCGTGGCGGAATTCACCAGCTTCTTCCTGAAGACCTGCATCGACCAAGTGCGGTTCATGCGCCAGCTCATCGAGCCGGACCGACTCCGCAGCCGCATCCTGGGCTGGGCCAATGAGGAGATCGCGACCGGAGCGCTCCCGGTAAAGTCGGGGCAGGTACTCGAGGCTGCGCTCTTTCGCGGGAGGCTCAAGCGCGGGGACATCGGCCCGCTGCTCGGCCTTACCGATCGCCAGTCGAGGCGAATTACCAGCGTCCTCCTGGACGCCGGCGTGCTTCAGTCGGATGGCCCCCGGGCGGTCCTTCGCCTCGCGTTCCCGGCGACGCTTGCCGCCCGCTGGATGCCGGGGCTTTTCCCCGAACAGTCCGAGTCGTGAGCGGGGGGGCTCAGGATTACTGGGAGGGCTCAGGATGACTCGGGCGCTCAGGATCACGGTGGAACGTCTACCCCCAAAGAGATAGACGAAGACTCCCAGTTCTAGGGACGCGATCCAGAGGAACTTCGCGCCAGCTTTCGGTCGCTCCGTTGACATCTCACAGAGGAGGACGATTCATGTTGCACAAGCGCATGCTGATGATCGCCACGGTTGCCGCGGTCGTCAGCGTCTCCCGCAGTAGTGCCGTGTCGGCCCAGGAGAAGGCTGACGTGAAGGTCCCGGGCGGGTTGTCGATGTCCGAGTTCAAGGGCTATGAGAGCTGGGAGTTCATCTCGCTGAGCAAGAGCGACGCCGCGGTCGCCGCGATCCTCGGCAACAAGGTGATGATCGACGCGTACAAGGCGGGCTATCCGGGCAATGGCAAGCCGTTCCCGGACGGGGCGAAGATGGCGAAGATCCACTGGGCACCAACGCAGAGCAAGACGGCGCCGGGGCCGACGACCATCGCAGGCTCGCTGCACGACGTGGACTTCATGGTAAAGGATGCGAAGCGGTTTCCCGACGGGGGATGGGGCTATGCGGCGTTCGAGTACGATTCGGTGAAAAAGGTGTTCACGCCGGCAACGGCGAAGTCGTCACCGCCGCAACTGAATGATGCGAAGTGCGGATTGGGGTGTCACACGATCGTGAAGAAGCAGGACTACGTGTTCACCGAGTACGCGAAGCGTCAGTGAGGAGCGGCTATGTGGTGGCGCTCCCTCGCGGCACCCGACCCCGTGCTGATGCCTCGGGATTGCTTCGGCCGCATAGCGGCCTCGCAATGACAACGTGAGAACCGTCGTGGAGCACACCGTCGTCACTACGGGGCTGAGCTATGAGGCCCTCGTGGCAGCGTTCGAACGGGAACTTGCCCGGCTCGACCCCGGCATAAACGTCAAGCTGATCGAGCGCGGCGCGCCATGGAGCGAGGGACGCGGGGCATCGGGCTGGACTACGGCGGCTGGGGACTGGAGTCGATCCAGGCGGCCGACGCAGCGGCGATTCTGGGAGCGTTTCCGCGGCTCAGGATGAAGCACGAATTCGCCGAGACGTGCCGGGGGTAGGAGGGCGGGGAGGGCGGGGAGGGCGGGTGGATACGTGATCGGAGACTGCTGCATGCAACTGCTGTCCGTTCAGGTCGGGCGTCCGCGTGAGGTCGAGTGGCGAGGGGAGGTCGTGACGACCGGGATCTTCAAGCAACCGGTGCACGGTCCGGTGATCGTGCGGTACCTGGACCTGGATGGCGACGAGCAGGCGGACCTGACGGTGCATGGCGGTCGCGACAAAGCGGTGTACGTCTACCCGAGCGAGCACTATCCGCTGTGGCGGAAGGAGCTGCCGGAGCTGGAGTTCCCTTTCGGCGCGTTCGGGGAGAACCTGACGGTGGAGGGGCTCCTGGAAAATGACGTGCGGATCGGGGATGTACTGCGCATTGGCAGCGCAGAGTTCGTGGTGACGCAGCCGAGGCAGCCGTGTTACAAGCTCGCGGTACGGTTTGACAGAGTGGACATGCTGAGGCGGCTGCTGCGCACGGGCCGATCGGGTTTCTACCTGCGAGTGCTGAAGGAAGGCGTGTTGAGCGCGGGTGACACGATCGATCGGACGCGAGCGGATGAGAGTGCTCCGACGATTCCGGAGGTGTTGGCGAGTTGGCGGTCAGGCGGGCAGGGCGGGTGACGACTTCAATTGCCAAGTGGAGACTTTCATGCTGAAGAAGATCCGGTGGTTCGCGTCGGTGGCCGCAGCTGCATGCCTCCCGATGTCACTCGCGGCGCAGGAGCAGGCCAATCTTCCGCAGCAGATCGCTGATGTCATTACAAAGTTGAATGGCGGCGTGCATACGGGCTTCCGGTTCATGCACGCGAAGGGATTGATCGTGACGGGGACGTTCACGCCAGCGCCGAGTGCGCACACACTGAGCAAGGCCGCGCACCTGCAGACCACGCCGGTGCCGGTGATGGTGCGGCTCTCGGACGGGACGGGGAACCCGATGATCCCGGACCCGGACAAGAACGGCTCGCCGCGGGGCATGGCGATCCGGTTCATGCTGCCGGGCGGGGCGTACACGGACATCGTGGCCATTTCGCACAACGGCTTCGTGGTGGGTACCGGCGAGGACTTCCTGGCGTTCCTGACCGCGATCTCACAGACGACGGCGACGAGTCCGCACCCGAGCCCGATCGAGAAGTTCCTCGGCACGCATCCACGGGCGCTCAAGTTCCTGCAGGAGACGTCGGTGCTGTCTCCCAGTTTCGCCAACCTGGCGTTCTTCGGGAACAATGCGTTCGTTTTCGTGGATGCGGCGGGAACGAAGCGGACGTTCCGCTACAAGATCCTGCCGGAGGCGGGGCTCAAGGCGCTGGATGCGGCGCAGCTGTCGAAGGAGGGACCGAACTACCTGTACGACGACATCACGGCGAAGCTGAAGGCGGGTCCGGTGAAGTACAAGATCGTCGCGCAGTTCCCGAACGCGGGCGACCAGACCAACGACGGGTCGATCGTGTGGCCGGAAGACCGGAAGACGATGGAACTGGGAACGTTGACGCTGACGACGGTGGCGCCGGACAATGCGACGCTGCAGGTGAACACGGCGTTCAACCCGATCTTCCTGACGGAAGGGATCGAGTTGTCGGACGATCCGCTCGTTCCGCTGAGGTCGGCGGTGTACGCGCTGTCGGTGGCGCATAGGCATTAGAGGGCGGGGATGGCGGGGATGGCGGGGATGGCGGGGATGGCGGGGATGGCGGGGATGGCGGGGATGGCGGGGAGGTTACACACTCTGGAGTGGATCAATGATTCCGTGGCATGAATCGTTGATGCTCGCATTGTCTCTCCATAATTTCCCCTGAAAGGAGGTGACATGGCAGCCACGAAAGCCATCGTACGGAGGGGCCATCACTGATTCCTGGCCTTGGTCAGGCTTCAGGATTGCGCGATCGCACCGCAGAGGCAAGGTGCATAGTGCCCATGGCGCTAACTTGCCTATGTCCTTACCTGGCAATGCGATAACTTGGCTAATCTTGCTGAGCCTTGCAATATATGTACGTAACGTACATATTGTACGTATCGCGCTATTGCGCGGTCCTAGATGGCTGGGGTCAGCCGCAGGGTCTACACCGATGTATCGACTGCCGACAACCAAGGCGCGTGAGAAGTTCGCTGACATCCTGAACGAAGTCGCCTTCAAGGGCGAGAGGGTGCTACTGCATCGCCACGGCAAAGATGTCGCCGCCGTGATCTCGGCCGAGGACCTCGCGCTGCTCGAGGCCCTGGAGGACCGTGCCGATCTCGACGCAATACGGGCGGCCCTGGCGGAGGCTGGACCAAATGTCCCGTGGGCGCACCTCAAGGCGGAGTTGAACCTCTAGTCCCCAGTCGGTGCGGATGCTGTACACGATTGAGTTCAAGCCTGCTGCAGCGCGCGAACTCCGGAAATTGCCGCGCGAGGTCCAACTCAAACTTTCTACTGCACTCGACAAGCTGTCTCACGAGCCTAGAGCCCATGGTGCCCGGAAGCTCGCTGGCCCGGAGGATCTCTATCGGGTGCGTGTCGGCGACTATCGCGTCATCTTTGCGATCCGCGATGTGCTGCTTGTGGTGATCGTCGTCCGGGTCCGCCACCGAAGCGACGCCTACGAATAGGGGATGATGTCACCGCCCGGGATACGTTGGAGTGAGGAGGCTTCATGAGGGCGTGCTGGGCAACCATTTCGGCGATCGGATTCGCGGGCGTTGCCTATTGTACGCGCGCGGAAGCGCAGTCCCCTGCCCCGGCGTACCTGTATGTCTGGTCGGGTGCCGCGGACACGACGCAGCGTGCGGCCTTCCTGGCAGTGTTCGACCTGCGACCGGGCACGGCGACGACAGGAAAGATCGTGAGGGTGGTGTATGCCGGCGCGGGAGTCAGTCCGCACCACACCGAGCACCAGCTGGAGTCGGATGGGCTGCTGTTCGCGAATGACTTTGGCGGGGGCACGACGTACCGGTTCGACCTGAGCACGCCGGGGGACCCCAAGCTGCTGGGTTCATTCACGACGGCGGGGCCGTATGCGTATCCGCACAGTTTCGTGAGGCTGGCGAACGGCGACCGTCTCACGACATACCAGAAGAAGACGGACGGGAGCGAGCCAGGGGGACTGGTGGAGCTCAAGACGGACGGTACTGCGCTGCGCTGGGCGAGTGCGGCAACGGCCAGCGGGGACTCGACGCAGCTGGTGCCGTACAGCCTGGATGTGCTGGCGTCGATGGACCGCGTCGTCTCGACCAGCACGAGCATGACGGACATTCTCGGCGTCCATGTGCAGGTGTGGCGACTGTCGGACCTGAAGGTGCTGCAGACGCTGCCGGTTCCGCTTGCCAGTGCACACGCCACGCATAGCGCCGAGGCGCAGCAGGTCATGGACGCGGAGCATATGTCGGGGCATCACATGCTGCCGGGTGAACCAAGGACGCTGGCCGACGGGAAGACGGTGATGTTCGGGACGTTTACCTGCGGGCTATACCGGGTAACGGATGTCGCGACGGCCCCGAAGGTGGAGTTCGTCTATTCGTTTCCGGGGCTCTGGTGCGCGGTGCCGGTGGTGGTCGGGAACTACTGGGTGTGGACGATCCCCGAGGCGCATGCGGTGGTGTCGCTCGACGTGAGCAACTCAGCGAAGCCGAAGGAAGTGTCGCGGCTGGTGCTGGGCGACAGTGCGTCGCCGCACTGGATGGCGAAGGATGAATCGGGGACGCGTCTCGTGGTGAACAGCGGGGGACATGCGGGGGATTCGCGGATGTACCTGTTGCGGATCGACCCGAAGACGGGCGCCCTGAGCCGCGATGCGACGCTGCCGGTGCTGGAGATGGGCAAGGTGGAGGTGCCGGGGGTCGGGGAGGTGGTGGCGAAGCCCCACGGGGCGGTGTTTGGGAGATAGGCGGGTGGCGGAGTAGAATATGAGTTTTCCGGACCCTCATTGCGTTGTCCCGCAAGACAAGGACTTCCTGCCATGTCCATCCCCGCAAAAGAAGAAAAGATCCACGGAAAGACCGGCCTCAGCATCTTCGTTCGCTCCTGGCATCCCCGAGGCGCCGCCCGCGGCGTGGTCGTGGTGGTACCGGGGTTCAACGCGCACAGTGGCTACTACTTCTGGGTCGCCGAGCAGCTCGTGGCAATGGGACTTGCCGTATACGCGCTCGACCTGCGTGGTCGCGGGCTGTCGGACGGCGAGCGGTTCTTCGTCCAGAAGATGGCGGACTACGAGGACGACGTGGAGAGCCTGGTGGCGCTGGTGCGGTCGCGCGATGCGGGCTTGCCGATGTTCATGCTGGGTCACAGCGCCGGCGGGGTGGTGTCGTGCATGTACGCCTTCGACCACCAGGCGGAACTGGCGGGGCTGATCTGCATGAGTTTCGCCTTCCAGGTGCCGGCACCGGACTTTGCGCTGGCGACGCTCAAGGGGCTGAGCCACATCGCGCCACATGCGCACGTGCTCAAGCTGAAGAATGAGGACTTTTCGCGCGACCCCAGGGCGGTGCAGGCCATGAACGCCGACCCGTTGATCGCGCACGAGTCGCAGCCGACGCTGACGGTGGCGGAAATGGTGCGCGCGGACGAGCGACTGAAGACTGAGTTCCCGCGGTTCACGCTACCCCTGCTGATCATGCACGGCACCGGGGACAAGGCGACGAGGCCGAGCGGGAGCCAGCTGTTCTTTGACAAGGCGGGATCGGCGGACAAGACACTGAAACTGTACGACGGGCACTATCACGACATGCTGAACGACGTGGGGAAGGAAACGGTGATGGGGGACATCAAGGAGTGGATCGGGAAGCACCTGCCGGGCTAGGGCGATCCCGCCGTTAGCTTTCGGGCATGACCCTGGCCCCGTTCGAACCGGCCCCGACGTCTCCCGCCGAATTGCCTGCCGTTCCGCTCCCCGAGGTGCGGAACGAGGCAATCAAGGCCGCCGAACTCGCGAGCATGAAGCGAAAGGCGACCGGCCTGCTGCTGCTCGCCGCGGTGGTATTCCTCGTCGCCATCTACTTCGAGACGCGCTACACCTGGGTGACCTGGGTGCGGGCCGGCGCCGAGGCCGCGATGGTGGGTGGGCTGGCGGACTGGTTCGCGGTGACGGCGCTGTTCCGTCACCCGCTGGGCATCCCCATTCCGCACACGGCGATCATCCCGACGCGGAAGGAGCGGATCGCGCGGATCCTGGCGGACTTCTTCGAGCGAAATTTCTTCACGCGCGAGGTGCTGGCGGAGCGGCTGCACCAGCTCGGCCTGGCGGAGCGGCTGGGTTCCTGGCTGGCCAACCCGGACAACGCGCGGATCATCTCGCGGCAGCTGGTGCGGGCTGCGGCGGGTGCCGCCGACGCGGTGCCGGAGGACGCGGCGCGCGCGTTCGTGGACCGGAGCATCGTGGGGCGGCTGCGGGGAATCCCGGCGGCCCCGGTGGCGGCGCGCGCCATCGAGTCACTGATGACGGATGGAAAGCACCAGGAGCTGCTTGACCGGATGTTGGGCGTCGTGAACGGGGTGCTGGAGAAGAATGGGGAGTTCATCCGGAAGCGGATCGGGGAAGAGTCGCCGTGGTGGGTGCCGGACGCGGCGGAGCAGAAGCTGTATGAGAAGGTGGTGGGGGCGATCGAGCGGACGCTGCAGGCGATTGCCGCCGATCCGGATCATCCGCTCCGGGGACAGTTTGACGTGGCGTTGAGGGAGTTCGCGGAGCGTCTCAAGAGTGCGCCGAGGACGATCGAGCGGGCGGAGGAGATAAAGGAGGACCTGCTGAAGTCGCCGGCGGTGCTGGACCTGTCGGGGAAGTTGTGGGGGGACGTGCGGTCGACGCTGCGGCGGTACGCGGATGACCCTGAAGGGGATGAGCCGCCGGAGCTGGAGCGGGCGATCCAGTCGTTCGGGGCGACGATGCTGGGGGATCCGGAGCTGCAGGGCGCGGATCGACAAGGCGGTGGCCGACGCGGTGGCCGGGCTGGCTGAGAAGCACCGGAGTCATGTGGGGGAGCTGATTACAGAGACGGTGTCGAGGTGGGATGGGGCTGAGACCGCGCGGCGGCTGGAGCTGCAGGTGGGGCGGGATCTTCAGTATGTCAGGATCAACGGGACGCTGGTGGGGGGACTCGTGGGGCTGCTGCTTCATCTGCTGAGGCAGGTGCTCTAGCCAAGGTGTAAGTCTGGTCGGGCGGGGCGCCTGGCTCGGGGAAAGGAGAACGCACGCCGGGGTTCCCCGTCGATCCGAGGCAACCGTGCGTTCTACGATCCCCTTCGCCAGGCGCCCCATCCCTCCCAGCCAGCCACCTTCGATTTCCGCCCCCTGCCCTCCCGGCCCAGTGAGGATCGCATCCTGCGCGCAGATTCCTGCACCCCAGAACTGGCGCTTGACCCGCCCAGCGCCAGAGGGGGATCTTTGCGCATGCGGAAGCACCAGACTCACATGACAGGCCGGCGACTTCGGGACGCTCTCCCGCAGCCGCAGGAGTACGCGTGCCTGCTGACGCCGGACGGGTTCCTGGCGCGGGTGAGTCCGGACCTGGAGCGGGACTTCGGCCCGGCCGCCGAGACGCTCCATGGGCAGTTGTTCAGCTCGCTGGTGCAGGCCGACGACCAGGTGGCGGTGCGGGCCGCGCTCTCATGGATCCGGGATGACGGTGCACCGGTGGTCTTCGAGTGCCGCTGGCATCACAACGACGGAAGCTGGCGCTGGCTGGAGTGGACGGTCGCCCGGCGGCCGGGCGAGACGGTGCTGGTGTCAGTAGGTCGTGATGTCACGCGCTGGCGGGAGGACGAGGCACTCGCGCTGGGGCAGTCGCGGGTGCTGGAGCAGATCGTCAGCAACGCGCCGTTGCACGAAGTGCTGGCCGCGGTGTGCGTGACACTGGAAGCAACTTCGGATCGCATCCGCGCCGCGGTGCACGTGGTCGATCATCCCACCAACACGTTGCGACTCGCCGCGGGCTCTGCGCTGGACGAGAACCTGCAGCGTCTCCTCGCGGTGCTTCCGCTCGACGAAGGCCCCGGTGCCGCCGTGGCTGCCGCGCGGCGGCGCGAACTGGTGGTGACCGGCGACCTGGCGGGTGCCACGCTCTGGAGCAACCAGCGGGAGGCGCCGCTGTCGTACGGGCTGCGCGCGGAGTGGGCGCTGCCGGTGCTGTCTCCCACCGGCGACATGCTCGCGGTGATCGCGGCCTACCTCACGGTGCCGGGCGAGCCGCTGCCGCGGGAGCGACAGGCGCTTGGCACTGCCGCGGAGCTGGTGCGTCTCGCGCTCACGAGCGAGCGGCGGAGTCACCAGTCTTCCCTGCTGGGCGATGCACTGCTCTCGGCGGGCGACGTGGTGATGGTGCTGGATGCCGCGAGCATCGCGAGTGCGCGGCGGATCCGCTGGGTGAACTCGGCGTTCGAGCGGCGTCTCGGCCTGTCGCGCGCGGATGTGCTGGGCCGGACGCTGGACATGCTCGCCGGTCCCGACACCGATCGCACGTCACTCGAGCGCATCGATCGCGCGCTGGATGCGGGGCTGCCGGTGCTGCAGGATTTCCTGGCGTATGGCCGAGACGGCGCGCCGCCGATCTGGCTCGAGCTGGACGTGAGCCCGGTGCGCGACCTGCGGCACGTCACGACGGGCTGGGTGGCGGTGGGCCGCGACATCACCGGTCCCAAGCTGGCCGACGAGGCGCTCGCGCGAAGCGAGGAGCATGTGCAGCGGGCACTCGCCGCGGCGGGAATGGCGACGTGGGAGTGGGATGCCGATCGTCGCGCGCTCGACTGCTCGGAGACGTTCGGCCCGCTGTTCGGCCTGCCGCATGGCGCCGCGTTCGCGACGTTCGCGGAACTGCTGGAGCGGACGCATCCCGATGACCGGGACCTGCTGCTGCAGGCGCGGAACATCCTCTATCGGGGCGGCCGAGTGCGTGAGGTGCAGTGGCGGGTGCTGCTGCCCGATGGCGAGGTGCGCTGGGTTCGCGCGCACATGCAGGCGGAGCGGGACAGGGGATGGTGGTTGAAGCGAGTTGCGGGGGTGATTGCGGAGGCGGAGGAGCCGGTTGGAGAGGAGACAGCTGAGGAGGAGTCGGCAGTCGACAGTCTGCAGTCGACAGGCAGTGAGCAGTCGGCAGCCGATGTGGCGCTGCCGAGGAGCTGGAGGAGGTCGAGGTCGCCACACATGCGGAGCAGCTGGTGGACCTTTCCTCGCTCGTCGCGGAGTGGAGTCCGTCGTTCCGGAAGTTCACGGTGGGCGCGGCGTCGCTGCACCTGCGCCTTGCTCCGGGACTGGCGTCGGTCTACGGCGAGCCGGAGTCGCTTCGCGCCGCGGTGGTGGAACTGGTGAAGAACGCCGCTGAGGGACTGGATACGGCGGGAGGGGTGATTTCGCTGGCGACGGGAACGGTGGAGGCGACGCGGGCATTCCTGGCGTCGGCGTACTTCGACGACGGGTTGCCGGCGGGGCGCTACGCGTACATCGAGGTGTCGGACACCGGTCGCGGGATGGATGCGGCGACGGTGACGCGGATCTTCGAGCCAGACTTCTCGACGCGCGGGGATGATCGTGGTGCGGGTCTCGCGACGGTGCTTGAGGTGGTGCGGGCGCACCGGGGTGCGATCCAGGTGTACAGCAAGCCGGATATCGGCACGACGGTGCGGGTGCTGGTGCCGACCGAGGTGCTGGTGCGGTCGGGGCGGAACGGTCACCATGTAATTGGCGATGTGGCACCGGTGGACGTGACGCGGGAGAGGCTGGTGGCGCTGACGGCGCGGATGAGGGAGACGGATATGGCGAGTTGAGTCATCAGTCATCAGTCATCAGTCGTCAGTCGGCAGTGAGGGGTGAGGGGTGAGGGGTGAGGGGTGAGGGGGCCCATGAATTGAGGGAGGGTGTGTTGAGGCGAGTTTTGCTTGCGCTGATTCTTTCGCTGCCGCCGATATCGGCGGCTTTTTCACAACAGGCTCCCTCGAAGCCGATACGGGCGACGACGCCGTGCACCGTCACGAAGCTATCGGACGGGGACTCGTTCGCATGTGCGGGACTGGGGCGGGTACGGATGCTGGGCATCGATGCCCCGGAGCTGAGCCAGAAGCCGTTCGGAACCAGGTCGCGCGATGCACTGCTGGCATTGATGCCGATCGGGAGCGTGGTACAGCTGGAGCAGGATGTGCAGGCACGGGACCGGAATGGTCGACTGCTGGCGTACGTATGGCGGAATGGGAAAATGGTGAACTGGGAGATGGTGCGGGCGGGGTGGGTCGTGACGCTGACGTATGCGCCGAACGTGCAGTACGTGGACCAGCTGCGGAGCGCCAGTAAGGCGGCCCAGCGGGATTCGCTGGGCCTGTGGGCAGTGAATGGTTTCGCCTGCCTGCCGTTCGATCATCGACATGGGCAGTGCTGAGCCGACGTGAGCGCACCGCCATTTTACTACGGCGTTCTTGTCGCCTCCCAACGTCCGGTGGTCGAGACCGTCCCGTTGAACGTGCGACGGTTGCTGACAATGCACACCGCTCGCCCAGAGAGATGATCAACCGGTGGCGCGAGGCGGCCGGCGGCGAAAGTGCAGCTGCCAAACCTGAAGACCACGCCTGAGGTAAAGGCTACCACCGTTCCGTGCAGCGTCTGACTTGAGCAGGACATTCGACCGGGGCCGGTAACGGCGACGTCGAACACCGAATCGGGCGACGCCGCCGCCACTGTTACTTGCAGGTTGCCGCTGCACCCCAGCGCGGCGTCACGCCCGGTGCCAGCGGCCGAGAATGACAGCGTCCAGCCGCCCGAGAGCGACACCGGCGTGCGCGGGTTCACCGTGATCACCGCCGAGCCCGAAGCGCCCTCGGCGGTGACAGTGATCGTCGCCACTCCCTCGCCGATCGCCGACACCCTGCCCGTCGAATCGACTGCTGCGACTGCCGGGTTGTCGGACCGCCAGGTCCGTCGTCCCAGCAGAGGGCCGAGTGCGTCCTGGACGGTGGCGGAGAGCGTGGTCGTCTCCGTGGTGAAAAGGAGGGTTACTGGAGACGACACCGTAACGGTCGCTCCCGACACCATGGCATAGGCAACGGGGATCGCAACCGGCACATCGGGCGCCGACACGTCCACCCGCGAGAGCGGAAGCGCAGGGCGCCAGGTTCGGTCAGACAACAGGACGCTCCCTGACGAAATGATGTATGTGCCGGGAATGAGGTAGTGGAGCGCCGTGGTGCCCGTGAAATGCTGCAGAAAGTTCAACGGCCCGGAGACGGAAATGTCCGCCAGGGCGCCGGCGGGGAGGCCCGAGACGGTGACCTGTAGCGCGATGTCCTGTTCCCGATAGGAAAAGGGTGCAGCGACGGGCACGGTCGAGTCTGTGACCGTGATGGTTGCCGATGCCGGAGTCGGCGCGTAGGGGTGGCCGCCCACCACTGTGTTCGTCGCCGCGATGGTGTAGGTGCCCGGCCCAGGAATCGTCACCGTACCTGATGCGGTGACGGCTTTCGCGAAGGAGGGTCCGGTGACCGTGATGTTCGCGCCGACGCCATCTGGAAGGCCAGACACACTCAGGACAAAGCCATAGGGTCCCGTTCGGCGATACAGCACCGTTGCTTCGGCGGTGGAGGACGCCGTGACCTCTACCGTCAGCGATGGCTGTTCGGCGGCGTAGTCGGCGCCCCCGACCACCACCGCTTGTGCGGAAATGGTGTATGACCCGACGGCGAGCGAAGGAATGGTGCTCGTTCCCGTCACTTCCTGAGTGAACCCCGAGGGTCCAGTGACGGTGATCGCCGCCGGCGTGTTCAGGCCGGAGACGGTGATCGTGAGGCTTCCCGTCTCAGGGCCTGACTGCTCCTGCGTGGAGCAGGCGGCCAGGAGGAGCAGGAGCAGTGGGCGCACTTGGGCGGGTTTCATTTCATCATCTCCGTGTGAGTTCGCTTGTCGCGGCCAAGATGCGACGGAAGCCTCAGCAAGACCTCATCTCCGCCTCCTGCCGTGACACCAACAGACCCCGCCGAGCAGGCAAGCTCGTGCGGGGCTTGTCGTTACGTACGATTTCCGGACGGCTATCGGTGCGTGCCCCACGCCGCGTAGGCGTAGAACTGACGATCCTGCGACAGCTTGAGGACGTGGCTTCCGTCCAGGTCCATGGTGTAGATGAGCGAATCCCTGTCATCGCCGGTACCGGCGTCATGCTGGAATACGATCTTGCGGCCATCGGGAGAGAACTTCCCACCGATGTTGGATGGCCCGCTGAGCCCGCTTGGCGTCAGCAGGGTGATATGGCTGCCGTCCGGATGAACGGTGTAGAGCTGCTCCTTTCCGAGCGGTTCGATGTCGTAGTGCGATGTGACGATGATCAGCCGCCCGTCGGGGGACCAATCGGGTTCGGTGGCATTGAGCTGCCACGGCGTAATCCGGCGGGCGTCGCTGCCGTCAGCATTGCTCACGAAGATTGCCTGCCGATTGGCGGGCTCGGCGACGTCATTGATACGGGTGAAGGCGATGCGTCGGCCGTCCGGGGACCAGGCGGCCCACTGGTCGGTCGAGCCAGTCCCAAGCCGGCGCTGGGTGACCTGCACCGGGTTGCTTCCGTCGGCGTTCATGATCCAGATACCGACCGTAAGCGCGGTCTCGTCTCCGTAGGCCTCCGCGAACGCGATCCGGCGCCCGTCCGGGGAGTACGCCGGATTGGCGACGCCGAGGCAGAGGCCGGTGCAGAAGGTGAGCTGCGTGAGGCCGCTGCCATTCGCGTTGGCCCGAAAGAACTGGTGCGTGCCGTCCGCCGTGTAGTCCCTTTCAAATACGATCATCGAGCCGTCGGGCGACCAATCAGGACTGTAGTCGTCATGGACGCCTGGTATGGGCGTGCTGAGCTGCTGATAGTCGGTCCCATCCGGATTGGCGGAATAGATCGCGAAGCCGGTGTAGCTGATGTAGCGACTGAAGGCGATGCGTCCGTTCTTCGGGGAGGCGCAATCGTTGTGGTGGGAGAAGCAGTTGTGCTTCGACAGTTCAGTGTCCTCGAGCGGGGCTGCTGCGTCAGGCGCCGCCGGGCTGATACTGTTGTCCGCGTTGCAAGCGGAGATGAGGAGCAGGAGCGGGAGAGCGAGCTGATTGAGATGGGCGAGGCGCAGCGTTTTCGGGGCGCGCATGGTCGTGTCCTCCTGGGTGGGTCGCGAATGGACATCGGTTGCGCGCGGACGATGGCAATCGACGCTCAGCCGAAACCCTCCTCGACCTCATCTCCAGCCTCATCCGGGTCGGCGGGCCCGTAGTTGTGCCGCCCTCAATCCGATCCCATGTTATGAGCGCTGCGCAGCTTACGAGTCGCGCTGCGCCAACCAGCCCCGGCCCCAAGACTCGATGTGGCGGACCTCGTGAGATGCGTCCCGATCGTCGCCTGTCTCCTGATCACGACCGCCGCCCAGGCGGCGGGGCAGAGCCATGGCCTGATCCGGGGGACGGTACGCACGCGGGGCGGAGCGGCAGCAGGGGCAAGTGTGGTGATCCGAGGAAACCTCGCGTCGGTCACCACGACCGACAGCACGGGACATTTTGTCCTCAACGACGTGGCGGCAGGAACGCACCTGCTGGTGGCGACACTCGAGGGCTGGAATGCGGGGAGTGCCTCCGCCAGCGTGCGCGGTGGCGATACGGTCTCGGTGGTGATTACCCTCGGCAACACGCAGCAGCTTCCGGCCATTTCCGTCTCCGCAACGCGACCGTCGTCCTACTACGCAGACAGCTCCGTGGGCGGAACGAAGTTTCCGGTATCACAACTGGACCTTCCGCAGGACATTGTGGTGGTCAACCAGACGGTAATCGACGACCGTCATATCACCGCGCCGAACAAGCTCACCAGCAACGTGAGTGGGGTGATCGCGCAGGCGCCCCTCACCGGCGCCGGCCTGAACGAGGCCAACTTCACTTTCCGCGGCGTACCCACCAGCACCTACAACAACACCCTGCACGATGGATTCCGGGACCTGGGCGCGGTGACGCGAATCGACATGTCGGATGTGGACCATGTCGAATTCATCAAGGGCCCGGAGTCGGTGGTGTATGGCGCGGTGGGTTCCCTTGGCGGCATCGCGAACTTCGTCTCCAAGCAGCCGCTGACGCATCGCGCCGGCGAACTCATGCTGAGCGCCGACGACAACGGTGGCGTACGCTCGACATTCGACCTTGGCGGCCCGTTGTCGCCGGCGAGCGGCATAGGCTACCGAATCACGGCCGCGGCGGAGCGCCTCCGCAGCTTCCGCGACATGAGCGAGGGCAGCAACGCCTTCGCCATCGCGCCGGTGCTCGGGTGGAAGCCCAGCTCCCGCATCATGGTCAACTTCACGACGGCCTACACCCAGTCGCGATACCGGGGCGACCCCTACCTCCCGCTCTTCGATGGCTCGTTCGCCCTGCCGGTCTCCCGCTTCTACGGCGAGCCCGGCGTGCCATTCTCCAAGGCACAGGCGCTGACCCTCCAGGGGATCATTACCTACCGGGTCAGCGACGCGGTGCAGCTGCGCCAGGGGCTGGGCTACTCCGCCAGCCGCCAGCAGGACTTCAACTACGACCTCGACGGGGTCGATTCGGCGGGCACCGTGCTGCGCGTCTATGGCAGGAGCACCGACCACACGCGTGACGCCACGTCGCAGACCGAGGTGCTCGCCACGCTGACGTCTGATGGGGTGGCGAACCGGATGGTCATGGGCGTCGAGCTGTTCGCCGAGCACTACAACGGCATCTACAGCACCGGCGACTCCATGGCCCCGATCGACCTCAACCACCCGGTCTACGGCGCCGTGCCGTCCGACACCGGTTCGGAGAACCGATACTGGATACAGCAGAAGCAGCTCGGCGTCTACGCGCAGGACCTGGTGGAGCTGAGCCAGTGGATGAAGGTGATGCTCGGAGCGCGGTTCGACATCAACCGATCACAGTTCAGCTACCAGGACGCCGGCGAGACCGCGATCACGCCGCTGCTGGACGGGACGGTGCATCATGTCACGCCACGCGTCGGGCTGGTGTTCCAGCCGGGGCAGCAAACGTCACTCTACGGATCGTGGGCCAACTCCTTCACGCCGAACATGAGCTGCGCCCGCTGCGGCGACCCGTCGAGCTTCCCCCCGGAGGTCGGCCGGCAGTTCGAGGCGGGCGTGAAGCAGCAACTCGCACAGGGACGGTTTGGGGCGACGCTCGCCGTGTACCAGCTCACCAAGGAGAACGTGATGATCGGGGATCCCTCGGATCCGACCGGCAATCGCGTCCTGATCGTGGGGCAGATGCGCAGCCGTGGTATCGAGCTGGATGCCTCGGGCTCACCAGCACCGGGTCTCGATCTCGTGGCGGCCTACGCGTTCACCGACGTCAAGGTGACCAAGGGAAACGACCAGTACTTTCCGGTCGGGATGGTTCCAGCGGGCCAGCCGCGCAACCGCGTGAGTCTCTGGTCCACCTACACAGTGCACCATGGGACCATCAGTGGCTTTGCGCTTGGCGCTGGCGTCACCGCACAGGAGGCGGTGTACGCCACCTGGGGAGATCCCCTGCGGCTTCCCGGCTACGCCATCCTCGATGCCTTGCTCGGCTATCACGGCCGGTCCTTCATGGTGCAGGTCAACCTCACCAACCTGACCAATACGCGGTCGTATCAGGGCGTGAGCACGCTCCGGGTGTCGCCGGGACCACCGCGATCACTCGTGACCTCCGTTGCCTACCGGTTCTGACTCGATGCGACTCACCACGCCTGGCAGGCTGGCGGACCGGCGGCGCCTCGCATGAAACTCACGACCTTCGGCGGGCTCACGATCACGAACGGTGCGGAGTTGGCGGGGGAGCCCCGCCTGCAGCGCCGGCAATTGGCGCTGCTCACGGTGCTGGCGACCGAGGGTGCGGGAGGCGTCACACGCGACCGGCTGATGCTCCTCTTCTGGCCCGACCGGGAAACCGACAGGGCCCGGCACGCGCTGGACCAGGTGCTGTATGTGGCGCGCCGCGAGCTAGGCGCGGAGGCGCTGGTACAGGGGCCGACAACCCTGCACCTGAATGCGAAGGTGCTGCCCAGCGATGTCGGGGATTTTTCTTCGGCGCTTGGCCGAGGGGATCTCGACGCCGCGGTCGCGGCCTACACCGGGCCGTTCCTGGACGGCGTCCACATTCCGGATGCCGACGAGTTCGAGCGATGGGCGGAGGGGCGTCGCACCCAATTCGCGAATGCGTTCGTGCAGGCCCTGACCCGCCTGGCCAAGCAGGCCAGCGCCAGCGGCGACTACGCACTTGCCGAGCAGCACCTGCGCCGTGCCGCGGCAAGCGCGCCGCTGGACGGCACAGTGGCGCGCGCGCTGGCGCTGGCGCTGGCCTACGGCGGAAACCCAGGCGCGGCGGTGGAACTCGCCCGCGCGCACATTGCACTGGTGCGCCAGGAGCTCGGCGTCGGGCCTGATGCCGCGCTGCCCGAGCTCATCGAGAAGTTGCAGTCGCCCACACCAATGGTTCCACCGGTTCCGCCAAGAACATCGGCGGCGATCCGCGCAGTACCACGGGTGGAGGAACCGGGTCCGGCCGACCCGGTGTCCGATGCGCCGGCAGCAGACCGATCGCCGTCGCGGGCCGGCCGACTGGGCGCAATCACTCTCGCGCTGGCCACGGTCGTGCTGCTGGTCGTCCTGGTGGCGCGGATGGAGGGCACGGCGGGTCGTCATGCTGCAGTCATGCTGAAGGATCGCCACCAGCTCACGACGACCGGCAGGATCACCCAACCCGCGCTTTCACCCGACGGCGCGTACCTGGCGTACGTCACGACGCACTGCGGACCGGCGGGGTGCGCGTCAGATGTCAACATCCAGGAGGTCGGGACCCGTGCTACGCGCACTATCGTAGAGGGTGTGTCGCTCGTCGAATACATCGGGTGGAGCCCGGACCGGCGGAACCTCATGATCGGCGGCACACTGGTCAAGGGCGTGAACGGCCTGTATCTCGTGTCGGTCCTCGGCGGCAGCCCGCGTCACATCAGCGGCTTCTACTTTCCGGCATTCTTTGCCGGGGGCGACTCCCTGCTCCTGGTGCCGAGCGCGGGCTCGGACAGTGTGTACTGGGCGCGCGTTGCCGCTCTGGACGGCGTTCCACGAGACAGCATCGCGGTTCCGGGCCCGGGAGTGGGGATCCAGTACGCGATGAATGTCCCCGGCACGTCGTGGTTCGTCCTCCTCGTCATGCAGCGGCAGGGGGTCCAGCTCCGCGTGATCGACCGCGCGGGCCGGGAGACCGACCGGCGGAGCTTCTCGTCGCTCGGCCTGACGCAGGTGTCGCGCGATGCGCTGTGGTACAGCAGCGAGTTCAACCTCATGCGGGTTCCGTTCGACACGGCGATGGGCCGGTTCGGTGCGACGATCGACACGGTCTATACCGGACTCTTCACCGGTTTCGACGTGACGGCCGATGGCCGCCAGCTCATGCTCGACGAGGGCACCGAAGACTACGACGTCTGGGCGCTCACATTCGACGACGCACTGCGCGGCAAGTTCACGCCTGACCGGCGACTGGCCCATGGCACGGCTCGCTTCGCCGTCACGGTCAGCCCGGATGGCCAGCGCGTCCTGCTCGCCAGGGCAACGGGGATCGCCGAGGCGGTTCACTTTCGGCTGTCAACAATGCCATTTGATGGAGGGGCCGAGACGCCTGTGCCGACAAGGGGCGACCCCGGGGGATGGAGCTGGATCGACTCGACCACGATCGCGGTCAATGAATTCGAGTCGGGCCGGGCGCATGCCGTCCTGCTTGACGTGCGCGACGGCAGACGCCTGGACGAGTTCACTCCGCCCGATTCCTCGATGGCGTGCTGCCCCATGGTGTCGGCAAACGGGGTCTGGGCGTGGGTGCCGGGCGACGAGCAGAGCATCCGGGTGCAAGGCCGCGGAGAGACGACGCCGCGCACCTTCCCGGCTCCGGCATGGTTCCAGGGCATCTGGTCAATCACCCTCTCGCCCGACGGGAAGCAGGTCCTCTACCTGGGCAAGAGCGTCCTGACCGACTCACTCCGGGTCAACGTGCTGTCGCTCACGGACAGTTCAACGACGACCTGGTGGACCATCGCGGGCGTACCGGAGATCGACGCCGGCTGGCTGCAGGATGGGACAATGCTGCTGGGGGTGCACAAGACGGCGGACACGCGCACCTTCTACCGGCTGCGGGTGCCGGGAAAAGCAGACTTGCTGGGAACGATTCCGCGGGCAGTGTGGGGGGTGGATGTGACGCCCGACATTAAGCGGGCGGTGATCAGCACGCGGGAGCACAATGGCGATGCGTGGTTGTATCGGGTGGCGAACTGAAGCAGGGTGAGGAGTGAGGAGTGAGGGGTGAGGGGTGAGGGGGTCCTACTTCACCGCCGCCAGTGCGGGGTCGATGCCGGAGACGTAGTCCTGGAAGGTGAGCGGTGCGGGAATCGACACGGGGATCCAGGGGCGAGTATCGCGGGGATCGGAGAGTTGCCAGTAGAGTGACGAGACGCGGAAGGTGACGTGGCTGTTGGGGAGCACGAAGCGGTAGGAGTCACCGTAGTGGGTGCCGCGACTACTGGTGGGCTCGCCGACAAAGATGGCGTCGCTGTACGTCTCCAATTCCGAAACGAGCATCTGGGCCGCAGAGAAAGTGCGGCGACCGGTGACGACGTACAGCCGGCCCGGCGCGTCATACCGGGACTTGATGAGGCTCCGGAGGATGTCGCGGTTCCACTGGGCGTTCCCTCCCCCGTTCAGCCTGAGGTCAAGGACGAAGCGACCGGCACCCGCCGAGTCGGCGGAGTGGAGCGCGCGGGCAAGGAAGGTGGAGAGGGAGTCGTCGCTCTCCTGGAGGATGGCGTTGAGCTGGACATAGAGTGCGCGGGACTCGGGGAGATAGCGATACCAGTACGTGTCTCCCGCATTGCTGAGCCAGAGGGGCGTGGGCGCCTTGTCGCGGGCATCGACCCAGCCGGCGCGGGGCATCCAGGTGCGGTCGGTCTCCCCAGTGAGCATGGGAAAGAGGCCGATGGGCGTGAGCATGACGTCGCGGCGGCCCTTGGGCGTGTCGAGTGTGAGCGTGGCGTGACCGGCGTCGGGCGCCAGGCCGACGCTGAAGAGCACTTCGGGCATGGCGAGGAGCATGGGGGCGCGGGCCAGGACGCCCATCTCGTTGTCGCGACTGACGAGCGGGCGAATGCGGGTGAGAGCGCTGTCGACAGGGACGCCGCCAATGGCGATGACCCTGCTGCCGACGAGGTCGGCGTGGGGAGACGTCGCCGCACGAATGCGGAGCCCGTCATCAAAGGCGTAGAAGGTGACGGGGAGCTCGTGAAAGACGGTGGCGGTATCGCGCCAGGGGCCGACGCTCGAGTGACCGTCACCAATGAGCGCGGCGAGGCGCTGGAGCTCGACGATGACCTGCGACCGCTGCATGCGCGGGAGGTTCTGCTCGATGCTGGTGAGCGCGCTGTCGAACTGGGAGCGGGTCATGGAGTGGAAGAGATTGGCGTGATGAGCCGGCGCCTGGATGCGAATGACGGCGAGGTCCTCGCGCCATTGGCGAATGTGGGTGGTGTCGAGTGTGGGGGCCTGCTGAAGGAACAGTGCGAGGAGGGCGAGGGTCATACAGGAGTGAGACGGCGGCAACTGCCGATTGGTTGCCGCCGTCTCCTCGCAATGACTACGGCGTTGCTGCGTGCTTCGTCGGGTCGTCGGCGGGATTGACGTAGGTCATCGCAAACGGACCGGTGGACGCGACTGATACCACCGTTGGGCCGTGGGTGCTGGCGAAGTGGGCCATGCCGGCCTTGATGGAACCGCTGGAGCCCACGACCATCGGCTTGGCCTTCGCCTCATCGAAGGTGTTGCCCACGCCGACAAGGAAGGCGCCCTTCAGCACCGTCACCTTTTCGTCGGTGGGGTGCGTGTGCGGTGCAATGCGATAGCCGGCCGGCATGGAGAGTTCGATGACGAACGGACCGGGCTTGGCAGGATCGCCGCTCACGACAGCCAGCTGGGCCCCGGCGGGAAATATCGCCGGCGCCGGGCCCCACTTGAGGTCGGGAACGGCGGCGGCCTGCGCGGCGACCGAGGTGGCACCGGCGACCAAGCCGGCGGCGGCGAGAAAAAGGGCGTGGCGCATACTGCCTCCTGCGTTCGTGGTAGCTCGAACTGCCTCCCCTGCCCCTCCTTGGTACGGTCCGCCAGACTCCCTGTCAAGCTTCAATGCTGATACCTTCGAGCCACAAATGGAGTGAATAGCGGTATCATATCCACCGGATCGTGTGCCTGCCGGCACAGCTTCAGGTGGGTCAACCGGGCTTTACAGACGACGAAAGGCAGGGCAGGAAGACATGGCCACACTGCTGAGCAAGGCACTCAAGCGGGCAATCAACATCAACGGTGCGGACTACGTGCTGACGATTACGCCGGAAGGGTTGACGCTCACCCCGAAGGGGAAGCGGAAGGGACAGTCGTGGACGTGGGGCCAGCTGCTGAGCGGCGAGGCCGGACTGGCGTCGGCGCTGGCGGCATCGGTGCGGGATGAGGGGACCGAGGGAAGCGAGTAAGTAGGGCGGGTAAGGCGGGTAAGGCGGGTAGGCACATTGGTTGGAGGCGCGGTCCCAGCGGCTGGGATCGCGCCTTTCCTTTTCCAAGGGGCTGGGTTGATCCTCTTCATCCTGAACAGCGGGTCGGGCACGGGGAACTGCGACGCTATCACCACGCAGATTACCGAGCGCTTCTCAGTGCTGGGAGAAGAAGTGCGGATCGTCCTTGCCTCCACCGGTGAGGAGATGGAGTGGGCCGCCAGGCAGGGGCTCGCGGCCGGGGCGACCGCCATCGTGGCGGGCGGCGGGGACGGTACGATCAGCACGGTCGCGGGGGTACTCGCCGACAGTGACGTCCCGCTCGGCGTCCTCCCCCTCGGCACCCTGAATCACTTCGCAAAGGACCTGGGTATTCCACTGGAGCCGGCCAAGGCGCTCGAGGTGATCGTGGCGGGACACACGATCGCGGTGGATGCGGGCGAGGTGAACGGCAAGCTCTTCCTCAACAATTCGAGTCTCGGGCTCTACGCGCGGATCGTGCGGCTGCGACAGCGATACCAGGCGCGCGGGATCGCCAAGTGGTTCGTGGCGGCGTGGGCGATGCTCAAGGTGATGGAAGAGAACCCGGTCTTCACGGTCCGGATCGGGGTCAACGGTGAGAGCGTCACCTATCGCTCGTCGCTGGTGATGGTGGGCAACAATGCATACCGGATGGAAGGGCTGGACGCGGGTTCACGCGATTCGCTGACCAGCGGCCAGCTCAGCGTGTACGTGGTGCAGAGTGAGGGAAAGCTGGGCCTCGCCCGACTGATCTGGCAGATCGTCGCGGGCCGTGCCGAGGAGGGTGAGGAGTTCGAGGTGCACCATGTGACGGCGGCGACCGTGGAGACGGCATCCAGCACGATGCCCGTGGCGCGGGATGGAGAAGTAGCGCAGCTGACGATGCCGCTGCAATTCCGGATACGGTCGAAAGCGTTGCTCGTGCTGGCGCACGAGCGACGTGAGGATGTGAAGTAGACCCTGGCGACGCAACGGGATTGTTGAGGAAGCTACGCGGCCTCGCAATGACAAAGGGCGTGAGGATTTCTCCTCACGCCCTTTGTGTACAGCGACTGGCTACTGCCGGGCGCCGAGAGGCGCCGCGGTGACCACGACAGTGAGCGTCGCAGTGTCGTCGCTGACACCGCTGCCCGATGCCGTGAGCGTAAGGGGGTAGGTGCCCGGCACTGCGTCAGCAGCGGCGGAGACGGTGATGGCAGCAGTGCTTTCGCCGACACCCAGAGCGGCTGGAGCGAAGACAGCATCGACACCCGCCGGCTCACCGGTGACTGCGAGCCCCACGCCGCCCGCGAAGGTGCCACTTCGATCGATGGCAATACTGGCTGCGGCGGAACCGCCCTGGACGATCGTAATGGAGGCCGGGGTGACGCCGATGTCGATATCTCCCGTGGAATCGTTGCCGTCACTACCGCACGCCGACAAAGTGAAGGCGCCTGCAGAGATTGCGATCGCGGCTGCCAGCATCATGCTGCGGCGCCGAGCAAATGGCTTGGACATCCAGAAGACCTCGTTCGAGAGTTGAAACACGCGGGGAGAGCGATTCCGCAGGATGCGGGACCCGGCTCTCCCTGTGTTCGTGATACACCCGTGACGTTGAGATGTATCGCTCGCGCGCGACTGACACTTCTACGTGCGCGTGCGTCCGTAGAGCGGCAATGGTCCGCGCGGAGCGCGCCGCACGACCGGCTGCCGAATGGCAGACACGACCACCAGGCTGAAGCCGAGCAGCCAGGCCGCCAGGGCGACAAACACGGAGTGCACCTGCTGCGGAACGGCCCAGAGGACCCCTGCGACGGCGAGAACGAAGGTGCCCCAGAAGGCAAAGCCAAAGCCGCGCCGCTTACGAAGGAGCAACGAGAGGATCATCGCGGAGGCGGCGGCGGCGGACAGCAACGCGCGGACGGCGGTGAGCAGCACCGGGCTTGGCGTTGTCGCGAGCGCCTGGGTGAGCCCCAGCGCGAGTGCGATAGCGCACAGCATGATGGTGATGTACCGAACGACTGTCAGCATTCGCGACGCTCCCAAGTTCACACCCGACATTTCCTTGTACCCCGAGCCATCGGAGACGGTATCGGGTATTCGTGATCTGGAGGATCTGACACTGGCACAACGGCGTACTTCCCTGCAGATGGTCACCGATGACGTGCCGGGCATTTCGCGGCACCGTCGGGGAAGTTCGTTCATCTACAAGCGGGCCTCCGGTTCGGCGGTACGGGACGCCGCCTCGCTGGCGCGCATCCGCAAGCTCGCGATTCCGCCGGCGTGGAAAGAGGTGTGGATCGCGCCCGACGATCGGGCGCACATCCAGGCGACCGGGCGGGATGTGCGGGGGCGGAAGCAATACCGCTATCACGGCACCTGGAGCGCCGAGCGAGGGAAGGCCAAGTACGGGCGGCTGGCGGAGTTCGCGCGGGAGCTCCCGGGGATGCGTGCGCAACTCCGGCGCGACCTCAAGCGCACTGATGCGTCGCGGGAGCAGGTGCTGGCGCTGCTGGTGACGCTGCTCGAGGCGACGTTCATCCGGGTGGGGAACGAGGAATACAAGCGAGCCAACGGGTCGTATGGTCTGACGACCCTCCAGGACCGTCATGTGACGATCAGCGGGTCGCACATCCGGTTCGCCTTCCGTGGCAAGGGTGGGAAGGACCGGCTGATCGACCTCAAGGACCGGCGGCTGGCGCGACTGGTGAAGCAGTGCCGGGATATCCGCGGGGCGCACCTGTTCCAGTACGTGAACGCGAAAGGTCACCGGCGTCCGGCGCACTCGAGCGACCTCAATGGCTATATCAGCGGCATCGCCGACGGGGAATTCACCGCGAAGGATTTCCGCACCTGGGGCGCGACGCTGACCGCCGCGCGGCTGCTCGACCGACATCGCGAGATCGTGATCGGTGTTCCGGGGAAGGCGGCGATGCTGCGGGACATTGCGGCGGTCGCGGCGGAGCTGGGGAATACGCCAGCGATCTGCCGGAAGAGCTACATCCATCCCTACCTGCTCAAGGCGTACCAGGACGAACCGGCCTGGAAGGATTGGCGGCGCACGGCCGCGGGGCGTGCCGTGGCGGGCCTGGCACCGGACGAGGCGCGACTGCTTCGCTTTCTCGCGCTCGCGAGCCGAAGGAAGTCAGCTGGCTTGCATGGTGGAGCAGGCTAGCGATCGAAGGAAGGCGAGGCCGCCCGGAACCCCGAGGGGAACCGGGCGGCGCTTTCGGGGAGGACCTATGAACGATCGCACAGCAAAGAGGGCGTACTCCCTGTGGTCGATACTACCGCGGAAACATTGCTGAGTTTCGGTAACGTGCGGTCACGCCCTGCCGCCCGGGGTAGAGATGTCATGCCTGAGGACAGCTCATGCTTCGTCCCGCGATCGGCGCGTTCTTGAAGGGCCGGCACCTTTTTATCGGGTGGCGCGCGCCCCGGACTAGCTGAACTGCACCGTGCCGGTATCGCTGCTGGTATCGGGCTTGCCGGTGACGGCTGCCTTCGCCATCGAGAACAGTGATGCAATCTTGCCGCCCGGGGTGTCCCAGTACTCGGCCTCGTCAACATCCACGCGAATGAGGCGGACACGGGGATCATCGGGACCGTCGAACCAGGCATCCATGAACTTGTTCCAGAACTCCTTGATGCGACTGCGATCGTTGAGCACCTGCGCCTTGCCGGTGAGCGAGAGATAGCTCTCGGAGGCCGACGAGGCGTAGGTGACGGCAACCGTTGGGAAGGCGGCGATATCGACGATCTTCTGCGAGTCGACGTCGGAGAGGAACCAGATGCTGCCGTCGAACTCGGCGTCCTGGGTGGCCATGGGACGGCTGTGCGGCTTTCCCTGAGGAGTCAGAGTGACCAGCATCGCGGTACGAATGTCCTTGATGAGCTCGGCGACCTTGCGGATGCCAGCGTTGGGATCGGTGTCGGTGTGCATGGGCGGAACTCCCGGGCTGAAAGACTTGAAGGCTTGAGGTGGAGCGCGCCTCAGGCGTGACGATGGCCACGGCGCACTTCGGGGGGCAGCTTCGCGGCGGGGAGGTACTTGAGCTCCTCGCCAGTCCGGACGGCGCTGAGCAGCATGGCGCCGCGGCTCATGTCACCCAGGCCCACGAACGCCGCGGGATAGAAGAGCCGCTCACCGAGTATGTCGCAGAGAATGCCGAGATACTTGCGGGTGGCAATGCTGCCAAGGAAGACGATGCGGTCGCCCGTGAGGAGCCGCACGTCCCGCTCGAGCGCCTGGCGATAGCGACTGTCGTGGATGTCGATGGCGAGCTCGCTGAAGCTCCGGAGATCCTCGGCAGTGATGCGCGTGTCGATGGGCAGGAGCCCGCGGTCGGTGGTGATGACCTGGATGCCATCACCGGGGTGCCCGAAGCGCGCAGCGTAGGCAAGCTTGCCGCGGAAGTAGAGGCCGCTGAGGAAGCTGAAGACCTCGCCGATCGGTGCGCCGCGGGGCCCGCGGATGCTGCTTGCGAGGGGAAAGTCCGCCTCATCGTTGAGCAGCACCCTTGCCCGCCTGCCGCCAGCGTGAGCCGGCGACAGGAGGAAGGTGGTCACTTCCGACGCACCGGGCTCAGAAGCGGATTCGAATACCAGCATTGATCGGGATGAAGCTGATATCATCGGGATCTGTGAAGACGCGGTGGAAGCGCGTTTCCGCAAAGAACCCGAACGGAGCATTGACGACGGCGAAGTCGACGCCGATGCCGGCGTTGAGGCCGAAGTTGCCGTCATAGAGGCCGAGCCCGCCGATGAGGTACGGGCGAAAGGCATTCGAGTCGGAGCCGAGTTCATACACGACCCCGATGGTGGCCTGGAACAGCGTGGAGTTCAGGTCCACTGCCATCAGGTCGAGCTGCAGGTCGATGGGCCAGTTGTGCGGCGTGGCCCGGAGGCTGGCACCGATATCCCAGCCGGTGCTCAGGCCATCGGGGGACGTCGGAAACACAACGCCGATGGTGGGGCGGATCTCGAACTTGTACTCTCGCGCGGCCTGGGTGGCAGCGTTGGGCTTGTTCGCCTGTGCCGCGAGGAGGCCCGGTGTCGCGACGGTGGTAGCCAGTGTAACAAGGGAAACGGCGGTGACAGCGCGAATGAGCTGTGATCGCAGTTCGTATGTACGTCCGTGCATTGAGTTCTCCCGAGCAAGTTGGGACATGCGCTTTGCATGCCTGTGCTGTATACCCATCAGTGTCCCAAAGCACTCGAAATGAATCCTGAAACCAACGGCGGCCATGTGTTGTAGTAATGGTTTCACAACGTAGACAGGACATTCATATCCATGCATACTGATCGCATAGCAGAGGCCTCGGTCATCATCAACATGTCGCGCGAGGCGGTGTGGAACGCGCTGACAGACCCCCAGGCCATTTCGCAGTACATGTTCGGCACGACGGTGACGACGGACTGGCTCGAAGGGAGCGAGATCCGCTGGAAGGGCGAGTGGAAGGGCCGCGCCTACGAAGACAAGGGCACCATACTGGCCATCGTGCCATTCCGGCGGCTCGTGTATACGCACTACAGCCCACTTTCGGGGCAGCCGGACACGCTGGACAATTATCACACTGTAACAATTGCGCTGGTTCCCGATGGACAGCGCACCGAGGTGACACTGACACAGGACAACAATTCCTCTGACGACGCGAAAGCGCATTCAGAGGAGAATTGGGCGGGGATGCTGATCGGTCTCAAGCGTTACGTCGAGGCGCGACGGTAATTCCGCTCTAAAGCAACGGGATCCCCTCGCTTCGCTCGGGATGCTTCGCACATTGCGAGTCTTGCGAGTGCAGTTGTGAGTTGTTAGTCTGAGTGGCGGTAAAGAGCACGAAGAAAAAAAGCAGTACCTTGACGACGGAGAGCATGTCTCCGAAGTGGAAGGCGCCAGCAGACACTGTCTGCGGCGCCTTTTTTGTTCACACTACTCAAGCAGGAGTTGCATCATGTCGCTCGACAACTTGAATGACCTGCTCACCGAGCAGCTGCAGGATATCTACTACGCAGAGAAGCAGCTGGTGAAGGCGCTCCCGAAGATGGCAAAGGCCGCCAACACCCCGGAGCTGGTGACGGCCTTCACCGATCACCTGGAGCAGACGAAGGAGCACGTGGCGCGGCTGGAGCGCGCGTTCGCGGCAATGGGCGTCACCGCGAAGGCGAAGAAGTGTCCGGCGATCGAGGGCCTGATCGAGGAAGCGTCGGAGATGATCGAGGAAGAGGGTGAGCCGTCAGTGCTGGACGCCGGCCTCATCGCCAGCGCACAGCGGGTGGAGCACTACGAGATCGCCGCGTATGGCAACGCGCGCGCGTTCGCGGAGGCGCTGGGCAACAATGACGTCGTTGCCATCCTGGACGAGACGCTGGGTGAGGAGCATGCGGCCGATGAGCTGCTCGGCACGATCGCGATGGACACGGTGATCCCCGCGGCGCTCGAGGCGGGCGGCGGCTCGGAGGAGATGCAGGACGAGGATGAGGACGAGGAGGAAGTGGCCTCGACGGCGAAGGCGTCATCCAGCAAGGGACGCCAGAACCCGGTCAAGAAGTAGCGAGCGAAGCGAAGTCTCGTCGAATCGAATGGTGCGGTCGTGCTCACGTGGGCAGGGCCGCGCCATTTTTCGTGTTGTCCCCGGAGTCGTCGGGGAGGATCCGGCTGCGAGTGAGTTCGTCGAACTCGTCGAGTCCCATCCAGCCGAAGTAGCGGCGATTGTTCGCGAAGGTGCGGTACATCCAGTCGCCGATGGCGCGGGGCACGAGCCGTCCGAGGGTGCCGACGACTCCCCAGAGCCCGCCGACAAAGTGCATGACGCCGAGCACCGCTGCGTAGCGCTGCACCGGGAGACCGTTGCGGGGCATCCAGATGGCGCTGTCGCGCGCGCTGAAGGCGGGATCCTCGCGCCTCACGGCGTCGCCATGTGCTCCCTGAAGCGGTGCGATGCGGAGCTGCCCGGAGGAATCGGCGTGAACGAACCACTGGACGAAGCGACGGCAGACGCTACAGCGCGCGTCGTACAGAAGCAGGGGATTCTCATTGTCTGGCATTCGAGCAACGTACCACGGAAGGTGGCTGCCGGGTCATTTCGTGGTGTTCAAGCAGCAGCGCAGTCGGGACCCTTCACCGTCCGGTCGCGGAAGAGCACGGAACCGGGATCGGCGGGGACGGCGATGATGTCGATGGGCATGGTCTTCGCCGCGCCCGGCTTGCACGAGCGGTAAGTGATGACGGTGAAGACGCCCTTCACACCCTTGGGATCGGGCTGGATGACGACGGAGTCGCCCGCAGTGGCGGGGTTGGCGGCGACGATCACCATTTTCCTGGTGAAGTTGATATTGGGGGCCTTCCGCACCTTGCCGCTGGCGTCGGGGCGACCGGCGGATGTTGCCCAGGCGCTCCGGAAGGTGGCGGTGTCCCGGATGACTTCCTGGTATGGTGCGATGAAGTCAGAGTCGGCGCCGCGATAGACCTTCTGCGCCTTGGGCGCAGGCGCAACCGTGATGAGGGCGAGTACGGCAGGAACGGTGAATGCGCGCATGTTGTCCTCAAAATCCGCTGATCTTGGTGATCTTGCCACGTGTGCCAACGGCCCAGCCTGCACGGGGTGAGGCGAACCCCACACTCCAGTAGTTGAGCGTGTCGATGGCGACCCAGGTGGCGCCATCATCGGCGGACCAGGCGGCGCCACCGGGGCCCACCACGACGGCGGTGGGCTTCTTCGTGCCCGGGACGTAGACGCCGCCCCACGCACCAGTCTTCATGGGAAGCTTGCCGCGGAGCGCCCAGGTGAGGCCACTGTCGGCGGTGAGAGCAACGTTCTCGTCTCCCAGTTTCCCCGTGGTGCCACCACCGAACGCCATGCCATGCTTGCCGTCGCGAAAGGCAATGGATGCTGCACCGGCACCGGCGCGCGTGGTGAGGGGCAATGTTACGGAGCCCCAGGTGCGGCCGTAATCACCCGAAAGTAGTACGCGGGAACGGATGCTGTCGGCAGCGACGATCCAGACGCGGCCCGGCGGGCCCGTCACCAGGCAGGTGCCGCTCGCGGCGTAGCTGCCCTCACCGTCGGGTGCGGTGGGCGTGGTGGCCGCCGGCGTAGGGTTCCAGTGCAGCCCGCCATCGTCGGTGGTGAGGATGCCGGTGTGACCCTTCGACGCGTCGCCGACGGCGATGCCGCGCTGAGCGTCCCAGAAATCGAAGCAATCGTAGAAGGCGTCGGGGTCCTGGTTGGTGAACTGGAGGGTCCAGTTGGTGCCACCGTCGGCGGTGTAGTAGATGCGCGAGCTGGCGCCGTTGCCGATGCTGAGGAGCCAGGCGTGGTTGGCATCGAGGGCGTGCACATCGCGGAACTGGAGCGAATCGGCGCCGGGCACCTTCCCGGCCTGCCAGGTGGCACCGCCATCGATGGTGCGAAGCCAGGTGCCGCCGCTGCCACTGACCCAGGCAACCGAATCGGTGACGGCGCTCACGGCAATGAGCAGCGCCGAGGTGTTGCTTACCTGAGTTGTGCGCGAGACGTTGACGGGCGCCGCGGCGGGGCTGCCGCCGCCGGAACAGGCTGCCAGGACGATCAGGGCGAAGGCAGGAATACGACGCATCAATGGCTCCGTCAGCGGGTAGCAGGAGAAGAGCCCAGAGCGGGCTCGAACAACGTATCAGTGTTACAGAAGAGAATCCGCCCAACCAGGGGCGAGATTGCCTTACGATCGGAGCGATGTCGGCTTCGAACGGGCGGGCGCGGCAGCAGACGCTGCGTGCGCCCTTTTTTGTGTTACTGACCACGACACCCAGGAAAGAGAGCAATCATATGCGAAACAAGCTGATCGCCGTACTCGGGGCACTCATGCTGAGCGCCGGAGCAATGCAGGCCCAGACGGGTGCTGCCACGAAGGCACCGATGGACATCAACACTGCGTCACGCACCGAGCTCGCCTCGGCCGGCTGGGGCCAGTATGCCGATGCCATCATCGCGGGCCGGCCGTACAAGAACATGAATGACCTGGTGGAGAAGAAGGTCGTTCCGCAGAAGGCGTATGATAAGGGGTACGGCAACTTCACGATCGGGGATGGCAACTCACCGCTGTCCGACGGTAACAGCGCCCAGCCGATGACGCCGCCGGCCGCAACGCCGCCGACCGTCACGCCGGGCACTGCTCCGACCGTCACGCCGGGCACTGCCCCGACCGTAACGCCGGGTGCAGCCCCGACCACGACCGCACCTGCAGCTCCAGCCAAGTAACCTGTCCGTCGGGGGCGCGCGCGAGTTCGTTCGCGCGCGTCCCCGTCGTGACGTCCCCAGTCAACGAAGCAAGAGGATAGACGATGAGCCGCTCCACAACCGAAGCAATCAACAGCTACCTGACCGATATGCTGGCGCTCGAGGAGCACATCCTCGTGGCGGTCACGGCACAGGTGAAGGACTTCAAGGATGGGCCGCAGGTGCTGGTCATGGCGCTCGAGGCGATCCAGGTCACGGTCGAGCATCATGTGGTCTCGCTGAAGGAGATCATCCAGGAGCGCGATGCGGGTGCGGCGAACTCGATCGCGGAGGCAGTGAAGCGCGCGGCGTCGGTCCTGGCGGGTGCAGGAGCTGCTGCAGTCGACCTGGTGCGGAACGAGAAGTTGCCCAAGGACCTGCGGGACGACTACACCGCCTTCAGCCTGGCAACAGTGAGCTACGTGATGCTGCTGACCACAGCCATGTCACTGAACGACCAGCCTGTGGCGGAAGTGGCGGAGCGTCACTTGAAGCACTACACGAAGGTGGTCATGAAGCTGAACAACATCCTGCCGTCGGCGGTGATCGCGGAACTGCGGGAAGAGGGGTTGCCGGCGCGGGAAGAACAGTTGCCCGCGATCGCGCGGACGCTCAAGGGCGTGTGGAGTGATCCGTACAACGAGGTGCCGGAGGTGGATGAGGTGAGCGTGGGCTAGGAACTGCAACTGAGTGAGGGGTGAGGGGAAAGTCTCCCTTCACCCCTCACTCATTGCTCAGGCGTCGCGGAGGGCCCGGGCGGCGAGGTAGCCCACGGCGAGTGCCGCCAGGAGGGACTTGGCGGGATGGCGGCGGACGATGGACTCGACATCGGCGAGCATGTCGCGGCCATCGTTGTGACGAACGTAGCGGGAGGCCGACTCGACCCTGTCGGCCACCTTGTGGGTGACCGCGCTGACGCGCTCGGCGCTGGTGGTGATATCGTCGGCGCGGCGGTGCAAGGTGCGCGCGGCGCCCTTCAGGCTGTCCGCGGCGACGGTACGGCCGTCGTCGAGCGTTGCTTCTACGGCGTCGCCGATGTCATTGCCCAGGTGCCGGCCAGTATCGTGCTTCATAAGTCCTCCGCTAGTGGAAAATGCCTACCTCGTACTACCGAGCGGGGACAGTTTTGTGTCGGTGATCAGGCGCTCGGTGAAATCGAGCCGCGCCTCGAGCTCACTGACCCGCGATTCGAGCGCGTCAATGTAGGACTGGTGCCGCTCGACCTCCTCGAAGCGGGACCGATACTCGCTGACCTGTTCCCGGCGCTGCCAGCGCCGGCGCCGCATCATCATGAACAGCATGATCAACGGCACCCAGAACATCCACCCCATCGCCCAGAACATTTCTCTTCTCCTTGCTCGTTGCCGTAGCTAGGCGGTCCGTTCGCTCCACGCGCCATCGATATCTTCTGCAGCCTTCTTCAGGATCTCCGCCACCTTCCGGAGGGACGGATCATCGGGTCCGAGGCGCCATGCCCGCTTGAAGGTGGTGCCCGCCAGGTGCGCGAAGGCAGTGTGCACCTCACCCATGCCGCCACCGGCGAAGTCGCGCACCGTCTCGCGGACGCGGTCGAAGATCTCGTCGAGGACATCGCGATGCTCGTCGAGATACTTCTCGCCCTCCGGCGTGACGTGATAAACCTTCTTGCCCTCGGTGTCGACAGCGCGGACGTAGCCCTCGTCCTCGAGGAGCTGAAGGGTGGGATACACCGTGCCCGCGGACGGGGTGTAGTGGCCGCGGAACTTCTCCTCCAGGGCCTTCATGACCTCGTAGCCGTGCCTCGGCTTCTCGCGGAGAAGCCGGAGGATGACGAACTTCATTTCCCCCGATTCGAACATCTGGCTGCGGCGGCGTCCCCTGGGACCACCCCCGCCAGCCCAGCCACGCCAGCCTCGGCCGAAGGGGAAATCGGCCCCGAAACCCCAGTCATCACATGACTTACGCATTTTCCTACCTCGTTATTTCGTGAGACATTACGCACGATATATCGTAAGATATGACGAGGAAGGCGTCAAGTGGGATGTGCTCTCGGGGCGGACTCGAACTATCCGCCGTTTCGCTCTCGCGCGAGTTCCGACAGGAGGTGTCGCAAGGCATTCACGAGATCCTTCTCCCTCGACCCCACATCTGGTCCCGTGCCTTCGGCTCCCTTCCCTTCACCGCGCGACTTGGCCTCCAGTGCTGCGATCATGGCGATCACCGCCGCTACCGCCGCCAGCACCGCCGCGATCATGGTGCCTATCGGAGGAAAGCATGCCACCACCGCAGCCGCCATCGCCTGATCTGGTGACACACCAAGATTCGCCCCTGCCCCGGCAGATGCGCGAAAGAGCGAAGCGAAGACCGCCGCCTCGGACTCACGTTCCGATGGCTCCTTGAACCGCACGCGAACGGCGGCATGCGAGGCGCCGGAGGACGACTCATTTCCAAGAAACTCGACACTCTCAACCATTGTCGCGGGAATCTTCGCCCAGTCCGTGCGCGATGGTGCAGGCGAGAAAAGGAAGGCGTCCGACCCAGTTTCCATCGACTTCGCAAAGCCGCTGCATGCCAGCGGCGCACGCAATGCGCCGTCACGGAGCTTCCTGATGAAGTCCTCTGCGGATAGTGTGTCGCCCATGGGCCCACCTCATGTTGTTGCAGGGTGAGCCTGAAACACTACCGCAATCCGTGCTTCCGTGAATTGGGTGCCGGGCCTAGGGAGAGATGGCCTGCGCTTCCACTATCTCCGCTCCCGGGAGTGTGTGCCAACTCGACCAGGTCTCCTTGGCAATCACGTAGCGCAGCGCGGCGCGGCCACTCACCGTCAGCGTGTCGACCTGCGGCCTTGTAGCCGGGCTTGGCGCGCGCCTTGAACTTGGCCCCCGTCGCGTTGAGGAACCAATCGCGATAGCGGGGCTCATCCCACACGGAAATCCAGACGAGCGCGGGGCCGCCGTTGGCTTCATCGAGACGGAAGCGATCGCCGCCCCAGCCGAGCGGGAGTGCCGCGTTGCTGGCCTTCCTGCCGGTGAGTTCCTGCATGAGCAGGCGGATATCAAACTCGCCGAGCACGTCCTCATAGCTGCCGGGGACAGTGTCGGTGAACTGGATGTCGATGGGCTGGTCGCCACGCTGCGTAGCGCTCGGGGTGAATGATCTGCTCGGTGGAGCGCGGCATGCGCGGACCATAGGGGAGCGTATCGGCGAAGGGCGACTTGCCCCACCAGAGCATGAACTCGGCGCCGGCGAGATAGGGAAAGAGCAGTCCCTCGCGCAGCACGGCCGGGGTCTTCTCCATGCCGCCGCCGGAGAGCATCTGGTCTCCCGTCTTCCGGAACTCGTCCCAGAAGTCCTGGCTCTGCGCCACCTCGGCGCCCTGGAGCATGACGATGGAGGCGTAGTTGGCCTGTCCCTCGAGGATGGCCTGCGCTGCGGCACTGCGATCGTTGCTGCTCTTGTCCTTCAGGATGGAGTCGAGCGGCATGTACTGGTCCTGCAGCGCGTGCACCAGCTCGTGCGCGACGGTGAGGCGGAGCACCGGCCCGTCGGCGCCCTCGACGCCGTAGAGCGTGGCGGAGTCGGGATCGTAGTAGCCGGCGATCTGCTGGGAGAGCATGTCCTCCATGACGGCGCGGAGGTCGAGCGAATCGGGGAGGAGTCCGAGAAGGGTGTAGGCGCGGGTCAGCTGGAGGAAGCGCTCGGGGGGCATTTCCTGGGACGAGCTTGGCGCGGACGAAATTTCGCACCTCATCGCGGGTGCGGAGGACGGCCGCGGGGCGGCGCTTGAACTTGATGCCGACGCTCTGCTCGACGGCGGGCATGAGGCTGTCGACGAGATGTGCGAGATTGCGATCGGCGTCGGTCTCCCGAGGCTCGCCGCGACAGGCGACCGTCGCGACGAGCAGGAGGCAGAGCGATGCCCGCATCACGCGTTCAGGTAGGTGACGGCGTACCACTGCACGATCTTCGGGCCGAAGAGGTAGGCGACACCGGCCCCGATGGCGAGGTAGACGCCGAAGGGCACCGAGCTTCTTCCGTCCCATGAGTGCGAGCGGGAGGAAGATGATGGTGCCGATGAGCGCGCCGAGGAAAATCGTGAGCAGCACACCGGTCCAGCCGACGAAGACGCCGACCATCGCCATCATCTTGATGTCGCCACCGCCCATCGCATCCTGCTTGAGGATGATGGAGCCGAGCCAGCCGACGGCCCAGAGGACGCCGAAGCCGAGTGCGCCGCCCATGAGGGAGAAGGTGAGGCCGTGCAGGCCGCCGCCGATGCCGGTGATGATCAGGCCGAGCACGAGCGCCGCCGATGGTGAACTCATCGGGGATGATGTATGGCGCGGGCATCGGTGACCAGGATGCCGAGCAGCAGGGTGAAGAAGACGCGCGGCACGGACGGCGGCGAGGGTGGGACCGAAGAGCCAGACGAAGTAGACCCAGATGAGGGCGGTGAGCGAGCTCGACCAGCGGGTACATGAGCGAGATGCGCTCCCTGCAGTGGCGGCACTTGCCGAGCAGGATGAGCCAGGAGATGACGGGGATGTTGTCATACCAGGCGATCTGGTTGCCACACTTGGGGCAGCGCGAGCGCGGACGGAGCACCGACTCCGGGGGTTCCTTGCCCCAGGAGAGGATGCACACGTTGAGGAAACTGCCGATGAGGAGGCCGAAGACGGCGGCCACGATGTAGAAGAAGTTGGAGCCCAGTCCTTCAGTCGGCACGCAAGACCTCGTAGAGAAGAATCCCGGCAGCCACAGCCACGTTGAGCGACTCGGCGCCAGGTGCAAGGGGAATGCCCACGCGACGGGAGGCGTGGGCGGTCATCGATTCACCAACACCAGCGCCCTCGTTGCCGACGACGAGGAGCATCGCGGTGGTACGGGGCGCGCGGGGGACGGGGTCGCCGTCAGCGGCGGTGACCCAGATGGCGGCCCGTGAGTCGCGGCCCAGGCGGCGAGCAGTCTCCACGTCGGTCGCGACACAGGGGAGACGGAACGACGCTCCCATGCCGCCACGCATCGCCTTCGGGTTGCAGGAGATCGGCGGTGCCGGGCAGGGCGACGACCCCGGCGGCGCCAAGGGCCAGCGCGGTGCGCAACATGGTACCCACGTTGCCGGGATCCTGCACGGCGTCGAGGACGAGGACGGCACTGCGCGGGGCGCAGGGCGATATCGTCGAGGGACCAGTCGCGGGGCTCGATGACGGCGACGACGCCCTGCGGGTGCTCGGTGTCGGCGAGCTCGGCGAGGGCGCGATCGTCCAGCTTCTCGAGCTTGATGCCGGCCGCGATAAGTGCGCCTTTCAGCGTCTCGCCGCGACGGGTAGCTTCGAGCGCGGGTGAAATGACGGCGCCCTTGATGGGAATGCCGGCGGCCATCGCCTCCTCGACGAGGCGGACGCCCTCGGCGAGTGCGAGGGCGCGGCGCTCACGGCCGCGGCGTCGCTGCAGGTCACGAATCAACGTTTCGAGTGCACTCATGCGGATAGCGCTGTCGATCGCCGGATCAGACCCCAGCGGGGGTGCGGGGATCCAGGCGGATCTCAAGACCTTTCATCAGTTCGGTGTCTACGGCATGTCGGCGCTGACGGCGCTGACGGCACAGAATACACTGGGCGTGAGCGGCGTTCACGTGGTGCCGCCGGCGTTCCTGCGGCAGCAGCTGGAGGCACTGGCCGCCGACATGCCGCCCGATGCGCTCAAGACCGGGATGCTGGCCGACGCGGACCTCGCCATCGACGGCAGCGGACTGTATCCGGAGCTTCGGCTGGACGCCACTGGTGGTGGATCCGGTCATGATCGCGACGTCGGGTGACCGGCTGCTGTCGGTGGACGCGGAGCGGGTGATCCGGGACCGGCTGCTGCCGCTGGCGACGCTGGTGACGCCGAACCTGGACGAAGCCGCGCTGCTGACCGGGCTCGAGGTGCGCGACGTGGCGCAGATGGAGCGCGCGGCCGCGGTGCTGCTGGACTCGGGTGCGGCCGCGGTGCTGCTCAAGGGCGGACACCTGGCTGACGATACGATCGTGGACCTGCTGGTGACGCCTGACGGGACAAGGCGGTTCAGTCATCCGCGGATCAAGACGACGTCGACGCACGGGACGGGGTGCACGTTGTCGGCGGCGATCACGGCCGGGCTGGCTCAGGGCCAGGCGCTGGAGCGCGCGGTCGAAGCTGGCGCTGGACTACGTGGTGCGAGGCGATCGCGTCGGCACCGGGATTCGGGGCAGGACACGGGCCGGTAAATCACATGGCGTAGGTGGCGGAGGCACAGCGGGCCGCACCGTCCCGGCATCACGCTCGTGCTCCCGATGCAACGTTTGCCCCACCGCTCCCGCGCTCGACGTGCTGTTCCCTGTTCCCTGTCCTCCCTGTTCCCTGTTCGCCGTTCACGCCGTTCACGTCTTGTCGCCCTCAAACGGCTCCATGTGGATCAGCACGCCCGACACCTCGGGCACGGCCTTGCAGATGGCACCCTTGACCATGCCGCTCAGGATGTGGGCCTCGTGGAGCGAGAGCGTGGGGTCGGCCTGGACGTGGAGGTCGACGTAGTAGGCGGTGCCGGCGCGGCGCATCTTGAGTTTCTCGGTGGCGAGCACGCCGGTGACGGAATGCGCGGCGCGCTCGACGCGGGCGAGGAGGGGCTCACCGGGTGCGCGGTCCATCAACTCCTGCAGCGCCGGGCGCATGACCTGCACGCCGTTGTAGACGATGACGCAGGCGGCGAGGAGCGCGGCCCAGTCGTCGGCCTGCTCCCAACCGGGTCCACCAATCAGCGCGATGCTGATGCCGATGAACGCCGCGAGGGAGGTGATGGCATCGCTGCGATGGTGCCAGGCGTCGGCGCGGACGGCGGTGCTGCCGGACGCGATGGCCGCGCGCTGGACGCGGCGGAAGAAGAGTTCCTTGATCAGGACGACGGCCACCAGCACGCCGAGCGTGAAAGGCGCGGGCGCGTGGTGCGGGATCATGATCTCGCGAATGGCCTCGATGGAGATACCGATCGCGGCACCGACGAGCATGAGGCCCACTGCCGCAGCGGCCAGTGCCTCGGCCTTGCCGTAGCCGAAGGGATACGCGGTGTCGGCACTGCGTCGCGCGACGCGGAGGCCGCTCCAGACGATCAGCGACCCGAAGATGTCGGCCGCCGACTCGATGCCATCGGCGATGAGGGCGTAGGAGTGGCCGATGAGCCCGGCGAGCACCTTGACGACGGCGAGCACCATGTTGAGGAGCATGCCGGCTTGAGCAAGCCGCATTCCGTCATGAGTCGGCAGTCGTGAGGCGTGAGGCGTGAGGCGTGAGTCCTCAGTCATGAGTGAGTCGACAGTCGGCAGTCGTCAGGCGGCAGTGAGTCATCAGTGGGCAGCCGTTCGATAATGCCAGTGAAGAGCGAGATCATGTCGCGTTGGACACTGCGGGCCGTCTCCATCACTTCGGCGTGCGAGAGGGCTTCGTGGCCGATGCCGCTCGCGAGGTTGGTGACGGTGGAGATGCCCATGCATTTCATGCCCAGCGCGCGCGCGGCGAGGACCTCGCTCGACGGTGGACATGCCGACCGCGTCGGCACCGAGCTTCTCGAGCATGCGGACTTCGGCCGGGGTCTCGTAGCTGGGACCGAGGAGACCGGCATAGACGCCTTCCTCGAGCTGAATACCGCGATCGCGGGCGACGTCACGCGCGAGGGCGCGGAGGGCGGGATCCCAGGGGTCGGACATGTCGGGAAAGCGCGTCTCACCGCTGCGCACGGCGCCGATCAACGGGCTCTGGAACTGAAGATTGATGTGATCGGCGATGAGCATGAGGGTGCCGGGCTTGAACGTCCTCCGGATGCCACCCGCTGCGTTCGTCAACATCACAGTCCGGATACCTACCGCGGCGGCGGTGCGGACGGCGAGTGCACTGGTATCGGCGTCGTGTCCCTCGTACATGTGGAAGCGGCCTGCCTGGGCGAGGACATCGCGACCGGCAAGCTGGCCGAGGACGAGTTCGCCCTTGTGGCCCTCGACGGTGGGGATGGGGAAGCCGGGGATGTCGCGATAGGCGAGGCGCGTGGGCGCGGAGAGATGCTCGGCGAGATCGCCGAGGCCCGAGCCGAGGACGATGAGCGCCGCAGGCTTCCGGCCCGCGAGGAATGCGGAGATGGCAGCGGCAGCGGTCACAGCAGCATCCCCGCCAAGCTCGCGGACATGAAGCCGGCGAGGTTGCCGACGATCATGGCGCGCAGGCCGAAACGGGCGACGTCGGAGCGGCGCTCAGGCGCCAAGCCACCGACGACGCCGACCTGGATACCGATGGTGGCGATGTTGGCGAATCCAAGCAGCGCGTATGTGGCGATGATCCTGCTGCGGGGATCGAGGACCATCCCCGCGGCGAGGTCCGCGGCGAACTGCTTGTACGCGACGAGATCAACGAGGGAGACCTTGAGCGCAATGAGTCCGCCGACGTAGGCGGTGTCAGCCCAGGGCACACCCATGATGAAGACCAGCGGTCGAAGCAACTGTCCGCCGATGACCTGCAAGCTGGCTTCGGGATGCCCCATGAGCCCACCGAGCCAGCCGAGTCCGGCGTTGAGCAGCGCCACGAGACCCACCAGGGCGATCACGATGGCCACGATGTTGATGGCCACCTGCATGCCCTTGAGCGCCCCATTGGAGATTGCATCGAGGACACCAGAATCGGTCCTCTCGACCGCAACGTCGAGCGAGTCGGCCGTGACGGGCACTCCCGTCTCCGGCAGGAGAATCTTGCTGAGCAGAAGAGCGCCCGCTGCGTTCAGGACGCTGGCTGCCACGAGACTTCCGCCAACGCCGCCGATCTGGGGCTGCAGGAACGCCACGTACACCGCCATCACGGCGCTGGACGCCGTGGCGAAGCTCACCACCATGAGGCACACGAGTTCGGACTGCGTGAGGCGGGCGATGAAGGGCTTGATGAGCAGCGGCACCTGTGCCGCCCCCAGGAAAATGTTGGCGGCCGCGGCAAGGGTCTCGGCGCCGGAGGTCCGGATGGTTTTCTGGAGGACCCAGGCAATGCCCTTCACGATCGGGTTCATGACGCCGAGATAGTAGAGCAGCGACATCAATGCGGAAAAGAAGATGATGGTCGGCACCACACCAAAGGCGAACGTCGCCCCGGTGCGAACGACGAAGCCTGCGCTGACGTCGAAGGCGCCGGCGGGACCAGGGACGCCGACCGCAACATCGGGCTGGACCAGGTTACCGAAGACGAAGCGCGCGCCCTGTTCCTGGAACCGCAGCAACGCGTTGAACGCCATCCCGATGCGGCTGAACAGCGCCTGACCCGCACCGGTCTTCAGCATGAGCACCGCGAGTCCGCCCTGGAGCGCCAGGCCCAGCGCGACGCGGCGCCACTTGATGCTCCTCCTGTCATACGACAGCAGCACGGTCAGCAGCACCATCGTGGCGACGCCGAGCAAGCCGATGAGGCGGGACGCGTTCATCAGAGCAGCATCCCCGCAATGGTGGCGGACAGGAAGTTCGCGAGCGTGCCGGCGAGCATGGCGCGGAAGCCGAGCCGGGCGAGGTCATCCTTGCGCTCGGGGACGAGGGCACCGATGCCGCCGATCTGGATGCCGACCGACGCGAAGTTGGCGAAGCCGGCGAGCGCGAACGACGCGATGGTGAAGGAGCGCGGGTCGAGCGTGTCCTTGAGCTGCCCGAGCTGGGCAAAGGCGATGAACTCATTCAGCACCGCGCGGGTGCCGAGCAGGCCGCCGATGACGCCGCTGTCAGCCCAGCTGACGCCCATCACCCAGGCGACGGGACGGCCGATCCAGGAGAGCACGGTCTGGAGGTTCTCGGGCATCCAGGGGAGCCAGTCATGGAAGAGCCCGAAGATGCCGTTCACCAGTGCCACGAGCGCCACGAAGGCCACGAGCATGGCGATGACGTTGAGCATGAGGTGCAGGCCCTCGCTGGTACCGCGCGCGGCGGCGGCCACGAGGTTCACGTCGGCCTTCGGGATGTCGAGATCGACGTTGCCGAAGGTCTCGGGGTGGCCGTCCTCGGGCTCGAAGATCTTGGCCATCATGATGGTGCCGGGCGCGGTCATGATCACGGCAGTGAGAAGATGCTTCGCGTCCACGCCAAAGGCTATGTACGCCACCATGATCGAGCCGGAGATGTGGGCCATGCCGGCGGTCATCACCGTCATGAGCTCGGAGCGGGTCATCTTCGGCGAGGAAGGGCCGGATGGTGAGCGGCGCCTCGGTCTGTCCCATGAAGATGGACGCGGCGACATCGAGACTCTCGGCGCCGGACGTCCGCATGAGCTTCGCCATGACGATGGCGAACACGCGCACGATGACCTGCATGATGCCGAGGTAGTACATGATCGCGAAGAGGGCGGAGACGAAGATGATCGCCGGGAGGATCTGGAAGGCGAACACGACGCCGATGCTGCTGTGCTGCTTGCCGAGCTCGCCGAAGACGAACTCGCTGCCCTGATAGCTGTAGTTGAGGACGGTGGTGACCAGGTCACCGAGCTTGCGGAAGAGAACCTGTCCGGCGGGGACGCGCAGGACGAAGATGGCGAAGATGAACTGGAGGGCGAACCCCCAGGCAACGACGACCCAGGGGATCTGGCGGCGATTGCGGGAGAAGAGCACGGCGACCGCGATGAAGACGACGAGGCCGAGGATGCCGCGGAAGCGATCGATGAGGGGAAGGCCGTCCACTATTGGATGCCCGCCAGTTCGTCGCGCACGGAGGCGACGAGCTTCTGGCGCTCAGGCCAGGGGAGAAACGCCGACTCGAATCCGTTCAGGATCATGCGGTCGATCTCCGGCCGGGTGAACCCGAGCGCCATGTGCGCGAGCCAGTACTCGTCGGTGAGGGAGACGCCGCACATGAGCCAGCTGTCGGTGCAGAGGGTCACGTTGAGCCCGCGATCGAAGTAGTCGCGCACCGGGTGTGCGGCGGCCACCTTCACGGCGTGGGTCTGCAGGTTGCTGGTGATGTTGACCTCGAGGGTGATGCGGCGATCGCGGACGTAGTCGCGGAGTCGCGGATCCTCATAGAGCCGGGTCCCGTGCCCGATGCGGTCGGCATGGCAGAGATCGATCGCCTCGGCGATCGACTCGGCACCGGCGGCCTCGCCGGCGTGCACGGTGATGCCGAGCCGACCCTCCTGGGCCAGGTCAAAGGCATCGGCATGGGCGCCGCAGGGGCGGCCGGCCTCGCCGCCGGCGAGGTCGAAGGCAACGACGCCCTGGTCGCGGTAGCGCACGGAGGCTTCTGCGATGCGGAACGACACTTCGGGTTCGTAGTGGCGGAGCGAGCAGTTGATCATGCGGGTGATCACGCCGAAGTCCTGCTCGCCGCGGGCCAGCCCTCGCAGCTCGGCCTCGATGGCCTCGTCGAGCGAGAGGCCCTGCTTGGTGCTGAGATGGGGGCAGTAGCGCACCTCCAAGTAGCGGAGATGATCACGCTGCGCATCCTCGCACATTTCGTATGCCACCCGCTCGATGGCCTCCGGCGTCTGCAGCACCGCGACGGTGGTGTCGAACTTCTTCAGGAACTCCTCGAGGTCATGCGCGTGATCGACGAGCATGAACTTCCGGATGACGTCGGGGTCGGACGATGGGAGCGACGTCCCGGCGGCGCGGGAGAGCTCGATCAGGGTTTCGGGGCGAAGCGAGCCATCGAGGTGGACGTGGAGTTCGGCCTTGGGGAGCCGGGCGATGAGGTCACGAGTGAGCACTAGGACGTGAGGACGTGAGGACGTGAGGACGTGAAGACACGGAGGATCGATCCCGGACCGACTGCCTCTGTGGGGGAGATCTCGATCCCCCTCGCGTCGGTGACACGGGCCGCACCCGCGGCGACTGCCGCGCCGAGCGTCGCGTCGAACGCGGTCACCGCATCGGCGACGGTGGCGGGTGCCGCGAGGTCCACCGGCTTCTCGTTGACGAAGACCCGGATGTCGCTCACTTCCCCTTCTGCACGAAGGTGGTCGAGGTCGGGGCCTTCACCGGCTGCGCCATGCGCTTGAGGTAGAGCTCGAGCACCTCGATGTCGCCCATCATCTCGCGCTCCTGCGGCTTGCCCACGAGCATGGTGTAACCGCTCCCGCCGCTGGCGAGGAAGTCATTCACGGCGAAGCGATAGGTCTCGCTGTCGCGGAACTTGCGCTTGCCGGGGAACTCGATCTCGACGATGCGCTGGCCGGGCGGCTTGGTGCTGTCCCAGGTGACGGTGACCCCGGAGACGTGCGCCGTCGGCGCGCCTGTCTCCAGCGCATGCTCGATGGTGGCGCGGACTTCCTTGCCACTCAATAGCAGCACCACGACCTGGTTCCCGAAGGGCTGCAGCACAAAGAGGTTTTCGTAAGTGACGGCACCCGATGGGAGGCTCGCGCGGATGCCGCTGTTGTTCATGAGCGAGATATCGGCGCGGAGGAGGTTGCGCTGCGCATCGGCGATGAAGGTGCCGAGCGGGTACTCGCCGTCGTCGTGTTCCTTGTCGAGCGGCTGGGCGAGGGTCGCGACCTGACGGGAGGCGAGCGGCGCGGTCTGCTTCCGGACCTGGTAGGTCAGCTCACCGAGCGCGCTGTCGGGCGTGACCTGGTCGACATAGGCAGGGCGCACGTCGATGTACCCGCGGAAGCCGCCGTCGGCGCGACGCACGAGATCGGTGACCCCGATGGCGGCGCCACTCGAGCGGGACTCGACGATGGGAATGCCATTCACCTCGGTGGCGAGCTTCACGTGAGTGTGACCGGCGACGATGAGGTCCACGGACCCGGCGGGGAGCTGCTTCGCCAGGTCGAAGATCTCGCCGCTGCAACCGGACTGCTCGCAGAACCCGCCTTCATGCGCGAGCAGGATGACCACGCTGGGGCGCTTCGCCTTCACCTCGTCGAGGACGTCGGCGATGGCGGGGAGCCCGGTGCGCCAGCGAAGTCCCGCAGTGTTCTCGGGGCGCACCATGCTCTTGGTGCCGCCGGCCATGTAGCCGATGACCGCGACGCGCAGGCTGTCGACCTGGATCATTGCCCAGGGCTTCACCCAGTCGGGGCGCCTGCCGGTGGCGGAGTCGACGAGGTTGGCGGCGAGCCAGGCGTACTTCGACTCAGCCATGCGCGCGCGCAGGGTGTCGACGCCCCAGTCGAGCTCGTGATTGCCGATCGCGGCTGCGGCGATCTTCATCCGGTTCATCGCCTGGATGGTGGAGCGCCCGAAGAGGAGGCCCGACTCCAGGGTGCCCTGCATTTCGTCGCCAGCATCGAGGCGAATGGTGGGGCAACGGCACTGCGCCGTGGCGGAGTCCATCATGGCGTCGAGGACGGCGACGCCGCCCACCTGGCGGGCATCGGTGGTCGACGACGCGCGAGGGAAGAGTGCCCCGTGCAGGTCGTTCATGCTGAGGACACGCAGCAGCACCGAGTCGCGCATGCGCGCCGCGCGGGGCCTCGCCTCGGCGGCGGTGCCGAAGAGGAGGCGTACCTGCTGGTCGGCGGCGGGCGGGACGATGCGCCAATCCTTCTCGGCGTAGTCGTTGGGGTCGAGCACCTTCTTCTGCTCGACGCTGGCGGTGAGGAGGTCGCGAATGGACTCGCCGCGGTCGTAGATGACGGGAGCACCGGCGACGACGCCGTAGCCGCCAGCACCGGTCGCCCGATAGCTGTTGATCGCCATCGTGAAGCTGTCGGCGGGAGCGACGTCGGCGCCCTTGTAGCGCAGGTTGCGGATGCGGGATCCGACGGGCTGCGAGAGGTCGATGTCGTATGCGACCCCGCTCACGATGTCGAAGTTGTAGCCGGCGATGCCCGGATCGATGCCGATCTTGCCGTCCTTCAAGGAGTAGTACTTCGCGCTCTGCTCGAGGTAGACGCGGAGCTGCGCGCCGGTGATGCGAATCGCCTTGAGCGTGTTCTCGTACGGATAGATGCCGGCGATCGCTCCGCGGGAGACGTCACCCTCAGGAATCCCACTCTCGAGGCGGAATACCGATGTCGCGGAGAGCTGGGCGCCGGTCTTCTGTCGCTGCACGGCGTTCATCCAGTTGACGAGCGGCGTGGCGCCGACCCGACCGTAGCGGGCGGGCATGGCGGCGGTGGCTCGACCGATGGGAGTGCCGAGCCAGCGACGGGCATCGTCGCCGGGCCCGGCGAGGATGTTCTGAATGCGCTGGTTGACGGGCACGTCGGCGAGAGGGACGATCTCGGGAATGACCGAGACGACTTTCCATCGCCCGCTGCCGGTGCGCTCCAGGAGAACCTGGGTGACGCTCAGCGACTGGGCCCAGAAATTCGGCTGGGTGAAGTGGGTCCGCCCGATGAGCGAGTCGCGGAGTTCCTTGTGGGTGTGTCCCACGACGACGAGATCGGGTGCATCGGGAATGCGGCCGAGCATGGCGGCGTCATTCTCGGGGCCAATGCCGGTGGTGTCGTAGGTGGAAGGCGCGCTGAGTCCGCTGTGCACGATCATGATCGAGAGATCGGCATCGAGGCGCATCTGGCGCGCAAGCGTGGGCGCCGACTGGGCGAGATTGGCGACGCGCACCTGTCCCCCGAGCTCCTGCTTGTCCCAGATCATCACGCCGGGCGTGGTCAGGCCGCCTACGGCGACGCGGATCGGGCCGCGACGAATGACCGCATGAGAGGGAAAGAGCAGGGTGTCGGCGGGGACGGTCCAGATGTTCCCGCTCACGAACCTGAACCTGGCACCCGATGCGGCACCGGTGAGGAAGGGCAGGCCAAAGTCGAAATCGTGGTTGCCCGGCGTCGCGGCATCGTAGCCCATCGCGTTCATCGCGTTGATGATCGGATGGGGGGTCTGGGGCTCCTTCGCGAGGAAGGCGGCGAAGGGGCTGCCCTGCAGGAGGTCGCCGGCATCAACGAGAACGACTTGTTCGGGGTACAGTCTACGGAGGGAGTCGACGACGGTCGCGGCGCGGGTGAGGCCGCCCTGGAACGGGCGCTCGAGCGCGTAGTCCCAGGCGGTGGCGTTGCCGTGCACGTCGGTGGTGGCCACGATGACGACTCGGGCCGTGTCTGCCGGAGCCGCGAAGCTGAGGCAGGCCAACAGGATGGCTTGGACCATTGGGTGGTAATATCCCCGGTTTGGGGGGCAGTTGGAAGCCACCGGGCTTCCGGTGCCAAGGAGGGGCCAATGTCGCAATCGTGTAACCGCTCTTGCGACGGAGTCGGGGGGGAGCGTATTCGTTTCCGCGTATATGGCTAAGCCATCACCCACGGAACTGCTGCAGGCGGTCGCCGAACCGACCCGGTTGCGGATCCTCAACTGCCTTGCGGCGGCGCCGCTGTTCGTGGCGGACCTGCAGGATGTGCTGGCGCTGCCGCAACCGACGGTCTCGCGTCACCTGCAGATATTGCGGAAGGCGGACCTGGTGCGGGACACGCCGATCGCGCCGTTCGTGCTGTACCGTCTCAAGCGGGGTGCCGGTCCGCTGGCGAAGATGCTGGATTCGATCCTGTCGGCGCTGGCGGAACTGGAGCCGACGCGCACGGAGCGGACCCGGGCGCGGGAGCGCAGCCGGGCCGAGTATACGTCACGCGTGAGTGAACCGGCTGGGGACATATGAGCCGGGTGAGAGGAGAGCCATGACGCATCGCATTCTCGTGGTGGACGACGAGCCGGACATCACCGCGCTCGTAGCGTACCACCTGGCGAAGACGGGGTACCGGGTCTCCACGGCCACCAATGGCGCTGATGCGCTGAGGTCGGCGCGGGAGGAACGGCCGGACATCGTGGTGCTCGACCTGATGCTGCCGGGATTGTCGGGGTACGAGGTGCTCGCCGAGCTGAGGAAGCGGGACGAGACACGCGACGTGGGCGTGATCCTGCTGACGGCGCGGCGCGAGGAGGCGGACCGGATCAAGGGCCTGTCGCTTGGTGCGGATGATTACCTGACCAAGCCATTCTCCCCTCATGAACTGGCTCTCCGCGTGGCAGCCCTGCTGCGGCGGCTGGCGTCGCCGGCGGTGTCGGGCGGCTCCATGATGGCGGCCGGCCCGATTACCATTGATCGCGCAGCGCACAAGGTGATGCTCGACGGCCAGGAGCTGCAGCTCACGTCGACCGAGTTCAAGCTGCTGCTGACGCTGCTGGAGCGTCGCGGGCGAGTGCAGACGCGGCCGCAGCTGCTGGAGACGGTGTGGGAGGCGCAGCCTGACATCCAGACTCGGACGGTGGACATGCACGTGCAGCGATTGCGCACAAAACTTGGTGAGCACGGCCCCCTCATCGAGACGGTTCGCGGGTTCGGTTACCGCTTCAGGGGCACGGACAAGGTGAGCAAAACGAGGTGAGGTTCGCCGGACGGCTGGTCGCTGGAACCGTTGTCGTCCTCTTCTTTACCGTCGCCATCCTCGTCTGGACCGCGGGGCGGTCGCTGCAGCGCAATCTCGAGGATGAACTCGAGCGCAGCCTCCAGCTCGAGGCACGACTGGTCGACGCCGCCGTGACGGCGTCGGGCAAGCCCACCGATGTCCTTCGCGGCCTCGAGCGCCGCAGCTCCCACCGCATCATGATGTTCAATCGCACCGGCGACATCGTCGCGTCGGGGGATACCGTGCGCGCGGGTGCGTCCCCGGTGGACGAGGCGTCGTTTCCCGAGGTGCGGGCGGCATTGTCTGGCAGTACCGGGCGGGACGTGCGCCGAGCGGATGCGATCTCGCCGATGGAGATGCACGTCGCGGTCCCGACGGTCGATGGCGCGGTGCGGGTGTCGGCCAGCATGGCGCAGGTCGATGACATCGTGCGCAAGGCGCGCCGCGCGATGCTGGGCGCGGCGCTGATCGCGCTGCTGGTGGGATCGGGTCTGGCGTTCGTGGCGGGCCGGTCGATCGCGCAACCGCTGAGTGACCTCGCCGGCGCGGCGCGCGCCATCGCGGCCGGTTCCCTGCCCCGCTTTCCCCGGTCGGGCATCCCCGACATCGACAGCCTGGTGCAGGCGGTACGGCAGATGCATCGCCAGCTGGATGAGCGGTTTGCCCAGTTGAAGAATGAACAGTCGGCGTCGGCGGCACTGGTGGAGTCGATGCTCGAGGGCGTCATCGCGGCGGACGGTCGCGGCAGGATCACGACGGCGAATGCGGCGGCGCGACGCCTGCTGGGCTATGAGCCGGAGCATCCGCTGCCGGACGTGCGGCAGCTGTTCCGGTCCAAGTCGGCGCGGGAGATCGTGACGGCGGTGCTCGAGGGCGAGGCGGTGCAGGATCGCCAGCTCGACCTGGATGGGAGCACGCTCCTGGTGAATGCGCGGCCGCTGGAGAACGAGGGCGCGGTACTGGTGCTGCACGACCTGACGGAACTGCGGCGGCTGGAAACGGTGCGACGGGATTTTGTCGCGAACGTGTCGCATGAATTGAAGACGCCTCTGACGAGCATTTCGGGATACGCGGAGACGCTGCTCACCGATTCGCCTGACGCCGTCACTGGTCGCGAGTTCCTCGGCATCATCCTCAGCAACGCGCACCGCATGCAGCGGCTGGTGGACGACCTGCTGGACCTGTCACGCATCGAGTCGGGCCGGTGGCAGCCGGGGGTGGAGCCGGTGGACGTGGTGGGCGCGGCGCGCGAGGTGTGGGCGACGCTGGCGGAGCGGGCCGCGGTGCGCGGCACGACGTTCGAGGTCAAGGTGGATGCGGGTGCGGCGACGATCGAGGCGGATCCCGATGGCCTGCGCCAGGTGCTGACCAACCTGGTCGACAACTCGCTGCGCTATGTCGGCGCGGGCGGGATAGTGACGGTCGCGGCGCGCGAGCTCGATGGTGGCGTTGAGCTGAGCGTGAGGGACAACGGGGTGGGGATCACGTCGGATCACCTGCCGAGGATCTTCGAGCGGTTCTACCGGGCCGATCCGTCGCGATCACGGGAAGAGGGTGGAACGGGGCTGGGGTTGTCGATCGTGAAGCACCTGCTGGAGGCGCATGGTGGACGAGTGTCGGCGGAGAGTGAGCTGGGGGTGGGGACGGTGATCAGGTGCTGGTTTCCGGGAACTGCAACTGCGTGAGGGGGAACTGAAACAGCGTGAGGAGGAACTGCGACTGCGGGGAAACTGTTACATCGGCTTCAAGTGGTTGTGTTGCCTGGATTAGACCTTCCCTGGCATGACAAATCCCATGCAGATGCGCGGCCCGCTCGACACTTCCGCAGTCAACTACCTGCTCGACCACATTGCCCAGGCGCCGGACGCCGCCCACGTGCTGGTTGACTGCTCGGCGGTATCGAGCGTCGACCCGGTGGGGACGGCGCGACTCTGGGTGCTGGCACGGGAGCTCGAGCTCGCGGGCCGGGTGCTCCGGATCATCGGGATGCCGGAGCGATTCATCCGGCGTCTCCGGCTCCACCCGGTGCTCAGGTTCGTGGAGCAGGAGGAGAGCGTCTTTGCCGATCCGTTCAGTGCGGCAGTGAGTTCGCGGTAGGCTAGAACATGAACTGCGCCTGCAGGCGCAGCGTCTGGCCCTTCTGCGGGTTGTTCGGGGTGAATGCCGTCGTCCTGCGTACGGTTCGAGATCATGTAGGCGGCGGTGAACTCGAATGCCTTGAGCGGCAGGATCTCGGCGCCGAACTCGATTTCCTTCACCAGGTATGACCGGGCGTCGAGCTCGTACTTCTTTCCGCCACTGTAGTACTGCGCGCGCACGTAGGGGAAGATGAGCTTGTGCGCGATGTAGGTGCGATAGAATGCCATGAGGTACCCGCCGGTCAGGTCCTGCTCCGTGATGTCGTTCAGCACGTTGTCGTACTCCGGCCCCTTCCCCCAATTCCATTCCGCCTGCAAGCCAATCGGCCGCGGGATCAAGAGCGCCGAGAGGGCAACCCGTTCGTCGCGGAAATTGTTGGCGCCGCCGACGCCTGGGGAGCGGTTCTCGGGCGGGATCACGAAGATGCCGGTGTATCCCTGTACGGCAGCGAAGAGGACCTGGTCATGCCCGAGGGCGAAGGGGTAGGCCAGGCGTGCCACGACGTGCTTGTTGCCATTCAGCTCGGGTCGGTTGGCACCCTGGCCGTTGTATACGCCGAAGCTGATGACGCCGTAATCCTGGGCTCCCTTGAAGGAGCTGTCGATCAGCATCTTGAGCTCCCGGTGGATCTTCGCCGGTGCCCAGATGAACCAGGCACCGAGATCGCGCTCGCCCGGCGCGCCGCTGTTGAGTGCGTCGTCACGGTCGAAGGGAATGCGCACGGCGCTGGACTGCAGGTTCTCGTAGCCGAAGGGGATCTTGGCGAGGCCGATGCGCACGAAGCCATTCTTCTTCTTGTCGAGGGACACGTCGCCGAAGAGGTCGCGGAGCTGCAGGATGAACACCGACGACCCAACGGCCTGTGTCAGGTCGACCTCCATCTTGGTGTCCACCCGGTCAACCGGCTTTCCCTCCACGATAAGTCGCGCGCGACGCAGGGTGAACTTGGGGTCACCGCCGAGCCCCGGGTCGCACTGGATGCAGACCAGGTCGGGGTTGGTCTGGAAGAGCTGGTTGTAGCGCACCTGGATGTAGCCACGGACGAGGATGCGATCGGTCCACGACTTGGGCTTGGCCGGCTGGGAGTCCGGCTTGATCACGGGCGCCGGCTGCGAGTCAGGCTTCTCCGCCTGGGCCAGGAGGGCAGCGGGCAGCATCAGGGCACCGATCACAGCTAGGCGGACAGCGCGGCGCGCAACCGTCGGCAGCATCAGGACCTCTCTGGCGTTTTTTCCGGGAGCGTTACTGGGACGTGACAAGCTGGCGCGCCGTCCGTGACGGTGCAACTTACGTTATAGAGTCGTTACATGACCCATCACATAAAAGGAGCGCCAATGCCGGTTCACTCGCGCGGTCGCCAGCGGTTCGTCCTGATTGCTTCCGCCATGGTAGCACTCGGTGCCTGCGGCGGTGACAAGGCGAAGGACCAGGCGGCCGGCGGGGCCGCGCCGACGACGTCCGGCGTAGCGCTCACCGGTGCCGGCGCCACCTTCCCCAACCCGATCTACACGAAGTGGTTCGACACCTACGCCAAGGCGACCGGCGTGCGGATCAACTACCAGTCGATCGGGTCGGGCGGCGGGATCCGGCAGTTCACCGAGGGCACGGTGGACTTCGGCGCCACCGACGGGCCGATGTCGAACGACCAGATGGCGGCGGTTCAGGGGAACGTGCTCCACGTGCCGACGGTGCTCGGCGCCGACGTGCTGACCTACAACCTGCCGGCGATCGGCGCCGCCAAGCTGGTGCTCGATGGCGATGCGATCGCGGGCATCTTCCTCGGCCGGATCATCGAAGTGGAATGATCCCAAGCTGGTGGCGCTCAACCCGGGCGTCCCGTTGCCGAACGCCGACGTGATCGTGGTGCACCGGTCGGACGGCTCGGGCACGTCGTTCATCTTCACCGACTACCTGTCGAAGGTGTCGCCGGAGTGGAAGGCGAAGGTGGGTGCCGCGACGTCGGTCAACTGGCCGATCGGGCTGGGCGGCAAGGGAAACGAGGGCGTGACGCAGCAGGTGAAGCAGACCGAGGGCGCGATCGGCTATGTCGAGCTGATCTACGCCGCGTCAAACGGGCTGTCGTTTGCGGACATCAAGAACGCATCGGGCACCGCCGTAACGCCCAACCTGAAGTCGGTAACAGCGGCCGCGCAGAGTGCCCATTTCGCGCCGGACACCGATTTCCGGGTCTCGATCACCAACGCCCCGGGGGCCGACGCCTACCCGATCGCGTCGTTCACCTGGCTCCTGATCAAGGCGACCAATCCGGACGCGACTAAGTCGAAGCAGATCAACGACTTCATCAAGTGGATGCTGTCGCCGGACGCCCAGCGGATGGCGGCCGACCTGCAGTACGCTCCGCTGCCGGTCCCGCTGATCGAGCTGATCCAGAAGCGGGTCGGGGGCTGACCGTAGTTACACATCCGTTACATGCCCGTGACGTAACGAGTCCGGGCGGGGGATACGTTGCCCCCAATGACTACCGCCGTCTCCGCCCCCCGCGCCGCCGCTGCTCCGACGGGGGGCGCGTACTCCCTTGAACATGCGAGCCGAGGCGACCGGGTCTTCAAGGCGCTGCTGACGCTGGCGTCGGCATCGATCCCGGTCCTCCTCGGCTTCCTGGTGTACGAGCTCTGGATCGGGTCGGCACTGGCCAGGCAGACCTTCGGCCTCACCTTCGTCACCACCAGCGAGTGGGACCCGGTGGCCGACAAGTTCGGGGCGCTGCCCCTGATCTTCGGTACCCTGCTCTCCTCGCTCCTCGCCCTGCTCATCGCCGTGCCGCTGTCGCTCGGCGTCGCCATCTACCTCACCGAGTTCGCCCCGCGCAGCCTGCGCCAGCCGATCGCGAACATCATCGGCCTGCTCGCGGCGATCCCGAGCGTGGTCTACGGCCTGTGGGGCATCTTCGTTCTGATCCCCTTCCTCCGCGCGACGGTGTTCCCGGCGCTCAAGGGCGCGTTCGGGTTCCTGCCATTGTTCGAGGGACCGATCTACGGCCCGTCGATGCTCTCGGCCAGCATCATCCTCGCGATCATGGTCATGCCGTACATCATGTCGGTGTCGCGCGAGGTCCTGCTCGCCGTGCCGGGCAGCCAGCGCGAGGCGGCCCTGGCGCTCGGCGCCACGCGCTGGGAAGCGGTGGTGACGGCGGTGGTGCCGTACGCCCGCACCGGGATCATGGGCGCGATCATTCTCGGGCTGGGTCGGGCCCTGGGCGAGACGATGGCGGTGACGATGCTCATCGGGAACCGGCACGAGATCGCGGCGTCGCTCTTCGCGCCGGGCTACACCATGGCCGCTGCGATCGCCAACGAATTCGCCGAGGCAGCGACGCCGATGCACTTCTCGGCGCTGACGTATGTGGCGTTCACGCTGTTCGTCGTCACCGTGCTGGTGAACGCCGGTGCGCGGTTGCTCATCTGGCGCGTGGCCCGCGGGTCCGGCGCCGGCAGCTCGGCGCTCTGACATGAACCGTCGCGTCTTCCGCCGCTTCAAGAGCAACGTGATGACCGTCGTGCTGATGGGCTGCGTGCTCGCCGCCGTGCTGCCGCTGCTCTTCATTCTCGGCACGCTGCTGCTCAAGGGTGCGGGCAGCCTGTCGTTCGACTTCTTCACCAGGATGCCGGCGCCGGCAGGGGAGAATGGCGGCGGCGTGGCTCACGCCATCGTGGGGACGCTGCTGATGGTCGGCACGGCATGCCTCATCGGGATCCCGATCGGGATCGGGGCCGGCGTGTTCGCGTCGGAGTATCCCGGCAACCGCCTGGCGATCCTGTCGCGGTTCGTCGCCGACGTGCTCAACGGGACGCCGTCCATCGTCATCGGCGTTTTTGCGTGGACCTGGATCGTGGCGCGGCAGAAGCATTTCTCCGGCTTCGCCGGGAGCGTGGCGCTGGCAATCCTGATGGTGCCCATGGTGATGCGCACCACCGAGGAGATCATCAAGCTGGTGCCGCACTCCCTGCGCGAGGCGGCGCTCGCACTGGGCTACCAGCGCTGGCGCACGACGCTGCAGATCGTGCTCCTCACCGCGCTGCCGGGCATCCTCACCGGCGCCCTGCTCGCGGTGGCGCGTATCGCCGGCGAGACGGCCCCGCTGCTCTTCACCGCGCTCGGCAGCCAGTACATGGGCACGAACCTGAACCAGCCGATGGCGGCGCTACCGCTCACTGTCTACACCTATGCCACTGGCCCGTACGAGGAGTGGCATCGCTATGCCTGGGCCGCGGCGCTGGTCCTGATCCTGATGGTGTTCATCCTGAACATGGGGGCGCGATTCGCGACGCGCCGGATGGCGAGGCTCGGTGGCTGAGGCGACAGTGGCCCCGATGGTTGCCGGCGAGGCGCCAGTCGCGCCCGTGGTAGCGCGCGCCCGGCTGGAGACCGACAAGCTCTCGGCGATGTACGGGAAGTTCACCGCGGTGAAGAATATTTCCCTCGGCTTTTCGCCCAACCGGGTGCATGCGCTCATCGGTCCGTCGGGCTGCGGCAAGTCAACCTACCTGCGCACGCTCAACCGGATGCACGAGATGTCCGAGGGCGGGTGGATCACCGGGCGGGTGCTGCTCGACGGCGAGGATGTCTACGCGTCACGCGTGAGCGCGATGCAGCTGCGGAAGCGGGTCGGCATGGTGTTCCAGCGGCCGACGCCCTTCCCCACCATGACCATCTACGAGAACGTCGCTGCGGGCCTGAAGGTGAGCGGGCGCGTGAAGCCCACGGAGCTGCGGGAGACGGTGGAGCGGGCCCTGGAGCACGCGGGACTCTGGAACGAGGTGAAGGATCGCCTGCACCAGAGCGCGATGGCGCTGTCCGGCGGGCAGCAGCAGCGGCTCTGCATCGCCCGCACCATCGCGCCGGCGCCCGAGGTGATCCTGCTCGACGAGCCGACGTCGGCGCTCGACCCGCAGGGCACCCAGCGCATCGAGGAGCTGCTCTACAACCTCAAGCGCGACTTCACCATCGTCATCGTCACCCACAACATGCAGCAGGCGGCGCGCGTCTCCGACACCACCAGCTTCTTCTACATGGGGACGCTGGTCGAGTCGGGCGCCACCCGCCAGATCTTCACCGCACCCCGCGAAGAGCAGACAGAGGCCTACATTACGGGGCGATTCGGATGACCATAGCGATCGAGACCCAGCCGATCATGACCAGCGCGCCCAGGCCCACGTTCACCCCCCGCGCGCCCTCCGCCAACGAGGGCCCGACGGCGGCCGCGATCACCGTGCGCGATTTCCACTTCGCCTACGGCAAGCGCGACGTGCTGAAGAACCTGAATTTCGTCATCCCGCGACGCGCGGTGACGGCGATCATCGGGCCGTCCGGGTGCGGCAAGTCCACCTTCCTGCGCTCGGTCAACCGGCTCAACGACCTGATCCCGGGGACGCGCCACCGGGGCGACATCCTGGTGGACGGCCTCTCGGTGTTCGATCGCGAAACCGACCTCGTCGTGCTCCGCCAGCGCGTCGGCATGGTGTTCCAGCGGCCGAACCCGTTCCCCAAGTCGATCTTCGAGAACGTGGCGTACGGACCGGCACTCAACGCCCTCGTGCCGAAGGGCGACCTCCCCGACCTGGTGGAGCGGAGCCTGCGCCAGGCCGCGCTCTGGGACGAGGTGAAGGATCGCCTGGAATCGCCGGGCACCGGGCTCTCCGGGGGACAGCAGCAGCGGCTCTGCATCGCGCGGGCGCTGGGCAACCATCCCGAGGTGCTGCTGATGGACGAGCCCTGCTCCGCGCTCGACCCGATCGCCACCCAGCGGATCGAGGAGCTGATCCGGACGCTCAAGCGGGACTATACGATCGTCATCGTTACGCATAACATGCAGCAGGCCGCGCGCGTGTCCGACTTCACCGCCTTCTTCGACCAGGGCGAGCTGATCGAGTACAGCGAGACCGAGCGCATCTTCACGGCACCGTCCAACGCACGGACCGAGGCCTATATCACCGGGAGATTCGGATGACCTTCGAGACGCACCGCCACTTTCATGACGAGCTGAGTGCCGTCAAGGTGCGCTTGCTGACCATGTCGGGCGAGGCCGAGGCCGCGCTCGGGCTGGCGGTGGAGGCGCTCCTGGAGCGCGACGCCGACAAGGCGCGCCACGTCATCGTCGAACGACCGCGCCATCGACAACATGGAAATGGAGATCGAGGAGCAGTGCATCAACCTCCTCGCGCTGCAGCAGCCGATGGCGCGCGACCTTCGCATGCTCACCTCGGCGCTCAAGATCGCCAACGACCTGGAGCGGGTGGGTGACCACGCCGTGAACATCGCCCAGTCCGCCGAGCGGCTCGCCGAGGCGCGCGCGATCGCGCCGGAGCCGGAGATCATCGAGATGGCTCGCCTGTCCCGGGAAATGCTCTCCGATGCGCTCGAGGCGTTCATCCGTGGCGATGCCGCCGGCGGCCGCGACGTCTGCCTCCGCGACGACAAGGTGGACGCCCTGCACCGGTCGGTGTTCCGCATCCTCCTGACGCACATGATGGAAGACCCGCACACCATCAGCACCGGCATGGAACTGTTCCTCGTCAGCCGCAACCTGGAGCGCGTCGCCGACCTCGCCACCAACATCGGTGAGGACGTCGTGTTCCTGGTCGAGGGCAAGTCGATCAAGCACCACGCCGAGGACCGGGGCGAGGACCGCCCCGTCCCGATGCGTCACCTGGTGCCGGAGTGAACGAGGGCACGCTCAGCGTGCTTCCCGAGCCCGACGGCGCCCCCGCGCCGGCCGCCGCCGGGCGCGAGCGCCTCGCGGCGCTCGATGTCGGCTCCAACTCCATCCGCCTGCTCGTCGCCGAATACGACTCGGTCGCCGGCCTCACCGTCGTCGACGAGGTGAAGGACCAGCCCCGCCTGGCGCAGGGCGTCGCGACCACCGGGATGCTCGATGCCGGCGCCGTGGAGCGCGCGATGGCGGGCCTGGCGCGCATGCGCGTGGTCTGCCAGCGGCGCGGCGTGCGGCGTATCGCCGCGGTCGCCACCTCGGCGGTGCGCGAGGCCAGCAATGGTGAGGAGTTCGTCCAGCGCGTGCGCGACGAGCTCGGCATTCCGCTGCGCATCATCGACGCCGAGACCGAGGCGTCGCTCTCCTGGCGATCGGTGGCGCATCATTTCCGCATGGACGGCGCGCGCACCATCGTGGCCGACATCGGCGGCGGCAGCCTCGAGCTGATCGCCGCGGTCGATGGCCTGGTGGAGTCCACCGTCTCCCTGCCGCTCGGCGCGGTGAGGCTGACCGAGACGCACCTGAGCGGCCGCAAGGATCCCCGCAAGGAAGTCGAGGTGCTTCGCCGGCACGTGCGGAAGGTGCTGCGGAAGGGATTCCCCTGGCGCGAGTGGACCAACCCGGTGTTCCTCGGCTCCGGCGGCACCTTCACCAACCTGGGCCGGATGGCGATCGGCCGGCGCGGCCTGCCGGTGCCCGACAGCATCCACGGCACCAACGTCCCGACCGGCGAAGTCGAGCAGCTGCTCGAGTGGCTCTGCACCCGGACGCCCGAGCAGCGCAAGAACATTGTCGGGCTCAATCCCGAGCGGGCCGACATCATCCTTGCCGGGCTCGCCGTCACCGCGGAACTGCTCGACCTCGCCGATGCGCGCAGCGTCACCGTGAGCGCGTTCGGCCTGCGGGAGGGCCTGCTCCTGGAAATGGCGGGCGCCACGACTCCCGCCGGCAACGATCCGCTCCGCGCGTTGCGCGAGTTCGTGGAGCGCTGCCAGGGCGACCGTCGCCATGTCGAGCAGGTGCGATACCTCGCCCTCCAGCTGTACGACCAGCTGGGCGAGGTGCTTGGGTGCACGCCGGAAGAACGCCCGCTGCTCGAGGCGGCGTCCCTGCTGCACGACGTGGGGCAGCTCGTGAGCTACCGGCGGCACCACAAGCACAGCTACCAGCTCATCATGCACGCCGACCGGCTGCCGCTGTCTCCCCGCGACCGGGCCATCGTGGCGCTGGTGAGCCGGTATCACCGGAAAAGTGGTCCCAAGAAGAAGCACGAGGAGTTCGGCGAGATGGAGACTGCCGATCAGGCGATCGTGCGCCGCATCTCGAGTCTGCTTCGCGTCGCAGATGGACTGGACCGGGGTCACACCGCGGTGGTGGAGACGGTGCAGAGCGAACTCACCGACGATCGGCTCACGGTGCGGGTGGCGCCGCGGCTGTCGAACTCCGACCTGTCGCTGGAGTTGTGGGGAGCGGAACGGAAGAGCGACGTGCTGGCGAGGCTGCTGGGTCGCGAGGTGGAGGTCGTGACGGCCAGCTAGATTCCTGCCGTCTCTCGAACGGGGTCGTGGGTAGCATGTCCGCCGCCGCAGTACAGCCGCACCTTCCGCAACGCGCCAATCCGGCCAGTCGCCGTCTCCTGATGATCTGCGGGCTGGCCTTTGTCATCGCCATCGGCGCTGCCATGCTGGCCGAGGTGCTGGTCGCCCTCATCGGCCTGATCACCAATCTTGCCTTCTACGGGCGCTTCTCCCTCGTCTTCACCTCTCCCGCCGGAAATACGCTCGGTCCCTGGGTGGTCATCGTACCGGTCATTGGCGGCCTGATCGTCGGCGTGATGGCACGATGGGGGTCGCCCGCGATCCGCGGACACGGCATCCCCGAGGTGATGGAGCGCGTGCTGCTTGGCGAGAGCCGCATCCCCCCACGGCTCACCATCCTCAAGCCGGTCGGCACCGCAATCTCCATCGGGACCGGTGGTCCGTTCGGCGCCGAGGGCCCGATCATCGCCACGGGCGGCGCCCTCGGTTCCCTGGTCGGCCAGGGCCTGGCCATGACGGCGGACGAGCGGAAGACACTGCTCGCCGCCGGCGCCGCCGCTGGCATGGCCGCCATCTTCGGTGCCCCGGTGTCGGCCACGATTCTCGCCGTCGAGCTCCTGCTCTTCGAGTATCGCGCCAGTTCGCTCGCGCCGGTGGCCCTCGCCTGCGCCACCGCCGCCGCGGTGCGCGTAGCCCTGCATGGCACGGCGGCTGTCTTTCCCATGGAGATCACGGCAACGCCGTCTGGCTCGGCCCTCGCGGTCTACACCTTCATCGGCATCGTCGTGGGTGGATTCGGTGTGGCGATCACGCGCGGGCTCTACTACATCGAGGACCTGTTCGAGCGCCTTCCCATTCACTGGATGTGGTGGCCTGCCCTCGGGGGCGTGGTGGTCGGCGTCATGGGCTTCATCTCGCCCCGCACGCTGGGCGTGGGATACGACAACATCCAGCAGCTGCTCGACGGTACGCTCGCCGGCGAGGTCCTCCTCCTGCTCGTCCTCTGCAAGCTCGTGTCCTGGTCGATTGCGCTCGGCAGTGGCACGGCGGGCGGCACCCTCGCGCCACTCTTCACCATTGGTGGCGGAGCCGGCGTGCTGCTTGGGACCCTCGTTGCGGCGCTCTTGCCGAGCCTCGGCATCGATCCGCGTGTGGCCGGGCTCGTCGGGATGGCCGCCGCGTTCACCGGGGCGTCGCGCGCGCTGCTCTCCTCGGTCGTGTTCGCCTTCGAGGCCACGCGGCAGCCGATGGGACTGTTGCCGCTGCTGGCCGGCTGTACCGGCGCCTATCTCATTTCGCTCCGCACCATGCGCCATACCATCATGACCGAGCGACTGGCGCGCCGCGGTACCCCCGTCATCACCGAGTACTCGGCGGACTATCTCGCGCGATCGCTCGTGCGAAATCACGCCTCGGCGGCGGTCGTGACACTTCCCGCGACCCAGACGGTACAGCAGACGCGGGCCTGGCTGCAGCAGGCTGACGCGCCGCGGCATCAGGGCTTTCCCCTCGTGGATACCGATGGCAGGCTGGCCGGCGTGATCACGCGGCGTGACCTGGCGATGAGCGCCGACGACAATCGCATGCTCGTCGACCTCCTGCAGCGCGCGCCACTCTTTGTCAGCGGCCGCCACTCCCTCCGGGAGGCCGCGGACATCATGGTGCGGGCCAGGGTCGGTCGCCTCCCGGTCGTCGCGGAGGACGGCTCGGGCAGGGTGGTGGGCATCCTCACTCGCAGTGACGTGCTCGAGGCACACCAGCGCCGCCTCGATGAAACGGGCCACCTGGCTGGCGCTACTCTCTGGGGCGGGGGCGCCCCCTAGTATCCTGCCGGCGCCGGCGCCGGATCGGGCAACTTCGCAAACAGCTCCGCCAGCGTCGGCGCGCCCGGCCCGATGATCGCCGACATCTCGCTCGTCATCGATGTGCCCAGCCGGTTGGCACCCGCCGCAAGAAACCGGATCGCCATTTCACCGCTGCGCACCCCACCGGACGCCTTCACCCCCAGGCTGGTACCAACGGTGCGGCGCATGAGGCGCACCGCCGGCTCGAGTGCCCCGCCCGCGCCGTGAAATCCCGACGACGTCTTCACGAACGCCGCCCCGGTGTCCATCGCGACCTGTGACGCCTGAACAATGTCCGCGGGTGACAGCACCGCTGTCTCCAGGATCACCTTCACCGGCACCTTTCCCGCCGCCGCGACCACCGCCGCGATGTCCTTCGCCACCAGGTCCCAGTGCCCCGCCCTCGCGTCGCCCAGGCTCATCACCATGTCGAGCTCGGCGGCACCATCTGCCACCGCCTGGCGCGCCTCGTCGGCCTTCACCGACGTCGCCATGGCGCCGAGCGGAAAGCCGATCACTGCGCAGGTCTTCACCGCGGATCCCTCGAGCGCCGCGCGCACCCGCGCCACCCAGCGACCGTTGACGCACACCGACGCCGTGCCCAGCGCGCGACCCTCCTGCGCCGCCTGGTCGATCTCGTCCGGCGTCGCCTCGGCCCGGAGCAGCGTGTGATCGATGAACGCCGCGATGCCGCGCTGCGACGCATCCCCGAGCCATGCCGGGACCTCCCCCGTCCACTGGTGCGCATCGGGGAGGGCAAGGACCTTCGCTACGCGATCAGGAGGGGCGTTCACGGAATTGGCCTCGCACGAAGTTCTGCAGGTTCGCGCGATGCTCCGCCACGAGGTCGGACTGGCTGAACAGCTTTACCAGGAGGGCACCCGCCGCGAAGCCACCGACGTGGGCCCAGAATGCCACGCCACCGCGGTCGGCACCGATCGAGCCGTAGCCGCTGAATACCTGCATCAGGAACCAGTAGCCCAGCATCCAGTACGCCGGCACCACGATGCGGGTGACGAACACGAACAGGAAGATCAGCATGTGGATCTGCACGCGCGGGTACAGCACGATGTACGCGCCCATGATCCCGCCGATCGCGCCCGATGCACCCACCATCGGCACCGCGCTGTTGGGGCTCAGGAACGCCTGCGTCAGCGCCGCGATCAGGCCGCACAGGATGTAGAACACGAGATAGCGCAGCCGACCCATCGAGTCTTCCACGTTGTTCCCGAAGATGTGCAGGAACCACATGTTGCCGATGAGGTGCAGCCACCCGCCGTGCAGGAACATCGACGTCAGCGGCGTCCACCAGGTGCTCACGTTCCCCAGCACGCACGCGACGCCCTCGCCCGCGGGCACCTCGGTGCCCGCCGGCAGCGTCTGGAAGAGCTCGCCCGGAATCATGCCGAGCTCGCACACCGACTGGATCAGTCGCGGTTCAGTGCCCGCTCCTTCCACCAGCAGCCACACCGCCACATTGGCCGCGATGAGCGCGTACGTGACCACCGACGTGCGGATTGTCGGGTTGTCGTCCCGGATTGGAAACATGGAACCTCAATATACGTGACTTGCAACGTTAGGAAGCCCATATTCCGGTCATGACCCCCTCACGTCACACCGTCGTCGCCGCACTCCTGCTCGCAATCGCCACGTCGCCCATTGCCGCGCAGGAGCAACTCGGCGTCATCGTGTTCCCCAATTCCGGTAACGCCGCGGCCGCGCCCGCGTTCCTTCGCGGTGTGAAGCTGCTCCACAGCTTCGAGTTCGAGGACGCCGCCGCCGCCTTCCGCGCGGCGCAGCAGGCCGATCCCGGCTTCGCCCTGGCCTACTGGGGCGAGGCGATGACCTACAACCACGGCATCTGGAACGAGCAGGACCTCGTCGCGGCCCGCGCCGTCCTCGCGCGACTCGGCGCCACCCCCGCCGAGCGGCAGGCGAAGGCGGCGACCCCCCGCGAACAGGCATGGCTCACCACCGCCGAGATTCTCTATGGCGACGGACCCAAGGCGAAGCGCGACACCCTCTTTTCCGCCGCACTCGAGCAGCTGTCGGCCGCCGACCCCGCCGACAACGAGGCACTCGCCTTCTACGCCCTCTCGCTCATGTCATTGAGCCAGGCGGTGCGCAACATTCCCACGTACATGCGGGCGGGCGCCCTCGCGCAGGAAGTCCTGCGCCGCAACCCTGACCACCCCGGCGCCGCGCACTACGTCATCCACGCCTTCGACGATCCGGTTCACGCGCCGATCGGCCTCTACGCCGCGCAGCGCTACGCCCAGATCGCGCCGAGCGCCGATCACGCGCAGCACATGACCACGCACATCTTCCTGGCGCTCGGCATGTGGCCGGAAGTGGTGCAGCAGAATGCCATCGCGTCAGGACCGGACAGTGCACAGTGGCGGCCCGGTCACTACACCAGCTGGATGCAGTACGGCCTGCTGCAGGAAGCTCGCTATGCCGATGCGCGACGGCTCATCGAGCTGACGCGCGCGAACATGGCGACGCCGTCCCGCCCGGGAAACCGCTACTACCTCGTGCTCATGCGGGCACAGCAGGTCATCAACGCCGAGGAGTGGCACGATCCCGTCCTCGACTGGACGGTGGACACCACCGGCATCGGTACTTCGCCCCAGGCCATCGCCGTGTTCACCGATGGTTTCGCGGCTTACAAGCGCGGGAACCTCGAGGCTGCAGCGAAGGCCACCGACCAGCTCGCTGTCATCAATGCGCAGGGCAAGAGTGACCGCTTCGGCCGGGTGGAGACGGGTGTCGCGCTGGAGAAGGAACTGCGGGGACTGGTGCATATCGGCGCCGGACGGAACGCGGAGGGCCTGGGGTTGCTCCGTGAGGCGGCGACGTTCGAGGACGGACTCGCGGCCGAGTACGGGCCGCCCGATATCGTGAAGCCGACGCACGAGCTGCTGGGTGAGGTCCTGCTGGCGAAGGGCCAGTCCGCCGAGGCACAGCAGGAGTTCGCCCGCGCACTGGCCCTGGCCCCGGGGCGCTCGCTGTCGCTGCTGGGCCTCTCCCGCGCCGCCCGCGCGGCCGGCGACACCGCAGTCGCCTTGCAGGCCGAGACAACGCTCAAGAAGAACTGGCAGGCCGGCGACGCCGCTGCCCTGGCGAGGTACTCAGCAAAAGAGCCCTGACTCCAGGGCCCGCTCACCGCTCACGCAGTCGCTGTTCCTCCTCACGCTGTTGCACTCCCTCCTCACGCAGTCGCAGTTCCCTACCACCCATACCCCATCGGCACCGCCGCCCCGATCGTCACAGCACCCCACGGCGCCGGGATCCCCATCCCCACCGTCACCGACCAGTTCGTGGCATGCCCGGCACACGCCAGGGCACTGAGGCACAGCAGCGCGATCAGCACCACCAGTGAACCGCGCGATCCCAAACGGTTCATTGGGCTGGCTCCTTTGCGTCTGGTGGAAGCGGACCGTCCCACTGCTGCACCGCGAACGCCGCACCGGTTGGATCGCCGATGATCGCCACCATGCCGTTTCGCACGTCGGCTCGCGGCGCAAGGATGACCCGTCCGCCAAGTGCCACCGCCTGTTGCACCGTGGCGTTCACGTCCGCCACGCGGATCGTGGGGAGCCAGTTGGGCTTCACGTCCTTCACCGGCAGCTTGAGCAGCCCTGCCATCGGCGTCGAGTCACGCATGAATCGCTGGTACGTTGTCCCCGCGACAGTCACGGTATCACGCTGCCAGCTGAGCAGGTTGCCGTAGAAGGACGTCGCAGCGTCGACATCCTTCGTCCACAGCTCCACCCACAGCCAGCCGTTGATCGGTACCGGGAGATCACGCGGTTCGAGGCCCGGCTTCATCAGCGCGAAGGGCGCGCCCTGCGGATCGATGAGGAGCGCAGCCTCGTCGTTCCAGCTCCCCGTGCGCATGGGAGCAACCACGGTGGTCGCCCCCGAGTCGGTCGCCAGCTTCGTGGCCCGCCTTACATTGTCCACCGCGAAGAAGGTGATCCACTGCGACGCATTCACCTTCCCCTCACGTCCCGCCGAGATGCCCGCCATGGCCACGCCCGCCTTCTCGCCAATCGACATAGACGAGGTCCTTGCCGAACGTCGGCGCCCGCCAGGTCCAGCCGAACAGCGCGCCATAGAAGGCCTTGGAGGCATCGACATCTCGCGTCACCAGGTCATGCCAGACCACCCGCCCCGGCGTCACCTGCGCATTCATCGACGAGGGAAGTGACGCCAGCCCCACCACCGCAACCAGCCCGACGAGACCTCGCCTCATTCGATGGTCGCCGCGCAGCTGAGATCCGCGCCGAGCCAGGTCACCGTCGCGTCGCGACCCTTGTTCCAGAACATCACCCCGGACCCCTCATACTTCGCGCCACTCGCCGGACTGCACCTGCGGGATCGTGATGGTCTTGCCACCCCGGCTCAGCGTGACCTTGCCCGGCGTTACCGGTCGGAGAACGTGGCGAGCATCCGGCTCCTGGTTCCCTTGGAGTCGGTGCACAGGAAAATCACCTGTGACGGACCCGGTCCACTGCCCCTCCACCACCAACGGCTCCGCCGGCTCGAACTCATAGACGCCTCCATCGGCCATGAGGCTGATGTGGAGGTGGCCGTCGACGATGACGTACGACCGCATGTGCTCGAAGTCGCGCAGGAAGCGGGCAGACATCGATCCCGGTGGGCACATCGCCCGCGTCGTGGCCAGCGGACCGAATGCTGAGCCCGCTCGGCGGCGTCGTGGTCCACGTGCCGCTCCCGCGGTTGCATCCTGCCACCACGCTGACCTTGCCGTCGCTGTCGAACTCGACGGTGTACACCGCCGATCGCTCTGGCGTGATCACCGTGTCCGCCGACGACTGGAAGCGCACCAGCTGCCAGGCCGATCCCTTCAGGTCGCTCGGCGCAGCGTCGGCAATCTCGTCTGCCTCCATGCGCGCACTGTCGATGGCCCAGCGATCCTTCGCTTCGTCCACCTGCTCGCCCATCGTCGGCCCCTTCGCCTCCCGGCGACACCCCGCCACGGCAGCGAGCGCGAGCACGCCCGCCAGTGTCACAACCTGTGCACGTCCACCCCTCATGGCACTCTCCCTTGAATCAGCAATGCGCGCGGCGCCACCTCGATTACCGCGCGCGACTCACCCATCAGCTCGCCATCAGCCGTCATGAATACATGGTCCTCGGCCTCGATTTCCAGCCTCCGCGTCCGCACCATCTCCACCTCGGCGTAGCGACCATGCGTCCCCGAGTAGGTTCGCGGCAGCAGCGCCAGCGCCCGCAGCCGCGAGAGATCTCGCACCAGGCAGCAATCGAGCAGGCCATCGTGTGGTGACGCACCCGGCGTCATGATGACGCCCCCACCGTACCGCGTGGTGTTCCCCGCCGCCGCGACAAGATAAGGACCTTCCCGCTCGCCGAAATCACCCCGCAGGCGGAGCCTCGGCGCCCGCCAGGTCGGCAGCATCCAGAGGGCGCACGGCCAGGTAGGCCTGGTGACCGAAGATGCGGAACCCGCCGTTGGCCACCCGGCGCGCCACCGCCGAGTCGAGCCCGGTCGCCGCGACCGTCAGGAAGACGCGACCGTTGATGACGCCGAGGTCGATCGGCGTTTGCACGTCCGAGAGCATCGACCGCCGCCGCGATCGCCGGGTCGCGCGGCAGGCCCAGCGCCCCCGCAAAGTCATTCCCCCGGCCCGCCGCCAGCACACCCATGGCGCACCTGGTGTGCGCCAGCGCCGTGGCCACCTCGTGCAGCGTCCCGTCCCCGCCGGCGGCCAGTACCCGGTCGACGCCACTCGCCGCCGCCGCCCGCGCCAGCTCGCAGGCATGCCCCGAGGCCACGGTCTCCTGCAGCACTACCTCCACTCCCTGCTGCTCGATCAGCGCCACCGCCGCCCGCGCCATCGCCACCGCTCGTCCGCGGCCCGCCACCGGGTTGGCAATCACGACGACGGCAGGCGCTGGCATCCCCAACGTTAATCCCGTGACCGGCATGGCGGCCCGCGCTCACCCTGAGCATCTTTGCGGTGTGACTCCCGCGCCCGATCCCGCCGACATTCCGCCCCCTCTCGCCGCCGCCCTTGCCGATCGCTATCGGCTGGTGCGCGAGGTGGGCATGGGCGGGATGGCCACGGTATACCTCGCGGAAGACCAGAAGCATCACCGCCAGGTCGCAGTGAAGGTGCTCCGCCCCGAACTCGCCGCATCGCTTGGCACCGAGCGCTTCCTTCGCGAAATCGAGATCGCCGCCGGCACTGCATCACCCGCACATCCTGCCACTCTACGACAGCGGCACCATCTCGCTGCCGACCGACTCACGACTGACGACTGCCGACTCACGACTGTTGTTCTACGTCATGCCGTTCGTGGAAGGCGAGTCTCTCCGCACCCGGCTCGAACGCGAGAAGCAGCTCCCCGTCGACGACGCCGTCCGCATTGCCCGCGAGGTCGCGGACGCCCTGGCCTACGCTCACGGCAAGGGCGTGGTGCACCGCGACATCAAGCCCGAGAACATCCTCCTCGAATCGGGCCACGCGATGGTGGCCGATTTCGGCATAGCGCGCGCCCTCACGATTTCCGGCGAGCAGCGCCTCACTGAGGTGGGACTCGCCCTCGGCACGCCGGCGTACATGAGCCCCGAGCAGGCCGCCGGCAACACCGACGTCGACGCGCGGAGCGATATCTACAGCCTCGGCTGCGTGCTCTATGAGATGCTCGCGGGCCAGCCGCCCTTTCAGGGGGCCACGTTCGAGGTGCTGCTGCGCCAGCATATCACCGCGACGTCGCTCCCGATCACCCAGTTCCGTCCAGCGACCCCCGCCTTCCTCGCGGACGTGCTCACCCGCGCGCTGCAGAAGAACCCCGCCGACCGGTTCACCAGCGCCCGCGAGCTCGCGGCGGCACTGGGAGACGGGTACACCAGCGGCCCGCGGCCCGCGCCAACGATCAGCGGGCCGGTGGCCACACCCCTGGCCGCTCCGCATACCCGCTTTCCCCGCGCGGTTCTCTACGCCTTCCTGGCAGTCGGCGCGGCAGCCATCGCCTGGCGCCTTTCGCGAGACGGACCAGTGCGCCTCGCGGGCGACAAGCCCCCACCACTACCGGCCACCAGGCTCGTGCAGCTGACCTTCCACGAGGGCGTGGAGGAGTGGCCCGCCTGGTCACCCGATGGAAAGCGGCTCGCCTTTTCGCAGGAAGTGGGCGGCTTCAAGAAATTGTTCGTGAAGGATCTCGCCACCGGCGCGGAGCGGCAGGTCACCACCGCGCCGAAGGACGACATCCAGCCATCATGGTCGCCCGACGGGAAACACCTCGCCTTCGTGCGGGCCAGCCTGGCCACCGGCAAGCTCGAGCCGGGCGACGTGCTGGGCTGGTACGCCGACGGCGGCGACATCTGGTCGCTCGACATCGATGCGGGCACGGAACGGCTGCTCATCGAGAAGGCGTTCAATCCCGCCTGGTCTCCCGACGGCAATCGCCTCTCGTTCGACGCGGCGTGGGCCGGGTCGCGGCGCATCTGGGTCGCCGACAGCAATGGGCGGAACCCGCAGCAGGTCACCGGCGACAGCGTCGAGTCGGTCGTGCATGCGTCGGCGCGCTGGGCACCCGATGGGAAGCGGCTCGTCTTCCGCCGCATCCTCAAGACCAGGTCGGACATCCGGGTGGTCGACCTCGGGACCAAGTCCGTCACGGTCATTACCGACGACAACGTGCCCGACCTCGACCCCGTCTGGTCGCCGTCGGGGCGCTACATCTACTTCAGCTCGTCGCGCGGCGGCGGGCTCAACATCTGGCGCGTGCCCGTCGACGAGTCGGGAATCTCGTCCGGGCCGGGACAGCAGCTCACCACCGGGGCGGGACCCGACCTCGAGCTCGCCACCGCGCCCGATAGCAAGCGTCTCGCCTTCGCAGTGCTCGGCATCAACTCCGACGTGTGGCGCCTGCCGGTCGATCCCGTCACCGGGCGCCCCACCGGCGATCCCACCGTGCTCGTCGGCACCACGCGCGTCGAGAGCCGCGCCTCCTGGTCGCGCGATGGCAAGTCGATCGCATTCAATTCCGATCGTCAGGGCGACATGAATCTCTGGGTCCGGACGCTCGCCGATGGGGTAGAGAAGCAGGTGACGACCGGCCCCGGCGGCGACTACCAGCCCGACTGGTCGCCCGATGGCAGCGCGCTCATTTTCTTCTCATCGCGCTCGGGCAACAACGAGATCTGGACCGTGAACATCGCGAGCGGCGCCCTGAAGCAGCTCACCAGCGGGCCCGGCACCAAGACCAACCCGTTCTACTCCCCTGACGGGCGACAGGTGGCCTATCACTCCGATGCCAATGGCCGCATCGAGGCCTGGGTCATGAACGCCGATGGCACCGGTGCGCGACAGGTCACCACCAGCGGCGCCGGCGGGCATTTCATGCGCTGGACCACCGACGGCAAGGCACTCTTCCTGAGCGCCCGCACGTCATCGGGTGTGCGCATCGTGCGGCTGAACGTCGCCACCGGCGCCATGGACTCGCTCCCGCCCATCGCCAGTGGTGCGCACATCTCGCTGTCACCCGACCAGCAGCGCATCCTCGACGTGCGGAACCACAAGACCGTCTGGGTCCATCCGCTCGATGGCAGCGAGCCGTACCAGGTGTTCGAGTTCCCCGATCCTGATATCCGTATCGACTATCCCGTCTGGTCGCCCGACGGGAAGTGGATCCTCTTCGATCGCGCCGCGCCGAGCGGTGGTGACATCTGGTTGCTGGAGGGCATCGAATGAGCGGCACCGGCAAGATCACCCACATCTCCGACACCGCGCTGTGGGTCGCCTGCTATCGCGCCCAGGAAACCGAGCGCCCCGACGCGATCTTCAAGGATCCGTACGCCCGGCGCCTCGCCGGCGAGCATGGATTCCAGATTCTTCAGGCGTTCAAGGACGGCGGCAAGGATCTCTCCTGGCCCCTGGTCACCCGCACCGCCGTCATGGACGAGATCATCCTCCGTGTCGTCCGCAACGGTACCACTGACGCCGTGCTCAACCTGGCCGCCGGCCTCGATGCCCGCCCCTGGCGCCTCGACCTGCCGCCCGCACTCCGCTGGTACGACGTCGACTTCCCCGACATGATCGACTACAAGCTCTCGCACCTGGCCGGGGAACGCGCCTCCTGTCACTATGAGCCAGGACGCGTAGACCTCTCCGACGGCTTTGCCCGGCGTGAGCTCTTCCGCGAGGTCGGCGCGGCCCATCGCAACGTGCTCGTGATCAGCGAGGGCCTGCTCGTCTACCTCCACGCGGAACAGGTCACCAACCTCGCGCGCGACCTCCACGACATTCCCGCGATGCGCTGGTGGCTCTTCGACCTCGCGAGCCCCGCGTTGCTCAGGATGCTCGACAAGACCCGCGGCCCCGTGCTCCGCGCCGGCAACTCACCCATGGTGTTTGCACCGCCCGACTCCACCCGCTTCTTCCAGCCACTCGGCTGGAAGGAGATCGAATGGCGCTCCACCTTCGCCGAGGGCATGCGCCTCAAGCGCAGCTTCCCGATGGCGCCGTTCTGGGCCTTCGTCACCCGCATCTCCAGCAAGAAGCGACAGGAGGAGGCGCACCGCTTCTCCGGCTACGCACTCCTCGAATGCACATGACACTGACTCTCCTGGCACTCGCCGCCTCGCTGTTCGCGGGCGACACCGCAGGCGTATTCGTATTGCACAAGATCGGCAACCCAATCGGGAAGGAGACGTGGCGCATCACCAGCGCGCCGTCTGGCGCGCGCCAGCTCTCCACCGACTTCACCTTCAGCGACCGCGGCACCACCGTCACCCTCACCTCCACCCTCGACTACGCCGCGAACGGCCGCCCCACGCACTTCACGCTCGGCGGGCAGACGTCGCGCATGTCCAGCATCGACCTCGACGTCACCCTCTTCGGTGACTCGGCGCGTATCCGTGAGGACAGCACCACCACTACCGTGCTCGCGAAGGGCGCCTTCCCCGCGCGCGGCTACGCGCCGATGGCGATCCAGCAGGCCTTCATGCGCGAATGGCTGCGCCGCGGCCGGCCGGCAACGTTCCGGCTCGTCCCCGACGCCACCCTCCGCATCACCGCGCGTGGCACCGACACCATCCACGTCGCCGATCGCTCCCTCCTCCTCCAGCGCTACAGCGTCACGGGCCTCATCTGGGGACGTGAGACACTCTGGCTCGACGCGCGCGGCGACCTCGTTGCCGTGGCAACGGTGGACGCCGAGTTCGATCCGGTCCAGGCGGTGAAGGAAGGGTTCGAGTCCGCGACGGGGACCTTCGTGCGACTCGCCGCCACCGATGCCATCAACGCCCTCTCCAGCGCAACGCCAGCGCGCAGCAAGGACACCCTGATCGCACTGGTGGGTGGCATGCTCATCGACGGCACCGGGTGCGCCGCCGGTGCCCGACGCCGCCGTGGTCATCAGCGGCACGAAGATCATCGCCGCCGGCCCGCGCGCCTCGGTGCAGCATTCCTCGCGGGGCGCGGGTGATCAACACCACCGGCACCACCATCATGCCCGGCCTCTGGGAGATGCACGCCCACTACGCCCAGGTGGAATGGGGACCCATCTACCTGGCCTCGGGCGTCACCACCGCGCGCGATGTCGGCAACCAGTTCGATTTCCTCCTGGGCGCGCGGCAGGTGCTCAACAGCGGCACGCGGCATCGGGCCGCGCCTCCTCTCCGCCGGTATCATCGATGGCGACGGACCCACTGGCATCGGCACCGCGCGCGCGGGCACGCCGGAGCAGGGCGTCGCCTGGGTGCGCCGCTATCACGATGCCGGATTCGAGCAGATCAAGATCTACAGCAGTATCGTCGACTCCGTCCTCAAGGCCATCACCGCCGAGGCCCACGCGCTCGGCATGACGGTGACGGGCCACATTCCTCGCGGCATGGATGGCTACCAGGGTGTCGCGGATGGCATGGACCAGGTCAACCACATCAGCTTCATCCAGCAGATGATGCGCGCGCGCGGTGACACCACGCCGCTCACCATGGACATGCCCGAGGCACAGAAGGCCGTCGCGTTCCTCGTCGAGCATCACATTGTCGTGGACCCCACGATCGCGCTCTACGAGCTCAATGCGCATCCCGCCGACCAGCCGGTGAGCGCCTTCGAGCCCGGCGTGGACAAGGTGGCCCCCGAGCTTCGCCAGGCCCTCACCCACACCGGCGCCGAGCCCGCCGACGCCGCCAAGGCCCAGGCACGGTTCAGGACGCAGCTCGAGATCATCGGTGCGCTGCACCGGGCCGGGGTGCCCATCGTCGCCGGCACCGACGTCACCGTGCCGGGCTACAGCATTCATCGCGAAATTGAGCTCTACGTGCAGGCGGGGTTCACCCCCATGGAGGCGATCCAGGCGGCGACCATTGTCCCGGCGCGGGCCATGAGACTGGACAAGGAAAGCGGCACCCTGCAACCCGGCATGCGCGCCGACGTACTGGTAGTGAGCGGAAATCCACTCGAGCGCATCAGCGACACGCGGAATGTCCGCTTTGTCATCGCCGACGGTCGCTACTTCGACCCGGCACCACTCTGGACCAGCGTCGGCTTTACGCCATAGGCCCTGTTCCCTGTTCCCTGATTTGCACAGATCGCCTCAATGCGGCATCCTATTGTCATGACCACGCCGATCGAAACCGAGATGGCCGCCGACCCCGCCGTGCGGCCCACCGACAGTGACCTGGACATCTTCGGCCTGACCCACCCCGGTCTGGTGCGGAAGACGCAACCAGGATCACTTCCTCATCGCGTCCCTGCGCCGCCAGGTGGAGATCCACCTCACCAGCCTTCCCGCGGACACCAAGTGGCCCGCCGCCAAGCGCCTCGCCTTCATGGGCATGGTCGCCGACGGCGTCGGCAGCACCGAGTCCGGCGAGGAGGCCAGCCGCCTCGCCGTCGAGCGCGTCACCGAGTACGTCACCCAGTGCGTCCGCGCCTACCATGCCTCCGAGGGCGACCGCGACACCCTGTTCTCCGACGCCCTGGCCGACGCCGGCATGCAGGTGCACGCCGCCATCCTCGAGCACTCGAAGGACGAGGATGTCCAGCGTCGCATGGCCACCACCCTCACGCTCTGGATCGGTATCTGGCCGAAGGCCTACCTGCTGCAGGTGGGTGACAGCCGCTGCTACATCATGCGCGACGACAAGCTCATCCAGATTTCCCGCGACCAGACCATGGCGCAGGAACTCATCGACCAGGGCATCCTCAATCGCACCGATGCCCCACGAACCCGCTGGGCCAACGTCCTCTCCAGCGCCATCGGCGGCCACGCCGCCGCGCCCGTCGTCACCCAGATGGACCAGTTCTGGGGCCAGGTCGGCCTCCTCTGCAGCGACGGCCTCTTCAAGCACGTCTCCGATGAGCGCATCGCCGAGCGGCTCCGCACCATGACGTCATCACGCCAGGTCTGCCAGGACCTGCTGCAGGACGCCCTCGACGGCGGCGGCACCGACAACATCACCATGATTGTGGGACGCACCGCCAGTAAGCCATCGAGGCCATCCCTCTCCTGAGTCGTGGCAATCCCGAGATACCAGCTAGGAGCCCCCGTTGAAGACCCGTTACGCCATCGCGCTTCTCACCCTGTGCGCGGCGACCGTGCACGCGCAGGTCCCCGCCGCCACCACGGCCAACCTGAAGCTCATCTTCGACTCGACCTACTTCGACACCCAGCGCTTCGGCCCTGCCCGCTGGATCGAGGACGGCACCGCCTACAGCACCGTCGAGCGCTCCCCCACCGTGAAGGGCGGCCGCGATATCGTCCGCTACGACACGAAGACCGGTGAGCGCAGCATCCTCGTCCCCGCATCGAGCCTCATCCCGGCCGGCGACTCGATGCCCCTCCGCATGGCCGACTACACCTGGTCCGCCGACGCGAAGAAGCTCCTCATCTTCACCAACACCGAGAAGGTCTGGAGACAGAACACCCGCGGCGACTACTGGGTGCTCGACCGCACCGCGTCCACCCTGCAGCAGGTCGGCGCCTCGGCGCCCAAGTCGTCCCTCATGTACGCCAAGTTCTCCCCCCAGGGCGATCGCATCGCGTACGTGAGCAAGGGAGACATCTACGTCCAGCGACTCGACGACCAGTCGATCACCCGCCTCACCACTGGCGCCGACTCGCTCCACGTGAACGGTATGAGCGACTGGGTGTATGAGGAGGAGTTCGGCCTGCGCGACGGCTTCCGCTGGTCGCCCGACGGTGAGAAGATCGCCTTCTGGCATTTCGACATGACCGGCGTCGGCACCTTCCTCATGCTGAACAACACCGACTCGACCTATCCGTTCACTGTGCCGATCCAGTATCCCCTCGTCGGCACGACGAACTCCGCCGTCACTGCCGGCGTCGTGAGCGCGCGCGGCGGCGACATCACCTGGATCCAGGTCGCCGGTGACGCTCGGCAGAATTACCTGCCGTGGATGGAGTGGGCCGGCTCGAAGGAACTCCTCCTGCAGCGTATGAACCGGCTGCAGAACACCAACACCGTGCAGCTCGCCGACGCTGCCACTGGCACCGTCCGCACCGTCTTCACCGAGACCGACGCCGCCTGGCTCGACCTCATCGACGATGTCACCTGGCTCAAGGACGACAAGCGCTTCCTCTGGCTCAGCGAGCGCGACGGCTGGCGCCACGTGTACGCCGTTTCTCGGGAGACAGGCGCGGCGCAGCTGGTGACGAACGGCAAGTTCGATGTCGTCGCCGTTGCCGCTGTCGACCAGAAGGGCGGCTGGCTCTACTACATGGCGTCGCCCACGAACGCCACACAGCTCTACCTCTATCGCACCCGGCTCGACGGCAAGGGCCAGCCCGAGCTGATCACGCCCTCGGCGCAGGCCGGGCGTCACTCGTACTACGTCTCACCCGACACGAAGTGGGCCATGAATCGCTGGTCCACCTTCGATACACCGCCGGTCAACGACCTCGTCTCCCTTCCCGACCACAAGCTGGTGCGCAACCTCGTGAGCAACACCGAGCTCGCCGAGCGGGTGAAGCAGTTCATCACGCCGGGCCAGTTCTTCCAGGTGACGGTGCAGGATGGCGCTACACTCGACGGCTGGATCATCAAGCCGCGCAACTTCGAGGAGGGGAAGCGCTACCCCCTCCTCATGTACGTCTATGGAGAACCGGCGGGCACGACGGTGCAGGACTCGTGGGGATACGCACAGCGTCTCTGGTTCCAGGCCATCGCCGACGCTGGCTACATCGTGGCCAGTGTCGACAACCAGGGGACACCGGCGCCCAAGGGTCGCGCCTGGCGCAAGGCCGTCTACGGCCAGATCGGTGTGCTCTCCAGTGCGCAGCAGGCTGACGCCGTGAAGGTCATGGAGCGCACCCGTCCTGAAATCGATCCCACCCGCGTCGCCATCTGGGGCTGGAGCGGCGGCGGCTCTTCCACACTTCAGGCGATGTTCCGCTATCCCGACGTCTATCAGGTCGGCCTCAGCGTCGCCTCCGTTCCCGACCAGCGCTTCTACGACACGATCTACCAGGAGCGCTACATGGGGCTCCCCGACTCGAACGCCGCCGGCTACAAGTCTGCCTCTGCCATCAACCAGGCCGAGGGGCTCAAGGGCAAGCTGCTCATGGTCCACGGCACCGGCGACGACAACGTCCACTATCAGGGCGTCGAGCTCATGGTCAACCGCCTCATCGAGCTCAACAAGCAGTTCGACTTCATGCCCTATCCCAATCGCACCCACTGCATCTGCGAGGGTGACGGCACCACGCTGCACATCTACAGTACGCTCACGCGGTACCTGATGGAGCACCTGCCGGCCGGTCCGCAGATGACCACCTTGCCGTAGCGAGGATGACCAGCCCCGCTCCCTTCCTCCTCGCCGGTTCCCTCCGAACCGGCGCCGTGACAGCCGAGATCCGCTCCCCCTTCAACGGCGCGATCGTCGGCCACGCCGCCCTCGCAAACCGCACTGACGTCGAGGCGGCGCTTGACGCCGCCGTTGCCTCGGCCCGCGCTGCCGCCGACATGCCCTCGCATGCCCGCGCCGCCGTCCTCGCCCGCATTGCCGACGGCCTCGACACCCGCAAGGACGAGATGGCTCGCCTCCTCGCCGCCGAGGCGGGCAAGCCCTTGGCCCTCGCCCGCACCGAGATCGAGCGCGCCGCCTTCGTCTTCCGCCAGGGCGCCGGGGAAGCCACCCGCATCGGCGGAGAAGTCATCCCGATGGACCTCGCCCCGCACGGCGAGCACCATATCGCTATCACTCGCCGCTTCCCGGTCGCACCCATCTCGGCGATCGTCCCGTTCAACTTTCCCGTCCTGCTGGCCGCACATAAGCTGGCGCCCGCGATCGCCTGTGGCGCCACCATGGTCCTCAAGGTGCCGCCCCAGGATCCCCTCGCCACTTACCTCCTCGCGGAGATCGTGGCCAACGCCGGCTATCCGCCCGGCGCCCTCTCGATTTTCCTCTGCTCCAATGAGGACGCGTCGCCCCTGCTCGACGACCCGCGGGTGCGCATGGTCACCTTTACCGGGTCAGCCCGGGCCGGATGGGCCATCCGCCAGCGCGCCTTCACCAAGCGGGTGACCCTCGAGCTCGGCGGCAACGCCGCCGTCATCATCGAGCCCGACGCCGACCTCGACCGCGCCGTGCAGCGATGCGTCGCCGGTGGCTACCTGTACGCCGGGCAGTCGTGCATCTCCACCCAGCGTATCCTCGTTCACGAGTCCCGCTTCGCCGAGTTCACCGAGCGGTTCGTCGCCGCCGTGGGCGCGCTTCGCACCGGCGACCCGTTCCTGGAGACCACCGACGTCGGTCCCATGATCGACGAGGCCAACGCCATCCGCGCCGCCGAGTGGATTGCGGAGGCAGTCGCCGGCGGTGCCCGGCTCGCCGTGGGCGGCACTCGGACTGGCGCCATCCTCCAGCCCGCCGTGCTGCTCGACACGAAGAGCGACATGCGCGTAAACTGTGAGGAGGTCTTCGGGCCGGTCACCACCCTCCGGCCCTATTCCAGCTTTGACCAGGCCATCGACACGGTGAATGATTCGCCCTGCGGCATCCACGCCGGGCTCTTCACCAACGACATGCGGACGATCCTGCTCGCATTCGCCCGGCTCGAGCTCGGCGGCCTGGTCATCAACGACATCCCCAGCTATCGGGTCGATCACCTGCCCTACGGCGGGGTGAAGCAGTCCGGACTTGGCCGCGAAGGCGTGCGCTACGCGATCGAGGAGATGACCGACCTGCGGCTGCTCGTGCTCGGCGACACCTGACCCTCACGCCCTGTGGAGTTGCAATGCGCTCACTCGTTGTGACTGTGGCCCTCTCTGCGGCCATCGTCCTGCCGCTCCATGCACAGCGGACCGGCTCCGCACCATACCGCGACAAGCAGATTCCCCATGAGGCCGGCTTCCGGGTGTTCATCGTGCCCGACATGGAAGGAATGGGGAGCGCCGTCGACAGTCGCGAGATCCTCGCCGGCAACGAGGGTGCCGCCTACAAGGACCTGGTCGTCACCCGACTACTGGGATCACTTTCGCTCCCTGCTCACCCAGGAAGTGAACGCCACGATCAGGGGTGCGCGCGCCGGCGGCGCCGCAAGCTTCGTCGTGAATGAGGGCCACGGTGGCAATCTCTTCGCCAACGTGCTGCCCTGGGACCTCGACAGCACCGCCATCCTGGTCCGCGGCTTTCCCAAGCCACTGATCATGGTCACCGGCATCGACAGCAGCTTCGGCACCCTGATGTTCATCGGCGCGCACGCCAATGCCGGCAGCCAAGGGCGTCATGCCGCACAACTTCGCCTTCGATTCCTTCACGGTGAACGGCAAGGTGCTCAACGAGGTCGGCATCAACGCGTTGATCGCCGGTGAGCTGGGTGTTGCGGTCTCGCTGGTGAGCGGCGACGACGTGCTCATCGCCGAGACGAAGCCGATGCTCACCAACGGATTCGTCGCCATCGTCACCAAGCGCGCCGTCGGCCGGAGCGCGGCGATCACCTACAGCCCGGTCAAGGTGCGGCAGCATGCTGCAGGCGGGCGCCACGGAGGCGGTGCGCCGGGCGACGAAGGGCGAATTCAAGCCGCTCGTTCTCGATGCAAGCCGTACCAGGTGCGTTCACGATCCGGCGCAGCTACGCCGACAGCATCGTGACGCAGGTGGCCGGCCTATCCGAGTTCAAGCTCGAGAAGATCGACGAGCGGACCTTTACGCTCACCACAAACAGCGCCAGGCAGATGGGCTGGCTGCTCGACGCGATCGAAGAGACGGTGATCCGGTGAGGCGGCTCCTCCTTGGCCGCCGCGCTGGTCCTGCCGGACCGCGCGTGGCCCAGGCTCCGCGACGCCCGCAGCCGCCCCTCCGCCGCGCGACACCACGCCGCCCGGCGGCGTCTTCGGCGTCACCGAGTACCAGCTCGCGCGCCAGAAGCTGGAACACGTCATGCAGAACGGCGGATTCAGCGTCTACATCATTGCGGACATGGAGGGACTCGCCGGCGTCGTCCGGAACGCCGACCGAGATGCGCCCGGTAGCCGGGGCGGAATCCAGGCGCAGCACGAGCAGTTCCGCGAGGAGCTGACCGCCGAGGTCAACGCGCTCATCGCGGGGGCGCGCGCCGCGGGCGCCACCCAGTTCATCGTGAATGAGGGCCACGGCGGCACACTCTTCCGCAACGTCCTCGTGGACCAGCTCGACCCGGAGGCCATCCTGATTCGCGGCTATCCCAAGCCGATCGTGATGTCCACCGGGATGAACCCCATGGTGGACGCCATGATGATCGTCGGGGCCCACGCCAACGCGGGCAGCCCGGGGTCATCTCCCACAGCTTCGCGTTCGACTCCTTCACGATCAACGGCAAGATGCTGAACGAGGCCGGGATCGCCGCCTTCATCGGCGGCGCCATGGGCGTGCCGATGGCGCTGGCCAGCGGGGACGACGTCCTCACCGCGGAGACCCGCGAGATGCTCGGCCCCCTCGAGACGGTCACCGTCAAGACGGCCTTCTCCCGGTCGGCGGCCGCGGGCACTCTTCCCCGAGGTCGATCGCCAGCTGCAGGCCGGCCGCCACGCGCCGTCCGCCGGGTGAAGGCCGGCGAGAACAAGCCGCTCGTCATGGCCAAGCCGTACGAGGTGCGGTTCTGCCTTCGCCGCAACTACGTCGAGGACGAATGGGTGCGCAACACGATCGGGCAGTTCGACGGCGTGAGGGCCGACGGCGACGTCGGGTGCTTTGCCTACACCACGGAGTCGGCCGAAGCGGTGGGCAACCTGCTGAACGAGGTCGAGTGGACCGTGCTCAAGCCGTGAACAGCCTCGACCGCCTCACCAGCGCCCTCACCGACCGCTACCGCCTCGAGCGCGAACTCGGCCAGGGCGGCATGGCCACGGTCTATCTCGCCGAGGACCTGAAGCACGGCCGCAAGGTCGCCATCAAGCTCCTGCATCCCGAGCTGAGCGCCGTCATCGGCGGCGATCGCTTCCTCGCCGAGATCAAGGTCACCGCCAGCCTGCAACACCCCCACATTCTCGGCCTGATCGATTCGGGAGCTGTTTCACTCACGCCTCACGCCTCACGACTCACTGACGACAGTCACGACTGTCGACTGATCTCCTGTATTACGTCATGCCCTTCGTCGCCGGAGAGTCACTCCGCGCACGCCTCAATCGCGAGAAGCAGCTTCCCGTCGACGACGCCATCCGCCTTTCGCAAGGAAGTGGCCAGCGCACTCGACTACGCCCACCGGCAAGGCGTCGTCCACCGCGACATCAAGCCCGAGAACATCCTGTTGCAGGAAGGCTCCGCCCTGGTCGCCGACTTCGGCATCGCGCTCGCCGTGCAGCAGGCCGGCGGCAGCAGGATGACGCAGACCGGCATGTCGCTCGGCACGCCCGCGTACATGTCGCCCGAGCAGGCGATGGGTGAGCGCGAGATCGGCGCCCGGAGTGACGTGTACGCACTCGGTGCCATGACCTACGAGATGCTCGCCGGCGAGCCGCCGTTCATGGGCCCCAACTCGCAGGCCATCGTGGCGAAGGTGCTGACGGAACAGCCGCCGCCGCTGCGCCCGAAGCGTCCCATGGTATCGCCCGCCGTTGAAGCCGCGGTGCTTACCGCTCTTCAGAAGCTCCCCGCCGATCGCTTCGGCTCCGCGAAGGACTTCGCCGACGCCCTCGACGGCGAAGGGCGGCAACTACGCCGCGACGGTCGCTGACCTCACGCCTCACGCCCTCACGCCCTTCACGCCTTGCCCGCCCCGTCACCTCGCGGCCGCTCGCGCTCATCTCCGACCGCCGCGGGAGCGGCGGGCTGGTTCCTGCGCGGACGGCCCGCGCGCCACGCCGCCCGCTCACCTGGCGCTCACCATCCCCGCCGACCAGCGCATCGTTGCGTGGGCTGATCCCGGTGCGGCGCTCTCGAGTGACGGCCAGCTGCTCCTCTACAATGCCGATGCGGGCGGCGTGCCCCGCATCTACGCCCGCCGGCTCAGCGACGCGGTCGGAACGGTGCTCCCGGGCAGCGAGGGCGCCCTGGGCCCGGTATTCTCGCCCGATGACAAGTGGCTCCTCTTCACCAGTCCGGGGAACGTGTGGAAGAAGCTGCCGGTGCAGGGCGGCACGGCGGTGGATATCACGATCCCTGCCGGCGTCACGGTGGGCCTCATGCGCTGGAACCGGGATGACGGCTTCGCCGTCACGTTGGGCAGCGGCGCGGTCGGCCCTGCTTCACGCCTCCGGCACCATCACCACTCTTGCCGCACCCGACACCTCCATGCCCACGAACAGAGTCTCGACGTGATGGAGGTCCTGCCCGATGGCAACCTCCTCGTCATCGGCACCGACGTGTATCCTGCCGGGCACGCCTTCATCATCGACCGCGCGACGGGCAAGCGCACGCCCCTGCTCGACGCAACGCTGAGTTGGATCGCAGCAGCAAATGGCTATCTCGTCTGGACCGACCCCGTCGGCGTCATGTATGCCGCGCCCTTCGACGGCAAGCGCGTTACCGGCGCGGCGCACGGCTTCGGCGCCACCGCCCAGACGACGCGCGGCACCCGTCCGCGGATAGCCATCGCGCACAGCGGCAGCGCCCTTGTCTTCGTCCCGGCGCAGCAAGCCAGCCTGGCACGGGTCGGACGCGATGGCCGGGTCCAGACACTGCTCAACGCACCGCGCGCCTATCACAACCCGCGCGTCTCGCCCGATGGACGGCAGGTCCTGCTTGACATCGCCGGCACCGAGCGCGACGTCTGGCTCCTCGATTTCGCCGATACGACCCTCAATCGCATCACCTTCGAGACCACCGGACACGACGCCGTGTGGACGCCCGACGGAAGGCGCGTTGTCTTCGCGGTGTCGCATGGTGGACAGATCGGCATACACGCTCGCGCCGCAGACGGCGGCGGCACAACTGACTCGATTCTCACCGAGGGACCCCAGCTCTCGGTGCACACCGTGACGCCCGATGGCCGGACTGGCATCGCCGTCAGGGTCACGTCGGTGGCGGTGAATGGCTTTGACCTGATGAGCGTGCCCCTGACCGGAGCCGACCGGCACGCGACACCGCTCCTCGACAGCCGGTACATGGAGGGGTTTCCCGCGCTCTCCACCGATGGGCAAGTGGCTTGCCTATGTCGGCGACGAATCCGGTCGCCAGGAAGTCTACGTGCGGGCCTATCCGGGAATGGGTGGGAAGGTCGTCGTGTCGCAGAACGGGGGGACCGAGCCGGTCTGGTCTCGCAATGGGCGCGAGCTCTTCTACATCGGACTCGTCAACGACGCGCCGCAGCTCATCGCGGCACAGGTGGAAACGTCGCCGCAGTTCCGCGTCGTCTCCCGCACGCCACTCTTCGACTACTCGGATTTCGAGACGGCGACGCCGCACCCCAACTACGACGTCATGCCCGACGGCCAGAGCTTCATCGTGGTGCATCTCGCCCGGGCGTCCGAGTTCACATACCTGCAGAACTGGCCGGCCCTCTTGAAGGGCCAGACGGCCAGCACGCCATGACCGCCCCTTCCCGCCTCGCGGTCGCCCTCGCCGATCGCTATCGCATCGAGCGGGAGATCGGCGCCGGCGGCATGGCCACCGTCTATCTCGCCGAGGACCTGAAGCACCACCGCCAGGTCGCCATCAAGGTCCTGCGCCCCGAGCTCGGCGCCGTCATCGGCGCCGAGCGCTTCCTCGCCGAGATTCGCACCACCGCCAACCTCCAGCACCCGCACATTCTCGGCCTCATCGACTCCGGCGAGGTCGAGGGCCTGCTCTACTACGTCATGCCCTTCATCGAGGGCGAGTCCCTGCGCGATCGCCTGTCGCGCGAGAAGCAGCTCCCCATCGATGATGCCGTGCGCATTGCCACTGAGGTGGCGAGTGCCCTCGACTACGCGCACCGTCACGGAGTCATCCACCGCGACATCAAGCCGGAGAACATCCTCCTGCACGACGGCCGCGCCCTCGTCGCCGATTTCGGTATCGCGCTCGCCGCCAGCAAGGCCGGCAGTCGCATGACCGAGACCGGCATGAGTCTCGGCACGCCGCACTACATGAGTCCCGAGCAGGCCATGGGCGAGCGCGAGATCACCGCCCGCTCGGATGTCTACGCGCTGGGATGCGTCACCTACGAGATGCTGACCGGCGACCCGCCGTTCACCGGCTCCACGGCGCAGGCCATCGTCGCGCGCGTGGTGACCGAGTCGCCGCGGCTCATGGTTCCGCAGCGGCACACCATCCCGCCCCAGGTGGAGGCGGCGGTGCTCACGGCGCTGGAAAAGCTCCCCGCCGATCGCTTCGCCACGGCAAAGGATTTCGCCGACGCGCTCGTGGGTACCGGCAAGGGCGCGCGCTACGCCGCGACGGTGGCCGACATCAGCGACCCGCCCTCCCCGCCCTCCCCGCCTTCCCCGCCTGGCGGTCGTTCGCCGCCTACTCGCTGCCGCCGCGGCACTCGCCGGCTGGTTCTTCAATGGCGCCGCGCCGCGCCAGCCAGCCAACCACCATGCAGTACATCTCCCTCGGCGACAGCTTGTCGCCGAGCGTGAACGTGCCTGGCCTGGCGCTCTCGCCCGATGGCGCCACCATGGTGGTCAAGGAAAGCGCCCAGAACGGACGGCTCTGGGTCAAGCGCGCTGCGGCGCTCGATCCCGTCCCGATTCCCGGCACTGAACGCGCCAACAATCCGGTCTTTTCCCCCGACGGCGAGTGGATCGCCTTCGTTGCTGACCAGAAGCTCCGCAAGGTTCGGCTCTCCGGTGGCGCGCCTGTTACCCTCGCCGACTCGGTCGAGGGAGGTTTTAGCGGCATCGCCTGGCTCGACGACCAGTCCCTGGTCTACGTGTCACCTGACTTCACCAGGCTGCTCCGCACCAAGGCAGCCGGGGGTGCCAGCGATACCCTCCTGACCAACGCCGGGCAACAGGACCTCGGCTTCCTCTATCCGTCGGCGCTGCCCGGAGCACGGGGTGTGCTGTTCCTGCTCTGCAATTCTGGCTGCTTCATCATGAGCCTGCATGTGCTCGACCTTCGCACCGGCAAGGAAAAACTCCTGCTCGATGATGCGGCCGAGGCCTGGTACCTGCCGAGCGGGCACCTCCTGTACACCCGCCGTGACGGCACCGCGCTCGTGGCGCCCTTCGACCTCGACCGCCTGGAGCTGAAGGGACCGGGGGTCTCCGCACTCGACCACGTGATGGTCACCCGGGGGTCTGCCCAGCTCGCCTGGTCACCTTCGGGCACCGTCATCTACGTGACTGGCGCAAGCACAAGTACCGAGAATACCGTCGCACGCGTGGCGCACGACGGCACAATTGCTCCGATCGACACCACCTGGACCGGGCACTTCGCCTCGATGGCGATCTCGCCCGACGGGCGGCGACTGGCGGTCGAGGCTGGTACCGGCAGTGGCGGCCTGAACATCTGGATCAAGCAGCTCGAGCGAGGCCCGTTCACCCGCCTCTCTTTCGGCGGCGGCGACCGGCGCCCTGTCTGGTCACCCGATGGGCGCACGGTGGCGTTCATCCGCGATACGCTCGGCAGCAGCCTCGTGGCGGCACGCTTCGCCGATGGCAGCCGGCCCGACACCGTCATGGTCCACCTCAGCGAACCCGTGCAGGAGTTTGACTGGTCCCGCGATGGGCGCTGGCTCGTGCTCCGCACCGACAACGGCAGCAAGGGCGCCGGCGACCTCATCGGCGTCCAGACCCGCGGCGACACGACACCGGTGCTGCTGGTCGGCAGCCCCTTCACTGAAATCAATCCTGCGATCTCGCCCGATGGGCGCTGGTTGGCCTACGCCTCCAACGAGTCCGGCAGGAACGAGATCTATGTCCGCCCCTTTCCCAACACCGGCGATGGACGGTGGCAGGTATCCACGGGTGGTGGCACCCAGCCCCGCTGGTCGCCCGACAACAGCGAAGTGTATTTCCTCGACCCGGTGCAAACGCTCATCGCCGCGAAAGTCACCGCACGCCCCGGGTTCGCCATCACCGACCTGCACCCGCTCTTCGATGCCTCCAGGCTCGGCTACAGTCCGTTCCATCAGTCATATGATGTGACGCCAGACGGCCGCGCGTTCATTTTCGGGGCTCCCGTGGGCGCGGGCGCCAATTCCCGTACACCGAACCTGGTACGTGTGGATCACTGGTTTCGGGATCTCAAGACTCGCCTGGCACAGCACTAACCTCTTCCCTGTTCCCTGTTCCCCCTCCCTGCCACATTCCAGCATGCACATCCACATCGATCCCCTCGGCGGACTGGCCGGGGACATGTTCGTCGCCGCACTCGCTGACGCCTTCCCTCTTCTGCGCGACGAGGCGGCAAGCCTGATCTCGGCCCAGGGCTATCCCGCGGCACTCCACGTGACGTTCACTGCCCACAATGATGACGTGCTCAGCGGACAGCGCCTGGCGATCGACGCCCCGCCATATGGCGGCGCCAGCTATCCCGAACTCGACGCACAGCTCGCACAGGCCAATGCCGAAGCATCAGTGCGGGATCTGGCTCGCCGCGGTCTCCGCCTGCTCGGCGAAGCCGAGGCAGCCGTGCACGGCGTACCCCTCGCGCAGGTGCACTTTCACGAGATCGCCGGGTGGGACACGCTGGTCGACCTGCTGCTCGCCGCATTCTTCGCGGTGCGAAGCGGGGCCACGAGCTGGTCCGTGGCGCCGCTCCCGCTCGGTGGCGGCCGGGTCGAGACCCGGCACGGCCTGTTGCCCGTTCCGGCACCAGCCACCGCGGCCATCCTGAAGGGCTACCGCGTTCGTGGACGACGGCATCGGCGGCGAGCGCATCACCCCCACGGGGGCGGCGATCCTAGCGGCCCTCGCAGCCGGCATTCGAAGTCGCGCCCGGAACACTCGTCACTACCGGATACGGGTTCGGCAGTCGGAAGCTGCCCGGCATCAGCAACTGCACCCGCGTCCTGGTGTTCGACACCGAGCATGCCGCGATGCCGACACCGTGGCCGTGCTCGAGTTCGAGATCGATGACCAGTCCGCCGAGGACCTGGCACTGGGCGTCACCCGCATTCGCGACGATGCCGATGTGCTCGATGTCGTTACCTGGCCCGTGTTCGCGAAGAAGGGCCGGCTCGCGACCCATGTGCAGGTGCTCGCCCGGTCGACGGCCGCGCGTCGCGTGGCCAACCTCTGCTTCGCCGAGACCACGACACTGGGTGTCCGTACCGGCACCGCCGCGCGCGTGACCCTGCCGCGGACGGCCAGCACCATCCACGTCGCGGGGCAGGAGGTACGCGTCAAGACATCCACCCGCCCCGACGGCACCGCGCAGGTCAAGCCGGAAATGGATGATCTCGCGCAGGTCGGCGATCGCGAGGCACGCGAGCGCGTGCGACGCGCCGCGCAGGAAGCGGCGGGGAGGACCAGCCGGTGAGCGAAGACGTGACCGGGCCGCTGTCGCGGTTGCACGCTGTTCTCGAGCAGATGGGACCGGTGCTCGTCGCGGTGAGCGGTGGCATCGACAGCCTCACGCTCATGGCCGTGGTGCACCGGCTCGGCGCAGGTCGCGCGGTGCACGCCACCTCACCTGCCGTGCCGGCCGCCGCCCTCGAGCGCCTGCTCGCGATTGCGTCCCGCGAGGAATGGGATCTCCAGCTGGTTGACGCCGGAGAGCTCCAGGATCCGGACTATCGGCGCAATCCGCTCAACCGCTGCTACTTCTGCAAGTCGAGCCTTTACCGCGCCGTCGAGGACATCGCTCGGCGCAGCAACACCATCGTCGTCTCGGGAGCCAACCTCGACGACCTCGGCGATTTCCGCCCCGGCCTCGAGGCGGCACGGCAATCCGGAGTCCGGCATCCCCTCATCGAGGCCGCGATCGGCAAGGCCCACGTCCGCGCCATCGCGCGCGCCGTCGGGCTCGGCGATCTCGCCGATCTCCCTGCGTCACCCTGCCTCTCGAGCCGCGTCGAGACCGGCATCGCCATTGACCCGTCGCTGCTGGTCGCCATCGACCGCGCCGAGACGGTAGTGCGCCGGGAGCTCGCCGTGGATGTCGTGCGCTGCCGCATCCGCCCCAACGCGTGCGAGATCGAGCTGGGCGACCTCGACGGCACGACACCAGCGACACGCGAACTGGCCGCGTCCGCTGTTGCCGCCATACTCGCCGAGTCCGGAATTCGCCTTCCCGTGCGTTTCAGCCGCTACCGCCAGGGAAGCGCCTTCATCGGCGCACCGGCCATCGCATGACCGACGCCCTCACGCACCGGCTCGACTACGAGCGCGCCACCCGCATTGGCCTCTCCGAGGCGATCCTCTGCGAGCCGAAGACACTGCCACACCTGGTCGCCATCGTTGCCGAAGCGGCCGGGCGGGGACATGCACTGCTGCTCACTCGCCTCACCGCCTCGCAGTACGACGCCCTGGCTGCCGTCACCACCCTGCCCGCGATCGACTACGACCCGGTCTCGCGCACCGGCATCATGGGCGAGGTGCCGCACATCGCGCCGGACACGACAGTACAGGTGGAGATCGTTTCAGCTGGCACTTCCGACCTCAGCGTGGCCCTCGAGGCCCAGCGCACGCTGCGGTTCCACGGCGTGCCGAGCCATCTCCTCGCTGATGTCGGGGTGGCCGGCCTGCACCGGCTGCTCCCCCATCGCGCGCAGCTCGAGCGCGCCGTGGTCACGATCGTCTGTGCTGGAATGGATGCCGTATTGCCGACTGTCATTGGCGGGCTGGTGGGTGGTGCAGTGATCGCCGTGCCTACGTCGGTGGGTTACGGTGTTGCGGCGGGAGGGCATGCGGCCCTGAACACCTGTCTCGCGAGCTGCGCCCCTGGCGTCACGGTGGTGAACATCGACAACGGATTCGGCGCCGCCTGCGCCGCCCTCCGCATCCTTCGCGCGTCACGGTCGGCCTAGCGGTTTCCCTGTTCCCTCTTCATCGCTTTTTCATCACCGCCTCGATCTCCTTCATCTCCCGCGGCGCCCTCGACCACCACTCCACGCCGTCCGCCGTCACCAGGTAGTCGTCCTCGATCCTGATCCCGATGTGGTTGTACCGCTCCACCGCCGGACGCACCTTCGCGATGAAGGCGCGATTCTTCGGCGTGTCCGCCAGCATGTCGAGCAGCGCCGTGCTGATGTAGACCCCGGGCTCGATGGTGAACACCTCATTGAGCCGGAAATTCCCCGTCGGCGAGTACGAGTAGCCGCCGGCATCGTGCACCTCGAGACCGATGCCATGCCCCGGCCCATGCGCCATGTACAGGAACGCCTGCGTGCACACCACCGGCACCCGCTCACAGCGCGCCGCATCGGCCCACGGCGGATCGAACGTCGCATCCGGTCCCTCCGTCAGTCCCAGCTTCGCCAGCTCCGTCGCCATGATGGCACGGATCGCCTTCTCCCCGTTGGCGACCGGCGCACCCGCCTTCGCCTCACGCTCCGCCGCCATCTGCGCCGAGCGCACGATCGTGTAGATCGCCGCCTGCTCCGGTGAGTACGTGCCGCTCACCGGAATGGTGCGGGTGACGTCGCCCGCGTAGCCGTCGTACAGCGCCCCCATGTCCATCACCACGATCTCGCCCGCCTGCATGACGCGATCATTCGCGCGATAGTGATAGCTGGTCGAGTTGGGGCCGGACCCGATGATGGCGCGGAACGACGGACCCGTGGCACCTTCCATGCGGAAGGTGTAATCCGTCAGGGCGTGAATGGTACGCTCGTTGACACCGGGGTGAACGGCCTTCATCGCGGCCACCTCGCCCTGGGCCGAGATCTCTACCGCCTTCCTGAGCAGCGCCAGCTCGGCGGGCGACTTCACCACCATCAGTGAGTCCAGCAGCGCGTCGGCACTCGCGCACCGTCACCGCGGGATTCCCCGCCCAGAGTCGCTGCACGAAGTACCGCTCGGCGCTGAGCGAGTCGGTGGTTCGGTAGTCGCGGCTGTGCGTGTCGGTCACCGTCCACAGCGTGCCGCGACCCACCAGCCCCTCCATCACGTCGCGCAGCTGGTCCACTCCCCGAAGTCCCAGGCCGGTCCGGCGCTGCAGGTCGCCCGAGTCGGGCGCGAACCCGTCGTACAGCGCCCGCCGCGGGTCGATCGGCGGCTCGAAGAGCATCTGGTACGTCACGCTTTCCGTCCTTCATCGCCATCACGAACACCGCGTTTGGCCGACGATGCCCTGTCAGGTACTCGAAGGCGGGGAGCTGGTGAAAGTCGGCCTCGTCGGTCATCGGTTCGGGAGCGCCGTAGGCCAGCAGCACCCCGCTCCCCAGCCGGGCCGCGACGCTGTCCCGTCGCGCCCCATACTCGGCGGTTGGAACCTGGGCCGCGAGCGGGGCGGCAAGAAGGAGGAGCGAACCAAGCAGGCAAGTGGTCTTTGGCATGGCCGCAAATCTGCCGCTGGCACCGGCGTGCGCAACCCCGCATGTTTCATCGATCCATGCCAGACGCCCCGGCTCGCCTCGTCGCAGCCCTTGCCGACCGATACCGCATCGAGCGGGAAATCGGCGCCGGCGGTATGGCCACCGTCTACCTCGCCGAAGACCTCAAGCACCACCGCATGGTGGCCATCAAGCTCCTCCGTCCCGAACTTGGCGCCCTGATGGGCGCCGACCGCTTCCTCGCCGAAATCCAGACCACCGCCAATCTCCAGCACCCCAACATCCTCCCCCTCTTCGACAGCGGCGCAGTCCAGCTGGCGACTGACGACTCACTGACGACTGCCGACTCACGACTGACGTCGTCGTTGCTCTTCTACGTCATGCCCTTCATCGAAGGCGAATCCCTCCGCTCCCGCCTCACCCGCGAGAAGCAGCTCCCCGTCAACGACGCCGTCCGCATCGCGACCGAGGTCGCCGGCGCGCTCGACTACGCCCATCGGCACAACGTCATCCATCGCGACATCAAGCCCGAGAACATCCTGCTGCACGACGGCCGCGCGATGGTCGCCGACTTCGGCATCGCCCTCGCCGCGAGCCGCGCCGGCGGCGCGCGACTCACCGAGACCGGCATGTCGCTCGGCACGCCGGCCTACATGTCGCCCGAGCAGGCCATGGGCGAGCGCGAGATCACCGCCCGCAGCGACATCTACGCGCTCGGCTGCGTCACCTACGAGATGCTGGTGGGAGAGCCGCCGTTCACCGGCCCGACCGCGCAGGCCATCGTCGCCAAGGTGGTGACGACCCCGGCGCCGTCACTCAGGGCGACGCGGCAGAGCGTGCCCGAGCCGGTGGAAGACGGCGGTACTGGTCGCCTTGGAGAAGTTGCCCGCTGATCGCTGGGGTACCGGCAAGGGAATTCGCAGACGCGCTTGGCGATAGCGGAAAGGGCGCCGCCACCCTGCGCCTTCCCCGCCTTTCCCAACCTCCCCGCCCTCCCCGTCTTCCCCGCCTCGCGCCGCTCGCCGCCATCGCTGCGATCGCCGCGCTGGCAACGTGGCTGGCTACGCGGCGCACCACCCCGGCATCCCAACTCCCGCCAGCACGCCTGGCACTCATCACGCCCGGCCTCGGCGGCCCCACGCAGTCGCTCGCCGGACGCCAGATCGCGATCACGCCTGCCGGCGACGCCATTGTCTACGTCGGTACGCGCGATCATGACACCACGGCGCTCTTCCTGCGTCGGTTCGAAGCCCCCGGACCCGTGGAGATCGTCGGCTCCGCAAACGTTCGCGATCCGATCATTACCCCCGATGGGCGTGCCGTGATCGGCACCAGCAGCATCGGCGGGATACCGCATTCCGCTCGAGGGCGGGCTGCCGCAGGCCATCGCGCTCCCTCGGACCAGCTTCGTCGGCGCCTGGGCGCCCAGACGGCTACTACTGGTTCACCGACATAGGTATCAACGGATTGATCCGCCTGACGCCGAGCGACTCCGTGATTCCCCTGGCGATACCGCGCGACAAGCAGCGCGGTATGCGGGTGCAGCAGGTGCTGTCCGACGGCCACACTGCCCTGGCAACGCGCGCGCCAGCAGCGACCGGCTCGGGGCCCGCCGTTCTCTTCGACCTGCGCACCGGCAACGTCACGCCCCTCATGGATGTGCCGGTCGTCGAAATCCAGAGTGCGGCGGGTGAGTTGCTGGCCGTACTCCAGAATGGCTCGATCGTGGCCTCGCCTTTCGACGAGCGAGGCCACCGGATCACCGGTCCGCAGACGACAGTGGCATCCGGCGTCTCGCTCACCGGCACCGGGCTCGCCAACTTCGCGCTCGCGCAGAACGGCACGCTCGCCTACATCGAGGAAGGGAAGCCTTCACTCGTACTCGTCGACCGGAGTGGAAACGTTCAGCACCTCGTCGAGGAGCAGGCAGTGCATGCGCCACGGTTCTCGCCCGATGGCCGCCGCATCTCGTTCGATATCACCTCCGTAGACGGCCGTGACGTCTGGGTGCTGTCCCTCGACCCGCTCGCGCGCTCCCGGGCGACGTTCGCCGGAGACGGGCACGACGCGAGCTGGACTCCCGATGGCCAGTTCATCACCTACATGCACCTGATCAAGGGAGTCGTCGGACTCTACCAGACCCGCCCGGGCAGCACCGCGCCCCCCGAGTCGCTCATCGCATCGCCCCATCTCGACTACACCGGCACCTGGCTCCGCGATGGTAGTGCCCTCATCGCCGACGGGAGTGAGCTCCAGGAGAACTCCGGCGGTGATGTGGTGCGGATTGCGAACCGCGGGAAAGGGCCGATCGAAGCGCTGGTCGCGAGCCGTTACCTGGAGCGGTTTGCGGCGCCCTCGCCCGACGGGAAGTGGCTCGCCTTCACCTCCGACCAGTCCGGCCGCGAGGAGGTGTACCTCCGATCGCTCGCAGTTGATGGCAATCCCGTCCTCGTCTCACAGGACGGCGGGACCGAGCCGGTCTGGTCGCCCGATGGCCGTGAACTCTTCTATCGCAGCGTAAGCAACAATGAGGGCGTGCTGATGGCGGCGGCCGTCCGCACGACGCCGGCGCTTGCCGTCGCATCACAGCAAGTGCTCTTTAATGTGCAGGACATGGTCGGCACTGGACCCCACGCCAACTACGACGTTTCACCCGACGGGCGCATGTTCGTGATGGTGCGCCGCAATCCCACGAGCCACATTGTGGTCATCCAGGACCTGCCCGGGCTCCTGCGCAAGCTGCGTAGCACGTCCACTGCACGGCCGTGAGCGACCCCCAGGCTCGCCTCGCGTCCGCACTCGCCGATCGCTATCGCATCGAGCGCGAGATCGGCGCCGGCGGCATGGCCACCGTCTACCTCGCGCACGACATCAAGCATGATCGCAAGGTCGCGATCAAGGTCCTGCGCCCCGAGCTCGGCATGATGATCGGGGCCGATCGTTTTCTCTCCGAAATCCGCACCACCGCCAACCTCCAGCACCCGAATATCCTGCCGCTCTTCGACAGCGGCGTCGCCACCGTGACAACTGACGACTCACTGACGACTGCCGACTCACGACTGACGACTGCGTTGCTCTTCTACGTCATGCCCTTCGTGGATGGCGAATCCCTGCGCTCCCGCATTGCCCGCGAGAAGCAGCTTCCCATCACCGACGCCGTCCGCATCACCACCGAAGTCGCCGGCGCCCTCGACTACGCCCACCGCCACAACGTCATCCACCGCGACATCAAGCCGGAGAACATCCTCCTCCACGATGGCCGAGCCATGGTGGCCGACTTCGGCATCGCGCTCGCCGCCGGCCAGGCCGGCGCCCGAATGACTGAAACCGGCATGAGTCTCGGTACACCGCACTACATGAGCCCCGAACAGGCCATGGGCGAGAGGAACCTCACCGGCCGCAGCGATGTCTACGCGCTCGGCTGTGTCACCTATGAGATGCTCACCGGCGACCCGCCCTTCACTGGCTCCACCGTGCAGGCCATCATCGCCCGCGTCGTCACCGAGCACCCGCGCGCGCTGACCCAGCAGCGTCATACCATTCCGCTCAATGTCGAGGCCGCCGTCCTGACGGCCATCGAGAAACTCCCCGCCGATCGCTTCGGGACCGCCGCCGAGTTCGCCAGCGCACTGAACAACACGACGTTCACGCACCGCACGCCGCGCTCGATCGCCGCCACAGGCGCGAGCCTCTCACGTTCTCACGTCATCACGTCCTCACGTCTCGCGGGCGCGGCCGTGGCCGGCGCAGCGGTTCTGGCGCTCGGCATCGTCAGCTGGACCATGTTGCGCCCGGCCGCGGCCACGCTCGCGCCCACAGCCCGCCTTGTCATCCCGCTCCCGGCCGACCGCATGCTCGCGGTCGACCCGCGCCCATTCGACATTTCGCCTGGCGGCACGGATATCGTCTATGTCGGGGACGTCGACGGACAGTCGCAACTTTTCCTCCGGCCGCTCGATGACTTCGAGGCGCGCGCCATTCCCGGCACCGAGGGCGCGCACCAGCCCTTCTTCTCTCCCGACGGCAAGTGGATCGGCTTCGTCGCCGATGGCAAGCTCGAGAAGATCCCGCTCGCAGGCGGTGCGCCGATCACCCTGACCACCGTGACGACCAGCCTCCGAGGTGCCTCATGGGGCTCCAACGGCACCATTCTCTACTCGTACCGGGACTCGCTCTTCCTGATACCTGACCAGGGCGGCACACCGTCCGGCATTCACTTGTCCTCCCGCGCGGCGAGCAACACCGTCCGCTGGCCCCGGTTCCTGCCTGATGGAAAGCATGCGTTGATCTCGACCGACACCGCCGTGGAGATCGTCGACTTGAAGAGCGGCGACATGCACCCGCTCGTGCGCGGCAGGCAGGCAACCTACCTGCCCGATGGGCACCTGCTCTTCGACGAGGCCGAAGGACGCATGCGGGTGGTGCCGTTCGACGTTGGCCGCATGATGATCACCGGGTCACCGGTGCCCGCATTCGAGGCATTTCGTGGCCCCGGCAGCAGTGGCACCCAGTACGCCGTCTCCGCGAACGGGACGCTCGTGTATGTCGCCGGCGGGTTCAATCGCACGCTCGTGATGGTCGACCGCAACGGTCACGAGACTCCGCTGGCGCTTCCCCCTCGCGGCTACCGCCTGCCGAAGTTTTCCCCCGATGGCGAACGGCTCGCTGTCACCATCGATCCCCGTCCGTCGCAGATCTGGGTCGTTGACCTCAAGCGCATGAGCGCCGTGCCAGTCACCACCGAAGGGCACAACCTGGGAGCCGTCTGGTCGCCCGACGGCTCGCGGCTCGTCTTCGGCACCGGGGCCACGCCGCTCTGGGTAGGCTGGCCCCAGGGGGGCGCGGGCCAGCCAGCATTGGAAGCGAAGCTCCGGCTCGGCGCGGCCATCTATCCCGGCAGCTGGTCACCGCGCATTGGCATCATCGCAACCAGCCTCGACACCAGCGGCACCCATGTCGTGTCCTTCCATCTCGGCGACAGCGTCCCGACCCGTGTGACCAGTGGGCCCGCGCGCGAGTGGCAGCCCAGTGCCTCACCCGATGAACGCTGGGTCGCGTTCACGTCCAGCGTCTCCGGTGCCGATGAGGTATACGTGCGCTCACTCACCGGCGTCGGCGGGGCCATTCGGGTCTCGACCAACGGCGGGGGCGACCCGCTGTGGGCAGCCGACGGCAAGTCGCTGTACTATCGTCGTGGAAGTCGCATCATGGTGGCAGGTGTTGCGACGAAGGAGGGCTTTCAGGTCGTCGGCGAACCTCGCGAGCTGCTCGCCGGCACCTGGGACTTTTCACAACAGGACAACTGGGACGTCGCACCCGACGGGCGCTTTATCATGGTACGGGGCGATCCGGCATCGTCCGGCCGCCTCCTGGTCGTCGTCAACTGGTTCGACGAGCTGAAGAAGAAGAGCTAGCGAAGGAGCCCGCTTGACGAGTGCGGAGGCCCGCCCCACCGCAGCCCTCGCAGGCCGCTACCGCATCGAGTCTTGACGCCTCCACTGCTCATTCATAAACTCCATATATGGAGGTGGCTATGGAGCTTTCCAAGAAGACGACCATCCTGTTCTCCCCCGAACTTCATCGGCGCCTCACGGAGTACGCCGCGCGACGCGGCGTGAGCCTGGGCGAACTCGTTCGCGAGGCCTGCGAAACCACCTACGGCATCGTCGGCACCGAGGAACGGCTGGCAGCAGCGCGCGACCTCGGCCGGCTCAAGCTCCCCGTCGGCCGCCCCGGGGACATGAAGCGCGAGTCCCAGCCGGATCCGGCGCGGCTCCTCCCGTGATTTTGGTCGATGCCAACATCATCATGTATGCGGCAGGTGCTGATCACGCCCACAAGCAGCCGAGCCTGGCGCTGCTGGAGCAGGTGGGAAGCGGCGAGGTGGAAGCCACCATTGACGCCGAGATACTGCAGGAGATCCTGCACCGCTACCGGGCCATAAGACGCTGGGCCGACGGACGGCGGGTCTACGACCTGACACGACAACTCTTCCCCAGCGTCATCCCGGTCACCGCCGACGTGCTCGACCGGGCTCGGCAGCTGCTCGACCGCGATACACGGATCATGGCCCGCAACGCCCTGCACGCCGCCGTCGCCCTCATGCACGACCTCGAAGCAGTCTGCAGCTACGATCGGGACTTTGATCGCATTCCCGGCATCAAGCGCCTTGAGCCCCCCACCGGCTGACGCTCTGCCGACCGCCGACTGACGACCGCCGACTGACGACTGACGACTGACGACTCACCTCGGAAACGCCTCCGGCAACCCCCCATCCACGGTAAGAATATCCCCCGTCGTGTACTTGAACTTTTCGCTCGACAACAGCACCGCCAGGTCCGCTACCGCACTCGCCGGAATCAGTGACGCCCCCAGCAGGTTCCGCCGCTTGTAGACCTCCAGCTGCTCATCCACCGAGATTCCCTTCCCCGCCGCCCGCTCCGCCACGAACTTCAGGAACAACGGTGTCTCCACCTGGTCCGCGTTGATCGCATTCACCCGAATTCCATCCCCGCCCAGCTCCACCGCCGCTACTCTGAGCGCCTGCAGCATCGCTGCCTTGCTACCGCCATACGCCGCCGCATCCTTCCCCGGCACCAGCGCCGCCTTCGACACCGACGCCACGATGCTCCCGCCCAGCCCCTGCCGGCGCATGATGGTCGCCGCCGCCGACATCGCCATCATCGCGCCGAGATAGTGCACATCCAGCTGCTTCTGCAGGTCTGCCCGCGTCAGCTCCATCACCGACGCAAACCGCGGCGCCAGTCCCGCCGTGTAGAACAGGCTGTCGAGTCCGCCGAACTCACGCACCGTCCGCGTGAACAGCAGGTGCAGGCTCGCATCGTCCCGTACGTCCACTGCGACACCGATCGCGCGACCCGGCCACTTCGCCTACCACCGCCGCAGCCACCTTCTCGGCGGCGGCAAGGTCAAGATCAGCTACGACGACATGCGCACCCTCTTCGGCATACCGATGCGCCGCTGCCTCGCCGATCCCGCTCCCACCCCCCACCACGATCACGACATGCCGGGCCAGCAGCAGCGACTTCCGCTCCCGCTCGATCTCCTCGTCGATTTTCCGCCGCTCCAGCGGCCAGTGCTCGAACTCGAACACCTCGGCCTCGGGGATGAACTGGAATGCGTCCACCGCCTCCGCGTTCTCGATCGCCTTGAGCGTCGCGCGATAGCAGACATTCGCGGTGACCGCGTTCTTCTTGTCCTTGAACACCGTCACCATGCCGAGCCCCGGCACCAGCACCACCTTCGCCCAGTCGCGGAGCGGTGCCGCATCCTTCGCCGCATGACGCCGGTGATACGCCTCGTACTCCGTATGCGCCGCCGCGATCTGGGTTCGCGTCTTCACGCAGAGCTCCTCTGCCGACGCGCCCAGGTCGAGGTCGAGCCAGACGGGCTTCGTGCCGGCCCGCAGGATGTGCTCCGGCGTTGCCACGCCGCGGCCCACCACTTCCTTCAGTCGCTCCGACGCCAGCGTCGTCAGCACGTCATCGCTGTCGTCGAGATGCAGGATCACCCGCTCCGACACACCCAGCGCACCGCGAATCGCCGGCAGCACCGCCACCGCGGCCTTCGCGCGAACCTCACTCGCCTCCGTGCGCACACGTGGCGCGCCCAGCACATGCCGCCCGCGACGGCTCGCCTTCAGGAATTCCTCCGTCGCGGCGATCGCCGCCATCAGACGCTCATGACACTCGTCCGCATCGTCGGCCCAGATCACCAGCCCGTGATGCGCCAGCGCCAGGCCGATCGTCCCTTCCGGGATCTTGTCCGCGATCAGGTCCACCGATCGCGCCAGCGGAAACCCGGGACGCGCGTACGGCACGTACGCCACTTCACCCTTGAAGACTTCCTTCACCAGCCGCTCCGCCACGCTGTCCTGCACGTTCGTCAGGCTCATCGTCGCCACGTCGTGCGTGTGCACGATTACCCGGTGCGGCAGCAGCGAATGCAGCGGCGTCTCCACGCTCGGTGCCGGTCCCTCGCGCCCCAGCATGCACTCGCCCATGAACCGCATCATCTCGTGGTCGCTCATCGACGACACGCCCCTGAGCCCCGCCAGGCCCTCCAGCGACAGCCGCGAGAACCCCTTCCGCCCGATCGAACGCAGGTCCGTGCCGCTCCCCTTCACCAGCAGCGCGGAGACCTGCCGCCCGCTGGCATCCGGCAGCGTCGTCTTGATCGAGCTGTTGCCGCCGCCCGGCTGCACCAGCCGCGTCTCTCGGCCAATGAGGTTGGACAGGGTGACGAGCTGGTCCAGCTCGTCTGCTATGGGAGATGGGGTGGGTGAAGTCATGGCCGAGAAGATAACGCGCCGTCGGCGACAGGACGCCGCCATGGCCGGGAGGACGGGGCGCCCCGAGACGGGATCGTAGAACGCAGAGCTCGGTGGCCAGGAGGGATGGGGCGCCCGGCGAAGGGGATCGTAGAACGCACCGTTGCATCGGATCGACGGGGAACTCCGGCGTGCGTTCTCCTTTCCCCGAGCCGGGCGCCCCGCCCGACGGGCCACACCGAGTGACTCTACCGGCCCCTCGAACGCTCGCTTATGGTGTTGGTCATGAACTCCATGTCTGGCGTGTTCGCCCCGGTGGTCACGCCTTTCCGCCCCAATCTCGAGCCCGACCCCGATCGCCTCATCCGCCATTGCCGCTGGCTCCTGGCCAACGACGTCGGCCTGGCCGTCTTCGGCACCAACTCCGAGGGCAACTCCCTCTCGGTCGACGAGCGCATCAGTCTCCTGGACGCCCTGGTCGACGCCGGCATCGACCCCGCTCGCATGATGCCCGGCACCGGCTGCAGCGCCTTCACCGACACCGTTCGCCTCACCGCGCACGCCGTCAAGCTCGGCTGCGGTGGTGCCCTCATGCTCCCGCCCTTCTTCTACAAGAACCTGAGCGACGAGGGCGTGTTCCGTACCTACTCCGAGATCATCCAGCGCGTCGGCGACACTCGCCTCCGCGTCTTGCTCTATCACATCCCCCAGTTCTCCATGGTGCCGATCACGATCGCACTCACCGAGCGCTTGCTGGCGGCCTACCCCGGTCAGGTCGCCGGCATGAAGGACAGCAGTGGCGACTGGTCCAACACCGCGGCGTTCCTCGATGCCTTCGCTGCTGACGGCTTCCAGGTCTTCCCCGCCGCGGAGACGATGTTGCTGAAGGCACTCCCGCTGCGCGCCGCCGGCTGCATCAGCGCCACCGCCAACGTGAACCCCGGCCCCATCGCCGACATGTACCGCACCTGGCGCGATCCCGGCGCCGACGCGAAGCAGGCTCGGCTCGACGTCATCCGCGCCATCTTCGCCCGGTTCCCCATGATCCCCGGCCTCAAGGCCGCCGTCGCTCACTTCAGCGGTGACCCTGACTGGCGCACCGTCCGCCCGCCCCTTACGTCGATCGAGCCACAGGTGGAGCAGGATCTTCTCTCCGCCCTCAATGACGCAGGCTTCACCATGCCCGGCCTCTAACGGATCACTCACCCCCCTCACCCCTCACCCCTCACCCCTCACCACCTCCCCGCCTTCCCCGCCCTCCCCGCCCTCCCCGCCTTATGTTCCCTTCATGACAACCTTCAAGTCCCTCGGCCTCGCCCCCGCCCTCGTCGAAGCCCTCACGGCACTCGGCTACGAGGAACCCACCCCCGTCCAGCGCGAGTCGATCCCGCCCCTCCTCGAGGGACGTGATCTCCTGGGACAGGCCGCCACCGGCACCGGCAAGACCGCCGCCTTCGCCCTCCCGCTGCTGCAGCAGCTGTCGAAGGAGGCGCCCGAGCCCAGCCGCCCCGCGGTGCTCGTGCTCGTCCCCACCCGCGAACTCGCCATGCAGGTCGCCGAGGCCTTTCATCGCTACGGCCGCGCCGTTGGCGCCCGCACCGTGCCGATCTATGGAGGACAGTCGTTCAGCCAGCAGATTTCCGTGCTCCGTCGAGGCGTGCATGTCGTTGTCGCCACGCCCGGTCGCGCACTCGATCACATCCGGCGCAACACCCTCGACCTGAGCGGCATCCTGGCCATCGTGCTCGACGAAGCCGACGAGATGCTCGACATGGGGTTCGCCGATGAGCTCGAGGCCATTCTCGAGGCGGCTCCGGCGAAGCGGCAGACCGCGCTCTTCTCCGCGACGCTCCCTGCGCGCATCGCCAAGATCGCCGAGCGTCACCTCGACGATCCAGTCCGCGTGCTCGTGCTCAGCGAGAAGACCCCGGCAGGTGCACTCCCCAAGGTCCGCCAGACCGCGTACGTCCTGTCACGCGCGCAGAAGGTCCCGGCACTCGGCCTGGTGCTCGACCTCGAGGCCCCGACGCTTGCTCTCGTCTTCTGTCGCACTCGTCACGAGGTGGACAACCTCGCCGAGAGCCTCTCCGGTCGCGGCTATCGGGTCGAGGCCCTGCATGGCGGACTCAACCAGCTCCAGCGCGACCGCGTCATGAAGCGCGCCCGCGGCGGCACTGTTGACGTCCTCGTCGCCACCGACGTCGCCGCGCGTGGGCTCGACATCGAGCACATCACCCACGTCATCAACTTCGATGTCCCCGAGTCGCCCCAGACCTATGTGCACCGCATTGGCCGCACCGGTCGCGCCGGGCGTGAGGGCGTGGCAATCACCTTCGCCGAGCCGCGCGAGCACCGGTTGCTGCGCAGCATCGAGTCGATGACCAAGCAGAAGATCAGCGTGGCTCCGCTCCCCACCGTGCATGACATCAAGGCCAAGCGGCTGGAGATCACCCGCGCCGACATCCGCGAGACCATCCAGGCCGGCGGCCTCGACAAGTATCGCGTGGTGGTGGAGACGCTTTCGGAAGAGTTCGACATCATGGACATCGCCGCGGCGGCGGTACAGCTCGCCCATCAGGCCGAGGCGGGAGAGGAGCCGGTCGAGATCCCGCCTGCGCCCGAGCCCACGAGGCGCGAGCGCCCCGCGAAGACCGACAAGTACGCGAAGCATGGCGACAAGTCCGAGCGGCCCGCCAGGAAGCCCGCCGGTCGCGGCCCGAAGATGGTCCGCGTCTTCATCGGCTCAGGCAAGACCGCCAACATGCGCCCCGCCGACCTCGTCGGCGCCATTGCCAACGAGGCCGGTATCGAGGCCAAGAGCATCGGCAGCATCGAGATCAGTGAGAAGTTTTCGCTGGTGGAGTTGCCCGAGGAACTGGTCGACGACGTCATCAAGGCGCTGCGCAGCACCACGATCAAGGGGAAGAAGCAGACCGTCCGCCGCGACGCCGCGAACAGGCGGGGCTCGTAGGTCATTGCGAGGCCGCGAAGCGGCTGAAGCAATCCCGGTGCATCGGCACGGAGCGCCCCGAGTCATCCTGAGCGAAGCGAAGGATCGTTCGACTGTCTGGTGAACAATGCTGAGGCCGAGAGACGACCATGCCCGCCCGCAAGACAGGCAAGGCCCTGCCGAAGACCATGCTCACCGGCAAGGCGAGCCCCGCAAAGGCGGCGAACGGTGACAAGCCCGTCTTTGCCTACATCGCCAGCCTGCCCGAACCTCAGCGCGGCATCGCCGAACGAGTCGATGCCCTCGCGGCGAGGACGCTCCCCGGCTTGCAGCGCTCCGTGAAGTGGGGCATGTCGTACTATGGCGTCGGCGATGGCTGGTGCTTCTCTTGCGGTGCCTTCGACAGCCACGTCAAGCTCATGTTCATCAACGGCGTGGCACTCAAGCCCGTGCCGCCGGTGACGCCGGTGGCCATGGGCAAGTCGACGCGGGGCATCGAACTCGAATCGGGGGAAGACCTCGACGAACGCCAGATCGCCGCGTGGATGAAACAGGTTGCGGCCATGCCCGGTGTCGGGGGCAGGAAACGCTAGGCACGTGCTCGTCCCAGCGGAATCGGAGCGTCTCATAGGTCAGGTCAGGGGTGGTCGCCTCGAGAACACCATCTGCGGCGGCACGGACGCAGGAGCCCTGGTTGCGGAGGTATTTCCAGGCCGCAGCGGGTGTTCGAGAGGCGGCCACTCCTGACCTGACCTCATCCGAACCGGCCGCGCCAGACCCGCCGCTGCGACTCCCCGGCCGCGCCATTATCATCCTCGCTTACCCACACCAGGGTCCTCTCTGAACAACTCAGTCGCCCGCCTCACCGCCGCCCTCGCCAGCCGCTACCGCATCGAACGCGAGCTTGGCCAGGGCGGCATGGCCACCGTCTATCTCGCCGAGGACCTCAAGCACCACCGTCGTGTCGCCATCAAGGTGCTGCGTCCTGAGCTGGCCGCGTCGCTCGGCGCCGAGCGCTTCAGTCGCGAGATCGAGGTCGCCGCCCGCCTCCAGCACCCCCACATCCTGGGCGTGCTCGATTCCGGCGACGCCGATGGCTTCTTCTACTACGTCATGCCCTACGTCGAGGGCGAGACCCTCCGCGACCGCCTCGCTCGTTCCGGCGAGCTCCCCGTCGCGGACGCCGTGAGGCTCCTCTCCGAGGTCGCCGAGGCACTCTCCGTCGCCCATCGTGCTGGCGTGGTCCACCGCGACATCAAGCCCGAGAACGTCCTCCTCTCCGGCCGCCATGCCATGGTCATGGACTTCGGCGTCGCCAAGGCCGTCACCGAGGCCACCGGTGAGCACAACCTCACGAGCGTCGGCGTGGCACTCGGCACTCCGTCATACATGGCACCTGAGCAAGCGTCCGCCGACCCACAAATGGACGCGCGCGTCGACATCTATGCCGTCGGCGTCATGGGCTACGAGATGCTGACCGGGCACACGCCCTTCCCCGGTCTCAACCCGCAACAGACGCTGGCAGCGCACGTCACCCAGGCGCCGATCCCGGTGGGGCAGCAGCGCGCGGGCCTGTCACCCGTGCTCGACGCCGTCATCATGCGCTGCCTGGCAAAGCGTCCAGCCGATCGCTACCAGACCGCCGATGATCTGGTGACGGCACTCGAGCCACTCACCGCGTCGAGTGGTGGAATCACGCCGACGCACACGCAGGCGGTGCCGTCGCTCGCAATGGCACCCGCGAAGAAGCCCGTCCGCACATACGCCATTGCGGGGGCCGCAGCACTCGCACTCATCGCGGCGCTCTTCACGTGGAAGCCCTGGGACCGCACCGCTGCGAAGCCGCTTGATGCCAACGTCGTCGCGGTCATGCCCTTCCGCGTCGCCGGCGCCGATCCCAGCGTCCAGTATCTCCGCCAGGGCATGCTCGACCTTCTGCAAGCCAAGCTCACTGGCCAGGGCGGTCCCCGCGCCGCCGATACCCGCTCCGTCCTCGCCGCCGTGCGCGATGGCGGCGGCACCGACACCCAGGACCTCGACGGCACCGGCGTGGCCACGCTCGCGAAGAAGATTGGTGCCGGCCGGGTACTGCAGGGCAGTATCGTCGGTCCGGCCGATCACCTTGTCATCAGTGGCTCGCTGCTGGAGATGCCGGGCGGCAGGACCATCGCCCAGACCAGCGTGGAAGGCCCGAAGGACAGCCTCTTCACTCTCGTCGACCGCTTCACGGCGCAGCTCTTGGCACTCGGTGCCGGGGCGAGCCAGAACCAGCTGAGCACGCTCACCACCACCAACCTCGACGCACTGCGCGCCTACCTCGACGGCGTCACTGCCTACCGGCGCGCCGCCTTCCAGGTGGCGACACCGCTGCTCGAGAATGCGGTGTCACTCGACTCTACCTTCGCCCTCGCTCTCTCTGCACTCATCGAAGCCGACGGCTGGCACACTGCGAACGGTGACATGAACCGGGTCCGCCGCCTCGCATGGCAGTATCGCGACCGGCTCAACCCGCAGGACCAGCTCTTCCTCTCCCTGCGACTCGGCTCGGCCTGGCCGAAGTACACGCCCTGGAATGTGCAGATCGCCGACGCCGAGAAGGCGATCCAGCGCATGCCCGAGAGCGCCGACGCCTGGTACTACCTCGGCGACGCGCTCTTCCACTTCGGCCTCCTCAGCGACGTGCCCGATCCCCAGCCGCGCGCGCGTCGCGCGTTCGAGCAGGCGTTCCAGCGTGATTCGCTGTATGGCGCCCCGGTGCAGCACCTCGCCGCCCTGACCTTCGCCACAGGCGATACCGCGGCGCAGCGGCTCTGGACGAAGCGGTTGGAATCACTCGACGCGGCGGCGGAGGGCGTCTACAACTCCCGCTGGCAACTCCTGTCCGCCATGCATGATGCGAAGGGCGTGACGGCGTGGCTCGCAGTCATCGATACCTTGGCCGCTGACGCTCCCGGCGCGCTCATCCTCATGAACTCCCTCGACAGCACCACCATCGCGCACCAGGACGACTTCTTCGACATGGTGCGGCGGAAGGCGACGTCGAAGGCCGAGCGGAACGAGATGGCATTCGCCCGCACGCTGGTGCTCATGAACCGCGGTCGTGCTGCTGACGCGGGACGCATGCTCGATACGCTCGCCACCATCGGACCCAGCGCTGATGTGCTTCTTCGACTGCTGGGCGGCATCTATGGCGGTGGGCCGACGCCCGATACCACCAGGATGGAGCCGGAGCAGGTCGACTACTGGCGGCTCTCACAGGGAGATACTGTCGCCGGCAAGCGGGTCGTTGCCGTCTTCAACCAGCGCGCCTTGACCGACACCCTTCAGCGGGTCTGGTACGCGATTGCACCCCTCGCCGAGGCGATGCTCGCAGTGAGCCGGGGAGATTCGAAGGCCGCCCAGCTGGTTGACCGTGCCGATTCACTCTGGATCGGCCGCGAAGGCAACCAGTTCTGGGCGTCGATCCAGCTGGCGCGCTTGTATGAGGCCCAGGGTCGCACCGATCGCGCGCTCCGCGCGGTACGCCGACGCTGGCAGCCGCTGGGCCAGCCGGCCATTCAGATGCTCGCCGAGTCCTATCGTCTCGAGGGACAGCTCGCCGCCAAGCTCGGCGATCGCCAGGCGGCCATAGCGGCCTACAAGAACTATCTGAAGCTACGGTTCGATCCCGATTCGTCCCGCATTCCCCAGCGCGACAGCGTCCGCGCCGAGTACGCCGCCATCGCCGACGTCGAGAAGCAGAAGCCGTGAACAAGGGCACGAGTCGGCGCACCGGTAGGTGACCAGAGGTGCCGACACCACCGCCGGACCAGGATGCGACAAGCCAGGACCTTCGGTGGCGTGAAGTCCGCAATATCGTACTCGCACGCGACGGCCACGCCTGCAGGTCGTGCGGGGCGCCGTGCCGCCAGGGCGAAGCTGATGTTCATCACCTGATTTCGCGTGCCATGGGCGGAGACGACGACGCCGCAAACCTTGTAACGCTTTGCGATGGCTGTCACGCCGCACACCATCCAAATCTTCAGGGCACACTCGCCCGTCGAATGATTGAGCGCTGGGGATTGCGACTGGCCATGTGGCTGGATCGTCAACACCACCTGGGCAATGTCGATGAGTCGCTCGGTGTCGCGCTTCGCCTGCTCGGGGTCAAGCGCTTTCGCACACCGCAGTTGGAGGTCGTCCTCGCCGCGCTTCGCCGAGAGTCACTCCTCTTCGTCAGCGCTACCGGATCGGGCAAGTCGCTCTGCTTTCAGGTGCCGGTCCTGCTGAGTCGGGGGTGCGGGTTTGTGATTTCGCCCCTGAAGGCGCTGATGAACCAGCAGGTTGCCGCGCTGAACGCGAAGAAGATCCCAGGCAGTTTCATAAACGGGGATTTGGGACCACGCGAGAAGCAGATCCGCTATCAGTTGCTGCGAGACGGTGCGATCAAGTTCCTGTACTGTACCCCCGAGCGCTTTGACCCTGAAATGGTGCGTCCATCCGAGGTTCAGGAGATCCTCCGGACACGACCCAGCTACCTGATAGTCGATGAAGCACACTGCATCGACCGCTGGGGCAACGATTTCAGGCCGAACTATGGCAGGTTGGGTGCGGTACGTAGCGCCCTTGGCAACCCGCCGGTCCTCGCGTTCACCGCCACTGCCGGCGTAGCGAGTCAACGGCGCATCCTGGACTCGCTTGGAATACCGGACGCTCGGGTAGTGGTAACTGGTGTCAACCGGCCGAACATTGCGCTAGCGCGACTTGATGACGTGAAGGACGACCTGCGCTACTCTGTCATCAAGAGCCTTCTGGGTCTCATTCCTGACGATCGGGCAATGCTGTTCGTGCCTACCGTCAAAATCGGCAAGCAGCTTCAAGACGGCCTGAGGAAACTTGGCTTGGACCTGCCCTTCTACTACTCAGGACTTGCCACGGCCAATGACCGCGAGCTGCTCCTCGCCCGTGTTACCGGTCGCGCTGAGCCACGGGCGCCAGCCGTGATCTGCACGAGCGCCTTCGGGATGGGACTCGATGTCCCCAATGTTCGACTTGTCGTTCATTGGCAGCATCCAGCGTCAGTAGAGGACTACCTGCAGGAGTTCGGTCGCGCGGGACGCGATGGCCTTCCCTCCATGGCGGTGCTGTTCACTGGCAAGAATGATGTGGACTTGCTTCGCTTCATGGCCGCGAAGACAATTGCGCAGGCCAACCTCGACCCTTCAGCTGAGCAGGCGACGGCCAATGCCAGGGATTGCGCCATTGAGGACATGCACCGACTGGCCACTTCGCGCGGTGACTGTTTTCGCGGTGCGCTCATTCAGTACTTTGAGGGGCCCGCGTCGCCGAACCGAAGGCCGCTTGCCGTCAGAATCGTTGACTGGCTCTTCTCGCGCACCGGCAAGACTGGGAAAACAGAGAAGTGCTGTGATACGTGTGACGGCGTCGGCGTTTACAACATTGTCGAGTGGGCCGCTGGTGCCCTGGGGCACACTCCATAGCCCGCGCCAGCATCATCACTTCGCCACCATCACCTCGGTCGACTTCACGATCGCCGAGACTGTGTCACCCTCCTTCAGCCCCAACCCCTCCGCACTCGACCGCGTAATGATCGAGACGAGTTGCTGCCCCGCGCCGAGATCGATGACAACCTCCGCCATGAGCCCATCCACGCGAAGAGAGACGATCCGGCCCTTCAGCTGATTGCGAGCGCTGATCTGCATTTGATTGATCTCCAGTCGAGTTGTGACGCCGAACGCCCGGTTGGCTCCGCGACGGCGCGCTGACGGGAATGAAGTGGCCGGGAGGGCGGGGCGCCCCTCGGAGGGGCTCGTGGAACGCACCCGTGAATGCAAGCGACGGGGAACTCCTGCGTGCGTTCCCCTTGCCCCGAGAGGGGCGCCCCTCCCGACCTGGCCAGCTATCGAAACGTCCCTCCTCCCGCCCGATCATCCACGACGAACCGGTCATGCGCCGGCATCTTCACCTTCGGCAACGTCTCCGCATTCATGATCGCCGAGTCTGCGATTACCCCGTTCGCCGCCAGCAGGTAAGCCGTCACCGCATAGATCTCCTCCGGCTGCAGCGATCCAGGCGCCGTCAACGGCATCGCCCGGTTGATGTAGTCGTACAGCGTCGTCGCATACGGCCAGTAGTTACCGATCGTGTGCGTAATCTTGAAGTCGGTGTCGAAGCTGAAGTCCGCCGGCTCGCGGTCCACCAGTTTCGGGTAGGCCGGCGGCGCTCCCTGCCCCGCATCGCCATGACAGGCCGCGCACTTCGCCGCGAACACCACTTTCCCGTCAGCCACCGTTCCCTGCCCTGGCGGCAGGTTCCTCCCCGTCGGGTTCACGCTCTTGTCCCACGCCGATAGCTCTTCCGCCGTTGGCGCCCGCCCCAGACCCAACGACCCGGCCGGCACAGCTGACAACTCACTGACGACTGCCGACTGACGACTGCCGACTCCCATCGCCGACTGCCGACTGCCGACTCCCATCGCCGACTGCCGACTGCCGACTCCCATCGCCGACTGCCGACTGCCGCCTCCCTCGCACCCCATGAGCAGTGCCACTAGCACCCACGTCACCCGCCTCATATCTCCGCCTCGTACTTCACCGCGCCATCACTCCCGACGCTCCAGCCGCGGATGTAGCTGAAGTGGTAGTCCGTGCCCACACCCCGCACCCGCTTGAATTCCGCCCAGGTCGGCTGCACGCCACCCGTCTCGTCCGTCGCTCGGCTCATCAGCACCGCAGGATTCCCGTCCCACTTCCACATCTGCTCGAATCGCACCGGCGCCAGCGGCAGGTTGTTCCCCTCGATGCGAGCCGGCTGCCAGCTCTTCCCGCCATCGGTGCTCACTTCCACCTTCGCGACGCGCCCGCGACCCGTCCACGCCAGTCCACGGATCGGCCACCATCCCTTTTCCGTCAGTTGCTGCGGAAATGCCGGTGACGTGATCACCGACTTCACGTCCATCAGGAAGCTGAACTGCCGCGCCTTCCCTCCCGGAAGCGGATCGGTGTACTTCGACGTCTCGTCCTTCGACATGTTCGGCTGGTCGCTCAGCTCGATGCGCCGCACCCACTTGATGCTCGTGTTCCCCTCGAACCCCGGCAGCAGCAGTCGCACCGGATACCCGTTCGACGGGCGCAGTGCCTCGCCATTCTGTCCCCACACCAGCAGCGCGTCGTCCAGCCCCTTCCCCACCGGGATGCTGCGTGACAGCCGCGCCGCGTCGCCTCCCTCCGCGACAAACCAGGTCGCACCCGGCTTGACGCCCGCCTCTCGCAGCAGCGTCGACAGCGGTACGCCCGTCCACTCCGCGGTGCTGAGTAGCCCGTCCACCACCTGCGGCGTCATCTCCGGCTTCGGCGCGCGATACGCAGACCGCCCGTTCCCTGAGCACTCGATGAAGTAGGTGCGCGTCACCGACGGATAGCGCAGCAACTGCTCCAGGTCGATGATCAGCGGACGCTCCACCATGCCGTGGATCATCAGCTTCCATTGCTGCGGGTCCACCAGTGCCACGCCATTGTGGATCCGCTCGAAGAACAGGTCCGACGGGGTGATCGTCCCCGACATGTTCTGCAGCGGCGCGAACGATGCCCCACTCAGCACGCCCGCTGGTGCCCGCATCGGGTCCACGAACGGTGACCGGATCCCCCGCGCACTGGTGACGAGTCCCGGCACCGCGGTCGGGTCTGGAGGCACCACGATCGTGGTCGTATCCGCGGCCGCTGCAGCCGGCGCGGCCGCCGGACCCTGCGCCAGGAGTCGGTGGCTGCCAAGCGCCGCCGCGCCAGCGATGCCCGCTGCACTTGCCAGCAGCGCGCGCCTTGAGATGTCGCCTTCGCTTGGGGGGGCCTCTTCGGTGGTACGACGCTTCATGACCTGCTCCTCAGTTGCTGCTGCGACTCACCGGTGCCGGCGCCGGCACCAGCGAAAGCTGCGGGTTCTTGCGCGACACCAGCGACGCCGGCGGGTTGAAGGCTGACGTGCCCCTTGGTCGCGTACGGGCACGTCCGCCGGCGCACCACCCAGCGGCCAGTCCCCTTCCTTCCCCGGCGAATCGGGACGCGGGTGACTGTTGATGTACGCCGCCACGTCGAACGCCTCCTGCCACGACAGCGTCCCGCCCTGCCCCAGCGGCATGTTGTGCTGGATGAAGCTCGCCGCGCGCTCCACCCGTGCCATCGACGCCCCGATGCTGAAGCTCTTCGCTCCCCAGAGCGCCGGAATGCCCGGCATGCCCTGTCCCTCGGCGCCATGACAGGCGCTGCATGTGCCCTTGAACAGCGCTTCGCCCCGAGCCATGTCACCCGCGAGCGTGTCCGGCGGGTCCAGCAACCCCTTCGTCCCGGCGATATGCGCCCCGACCGGCACGCCCGTCGACACATACGAGATGTACGCCAGGATGTCCTGCATCTCCCGGCTCTCCACCGGCAGCCGGTTCCCCGCCAGCGATCGCGTGAAGCAGTAGTTCACCCGGTCCGCCAGCGGAATCACTGCGCCCGCGCGATTCATGTACTTCGGGATACCGCGCGAACGCACCGGTGAGCGGTGCTGCCTCGACCCGCGTCCCGTCCTCGAGATGGCAGCTCGTGCAGTTGAGGCTGCTGGGAGCAAACCCCGGAAGGCTGTCACGCGTGTGCCGCAGCAGGTTGAGCCCGCGACTGATCGAGTTGCCCAGGCTGTCATTGGGAATACTGTCGCGCGAAGGCGGCGCCCAGCCCGCCAGCCCGTAGTCGGCGCGCGGCGCAGCAGGCGTGCTATCGACGGCGACACTGGCGACCGGCTTTGCGGCCGGGGTCTCCGAGCATGCGCTGGCAAGCACGCAGACCGCGAACACGTAGGAGACGCGCCCGAAGCCCGGTTGGTCCCGCGACGGCGCGAACGCGAGGGGCTGGGTGGGGCTGGGTGGAAGGGCGTCGAGAGCGCCGGAGGGGGACCAGCCGGGCGAGGGCACGCGCTACCGGGGCACCGCAATGAGCCCCAGCGCCACCCGCCGCCACCCCGTCCACACCTCGGCGCCAGCCGGTGATCGGATCATCATCTGGCTCGAAATTCCCCCGTCCAGCAGCACCGCATTCGACGCCCCCAGGGCGCCCATCACCGCCGCCATCTCCGGCGTCGTCAGCCCCAGCGGAATGTTCGCCAGCACCCCACCGAGCGCCTCGAACCGCGTCATCGCAATGATCACTTTTCCGTCGCGCTGCAACCCCAGCGCCAGCCGCGCATCCCGGTGCGATCGATCGACACCGAGTCCGTCCGCCTGCAGCGGCACCGGCACCTCCCCGTCACCCGACAACAACGTCGGATACGACTGGAACGCCATTCGCGCCTCACCCCGCACCACCGACAGCGAATCCGGCGATACCAGCCGCACAGCTCCATTCGCATCCACCACGACGCCCGGCGCCAGCGGCCCCTTCCCGGGCACCTGCCGCTCTACTCCATCCTGCACCACCCAGCCCCATGGCTGGTCGGTGAACTGCCCCGCGTTCACCGCGAACACCGCATCGTCTGGAGCGTCGCCCACGCTCCAGCGCCCCGCAAACACCTTTCCATCCGCCGGCTTCACCAGCTCGAACCTGCAGCAGCGACGGATCCAGTCGCGCCACGATCACCCGTACCCGGAACGCCTCCCCGTCACCCGACAGCGAAAGCTCCCCCCGCTCCACGCCCGGTGACGCCTGCGTCCACACTACCCGGTCCGCCACAGCCGGCAGCGCCGCCGACCACTGCACCGGCGCCGCATCCCCTCGCCACCATGTCTCCCACCCCGTTGCCACGCGTACCGCCAGCGCCGGCTCCCGCATCGCGGGAACCGGTACACCAGCCAGTGCAATCGCAACGACGGAAGCGGCGAACCTCACATCGGCGTCCCGGCCTTCCGCATCTCAGCCATCTTCTCTCGCGTGATTCCCAGCTCTGCGTTGATCGCGTCGGCCTCTTCCTGCGGAATCTTCCCCGCCTTCACCTGCGTGTTGCTCGATGCGTAACCCTCCGCCTTCTCGCGGATCACCTGCCAGGTGGCCAGCGGCATGCCCGCCGCCTGGGCTCCCGCCGTCTGGATTACCTCAGCCGCCGTGTTGGCCGCCGACTTCGGCGCGGTCGGGCTCACCGGCTTTACACCGCAGGTCTTCTCCACCTTCGCGACAACCGCCTGGTCCACCGATGACGCCTCGCCCGCGGCGCTCGCGGCACTCATCCCTCGCGCTGACACCCCCGCCATCGTCTTCTGGAAGTCGGCCAGCGTCTGCTGGTCTGCCGCAGTGCCCTTCCCCGCCTGGATTCGCTCTGCCGCCGCCTCCGCCGCGTGCGCCTGCTTCTCGAGTGCCGCCTGCTCCGATTCACCTACTTCGCGCCCTGTCCCGCCTTCTCGGCCTTGTCCTGGGCCGCGGTGCGCGACGGCTCTGCCTCCTTGATCACCTTCTCCTTGCACGCCTCGTACTTCTGCTGGCCTTGTCGTAGGCCTCGCTTTCCTTGCTGTACTTCTCCTGCGCCTTCTCGGCGTCCTTCTGCTGCGCTTCAGCCTGCTTCACCGCGCCCGGCGTCGCCGCGATCTCCGCCGCAAGCCCGGTGTTCACCTGCTTCAGCTGTGCCGACGTGACGTCGATATTGTCCACGTACCGGGGTGGCGTCGTGTTCACCCCGGCGGCGTTCGCGGCCGCATTGGTGGCCGACTTCTTCAGCTTGCTGAACTGCGCCTGGGAAATGGTCGGGATGATGGCGCTGGCAACAACGCCGAGCGCCGCGAGGGCGAGGTAGCGACGGGACATGGCTGCGACTCCGTGAGGGATTGGCTTGGTCCGCTATCATAGCCGAAAAAGGAGGCGCGCACAAAGGACACCCGCTGGCCCGGCCCGACGAATGGTCATTGCGAGGCCGCGAAGCGGCCGCGGCAATCCCGATGCCTTCGAGCGGGACTGCCGCCCCGGCTGCACCCCCCGTATCATCCACCGTCCCGCCACCCCGAGCCGACGACTGACCGACCCCGCGCCAACATTTGCGTCCGCCCTCGCTGACCGCTATCGCATCGAACGCGAGCTCGGCCAGGGCGGCATGGCCACCGTCTATCTCGCCGAGGACCTGCGGCACCGGCGCCGAGTCGCCATCAAGGTCGTTCATCCCGAGTTGTCGCGCCGTCATCGGCTCCGACCGCTTCCTCAAGGAGATCGAGCTCACGGCCAATCTCCAGCACCCGCACATCCTGCCCCTCTTCGACAGCGGCAGCGCCAACGGCCAGCTCTTCTACGTCATGCCCTTCGTCGAGGGCGAGTCTCTCCGCGATCGCATCAAGCGCGAGAAGCAGCTCCCCATCGAGGATTCCCTCAGCATCTCGAAGGAAGTCGCCAGCGCCCTCGACTACGCCCATCGACACGGCGTTATCCACCGCGACATCAAGCCCGAGAATATCCTCCTTCACGACGGTCGCGCCGTTGTCGCCGACTTCGGCATCGCCCTCGCCATGCAGCAGGCCAACGGCGGCCGCATGACCCAGACCGGCATGTCGCTCGGCACGCCGAGCTACATGTCGCCCGAACAGGCGATGGGTGACAGGGAGATTGGCCCAAGGAGCGATGTCTACGCCCTCGGCGCCGTCACGTATGAGATGCTGACGGGCGAGGCGCCCTTCACCGGGCCCACCGCGCAATCGATCGTGGCGAAGGTGATGACCGAGGAACCGGCGTCGATCATCCTGCGCCGGAAGACGGTGCCATCCACCGTAGAGCAGGCCGTGCTCACTGCGCTGCAGAAGCTGCCCGGCCGATCGCTGGGGCAGCGCCAAGGAGTTCAGCGATGCGTTGGATGGGAAAGGGGTCCAGGCCACCCGCCTTACCCGCCCTACCCGCCTTACCCGCCCTGACGTCCTCCCCGCCTTCCCCGCCTTCCCCGCCCTCGCGGCCCTGCTGGCCGCGGCTTGGCGCTGGCATGCTGGGGCTGGCTCCGCAAGCCTGCCGCGCCGCACCGCAACCGCTCGCCCGCTACGAAGTGAAACTCCCCTACTTCGCCAGCACTCGCCTCTCATACACGGGCGGATCGCTCGCGATCTCCCCCGACGGCGTCGACCATCGCCTACATCGGGCGGAAGGAGCAGGGCGTGCGCTCCCTCTGGGTGCGCGATCGTGCCTCGCTCGAGGCGAAGGAACTCGCCGGCACTGAGCTCGCCGACGCTCCCTTCTTCTCTCCCGATGGCGAGTGGATCGCCTACTTCCTGAATGGGACGCTGTGGAAGGTGCGCGTGAGCGGCGGCGCGCCTACGCTCGTCACCGACTCCGCCAACGTCAACCTTCCCTCAGGTGCCTGGGCCGCAGACGGGACCATTTTCTTCACCGGGGCGGGATTTGACTTGCGAACGGTCGGCGGTCCGGGCAACGGGAAGGCCCTGCAGCTTGCCATGCCACCTGCGGCGATCGCCTGGGGCTTTCCGAACGTGCTGCCTCGCACCGATGCCATCCTCGCCACGGCGTGCAGCAACAACTGCGCGACCATGACCGTCTTCGCGCTCGACCTGAAGGCGAAGGTGCAGCACGACCTGGTGAAGGGCGCCGCAAGGGGATGGTATGTGCCCGGATACCTTATCTACGCCCGCCAGGACGGCAACGTCTACGCCCAGCCGTTCGACCCGAAGTCGCTTTCGCTCAGTGGAGCACCGGTGCCCCTGGTGTCCAACGTGCGGACCCTGCTCGGCGTTACCCCTGAGCTCGCGTTCAGCCGCAATGGCACCATGGTGCACCTCGATGCCGGCGTGGTGCAGGATCTCCAGGTCGTGCGCGTCGACCGTGCCGGGGCGCACCACATGGTCGATCCCGACTGGCAGGGCAACTTCAACTCGCTGGCCCTCTCGCCCGACGGCCGGCAGCTTGCCCTCAGTGTCGTCCAGACCATCCACACCGATCTCTGGATCAAGCAGCTCGACAAGGGGCCGCTCACCCGGCTCACCTTCGAGGGGAACATCAACTATCGACCCGCCTGGACGCCCGATGGACGGTCGATCGCCTTCATCTCCGACCGCACCGGTCGTTCCTTGCCGTATGTCGTGCGCGCCGACGGCAGCGGAGCGGCGACGCCCGTGGCAATCCCCGACACCAACCAGATGGACGAGATCACGTACTCGGACGACGGCAAGTGGATCGTCTATCGCATTGGTGTCGTTGCAGGGTTGCGCCGGCTCCGCAAGTACCGCATCGGCGATTCCGTCACCACCGCCATTGATCCGGGGAAGTTTGACCAGTACATGCCTGCCATCTCGCCCAATGGAAGGTGGCTCGCGTACTCCACCGTCGAGTCGGGACGCGAGGAGGTCTACGTGCGCCCCTTCCCCAACACCAGCGACGCCCGCTGGCAGGTCTCCAACGCGGGTGGCTCCGCACCCGTCTGGGCCAGCGGCGGACGGGAATTGATCTTTGCCGACAGTGCTAATCGCATCGTCTCGGTCGCCCTTGTCGCCGGCGATTCGATCAACTCGGCCGAACCCGTTCCCCTCTTCAGCCTCGAGAGCCTGGTGATGCCGCCCTTCCACCAGGGATTCTCGGTGACACCCGACGGAAAGAGCTTCATCTTCTTTGAGGACCGGGCGCGGGGAGATAAGACCGGTCGGTACGCCCAGGTCACCCTCAACTGGCTCGATGGACTCGGGAAGGCTCCTGCCGGGGGCAAATAGCCCTGCGGACGCATTGGTGACGACTTGGGGACGTCAGTGACGTAACCTGATCGCTCCCCTCTCTGTCCCCAAGGAGCGCTCCACATGACCCCAGCAAGGCTGGTACTCGTAGCGCTGGCCGCCGCCGCGATCGCCTGCAGTTCCGACAATGACACAGTCGATGTTTCAGTGAGCCCCGGGCCTGATAACTCCGGCCGTGGAACCGTTTCGGCATCCGATGTCATGCTGTGCCAGCTCGATGGAACCGCGACGACGGGAGTCTGCAACACGACGCTCGATCAGGGCGGCGAATCCCTCGAGCTCGTCGCCGTACCCGGCGACGGCTCCTCGTTCATGGGATGGCTGGGGGACTGCACTGGCACTGGAACCTGCGTTCTCAGCCTCTTGCGCAATCGCGCCGTGCAGGCCGTCTTCGCCATCAATGAGCTGGTCACGATCAGCAACGACGCCGGCTCCACTGGAATCCTGCAAGTCACAAGTAACCCGGCCGGTATCGACTGCAGCCTGTCGACTGTCTTCACCAGCGGCAGCGGCTCGTGCCAGGCCGGATTCCCTGAAGGCACTTCAGTAACGCTCACGGCCACCCCCGATGAGTACTCGAGCTTCGACCACTGGTCAGGAGGCTGCACTGGGGCCACATGCACGCTGACAATCGCTGGCCCGGTCAACGTTATCACGAACAGTCACGGGAGCTTTCCGCTGACGGTTCGGGCCGGCAACGACAACGCGGGCTCGGGGACCATTACCAGTTCCCCGGCTGGCATCAATTGTACTGTTGCAACCGCAGGCACTTCCGGCACATGCGCCGCCACGTTCACCGGCGGGACCGTCGTAACCCTGTCCGCGGAACCGGCCCCGGGGTTTGTGTTCACTTACTGGCACGGACCGGATCCTGACCTTCGTTGCGGTAGCGACCCGGTATGCCCCGTCGGCATGTATGGCCCGCAGGGCATGCCCGCCAACTTCTACCCCGACTTTTGAATGTGAACAAGGTCGCCTGGCACTGGGGCGACCAATCAAGGTCTTGCATTGTTTTGGAATGCCCGGCAGGATACTGCCGGGCATTCACTGTTACAGGCTTCAGGCTGCGGCCTGGACACACGAGGCAAGCACGATGGCCGTGGTCCTGGTTACTGGCTGCAGCGTCGGCATCGGCTACGGAACCGCGCTCGACAGGTTCGCCGCGGTGCAGGCCGACTTCGGCATCTATGCCCGGCCCGCGGCCGCTCGACTCCGCGCGTGAGTGAGCCGATCCCGATGGCCCAGCGCAAGCTCGACTGGGCGTTCATCGCGTTTTTCATCTTCAACCTGTTCTTCATCACCTACTTCGTCGATGTCGAGCAGGTGCTGATACCCGACACTTCGAACTTCACCTATCCCATCTGGCCCCCGAAGGCCGCCGTCGACCTCTTTCACTGGTACGGCCGCACCTACGACCCGCTCCTCGTGGCCCGTCCACCTTTCTGGCGCGCCACCATCTGGCTCGACGTGCTCCTCTTCGGGCCCTACTACATCGCCGCCATCTACGCCTTCTGGAAGGGGAAGGACTGGATTCGCCTCCCCACCATCATCTACGCCACCATGCTCTTCACCAACGTGGTGATCATCCTCTTCGAGGAAAAGCTCGGCGCGCACGCCGCGCGGAGCTTCGCCATGGTCTTCGGCTCCAACCTCGCCTGGCTCGTCTTCCCTGTCCTGCTCATCATCCGCATGTGGCCCAGCGAACACCCCTTTACCCGGTCATAGGCCCCTGCTTTCTCCTGGCGAGCGCCCGTGGTGGTTCCCTGTTCTGCCCTGCCTTCTCATGGCTTCCGCATGCGCGTGGGTCCCGGTCGACAAACCAGGACTACGAGGTTGCGGCGCCGATGGCTCCCCTGTCGGGGAGGGTACACTCGCATTGGCGCCGAGTCGGGTCCTCGGTGTGCGGATTGACTCGGCTACTTGGCGGACCAACGCTCATACCGTCGACCTTGGGGCCGAGACAACCTTGGACCTCCGGATCCGGCTGCGGGTGACACAGCGGACCTGGCTCGATAGCATCGCCGCGCTGTATGAGTTTGAGGACCCTCGCACGGGGCAGGTCAGTTACCGGTTCGACGACAACATCCTGCCGTCGACTCATTTCCTGATGCATCAACTCATTGTCAACGAGGGAAGCGCATTCTGGGCCGATTGGCGCATGAGGTTGGAGGATGGGTTTGCAACCAGCCGGAAGCTCAACTCCCCATGCCCGCGCACCGTCCGCATCGTGCCCAGGAATGACCTGCTGCGCTATCTCATGCCAACCGTGCTCTCGCCTTCGAGCGTGGCCATCATGCTGCAGCAACCTGCCGCCCGGATTGATGCTGCCGGGTCACCGCTGGTTTTTGTCCTGGACACGTTCGTCGTTGCCGAGCCCTTCGGGAACGTCGTGCTTGGCGTGGCAGTCAACACGGCGGACACCGCTCTCGGGCCCATGGTCGCCGCCTTGGTCATCGATGAAGGTCGGCCAATCGTGCCAGACGGTACAGTTCTCCCTGAGAGCCTGAGAACACGGGACACGCTGGAGTATCTCATCGGTCGTGTGGGAGCACGTGACACCGTGGTCTTTGCCGGCAATCGAATGTTGTTCGGGGAGCGGGTTGTCGATCGACTGACGTATCTGGCGTCTTCCATACGCGACAGGCGCATTGCAGGAGAAGGCGATCGTCATTGGGTGAGCTGGGCACGCTATCGAGCACCCGATCCCGATACGGAAGTGACGATTCCGCTGCAAGCGGAATAGCCCGTTGATGTTCGATCATGATTCCGAAAGCGCGAACGTCTCATCCAGCCAGTCGAGAATGCGAAGGTTCGCCAGCGACCGGTTGCGCATCTCGCAGTGCTCCCCCGCGCCTTCCGCGCCGGTGAACCGCAAAAGCGTCTTGGGACACTTCAACTGTCCGAGCACCCTCTCCGCACCGTACGACAGTGGGTCATTCTCGGCGGTCGTCAGGAGCGTAGGACAGCGGATCTCGCCGTAGCGTCCCTCGAGCGTCATCGCCATGGTGGCCGCGATGAAGTCGGGCATGTTGTTGACCCCGTGCACCCAGAAACCGCGCTGTACAACGGTCCAGTGCATGCGGGCACTGCTGTTGATCGCCTTGTCCCAGAGCCCCGCGGGGACCGACGCAGGGTCGGCCGCCTGGGCCTCCGTCAGCCCGAACCGCATCAGCAGCTCGCGCGTCATGACGGCGCCAAGCCCCGGGTCGGCAATGCAGGCCGCGAGGCGCGGTTCCCCGCTCGCACCTCGAAGCGCCAGGTAGCCACCCAGGCTCAGGCCCATCAGCGCGATCCGCTTCGGGTCAACGTTCGAAAGGGTCAACGCAAAGTCCACCACCGGACGGACCACCGCCTCCCAGTCAGGACGCATCGGCAGGCCCTGCTCGATCAGCAATTCCCCCTGCCCAGGTCCGTCGAACCACAGGCAGTGATAGCCGCGCTCCGCGATGGCGGGGGCGGCGAAGAAATACAGCTCAGTTACCGTGGAGTCGTAGCCATCGTTGAGGATCACCAGCGGGCGACGCTCCGTCTCCCGTCCAGTCGCCGGGAGGAAGTACGCCGGCAACGTGGTGCCCTCGTACGGAATCCGCAGCGGCACAACCGGAACCGGCAGGAGCGCGAGCCCCTTGTTCGCGGTCGCGATCTGCGTGCGAAATGCCTGCACCAGGCGCGGATCCACAGGGAAACCGTACAGCGGATGGTACGAAGTCGCGTAGCAGGCGGCAGCTTGAAGGTAGAGACGGCTGGCGCTGTCGCGATGACCACGCGCCAGTACGTCGCCGGCTTCCGCCGCCAGGTTGTCACCCGCTGACATCCACGCATTGAAGTAGGCATTGCCATCGCCATCGCCCACCTGCTTCGCGACGGCGAGAATCACCCCGACATCCACCCCGCCATTCGCAGTGTAGGCGAGTGGCCAGGTGCCGAACTCGTCCAGCAGGTCGTCCTTGAAGAACTGTCCCATGGTTTACCCTTCGCTTGAGGGTTTCCAGCCCAGTTGAAACTGCTCGAACCTGTGCAATGCCACTTCCACCTGCCCTCGAAGCGCGCGTGACTTGGCACCTCCGGCCCAGTTCCACCGCTGCACCAGCAGCTTCTGTCGCTGTCGGTCAGTCTTGAGGTCGAGCCCGGCAACGATCCGGTCCCCGACCAGCACCGGGCACACGAAATAGCCGAACACCCGCTTCTCCTTCGGGACATAGGCTTCGAACTGATAGTCGTAGTCGAAGAACAGCCGGAGTCGCTTCCGCTGGATGATCAGCGGGTCGAACGGCGACAGGATGTGAACCAGGTCCTGCGTCAGGTCGGGAAGACTCTCCAGCGTCTCCGGCCGCATCCAGTGCATCACCTTGCCCGCGCCCTCCCACTGCACCGGGATCAGCTCCTTCCGACGGGCTCGCGACGCAATCAGCCGCGTCATCGCCGGCTTCCGCGGGGCATCCAGGTGACACGCCGAATCCACGCTCACGATTCCCTGCGATCGGAGCGCACGGTCGAGAAGGTAATTCAGGGTGTCGCTGTCAGTCGCCGCCCGTGGCAGGCGCGCCAGGCCAAAATGTCGAGTCAGCAGTTCATACGTCTTGAGCATCCCCGACCGCTGGCTCACCGTCACCAGGCCCTTGTAGAACGCCACCTCCAGGATGCGCTTCGAGGGCTTGCGGCTCCCCCACGCATACTCCTTCTCTGCCACCACGTCCTTGTCGAGGTCGCGAATGGTGACCGCACCGTTCCTCCGGATCCGCGACACCACTCGGCGCAGGTCAGCGTCTGCCACCTTCTGGAACCACACACCGCGCTCCTCCCAGGCGCGGCGCATCGCACGCACGTAGAACGGCAGGCTCTTGATCGGCAGGTACGACAGGGCATGCGTCCAGTACTCGAAGACCGTCTTGTCGATGCTCTGTGCCTGGTGCAGGTGCTCGCGGTGATATGAGGGAATGCGCGTGTACAGGACGTGGTGATGGCTGCGCTCGATGACGTGGATGGTGTCGATCTGCAGGTAACCCAGGTGCACCACCGCAGCCGGTGTGGCCTGCGGGCCGGAGCCGAACGGCTCCACTGCGTCGAGGCGCTGCGCGTGCAGCCAGATCCTGCGCGCCTGGGCCGGGGTGAGTTCCATGGTGTAAGATTACCACCTCATGCCTGGCCATCGGAGACTCTTGACGCGATCTCGTGTCGCTGCACTGTTGACATGTGCTCTTCTGGCCGGTCGATCACTTCCCGCGCAGGTCCTGCAGGTTGGCGACCTGAACAGCCGGCAGATCCTCGCACTCGACCGTGCGCGCACCGTTGTCATTCTTCAGGGCGGCATGCTCGAGGAACACGGCCCGTACCTGCCGGCCTTCACCGACGGTATCCTCAGCGCTCGCCTCACCACCGAACTCGCCGAGGGCATCGCGAAGGGTCGCCCCGGCTGGACCGTGCTCGTCTTTCCGCCGGTATCAGTCGGCGCCAGCGGCTCCAATGAGATCGGGCGACAGTACTCCTTTCCCGGCACCTACGCCGTGCGCCCCTCGACGTTGCGCGCGACCTATGTCGACCTCGCCAACGAACTTGGCGAACAGGGCTTCCGCTGGATATTCATCGTGAATGTTCACGGCTCGCCCCTCCACATCGGCGCCCTCGATGATGCCGGCGATTTCTTCCACGACACATACGGCGGGACGATGGTCAACCTCTGGGGACTGCTGAAGGTGCTCGGCGGCTGGGGAGGTGCCATGAGCGTCATGACCCCGGCGGAGAAAACCGCCGATGGACTCTCCCTGCACGCAGGCATGGATGAACACAGCCTCATGCTGTACCTGCGCCCTGACCTCGTCTCGCCCGACTACAAGAGCGCACCATCGGTGGCCGGCGCGAACTACGCCGAAGCCTTTGCCGTCGCTCAGCAGCCGGGATGGCCTGGCTATCTCGGCGCACCGAGCCTGGCGACGGCGGCTTTCGGTGAACGCATCTGGAAGGCGTTTGCCGCCGCAACGGTGCAGACCGCGGTCGAGATCCTGGACGGCAAGGACCCCGGCAGCTATCCCCGGTACCTCACCTATCTCAAGAAGCTGCCGCAATACCGCGCGTGGATCGACTCCAGCACGGCGCGGGACTCGGTCGCCGGGGCTCGCCTGGCCGAATCGCTCGCCCGCCGGGCACAGTGACCTTCTCGCGCAGGTACGGTTCGTGGGCCATCGTGGCCGGTGCCTCCGAGGGCATCGGCGCTGCCTTCGCCCACGCACTCGCGGCGAGGGGCCTCAACCTCGTCATCGTCGCGCGACGCGCACCGCCACTCGTCGCCCTCGCCGACGACCTCGAGACCCGCTACAAGGTCTCCGTCCAGCCTCTCGCGCTCGACCTCGCCGAGCCGGAGAGCATCGCGGAACTCCTCAGCGTCACCAGCGATCGGGAAATCGGACTCCTCGTCTGGAACGCCGCCCTCTCCGTCATGGGACCCTTCCTCGAACAGTCCCTCGAAGCCCATCTCATGGAGCTCGAGGTCAACGTCCGCTCCCCAATGACGGTCGTGCACGCGCTCGCGGGCAAGATGGTCGCGCGCAAGCGCGGCGGCGTCATCCTGCTCTCCTCGCTGAGTGGCATGCAGGGCACCGCCCTCGTTGCCAACTATGCGGCAACCAAGGCCTGGAATCGTGTGCTGGCGGAGGGACTCTGGTGGGAACTGGGAAAGAGCGGCGTGGACGTGCTCGCCTGCGTGGCCGGCGCCACCGACACCCCGGGCTATCGTGGCAGCGCGCCCCGGCCGGGATCAGATGGCAACGTGCCGGTGCAGTCACCCGATGCGGTGGCCGCTGAAGCCCTCGCCGCGCTGGGAAAGCGACCGAGCATCATCACCGGCCGGAAGAATCGGCTTGCGGCGGCATTCCTGTCGCGCCTGCTGCCCCGGCGCGCCGCCGTGAAGCTCATGGGCCGCACCATGGATCGCATGTACGGTGACTAGGAAGCGCTAACCTCTACCGGGGAACTCAGTCATGACCCACGGACATTGGCCCGTGATTCTGGGAGCGGCACTCGCCGCCTGGCTCATCGGCGCCCTATGGTACTCGCCACTCCTCTTCGCCAGGGCCTGGGTCAAGGCACACGGTCACACCCCGGAAAAGCTGGCTGCGATGCGGGCGAACGCGGGTAAGGCCTACGCTGGATCCCTCCTCGCCTTCGTGCTGATCGCCTATGTGCTCCATCTCTTCCTGCATCGTCTGGGCGTGACCACCGCCGGTGGCGGCGTCGTATGGGGCTTCCATGCCTGGCTCGGCTTCGCGCTCCCCATCGGCTTCACCGCGAACCTCTACTCCGACAAGCCCGTCGCCACCTTCATCATCGACGCCGGATACCAGCTCGTCTATCTCGTCGTCATGGGTGCGATCCTGGGCCGCTGGGCATAGCGGCGACCGGGATCTCCTGCTCGCGCTTCCACGCGATGAAGGAGTACACCACCGAACCTAGCGCCGCGACCATCGCCGCCCCGAACGCAACGTAGAACGTCCACGCCGAGTTCAGGACGGCCGCGACCAGGAAGCACAGCCCGGCGAGCACGAACGCCACCCCGCCGAACCGGTGCGTCTTCCGCCACACCGTGTCACTGCTCAGCGTCCATGGTGTCCGGATTCCCATGAACCAGTTCGGTCGGACACGGCTCATCAGGTTCCCGATCACCAGGAACAGTCCGCCGATCCCGATGGACACCACCCGGCTCATGTTGATGTTCCATCCCAGTGCCTTGCCCAGCACCAGAACGTGGACGCCGAGCAGCAAGAGCAGCGCCGAGTTCGCGACTGTCCAGTAGGTCGCGTTGAACAGGCTGTAGTTGGCCCGCCGCGGGTCGACCTTCGGCAGCAGCAGGAAGCTGCCGATCAGCAGCAGCGCGATTGCGGGCATGAGCAGCACCGCCACGAGGCGCGATGACCAGCCGTTCGGTTCACCCTGGATATCGAAATGCGTGGCCACCTCGGCCGGCAGGTGCGGATACGCCCAGAGTGAGAACGCCGTGGCCGCGGTGAGCACCAGCAGCGCAGGAATCAGCTTACGCATTCTTTCCCTCCTTTTTCGACCGTCCACTCTTCCGCTGCCCCAGGTCCATCAGCTGCTGCACCACCTCCTGGAACACTGTCGTATTCAGCGAGTACCGGATGAACTGCCCCTCCCGGATTGCCAGAACCAGCCCCGCTTCCTTCAGCGCCGCGAGATGGTGCGAAACCGACGCCCACGCAATCGGGAACTCCGCCGCAATCTCGCCGGCCATGAGGTCCTGGTCCCGCAGCAGGGCCAGGATCTTTCGCCTGGTGGGGTCGGCGAGCGCCTTGTAGGTCTTGTCCATGCCCTAAGATACTAAGACAAGTATCTAAATACCATCCTGCCAGCGGCCGCCCACCCCACCTCCCGGCAGGCCCATTCGAGGCTAGGCTTAGGCATGAGACCGATCGCGAAAGTGGGCCTCGTCACCGGCGGCTACATCGTCGCCTTTCTCCTCGCATCGGCAGCTGTTGCCGCCAGGATCGCGACCACCAGCGGCCCCGTCGCCCAGGCATCGAGCGGCATGTACGCCTTCGGCGACGCCGTCCTCTTCGTCGCCATCTTCGGTGCCTGCGCCCTCGTGCCCACCGGCGCCGCCCTCATTTTCCTCCGCCCCTACCCTCGCTTCTGGACCGTGCTTGCGACGCTGGGCCTCGTCGTGGCGCTCACCGGTGTCGCCGCAGCGGTGCTCTTCGCCGCCGGCCACGACGCCGCGCCGTCGCGCCTCGCCACTTCGGCCCAGTTCTCGGTATTGAGGATCCTCGTTGCGCCGGTCCTCGCATTCACTTTTCTCGTCTGCACCGTCCTCTCGCCCTATCGTCCCCAGCGGCTCGCCCTGTTCGCGGCGACGCTCATGGAGGCCGCGATAAGCGCGTACGGCATGTGGACCTGGTTCGTTCCCATGCTGCTCCACAGGTCCTAGACGGTGCCCATCGCCTCCCGTACCCAGTACTACACGGCTGCCACGCTCGACGGCTTCATCGCCGACGAGCACCATTCGCTCGACTGGCTCTTTCAGGTCGCCGAGCCCGGCAACGCAGATTATCCCGCGTTCATCAGCAAGGTGGGCGCGCTGGCGATGGGCGCGTCGACCTATGAATGGGTGCTCGCACACCTGAAGCAGTCGGGCGAACCGTGGCCCTATGAGCAGCCCTCGTGGGTCTTCAGCCATCACCCTCACCCGCCCGTGCCCGGTGCCGACGTCCGCTTCGTGCAGGGAGACGTCGCACCGGTGCACCGCGACATGCTGGCCACGGCCGGCGACCGGAATATCTGGGTCGTGGGTGGTGGAGACCTGGTGGGACAGTTCTTCGACGCAGGATTGCTCGACGAGATCATCGTCACCATCGCGTCGGTCACACTCGGTGCCGGCAAGCCCCTGCTGCCGCGCAGGATCCTCAGCTCATCACTCAGCCTGGCGTCCGCTGAGCGGCTCAACAGCGGCTTTGCGCAGCTCCGCTACAACGTCTCACCCGCAACGGCCAGAGCATGACGCCACTCTCGATTCTCGAACTCACCCGCGTTGCTGAGGGCCGCTCCACGAGGGAGGCCCTTGATCACGCCCGCGATCTCGCGGCCCACGCCGAGGCCCTGGGCTATCGCCGCATCTGGATCGCCGAGCACCACAACTTCCCTGGTATCGCGAGCGCCGCGACGTTCCTCGTCATCGCGCACATTGCCGCCGGCACCCAGCGCATCCGCGTCGGCGCGGGCGGCATCATGCTTCCCAATCACTCTCCCTACGTCATCGCCGAGCAGTTCGGGACCCTCGCACACCTCTTTCCCGGTCGCATCGACCTCGGACTCGGCCGAGCACCCGGCACCGACGGTGTCACCCTCGGCGCACTGCGCCGCGCGCCCGCAGCGGCAGACACCTTTCCTGACGACGTCCGCGAGCTTCAGGGGTACCTGGCACCAGTGCAGCCCGGGCAACGCGTGCAGGCCGTGCCCGCCGCGGGGACCATGGTGCCCCTCTGGATTCTCGGGTCCAGCCTGTTCGGTGCCGCACTCGCCGCCGACCTTGGCCTTCCCTATGCCTTCGCATCGCACTTCGCCCCCGACCAGCTCTTGCCGGCGCTCGATCTCTATCGCCAGCGCTTCAAGCCATCAGCTGCAGCTCGAGCGGCCCTGCGCCATGGTCGGCGTGAACGTCATTGCCGCCGATACTGACGACGAGGCCAGGCGCCTGCACACATCGCAACAGGTGTCCTTCGTGCAGATCGTCCGGAATCGCAGGGGCCTGTTCCAGCCACCCATCGATGACATCGAGCAGTTCTGGTCACCCATGGAGAAGCTGCAGGCCACGCACATGCTGGCCCGTTCGGTTGTGGGCACACCGGACACCGTCCGCGCTGGCCTCGATGCGCTGGTAGCCGAGACTGGCGCAGATGAACTTATGATCGTATCTGACGTGTACGACCACGCGGCGCGCCTGCGCTCCCTCGAGCACATCGCCGCGACCATGAGCGCGCCGGTGACCACATGATGCCGAACAGGCGGGGGAAGGGTATTCATTCGTCAGGCAGGCCGACCACACTCAGTGCAAGAGGGAAACATGCCGACCGCAGCCCCGATCACCCGCAAGGACCTCATCGCCGCCCTCAACCAGGACCTCGAGCGTGAGTACCAGGCCGTCATCGCGTACGTCGTCTACTCCCAGGTCCTCAAGGGCGCGCAATACATGAACATCGCGGGAGAACTCGAGAAGCACGCCCACGAGGAACTCCAGCACGCCATTACCCTCGCCTACCAGATCGACTATCTCGGCGGCATGCCCGCTACGGTGCCGAAGCCGGTGCGCACGTCGAACAAGGCTACGGACATGCTCAAGTTCGACCTCCAGGCCGAGGTCGACACCATTCGCAACTATCGTGAGCGGGTTCGTCAGTGTGAGGCACTGGGTGAGTACGCCATGGCCGAGCAGATTCGTGAAATCCTGGTCCAGGAGCAGGATCACTTGATCGCGCTGGCGACGGCGCTCGGTATCGACGCACCCGATCCCGGCAAGCCGGTGAAGGCGTCAAAGAGGAAGTAGGCTGGTGAATGAAAACCGGGAGGCAGCGGGCCTCCCGGAACGGATCGTAGGCTGTGGCTCCTCACCCCTAACCCCTAACCCCTAACCCTCAACTCTTTCCCCGGCCGCAACCCCGCCGCCGCCATCCGCCGGTACAGCGTACTCCGCGTTACCCCCAGCCGCTTCGCCGCCTCGTCCATCGTGCGACACTCCCGCACCGCCGCCACCAGCGCGCTCGCCCCACGCTCCACGGACCGCGCCCGCGGAATGATCACCCCCGCACCGATCGTCACACCGTTCACCACGACCGGATGCACGATCGCGCCCAGCCCCTGTTCCAGCGGCACCATCAGTTCCCCTGCACCGGCATGCGACGTGAACTGAGTGGCCCGGAACACCTGCCGCGCCGTCGCCGCCGCGGACACCCCGTGCTCCGTGAGCATCTCTTCATGCACGGCACCGATCACCGTGCCCGCCCGGTCCACCGCGAGCGCCGTGTCGCCCGGCCACCGCCCGGTCAATTCGGCCAGCCGCCGCATCACCAGCGTGCGTCGCTCCGCTTCCCGCGCCCGCAGCATCTGCTCGATCGCCACCACCAGCGCCGCCGTGAGGCTCAGCGTGTGCGGGTGCGCCGAGTCGCGGAAACCGGAGATGTCCACCACGCCGCAGATCTCGCCGGTAAGCGGGTCCCGCACCGGCATCGCCGCGCAGTGCCATGCCTCCCAGCGCTCGCAGAAGTGCTCGGCGCCGACGATGTGCACCGGTCCGCCGGTTGCCAGGGCCGTCCCCGGGCCATTTGTTCCGACCGCCTCTTCGGCCCACAGCGCGCCGGGACGGAAATTGATCTCCGCCAGCCCGTCGAGGGCCCGCGGATCACCGTCACTCCAGAGCATCCGGCCCCGCGCATCGAAGAGGCTCAGGATGTGGCCGCCGTCGGCATAGGGTGCCGATGACGAGGCGACAGCGTGCCGGGCGTATGGCAGCCAATCGGAATGCTCGCGCGCCAGGCCGACATGATCGGCATCCCACACGATCGGCGCCTCCGGCATCGTGGGCGCCACCTGCTGCCGGATCGCCCGGTCCCAGGAGTCCCGCACCACCGGCCTCACCCCCGACGGCGACGTCCCCCGATGAAGCGCGAGGCCGCGCTGTTGTTCCACAGCCCGCTGCGCTGCTTTTCCGATTGGAAGTAGCTCTGGCTTCACAAGCGTCGACCGTTGAGAGTCCGCATTCATCCCCGCCCTCCCCGCCCTCCCCGCCCTCCCCGCCTTCCCCGCCTTCCCCGCCTTCCGCAACCTACCCCGATTCCCCCAGCCTGCGATACAAATGTCCCGGGCACCTCTAGCGCGCTTCCCCGGCACCTCCCATTATCGACCCATTCCACACAGCCTGGAGTCGTTATATGACATCGACTGCCTCTCCCCTGACCGCGACCATTCCGGCCTCGACCCCCCTCGACAAACTGCACATCCCGATTCGGCCACGCTACGACAACTGGATCGGCGGTGAGTACTCGCCTCCGGCGCGCGGACAGTACTTCGTCAATCCATCACCGATTACCGGACTGCCGCTCTGTGAAGTGGCGCGGTCCACCCACGAAGACGTGGACAAGGCGCTCGACTCGGCCCACGCCGCGGCCCTCAGCTGGAACGCCACCTCACCCGCCTACCGCGCCAACATCCTCAATCGCATCGCCGACCGGCTGGAAGAGAATCTCGAGGCCATCGCTCTCATCGAGACCATCGACAACGGCAAGCCGATCCGCGAGACCGTCGGCGCCGACGTCCCCCTCGCCATCGACCACTTCCGCTACTTCGCAGGCTGTATTCGCGCGCAGGAGGGCGGCATCTCCCAGCTCGACAGCGAGACCGTCGCCTATCACTTCCACGAGCCGCTCGGCGTCGTAGCGCAGATCATCCCCTGGAACTTCCCGCTCCTCATGGCCACCTGGAAGCTTGCCCCCGCGCTCGCTGCCGGGAACTGTGTCGTGCTCAAGCCCGCCGAGCAGACACCGGTGTCCATCATGGCATTCATGGAGTTGATCGCCGACATCCTGCCGAGTGGCGTGGTGAACGTGGTGCAGGGCTTCGGGGTCGAGGCCGGCAAGCCGCTCGCCTCGAGCAACCGCATCAGCAAGGTGGCCTTCACCGGCGAGACCACCACCGGTCGCCTCATCATGCAGTACGCCTCCGAGAACCTCATCCCGGTGACCCTCGAACTCGGCGGCAAGTCGCCCAACATCTTCTTCGCCGACGTCATGCGCGAGGATGACGACTACTTCGACAAGGCGCTCGAGGGATTTGTCATGTTCGCCTTCAACCAGGGCGAGGTGTGTACCTGTCCCTCGCGCGCGCTGGTGCAGGAGTCGATCTACGATCGCTTCATGGAACGCGCCATCAAGCGCACGCAGGCCGTCATCGAGGGCAACCCGCTCGACGCGTCCACCATGATTGGCGCACAGGCCTCCAACGACCAGCTCGAGAAGATCCTGAGCTACATCGACATCGGGAAGAAGGAAGGTGCGAAGGTTCTCACCGGTGGCGCGCGCCGCGTCCACAAGGGCGAGCTCAAGGACGGCTACTACGTCCAGCCCACCATCCTCGAGGGCAACAACCGCATGCGGGTGTTCCAGGAGGAGATCTTCGGCCCCGTCGTCTCCGTCACCACCTTCAAGAATGCGGACGACGCCCTCGCCATCGCAAACGACACCCTCTACGGGCTCGGCGCCGGCCTCTGGAGTCGCGATGCCAACACCTGCTACAACATGGGACGCGCCATCAAGGCCGGTCGCGTGTGGACCAACTGCTATCACCTCTATCCTGCGCATGCGGCATTCGGCGGGTACAAGCAGTCGGGCATTGGCCGCGAGAATCACCGCATGATGCTGGATCACTATCAGCAGACCAAGAACATGCTGGTGAGTTACAGCCCCAAGCGGGCCGGGTTCTTCTAGCCCGTGGACATTGCGCGGGTCGACATCACGCCCGAAGCGACAACCGTGCTCCGCCAGCTTGTGGCGGAGCACGGTCCGTTGCTCTTCCATCAGTCGGGCGGCTGCTGCGACGGCAGCTCGCCCATGTGCTATCCAGCCAATGAATTCCGCGTCGGCCAGCGCGACGTGCACCTGGGAGACGTGGACGGCGTGCCGGTCTACATCGGCGGCCTCCAGTTCGAGCTCTGGCGCCACACCCAGCTGCTCATCGATGTCGTGCCCGGTCGCGGGGGTGGCTTCTCGCTGGAGACGCCGCTCGGCGTCCGCTTCCTCACACGCTCACGCGTCTTCGATGCAGCGGAGCAGGCATGGCTTGATGCCTGCCCCGTGCATCTCGGCCCGGTCGGGTAGGGATTCCCATGCCACGCCTCCTTATCGAGGAGGCCCAGGCCTGATCCCATTATCATCCGGGCACGGCCATGTCCGGCTTCCTGACGACCCACTCCATTGCCCTCCTCACCCTCGCCATTTTCGAGGCGGTGGTGATCGTCGCGTTGCTCCTGCGCAACCGGGACCGGGAACGGATCGCCCAGGCCAGGCTGGACGCCGAGATGCGGGTCCGGCTCATCGTCGATCGCGTACCCGTCATGGTCTGGACCGCCCGGCCCGACACCAGCCTCGACTACCTCAACAACACCTGCGTCGAGTTCACCGGGCTCCCGCTTGCTCGGCTGCTGGAGCGCGGCTGGCTCGACACCGTCCACCCCGACGATCTGGACCGCATTGTCGGCATCTTCACACCCGCCGTCGAGCAGCGCGAGCCGTTCTGGATGGAGTACCGGATACGTCGGCCGGATGGCTCGTACAGCTGGGTACTGGACACGGGCGTTCCCCATTACGGTCCGGATGGCGCGTACACCGGCTACATGGGTTGCACAGTCGACGTCACCGGGCGCCGGAAGGCCGAGGACCTCTCCCGTGAGCGCCAGGAGGCACTCGAGGCGAGCCGCGACGAGATCCGGCGGCTCGCGGGCCGGCTCATCGAGGCCCGCGACGCCGAGCGCACCCGCATCGCGCGTGACCTGCACGACGACGTCAGCCAGCAGCTGGCTGGCATCTCGATCGCGCTCAGTCGCGTGCGACACCGGATGGAGGTACTGGGCACGACGGACGACCTGAAGGAGGAACTGCGCGGCTTGCATGAACGCGCCAGCGCCGTCGCACAGAATATTCGCCACATCTCCCACGACCTGCATCCCACCGTGCTGCAGCACGCCGGCCTGGCCGCAGCACTCGGAGCCAGCTGCGCCGACATCGAGCGCCTGCACGGTACCGTCGCGAGCTGCGTCGTGGAGGGCGACATCACCTCCCTGGCCCCCGAGGCGGCGCTGTCACTCTATCGCATCGCCCAGGAAGCACTCCGCAACGTCATCGTTCACGCCGGGGCACAGCGCGTCGAGGTGCGGCTCGAGCAGGTAGACGGCCACGCCGAGCTCTCCGTGACCGATGACGGACGGGGCTTCGACGCCGAGAGCCGCGCCAGCCGTGGATCGGGGCTCGGGTTGGTCAGCATCGCCGAGCGCGCGAGGCTCGCCCGCGGCACTCTGAGGGTCTCCTCGCGCACCGGGCACGGCACTACCGTGCGTGTGCGCATTCCCGTGACCATCGCGTAGGCGTGGTCCACCACCAGCCCCGCCGTACGGCCGTGCTCCTGGCCGACGATCACGCGATCGTCCTCGAGGGACTGTCACGGCTCCTTGCCGATCACGACTTCGATATAGTGGGCACGGTCGCCAACGGCGACCTGCTGCTCGATGCCGCCCGCCGCCTTCGCCCCGACATCATCGTCACCGACCTCTCGATGCCGGGCATGAGTGTCCTCGAGGTCCTCACCCGGCTCAAGGCCGCGCATATCGACAGCAAGGTCATCGTGCTCACCATGCACAGCGACGCGAACCTCGCCGCCTCGGCTTTGCGCGCCGGGGCCGCCGGCTTTCTGCTCAAGGAGTCGGCCGGTGAGGAACTCCTGGGGGCGATCAGGCAGGTGCTGCAGGGGCGGGTCTATCTCGCCCCGGCACTCACGCGGGGCGTCATGGAGCGCATGGCCGCCGGGGACGCGCCGGAGCCGTCACTCACCCCCAGGCAGCGCGATGTCCTCCGGCTCATCGTGAGGGGCATGCGCATGAAGGAGGTTGCCGCCGAGCTGGGCCTCTCGACCCGCACCGTTGAGGCCCACAAGTACGAGATGATGCAGGTGCTCGGCCTGCACTCGACCGCCGAGCTCGTCCGCTATGCCATCGATCGGCAGCTCGGCTGAATGCCTCAGCGAGCCTGGTGAAGCTGCGCTGAAGCCCTCCGGATGCCGGCCACGGCATACCAGGCGCCGGTAACATAGACCAGCACGCACAGACCCTGCGCCGCGAGCCAGAGGTTTTTCCCCGGCTGTACCGGCTCGAAATAGAAGTTCGGCCAGATCCGGTTGCCCACCACGTAGAGCACTGCCGCACTCACCAGCATGCCGATGAGCCCGTATGCACAGAGCGTCGGCGCGATGCTCTCCTGACGCGACAGCGCTGGCGGGGCGCCCTGGCGCATCAGCGCGAGGTAGCAGAGGCCGATCGCGATCATCCCCAGGCCGCCCGCCTTGAGGGTCAGCTCGGCGAGCACCGCCGGGCATCCCCACCACAGCGTCATGTTCTTCAGGAAACCCGGTCCGACGTCACCCGCGATGGCGCCATGCATGTAGTGAAGAATCGGGACAAATCCGGTGACGAACCCGGTGAAGAAGAGAGTGAGGCCCCAGCGGATGTGCTTCCAGCCGATCGACGTGGCGGTGGCGACAGCTTCTCCGCCAATGGGCATCGCGGCGCTGCTCATATTGCTTACCTTGTTGGAAGGGAACAGGTTCGAGAGGCTGCTCCCGCAACACTGCGTTTCGCCAACAACGAAGTCAACGCCACTAGGTAGTTTTTCGGACCCCGCCCCACCGCACTTCTTCTCTCCCTGACCATCAGTGCCGTTGCGACAATTGACCATGCTCGAAAACAGCCAGGGTCTGGCCCGGCCGCGCGTACTGCTGGCCGACGATCATGTGGAGACCGCCATGCAGCTCGGCCAGTTGCTCGGCACACGCTTCGATGTCGTCGTAGCGGTGGAGGACGGCCTGGCACTCCTGAGCGCCGCCGCGATCTTCGCGCCCGACGTCATCGTGACCGACATCGCCATGCCCGGCCTCGATGGGATCGAGGCCACCCGCCTCATCCGGCGCGACAACCCCGCCGCCCGCGTGGTCTTCGTCACCGTGCACTCCGAGTCGGCGCTGGTGGATCGCTGTCTCGCCGCCGGGGGAATGGGCTACGTGCTGAAGGATGCCGCTGGCGAGGACCTGGTGACGGCCGTCGAGGCAGCGCTCCGGGGTGAACGCTTCGTTAGCAAGGACATTCAGTGGAGAACTCGAGGATGAGACGGATCGTCGCGGTAATGCTGCTGGCACTGTCCTTTCCAGTCACTGGGAGCGCACAGCTGGCCGGGGAGCACGCCATGGTCTCCTTCGGCCTCAAGTCAGCCAGCCAGCCGCCACCGGGAATGTTCCTGGCCCCGCTCTGGTTCAACTGGAACGTCAATGACATCGTCGGCCGTGACGGCACCAAGGTGCCGATTGACCTCACCGTGAACTCGGTGGCCCTCTTTGGCTGGCTCGTCACCCCGAAGAAGCTGCTCGGCGGTACCTACGGCGCCCAGTTTACCGTGCCGTTTGTCTCCAATGCCCTCGAGTTGCCAAGGCTCGGTTATGAGAGCAGCGTCGGGCTCGGGTTGGGCGACATCTACCTCATGCCGGTCAACCTCGGGTGGCACCTGCCGCGCGCTGATTTTCTCGCCGGCCTCGCCGTCTATCTTCCGACCGGCACCTACACGCCCAACGCCAATGACAACCACGGCATGGGCATGTGGTCCTTCGAGATCTCCGGAGGGTCCACCCTCTACTTCGATAAGGCGCAGCAGTGGCACTTCTCCGCGCTCGGCTACTACGAGATGCACAGCGGCAAGGAAGACCAGGACCTGAGCGTCGGGAGCATCCTGACCGTCGAGGGTGGGCTGGGCGGCACCTTTCTCAAGGGCGCGCTGTCAGCCGGCGTAGCCTATGGCGCCTCGTGGAAAATGACTGATGACAGTGGTGCCGATTTCCCCTCCGTTATCCTGCCCGGCAGCAATCATCTCTACACGCTTGGACCCGAAGTCTCTCTCGTTGGCTTCTACAAGCCGCCGTGGATGATCTCGCTCACCGCCCGCTACCTCTGGGACGTCGGTGCGAAGTCGAGCTTTGAAGGCAACCGCTTCGTCATGTACGCCACCGTCGGACGGTTGCACCTCTCCCCCGGGACAGGCGGAGCAGCTAAATAGCAGCACCTGAACACACGACTGAAAGGAAATCGTATGCGCCCGCTTCTGTTTGGCTCGCTCGCACTGCTCGGAGTCGTCACGGCCACAGGCCCAATTTCAGCACAGGTATCCCAGAAGACGATCGACTCCATCGGCGTTCCCGCAAAGACGGTGACGCGAATCGGTACGCTCGAGTACAGGGACGGCGTACCCCTGCCGGCCACGGCCGAGAGGGCGTACGACTACCTCGACTTCACCCACGCGGTGGATGTGTACCTCAACACCTTCCAGGGTGTGTCCACCCAGGCAGTGGCCGAGGGCTTCAAGGCGTCAGGCGTGCAGGACAATCAGATCCTGATCTTCCGCAAATTCATGGATGCGAAGTCGCTCTACCTCACCGCCAATGCCGACGTGGTCTACTACATCGGGATCCTCGACCTCACCAAGGGGCCGATGGTGCTCGAGACACCGCCCGGTGCACTCGGCACACTCGATGACATGTGGTTCAACTGGGTCATCGATTTCGGCAATCCCGGACCGGACCGCGGGGCTGGTGGCCGTTTCCTGGTGCTCCCGCCGGGCTATGACGGTCCCGTGCCTGAGGGCGGGTTCTACGTCTCACGCTCTGCGACCAGCCGTGTGCTGATCCTGGGCCGCTCGTTCATTGCGAACGACGATCCCAAGCCGACCTCGGACGAGATCGAGCGCACGCTCAAGATTTACCCCTACGTGCCAGGCACCCTGGGCACGAGCATCGCCCAGATCCTGTCGGGCTCCGTCAGGCCGGGCCGCCAGGGGGAGATCGCGAAGACGGTGTTTGTCGAGGGCACCGACAAGTCTATGAACACGATCCCGCCAAGCGACTTCGGCTTCTATGAGATGCTCGATCGCCTGGTACAGGCGGAACCAGTGGGAGCCATCGACGCCGAACGCATGGGGGCGCTCGCCGCCATCGGCATCGTCAAGGGCAAGCCGTTTGCTCCCGACGTACGGATGAAGAAGATCCTCACGGAAGCAGCCGCCTCGGCCGCAGCGATGTCGCGCACGCTCTCCTATTTGCCGCGCGAGTCCGAGGGCTGTGGCCTCTATCCCGGGTCCAGCTGGAACAACTGCCTCTGGGTCGGTGGCTATACCATGGAAACGCCGCCGCCGATGATCACGAAGGAAGGGGTCAAGCCCTTCCCCCCAACCGGCGCGAAGACGCTCAACGCTCGCACCGCCTTCTTCTACTACGCCACCGGCATCACCCCGGCCATGATCATGCGGCTGCCGGACATCGGCTCGCAGTATCTCATGGCTTTCCTCGACGCTAACAAGCAGCCGTTCGACGGGGCGAAGACTTACAAGGTCACGCTCCCGCCCAATATCCCGGCCGCCAAGTTCTGGTCGTTTACGCTCTATGACAACCAGACCCGCTCCATGCTCGACACGCCGCAGAAATATCCCCGCGCCGGCAGCCAGGGCTATCCATCACCGGCAGCGGAGAAGAACGCCGACGGCTCCACCACCGTGTACTTCGGCCCGACGCAACCCTCCGGTGTGGCACGCGGGAACTGGATCCAGACCGTCCCAGGCAAGGGCTGGAACACGATCCTCCGCCTCTACAGCCCGCTGGAGCCCTTCTTCTCCAAGGAGTGGAGGCCGAGCGAAATCGAGCTGGTGAAGTAGTAGTGGAATGATGAGATCGTCGTGGAAACGTGCTCGTCGCCAAGGCCGAACCGGGCATCGTTTGGCGCGGTGCTGCTCGCCGTCGCGCTGCTGTGCGCGGCGCGCGAGGGCACCGCGCAAACCACGTCGAAGCAATTCTGGCCGGAACTCGAGGTGTTCTACCGGTTGGGCACGCGCGCGCGCCTGTATGCCCTGGCCAACCACACGTTCTCCTCTGACAATCTCCAGGATGACCAGCAGTACGGGATCAACCTGGATCTCTTCATCAAGCGCGTACTCTCCCCTGTTCTCGACACCCGTGAGCTCGACCGCGGCCAGCCGATCATGCTGCGGGTGGGCTACCGCTACGACCTGGACTTCAACCTGCCGGAATCTCCTGTTACAGACAGGATTCTGGTCGAACTCACGGTTCGCTGGACCTTCAAGGGAGTGACACTCGCCAGCCGGAACAGCATCGATTTCAGGTGGACCGACGGCAGGTACTCGTCTCGCTATCGGACCCGCGCTCGGCTGGAGGTGCCCGTTTCACTGAAGGGCTACAAACCGGCGCCGTACGCCAGCGCCGAATGGTACTACTCGATCCAGGCCGGGGAGTGGACCAAGGCGAAGTATGAAGTGGGCGCACACCTGCCCATTTCCCGGCACATCGCCACTGAGCCTTACGCCGGGTGGGAAACCGACTGGGACCGGACGCCCAGCGTGCGGGCACTGGGCCTGAGGCTCATCCTCTCCTGGTGAAGCACGCAGGGCGTCTCGCGCACCACTTCACTCGCCGGCCAGCACCGGGATCAGCAGCCTCGATGATGACGCAATCGTCCGCAGGCTGCTCGTTCCCACGCTCGCATGCCGGAAGCTCATGATCGCCGGCGTCGCCGGGTCCTGGTCATCGCCCGTCAGGTAGAGCCGCAGCTTGTAGCCCGCCTTGAGCCGCCGCGCATTCGCCACCAGGGGAATGCGGTATCGCACCACCTCACCGATCGGAACCGCGGTCGCGGTGGTGCAGGGCAGCACCGGGGCGCCGATGCGACTCGCCGCTTCATCCACCGCTCGAAGGCTCGCCCTCAGGTAGCCGCCGGTTATCTCGCTCACCTCTCCGCGGTCGTTCACTTCCTGCAGCAGCGCGATCCAGCCGGCATCCGCCGCCGTGATGCTGGCGTCGAGTTGCAGCTCGATGTCGCCCACCATGTCCACATCCTTCACGAACGCTTCGGTGGTCCACTCCAGGTGCGACTGGCGGGTTCGTCTCATGTGCCTGCGGCGGCGGGTTCTGCCCGGCGCTGATTGTCATCATCGACCGCTCGCCCGCGGCACCTTCGCCCTCGGAGAGCAACCCGTCCGGCCGGAGCGCTAGTTCACGATAACGCGTTCCCGGGATCGGCCACGACTCAGCCGCGTGCCATCCCTCGGCGCCGGGGAGCACATAGCGGAACTTCGGACCCTCGAGAATCCCGGTGTCCCGTCCCTTGAGCCAGTGATCGAACCAGGCCAGCGCCTCGACATGCAGGCTCTCCCACGGCCAGCTCAAGCCGTGCTCACCCAGCATCGCCACCTGCACATGCGGACTGTTCGTCAGCTCGGCGAGCGCCGTGAACGTGGACGGCAGGTGCAGCGGCACGTTGTCCCAGTCGCAGCCGAGATAGACCGGCACCTTCACCTTGTGCAGCAGCGGGCGGAGGTCGCGCTCGTTCCACCACGCGTCGCGCAGTCGGGTGCTCGACGGCGATCGAGCGCCACAGGTCGTCCCACGGGTGCGGCGGGTGATGCAGCTTCAGCAGAAGCTTGAGCCCGGTCATCGCGGCTTCACCGTTCATCCGTGTCGAACTTCTTGTGGATCGCCGGCGTGAGCAGGACCTCGCGGACGGCGCCCAGCAGCTTGCTCCGCCAGAGCTTGTTGGTGTGCGCGGCGTTCATGCCCACCATGGAGAGGAACGGCGTGACGAAACCCTGCGCTTAGCAGGCCATGGTGCGTGGCCGCCTCGTACAGGTCGGTGGTCACCGCCACCGGCATGATCGCCTTCAGGTGCGGTGGCTGTTCCACCGCCGCCTCGAGCTGCGTCATCGCGAAATAGCTGATGCCGATCATCCCGACGTTGCCGTCGGACCACGGCTGCTCCGCCGCCCACTCGACCAGGTCGTACATGTCCCGGCGTTCCTGCCCGTCGAAGAAGCCGAAGGTCCCGCCCGATCCGCCGGTGCCACGCAGGTTGGCGATGACGTGGACGTAGCCGCGCGGAACGAAGAAGTCGCTGGCACCCGCCTCGATGAAGCCCATCGGGGCGCCGATGTTCTGGATCTGCCGCGGGTACGGTGACGCCGCGATCAGCACCGGATACCGGCCCGGCTCCAGCGGGCCGGTGCACATCCACCAGCAGCTCGGTGCCGTCGCGCGTCCGGAACGGCAACGTCCTCGTCGCACGTTGCGGTGAACTGCGGCGTCGAGAGGTTGCGGTAGGTGCGACCAGTGGTCTGGGGACCATTCAACTGGCGCTGACCGGGCTCGGTGCCGGAAACGAGTGGTCTCATGACGAGGCAGACTGCATCAATTAGTTGTACAGGGCGGGAGGGCGGGGCGCCCCTCGAGGGGATCGTGGAACGCACCCATACATCCGATCGAAGGGGAACCCCGGCGTGCGTTCCCCTTTCCCCGAAGGGGGCGCCCCGCCCGATCCGCCACCGCGCAAGAGCGTGTGCCAGGAGGTCCGCAGGGTCCCCCGCGCCGCGCTCACTCCACTCGTCCTGGGCCGACCAGCTTCTGGCTGAAGTACGTCATCTCCAGCGCCTTGATCCTCGCCCCCTGCGCAATGTCCGCATCCCCCGAATGCCCCCCCGCCGTGTCCTCATAGAACAGGTACGGCAGCCCGTAGCTCGTTCATCCGCGCCGCGAACTTCCGCGCATGCTGCGGACCCACCCGGTCATCCTTTGTCGTCGTCCAGATGAACGGCTCCGGGTACTTCACCCCCGGCTTCAGGTTCTGGTACGGCGAGATCGTCTGCAGGAATGCCGCTTCCTCCGGCACCGACGCTGATCCATACTCGTCCACCCACGACGCCCCCGCCTGGATCAGCTCGTATCGCATCATGTCGAGCAGCGGCACCTGGATTACCACCGCGTTCCACAGGTCGGGGTGCTGCTCCATCTCCACGCCCATCAGCAGTCCGCCGTTCGACCCGCCATAGATGCCGAACTTCGCCGGGCTCGACAGCTTCCGCGCGAAGATGTCCTGCGCCACCGCCGCAAAGTCGTCGTAGATGATCTGCCGCTTCGTCTTCCGCCCCGCCTCGTGCCATGCCGGCCCGAACTCCCCGCCGCCCCGGATGTTCGCCACCGCGAAGCTCCCACCCTGCTCGATCCACAGCTTCCCCATCGTGCCGGAATAGAACGGCGTATACGACACCTCGAACCCGCCGTACGCCGTCATGATCGTCGGCGTCGACCCGTCGAGCGGAATGTCCTTCCGGTGCACGATGAAGTACGGGATCTTCGTTCCGTCCGTCGATGTCGCCTCGAACTGCTGCACCACAGCGTTCGACGCGTCGAACCTCGCCGGCATCGCCTTGACCTGCGCCACGTTCCCTGTCGCCGCATTCACCGACCAGAGTGTGGTCGGCGTAATGAACCCGGTGACGTTCACGAACGCATCGTCGCTCCGCAGGGTGGTCGACACCAGGCCGATCGAGGCATTGTCCGGTAGCGCCAGCGGCTTCGACGTCCATCCTTTCGGTCCCGGCGTGAGCACCTCAACCCGGTTGCGCACGTTGTCCAGCACCACCGCGATCAGCCGGCTCTTTGTCGCAGCCGCCGCCTCGATTGATTGCTTCGCAGTCGGCTGGATCAGCACCGTCGGTGTCACCGGGCCGCCATTCAATTGGGCCAGCTCCACCGACAGCAGCGCGCCTGCCGGGATCTGCTTGCCGCCCGCCGTCCAGTCCTCGCTCGTCTTGATGATGACGTGTCCGTCCACCATGCCCCGGATGTCTGCGCGTTCCGGCAGCGGCAGCCGCACCGGCCCCTGCGGCAGCAGCGCGAACGTCTCGTGCCCGAAGAACGTCGTGCCACGCAGCATCATCGCCTGCCGGTTCCCCTGCGCATCGATCAGCATGAACGACCCCACGCCCACCTGGTCAGACTCCGCGCCGCGGAATACCTCGACCGCCTGGTCCACCGCCTGCCCTCGCTTGAGCCGCTTGAGCACGAACGGATATCCCGACGTCGTCATCGTTCCCGGGCCCCAGTCGCGCGACACCAGCAAGGTGTTGGCATCGATCCACGTCGCATCCTGCTTCGAGAGCGGCAGCACGAAGCCATCGGTGACGAACTTGCCTGTGCTCAGGTCGAATTCGCGGATCGTGATCGCATCTTCACCGCCGTCGGACAGGTTCACCAGACAGAGGCGCTCCTCCGGCTGCAGGCAGTTGGCACCACTCCACACCCAGTTCTTGCCCTCCGCCTTTCCCAGCGAATCGATGTCGAGCATCGTCGTCCACTTCGGCTGCGCCGTGCCGTAGCTCGCCTCCGTGGTCCAGCGCCAGATGCCATGCGGATGCGCCCCGTCCCGCCAGAAGTTGAACACCCGCCCGAATGTCTGGTTGGGGTAGGCAATCCGGTCCTCCGCCGAGGCGATCGCGTACGCGTCCTTGTAGAAGCCGGCGTACCGCGGATCACTCTCCAGCCGCGGAATCGTCTTGGCGTTCTCGGTGGCCACCCACTCCATCGCCGCCTTGCTGTCCTTCTCTTCCAGCCAGATGTACGGATCGGTCACTGTGGCGGGCGACAGCGTCTGCGCCGCCAATGGGCGGGCGGCCGCGAGGGCAACGAGAGACAGCACGATTAGGCGCATTGAACTGCCAATAGGATGAGGAAAGCCAAATGTCGCGGCGAGGAGGTCCGCAGGGCCTCCTCGCTGCGGTCCCAATATGACGAACCTTGGTAGCATTGACGCCACCTCAGGCTGCCCGCAAACTCCCAGCCTCGGCAATGGTATCAACGAGTGCCCCGCATTGGCACCGTACGGTCCCGTACTCCGTTTGGCTTCGAACCCGCAAGGAATCCAGACCAATGGCGACGAAAAAGTTCAAGGGTGTCATCAAGCTCGACGTCCGCGACTCCACTCCGGATTGGGACCCTACACCCCGACGAAGGCGCCCGAGGGCGCGCCGAACGTCCTGTTCGTTCTGTACGACGACACCGGCCTGGCCGCCTGGTCGCCGTTCGGCGGCGGGATCAACATGCCGACGCTGCAGAGGCTGGCCGACAACGGCCTGATGTACTCGCAGTGGCACACGACGGCGCTCTGCTCGCCGACCCGCTCGACGCTCCTGACCGGCCGCAACCATCACCTCAACGGCATGGCGGCGATCACCGAGGCCGCCACCGGATTCCCCGGCGCCCACGGCCGCATTCCCGACGAGTGCGCCACGGTCGGGCAGATCCTCCAGGACGGCGGCTGGAGCACCTTCTGGCTCGGCAAGAACCACAACGTCCCCGAGACAGGACGTCTGCTCCGGCGGCAGCAAGAAGCAGTGGCCGCTCCAGAAGGGCTTCGATCGCTTCTACGGCTTCATCGGCGGCGAGACCAACCAGTGGTATCCCGACCTGGTCGAGGACAACCAGTTCATCGAGCAGCCGTACAGTCCCGGAGGAGGGCTATCACCTCTCCAAGGACCTCGCCGACAAGGCCATCGCGGATGATCCGCGACCAGAAGGCCAGCAACCCGTCGCAAGCCGTGGTACATGTGGTTCTGCCCGGGCGCCAACCATGCGCCGCACCACGCCCCGCAGGAATACATCGACAAGTACAAGGGCAAGTTCGACGACGGCTACGAGGCCTATCGCGAGTGGGTCCTGCCGCGCATGATCGCCAAGGGCATCCTGCCGAAGGGCACCCAGCTCACGCCGCTCAACCCGATGCCCGAGGACGTCGCGAACGCCGGCGACTTCGTGCGCCCGTGGGACTCGCTCAACGCCGACGAGAAGAAGCTGTTCTCGCGCCTGATGGAGGTCTACGCCGGATTCTCCGAGTACACCGACGCGCAGGTCGGCCGCATCATCGACTACCTCGAGAAGAGCGGCCAGCTCGAGAACACGCTCGTCTTCTACGCCGCCGACAACGGCGCGTCGGGCGAGGGCAGCCCCAACGGCTCGGTCAACGAGAACAAGTTCTTCAACGGCTATCCCGGACGAGCTCTCCGAGAACATGAAGCTCATCGACGAGCTCGGCGGCCCGGACACCTACGAGCACTATCCGACCGGCTGGGCCGCGGCCATCTCGACGCCGTTCAAGATGTTCAAGCGCTACTCGGAGTACTCCGGCGGCACCTGCGACCCGCTGGTCATCTCCTGGCCCAAGGGCATCAAGGCGCGCGGCGAGGTGCGCCACCAGTATCACCACTCCACCGACATCGTCCCGACGATCCTGGAGGTCTGCGGGCTGGAGATGCCCAAGGTCTACAAGGGCGTGGAGCAGTACCCGCTCTCCGGCGTCTCGATGCGCTACAGCTTCGACGCCAAGCCGGACGCACCGACGCAGAAGAAGCGCCAGTACTACGCGATGCTCGGCACCCGCGGCATCTGGGAGGACGGCTGGAAGGCCGTCGCCATCCACGCGCCGATCAGCGGCAAGGGCCACTTCGACAAGGACGAGTGGGAGCTCTACCACGTCGACGAGGACCGCGCCGAGTCGAAGGACCTCGGCGAAGGAGCATCCCGAGAAGCTCCAGGACGCTGATCAAGGCCTGGTTCGAGGAGGCGGAGAAGAACCTCGTGCTGCCGCTCGACGACCGCAGCGCGCTCGAGATTCTCAGCACGCCGCGTCCCGCCGAAGAGACGCCGCGCGAGCGGTACATCTACTATCCGGGTACCTCTCCGGTGCCGGAAAGCGTGGCCGTCAACGTGCGTGGCCGTTCGTACAAGATCCTCGCCGATGTCGAGATCACGGATCCGGACTGCGTCCGGCGTGATCTTCGCCCACGGTTCACGCTTCGGCGGCCACTCGCTGTTCATCAAGGACAAGAAGCTGTACTACGTCTACAACTTCCTCGGCATCAAGCCGGAGCAGCAGTTCGTCTCCGCCGAGCTCAAGCCCGGCAAGTACACGCTCGGCATGGAGTTCACCCGGGAGAAGGGCGGGCAAGTACGACGAGTCCATCGGCAAGACGAAGCTCTACGTCAACGACAAGGTCGTCGCCGAAGGCCCGATGCGCGACGCAGGTGGGCAAGTTCACGCTGTCGCGGCGACGGCCTCTGCGTCGGTATCGACAGCGGCGACGCCGTGAGCCAGGAGTACAAGACGCCCGGGAAGTTCACGAACGGCACGATCTTCGGCGTCGGCGTCACCGTCGAGAAGGCCCAGTACCTCGACCTCGAGAAGCTGGCCGCGGCCGCGTTCGCGATCGACTGATTGATGGACGAACTCCTTCGCCCGGCAGCCGACATCGTTTCACTCGGCCTCAACGCGCTGGCCCTCCTGGTCATCGCCGTTGGGGCCATCAACGCCTTGATCGGCCTGCTCAAGGTCATGTGGCCCGGGCGGCACGCCACCGGAACCGAGAAGCGCGGCGTCTGGCTCGAATTCTCCCGATGGCTCATTGCCGGTCTTACCTTCCAGCTCGCCGCCGATATCGTGCAGACGATGGTCGTCCCGGGCTGGCAGGATGTCGGCCGCGTCGCCGCCGTTGCGGTGATCCGCGCATTCCTCACCTACACCATCGATCGCGACATCGACAGTCTGCGCGAGCGCGATGCGGAACGGAGGGAACGGGATGCAGGCCACCCCTGATGCAGGAGCCATTCTCGGCTTGGGCGCAGTCGTGACGCTCTTCGTCATCACGCTCGGCCCCATCAAGATCCTCGGACCGTTCGTCCAGATGACCCAGGAGGCCGACGCCAAGGTCCTCCGCCAGATCGCCATCCGCGCCTTCCTGATGTCCGTCGTCACCGTCGTGGCCGGCGGCTATGTCGGCGTCAGCCTCCTCCGGAAATGGCACGTCTCCATCCCGGCGCTCGAACTGTCCGGCGGGCTCATCTTCCTCATCGTCGGCCTGCGCATCGTCCTGGAGCAGTATCAGGCGGTCCACGCTCCTGTACCACAGCTGCCCCAGGCACCGACGGCTGCAGCGCTCAAGCTCACCTTCCCGACCATCGTTACGCCCTATGGCATCGCGGCGGTCATGACGCTCATCGCCAACAGCACGAGCCCCGAACGGACCACCACCGTCCTGCTCATCCTGGCCGGCGTCATGGTCCTCAACCTCCTCGCCATGCTCGCTGCCCGCGCCATCATGGGCAGCGTCATGATGATGGTGCTCCGGATCATTGGAGCGGTGCTGGGCGTGTTGCAGGTGGCCTTGGCGGTGGAACTCATGCTGCGGAGCCTGGTGAAGATGGGCGTGCTCCATGTCTGACGCGGCACCGGATCCCCTGGCCAAGCCCGCCGACGAGCTCGCCGCCCGCCGCACCGGCATGGCGTTCCAGCGCACTCGCATGGCCGCCGATCGCACCCTCATGGCCGTCATGCGCACCTCGCTGTCGCTCATCGGCTTCGGCTTCACCATCTTCCAGTTCTTCCAGCGGCTCACGCAAGCGGGCACCATCAGCCACGATCGGGCCCCGCGCCGCTTCGGCACCGCCCTCGTCGTCCTCGGCGTCGCCCTTCTCATTGCCGGCATTGGCTACCATGTGAGCTACATGGGCGAGCTGCGCCGCCTCCGCGCTGACCTCAAGGCCGAGGGCATGCTGCGCGCCGAAACCCAGTTCCCGGTGTCGCTCAGCCTCATTGTCGCCATCCTGCTGCTCATTACCGGTCTCTTCGCCGTCGCCAGCATGGCGTTCAACGTCGGCCCGCTCGAGTAGCTGGCCCTCCCGTGCCCTACCATCTGCTGGCCAAGCCCGCCGGCGCCGCGTGCAACCTTGGCTGCGAATACTGCTTCTTCCTCTCCAAGGAGAACCTGTATCCGCGCGAGACGCCCATGATGGACGACGAAACGCTGGAGACGTACATCCAGCAGCTCATGGAGTCGTCTACCGGCGGTGAGATCCACATCGCCTGGCAGGGCGGCGAGCCGATGCTCCGCGGCCTCGACTTCTACAAGCGCTCCGTGAAGCTGGCTGAGAAGTACCGGCCCCAGGGACGGCAGCGCATCGTCCACACCATGCAGACCAACGGCACCCTCATCGACGACGAGTGGGCCGCGTTCTTCAAGCAGAACAACTACCTCGTGGGACTGAGCATCGACGGCCCGCGGGAAATGCACGACGCCTTCCGCATCACCAAGCAGGGCACCGGCAGCTTCGACGAAGTCGTGCGTGGCTGGAACATCCTCCGCAAGCACAAGGTGGACGTCAACGTCCTCTGTACCATCCATGCCGGCAACCAGGACCACCCGCTCGAGGTCTATCACTTCTTCCGCGACGAGCTCGGCGCCGAGTACATCCAGCTCATCCCCATTGTCGAGCGCGCCACTCCCGAGACCATCGACATCGCCAACGAGGGATGGGGCGGGCAGCGCGGTCGCGATCGCCCGCTCTACAAGCAGGAGGGGAACCTCGTCACGAAGCGCACCGTGAACTCGGAGAAGTTCGGCACCTTCCTGAATCACCATCTTCGACGAATGGGTCACGCGCGATGTCGGCAAGGTGTACGTCACCACCTTCGACGTGGCGCTCGGCAGCTTCATGGGACAGCACAACCTCTGCATCGTTGCCCCCACCTGCGGCGATGCCCTGGTCATGGAGCACAACGGCGACGTCTACTCCTGCGACCACTTCGTCGAGCCCGACTACAAGCTCGGCAACATCAACGACACGCCGCTCGGAACCCTCGTGGCGTCCGAGCGCCAGCGCAGGTTCGGGTCGCACAAGTACGAGTCACTTCCGAAGTACTGCAAGGAATGCCCGGTGCTCTTTGCCTGCTACGGCGAGTGCCCCCGCAATCGCTTCATCAAGACCCCCGACGGCGAGGAAGGGCTCAACTACCTTTGCGCCGGCTACAAGTCGTTTTTCACCCACATCAACCCGTCGATGCGCACCATGGCCGGCCTGCTCCGGCAGGGCCGCTACGCCGACGAGATCATGACGGCGCCGGCATAACGCCTATGCCTGACGTGGCCCGCTGGACCCGCGCTGAGGTGCTGGCGCTCCCCGATGACGGGATGCGACACGAGCTCATCGACGGCGAGTTGATCGTGACGCCAACTCCCCGGGTGCGACACCAGGAGGGCGTCATGGCCTTGCAAGAATTGTTGTCGGCCTATGCCCGCGAACACGGCGTTGGCCGATGTTACAACCTGCCTGGTGACCTTGAGGTGCTGCCGGGCCAGGTGAACCAGCCCGACCTCTTCGTCGTCCCACCCGGCCCGCGCTTCAGCCGCTGGGAAGACGCCCCCACCCCCATCCTCGTCATCGAGGTCGCCTCACCCTCCACCGCGCGATACGACCGCGGCACCAAGCGCCGGTTCTACCAGCGCGCTGGCGTGCCCGAATACTGGATCGTAGACCTCGACGCGCGCCTGGTGGAGCGCTGGCGCCCGGACGACCTTCGCCCCGAAGTGCTCGACCACGATATCGCTTGGCAGCCAGCTCCTGACGCCCCGGCGCTCCGCATCGATCTTGACCGCTTTTTCGGCGAGGTCATGGACGCAACCTAGGAAGGCACCGCCAGCCGCAATCCCCTAGCCGCCCGCTGCCGCACCGTGCAAGTTTCGCCCTGTGAATCCCACCCTGGACCGTCTCTCAGCCGCCCTCTCTGACCGCTACCGCCTCGAGCACGAGCTCGGCCAGGGCGGCATGGCCACCGTCTACCTCGCCGAGGACCTGAAGCACAGCCGCAAGGTCGCCATCAAGGTCCTGCACCCCGAGCTGAGTGCCTTGATTGGTGGCGACCGCTTCCTTACAGAAATCAAGACCACGGCCGGCCTGCAGCATCCCCACATTCTCGGCCTCATCGATTCCGGCGCGGTTCCTCTCACGACTCACGCCTCACGCCTCACTGACGACAGTCGACTGTCGACTGATCTCTTGTATTACGTCATGCCTTTTGTCTCGGGCGAGTCCCTCCGCAACCGGCTGACCCGCGACAAGCAGCTCCCCATCGACGACGCGCTCCGGCTCGCGAAAGAAGTCGCCAGCGCCCTCGACTACGCCCACCGCCAGGGCGTCGTCCACCGCGACATCAAGCCGGAGAACATTCTCCTGCAGGACGGCTCCGCCCTCGTAGCCGACTTCGGCATCGCCCTCGCCGTGCAGCAGGCCGGCGGCAGCAGGATGACGCAGACCGGCATGTCACTCGGCACCCCCGCCTACATGTCGCCCGAACAGGCCATGGGCGAGCGCGACATCGGTGCCCGCAGCGATGTGTATGCCTTGGGTGCGATGACGTACGAGATGCTCACCGGCGAGCCTCCCTTCACCGGCCTCAACTCCCAGGCCATCGTCGCGAAGGTGCTGACCGAGACTCCACCTCCGCTCCGCCCCAAGCGTCCGACGGTGAGCCCTGCAGTCGAGCACGCGATCCTCACCGCGCTGCAGAAGCTCCCCGCCGATCGCTATGGAAGCGCGAAGGACTTCGCCGAGGCCCTCGACGGCAAGGGTGGGAACTATGCAGCCACGGTAGTTACCTCACGTCCTCACGTCCTCACGTCTTCACGTCAGCGCCTTCCCGTCCTTGCCGCCTTGGTGCTTACGGCCATCCTCGCGGCACTCGCGGGAAGGGCGTCCCGTGCGGAGCCCCAGCCTCCAGTCGCACGCTACACCACCCTCCTCCCCGCCGACCAGGCCCTCGCCGACACGCGCGGCCATCGCATCGCCATTTCTCCTGACGGGTCCCGCCTGGTCTACTCCGGGAGCGGGTCCGACGGGTCACAACTCTGGCTCCGGAACCGGAACCAGCTCCGCGCTACGCCGATTCCCGGCGCCAGTCACCCGACCGTGCCGTTCTTCTCGCCCGATGGCCAGCGCGTCGGGTACACCGTCGAGGGAAACACCGAGATCAAGGTCGTGAGCCTCACTGGTGCGCCGCCCATTACCGTCGCCGACTCCGGTATTGGCGCCGACGGTGCCACCTGGAGCGAGGACGGCTTCATCTACTTCGACGGGCTCACGGGCGGTGGCACCACCGGCCTCATGCGCGTGGCACCAAACGGTGCGAAGGTCCTGGAACAGGTCACCACCGTCGACACCGCGCGCCGCGAGCAGGATCACTTCTGGCCCAACGCCTTGCCGAAGGGGCGCGGGGTGCTCTTCACCATCCAGGAGCGCGGGAACAATGAGGAGCGGAGCCAACTGGCCGTCCTCGACACGAAGACCATGAAGGTGCACACCCTGGTCCAGGCGCTCACCGGTCGCTACGCACCAGGCGGATACCTCCTGTACGTCACGGCGGCAGGCGAACTGCTCGCGGTGAAGTTCGACCTCGACCGTCTCGCCGTGGTGGGGGAGCCGTTCGCCATTGCCAGCGGTATTGCGCGACGGTCCTTCGGCGCCATCGACCTCGCCATCTCGATGTCGGGGACCCTCGTGTACCAGGCCGGCGGGGCCGCGATGGAGCCGAGTCAGGTCGTCTACGTGAGCCGCGACGGCTCGGCCGTCCCGATCGACACGAGTTTCGTGGGTGACTTCCAGACCCTGGCGCTCTCCCCCGACGGCCGCCGGCTCGCCATCAGCAAGATCGACGGCACCGAGCAGCAGGTCTGGATCAAGCAGCCCCAATGGTCCGCTCAGCAAGCTCAGCTTCGAGGGAAATCGCAGCATCCGACCCACCTGGTCGCCCGATGGCCAGTACGTGGGATTCATCGGCAACCAGGGCGCCGGTCCCCAGTTCTATCGCAAGCGCGCCGACGGAATCGGCGCGACGGAACCGGTGCTCACCATGCCGGGCCGCGTCGTCAATGCGGCGACCTGGAGCCGCGACGGGAAGTGGCTCGCGTTCCTCACCAACCCTGCCGACCTCTTTGCCCGCCGTACCAGTGGTGACACCTCCCTGGTTTCCCTCGCGAACTCCCGGTTCGAGGAGATCACCCCGTCGATCTCCCCCGATGGGCGCTGGCTGGCGTACTCGTCCAACGAGTCGGGCGAGTTCGAGATCTACGTGCGTCCCTTTCCCGACGCCGGATCAGCCCGGTGGCAGGTCTCGACCGGTGGTGGCTTCGAGCCGTTGTGGTCTCCCGACGGCCACGAGTTGCTCTACTGGAGCGGCGGCGAGAACACCACCGGCCAGCTCAACACAGTGGCCGTGCTCCCGGGGCCAACGTTCATCGCCGGCCAGCGCCACATCCTCCCCATCCAGGGCTCGCCCTACGTCGGCACGCCCGGCTCCTGGGACATCACCCGCGACGGCAAGCGCTTTGTCATGATTCGCCAGGGCGCCGGCAAGGGTGATGACCGGGAACTCGTAGTGGTCGAGAACCTTTCCGCCGAACTCACCGCGGAGCATGCGCGGTAACCAGGTCATTGCGAGGCCTGCGTAGCAGGCCGCGGCAATCCCGTTGCATGGCACGGAGCCTTCCTGCGCATTTTCGATGACGTCGTCATTGCCGGTTCGGGCAACCTTGGGCAATGCCGACTTGCCCACCTTCACCCGCCGAGCGTACGCTATGGCTATGCCTGACGTGGCCCGCTGGACCCGCGCTGAAGTACTGGCGCTTCCCGACGATGGGATGCGCCACGAGCTCATCGACGGCGAACTGATCGTGACCCCCACCCCACGCGTCAGGCACCAGGAAGGGGTCACAGCGCTGACGGCGCTCCTCCTGCCATACGTGCACGAGCATCGACTCGGCCGCTTCTTTGCCTTGCCAGCCGATCTCGAGGTGCTTCCCGACCAGCTCACCCAGCCCGACCTGTTCGTGGTGCCGCCCGGCCCACGGTTCGATCGCTGGGAGGACGCCCCAACACCCACCCTCGTCATCGAAGTCGCCTCGCCATCCACGGCCCGGTACGACCGCGGCACCAAGCGCCGGTTTTACCAGCGCGGTGGCGTGCCCGAGTACTGGATCGTCGACCTCGACGCCCGGCTTGTGGAACGCTGGCGCCCCAGCGACGCCAGGCCGGAAGTGCTCGACCACGACATCACCTGGCAGCCCAACCCGGACGTCCCACCGCTCCGCATCGACCTGGATCAATTCTTCGCGCAGGTCATGGACGCAAGGTAGGAGATCTCCTGCCAACATAAATCTTGCCGCTGTGTTACAGGTGCGCTACATTGTAACACATGAAAGACGAGCACCTCACCCTGCGCCTCCCCCGCGACCTCGCCCGGGCCCTGACCCGCTGGGCCCGTGAGCACGGCGTGCCGAAGTCGCAGGTAGTACGCGAGGCAGTGACGCGCTATTGTCTTCCCGCCACTCGCGAGCCGGCCACTCTGGAGACCGCATCCCCCACCGTCACCGCGGCAGCGTTCGCGGTACGGTGGGCAGCGCTGCCTCGGCTCACCCCGGATGAGACGACTGCCTTCGAGGCCGATATCGACGCGGCCCGGCGCGCGCTGCCCGGCGCGCCCGACACATGGGAGTGATGCTCGACACCACCGTGCTGATCGCCGCCGAGCGACGTGCGCTGCGCTTCGATGACCTGCTTGGCGCCATCTCGACTGAGCCGATCGCCCTGAGCGCCGTCACCGCGTCGGAGTTGCTCCACGGCTGCCATCGAGCCCGCGACCGCGGTACCCGCTCGCGTCGATTGGCGTTCGTTGAGGGATTGCTGGGCGCGCTCCCGATCCTGCCCTTTGGCCTGGTCGAGGCGCGCCGGCACTCCGAGCTCTGGGCAGATCTCGCCGGCAGTGGTACCCTCATCGGTGCACACGACATGCTGATCGGCGCCACGGCGCTTGCGCATGGCTATGCCCTGGCCACCTTGAATCAGAAGGACTTCGCCCGCATCGACGGCTTGCAGCTCGTCCCCGTTGAGCGCTTCACCACATGACCACCGCCGACCGTCTCACCGCAGCTCTCTCCGACCGCTATCGCCTCGAGCGCGAGCTGGGCCAGGGTGGCATGGCCACCGTCTATCTCGCCGAAGACCTGAAGCACGGTCGCAAGGTCGCCATCAAGGTCCTGCATCCGGAACTCTCCGCCGTCATCGGCGGCGATCGGTTTCTGGCCGAGATCAAGCTCACCGCAAGCCTTCAACACCCCCACATCCTCGGCCTGATCGACTCGGGAGCCGTTTCACTAACGCCTCACGCCTCACGACTCACTGACGACAGTCGACTGTCGACTGATCTTCTGTACTACGTCATGCCCTTCATCGAGGGGGAGACCCTGCGCGGTCGCCTCACCCGCGAGAAGCAGCTCCCCGTCGATGACTCCATCCGCCTCACGAAGGAAGTCGCCGCCGCCCTCGAGTTCGCCCACAAGCGCGGCATCATCCATCGCGACATCAAGCCCGAGAACATCCTGCTGCAGGACGGTCAGGCCCTCGTCGCCGACTTCGGCATCGCCCTCGCCGTGCAGCAGGCCGGCGGCTCCCGCATGACGCAGACCGGCATGTCGCTCGGCACTCCCGCCTACATGTCGCCCGAACAGGCCATGGGCGAACGCGACATCGGCGCTCGGAGCGACGTGTACGCGCTGGGCGCCATGACCTATGAGATGCTCACCGGCGAGCCGCCCTTCACCGGCCCCAACTCCCAGGCCATCGTCGCGAAGGTGCTGACGGAAACTCCGCCACCGCTCCGCCCCAAGCGCCCCACCGTGCCACCCGCGGTCGAGCACGCCGTCCTCACGGCCTTGCAGAAACTCCCCGCCGATCGGTTGGCAGCCGGCGAAGGAGTACGCAGAGGCGCTCGAAGGGAGAGGCAGCAACTATGCATCGACGGTAGTTACTTCACGTCCTCACGTCCTCACGTCTTCACGTCTCCATCACGTCCTCACGTCCTCACGTCCAGGGCGCGCCCTCGCCTGGAGCGCCGTCGCCGCCCTGATCGCAGCCACCGCCATGTGGGGCTTCATGCGGCGCGGAACGACGGGGGCGCCCGTAAGGCGCTACGCCCTCGCCCTCCCCGCAAACCAGCCGATGGAATGGAGCCGCATCGGGACCAACATTGACCTGTCTCCCGATGGCTCACGCTTTGTCTACGTCGGGCCCGGCGAGCAGGGCGGCAGCCTCTGGCTCCGCGATCGTGATCGGCTTGAGGCGACACCGATTCTCGGCACCTCCAATGCCATCAATCCCCGTTTCTCGCCCGACGGACGACAGATCGTCTTTTCCTCCGGAAGCCTGCTCGAGCTGAAGCTGGTCGGCGTCGACGGTGGCTCCCCCGTCACGATCGCCCGGGGAGGGTCGGGCGCGAGCGGCGGTGTCGCCTGGAGCGATGATGGCTGGATCTACTTCGACGCCGTTCCCGGCCTGAGCCGCGTGCGCCCCAACGGCGATAGCGCACAACTCGTGGTACCGATCGATGCCTCGCGCGGCGAGGCGGGGCAGGCGTGGCCCGAGGCCGTCCCGGGCGGACGCTGGCTGGTGTATCGCACCCGGAGCAGTAACGCACTCGAGGAGTTTGATATCGGCGTCAGCGACCTGAAGACCGGTGCGCGCCACGTTCTCACCAGGGGCATCTTCGCCCGACGCATCGGGGCGGGGCTCTTCATCATCGTGCGCGCCGACGGTGTGCTCACTCTCGCCCGCGTCGATGAGCGCACCATGACGCTGCGCGGATCGCCGGTGCCGGTGCTCGACGGCCTCAAGACCAAGCTGCTGGGCTCGGTCGACCTCACTGTCAGCGGTGGCACCCTGATGTATGTGCGGGGCGGATCGAATTCCTACCGGGTGTCTGCCGTCTGGGTCACCCGCGAAGGTGCCGCGAAGCCGATCGAGCCCGCCGTGGTCGTGACACCGCCGAACAATCGCGGGCTCGCCCTTTCGCCCGATGGTCGCCGCCTCGTCGTGGACATGGTGGGGCCCAAGTCCACCGACGTCTGGGTGAAGGAGCTGCCGGCAGGCCCATTCTCCCGGCTCACCTTCGATGGCCTTGCGAACTTTGCGCCTTTCTGGAGCAGCGACGGCAAGTACATCATGTACCTCCTCAACCCCGGGCAGGGTTCCAATATTGTGCAGGTGTGGCGCAGGAAGGCCGACGGCAGTGCGCCCGCCGAGTCGGTGTTCGCCACCTCCCGTTCGACTATCGAAGCGTCCATGTCGAAAGACGGTGAGTGGCTCTTCTATCGGATCAACAACGATTCCACCGGCCCTGACGTCTACGGAATCCGCCTGGGGGGCGACACGACGCCCGTACCTCTCCTCACCGGTCCAGCCGCCGAGACGAACCCTTCGCTCTCTCCCGACGGTCACTGGCTGGCATATGTGTCGAACGAGTCCGGAACCCTCGAGGTCTATGTCCGGCCCTTCCCCCACGTGAACGCGGGACGGTGGCAAGTGTCGATCGGCGGCGGCACCGCGCCCCGCTGGGCACACAGTGGCCGCGAGCTCTTCTTCGTCTCCGGCACCGAGATGATGATGGCCCCCATCACCACGTCGGGGGGCGCATTCTCTCCCGGCACGCCCCAGAGGCTCTTCACCGGGTTCGGCACCCAGTTTCTCCAGGGGTTCATCCCCTACTACGACCTGAGCCCCGATGACAGGAACTTCCTCATGATGGGTATTCCTGTCGGCGACAGTACGCGTTCGCAGCTCATCACCGTCGAGAACTGGCTTCAGGACGTGAACGCGAAGCTCGCGGCGGCACAACAGTGACCAGCACCGAAGCCCGCCTCACCGCGTCTCTTGCCGATCGCTACCGCGTCGAGCGCGAGCTCGGCCAGGGCGGCATGGCCACCGTCTACCTCGCGGAGGACCTCAAGCACAGCCGCAAGGTCGCGATCAAGGTCCTGCATCCCGAGTTGAGCGCCGTCATCGGCGGCGACCGCTTCCTCACCGAAATCAAGGTCACCGCCAACCTCCAGCACCCGCACATTCTCGGCCTGATCGACTCGGGAGCTGTTTCACTCACGCCTCACGCCTCACGCCTCACTGACGACAGTCGACTGTCGACTGATCTCTTGTATTACGTCATGCCGTACGTCGTCGGGTGAGTCCCTCCGCAACCGTCTCGCGCGCGACAAGCAGCTCCCCATCGACGACGCACTCCGGCTTGCGAAGGAAGTCGCCAGCGCGCTCGACTATGCCCATCGCCAGGGCGTCGTCCACCGCGACATTAAGCCCGAGAACATCCTGTTGCAGGACGGTTCGGCCCTCGTCGCCGACTTCGGCATCGCGCTGGCCGTCCAGCAGGCCGGCGGCTCTCGCATGACCCAGACCGGCATGTCGCTCGGCACGCCCGCCTACATGTCGCCCGAACAGGCCATGGGCGAACGAGACATCGGTGCGCGCAGCGATGTGTACGCGCTCGGCGCGATGACCTACGAGATGCTCACCGGGGAACCGCCGTTCACTGGCCTCAACTCCCAGGCCATCGTCGCGAAGGTGCTGACGGAATCTCCGCGCGCTATGCGCCCTGCGCGCCCTAGCGTCCCCCCGGCAGTGGAACATGCCGTGCTTACGGCGTTGCAAAAGCTCCCCGCCGATCGCTACGGCACAGCGAAGGGAGTTTGCGGAGGCGCTCGACGGTAAGGGCGGTAACTACGCATCCACCGAGGTTACTTCACGTCCTAACGTCCTCACGTCTTCACGTCTACCTCACGTCCTCACGTCCTCACGTCCAGGGCGCGCCCTTGCATGGAGCGCTATCGCGGCCGCGATTGCAGCCACGGCTATGTGGGCCTTCGTGTGGCAGGGAAGGACGGGCGCGCCCGTAAGCCGCCAACGCGTCGTCCTCTGGCAGCATCCCCGCGGCCAGTTCCTCTCGGCCGGCCAGAGCCTGATCGCATCACAGGCCGCAATCGCCCCGGACGGATCGAGCATCGTCTATACCGATTCCATCGATGGCGTCATCCACCTGATGCGCAAGCTTCGGAGCGAGCGCGAGCCCGTACCGATCGCTGGCACCGAGGGAGCGGTGTCGCCCTTCTTCTCGCCCGACGGGAAGTGGATCGGATACCTCACGACCGATGGAAGGCTCCGCAAGGTCAGTGTCGACGGGGGCGGCTCGATCACCCTCGCCGAAGACGCGCAGCGGACCCAGGTCTCGGCCGCATGGCTGGACAATGGGACCATCGTCTACGCCGGCGCGGTGGCGGACATGAAGAGGGTCTCCGCCGACGGAGGTCCGAGTTCGCCCATACGGGCCGACAGTAGCCTGCGTCGTCACGCGCTGCTCACGCTCTCTCCCCTTCCGGGCAGTCGGGGATTCCTTCACACGAGTTGCCCCGGCAACTGCGCCATCGAGTCCGCCGTGTATGTCTTCGATTTCGCGGCCGATAGCTCGCGGTTGCTCGTGCCGAATGCCGCCGGCGCCTGGTACTCACCCACCGGCTACCTGCTCTACACCGACCGCGCGGGCGGCCTGTATGCTGCGGGGTTCGACCCGAACCGGCTTGTGATGACGACCCCGGCCGTACCTGTCCTCGAGGACATCGTGCCGACCACCCTGGCGCTGTCAGCATCGGGGAGTGCGCTCTACTCCATCACCGCCGGCAAGCAGAAGCCATCCGAGCTCATGTGGGTCTCGCGCGATGGCAGCGCAGAGCCGGTCGACTCGGGCTGGCGGGGCGAGTTCGATTACCCCGCCGTCTCCCCCGACGGCAAGGCGCTCGCCGTGAGCGTCCGTGATGGCCCAACCCACATCTGGATCTGGCGCGCCGACGGCACCCGGCAGAAGCTGACCCAGGAAGGGACCGTCAACTGGCGTCCGTCCTGGTCACCGGATGGAAAGTCCATCGCATTTATTTCCAACAAGCGCGGTGGCGGAAACCAGGACGCCTATGACGCCTACCGCATGCCCGTCGACGGCAGTGCGCCGCCCGACCTGCTCCAGCGGCACACCTTCGGCCTCTGGGAAATCGAGCTCTCGCGCGACGGTCAGTGGCTCATCGTCCGCGCTGACGAGGCGGTCGGCAGCTCCAACATTCGTGGCCGGCGCCTGGTGGGCGACACGACGCTGCTTCCACTCGTGGTGGACCCGAGCGTCAGCATGCAGGCGGCCCTGTCACCCGACGAGCATTGGCTCGCATACTCCGCCAACCCGACCGGCCTGATGGAGATCTACGTCGCCCCCTTCCCCTCGATGAAGTCCACCCGGCTCGTCTCCACCGGCGGCGGCACCGAGCCGCGCTGGGCCCACAGCGGCAAGGAACTGTTCTTCAAGAGCGGTGGCAAGCTGATGGCCGTCGACGTGTTGCCGGGCGAGGCCTTCACCTTCGGCACGCCCCACGCCCTGTTCCCGCTCACCGGCTATCTCGCAGCCAGGAACCGGCCCGAGTACGACGTGGCGCCCGATGATCGCCGCTTCCTGATGATCCGGGTGCCGAAGGAATCGAACGAGGAAGTGGTGTACGTCGAGAACTGGTTTACGGAACTCAGGGCGAAGATGGAGAAGAAGTAGGTGCCGCTGAACCTCACATCCATCTCTCCCGGCACCTCCCTCGGCCGTTATAAGCTCCTCGAGAGCATCGGCGCCGGCGGCATGGGCGAGGTCTGGCGCGCCCGCGATGCCAACCTCGACCGCGACGTCGCCATCAAGTTCCTGCGCACCGGCCAGAGCGTCGGCACCGAGACCCGCGAGCGCTTCCGGCGCGAGGCGCTCGTCCTATCCCGGCTCTCCCATCCCGGCGTCGCCACCATATTCGACTTCGACACCCAGGATGGCACCGACTTCCTGGTCATGGAGTACGTCCCCGGCGGCTCACTCGAGACGCGACTGGAAACCGGCCCGCTATCACTGAAGGACCTGACCCGCTTTGGCGCCATCATCGCGGACGCGCTCCACAGCGCGCACGAGCGCGGCATCCTCCATCGCGATCTCAAGCCAGGCAACATCGTCCTCACCGAGAGCGGCCAGCCCAAGATTCTCGACTTCGGCATCGCGCTCCTCATGGACTCCGACCCGAACGCCGTGAAGCTCACTCAGGCCGGGATGATCCTCGGCTCGCTGCCCTACATGGCTCCGGAACAGCTTTCGGACGACCCGTCCGATGCCCGCACCGACATCTACGCACTGGGTGTGCTGCTCTTCGAGATGGCCACCGGCCGGCGGCCGTTCATCAAGGAGCGCCGAGAGGCGCTGATGTTCGAGATCTTCAGCAACTCGCCACCCACCGTGCGCTCGCTTCGCCCCGAGGTGCCCGCGGCAGTGGATCAGCTCGTTGATGCCTGCCTGCGGAAGGAACCGGCAGAGCGCCCCTCATCAGCGGCCATGGTAGCCGAGACACTTCGTGCCGTGGCCGGCGGCACCAGCTCGGGCGCCATGGCAGCCCGCGAAACCGTCCGCGGAATCGTCGTGCTTCCGCTGCGCAACGTCTCTGGTGATCCGTCCCAGGAGTACTTCGCCGATGGCATGACCGACGCCATCATCTCCGATCTCTCCCGCATCAAGGCGCTGCGCGTCATCTCCCGCACTTCGGCTATGCGCTACAAGGGATCCACGCTCTCCCTCCCGGAGATCGCGCGCGAACTCAACGTCGACGCCGTCCTCGAGGGCTCGGCCCTGCTCGTGGGCAACCGCGTCCGCGTCAGCGTGCAGCTCGTCAGCGCCCGCACCGACCAGACCATCTGGGCGGCCCGCTGGGACCGCGACCTCGTCGACGTCTTGAGCCTTCAGGGCGACCTCGCCGCCACCATGGCCCACGAGATCGCCGTCCAGCTCACGCCCGCCGAGGAAGGCCATCTCGCTCATCGCGCTACGGTGAATCCCGAGGCGCACCTCGAGATGCTCAAGAGCCGGCACAATCTCATCGCTGGTACCAGGGAGGCCCTTGAGCTCGGGCTGCTCCACGCCCGCCGGGCACTCGAGCTCGATCCGACCTACGCGTTCGCCTGGTCGGCACTCGCCGACTGCCAGAGTTTCCGCGCCGCCCGCGGCATGGCCAACCCCGCCGAAGTCGGTGGCGAGGCCACGGCGGCGGCCCGGCGCGCCATCGAGCTCGATCCCTCGCTCGGCGACGCATGGACCTCGCTCGGCCTCATCGCCGCCCATTCGGGCGACGTGGTGGGCGGCATGCGGGCCCTGCAGAAGGCGATCGTGCTCAACCCCGGGCTCACGCTGGCGCACAACGTCCTCTCCCGCACGCTCTACGCCTTCGAGCGCCACGAAGAGGCGCTCGCGTCCGCCACCCGCGCGGTGCAGCTCGACCCGCTCTCGACCTTCATCCACACCGGGCTCGGCGACGCGAGCTACTTCGCCCGGGAGTACGACAAGTCGGTGTTCCACTATCGCATGTCGATCGAGCTCGATGCCCGCTTCGATGGCGCCCACACCGACATGGCTCGCTCGCTCGAGGCACTCGGCCGCTTCGATGAGGCCCATGCGGCGTACGAGGAGGGCCGTCGCCTTGGCGGCGGTATCGCCGGGCCGTCCTTCGGGCTCGCGCATCTCGCCGCCGCACGCGGCAATGAAGCGGAGGCCCGCCGCATCCTCGCCGAGCTCACCGCCGCCCGCGGTACGCGGGTCGTCTCGGCATGGGGCATCGGCGCGCTCCACGCCAGCCTCGGCGACGTGGACGAGGCCTTCAAGTGGTTGGAGATTGCAATCACAGAGAAGGCCTCGGGACTGATCCTGCTTCGCGTGCACCCGCGGCTCGATCCGATCCGGAAGGACCCGCGCTACTGGCCCATGGTCGAGCGGATGGGCCTGACCGACGCGGCACTCACTACGTGACCACGCCGGAGCGCCTCACTGCTGCCCTGGCCGACCGTTACCGCATCGAGCGCGAACTCGGCGCCGGCGGCATGGCCACCGTCTATCTCGCCCACGACCTCAAGCACAACCGCCAGGTCGCCATCAAGGTGTTGCGCCCCGAGCTCGCCGCCGCACTCGGCGCCGATCGCTTCCTCCGCGAAATCGAAACCACCGCCAACCTCCAGCACCCCCACATTCTCCCCCTCTTCGACAGCGGGGCTGTTTCACTCACTGACGACTCACGACTGCCGACTGCTGGAAGCCAGCTCCTCTTCTATGTAATGCCGTTTGTAAACGGCGAAACCCTCCGCGCCCGTCTCGCGCGCACCGGTCCATTGCCGCTCGATGAAGCAGTCCGCTACACCACCGAGATCGCCGACGCCCTCGCCAAGGCCCACAAGGCCGGCGTCGTCCACCGCGACATCAAGCCCGAGAACATCTTCATCGCCGACGGCCACGCACTCGTGCTCGATTTCGGCATCGCGAAGGCGGTGGCTTCCAGCCACCGTCCTGAGGGCCCTCCGGGCCCGAAGGACCCCGCGAACCCGAGCGGGCCCTCTATCCTGACCACCCTCGGCGTTTCCATCGGCACCCCCGCCTACATGGCCCCGGAACAGGTGGCCGGCGACCCCAACATCGACCATCGCGCCGATCTCTACGCCCTGGGACTGGTCGCGTATGAGATGCTTGCCGGTGGGTCGCCCTACACCGCTACCACGCCAGCCCAGCAGATGGCGGCGCATATCGCCCAGGCGCCTGCGCCGGTCGAGCTGAAGCGGAAGGATTGCCCACCGGCACTCGCCGCCCTCGTCATGCGCTGCCTCGCCAAGAATCCCGATGAACGCTGGCAGTCGGCCGACGACATCGTCAATCAGCTGCGCGCGCTCGACACTGCTCCGCTGCAGCGGTCCGCGGCCCGGGGCGGTCAGCGCATCGCGATCATTGCCGGCGCGCTTCTCTTGGGCCTTGCCGCCGTCTTCATGTTCCGCCGCAACGCGCACCCCGCACCCAGTGCCGCGTCAGCCAATGTCATCGCCGTCCTCCCCTTCACCGTGCGCGGTGGACCGCAGTTCGCCTATCTCGGCGAAGGGATCGTCGACTTGCTCAGCACGAGCCTCGACGGCGCCGCCGGTCTCCGCAGCGTCAACGCCCACGCCCTGCTCGGGTACGCTGGACAGGATGCGTCGGCCATGAGCGTCGAGCGGGCCGGCGCAGTGGCCGATCACTTCAAGGCCGGGCTATTCGTGATGGGAGACGTACTCGAGGTCGGCGGCAAGCTTCGGCTCAGTGCGTCGCTGTTCGATCGCGCCAACGAGGCGAAGCCACTCGCCGAGGCCACGGTGGACGGCGATCCAGGTGACGTGACCTCCCTCGTAGACCTGCTCGCCACTCGCCTCGCCGCCGATCGCTCCGCCGAGGGCGGCGCGCGCCTCACGCGCACCGCTGCGGTCACGACTTCGTCCATTCCCGCCCTCAAGGCTTACATGGAGGGCGAGCAAGCCTATCGCGCCGGGCAATACGTCGCCGCCACCAAGGCATTTCAGGAGGCCGTCACCGCCGACACCGGCTTCGCCCTCGCCTTCCATCGACTCGGCATGGCGCAGGAGCGCATGGCCTGGGCTGACGATTCGCGTCGCTCGGCAGAGCTCGCCTTTCTCCACAGCGACCGGCTCTCGGCGCACGACCGCCGCTTCCTCGAGGCGCTCCTCACAATGCGCCGCGGCCACGCGGGAGAAGCGGAACAGCAGTTCCGCGCCATCGCGCAATCATGGCCCGATGACGCGGAGGCCTGGTATCAGCTGGGAGAGCTCTCCTTCCATGGCAACCCACTGCGTGGCCAGTCGTTCACTGATTCGAGGACTGCCTTCTCCCAGGCGCTCTTCCTCGACCCCGGCGATCTCGGCGCCCTCTACCACCTCATGCGCATCGCCGCGCGCGATGGCAACCAGCCACTGCTCGATTCGCTCTCGGCTCGCTTCTACAAGCTGAGCCCCGAGGGCGATCGCACCCTCGAGCTGCGCGCGCTTCAGGCCCTCGCCACCGGCGATTCGGTTGCCGTGGACTCCGTCATGGCTGCTTTCGGCCGTGCGCCCGATGGTACCCTCGCGATCGGCATGTGGTCACTGGCGGTCTTCGCCCAGAGCCTGCCTTCCGCCAGCCGCCTGGCTCTGCTCATGACTGAGCCGGCACGCCCGCGGGGCGTGCGCGCCCAGGGGCATGTGTACCTCGCCTATCTCGCGCTGGCGCAGGGACGGCTCGCTCTGGCGCGCACCGAACTCGCAGCGGCCTCCGCGCTCGGAGGAAGCGAGGCGCCCCTGGTGGACGCCTGGTTCAACACCCTCCCCTTCGTTCCCGCGACCCGGGGAGAACTCGATGCCTCGCGCGCGCGCCTGGCCCGGTGGGACGCGACCGATACCACGCTGCTGAGTACCCAGCCGAGCGCGTTCTTCAGTGGGCACAACGGCGTGCGCCCCATCCTCAAGCTGTATGTGCTGGGCCTCCTCGACATCAGGCGTGGTGCCACCGCCGAGGCGATGAAAGGCGTGGAGCAGTTGCAGGGGATGGGAGCCGCGACCGAGGGGCCTCCGCTCGCGCTGGAGTTGGCCGAGGGACTCCGCGCCCAGATGGCACTCGCGAAGGCCCAGCCCGACAGCGCGCTCGCATCCCTCGAGGCGCTGCACCTCGAGGGATGGTACGAGCTCACCTTCATGTCCCCGTTCTATGGCGGGGCACTGGAGCGTTTCACCCGTGCCAAGTTGCTGGCGACACAGGGCCGCAACAACGACGCCCTCGCCTGGTACCGTGGCCTCGGTGAGAACTCGACGCCTGAACTGGTGTTTCTCGGGCCGGCAATGCTGGCCCAGGCGCGTATTCAGGAGAAGCTCGGCCACCCGAAGGAAGCGGCATTATTCTACGATGGGTTTCTCAAGCTCTGGCAGGACAGTGACCCCGTCTTCAAGCCCATGCTCGACTCGGCCCGAACAGAGCGATCGCCTTGACTAGCACAGAAGCCCGCCTTTCATCCGCCCTGAGCGACCGATACCGCCTCGAGCGCGAGCTCGGCCAGGGCGGCATGGCCACCGTCTACCTGGCGGAAGACCTCAAGCACGGCCGCAAGGTCGCGATCAAGGTCCTCCATCCGGAGTTGAGCGCTGTTATCGGTGGCGATCGGTTCCTCGCCGAGATCAAGGTCACCGCCAGCCTGCAGCACCCCCACATCCTCGGCCTCATCGACTCCGGGGCAGTTCCTCTGAACCCTGAACTCTCAACCCCTAACCCTTCTGACGACTCACGACTGCCGACTGCCGGCTTGCTCTACTACGTCATGCCCTTTGTCGCGGGCGAATCCCTCCGCGCCCGCCTGACTCGCGAGAAGCAGCTCCCCGTTGACGATGCGATCCGTCTCGCGAAGGAAGTCGCCAACGCGCTCGACTACGCCCACCGCCACGGCGTCGTCCACCGCGACATCAAGCCGGAGAACATCCTGCTCCAGGAAGGCGCCGCCCTGGTCGCCGACTTCGGCATCGCGTTGGCGGTCCAGCAGGCCGGTGGCAGCCGCATGACCCAGACCGGCATGTCACTCGGTACGCCGGCGTACATGTCGCCCGAACAGGCAATGGGCGAACGCGAGATCGGCCCCCGCAGCGATGTGTATGCCCTGGGCGCCATGACGTACGAGATGCTCGCCGGCGAGCCCCCCTTCATGGGCCCCAACTCCCAGGCCATCGTCGCGAAGGTGCTGACGGAGCAGCCACCGCTGTTGCGCCCCAAGCGTCCGCTGGTTTCTTCCGCCGTCGAAAACGCGATCCTGACTGCCTTGCAGAAGTTGCCGGCCGATCGCTACGGCTCGGCGAAGGACTTCGCCGACGCCCTCGACGGAAAGGGCGGCACTTACGCCGCCACGGTGGCACTCGGTTCCACCCGCCCTACCCGCCCTACCCGCCTTACCCGCCCCGTCATGCTGGCCGCGCTCGCCCTGATCGCCACCGCCGCGGGCGTCGCCGGCTGGTTCATGCGAGGAGGCCCGCGCGCCTCGCCCGTAAGCCGCTTTTTTCTCTCCTTCCCCCCCGGCCAGGCTCCACGGGGCGAGATGCTCATCACCCAGGACGGATCGCGCCTCGTCTACGCCGGACCCGGCGACAGTGGCGTGCAGCTCTGGGTGAAGGAGCGCGCCAACAGCATCGCCACGCCGCTCGCCGGCACCAACGGCGCGCAGGGACTCGGCCTCTCGCCCGATGGCAGCAAGGTCGCGTTCGTGCAGCACGAGCAGCTCATGTCGATACCGCTGGCAGGGGGACAGGTGTTCAAGGTCGCCGACAGCGCCTTCGCCACCGGCGCGGCCTGGCTCGACGACGGTACCATCGTGTACACCTCGCTCTCGTTCAACCTGATGCGCGTGAAGGACACGGGAGAGCGGCCGACGGTACTCTGGCACTCGAAGAATTCCAACAAGGCATCGGTGCTTCCGAGGCCGCTGCCGCAGGCGCGCGGCGTCATCTTCACCGATTGCAGCTTCAACTGTGATCCCCAAGCCGACCTCTGGGTGTACGACGCGACGTCGGGTGCGACACGACTCCTGGTGCCGGGCGCGATAGGCGGATGGTATCTCTCCTCGGGCCACCTCGCCTACGTGAAGCTGGATGGCGAACTGGTTGCTGCTCCCTTCGACGTGGCCAAGTTGGAGTTCAGGGGACCTCCCGTTCAACTCATGGACGGGATCGGGCTCCAATTCGTGGTGCCGGTGCTGTCGTTCTCCGACGCTGGCACACTGGTGGCGCAAGTCGGGGCCGCGCGCCGCACCGATATCCGGGGCCAGTACGAAATGGTGTGGATCGACCGCGCTGGAACACAGGAACCGGTCGACACCAGCTGGAAGTTCAAGCTCAGCATCTCCAACCTCAACCAAGGCTGGGCGCTTTCTCCCGACGGCACCCAGCTCGCCATCGGCCTCAATACCAAGTCAGGCGATGACATCTGGATCAAGCGATTGCCGACGGGCCCGCTCTCGCGCCTCACCTTTGACTCATTGCCCGAACAACGCCCCCACTGGACACCCGATGGCAGGTCCGTCACCTACATCGTCGATGGAACCGGCGGCCTGAAGGAACGCCGAGCCGATGGGACCGGCAGTGAGAAGGCACTCGTGTCGCCTCGCGTGGAGCAGGTGAACGATGCCGCCTGGTCACACGACGGCAAGTGGCTCGTGGCCCGGATCGGCGGCCTGAGTGGACTGCGCGGACCTCGCAACATCTACGCATGGCGGCCCGGCGTGGACAGTGGCCCCCTCCCGCTGCTCGCCAATCCGGCGTACGACGAAGCCGCCATGTCGCTCTCGCCCGATGACCGCTGGATCGCATACGAGTCCGACGAAACCGGGAAGAACGAGGTCTACATTCGACCTTTCCCCAACGTTGACGACGGCAAGTGGCAGGTCTCGAGCAACGGCGGACAGGCACCCCTCTGGGCGCATGGCGGGAAGGAATTGTTCTACGTCGACGGGAACCGGAGCATGGTCGCCGTCCCCGTGACCGGGGGCGCCTCCATCACGCTCGGGAGCGCCAAGACGCTCTTTCCGCTCCCGGGGAACATCCTCCTCGCTCCCGATGAGCATTACACCCCGTTCGACGTCTCGCCCGACGACCGGCGCTTTATCATGGTGCGCGAGGTCGGTGGAAAGTCCCGCGACGACGTGGCGGTGCTGCTGGTCGAAAACTGGTTTGCTGATGTGAAGTCGAAGCTCGGTGCGAAATGACCCCCGACCGCCTCGCCAAAGCCCTCGCTGACCGCTATCGTATCATTCGCGAGCTCGGCCAGGGCGGCATGGCCACCGTCTATCTCGCCGAGGACCTCAAGCACCACCGCCAGGTCGCCATCAAGGTTCTCCGTCCCGAACTCGCCGCTGCACTCGGCGCTGATCGCTTCCTCCGCGAAATCGAGACGACGGCCAACCTTCGCCACCCCCACATCCTCCCGTTGTTTGACAGTGGCGCGCTGCCGACTGACGCACGACTGCCGACTGCCGACTCACGACTCCTGTTCTACGTCATGCCCTTCGTCGATGGCGAAAGCCTCCGCTCCCGCCTCGACCGCGAAAAGCAGCTCCCCATCGATGACGCACTCCAGATCGCTCGCGAAGTCGCCGATGCCCTGAGCTACGCCCACGCTCACGGCGTCATTCATCGCGACATCAAGCCGGAGAACATCCTCCTCGAGAGCGGGCACGCCGTCGTCGCCGACTTCGGCATCGCCAGGGCCATCAACGCTGCTTCTGGTGACAAGCTGACCGAGACCGGCATGGCCATCGGCACCGTGACGTACATGAGTCCCGAACAGGCCGCCGGTCAGCAGGACCTCGACGGCCGGAGTGATCTCTACGCCCTCGGTTGCGTGCTTTACGAAATGCTCGCGGGACAGGCCCCGTTCACCGGGCCCACCGTCGAGAGCATCGTGCACCAGCACCTGGTCGCGAACGCGCCGCCGATCACGCAGCTGCGCCCCGCCGTGCCGGCCGACGTCGCTGCGGCCCTGCAGCGTGCGCTTGCCAAGACCCCCGCCGATCGTTTCAACCCGGTGGCGCAGTTTGCCAGCGCCCTGCAGCCGCGCACCATCGCGGCGACCGCACCGATCACGACGAGTGCTCCCCGCAATCGCGCGCTGCTGATCGGTGCATCGCTCACGGCGCTGGCAGCCCTGGGCTTCCTCGTTCTTCGCGCGCGGAACGCAGCAGCCAATGCGCTCCCGGTCATCGGCAAGACCATTCAGGTGACGCGCGCCCCCGGGCTCGAGGTTGACCCCGCCCTGTCGCCCGATGGCGAGAACATCGCCTATGCCGCCGGTCCCCCCACTGCCATGCAGGTCTACGTTCGCCAGGTCACTGGTGGTCGTGAGGTGGCACTCACCAGTGACACGACCGGGAATTTCCGCTCGCCTCGCTGGTCGCCCGACGGATCCCAGATCGCGTATCAGTCCAATGACGGCATTTATCTCGTGCCGGCGCTCGGCGGGGTTCCACGCCGGGTGGCCCGCGCCGACAAGTCCATGCTTTTCCACGGCCAGGAATCAGTGACGCCACTGTCCGGGCTCGACTGGTCGCCCGATGGGTCACGGTTGGCCTGGACCGCTGGCTACAACAGCGACGTAGTCACGGTGCTGACGCTCGCGAGCGGCGGGACGGTGACACTCCCCGCGCCCGCCGCAGCCTTCTCACCGGCGTGGTCCCCTGATGGTCGCAGCATCGCCGTTTCGTCTGGTGACCCTGCATTCGTCTTCGGTACCGGCTATTTCGGGAACGTCGCCACGTCCTCTCTCTGGATGGTGCATCTCGACGGAACAGCGCCGACACCGGTAACGGCTGACAGTTCCCTGAATGTGGGGCCCCAGTGGTCACCCGACGGGCGCGCGCTGTTCTGGGTCTCGGATCGCGAGGGCAGCCGCGACATCTATCGCCAGCGCATCGGTGCGAATGGCGCCGCGCAGGGCACGCCCCAGCGCCTCACCACCGGAACCGACGCGCACGGGATCAGTCTGAGCCGGAAGGGCGGACGCATGGCGTATTCCAGGCTCACGACCTACTCCAGCATCTGGTCCATTCCCGTGCCGGCCCGGGGCCCAGTCTCCATTCGGGGCGCGACGCGCATCACGACCGGGAACGAGACCATCGAGGACGTGGACGTCTCCCCTGATGGCCGCTGGCTGGCTTTTGACTCCGACCGGGGCGGAAACCCCGACCTGTACATCATGCCCGCGGCTGGTGGCGACGCACGCCAGATCACCACCGATCCAGCCGGCGACTTCAGCCCCACGTGGTCACCTGACGGACGCAGGATCCTTTTTCACTCACTCCGCAATGGCAGCCGCGACATCTACACCGTAGACACCGACGGCACGGGGCTCACCCGCTGGACCTCGTCCCCGGACGAGGAACTCGATTCCGGATGGTTCCCGGATGGCGAGACGATCCTGTTCACCGTGTTCGAACCTGGAAGGGCGGGATTCGGCATCCTGCACCTGGTGCCCGATGCGAAGGTCAGCTTCCTGCCAGTGACTCAGGGCGACTACGGCATCTCCACGCCTGACGGCAGGGGCATCGTGTATCACGGCGCTGACGGGTTGCATCTGTTGAAGGTGGCTGGCGGGGCCGATGCCCTCCTCGTCTCCAACGCCACCGAAAATGCCGAAGTGGTCTACGCAGACTGGTCACCAGATGGGTCGACGCTCTACTTCCTGGCCCGGGCTCGGCAGGGCTGGTCGATCAGGTCCATGCCGGCGGCGGGTGGCGCGAGTACCGTACTGGTAGACTTCGACGACCCCGCCCGCCAGCATACCAAGTACGGCTTCACCACCGATGGGAAGATCTTCTACTTCACGGTCGGCACACCCGAGAGCGACATCTGGGTCGCCAACCTGACGAAGCCTTGAGCAATATCGAAGCGCGCCTCGCCGCATCCCTGTCCGACCGCTACCGCATCGAGCGCGAACTCGGTGCCGGCGGCATGGCCACGGTCTACCTCGCCGAGGATCTCAAGCACGGCCGCAAGGTCGCGATCAAGGTGCTCCGCCCTGAACTCTCCGCCGTGATCGGCAGTGAGCGCTTCCTCTCCGAGATCAAGACCACGGCCGGCCTCCAGCACCCCCACATTCTGGGACTCATCGATTCCGGGTCAGTTCCTCTGAACTCTGGACCCTCAACTCCTAACCCTTCTGACGACTCACGACTGCCGACTGCCGACTTGCTCTACTACGTCATGCCCTTCATCGAGGGCGAGACCCTTCGGGCTCGCCTCGAGCGCGAGAAGCAACTCCCAATCGACGACGCCATTCGCCTCACCCGGGAAGTCGCCTCCGCCCTCGAGTTCGCCCACAAGCGCGGCATCGTCCATCGCGACATCAAGCCCGAGAACATCCTCCTGCAGGACGGCCAGGCCCTCGTCGCCGACTTCGGCATCGCACTCGCCACCAGTCAAGCCGGCTCTCGCATGACCCAGACCGGCATGTCGATCGGCACGCCCGCCTACATGTCGCCCGAACAGGCCATGGGCGATCGCGACATCGGTCCCCGCAGCGATGTCTACGCACTCGGTGCCCTGGCATACGAGATGCTGACTGGTGAACCGCCCTTCACCGGCCTCAACTCCCAGTCCATCGTCGCCAAGGTGCTGACAGAGCAACCACCGCAGTTGCGCCTGCGGCGTCCGATGGTTTCCCCCGCCGTTGAAGCCGCGGTGCTTACCGCTCTTCAAAAGCTCCCCGCCGATCGCTTCGCCAGCGCGAAGGATTTCGCCGACGCCCTTTCAAGTCCTCACGTCCTCACGCCCTCACGTCATCCTGAGCGCAGCGAAGGACCTCCCCGCCCTCCCCGCCATCCCCGCCTCGGACTCATCGCGGCCATCGCACTCATCTCCACCGCCGCGGGGTTCGCAGGTTGGTTCATGCTCAGAAGCACGCGCGCAGCGCCCGCCGCGCAAAGCGACCCCCACTCCCGCACCATCGCCGTCCTCCCCTTTCGCAACATCTCCCAGGACACCGCGCAGCAGTACTTCAGCGCCGGCATGACCGAGGAGATCGCCTCGCAACTCTCGCGCGTCGGTGCACTGCATGTGCTCGGCAGCTCTGCCACCGCGCAGTATGAGGGAAAGCCCGATCGCCTGCAGCGCATGGGCAGCGAACTGGGTGTTGGAAGCGTCGTGGAAGGGAGCGTGCGCCTGGCCGGTGACCAGGTGCGCATCGGGGTGGAGCTGACGGACGTGAAGACCGGCCAAAGGCTCTGGTCGGAACAGTATGATCGCAAGATCGACGATGTCTTCGCCGTGCAGGGCGACGTCGCACGAAACGTCTCGTCCGCCCTTCAGGCCACGCTCACCCCCATGGAAATGGGCCGCGTTGGTCATGTCGCCACCAGCAACACGGAGGCATACCAGCTCTATCTCCGCGCCCTCTCCGAGAAGCCGTTCCTGCGCGCCGGCAACGTCGCCCAGGCGGCGTTGCTGCGGCAGGCGATCCAGCTTGATACCACCTTCGCCTCGGCGTGGGCCATGCTGGCCCGCAACAGGATGTTTCGCGGAGTCGCCGGCGAGCCTTCGTACATCGATTCGGGGTTCGTCGCGGCACGAAAGGCCATCGCGCTCGATCCCGATGAGGCCCTCGGATACTTCGCCCTGGGAGATCTCCTGTCCAGCCGGCAGCAGCTCTCCGAGGCGCGTCGCTCGTACCTCAAGGCACTGGAACTGAATCCTGGCCACTTCGGCGCCATGGCCGATCTCGCCAATGTCTACTGGGCACTGGGTCGTTTCGACGAGGCACTCGACTGGGCCCTTCGCTCCCAGCAGCTCGACCCCAACCACCCGCACGGGCCGTATCACACCGGGCTGCCGTTGCTGGGCCTGGGCGATGACTCGGCCACGGCCCGGTATCTCCTCGCCGCGGAGCAGAAGTTCCCGGATCAACCACGGATTCAGGGCCTGCTGGTCTGGTTGGATATGCGACGCGGGCGGAATGCCCCTGCCACCGAGCGCGCGAAGCAACTCGTGCTGAACGAGCCCGACAACACCGAGGTTCCGCCCATCCGGGCCGAGCTGGCGGTGTTCACCAATGATCCCGACGCGGAAGGACTCATCGATCCCCTCGCCCGGAAGGACCCCGAGGCCGCCGGCCAGATGTTTCCCGAGTCCCTGCGATCGATGTACGCTCTCACCTTGAAGCGCCAGGGCAAGCAAGGTGAAGCGTCTGCGCTGTGGGAAGAATCCTCGAAGGCTGCACAGCGGAGGGTCGCCGATGGCCAGGAAGGCTCCAACGCGCCGATGGAGCTCGCGGCCATCAGCGCCATCGAGGGCCGCACCACCGAAGCACTCGACTGGCTGGAAAAGGGCTACCGCGCCGGCTGGAGGGACGCCGTGCTCCTCGAAATGGATCCCTTCTTCGCATCGGTGCGACAGGAACCGCGCTACAAGGCCGTCGTTGCCTCGATCCAGCAGGACTTGAAGGAGATGCACGCTCGCGCCGCGGCGGCCCATCCCGATATTTTCACTCCATGAACTTCACTCTCGCCGGTTCCACTGACGTCCTCCGCCGAACCCCATCGGCCCTGACCGCGCTGCTCCACGGCATCGACGACGCTTGGGCCCGCGCCAACGAGGGCCCCGACACCTTCAGCCCATTCGACGTGGTTGGTCACTTGATTGATGGGGAAGAAACCGACTGGATCCCCCGCGCCCTGCTCATCCGCGCACGCGATGACGCCCCCTTTGCGCCTTACGATCGCTTCCGCCATCGCGAACGCAATGTCGGACGCACTCTCGATTCACTGCTGGAGGAGTTCGCTCGCCTCCGCGCCACGAATCTCGAGCTGCTCCACTCGTGGAATCTCTCCGACGCGGAGCTCGACCTGCGCGGTCTGCACCCCACCTTCGGCGCCGTCACCCTGCGCCAGCTGCTCGCCACCTGGACCGCCCATGACCTCGGCCACATCGCCCAGGTCGCGCGGGTCATGGCAAAGCACTATCGAGACGAGGTCGGCCCCTGGAAGGAATTTCTCCCAGTGCTGGCCGACCGGAAATGACACAGCCTCCGCGAGATACCCACTGGGAGGAAATGCCGGGACAGAAGCAGTCCGGACCGCTCGTCGGTATTCGTGGTTGGCTCCTGTTCTACGTAGCTGGTGCCTGTTTCGCCCCCGCCAATGCCTTCTCTGCCACCGCTGACCTCAGCAGCACCATCGAGGCGATCAAGGGAGCATGGGCCCATTCGCTTCCCTGGACTTTGGGCTTGGTGTCGTCGCTGTTCGTGCAGGGAGGTATCGCGGTCGGCTCCGTGTACGGGCTCTACCTGATTTTCACTCAGAACCGGGCAACTCGAGCATTCCATGTCGCGCTCTGGCAGGCAGCAGCAGTTGCAAGCCTGGTTTGCGCCGCCTGTCTGATGCTCGGCAGCACAGCGATGGCGGGGCACATTCCGCTCACCGTGAACGGAACCGTGGTTCAGGCCGGGCTGCCACCCTTCCTCGTCACTCTGCCGCACCTGGGCCTCGCCGCGACTGCAGCGATCTGGTGGCAATACTGGAAGAAGTCAGTGCGGGTCCGTAACACGTTCCCGGGCAACGATCCATAGCCATCTTCCCTCTTCCCCTCTTCCCTCTTCCCTCTTCCCTCTTCCCTCTTCCCTCTTCCCTCTTCCCTCTTCCCTCTTCCCGCAGTTACCTCAAGTCTTCAAGCCCTCAAGTCTTCAAGCCCCCAGCTTCACCTGCCCCGCCCACGCATCCAGTTCACCCCTGATACACCCCGAAGCCTGCACCCCCCGCGCCCTCAGCTCCACCGTGTGACGCCCCGCCGCGACTGGCCCCAGGTCCAGCACCCCCGTTCCATGCGCACCACCCAGCGCCACCGGACCAAGTGGCCCGATGCCCGATCGCACAACGACCCCGTCCACCAGTACATCGAGCAGGATGTTCCCGCAGAACGCCGACGTCACCCGATAGTCCACGCTCAGCGGGCCCTTCGTCGTCACCTCCCTCGAGAACCCCTCATCGCAATTGAGGCCCGCCGAGCTGCACTCCACCACGAACGACTCGAAGCCCGCGGCATCCGTCCGCGACGAAGCACTCGACCTCGCGATCCATCGCTCACGCCACCCAATCGTCACCACCGCGAGCAGCACCACAAGACCCAGTGCAAGCACACTCCGATGCTGCGACACGAACCGCGAGCTCCGATACCAGAAACCGTCCCCGCCCGCGCCGACTGGCAATCCATCCAGGTGACGCCGCACATCCGCCGCCAGCTCTCGCACCGACTGGTACCGCCGCTCTGGTTCCTTCCTCAGCGCCTTCATCACGATGTTGTCCAGTTCGCCGCGAAGCCGCCGCTGCAGCGCCCTGGCACTTCCGTCGCCGGTGGCGCTCCAGATCTCCACCTGGGTCGCGCGCGGGCGCACCTCGTCCCCGCCCCGCTCCACCGGCCGCGTGACGGCGGTGCTCGGCTTCACCGGGTCGGTGTTGCAGACTGACTTCGCGATCTCATGGGGCGCGCGGCTCAGGAACTGGTATGGCGAGCGACCCGTCAGCAGCTCGTAGAGCACCACGCCCAGCGAGTAGACGTCGCTGATCGGCGATGCGTGCTGCCCTGCGACCTGCTCCGGGCTGGCATACTCCGGTGTCAGCATCCGCCAGTCCGTCACCGTCGTCACAGCGTCGCTCTCGTCCGATTCCAGCAGCTTCGCGATGCCGAAGTCGAGCAGCCGCGGGGCGCCCGAGGCCGAGATGAGGATGTTCGAGGGCTTGATGTCCCGGTGCACCACCCGTTGCCGGTGTGCGTACGACACCGCCTCGCACACTTCGAGGAAGAGGGTGAGCCGCTCGGGGATCGTGAGCTTCATCGCGGCGGCAAAGGCGTCGATGTGCTGCCCCTCGATGTACTCCATCACGATGTACGGTCGGCCATCCGGGCTCGTTCCGGCGTCGAGCAGGCGCGCGATGTTCGGGTGCTCCAGCGACGCCAGGATGCGCTGCTCCTCCCGGAACCGCCGGAGGATGGCATCGGTGTCGAGGCCGCGCTTGGTAATCTTGATCGCGACGGACTTCTGGAACGCCCCGTCGGCCCGCTCGCCCAGGTACACCGTCCCCATCCCGCCCCGCCCCAGCTCCCGCGCGATGCGATAGGCGCCAAGCTGCTGCCCGGTCATGGCGGCCTGTGCATCGTCGTCCAGCCCCGCCAGCACCGCGCGAGCCGACGCCTCGCTCAGGAAGTCGTCGGAACGCGCATGCGCCGCCAGCAGGCGGCGCAATTCGTCGAGCAGGTACGGCTCGTCCGGGAAGAGCGTCTCCAGCCAGGCGGCCCGCGCCTCAGGCTTGAGCCGCAGCGCCTCCTCGAACGCCTCGTCGAGTCGTTGCCAGGTATCGGCGCTCATGCAGCACCTGGTCCCTCGAGTGCGTCGAGCAGCCACGCCCGCGCGAATGTCCATTCCCGTTCGACCGTGGCAGCCGAGATATCCAGCACCGCCGCGGTCTCCTCGATCGTGAGTCCGCCGAAAAAACGAAGCTCCACTACCCGCGCCTTCCGTTCGTCCCGGTCGGCGAGTCGCTCCAGCGCGTCGCTGAGTGCGATGACGTCCACCGCCGGCTCCTCGCCTCCGCCCACCAGGCTGAGTGACACCCGCTCCTGCACGCCGCCCCGCTTGGCGGCCGCCCGGTCGCGCGCATGGCTCACGAGAATGCGCCGCATCATGTTGGCCGCGATGCCCAGGAAGTGCGCCCGGTTCCGCCAGTCCACCCGCCGCTGGTCAACCAGTCGGAGGTAGGCCTCGTGCACCAGCGCAGTGGGGGTGAGGGTGTGGTCTGGCCGCTCCCGGCCCATGTAGCGGACCGCGAGGTCGCGCAGCGCCGCATAGATGACGGGCAGGGCATCATCGAGGGCGCCCTTGTCGCCCTCACCCCACGCGATGAGCGACTGGGTAACGATGGTGTCCACTGATGGGCCGGCTTTGGGATGGCACCAATATCACCCCCGTTACCCGAGGCCTCAACATCTGCCTCTTCCCTCTTCCCGTAGTTTCTGTTCCCTCCCCGCCCTCCCCGCCCTCCCCGCCCTCCCCGCCTTCCCCGCCTTCCCCGCCTTCAAATCCCGCCGTAGATTCGCAGTTACGCACTGTTTTCCCTCATGCCACGAAATCCCTTGCGCATTCGCTCCATCCGGCGCGCCATTATCGCAGCCCTGTCCTGCCTCGCCCTGGCGCACCCCGCCATGGCGCAGCAGGAGTATTCCCTCGCGGCCCCGATCCTCACCCTCGACGAGGCCATCGTCCTCGCCCTCAAGGGCAACTACAGCGTCGAGAACGCCACCCTCGGTGTCGCCAAGTCCGGCGCCACCGTGAGCGCCATCAAGACCCATCGCCTCCCCGTCCTCCAGCTCGACGGTGCGGCCAACTACAGCATCCTGAAGCAGCCCTTCACCGTCCCACAGGGCGCCTTCGGCGACTATCCCATCATCGGGCCGATCCCGTACCAGGACACCACCATCGGTTCCATCGAGGGCTTCTTCGCCACTGCCTCGATCGGCGTTTCCCAGCCGCTCCTGCAGCTCTATCGCACCGGCCTCCTCGTCGAGCAGGCGGAAGTTGACGACTCCATCTCGAGCCAGGGTCTGCGCAACAAGCAGCAGGACGTCGTCAAGTCGGTCAAGTCGCAGTACTACGAGATCCTCAAGACCGAGAACACCCTGCAGGCCACCAAGGCGAGCATCGCCTTCTACCGCGAGTTGGTGAAGCTGGTCGACAACTACGTGAAGCAGGAAGTGGCGCAGGAATACGAGCTGCTCGACACCCAGGCCCGGCTCGCGCGCGCCGAGCACAGCGCGCGGAGCCAGGGTAACGCGCTCATCACCGAGAAGGAGCGGCTCAACAACCTGCATGGGGCGCGACCCCAAGACGCCGTTCCGCGTCAGTGAGGAACCGCCCGCGGCCCGCGCCGGCTATCCCTCCATGGTCGCCGCCGAGTCCATCGCGATCGCCCAGCGGCCCGATGTGCAGGAGAAGATCCTCAAGCTCAAGCAGGCGGAGACCGGCGCGCGCATCACCCGCGCCGACTACATCCCGACGCTCAACCTCGTCATGCAGCTCACCCAGCTCTTCAACGTCGACTTCGTGCCGCCCACCAACTGGATCGTCGGGCTCCAGATGCGCTGGGACATCTGGGACTGGGGCAAGAAGGGCAACGACCTCACGAAGAAGAAGGCCGACATCGCGCAGGCGGCGAACGACCTCGATGACACGAGGGCGCAGGTCGCCATCGAGGTGGACAGTCGCATCCGCGAGCTCGAGGAAGCCCAGGAAATGGTGAAGGTCACGGAAATCAGCCAGGCGGCTGCCACGGAGAAGCTTCGCGTGCTTACCAACCAGTACAAGGAGCAGTCGGCGCTGCTCAAGGATGTGCTGCAGGCCGAGTCCGAACTCGCCGAGGCCAACGCGCAGCACGCCGACGCCGTTCTCTCCGCATGGAACGCCCAAGCCCAGCTCGACAAGGCACTGGGCCAGACGTGAACCTCTCAACTCTGAACTCTCGACTCTGGACCTTTGTCGCTCTCTGTGCGGCGGCATGCAAGTCCGCACCTCCAAGCGAGCCCCCCGGCACCCCGGTTCGCACCCAGCTCGTCGAGACCGCGGGCGCCACCAGCGGCATCCGCTATTCCGCCAACGTCATCCCTCGCGCCCAGGTCGACGTCGCCTTCAAGGTCAACGGCTACGTCGACGCCATCCGCCAGGTGAAGGGCGCCGATGGCCGCACCCGCGACCTGCAGCAGGGCGACGTCGTGCCCGCCGGTTCCATGCTCGCCAAGGTGCGCGACACCGACTACGTCGACAACGTGAAGAAGGCGCAGGCCAACCTCGACAAGGCCAACGCGGCAGTCGAGAAAGCCACCAACGATTTCCGCCGTGCCACCAACCTCAAGGCCACCAATAGCATCACCGGCCCCGACTACGACTCGGCGAAGCAGGAATACGAAACCGACAAGGCCGCCGTCGACGGCGCCAAGGCCCAGCTCAACGAGGCCCAGACCAACCTCGGCTATGCCACGCTGGTCGCACCAATGAATGGCGTGCTGCTGCAGCGGAAGATCGAGGTCGGTGACCTCGTCGGTCCCGGCACCACCGGCTTCGTCCTCGCCGACGTCTCCTATGTAAAGGTGGTGTTCGGCGTGCCCGACGTGATGCTCAACCGCGTGTCACTGGGCCACAAGATCCAGATCTCCACCGCCTCCGTGCCCGGCAAGCTCTTCACCGGCACCGTCACCGCCATCTCCCCCTCGGCGGACGCCAACACCCGCGTCAGTGAGGTCGAGGTGTCGGTGCCCAATGCTGATGGCGCGCTCCGCGACGGCATGGTCGCGTCCCTCGAGATCGGCGCGAAGCCTGGCCCGGCCGCCACTGCGCGCGCCGAGGCAGTGGCGGTTCCGCTCGCCGCCGTGGTGCAGTCAGGCCAGGGCAATGCCTCCTACGGCGTCTTCGTGGTCACCACCGAAGGCAAGAAGGACGTCGCGAAGCTCCATCAGGTGGAGCTGGGGCAGGTGGTGGGCAACTCCGTGATCGTGAACTCCGGCCTCGAGTCCGGCGCGCGCATCATCGTCACCGGTGCCACGATCGTGCGGGACGGTGATACCGTCCGGCCCATTCAGTAGGCATCGCGTGGGCACTCGCGGAGGAACGCGAGCGGCAACTGCTCGAGAAGGAGAAGCAGACTCACAACACCGCGCGGTTCTTCGTCGAGAACCGGCACATCTCGTGGGTGCTGCTCGCCACCGTCCTCACCTGGGGCCTCTACGGCTACCGGAACATGCCGAAGCGGAAGGATCCCGCGATCCCCGTCCGCGTCGCCACCGCCATCACCCCCTGGCCCGGCACCAGCGCGCAGGAAATCGAGCAGCTCGTCACCCGCCAGATCGAGGCCACTGCCGCACAGAGCTCCGTCATTCATCCTTCCGGGGCCGGCGACTTCGGCATCAAGTCGCTCACCCTTCCCGGTGTCTCCATCGTCCAGATCCAGCTCGACGAGAGCGTGAGGGACCCCGAGAAGGAATTCAACGACATCAACCTCAAGCTCGCCGCCCTCAACCCCAGCCTGCCCGCAGGGCGCCGGGCCGATCCAGTTCAACAGCGGTTTCGGCGAGACCAGCGCGCTGCTGCTCTCGGTGGCGAGCCCCAAGGCGGGCGCCGTCGAGCTCTCGTTGCGGGCACGTGACCTCTCAGCGGCGATCGGGCGCGCACGCGAGGGCATCCCGCGCCGACAGCGCGCGTCCCCGCGCGGCACTCGTCATCGCGCTGCCCCAGGCGGTGAGCCCCGCCATCGTCGATCGCGCCCTGGAGACCTTCGACGGCGCCGTCCGCACCGAACCGTTCGCCAGCGGCATCATTGACCCTGCGCGGCCCCGGCTTCGTCGGCGTCGATCTCGCCACCAGTGCCAGCGACGACCGCGCTCGTGGCCTATGTGCAGGACTTCATGCAGAACCGGCTCGGCTACAGCGGCTTCTACACCGACGCCTGGCCTGCCATCGTCATTCGGGACACCTCGGAAACGCTCGCGCGCCTCACCGAGAATGCCGGGGACAAGTACACCTATCGCGAGCTCGACCAGTTCACCGACCTCCTGCAGCGGCGCCTCCTGAGCGTGCCGCAGGTGTCGAAGATCCTGCGCTCCGGCGTGCTCGCCCGAGCAGGTGCTTCTCGGCTACTCGCAGGAACAGCTCGCCGCCTACAACCTCCAGCCGACCAGCATCAAGGAGATCCTCACCGCCCGGAACACCACCATTCCCGGTGGCCTCTTCCAGGCCGGCGACATCAACGTGCAGGTGCAGCCCTCCGGTTCCTTCAGTGACGCGCGGGAGATCGGCGGCGTCATCATGACTCGCACGTCGTCGGGGCTGCCGGTGTACCTGCGCGACATCATGGACATGTATCGCGGGTACCAGACGCCGCCCCGCTTCCTCAACTTCGTCACCCGGCAGGACGAGCACGGAAGCTGGCAGCGCAATCGCGCCATATCGCTTGGCATCCAGATGCGGGACGGCGAGCAGATCGACGCCTTCGGCCGGGAAATCGACAAGGCACTCGGCACCATGGCGGGACGCCTCCCCGCCGACCTGATCATCGATCGCACGTCCGACCAGCCGCTGCAGGTGAAGGAGAACCTCGATCTCTTCATGGACGCGCTGTACGAGGCCATCGCGCTGGTGGTGCTCGTGGCGCTCATCGGCTTCTGGGAGTGGCGCGCCGCCCTCCTCATGATGCTCGCCATCCCGATCACGCTGTCGATGACCTTCGGCATCATCTACCTGCTCGGCATCGACCTGCAGCAGGTGTCGGTCGCGACGCTCATCCTGGCGCTCGGCCTGCTGGTGGACGATCCCGTCGTGGCGGGTGACGCGATCAAGCGCGACCTCGCCGCCGGCGACCCGCCCATCCAGGCCGCCTGGTGGGGACCCACCAAGCTGGCGACGGCGATCCTCTTCGCCACCGTCACCAACGTCGTGGCCTACCTGCCGCTGCTCCTGCTCACCGGAAACCAGGGAGACTTCCTCCACAGCCTGCCCATCGTCATGGCGTCGGCGCTCATCGCCTCGCGCATCGTGTCGATGACCTTCATTCCGCTCCTTGGCTACTACATCCTCCGCGCACCGAAGAAGCAGGAGCCCACCATCGAGGAGCGCCGCACCCGCGGCTTCACCGGCTGGTACTACCGGGTCGGCAAGTATGCCATCGAGCATCGGCGCATGGTCTTCGCCGCGTCCCTGCTTTTCATTGCGAGCGGTGCCTTCTTCAACCGGCACCTGAGGCGCGCCTTCTTCCCCGACGACGTGCAGTACCTGTCGTACGTGGACATCTGGCTCCGGAACGCTGCTGCACTCCCCACCACCAACGACGTGGCCCGGGAAGCGGAGACGGTGATCCGTGAGGTGGCGGCGCAGTATGGCAGGGAGCACCCGGAGCACGGCAAGCCGACCGACGTGCTCGAGTCGATTACCGCCTTCGTGGGCGGGGGCGGCCCGCGCTTCTGGTTCTCGGTGTCGCCCGAGCTCCAGCAGCTCAACTATGCCCAGCTCATCGTGAAGGTGAAGGACAAGGACATCACGCCCCGCATCGTGGGACAGATGCAGGACTCCCTCACCAGCCGGGTGCCCGGCGCGTTCATCGACGTGCAGCAGCTGCAGACCAACCCGGTGCAGTATCCGGTGGCCGTTCGCATCATTGCCCCGGCAGCGACGGCGGGAGACGAGGCCGCGAATGCCCGGGTGCTGCGCGGCATTTCCATGCAGGTGAGGGACATCCTCCGGAAGTCACGCCATGCCGCGCGCATCCGCGACGACTGGGGCGAGGAAGTGCTCGTCACCCGACTCGATGTCGATCCCGATCGCGCCAATCTTGCCGGGCTCACCAACCAGGATGTGGCTGCGTCATCGTCCGCCGGCCTCAACGGCACCCAGGTCGCCATCCTGCGCGAGGACAACAAGCAGATCCCCATCATTGCCCGGCTGCAGCCGCGCGAGCGGCCCGAGCTGAGCGACCTGCGCAACCTTTACATCTTTTCCACCGAGGACAAGAACAAGATCCCCATCGGGCAGGTGGCCACCATCAGCCTTGGCATGGAGACCCAGCGCATCCGCCGGCAGGATCAGGTGCGCATGATGACGGTCTTCTGCTTCCCCATTCCCGGTGCGCTGGCATCCGATGTCTACAACGACGTCGCAGCGCCGATCGCCGAGCTGAGCCGGAACATGTCTCCCGGCTACAAGCTCGTGGTGTCCGGTGAGCAGGCGAAGACCACCGAGGGATTCGGCCAGCTGCTCGGCGTCATGGCCATTTCGGGCTTCATGATCTACCTGGCGCTGGTGCTGCAGTTCCGCAATGCGGTGAAGCCATTCATCGTGTTCGCGGCGGTGCCCTATGGCCTCGTGGCTGCGATGGCATCGCTCTGGGTCATGCAGAGCAGCTTTGGCTTCATGGCGCTGCTCGGCATGGTGAGCCTCATCGGCGTCATCGTGAGCCACGTCATCGTGCTCTTTGACTTCATCGAGGAAATGCACGCGAAGGGGGAGCCGTTCGAGGATTCATTGCTCGACGCCGGCATCATCCGCCTGCGGCCGGTGCTCATTACCGTGCTCGCCACCGTGCTGGCACTGTTTCCGCTGGCGCTGCATGGCGGCCCGCTCTGGCAGCCGCTCTGTGTTGCCCAGATCGGTGGCCTCCTCTTCGCCACGGTGGTCACGCTGATTCTCGTGCCGGTTATCTATTCCATCGCCGTCCTCGATCTCAAAGTCATCAAATGGGAAACGAAGGAGTCCGAATCATGAACCTCACGTCCTCACGCCTTCACGTCCTCACGTCTCGCGGAGCGCTCACGTCTTCACGTCTTCACGTCCTCACGTCACGCGCCGCCGCGATCTTCGTACTCGCACTGCTCCCCGCCCGCGCTGCGGCGCAGTCCATTGCCGGCGTGTGGTTTACCGAGGACAGTTCATCCAAGGTCACCATCACCCAGAGCGGCAACGCCTACACCGGCAAGGTCAGCTGGGTAAAGAAGGATGGCGCCGTGGACGCGAAGAACAGTGATGCTTCGCTCCGCACCCGTCCCATCCTCGGCATCGACATCCTCACCGGCTGCACCGGCGACGCGACATCCGCCAAGGGCTGCCGCATCTACGCGCCCAGGAAGGGCTCCACCTACGACGGCGAGCTGAACCTCGACAAGGATGGAACGCTGAAGGTGAAGGTGAAGGCCGGTATCGGCGGGAAGACCCAGACTTGGACCCGCGCCTCTTAATACTGCTCCTCCTGGTCGCGGCGCCTGGCCTTCACGCCCAGGCGCCAGCCACGCCACCTTCCTGGCTCTTTGTCGTTCGCCCCGTACTGGGGATCTTCGCCGGGCTCGTCGTGGTCGGGGGGCTCATTTCAGGCAGGCTGCTCCGTGGATGGACCGGCCTCTTTCTCGTCACCACCATCCTCACCAATGCCACCGGCTTCCTCTTCCCCTTCATCAAGCTCTTGCCCTCGCATATCCTGGGCCGGCTGTCGCTCGTGCTCCTGCCGATTGCGCTCTACGCGCTGTACGGCAAGCACCTCGAGGGCGGATGGCGGAAGGTCTTCGTCATCCTCAGCACCATGACGCTCTACTTCAACTGCTTCGTGCTGGTGGTGCAGCTCTTCTCCAAGTTCCCGCTGCTCATCGCCACGGCACCGACGCAGAAGGAACCGCCCTTCGCCATCACGCACCTGATTGTCCTGGCCCTGTTCATCTGGCTCGGGCGCGCTGCGGTGAAGGGCTTCCGCAACGGGAGCGCTGCTGCCTGACCTGGCCGGGAACCCCTGAGGTGCGCCGTTCGCTGGTTTGTGCCGCGCTGGCGGTTGCGGCTGTGCGGGTATCCGCAGCTCAGCAACTGGGAAGCCTCAAGTCCGCGGTCGATGCGCGCGTTGGGTCGCAGGGTCTCCTCGTGTGGGCCGGCGACCGGCCGCTCGCGCGAGGCGACTTCCGCGGCATCGTACCGGCCGATACCAGTGCGCTCGGCGCGGTGTCCGCGGTTGGACTCCTGCATGCCATCATTTGCGACGCGAAGCACTTCGAGTTCGCAGTAGTCCCGTTCTTCATTCCTGACAGCTCGTGGACCCGCCCTGAGGTGCTGCGCAACGATGCCCGCGGCGCGTACGAGCTCGCGCACGAGCAAGGACACTTTGACCTCACTGAGATATCGGCCCGGCAGCTCCGGGCCGAGTTGGCGCACTTCAACGTGGCCTGTGACTCCGCCACCGATGTGTTCACGACCATTGCCGATGCTGCGGTCGCGCGCCATGCCGCGCTGCAGGTGCAGTATGACAATGAGACGGTGCACGCACTGAAGGTGCCGGAGCAGGAGCGCTGGCTCGCGATGATAAAGGCCCTGCTGGATACCGTGCCGGCGGGCACCGCCGTGACGAACCGCAAGTACTGGAAGCCCTGACCTTGCCAAGGGCACTGGTTGGCCCCAGATAAGGAGGTGTGGCATATCCCACGGGCTGGGGCCTCGCCCGGTGCGATGCGACAACTGGGGCCCGTTTCTCCGAGGAGGGCGTCATGATCATCATCCGCAACACCTTCATCGCGAAGCCCGGCAAGGCCAGCACGCTCGCCACCCAGCTCAAGGCCGGGCTCGCCGCCGGCAAGGTGCCGAAGAGTCGCGTGCTGACCGACCTGACCGGTGACTTCAACCGCGTCGTCATGGAGACCGAAGTGGAGGACCTGGGTGGCGTCGAGGCAAACATGAAGCGCTACCAGACCGACGACGCCGTCCGTGCCGCCATGCAGGGCTACACCGACCTGTTCATCGGCGGCCATCGGGAGCTGCTCCAGACGGCCTGATTCGCAGTCAGTGCTTCCGTGGCACCGGCGCCCATCCCAGCCCATGCTTCACCGGCGGGGCGCCGTGTGCCATCGCCTTCCTCAGCGCGGTGAACGGACCCCCGCCCCGGAAGGCGAGCCGGTACGTGGCACCATCGGCGGGCGCCGTTTCCGCGTTGAACGGGATGTACTCGCCGCCGAACACCCACACACCCCAGTCCGCGTTCTCGCCCTTCTGCAGTGCCCAGGCGGCACTGAACCCGGCGACGCCCGTCAGGTCGGGATACACCAGGTCCCAGGTCACGGGCGCCGTCGCGTAGTAGTTCGACGATGCCCGGTAGAACGCCTGCCGGTAGGTCGAACCACTCCCCTGCTCGAATGACACCTCGATCGCCTTGTTGTACTCCGCCTGCACCGGCATCTGGATCCGCGGACGCGAATAGGTCGTGCCCGTCGCCGTCGTGACCGTGGGTGTCACCGCCGCCGGCCCGAATGCCAGCGTCCGGTCCACCACGTCGCGATAGTACACCTCGGCGCGGCGCCACTCACCACTCTCCGCCTCCGCATACCCGACCATGCGCTGTACCTCACCCGGCGCGAGCTGCGCCACCGGCAGTGCGTCGTACGGCGTGGTCGTCGTCACGTCGAACGTGCCGTATGACAGCACCGGATAGAAAAAGGTGCCGAGCGCCGTGTAGACCTGCGCCGATTCCCCGGCGAGGCCGCTCAGCGTCGCTGTGGCACTCGCCGGCGCGAACGCCTCCGCCGAGCCGAAATCCGCCACTGGGAGCGTCGAGCCATCCGCCGCATCCACGCCGCGCCGCAGGAGGAACCGGTTCACCCTCTCTGTCGCGTCGTCGTGCCGCGCCCCCACGAGGTCGAGCGGTCCGCTGGTGACGCCGAGCAGCTGGAAGGTCGATGCTCCCGCTGTTCCGCCGGCAAACTCCTCGCCGAAGCCCTGCCGCACCGCCGAAAACTCCGCCGCCCCCACCCCCGCAACCGACCCGTTCACCGTCTTGTCGCCGCAGTACCGGTTGAGGAACGTCACGTTCGCCCGCTGCTCCGAGAGCGTGGCGTAACTGAACGCCACCGAGAAGCCCCCATTGAACTCGTAGGCCGACGCGATCCCGCCTCGACCCGACGGGAGCGAGAAGGTGTACGTGTTCGTGCCTGACGCCGGCAGCACCTGCGTCCAGGCACCGTTGCCGTTCTGCTGGGCCACCCAGATCGGTGCGTCGGCATCGCTGCAATACGTAAGGCTGAACTGGTCCGGCGGCGGGCCCGGCTGCGGGTCTACCGCACCGAACGGGCTGAAATTCCGCACCCGTCCACCAATGCCGGCACGACGCGCGAGCAGCATCGCCACGCCGTTGCCCGCGGTGACACCGTCGCAGTCGAGGAATGGCGCATCCGCCCTCGGCAGTAGCTCGATGGTGGTCGGCGTCGCCGGGTCGGGATGCGCAATCTGCAGACGGGAGAGAATTGGGTCGGGGGCGTAGTACGCGCTCGCCGACTCAGTCACCTGGCACAGGCCCAGGATGGCGTCCGCGGCAAACGTCACCGATGGCGTCACGTGGAAGTCGTAGAAGAGCGGATACTGGTTGAGGGTCGTCGGGAGGGGGCCATCGCCCGGCGCATACTGCGAGCTGTCGGGAAGGCGGTTGATCACCAGCAGGACGTTCCGGCTCAGGGCACTCGCCGGGATGTTGATTCCCGCGTGCTCGGTTCCGGTGACGAAATCGCCTCCCGCTGCATCCACCACCGCCACCACACCATCGGTATCGAAGCTCTCGGGTGACAGCCCCGGGTCGCTCAGCCCCGCGGTGGTGAACGCATCGGTGATGAGGTCGCTCAGTCCCGAGCGCTGAGCGGCCGCGGTACCGCTCAACCGCCCTGCGGCGTACTCGTCCAGCGACAGGCTGGTGAGGTCGAACGCTGCCGCATCGGCCGCCGCGCCGCTCGAGCTCTCGAGCGTCGTGATGATGGTGAGCGCCTCGTCCCGTGCCGCCCCCGCCGGGAAGAGTGCCGTCGCCTGCTGGGCCAGGTCCCCCGGCGGGTTGGGGTTCGAACTGTCATCACCACAGCCAATTGCGAACGCCAATACCACCACCGCAGCACCGGCGAGCGCACGGCGCCACCCACCTCGAGTCTTCATGCTTCACTCCAGAGTCACGTACTTCGTACTGGGTTGCCTAATCTCACCGGGGGCTGCAAATAGTGAGTTGGTCCCTTCACTCACGAGCTGCTCATGTGCGGCATTACCGCGGTTCTATCATCCAGTGATGCCATTTCCGCGGAAATGCTCCATCGGGGCACCGCCGCGCTGCACCACCGCGGTCCCGACGGGCGCGGGCACTGGCTCTCCCCTGACTGCCGCGTGGGACTGGGACATACCCGGCTCTCGATCATCGACCTGCAGACCGGTGACCAGCCGATCGCGAACGAGGACGAGTCGCTATGGATCGTCGCCAACGGTGAGTTCTACGATTTCGAGCGGATCCGCGACGAGCTCCGTCGCAGGGGCCACCGCTTCCGCACCGGCTCCGACAGCGAGATCGCGCTGCATCTCTACGAGGACCACGGCCCCGAGTGCCTGCATCACCTGCGGGGCGAGTTCGCGTTCGTCATCTGGGACGGGCGGAACCGGCGGCTCTTCGCCGGCCGCGACCGCTTCGGCGTCAAGCCGCTCTTCTACGCGGAGCACGCTGGCGCGCTCTACCTCGCGTCCGAGGCAAAGGCGCTGTTCGCCATGGGCGTGCCGGCGCGGTGGAGCGCCGAGATCGGTGTACGCCGGTGGCTTCATCATGCCGGGCGAGCGGACGCTGTTTCACGGCGTGCACGCCGTTCCACCCGGCCACTACCTGCGCGCCACGCCGAAGGGCATCGGCTGCATCAGTACTGGGACGTGGACTACCCCGCCGACGCCGACGCGCCAGCCCCGCGGTCCGAGCGCGAGTACGTGCAGGGATTTCGCGAGGTGCTGGAGGAGTCGGTCAAGACCCGGCTCCGCGCCGACGTGCCGGTGGGCTGCTACCTGAGCGGCGGGATCGACTCGTGCGCGGTGCTCGGCCTGGCGGCGCTGCACCACAACGGTCCGGTGCGCGCGTACACCCTCACCTTCGATGGCGCGCAGTACGATGAGAGCGCCATCGCGAAGGAGATGGCGCTCCTGGCCGGCGCCGACTTCCACCCGATCCCGATCACGCAGGCCGATCTCGCCGCCAACTTCCGCGACTCGGTGATGCAGGCGGAGCTTCCCTGCCTCAACGCACACACCGTCGCCAAGTACATGCTGAGCCGCGCCGTGCGACAGAACGGCTACAAGGTGGTGCTCACCGGCGAGGGCTCCGACGAGATCCTCGCCGGCTATCCGCACTTTCGCCGCGACATGCTGCTCTATCACACCGCCGGGCAGGATCCCGCCGAGGTCGCGCGGCTGATGCAGCAGCTCGAGGAAGCAATCAGGTCTCGCGCGGCCTGCTGATGCCGGACGGCGAGACGGACTCCGGTGCCGTCTGCCAGGAACTGCTCGGCTTCGTCCCTTCGTGGCTCGACGCGCAGACCGGCATCCTGCTTCGGATGCAGCCGTCTCATGCGCGACGACTTCCTCAAGGACCAGCAAGGTGCGGATGTCGTCGGCACCCTGCTCGCGTCGCTCGATGTGCGCCGAAGATTGCAGGGTCGGAATGCCGTGCACGCGGCGCTCTACCTCTGGGCCAAGACCGTCCTGCCGCACTACATCCTCAGCAACCTCGGCGATCGGATGGAGATGGCCCATTCGATCGAGGGGCGCGTGGCCTTCATGGACCATCACGTGGCCGAGTACCTGCACCAGGTGCCGGTGTCGCTCAAGATTCGCGGCATGACGGAGAAGTACATTCTGCGGGAGGCGGTACGGACGTCATCACCGACACGGTCTATCGCCGCCAGAAGCATCCCTTCCTGAGCCCGCCGGCGACGCTCAATACCGAGGGTGACCTGCATGGCCTCATGCAGGACACCCTGCGAGGCTCAGCGGGTGCCGCCGTGCCCTTCCTCGACCAGTCGCGCGTCATTGGTGTCCTCGACAGCCTCACCGACTCCACCCTCGATTTCGGCGACCGCGTGGTGCTCGACCAGGTCCTCACCCTGGCACTGAGCTTCGCCTTCCTGCACCAGGGCCTGGGGCTCCAGGCCTGAGCGCTTCACTATCTTTCAGTACCCATGAAATCACTTCGCCTGCTTGCCCTGCTGGGTCTCGTCCTGGTGATGACCCGGCCGCTCCCCGCCCAACAGCTCCCGTACCGCACCGGTCAGTGGATTCCCGACTCCCTCGGCAATCATCGCGTGGTCGTCCACGTCGGCGCGCCGTCGCCAGGCGGTGCGCGTCCACATTCCCTGGCGCCGCCCCGATGCGAAGCCCGAGGCCGTCGAGATCATCGCCGTCGGGCCCCGCCGGCACCCGCATCGCCAATCTGTATCGCCGCAGCATTACCCGCGAGTTCGGTGACCTGGCCTTCCAGCCGGTCGATGGCCCTGGCGACTACTACCTCTACTATCTGCCCTATCGCGGGTCGATCACTTCCAACTACCCGCGGATCTTCTATCCGGCGCCCACTGTAACCGCGGATGCCGCCTGGCAGGCATCAACGGTGGCACACTGGACCACGCTCCCGCGCGCGAACGTCGTCGCAATGGAGTCGATCGACGACTTCAACAGCTTCTCCCCCATGCAGGTCATCGCAACACAGGCGGAGACACAGGCGCTGGTGAGGAAGGCGGGGAATGCACCGTTCATTCTCTTCGCCGAGGACCGTGCACATCCCGGTACGCATGCGGAGCGACCTGCCCCAGAGATGGATCGCGAGTGGCGCTGGCGGCGCCGTCACCGGTGAAGCGCATCGCGGCGAATGGTTCGCCTTCCAGGTCGTGGTCTACGCTTCGAAGCAACCGCTCGACAGCGTATCCGCATCTTTCAGTGCCCTCCCCGCCCTCCCCGCCCTGGGCGCCTTCACCTGCGTCAACGTCGACGGCATCGACTGGCGCGGTCGGTCTTTCACTCGCAACGTCACCATCGCCAAGGGCGAGGTCTACCCTCTCTGGTGCGGCGTCCAGGTCCCGATCGACGCGAAGCCCGGCCGCTACATCGGAACGGCTACCGTAGTCGCTGTTCCTCCTCACGCAGTCGCCGTTCCTCCTCACGCTTTTCAGCGTCTTCCCATGGCCCTCACCATCCTCCCCGACACCATCGCTGCTGCGGGAGACAACGATCCGGCGCGCCTCTCCCGCCTCCGCTGGCTCAACTCGACGCTGTACCAGGATGACGGGCTCGTTCCACCCTACACACCAGTCACCGTCACCGGCGCGACACTTGGCGTGCTTGGCCGTGATCTCCGCATCGGTGCCAATGGTCTCCCCGAGTCGATTCGCAGCTTCTACACCCCGGAGATGACCTCCATCGGTTCTTCCCCTCACGAGCTGCTTTCCCAGCCGCTCTCACTCGCGGTTGAGAGCGCACACGGGTCGCTCCTCCCTTGGTCCTCCGGCCCGCTCACCTTCACGAAGAAGGCCGAGGGCGCCGCTGGCTGGAGCGTCACCAGTACCAGCGGTCCGCTCACGATCAGGCTGACGGCGCAGCTCGATTTCGACGGCACCGTCGAATACCAGGCGGCGCTCAGCAGCACCGCCAACGTCAATCTCGCCGACGTCCGCCTCGAACTGCCGATGAAGAACGACGCCGTCCGCTACTTCATGGGCATGAACCTGAAGGGCGGCAAGCGCCCAGCGAGCTACGACTGGAAGTGGGAAGTCACCCGTAACCAGGACGCCGCCTGGCTGGGCGACGTGAACGGCGGCATCCAGTTCACCCTCAAGGACGACCACTCCTACGTCCGACCCCTCAACACCAACTTCTACCAGCAGAAGCCGCTGGTCATGCCCGCCTCCTGGGCCAACCGTGGCCGGGGCGGCTGCACCTTCCGTGAAACGGCCGCCATATATAGGACAACCTGCTTCAGCGGCCCTCGCACGCTGATCGCCGGTGACACACTGCACTACGACTTCCGGCTGATGATCACACCGTTCCACCCGATCGACCCGGCCCAGCACTGGAAGGAGCGCTACTTCCACGCCTACGTGCCGCTCGACTCGGTGGCGAAGATGGGCGCCAACGTGATCAACGTGCATCACGCGACGCCCATCAATCCCTTCATCAACTACCCCTTCCTCCGCCCCGACACCATGCGGGCCTACATCGACTCGGCCCACGCCCGGCAGATGAAGGTCAAGATCTATTACACGGTGCGCGAGCTCACCAACCGCGCCCCCGAGCTCTGGACCCTGCGCACGCTCAACGATGAGGTCCTCGCCGACGGTCCCGGCGGCGGATGGTCCTGGCTCCAGGAGCATGTGGAGGGGAGCTACCTCGCTGGCTGGTTCGTCCCCGAGATCAGTGACGCCGCCCTCGTCACCAGCGGTGTGTCGCGCTGGCACAACTTCTACATCGAGGGACTCGACTGGCTCGCGCGGAACGTCGGCATCGACGGCCTCTATCTCGATGACGTCGCCTTCGATCGCACCACCATGATGCGCGCGCGGAAGGCGCTGGAGCGGAACCGCCCCGGATCGCTCATCGACCTCCACAGCGCCAACCAGTACAACCCGCGCGACGGCTTCGCCAGCAGCGCCAATCTCTACCTCGAGCACTTCCCCTTCATCGACCGCCTCTGGTTCGGCGAGTACTTCGACTACGACTCGCAACCCGACTACTGGCTCGTCGAAATCTCCGGTATTCCCTTCGGCCTCATGGGCGAGATGCTCGAGGGCGGCGGCAATCCCTGGCGCGGCATGCTGTTCGGCATGACCAACCGCCTTCCCTGGTCCGGCGATCCCCGCCCCATCTGGCAGGAGTGGGACCGCTTCGGCATCCAGGACACGAAGATGATCGGCTGGTGGGTGCCGGACCCACCCGTTACCACCGGCCGTAGTGATGTCCTGGTCACCACTTATGCCGGAAACGGAAAGGCCTTGCTCGCGATTGCGAGCTGGGCCCCCGATACCGTGAGCGTTCCGCTCCTCATCGACTGGAGGGCGCTCGGTCTCGACTCGGCGCGAACTACCATCACTGCTCCCGCCATCGATAGCTTTCAGGTTGCTCGTGAGTTCAAGCCGGGCGAAGCGATCCCCGTCGCCCCGGCCCGTGGCTGGCTGCTGGAACTGACAACCCATTGAGAACGAGGCCCGAGATGCTCCGCGCCACCACCCTCACGGCACTTGCTGCCGTCCTCGCACTCGTCGCGTGCGACTCGAACAACCTACCGGATCCCGCGCCTAGCGTCTCCATCGTCACCAATGCCAGCGCGCTGGGACCGAACGCGTTCGACCCGAATCCATTCACCCGGAGCTTCAACGCTGGAAGCCGGGTCGCCTGGGCCAACAACGATGGCGTCGTACACCGGCTCGTGTCCGTGGCCCCCGCACCGCTTTTCGACTCCGGCGATATCGCCCCTGGGGCGACCTTCGAGTTCACCTACTCCGCGCGCGGCACCTACGCCTATCATTGCTCCATTCACCCGTCTATGGTCGGCACCATCACTCTGAACTGAGCCACGAGGTACCGTGCCGGACGCCCAGCCGCCGACCAATCGTACTCGCGTCCGCCGCCTCCCCGAGCGCGGCGCCTATGATCGCGAGACCATCTACGCGATCCTCGATGCCATGCCGGTGGCCCACGTTGGCTACACTCTCGACGGCCAGCCCTTTGTCACCCCGACGCTGCAATGGCGCGAGGGGAACCACGTCTACTGGCACGGTTCCGCCGCGAGCCGCATGCTGCGCAGCATCGAGGGATCACCCGTCTGCCTCACCGTCACCCTTATCGACGGCATGGTCCTCGCCCGCTCCGGCTTCAATCATTCCATGAATTACCGCTCCGCCATGCTGCTAGGCCGCGCACGAGTCGTCAACGATCCCGCTGAGAAGGAGGCGCGGCTCAAGAACTTCGTCGAGTCGCAGTTTCCCGGTCGCTGGGACATCCTCCGCCCCATCACCACCCAGGAGTTGAAGGGCACCAGCGTGCTCACCATGCCGATCGATGAGGCATCAGCCAAGGTGCGCACCGGCGAACCGCATGACGAGCCGGAGGACGAGGCGCTCGACATCTGGGCCGGCGTCATCCCGATTCGGTTCGAGGTCATGCCGCCGGTCGCCGACCGGCATGTGCACGCCGATCGCCGGCCTCCCACTCACGCATCCACCTTCCGCATCGGCTAGGCGCCACCGCCTTCCCCGCCTTCCCCGCCTTCCCCCGTCCTCCCCGCCCTCCCCGCCCTCCTCTTGACAGTCTAAAGGAGACGACTTAGCCTCTTGTAGACTGTCAGGAGGAACCAATGCCCCACGATCCCGTCGAACTCCTCCCCGGTACCCTCGAGCTCCTCGTCCTCAAGGCATTGAGCCTCGAGCCGATGCATGGCTGGGGTATCGGCAATCGCATCGGCCAGCTCTCCAGTGACGTCTTCAGCGTGCAGCAGGGCTCGCTCTACCCTGCCCTCCAGCGCATGCTGCGGAAGGGATGGGTCCGCTCCGAGTGGCGCGCGTCCGACAACAACCGCCGCGCCCGCTACTACATCCTCACTCGCGAGGGCGCCCGCCAGCTCGCCGCCGAGACCTCACTCTGGCAGCGCGCATCCGGGGCGATCAACGAGATCCTCCAGGTCCGCCCGACCACCGCGCACGCATGACCCGCATCGACCTGGTTGAACGCCTCAAGGCCCTTCTCTTCCGCGATCGCGCCGAGCGCGAACTCGATGAGGAACTCCAGTTCCATCTCGAGCGCGAAGCCGAGGCCCGCGCGCACGCCGGCAGTGCCACCCCGGAGCGCGACGCACATCTGGCACTCGGCGGCAAGGAGAAGGTGAAGGAGGACGTGCGCTCCGCCCGCGGCGTGCGCGCCCTCGAGGAGCTGCTAGCCGATACTCGCTACGCGTTGCGAGCGCTTGGACGGAATCCCGGCTTCACCCTCACCGTCATCGCGGTGCTTGGCATCGCCATTGGCGCCGCCACCGCGGTGTACACCGTGGTCAATCGCGTTCTCCTGGCCGACCTGCCCTATCCCGCCGCGGGCCAGTTGGTGCGCATTCGCATGAAATACTCGCCCGGCGTGCTGGGCACCATCTCGGCCGTCGATATCCTCGCAATCCGGGACCAGCAGCGCAGCTTCGACGCCTTCGGTGCAATTCGCTTCGGCACCGCGTCCGTCCCCGGCCCTGGTGGCCCGGAAGCCGTCACCTCCGGTCGTGTCACCTCAGGATTCTTCAAGGCACTCCGCGTTGGCGCAGCATACGGTCGCCTGCTCGAGCCCGGCGATGATGCCCCCGGCGCGCCGTCCATGGTCATCGTCTCCTACGCTTATGCCGAGCGCGCACTCGGCGGCGCCGCGCACGCCGTCGGCCAGGCGATCACCATCGATGGGGTGAGCAGTACTGTCGCGGGCGTCCTTGAAGCGAGCCAGCCCGACCTTATCGGGGTTCGCGCCGCCGTCTGGACCTCCCTCCAGGTCGCGACACCAAACCGCCGTGGCCCCTTCGGCTACAACGGCATCGCGCGACTCAAGGACGGCGTGACACTCGAGCAGGCCGCTCAGGATCTCGACGACATCAGCGTGCGCATCTTTTCCCTCTGGGCCGCCGGGTTCCAGGACAGCGCCGCGCGCCTCACGCCCCAGCCGCTGCGCGACGCCATCATCGGCACCGCGGGACGCCAGGTCGGGCTCTTCGCCGGTGCCGTGGCATTGGTGCTCCTGCTTGCCGTCGCGAACGTGGCGACTCTCATGCTTGTCCGCGCCTCCGCTCGCGAGCATGAGCTCGCCGTCCGTATCGCACTCGGTGCCGCGCGCCATCGCATTGCCCGCCTCATCCTCACCGAGTGCATCGTGCTCACCGTTCTCGCCGGGTTCGTCGGTCTCGCCATCGCTGCCAGTGCACTCGGTCTCGTTGGCCTCGTGGCCCCCGGTCTTCCCCGTCTTGCAGAGGTCGCGCTCGATGCCCGGAGCGTCACCTTCGCCGGAGCCGTGGCGCTCCTGAGTGGCGTGCTCGTCAGTCTTGCTCCACTTGCCGCTGTCTTCTCCCGTCGCTCACCAGCGGCTGCCGGTCTCCTCTCCTCACCAGCTCGCGGCGGCTCGAGTCGCCGCTCCAACATGGTACGGAGCGCACTGGTCGTCGCCGAGTTTGCCTTGGCGCTCCCGCTGCTGCTCGGCGCTGGATTGCTGGCCAACAGCTTCCTTCGCCTTCAGCAGGTCGACGCCGGCTTCGACCCGCGCGGTGTGGTGGGCGTCGGCCTCTCGCTCCCTCGAGCGCGCTACCAGGACAGCGTCACCCCGGCCTTCTGGCGCATGGCTGAGGCGCGCGCGCTAGCCGTCGACGGTGTGAGCGCCGCGGGGTTCACCAGCTCACTGCCACCCGACAATTTCGGCGACACCAACAACTTCGATCTCCTCGACCGCCCCGTGCCCGCCGGCACTTCCCAGCCAAATGCGCCCTGGCCCGTGGTGACCAACGGCTACTTCACCGCGATGGGTGTTGCGCTGCTCGAAGGGCGCCTCTTTAGCCTCGCTGACTTCGCCGAGGCCCCACCTGTTGTCGTCGTCAGTCGCGCATGGGCCGCGAAGTATTTCCCGGGCACCAGCGCGCTCGGACGCCAGATGTACAGTGGTGGCTGCAATACCTGCCCACCGAATACCGTCATTGGCGTGGTGGGTGACGTGCTCTACCAGGGACTCGCGGGTGACGGCGTCGCGGTGTATGCACCGATTGCACAGGAGCCATCGCGATCGCTCACGCTCATCGTGCGCGGCATCGCCTCCCCGCCCACCATGCTCCGCTCTCTCCGCGAGGCCGTCGCTTCACTCGATCCCGCGCTGGCACCGACCGATGTCGTCATGAGCGAGCGCCTGCAGGATGCACTCGGTGATCCCCGCCGTTGGGCCGCAGTGGTCGGAGCCTTTGCTGGCGCCGGCGCCCTCCTCGCCGCGCTCGGAATCTTTGGCCTCATGTCCTATGTTGTCCGCCAGCGCCGTCGCGAAATCGGTGTCCGCATGGCGCTCGGTGCCACGCCCCGCGACCTCGTCTGGTTCGTCCTCCAGCGCGGCATGCGCTACGCGATCATCGGAACCGTGCTCGGTCTTGCCCTGTCTGCTATGGAATCGAAGTGGCTCGGCTCACTCCTCTTCGACGTGCGTCCATCAGATCCCCCTACCATCGCGCTGGCCGTCACGGCGCTGCTCGCAATCGCGCTGGTCGCCTGCCTCCTGCCCGGACTTCGCGCCGCGCGCATAAGACCGCTGGAAGCGATCAGCGCAGACTAGCCGCGGCCGAAGAGGAAGTTCTGGGGACCGCGGCGAATGGGTGCGCTCCGAAGGCGTGGCCGCGGCGAATGGGTGCGGCTCCAGAAGCACCGTTGCTCGGCGAGAGAAGGTTGGCCGCGGCAAATGGGTGCGGCTCCAGCGGCACCGTTGCTCGGCGGCGGCGCAATCGAACTCTCCCCACCCGCACCACCGATCTGGCAGGCGTTGTGATGCTGAGAGGGCCGCGCCTGGCACGTGTGCCGCGGAGCCGCCCCAGAGCCGCGCCAGCGAGCGGCCCCAGAGCCGCGCCAGCGAACGGTCCCAGAGCCGCGGCAGCACGCCGCCCACAGCCGCAGCGCGTACGTCCCAGAGTTCACTTCCGGGACCATGAATCCCATTTCCGAACACCGCTCGCGCATCATCCACGGCCGTGCCATACCCAGCAACGACTTAGCACCATCTCACTCCGGGAATGACCGGCACACATCTTCCCTAGTAGGCTACCCGTCAGCCCCATCACCGCAAGGATCTCTACGTGGACGTAGTTCGGGAAAAGAAGGTCAATCGCCGCCCCCAGTACCTCGCCGTTGCGGCGCTGGGACTCCTCGTCATCATGACCGCCGGCATCAGCCGCCTCAAGGATGCGCCCCCCAGCGTCGAGCGCGCGGCACTCTCCATCGACACCGTCGAGTCCGGCCCCATGGTTCGCGAGGTCCGCGCCCCCGGCACCCTCGTCCCCGAGCAGATCCGCTGGATCTCCGCTGTTGCCCCTGGTCGCGTCGAGAAGAAGCTCGTCCAGCCCGGCGCCAGGGTCACCGCCCAGACCATCCTCATGGAGCTCAGCAACCCCGACGTCGAGATTCAGCTCCTCCAGGCCCAGCGCCAGCTCACCGACGCCGAGGCCCAGCTCGTGTCGCTCCGCATCAGCCTCGAGACCCAGCGCCTCACCCAGGCCGGCGTCGTCGCCCAGGTCCGCTCCCAGTACAATGAGGCCGCCCGCCAGGCCGGCGCCGCCAACGAGATGGTCGACAAGCAGCTCATCTCCGCCTTCGATGCCGCCAAGGCGAAGGATGCCGTGGCCGAGATGACCGAGCGCCTCGCCATCGAGCAGCAGCGCCTCAAGATCCTCACCGACAACATCCCGCTCCAGCTCAAGGTCCAGCAGGAGCAGGTCGATCGTCTCAAGGCCGTCGTCGCCTTCCAGCGCTCCCTCGCCGGCGCCATGATCGTCCGGGCCGGCGCCGATGGTGTCCTCCAGGAACTCCCCCTCGAGGTGGGCCAGTTCGCCCAGAGCGGAACCACCATCGCCAAGGTCGTGCAACCAGAGCGCCTCAAGGCCGTATTGCGAGTGCAGGAGAACCAGGCCCGCGATGTCACCATCGGCCAGGCTGCCGTCATCGACACACGCAACGGATTGGTCAGGGGACACGTCTCACGTACTGATCCCTCGTCGTCCGGCGGCACCGTCACCGTCGACGTGGCGCTCGACGATTCCTTGCCGAAGGGCGCCCGGCCCGACCTCAGCGTCGACGGCACCATCGAGATCGAGCGACTCGGCAAGGTTCTTCACGTCGGCCGCCCGACCTACGGACAGGCCAACAGCACCGTCGGCCTCTTCCGCCTCCTGCCCAATGGCGACGCCGAGCGGGTCCAGGTGGCACTCGGCCGCAGCTCGGCCAGCGAAATCGAGATCGTCCGCGGCCTCGAGCCCGGAGACGTGGTGATCCTGTCCGACATGACCCGGTTCGACGGCGTCGATCGCGTTCGCGTCAAGTAACCAGCTCGCAACTTGAATGGAGAGCACATGACAACCGCCGGCCCGGCGCTGATCCGCCTCGAAGGCATCAAGAAGGTCTTCTACACCGATGAAGTCGAGACGCACGCCCTCGCCGAGGTGCACCTCGAGGTAAAGCGCGGCGAGTACGTCGCCATCTCCGGCCCTTCCGGCTGCGGCAAGACCACCCTGCTCTCCCTTCTCGGCCTGCTCGACACGCCCACCGGCGGCGAGTACTGGCTCGATAACAAGCCCGTTGCCCAGCTCTCGGCCGCCGAGCGCGCGCGCATCAGGAATCGCGAAATCGGCTTCATCTTCCAGGCCTTCAACCTCATCGGTGATCTCACCGTCTACGAGAACGTCGAGCTGCCGCTAACCTATCGTGGCATGCAGCCGGCCGATCGCAAGCAGAAGGTCATGGCCGCGCTGGAGAAGGTGGGCATGAGCCACCGCGTCCGGCACTACCCCGCACAATTGTCCGGCGGTCAGCAGCAGCGCGTCGCCGTGGCCCGTGCCGTGGCCGGCGAGCCCCTCATCCTCCTCGCCGACGAGCCCACCGGCAACCTCGACTCCACCAATGGGGAGTCGGTCATGCAGCTCCTGCAGGAACTGCATCGCGCCGGCGCCACCATCTGCATGGTTACCCACGATCCGCGCTACGAACGCCACGCCGACCGGTCGATCCATCTCTTCGACGGACGCGTCGTCGAGGACCAGGCGCTCGAACTGACGACCGCCTGAGCCGAAGGAGCATCTCATGGGACACCTGGCGAAGGACATCAGGTACGCGCTCCGCACCCTGCGCCGAAGCCCCGGCTTCGCCGCCATCGCGATCCTGACACTCGCACTCGGCATCGGCGCCAACACCGCGATCTTCTCGGTGATCAACGCGGTCCTCCTTCGCCCGCTGCCGTTCTTCCAGCCCGAACGGCTGGTCACGGTCACGCACGACTACCCGTCGCTCAAGATGCAGGCGCCGGTCTCGGTCCCCGGATTCGTCGAGTACGAGAAACAGAAGCAGGTCTTCGCCAGCGCCACCGTCACCTCCGGCTGGAACCCGACACTCACCGGCCACGGCGATCCCTCCCGCCTCCGCGCCACCATCGTGGCGGGCGACTACTTCGCCACCTTCGGCGTGCCGCCGCTCCTCGGCCGCTCCCTCCGTGCCGATGAGTCGACCCCGGGCAACGACAAGGTGGCGGTCCTGAGCGAGAACTTCTGGCGCACCTCCTATGGCGCCGACAACGCCATTGTAGGCCGGAAGATCATCCTCAACGGTGAGTCGTTTGAGGTGGTGGGAGTTATGACCCGCGCGTTCAACTCGATGACCAATCGCAATACCGATCTCTGGGTGCCGCTCGCCTTCACGCCCGACCAATACCTCCCGTCCTCCTCGAACGAGTTCCTCACCTTCACCGCCCGGCTGAAGGACGGCGTGACGATGGAGGTCGCCAAGGCGGAAATGGGAGCGCTCGCCAACCGCATACGCGGCGACCGTCCCGGTGGCGGATATCCCGAGGACTGGACCCTTACTGTCACGCCGCTCAGGGACAGCATCGTCGACCCCACCATGCGGAAGGCGATGCTCGTGCTGCTCGGCGCCGTCGGCCTCGTGCTGCTCATCGCCTGTGCCAACGTCGCAAACCTGCAGCTGGCGCGTGCCGCCGCTCGTTCCCGCGAGATTGCCGTGCGCGTGGCGCTCGGGGCTTCGCCCGGCGACCTCATTCGCCAGCTTCTCACCGAGAGCCTGATCCTCTCCCTCGCCGGCGGAGCCCTCGGGTTGCTCTTCGCCGTCTGGGGCGTGCCGGCCTTGCTCGCGCTCAACGCGCGAAACCTGCCGCCCGCCACCTTGATCGGCCTCGATGCGAAGGTGCTCGCGTTCACGGTGCTGTTGTCCCTCCTGACGGGACTCCTCTTCGGGTTGGCACCCGCCGTCCGCGTCTCACGCACGTCGCTGCAGGAGTCATTGAAGGAGGGCGGGCGCGGTGCCGCCGGCGATCGCGGCGGCCTCGCCCTGCGTCGTGGGCTCGTGGTGGCGACGGTGGCGATCGCGCTGACGCTCCTCGTCGGCGCCGGATTGCTCACCCGCAGCTTCGAGCGGCTCGTCGGCGTCGATCCAGGGTTCCGCCCCGATCACCTGCTCACGTTCAACATCGGCTTGCCCGCGACGAAGTATCCCAGCGATACGGTACAGATCGCGTACTTCGATCGCGCCACCGAGGCCATCACCTCTGTCCCGGGCGTCACCGCCGTCGGCGCCACGTCGGTGCTCCCCTTCAGCAACGGCTGGTCCACCACCTCCTTCTTTGTCGAGGGCCAGCCGACCGACCGGCAGGCCATTACGCCCTGGGGCGACGTCCGCATCGTCACGCCCGGTTACCTCCCCGGGATTGGCGCGCCGCTGATCAAGGGACGGCAGTTTACCCAGCAGGACGACGCGAGCGCGCCGCTCGTGGCCATCGTCGACGAGGAGATGGTGCGTCGCTTCCTGCCCAACGAGGACCCGATCGGCAAGCGCATCACCTTCAATGGATCAGGTGATTCCACCATCACCTGGATCCAGATCGTGGGCGTCGTCGGTCACACGATGCATGAGGGGCTCGACGGGGAGCGCCGGCTGCAGGCATACTTCCCGCTCCGGCAGAATGGCAACCGCAACATGGCCTTTGCCGTTCGCACAGGCGGCGATCCACTCGGTGCCATGCCCGGCATTCGTCAAGCACTCAAGACCGTCGACCCCGACATCGCCATCGCGAACATCAGCCCGATGGACGAGCTCATCTCCACCAGCACCGGTCCGCGCCGGTTTTCCATGGTGCTCCTGGCCATCTTCTCCGGCCTCGCAGCCGCGCTCGCCGCCATCGGCCTCTACGGCGTCATGTCGTATACCGTCACCCAGCGCTCCAAGGAGCTCGGCGTGCGCCTGGCCCTCGGTGCGACACCCGCCGGCGTGCAGCGCCTGGTCATGGGTCAGGGCATGCGCCTCGCCCTCGTCGGCGTGGGTGCCGGCCTCGTCGCGGCCCTGCTCCTGGTGAACTTGCTCCGCGCCTTCGACAACGCGGCGACGGTGAAGCCGGCCGACCGACTCCTGTTTGGGGTCAATGCAAACGACCCGGCCACCTTCGTGTTGATCTCGCTCTTCCTGCTCGGCGTGACATTGCTCGCCACCTGGCTGCCCGCGCGCCGGGCCACCAGCGTCGATCCCGTCGTCGCCCTGCGCGACGAGTAGCGCCATGCGGTGGCCTGAGCTGCGCTACGCCGTCCGCAACCTGTGGCGGACACCCGGCTTCACCCTCGTGGCCCTCGCCACCCTGGCGCTCGGCATCGGCGCCAACACCGCGATCTTCAGTGTCGTGCGCGCCGTGCTCCTGCGCGACTGGCCCTTCGAGCAGCCCGCAAGGCTCGTGCAGGTCGGGCATGAGCGCGCCGAGCGCGGCAGCGTCTTTGGCGGGTTCTCCCCGCAAGACGTGGACGACCTGCGTTCCGGCACGCCACAACTGTCGTCGGTCTCGTCGTATTTCTTCGTGCCTGGGCTCACCACACGCAACATGACCGGCGTTGGCGAGCCGCTCAACATCTCCGCCGCAATGGTGGATGGACGATTCTTCACCACGCTCGGCGTCTCGGCGGCGCGAGGCCGCGCCTTCGGCCCCGCCGATGACCTCGCCGGTTCCAATCGCGTGGTGGTGCTGAGCGACGCTTTCTGGCGCTCTCATCTTGGCGCTGACCCGAAGGTCGTGGGGAGTACGGTCCAGCTCGACGGACAGCCGTTCGAGATCATCGGCATCATGCCCCCCGCCTTCGCGTTCCCGAGTGGAGAAGCGCAGCTCCTCCTGCCACTGTCCGTCCTCACCGATGCTGACGTGCCCCACGTGCGCGCCGTACGCTGGCTCAACGTCGTGGCTCGGCTCGCCCCCGGTGCCACCCTCGAATCGGCCCGCAACGGTGCCGGCTCGGTGATGGAGCGGCTCGCGCGCGACTACCCCGAGAGCAACGAGGGCTTCAACCACCCCGCGATCGTGCCGCTCACCCAATACCTGAGCGGCAACATCCGCCTGCCGCTGCTCGCCCTGCTCGCCGCGGTCGGTCTCGTCCTCCTCATTGCCTGCGTCAATGTCGCGCACCTGATGCTTGCGCGCGGACTGGGACGCGCCCGCGAAATGGCCATCCGGTCGGCCCTCGGCGCCACCCGCGGTCGCCTTCTCGGCCAGCTCCTGCTGGAGAGCGCGGTGCTCGCACTCGCGAGTGCGACGATCGGGTTGCTGCTCGCCTGGATCGGCGTACCACTCCTCGCCTCACTCGCCACCGATGTCATTCCACGCGCGGCGGAGATCGCCATCGACCCCGTCATCGCCGGCTTCTCCCTGCTCGCCGGCATCGCGGTCTTCCTCGTGGTGGGCATCATGCCGGCGATTCGCACCGCCGAGCCCGCGGCCGGCACCTCGCTGCGCGAGGGGCGCGGACAATCGGCCGGCACCGGTCGCCTCGCCGACGGCCTGGTTGCCGCTGAGAGCGGCCTTGCGGTCCTTCTGCTCTGCGGCTCGGCCCTGGCACTCACGAGTCTCTGGCGGCTGACGCACGTGGACCCGGGGCTTCGCGCCGACAACGTCGTCGCCATGCGCTTGATGTTGCAGGGAGGGCGATACGACAACGAGGTCACGGCACAGCGCTTCCGCACCGACCTGCTGGCCCGCCTGGCGGCGATCCCCGGCGTGACGGCGGCGGGTGCGAGCAAGCGCGCACCGCTCACGGCGGGCGGCGAGCCCTACAGCTTCCGCCTGGTGCGTGCTGGAGGCGTGGTGGACACGATCCAGCCCGCCGCCGGCATCATGATCATCACTCCCGGCTACTTCAGTTCACTCTCCATCCCGCTGCTGGGCGGTCGCGAGTTCAGCGCGGCCGATACCACCGATCCCGTCCCGATGATCGTGAGCCAGGCCCTCGCGAGGCAGGCGTGGCCCGGGCAGGAACCGGTGGGCCAGCGGTTCCTCTTCGGCCGGGATGAGGGCGTGGTGGTCGGTGTCGCGGCGGATGTCCGACATCAGGGACTCGCGCTCCCCGCCGCGCCCGCCGCCTACATGCCGATCGCCATTCTCCAGCGCTCGGCGTTCAATGTCTTCGTGCGCGTCACCGGTGCGCCGCTCGGGTACATCGCGAGCATCCGCGACGCCGTGCATGAGCTCGATCCCGACATGCCCATCAGCGACCTCGGGTCGCTCAGCTCCCAGGTGTCGGGGTCGGTGGCCCAGCCACGGCTCTTCACCTTGCTGCTCGGCGTCTTCGGCGTCATCGCGTTGCTGCTCGCATCCATCGGCGTCTACGGCGTGGTGGCGCAGGCCGTCTCCCGTCGCCAGCGTGAAATCGGCATTCGCATGGCACTCGGCGCCCAGGGCCCCTCGGTCGTGCGCCTGGTGGTGGGTCACGCACTCCGGGCGACGATAGCCGGTACCGCGCTCGGGCTGGTGGCGTTCCTCCTGGCCTCCCGTCTGGTGCGGGCCCGGCTGTACGATGTGCGGGCCACTGATCCGCTCATCCTCGCCGCCGCCGTCGCCACGCTGCTCCTCGCCGCGTTCCTGGCCGCGTGGCTGCCCGCTCGTCGTGCCGCGCAGGTCGACCCGATGACAGCACTGAGAATCGAGTGATCCGCCTCGAGGGCATCGAGAAGGCCGTACCGACCCGCCCTTCGCCCACCTTCCTGCTCCGCCGCATCTCGCTGGAGGTGGCCGCCGGTGACTTCGTCACCATCATGGGCCCCTCCGGTGCCGGGAAGACCACAATGCTCACCATCCTTGGCATGCTCGACGGTGACTTCACCGGTGAGTACTGGTTCGGCGACACCGCCGTGCACCGGCTGGCGCCGCGCGAGCGCAATGCACTGGCACGCACCGCCGTGGGGTTCGTCTTCCAGCACTATCACCTCCTCGACGAGCTCACGGTCGCCGAGAACCTCGATCTCCCGCTGAGCTATCGCAATGTGTCGGCATCGGCGAGGGCGGCGCTCGTTGGTGACACGCTCGACCGATTCCATCTCGTCGGCAAGAAGGACCTCTACCCCCGCCAGCTCTCCGGCGGGCAGCAGCAGCTGGTGGCCGTCGCCCGTGCCGTGATCGCCGGACCGCGCCTCCTCCTCGCCGACGAACCGACCGGCAATCTCCACTCGACCCAGGGGCGTGAGATCATGGAACTCTTCCGTCGGCTCAATGGCGAGGGCGTCACCATCGTACAGGTGACCCACTCAGAGGAAAATGCCCGCTACGGCAACCGCGTCATCCACCTGAAGGACGGCTGGCTCATCCCCGGGTAGATTCAATCGCCCATGGAACTCCCCGCACCGCGCATCCTCGTCGCCGACGACCAGTCGGACATCCTGCAGGCGCTTCGGCTCCTGCTCCGGAGCGAGGGCTTTGTCGTCGAGACCGCCACATCCCCGGCCGCCGTGCTCGCAGCACTCGAGGATCGCGACTTCGACGTCCTCCTCATGGACCTCAACTACACCCGCGATACCACGTCGGGCCGCGAGGGCCTCGATGTCCTGGCGCGCATTCACCTCCTCGACGCGGCACTGCCGACGGTGGTGATGACGGCGTATGGCAGTGTGGAAGGTGCCGTCGAGGCGATGCGCCGCGGCGCCCGCGACTATCTCGAGAAGCCGTGGGACAACACCCGGCTCGTGTCGCTCCTGCGGACCCAGGTGGAACTTGGTCGCGCACTCCGCCGGAGCCAGCGGCTGGAAAGCGAGAACCAGTCGCTTCGCCGCGAGGGCCTCCCCGATCTCGTCACCGAGTCTCCCGCCATGCGTGCGACCGCGCGCCTCATGGCTCGCGTCGCCCCATCCGATGCCAATGCACTGCTGCTCGGGGAACACGGCGTCGGCAAGGAAATCGCCGCGCGCTGGCTCCATGCCGCGAGCGGTCGCGCCGCGAAGCCGATGATCACCGTCAACGTCGGCGGACTGTCGGAGGGTGTCTTCGAGAGCGAACTCTTCGGTCACCTGAAGGGCGCCTTTACCGACGCCAAGGCCGATCGTATCGGCCGCTTCGAGCTCGCCGATCACGGTACCATCTTCCTCGACGAGATCGCGAACATGACGCAGGGGCAGCAGGCCCGCATCCTGCGCGTGCTCAACACCGGGGAGTTCGAGCGGGTGGGATCGTCCCGCACGCGCACCGTGGAAGCGCGTGTCTTCTCTGCAACCAATGCCGACCTCGTCGCCGAAGTCGCGGCGGGCCGTTTTCGCGAGGACCTGCTCTACCGCCTCAACACCATCGAGATCCGCATCCCCCCGCTGCGCGAGCGCCGGGAGGACATTCCCCTCCTCGCCGCCCAGTTCCTTGATCGCTACGCCGCCCATTACCGGAAGGCGCTGCGCGGCTTCCGTCCCGAGGCAATGGCAGCCATCCTCGCCTACGCCTGGCCCGGCAACGTGCGCGAGCTGGACCACACCCTCGAGCGCGCGGTCCTCCTCGCCGATGACACCGAGATCAAGGTGGCCGATCTCTCGCTCACCGCCGGCGACCGCTCGGCTCACCTCGACCAGATGACGCTGGAGGAGGTGGAGCGCGTGCTCATCCAGAAGGCGCTGGCGCGCGCCGACGGCAACGTCGCCGGGGCCGCCAAGGCGCTCGGCCTGAGCCGCAGTGCGCTCTATCGCCGGCTGGAGCGGTTCGGGCTCTAGTGCCCATGGCGACATATCCCCGTCGCACCGTCACCATCGCGCTCTGGTCAGCGCTCCCAGCCGTTCTCCTCGCCCTCGGTCTTCTCTGGACCGGACCGTATGGCGCCCGCGCACAGTGGACCGGCACAATCTTCATCCTGGTCATCCTGGCCGTCGGCCTCAGCGTCCTCTACGACCACGTCATCCGCCCGATCCAGACTGCCTCGAACCTTCTCGCCGCCATGCGCGAGGGTGACTTCTCCCTTCGTGCCCGCAGCACCGGCCCCGACGACGATCTCGGCCTCCTTTATATAGAGGCCAACGGACTCGCCGAGATGTTGCGAAGCCATCGGCTCGAGGCCCTGGAATCCGGTGCCCTGCTCCGGGCCGTCATGGCCGATATCGACGCCGCCGTGCTCGCCTTCGATGCCGATGACCGGCTTGTCCTCGTCAACCGCGGCGGCGAGGAACTGCTGGGTGCACCCGCGACCCAGCTCATCGGCAAGCATGCGCGAGACCTCGAGGTCAGCGACTGCCTCGACGGGGAGACGCCTCGGGTCCTCGAGCGCGCGGGAGCGACCCGCTGGGAACTCCGGCGCACCACCTTCCGACAGGATGGCCGCCCGCATCAGCTGGTGCTGCTCACCGATGTAAGTCGCACCCTGCAGGCGGAAGAGCGCGAGGCCTGGCAGCGACTCATCCGCGTGCTCTCGCATGAGATCAACAACTCCCTCACCCCGATCCGGTCGTTCGCCGGCTCGCTCCGCACCATCGTGCAGCAGGGACCGCGCACCCCCGAGGGCGACGAGGACCTTCGTCGCGGGCTCGACATCATCGGGCAGCGGGCCGATTCGCTGGGGCGCTTCATTGCGGCATACGCGCGCCTCGCCCGGCTGCCGATGCCCGTGCTGCAGCCTGTACTGGTGGAAGATTGGGTGCAGCGGGTGGTGGCACTGGAGAGGAGGCGCCCCGTCACCATCTCCCCAGGACCGTCCGTTGTCCTGATTGCCGACACCGGCCAGATGGAGCAGTTGCTCATCAACCTGGTCCGCAATGCCGCCGATGCCGCCGCCGAGACAGGCGGTACCGTCGAGGTCACCTGGTCGGTGCGCGATCGCGAACTCGAACTTGCCGTGCTCGATGACGGACCGGGCATTGCCGACACCGCGAACCTGTTCGTCCCCTTCTATACCACGAAGCCGGGCGGCTCCGGCATCGGGCTCGCACTCTCCCGCCGCATCGCGGAGGCACATGGGGGCAGGTTGTCGCTGGAGAACCGGAAGGAAGGCGGCTGCCGCGCGACACTGAGATTGCCGTTGAGTCGTGGTGGGTCACAGCTTTCCTGACGACACGATCCCAAGTTGCGGGGTAAGGAACCACTACTGGCACGTGCCGATCGACTGGCGTCCCACTTCGCAACATGAGGTCCGCTATGCGTCCCCTCCTCGCCCTCTCGCTCCTTGGTCTCGCCTCCCTCGCCGGCACCGCCGCCTGCAGTTCCGACAACAACGGACCCGCGGTCACCGGCGACGTCTCCATAACCTCCGGCGCGAGCGCCAAGACCACCACCGCCTTCGCACCCAATCCGTTTACGAAAAGCGTCACGACCCCGCTGGTCACCTGGGTCAACAACGACGGCGTCACCCACCGCATCGTCTCCGATGCGCCGTTGTTCGCTTCTGCCAACCTCGGTAACGGGGCGTCGTTCAGCTTCTCCTTCACCGCCCCCGGCGACTACGCCTATCACTGCTCCATCCACCCCGGCATGGTCGGGCACGATCACGATCACGCCGTAAGGACGTGAAGACGTGAAGACGTGAAGACGTGAAGACGTGAGGAACGACCTCAAGTCCTCAAGTCCTCAAGTCTTTACAGACTGGTGCCCGTCGGGACGCGCCGCCATCTTCCCCCCATGAACGACGCCACCCGCCTCGCAAATGCCCTGGAAGAACGCTACCGCATCGAGCGCCAGCTCGGTGCCGGTGGCATGGCAACCGTCTACCTCGCCACCGACCTCAAGCACGATCGTGAAGTCGCCCTTAAGGTCTTGAGGCCCGAGCTCGGCGCCGTACTCGGCGCTGAGCGCTTCCTGGCCGAGATCAAGATCACCGCCCGGCTCGACCACCCCCACATCCTCACCCTGATCGACTCGGGCGAGGCTGGCGGCTTCCTCTTCTATGTCCTTCCGCTTGTCCGCGGCGAGTCCCTCCGTGACAAGCTCAATCGCGAACAGCAGCTCGGCCTCGAAGAGGCTCTGGCTATTACGAAGCAGGTCGCCAGCGCCCTCGACTACGCCCATCGCTCCGGCGTTGTCCACCGCGATATCAAGCCCGAGAACATCCTGTTGTTCGAGGGTGAGGCGATGCTGGCCGACTTCGGCATCGCACTCGCCGTCAAGGAAGCCGGCGGCAATCGCCTCACGGAAACCGGCCTCTCACTCGGCACGCCGCAGTACATGAGCCCCGAGCAGGCGACGGGTGACCGGCTCCTCGATGCCCGGAGCGACGTCTACTCCTTGGCCGCCGTGCTCTATGAAATGCTTGCCGGCGAGCCGCCGGTGACGGGGCCGAACGCCCAGGCGATGATCGCCAAGCTCATGACCGAGCGCCCGGTGCACCTGCGCGTGGTGCGCGGCTCGGTGCCCGAGAACATCGACGCCGCGGTCGCGAAGGCGCTCGACAAGACCCCGGCCGATCGCTTCGGCAGCGCCGGCGACTTCTCCCGCGCGCTCGACCTGAAGCCGATCACCGGAACGGTGCCGATCGCATCGAGCCCCGTCGCGGCAGCAGGGAAGTCGAAGCGCGGTCTCTGGATCGGCCTTGCCGCCGCGGCACTCCTCGCGGCCGTGGCTGGCGCCTTCGCCATGAAGGGCAAGGCGGCACCTGTCGCTGCAAAGCCGGAGTCGTTCGCCCTCCGCGACCGCACCCAGCTCACCACCAGCGGCAACGTCTTCGTCTCCGCCATCAGCGCCGACGGCAAGCAGCTCGCGTACATCACGCACAACTGCGGCACGACCGGCTGCTCCTACGCCGTGGACATCCAGGACGTGGGCGGCACCGCGACCCATCGCATTCTCGACAACATCAGCGCCGGCTACGGACTCGAGTGGAGCCCCGACCGCCGCAACCTGATCTTCGTCGGGACCTGGCAGGGTCGCTACGGCTAGTTACCTGCTCTCGGCGCTCGGCGGAACGCCGCGCTTCCTCGGCCCGGTCGCCGCCATGTTCTACGCCGGCGGTGACTCGCTCCTCATCGGGCCGTCCGGGCCGAGCGCCGACTCCTCGTTCCAGGTCAAGGTGACGTCCATCGACGGCACAGTGCGCGACAGCATCCGCGTCGCCGGTCCGGGCCTCGGCCTCGACGGGCTGAGCGTGTCACCCGGCGGCAAGTGGATCGTGGCGCTGGTGGTGCAGGCGGGCCGCGGCTTCTGGCAGGTGTTCGATCGCAGCGGCAAGGTCGCAGATCACGTCCTCAACTCGTGCACCTGCCCCGGGCGCATCACCAGCGATGCGCTCTGGCTCACCCGCTCCGGCCAGGGCTTCGAGTCGATCGTCCGGCTCGGCATCGACCCCGCCACCGGCAAGCTGGCATCACGGCAGGACACGCTGCTCGTCGGGCAACTTCAACAACTTCAGTGTCACCGCCGACGGCTCCACCCTGGTGGTCGACGACGGCAAGGCCGAGTATTCGCTCTGGGCCCTGCCGGCGTCGGCGGCGCTTGCCGGGAAGTTCAACGACGCCGATCGTCGCACCCGGTCGTCCACCCAGATCATCAGCTCGCTGTCCCCCGATGGCGCTCGCATCCTGCTGGCGCGCGACGTCGCCTCATCCTCCGGGTCGGCCGAGCGACGCTTCACGGTCATGCCATTCGGCGGCGGACCTGAGGCGCCGCTCAACGTCGCCCGCCGGCACCCGGGTCTCGCAGTGGATCGATTCCGTCACGGTGGAGTTCGGCGGTCAGTTCGAGGGCGGCGCCCGGGTCAGCCTGGTGGACGTGCGCACCGGCGCCACCGCGCGTACCGTTGACCTGCCCGATTCTCTCGTGTCCGACGTGGTGCCGCTGGCCGATGGCTGGGCCTGGATACCGGCCGGCAGCGATCGCGTCGTTGTGCGCCGCGGCGACAAGACCACGGAGATCCCGAAGCCAGACTGGTACGCGGCGCTCTACCTCCTCGACGTTGACCCGTCAGGCAAGAACCTTCTCATGATCGGCTGGGGCCGTACTCAGGACTCGCTCGGCGCGGCCGTCGTGCCGGTCGATGGCGGCGCCCCCGTCATGTGGGCCCGATCGTTCGCCGAGCGCGGCGCGGCTCGCTTCATCGACGACGGCTCGATCCTCTTCCAGCCGTGGGATACGCCGGAATCGATCGTCTTCTACAAGGTCACCGCTCCGGGTAAGATGCAGCGGCTCGGCAAGGTGCCGCGATCGGTGGCAGGCGTGAGCCTCTCCGACGACCTCAAGCGCGCCATGGTGCTCGAGGCCGACTACCATGGCGACGCCTTCATGAGCCGCGTCGTACGACCGTAAGCGGACGCCTGACGACCGCCGACTGCCGACTCCCCAACGTGACGATCCAGTCACGACACCACCATCAATCCGTCCCAGTCCCGTCCGAGTCGCGTCACTTCAGCATTTTCCCGTTGTGCCCGCCCCATCCTCTTCATAACATTGCCCCATGACGCCAGCAGCCGGGGTGCACGGTGGCTACGACGCCTGACGTACAACGATGGCGATCCATCTGGATATCCGACGTTCACCTGGGCACGAAACACGCCCAGGTGGATGCCCTGCTCGAGTTCCTCAAGGGCACGAGATCGGACTACCTCTATATCGTGGGAGACTTGATCGACGGCTGGGAACTGAAGCGCAACTGGTATTGGCAGGACAGCTATAACACCCTCATCCAGAAGCTCCTCCGCAAGCAGCGCAAGCACACCCGCATCATCTACGTCACCGGCAATCACGACGAATTTCTCGAGACCTTCATCGGGCTCACCTTTGGCAAGCTCACGCTCGTCAAGGAAGCGATTCACGAAGCCGCCGATGGACGCCGGTACCTGGTCATCCACGGCCACCAGTTCGACGGCCTCACCCACTTCAATCGCCTGCTCGAACGACTCGGCTCGCGCCTCTACGACTGGGTCCTCAACCTCAACCAGTACCTCAATCGACTGCGCCGTCAGTTCGGGCTCGGTTACTGGTCATTCGCTGCCTTCCTCAAGGCGAAGGCCAAGAGCGCGGTTCAGTACGTCACCGAATACGAATCAGCCATGATCACCCTCGCTGCCGCGCACGGGGTGGACGGCATCATCTGCGGTCACATTCATCGCGCCGAGATTCGCGACATCAACGGCCTGACGTACCTCAATGCGGGAGACTGGGTCGAGAGCTGCACGGCGCTGGTGGAGGATTTCGCGGGCAACTTCAGCCTCATCCACTTCCATGAAGATCCTGTTCACGGTGCAGGGCGAGGGGCGGGGGCACATGACCCAGGCCCTCGCCGTGCACCGGAACCTGTCCCGCTGGGGGCATGAACTCGTGGGTGTCGCGGCCGGTCGGCACAACGACCGGTCGCTGCCCAGCTATTTCGCGAATGCCTTTGACGTACCCGTGACCCTGCTTGAAAGCCCCGGCTTCAACTTCCGCGAGAGCCGGTCGATCGACCTCCCCGCGACGCTCATAGGCACGGTACAGCGCGCGCCCGCCTACCGCGACAGCATGGCCCAGCTCCGCGCCATGGTTCGCGACACCAGTCCCGACCTCGTCGTCAATTTCTTCGAGCCACTCACGGGCCTGGTTCAGTTCATCAAGCCATTGCCAGTGCCCGTACTGGCGATAGCGCACCAGCACATGATCGAGCATCCCGCCTACGTGCGCCGGCCTGGGGGCACGATCGACCGGACTGGCCTCTCACTCTTCGCCGGCCTCGTCGGCACCAAATCGTGGAAGCTCGCCCTCTCGCTCACGCCGGCAGGGGACCTGCCGGCTCGACGGCTGCTCGTTGGACCGCCTCTCCTGCGGCCCGAACTGTTCGAGCTCGTGCCATCGCCTGGCGCGTTTATCCTGGTGTACGTGGTCAACCACGGCTACAGCGAGGAGATCCGCGCCTGGCACCGGCTCAACCCGCTGGTCCCCCTGCACTGCTTCTACGACCGCCCGGGCGCGCCTGATGAAGAAGTGGTGGATCGCACGTTGAGCTTCCATCGGCTGGATGGGAAGAAGTTCATGCAGATGATGGCGGGATGCCGCGCACTGGTGAGTACCGCCGGCTTTGAGTCGATCTGCGAGGCGGCCTGGCTCGGCAAGCCGGTGCTGGCCGTTCCGGTACAGCACCACGCGGAGCAGATGCTTAACGCACTTGATGTAGTCGAGGCAGGGCTCGGTATTGCTGACAGCACCTTCCGGCTCGACCGGTTGGCTGAGCTCCCCGATCAACTCGACAATACCGGCTTTCGGGCATGGGTCGGTCGTGGCGACGAGGTACTCCGGGGTGCGCTGTGCCAGGCCGCCGGGAGCACCCGCCACGCACGTGGATCGATTCTGTGACGGTGCAGTTTGGCGGTCAGTTTGAGGGCGGTACCAGGATCAGCCTGATGGATGCGCGCACCGGCGCCACCTCGCGCACCGGCGCCAACTCTCGTACCGTTGACCTGCCCGACTCCCTGATGCGTGCCGTGATCCCGCTCCCCGATGGCTGGGCCTGGGTGCCCGCCAGCGCTGATCGCATCATCGTTCGCCGCGGCGAGAAGACACTGGAGTTTCCGAAGCCGGAGTGGTTCATTGCGCTACACATGCTCGATTTCGATGCAGCCAGCCAGCGGCTGCTATGCTCGGCTGGGCCCTTCGCAAGACACCCTGGGCGTGGCCGTCGTACCGATCGATGGGACCGTGAACCTCTCCGATGACCTCGAGCGCGCCATGGTGCTCGAGGCCGACTATCACGGGGATGCATTTGAGCAGGGTCGTACGCCAGTAAGCATATCGGATGGGACTCCGAGGCCTTCGACGCTACACCAGCCGGAGGTAACAGCTCCGTGACACACTAGCTGGCGAATGAATCCGCAGGTATGCTCCTCGCCATGAAGAGTCGTCTTCTTTGCCTCGCGGCTTTGACTGCATGCTCCAGCGTGGACACCTCCACACCGCCTGATGCCTACTGTACGGACAGCATAGAGCCCGGGTTGATGGTCTATATCGTCGATGCGGTCACGGGAATTCCCCAGGCGGACGACGCACGGGCATTTGCCATCGATGGTGCATATTCGGACTCGCTGAGGTTCGGCATTGCAGCCGGCACGACACTGATCGCGCTTCAGGGAGCTGCTGAGCGCCCAGGTCTTTACCATCTCCGCATCGACAAGCAGGGTTACCGCACCTGGACACAGGCCGACGTTCGGGTTTTCGCCGACGCTTGTCATGTGCGGACCGTGCAGGTAACGGCGAGGCTGCAGCCCATCGAGCCGTAGCGCCGCGTAACACTTCCGTTATGTACCCTTCGCCCAACCCACACACGACGCGCATGCAGCGGTGACAGCAGCCTCCGAAGTTTCCCGGATACTGGTTTACCCAATCCCGGAGCTTCCCATGCATGTGCGCTGGATTCTGACCGCCGCCGCCGCTCTCGCGGTCGCGGCCGCGTGTAACAAGGATCAGGACAGCGTCGCCCCAGCGGCCGACGCCGATATCGCGCTCAACAAGGGCCACGACCGCGACCGCGGCTTCCGCACCGAGCAGCCCGCCCAGGCCGAAGCCCTGGTCAGCGGCGCCCGCCTGGTGCCGATCCTTACCACTGGTGACATCCTCCCTGGCAGCAACCTTCCATGGGCCCCGGTCCCCGACGGGTTGGGTGCCTATCGCGACGGGCGCGGCATTGTCGTCTTCGCCAACCATGAAATCACCGCCAGCGGCGTCTCCTCTTCCAACGGCGGGCCATCCTTCCTCTTCTCGCGCGTCTCCCGCCTCACGCTCGATCCGTCGTCACTCAAGGTGCTGGGCGGCGACTACGCTGAGGATGGGAGCGGCGGCTACATCCGCTTCTGTTCCGCCACCTGGGCCGGCGCGAAGGAAGGCCTCCCCACCGGCTTCTTCCTCACTGGCGAGGAGAATGGCGCAACCGCCAAGGGCTCCGTCGTGCTCGCCGTCAGCGGTCAGGGACAGAAGACCGAACTGCCGCACCTGGGCGCTTTCAGCCATGAGAACACCGTGCCGATCGACGGCTATGACCAGGTGGTCGTGCTGGGCACTGATGACTCGCAGGGCCAGTCGGAGCTGTACATGTACGTGGCCAGGAATGAGCGCGCCTTCCTGAGCGGTGACCAGTCGAAGGGCCATCTCTACGTCTTCAAGACCGACGCCAAGTCGGTCGCAGGCAACCCGCTCCACTCCGGCAACCTCCAGGTCGGGGAGACGATCAAGGGTTACTTCGTTCCCATCGATGACCCTGCCGATCTCGGCGCCGCTCCCGCGGACCGCTATGCCCGGTTGCAGGCGAAGGTCGATGCGCTCGGTGCCATGCCCTTCGTGCGCCTCGAGGACGCTGACTATGTGCCCGGCCGCCGCCATGCGCGTGGCGAACCCACCGCGTACTTCGTGGACACCGGCGCGGAAAGCACCACCGGACGCCCACAGGTGGGCGCCGACTGCGGCGGGCCGTGTGATGCCTACGGCTCGATCTACCGCATCGAGCTCTCCGAGAATGATCCCACGAAGTGGGCTGAGCTGACGCTCGTCGCCCGCTCCTCCGGGCCGAAGAGTGGATGGTCGTCGCCCGACAACATCGCGATCTCCCGGAAGAGCATCATGATCATGGAAGATCCCGCCAACACCCAGTGGGACGGCAGCCGCGCTCCCGGCATCTGGAACGCATCACTCTATCCCCGCGGTCGCGTCGGCGCCTTCCAGGAAGTGGCGCAGGTGACCCAGGAGTCGCTCATTCCCGGCCCCGGCGGCAAGTGCATCGACGCATCCGGCCTCTGCTGGGAGTCGAGTGGCATCATCAGCACCGATGACCTGCTCGGTCCCGGCACCTGGCTGTTCGATGTGCAGGCACACACCTTCCCGTTCGCCGTCGGCACTGGCGCCGACGCGAAGCAGTATACGAAGGAGAGCGGCCAGCTCCTGTACCTCCGCGTCCCGGGCAGCTGATCCCGGTGCACAGTCACTCCCTCCGCCCGGTGCTGTTGTCGCTGGCCTGCGCCCTCTCGGCAGGTTGCGAGGCAACGACGCCGGCGGCGGGAAGCAGTACTCCGCAGGCCAACATCGCGGCGCAGGCCTTTTATCAGGCCGGCCTCGATTCCCTCGCTGTCCGTACTTCCGCACTGATCATCGCCATCGACGCCATCGATGGCTCGCCTGCCCGGGCCGACTCGGCCCGGCAGGCGTTTGTTCAGGCTCGCAACTCGTACAAGCGCATCGAGGCCCAGGCTGAGTACTACTCTGCTACGGCAGTGGAGCCGGTCAACGGTCCCTCGCTCGAGGCGGAGGAAGAAGACGATCCCCGGCTCAGCGTGGCGGCCGATGGCTTCCAGGGCGTCGAGGAAGGACTGTACCCGGAGGTAGACCCGGCCCGGCGCGATTCGCTGCTGAAGATTGCCGCGATGCTTCAGGCCCAGCTCCCTACGCTCAAGGAGTACGGCCGCCGCGTCTACATGACCGACGCCACGCTCCTCGATGCGATGCGCCAGGAACTGGTGCGCATCCAGGTACTCACCCTGTCCGGCTTTGATTCACCACTGGCGCAGCATGGGCTGGAGGAAGCAGTCGCGGCCCTCTCGGGACTTCGCGATCTCGCCTGGCTGGTGGCACCCAACGTCGCGACAAATGAGCGTGCCGCCTTCCTCCTGGAGCTGGAGCGCACTGCACGCGCCCTCGAGGGCAGCGACTGGGACCGCTTCGACCGGCTGGGGTTCTACCGCGAGCGCGTCCCGCCACTCTCAACCGCGCTGGCGCAGTTCCGGATCGCGGCCCGCATCCCATCGCCGCCCGACGCCCGCATCTGGCGCGCAGAGGCCTCGTCGGTGTTCGAGGCTGGTGCCTTCGATCCCTACGCGCCTTCCGAGCAATGGGTGGGACGTCCCGACTCGGCCCGCATCGCCGAGGGCCGCCGGCTGTTCTTCGATGCCCGCATGTCCGGCAGCGGCGCGCGAAGCTGCAGCACCTGTCACCAGCCCGGGCGCGCCTTCACCGATGGTCTCGCGCGCAGTGCACCGCTCGCGACATCGCCTCATGCCGTCCTGCGAAACGCGCCCACTCTCATCAACAGCGGACTGCAGACGTCGAACTTCTACGACCTGCGCACTGAGACCCTCGAAGGACAGGTCGGCGAGGTGGTGAGAAACCGGGATGAGATGCACGGCGATCCCCAGGTCAGCAGCGATACTCGGCAGGCGATCGCCGCGTACGTGCGCTCGCTCACTTCACTCAACAGCCGCTTCGATCGCTATGTCCGGGGAGAAGATGTGGAGTACACCGCCGAGGAACGCCTCGGCTTCAATCTCTTCATGGGCAAGGGCCTCTGCGGGACCTGTCACTTCGCACCACTCTTCAATGGCACCGTGCCTCCCGCCTACACCCAGACCGAGTCGGAAGTCATCGGCGTGCCGTCACGTGCGCAGACGCGGAACGCCACCATCGACCCCGATCTGGGCCGGATCGCCATTACCCGACGTCCCACGCAGAAGCACGCGTTCAAGACCCCGACGCTTCGCAACGTCGAACTCACCGCACCCTATATGCACAATGGGGTTTATCGAACGCTGGAGGAGGTCCTGGACTTCTACAATCGAGGCGGGGGGGTGGGGATCGGAAGCCAGGTACCTAACCAGACACTGCCCTTCGACAAGCTGGACCTCACAATCGCAGAGCAGCGCGCGATCATCGCCTTCCTTCGCACACTGACCGACACCACTGGGCTCGGAGGCAACCTCAAGGTCGTCACTGTCGCGACAACAAAACAGTGATCAGCGCGTGGAATTTTCGCGGCGCGGCTTGGAGCTGTGATGTAACTGCTTTGGCATCGCTAGGTTGCGCGGCCCATGATCCGAGTTCAATCCCCACCATTCGATCGGCTCCGCCCACAGCGCGGCATACGTGCGGGCCAAGCGGATCGCCGATTCCGTCGAATAGGGCTCGCGGATCTCTTCGATCGTACCGGTCCGCGTTCCGCGCACAACGATGCCCTCGGGGAACCACTCGTCTGTAAGCATCGCCGATACTGCAGCCCGGGACTGCGTTCGTCCAGTAGCCCCGATGTAACACTCCCCTGTTCCCTGTTCCCTGTTCTACTGCCCCACCTTCGGCATGCTTGGAAGCGGCGCAATGGCCTCGGACGCCGGGGGCGCCGGCGGACGGGCCATCGCCGTCGTACCGGTGGACCGAACCCGGCGTGGGGCAGCCTCGTGCAATGCGCTGGTGACGGCCGGCCGGTGTTGCATCGCCGTCACCGAGTCACGCAGGTGACTCACCTCTATCGAGAGCGAGTCGTACCGCAGGCGAGCCGCCGCCAGCTCGACCGCCACCGTCGAGTCGGCTTGTCCATGCTCTTTCCGGCCCGGACGCCCGGCCACCATGCCGATGGCGAACAGGCCCGCAGCCGCAAACGCCAGAGGCACGCCTGGCCACGTGGTGAGGCCATCGAGCGGTCCTGGCTTGTCCTCGTACAGCTCACCGAACATCGGGCGCACGTCGGCGGTCCGCTTGGTGCTGGGGGCTGCCTTCGGCGTGAGTGCCCGCAGTTCCTCCAGTTCGACGCGCATGCGTGCTGACTGTCGCGCAATCTGTACGACAGCGATCACGCTCGCCGCGATGGCAGCGACCCAGAGAAGGAGACTGAAGAGATTCATGACTCGTCCATGTCGGGAGGCCTGAAACAGCCCACCCCACAATTGACAGCCACTTCGTCACGGGAACATCGCCGCCAAGTCACACACGCATCCCACCCCAGCTGTTCCCTGGTCCGGCCTACGCCCTCCGCATCAGCGAAAGCACCAGCTCACTGAGGATGAGCAACACGATGATGATCTCGAGCGCTTGCGACCGCGCCGCCACCGCCATGTCGTTCAGTGCCTCGGCCATGGTGCGGGCCAGCATCAGCTTGCGCTCCACACTCTGCCGCCATGCCGGTTCATTCATCACGTCGAGGACAGCCCGGTAAATCCTCGCCAGGTAGATGTCATCAGTAATGCGCAGCGCGTTGGTTGCCTGCTCGATCAGGCGCGAGGTCTTTGCGGTGAGCTGGTGGACTTCCGTCACCAGCCGCTGCGAGCGGCGCGCGAACAGCGCGCCCGGGCCTACACCCATCGCCGTGGCACGGGCTTCGAGTTGCGGGACCCGGCTTTCCAGGATCGCATCGTACACTTCGAGTTCCAGCAGCTGCGCATTGGCAAACTCGATCAGGAGCTCGACGTCGTGGTCGGTGGCGTCCGGCTCCACCACAAGAGCGGCGTCGTAGGCAACGATGGTGCGGTCCAGCTGCGTGTATCGAAAGTCTCGCCCGAGCAGGCTCTCGCGCGCCGCCGGCGCCAGCGCCCGCGGCTCGCCGAGCAGAAGGCGTGGGATATCCGATTCGCCAAAGTCCCCCTCTGGTTCGCGGCTGAGCCGCAGGATGGCATACTCCTCGTTCACCGGGCTTCGATCCGGCTCCTGGATCGCCGGACCCAGCAATGACTCCACGCTGCTCACGAGCGGATCACTCCAACCCCGTGTGTCAGCCCCGTGGATCATGTCGGCAATCACGGGTACGAGCTCCGCCCAGCTCTGCTCCGGTTTCCAGGTCAGGATGCGTCGACAGCTCACCACGCCGAAGTCGTAAACCGCGACATGCAGCGCCTCCGACCACCCTGAGGGAGCGGCTGCCCCGGATAGGCTGGGCAGCTCCTCCGAGAAGTCGAGAATCAGGGGTGGTACCGGGATCCGGATGCTTCCCTTGGCCTCGTTGCGACGCAGCACCGGACGACGACCCGCCCGCCCCGCCGAGCGTATCCGTGCCTCGGCGATCGCAAGATCAATGCGTTCGCCAACGTCAACCAGCTGTGTCAGGGTGAGCATTCCCGGCGGGGCGATGGGCATCGTGTACGATAGCCACTCAGCCGAACTTGCGCGCCGGAGCCGAATCACGCCGCCCGTCATCGGCTAGTCGCTCCCACCGATCAGGACTGAGATCTCCATGGGCGAGATGCCCTCGCTCGGGAGGTCGAGCGTGGGCGCGTGACACACGTGGTTGACCTTGACCCAATACCTGCCGGCCGGCACGTTGCGGATCGTCACCATGTAGGAATGCTCCTCCAGGTTGGCGGCGCTCTCCGCACCCTCGTAGCGCGCCACCACATGCAGGTTGATCTTCTGCCGATGGCGGTTCGCGTGTGCGCTCAACGCCCATCGGCCCATCCCCACGCTGAGGCTGCCGCGCACCACCACCGTTCCTGGTCCACCTTCCGCTCCCACACTCGGACGCCCAGTCGCTGCTGCGCCAGTCTGGCTCTGGAACTCCGTCGGAAGCCGGTGCGCCATTACCAGCCCACCGTCCAGCCGGTGAACCAGGGAACCACGTTGCCTTCGATCGGGGCACCACCCGTGTAGGTGAGCGTCGGATCGAAGAAGCCGGTGATCGGAATCGGTCCGCCGGTCGATGCCGCGCTACCGGGCATTGGACGGAAGTCGGGCGTGAGCGTCAGGAAGGGTGCGGCAAGGCCGGGGTTAGTCACGATATTGCCGAGTGACGGGGTCAGGGCGTACGCCGCCTCATCGATGCAGTCCACATCGTCTGAGAAGTTGGGCTGTCCCTGGAAGAAGATGCTTGCCCGTACCGTGAGGCTGTCCGCTGTAAGCGCACAGCCTTGTGCCCCATCGATCTGCAGGCCGGCGCCGGAGGTGCGCAGGATGACCGCATTGCTGATCAACCCGCCGGTGCCGTGGCCAAGCAGCAGTCCCGGCGCATTCGTCTCCGTCCCCAGCGCGCCAATCACCGTGAGGTTGTAGATCGTCGGATACGTGAGGCGACGCGCCGAAGCGCTTCCGTCCGCGTTGCTCCCCAGCACCGCTGGACTGGCCGAGGCAGGCTGCTGCACGATCACGTTCTGGGCTCGGCCCTGCCATCCGTTGCTCCACCGGAGCCCGGTGCCAAGGTTGCCGGTCAGGAGCACCGCCCGGAATTCCGCACGGCCGCCCGACACGTACATCCCGTCACCGAAACTGTTGGCCACCTGGATGGTGTCCATGACGGTGCCGCTGCCCACGCCAAGCAGCGACAGGCCCGGCGTGATGACGCCCTCTGCCGTCGCCATGCCGGCATTCTCGATCCTCACGTATCGCAGGGTGCCACTGTTGAACCCGTCCTGGCATCCACCGTAGTAGCCAAGGTTCCCCGGCGACGCTTTCTGCGGACAGGGCTCGATCTCGTTTCCACTGCTCATGCCGTCATTGTTGAGCACTCCAGGACCGTTGATGTTGAGCCCGCCCCAGCAGCCGGGATGCATTGATGGCGTGCAGCTGAATACCACCGGCTGCAGTCGGGTGCCGATCGCGACGATCTTCGCGCCCCGCAGGACGGCCAGCCTGCCGGCGGTCGCGGTCTGCCCCTCGATGCGCGTCCCGGCCTCGATCGTGAGCGTCACACCGTTCTCCACGCTCACCACGCCATCGAGTTCGTAGACCGTGTCGCGTCGGAGCGTGCGATCCGCACTGATGACGCCGCTGAGTACCGCACGCAGGCCCGGCACCACCCGGCCCGGAATCGGTCGTCCCACAATTGGTGCCGGCTGGCCCACCGACGCATTCGCGATCGCAAGGGCATCGAGCAGGTTGATCACGAACGTTCCGTTCAGCTCCCGGCCCGGCGGATTCGCATCGTCGGGCTCGCCAAGGCCTGGCAGGTTGGCCGGCTCGACGTTGGCCGCTATGACGTTGTCATTGGCCGCATTGGTGATCAGCGACTGGCTCCCGACGCCAACGTCCGCCGCCGCCAGGGCATCGAGCAGGGTGATGGAGCCGTCCAGCGTCGCGTCGCCGTAGATGGTGCCGGCGCCGGCCACGAACACGATCGACCTGGCCGGCGCCCGCTCACCGAGTTCCACTGCCCAGGCGTTGATGTCCATCATCCGGCCATCGGACCGCGGCAGTCCATTGTCCACCTCGGTCCCACCATGCACCACCAGGACGACAAGCCGTCCATCCGCCCCGACGCTCAGCGTCGGGCCCAGCCGCAGCGCGTCCGCGTAGCCCGGCGCGAGCACCCGGAAGGTCAGGACCACCATCCGCTCGGGGAGTGGCCCCAGCCCGAAAGTGATCAGCCGAAGCCGGGAGGACGGTGAGTCCTGCGTTGCTGCCATGGTGTAGCTGCCGGGTTCCACGATCTGGCCAGCGTACGCGAGCTGGCGCGAATCGAAGAGCAAGTCGGCTTCGAGCCCGCGCAGCCCACGGTCGAGGCCCCGCGCGCGAATCGCGACGGCGACCACCGCACCGACCGGCGCGGCGCGATCGGACACGACCACTTCGAGCGCAGGGGCATCCGAGGTGGCGTCAGGCTCCGGCGGCACATCCCGTCCACAACTCGCGAGTGCTATCGCGAGCAGCAGCGAGGCCAACACGCGCGGCGCGGCCAGCGCAGAATGCCTCACTGGAACGTGTCCATGTCTTCGATCCGGGTGAAATTGCCCCGCGCATCCACCACATACAGGATGATGCCGTACACGTCGGTGTACGCGATGCTGTTGCCTAGTGGCAGGTCGGGCACCTGCGTGCCGAGATAGCCGGGTGTGTTGTAGATGCCGATGTCCTGCTTGCCATCGGGCGGGCCCAGGATCCCGTCCCGCAGCACCGCCGCCACGAAGAAGCCCACCTGGTCGCCCTCCGGATCCGCAACGGAGAAGTGCGTCTTGAGTACGTCTGGGCCGTTCAGCACCGCGTTGAAATCGCTGACACCCGGGCGTGATCCCGCCTCGTCCCGGAGCGGCTGCTCCACCGTCACCGACGTATTGCCGAAGTTGTCGTCCACCCGGAGCGAAGCGCAGCGCCCGGCGAGCTCTGCGTCCGGCAGCCCGACCTCGAACGCCCCGATGATCGTCGCCGAGTCCGCGAACCCCGTGCGCCCATCGAGCAGCCCGCCCCGCACGCGCACACCGCCAGGCAGCACTGACGCACCGTGGCAGTCCGTGATGTCCCAGTAGTAGTTGGTCAGGTTTCGGTTGGGTGAGGTGACCCGCGCAATGAAGACGCCCGCCCCGTCATGGTACGATGGGTTGAACGACAGGATGGAGGGACGCTGCGTCGGCGACGAGCAGATGGCGTTGAAGCTGACGTCGGTCCCGCCATCCTCGCTCACGGTCACCGTGCGTGACGAACCGCCGTCGTTCACGAAGGTGCAGTTGCTGCTCACGTGCTGCAGCGAGACGGTATACGTGCCTGCCGGAAGCTCAGGGAGCAGTACCGCGGAGTTTGCGCCGACCACTCCATGTGCCTCGGCGGCGGCCCCACTCACCTGCCACACATACATGCTGTCGTTCGCGACACCAGTGGTGTTGACGGTGATGCTCAGCGACGCACCGCACACCACGAAGAACCGGCTCAGTGCCGTGTTGGTGCCCTCCGGAATGACGAGCACATCCGTCGTGCCGTACCGGCTGCGGCATTGTGTCGGAAGGTCCTGCAGTTCGATCGAGTAGGTTGACGGCGCTACCGAGAGGATGATGGTGTCGGTCGGCGCCGCCGTGATCGTGGTGTCGAGCATCTTGAGGGTGGAAAGGTCGCGCACGTGATACCGGTACTGTTGTGCCAGCTGGGTACCCTGCGGCTTTGCCACGATGGCCAGGTACGGTGGTCCTGCCGATGATGGCTCTGCCGCGTTGCTGCACGCAGCAAGTGCCCCGGCTGTGAAAAGCAGCCGGAGCACCCGCCACATACACACTGCCTTGTTCAACTGCGCACTACCCTACCGGCCGGTCGGGGTGGACCAGCCCGTCCACCATGGCAGGCTGCCCGGGCCGGTCGCGCCCAGGTAGGTCGCCGAGACGTCGAAGAAACCGTCGTTGGGTGGCGTGGCACCGGTTGCCGTCGCCGCGGCACCGATCGGCGTGTAGTTCGCGATCGTCGTGAACGGCGACGCGATGAAGCTCGTCGTCGCACCCGCCGGAACCGCCATGGCATTGCTCGGGTAGGTGATGGTGCCAGCCAGCCCGTAACCGGGGAGGAGGCTGTAGTCCTGCGTCCCGCCGGTGTACCCGATCCACGTCGCTTCCAGGTCGCTGTTAGCGGCGTTCACCGTGTACTGACCACAGACCGTGCCAGGCGTCGGCAGGACTGGGTCCCCGGTGTCACCATCGCCGTTCGCCGAGTTGCCGAAGAACATGGCGTTGCGGAACGTCAGCGAATCCTTGGCGATCACCTTGCAGATATCCTGCGACAGCACCAGGCCGGCAGTTGCGCCAGCGGGCTGGTCGATATCGAGACCCGCCTTCCAGCCACCGACCAGGAAGTTGCGCAGCGTCCCGCCGGTGTTCTGGCGCAGGATGACACCCGCCGTAACGGAGGAGGTGGTCGGGTCCGGCGCGCCCAGCAGCGTGAAGTTGTAGAGCGTCGGCGCCGAACGCGGCGCTGCTTCCGGGTCGGTCCCGTTGCCGTCGATGCCGAAGTTGTCGGCCTCGATGCCACGATCACAGCCGGTCTGGCAGCCGCGCACGATCACGAACTGCGCCTTGCCCCGGTAGCCAGCCACCCAGTCGAATCCGTCATCCTGGGTGCGGTTGATCACGAGGTGCTTCACGTTCACGGTGCCGCCGAAGAACTCGACGCCGTCATCCAGGCCGTTGTCGGTGCTTACGTAGTCGATGGTCGTTCCACTGCCGATGCCCTGCAGCGTGAGCGAGTTGCGCTCGTTCGTTGCCGTGAAGCGCGTACCGGCGTTGACGATGCGAACGTACGTCAGGCTGCCGCTGTTGTCGGCCGGGTCGTTGCCGCCGTAGGGGCCGGTGTTGCCCTCACCGGTCGGGCAGATGCCGCCCGAGCCCGCACCGCGACCGGCCTGGTCGCCCGGAACCGTCACGGCCGGACAGGCGGAGCCGTTGTTCACCGGCGCCAATCCGTTGATGTAGACACCGCCGAAGCAGCCGGCGCCGAACGGGCCACCGTTGGTGGCCGAGGCCACCGGCTCATAGCAGTTGAACTCGACCGGCTTGAGGAACGTGCCATTCGCGAAGATCTGCGAGTTGCGGTCGATCACCAGCGTGTTGCTGTCCGACAGCACCAGAGTGCCCGGCCCGATCGTGAGCTTGGCGCCGGTGACGTTGCAGACCGGGTTGGCGCCGGTCGGCTTCGGGATCACCCACACATGCGTGGAATCCCACGTGGTGTTCACCGTGATCGGGCAGCTCACCACCTGCTCCGAGGCCAGCGCGCCGCGGCCGGCGATCTGCTTGCCGGCCACCGGACGGGTGCCCGGGGCCACCGCTTCGTTCGCAATTTCGAGCGCGTCGATCAGGTTGATCGTGCCCGAGTTCGGGTTGCTGCAGCTCTCGAGGCCGGGACGGCAGGCACCAGCGAGGCCACCGTTGGTCGGCTGCACGTTCGCCGCCACCACCAGGTCCTTGCGTGATGCACTTCCGATGGCTCCATCAGTGCCCTGGATCGCGAACAGGTTGCCCACCGCGACGTTGCTGACATCGAGCGCATCGGCGAGGGACACGCCGCCGCTCAGGTTCACGTCACCATACTTGAGGTTGACGAGTCCCAGGTCGCCCGGGTTGGCGCTGATCGGGCCGGTCGGCCGGTAGCCGGCGTCGAGCAGCCCCTGCCAGTCCTGCACGGTGAGGATGCGGGCCGACTCCGGCACGCTGAAGTTCCCCACTCGCACTTCCGGATCCACGTTCGCTCGCTTCACGTACAGCAGCTGCTGGCCTGCGGTGCCACCGATCTCATAGTCGAACTTGAGGCTCGCCGCGTAGTTGGCACGCGTCACTTCGAACAACAGCACCGATGCGTGCTCCGGCAATCCCGCCGGGTTCAGCACGCCCAGCCGCAGGCTGCCCTCACGCGCCGCGGAGGCGTTGACGATCGTCGCCGTCGAGCGATCCTCCGGCTGGCCCACATAGCGGAGCGCCGCAGGACTGAAATGCAACGTGCCCTGCAGGGCGCCCAGCGACTTCCCGTCGATCTTCCCGACGCGAAGGGCCACGGCCACGCGCTGGCCGACCGGCGTATTCAGGTTCGAAACCTCGACCGCGAGGTTCACATCCTGGCTTGACTCGGGCACCGCCGCCGGCTCGCTCGGCACGCCATGGTCGCTGTTACAGGCAGCGGCCAGGACGAGTCCGGCGGCGACCAGCGCGCGCTCGAATCGTGAGTTGAGGTGCAATCGCATGGATCACGTTCTCCAGTCTTCGGGTGATTCCGGACCCGGCCAGTGCTCCTGGCCGGGCCGGAATGAACTGTTGGTTCAGGGCGTGGTCGGGATCGTGGTCGACCCGTCGTTGCCCTGCACGAAGGCGCTCACGTTGATCGTGCCCGTGGTGATCGCGTTGTAGATGTTGACGTCGAAGGCCGAGAGCGCGGCGGTGGTGGCCAGCGATGCACCCGGGAGCAGCTCGAACGTGCATGAGCCGATCGGGATGTTGGCGCTGTTGGCGACACCAGTGCCTGCCTGGACCGCACCCGGCACCAGCACGCCCGGGGTGGCGGTACCGACGGTGAAGATCGTCCACGCCCGGCCCGGCGCGCAGTTGGACGTCGGGTCGTTGTCGAGGATCTGGAGGCGCGACGTCGGGTAGGTCGAGTTGAACTGGATCGTGTTCAACCGGTCCGTCGCCGCTTCCGTCGCGTCGTTGCGCGTGCTCATGTCGATGCGCCACGAGATCGTGATCAGCTGCCGCGCCTGGCCCAGCGCGTTGGTGCCCGCCGTAACCGGGCTCCACGTCGCGTACGCCTGGTAGAATGACGGGGCCGGTGAGCAGGTCACCGCGAATGACACCGTCTGCGCCGCCGCGCCGGTGAGCCCGCTGTAGTTGGCCGCCGTCGCACCGGTGAAGCTGGTCGGCGTGCAGCTGGCCGGAATGCCGGTCACCGACACCGTGCCGGCGCCGCCCGGGGCGACGTACTGCACCGCGCTGCTGAAGGCACCAGCGGCGCTCGGGCTGATCGTCACCGGCGGAAGGCCGGCACCGGTCGGCGTGATCGTCACCGACGCGCCCGCGAGCGACGGCGCCACGGCCAGGCCACCGGCCAGCGTGACGTTGATCGTGCCGTTGACGGTGCCGGTCAGGGCGCTGCAGGTGACGCTGACGTCGGGCAGGGAAACAGTGCCGGCAGTGCTGATCGCCGGGACCGCGACGCCAGCCGGGGCAACGCAGCCGCTCGGCAGGTTGGTCAGCGTCAGCGTGCGCGCCGGACCAGCCGTCACATTGTTGATGATGAGGTTGTACGCCGGGGCGGCCGCGTTCGTGCTGACGCCGCTGAAGCCGCCGGGGGCGATCGTGCCCGTGGCGCCGGTGATCACGCCGATCTGCGGGGAAGACACCCGTGCCTGCACCGTCGCCGTCACCGCCGGGCCGCTGTTCTGCAGGTCGGCCGCGGTGAGGATCAGGGAACGGAAGTTGGAAACCGTCGCGTCGATGATGTAGCCGACCGTCTGGGTCGAGCTGCTCGCCAGCGGCCCGAGCGGGGCGCCGAAGGCCTCGTAGCGATAGCAGTCGTTCGCCGCTGCCGCTGCGCAATCGCTGTCGTTGAACCAGTTCCACGGCGCGCCGTTGAGCGCCGCGGTACCGTCGCCATTCCAGTCATCGCTCGTGGTCACTTCGCCCCGGTTCGGCATCACGATGATCACTTCGTTCTGGCTGCCGGTGGCGCCGCCAGTGGTCGTGGTCACGTTGTTGGCGAAGGGGAAGCTGTAGATAGCCTGTGCGGTGAGGCTCGGCGGGGTCGGAAATGCCACGTTGCTGTTGCCGCCTGGACGGACCAGCTGCACCCCGCTCAGCTTGTTGGTCAGGGTGATGTCGAACGTCACCCGGATCTTGCCCGGGGGGGCGTTCACGCCCGGCAGGCCGGCGTTGAAGTTGGAGGCCGTGATGTCAATGACGTCACCACCCTGCAGGCCGGCGTTGATGTCCTTCGACACGCCACGACCCTTCCCGGCTGACCCGATGCTCCCGCTCAATCCCGTCACGGGCGCCGACACCTTCACCGTCTTCTTCGCGACGTTCACGTCGAACACAAACGCTGCCTGGTTGAACTGCGGATTCGGTGCCGGGTCACCCGGAACGTCCGGGCCGGCGGGCGAATCGGACTTCGCGCTGCAAGCGCCGAGTCCGAGTGCGGCGGCGGTGACCAGCATGGTCATCGTGCGCGCGTTGACGCCCCGGTTGAGGGGGAAACCGAGAAACATGCGACCTCCTGAAGTTGGTGGGCTGGCGACTGCGGTTACCGCAGCGACCACAAGATCCCGCCCACCACACACAGCACGGTGATTCCTCTGTAGCACGTTGATAAGCGACGGAGGCGCAATCGGTGACACCGTTGTGATGTCGCTCACGGCGCGGTGAACGTTCCCTCGACCACGCGCGTGAGCGAGCCATAGCTGAAATCACCAGTCGCCGGCGTGCCTAGCAGCGCGCCGAGGATGCTTTGTGTCGTTGTCGTGGTACCTGGCGCACCAATGACATCGAACTTCACCCGTGCGATCGGTACCACACTCTGGGAGTTCTGCGCGGTCACCGATCCGCTGAAGCTGATGTCACCCTGCGGCGCGTTCGTGAAGTTGAACCCGCCCGGTGTACCCGAATCGATGTTGAGCGCGAAGAAGCGAAGCACCGCCGGGTCCCACTTGAGGCGCACCACCGCCCACGCGGCGAGCGCCTCCGGCCCCGGGGTCTGCGGGATATCAGTGGTCAGGTCGAACAGGATGGTCAGCGTCACCTGGCCGTTCACTACCGGCCCGAAGGACGATGACCAGGTGAAGGGTTGCCCGCCGCCACCTCCTCCGTCGGAGATGGTGACGCCGGCCGTGGCCGAGTTCTGGGCGCCGGAGTTGTCAGTCACCGTGAGCGTCGCGGTGTACGAGCCCGCCGCGGCATAGGCATGCGGGGCGACAGCGCCACTGCCCGTGGCACCGTCACCGAAGTTCCAGGCATATGACACGATGCTGCCGTCGGGATCGCTCGACGCCGAGCCATCGAACGAAATCGACGCCCCGACTGACCCGGCATACGGGCCGCCCGGACGTGCGATCGGTGGCAGGTTGCCTCCACCGCCGCCCTCGCTGATCGTCGCCGTCGTCGTCGCCGTCGAGCTGGCACCGAGGTTGTCGGTTACCCGCAGCGACACCGTGAACGGACTGCCGCTGGTGCTGGTGTACGTATGGCTCGGCGTTGGCCCGATCGCGGTGCCACCGTCGCCGAACGACCACTCATAGGTCGCAATCGTTCCGTCGGGATCCGACGATCCCGCGCCGTTGAACGCGATCGGCGATCCCACGGTCCCGCTGTACGGACCACCCGGTGCCGCCACCGGCGGCTGGTTCGTGCTGCCGCCACCAGTCCCCACCGTCAGCGTCGCTTCCTGCTTGCGCACCTGATCCGAGATGTTGAGCACCTCAGTCGGGTTTGCGGCGGTGTTCGCACTGACCTCGATGCCGGTCGTCTGCGTCGTGAACGTGGCGCCGTTGGCGGCTCCCGGGAGCACGGTGAAGTACAGCCTTGCCACGGTCACCAGCCCCGGCACGCCAAGGCCCGCCTTCACGCCGCCCGGGATGACCTGACCCGGGGTTGCCGTGCCGACGACGAAGATCGTGTTCAGCTGGCCCGCCAGCGCACTGTCGTACTGCACCACCGCCTGGTCGAAGGTGATCGTCGCCTGGGCCGTCGTGGCCCGCTTGTCCGGCTCGGCGCGCAGGTCGAGTTGCACCAGGAGCTCAACCACCGAACCCGCCGGTGATGTCGCCGGAGTGAAGGTGCTCGTCAGGATGAACGGCTTGTTGCCCGCGTCGGGATCAGTGCAGGTCACCGTGAAGGTGCGTTCGGTGGTCACGCCCGCCGTCACCGGTACGTCATCCAGCGTGGCCCCACCTTCCACCGTGCAGTTGTCCGGCACCTCCTGCAGCAGCACCTGGTAGCTGCCCGGCCGGAGCCCCGTCAGCAACTCCGTGCTGTTGGCGCTCGATGTCGTCTGCTCGATCACCACCGCCTGCAGTGAATCGGTGATCCCGACCACCTTGAGGTGATAGTTGGCCGGCAGGTCGTCGCCCGTCGTCGCGATCGTGAGCTTGAGGTCGCCCAGCGACGGATCGCTGCACGACACGAGGTAGGACACCGCCTGCACCGTGTTGAGCCCCTGGTCCGTGACGGTGACATTCCGCTGAAGGCTGTCGACCGGGACACAGTTGGGCGCGAGATCGCCCAGGACGATGTGATACGCGCCCGGCCGGAGCGGCGACACGGTCCTGGTGCCGGTAGCATCCAGCTGCACGACCGCGGTGTCCGTGGCACTGCTGATGTGCGCCTCGAACCCGTCCGGGTCGAGCGCCACGGCCGGTCCCTGGGTCTTCGTCTGGATCGTGATGCCCGGCAGCGGCGGGGTGGACGTTCCCGACACCGTGGTGAAGCCGAGGCTCGAGCCCTGGCGATCGATGACCTCGAGCCGGTAGCCGTAACGCGTGTCCGGCCGGACTGCCTGGTCGAGGTATTCGCTTTGGCTGCGATTGACGTTGTCTGCCAGCAGGTCGAATGGCCCGGTGAGGTTTTCCCTGCGGTACAGCCGGTAGAAGCTGGCGTCGTCCACCGGGGTCCACCGCACTCGGACTGACCTGAGGTTGAGGGCCTCCGCCGAGAACGGCATCGCGCTGGGTTCGGGCGCGCTGTCTTCGCCGTGGCATCCCGCAGCGACTAGCAGCAGCAGGCCGACGGTGTACCGGGCAATCGAGCGGAGGCTAGAACGCATAGTTCACCGCCACGTTGAGGTCGACGCCGTAGCGCACCGACCCGGCGATGCGCTGTGCGTCGGAGGCACTCTCGTCATCGGTTTCCAGCAGCACCAGCGCGTTGGTCAGGTTTTTTCCATCGATCGAGAGCTGCCAGTGCTTGGACAGCCCGAACACGACCTTCGCGTCCAGCGTCTCGTGACCAACCTCGATGTAGTTGGGCCCCTGGGTCTGCCCGCTCAGCGCGCCGTAGCGGAACACCCGGTTCCCGAACCAGTTGAAGAGCAGCGACGCCGTGATGTTGGGCCGCTCCGCCTGGTAGATGAAGTCGATGTTGATGAGGTAGGGTGACTGACCCTGGAACTGCAGGTCGGGCGAGAACACGCCCAGGCTGTCCGGCAGCGTAATCCGCGACCGCAGCAGAGTGACGTTGGCCTGCAGCAGCAGCCCGCGCAGTGCATGGGAAATGAACCCGAGTGACTTCTGGGCCTCGAGCTCGATGCCAATCGTCGAGCCCCGCGTCGCGTTGACCGGCAGCGACACGAACTCGCCGCTCTGGTATTGCACCACCGTCACGATCGGGTTGTCGAACTGCTTGTAGAAAACGCTCGCCGAGAGCTGCTCACCCGCGCCCGGGTAGGTCTCGAACCGGAGGTCATAGTTGAGGATCGTTCCCGGCTCCAGCGCCGGGTTGCCGATCTCGAAGAGGCCGCCCACCACCGGCGGATAGCCGCCCGGGGCGAACTCCCTGAGCTCCGGACGCACGACCGTCTGCGAGAACGCCGCGCGAAGGTTGCTCGCCGGCGACACCGCCCACGTCAGGTTGACGGAGGGAAGCCAGTCGGTACTCGCCTTCGAGGGAACGCTCCCTGCATCGGTGGTATCCGCCAGGCGCACCGTGGCGTTCCACTGCTCCATCCGCAGGCCTCCCACGAAGCGAAGGCGCGGGAACACCTCCATGTCCGCCATCACGAACGCGGCGAAGACATCGTCGGTGCCGGAGTAGGGAAAGATGATGCCGCTGGTGGGAACGATCTGGATGAGGCCGTCGCTGCTGGCGCCCATGTTTTCCGGCGCGAACGCCTGTTCCGGCGGCAGCAGGCGCGTGGAAAGCGGAGCTCCGCCGGTGATCATCTGGTAGGCGGCGCCGTCCAGGTTGCGGTTCGTGAACCGCCCCAGCGCACCCACCTTGAATTCCGCGTCCCCCTCCTCACGCAGGGTGAAGGGCGTCGCGTACGAGAAGTCGCCCTGCGTGGTGATGTCGGTGAAGTCGTAGTTGTACCGGAAATTGGGAAACTGGTCCAGCAGCTGGAATCCCGGCCCGCCGGCCTGTGACACATAGGTCAGCTGGCGGTTGTCGTTGTCGCTCCGTCCTGCCCGGCCATACCCGGCCCGCCACTCCAGCCGCCCGTTGGGTAGCAGGTGCTCCCCCTCGACCAGGCCCTGGTAGATGAACCGCTCGATGAAGAACATCTGGTAGAGCTTGATCGCCGCGTCGTTCGGGTCGATGCGGACGCCCGAGCCGAGCGTGGAAGTGCTTGTCGATCCCGTGGTGTAGAAATTCTTGAACGACAGCTTGTTGCGGGAGCCAAGCCGGTAACTGAAGTTCGCGATCGCGCCGAAGTCGGCCAGCGCGGAGGCCACGTTGTAGGTGTACGCCCCCGAGCCCAGTGTGCTGTACAGGTCCGGCACGTACGTCCGCGCCGCCGAGGTGTTGAGCGCCAGTGAAAGGCCGAAGACATCCGACTGGCCGATGTCGAAGCTTGTGCCGAACGACGCCTGCAGCGATGCCGCGGGCAGCACGGTGCTGCTCGCCGGGGTCCACACATTCGCGAATCCCTGCGAGAAGACCACCGGATCCGGGTTGGGCGGCGGCGTGGCACCCGCACCGCGCCAGCCTGGAAAGGGAACGTCCTCGAAGGTGCCGTTGCTGTTGTAGCCACCCTTCACCTGGAAGGTGAACTCCGTCTCCTCCGGGAACTCCTTGGTGCGGATGTCTGCCGATCCGCCGGCAAAGTCGCCCGGCCGGTCGGGCGTGGCCGTCTTCTGCACCACGAGTGCCTCGAGCAACGACGACGGGAAGGCATTGAGCGGTACCAGCTGCTTGTCCGGCTCGGGGCTCGCCACCTCGATGCCGTTCAGTACCGACGTGCTGTATCGCTCCGTGAGTCCACGAATGACGACCTTGTCGGCCAGCACTGCAACGCCGGAGACCCGGGTGATCGCAGCACCCGCGTCCGAGTCCGGTGTCTTGCTCATGAACTCGGCGCTCACGCCGTCACTCTCCACCGCAGAGTTCTTCTGTTCCGAGAGCAGCCCCGCGTCAGATGACGCCGCCTCGGGCAACTCGGCCGCGACCGCGAGCTCCTCGAGCTGCACTGTGGCCGTGTTGAGCGCCATGGTGATCACCGTCGTCTGGCCCGCCGTGACCCGCACGCTGTCCACCCGCGCCGGCTTGAATCCGAGCTGCCGCCCCGTCACCGAGTAGACACCCACCGGTAGTGCCACCGACCGGAAGCGGCCGTCGAGGTCGGACTCCGCCTTGCCGAGTTGTCCGGTTACCTCGATGGTCACTCCCTGCAGTGGCTTGCCGGAGCCGCCATCCACCACGCGTCCCGCAATCCTCCCGGTGGCAGCCGGCGCCTGTGCCGCAGCCACACGCGCCAGCCCCAGGCCGATGATCACGAGCCCGGTGAAGACCCGACATGTCACGCGCATCAAGGCTGGCTCGACGCGGCGGCGCTCACCTGGGTGGCAAAGGGCTCCGGCTTGGCTGCCGACTCCGGCCACTCACCGCGAAGGAAGGTGGCCGCGGCGGTATCGAATGCCGGTTCCGCCCCCAGCCAGGGGAAGCCGAACGCCCCGGCGATGAACGCGACACGTGCGTTCGGCAGGTGCTGCGCCCAGCGGGTCGCCGCAGCCTCCACCATCTCGTTGCCCGATCCCTCGATCACCAGCACCGGTGCCGGGACGTCATTCAGCGCCAGCCGCCAGCTCCAATAGCCCAGCTTCGACAGCACCGCGTAGTTGATGCGCTCCACCTGCTCGATGCGGTCGTCGGGTGCGCTGCACACGCTCCTGCCCACCGTCCGTGTGTCGGCGCGTGGATCCTTGAGCGTGCCGTAGAAGAACGTCGGCCACACCACCCGGCATGCACGCGACACACTCTCCCCACGCCGCAGTTGCCCCAGCATCTGGGCCTCTCGGCCACGTCCGGTGGTATCGGTGCGCTGCATGCCGATCTCAAAGGCGAAGGAGGGGTGTACCACGAAGGGACTGACCATCAGGATGCGAGATACCCGATCCGGATGGCGTATGGCATAGAGAGCGCCCACCGCTGCACCCCAGTGGTGCCCGACCAGCGTGAGTCGCGAAAGGCCGAAGTGCTGACGCACCGATTCGAGGTCGGCCACGTCGGAATCGGGCGAGAGGGCAAGCGAGTCGGTCACGGCATCCGACCGCCCGCGTCCCCGCATGTCGTAGTAGATCAGTGTCCGCCCCGCCTGCAGCGCCTGGAGCGGTGCCTCGAGGTACACATGATCCACACCGGGCCCGCCATGCAGCACGACCACCGTGTCCGGCCCCGATCCAAGCGCGACGTATGACAGTCGAATCCCGCTCGCGGTTGTGACCGTTCCCTGTTCCCTGTTCCCTGTTCCCTTGGCGGTACACGCGGTTCCCGCCCATACCACGGCACACACGATGGACAGCACGCGTAGCGGACTCATTGAATTCCCGGCTGACATGGAGAACGTCGGAAGAGCGCGCCAAGTATCCCCCGCCGCGGCTGCATCAAGTGCAGCGCGCGGTATCGTCCTTGGCACGTCTGGGTATCGTGTTCGTTACTTGACGGAAGGCGTACGGAGCTATCGGATGCGTGCGATCGCGATACGGGCGGCGAGCAATGGTGCGATGGCCTGGCCGCCTCCACCCGTCAGGCGCACCGGCACCGCCGCCGCATTGGCCGGCAGCACGAACCGCACATGCTGCCCCGATCCCGCGCGCAGCGTGCCGCTCCGGGCGTAGCTGGCACCGCTGGTGCTGTCGGGACGGAGCGGATACACCGGTGAGAGCTGCGACATCGTGGCACGCAGGTTGACCGACAGGTACTGCAGTTGTGGTGGAACCGTGGGAAGCCCCTCGAGATTGTCGAGGTAGTTGGCGAGCTGCCATGCGCCCACCAGCTGGTCGAACGCCGTGCCGGTCACTGCAGCAACATTGTCACTGCCGACGACGCTCGTCTGTACCAGCGCGCGGGTAAGCGCCGTTCCCTTCACATCCGCTCCGGCGTACTGGTCCGCCAGCCACCGCACGAAGAGCCACTGCGCACCCCGCTCCTGCAGGTAGCCCAGTGAACTCCCAGGGTTCACCAGGAAGTAGTTCGCCGGTTCGCCGAAGTAACCCGATGCATTGTAGACGTCGCCCTGCAGGAACTGGGATTGCCGGGTCGCGGCATCGCCCTGTGCCGCCCCGTCGGGAATGAGCCGGCCGCCGAGTTCCTCGGCGAAGTGGGACAGGCCCTCGTTCAGCCAGACGTTCTCGGAGCTGCCACCGCGAACCAGCACATGCTGGTTGAAGCTGATCATGTGCTGGAACTCATGAATGAACGTCGGCGCCAGGCCCCGCAGCACGCGCTCCCGCGTGTGACCGCAGCCTGGATTGGCGGCATCTGGCACCCGGCTGTAGAACACCTCGCCCCCGTTCGATCCCGGCTCGCTCGGCACCAGGTCCACCCCGTAGAAGTAGCCCAGGATGACCGACCCGTTGCTGCAGTCGCCGCTCAATGCGTTCACCGCACCCGAAAGGAGGATCGCGACGACCCCGTTGTCGTCGAGGTCCGATTCCCGTCCGAACGCCGTCGTGTCGATGGGATACATGTAGGTGTCGAAGAGCACGCCCACGTCGGTGATATCCTGGTCGGTCAGGCCGCCGGCCGGGACAGCGTCATCCACATAGATCGCGCCCTTGGCGCCCACGTAGCGCGCCGTCGCGGCCACCCGGACAAAAGCGGTGCAACTCGTCGTAGAGCAGACATTGAAGTCGCGATGGTCGCCCACGACCGGAAGGGCGACGAGCCTCGCGGCGCGCGGACCTGCAGGTGGTACGTCGCGAGTCAATCGCGCTTCCAGGTTCCGGAGTCGCTCGTGAAACGCTCCGTTCGGCTGGGGCGAGCCATCCGGTGAGGTAGCCCGCGCTCGCGTTGGGCTCCGCAGCGACGCCGATGTGCCTGCACCTGCCGTGAGCGAGTACGTACCACTGATCCCGCTCGTCACCTGCACTCCGTTTGTCGCGATCGCCGCCACGAGATACTCTGCGCCCGCAGGTCCCGCCGCCGGCAGCACCAGGCACCCCTCCGATAGCGACGGGTCAACCACGCGGTACTCGCCCGCTGCGAGGACAGTGGGTGTGATGGCGTCACATGGGCTGGCTGGCACCGGATCTGAGCCACCACAGGCAGTGGCAGCGGCGACTACGAGCAGTACGTGGTAGGCACGATGGGAAGAACGCATACACTCCGCGGGCGCGAGTTGGCGGGTAAGGTCCGCCGTCCGCGTCACGGATCAATGATGGTACCGCAACGTTCGTCTATCTCTGTTCCCTGTTTCCCTGTTCCCTGTTCCCGCTACTTCAAGTACTCGATCGTCGTCTTCCCAATCGTGCCATTGAACGGGAACGGAGCTTGGTCGTAGTAGTCCGCTGATACCGGTGAGTCCAGGTCGGTGCCGATGTCGAACGTCGCGTTCGACGTGAAGTGAAGCGACATCGCTCGCGGCACCCGGCCCGTCCCCACCACCGCGCCATCCACCCGGAGCGTGATGTCCATCGGGCCACCGATCGGGCCGGCCAGCTTCGACTCCACTTCAATCGTGCGTTGGCCCGCTGGCACCCGGCCCTTGGACCGGATCCTGGTGCGCTCCACCTCGAAGAGGTTGAACTCGTACCAGAGGACATTGTCCTTCAAATAGCTCGTGACACCGCCGGAAAATCCCGCCAGCGCATAGAGCACCCCATTTGCCCTGGCAGGCACATCCACCTTCATCGTCACCAGGCTGCTGTTCTTGCCCAGCTTTGGTGCTGCCGATTCTGGCATCCGCGTAATCGGCGCATCGAAAGACCAGCTCGTGGCGGTGGGAGCCGGTGCATCCTCCGGATGGAACAGCGCGGTAGACCACAACCCGCCGCCGATCGGCATGTTCTTGTTCTTCTTCGACTCCTCGATGAAGAGCGCCTTCATCTCCTCGAGCTTGGCGGGCTCCGCCGCCGCCAGGTCGGTCGCCTGGCTCCAGTCGTCGTCGATGTGGTAGAGCTCCCACTTGTCCGTAAGTGGCGACCACTCCTTGATCCCCTTCGGGATGCCACCGACCCACGGGTCACGCGGCCCCGGCGCGCTCGCGAACCAGCCGTCGTGGTAGATCCCGCGACTCGCCATGATGTCGAAGAACTGGGTGTGGCGATGCCCGGCCGCCGCCGGGTCGCCGAACGCGTACACCATGCTGGTGCCCGCGATGGAGTCCTGCGTGAACCCGTTCACCACCCGCGGCGGCGTGATCTTCGTCAGTTCATAGATCGTGGGAACGATGTCGATGACATGATGGAACTGAGGGCGCGGCGTCGTATCGTGGGTAATGTGCCCCGGCCACGCAATCGCCATCGGCTGGCGCGTGCCACCGAAGTACGCCCCCATCAGCTTGGTGCCCTGGTACGGCGTGCTGCCGGCCCACGCCCACCCCGCGTGGAACATGTTGTCGGTCTTTGGCCCGCCCAGCACCGGCAGCCCGCCGAGCTCCTGCAGCGCCTTGATGTGCTGCGCGATCGTGGTCGGTATCCCGTTCTGCGCCAGCTGCTCGCTGATCGTGCCGTTCAGCCCCTCCGATGACGACCCGTTGTCGCCCCAGATGTACAGCACCAGGGTGTTGTCGAGCCTGCCCTCCTTCTCGATTTCATCGATCACCAGGCCCGCGTTGTAGTCGGCGTGCTCGGCGAAACCCGCCCAGATCTCCATCAGGCGGCGCTGGAACGGCTTCTCCGATTCCGGGATCGATTCCCACGACGCCATCGTCGTGGCTCGCGGCGTCAGCTTCGCGTCCTGCGGAATCCATCCCTTGGCCTTCGCCCGCTCGAATGTCCGCACCCGGTATGCATCCCAGCCGTCGTCGAACTTCCCCTTGTAGCGGTCGGCCCACTCCTTCCACACCTGGTGCGGGCCATGCGCCGCGCCCGGTGCCCAGTACATGAAGAAGGGCTTGTCAGGTGCGTAGGCCTTCTGCTCGCGGAGCCACCGGATGGCGTCCTGCGCGAGATCCTCCGACAGGTGATAGCGCTTGGGCCTCTCCTCCGTCACCTGCGTCGTGTTTCGGACGAGCGTCGGTTCGTACTGTGATGCTTCACCAGCGAGGAAACCGTAGAAGTACTCGAACCCGTAGCCGGTGGGCCAATAGTCGAATGGGCCCTTGTCGGTGATCTGGTCCTCTGGCGTGTTGTGCCACTTCCCCCAGGCCCCCGTGTTGTAGCCGTAGTCCTTGAGCACCTCGACCATTGTCGCTGAGGTCTTGGGGATGACGCCGCTGAAGCCGTCGAAGTCATTGGCGATCGCGGAGATCTGCCCGTTGCCCACGAAGGTGTGGTTGCGGCCCGTCAGGAGCGACGCTCGCGTCGGCGAGCACATCGCGGTCGAGTGGAACCGATTGAAGGAGATCCCCATGTTCGCGATGCGGCTGAGCGTCGGCGTGTTGACCTCGCCGCCATAGGTGGACGGGGTGCCGGGTCCGACATCGTCCATCAGGATGATCAGGATATTTGGCGCATCCGCCGCGAGATGTTTCGGCTCGACCCGCTTGTGGTAGGTCGAGGTCTCCATCGTCAGTCCCGGAGTGGACGCGGAGGGCGCAGGCGGAAAGGGCAGCACCTCACCCGTCATCACCTGCTCGGTCCCCTTGCTTGCGGACTCCTTGCAGGCGGTTACGATGGATGCGAAGACCAGGGCGGACGCCAGCCGCCGGTACCGGCAATGGATTCTCATGACCGTATCTTGCTGTCGTGAAGGGAAGAACGCCAATGCCTGCGAACGACGACCTTGAAGATGGCAACGACAGTGGCCACGCGATATCCCTGATCCGTGGCGACCCGCTCTTCCGCCTCCAGCGTGCAATCGGCCTTATCCCGCCCCAGGGGCTCGGCCTGGTTCGTCGTGCCGTCTTCGCGGCACTGGTCACCTGGCTACCCATCGCCATCTGGGCCTGGTGGCGCGGTCACGTCTTCGGCAGCACCATCGATGAACCGCTGCTGCAACACTACGGCGTGCATGTTCGCTGCCTCGTCGCCATTCCATTGCTGATTTTCGCCGAGGGCATGGCAAGTGCCGTCTCCCGGCGCTTGCTGCCGCAGTTTGTGCGGGCCGGGATCGTGTCGGAGGACGATGCATTCCACCAGGTCGTGCGCGACATGGCTCGCCTGCGCGATCGCACCCTCCCCTGGGTCTTCATCGCCGGGGTGGTCGTCGCCTGGATAGTGCTGGAGCCGGCGAGCCATCAGGCCCATGACCTCTTGTGGGCCGTGGATCCACCGCCGGCCGGCGGCATGGGGTTCGGTGGGTGGTGGTACCTCTACGTCGTGCGCCCCGTCTATATCACGCTGGTGCTCGCCTGGATCTGGCGTCTCCTGCTGCTCACCGTGCTGATGTTCCGCGTGTCACGGCTTCCCCTGTCGCTCGTACCAACGCATCCCGACCGCCAGGCTGGGCTGGGATTCCTTGCGGCGGTTCCGGGCGCGTTCTCGCTCGTGATCCTTGCGCTCTCGTCTGTCCTTGCATCCGGCTGGGCCCACAACGTCATGTTCCACGAGGTCACGCTCCTGCAGCTCCGGATCCCCGCCGCTGCCTTTCTCGTGCTGACCACGACGGTCTTCCTGGCCCCCCTCCTCGTGTTTGCACCGGCACTGGCGCGGACCAGGAAATTCGCCAGGCTCGAATATTCCGCGCTCGTGGCACGACACGGCAGGGCAGTGCGCGAACGCTGGATCAATGGCAAGCCGGTTGTCGAGGACGAGGCGCTCCTGTCGGCCCCCGAGATAGGTCCCGTCGCCGACACCATCTCCATGTATGACGCCGTCGCGCGCATGCGGCCCCTGCCCGTGGGGCGCACCAGCCTCCTCTCGGTGCTTGTTCCTGCCATCGTTCCCATGTTCGTCGTCGTGGCGCTGCGCATTCCCATCAAGGACGTTTTCCTTTCCCTGCTCAAGGCCATCACCTAGCCGAGAGCACCGATTCCGCAGCCGCTATCGCCCGCGCGACATCGCGGGCATTCGTGCGCCAGTTCACCACGCTCACGCGCATCGCTCGCCGGCCGCGCCATGTCGTGCCGCTGAAGAACGCCTCGCCCGTCGCATTGATCCCCGCGATCACCGAGTCGGTATAGCGGTCATCATCCTCCTGCGACGCACCTGCCCGCGGAGCGTGGAACCGCACCAGCCCCTGGTTCAGGTCCGACACCCACAGTGCCTCCGCTCCCTTCAATGCTCCGATGCCGGTGACAATCGCTCGGCAGTGGTCACAACACCGATCCACCAGTGCCTCGAGGCCCTCGCGTCCGAGCTCCCGTATCGCCGCGTATACCGTGTAACCGCGACCACGCCGGGAGAACTCCGGTGTCCAGTCGAGCTGGTCCCGCGCGCGATCGTCGGGAGCCAGGTATGACGCGCTCACCGTCATTGCCGCGCGATGTGCCTCCCGGTCGCGCACGATCGCGATGCCGCAGTCGAACGGCACGTTGAGCCATTTGTGGCCATCGGTAGCCCAGCTGTCGGCGGTCTCCACGCCTGCCATCAGGCCGTGCTTGGCCCGGCTCGCGCGCGCGATCAACCCGAACGCGCCATCGACATGCACCCACGCATTCGACGCACGCGCAATCGGGATCAGTTCCTTGAAGGGATCGAACGCCGCGATGTTGAGGTCCGCTGCGTTTAGCACCACGATGCTCGGCCCCTTCCACTCGGCGAGCGCCCTGGTCAGTGTCTCCGGCGCCAGTTGCCCCACCTCGTTGCTGGGAAGCACCTGCAGGCTGCTGGTGCCGAAGCCCAGGTAACGCACCGCGCGGTCGATCGTGCTGTGTTTCTGGTCGCTCACGAAGATCCGGGTGGCCGGCGCCCCGGTCAGTCCGCTGTGCTCGACATCCCAGCCCACGCGCTGCAGCACCGCGTGCCGCGCCGCCGCGAGGCAGGTGAAGTGGGCCATCTGGCAGCCCGTCACGAATGCGAACGCTGCCGCGCGGGGAAGGTCCAGCAGTTCCTTGATCCAGGCCCCCGCCACCTCCTCCACCACCGCGGGCGCCGGGGCCACGGCGAACTGTCCGGCATTGCCATCCCACGCGGAGGTAAGCCAGTCCGCGGCGAGCGCGGCATCGAGTGACCCGCCGATCACCCAGGCGTAGAACCGCCCGCTCGCCGAGCCGTGATGGCCGCCAGCCGTCTGCGCCACCAGCTCATCGATGATCTGCGCCGGGTCCGTCCCCCGCTCCGGCACGGGCAGGTGCAACCGCGCGCGCAGTGTCGCGAGATCCGCCCGCGCGCCAACCGGCCTCGTATCGAGACCCGCCAGCCACTCCGAGGCATGATGAACGGCGCGCAGCAGCGCCGGCGGGGGATTGACCTGTTCACTTGCCACAAACGCTCCGGGTAGGACTCGGCTGTTATTCTAGCCGAACCTCCTTCGTACCGCCTCCTGTTTCCTGCTTTCTGTTCCCCGTTCCCTGTTCCCGTATCTGACCACGGCGCATTTCGCAGCGTATGTTCATTGTCAGGCCTGCGAAGCAGGCCGTGGCAATCCAGTTGCCTGGCACGGAGCCCGCTTGAATAGCTTCGATCGCCTCACTGCCGCACTCTCAGACCGCTACCGCATCGAGCGCGAGCTCGGGCACGGGGGCATGGCCACCGTCTACCTCGCGCACGACCTCAAGCACGACCGCCGCGTCGCCATCAAGGTGCTCCACCCCGAACTCGCCCACACGCTTGGCCCTGAGCGGTTCCTCCGCGAGATCACGACGACCGCCCAGTTCGACCATCCGTACATCCTGCCGCTCCTCGACAGCGGCGTTGCTGACTCACGACTGACGACTCACGACTCACGACTGCTGTTCTACGTCATGCCGTATGTCGAGGGCGAATCCCTCCGCGACCGCCTGAAGCGCGGGAAGCAACTTCCGGTCGATGAGGCGCTCCAGGTCACTCGCGAAGTCGCGGAGGCGCTCGGCTATGCCCACGCCAGGGGCGTCATTCACCGCGACATCAAGCCGGAGAACATCATGCTCTCGGGCGGCCACGCGCGGGTAGCCGACTTCGGCATTGCGAGGGCCATCGACGCCGCCGGCAACGAGAAGTTGACAGAAACCGGCCTCGCCATCGGCACACCAGCCTACATGAGTCCGGAACAGTCCATGGGCGAGCGGCGACCTCGACGGCCGGAGCGATCTCTACGCACTGGGCTGCGTGCTGTACGAGATGCTCGCGGGAGAGCCTCCCTATACCGGGACCCACCGCGCAGGCCATCATCGCCAAGCGGATGACGAACCCGGTCCCGTCGGTGCTCACCGTGCGGGAGACGGTGCCGGACTCCGTCGATCGCGCACTGACACGTGTGCTCGCCAAGGCCCCTGCTGACCGGTTCCCCACTGCCGCGCGGTTCGTCGATGCGCTGAGCCAGACGGCGACGACTGCGCCGATGGCGGTGAGACGGCCTGGTGCGCGGAAGAGTGCGAGGATCGTGGGAGCCGGCACCCTTCTGGCGGCAATTCTCTTTGGCGGCTGGCGCTTCGCGCGCGCACACCGGCCACAGGTCGAGCCATCAGTGTCGGTCATTGCCGTTTTCCCGTTTTCTTCCAGCGGAGACACGGCGCTGGCGCGACTGAGCCGTGACCTCGCCCTCACGATCAGCGCAAACCTCGACGGGCAGGGCGGCATCCGGACTGTGGACCCCCAACAGGTCTTGGCGAAGGTCGGCGACGGCAGCGGCCAGGGAGCCTCCGACGTGACCGCGCTCGGGAGGAGCCTCGGTGCCGGAAGCGTGCTCCGGGGCAGCATCGTGAAGGCGGGCTCCGACGCGCAACTCGACCTGAAGCTCGTGTCCACCACCGGTGACTCCGAGCCGTTGGCGCGGGTATCCCTGCGCAATGCCCCTGACTCCATCAACGCCCTCACGGACTCAATCACCTGGTCCGTGCTCCGGCAGATCTGGCGCCGGGGCGAGCCGCCCTCTCCGAGCTACGCAAACCTCAGCACCCGATCGGTGCAGTCGCTCCGCGCCTTCCTCGATGGCGAGCGGCTCAGCGTCGCCGGTCGCTACCCCGAGGCCATCGAGGCTTATTCCGCCGCTATCCAGGCCGACTCGAGTTTCTGGCTGGCCGGCTGGCGATACAATGCGGCGCAGGGATGGATGAATGATGCCCAGCCCGACTCGAACCTCGAGCGCGGGTATGAATCTCATCTCGCCGCGTTTGGGGAGCGAGATCGAATGCTGATCGAGGCCGAACGAGATGCCGAAGCTCAGGGTGCCAGGCACCTTGCCAGTATCGCGGCCATCAAGGATCGGTTCCCCACGGACTGGCTCGCCTGGTTCTACTACGCGGACCACCTCTTTCATGTCGGTGGTGTGCTCGGGCACACGAACGCCGAGACGAGGGACGCGCTGCAGCGCACCGTGGACCTGAATCCCCGAGCTGGTGCCGATGTGGAAGCATCTCTTCCAGGCCAGTGTGAGCCACGATTCAGCCCAGAGCGGCCGTGCTCTGAGGGCTATGACCGCACTGGGTCTCTGGTCGGCAGGGTCCGAGGAATCGAAGCGGGTCGGCTTCGATACAGGGCTGTTCTGGCGCGTGCTCCAGTCGTACGCTGGCGAACCGTCGCTGCCGCTACTCGATAGCCTCGCGGCCAGTGTGGTCAGCGTGAAATGGCCGGCGCCTCCCACGTTCCTGACGTCAAACGGGTTCCCGGCCGCGCAAGTGCAATTCAACCAGCGCTGGATGCAGCTGGTCCCGACTGGCACGCCGATCTGGCGGGCCTGGCGGGGTTCCGCCTATGCGTCGGTGGCCCGCGGCGCGTGGGACTCTGCCCTCGTCATGATGGATCGCTACGCGGCGGGAAGCCCCGACGACGCGGCAGCCCTCGACATCTATCGACTCGCTGTGATCGGTGCCTGGCTCGGCGGACTCGATACGCTCCGGGCGGCCGAGCGTCGCCCGGCGGCTGCGAAGTACGTCGCTCGGCTCTCTCCCGACTCCGCCTCCGGCAAGGAGGCGCGCGCGACCTTGGCCTGGAGCGACGGTATGCTCGCAGTGCTTCGGCGCGACAGGAAATTGCTTTCGACCGCGCGCGAGGCCAACCGGCAGAGTGGCGCCAGCGGGGCCGCGAACACAGGCCGGTTGCTGAGTGCCTTCGAGGCGCAACTTCGCGAAGAGACGCGAACGGCCGCCGATTCGTTTGCAATGCTGGACATCCCCGACACCACCAGCGCTCTTGCCGAGGTGGATTCGTATACGAGATCCGTGGCGCACATGAACGCGGCACAGCTGATGCTCGCGCTCGGTGACACAAGCCGGGCCGTTCGCTTGCTGTACTGGCATGAAGCGCACGGCGTCGACAAGGATGCCTTTCCCCTCTTTGAGGCACTCGCGTACGACCAGCTGGCCCGCATCGAGGAGGCGCAGGGTAAGGACGACCTCGCCCGCGACCACTACCAGCAATTCCTCCGACGCTACGATATGCCACCCCCTGCCCATCAGTACATGGTCGACAACGCGAAGGCGGCGCTGCGGCGCCTGTCCGGCCAGAATGACGCTCCCGCCACAAGGTGAGCGCAGGCAGTACATTCTGTGGCCCCCATGGCCGACAACTCGACCCCACCCGCCGCACTCGCCGCCAGCCTCGCCGACCGCTACCGGGTCGAGCGCGAGCTGGGCGCCGGCGGCATGGCCACCGTCTACCTCGCTGAAGACCTGAAGCACGGCCGCAAGGTCGCCATCAAGGTCCTCCACCCCGAACTCAGTGCCGTCATCGGCGGCGAACGCTTCCTCGCCGAGATCAAGGTCACCGCCGACCTGCAGCACCCCCACATCCTCGGCCTTATCGACTCCGGGGCCGTTCCGTCTGAACTCTGAACTCTCGACCCCTGACCCGTCTGACGACTCACGACTGCCGACTGCCGGCTTGCTGTATTACGTCATGCCCTTCGTGTCGGGCGAGTCCCTCCGCGACCGCCTGACCCGCGAGAAACAGCTCCCCGTCGACGATGCGACCCGCCTCGCGAAGGAGGTCGCCTCTGCCCTCGACTATGCCCATCGCCAGGGCGTCGTCCACCGCGACATCAAGCCCGAGAACATCCTGCTGCAGGAAGGCTCGGCCCTCGTCGCCGACTTCGGCATCGCCCTCGCCGTCCAGCACGCCAGCGGCAGTCGCATGACCCAGACCGGCATGTCGCTCGGCACGCCCGTCCTATATGTCGCCCGAGCAGGCAATGGGCGAACGCGTCATCGGGCCGCGCAGCGATGTGTACGCCCTCGGCGCCATGACCTATGAGATGCTCGTCGGCGATCCGCCCTTCACCGGCAGCACGGTACAGTCGATCGTCGCCAAGGTGATGACCGAGAAGCCGCTGCCGCCCTCGCGCATCCGCGACACGATCCCGCCAAACGTCGAGCACGCGGTGATGACGGCGCTGCAGAAGCTCCCCGCCGATCGCTTCTCCACCGCGAAGGACTTCGCTGACGCGCTCGAGGGCGGACGCTCCGGCACCTACGCCGCGACGGTGGTGACCGGCAAGCCTACCCGCCCTCCCCGCCCTCCCCGCCCTCCCCGCGCTTGCGGCGCGCCCTGGCGCTTGCAGGCACTCGGCGCCGCGGCGACGTTCCTCGGCATGCGCACGCGGCAGGCCGCGAGCACCGAGCGCCGCAAACTCTCCGCTTCACTCTCGGCCTCCCCCCGGACATCCGGATCGCGACCCCGATCACCAACCCGATCGCGATCTCACCCGACGGTGATCTGGTCGCATTCTCCGGACGGGCCGGCAACGGGCCGCTCCAGATCTTCATCCGACGCATGGACGAACTGGGCGTGGAGGCGATCCCGGGCACCGAGGGCGGCGAGCAGCCGTTCTTCTCGCCCGACGGCAAGTGGGTCGCGTACTCCGTCAAGCTCCAGCTAAGGAAGGTGGCGGTGACCGGCGGACCCTCGACCGTGCTGGCCGAGCTGCCCGGTGGCCGCCCGTCGGGTGGCGCATTCGTTCCGGATGGTCGCATTGTCGTCTCACGCGGAAACTCGCTCGCCATCATTCCGGCCGGCGGCGGCGCGGCGAGACTCCTCTCCGCGACCGACACCGCGACCGACCGCCTGCTGATGAATCCCAAGGTGCTCCCCGACGGCAAGACGGTGATCGTCACCCGCTGGCGTGGTTCGACGGTGTCGGCGGGCCTCTGGGTGGCCACGATCGGCGAGGGCAAGGCGACCGACCTGGAACTCCCCGGTACCTATGTGCTGGGCATGATCGACAGGCACCTCATCTATGACACACAGGCCGGCGTGTTGATGGCGGTTCCCTTCGACATGGCGAAGCGAAAGGTCACCGGACCGCCCGTGTCGTTGCTCGATGGCATTGCGGTTGGCGCCAATGGCGCGGCCCAGGCCGCGATCTCGGAGAGCGGGACACTGGTCTACCAGACCGGTGCATTGCTCCGGCATGCCCTGATCGTCGACCTCCATGGCGCGGTCGTGTCAAAGCTGCTCGACCCGGGCAAGTACGCCGTCCCCCGCTTCTCTCCCGACGGCAGTCGTATCGCCATAGGGCTGAACAACCAGGGAACCGCGGACATCTGGATGTATGACCTGCGCTCACAGACGCTCAGCCGTATCACGACGGAAGGCGACGTCAACGACCGCCCCGAGTGGAGCCCCGATGGCAAGCGCATCGTCTTCCGGTCCAATCGGGGCGGACCACTCGCGCTCTGGTCCCAGCCGGCCGACGGCACCGGGAAGGCCGAGTTGGTATTTCAGGATCCCAAGGCGGAGATCTGGGAAGGCGTGCCGACGCCTGACGGTGCAAGCATGATCTACCGCACCGGCACCATTGGCACGGCCGACATCTGGCTGCGGCGGTTGACCGGCGACACCACTCGGCATCCGCTCGCCACGACGCCCTTCACCGAATGGTCCGGCCGGCCGTCACCCGACGGCAAGTGGCTCGCCTACGAATCCATCGAGACAGGCGACTTCCAGGTCTACGTTCGTCCCATCGCCGAGGGCGGCGCCCGGCAGCAGGTATCGGTCGACGGCGGTGTCGAGCCAGTGTGGTCGCCTGACGGTACGACGCTCTACTACCGACACGATGACGAATTCCTGGCCGCTACCCTGACCACCACACCCAGCCTTGCCATCGTCCGGCGCGAGAGTCTCTTCAAGGGCGACTATCCGGTTACGACGGGCCACGCCAACTACGACATCGCGCCTGACGGAAAACGCCTCCTGCTGTTGCGATCGGTGCCCGACTCGGTCCACGCGATTGTGGTGCACAACTGGAGCACTGAAGTCCGCGCGAAGCTGGCGGCCGCCGGCAAATGACAATGGACCGCCTCACTGCCTCCCTCGCCGACCGCTACCGCATCGAACGCGAACTCGGCCAGGGCGGCATGGCCACCGTCTACCTCGCGCACGACCTCAAGCACGATCGCCCAGTCGCGATCAAGGTCCTCCGCCCCGAACTCGCTGCCGTCATCGGCGCCGAGCGTTTCCTGAGCGAAATCAAGACCACGGCGAACCTCCAGCACCCTCACATCCTGCCCCTGTTCGACAGCGGCATCGCCACCCTCGACCCACGACTCACGACTCCACGACCTCTCAACTGCTGCTTCTACGTCATGCCCTTCGTCGAGGGCGAGTCCCTCCGCGATCGACTCATACGCGACAAGCAGCTCTCTATCACCGACGCCGTACGCATCGCCACGGAAGTCGCTGGCGCCCTCGACTACGCCCATCGTCGCGGCATCGTCCATCGCGACATCAAGCCCGAGAACATTCTGCTGCATGACGGCCGGGCCCTGGTTGCCGATTTCGGCATCGCCCTCGCCGCGAGCAAGGCGGGCGACAGTCGCATGACCCAGACCGGCATGTCCCTCGGCACACCCGCCTACATGTCGCCCGAACAGGCCATGGGCGAGCGCGATATCGGCCCCCGCAGCGACATCTATGCGCTCGGCGCCATGACCTACGAGATGCTCGTCGGTGATCCGCCCTTCACCGGCAGCACCGTGCAGTCGATCGTCGCCAAGGTGATGACCGAGAAGCCGGTGCCGCCCACGCGCATCCGCGACACTGTGCCGCCCAATGTCGAGCACGCGGTGCTCACCGCACTGCAGAAGCTCCCCGCCGATCGCTTCGCCTCCGCGAAGGAGTTTGCCGACGCCTTGGCGGACAGTGGACGGTCAGGCAACTACGCGGCGACGGTCGCTACGGGGACAACCCGCCTTCCCCGCCCTCCCCGCCCTCCCCGCCTCGGACTGATCGCTGCGGTTGCACTCATCTCCACCGCCGCGGGCCTGGCGGGCTGGCTCATGCGCGGAAGCTCGCGCGCGGGTCCTGCCACCTACGACGCCGCCCTCCCCGACAGCGCCGCCATCACGTTCGGCGCGACGACGTCCACCAGCAGCTTCGGTGCTGCCCGTCGCAACCTGTCGATCTCGCCCAGGGGCGACTTCGCCGTGTACGCCTCGCGGAGTGGTGACTCGACCCAGTTCTGGTACAGGAGCCTGAAGGATGCGGCGTCGCATCCCATCAGCGGCACCGAGGGAGGTACCGGTCCAAGGATTTCTCCCGACGGATCCCGCATCGCGTACACCGCCGGCAATCGAGTCATGCTGATCCCCATTGCGGGAGGCACGCCCCGGATGCTGCTGGACGCCCAGGTGCCCGACAGCCCGGAATGGATTTCCAATACCGAGCTTTTCCTGCCGCAGCGCACCGGAACCCGCTTCACCCTGCTCGACCCCGAGGGTGGCGTGACGCATACCGTGGATCAGGCACACCCCTGCCTCGTCGGGCACTGGATTCCTGAGTATCGCGAGGTGATCTGCTCTTACAACGGAACGGCATCGATTGTCGACCCGATCTCCCGCGAGGAGTGGAGCCTGCGCGTCGCCCGGCCCGATGGTTCGCCTGGGGCCAGCGTGGCCGGGTTCGGGTTCCGCGTCGTTGACGGAGCGTACGTCGTCTACATGTCGGTGGACGGCGTGCTCCGCGCTGCACCCTACGACCACAAGCGACACCTCGTCGGCCGGTCGGTCACGCTCGATGGCGGAGTTCGCGGTGAGGCGCTGGGCGATGCCCAGATCGACATGGCGCCCAGCGGTACGCTCGTATTCGCCCCGGGAGTGAACGCGGCGGTTGGACACGTGGTCCGGCTTCGACCAGGACAGGCCCCGGAGCCATTGGTCGCTGAGGCGGCCGCCTTCCAGCGTATCGATATCAGCCGCGACGGCCGCTGGCTCGCCGCCGCGGTACAGATGGCGGAGGGCCAGGAGCTGCGCATCTACGATCTGCGCGATGGACAGCGCAGCACCATGCTCAGCGCCGAACTGGTTCGCCAGCCGCTGTGGAGTCCCACCGGAGCCCAGCTCCTCGTGTCCCGGCGCGACTCCAGCCTGAGCTCGATACTGATGACCGTGCCCGGGTCCGGCCACAAGCCCGTCACCCTGCTGACCGTCGAGGGCGCACCACTGGCGGTCGATCCGATCGACTATCCCGAGGAGCACACCGTCCTCCTGCAGGACTGGGGCGCCAACGTCACCCGCCGCTTCGACCCAGCGATATCCCCGGCGCAATTCGACACCGTCCTCACGGCGGCGAGGTTTCCTTCCGTGGCACCGGATGGAAAGCACATCATCTATCAGGACGGTGGAGCATCGGGCGTTCTCGTCACCAGCTATCCCGTGGCCGGCCGGCGCTGGCAGGTCGCCGCTGACGGGGTCGAGCCGCTATGGCTTTCCTCCACCGAGATTCTCTGTCGCATCGGCGTCTCCTGGTACCTGACGCGCATCAACCCCGCGACTGGCGAACCGCTCGGGCCCGCGACGCTCTGGGGTCGTGACCCTCGCTTCAACGACACTGCAGGATGGTCCAACCGCCCCGACTGGCACGGCGGCATCATCTATGTCCAGGGCCCGGCCGAAGTGAGCGCCAGCTTCCTGCGCGTCGTGCCCAACTGGGTGGCACAGATGAAGAACGCTGTCGCCGCAGCCAATCGCTAAGTCTTTGCCCATCAATACCTTGCTAAACTCACCATGAGCATATAGATTTCTATATCACTTTCTGGACAGCTAGATGGCCATCAGCATCAAGGACGCCGAAACCGACCGCCTCGCCCGCGCACTCGCCGCCGTTACCGGCGAGTCCCTCACCGAGGCAATCAGGCGCGCCCTCCACGAACGCCTCGAACGTGAGTCCCATCGCGCACGCCGCGGCATCGATGCAGAGGTCCGCCGAATCCAGGAGCGCGTCGCTCGCCTGCCAATAGTGGACTCCCGGCCCGCAAGCGAAATTCTGGGCTACGACGAGCACGGCCTGCCGCACTGAACCATGGTCATTGATACCTCTGCCCTTGTGGCCATCCTGACACACGAGACGTCAGCCGATCGGCTCGTCGTGGCGCTTGAGGCCGATCGCACGCGCCTCGTGTCCGCGGCAACAGTGGTCGAGGCATCGCTCGTCCTGCTCGGGCGCTACGGAGAGGCCGGCGAGGCTCAACTCGATCGATTACTGCGTGGCATCGGGGCGGAAGTCGTTCCGGTCGGGGAGGAACAGGTCGTACTGGCACGCGATGCCGCGCTGCGCTTCGGGCGCAGCCGTCATCCGGCTGCGCTCAACTTCGGCGATTGCTTCAGCTACGCCCTCGCCGTCGCACGGGACGAACCGCTCCTGTTCGTGGGTGACGATTTCTCGAAGACTGATGTCGAGGTCTGCTCCTGGTAGGCCTGAATGACGTTACGACCCGCCTCACCGCTGCCCTCGGCGACCGCTATCGCATCGAGCGCGAGCTCGGCCAGGGTGGCATGGCCACCGTCTATCTCGCCCACGACCTCAAGCACGACCGCAAGGTCGCCATCAAGGTCCTCCGGCCCGAGCTCGCCGCCTCACTCGGCGCTGATCGTTTCCTCTCCGAGATCCGGACAGTCGCCGCACTGAGCCACCCGAATATCCTGCCACTCTTCGACAGCGGCGTAGCCACCCTCGACCCTGAACGCTTAACTCCTGACTCTCAACTGTTGTTCTACGTCATGCCCTTCATCGAGGGCGAGACCCTCCGCGCCCGCATGACCCGCGAGAAGGCTCTCCCCGTCGACGAGGCCGTGCGCCTCACCCGCGAGATTGCCGACGCCCTCGCCTATGCCCACGCGCACGACGTCATCCACCGCGACATCAAGCCGGAAAACATCCTGCTCCAGTCCGGCCATGCCGTGGTCGCCGATTTCGGTATTGCCCGCGCCGTGAGGACGGCCGGCGCCGAGCGCATGACGGAGGTGGGCCTGGCCATCGGCACGCCCGCCTACATGAGCCCGGAACAGTCGGCCGGTGAGCGCGACCTGGACGGCCGGAGCGATCTCTACGCCCTGGCCAGCGTGCTCTACGAGATGCTTGCCGGCGAGCCGCCGTTCACCGGCGCAACCGTCGAGGCCATCCTGGTCCAGCGCTTCACCCAGCCGCCCCCGAAGATCACGAAGAAGCGGCCCACCATTCCGCGCGCGATCGAGGCAGCCCTGTACACGGCGATGGCCCGCGCCCCCGAGGAGCGCTTCCCCACCGTCGAGCGGTTTGTTGCCTCACTTGAATCGAAGGAGACGTCGAGCACCGAGCTCGAGCGCTCCATTGCCGTGCTGCCCTTCGCCAACATGAGCGGCGATCCGGAGAACGAGTACTTCTCCGACGGCATCTCCGAGGAGATCATCAACGCCCTGACCCAGTTGCCGAAGCTTCGCGTCGCGGCACGGACGTCTGCCTTTTCCTTCAAGGGCAGGAACCTCGACCTCCGGAGCGTCGGCGAGCAGCTGAACGTCGCCACCGTGCTCGAGGGGAGCGTGCGGCGCGCCGGCGGACGGATCCGCATCACCGCGCAGCTCGTCAATGTCGCCGACGGCTACCATCTCTGGTCCGAGCGCTACGACCGGGAGCTCACCGACATTTTCGCCATTCAGGATGAGATCGCCACTGCCATCGCCGGGAAGCTGAAGGTGACGCTCGGCGTGGGCAGCGAACGACAGCTGGTCCGTGCCCCTACCACGAACGTCGAGGCGTACGACCTCTATCTCAAGGGACATGCCTTCGTGAAACAGCGGGGCCTCGCCCTGCTGCGCGCGGCGGATTGCCTCGAGCAGGCCATCGCACTCGATCCCGACTTCGCGCTCGCACACGCGGAACTCGCCGAGGCGCTGGTCCTGATGAGCCTGTATGGAATCGTCCTTCCTGCCGACATCCGCGACCGGGCGCGTCACGCCACCTCTCGCGCGCTGGAGCTCGATCCCGCCCTCGTCACCACCCAGATCGCGCTCGCCCTCTACTCCATCATCGTTGAGTTCGACCAGGCCGGGACGAAAGCGGCCTTCGCCCGCGCCATCGAGCTTGACCCTGCCGACATCGACGCCCGGACCTTCCAGGCGGCGTTCGACTTTTGCTACATTCGCGGCGAGCACGAACGCGCCGTCGCGCAACTCCTCGGCGTTGTCGAGTCGGATCCGCTGAGTGCAGTAGCACGCGGTCAGGCCGGTATCGTGCTCGCCTTCGCCGGAAGGCTCGACGAGGCGGAGGCACAGGCCCGGCGGGGCATCGCGCTCGACCCGGGCGCGTTCTACTCCCACTGGGCCCTGCTCCACGCCTTGATGCTGGGTTCCAGGCCAGCGGCTGGAGTGCAGGAAGGCCGCGCGATGCTGGCGCGTTTCGGCCGCCACCCGTGGCTCATGATGGGTGTCGCCTATGCCTGCGGAGCGGCGGGGCAGCCGGACAAGGCCGCGGCCATCTACGCCGAGCTCGAGGCTCGCTCCCGTGGCGAATACGTCCAGCCGGTGTCGCTCGCCGTCTCCGCCCTGGGAGCCGGCCGCCGGGATCTGGCGTTGCAGCATGTTCGCGAAGCCGGTCGCATCCGTGACCCCATGCTCGCAGCCACCGGTCTCCACGGCCCGATGTTCCCCTCGATCCGTAACGAACCGGAATACATTGCCATCCTCGAAGAGCTTGGTTGGCACAACTGACGACTCCCTGACGACTGATGACTGCCGACTGATGACCGACATCCGTCCCATCACACTCGACGAAATCCGCGCCGCGCGCACCCGCATCGCCGGCACCATCCTGCGCACGCCACTCGTCAAGCTCGAGCTCGGCCCCGGCTATCCCGACATCCGCCTCAAGCTCGAGAACCTGCAGCCCATCAACTCCTTCAAGCTTCGCGGTGCCGCCAACGCCGTTGCCCTGCTGACAGATGCCGAACGGAAGCTCGGCGTCTGGACCATCAGTGCCGGCAACGCCGGCCAGGGTGTGGCGTATGCCGCGCGGCAGGCTGGAGTCCCCTGCACGGTCGTCGTCATCGAGACGGCGCCCGCCTCCAAGGTCGAGCGCATGAAGGCGCTCGGCGCCAAACTGGTGCTGGTGCCGTTCGCCGTCGCATGGAAGGCGCTCGAGGACCGCACCTATCCCGGCATCGAGGGCACCTTCGTGCACCCCTTCGATGACCACAACTTCATCGCCGGCAATGCCACGGTTGGTCTCGAGATTCTCGAGGACGTCCCCGATGTCGCCGTCGTCATCGCTGCCCTAGGCGGCGGCGGCCTCATCGCCGGCGCCGGCAGCGCAATCAGGCCGCTGCGCCCAGACGTCAGGATCCTCGCCGCCGAACCCGAGACGGCGGCGCCCATGTCGCTCTCACTCGAGAAGGGCTCGCCCCAGGCGTTTCCCGGCTGGCAGGCCTCCTTCATTGACGGCGCAGGTGGCAAGAGTGTCTTTCCGCGCATGTGGGAACGCATGCACGGCCTGCTCGACGGCAGCATTGTGGTCACCCTCGAGCAGGTGAAGGCCGCGGTCCGGCTCATGGCCGAGAAGTCCCGGGTCATCGCCGAGGGCGCCGGCGCCTTGCCGCTCGCCGCCGCACTCACCGGCAAGGCCGGTCCGGGCCCGATCGTGTGCATCGTCTCCGGTGGCAACATCGACCTCGACAAGTTCGCCGAGTTCATCGCATGAGCCTGGACGCGCGCCTTGTTGCCGCCCTTGCTGATCGCTACCGCATCGAGCGCGAGCTCGGTGAGGGCGGCATGGCTACCGTCTACCTCGCCCACGACCTCAAGCACAACCGTCCCGTCGCGATCAAGGTCCTCCGCCCCGAACTCGCCGCCGCACTCGGGGCAGACCGATTCCTCCGCGAAATCGAGACGACGGCTAATCTCCGCCACCCGAACATCCTCCCATTGTTTGACAGTGGTGCACTGCCGACTGACTCACGACTGCCGACTGACGACTCACGACTGCTGTACTACGTCATGCCCTTCATCGACGGCGAGTCGCTCCGAGATCGCTTGAAGCGCGAGGGACAGCTGTCGATTCCCGATGCCCTCCAGGTCGCCCGCGAAGTGGCCGATGCCCTCGGGTATGCCCACAGCCGCAATGTCATCCATCGCGACATCAAGCCCGAGAACATCCTTCTCGAGCGGGGACATGCCGTCGTCGCTGATTTCGGCATCGCCCGGGCCGCGAGCACCGCTGGCGCCGGGAGGCTCACCCAGACCGGCATGGCTATCGGCACCCCGGCCTACATGAGCCCGGAGCAGTCAGTGGGCGAGTCGGATGTCGACGCCCGCAGCGACCTGTACGCGCTCGGTTGCGTGCTGTACGAAATGCTGGCTGGTGAGGCACCCTACACCGGGCCGAATGCGCAGGCCATCATCGCCAAGCGTTTCATGGAGCCGGTGCCACGCATCTCCACCTTGCGGAGCACCGTTTCGCCTGCACTCGAGGCGGCCGTGAGTCGGCTCCTCGCCAGGTCGCCCGCCGATCGCTTTGCGACTGCGGATGAGTTCGTGAGGGCGCTCGACGATCCCGCGCCAGCCACGGTCACGGCGCCGGTGGTCGTTGAGGAGGGCTTCTGGATCGTGGTGATGCCCTTCCGGTTCAGCGGCGCGAGCACCGAGCTGACCGCACTGGCAGAAGGACTCACCGATGAGATCGTGGCTGGGCTGTCACGATTCTCGTATCTCCGCGTTTCGCTCGGCGAGAAGCCCGGCGCGCGCTATGTGATCGAGGGAACCCTTCGTCAGGCAGGCGCAGCCCTGCGGCTGTCGGTGCAGCTGGTGGACACGAACTCGCGCGCCCACGTGTGGGCCGAGACCTACGATCGTGCCTTCCAGTCGGGGGACATCTTCGTGCTGCAGGACGATCTCGTCCCCCGCATCGTCTCCACGGTGGCTGACGCACATGGCGCCCTCCCTCATACCCTGAGCGAAGCACTGCGCGGCAGGGATCCGGGTCTGCTCACGCCATACGAGGCCGTGTTGCGCAGCTTTGGCTACGGCTATCGCATGACGCCGGAAGAGCACGCTGCCGTGCGGGCCTGCCTGGAGAGAGCCGTCACGCAGGCGCCCGGCTACGCCGATGCCTGGGGCATGCTGTCGCTCGTGTATGCGGAGGAGTTCTCCAACGGGTTCAATGCGCGGCCCGATCCGCTCGGGCGTGCACTCCAGGCGGCTCGGCGCGCAGCCGACGCTGCACCGTCAAGCGCCCTGGCATACAACGCCCTGGCCCGGGCACTGTTCTTCCGGAAGGAGTTCCCCGCCTTCAGGGTCGCGGCGCAGCGTGCCATTGAACTCAATCCTTTCAACGGACCCACGCTCGCCGGCCTGGGTGGCATGGTGGCGTACGCCGGCGACTGGGAAGCTGGCTGCGCCCACGTCGAGCGGGCGTTGCGGCTCAACCCGCGACACCCCGGCGGCTACTGGTTCCCCCTGTACTACAATGCCTATCGTCAGGGGGACTACCGCGCTGCGCTGAACTTCGCCCTCAACATCGACCTCCCGGAATTCTTCGCGACGCACGAGGTCCTGGCCGCCGTCTATGGCCAGCTCGGGGAACGTGACGCGGCCGCGAGGAGCCTGCGGGAACTGCTCCGGCTGAAGCCCGACTTCGCCGCGACGATGCGCGAAGAAACCGGGAAGTGGCTCGATCGAGACCTCGTCGAGCACCAGGTCGATGGGCTTCGCAAGGCGGGACTGGAGCTTCCCGATGACATTGGACACTGATGTTCTCATCGTCGGCGCCGGACCAACGGGGCTGATGCTCGCCAATCAGCTCGCTCGCCGCGGCGTCCGCACCATGATCATCGATCGCCATCCTGCACCCGCCCGCGAGTCACGCGCGCTCGGCGTGCAGGCGCGCACCCTCGAGATCTACTCGCGCCTTGGCATCGTTGATCGCGCCCTCGCCCTCGGCCGCCGCGCGACCGGCGCCAACCTCTGGTCGAATGGACGTCGCGCCGCGCGCGTTCCCCTCGGTGACATCGGGCGCGACGTGAGCCCCTATCCCTATCTCCTCATTCTCGGGCAGGACGACAACGAACGGATCCTGGGTGAGAACCTGGCCCAGTGGGACCTGAAGGTGCAGTGGAATACCGAACTGGTCGGCCTGGCGCAGGACGACAACACGGCGACGGCCACGCTGAAGCACGCGGATGGAACGCTCCACCAGGTTACCGCCGCGTGGGTGGCAGGGTGCGACGGCGCCCGCAGCGCCGTGCGCAGCCTGACAGGCATCGCGTTCGACGGCGCGCCGTATGAGCACGTGTTCTTCGTCGCCGATATCGAGGCGACCGGCAACATGGTGCCGGATGAACTCAACATCTACCTGTGGCGGGAGGGGTTTCACCTTCTCTTCCCGATGCGCGGCACCAACCACTGGCGCCTCGTGGGAATCCTGCCGCCGGAGCTGCGCGACAGGGACGACCTGGTGTTCGACGAAGTCATTCCGTCGATACACCAGCAGGCGGGAACCGGCTTGGTCTTCAAGTCGTGCGACTGGTTCTCCACCTACCGCATTCACCATCGCCGGGCCGCCCGCTTTCGCGACCGCCGCTGCTTCCTCCTCGGCGACGCGGCACACATCCACAGTCCCGTGGGTGCACAGGGCATGAACACCGGCCTGCAGGACGCGTACAACCTGGCGTGGAAGCTTGCCCTCGTCGTGGCGGGTCGCGCGGCGCCCGCGCTGCTCGATTCCTATGAGGAAGAGCGCATTCCAGTCGCCAGGCGACTGCTCGACACCACCGACCGCGCCTTCTCGCTCATTGTGTCCGCGAGTCCGCTCGCCGCCCTGCTGCGCTCGACCGTACTCGCAAGAGTTGGTGCGTTCGCCATGCGCTTCGAGCGGGTCCGGATGTTCGCCTTCCTCACCATCTCGCAGACCGGTATCGAGTACCGCGCCAGCTCGTTGTCCCGGACGCTGCCGGGTTTGCCGGCCGCGGCGCCTCAGGCCGGCGATCGCTTCCCCTGGGTCAGGCTCAAGCTCGAGCAGGATGCTGAGGCCACAAGCCTGTTCGACGAGATCGACGACACGCGCTTCACCCTCCTCCTGTTTGGCCAGCAGCAACCCACGACAGTCATACCCGAACTCGACGACATGCTCGACACGATTGTGATCCCAGCTGACCTGGCCAACGTCCGGGAACTGGCCCGCGTCCAGGTTTCCCGGCCTTCGTTCTATCTTCTCCGCCCCGACGGCCACATCGCGCTCGCCGGGACGATATTCGATGCCGCCACAGTGGCCGACTATCTGGCTGTCATTGCGAGGCCCGCGTAGCGGGCCGCGGCAATCCCGTGAAATCAGCTTCGATCTAGTTCACCGTAAACACCTGGCTCATCCCCCGCTCGGCATGATTCTGCTTCTCTCCTTCCTTCTGGAAGAAGCAGAACATCCGGTACGTGCCCGGCGTGAATGTCGCCGTCATCACTGTCGTGTCCCCCGGGGTCAGGTCCGCCACGCCGCCGTAATTCTCCCACGGTGACGGCCCCTTCGGGTCGGCGCTGTCGGCCCGCGCCTTCGCCTGCTCCAGCGTGAACCCGTCCTTGAGCCGGGAAATGATCATTTCGTGCGGCTCGTCGCTCGTGTTGACCGCGCGAATGACCTGGGGCCCCGCGCTGATTGGCTTGGACACATTGAACCCGAAGCTGATCAGCTGCACCTCCAGGTCCGGTTGGGGCGGGGCGGCCGCGAGCGTCGGACCCCGCACAATGATTTCCCTTATCATGCCCTTCGCGAAGTGCGGCTCATGGTCGGGCGCGCTGAAGTAGCACAGCATCACGTACACCCCGGGCTCCAGCTTCAAGGTGTAGGTCGGGCTCGTGCCTGACTTCGACGTGACGCCACCACCAACCGACTTCACCCACGAGGAGTCGTACGCGCTTTCACCAACCGCCAGCAGGTCGTTGATGCGCTTGCCCTGTTCCAGTCGCAGCAGGTCCAGCACATGCGCCGCATCGCTGGCCAGCTTGAGCTTCAGGGTGACGGTTCCGGCCGGGATCGTGTCAGGTCCCTGGAAGAAGTAGTCGCCCAGGGTGTACTCGATCACCGGCGGAGTCTTCACCAGCGGCTCACCCTTGCACGCCAGCACGCTTCCGAGCAGCACCAGGCATACAGTCGCTCGCATGAATCCTCTTTGTTGAAGTGGCGGAACCAAATACTAGCGTCCTCCCCGTCCTCCCCGCCCTCCCCGCCCTCCCCGCCATATTATCCCCATGCCCAAACCCCGACTCGCCGCCATACTCTCCGACATCCAGTTCTGGGTCCCCTTCGCCGTCCTGCTCACCGGCGCCCTGATCCTCGTTCTGGGTCAGCCGATGAGTACCTGGCCCGCTGACCTCGACGGACGCCGTCGCGCGCTCCGCACCGCCGGTCTCCTGAGTGGTGTTGCTGCCGGGGCCTGGCTCGGTGCCGCCGAGGCGCCCGCCAAGCTCGTCGCCACCGGCCTGAGTCCCGTCACCGTCTCGCTCGTCATGGTGTGCGGCGTCTTCCTCGCCCGCTGGAGCGTGCCCGCCCTGCTGCAGGGAACCTCCGCGGTCGGCGCCGACGTGAAGCAGGCCCCGCATCTCGTCATCTGGGCCATACTCGCCGGCAGCCTCTGGTCCATCGCCAACACCCTCACCGTCTACGCCATTCGCGATGTCGGCCTGAGCATCGCGTTCCCGCTGTGGAACTCGAACAGCCTCCTCGGCATCCTCTGGGGCGCCCTCTTCTTCGGGGAGCTGCGCGGTGCCACCGGCGGCCAGCGCACGCGCGTCATCGGCGGCACCATCGCGATGTGCATCGGCGCCACGCTCCTCGCACTCGCCTCCACCCACGAGGCGGCGCACGGCTCTGCCGCCCGCGGCGTCATCGCGGCACTCGGTGCCGGCGCACTCTGGGGAACGATGTACATCCCCTACCGGAAGGCGTACCTCACCGGCATGTCGCCGTTGGCGTTCATCACCTTCTTCACCGTGGGTGAGCTCGCCTGCATGGGCATCATCGCCCTCACCATCAATGGCGCATCGGTCACCGCCACCGAGCTCGCCGCCGCCCGCGGCGTCCTCTTCTGGCTCATGCTCGGCGGCTTCATCTGGGTCATCGGTGACCTCTTCCAGCAGTATGCCGCCAAGTACGTCGGCATCAGCCGCGGCATTCCGCTCTCGAATACCAACCAGCTCTGGGGACTCCTCTGGGGAACGCTCGTGTTCGGCGAACTCCGCCAGGGCGGCGTCTCCCTGCCCCTCGTCATCATCGGTTCGCTCACCATGGCCACTCGGCGCCGCCGCCGTTGCCCTCGCCACCACCGGCGATACCGAGCACGGGCGATGGCAGGAGGCCGCTGAGCGCGAAGCCCGTCGCTATGGCGTCGATATCGAGTGGGTTCGCGCCCGCCTCCTCGGCACTGCCTCCGAACCCGCGCGACGGACATGGATTGACTGGACCTTGGTGGCAATTTCTACGGCAGTGTTCGTTTTTCTTGCACGCCAGGCCGAGGCTCCGGCGCTCGCCATGGACCTGCGCTGGGTAGTCATCCTGTGTATTGTGTCGGTCGCGCTGCTCGTGGCTGCGGGATGGATCCTGTGGCGAACGACCAGGTTCAATTGAGAGTAGGAGGCGGGAGGGCGGGGCGCCCCTCAGGACTGGCGCAGCTCACGACTCACGACCCACGACTCACGACCCACGACCCACGACCCACGACCGAGGTTCCGCGTGATCGATATCGCCCAGTTCCATCCCCAGTTCGTCCACTTCGTCGTCGCACTCGGCGTTGCCGGCGTCATTTTTCGCCTCATCTCCCTCACCGGCAAGGCGACGTGGACCAATCCCGCCGCCACCACCCTCCTCCTTGTCGCCGCGCTGTTCAGCATGGCCGCGGTCAAGTCAGGCGCCGAGGCCCACGGACCCGCCGAGCGCGTCCCTGGCGCTCGTGACGCCGTTGAGGAGCACGAGGAACTCGGCGAGCGCACCCGCAATCTCTTCCTTCTCGTCGCCGCACTCGAGCTCGCCGCGATCGCCTTCAAGCAGCGCCACAACTGGCAGCGCGGATTTCGCGTCGCTTCCGGCATCGGTGGCATTGCCGCCGCCTTCACGCTCTACCAGGCCGGCGAGGCGGGCGGCAAGCTCGTCTATTCGTATGCCGGTGGTGTTGGTCTTCGGAGCGGCGACCCCGCCGACGTCCAGCGCCTCCTCGTGGCCGGCCTCTATCATCAGGCCCGCGCCGCTCGCGCCGCTGGCAAGCACGCCGAGGCCGCGCGCCTCATCGACGAGCTCGCCCTCCAGCGCCCCGACGATCCGTCGATTGTTTATCTGTCGGTCGAATCCATGATCCGCGATCGCCAGGATGCCGCGGGAGCACTCGTCGTCCTCGCCGCCCAGGCTCCAGCCGGCCGACAACACCCGCCTCAACATCCAGAAGGGCCTGCTCACCAGCGAGGCCTTCGACTCGCTTGGCCAGCCCGACTCCGCCCGCGCCACGCTCCAGGCGCTCGCGACCCAGTTCCCCAAGAACCGCTTCATCGCCGAGGCCGTCGCGAAGCACCAATAGGGGGCCTAGATTCCATCCTCTGTGACAGCCCCCATTGTCAGGCTCCGAGATGCACTTAGCGACCGCTACCAGCTCGAATCCGAGCTCGGAGCGGGCGGAATGGCCACCGTATATCTCGCACAGGACCTGAAGCACGGTCGGCAGGTCGCCATCAAGGTCCTTCACCCAGAGCTCGCGGCCGTCATCGGCGCCGATCGCTTCCTCGCCGAGATCAAGGTCACCGCCAGCCTCCAGCACCCCCACATCCTGCCGCTCTTCGACAGTGGTGCCATCTCCGCAGATGGACGGCTGTCGACTGACGGCTCACTGACGACTCACGACTCACGACTGCTGTTCTACGTCATGCCCTATGTCCAGGGCGAGTCGCTCCGCGGCCGGCTCAACCACGATCGCCAGCTTCCCGTTCCCGACGCTGTCCGGATCGCGACTGAAGTCGCCAGTGCACTCGACTACGCCCATCGCCGCGGCGTCATCCATCGCGACATCAAGCCCGAGAATATCCTCCTGCACGACGGCACCGCGCTGGTGGCCGACTTCGGCATCGCGCTCGCCCTCACCGCGGCGGGCGGCGGACGCCTGACGCAGACTGGCCTCTCGCTCGGCACGCCAGCCTACATGAGTCCCGAGCAGGCCATGGGCGAGCGCGACATTGGCGCACGCAGCGATGTCTACGCCCTTGGCGCCATCACCTACGAGATGCTCACCGGCGAGCCCCCCTTCACCGGGCCCACGGCACAGGCCATCGTGGCCCGCACACTGACGGAAGCTCCGCGCCCCATCTCGCCGCAGCGCAAGAGCGTGCCGCCGTCGGTCGAGAACGCCGTGCTCACCGCGCTCGAGAAGCTCCCCGCCGATCGCTACGCGACCGCGAAGGAGTTCAGCGACGCCCTCGCCGACGAGAAGGCAAGACCGCGCTCCGGCAAGGGGAGCACGGTGCAGATGCGGCAGCACACCTGCCGCTCCTGCCGCCCGGTGGGGGTGGGTGGTGGGCGGTGCCGCCGCCGTTGCCGGTGCGATTGCTCTCGGCATGGCCCTGGGTCGGAGCACCGGCAACGCTGCCGCCTCCACCGCGGGCCCCGTCCGCTTCAGCCTGCCCGAGCTCAACAACGTCGGGTACTTCTCCGTCGCACCCGACGGTCGCCAGATCCTCGGCGTCTCGCCCGACTCGAGCGGAGTGCTTCACGGCTGGATCCGGAAGCTCGACGATCTCCAGCCGTCCGGCCCTCTCTGGCACCGCAGGCGCGGAGCGCGTCTGGCTTTCGCCTGACGGCAAGCAGGTGGTCATGCGCGTCGGCGGAGCGCTCAAGCTCCTGCCGCTGTCTGGAGGGACAGCCCGCGAACTCGACCCAGGTGCGCGGCTATGTCACCGCCGAGTGGGGACCGCAGGACAGCATCGCGGTGGTGAGTGGAGCCGACCTCCTGCTCGTGCCGGCGCTGGGCGGGCAGCCGCGGGTCATCGCCACGGTTGATAGCGCGGCAGGAGATATCTCCTTTTACATCCCGCGTTTCCTGCCCGGTGGCCGCCAGCTCCTGGTTGGCCTACGTCACGCGCTCGACTCCATCGCGCTCTACCAGATGGACATCGCGACCGGCAAGCGCGACCATGTGCTGCCAAACGTCCAGGAGGCGCGCTTCTACGAACCGGGCCGTCTCCTGTGGCTCGACGCCGATGGGACTGTTCGCTACGCGACGTATGACCCGGGCACGAGGAAGGTTGGCGCCAGCCAGGTCGGCGTGGCCGAGGGCATGGATGACTTCTACGCCAATGGCGATCTCGTGGTGCTCCGGCCCGGCCTGCCCAACCGCAACCTGCGCTTCTACAACGAGCGGCTTGGCACCAGCACCGAGGTCGCGTATCCCGACAGTACGGTCAGCGTTCCGGTGTTCTCGTACGATGGCTCCCGTCTCGCCATGTCGATCACGCCGAGCACCGAGCTTCGCAGCGTGCAGCGGGCCGATCAGGCGCGGGGCACCGACCTCTGGATCCTCGACCGCGCCACCGGGTTGCGCCGCCGCGTCGCTGAGCAGGCATTTGGCGCCGCCTGGTCGCCCGACGACCAGCGCATCGCTTTCACGCGCACCAACGTGGGCAGCAGTGACCTCTGGATTGCGCCGTCGGCGGGTGGCGAACCGGTGCGGATCGGCAACGAGAAGACCCGCAAGTTCGGGCTGACCTTCACGCCAGATGGACAGGCGCTCGTCTATGCCCAGCTGCCGACCAATCGCATTACGATCCAGCCGCTGGCGGCCAGTGCCCCGGCGACGGCACTGTTCGACGACGACGCCGGTGCGGAGGGCGACGCCACCTTCTCGCCCGACGGGAAGTGGCTGCTCTACCAGACCTTCGACGGACTGAGTGGGCGCGCGGTGGTGCGGGCCTGGCCCGGTCTCGATCGACGCACCGTCATCATGACGGTGGGAAACTGTGGCGCACACTGGGGCGACCACGGCACGCGCATCTATGGCTGCACGCCCGATGGCAAGGTGGCCTGGATCGGGTTCGACCCGGCCACCGGCCGTCCCGTCGGCTCCCCGCAGCCGGTGCCGCAGGTGACCCAGAGCGAGCCCGACTTCGACGTGAACCCGACCGGCCTCGACATCGCCTGGATCTCTGCCCCACCGCGCTTCGGCACCGAGCCCGTCGTGCTCGCGCACTGGCTCGCCGACGCCGAGCGTCGCCTTCAGGGACTGGGGAAGAGATGACCGCACCCGCGTCGAGCTGGCGTGACAATCTCCGCGCCGACCTCCCCGCGTCCCTCGTCGTTTTCCTGGTGGCGCTCCCGCTCTGCCTCGGCGTGGCGCTCGCCTCCGGTGCACCGCTCGTCGCCGGCCTCATTGCCGGCGTCATCGGCGGCCTCGTCGTCGCACCGCTCAGCGGCTCGAACCTCATGGTCAGCGGCCCCGCCGCCGGCCTCACGGCCGTCGTCCTCTCCGCCATCGCCAAGCTCGGCGGCTTCGACGTCTTCCTCACGGCACTCGTCCTCGCCGGCGCCATGCAGCTCGGCTTCGGCCTGGCGAAGGCCGGCTTCATTGCGAAGTACTTCCCCTCGTCCGTCATCAAGGGAATGCTCGCCGCCATCGGCATCACCCTCGTCCTCAAGCAGGTCCCCCACGCCATGGGCTACGACGCCGAGGCGATGGGCCTCGAGCAGTTCCAGGCGGTGGGGGACGAGAACACCTTCACCTCCATCCTCCATCTCGCGGGTCGCATCAATCCGACGGCGGTGGTCCTCTCCGTCGTGTCGCTGCTGATCCTCTTTCTCTGGGACAACCCGCGCTTCAAGGGGCTCAAGCGTGTTCCCGGCGCGCTGGTGGTGGTGCTGCTCGGCACCATCGGGAACGAGCTCCTCGTCCGCTTCTGGCCCGCGCGCCAGCTTTCGGGTGACGAGCTCGTGCAGGTGCCGGTGGGCGGCATTGCCGCCTACGTCGGTGAGGTGACCCTGCCCCGGTGGGACGTGCTGCTGCAGCCGCAGGTGTGGGTCGTGGCCGCGACGATCGCCCTCGTCGCCAGCCTCGAGACGCTCCTGTCACTCGAGGCCACCGACAAGCTCGATCCGCTCAAGCGGCACTCCTCCGCCGATCGCGAGCTTCGCGCTCAGGGCATCGGCAACTTCCTCGCCGGCATGGTGGGTGGCCTGCCGCTCACCGGCGTCATCGTGCGGAGCGCCGCCAACATCGAGTCGGGCGGCCGCACCCGTACCAGCGCCATCGCCCACTCGGTGTGGCTGCTGATCGCCATGCTGCTCATTCCCGGCGTCCTCAACCGCATGCCGCTCGCGGCACTCGCGGCCATCCTCATTCATGTCGGCTGGAAGCTGGCGCACCCGGCCCACCTGCTGAAGGCGTGGCGCATCGGTCGAGACCAGTTCATCCCGTTCACCGTCACCATCGTGGCGATCCTCTTCACCGATCTCCTGGTGGGCGTCATCATCGGCCTGCTGGTCGGCGCCTTCTTTATCCTGAAGGAACAGGCCGACGCACCTGGGCTCACCGTGCTGAGCCCGCCCGGCGCCGTCCTCACCCGCTACGCGCTTGGCCAGCAGGCCACGTTCCTTACCAAGGTGCGTATCGAGAAGACCCTCAACGCGCTCCCGGCCGGCTCGCGGGTGGAGATCGATGCCCGCGATTGCCGCCGCATCGACCCCGACGTGCTGCAGCTGCTCCATGACTTTCGTTACACCGCGGCCGAGCGGAACATTGACTACCGCCTTGTCGCCGTGCCCGACCTTGCCGTCATCGGCGCCACCTCACACTGATCGGAGCGCCCATGGACGACGCTACCAGCGCCTCTTCGAGAACAACCGCCAGTGGGTTCGCGAGCGCCTCCAGGCCGACCCCGACTACTTCAAGCGGAACGCCAAGTCGCAGACCCCCGAGTTCCTGTTCATCGGCTGCTCCGACAGCCGCGTGCCGGCAAACGAGATCACCGGCACGAACCCGGGCGAGATGTTCGTGCATCGCAACATCGCGAACCAGGTCTTTCCCAACGACATCAACGTCCTGTCGGTGCTCCAGTACGCGGTGGAAGTGCTCGACGTGAAGCACGTCATCGTCTGCGGGCACTACGAGTGCGGTGGCGTGAAGGCGGCGGCACAGAAGGCGGTGCACTACGGCCTGGTCGACAACTGGCTCTCGGAAATCCGCACCATCGAGCGCCTGCACGGCCGCGAGCTCGAGGGCATGAAGGACGAGCATGCCCGCATCAACCGGCTCGGCGAACTCAACGTCATCCACCAGGTCTACAACCTCACGCTGACCCCGGTGGTGCGGCAGGCCTGGGAGCGCGGCCAGCGCCCGGTGCTGCACGGATGGATCTACTCGCTGGAGAACGGCCTGCTCAAGGAACTGGTGCAGGGCGTCGACACCCCCGAAGAGGCCGATCGCCTCCTCCCCATGCTGTAACCTGTTCCCTGTTCCCTGTTCCCGCTATTTTCCGGGTCGACACCCCCAATGACCTGAGGTTTAGCGAATGAGCCCGGAGACTCGCCGAGCAGGAAACGCCCACGTCGACAGCGGTCGACTGGAACGCCATGCTCGCCCCATATCGCCGTCCCGTCATGTGGAAGAGCCTCTTCCAGCTTGTAACGACGGCGGCGCTGCTCGCGGCCTTCTGGTTCGCGATGCTGTGGAGCCTCGACGTCGGCTACTGGCTCACCCTCCTGCTGGCCGTCCCTGCCGCCTGCATGGTCGTCCGCCTCTTCATGCTCCAGCACGACTGCGGACACGGCGCCTTCTTCCGGTCCCAGAAGCTCAACAACGCGCGTCGGCACCGTCCTCGGCGTCTTCACGCTCGTTCCCGTACGACTACTGGCGTAAGACCCACGCGATTCATCACGCCACCTCGGGCAACCTCGACCTCCGCAGCCTGGGCGACATCGACACGCTCACGGTCAAGGAGTACCTGAGCCGCTCGAAGACGAAGCGCGTTCTCTATCGCCTCTATCGCCACCCCGCCGTCATGCTGCTCGTCGGCCCGGCGTGGCAGTTCATCCTGAAGCACCGCCTGCCGCTCGATATCCCGCGCGCCTGGAAGCGCGAGGCCATCAGCGTCCAGGTCACCAACCTCATGCTCGCCGCCCTGCTCGTGGTCATGTGCATGGTGGTCGGCGTGAAGGAATTCTTCATGCTCCAGCTGCCGATCACCCTCATCGCGGGCTCGATCGGTGTCTACCTCTTCTACGTGCAGCACCAGTACGAGGACACCTACTGGCGCTACCGCGAGAGCTGGAACTACTTCGCCGCCGGCCTCGAGGGTGCGTCACATCTCGTCATGCCGAAGCCGCTCCAGTGGCTCACGGCCAACATCGGCTTGCACCACATTCACCATGTGTCGAGCCGCATCCCGAACTACAACCTCCAGCGCTGCTACGACTCGCACCCCGAACTCCGGGACGTGACAAAGCTGACGCTCTGGCAGAGCGTGAAGACCCTCCGGCTGACGCTGTGGGATGAAGACGACCGCAAGCTGGTCGGGTTCCGGGAACTGCGCACCATCCGCCAGCGGCTCGGCTCACCGGTCCTCGCCACCAAGCCCGAGGTCGTCCCAGCCACTTGGAGGTAGGGAGGGCGGGGGAGGGCGGGGAGGGCGGGGAGGTAACTACAGGGCGGGTCGAATGGGGATGGCTCCCGAGGCACCGTTGCTCGGCGCGCCGCTATCGAAGACCGAGTGCCCGGACGGTCAAGGCAGCGCCGGCACGTGTGCCGACGGGGCCGCCCCAGAGACCCGCCGGTAGCGCCAACCTAAAACGTTCAAGCTCAAAATCTTAGCGAAACTCAGAACGCGGCCAGCCTTGGCCGCGTTCTTGCTTTCTGCTAGCCCGGATATGCCTGTGACCAGCTTGCTGTTGCGGTCTGCAACTCCCGGAGCCCGATGACCTCGTTGCGCCACGAAGACGCCTTCCGCCCTGCCGCTCCAGACCCGCTCGAACCAGGTCGGGATCGTAACCGCGCTCGCCGCGGTCTACGGCCTCGCCTACCTGGTCTTCGAGCGGGCTGGCGTTGGCAGCCAGGGCCTGCGCGATCTCCTCGGCAACGTCGCCTTCATGCCGCTCAACATCGCCGTCGCGGCCCTCAACTGGTTCGCCTCGCGCCAGACAGTCCTCGACACCGGCGTCCGCCGTGCCCTGCGCATCATGTGCTTCGGCGCGCTGAGCGTCTTTATCGGGAACTGCATCTCGGTCTGGTACCTGCTCGTCCTGCACTCGAAGCCCACGGCCTCACCCGCCGACTTCTTCTACCTCTCCGACAGCATCCTTCTCCTCGTCGGCCTGCTGATGTTCCCGCTCAGCCGCCGGATCCGCGTGGAGCGCTGGAAGCTCGTCCTCGACGCCGCCATGGTGCTCGCCGGCGGCGTCGTGCTCGTCTGGTACTTCGCCATCCGGCCGTCGGCCGATGCCCAGGGTGACAGCACGACGCTCACCCTGCTGACCTACGCCTTCCCGCTCACCAGTCTCCTGTTGCTGCTCGGCGTCACCACCGTGCTGCTGCGCGGGCCGCTCGACAAGAACCGCGAGGCGTTCAGCTGCCTGGTGGGCGGCATCCTGGTCAGCATCGTCAGTGACCTCGCCTTCGACCTGGTGCTGCTCGAGACCGGTGAGCGGAGTGCCAGCTGGACCGATGGCGTCTACCTGCTCTCCTATCTCCTCCTCATCGCCAGCGCCGAGCTCTACTGGAAGCGGCCGGTCGCGAGGGGATGGACCACCGCCGATCAGGAGCCCCGCGCCCAGGTCCTGAGCCCCCTGCCGTATCTCGCGGCGGCGGCGGTGTTCTGGCTCCTGTTCACTGATGGCGTGCACCCCTGGATCGACCCCCTGAGCGGGCTCGTGGCGGGCGCCACCGTGATCACGTTCCTCATGGTCATCCGGCAGGTGGTGGCAGTGCGCCAGAACGTGCGACTGCTCGAGGAAACCGCCGCCCGTCAGGGCGAGGCGCGCTTCCGCTCGCTGGTCCAGAACTCGTCCGACGTGATCATCCTCGTGAACACCGCGGCCAGCGTCACCTACGTCAGCCCGTCGGCGTCGCGCGTGCTGCGCTACGATCCCACCGCCCTCATGGATCGCTCGCTGCTTCACGCTCATCGATCCCGACGATCGCGCGCGCGCCGAGTCCTTCTTCCGCGAAGCGACGACCTCCCGCGGCGTCAGTGCACCCACCGAGTTGCGCTTCCTGCAGCCCGAGGGTGCGCCGCTGCATGCCGAGGTGATCGCCACCAACCTTCTCGGCGACCCGATCGTGAACGGCATCGTGCTCAACACCCGGGACATCTCCGAGCGGAAGCGCTTCGAGCAGCAGTTGCTGCACCAGGCCTTCCACGACCCGCTCACCGGCCTCGCCAACCGCGCGCTGTTCCGCGATCGCGTGGATCACGCCCTCAAGCTCGCGAAGCGGCAGCGGCACGCGATCACCGTGCTCTTCCTCGACCTCGACGACTTCAAGAAGGTCAACGACAGCTTCGGGCACGGCGAGGGCGACAAGCTGCTGGTCGCTGGCCGCCGAGCGCTTCCGCTCCTGTGCCCGCGCCGCCGACACCGTGGCCCGGCTGGGTGGCGACGAGTTCGCCATCCTGATCGAGGATTCCACCGGCCCCGAGGAACAGCAGGCCCTGATCGAGCGGCTCACCAGTTCCATGGCGCAGCCGTTCATGCTGAGCGGCAACGAGGTGTTCGTCACCGCCAGCGTCGGCATCGCCGCCGCCGTCACCGGCGAGAGCGTGAGCGACGTGCTCCGCAACGCCGACACCGCCATGTACGCCGCCAAGCGCGCCGGCAAGGGCCGCTTCGAGGCCTACGCCTCGCAGATGTCCTCCGACGTGCGCCATCGCCTGGAGCTCGAGCGCGGCCCTGCGGCGCGCGCTCGAGAAGGGCGAGCTGGTGCTCCACTACCAGCCCATCGTCTCCCTGCACACCGGCAGCATGACCGGCGTCGAGGCCCTGGTGCGCTGGGAGCACCCGCAGTTCGGTCACCTGCTGCCCGGGCATTTCATCCCCATGGCGGAGGAGACGGGGCTCATTACCCGCGTTGGCAGCTGGGTGCTCCACGAGGCTTGCCGCCAGGTCGGGCGCTGGCGCCGGGAGCATCCTGCGTTGAACCTGACGGTGGCAGTGAACATCTCCGGGCGCGAGCTGCACGAGCACAACATCGTGGAAGACGTGCGCATCGCCCTGGCCGAGACCCGCATCGATCCCAAGGCCCTGGTCCTCGAGATCACCGAGAGCGTGCTGATGCAGGAGACACCGATGGTGCTCGAGCGCCTGCAGCAGCTCAAGGCACTCGGCGTGCAGCTCGCCATCGACGACTTCGGCACCGGGTACTCGTCGCTGAGCTACCTGCAGCGGTTCCCCATCGACATCCTCAAGATCGCCAAGCCGTTCATCGACGAAGTCGGCGGCGGCGGCGATCGATCTGCCCTTGCCCGCGCCATCATCGGCCTGGGCGACACCCTGAAGCTCCGCACCATCGCCGAGGGCATCGAGACACCCGCCCAGGTGGCAGCGCTCCTCGAGCTCGGCTGCAACATGGGCCAGGGCTATCACTTCTCCACGGCGCTTACCGCCACGCAGCTCGAGCACGCCCTCGCCGGCCGCACATTCCCCGCCCTACCCGCCTCACCCGCCCTCCCCGCCCTCCCCGCCCTGTTGTAACCTCCCCGCCCTCCCCGCCTTCCCCGCCCTGTTGTAACCTCCCCGCCCTCCCCGCCTTCCCCGCCCTGCAGTATCCTTGGGCGCCATGCAGCGATCCGTTCCAGAACTGCTTTCCCCCGCCGGCACCCTCGACGCCGCGCGCGCTGCCCTCGCCAACGGGGCCAACGCCGTCTATCTCGGCGCTGAGCGCTTCAACGCCCGTGACGACGGTGCCCAGCTCACCATGGACGAGCTGGAACAGGCCTGCCTCCTGGCGCACGCCCGCGGCGCCCGCATCTACCTGACGTTCAACGTGCTCATGAAGCCCGCGGAGCTGCGCGAGGCGCTGGTCCACCTGGGTGACTGCATCGACCGCGGCATCGACGCCGCGATCGTCCAGGACATTGGCGCCGTGCGGCTCATCCAGCAGGTCTACCCGGAACTCGAGATCCACGGTTCCACCCAGATGACGGTGCACGATGAGTCCGGTGCGCGGGTAGCGCAGGAACTGGGTATCGACCGCGTCGTGCTCGCCCGCGAGAACACCCTGGAGGACATCCAGGCCATTCGTCAGGCCGTTCCAGGCCTTGGCCTCGAGAGCTTCATTCACGGCGCGCTGTGCATCGCCTACTCCGGGCAGTGCTACATGTCGGGCATGATCTCGGAGCGGAGTGCCAATCGCGGCGCCTGCGCCCAGTCCTGCCGCAAGGACTACGTGCTCACCGACACCGCCGACGGCGCCGAGCTCGATCGCGGTTACCTCATCTCGGCGAAGGACCTGTCGGCGGCAGAGCATCTCGAGGGCATTGCCGACGCCGGCATCGGGTGCATCAAGATCGAGGGACGGAAGAAGAAGCCGGAGTACGTCGCGACCGTCACCCACACCTATCGCAACTTCCTCGATAGGCTGGCGGAGGGGCACTGGGCCCCGCCCACGCCGGTTGAGACGCAACCGCTGGTACAGATCTTCTCCCGCGGCTTCACTGGTGGCATGTATGGCGGGCGCGCGGGACGCGACTACATCACCCGCAACCAGCCCGATAATCGGGGCGCCGAGCTTGGGGTTGTGGTCGGTATGGAGGGGAACGAGCTGGTCATTGCTGTCACCGAGCCGATCGGCGTGGGTGACGGCCTTGGCTTCGAGCATCCCGATGGCGCCGCGCGCGGTAACACCGGCTTCGCCGTCAGTCGCGTGCGCACCATCTCCACCCGCGACGGGCGAGTGACGCAGGCGATCCCCGCTGACGAGAAGGTGGCTGCCGGCTGGATCGTCGTGCGCTCCTCCCAGGCGTCACTCATCAATGAGGCACGGGCCTCATTCTCGGCGGTGGAGAAGCGCGCCGATGCGCCCCGCATCCGGCTCGACGCCGCCGTGAGCGGTATCGCCGGCTCGCCACTCACCTTCACGTGTACTACTGGTGACGACACCGTCACTCTTCAGAGCGCCATGCCGCTCGGAGTCGCCGAGAAGCGGCCACTGGATTCAGCGCGCCTTCGCGAGCAGCTCGGCCGCCTCGGCGAGACGCCGTACACGCTCGGCGCACTGGACATCTCAGGCCTCGCCATCGACGTCTTCCTCCCGGTCAGCGAGCTCAACGAACTACGCCAGCTCGCAGTCAAGGAGCTACTCTCCCGTCGCGCCGCCGCCGAACAGGCCCGTCTCGATGCGCGCGTCGCGGCCATCGACTCGTCCGTGCGAGGCGTTCGCGCTGCTGAGTCATTGCGAGGCGTTCGCTTCGCGAACGCCGAAGCAATCCCGCGACCTTCGAGCGGAGTCCTCGTCGCCGAGGTCTTTTCCCTCGACCAGGCCCGTGCGGCAGCGCCTCACGCCGATGAGATCTCCCTCGACCTGTTCCTTCGACACCCCACCCCGCCCACAACCCGGGTCAAGGCGTTGATCGAGGAACTGCACGCCGCCGGCAAGATCCTCCGTCTCCGCACCCCCACCATCGTGCGCCCCGAGGAACGGAAAACGCTCGACAAGTGGCTGGCGCTCGGGACGCCGGTCGTGAGCGGGCACCTCGGCCTGGTCGCGGAGTTGGCCCGTGCCGGCCGCGATGTCGTCGCCGACTATGCGGTCAATTGCTTCAACCAGCACACTGCCGCCGAGATTTTCCGCCTCGGCGCAACCCGCATTGTCCCGTCAATCGAACTGACTTTGGAAGAGCTGGCCCAGGTCTCCGCCCCATGGGAGGGCGCGGGCTTCGAGGTGTTCGTCTACGGCCGGCCGGAGGGGATGACGCTGGAACACTGCGTGCTCTCGGCCGCCTTCGATCGCGAGGTGACTACCTGTCGGGACCTCTGCGTGCAGAAGCACCCGAATGTGGAACTGACGGATCCTGCGGGATATGTCTTTCCGGTAGCGACCGACTCGGCCTGCCGAAATCGCCTGCTGCACTCCCGCCCGGTTGACGCCTCGGAATACCTGCCGGCGCTCTGGCTGCACGGCGTCCGCACCTTCCGTCTCGTCTTCAACGTTCCCGGCGACCCCGTGGCCGAGGTTACCGCCGCTTACCGTGCCGCGATCGATGCCGTGGCCATTGGCGCCAGACCGGATGTGCGTTCGATCCGCAAGCTCAATGGAACGGCCTTCACCCGAGGCCACTTCGCCCGCGCCGTGTAGCTGTTTCAGTTCCGCAGTCGCAGCTCCTCCTTACGCAGTTACACGTACAGCCTCCTCAACATGTCTGCCGCCGACTCGTCCAGCAGTTCCTGGCTCCTCAGCTGGTCAAAGATCCCCAGCAGGTTCTCCACCCGCAGGTGCTGCTTCTCCCGCCCACGGATTTCCCGCACGATCCTGCCCCGGTGCATCATCAGCACCCTGTCGCCCAGTCGCACCGCCTGGTGCATCGAGTGCGTCACCATCAGCGTCGTGAGCCGCTGCCTCGACACCACCCGCTCCGTCAGCTTCACCACCTGCTCCACGCTCCGCGGATCGAGCGCCGCGGTGTGCTCATCCAGCAGCAGCAGGCTCGGCTTCACGAGCGTCGCCATCAGCAGCGTCAGCGCCTGGCGCTCTCCCCCGGAGAGAGTCCCCATCTTCGCGTCGAGCCGATCCTCCAGCCCCAGGTGCAGTGTGCTCACCTGCTTGCGCAGTTCCTCCCTGCGCGACGTTGTCAGCGCCCAGCGCAGCGCGAACGGGCTCTTCTCCCGGTCGAGCGCCAGCGAGAGGTTCTCCGCGATCGTCAGGTTGGGCGCCGTGCCCTTGAGCGGATCCTGGAACACTCGGCCCACATGCTGTGCCCGCCGGTACTCATCCTGTTTCGTCACGTCGGCGCCATCGAGCTTGATGGTGCCCGAATCCGGTGGGAACGCTCCCGCCACCGCGTTGAGCAGCGTGGACTTGCCCGACCCGTTCATCCCCACCACCGTCACGAAATCGCCCGGGGCCAGCGTAAGGCTGACGTCGATCAGGGCGCGCACCTCATTTGCCGTGCCGCGCTCGAACGTGTGGTTGAGGTCGTGCACTTCGAGGGTCGGCGGCGGTGTCTCCTGCGCCACGCCGTGCTCGAAGTCGTAGGCCGCATCGCGCGGAGTCGGCGCGGACTCAGGCATCGGCGGCCTCCGGGCTCAGTCGACGCCGGCGGATCAGGTCCGGAATGATCAGCACCGCCAGCACCAGCGCCGCCGTCACCAGCTTGAGCGTGTTCGCCGGCAGGCCTGCCGCAATCGCCGCCGCCACGACGAGTCGTAGCAGGATCGAACCCAGCACCACACCGCCGATGCGTGCGCTCATAGACCGGCCCCGCAGCAAGCCCTCGTCGATCGCCACCGCAGCCAGGCCCGTCACCAGGTTCCCGATGCTCATCTGGATGGTGACGAACCCCTGGTACTGCGCGAACAGTGCACCACTCAGCCCGACCAGCCCGTTGGACACTGCGAGCCCGGCGATGAACACCATCGCGTCATCGATCCCCATCGAGCGCGCCATCTGCGCATTGTCACCGGTGGCGCGCATCGCGAGGCCGAGCGATGTGCGGAAGAATCGGTCCACCAGGAAAACCGCGGTGCCCACCGCTGGCAGCATGGCGAGGAAGGTGGAGAGCGTGCGGGCGCTCACCTCGGTGCCGAAGATCGTGGCACCCGACTCCGGGCCGCCGAACCACTGCCACAGTGCGAACGCCTGCGTCGGCAGCGTGCGGGTGGACGCGAGCGAGATGTCGCCGCCACCCATGATGAGGAGATCCAGCGAGTAGAGCGCCGTTGCCACCAGCAGGCCCGAGAGCAAGCGACTCACGCCGAGCCGTCGATGGATCATCCCTGACACCGCCCCTGCCAGCATCCCGGCAATGAATCCCGCCGCCGATGCCCAGAACGAGGCCATGCCGCGCGCAAGCAGCACCCCCGCCACGACCGCGCCGAATGCGAACGAACCATCCACCGTGAGATCGAAGGTGTCGAGTACCCGGTAGGAGATGTAGACGCCGAGGCCGAGCAGCGAGAGCACCAGCCCCATCGAGAGGGCGCCAATGAGGAGGTTCACGACCCTCCTTCGATCGCCGAGACCGGCGATACCCAGCAGATGCCCCGCTGGAACGCGCTCTCGCCTGCGCCCGCGGCACCGCGATCGTCGTGCAGCAGGTGCATGATCGAGCGGAGCGGCTGCTGCGAGAAGTACTTGGTCATCAGGGGGCGAAGCGCCACCGTGCGGAGCGGCACTGGGCGGAACTCGAAGACGGCGGCGTGAAAGTGTCCCAGGAGATCGTTCGACACACCAACTGGACGGAGCAGCGGCGCCAGGCGCGGGTCGGGCTGTCGCGATACGACGCCAGTTACCACCGCCACAGTGCCCTCGTGCACTCGTTCCGGCGTGATGCTGAAGCCGTCGCGCGCTTCAGGCATGGTGAATTTCACCGGCCGCGACGGGTCTGCCGGAGAGCGGCGGAGGCGAGCGCCCACCAGCCCCGCCACTTCCACCAGCATCACGACGCCAACCGTGGGAGACGACGAATGATCGAGACATACCCGCGCCAGTTCCGACAGCGGCACCGGTTGTCCACCGGGACGCTTCGTGAAGCGGCTCAACGTCTCGAAGCCCCCCTCGCACAGGAGCCCGCTCCCGATCACCGCTGGTGCTGGCTCCTCAGTGGTGCCGATGAGGTAGTCAGGAACCGCGCCACCCTCGGTGGGCTCGTACGCCACCACGCCCGCCGCCGCAATCAGCTCGCCCATGCGCGGCGCGGCGTCGGCGAACTGCGCTCCGATGGCGCCGATGCCCAGGCCGAACGCCTCCGGTCCCACCTTGATGCTGCTGGCATGATCGGCATCGATCCCGCCCCGGTCGATCCATGACGCGTCACCCAGCACTCGGCAGGAAAGGCTCGCCCCCGGATTCCGCGCGGCACTTTCGTACAGGCCGTGCAGCAGCACCAGCTTCCCCGCCACTCGCCACTCGCTGGTGCCGCGCAGCGAGTTGAGCCCGCCCGACGATTGCCGGTTCACGGTGGGTGGCGGAGCTTCCGATCCGTGCACCAGCGAACGCGTCAGGTCCGCCGCGTCGAGCTGGTGCAGGATCGCCTCGTTCGGCGCCGCAATGCTGAGGACCCCCTTCACCATCGCGAACTCGTGCCCGCCCCGCGCCAGCACCTGCATCGCGGGCGTGCTCATGTACGACACGCGGCTCATGTCGATGGTGGCTGTTCGCACCCCCTCTCGCAGGAACTGCGCGAGGATGTCCTCGAGGGCCAGGGCCCCCTCGGCGTCGAGGCGACCTTCCAAACGAACGACGGCGCCACCGGCGCCGTCGTAGGAAGGAACAGCGCGCACGGCTACTGGGCTGGGGCCGGCGCCGTCGGATTCTCGCCGGCGACTGACGTCTTCGTCGTTTCCAGCCTGTAGAACGGCACCGTGGCGAGGCTCTCTCCCTTGAGCGCCTTGGCCACCATGCCGCCTGCCACCACGCCGCCTTCCTGGAAGTCGGGGAAGAACGCCGCGGTGGCACCCTTCACCACCTCGAACGGCGACGGCGAGAACACCGGGACCTTGTTCTCCTTCGCCACCTTGATGATGCTCTCGAACGCCGCGTGCGCCGCATTGCCGTAGATCTCGATCGCGCCCACCTTCTTCGCAATCAAGGCCGTCGTCGCTTCCGCACCCTCGGTCGGGCTGCTGATCGGCACCGCCACCACCGTCAGGCCCGCCGCCTTCGCCGACGCCGTCATCTTGTCCTTCATGCTCACCGCCAGCGGCTCCAGCGGGCTGTACAGCACCCCGATGCGCTTGGCGTTCGGCGCCACCTTCTGGATCAGCGCCACGCGGGCGCGCTGCTCCGGGTCGCCCAGGCCCGGCGAGTACACGCCGGTGATGTTCGGGAGGTGGGACGAGTCGCTCGTGCCCGCGCCAGCTGCGAACGGATCGGACAGGACGTTGAAGACGACCGGCGTGGTCTTCACCCGCTCCACCGCCGACTTGAGGGTCTCGTCCTGCAGCGCCACGATCACGTCTGCCTTGGCGTCCAGCGCTGCATCGATCAGGCTCGGCAGAGTGGCCAGGTCGCCCTGGGCGCTGGAGATGGTAAAGACGAAGTCACGGCCCGGTTCCAGGCCTGCTTCCTGAAGGCCGACCTTGAGCGCGTCCTCGCTCCACTCGCTCCCGATCCAGTCGGCCGCGCGGATGATCGCAACTGTCTTGGGCTTGGGGGCCGCCGAGGCAGCCATCGCGGTGCTGTCAGCAGCTTTCCCGGCATCGCCCTTATTGCAGGCGCCGAGCCCGGCAACGAGAATCAGGGCCGACGCTGCCAGTGAACCATACCGCTCGAACATTGGAAGAACCCCCGGGATAGAACGTGGCAAGATCACGACACGCCTGAATCTAACACGCCATCAAGTCATCAAGTCTTCACGCCCTCACGCCCGGCTACTTCAGTAGCCGCTCAAACCTCGGATTCCCCTTCAACGACGCGAACGTCGGGTCGAGCGCCAGGTAGTGTGGCGTCAGGATTCCACCCGATCCTCCGGCTCTCCTCGATGAAGTCGATGGCCCGGTCCTTGTTGCCCAGGACGGTCTCGATCCGGGCCGCGTTGATCAGGATGTAGAAGTGCTGGGTGGTGGCATTCGGGGCGAGGGCGACCGCCTTTGCCAGCAGCGGACGTGCCTCCGCCGCCTTGCCCTTGATAGCCAGCATCAGGCCATAGAGCACCTGCAGTTGCGGATCGGTTGGGTTGTCCTCCGCCTGCGTCTTCGACAGCGCCAGCGACGAGTCGGCGTACGCGCGTGCCTTCACCGAATCGCCCGCCTGCCAGTAGGCCATTGCGAGCGCCTGACCCCACCAGGCCCGGTCATTGTCGAAGGCCGACGGCGTGAGCCGGAATACCAGCTGCCGCTCCCGGTCTTCCAGGATCCAGGAAATCTCCTGATAGCCGGCGAAGTGCGCCGCAATGGCCGGCGCCGCAACGCCGGACTCGATGGCCGCGCGGATCCCAGCCCTGGCCTCCTCCAGCTTGCCCTGCAAAACCCTGGCGATGGCGAGCCATTGGATCGAATTGAGGTCCCCCGGACGCACCAGGAGTGCGGCTGCCGCGGTCGCTTCACCATCCGCGGGACGGCCCAGGTAGTCGTAGACCTGGGAGAGGGAATACAGGGTGATGTAGGACCGGGGATCGATCTCCCGGGCCCGCTCGAGCTTCGCCAGCGCCGAGCCCAGGTCGCCGGCGCCCATGTCCGATAGGCCGGCGGCCGAAAGCACCTCGGCGTCGGTGGGCGCCGCCCGCAGGGCGAGGTCCATTTCGGTGCGCGAGAGCTCCGGATTCCTCGCAACGAGCTGGTTGTACCGCGCCGCGGCGAGATGCGTCCTGGCGGCATCCGGATCGAGGGCGACGGTCCGCTCCAGCGCCTCCTTGGCCCGCTGGGCGGTGGCCGCATTGACGAACCCGTTCGCGTAGAGCCGGCTCAGTTGCATGCTGAGAAAAGCCCAGGCATCGCCGAACGTGGAGTCGAGCGCCACCGCCTGCTCCAGGTATCCCGTCGATGCGCGCAGGCTCGCCGGATCAGGGCCCTCCACCGCGCGCCCCTTGAGGTAGAGCTGGTACGCCTCCACATTGCCGGTGGGGCGCTTGGTGACTTGCTCCTGCTCGCTGCTTCCCAGCGCCACGCCCAGGGCGCCCGCCACCCGGGTCGCGATCTGGGACTGCACCTCGAACACGTCGGTAATGTCGGTGTCGAAGCCCTGCTGCCACTTCACGTCGCCCGGTACGGCGTCGATCAGTTCCGGCACCACCTGCACCCGCCGCTTGCCATCCGCGCCAGTGGCCCAGCGTACCGTCCCGCTCAGCAGGTAGTCCGCGCCGAGCTCGCTCGCGATCACCTGCGGGCTCTTGGTGCTGCCCTTGTACTGGCTGGCGCTCGACGACGCGATCACCTTGAGCCCGCTCACTCGTGACAGCTTGCCTCGCACCTCGTCGGCAATGCCGTCGGCGAAGTACTCGTCGGTCGAGGCGCCCTGGTTCTGGAACGGCAGCACGGCGATCCGGTTCCCCGAGGCGGCCGTGACGCCGCTTCCCGCCTTCCCCGCCCTCCCCGCCATCACCGTAGCGGCGATAGCCCAGAGCACGATGGCCGCGGCCCCCGCCATCGCGAGGTTCCGGACGCTGAACCAGCGCTTCGGCAGCGCAGTCGATCACCGCCGACGCAGTCTTGCTGCTCGCCGGGAGCACTTCCGTCGCCGCGGCAGTGACCGCGGGCGTCGTTCCCGAGCTCATACCGGCCTGCCGCAACCCATCGAGCGCGGTGACGAGCGCACTCCCAGTCGCGTAGCGATCAGCCGGATTCTTGGCCAGCGCCTTCTGCACTACCGCATCGACGGCGGGCGGCAGCCCCTGCCGCGCACCCGTCAGCGCGCGAGGCGCCTCGGTGAGGCTCCGGGTCAGGATGATGCGCGCACTCGGACCCGTAAACGGCGGCTCGCCAGCCAGCATCTCGTAGAGCACGGCACCGGTCGCATACACATCGGCGCGACCATCCACTTCCTTGTCGCCCGTCGCCTGCTCCGGCGCCATGTACTGCGGCGTGCCCACAGCAATGCCAGTGCGCGTGAGCTGCTCCCCGCCGCTGTCGCCCACGGCGCGCGCGATGCCGAAGTCGGCCACCAGCGCATGATCCTCGCTCAGCAGGATGTTGGCCGGCTTGATGTCGCGATGGATGATCCCCTGCCGGTGGGCATACGCCAGCGCCTCGGCGACTTCGCGCGCCAGGCGCAATGCATCGTCAACTGAGAGCGAACCCTCGCGCTGCAGCTTCTCGCGGAGGGTTTCGCCCGGCACGAATGGCATGACATAGTAGAGAAGGCCATCCGACTCGCCCGAGTCGTACATCGGCAGGATATGCGGATGACTCAGCTGGCCAGCGATCTCCACCTCGCGCAGGAACCGTTCGGAACCTAGCGTCGCGGCGAGTTCCGGCCGCATCACCTTCACTGCCACCTTCCGCTTGTGCTTCTGGTCGGTGGCGAGATACACCGTCGCCATCCCGCCCTCGCCGATGATCTTCTCGACCTTGTAGCGCCCCGCCAGCGCCTCGGTGACCTTCGCCACCTCGAACGCACCGGTGGTGGCCATGCGCTGCGGCACGCCCGGATCAGTCGGCGTCGCCACACCACAGTGCATGCAGAACTGCGCTTCCATCGGAAGCGGTGTATGACACGCGGGACACGCTCGCTCAGCTACAGGCACGAAGTCTCAGTTCCTCCTCACGCAGTTGCAGTTCCTCCTCACGCAGTCGCAGTTCCTACTTCAACAGCTTCTCAAACCTCGGATTCCCCTTCAGCGACGCAAACGTCGGATCCAGGGCAAGAAAATTCGGGCCGGGCATCCCCGGCAGCGCCGCGTTCTGCTCCAGGATGTCCAGCGCACCCGATGGATTACCGAGCGCCAGTTCGATTCGCACCGCATTGATGAGGATGTAGCTGGCCAGATCCTGGACGTCGGCTGGCGCAACTCGCGCGCGCGCCACAGCGGCCCGGGCCTCGGCCGGCCGCTTCGCGTAGGCCAGCATCAGTCCGTACAGCACCTGAAGCTGACCGTCTTGGGGGGCAGCCTCCGCCTGTCGCTTCGATTCAGCCATCGCTGAGTCGGCGTAAGCGCGAGCACGAACAGTGTCACCCGCCTGCCAATGCGCCGCCGCCAGCGACTGGCCCCACCAGGCCCGGTCGTTATCGAACGCCTGCGGCGTGAGGCGGAACACCACCTGCCGGTCCTTCTCATCCATGATCCAGGAAACCTCCTGCCGACCAGACATCTGCGCCGCGATGCTTGGCGCCGGTACGCCCGATTCGATCGCGGCCCGGATCCCCGCTCGCGCCTCATCGAGCTTGCCTGCTCCGGTACGAGCCATGGCCAGGCCCGCGATCATCCCCAGGTCTCCGGGCTGGAGCAGCAGGGCCGTGCTGTACACCGCCTCGGCGTCGGCCCAGCGTCGCTGCGCGGCATAGTGGCCGGCCAGTCGCTGAAGCGTGAAGAATGACCGGGGGTCGAGTTCACGCGCCCGCTCGAGCTTCGCGACCGCGGCGTCGCGGTCCCCATGCCGCTGGTCGGTGAGCGATGCGGACGCCAGCACCTCCGCGTCCGAGGGGGCGGCCTGCAGTGCCCGCTCGATTGCCGCGTCTGCCTGGGCGTAGTCCCGGCTCACGAGCTCGTGGTAGCGCGCGGCGGCAAGATTGGTCCGGTAGTTCTGTGGATTCAGGGTCATCGCGTGGTCGAGCGCGTCCTTCGCCCGCAGGCTTACCTCGGCATTGGGCCCACCGTTGGCAATCAGGCGCGAATTCGCGATCGAGAGCGACGCCCAGGCATCGAAGAAAGTGGAGTCCAGTGCCACCGCCTGCTCCAGGAAGGCGATCTGCTCCCGGAGCGACACGAGGTCGCCTCGAGGAATGGCGCGCGCCTTCAGGTACAGCTGGTACGCCGCGACGTTCGCCGTGGGGCGGCTGCTGAGTTCCTGCTTCTCGCCACCGGCCAGTGCCACGCCCAGGGCGCCCGCCACCCGGCTCGCGATCTGCGACTGCACCTCGAACACATCGGTGATGTCGTTGTCGAAGCTCTGCTGCCACTTCACGCTGCCGGTGCGGGCGTCGATCAGCTCCGGTACCACCTGCACCCGGCGCTTTCCCTCTGTGCCAGCCCAGCGCACCTTGCCCACCAGCAGGTAGTCGGCGTGCAGTTCGTTGGCGATTTCCGTCAGGTTCTTGGCACTGCCCTTGTACTCCGATGTGCTCGATGACGCGATGATCTCGAGCCCACGTACCCGCGACAGCTTGCCCCGCACCTCGTCGGCGATGCCGTCCGCGAAGTACTCGTCGGTGGTGGCGCCCTGGTTCTCGAACGGCAGCACCGCAATCCGGTTGGTACCGGTTGTCGCAGCTGCCGTTCCCGCCCTCCCCGCCTTCCCCGCCCTCCCCGCCATCACGGTCGCCCCGATCGCCCACAGCACCACGACCGCGGCACCTGCGATGACCAGGTTGCGCGGCGAGAACAACTTCTTCGGCATCGCATCCACCGCCGCCGACACCGCCTTCGTCGTCGCCGGCACCACCTCCGTGGCCGGCGCCGTGATCACGGGCGACGAGCCCGACGACATCCCCACCTGCCGCATGGAATCGATGGCCGAGATGAGCGCTTCGCCCGTGGCGTACCGGTCCACCGGGTTCTTCGCCAGCGCCTTCTGCACCACAGCATCCATCGCCGCCGGCAATCCCTGCCGCACTCCCGTCAGCGTACGCGGCGCCTCGGTGAGGCTCCGGGTCAGGATGATCCGCGCACTCGGTCCCACGAACGGCGGCTCGCCGGCGAGCATCTCGTACAGGATGGCACCCGTCGCGTAGATGTCGGCCCGGCCATCGACATCCTTCTCCGCCGTCGCCTGCTCCGGTGCCATGTACTGCGGGGTGCCCACCGCGAGCCCCGTCTTGGTCAGCGACTCGCCCCCGCCTTCACCCACCGCGCGCGCAATACCGAAGTCGGCGACGAGCGCATGACCTTCGCTGAGGAGGATGTTGGCCGGCTTGATGTCGCGATGCACGATGCCCTGGCGGTGCGCGTATGCCAGCGCTTCCGCGATCTCGCGCGCGAGCCGCAGCGCGTCGTCTACCGGAAGCGCGCCCTTCAGCAGCCGCTCCCGCAGCGTCTCGCCCGGCACGTACGGCATCACGTAGTAGAGCAGCCCCTCCGACTCGCCCGAGTCGTGCATCGGCAGGATGTGCGGATGACTCAGCTGCCCCGCGATCTCCACCTCGCGCAGGAACCGGTCAGCGCCGAGCGTTGCCGCGAGCTCCGGTCGCATCACCTTCACTGCCACTCGGCGCTTGTGCTTCTGGTCCATGGCGAGGTACACCGTCGCCATCCCACCCTCGCCGATGATCTTCTCCACCTTGTAGCGGCCAGCCAGTGCCTCGGTGACCTTCTTCACCTCGAACGCACCCGTCGTGGCCATGCGCTGCGGCACGCCCGGATCGGTCGGCGTCGCCACACCACAGTGCATGCAGAACTGCGCTTCCATCGGAAGCGGAGTGTGGCATGCAGGACAGCTGCGCTCAGCTACAGGCACGAAGTCTCAGTTCCTCCTCACGCAGTCGCAGTTCCCGCTGTTCATGTCCCCTTCGCCACCAGCGCCTCAAACCTCGGATTCCCCTTGAGTCCCCGGTAGAACGGGTCGATCGAGAGAAAATCGCCCGTCCGGCCATACCCCTCGGCGAACAGCTGCTCGAGATATGTCAGCGCCTTGTCATTGTCGCCCAGTGCCAGTTCGACCCGCGCGGCGTTGACGAGGGCATAGGCGCGCGTTCGACGGCTATCTGACGGATTCGGCTTCATCGCCAGCGCCTGCGCGACCGCCGCACGCGCTTCCACCGGCTTCTTCAGCATAAGCCAGCATCAGTCCGTAGAGCACGTGTAATTCGATGTCGCCTGGACTGTCGTCCGCCTGTTTCCTCGACATCGCCAGGGCCGAGTCCGCGTATGCGCGCGCACGCACTGTATCGCCCTGCTGCCGGTAGGCTGTGGCCAGCGACTGCCCCCACCACGCACGGTCATTGTCGAAGGCCGACGGCGTCAAGCGATACAACAGCTGCCGCTCGTGGTCCTCGAGGATCCACGAGACTTCCTGCCGCCCGGCGAACTGTGCCGCGATATCGGTGGCCGGTATCCCACCCTCGATCGCCGCACGGATGCCTGCTCGCGCTGCGTCCAGCTTCCCCTGACGCACCCGCTGCATAGCCAGGGCCTGGAGCGCCGCCAGGTTCGTCGGCTGGAGGATCATCTGTGTGACGTATGCCTCTTCCGCATCCGCGGGCCGGCCTGACACGGCAGAGAGATCGCCGATGCGCTGCACAATGCCGTAGGACCGGGGATCGATTTCCCTCGCCCGCTGCAGCTTGGCGAGCGCAGAATCGACCTGATTGTGGCGTACGTCCATGTTCGCGGCCGCAGCCAGGACATCGGCATCGTTCGGTGCGGCCTGCAGTGCCAGTGATATCTCCGCGTCGGCCAGCTCCAGGTTCCCCGCGATCACCGCCTGGTAGCGTCCGTTGGCGATGTGGGTCCGCACTCCCTGCGGATCCAGGGCCGTCGCACGATCGAGCGCCTCTTTCGCCCGCCGTGTCACCGTCGAGTCGGTCACGCCATTGAGGAACAGCCCCCCGTAAGTGCGAGAAAGATCCGCCCATGCCACGGCAAAGGTCGAGTCCAGCGCCACCGCCTGCTCGAGGTACTGGGCCTGCTGCCGCAGGCTGCCGACATCCACGACTGGGATCGCTCTCGCCTTCAGGAACAACTGGTACGCTGCGACATTCGCCGTTGGCCGGCTCTTCACCTCATTGGATTCCCCGGACGCCAGCGCCACACCCAGCGCGCCGGCCACCTTGGTCGCGATCTGTGACTGCACCTCGAACACGTCGGAAATCTCGTTGTCGAACGTCTGCTGCCACTTCACGCTGCCGGTGCGGGTGTCGATCAGCACCGGCACCACCTGCACCCGCCGCTTGCCGCCTTCCGTGCCGGCCCAGCGCACCTTGCCCACCAGCAGGTAGTCGGCGTTCAACTCCTTCGCGATCTCGGTCGGCGACTTGGAGGTTCCCTTGTATTCCGAGGCACTCGACGAGGCGATGATCTCGAGCCCCTTCACCCGCGAAAGCTTGCCCCGTACTTCATCGGCGATGCCGTCGGCGAAGTAGTCATCGGCCGTGGCACCCTGGTTCTCGAACGGCAGCACCGCGATGCGATTCCCCGCAGTCACCGACCTCCCCGCCCTCCCCGCCCTCCCCGCCGTCACCACCCACACCACGAGAACCGCCACCGCAGCGATGACCCCGTTGCGGACGTTGAGCCATTTTGCGCCACCGGCGCTGCCCGCCGCCTTCGTCAGCACTTCGGTTGCGGCCGGCGGCGTGATCGCCGACGATGACGCACTCGTCATCTGCTGCCGCGCACCATCGAGTGCCGTCACCAGCGCATCGGCCGTCGCGAACCGGTCGCCCGGGTTCTTGGCCAGCGCCTTCGTCACCAGCGCATCGACCGCCGGCGTCAGCCCTTCGCGCACCGCACTCAGTGCCCGCGGCCGCTCGGTGAGGCTCCGGGTCAGGATGATCCGCGCCGTGGGCCCCGTGAACGGCGGCTCCCCCGCGATCATCTCGTACAGCACCGAGCCCGTCGCATACACATCCGCCCGCCCGTCCACTTCCTTCTCGCCCGTCGCCTGCTCCGGCGCCATGTACTGCGGCGTCCCCACCGCCAGGCCGGTGCGCGTGAGCTGCTCCCCGCCGCTGTCGCCCACTGCCCGGCAATGCCGAAGTCGGCCACCAGCGCGTGACCCTCGCTCAGCAGGATGTTGGCCGGCTTGATGTCCCGGTGGACGATGTTCCGCCGGTGGGCATAGGCCAGCGCCTCCGACACCTCGCGCGCGAGCTTGAGGGCCTCCTCCACCGGAAGCGCCCCGTCCCGCTGGAGCCGCTCGCGAAGGGTCTCCCCCTCGATGTAGGGCATGACGTAGTACAGGATGCCGTCCGACTCGCCCGAGTCGTGCATCGGGAGGATGTGCGGATGACTCAACTGACCCGCGATCTCCACCTCCCGCAGGAACCGCTCGGCGCCGAGGGTGGCGGCCAGCTCCGGCCGCATCACCTTCACCGCCACCTTCCGCTTGTGCTTCTGGTCGGTGGCCAGGTACACCGTGGCCATCCCGCCCTCGCCCAGGATCCGCTCCACCTTGTAGCGCCCGGCCAGCGCCTCCGTCACCTTCGCCACCTCGAACGCACCCGTGCTGGCCACGCGCGGCGGCACCCCCGGGTCAGTCGGGGTGGCGACGCCGCAGTGCATGCAAAACTGCGCTTCGAGCGGCAGTGGGGTGCTGCAGGCCGGACACGTGCGTTCGCTGGTTTTCAGGGTGGTTCCAAGGCGCCGGGGAGGTGCTTTTCTGGACTGTGAAATAACGCGGAAAGTACCCACCCCCGCAACTGACCCGAACCGCAGGTTCGGGTCATCGCGAGGCCCGAAGGGCCGTGGCGATCCCGGGCGCATGGGCTCGGGGTCTCCCTCTTCCCGGCGCATCGCCTCGGGGCCCTCCCCTGACCCCTTTTCCGAAATCGGGGTATGATGGAACGGGAGGATGGACCATGACCAGCATCGACCATGAACCCGCGACCACGGGTGAGGGCATTACGCGCAAGCCTCTCGACTCCGAGATCGACGTCTACGGCCTGACCCATCAGGGTCTGGTCCGCAAGAACAACCAGGACAACTTCCTCGTCGCCACGCTGCACAAGCGCATCGACGTCAAGTTCAGCAGCCTCGACCACGGCAACGACAGCATCGCCGCCGATGAACGGCTCGCCTTCATCATGATGGTGGCCGATGGCGTGGGCGGCACCGAGCATGGGGAGGCGGCCAGCCGCCTCACTGTTGAATCGGTTTCCAGCTACGTGAGCGAGGCGATGCGCTGCTACTACAGCACCAAGGGCAGCGGCAGTGAAACGTCGCTCACCGAGGTCCTCGAGCAGGCGGCCCGCCAGTGCCACGAGAACGTCTGCCGGCACGCTGAGGAGCAGACCATCAAGAGCATGGCCACCACCCTGACGCTGTTTCTCGGCGTGTGGCCCTGGATCTACCTCCTGCAGGTGGGCGACTCCCGCTGTTACCGCTTCCGCCAGGGTGAGCTGTCCCAGATGACGCGCGACCAGACCATGGCGCAGGAGCTCCTCGACCTGGGCGTCATGGCACCCAACGAGGCCTCACGGTCGCGGCTCTCCCACGTCCTCTCCAGCGCCATCGGCGGCCAGACGTCAATGCCGATCGTCACCCGGATTCCGTCCGAGTGGCACAACATCTACCTGCTCTGCAGTGACGGCCTGACTCGTCATGTCACCGACGACCGTATTCGCGAGGTCCTCTCCGGCATGACCAACGCGAAGGAAGCCTGCGAGACGCTGCTGCAGGAAGCGCTCGATGGCGGCGGCAGCGACAACATCACCGTCGTGATCAGCCGCGTCGTGCCGGCCCAGGACGTGGCGGCCTAGCGCCCATCCGGCGTCACTTCCTCAATGGCGGCGGCCCAGCTCGTCGCCATGAACCTCGAAAAATCCCGCGTCCAGATCAGCGTACAGCCGTCCGGCGAGAAAAACGCGAAGTTGTCGGTGACGACCGGATCGTTGACCGACGGACCCAGGCGACGCGGCTCCTCCCACACCTCGTTCCGGCGCACACTCACCCAGATATCGGTCTGCTGCGGTTGCCGCGTCACCAGGTCGCGCTCGGCGATCTCGAGCACGATGGCGTTGCCATCCCGCGAGCGCTCCCCGCCCCACACCAGCAGCGAATCTGGTCGCCATCCCATCCAGCGGTTCACCAGGCTGTCGGGTACCGGCGCGCTCCACGTGATCCCGTCCTGCGCGCTCAACCACGACTCCGTCACCTTCCAGTCGGGTGACGTACGCCGGTACTGCAGCGACCCGTCGGGCAGGGTGCCCAATTGGGAGAAGTAGTAGCCTGGGCTGGCGACCGCGCCGATGGCGTTCGGCTCCCCGAAGCCGCTGCCCTGCCGGTCGGCCACCCAGAGGGACGCGCTCGGATGGGCCAGCGTGTCGCCCGGTGCCCGGCGATACGACGCGAAGACCAGCCGCCTCCCGTCACTCGTGAAGGCGGGGTAGAGGTCCGACGCCTCGGCCCCGATCGTCATCTGCTGCGGCGCTCCCCACCCTCGCCCGCCCAGCACCGAGCGGAAGAGCCTGTAATTCTCTGCGCGTGGATCGCTGCCGACCTTCTTGAAGAACCAGAGCTCGCGTCCATCGAGCGAGAGTGCGCCGTGGTACAGCCGCCCACTGTCCGCGACGGAAGGTGCAAACTCCGCCGGCGGCGGTGCCGGGCAGGCCTGTGCCGCCAGCACTGCAGGAAATGCGAGGTAGACGAGCAGGACGAACTTCATGGGTGACCTCCAGGATCGACCGGCGCAACTTACCGGTGCTTTCTACCGTCTACTCTTCATTAATGCCCAACCCGCCATCGGATACCCCCACCCGCCTCGCCGCGGCGCTCGAGGGACGATACCGGCTCGAGCGCCTGCTCGGGCAGGGTGGCATGGCCACGGTCTGGATCGCCGAGGACATCCGCCACGGGAGACGGGTCGCGATCAAGGTGCTCCGCGCTGACCTCGCCGCAGCACTCGGAAGCGACCGCTTCCTGCGCGAGATCCGCATCGCTGCCCAGCTCCAGCACCCCCACATTCTCGGCCTCATCGACAGCGGCAGCATTCCCGAGCAGGGCGAACTCACGACTGACGACTCACGACTGCTGTACTACGTAATGCCCCTGGTCGAAGGCGAATCCCTCCGGGAACGCATCGACCGCGACGGCCCCATCCCCATACCACTCGCCGTCCGCTGGCTCCGCGAAGTGGCCGACGCACTCGCCAAGGCCCATCGCGCCGGGATTATTCACCGTGACGTGAAGCCCGACAACATCCTCATTGCTGACGAGCACGCGCTGGTCGTGGATTTCGGCATCGCGCGCGCCGTGAGCGACGCCGCACCACAGTCGATGCTCACCGGCGTCGGCGTCACCGTCGGCACTCCCGCGTACATGGCACCCGAGCAGGTGGTCGCCGACCCCGGCCTCGATCACCGTGCTGACCTCTACTCGCTTGGCGTCGTCGGATACGAAATGCTCGCCGGCCACCCTCCCTTCAGTGCCGGCTCGCCGCAGCAGCTCCTGGCAGCCCAGGTGACGCAACAGCCTGCCCCTGTGTTGAAGGCCCGGCCCGACGCGCCCCCAGGCCTCGCGAGCATCGTCATGCAGCTCCTCGCCAAGGAACCCGGTGATCGCGTGCCGGATGCTGACGCCCTTGTGGCCCAGCTTGAATCGCTCGGCACCGGCACGCACCAGGTGCAGGTGCCGGTGCTCCCGGTGGCGCGCGCCGCTGCAAGCGGGCGACGTGGGCGCCTCGTAGGCACCATTGTCGGCATCGCGGTCGCAGCCGCGATCGTAGTGTTGGCGCTCCGGCCTCGGGCTGCGAAGAGCAGCGGGGCAACAGACGACGGCCGTTCTCTCGCCGTCCTGCCCCTCACCAACCTGAGCGCCGACAGCGGCCAGGACTATTTCAGCGACGGGCTCTCCGAGGAAATACTCGGCGCCGTGTCCCGCATCCCCGGGCTCCGGGTCGCGGCCCACACGTCATCATTTGCGCTCAAGGGCACCAGGCTTCCCGTTGGCGAAATCGGCCAGAAGCTCGGTGTCCGCCACGTCCTCGAGGGCAGCGTCCAGCGCGAGGGCGACAACGTCCGGGTGCGCGCCCGCCTCGTGGACGCAAACTCCGGCTACCAGGTGTGGGACGCCAGGTACGACAAGCCGGCGAGCAACCTCTTTGCCCTCGAGGACGAAGTCGCCGCCGCCATCGCCGCGGCGATCACGTCCCATCTCGGCGTCTCAGCCACCGAGGCACCGCGCGCTGCCGGCGGCACGCTGAACGCCGCGGCGCACGACGCCTATCTCCGCGGTCGGCAGGCACTCCGCCAGCGAAGCGGCGCCATCGACCTGATGCAGGCGATCGCCCAGTTTCAGGCGGCACTCGTGCTCGACTCGACCTACGCGCGCGCCTGGGCCGGCCTCGGTACCGCACAGGTCCTCCTGCCGGAATACGGCGGTGCCAGCGTCCCGCAGGCGACACCTGCGGCCCGTCGCGCCATCACGCGAGCGTTGGCGCTGGACAGCACCAGCGCCGAGGCGTGGGCCGCCCTCGGGTACCTGCAGAAGAGCTATGACTGGGACTGGAAGGCCGCCGAGGCCAGTTACGATCGCGCACTTGCGCTCGACCCCAATGCGGCGGGAACGTGGCAGTGGTACGGTGAGCTGCTGGAGACGGTGGGCCGCCATGAAGACGCCGGAAAGGCATTCCAGAAGTCGGTTGAACTCGACCCGGTATCGCCCGTGGCGCAGATGGCGCTCGGTTCGCACCTTGTGACGGTGAAGGATCGCGCGGCCGGTCGCGCGGCGTTCGAGAAGTCGCTTGAGTTGCAACCGCGCCTCTGGCCCGCGCTGGTGCAATTGATGTTCATGGAGATGGAAGACGGCCATCAGGCCAGGGCCGCTGACTATGCGGGTCGGGCGGCGCCGCTGCTGGGCTTCGACGCCGGCCAGGTCGCGACGCCGTCATCCATCGAGCAATGGATGCAGGAAGGGAAGCTGCCGGCGCTCGCGGCAGCGTCGTGGCTGGCCCTCCAGGGCGCGAACGATCAGGCGCTTGGCGTCCTGCAGGAGATGGTGAAGGAAAGGGCACCATTCAGTTCGTACATTCCCTGGTGGCCGTTCCTGGGCGGGCTGGGAAAGGATCCGCGACTTGTCGCGTTGAAGGAGACCATCAAGTGAAGCTCTCCCACATCGCACCGGTCTTTGCCTCCACCGACGTAGAGGCATCGCTCACCTTCTGCGAGCAGAAGCTCGGCTTCCGCCGCGAGTGGACGGAGGGCACCCCCGTTACTGACGCCGGCGTTCGCCGCGACGGCGTCGGCCTCATCTTCGCGCATCATCCCGAACTTGCCGAGCGCGCCCGCGGTACCACCGTCCTGATATTTCTCTCCGGTGTCGAGGCGCTCTGCGCAGAGCACATGGCCCGCGGCGCCCAGATCGTGGCGCCGCTCGCCGATGAAGACGGGCTCCGCTCTTATACGGTGTTGCTGCCCCCAGGCTATCACCTTCGGTTCGCCGAGGGCCTCGAGCTGATTGCTCAGCGCACCGCCAAGCCATGAAGTACGCCGAGCACGCAGTTGCCGGGGCAGCCGCCCGCTTTGTGCAGTGCATCTGGAGCCTGGACGGTGACGGCCTCGACCCTGCTGCGACCGCCGACCCGATTCTCCCCGACGGCTGCATCGAGCTGCTCCTCGACACCGGCGACCCGGTGGACCGACACACGGTGAATGGCGTCGAACGCCAGCCACGACGTCAGGTGGCCGGCCAGCTAACCACCGCCGTGCGGATCAGGCCCACCGGACGACTCGGGGTCATCGGCGTACGGCTCCATCCCTGGGCGGCTGGCACCTTCCTCCAGGTGCCCATGCACGAGTTTCGCGATCGCATGCTGCCTGCTGATGACCTGCGGGTCGCGAACAATCTTCTTCGCGACGCGAGCAATGGGGACAGTCCGGACGAGCGCATGCGGCTCCTGCAGGAAGCGATCGAACGACATGCCCTGACGCTGCCGGCCCCGGCACCCGCCGCGATGGTCATGACGGCGCAGGTGATGCGCGGCCCATCCGACCCCACCATTCGCGCGATGGCCGACGGCATTGGACTCACCACGCGCCGGGTACAGGCCATCTTCGCCGATCATGTCGGGCTGTCGCCCAAGGCGCTCTCGCGCATCGCCCGACTGCAGCGCGCACTCGCGCATGCCCGGAGCCAGCCGAACTGCACCCTGGGCGCAGTGGCCCACGACAGCGGCTACTACGACCACGCCCACTTCATACGCGACTGCCGCGACATTGCCGGCGAGACGCCGGGAAGCGTGCTCGGCCGCGCCGGCGACGTCACCACGGCATTCCTCGGCGCCGAGACCTAGCGTTCCTCGCAGGATACGCGATGGTAGACGTACGGGATGCGCCGCTTCTGCGCACCATCCATTCCCTCGATCCATGCACTGAGCGAGTCGCGGCCCACCACCTCGTAGCCAACACTCGTCGGAAAGCTGTTGGTCGGATTGTGCACCGTGAACCCGTGGGCTCCCGTCATGCTGCCGCTGAACGTCGTACGCTGCTGGCCAATCGGCGTCACGATGTAGTCCACTGAGTCTCCGCGCAGGCGCAGCTCCACGAACTCGATTTCCTTCACGGCGTCGGCGGAAGTGACCCTGGCGCTGCCAAGCATCATGGCGCCTCGGGGACGCATCCACTGCTCCTCGATGACGCGGCTGCCGGCACCTCCCTGCCAGCACCCGGCCAGCCAGGAGAGCCCCGACGCAGCGTTCGTTGGACTTGGATTGAGGGCCAGTAGCGGCATGGCACCGCATACGAGTGAAAGAACGATCGCGAGATACTTGGGAGGATGTGTCATGGCTCGTTGGGTTAGGGTTCGATCAATCTGGTCCCCGAGCGGCCCGTTGCCTTGTACGAATGCGAACCCATGGCGACCTTCCCCGTTCCCTGTTCCCGGAGTTCCGTCGCATGCGTAGCACTACCCTGCTCCTTGCCCTGGTTGCACTTCCCGCTGTCGCCGCCGCCCAGGCCCGGGCCTCCGCCCATGATCCCGCCGCGGTGCGCAAGGCGATTGATGCCCGCAACGCCGAGTGGACTACCGCTGCGAACAAGGGTGACGTGAAGGGGATCGTGAAGATCTACGACGCCGGCGCCACCATCGTTCCGCCCGAGAGCGAGGCGATGACGGGTGCGGCGAATATCGAGAAGGTCTTCGGCGGGATGCTCGGTGCAGGGGTCAAGAACCTGAAGTTCAAGACCAGCTCGCTCGACATCAACGGCAACTACGCCTACGAGCTGGGCGTGGCCACGTACGACGCACCTGGCAAGGATGGCAAGCTCATCGCAGCGAGCGACAAGTACCTCGTCATCTGGAAGCTCGGCACCGACGGCATCTGGTACTACCACCTCGACGCCTGGTGGGCCCCGTCGACGCACACACACTGAAGAGGAAAGCGCAAAATCGCCCCAGCCGCAGTTTCGGGTCTGGGGCGCCTAGCGCCCCGCCCCCACCTTCCCCGCCTTCCCCGCCCTCCCCGCCCTCCCCGCCCTCAGCCCCAGCGCGCCACGCTGCTCAGAGCCCTTCAGGCCCTCGCTACAGGATCGACCGCACCACCCCACCGTCCACCCTGAGTGCCGCGCCGGTCGTGGCACTGGCGCGCGCGCTGCAGAGGTAGACGATCATCGACGCCACCTCATCGGCGGTGGCGAACCGCCGGAGCAGCGACGATGGACGCGCGCTGGTGAAGAACTCCTTCTCCATCGCCGCGAAGTCGATCCCCTTCGCATCCGCCATCTGCTGCACGAACGTCCCCACCCCCTCGGACGCCGTCGGCCCCGGCAAAACCGTGTTGACGGTCACCCTCGTGCCCGACAGTGACTCCGCCAGTCCGCGAGCCACGGCGATCTGCGCGGTCTTCGTCATGCCATAGTGGATCATCTCCACCGGGATCTGCACCGCCGACTCGCTCGACACGAACACGATGCGCCCCCAGTCTCGCGTGCGCATGCCCCGCATGTAATGCCGCGACAGCCGCACGCCGCTCAGCACGTTCACCTCGAAGAACCGCAGCCAGTCGGCATCGGTGATCTCCTCGAACGGCTGCGGCGCGAAGATGCCGACGTTGTTCACCAGGATGTCCGCCTCCGGCACCTCCCGGATCAGCTTCTCGCAGCCCGCCGCGGTGCCGAGGTCGGCGGCGACACCCCGCACCTCCGCCCCGTTCACGCCGTCCACGATCGCGCCCACCGCCTCTTCCACACGGGCAGCGGTGCGACCGTTCACCACCACCTTTGCTCCCTCGGCGGCCAGCAGCCTGGCCGTGGCCAGGCCAATGCCGGCGGTTGAACCGGTGACCACCGCGCGATGACCCACAAGTTCGAGATCCATGCAGCATATTACACGCATGCGCCCAGCCACGGTTCTCACGCTCGCGTTCGGCGTCATCGGCTGCCAGACGTCCGATGCGCAGAAGACGCAGTTCACCACCGGATCGCTCGCCGGCACGGCGATCACGGTCTACGCCAAGGGCCTCGACGCGCCCTGGGGCCTCGCATTCCTCCCGGACGGCAGGGCCCTGGTCACTGAGCGGCCGGGCCGCCTGCGCCTGGTGGCACCCACCGGCGCCCTCTCGGAACCGATCAGTGGCGTGCCCGCTGTCGTGGCCAGCGGCCAGGGCGGCCTCCTCGACGTCGCCATCGGCCCGGACCAGCTGGTCTATCTCTCGTACGCCGAGAGTGGTCCCGCGGGCGTTGGCACCGCCGTCGCCCGGGGCACCCTCACAGGCACCGCACTTGAAAACGTTCAAGTGATCTGGCGGCAGGTCCCCAAGGTCAGTGGGTCCAATCACTTCGGCTCCCGCCTCGTCTTCGCGCGCGACGGCACCCTCTTCATCACCACCGGCGAGCGATTCACGTATCGAGATAGCGCCCAGAGCCTCACCAACACCCTGGGCAAGGTCATCCGCATCAACGCCGACGGCACCATTCCGAAGGACAACCCCTTTGTCGGCCGCAAGGATGCACTCCCCGAGATCTGGTCCTATGGCCACCGCAACATGCAGGGAGCAACGCTTAATCCAGAGACCGGGCAGCTCTGGACGATCGAGCACGGCGCACAGGGTGGCGACGAGCTCAACCTCGACCTGGCGGGCAAGAACTACGGCTGGCCGGTGATCACCTGGGGCGTGGATTATTCCGGGGACAAGATCGGGGAGGGCACCACCAAGGCCGGCATGGAACAGCCTGTCTGGTATTGGGTGCCCTCCATCGCTCCATCGGGCCTGGAGTACTACACCGGCGACGCCTTTCCCCAGTGGCGCGGCAGTTTCTTCGTCGGTGCGCTCAAGTGGCAGGGCCTGTCACGCATCGTGGTGGCCCCCGACGGAACCGCGAGGGAAGAACGCTTCCAGGACCAGCAGCTCAAGCGCCGTATCCGGAACGTCCGCCAGGGCCCCGACGGTGCGCTCTACCTGCTGGTCGACTCGAGCGACGGGGAAATCCTGCGTATATCTTCTTCCCCATGAGTGCCTCCGGCGTCTCTGACAGTTATTCCGATGGCGCCGCGGAACCGCCCATCTGGTCCCCTCCCGACCCCGCCCTCGCCGCCGCCGGTATCGAGGGCGAATTCGTTGTAGCCCGGGTGCGCCTCCTCGCCATGGCGCTGCTCCTCATCTCGCCCACCTACAGCGTCATTCGCGAACCCGACAAGCCGATGCATGTCACCGGCTTTGCGGTAACGCTGGTCGGGGCTATCGCGGCGGTGGCCATCTGGTCCGCACTCCGTCGCGGACGCTGGCGCCCCTGGATTGGCTTCGCCTCCAGTACGCTCGACGTCTCCCTCGTCAGCCTTGCACTGGTCACGTTCCTGATGGTGAGCTCGCCGCTCCAGGCACTCAACTCGAACGTCACCTTCGAGATGTATTTCCTGGCCATCCTCGCCACCAGCCTGCGGTACGACGCGAGGATCTGTATCGTGGTCGGTGCCATCGGCGTGGCCCAGTATGCCACGCTCTGGGCCTTCGCAGACATGCGGTACAACCTCTACGATCCGACGCACTTCGCTGATACCGGACCCTACTCCCCGGTTGACCTGTTCACCCGCCTCATCCTCCTCGGCATCTCCACCTTGCTCGCCGTGACCATCGTGCGCCGCGCGCAGCGCCTGCTCTATCTCGCCGCGCGCGACCGGCTCACCGGCCTCTACAATCGCGGCCACTTCGACCGGAGCCTCGCCGCAGCGATGGAGGCCTCCGCGCGCGATCGCCAGCCACTGTCGCTCGCGATCCTCGACGTCGATCACTTCAAGCAGATCAACGACATGTACGGCCACGCACTCGGCGATCGCGCCCTGATCGAGGTGGCCAACCTGCTCTCCCGCGCCATGCGCCGCACCGACATGGTCGCCCGCTACGGCGGCGAGGAGTTCGTCATCCTCATGCCGGGCACCCCGCGCGATGCGGCACTTCTCCGCCTCGAGGCGCTCCGGCAGGAAGTGGCGACATCCCCGATCGACCTGGGCGAGAGCAGAAAGCTCATCGTGAACTTCAGCGCCGGCGTCGCCGGGACGCCCGCCGACCTCATGGTCATTTCGCCGAAGGACCTGCTTTCCTTCGCCGATGCCCGCCTCCTCGCCGCCAAGCGCGCCGGTCGCGCCCGCTGTATCGGCACCGACGCCTTCGCCGAGGACCCTCTCATCATGGCCAGCTGACGTCCCAATCTGAAACCTTTGCAGTGCCCTGCCCGTCGTAGGCCCATGCTCAAAATCAGCGATGTATCCAAGACGTACGCCAATGGCGTGCGTGCGCTCTCCGGCATTACCCTCTCCGTCGGGCATGGCCTCTTCGGCCTCCTGGGCCCGAATGGCGCCGGCAAGTCCACCCTCATGCGCACCATCGCCACGCTTCAGGAGCCTGACACCGGCACCATCTGCTTCGGCGACCGCGACGTGCTGGCCGACCCCCAGACCCATCGCCGCCATCTGGGATACCTCCCCCAGGACTTCGACGTCTACCCCGGCATCTCCGCCCTCACGCTCCTCGATCACCTCGCCATCCTCAAGGGCGTCACGTCGAGAGCCGATCGCCGAGCCCAGGTGGACGCACTCCTGCTGCAGACCAACCTCTACCAGCATCGCAACAAGGCGGTGAGCGGCTTCTCCGGCGGCATGAAGCAGCGCTTCGGCGTTGCCCAGGCCCTGCTCGGCAGTCCGCAACTTCTCATCGTGGACGAACCCACCGCCGGTCTCGATCCCGAGGAGCGGAATCGCTTCCACAACCTCCTGGGTGAGATCGGTGAGAACGTCGTCGTCATCCTGTCGACCCACATCGTGGAAGATGTGCGCCAGCTCTGTCCCCGCATGGCGATACTCTCTGGCGGACAGGTCGTGGAGGAAGGCGACCCCGTGCGTCTCTGCGCCGGACTCGACGGACGCGTCTGGCGTCGCACCGTCCCGCGCGACGCGCTCGCACGCTATCGCGCCACCTTCCCCGTCCTCTCGGAACGCTTGAGCGCCGGAAAGACCGTCCTTCGGGTAATCGCGGACGCCGCACCAGACAGCGGCTTCGAGCCGGCCTCACCAGAGCTTGAGGACGTGTACTTCGCCGCACTCGCCGCCCGGCCGGCGGCATGAACGCCCTGCTCGCCTTCGAGTGGCGCTATCACACGCGCCAGCTTTCGTATTTCGCCGCGCTCGCGCTCGTCTGCGGCACCGCCTTCGTGCTCATCTCCACCGGCTTCGGCCCCACCAACCTCTTCATCAACTCCCCGTACGTCGTGACGTACTCGCTCGGGATGCTGTCGCTCGTGGGGATCTTCCTGGTGACGGTGCTCAGTGCCAATGGCCTCCTGCGCGACTCCGAGCACCGCATGAGCGAGATCATCTTCGCGACGCCCATCGGCCGCTGGAGCTACCTGGTGAGCCGGTTCATCGGCATCGTGCTTGCCTCGTTCGCGGCGTTCGTGCTCGCCGGCCTCGTCCTCATGCTGGCACCGCTGCTGCTCGGTGTCGACCCCGTGCGGCTCGGCCCAGTGCAACCCTGGAGCTATGCCTGGGCACTGCTCGTCCTCGTCCTGCCCAACCTCGTCATCGCGACCGCCATCGTATTCGCCATCGCTGCCGCCACGCGCAGCACACTGGCCACCTGGGTGGGCGGCGTGCTGGTCTACGCGCTCTACTTCATCACCGCGATGCTGGTGGACTCGCCGCTCATGGCCGGTACCTCACCGCCGACTGCCGTGGCGCTGGCTCGCGCGGCAATCCTCGATCCATTCGGGCTCTCGGCGTTCTTCGAGCAGACCCGCTACTGGACCCCCGCCGAGCGAAATACGCAGTTGCTCTCGTTCTCCGGTCACTTCCTCTGGAACCGGCTGCTCTGGCTGGCAGTGGCGGGCGGGATCTTCGCGGTCACTGCGCGGCTCTTCCGCATGCGCACCATGCCACGACAGGGTCGCAGTCCGCTGCCGGCTGCCGACTCACTGCCGACTGCCGACAGCCGACTGACGACAGGCGCATCGTCAGCCTTCGCCTCCGCGGCTCGCCTGGACATCCGCTACGCCCTCACCAGCCGCCCGTCAGTCGCGCTCATGCTGCTCTGGATCTTTTTCATCAGCGTGGAACTGTGGAGCGACACGTCCGCCGAGTACGGCAGCAGCATGTACCCCACGACAGCGACGATGCTCGACACCATCGCGGTACCGCTGACCCGGCTGGGCGCACTGGTGCTGATTTTCTTCGCCGCCGAACTCGTCTGGCGCGCGCGCGCCCACGCGATGGACGAATTGCTGAACGCGACCCCGGCGTCCCCGGCAATGTTCTACCTGGCACATCTCGCGGCCCTCGCGGGCCTGGTGATCGCCATGACCGCGACGGCGATCACCGTCGCAATCGTCGTGCAGCTGCTCCAGGGCTATCACGAGTTCATGCTGCCGGTGTACGCCTCGCTCTTCTGGACTGCGACCGTGCCGCTCATCATCCTCGCGGTGCTGGTGCTGCTGCTGAACGTGCTGAGCCCCAACCGCTACGTCGGCATGTTCCTGTCCCTTATCGCCGTCGTTACGCTCCAGTTCGGTGTGGGAGGCATCGAGCATCCGCTCCTGCGCTATGGTGCCGCTCCTGAGGTGAGCTGGTCCGACATCAGCGGCTTCAGCAGCACTGCCGCCTCCTTCGCCTGGTTCTCCCTCTACTGGGGTATCGTCGCAGCCTTCATCGCCAGCCTCACGGTGGCGGCATGGCGTCGTGGGCGCGACGCCACCTTGTCGCGGCGCCTCACGGCGATTCCCCGCCGGCTTGGGCGGGGTGGCGTCGCCGTCACTGGGGCACTCTTCGTCATCGCGGCGTCAATCGGTGCGTTCCTGTACTACCAGGGCAACGTGCGACAGCGGTACACCACGCGCGAAGACATGGACCAGTGGCGCGCCGAGTATGAGCGCCAGTGGCGTTCGCGCACTGCCGCCTCGCCCGCGATCGCCAGCATCACCTCGGAAGTCGCCCTCTTTCCCGGGGAACGCCGGTACACTGCGTCGGGCACATACCGACTGGAGAATCACACCGACAGAAATATCGACACGGTCTGGATATCAGTGCGTCGCGAGGCGCGCGACGTGATCCTGGCGCTCGACGGCGCCGGCGCCGTCGTCGTCGACAGTACCTACAGCATGTACGGCTTCGTTCCCGCGGCGCTGCTGGCGCCGGGCGAATCCGCGACCTTCACCTTTTCGCTCGCCGTGCAGCAGCCCCGCATTCGCTCTGCCGGGTTCGATGAGTCGCTCGCCGGCAACGGCACCTTCCTCATGAACACGCGCATCTTCCCGCAGCCAGGGTTCAACCGCGGTTACGAGGTCGATGACGCTAACGATCGGCAGCGTCTCGGCCTCCCGGTGCCGGCGCCCGCCGACCGGACCGCGACGCCGTGGATCGCCTTCGAGATGACCGTGTCGACCTCGGCAGACCAGGTCGCAATCGCACCCGGCAACCTCGAGCGCGAATGGAAGGACGGGAGCCGCCGCTTCTTCCGGTACTCCAGCGAGAGCATGGTCAACTGGTTCGCCCTTGCCTCGGCGCGGTACGCCGTGAAGAAGGAGATGCACGACGGGGTCACGATCGAGGTGTACTACCATCCCGCGCATGCTGCGAACGTCGACCGGATGATCGCGGCTGCCGCAGCCTCGCTCGACCTCTTCGGAACGACTTTCGGTCCGTACCCGTTCCAGGAGCTCCGCATCGTCGAGGTGCCGTCCACCTGGGCGATGGGCGCCGCTGTTGCATTCCCCGGCACGATCTTTTTCGTCGAGGACCGCGGGTTCCTCACCGACGCGCGCGATAGCACCCGGCTCGACATCGTCACCCGCCGCGTCGCCCACGAGGTGGCGCACCAGTGGTGGGGCATGCAGCTGTCACCCGCCCCAGGTCCCGGTGCCACGATGCTGGTCGAGTCGTTCGCGAAGTACGGGGAGCAGCGCGTGCTCGCCGCGCGGCAGGGAGAAGCGATGGTGGCCGAACTCATGTCCTTCGACCAGGATCGCTACCTCTCAGGTCGCACCGGTGTGGAGGAATCCGAGGTGCCGCTCACCCAGGTCACCGACGAGTCCTGGCTCTACTACGGCAAGGGCGGCGTAATCATGAATGCGCTGCGAGCGCTGGTCGGGCAGGAGGCACTGGATCGATCACTGCAGCGCCTGCTGCAGGAGTACGGCGGGCCCGAGGGCCGGGCTAGGACCGCCGACTTCCTCGCCATCCTGCACGAGGAGACGCGGGAGGAATACCACGCGCGGGTCGATGAATGGCTGGGAGAGGTGGTGCTCTACGACCTGTCCATTCCTGCGGTGACGGCGAAGGCCCTGCCCGATGGACGCTTCGAGGTCACGGTCGAGGTGAAGGCCGCAAAGCTCAAGGGAGACGACGCCCAGCCGCTCGGCGAGCCGGTCGACCTTGCGGTCTACGGCGCCGACAGCCTCCTCACGATGGAGCAGCCATTCCTCTCCTCCCGCGACACCACCCTCACGATCACCGTCGATGGTCGGCCGGAACGCGTCGCGATCGACCCCGTCATACGCCGCCTCGATCGCGAACGCTCCGACAACGAGAAGAAGGTCACCCTACCCTAGCGTCCGTCCGATCTGTTCCTCAAATCCCTTTCGATATCCCCGGCTCAGCGTGAGCCGGGTGCCTCCCTCCAGCACCACCGTGTAGTCCCCGCTCGGCAACGCCAGCATCTCCTTCACCCGCCCCAGGCTCACGATCGTCGAGCGATGCACCCGCGCGAACTGACGCGGGTCCAGCTGCTCCGCGAGATTGTTCATCGTCTCCCGCACCGCGTACTGACCATCGCCCGTGTGCAGCCGCACATAGTTGTCCGCCGCCTCGATCCAGTGAATTTCCCCAACAGGCACCAGTGTCACCCGGTTCGCCACCTTGGCCGGGATCCGCTCCAGCCACTCCGTGCGCGGTGCAAGTGCCTTCAGCAGCTGGTCGAGGCGGTCGTCACTCGTCCCCGAACCGAGACGTTCCCGTACCCGGCCGAGCGCCACCCGGAATCGCCGCTGGTCAAATGGCTTGAGCAGGTAATCCACCGCATGCTGCTCAAAGGCGTCGATCGCATACGTGTCGTGCGCCGTGACGAACACCACGGCCTTCGGGCGGTCGGCCCCGAGCGACATGAGCACCTCGAGTCCCGTCCTCCCCGGCATCTGCATGTCGAGCAGCAGCACATCCGGCCGGTGCGCCTTCACGGCCGTCACCGCCTGTTCCCCATCCACGCACTCGGCGACCAGCTCCACATCGGGTTCCTGCTCCAGGAGCCGGCGAAGGCCGAGCCGCACCAGGGGCTCGTCATCCACCAGCACGACGCGGAGCCGCCTAGAGGACGGGACGGTCATGCACCGGTACCTCGATGGTGACGAGCACGCCGCCGTCACTGTTGCTGAGCGTCAGCTTGCCTGCCTCGCCGTAGAGGCGCTGCAGCCGGTCGCGGGTGGTGGCGATGCCGACGCCTTCCTTCAAGGTTGCGAAGTCGATGACAGGCCCGTCATTCCACACCGTGAGCCGCAGGCCACCTCCTTCGGACACCGCGCCGATCCGGATGGAACTCGCCCCCACCCGGCGCGCCACGCCATGCCGCACCGCGTTCTCCACCAGTGGCTGCAGCGAGAATGTGGGGACGAGATACTGCTTCACGGAGGACGGCACGTTGATCGATACGTTGAGCCGGTCGGAGAAGCGGACCGACTCGATGTCGAGGTAATGCTCGAGTAGCGCCAGCTCCTGGGTTAGCGTGATCTCCTTGGCTGCGCGGTTGTCGAGCGATCCCCGCAGCAGGTCGCCCAGGGATGCGATCATGCGGGTCGCCCGCGCAGGATCGTCCTGGTTCAGCACACCAATGGCATGCAGTGTGTTGAAGAGGAAGTGTGGTTGCAGTTGCAGCTGGAGCGCATGCAGTTGTGCCCGCGCCAGCTCCGTCTCCAGATGCGCCGCCGACAGTTCCTGCCGGCGCAGGCGGCTCCGCGCCTCGATGGCCTGGAAGAGCGCCACCAGCGCGGCATAGACCAGCAGGCTCCCGACGCCGCGACTGCTCAGGTAGCCGAGGAACCAGGTGGCCCAGCCACTATCCCGGGTGGCGAGGGGGTACGCCAGCCGCGCCACCCAGACCGTGAAGGTCGTGTGCGCCAGGATCACGAGGAGGGCGAACCCCGCGTGCACGAGGAAGTGCTTGAATCGAGAAGGGGCCGCGAGCGGAAAACGCCGGGTCAGTGCGAAGATTGGCCACGCCACCACGCCCCAGAAGATCCAGGAGGGCACTGTACTGGCGAGCGTCGGCCACAGCTCGACCGGGCGGTTCTCCATGCGCTGCAACGACGCGGCGCCCGCGGCCGACAGCATCCCCACCAGCAGGGATGCACCGACCACGGGCAGCCAGGGGAACTTCTCGTCGGAATGCGTGTCCATGGGCACGGTCAAATCTACGCTCCCGACCGCGCGCGCCGGTGCGACTACTTCACGCCGGTCCCCACCACGCGCATCTGCCCGCCCGCCCACGTCACCAGCACCTTGAGCTCGCGCCCCGTCTCCTGGGCCAGGTAGTAGGTGGCCTTCCGGTCGGCGGTGGCGAGCCCGAGGCGCCATGCCGCCACCTTGCCCGACTCGGTGTCGACCTCATCGGCCCCTTCCACCACCAGCGTGTCCACCTGGATGCCGTATGCCTGGTGATCGAACAGCGGCAGTGCGAATGAGGTGCCCACCTTCACCGGCAGCGACCGCACCAGCGACTGCAGCTCGCTCGGGTCGAACACCGGCTGCGCCAGCGTCACGTCGATCGGGTGCGTGCCCGCCGAGTCCTTGAGAAAGCCGGTGACGCGCCCCGGCGCGTAGTCGACCGAAAAGCTCCGGTTGGTGCTGTGCGACCGGTGCGCGATCGGCGCCAGTGTCGTCGCGTGATACCACGTCGTGTCATCGATGAAGGCGCGCCCGCCACCGATCACCACGATGCGATGCTCGAACACCGGAACACCGTCTCGCGTGGTGCGACGGGTGGACTCGACCTGCATCGGGCCGGCCCGCTCCTGTCCGTCCCGCGTGAAGAACATGTTGGTGGTGTCGGTCGTCTCCCGCACTCGCGATGCGTCGAGCACTGCGCTGCCGGGGGCCACCGTGACAACGTCGGTCAATACCGCCGGGACGAGCGGCAGGGAGAGCAGGGCAAGCACTGCGGTACGGAACGGCATTGGTTCGGCTCCTCGATCGGGATGGCCGAATCTCAGGCGCCGCTCCTTGTGCGGGAACCGGAATTGGGGTGAGTCGCGGCCCGCTGGGGTGAACCGCGACTCGGCGAGTATCTTCGGGGCGATGGAGCATCACCGGAACCGCCACTTCACCTGCAGGTCAGCAATGAAGCCATTTCGAACGTTGGTAATCCTGTGCTGCACCATCGCCTGTGGCGTCGCCCAGGTCTCCGCGCAGGCACCCGACAAGCCGGCCACGCTCCCCGTCATCACGCTGCCACCCGACCTCGACCGCGTCCTGCGGGACTACGAGCGCGATTGGCGCGCCAACGACGCCACGCAACTCTCCATGCAGTTCACCGAGGATGGCTTCGTGCTCAGCAACCGTGAGCCACCGGTACGCGGTCGCGCGAATATCGCCAAGGCCTACACTGGCCGAGGCGGACCCCTCACTCTCGCGGCGCTGGCCTACGCCACCGCGGATACCGTGGGATACATCGTCGGCACCTACGGCGGAGCTGATCCCGCGACGCACACCGGCAAGTACCTGCTCGCCCTGCGCCGCTCACCTGGCGGGCCCTGGATGATCGCGGCCGACATGGACAACTCGAGCACCAGGTAGTGCCGCATGCCGGATCTTCGCCTTCCGGTTCATCGAGGAAAAGGGTGCCTGACCCTTCTCCTGCTCAGCGGGAGAACTTGAATTGCGTGCTCTCGGTGATCGTCATCGACGACCCGAGATTGTCCGGCACCGTCACCGTGCGCTTGATCTCGCAGACGGCCAGGTAGGTCGACGTCGAGTCCGTCTTGCACCATTCACCCGGCACGGTGAAGGTGAAATTGTTCCGGGCCTCCGCCAGCATCGCATCCGCATTCGGCAGGATCTGCTGCATCATCTGTTGCAGCTGTGCCCCGTCCGCCGCACTGCCCGGCGAGGCCTGCATCTTCTCCGCGAGCGCCTTCAGCTTCGCCGGGTCCATCGCCGTCCAATTGGGCATCGACGAGGCGCTCGGCCCGACCTTCGTGCTGTGCAGCGCGATCCATGACTCGGTGAAGATGCCGGCCTCCTTTTCCCCAGGCATGCCGGTCACGATTCGACCCGTTGCCGGGTTGCGGCACTTTGTCTCCACCGAATGAATGTCGGCGCTCGGCACGAACTGGAACCGCAGCTTCACGTCCGGGCTCGCGCCGACACCCAGCCACATCGTCACGTCCGACTTCGGGCTCTGCTGGACCGTCACGACACAGCCGTTGTTTCGATTGATCTGCACCGCCGACCAGCTGATGGTGCCCGTCGCTCCGTCGGGTCCCGTCGTTGCGAAGTAGTCCGGCTCACCCTGGTCCGGCCCGAGGGAGAGATAGTTCTGTCCCACCCCCGTGATGTGGCTGCTCGCCTTGGTCACGCCCTTCCCTGCCACCGTGATCGTCGAGATGTACTCCACCTTGATGTTGTCGAGGGCGCAGCCGCAGTCGTTGTCACCCACGAAGGAACCACCCTGTGCCTTCACCCACTCCTTCGCCTGTTGCACCATCTGCGTGTGAGTGCCCGGCGGTGGTGCCGGCGTGATCTTGCCGAGGTCGTCCTCGACAATCGACTGCCCGCCTTCGCTCAGTCCACGCATTCCCTGGAATGCCGCGGCAATGAACTGCGGGCCCCCATTGTCTCGCACGATGTGATCGATGAACGCGGCACCGGTGCTTCCCTCCTTCATCGAACTGCAGAGCTGGAGATCGGACTGAGGCTTCCACGAACTCATGGGCGCGACATGCCAGCGCTCCATGTGACACTCCTCGCACACCTTGGGTCCATCCGCCGCCTTGATCTCCACCACGCCCATGTGGCTCACGGCGCCCAGGTTGCCCAGCGGGTCGGCGATGCCCCCGTGGCAGTTGGTGCACCGGGGACTGCGGAACACCGGGATCATCTTCTGGAAGGCCTTGATGGCGTTGACCTGTTGCGGCACCGTGAGCGGGCAATTGCCGCCCTGGCGTCGCGCGGCACGCCGCGCCGATGCGGCGGCCGGTTCCGACCCCCCATGCCAAAGGCCATGGCCACCAGCACCAGGGACATCACGGTGACGGACCACGACAGCCGCCGCAGGATCGGTGGCCACTTGGAAGGCATGCGCGAGCGTCTCCGGATGAGAGGGGCGATAACCAGGCGGCCAACCTACCTCGGCACTGTCATGGCTCCATCATCCAGAATCACTTCTAGATCATCTGGTCCAGGCGCCCTAACCAATTGCACTTATTACACATGCAGCCGCTGCCACGGTCATGCCAAAATGGCCGATAATCCCGGCCCGCAGGTTGCCCTTACCCGCCCCGAACCCCGCAACGCCACGGGATCGTGACCCGAGACCCGTGGCAAAGTCATGTTCATTGTCAGGGGACGAAAGGGAATTTTCATATGGCATCCAGCAAGATCATCGGCATCGACCTCGGCACCACCAACTCCGTCGTCGCGGTCATGGAGGGCGGCGACCCCGTCGTCATTCCCAACGCCGAAGGCGGTCGTACCACGCCGTCCGTCGTCGCGTTCACCAAGGACGGTGAGCGGCTCGTCGGTCAGGTGGCCAAGCGTCAGGCGGTCACCAACCCCAAGCAGACCATCTTCTCGATCAAGCGCTTCATGGGGCGCCGCATGGATGAAGTGAAGGAAGAGGGCTCACGCGTGCCCTACAAGATCGACGCGGGCACCAACGGCCTCGTCGCAGTCGAGATCGCCGGCAAGAAGTACACGCCGCCCGAAATCTCCGCGATGATCCTGCAGAAGATGAAGCAGACCGCCGAGGACTACCTCGGTCACCCGGTCGAGAAGGCCGTCATCACCGTGCCCGCGTACTTCAACGACGCGCAGCGGCAGGCCACCAAGGATGCCGGCAAGATTGCCGGCCTCGACGTCGTGCGCATCATCAACGAGCCCACGGCGGCGGCGCTCGCCTACGGCCTCGAGAAGAAGAAGGACGAGAAGATCGCCGTGTTCGACCTGGGCGGCGGCACCTACGACATCTCGGTGCTCGAGCTCGCCGAGGGCGTCTTCGAGGTGAAGAGCACCAACGGCGACACGCACCTCGGCGGCGACGACTTCGACCAGCGGCTCATCGACTGGCTCGTGACCGAGTTCAAGAAGGACCAGGGCATCGACCTCTCCAAGGACGCGATGGCGCTCCAGCGGCTCAAGGAAGCCGCCGAGAAGGCCAAGATGGAGCTGTCGAGCACCACGCAGACCGACATCAACCTGCCGTTCATCACGGCCGATGCAGTCGGGCCCGAAGCACCTCAACCTGACCCTCACCCGGGCCAAGTTCGAGCAGCTGGTGGACGACCTGATCAAGCGGACCATTCCGCCGATGCAGCAGGCGCTGAAGGATGCCGGCCTCAAGCCGTCCGAAATCGACGAGATCATCCTGGTCGGCGGCTCGACCCGTATCCCGAAGATCCAGGAGATCGTGAAGGAGTTCTTCGGCAAGGAGCCGAACCGCTCGGTGAACCCCGACGAAGTCGTGGCCATCGGTGCGGCAATCCAGGGCGGCGTGCTGGGCGGCGAGGTGAAGGACGTGCTCCTGCTCGACGTCACTCCGCTCTCGCTCGGCATCGAGACGCTGGGCAGCGTCACGACGGTGCTCATCCCGCGGAACACCACCATCCCGACCAAGAAGTCGGAGGTGTTCTCCACGGCGGAAGACAACCAGACCACGGTCGAGATCCACGTGCTGCAGGGCGAGCGGCAGCTGGCCGTCGACAACCGGACCATCGGCAAGTTCCAGCTCACCGGAATTCCGCCCGCTCCGCGCGGCATGCCGCAGGTCGAGGTCACGTTCGACATCGACGCCAACGGCATCCTGCACGTGTCGGCCAAGGACAAGGCCACCGGCAAGGAACAGAAGATCCGCATCGAGGCCTCGTCGGGCCTGTCCGATTCGGATATCGACAAGATGGTGAAGCAGGCCGAGTCGCACGCGTCGGAAGACAAGGCGCGGCGCGAGGAGATCGAGGCCAGGAACCAGCTCGACGCACTGGTGTATCGCGTGGAGAAGGACTCGAAGGAGTGGGTCGACAAGCTCCCGGCTGACGCCAAGTCGGCGCTCGATGCCGCCCTTGAAGCGGGCAAGGAGTCGCTCCGCACCGGTGACGCGAAGGCCATCAAGTCAGCGCTCGACGGGCTCAACACCGCCTACTCGACCGCCGGGGCCGCGATGTACCAGAACCAGCAGGCCTCCGCCGAACAGGGCGCGCCCGAAACCGCTGGGGCCGAACAGCCGTCTGGGGCCCGCCAGGATGACGTGGTCGAGGCTGACTACGAGATCGTGGACGACAAGAAGTAGTAGAGGGCGTTAGGTCGGGGATGGCGGGGAAGGCGGGGAAGCATTCCCCAACCTCCCCGCCCTCCCCGCCCTCCCCGCCTTTCGTTACACTCTGCGACGGTCGGCCTACCCAACGCATCTGGTTTAGTTAGGGTATAGATCGGTAGTCGTCACCCCAGCAAGGAAGACTGATGTCCGCGCGTTCATTGAACTGGCTCAAGTTCGGCGGTCTGGTAGGTCTCGCGTTCGGCCTCGGACTGCTCTTCGCAGGCCTCCTCGACCTGCCCCGCACCTCAGAGGCACAGCAGGCCAGTGGCCCCCCGGCCACCGCGACCAAGTCGATCATCACCCCGACGCAGGCGCCCGCTATTCCGGCCGCCAAGTCGTTGCAGGACCTGAGTGACGCATTCGCCGCCGTCGCCGAGGCCGTGCGCCCCAGCGTGGTGTTCATCAAGGCATCGCACTCCGAGAAGGCCAGCGCCCCGCAGACGCAGCGTGATCCCCGGATCCCGCAGGGCATGGAGCCGTTCTTCCAGCCCCGTCGCAAGCCCGAGTTCGAGCAGGGCAGTGGCACCGGCTTCATCGTGTCGCAGGACGGCTACATCCTCACCAACAACCACGTCGTTCAGGGCGCCGACAAGGTCATCGTCCGGCTGCTGAACCGGAACGAGTATGTGGCGAAGGTGATTGGCGCCGACCCGAACACCGACGTGGCGGTCCTCAAGATCGACGCGACCGGCCTCACCCCTGCCGCCTTGGGCGACAGCGATCGTGAGCGCATCGGTGAGTGGGTGCTGGCCATCGGCAACCCGCTGGGCGACGGGCTGACGTTCACCGTCACCTCCGGCATCATCAGCGCCAAGGGCCGCACCCTCGACGGGCTCCAGCGTGGTGGCGTCACCATCTCCGACTTCATCCAGACCGACGCCGCGATCAACCCCGGCAACTCCGGTGGTCCGCTGGTCAACGTGCAGGGTGAGGTGATCGGCATCAACTCCGCCATCGCCAGCGAGACCGGCTTCTACTCCGGCTATGGCTTCGCGATCCCGATCAACCTGGCCCGCCAGGTCATGACGCAGCTCATCAAGACCGGCAAGGTGCAGCGTGCCGCGCTCGGCATCAACATCGCCGAGGCGTCGCCGGAAGACGCGAAGTACGTGGGACTCACCGAGCCCTACGGTGTGAAGGTCGCAGCGTTTCCGGCCAACTCACCCGCCGAGAAGGCCGGGCTCGAGGAGGGTGACATCATCGTATCGATCGATGGCAAGAAGGTCGAGCGCGTGGGCCAGTTGCAGCAGGAAGTTGGCTTCAAGGCGCCCGGCGACGTTGTTACCGTCGAGGTGGCGCGCAAGGCTGGCGTCCGGAAGACGTACAAGGTGAAGCTGCAGTCGCTCGCCGAGGTACAGCAGCTCGCGGCGGATGGCACCCCGGGCGATGACGAATCGGATACCGCCGCCGACAACGCCAAGGACGACGCGCTCAATGCGGTCGTTCAGCAGCGCCTCGGCATCGCAGCCGAGCCGCTCGATCCGGCCGACGTGAAGGCACTCGGCTTGCCGCCCACCACCGCCGGGCTCGTGGTGACGGAAGTGGTTCCCGGTGGCCCGTCGTTCGACGCGCTCCGCGCCGCGCGGAATGGAGCCGCCGACATCCTCATCTCGGTCGAGGGCCAGCCGGTGAAGACCATGGCCGACCTGCGCACGGTGCTGGCCGCGCAGAAGCCCGGGTCGATCGTCACCCTTCGCATCCTCACGGTTCAGGGCGGCGCTACGCCGCTCCGGCGAGTGGAGCGGGTGCAGTTGGCGAACGCGCAGTAACTGAAGTCGCGCGGTTCAGCGGTCAGGGAGAGGCGCCAGGATTCTGGCGCCTTTCTCACAATCAGCCTCGAGGACCTGCATGCCTATTCCCCGCTGGCGCGTGCGCGCGACCAGTTCAGCGATCATCTGTGGTGCGGTCCTCGCGGCGTGCGGTGGCGATGATGGGCCCGGTGAGCCGGCGGGCACCCTGTTGCACTTCTCGTTCTGCCCCGGAGATGCACCGGTCTGGCTCGCGGTGCAGGATGGCGATGCGGCATGGACCCGGGTCGATCCGCAGCGAGCGGGCCTCTATCAGGCCCGCTTCACCGCCGCTCGCGGCGGCGTCGCCTACGTCTCGAGCGCAGGCCACAGCTTCACCGTCAATTACGGAGACCTGGCCGAGCTGGCGTCCATCAGTTGTGCCTCCGGCGACAAGATCCTGAATGGCAACGTTGCCGGTCTTGCCTCGGCAGAGGGTTCAAACATCCATTACGGCAGCACACTGGTCTCGGTCACCGCGCAGGCGCCTCGCTTTCAGTTCCGGAACATTCCCGATGGGCAGCAGGACCTGTTTGCGACACGCTTCACCTGGACTGGCGGCGGAGGGCAGCTGGCAAATCGCCTGGTCATTCGGAGGGCGCAGACGCTTACGTCGGGCAGCCGGATCCCGCCAATCGACTTCGCTTCGTCGGAATCATTTGCTTCGGCCTTCGCCACGGCGTCCGTGACTGGAGCCGATGGCGCGGCGGCGGCTACGCTCGAGTCCACCTGGGAGGGACGCGGATCGACGGCGCTCCTCATGTACAGCCCAACGCCGGGCCCGCTCGTGTATCCCGCAGTTCCCCAGGATCGGCTCGGCCCCGGCGAATTCTCGTCGCTGCAGGCCGTCACCTTCGACCAGCTCGGTGTTCGCTCGTCGACTTCGTATTTCCGCGCGCCAACTGACAGGGTTGTCACCATGGGGCCGATGCTGAACACGCCCGTGGTGACCTGGACCGGCAGTCCGTCCAGTTTGCGCCCCCGCACTCAGTTGGCGTCGCAGCCGCAGTACGCGCGAACGGCCTCGGTCGCGTACTACCAGGCCACCAGCAAGGTGAGTGTCAGCACGACGTCGGGCTACCTTGGCGGGACGCCGCCGACATGGGATATCGAGGTGCCTGATCTCTCTTCCGTGGACGGATGGAATGATGCGTGGGGGCTTGGCGCAGGTCCGGTGAACTCCTGGCGCGTAGCTGCCGGGGGTGGCTCGCTGCGGAGTCTGGGGGATGCCCTGCGCGACGGGGACGTGGCCATGTCTGCCTACATCGATGGCAGCGCCGGGAACTAGACCTGCCCTAACGTGCCTGCTTGTCCGGCGCCCCAGGCACCACCGTCGCCGACCGGGACTTCGTGATGTAGTTGCAGTAGCTGTTGCTGTACTGCAGCACGCCCTGCTTCAGGACGAGGTCATGCTTCATGCCCCACGACTGCTGCTGAGTGGGGCCCGAGCCGATCACCTGGAATCCCAGCTGCCGCGCCCTGCCCTCGCACGCATTCTTCGCATCGTCGAACACGTTGCCACCACCGCCTCCAGTCACCTCGCGCTGGTCCGTGATCAAGGCGGTGTTGTTGGACGATCGATACGTGCACTTGATCGCCCAGGTCCGGTTCTGCAAGCGCGCCTTCATTTCCACGTAGGCGTAGGCGCCGCTCTGGCGCACCGACTCGATGGCGATATTCTGGTAACCGGCCGTCCTCGCCTGGTTGGTGCACACCTCGCGACCGCGCTGGATGAGGTTGCCCGTACCACCCGCAGGGTCTTCCGATGTGATTTGTGCGCGGTTGCTGAAGGCGTCGTACTGGCAGTCCAGCAGGTACTGGCCGGTGGACCGGTACCCGCGCAGGTAGACCCACACCACATTGCCCCTCTGGTTCAGGCTGGTGATGCTGATGTTCTGGTATGCGCGGCTCCGCGCCTTGTCATGGCACGCGTTACGGGCCTGCTGAAGAATGCTGCCGCTGCCGCCCCATGTGCCCGGGTAGCCGATCCAGCCCGACCCGGTACCGCCGTGACCCACCGCAAACTCCCCGCGACACCCATCGTTCACCCACACGCCATGGAGGTCGTAGCCCCAGTTCCGCTGCTGCACACAGGGCGTCGACGACAATTGCCGGACCAGCGTCACCTGTCCGTCGGTGCGCGTGAAGCAACGGGTGTAGCGGCCGTCGTTGCTCTGGCATGAGACGATGCGGAGGTCACCCTGCCAGCTCGCGTCACCATACCCCACCTCGAACTCGCCCCGGCACCCGTTGCCCACCCAGATCTGGTCCGTCTGGTAGCCCCAGGTGTTGCCCGCAATGCAGGGAGCCGGTGACAACTGCTTCACCAGCCGCACGTAGCCATAGGTGGGAAGCTGGCAGATCATGAAGGCGCCATTCTCGCTCTCGCACCGTACCCGCTGGCCCCAGTTCCCCGACTGCCAGCCGGTGCCGGACCCGTTCACCAGGAAGAGCCCGCCGCAGCCGCGATCGACCCAGACGGCGTTCCAGTCGAAGCCCCAGGTGCGACCGTACTCGCAGCGCGCCGAGGAAAGCGTCTGCTGCAGCCGGACACTGCCACCGGTAACCACCGGGCAGGTGGTGAAGGCGCCCGCGCTCTGGCAGGGAATGGTGGTCTGGGCCGACGCCGGCCGGGCGTGAACCACGGTGACGACGCAGAGCCCCGCGGCGAGGACCACGGTCCGGAAATTCAGCATGAGGGGCTCCGCTGGTGATCGGAAGTGACTCGAAGATATCCCGCGACGGTTCCGCTGTCAGTATCTTTCGGGCACCCGGCGAGCGTGGCGGAATTGGTAGACGCGCAGGACTTAGGATCCTGTGGAGCAATCCGTGGGGGTTCGAGTCCCTCCGTTCGCATAAGGGATGACGTGATTCGGGCGCTTCTTGCGCGTTAGTAGGTAGGACCTCGTCGCAGCCATCCCGGCTGCGTCCCCGTCCCGCCCCCGCAAGGAGCCACCATGTCGTCCCTGAGGTTCGAGCCTGTACCCGGGCCCGCCCGGTTCTCCTACTCGCCACTGGGCACCGGCCATGCCGGGGACTGGACCGGGCGGTGGGCGAATGACCGCAACGCGACAGTCGTGCTCAACATCGCCTGCCCTGACACCGCCAAGCGCGAGTACGACATCGCCGTGCGCGAAAGGGTGTCCTCGCCAGCCTCGCTCCTGCGGCACACCTTCGTACAGATCTTCGAGACGTGCGCACCGGCAACGCCGATTCCCGCCGCCTCCGATGCCCCCGAAGGGGAGGTGCGCACGCTCCTCCTGCCCGAGCACGGCATCCTGCTGTGCCTGTACCAGCTCATCGAGCAGCAGGCCGGGCCGTGGACTGGTCCACCTTGCCGGATCATCCGCTACCGGCGACCAGCCACGGCGCGCGCCGCCGGGGTTGACCTGATGCTCCTGCAAACACCGCGAGTGGACTGAAGCGCTGACCCCCCGCGATGTGCGCGGGCCTTCACGTCTTCAAGTCTTCAAGTCTTCAAGTCCTAGAATGTCGCCCCCACCAGCCCGCTCGGACCGATCGGGACGTTGATGCTGTCGGTCAGCGCGAGTGTGCTGCCGTCATACACGAAGTAGTACGCCGGCTGTGATTGCGCCGCCGAACCGAAGAATGCCTGGTACACATCGCCATTCGGCGCCACGGTGGCATCAGCCGCGCCGCGGCAGGCCCCGCCCGTCACCGGCGCGCAGAGCGGATTCGATGGGTCGCGGAGGAACGCCGACGTGGTGGTGCTCCAGGCGATCGTGCCATAGCTGAAGCTCGAGATGAACGCCCGACCCTGAGAATCGATGCTGATCGTGATCGGTGCATCGCCGAACCCAGGTACCGTCGTCTCGACCACGTTGGTCGCCAGGTTGATCACCGACAGCGTCCCGTTGCTTGCGCCGTAGTCGCCGGTATTCACGACGTACAGCTTGCCGTTCGGCGCCACCGCGGCATACTGAGGATTGGTGCCCACCGTGAAGGTCCTCACCACTGCCATCGTCGACGGATTGAGCTCCGTCACCACGCCAGGGCCCGCCGACATGTAGTTGTCGTCGAGGTTGCTGGAGACGACGAACGCCCGGCCGCCGGTTGCGACCACGCTGTTCGGGAACTGCGTGACGGTGACGAGCCCGGTCACCGCACTGGCTGACTGCGCCGGGTCGAACTTGCCGCACTGGTCGGTGGACTGGTTGCACACCACGACCGTGCTGGCATTCACGAACGCCGAGCCGGTTGCATTTCCCGAGGGGAAGAAGAAGTCCCGCTCCACCGTCTCCGTGGCGAGGTTGACGTACGCCACGCTCCCGACGTTGCCCAGCGGCACCGCGGCAAAGTTCCCGAGCACCGAGAGTCCCACCGGCGTCACCGTCGAGCTGGCGCCCAGCGGAATGCTCACGCGCTCAGCCGGCGCCCCCGTCTGCAGCATGAACAGGGCCCGGTCGAGGTTGACGGCAAGCATGATCCCGGGGTCGGACGCCGTGCCATCGAGGAAATTGGGCGCTGGGGGCGTGTCGTCGCTGCACGCGGCAAGGGTGAACAGTGCGGCGAGTGCGAACAAGGCGGCATGGCGTCGGTTCATTCTGGTCACGATCCGTAGCGGAGGGAGATGTCGAACCGGAGCACACGCCCCGGCAGGGGAAAGTCGATCAGCATGCCGGTGCGGGTGCCGATCAGGTTGTCGATGGCAAAGCGTGCCCTCACCGCCATTCCGCCCACCGGAATGACTCGCGAGACGCGAAAGTCGAGCAGGTGGACGGGAGGAAGGGAGTTGAGGTCGGTGCCCATCGCCGTGCGGCGCGATCCGGCGTAGCGCCACGCCAGGCCGCCGTCGAACCCGAGCACGCTGGCATCTGCGCTGGCGGTGGCGCTCCAGAGTGGCCGGTAGATCACCTGCCCGGACAGGACCGGCCCGTCATACGTGACGCTCGCGAGCGCTACTCCGCCGGCAAGTGCCACGTGGCTGCCCCGCGGTGCCATGTGCACGTTGAGCTCGCCGCCACGGCGACTCACGTCGAAATTGTTCGGGCTCCAGATGAACCTGAAGTCGGGCGACCAGAGGATCATCCCGCTGATGTCGGCCGCGAAGAGGTTGAGCCCGACCCCTGCGTTGAGCGACGCCGGCCCCACCTCCCGCGCTTCCAGGAACACCGACCACTCGCTCTTCACCCGTTCCGGCTGCAGCAGCGGGTTGGGGCGAACCTGCACCCCTTCCTGGAAGTACATGTCGCCCAGGGTCGGCGGGTTGTACGCCTGCGCCCAGCGCAGTTCCGCGCTCCACCAGGCATGCCGCAGCAGCGCGCCCACCTGCGGCGACGCGTACCACTGGTCCAGCACCGAACTGCCATCCACCATCAGGGCAGCGTTGGCGTCGAGTGCCCAGTCGCCGGTGATGAGCGGAGCCCGGGCGGCGACGCGCCCGCCACCGTAGTACGTCGCGCCCGGCGCACCCTGACTCAGTGCCGTGCCACTGATGCCCATGCGCTGAAAGAGCAGTCCGGCACTCAGGTCCATCCTCTTTACGACGCGCGTAACACCAGCATCCACTAGCAGCACGTCAGCGCGGCTCTGGTTGTCATACGGTGCGCTGAACGGTGGCGCGCTGTCCGTGAACGTCGCGTCCTGCCGCTGCAGCGATACGCTGGCTGCCGCTGTGGCCTGCCCCAGCTTCATCGTGCCGTCGAGCCCGGCGCCAATCCGCTGCTGCGTCTGGTGACCGGTCAGCGACGGCTGTACTACCGTCCCCGGCATTCCCCGGTCCATGTCGAAGTACTCGCCACGCAGCCGCGCCTCGGCGCGGGCGCCGGTCAACGACATCACGCCATTGAGGGACAGGTCGCGCGCGGCCGAGTTGAGCCGTACGCCGGTGCCGCCGCCACGCTCCGGCGGGATGTCGTACGGATAGTCGCCGGCGAAATTGTTCCATGCCCCGCCTAGCGATGCCGCAACCCCGCCGCCGTTGCCTTGGCCCGCCGACACGCGCCCGGCGACCGCTCGACCGCCGTAGCTGCCCCCACCCACCTCCGCCTGTGCCTCGACCCCGAGCGGTCGGCGCGTAGTCACCACAATCGCGCCGCCCAGCGCCTGCCGGCCGTAACGCGCCGACTGTGCGCCGCGGAGCACCGAGACACTTTCCACGTTGTCGAGCCGCACCAGCGAAAGGTCGGCGCTGCCGCTGACCGCCTGGTTCTGCGGCACGCCATCGACCAGTACCAGCACCTGGTTGGCACTCGAGCCACGAATCGACGCCACCGCCGGTGAGCCGGGTCCGCCGGCCCGCGTCACCACCACGCCCGGCTGCTGCTGCAGGACCTCGCCCAGGTCGGTGGCACCGCTGCGCTCGATCGCCGCCCGGTCGATCGCGGTTACGCCGCCCGGCACCGGTGCCTCGGCGGTTGTCTCGAGTTCAGCCAGGTGTACCGGCGCCGACAGCATGCGGAAAGTGAGTGATGAGGCACTGCCATTGGCGAGCTCGATGTCGCGTGTGATCGGCGCGAAGCCGACCTTGCGCACCGTCACCTGCGCATCACCCGGCCGCAGGGCATGGATGATGAACGTGCCATCACTTCCCGTCGCCGTGCGTGACCCATCGCTCAGCAACACTTCCGCGTCCTGGATCGGGGTCGACGTGGAGTCATCGAACACCCGGCCGCGCAGCTCGGGCGCGTGCTGCGCCTGAAGCGGAAACGCCGCTATCACGGAGAGCAGCGCCAGGCAGGCGGTGGCGCGTGCGAGCATCACGGGCGAGGAATAACGGGCGCGGACGTGAGACGCGGTACCACGAGCGGACGACCCGTCTCCTCACCCGGACCAGAATGCTGTACGACGTCGATCGGCCAGCCGTACACCCGGGTGAGACGCTCGCCGGTGAGTACCACGGCCGCGTCGCCGTGCGCCACCAGCTCACCCTCCGAGAAGAGCAGTACCCGATCGGCGAGGCGCGACGCGAGCGAGAGATTGTGCGTCACCAGCACCACGGTGCGGCCGTAGGAAGCCAGGCCGCGTAGCAGCGCGAAGAGCTCGATCTCGTGCCGCACGTCGAGACCAGCGGTAGGCTCGTCGAGCACGATGGCAGATCCATGCTGCGCCAGCGCCCGCGCGATGCGCACGCGCTGCTGTTCGCCCCCACTCAAGGTGGAGAAGGGGCGGTCGGCAAATGGAAACGCGTCCACGTCCTCGAGCGCGTGGCGCACCAGGCGTCGATCCTCCTGGGACTCGGCGCGCCACGGACCCAGGTGCGGATAGCGCCCCATCGCCACCACTTCCCGCACCGTCATCGGGAACACCGATTCCTCGCCCTGTGGCACGAAGCCGATCTCCCGCGCGATCGCGCCGCGAGGCCATGACCCGAGGCTCCGCCCGCGAAACTGCACGATGCCGCTGGTGGGCGCGGCGAGGCCGATCAGCAGCCGCACGAAGGTGGACTTGCCGGCACCATTCGGGCCGAGGATCGCCGTGACACCTCCGCCCGCGAGCTGGCAGGTCACGTCACGCACTGCGTCGCGCGATGACCCCGGGTGCCGGAAGCTCACCCGCTCCACCTGCCAGGCGACGTCAGTCATCGCGCCGCCTCAGCAGCACCACGAACACCGGGACGCCGACCAGTGCTGTCAGGACACCGATCGGAAGCTCGGTCGGTGCCGCCACGGTGCGCGCGGCGGCGTCCGCCGCCACGAGGAAGATCGCACCCAGCAATGCCGCACCCGGTAGCAGTTGGCGATAGTTGCTGCCCCACATCAGGCGTACCGCATGCGGAATGATCAGGCCCACGAACCCGATGACGCCGCTCACTGCCACTGCTGCGGCCGCGAGCACCGACGCCAGCGCAAAGCAGAGGTACTTCACGCGCTCCACGGGAACGCCGAGTGCCGCCGCAGTGGGTTCCCCCACCGCGAGCAGGTTGAGTGAGCGAGCGAACCCGAACAGCACTACGCTCGCAACGACCAGCGGCACGGCGAGCAGCAGCACATGCTGCCAGGTCGCCCCGGCGAGACTCCCCATCATCCAGAACACCGCCGACCGGAAAGACTCTGCGTCAGCAAAGGTGAGGAAGAGAAGAACCGCGGCGTTGCAGAAGGCGCCCACCACCACACCGGCCAGCAGCAGCGTGCGACGGTCGAGTACGCGGCCTGCCACCAGCGCCACGCGGAGCACCAGCACGATTGCGACGAGCGCGCCGGCAAAGGCGAACGCAGGAATGATCCACGGGCTGAGCCGGTCGAGTCCGAACACCGTCGCCGCGACTGCACCGAGCGCGGCACCGCTGGACACGCCGAGGATGTACGGCTCAGCCAGCGTGTTCCGGAGCAGCGCCTGGTAGGTGGCGCCACTGATGGCGAGCGCTGCGCCGCAGAGCGCCGCCAGTACGACGCGCGGAATCCGGAGACCGACGACGATGGTGCGCGTGGCGCTGTCGGCGGTGCCACGGATCGCTGCGATGATGTCGTTCAGCGAGAGACCGACCGCGCCCACGCGCACCGCCAGCATCGCCGAGAGCCCGAGCAGCAGGGTCAGCAAGAGGTAGCGGCGCACGATCGTGGCGGTGGTCGTCATGGAACGGGGCAGGTCTCGTCGTGCAGCAGTACCTCGAGACGCTGTGCGGCCACGGCGACGTTGGTCCCGGGCCGGTTCACCAGGTCGGCGTCCACCAGCGCGATGCAGCCGTTCTTTACCGCGCGCAGGTCGCGCCAGCCGGCGGTGGCCTTGAGCCGGTCTCCCACCTGGGCCGACATCTCGCCCACCGGCAGCACGACGATATCGGGATCGCGCTTCACGACTTCTTCCAGCGACACCGTGGGCCAGTTCGACGTGGCGTCGTTGAAGACGTTGTCCGCACCCGCAATGTCGAGCAGCTGGTCGATAAAGGTGCCGGGACCGGCGGTCATCGGCGGGTCGTTGTAGACCACATAGAACACGCGCCGGCGCGAGCGCCCGGCCGCGCGTGATTGTGTTTCCCTCAGAGATCTGCGCAAGGCACTCTGCAGACTGTCAGCTGCCGACTGCCGACTCAGCACGGTGCCCATCACCTTCACCACCCGATACGCATCCGCCGTGTCCTGCACCTCGAAGGCGAATACCGGGACACCCGCCTTCTCCAGCTGGCCGCGCAAGTCGCCGCGCTTGTCGCTGGCCCACACCACCACCAGGTCGGGCCGGAGCGCGACGATCGCCTCCGTACTCGGGCTGAGCCCGCGGCCGACGAGCGGCACCGTAGCGATGGAGCTGTCGCGGTCGTACTCGGTTCGCCCGACAATGCGGTTGCCGGCGCCGAGCGCGATGATGGTTTCGGTGACGCTGGGAACGAGGGAGACGACGCGCTGCGCGGGACCAGCCAGCTTCACCGAGTGCCCGGCGTCATCGGTCAGCGCTATTGCGGCGCTTCCGGCAGGAACTTCCTTGCCGCCACCCTGGCAGGCGGCGAGCAGCAGCAACAGGACCCAAACAAAAACACCCACTCGTTCCGGCTCCTGGAACGAAGGGGTGCAAACTCGGCGCTCGTCTCCTGTGCGGAGACGTCACCCACCCCCGCGTCCCTCCCTGGAGAGACATGATGCGGGCGCAGGCGGGCCAGTCTCCTGGCTCGAGGCAGCGTCGCCGGCCTTCCCAGGGAGCAGACTGTCCCCAGTGGCTTTACCTTGGCGACACCGGACCGCGGATCCTCTCGCGGGCCTCATACAGTGGCGGGGCCGCGCCGGCTTGAACCGGCTTCCTTACAGCAGCACCGCCTGCGTCTATGTAAACTCGATGGTCAACGTACCGGCCGAATCGGTCGAACGCAATCCAGTGGTTATGTGAAAAGATTCACAAGGAGAATTTCAATGTTCGGACCGCTGAACAGCAAGCATCTCCCCGCTGCCCAGGCCGCCCTCCGCATCTTTGCCGGCGCCGCCTTCTTCTCCCATGGCGCCCAGAAGCTTCTCGGCTGGTTCGGCGGGATGGGACCCGACGGCGGCACGGTACAGCTGATGAGCCGCTTCGGGGCCGCCGGGGTCATCGAACTGGTCTGCGGCTTCCTGATCATGATCGGCCTCGGCACGCGGCTCGCCGCCTTCATTGCCTCCGGCGAGATGGCGGTTGCCTACTGGTGGATGCATGCCGGCGGCAGCGGGAAGATCTTCTGGTGGGAGAACCGGGGTGAGACGGTCATGCTGTTCTGCTTCATTTTCCTCGTGTACGCCGCGTGGGGGGCCGGTCCGCTCAGCGTGGATCGCTGGCTGGAGTCCAGGAGACAGCAAGCGTGATTTCGCGCGTTAGCCTTGCGCTACTAACGATGAGCCTTGTTGCAGGGTGCTCGGACGGCACCGATCCGGCGGATGATGGCGACGTAGCGTTCGTGGTGTGCGACGCCACCTGGGTGGCTGCGCAGGACGGTGATGGAGTCTGGACCCGGATCGAGCCGGCCGGATCGACCTACGACTTCAGCTTCAGGTCCGGGCGCGGCGGGATCGCAAAGGTGCGCAACCTGCGCTGGGATGGACAGAATCATCTCGACATCTTCTACGGAACCGTCGCGGAACTTCGTCAGGCCGCCACCTGGCCGGACGTCTCCTACTGCAGCCCGACGCTGGGCATGACGGGTACGGTCGTTGTCGATACCCTTGGCTCGACCCAGGTGCAATTGCACCTCGGCACCAGCTACAGCTCTGTCGGGCTGTTCACGGACAGCTTCACCATCTTCGGCGACCCCGGCACGTGGGACTTCGTGGCACGCCAGGTTTCTGTCAGCGGGAATGCCGTCACCCGGATGATCGTGCGCCGGAACGTCGAGGTTGTTTCTGGTGGAACCCTCGCCACGCTGGATTTCGGGTCCTCGGAAGCATTCAGCATGGACTCGTCTACCGCGACTGTCGCCGGCCTGAACGGTGACCAAGTCCTCGCAAAGTCGACGTTCTTCGGCTCGAAGGGTGCCGCGGTTGTGCCGCTGCCCGCGAGGATTGCGCCTGATGGGGCCACACCGGCGCGGTACGAAGCCCTGCCCGCTAGCCAGTTCGCGGCCGGCGACTTTCAGCTGGTAGAGGCCGTAGGCTACGCCGTTGGACGGGGCGCAAGGCAAGCCGGTGTCTATACTCGCTCGCCGAGTCCGCGCGCACTGACACTCGGCCCCCGACTCAACGCCCCGACAGCAACCATCATCGATTCTCAGCCGAACCTGCGAATGCAGGCACAAGTTGGTTCCCAGTCACAATACGCCCGGGCGATGATGGCGCACTTCGAACAGGGACCAGGGGTCACGCCGCTCAGCCCTCGAAACGTGGAGGTCACCGCGACGGCGGCGTATTTCGGGGCCATTCCTTCCAGCTGGACGATCACCATTCCCGACCTCTCAACCGCCGCGGGATGGGACCCGACCTGGGGACTCAGCAGCAACGCGTTGGTGACGTGGTCGGTAAAGGGCGTCGGCGGCGCCATTCCGCTGCTTGATCGCTCAGTGGCGGATGGCGCTACGACCCTCAGCGCCACTTCGTTTCCGCAGTCGCCATGAGTGGGGTCGCCTGAACCTCTCGACGAGCATGCACTTCATCGCCGCCGCAGTTCTGGTTGCGGCGGCAGCACCGGCGAACGCGCAGGACCCAAAACGCTCGCCCACCCTCGGGGAGGCACCCGAAGCTCTCAAGTGGAACGTGTCGGCTGAGCCGGTGAGGATCGCGGGGCCCCTTTATTTCGTGGGCACAGAGGGGCTGGGCGTGTTCCTGATCACGACACCCGAGGGCCACATACTGATCAATACCGGGATGCCGGCGTCGGGGCCGATGATCGCCGCCTCCATTCAGAAACTTGGATTCAAGCCCGACGACGTCCGCCTTCTGCTGCTTGGCCATGCCCACGTGGATCACGCGGGTGGGCATGCTTACATGCAGCAGCTTACTGGCGCAAAGGTGGCGGTGATCGCGGAAGAGAAGGAACTGCTCGAGTCGGGCGGCAAGGCAGACTTCCTGTACGGAATGTATCCGGAGTTCTGGTTCGATCCGGTCCAGGTTGACCAGGTGTTTCACGATGGCGATACCCTGAGGCTGGGCGACGTCGCGATCATTGCACGACTCACCAGTGGCCACACCAGGGGTTCGACGTCATTTGTCACCCGCATCGTCGACAACGGCACCAGTTATACAGTCGTGTTCCCCGCCAGCACCGGTATCAATCCCGGTACCCGCTTCATCGACCAGCCGTCGTATCCCGGCATTGCCGATGACTACCGTCGAACGCTCCAGGCTCTCGAGGGGCTCAACCCCGACATCTGGCTCTTCCCGCACAATGAGGCGTACGATTTCGCGGCCAAGCGCGCACGGGCCACTAGCGAGGGCGTCCAGGCCTGGGTGGATCCGACTGGGTACCGGAAGTGGCTTGCCGCACAGCGGTCGAGATTCGAGTCGGAGATCGCGACCGAGGCCGCGCGCTAGGGAGAAAGTCGTCTATGAGCAGCGCCGGGGCAGGTCGCGCGCTGGATCTCCTCCCCTCCTCAGTCCGCTGGAACCTTGTTCCCACCCTACCCGCCTCATCCGCCCTACCCGCCCTACCCGCCCTACCCGCCCTACCCGCCTCACCCGCCCTATTATCTTCCCCCCATGTCCAACATCACCATCGAAAAGAAGTCCGAGGACGCTGCCTCCCGTTCCCTCCAGGTCACTGTGGGGGTCGAGCGGGTCAAGCAGGCCGAGGACAAGGCCGTGGCCATGTACGCCAGCCGCGCCCGCCTCCCCGGGTTCCGCCCCGGCAAGGCCCCCGTCGCCATCGTCCGGAAGAAGTTCGACCAGGCCATCAAGCAGGCGGTCCTGGAAGACGTCATCCGTGAGAGCTGGGAAACCGCGCAGACGGAACAGAACCTGAAGCCCATTTCCGACCCCTCGGTCCGGAACCTCAAGTTCGAGCAGGGTGGGCCGGTCGAGTTCGAGCTCGTGGTCGAGGTCCGTCCCGAGATCACCCTGGCACGCACGGGCGGCTTCACCTTCACCCGCACCGTAGTGCCGGTGGACGAGGCCGCGATCACCAAGCAGCTGGACCAGATGCGCGAGCGGAAGGCCAACTGGCTCCCGGTCGAGAGTGGGAAGCCGTCGCCCGGCCAGATGGTGCGGGTCGAGGTGGCCCCGATCGATGACGGCAAGGCGGGCGAGTCTGCCCCGCACAACATCGTGCTGGGACAGAACCAGGCGGTGCCCGATCTCGAGGAGAAGGTCATGACCCTCGAGGCCGGCCAGACCGGTGGATGCCGACATCCGGTTCCCCGAGGATCATCCCGACGAGGCGCGCCGCGGACAGACCCGGAAGGTCCGGCTCACGCTGCACGAGATCAAGCGCCAGGAACTGCCGCCGCTCGACGACGCCTTCGCGAACGAGGTGGGCGACTTCGAGACCCTGGCGGCCCTCAAGGAGGCCATCCGCACCGACCTCGCCCGTGACGCCGAGCGGAACGCCGACGCGCAGGTGCGCTCCGCGCTGATCAATGAGCTCGTCGCCGCCAACAACATCCCGGCGCCGCATTCGCTGGTGCACCGCTGGCTCCACGCCTACGCGCACCAGTTCGGGGTGCCCAGCGAGCCGCACGAGGCGCTGGCGAAGTTCGAGGAGCAGTTCCATTCCATCGCCGAGGCGCAGGTGCGCCGCGACCTGATCTTCGGGGCCCTGGTGGAGAAGGAGAAGCTGCACGCCACCGAGGCGGAAATCGACGAGCGCATCGGCGCGCTCGCCGCCGCGCGCGGAGTGTCGGCCGGCGACCTCTACGGCCAGCTCCAGAAGGCGGGGCGGCTGCAGGAACTGGAGCACAGCATCACCGAAGACAAGGCGTTCACCTGGCTGCTCTCGCAGTCCACCGTAGTGGAGGCGAAGTCCTGACGATGGCCCTGTATCCGCCGTACATCATCGAGCGTTCCAGCCGCGGCGAGCGGACCTACGACATCTTCTCGCGCCTGCTCATGGACCGTATCGTCTTTCTTGGCGCGCCGATCAACGACGACGTCGCCAACATCATCATCGCCCAGCTGCTCTTCCTCGAGGCCGACAACCCCGAGAAGGACATCTACCTGTACCTGAACTCGCCCGGTGGCGTCGTGTCGTCCGGCCTCGCCATCTACGACACCATGCAGCACCTCAAGGCGCCGGTGAACACGATCTGCATGGGCATGGCGGCCTCCATGGGGTCGTTCCTGCTGGCCGCGGGCAGCAAGGGCAAGCGCAGCGCGCTGCCCCACTCCCGGATCATGATCCACCAGCCGTCCGGCGGCGCGCAGGGCACCGCGGCCGACATCGAGATCCAGGCGCGGGAAATTCTCTACCTCCGCACCAAGCTGAACTCGCTCTACGCCCACCACACCGGCCAGCCGGTGGAGACGATCGAGCGGGACATGGACCGGGACCGGTTCATGAGCGCCGAGGAAGCGATGGCGTACGGCCTCATTGACAAGGTCTTCTCGCCCCGCAAAGGCGTCGGAGACCCTGGCCGCCGTCGCTGCGGGCTAGCCCTTGACGCCCCCCGTGGGGCGGGCAAGCTTTCGGCTCGCCCCACACCACATCCCGGAAACGGCCTGAATGTCGAACGACAAGCACCTGCGCTGCTCGTTTTGCGGAAAATCGAAGGACTCGGTCCGGAAGTTCATTTCGGGCCCGTCGGTCTACATCTGCAACGAGTGCATCACCCTCTGCAACGAGATCCTGGCGGAGGATGAGGAGCGCGAGGTCGCCGACAGCATTACCCAGGTTCCGCCGCCGCAGGAGATCAAGGACGTCCTCGACCAGTACGTCATCGGCCAGGAACGCGCCAAGCGAACCCTGGCCGTCGCCGTCTACAACCACTACAAGCGCATCAACTCGCAGTCGGGCCGCGACGGCGACGTCGAGCTGGACAAGTCCAACATCCTGCTCATCGGCCCCACCGGCGTCGGCAAGACGCTGCTGGCCCAGACGCTGGCCCGCATCCTCGACGTGCCCTTCACCATCGCCGACGCCACCACGCTCACCGAGGCCGGCTACGTCGGCGAGGACGTGGAGAACATCCTGGTGCGGCTGCTGCAGGCCGGGGAGTTCAACGTCTCCGAGTGCGAGCGCGGCATCGTCTACATCGACGAAATCGACAAGATCGCGCGCAAGTCCGAGAACCCGAGCATCACGCGCGACGTGTCGGGCGAGGGCGTGCAGCAGGCGCTGCTCAAGATCCTCGAGGGCACCGTGGCCTCGGTGCCGCCGCAGGGCGGCCGCAAGCATCCGCAGCAGGAATACATCCAGATCAACACCAAGGACATCCTGTTCATCTGCGGCGGCGCGTTCGACGGGCTCGAGAAGATCATCGAGACCCGCACCGGCCGTCAGCTGATCGGCTTCAACGGCCAGGAGCGGCGCCGGCGCGAAGGGCGCCGACCCGCGGAACCCGTTCGCCGAGGTCGAGCCGGACGACCTGCTCCGCTTCGGGCTGATCCCCGAGCTGGTCGGCCGCCTCCCGGTCATCGTGTCGCTCGAGGCGCTCGACGAGGAGTCGCTCATGCGCATCCTGGTCGAGCCCAAGAACGCCCTCACCAAGCAGTACAAGAAGCTCTTCGAGCTGGAGAGCGTCGGCCTCACGTTCGACCAGGAAGCGCTCCGCGCCGTCGCCGCCAAGGCGCTCAAGCGCGGCACCGGCGCCCGCGGTCTCCGGTCGATCCTCGAGACCATGATGACCGACCTCATGTTCGACCTGCCCGCCCGGGAGGATGTGCGCGAGGTGGTCATCACGAAGGAAGCGGTGAATGACGGCGTCACGCCGCTGATCGTCACGGAGCGGGTCAAGCAGAAGAAGGAAGCCTGACACCCGCTCCCTTCCTCGATCTCCCGGTCGAGTTCGTCGGCTCCTTTCCCGACCCACTCACGAATCTCGACCCGGTCATGCCCGAGATCGCCTTCATCGGGCGCTCGAACGTGGGCAAGTCCAGTCTCCTCAACTCGCTCACCGGCCGGAAGGGCCTGGCGCGGGTCAGCGGCACCCCCGGCAAGACGCAGCACATGAACATGTTCCGGTTTCCCACCTTCTACCTGGTGGACCTGCCGGGCTACGGCTTTGCGCACGCGAACAAGGGCATGCGCGCCGGGCTACCGGAAGCTGGTCGAGGGCTACCTCACGAAGCGCGAGCAGCTGAAGGGCGTCGTCTGGCTGCTCGACATCCGGCACGAGCCGTCGAAGGACGACCTCAGCCTTCCAGGACCTGCTCGCCGAGAGCGGCCGGCCGGCCCTGGTGGTGCTGACCAAGGCCGACAAGCTCGGCCGCCAGCAGCAGCGGCTGCAGGCGAAGGCCATCGCGAAGGTGCTCGGCCTTACGGAGGAATCGCTGCAACTGGTGAGCAGCGTCGAGGGCACCGGGATCGCGGACCTGGGCGAGAGTATCAAGGCGGCAGTGGTGGCGGAGTAGCTGCCGACTCCCTGACGACTGCCGACTGAAGACTGTAGACTAGGTGTACCCTTGGGAGGCTCAATGACACGGTCCGCCACGCTCCTGCTCCTGCTCGTTGTCCCGGCGCTCTCGCACCCGCGGCATTCCCATGCCCAGAACCTTCCCAGTTCCGAGCAGGTGCTGCCGCCCGGCTACGGCACGCTCAAGCAGGAAGACCTGCAGATCGCCCTCGCGACCACGGCGCTCGAGATCCGCTTCACCCCGCTCGATCCCCGGGTGATCAACCTGCTGGCGCCCGACGCATACGGGGCCATGGCGGCGCTGGTCAAGAACAACCGGCCCCGCATCGACTCGGCTGCACGCGTCAACGCCGTCTCGCGTCCCGGCATCGCCTTTGTCCAGTTCTATGGCCTGCAGCCCGGCGCCAACTTCGACGCACAGTCCCTGGTGCTGGTGTTCCGGGGACGGCTGCTGCGGCCGATCTCCATCATTCCCTATAGCCAGAAATTCACCGATGGCCGCCTCGAGCCGCGACAGCTCGTAACCGCCTTCTACCTGTTCGAGGAACAGATTCCCGGTCCTCGAGCCGTTCACCCTGCAGTACTACCAGCAGGGCTCGACCGAGTGGACCAGCAGTCGCGTCTCGAAGATCAACAACGAACGCCAGCGCGTCCTGTTGCGGTCGTCGGCCGGCACCTCCTCCACCGCCCCGGCACCCGCAACGCCCCCCGCCCCCGGAACGACCCCGGTAGTAGCAGCACCCCCGCAGCCCTGACACCCGGGCGGGGTCCTCCCCGCCCTCCCCGCCCTCCCCGCCCTCCCCGCCGTTACACCAATGTGACCCAACCAGGTCATCACGGCGCACGTCCGTGACTCTGTGACACATCCGTGGCAATTCGGTGCGCCATCCGATACGCGAATCGGGGACTTTTGGGCCGTTCCTGAACGGGCGGCACAGCCGGACATCGCCGGCGCCTGCCCGACATGCACCCGGGCCCCAGAGAGCCATGCACCGCATTCGATCGCACGCGTTCCTTGCCTTCCTCCTCACGCTGATGCTCGTGCCCGCCGCACTGGCCGCCCAGCAGACCGGCCGCATCGTCGGTCGCATAGTCGAGAGCGGACAGGGTGCACCGATCGCCGGGGCGCAGGTCCAGGTCGCCGGCACCGACATCCATACGGTGTCGGCTATCGACGGTCGCTACACGCTGCAGAATGTGCCGGTGGGACCGGCGTCCATCACCGCGCGCATGCTGGGCTACGCGCCCAAGACGGTGACGGGCCTGGTGGTCACCTCGAAGGACGTGGTCGAGCAGAACATCTCACTGTCCTCGTCAGTGGTGCAGCTGGAAGAGGTGGCGGTGACCGCGGAGGCGGAGAAGGGCTCGATCAACTCCGCATTCGAGACCCAGAAGAACGCGATCAACGTCGTCAACTCCCTGAGCGCCGAGCAGATGGAGAAGTCACCCGACGGCGACGCCGGCGCTGCGGTGCAGCGCGTCAGCGGCGTATCGGTGGAAGACGGCAAGTACGTGATTGTCCGAGGCCTTGGAGAGCGCTATACCACCACGGCGCTCAATGGAGCCACCATCCCGAGCGCCGAGACCGACCGCAAGGTGGTCCCGCTCGACCTCTTCCCCACGGAACTGCTCGAAGGCATCACCACCTCGAAGACCTTTACCCCCGACCAGCCGGGCGACTTCAGCGGCGCCCGCGTCGACTTGAAGACGAAGGAATTCCCGGCCGGCCGCCAGATCAACCTCGGCGTGTCAGCCGGCTTCAACACGCTCGCGACCGGGCAGAACATCGCGAAGGCCCCAACCACGAGTGGCGACTGGTTCGGCAACGGTGCCAAGAACCGCGCGCTGCCGTCCAATGTCGCCGCCGCCGGCGACCTGCAGGGCAGCAGCCAGGCGCAGCTCAACTCCTACATGGCGTCCTTCCGCAATGTCTGGAGCCCCAATGACGGCACCGGCAACGGCGCCGGCGGCTTCAATGCCTCCATTGGTGGTGAGGACCCGCTCTTCAAGCACATGTTCGGCTACCTCGCATCGTTCAGCTACGGCTATGCGCAGGAGATCCAGTCGGACGAGACGAAGGGCATGGTCAAGCTTGGGCCGGAGTCCGGCACCGCACTGGCCCTGAACCAGTACAGCGGCCAGAGCTCCATCGGCAGCGTCCTCTGGGGCGGCATGGTCAACCTCTCGACCCGCATCGGGTCGGGAACCAAGCTTGCCTTCAACAACACGCTCACTCGCGGCGCCGACAACTCGGTCGAGAATCTCAGCGGGTTGAACGAGGAGTACGCCACCGATTTCGCCTTCTCGCGCATCACGTACATCCAGCGCAGCGTCCGCACCAACCAGCTGCTCGGCAACCACCTCATCGGCCAGCGCAACTTCGTCACCTGGCAGGTGGCGACCAGCGGGATCAACCGCGATGAGCCCGATCGTTCCGATATCGGCTACCTCGCCCGCCCCGGCACCGATGGGGCGCTGGAACCCTACCAGTGGTTCGGCCAGACCCGCTTCGCCACCCGCACCTGGAGCACGCTCGATCAGACCAGCTGGGACCTGGGCGCCAACTGGCAGCACAGCTTCGGGTCGCTCAACCGGCCCTGGATCGTGAAGGGCGGCGCAGGCTGGCGCACCGCCAGTCGCAACGTGGACGTCCGGGCCTATGACATGGTGAACCAGGGTCTCGGCACCGGGCAGTTGCAGCAGCAGCCGGAAGACATCTTCTCGCAGGGCGAACATCGACGCCAGCAGCTTCTTCATGCAGGCGAACGCCAACGGTGGCCGGTACGACGCCAGCGAGGACATCTACGCCGGCTACCTGCAGATGGAGTTCCCCCTGACTCGCCGGCTGCAGTTCGTGGGTGGCGCCCGGCTCGAGGCGTGGAACCTCGACGTGGCCAGCGTCACGACAACTGGCGAGGTGGTGGATGCCAACCCGACCGCGACCGACATCCTGCCGTCGCTCGCGCTCAACTACGTGCTCACGCCCGACCAGAACCTGCGCTTCGCCGCCACCCAGACGGTGTCGCGCCCCGAGTACCGTGAACTGTCACCGATCGCCTTCTTCGAGCAAGTCGGCTTCGCCATCACCCAGGGTAACCCCGCCCTGACCCGCGCCCTGATCCAGAACCTCGACCTGCGCTGGGAGTGGTTCCCCCGCTCCGGCGAGATCATCAGTGCCGGCGTCTTTTACAAGCACTTCATCACGCCGATCGAGAAGGTCTACATCGCGGCCGCCGGCGCCAACGTGCTGAGCTACGTGAATGCCGATGCCGCCGACAACTACGGCCTGGAGCTCGAGGCGCGGAAGAACCTCGACTTCATCGGCAAGGGCCTGAAGGTGCTCACGGCATACACCAACGTCACCCTGATGAAGAGCTCCATCACGGTCGGCAATGACAGCATCTCGGCCCTGACCAACCCGGTGCGGCCGATGGTGGGGCAGTCCCCGTACATCGTGAACGCCGGGCTGCTCTTCGCCAAGGGCGCGTGGGCGGCATCGCTGCTCTACAACGTGCAGGGCCAGCGCATCCTCGAGGCCGGCGTGGAAGGCATCCCCGACGCCTACGAGAAGCCGCGCAACATGATCGACGCGACCGTGCAGATCCCGGTCCTCAGCAACCTGACGGCCAAGCTCGAGGCGCGAAACCTTCTCGACGCGCAGTACCTGCTCGTGCAGGGCGGGGTCACGCGACAGGCGTACAACGCCGGGCGGATTTTCGGCGTGAGTTTCCGGTGGGAGATCTAGGCGGCGTTGACACGATTGTGACGCAACGGTCACGGGGGCGGGACGCGCACAGGGTTTCGTGCTCCCCGAATTCACGGTGGTCGTGCCGTCGTGAGGTCACGAGATTCAACTTCTACGAGGGAATGACGATGACGCGGTTACCTAGGAAAGTGGTGCTCGCTGGCCTTGCCGGCCTGACGGCAATGGTCACACTTGCTGCGTGCAGCAGCGACAATGGACCGTCGGCTCCCTGCCACGCCGACCGGGCTCGCCGTGACGGCGCTGACCGCCACGTCGACCCGGATCACCTGGACCGCCGTCTCCGGCGCCACCAGCTACACCCTGCAGCGCGCCGTGGTCACGGCCCCGACGGTCTTCACCGACCTGAGCACCACCCTGACGGTCGCGACCTACGATGATCCCGGCCTGACGCCACCGCTGTCCAACTACCTCTATCGGGTCGCAGCCACGAACGCGACCGGCACCAGCGCCTTCTCCGGGACGCGCAGCGTCGGCGCCTTCATCTCCGGCAACATCACTGCCAGCCGCACGCTCTACAGCGACACCGTCTACACGCTCTCCGGCTACGTGAAGGTGCAGAGCGGTGCGACCCTGACCATCCAGCCTGGCACCAAGATCGTGGGCGACACGACGGCGCCGGGCAGCTCGCTCTGGATCCTTCGCGGTGCCAAGATCGAGGCCAACGGTACCGCCGCGGCGCCGATCGTGTTCACCTCGGCGCGCGCGTCAGGCAACCGCAAGCCGGGTGACTGGGGCGGCATCATCATCATCGGCAATGGCATCATCAACCGTACCGGCAACCCGATCCTCACCGAGGGCGGCGCGGCGGGTGTGGCCGAGAACTATGCTGGCGGCACCGACAACAACGACAACAGCGGCACGCTGCGCTACGTGCGCATCGAGTTCGCCGGCTACGACATCTCGAACGGCGCCGGCCAGGAGCTCAACACGCTCTCCAGCTACGCCGTCGGCCGGGGCACCACGTACGAGTACATCCAGAGCATGACCGGCCTCGATGACTCGTTCGAGTGGTGGGGTGGCGCAGTCGACAGCCGGTACCTGGTTTCCTACGAGTCGGGTGACGACCACTTCGACTGGACCGAGGGCTACCAGGGCCGTAACCAGTTCATGATCGCCTTCCAGAGCACGCGCATCACGCCGGCGGCAAACACCGGCACGCTGTCGAGCGACCCCCGCGGCTTCGAGGGCGATGGCTGCGATCCCGCCGTGGCCGGTTGCACCGTCACGGCGACCACTGCCAGCACGCCATACTCCATGCCGGTGTTCGCGAACTTCACCATGATCGGCACTGGCGACCTGGTCGCTTCATTCCCGGCTGACGGCAACGGCGGCGTGTGGCGCCGCGGCACCGGCGGCACCGTGTACAACGGCATCATGGGCCGCTACAAGGGCACCGCCATCAACATCCGTGATGCGTGGACCGATACCCTGTGGACCGGCTGGAAGGCACCGAACACCAAGGACTCGCTCTGGATCTCCAACACGTTGCTCGCGCAGAACGGGGCGGACTACGACGCCGAGGGCGGCACGTTCTACGGCCAGCCGACCAACTGGGACCCGACGCGCCTCGCAACGATGAAGACCTACCCGTCAGGCACCCAGATCGACGTCCTGCTGGGCCTGGGCCTCACGGCACCGGCGCTCAACTGGAAGCCGAGCGCTGCGTCCCCCGCTGCTACCGGCGGATTGACGGCGCCGCCGGCCCTGATCACCGCCCGCACGACGAACTACTTCGGCGGCACCTGGGCCAACACGTCCTACCTCGGCGCCGTGGATCCGGCGGCTGGCACGCTGTGGTACTCCGGTTGGACTGTCTACCAGACCAACTGAGCTGAACGTACAATTCGCCCGACCGGTGGCAGGTCTGCCGGTCGGGCGTTTTCTTGCCCGCGAACCGCTTGTAACGAGGAAGTGCATGAACCGCTCGACCCTGATTGTCGTCACCATCGCCGCGTTTGCTGCCGCCTGCGGCGGTGAGCGCGCCCCGGACGCTGCGGCATCGACTGTCGTGGCGGCCGCGGCACCCCAGCATGTCGATAGCGTGGTGCCGCGCGAGGTGGCCCTGGCGCAGTTCCGCGAGGGAACGAAGCAGGTCGACCGCTTCTCGGGCGGCGCCCCATCGCGTGACGCCCTCGTGCAAGCCTGGGTGAAGGCGGTCGAGGCCAATGACACCGTGGGCCTGGCGCGACTGCGCATCTCACGCGATGAGTTCGCGTGGCTCTACTATCCCACCGCGAAACAGGGGCTGCCGCCGTACGACCTGAGCCCGTCGCTGATGTGGTTTGTGGTGGATGGAGGGAGCAACAAGGGAGAGGCCAGGCTGCTGCAGGACCGCGGCGGAAAGCCGCTGCACGTCGTCGGCTACACCTGCGATCCGCAGTCGTCAGTCGAGGGGGAGAACACCAGCTGGGGGCCCTGCGTCCTCAAGCGCGTGCCGGCAAGGGGCGACACCCTCGAGGAGCGGCTGTTCGGGCTGATCGTGGAGCGCGGCGGGGAATGGAAGTTCCTGAGCTATAAGGGGAGGTACGACTAGGGCGGGGAGGGCGGGGAGGGCGGGAGGGCGGGGAGGGCGGGGAGGGCGGGGAGGGCGGGGAGGGCGCGAAAGTAGGGCTCATTTCGGATGACGCCGTGCGGTACCAGCGTTTCTCATGCTTCGCGCCAACAATACAACGAGCCCCATCGCATTCGATTGCAATTCAGTCAGTTCCTGCCACTTGTCGCGTGGCAGGAACCCAAGATCAAGCGCCAACCGCAAGTGATTGTCGAGTTCTCCGAGGGAGCCCAGCGAAATATCGAGATAGCGCTTGAACTCGCGCGGACCGAGGCGCGCCGCTCCTTCGGCGATGTTCGCACCAGCAGAACCAGCCGCGCGCCGCGCCTGACCGATAAGGCCAAACCTCTCGGTGGTCGGCCAGGAGTTCGTCACTTCATAGACAGCCAATGTGAGTTGATGCACTCGCTGCCACGCGAGTAACCGCTCGTGTCGGGCCATGCGGAAATGTTCTACCTGAAAAGCCAGCAACTGGCACCCAAACAACGCCAGGCGGGCCGGAACCCCGCTGTACTTCCCCGCCCTCCCCGCCTTCCCCGCCTTCCCCGCCTTCCCCGCCCTCAATACCCCGCTCTATCCGCTGCCTGCCACGGAGCGAGGACGACATTCCCCGACACCTTCTCGCTCGTGGCTTCCTCCGAGGCGCTGTCCCAGTAGTTGCCGCCGGCATTGAGCTCCGGCGCGATCACATAGAACCGGCCCGGGCGCAGGAAGATGTTCCCCTGCACCGCGGCATCCTTTGCGGCTGCGTCGGCCACCAGCGCTTCGCGGTTGCCATCGAACACATTCCCCCTGATGCGCAGCTGCGTCGTTCCCTGCAGTACCAGGGCGCGCTCGAAACGCGACAGCGTGTTGTCGCTGACCCGATAGCCCCGGCTCGGCGGGCCGGTCTGCGCCGACGTGAAGAGCTTGATGCCATCCTTGCCGCCGATCAGCACGTTGCCCGCGATCTCGTTGTCGCTGCCATGCTCGATCGCGATCGCCGCCTCGCGGCTTCCCACCGCCGTGTTTCCCCGGACCGTGGCCCCGGTGGAATAGCCCAGCCAGAACCCGTAGGCCGAGCTGTCGGCGCGATTGTCGAGGAACACCGTGGCCCAGCTCCACGTGGCCTCGAAGGCGTTGTGGTAGGCGTGACTGGCATCGTTCCGGATCACCAGGTTGCCCACCGAGGGCTCGAGCCCCGGTTGGTGCCCGCTCAGGAAGAAGCCGTCGCCCGACCAGCGGAGGTCGTTGTCGGCGATGACGTTCGAGTCGCTTCGCTGCCGGAGCAGCAGCGCCGCGGAATCGCACCCGTGGCTGTACCCCTCGCTCTCGCACCGCACGTTGTGCATCGCCCGGTTCCGCAGCAATGCGTTGCGTGACGAGCGCCAGAGGCTCATGCCCCAGCCGCTGTTGTCCGAGACGTCGTTGTCCAGCAACTGGCTCCGCCGCACGCTCGACAGCATGATGCCGTTCTGCGCATCCCTGGCCGTCACCCCCTGCACGGTGATGCCCTCGGCGTTCTTGAGGTAGAGCCCGGCCCCGTAGGTCTCGAAGGTGTCGGGATGAAAAATGTCGAGCCAGTCCGCCTCGGCGAACTGCGCGGGGGTCGAGCGCAGCTCCTGCGCCCGTGAGCCTGACAGCGTCATTCCCGTCACCGTGTGCCCCGACCCGCCCTCCAGTAGCACTCCGATGCGGTATCCGCGAATCGTGCCGCCGGTGATCGCGACGCTGTCCACGTTGCGGAGCGTGACCCCATACCCCGTGTAGCGGCTGGGCACCGAGTCACCGCTCTCGATGATGACGCCATCGAGGTCGAGGTGTACCCCGGACGCCGCCACCACCAGCACGCCCTTCTGTCCCGGGTCGGCGATCCGGTACCGGCCCGGACAGATCTTCGTGTCACCGCGCAGCTCGGTACCGGCGCGGGCCACGCGAGTGCATGGCGCAGCGGCGTTCAGCAGGGCGAGGACAGCGATGACGCCAGATATCATGGTCGCACCGGGTAGCCCCGGCTCTTGAGATAGGCGCGGGCCTCGGGGAGCGAGGACCCGCGAAAGTGAAAGATCGATGCCGCCAGCACCCCATGTGCCCCGGCCTCGAGGGCATCCGCCAGGTCTTCGAGCTTTCCCGCCCCACCCGAGGCGATCACCGGAATCTCGACAGCGCGCGACACCGCCGACGTGAGCACCAGGTCGTAGCCCGATTGTGTGCCGTCCCGATCCATCGACGTGAGCAGGATCTCGCCCGGCACCACGCTGCTCGAGTTCCTCCGCCCACTCCACCGCGGTGCGGGCGGTGGCCTCACGGCCGCCGGTCACCATCACGACGTCGCGCCCATCCACCCGCTTGCTGTCGACCGCCACCACCACGCACTGGCTCCCGAAGCTGTCCGCCAGGCGCCGCACGAGGTCGGGGTCACGCACCGCGGCGGTGTTGACCGCCACCTTGTCGGCGCCGGCACGGAGCGCCTGGCCCGCATCGGCCACCGTGCGGATCCCGCCACCCACCGTGAAAGGAATGAACAGGCGGTCAGCCACGCGGCTCACCATCTCGAGGGTCGTCGAGCGCGCCTCGTAGCTCGCCGCGATGTCGAGGAACACCAGCTCGTCGGCACCTTCGGCGTCGTAGTGCGCCCCCTGCTCCACCGGGTCACCGGCATCGCGGAGCGACTCGAAGTGCACGCCCTTCACCACCCGTCCGTTCGCGACGTCGAGGCATGGGATGATGCGCCGGGCTAGCATATGCGCAGCGCGTCCTCGAGTGCGCCCGCGTCGCCCGCGCCGAGCAGGTGCATCGCGTCGTCGAGGCAGCGCACTTCGCGCGGCCAGGAGAACCGGCGCCTGGCCTCGTCCAGCGGCAGCCAGGCAAACGCATCGTGTTCCTCGCTCAGCGTCACCGCGCCCTGGTCCACGAAAGCCGCGAACACCCCCACCAGCGTCACGGTATCGGTCTTGTGGAGGTAGAAGCTCTCCACCCTGCTCAGGTTGTACAGGCGGTCCGGGACGAACCCCGTCTCTTCCTTGAGCTCACGCAATGCGGCAGTGGCCGGTGGTTCTCCCGGGTCCAGCTTGCCGTGCACCATTTCCCATGAGCCGGGCGACCGTCCGGTTGCGCGCCGAAGCAGCAGGCATTCGAACGCCGCGCCGCTGCGGCGGAGTACCAGCACGTCCACCAGCGTGATGCCGCTGCTCATGGGTTCCACCGCGCGAAGGCATCCAGAAGTGCCAGCCCCGCGCGCTGCGACTTCTCCGGGTGGAACTGTGCTCCCAGCACGTTGTCGTGGCCCACGAGTGTCGGAAAGACCTCGCCATAGTCGGCGGTGGCGAGCACGTCACTGGCCGGAACGCCGTGCGGATGGTAGCTGTGGACATGGTAGAAGAACGGCGGCTCGCCCTCGAACAACTGGGAGACGCCGGCGTGAACCCTTCCCGCACCGGTGCCCTCGACGCGCGCCCAGCCGACATGCGGTACCGGAAGGCCAGGGCGGAACTTCACCACCTCGCCCTCGAGCAGCCCCAGCCCGGCGGCATCGGGCGCCTCCTCGCTCGTCGCGAAGAAGAGCTGGAGGCCGAGACAGATGCCCAGCACCGGACGTCCCGCGGCACTCACCTCACGCACCGCATCACCCAGCCCGCTGGTCCTCAGGTTCTCGGCGGCACGCGCAAAGTGTCCCACGCCCGGCATCACGACCCTGAACCCTTGACTCACGACCTCTGGATCAGCAGAGAGGGTGACCTCATGCCCCGACGCCCCGATCGCGCGCACGACACTGGCCAGGTTGTTCACCCCGTAGTCCACCACGACGATCACAGCACGCCCTTGGTCGACGGCACCCCCCGCACTCGGGGATCGATCATGGTGGCACCGTCCAGCGCGCGGGCAAACGCCTTGACCGCCGCCTCGACGATGTGGTGCGGGTTGTCGCCGCGGATCAGGTCTACGTGCGCCGTGAGCCCGGCATTCGTCACCAGCGCGCGGAAGAACTCCGGCGTGAGGAACACGTCGTAGTCGCCCAGCAGTTGCCACTTCGGAATCTCGACCTGGTATGACAGGTACGGCCGGCCGGAGACGTCCACCACGGCGCGCACCAGCGCCTCGTCGAGCGGCACCAGCGCATCGGCATACCGGCGGATACCGGCACGGTCACCCAGCGCCTTGGCAATCGCCTCCCCCAGCGCGATCCCGGTGTCTTCCACCGTGTGATGCCCGTCCACGTGCAGGTCGCCCTTCGCCTCCACGGTAAGGTCGAAGAGCCCGTGCCGCGCGAAGGCGTCGAGCATGTGGTCGAAGAAGCCGATGCCCGTGCTCACGCTCGCCACGCCCGACCCGTCGAGGTCGATGCGCACGCGCAGTTCCGTCTCCTTTGTCTTCCTGGTTATCTCACCGATTCGCGCCATCGACCCTCCTCACTCCTCACCCCTCACCCCTCACGCAGTTCCTAGAATCTCGGCCAACGCCCGTTCCACCGCCACCATGTCCCCATCCGTCCCCACCGAGATGCGCAGGCATTGCTCCAGCCCGGCCACGCCCGACACATCGCGCACCAGGATGTCATGCTCCTCGAGCAAGCGCCGGTACACCTCGCTCGGTGCCACCGAATGGAAGCGCACCAGGAAGAAGTTGCCGGCGCTCGGGTACACCGTGACACCTGGCAGCGCGCTGAGCCGTGGGAACGTCCGGTCGCGCGTCGCGATGATGCGCGACACCAGGTCCTGGCGTACGTCCATGTGCTCCAGTGCCACTTCCGCCGCCGTCAGCGTGAACAGGTTCACGTTGTACGGCAGCTTGGCCTTCGCGATCTCCCTCGCCATCCGCCGGATGCGCCAGCCCCACGCCGAACCGGAGCCCCGCCATGCCGAGCGCCTTGGAGAAGGTGCGCAGCACGACGACCCGGTCCGATGATGCCAGCGCACCCATTGCGTCCGCCCCGCCGAAATCGATGTACGCCTCGTCGCACAGCACCAGCGCCCCGGTCTCGGCGAGCACGCGCTCCACGGCACCCTGCGGCAGCACGCTGCCGGTCGGGTTGTTGGGCGAGTTGAGCACCACCACCTTGGCCCGCTCTCGCACCGCAACGTCGATGAGGCGGTCCATGTCGTACTGGAATGCGTCATCGAGCGGCACCGGCACGTAGCGCCCGCCCGACACTGCCGTCAGGACGCGATAGAGCGAAAAGGTCGGGGCCGGTGCCACCACGGCGTCGCCCGGCTCCACCGTCACCGCGAGCGTCGCCTGGATCAGCTCGTTGGAGCCGTTCCCCGCGAGGATGCCGTCGGCCGGCCAGCGGAACCACTCGGCGAGCCGCTCGAGCAGCCTCGCCGGCACGAACTCAGGATAGCGCGGCCACGAGGCGCGGGCCACGCGCTCCACGATCTCGCGCTTGAGCGAGTCGGGGAGGTCGTACGGACTTTCGTTCTGGTTGAGTTTGCGTCCCGCGTCGAGTGCCGCGAGGGTGTACCCGGGCTGCGCCCTGACCGATGCCTTGATCAGGTCGAGCGCATCGGGCTCGTTGCTCAGACCCGGCGGCGGCCCAGCACCGCCTCGAGCCGCGCCGAGAGCGCGCGGGCGCGGAAGGGCTTGGTCAGGAAGTCGTCGGCACCCATCTGGAAGACACGCACTTCGTTGTCCTCGTCACCCTTGGCCGTGAGCACGATCACCGGGATCTGGCTGGTGGACGGCCGCGACCGGAGCCGCTGCAGCACGCCGTACCCGTCGATGCCGGGCAGGTTGAGGTCGAGCATGATCAGGTCGGGCGCGCTCCGGTCCACCTCATCCAGCGCCTGCGCACCGTCGCGCGCCTCAGCCACCTTGTAGCCCTCGCGCTCGAGCAGGTCCTTCATCACCCGGCGCAGCTGGTCCTCGTCTTCCACCAGCAGCACCATGCGGCCCTTGCCGCGGCCGGCCCACCGGGTCGTCGATGACCGGCGTGATCGCATCGTCCAGCAGCTCGAAGGAGAGGTCCACCCCCGGTCGCCGCCGGGCGGCGCCAGCGTGGCGACGCCGTTGCTGGCCGGCTCGACCGGCGGCATCGCCGGCTGCTGGCCGGACACCCGGAACGGCGCCGGCGTCGGCACCCGGCCGATGCCGAAGCCGCCGGCCCGGTCGTCGTGCGGCACGTCGGTGACGCGGAGCAGCTCCTCCATGCGTCGTCTCGCCGTTGAGCACATGCACCAGGCCGCTCTCCCACAGCGACTTCATCCCCGAGTGACGCGCCGCCTCGGCGATCTTGTCGGCCGTGGCGCCGGCACCGATGCGCCGCTCGATCTCGGGATTCATCGTCAGCACCTCGACGATGCTGAAGCGGCCGCGGTAGCCCGTCATGGCGCAGTCGGGGCAGCCCACCGAGCGGTACAGCACCGCGCCCTCGGGGATGTAGCGCTTGATCCGGGTCGGCACCGCGTCGCGCGCTTCCTGCCGGCAGAGCGGGCAGAGGCGGCGCATCAGCCGCTGCGCGACGACGCCGCGCAGCGCGGTGGCGATCTTGTACGCCTCCATGCCCATGTCCACGAGGCGCGTCACCGCGTTCGGCGCGTCGTTGGTGTGGAGCGTGGAGAGCACCAGGTGGCCCGTGAGCGACGCCTGCACCGCGATCTGCGCCGTCTCGTGGTCGCGAATTTCGCCGACCAGCACCACGTCGGGGTCCTGCCGCAGGATCGAGCGCAGCGCCGTCGCGAACGTCAGCCCCGCCTTCTCGTTGACCTGCACCTGCACGATGTTCTCGCCCAGCCGGTACTCGACCGGGTCCTCGACCGTGACGATGTTGACGCCCTCGCTCTGCACCATGCGGAGCGCGGAGTACAGCGTCGTCGTCTTGCCCGAGCCCGTCGGGCCGGTGACGAGGATGATGCCTTCCTTGTTCGTCAGCAGCTTCCCGATCTGCTCCCGCTCGTCCTCGGACATGCCGAGCGAGTCGAGCGACAGCACCGTCGCCTTGGCGTTCAGGATCCGGATGACGACCTTCTCGCCGTGCGTCGCCGGCAGCGTCGAGATGCGCAGGTCGACCGGCGAGCCGTTCACCGAGACACGGGCGCGCCCGTCCTGCGGCCGGCGCCGGTCGGCGATGTCGAGCCCGGACATGATCTTGATGCGGGAGATGAGCGGCACGCCGGCGCTGCGCGGGATCTTCATGACCTGCCGCAGCACGCCGTCGATGCGGTAGCGCACCACGACGCCACCCTCCACCGGCTCGACGTGCACGTCGCTCGCCCGGCTGGAGATGCCGTCGGCCAGCATCATGTCCACCAGCCGCACGATCGGCGCGGTGCTCGCCTCTTCCGCCGAGGCGGCGACGTCGGCCGGTTCGTCCTCGAGCTGTACGTCCGCATCCTCGAGGCCGCCCAGGATCTTGTGCACCGCCTCGTCGGCGCCGCCATAGAGCATCTCGGCGCGCTCGCGGATCTTCGACGGCGACGCCAGCAGCATGCGCACTTCGCGTCCTGTCGCGAACGCGAGCATCTTCTCGGCGTCGATGTCGAATGGATTGGCGGTGGCGACTTCGAGGAAGGAATCCGTCATCCGGAGCGGCAGCACGTTGAAGCGCCGCACCAGGTTTTCCGGCAGGTTCTCGCGCACCCTGACGTCGAGCACCCCAATTTCCGCCACCGGCAGGCGGAAGCGCTTGGCGATCGCCGCCAGGATCAGGTCGTCCGTCGTCAGCCGACGCTGGACCAATTGCTCCCAGAGGGACACCGTCGCCATCCCGGATTCCGACCGGACGGCATCGATGGCACCCTCAGGCAAAAGGACCTGAACCGTGGCAACCAGCCACTCGTCGTTGAACGCCATGAACTCCTGACTCGCCAGTGAAGCCTGCGACCCTGACTGAAGCTAACTATACCTCCCGCAAGACCATAGCGGCGTGCAGGGTGCCTTCAGGGGCCCCCGTGGCTTGCTGCCCGGGCGCGCCCGCCGGTACCTTCCCGCCCTCCCCACAGCCACCTCATGACACGACTCCGCGGGCATCTTAGCAGGACGCGTTCCAATGCCCGGGGATGGGCCACCCTGGCACTGGCCCTGGCCGCGGCCTGCGGGGGACGGCGCGGCGTCAACACCTCCTCCCGCCCTGAGGAGACTGTCGAACGCACCCTGGCGCAGTCCGACGTGTGGGTCCTGGAGGCCGGAGGCACCCCGCCCGACGACACCACCCTCACGCTCATCGCCGGCCAGGCCCGGGTGGTCGTGCTGCGCAACGGTGCCCCCGACCTCGCCACCTTTGCGGTCCTGATCTTTCCCGACAGCGCACTCAAGGCCGAGGCCGGCACCCCGGTGGAGCTGACGCTGCATGTGCGCCCCGGCGTCTACGGCCTCGATATCGACTGCAAGGCCGAGACGGTGGGTGCCCGCATCATGTTCAAGTATGCTCGCCACTTCGAGGCACCTATCGAGGCATACAAGAAGTACGGCAGCAACGAGGCTTTCGAGCGGCAACTCGCCATCGGGCGGCTCAATGGCGACAGCACGATGCTCCTGCTCGCCACCCGGCGCCCCAACCAGGACAACCTGAGCGCGCTGATCAAGGGCAACGGCGCCTACGTGGTGGCGGGCCCCCGATGAAGAGTCGCTTCGAGGACTTCGCCGAGCGCGCCGCGCGGGGTGGCATCGTCCCCGTCACCCGCGAAGTGGTGCTCGACGGCGATACGCCCGTATCGGCCTTCCAGAAACTCCACCGCGGCCGCTACGGTTTCCTCCTGGAATCACTCGAGGGTGGCGAGCGCTGGGCCCGGTACACCTTCCTCGCCACTGACCCGCGGGAAGTGTTCGAGTACCGCGACGGTGGCGTTCGTCGCTGGTCGGCGGCCGGAGGGTGGGGCCCCCTCACCCCTCACCCCTCACCCCTCACCCATCTGGGCGAGGTCATGCGCGCCCATCCGCCCGCCCATGTGCCGGGATTGCCACGCTTCACCGGCGGTGCCGTCGGGTTCATGGGCTACGACGTGGTGCGCACGCTCGAGAGCTTGCCCGATGCCCCGCCCGACGACCGCGACCTGCCCGACGCGCTCTTCATGGTGGTCGACACTCTCCTGGTGCTCGACAACATCTACAATCGCGCCACCGTCATTGCCTCCGTCGAAGTGACGCCCGGTGCCGATGCCGCAACGCTGAGGCAGGGCTTTGACGACGCCGAGGCGCGCATTGACCTCTGGCTCAGCCGCCTCGAGTCGCCCAGCCAGGTGCAGCCCCTCGCCATGGAGCCGGTGGCGATGCCCCGCTCCACGTCGCCCTACCCCGACGACACCTTTCGCGCCGACGTCTCGCGCATCAAGGAGTACATCGCGGCCGGTGACATCTTCCAGGCGGTGCTCTCGCGGCGCATCGACCTCCCCGCGCCGCCACCATTTCTCGCCTATCGGTATCTCCGGGCACTCAACCCGGCGCCGTACCTTTACTACCTGCAGTTTGACGATATCTGCATCGTGGGCAGCTCCCCCGAGGTGCTGGTGCGCGTGGAGGACGGCGAGGTGGTCGTCCGGCCCATTGCCGGCACCCGGCCCGCGGGGCGCCACGCCGGAGGACGACGCCGCCATGGAGGCGGAGCTCGTCGCCGACCCGAAGGAACGGGCCGAGCACCTCATGCTGGTGGACCTGGGGCGCAACGACGTCGGCCGGGTGGCCGAGTACGGCACCGTACGCCTTACCACCTTCATGACGGTGGAGCGATACTCTCACGTCATGCACCTCGTCAGCGAAGTGCGGGGACGCCTCCGCCCCGGTATCGACGCCCTCGCGGCACTCGGCGCCTGCTTCCCCGCAGGCACGGTGAGCGGCGCCCCCAAGGTGCGGGCGATGGAGGTCATCGATGAACTGGAGCCCACCCGTCGCGGTCCCTATGCCGGCGCCGTCGGCTATGTCAGCTGGGGCGCGCTCACCCTCGATACCGCGATCGCCATCCGCACCTGCGTCATGAAGGACGGGCGCGCCTGGGTGCAGGCCGGTGCCGGCGTGGTCGCCGACTCCGATCCGATGACCGAGTGGCGCGAGACGGAGGCGAAGGCGCGCGCCGTGCTTACCGCCCTCGCACTCGCCGCCCGGGGTCACGCATGAGCGAGACGGTCTTTCGCTTGATCCGCACCAACGGCCCCGAGGCGTTCGAGCTCGCGGCCGGCAACTCGTACGTCCTCGGCCGCGGCCCCTCGAGCGACTTCCCGGTGGCCGACCCCACCATCTCCCGGCGTCACGCCGAGCTCCGCGTGGAGTCCGATGCACTGGAGATCGTCGACCTCGGCAGCAGCAACGGCACCCAGGTCAATGGCAACAAGATCGCGCGCGGGCGTGCCGCGGCCTTCGATACGCTGACCTTCGGGCGCGCCACCTTCCGCGTCGAGCCGCTGGAGACGGGTCCCCGCTCGGCCGGCGGCACCATCGTGCGCCAGGTCAGGGTCGAGGGTGGACGCGACGCCTTCGCGCACCTCGATGCTCACTCCGAGCGAAGCCTGCTCAAGCTCGGTGACGCCGATGCCGCCGCGCGGCAGGCCCGCAAGCTCGAGCTGCTGCTCGATCTTTCCCAGCGCCTCTCGGGCGAGCTCGATCACGAGCGCCTGCTCGAGACGATCGTGCACACCGCGTTCGAGGTGCTCGCGGTGGATCGGGTCGCCATCCTCCTGCTCGACGTGGCGAGTGGCAAGCTCGTGCCCCGCATGAGCCGGAGCCGCATCGGCAACCTGCCCGCAGAAGCGGTGCCCCGCTCCATCGTCGACACCGTCGTCGCCGGCCGCGTGGCCGTGCTCTCCGACAATGCAGTCGCCGACAGCCGCTTCAGCGGACAGTCGATCCTGCGCCAGAGCGTGCGCAGCGCCATGTGCACACCCCTCATGGCCAGCGCGGAGCAGGTGCTCGGCATTCTCTACGTCGACAGCGTCACCGCCACCAACTCGTTCAGCGACGAGGATCTCCAGTTCCTCATCGCGTTCGGTGGTATCGCGGCCGCCGGGCATCCGCGCCAGCATGCAGGCCGACGAGCTGCAGGAGCAGGCCATCGTGCGCGGCAGTTTCGAGCGCTACTTCGCGCCCGGGGTGGCCGCCGAGATCGCGCGCACCGCCGGCGCGACGCAGCTGGGTGGCGAGCGCCGCAAGATCGCCGTGCTGTTCAGCGACGTGCGCGGCTTCACCCGTCTCGCCGAGGGCATGACCCCCGAGGCCCTGGCCAAGCTCCTCTCCGAGTACTTCACGGAGATGGTCGAGGTGGTGTTCGAGCACGGCGGCACCCTCGACAAGTTTGTCGGCGATGCCATCATGGCCCTGTGGGGTGCACCCCAGGCGCAGGACGACGCCCCCGATCGCGCCGTGCGCGCCGCGCTCGCCATGCAGGAGGCGCTGGCACACCTGAACGCCCGCTGGCTCGCGGCCGGGCGGCCCGCACTCGGCGTGGGCATCGGCATCAATTTCGGTGAGGTATTTGTCGGCAACATCGGCAGCCACCGCCGGCTGGAATACACCGTGCTCGGCGACGTCGTGAACGTCGCGGCGCGCCTCTGCGCCGAGGCGGGAGCCGGGGAGATTCTCGTGGCTGATGGGGTTCGCGCAGCGACCTACGGCGGATGGAACTACGACGCGCTGGAGCCGATGGCCCTCAGCGGACGGGAGGAGAAGGTGAACGTCTTTCGGGTGGTTTCATCCTGAGCGCAGCGAAGGATCGCCCTGCTTGCGCATAGTCCTCCAGCGCGTCTCGAGCGCCTCGGTCACGATCGACGGCGAGGTGACTGGCGCAATCGGCACCGGCTTCTGCCTCCTGGCTGGCTATGCCCCCGATGACACTCCCGATGTCGTGTCATGGCTCGCCGAGAAAGTCGCCGGCCTTCGCCTCTTCAGCGATGCCGATGGCAAGATGAACCTCGGCCTCACCGATGTCGGCGGCGCGGTCCTCGTCATCTCCCAGTTCACGCTCTACGGCGATGCCTCGAAGGGCCGTCGTCCCTCCTTCATCGCCGCCGCGCGCCCGGAGATCGCCATTCCGCTGCACGATCAGTTCATCGCTGAACTTCGCGCCAGCGGCCTCACCGTTGCCACCGGGCGCTTTGGCGCCGACATGAAGGTGGCGCTCGTCAACGACGGTCCCGTCACCCTGATCCTCGAGCGCAACGCCGCATGATTCCACCCCTGGTGCTGGCGTCCGCATCGCCCCGTCGCAAGCAACTGCTGGAGATGCTCGGCATTCCCTGCACCGTCGTTCCGTCCCGCGTCCCCGAGGTTCGCATCGCTGGGGAAAAGGCGATCCCCTACGCCGAGCGGCTGGCGCAATCAAAGGCCCTGAGCGTGGCGGGCGATCTCGTCCTCGCCGCTGACACGATCGTGGTCTCCGGGGACAGCATCCTGGAAAAGCCCGCCGATGAGACGGACGCGTTCCACATGCTCTCGCGGCTTCGCGGACACTCGCACAAGGTCGTCACAGCGGTGGCGCTTTCCCACATGCGCCAGCTCCGGCTCAGGACCGATGTCACCAAGGTCACCTTCCGGCACGTGTCCGATGATTTCATCCGCGCCTACATCGCCACCGGCGAACCGATGGACAAGGCCGGCGCCTACGGCATCCAGGGCTACGGCGCCGCCCTCGTCGAGAAGGTGGAGGGCGATTTCTTCGGGGTGATGGGCCTGCCGGTGCGGCTGGTGCTCGACCTCCTCGCCGAGGCCGGATTCGACTACACCTTCAGGTCCTAGAACGAGAAACGCTCCCGGCTTCAGCCGGGAGCGCCCGTTCCCTGTTTCCCTGTTTCCTGTCCTACTCCACCGTCACCGACTTGGCCAGGTTCCGCGGCTGGTCCACGTTGCATCCCCGGGCCACTGCCACGTAGTACGAGAGCAGCTGCAGCGGGATCACCGTCAGCAGCGGCGTCAGGACATTGAGTGTCGTCGGGATCACGAAGCAGAAGTCGGTCAGCCGCGTCATCTCGGCGTCCTTCTCGTTCACGATCGCGATCACCCGGCCGCCGCGCGCTTTCACCTCCTCGATGTTCGACACGATCTTGCCGTACACCGTGTCCTTGGGCGCGATGAACACCACCGGCATGTTCTCGTCGATCAGCGCGATCGGGCCGTGCTTCATCTCCGCCGCCGGGTACCCCTCGGCGTGGATGTAGGAGATCTCCTTGAGCTTGAGCGCGCCCTCGAGCGCCACCGGGAAGTTGACGCCGCGGCCGAGGTAGAGCGCATTGTTCGATCCCTCGAAGTGACTGGCGATCGCCTTGATTTCATCCTTCTTGTCCAGGATCTGCTGGATCTGGGACGGAATCTTCCGCAGCGCCTCGATGATCGCCCGGCCCTGCATGATCCCCAGGTTGCGCAGTCGCGCCAGCCGCAGCGTCACCAGCGTCAGTGCCGCGACCTGGCTCGTGAACGCCTTGGTGGATGCGACACCCACCTCCGGGCCCGCTCGCAGGTAGAGTCCGCCGTTGACCTCGCGCGCGATCGTCGAGCCGACCACGTTCACCAGCCCAAGCGTGCGCGCCCCGCGCAGCTTCGCCTCGTGGATCGCCGCCAGCGTGTCGGCCGTCTCGCCCGACTGCGATATGGCGATGACCAGTGTCCGCTCGTCCACCACCGGGTTTCGGTAGCGGAACTCCGACGCGTACTCGACCTCCACCGGGATTCGCGCCAGCTCTTCCAGCATGTACTCGCCGATCAGGGCGGAGTGCCACGACGTGCCACAGGCGGTGATGACGATGCGGTTGATCTGCTTGAGCTCGTCGTCGCTCATGTTGAGCCCGTGTACCCGCGCCGTGCCCTCGTCGTCGAGCAGGTGTCCGGCCAGCGTGTTCTCCAGGCTCGACGGCTGCTCGAAGATCTCCTTCAGCATGAAATGGTCGAAGCCGCCCCGCTCGATCGTCGCCAGGTCCCACTCGATCTGGTTGACCGGCTTGTCGATGCTCTTCGTCTCGAGGTTGCGGATGCGGTAGCCGTCGCGGCTCAGGACCGCCATCTCGCCGTCGTCGAGGTAGACCACCGAGCGGGTGTGCTCCAGCAGCGCCGACGCGTCGGACGCCACGAAAAACTCGCCCTCGCCCACGCCCACGAGCAGTGGTGAGCCCTTGCGGGCCGCCACCAGTACGCCCGGCTCGTCGGCCGACACGAAGGCGAGGCCGTACGCACCGTCGACATCGCGCAGCGCCGCTGCCACTGCTTCCTCGAGGTTGCCCGCATAGAGCTCGCCCACCAGGTGCGCCAGCACCTCGGTGTCGGTCTCCGACTTGAACACATGGCCCCGGCCCTCGAGTGCCTTCCGGATGTGCCCGGCGTTCTCGATGATGCCGTTATGGATGACTGCGATCCGCCCCGACTGGTCGGTGTGCGGATGCGCATTCGTGGTGGTGGGAGCGCCGTGCGTCGCCCAGCGCGTGTGACCGATGCCCAGCGTGCCCGTGGGCGTGGCGCCCACCAGCCGCTGCTCCAGCATCCCGAGCTTGCCCGCCGCCTTCACGACCTCGACCCCATGCCCGTTCACGATCGCCAGGCCGGCCGAGTCGTAGCCGCGATACTCCATGCGGCGCAGTCCGTCGATGAGCAGGCCCGCCGCCTGGCGCGGCCCGATATACCCTACGATGCCACACATCGTTCACTCCTTCTCAAGCCAGCTCCCGCGCAGCGCCGACAAGTGACTCGGCGTCGGTCGCCGTTGGAGCCTCTGCGATGTAGCGGATGATCGGCTCCGTGCCCGATGGCCGAACGTGCAACCACCGATCGCGCCACGAAAGGCGAAGCCCATCCCGCTCGTCCGCGTCCGCATCAGGAAAGCGGCGCCGGAGCGCGTCGTACAGGGGGCGCAGTTCCGCCCCTCTCGGACCCTTCGCCTTCACGATCGTGTACCGTGGATGCTGACGGACCAGCTGGGACACCGGAACCCCAGACCCAGCCAGCATTTGCAAGATAAGGGCCACCCCCAGGGGGGCATCGCGGCCGATATGCAGCGCCGGCAGCATCACCCCGCCGTTGCCCTCCCCGCCGATCAGCGCCCCCTCATCCCGCATGGTACGAGCGACGTTAGCCTCACCCACCGGCGCCCGGACAAACCTCGCGCCGTAGTCCCGGGCGGCATCCTCGACGACAAGGCTGGTGGAAAGGTTCACCACCACTGTGGCTGGCTTCCCCGCCTTCCCCGCCCTCCCCGCCTTGTCCGCTTGGAGGACCGTCCTCACTGCGAACGCCAGCGTGTAGTCCTCCCCCGGCGCCGTTCCTGTCTCATCCACCAGGGCCAACCTGTCCACGTCCGGGTCGACGGCCATCCCGATGTCGGCCTTCGTTTCCCGGACCAGCTTGCCGAGCTCGACCAGGTTCTCCGGGATCGGCTCCGGCGCACGAGGGAAGCGGCCATCGGTCTCGAGGTTGATACCATGCACCTCGCATCCGAGTTGCTCGAGCAGCGCCGGAATCGACCGTCCCCCGGCTCCACGGACACAATCGAGCGCCACCCGGAACCGCCGGGCCCGGATCTTTTCGACGTCGATCATCGGCAGGCGAAGGATGTGCGCGAAGTGCCGCTGCAGTGCCGAAGGGTCCTCGCGCACCACGCCGAGTCCCTCCCAGCCGTTCCTGACCGGGCCCTTCTCGGCCAGGGCGCGCACCGCGGCACCTGCGTCCCCATCCAGGAAGATCCCGTCGGGACCCACGAACTTGAGCGCGTTCCACTCGATCGGGTTGTGGCTCGCGGTGAGGATCAGACCCGCACCGGCGTGATGCTCCTCCACCGCCATCTGCACCGTCGGCGTCGGCACGATGCCAAGGTCGATGACGTCCACGCCCACCGACATCAGGCCGGCCGTGGCGGCATGCGCGAACATCGGCCCACTCGTTCGCGAGTCGCGCCCGAGTACCACCAGTGGCTTCCCCTGGCTTCGCGCCCAGGAACCCAGCGCCGCGGCGTGGCGGGTGACGAGTTCAGGCGTGAGGTCGGTTCCCACATGTCCACGCATTCCGGACACGCTGATCATGAGTGTTGATGACATCGTTTCTCGGTGTAAGGTCGGGCTAGAATCTAGGCGGGTACGGCGGGTAAGGCGGGGAGGGGCGGGGAGGACACCCCACTTCCCCGCCTTCCCCGCCCTCCCCGCCCTGACTAGGCTTCCCCCTCCTCAAGCCACCCGTCCATGACCCAGATCCGCGACCACGACCTGACCCTCGGCTTTGCCACTCGAGCCGTGCACGCCGGCCAGCAGCCGGACCTCCTGTCCGGCGCCGTCATGACACCGATATACCAGACCTCGACCTATGCGCAGGAAGGCATTGGTCGTCACAAGGGCTACGAGTACGCGCGGACTCAGAACCCCACGCGCGAAGCGCTCGAGCGCAACATTGCCAGCCTCGAGGGTGGACAATTCGGCTTTGCGTTCGCGTCCGGCCTTGCGTCGCTCGATGCGATCCTCAAGCTCCTCAAGGCCGGTGATCATGTGATCTGCGGCGCCAACGTCTACGGCGGCTCGCATCGCCTCATGGAGCGGCTGTACACCAACTTCGGGCTGACGTTCACCTTCGCCGACATGCGCGACATCAAGAATGTCGAACGCGCCATCACGCCCGCGACGCGACTCATCTTCGGCGAGACGCCCACCAACCCGATGATGCACCTCTCCGATCTCAGCGCGATCGGTGACGTGGCCCAATCGCATGGGCTTGTCTTTGCTGTGGACAATACATTCGCGACGCCCGTCTTCCAGCAGCCGCTCGGGCTGGGCGCGGATATCGTGCTCCACTCCACCACCAAGTACCTCAACGGTCATAGTGACATGATCGGGGGGATGCTCGTCGTCAATCGCGAGGATCTCGCCGAGCGGCTCGGCTTCATCCAGAACGCGTCGGGCGCCGTGCCAGGCCCGATGGATTGCTGGCTCTGCCTCCGCGGCACCAAGACGCTGCCGCTCCGCATGGCGCGTCACGATGCCAGCGGACGACAGATCGCGAAGTGGCTCACCGAGCGGAAGGACATCAGCACGGTCTACTATCCCGGCCTGCCCGATCCAACCCGCAGTTCGAGCTGGCGAAGCGGCAGATGAAGGGCTTCGGCGGCATGATCAGCTTCGACGTGAACGATGCGGCGCGCGCGCGCCGCGTCGCCGAGAAAGTGAAGATCTTCGCGCTCGCCGAGTCACTCGGCGGGGTGGAGAGCCTTATCGGTCACCCGGCGTCCATGACCCACGCCGCCGTGCCGCAGGCGCAGCGCCTGGAAATGGGCCTCACCGACAGCCTGCTGCGATTGAGCGTTGGCGTGGAGGAAGTCGATGATCTGCTGGCGGATCTGGATCAGGCACTTCGGACGTGAAGACGTGATGTGGCAGTTACCTCACGTCTTCACGTCCTCACGTCTAATTGTACCATTTTGAAACGTTAGGGAACCTGATTATCGTACAGGCGCCTTCCCTGAATCGAGGTCAGTGCTATGTCGTCGTCCATTCCCGTCGCCCGCTCGCGCCGCACCTTTCCCGGCATAGCCGCCGTCACCTGGGAGCACCCCGCCGACCGCGCGGCGCTCCAGGCCCTGCGCAGCGTGCCCGGCGCCGAGGAAGTCATCAAGAAGATCCTTGCCATGATCGGTGGCGAGCGCGGCATTCGCCTCCTGTTCCAGGGCAATGCCGTACGCGTCGGACCCGAGCAGTATCCGCGGATCTGGACCCTCCACACCGAGGTCTGCACCACCTTCGACTGGGACGTCGTGCCCGAGCTGTACGTCTCCCAGACGCCATTCGTGAACGCCGGTGCCTACGGCATCGACGAGCCGTTCATCGTCCTCAACTCGTCGGCCATCGAGCTCCTCACCGACGACGAGGTGCGCGTCCTCATCTCGCACGAGATGGGGCACGTCATGAGCGGCCATTCGCTCTACCGCACCATCGCGGCGATCCTGGCTCTCATCAGCCTCGGTGCACTCCCTGCCCTGGCAGGACTCGCCCTGCTGCCGGTCCGGCTCGCGTTCCTCGAGTGGTCCCGGAAGGCGGAGCTCTCCAGCGATCGCGCCGGCCTCGTTGGCAGCCAGGACATTCTCTCCACGCAGCGGCTCTTCATGAAGCTTGCGGGCGGCGGGCGGGGCGACCAGTTCGTGGGCCAGCTCAACGTCGATGCGTTCATTGCCCAGGCCAACGAGTACGCGACGTCCAACGAGGGCCTCGACATCGTCTACAAGGTGCTGGCTACGCTCGGCCTCACGCATCCGATGAGCACGGTGCGCGCCGGCGAGTTGCAGGCGTGGGTCGCCTCGGGAGACTACGAGCGCATCGTGCGCGGCGAGTACGTGCATCGCGGCGCTGAGGCGCGCGAGCGTCCGCTCAGGGACGACTTCGCCGCGGCGGGCCGGCACTACGCCGCCGGCGCGCGCGACGTCGCGTCACAGGTGGCCGACGCCGCCAAGGGCGTGGCCGATCGGGTGGGAGAAGCGTTCCGGCAGGCCCAGAAGTCGTGAGGCTGCTAGTCGTAGGCGGTGGCGGGCGCGAACACGCACTATGCTGGGCCCTCCACCGCGAAAACCCGGACGTGATCATCTGCTGCGCGCCCGGAAATCCTGGCACCGCTGAATTCGCCACCAACCTCGCCATTGCCGCCGACGACATCGATCGCATCGCCGATGCGACCGACATGTACGGCATTGACCTCGTCATCATCGGGCCCGAAGTGCCGCTGGCGCTCGGTCTGGCCGACCGGCTGCGTGCCGAGGGACGGCTCGTCACCGGGCCCGGCGCCGCGGCGGCGCGCATCGAGGCCTCGAAGGCGTTCTCCAAGGACGTGATGGCGGCCGCGGGCATTCCCACCGCGGCGAGCGAGACCTTCACTGATCTTCAGGCAGCACTCGCGTACGTCGCGAAGCACGCCGAACCACTGGTGGTGAAGGCCTCCGGCCTCGCGGCGGGCAAGGGTGCGATCGTCTGCGCCACGCGCGCGGAAGCGAAGGCGGCGGTGCAGTCGATGCTCGGCGATCGCCAGTTCGGTGACGCCGGCAGCGTCGTCGTCATCGAGGCCTTTCTCGAGGGTGAGGAAGTCTCGCTGCTCGGCTTGACCGACGGCCGGACCGTCGAGCTCCTTCCTGCAGCGCAGGATCACAAGCGCCTGCTCGAGGGAGACCAGGGGCCCAACACCGGCGGCATGGGCGCCTACGCACCAGTCTCCATCGCGACGCCCGCGCTGCTCGAGCGCGCGCGCAGGGAAGTCTTTGCGCCCTGCCTCGCGGAGCTCGCGCGACGCGGCGCGCCATTCACCGGTGTGCTCTACGCCGGCCTGATGGTGGCGCCCGACGGCACGCCCAACGTGGTCGAGTTCAACTGCCGCCTCGGTGATCCGGAGACGGAAGTGGTGCTGCCCCTGGTGACGAATGGCCTTCTCGCCGCGTTCGAGGCCATCGCTCGCAGCGAGACACCGCCGCCGCTCGAGATCGCGCGCGACCGCTTTGCGGTGACCACGGTGCTGGCATCCGAGGGATATCCCGACAAGCCGATGAAGGGGCAGCCGATCGACTTCCCCGAGAGCTTCCCTCCCGGTGTCCTCGCGTTCCATGCCGGCACCACCCGAGACGTCCAGGGCGTGCTGCGCGTCAGCGGCGGTCGCGTGTTCGCCGTGACAGGCGTGGGCGCCACCTTCGAGGAGGCGCAGGCACGCAGCCGCAGCGGTGCCGAGGCGATTCACTACCAGGGCAAGGTCTATCGCAGCGACATCGGCTGGAGAGAGGTCGAGAGGCGTTAAGCGTTAAGCGTTAGGCGTTAGGCGTTAGGCGTTAGGCGTGGAAAGGAGGCTTCGCCGCAACCCGCCAAGCAAGCGGCCGGTTTCCTCGTTCCGATTCTCCAGCTCGGCGTGTGTCGCGTCGCTCAGGTATCCGAGTGCATGAGCAATGTCGAAGAGGCACGCAAGTTCGCCGAGAGACCCTGCCGCTATGCTGAGGTATCGTGCAAACTCGTTTCGACCGTGTCGTGCGGCCCCTTCGGCAATGTTTGCGCAGACTGAGACGGCCGCCCTTCGCGCCTGAGCTGTCAGGCCGAAGCGTTCATGTGAGGGCCACGGGCCTGAAACGCGATATACTTCAAGGGTCAGTGCACGGGCGTGTTGCCAGGAGACGAAACGTGAGTGGCGAGCCATGCTTGATCCTTACATCAAATAGCAGGTCTTCATGCACCCTTTCTTCGCGACCTGGGGCATACTGCCGCGCTAGCATGTCACAACCAACGCCTCACGACTAACGCCTAAGTGCCCGAACTGCCCGAGGTCGAGACCATCGTCCGCGACCTTCGTCCCCACCTGGTCGGTCGCACCATCCAGAGCGCGAAGCTGTCTCACGACGACGTTCTCCGCGGCGTCACGAAGCGGAAGCTCGTCGCGTCGCTCGCCGGGGCCCGAATTGTCGGCATGACACGCCGCGCCAAGCACGCGATCCTCGAGCTCGGCTTTCCACTTCACGTCCTTACGTCTTCACGTCCTCACGTCTTGTCATCCAACCCGGCATGACCGGCTCCCTCATGATCTCACGACAAGCCACTCACCCCAGCGGAGGCCGAAATACTGCCGTCCTCCGCGCCCCGCTCGACGACGGCCGGGAGCTGGTCTACCGCGACGTGCGCCGTCTGGGCACAATTCTGTTGCTCGACGAAAAGGGCTGGGCCGCTTACGACGCGGCCCTGGGCCCCGAACCCCTCGACCCCGAACTCACGCCCGCTCGCTTCGCCGCCATCATGGCGTCGTCGAAACAGGCGATCAAGAAGGTGCTGATGGACCAGCGGAAGATCGTCGGCGTCGGCAACATCTACGCGAACGAGGCGCTCTTCGCGGCGGGTATCGACCCGTCCAAGGCCGCGTCGCGACTCACGACCTCACGACTCACGACTCCTGCTCGACCCACACCCGCGCATCCTGGAGGCCGCGATCGCTCCCAGGGCACCACCTTCCGCGACTACCGCACCGGCACCGGCGAGAAGGGCAACTTCCAGCTCGAGCTCTTCGTCTACGGTCGCGAGGGAGAGAAGTGCAAGGTGTGCGGCACACGGCTGGCCCACACGCACGAGATCGACGCGCGCATGCACCGTCTTCTGCCACAAATGCCAGCAGTAGCCCGCGCTCCCACGCTCGCCCTGGCGTCCGCCGACCTGGAGCGGCTGCGCGTGCGCGTGCGCGCCCTCGCCGAGAACCGGCCCGGCGTGTATCGCATGCTCTCCGCGACGGGTCGCATCCTCTACGTCGGCAAGGCGCGGAAGATCCGCACCCGTCTCCTGTCGTACTTTCGCGCCGACAACCACGACAAGGCCGCGCGCATCCTCCAGGCAGCCCACGACATCAAGTGGGACTACGCGCCCAGCGAGTTCGCGGCACTGCTCGGCGAGTTGCGCCTCATCCGGCAGCATCGCCCGCCGTACAACGTGCAGATGAACCGCACCCGTCGGGCACTGCTGATCAAGATCAGTGGCGGGGCGGCACCCCGCGTGTACGGTGGCGGCGCGGTGGTGGCCGAGGACCGTCTCGCCTACGGTCCCTTCGCGTCGATGGGACGGATGCTCGATGGGGTGCGGGTCCTCAACGACCTGCTCGGCCTGCGCGACTGCGCCGCGACGATGCCCATCGTCTTTGCGTCCCAGGGCGACCTCTTCGGTGCCCCGCGACACGCCGCCTGCATGCGCCACCAGTTCGGCACCTGCACCGGGCCCTGCGCCGGCTTCGTGAGCGAGGCCGACTATCGCTCGCGCGCCGAGGTCGCGGCCGCCTTCCTCGAGGGCCGCACCCTGACGCCGCTCGACCGCGCTGTCCACGCCATGACGGAGGCAGCCGCCGCAAACGACTTCGAGCGTGCCGCGCGCTGGCGCGACAAGTTCGAGCAGCTCGAGTGGCTGCTCGCCGCCACCAGTCGCGCGCGCACCGCGATCGACTTGCTCACCTTCGTCTATCGCGACCCCGGCACCTTTGGCGACGACCGCGCCTACGTCGTGCGCCGCGGTGTCGTGCGCGCCACCTATCCCTGGCCCGAGACACCCATCGAGCAGATGGCGTTCTCCGGCGTCGTGGCGCACGAGAAGGAACAGCTCGCCGGGCCTGCCTGGCCCCTGCCACTCGAGTTCCTCGACGAGATTCTCCTGGTGTCAGCCTGGTTCCGGCAGGCACCCCGAGGCACTCCGTCGTACCACGCCCCTCGAGGAGTTCAACGCGAACTGCCATTGATCCGCCACCGCACAACCGGCGGCCGGACGCAACAGACCGAAAAGCATTCTTCTGCACCGCTACAGCCCACTCCCAAGTCAGGCTCGCGCACGCCGCTTCCACTGCTGTCTCGAACCCCGACACCGTAGCACTTCCTGACGCTGAGGGGCCGGTGCCACGAAATTCCTTGGCATCTCCCCTGCCCCTGTTTCCGGGCAATGAGATACCTCCTGCGGTTCATCCTGCAGTTCGTGGCCGTCACCTGCCTCCTCCTCGTGGCGCAACCAGCGCGCGCGGATTCGCCGGGTCGGCGCGAGCCTGCCCGCGTCACCGTCTATCCGGTGAGCCGGGTGCGTGAGGGCGGCTGGTACCTGCAGCGGATCAGCGATCCAGGGCGAGTTCCAGCCGTCGATCGGTGCATCGCTCGAGGAAGCACTGCCCGACAGCCTGCTCAATGACCATGAGCGGCACGTCATGGCGTGGGATATGGCGGGGCTGCTGCGCTGGGACGTGGACTTTGCGCGCGGCATGGACGCCGGCGATCGCTACTCGATCGTCTTCGAGCGCTTCCTGGGCGACAACGGCGAGGTGCGCTACGGACGGCTGCTGGCCGCCGAGCTGCTGGTGAGCGGGCGACAGGTGTCGATCTACGCCTTCGATGCGCCCGACGGCCGCATCGTCTACTTCGATGGTGAGGGACGTTCACTCGAGCGCAGCTACCTGAGCGCCCCGGTGGACTTCCAGAGGATCAGCAGCGGCTTCTCGCGCTCACGCTATCACCCGGTGCTGCATCGCTGGCGGAAGCACGAGGGCATCGACTACGCCGCCGACCCAGGCACGCCGGTGCGGACCATCGCCGATGGTGTGGTGGTGCGTGCCGGATGGTCGGGTGGGTATGGTCGCATGGTCGAGATCCGCCATGCCAACGGGATCGTGACGCGTTACGGTCACCTGAGCGCGTTCGCGGCAGGGCTCCAGCCGCGCATGTCGGTGCCCCAGGGCGCGGTCATCGGCGCTGTCGGTTCATCCGGTCTCGCCACCGGACCGCATCTTCACTTCGAGCTGCGCATCAATGGCGTCGCCACCGACCCGCGCTTCATGCCGCGCGAGGGTGGCAAGCCGATCGCCGAGGACGATCGTGTTTCGTTCACGATCCAGCGCCAGAAGCTCCGAGGTCTCATGGACGAACCCCCCGTCACAACTCTTTCCGCAAACACGCACTAGCTCCCTCACGTCCTCACGTCCTCACGTCTTCACGTCTTCACGTCTTCGGCACCACCACCAAACCCCATCTGGCCGGCAACATCTCGATTCGACTCGCCCGTTCCCCGTCGTGTGGCGCTGGCCACGAATACCATGCACTCGGGTCGTTGTCATAGCTGCGGAACGCGATCGTCGCCTGGCGCGACGTCTCGTCGATGAACCACGCCACCGGTAGCAAGAGCTCCACGCTCCATCCCGCCGCGTCCGAACTCGACTGCACCTCCCAGCCATCGATGCTTCTCGCCTTCCCCAGTCGCCAGTCGGGGTCATCGCTCGGTGGCATCCAGCGCCCGTGACGGCCCTGATTGGCAACGCTGCTGTCGAGCATGCGGCGCAGGTACCACTGCGTGTCATCGTGCCCCGGTCCCGGGGTTCCGTCGCCCAGCGGATCGATGCTCACCACGAAGTCATCGCCCCAGTAGTACGTCGAGTCGGTCATGCGGGCAGCGACATATGCCGAGTCGCCGTGTCGAACGAGCCAGACCTCGACCTTGCCCTGCGCCGTCGGGATCACAACGCTCGGCGTGCCATACTCGGCGGCGGACGCAGCCCCATCGAAGCGAACTGAGCTCGGCGCATCGCGCATGCGCAGCGTGTCCGCGTGCTGAAGTGCAGTGAGGGCGATCAGGGTCGTCAGCAGCATTGTCCTCAGGGGTTACAGATTGAAACAAATGGGCTCGCCAGTGCGTCAGGCCGCCATCCCTCAGACCGCGGTCACCATCATGCGCGCATCGATCCTGGCCCTGACATTGGGTCTCGCCGCCGTCCCTGCGGCAGCACAGAATACGTCAGCGGCCCCTGCCACCGCCCCGGCAGCAGAACTCAACAACACCCAGTGGATCCTTCTGGGTCGCCAGGTCACCGAGTGGTTCATGATCGGCCAGACCGACAGTCTCCTCGCTCATTCCTCGCCCGATGTGCTTGAACGCATGGGTGGCGCCAAGGGACTGCTCGAGGCCCGGGACGAGCTGGCCTCGCGTGTTGGCTCCGAGGTCGAGGTGATCACCGACAAGATGACCAAGCGGAAGGGAAATCCACAGTACTGGCGGGAATCGAGGTACGAGAATGCACCGGAGCCCATTGTGCTACGATTCGTCTTCAACGCGCAGGCCCAGATCATCGGCATCGGGATGAGCCCGTTGAGCCAGGTTCCGGCTCCCGATCCATCATAGCGTTCAGCGACGTGGAGGGCCCCATCCGCAAGCTGGGCTGGACCACCATGACGGTCCTGGCGCTGGGCGTGGCGATCTACGCGATTGCCGTGCTGGCGCTGCCTGCGTTTGGCCCACCCTTCATTCACGAGCGGCGCGCCATCATGCCGCTCGCTGTCTGGGCGCACCTTGCTGGTGGAAGCCTCGCCCTCGCCCTCGGTCCCTGGCAGTTCCTCCCCAGCATTCGCGCCAATGCCGTTGCGGTTCATCGCTGGACCGGACGAGCCTATCTCGTGGCGGTCCTGGTGGGTGGGCTCGGCGGGATGGCCCTGGCGCCGCAATCCCAATACGGACTCGTGACGCACGTGGGATTTGGCTTTCTGGCCCTCCTCTGGCTGGGCGCCACCGGACAGGCATACTGGTCTATTCGTCAGCGCGACGTCGCGGCGCACCAGCGGTGGATGACGCGGAGCTATGCCCTCACGCTCGCCGCCGTCACCCTGCGCATCTGGCTGCCCCTGAGCCAGGCGGCTGGTATCCCGTTCGCTGACGCCTATCAGGTAGTGGCGTGGCTCTGCTGGGTGCCCAACCTGGTGATCGCGGAGTGGCTGATCATCCGGTAGCGCGCTACGCGTTCTCCAGTGGCCAGTGAATATTGAAGGAGGAAGCCACTCCACAACCACCGAGATCCTCATGCGCCTGTTGCTCCTGCTTGGCCTGATGGCGCAGACGGCGGCTTGCTGCACACGCCTGAGCGCCCAGACCGGCTGTGAACCCGTCGCACAGCGCGGATCGCGGGAGCTTGGTTGCTACATCACGGCCCGGCAGGAGCTTGGTAGGCTTCCGCGCGACACGCTTCTCTACTGGCATGTCGACAGTTTCCCCGGACTCGCGGCCGCTGACTCGGCGCGTACGCCCCGCAGTACCATCGTGCGGTCCCTCGGGTCCAACTGGCTCTTCACCATTGCAGAGACGGGTTGGCAGGCGCCGGCGGGCTATCACGTGGCCGTCATAGGCCCCGTGCCCCTCTTCGCGGCCGACAGTTTTGCCGCCGTTTATATGGAGGGAGTATTCGAACCTGGCATGCAGACCGCCGTGCACCGACATCCCGGCACCGAGGCATGGTACACCCTCACGGGGCAGCAATGCCTCGAGACGCCAAGGGGAAGGATGGTGCAGAAGGCTGGCGATCCTGGGGTCATGGTACCCGGCGGTGAGCCGATGATCCTGACGGGCATTGGCACGACCATTCGCCGGTCTCTCGTCCTGATTCTGCAGGACGCCACGCAGCCGCGATCCATGCTGGCGACCGACTGGACACCGGCTGGATTGTGCAGCGCCCCTGGCTTGTAGTGGCGGCACAGGTGCGCCTGCCACTGATGCTGTGCTCCTTCGCCTTCGCTGCGCTGCCATCTGTCGCGCTGGCCCAGTCGAAGATCGCCGGCGCCAACTGGCAGAAGGGCCCGCGCATCGACAGCGTGCGGGCGGTGGTCAGCCGGGTTGAGGAACTCTCCGGCACCCTGACCATGCAGGTCGACTCCAGCGTCTGCGACGACGGCCACGTCGCCCTCGTGAGCAAGCTCTTCACCGACAGCGGCAACGTCGTGCGGCGATTCACGGTTCAGGGTGGATCGGATGAATCGGCTGGGCAGGAGTATCACTACTACGATGCCCTCGGTACGCTCCGCTTCACGTTCGCCGAAACGAGTGCCGCCAACGGAACCCGCCGCGAGGATCGCTACTACTACGATGGCTCAGGCACCCTGATCTACCACGATGAGCGCAACCTGCGCGGTCCGGGATATTCCGGCGGGTTTATTGGCCTGCCGGTGCGCGACCCGCGAGGCGCCTTCCTCGCAGGATGCAGGCAGCACGACGAGTAACCTGTCGGCAGCGCTGCGACGTATCTTCCTCGGCATTCCAGTCAACAGGGAGATTATCGCATGCGCCGGCTGCTACCGTTGTACCTCCTGTCCGTTGTCATCATGGGGTGCAGTCCGGCCCCGGCACGACAGGAGGCGCCGCCGCCCATCGTCGGCGCCTGGCGCTCCTCACTCCAGTTCGCTGACGGCGCCTTCGCCGGCATCAAGGACCTGGAGTTCATGTACGTGTTCAACCAGGGCGGCACCCTCACCGAGTCATCCAACTACGATGGCGCTCCGCCCGTACCGCCCGCCTACGGTGCCTGGCGCGCCATCTCTGCCACCGAGTTCGAGGCGAAGTACGAGTTCTACGTCACCACTCCGGCACCGCCCGACGCGTTCAAGACTGGGGCTGGCTGGTTGCCGGCGGGCCGCGGCATCTTCACCGAGCGGATCACGCTGGGTGCCGATGGAAAGACCTTCACCTCGACCATCACCTACGAGGCCTTCGATACGCGCGGCCAGGCGGTAGCGGGTGGTGGTACCGCTACGGGACGCGCGGTCAGGATCGGTCTCTAGCGAGGCCTCACCCGGCTACTTGAGCTTGAACCCCGTTGCCTCGATCTGGGCCGCGGTCATCTGGATTACGCTCACCGTGAGCGGGATCGGCACCAGCGGTTCATCGAGTGAGTCGGTCGGCACCGACACGATCGCCTCAGCCACGTCCATTCCCTTGATGACCTGTCCATAGACCACGAAGTTGCCGTCCAGTCGCTTCAGGCCGTCCTTGTTCACCACGATGTAGAACTGGCAGCCGGCGGAAAGCTTCTGCGGGTTGTCGTCGCGTCCGGCCCCGACTGCCCCGTACACATGCTTCAGGTCCGGTACGAACTCTGGTGCCAGGTTATACGGTGAGTCCTTGAACCCCGCCGGCGTGTCAGGGCACCCGCCCTGTGCCACGAAGTTCTTGATGACACGGTTGAACGTCAGCGAATCCCAGTAGTGCGCATCGGCGAGCTTGATGAAGCTCGCCATGTGGTTCGGCGTCTGGGGATACAGGTAGAACAGGATCTCGCCCTTGGGCGTGACAATACGGCCCACCGGGTATGTCGGGGCACTGTTCGCAGACAGGAAGGCGATGAGGGCCATCGCCGCGAGGGCGGGAAGGAATTTCTTCATGCGCGTCACCCCTGGCTCACGAGTTGTTTGACGCCATCGACCACCGTCTGCACCGCGAGCGCGGCGAGCAGCAGCCCCATGACGCGCCTCACGATGTTGATCCCGCCGTCCCCAATCAGGCGCTGGATCGGGCTCGCCGCGAGCATCAGCAGCAGCGTGAACCCAAGCACCGCGAGCATCGCGACGGACGTCTGCACCTGCTCCCCGACATTGAAGGTCGCGTTGTCGGTCAGCACCACCACCGCCATCATCGCCGCCGGCCCCGCCATCGAGGGGATCGCCACCGGGAAGACGGCCACGTCGTTCCCCTTCACCTGGTCGGCGTCCTCTTTCTGGTGCCCCGGATCGAACACCATTTGCAGGGCGAAGAGGAAGAGCACGATGCCACCCGCCACCTGGTACGAGGACAGCGAGATCCCCATCGCATTGAGCACCACCTGCCCCAGCGCCACGAAGCCGAGCAGGACGCCCGCCGAGATGAATGTCGCCCGCACGGCGACACGTCGCCGCTCCGCGTCGGTCATTCCCGCCGTTGCGGTGAGGTAGATCGGGATGGTTCCAACGGGATCGATCACGGCAATGAGCGTGACCAGGTCCTTCAGGACATCCATGGAGTCAATCCTCGTCGGGGTTGGTGAGCGGCACGAGTCGCCCGCGCGGTGGGATGCCCGGTTCGAGCTCGAGGATCCCCACCGACGGCAGGATATCGAAGCGCCGCTGGCCGGCGGCACCGGGGTTCATCACGGTCACGACCAGGTCCACCAGCGTCAGCAGCGGCTTGTGCGTGTGTCCGTACAGGATGATCTCGGCGTCGGGATACGCGGCGTACAGTGCATCCGGTGTGGGGCTCCCGAACTGGTCACCATGGGTCACCACGATCTCGAACCCATCCAGCTGCACCCGAGCCACCTTGGGCACCGCCGCCCGTACATCCCAGTCGTCGGTGTTGCCGTAAACAGCGGTGACGGGCGCAAGTGCCTCGAGCTCGGTCAGCAGCGCCAGCGACCCGATGTCACCCGCATGGAATATGTGGTCGACCTCGCGGAAAACCTCGAAGACTTCGGGCCGCAGCAGGCCGTGGGTATCGGAGATGATTCCGAGTCGCATGCGACCGTGCTACCGTTTGCGCTGTTGCGTATCGGCCAGGCGGATTTGCAGCGCAGACACAAATGCGCGCGCCTCATGACGGAATTTCCGGCTCACCAGGAGCGTGACCTCACGCGGATTCCGGGGAGAGAGTTCGACGAACGCCGTCGCATCACGGGCCGTCAGGCGAATGCGGCTCGTGAGGATACCCGGCCGGAGCACCGCCGACGAAATCTCGCTGTAGAGCACTTGCGCGCTGTTTGTCGCCCCGCCGCTTGACGCCGCGATCTCGAACACCAGGGCCTCATCGGCCAGCACGACATGCCCGTTCAGCCGGCGGGACAGTGAGCTGACCATGAGCCGCGCGTCGGGGTCGGCATCGTCCGCTGAGCTGGAGAGCCGGAATGGAATGTCGAGGGGCACGTCAGCCCTCCCAGCGCGCGGCGATGCTGATATCCAGGTCGAGCTGGTCGAGGACTCGCTGCACGATGAAATCCACCAGCTCCCTCACCTCCGTCGGCCGGTGATAGAACCCGGGCGCGGCGGGAACCACGGTGGCTCCCGCCTCCGTCACCGCTACGAGGTTGCGCAGGTGGATCAGCGACATCGGTGTTTCCCTTGGGACGAGAATGAGTTTGCGGCGCTCCTTCAGGGTCACGTCCGCAGCGCGTTCCACGAGGGAGCGGCTCGTGCCCCCGGCGATCGCCGCCACCGTGCCCATGGAGCAGGGACAGACCAACATTCCCCCGGTGCGCTGCGACCCCGACGCCGGCAACGCGCCGCGATCATCGTCTGGAAAGACCCGCACGCTGGCCCAGTTGCCGCCCGTCGCCGCCTTGAGCGCGTCGATGTCGCCAATGCCACACTCCGCCTGCAGTAACCGGAAGCCATGACCGGAGACGATGAGCCACACCGGCACCGCGGCGCTCGCCAATGCCTCGAGCAGGCGCACGCCATACGGCGCCCCGGACGCCCCAGTGATGGCCAACACGATCGGCAACTGCTTCACCGCTCCTCCTGTTCCCTGTTCCCTGTTCCCCGCCACTTCACGTCCTCACGTCCTCACGTCAGCGCGTCGAGGAGCGCGAAGGCAAAGACAGTCACGCTCATCACCGCGTTCATCGTGAAGAAGGCTGCATCGAGCCGTGAAAGGTCGTCGGCCCGCACAAGGTGGTGCTCCCAGACCAGGATCGCGGCCGCCACCGCGACCCCCACGTAGTACCATGTCCCGAAACCCGACCCCCAGCCGAAGAGCAGCAACGCAGGGATGGTGATGCCGTGCAGTACCTTGGCAAGGATGATCGCCCGCGGCACGCCCAGCCGCACCACGGCGCTGTGCAGTCCCTCGGTACGGTCGAACGCTTCGTCGGGCAGGGCGTAGAAGATGTCGAACCCCGCGACCCAGGTCGCCACCGCCACCGTGATGGCGGCCAGCGTCCACCACGGCGCGCTCCATTGGCCGGTAATGGCGAGGTACCCCCCCACCGGGGCGATCGCGAGGCTCAGGCCAAGCCACACGTGCGGCCACCAGGTGAAGCGCTTGGCGAGGCTGTAGACCATCACCCAGGCAAGTGCAAACGGGGCCAGCAGGGCGCAGAGCGGATTGAGCAACCATGCCGCAAGCAGGAACGCGACCGCCGCCACCGTCACGGATACCCAGGCCTGCCCGACCGTCAGCGTCCCCTTCGGGAGTTCCCGGTTGCTGGTGCGAGGGTTCCTGGCGTCGAAGTGACGGTCGGCGATCCGGTTGAACCCCATCGCCACCCAGCGCGCTGCCGTAAACGCGGCGACTACCAGTAGTACCTCGCGAAGGTGCAGCGGTGTCGCCCGTGATGCCGCCACCACCCCCAGCAGCGCAAACGGGAGCGCAAACAGGGTGTGTGGAAGCTTCACGAAGTTGGCAAATCGAACTACGAGGGATTCACCCGCCAGCACCTGCCCCTCAGCCATCGAGCCTCCCGCAGTCGCGGTTCCTCCTCACGCGGTCGCTGTTCCGCCTCACGCGGTTCTCACACCGATGTGCATGGCACACGATCCTCCCAGCAACGCCTCGTATGTCACGTCCCCAAACCCGTTCTCCCTCATCCGTCTCGCCAGCTCCGGCGGCGCAGGGAACACCCGGGTAGACTCTGGAAGCCAGGAGTACGCAGTCCTATGTTTCGAAATGGCGCGACCAATCCGCGGGAGCACGTGATCAAAGTAGAAATCGACGAGCGCCCGAAACGGCTGCCAGCCCGGTTGCGACATCTCGAGAATCGCGAGACGCGCACCTGGCTTGAGCACCCGCGAGGCCTCCCGGAGACCGGCCTCGAGATCCACCAGGTTCCGCATGCCCCACCCTACAACCGCGCCATCGAAGTAGTCATCCGGGAAGGGCAGCTCGAGCGCGTCTGCCGTCACCGGCAGGATCGCACTGGTACCGATCTTCGTGCGACCGGTCACCAGCATCGCCGGAACGAAGTCGGCCGCGACAATGCGGCCCGCAAATCCGGGCTGGGTGGCCAGGGCCACGCTGAAATCCAGGGTGCCTGCGCACAGGTCGAGATAGACGCCGCCCGGACGCCGTTCCCAGCCGAGACGCCCGACCGCGCGGCGTCGCCAGCGCTGGTCGAAGCTGAAGCTGATGATCCGGTTCAGGCGGTCGTAGGTCGGGGCAATCGCCGCGAACATGGTCCGCACGTATGCCCGTTTTTCGGGCCCGCCAAAGACGGGTAAATGCTGATTTGATGCGGACATACGAGCGTAATGTACCCCGGGCGGAATCGCGTCCGCAAGCATGGTAGCAGCGCGTGGCTGAGCGCCCTGCGGCCTTGTCGGCCCTCACCGACCAGGAGGTCGTCCTGCTGGCGCGGGGCGGGCAGGAGCGCGCCTATCGCGAGCTCGTGCGACGGTACGAGCGCCCGATCTTCTCGTTGCTCTATCGCATGGTGCGCGACCGGGAACTCGCCGAGGACCTGTCGCAGGACACCTTCGTGAAGGCGCTCAACGCCATCGAGAGCTACAAGCCCGAGTACAAGTTCTCGTCCTGGCTCTTCAAGATCGCGAACAACGCCGCCATCGATCACCTCCGCCGCCGCGAACTCGACACCCTCTCCCTCGAGGGATCACCGCACGCCGTGACACCCGACGCCGTTGAAGCCACCGCATTGCAGATCGGCGACCGCGGTGAGAACGCACTCGACATCGTGGAGGCAAAGGAACTGGGCGGGGAAATCGAGCGGGCCATCGCCCTGCTCCGCCCCGAGTATCGCGCCTGCATCCTGCTGCGGCACGTGGACGGGCGCGCCTATGAAGAAATCGCCGAGATGCTCGACCTGCCGCTCGGCACGGTGAAGACGTACATCCACCGCGCGCGCAACGAGTTGCGACGCTCGCTGGCCCACTTGAAGGAATAGGCAGTCCCATTTTGACGGCGAGGACCCGGGAGTGAAACCCCGGCCGTCCAGCCCGCGTAGGAGGGGTCAATTCTATGGAGCGCTCAGTCCTGCAGCACCTCACACTCGACGAGATCGATCTCGTCCTCGAGGGTAACTACCCCGAGACAATTCGCGCGCACGTCAATGGCTGCCCCGACTGCAGTTCGCTCATCAACGGCGAACGCCTCGTGGTCCAGTGGCTGGGTGCGCTGCCGCTCCATGTGCCCGCCGCCGGCTTCGAGGATCGGGTCATGGCACGGGTGCAGGTTGTAACGCCCCGCTCGGCGCTCGCGACGCTGCGCCATCGCGCCATGGCGACGCCAGCGTCTCGCGCGCTGGCGGCCGGTGCCATGGTCTCGGTGCTCGGATCGCTCGCCGGCAGCATCGTCTGGTCCCTCGGGCACCGCGAGGTGCTCGCCTCCCTTGGAATGACCGCTCTCCACAACGTCGCCGAACTTGGCTGGGTAGTCGTGCATGGCCTGGCGACCACCCTGGTCGAGCAGCCCTGGTACGGTTCCGCACGCGCGCTGGCCGATTCGCCGGCACGCCTCGCGACCGTCGCCGGCGTGCTGACGACGGCGTGGGCCGCGGGAATGCTGCTGATGCGCCGGCTGATTGCCATTCCGGCTGGGTCGGTGGCACATGAGCACATCTAGGGCGCTCCGGCTCGCTCCAGCCATTGCAGTGATTGCGCTGCTCGCCTGGCCCGCGCTCGTCTGCGGGCCGACGAGCCGAGCGATGTGCTGCGCGATGTCTGGACCCGCATCCAGCAGATCGCGCCGGGCCAGGATGCAGCGCCCACCCGGCCGCATCCGCAGGCAGTACAGACCTCGGCCGATGCGCCGAGCATTTCGCTCCGCGATCTCTCCCATCCCATCTCGCTCGAGCGAAGCATCCGTGCCGCCGCAGCGGTGCCACCCGCACAGCTGCGCCTCGCCATCCCGAACGGCCAGGCTCGCCTCGGCGACTTCAGCATCGGCTCAGACCAGGCGGTCACCGGCGACCTGCTCGTGCTCGAGGGTACCGCGGACGTCTACGGTCGCCTCAACGGCAACCTGGTGTGCTGGGGCGGCGACATCGTGCTGCACCCCGGTGCGGTGATCGACGGTGACGTGCTGGCGCTTGCCGGCCAGGTTCGCCTCGAGGGTGGAGAGGTGACGGGCGAAGTACGCACGCTGTCGGCGCCCTCCGCGGAGCAGTCGCCTGCCGCGCCCGCGTCGCCGATGCGCCACATCTTCCGCTCGCTGGCCGGCACCACCGGGGTGTTCCTTACGCTGCTCCTCGCCGGGTTCGGCCTTGTGCTCTTCGGCAAGTCGCCGCTTGAAGTGACCTCAGACACGGTGCGAAGCTCTTTCAGCCGGGCGTTCATCGTGGGACTGCTCGGCCAGATCCTCGTCCTGCCCACCTTCGGCATGCTCGTCGTGGGCCTGATCCTCACGGTCGCCGGCATCCTCCTGATCCCGTTCGTCGTGATCGTGTTCGCCCTGCTTCTCGTCGCCGGCATCGTCGGCGGCGCGCTGGCGGTGGCGCACGCCATGGGTGAGTCGATCACGCGGCGGCAGATGGCACAGGGGCGGGCGCTCTCTCCCAACAGCTATCGCTATCTCGTCGTCGGGCTCGCCTGCATCTTCGCCCCCTGGCTCGTGTGGACCCTGTTCGGCTGGGCACCGGTCGCCGGCGAACTGATGCTCGGTGCGGCGATCCTCATCAGCTGGCTGCTCGCGAGCGTCGGGTTCGGCGCCGCACTGCTGAGTCGCGGTGGGCTCAAGGAGCAGTTTGCCGGACGGTTCATCCCGCCCGAGATGCTGACCGACGAATTCCTCTGGGCCACGCCCCGGTTTGGTGTTCCGGCGGCGAAGCGGCCGGATAGCAGTACCAGCCCGCGCCCCGGCTCGCGGCCGCCCGACGGTTCGCGGTGATGCGCCATCTGCTCCGGTTCGTGCCTCTCGGTCGGCCCCGCCACCGCCGCCCGGTGACGTGCAGGGCGCAGACGCTGCGCGAGTATTCCAGCACGCGGCAGGATCATGGTGAGTCGCGACTGTCGACGACGGTCCAGTATGCCGGCGGTACGCTCAGCCTGGTCCCCGCACCGTCGGGCATCCTGTACGCGCTACGCCTCACCTACGACGCCGATCGCTTCGCGCCCGTCGCACAGTTCGATCCCTCGGTGCCGCAACTCACCCTCGGTACCGAGACGCTGCCGCGCAGTGGTGGCGTCAGGGTGAGCCATCGCGGCACGCCGCCGGCCGCCACGATCGCGCTCAGTACCCGCGCGGACCTCGATCTCGATATCGAATTGGGCGCCGCCGAGGCCACGCTCGAGCTTGGCGGGATCCGCATCAGCCGGCTCAAGGTCCAGACCGGTGCGAGCAAGACGGTGGTGCACTTCGCTGAGGCGAACCCGATTCGCTGTTCCGGCGCCGAGTTCTCGGCGGGGGCCGCCGAGCTCGTCGTGACGGGCCTGGGCTACGCGCGATGCGGCGAGGTCGACTTCAATGGCGGCGTGGGCAAGGTGACGCTCGACTTCAGCGGGCGCTGGTCGGGACCGATGCACCTCGACGCCGGCATTGCCGTGGGCGAGCTGGTGCTGCGCCTGCCGCGGCGCGCCGGGATCAAGCTCGAGCTCGACAAGTTCCTGGCGAGCTTCGCCCCGGCGGGCCTGGTGCGCAGCGCTGACGGTCGCACATGGGTGAGCGCAGGATTCGAGAACGCGCCGCAGCAGCTGGTGGTCGAGCTGGAGACGGCGTTTGGCGGGGTGACCGTCGAGTGGATCGACTGAGGCCAGCCGGCCCTCAGCCCTTCTTGCGTGTTCCCGTCACCGGTCTCGGCTCCTGGGGCCCTGCATCGGGGCTGTCGATCTGCCGCGCTACCGTACCCTCGAGACCGTCGCCCTTCGCCCGCAGCACCCAGGTACTCACCACGCTGGCTTCGTGCTCGGCGCCGTTGACGTTGATGGTGGCCTTGCTGTGCGCAAGGAACGTGGCCTCGCCGGCACTCGCCCTCGCCGCAAGCCGCATCGGTGGCCGCGATGGCATGTCGGGAGCGGGAGTGGGCGCCAGCATCCCGATCAGCGAATCGCCGGCGGCCTCGACGGTGAGCGTGCCAGTCCCCATGATGGGAGTTGCGACGCCGTCCTCGATCCGCATTCCGGCCTGAAAGTTGACTTGCCACGTGCCAACCAGGGACTGATTCTGCGCCTGCAGCGTGCCGCTGCACAGCATGAGTACCGCTAGCAGTTTTTTCGTCATATCTCCCTGATGCCTGAGGCGGGCGGGCCGTCGCAACTGGCGTTCATGTCACGAAGGATAGGCTGGGGCCCGATGAATACCCTCAAGCTCCTTGGCACGGCCCGCCATTTGTTCCCCCTGAACGCACTGTTGTTGGTGGCCGGGTGTCGTTCCGCCCCTGAGGCGCCAGTCGAGCCTGTCGCATTCGACTTGCCACCCAACACGAACGCGTCGCCGGTGGACTACGAGCCGTCCTGGTCGCCCGATGGTACGCACCTGGCATTCATTTCCAATCGGGACGGCCCGCTCAACGTATACACCGTGCGTGTCGATGGCACTGGCCTGACTCGGCTCACGAGTGGTACCGCCGAGGACGACTCGCCTTCCTGGTCGCCCGATGGACGAAGCATCGCGTTCGTCTCCACCCGGGACGGTAATCCCGAGATCTACCGGATGAATGCCGATGGGTCTGGAGCGGTGCGCCTGACGGACGACCCCGGGATCGACATTCATCCGATGTGGGCGCCCGATGGCCAGTCGATCATCTGGAACTCTTCGCGCCACGCCCACAATGCGTCGGAGCCCGACGTGTTCGAGATCCTGGCGATGGCGCCCGATGGAACGCCGATCGGGCAACTCACCGAGGGCGGTGTGGCCACCTATGCGTCGTGGTCACCCGATGGCGCGCTGCTCCTCTACCGGCGCCAGGTGACAGACAGCAACTCGGAGGTTGTGGTCAAGCACCCCGGCGGCGCCGAGATGAACCTCACGCGCAACGCCGCCTTCGACGGCTGGCCGTCGTGGTCCGCGGATCGCGGGCAGGTGGTGTTCGCACGCGAACACGGTGACGAGGCAACGATCATGGTGATGGACACCGACGGAGCCGCGGCGGCTCCCCTCTCGACACTGCCCGGTCGGTGGACCAACCCCCGCTGGTCACCGGACGGAAGCCAGATCGTGGCTTCGAGACGCGATGGGTCCGGCGTCCATCTCTACCTCATTCGGCCGCCCTCGCGCGCACGCTGACACAAGAAGCCATTCGTGTACGTCCGATGTCAGACCCATTCCGGAGATCCTGCACGCATGCGCCCTGATTTTCGACTCCTGGCAGTGTCCTGCGCGGTCCTCGTCGGCACATCAGCCCAGCGTCGCCGCGCACAGGGCCTCAAGAGCGGCAACCTGCTCGTCGCCAACCAGGAGGCGGCCAGCGCCTCGCTTGATCGACCTTCGCACCGACAGCATGCGACTCATCCCGGTCGGCATCGGCCCGCACGAGGCCGCGATCTCGCCCAGCGGGCGCACCGGGGTGGTGACGATCTATGGCCAGCGACCGGCCGGCAACGAGCTCGCCGATCATCGATATCGCGTCGGGCACCGTCACGCGAACCATCTTCGCTCGGCCAGTACACCCGCCCGCATGGGGTGGTCTTCATGCCGGGCAATGAGAGCCAGGTGGTGGTCACCTCCGAGTCCACCGGCAACGTCGTCATCGTGGACCTCGAGCCAGCGGCACGGTCGAGGCGGCGATCCCGACCGAGGCGAAGGGCTCGCACATGGCAGCCATCACCGCCGACGGGAAGCGCGTGTTCACCTCGAACGTCGGGTCCGGGAGCGTATCCGAGATCGACCTCGTCGATCGCAAGTTCGTGCGCGCAATTCCCGTGGCGCCGCAGGTCGAGGGCATCGCCGTGACACCCGACGGCAAGCTCGTGTTCGCCGGGAGCAACACCGACGGCACGGTCAGCATCATCGATACCGGTACCGGCACCATCGTCACCACGCTGCGCGGCTTCAAGCTGCCGTATCGCCTCGCCGTCTCCGCCGATGGGCGCACGGCCATCGCATGTGATCCCGACGGTGGGGCCATTCATGTCATCGATGTCGCTATGCGCGCCGTGGCGTGGAAGCTCGATGGACTCGCCTCTCCACGGGGCGTCAGCATCGCGCCCGACGGCCGTACGGCGTTCGTCACCCTCGCCGACGATCCTTCGGTGGGCCTGGTGGACATGACCACGCACAAGCTGGTGCGGACGATCACCGTGGGGGCATCGCCCGACGGCGTGGGGTACGGTCCCACGCCGTAAGTCCGTTGGCGGTGGGCGGCCCGATGCGATAGACTCTTGGCAGCATGGATACCCTTCAGCTCCTGGGACTGGCACTCGGCACGGCCTTCGCGGCCGGGCTCAATGTCTATGCGACGGTCGCCATACTCGGCGCGTCGCAGTACTTCCATCTTTTCGCACTGCCTGCCGGTCTCGGGCGTCCTGGGGCACCCCGTGGTGATCTTCGGGGCCGCCGTCCTCTTCTTCATCGAGTTCTTTGCCGACAAGGTCCCCTATGTCGATACCGTCTGGGACTCGATCCACACCCTGATCCGGCCCGCCGTCGCGGCGGGCCTCAGCTTTGGCATCTTCTCCGACATGCCGGAGGCATGGAAGGTGGTGGCGGCGCTCGTGGGTGGATCGGTGGCGCTCACATCACATGGTGCGAAGGCGGTCACCCGCACGGCAGCGAACGCGAGCCCCGAGCCGTTCAGCAACTGGATTCTCAGCGTGTTCGAGGATGCAGTGGCAGTCGGTCTCACCACGCTGGCGATGTCGCACCCGATCGTGGCTGGAGTCGTCGCGGTGGTGTTCGTGGTCATTGCCGTGCTGGTGATCCGGCGAGTGGTGCGGTTCTTCAAGCGCGCCTTCGCAAACGTGGGCGCCGACGTGCCGTTGGCCGAGTTGCCGCCTCCTCCCGTCCCCTGAAGGTCCCCGGTCCATGAAGGTTGTAATAGTTGGCGCGGGCTTCGGCGGGCTCGAGACAGCCGCCTGTCTCTCCGAGGCGCTTGGCGACAAGATCGACGTGACTCTGATCGACAAGAGCGACAGCTTTGTCTTCGGCTTTTCCAAGCTCGATGTGATGTTCGGCCGGGCCGCGCCGGCGGCGGTTCAAGTTCCCTACCGTGCGATCAGCAAGACAGGCGTCACGTTCAGGCAGGAAGAGGTCACGGCAATCGACCCGGTGGCCCGCCGTGTCGTGACGAACCGCGCCACCTACGATGCCGACATCCTGGTCGTTGCCCTGGGCGCGGACTACAACGTGGCCGCGACGCCGGGCCTCGCCGAGGCCGGGCACGAGTTCTACTCGGTGGCGGGGGCGACAAGGCTTCGCGACATCCTGCCGGAATTCGAGGGAGGCACGGTGGTGGTCGGCGTCATGACACCGCACTACAAGTGTCCGCCCGCGCCGAGTGAGACGGCGATGCTGATGCACGACTACCTGACGGCGCGCGGCCTCCGCGATCGTTCCCGCATCATCCTCGTCACCCCGTTTCCGTCACCGCTCCCGGTGTCGAAGGCCGCAGGCGACGGCGTCCTGGCGCGCTTCGCTGAGCTGGGGATCGAGTGTGTGTCCGGCGCCATCGTCACGCGAGTCGATGCCGCGACGCGTACACTCCGGCTCGCGGCAGGCGACCCGATTCCCTTTGACCTGTTGCTCGCGGTGCCCGTCCACGTCGCGCCAGGGGTGGTGCTGGAATCCGGGCTGGCCGAGGGCGGCTGGATCCCCGTCAACCGGGCTACCCTGGAGACTCGCTTCCCCGGTGTGTACGCAATCGGTGACGTGACCAGCGTGGGCACGCCGCGCGCAGGGATCTTCGCCGAGGGCGCCGGGAAGGTGGTCGCGGCCGGGATCATTGCCCGTGCGCAAGGCGGCGACACGTCCGCCTACAAGGGCGACGGTCACTGCTACATCGAGTTTGGCGGAAACCAGATCGCGGAGGTGTACGTCAACTTTCTCGGTGGGCCCAAGCCGACGAGTGACTTCAAGGGTGCCACCCCGCAGGGTGTTGCCGACAAGCGGCTCTTCGGCTCGACCCGCAAGGCCCGCTGGTTTGGCTTGTAACCAGCCCGTACGAAATTCCAACCGGAGTAGGTGTCACCCATGGCAAGATTTCTCATCGAAGTGCCCCACGAAGACTCGATCGACGTCTGTCTGCGGACCGTGGACGTCTTTCTCCGGTCCGGATCCCATTTCCTGAGCCATGCGGACTGGGGATGCAGGGACGGCGACCACAAGGCGTGGCTCGTCGTGGACGTCGAGAATCGTGATGAGGCCTCCAACATCATTCCGCCGATGTTCCGCGCACAGGCGCGGATCGTCCAGCTCAATTCGTTTACGATGGCGGAGATCGAGCACATGATGAGAGCCCGCGAGGGGTAGGGTGTGATCCCTCGCACGACCCTGTTCCGCAAGCTTCACGAGGCCGGGTGCTTCGTGATCCCGAACCCATGGGACCTTGGAAGCGCGAAGCTTCTCGTACAGCTCGGCTTCCCTGCCCTCGCCACCACCAGTTCCGGGTTCGCATGGTCCCTTGGACGTCCCGACAACCACGTATCGCTGGATGAGTGCCTGGCCCACCTGCGCTTGATCGCGCAGGGCGTTGCTGTTCCGGTGAATGCAGATTTCGAGGGCGGCTTCGCCGTGGAACCGGAACAGGTGGCTGCGAACGTGGCGGCCGCGACGGCCACTGGTATCGCAGGATTGTCGATCGAGGACTCGACCGGCAGTGCAGCAAGGCCACTGTTCGATTTTCCGCTTGCGCTCGAGCGCGTACAGGCGGCGCGACGCGCGATCGATGCGAGTGGAACGGGAATCCTGCTCACCGCCCGATCGGAAGGCTTCGTCGTCGGCCGCCCTGATCTTGCTGAGACGATACGTCGCCTCACGGCCTATGCTGAGGCGGGCGCCGATTGCCTCTTCGCACCCGGCATCCGCAGTCCGTCCGACATCGCGGCCGTCGTCAAGGCCGTGGCGCCCAAGCCGGTCAATGTGCTGGTCGGCGGTGACTTCACTACCGTGCAGCAGCTCGCCGATGCAGGAGTGCGACGCATCAGCGTTGGCGGCGCGCTGGCGCGCGCCGCCTGGACAGGCTTCCTCCACGCCGCCCGGGAGATCGTCGAACACGGGACCTTCGCTGGCCTCGCACGTGCAACGCCATCGGCCGAGATCAACGGGGCATTCGAGATGATCCGGCCTCCAGCCGACCTGCCGCCCGGCGTGGACGCCATCACTCGGTCCCTCGGGCCCGCGTGTGAGCAGTACGCCGGTTGAAACGTCCTCAGTAGCGGGTAGGTTTCGGGTGTCCCCTATCCGTCACCGTCATGTCCCCGGTGCATGTCCATGATCGACCTGCACGTCCTTGGCGCCCTGGTCGTCCGCGCGGAACACGGCGACACGCCCGCGGGCGGCCTTACCCAGCCCAAGCGGCTGGCGCTCCTCCTCTACCTGGCGCTGTCCCAGCCGTACGGGCTCCATGCGCGCGACCAGCTGCTGGCCCTGCTGTGGCCGGACGCTGATGACGCCTCATCCCGTCATTCACTGAGGAATGCGCTCCATGCGCTCCGGCAGGCCCTCGGCGACGAGGCCGTCGTCGCGCGTGGCGACTTGTATGTCGGCCTCGATCTCGATGCATTCCGCTGTGACGCGCACGCCCTGCGCGCGCACATCGGGGCGGGGCGGCTGGATGAGGCGGTCGCCCTGTGGAAGGGTGACCTGGCCCCAGGGTTCCACGTCTCGGGAGCCCCGGAGTTCGAGCGCTGGCTGGATGACCAGCGGTCGGAGTTGCGGCGCGCGGTGCGCGCGGCGGCCTGGCAACGCAGCCAGCAGCTGGCGGGCACCGGGCAAGCCGAGAGCGACGCGGTCCGGAGGGCACTTCAGCTCGACCCCGGGAACGAGCCTGGCGCGCGAAGGCTCATGCGCATGCTGGACGCAGCCGGGGACCGCGGTGGCGCGCTGCGGGTCTACCGTGAGCTGTGCGACTACCTCGCCCGGGAGCTGGAGACGCAGCCGTCAGCTGAGACGAGTGCCCTGGCCGGTACGCTTCGCGCCGCACCGGTCGCTTCGCGCCCGACGCCGGCGCCGCCCGCCTGGCAACCGACCGTCGCAATGTCACCGGTCGCCGGCGGCACGCCCCCGGTTCCGGTCCGGCGACCACTCGCCGGTGTGGCCGTGGCCGTCGGTGCCCTTGCTGTGCTCGCGCTGGGAGCGAGGGCGCGGTCGCCACATCGCACCGAGCTCGTGGTGCCCCGCGCTGGCACCGAGTCGGTGGCATCAGGCGAGGCCGGGCGCGCCATCCTGCTGCTGCCGGCGCGATATCGCGAGGACACCTCGGCGTACACGTCATACCTTCGCGGCCTCACGCTTCGGTTCCAGTTCCGCTTCCCCGAGTCGCGCGATACCTTCGCCGCGCTCGTGGCTCGCGAGCCGCTCTACGTGCCCGGGCTGTACGGCCTGGCCCACGCGTACATCTTCACGACCCTCAACGACCTCACGAGCGCCGAGGAAAGCTGGCCGAAGATCGACGCACTCGCGCGCCGTGCGCTCGCGCTCGACAGCACCGCGGCCAGCGCGTGGCTCGCACTCGCCGCAGCCGACATGTTCTATCGACCGAACCTGCCACGCGCCGCCGAACGAATCGCGCGAGCGCGACTGCTCGATTCGCTCGAGCCCGACGCGGCGAGCATGCAATCAGTCTGGTTCAGGTTCCACGGAGAAATGGACAGCGCAGTCGCCGCGGCGCAGCGCGCGCACCGGCTTGATCCCCTGAGCGCCTTCTTCGCCCGCCTGGTCGGCAAGCAGCTCTACTTCGCGCGGCGGTATGAGGAGTCGCGGGTCGTGTATGAGGGAATGTTGCGGGATGATCCAGGATGGAAGCGCGGCTACGTGGACATTTCGCAGCTCTATCGTGCGATGGGAAGGCCACGCGATGCGGTGGAGTGGTTGCGTCGCGCCGCCGCCGCGACAGGAGACTCGGCGAGGGCCGCGGCGCTGACGACCCCGTCCACCGATGCCGAGGCGCGCCGAATGCTCGCCGCCGACTCACGCCGCGTCATTGCCCGGCTCAACCGCGCCACCCAGGCCGGTGCTCCCGTGCCGCCCTCTCACTACGCCGAGGCCTTCGCCGGGCTGGGTGACACCGAGGCAACCCTGAAGTGGCTCGACGCGATGATTGCATACCATGACACATACCTGGCCCAGATCCGCGTCGATCCGCTGTTTGACTTCGTGAGGAACGATCCGCGATACCAGGCATGGGAAGCGCGATCCGGCCTCCCGCCTCTCGCGCCATCGGCGATCGCGCAGCAAACGCCGGTCGCACACACACCTTCATAGCACACCTCGGCCGGCGACGACCCCATGCCACCTGTGGCATGGGGTCGCCCGGTCGCTCGTCAATGGCCGAAGTGCCCGTGCGCCCGCTGCAGCGAATGATCCGCAACGTATCGCCCGACCTTCCGGCCCTGCTCGATCCCGACCACGGTAGCCTGACGGAAGAAGGCGCCGCCATAGACCTGCCCATCCGCTTCCTCCCGCACCGCTTGATCCACTGACCGGAAACTCCTGGGCTGGCCGGGCAAGGTCACCGATTCGAGCGTGAATCCGGTCGGACCGTCCAGATCGGCAAGGATCGCCTGCGCAGCCGCCTGGGCCGCAGCGACCGGCGCCGCGCTATGCGCCGGAAACGGTGGCGTGGGACCATTGGCTGCGATGGAGAAGGTCGAGACCTGCCAGGTGGGATCGCCCGGAGTCGCCGCGTCGAGGTTTCCGAGCCGGATCGCGGTGATCGGCCGCCAGAGATTGTAGTAGTACGCCGTCTCGAAGGCGGAAATGAGCGCGTCAGCGCGAGCGAGGGCGACGTGCGAAAGCAGGCGTGCCAGCCTCCATGCATTGAGCTGCCGCTTGGCGGCAAGCTGGCGGGCAATGGTGTTCCAGCTCTGCGGATGACCGCCGAGCCAGAAGTATCCGATGTCGGTCTGCTCCTGCGTACGCTCCGATACCTGCCCACCCAGACGCTTGACCTCGGCATAGTCGGCGAGATAGCCCGGGGTCTGCACTGCGGCCGTCACGGTGGACGATCCGTACATCGGCGACGCCCGGAACTGCGAGCCCGTGGCCATGACGAAGGGACGCACGTTCCCCCAGTAAGGAATGGACTGGGGACCGGTCAGCGCCGTGGCGGTCGCGACGGTCGAGCGGAATTTTCCGGCTTCACCCGTGGAGGTGAACACCACCGCCGGCGGCCCCGAGGAGCCGTCGCCGGCGCGCAGCGCCAGCATGGCGGTCGCGGCATCGTGCCCGAGTGCCTTGCCGCGAGTCACTTCATCGCACTGGTCGAGCGCGGCCATGTAGTCGTTGTAGGCCTGGGTTATGAAGTTCAGCGCGTCCGGGGTCGGGAGACCCTGCCCGATCGACGCCAGCACTTCGTAGGTGCCGGTGGCGATCGCCGCCTCGACCGAGAGTGGGCGGGTCACGCGCCCATCGTACGCATACGGATCGAACCGGCGATCCACCGCGTTCAGCACATCGTGCATGGTGGTGTTGCCCATGGCCTGGATACGGCTCTCGGCTGGCGGGTTGGTGGCCGCCAGGGTGCTGAATTGGGCGATGTTGTCGTTCCACGTCTCCACTGCCTCGATGAGGTCGGCTCGGCGATGCCCGCCACGCCATGCCATGGGGGCGATGTCGAGTTCCATCGACTGGGCTTCGTCACTCCCGGGTGGCTGCGCGCTCGGCTCGATGGGAGGCTGGTCATTGCATGCAGCCAGCCCCAGCAGAAGGGCCAATCCAGCCAGTTGGTTTCTCATGTGCTGTTCCCTCCAGGATATCGGACCCGGATCTGGGCCCCGTGAGCCATGCATTCCCCTACACTTCCGGAACGCGTGACTCGACGCAGAATTGGGCCATCTGGGACTGGAGGGACTCGGGACTTCGGGCGAGATACCTGCTCGTGCTGCGGTGACTACTCCCTCGGTTGGTTCAGCCGTGCTGCATCGCGCTGCTGCGCAAGCATCCGCTCGGCGAAGTCCAACCGCTCAGCGAGTTCACCCACCTGCTGGTGCAGTGCCTCGAAATCCTCCCGGCTCGGTCCGTCGCCGCCCCCATGCCTCGCCGTCTCCGCCCGCTCCTTCGACCGCTGGCTCAAGTAGGCAAAAAACATGGCCAGCGCGACCGTGCCGCCGATGATCAGGACCTTCAGGACACCTTCCATCTGCATCCTCCGATGACGCAGGTTACCAGCTGCCGCGTACTCTCCGCTCGAGTTTCCCGCCGAAGTACTCGCCCCACCGTCGCTCCACCAGTCTTACCACCTCATCAGGCATCGTCACCGGCGGCGGATAGCCCGGCTTCCACGTCGCGTCAATGCCGATCCGCCCGCCGTACACCGGCTTGGCCCCAATGAACGACTGGCGCTCGAAGATCATGTCACGCGCCGGGTCGAAGCGGGTGAAGATGCCCCACACCGTGCTGCTCTCGTCGTCGAGGTCCACATCATCGCTCACGGCGGCGATGAAGCGAACCGGCCCGAGCCCATCCCACTTCACCAGCCCCGCGAGTACGTCGCGCGGCTCGGACTTCACTGTGACCACCACGAACCCGCCGTCGAGCACCTTGTGCTTCGTGATCCGCCGGTCGAACGCCGAGGGATCGCTGACCGCCGTGGGCGGCGCTTCGTTAGTTCGCGCTGGACCGGTGGCATCGAGCACCAGCTTGCTCCCCACGTGCAGTTCATACGATGTGTAGTCCAGCGTGTCGAGCGGTGCGATCGGCAGCAGGAGCATCCTGTCCGCCGGGTCGAACCGGTACCAGAGCTCGCGCAGCATCGCCGGGAAGCTCCGCACCGGTACGTCCTCGCGCACCAGCACCGTCACCTTGGTCAGCGACAGCTGCCCCGTGCCCAGGAGGTTGAGCGCCACCTTCAGCGCCTCCTTCGGGATGCCGCTCTACCATCGCCACCACCAGCAGGTTGTGAAAGACCGCATCGGCGGACGCGCTCAGGTCGCGAATCGACGGGTTGATGACGCGGATGAGCGGTCCCACGATCTCCCCCGCGGCGATCCCGATCCACTTGTCCTCCTGCGGCGGCTTTCCTACGACGGCGCCGGGGTACACCGGGTTTCGCCGCCGGGTCACCGTCCGCACGTTGAAGACGGGAAACATCTCCGCCTCGGAGTAGTGCCCATAGTGATCGCCGAAGGGTCCCTCGAGCCGGCGCACATCGGGCGGCACCGTGCCCTCGAGGATGAATTCCGCATTGGCGGGAACGTCGAGGGAGATCGTCCTGCCCTTCACGAAGCGCGTTGGCGCGCCGCGCACGTATCCGGCGCACGACAGCTCGTCCATGTCCTCTGGCAGCGGCAGGATCGCTGCGAGCATGGTGACGGGGTCGCCACCGAGCACCACCGCGGCCTCGAGCTCCTTGTGCTCCCGCTCCGCCTCGAAGTGATGCCCCCGCCCGCCCTTCATGCTCTGCCAGTGCATGCCCGTCGTCGTCGCGTCGTACACCTGCAACCGGTACAGGCCGAAGTTCCGCGCGTTAGTGCGGGGATTCTGCGTCAGCGTAGGACCGAACGTGATGAATGGGCCGCCGTCGCGCGGCCAGCTCCACAGGTTGGGCAGCCGGTCGAGTCGCGGCGCCTCAACGACCTCCTGCACCGGCGCACTCGACACGTGCGCCGGCCGCATGAAACGCGCGCGCGCCAGTCGCCCGCGCATCGCCCAGATTTTCGAGAGTGTGGGGGGATTGAGCTGCTGCACCAGGTCGATCAGCTCCCGGCCGATCTCCTCCGGGTGACGGCCCAGGGCGATCTCGATGCGTCGCGTCGAGCCGAAGAGGTTCATCACCAGCGGAAAGTCGGCGCCCTTCACCCGCTCGAACAGCAGCGCCGGACCATCCTGGCGAATGACCCGCTGCACCAGCTCCGCCACTTCATACTGGGGATCGACCTCGACGGCGACACGGACCAGCTCGCCTTGCCGCTCGAGTTCCGCGATGAACGACTGCAAGTCGCTGAAGGCCAACACGTGTCCTCGGTTATCTGTTTCCACCCACCCAACGCCCAACGCCCAACGCCCAACGCCTACCCGCCCAGTCGCGCCCGCACCTCATGACCCACACCAATGCCCAGTCGACGAGCCGCCGATCCATCACGGACGGCAATCTCCACCAGCCCGCCCGAGCCGACGTAGCTCACCAGCCCGCCACTTGGCACGTCACCAAACGTCTTCTGCAGCCGGCCCACTTCGAGGTCGTTGGTCTCGAGCACGGCGTAGTCCGGCACTTCCTCGGTGGTGAGGTTCGTCACCAGCGTGCCGAAACGGTCCACGTAGATCACCTCGCCGACCACCACCTTGCCCTCGTAGTGCGGCGCGCCCGCGGTAAGGCGGACCAGGTCGGCACTGGCGGGGGCGCCAAGCAGGTGCAACGGGTAACCCATGAGGATGCGCGCCGCCGCAGGCGCAAAGAGGTCGCGGCCATGAAACGTGGGAGCGGCACGCTCCGGCGTCTCCAGCGTCACGGCCTCGAATGGTCCCGCGGTGAGCACATAGGAGAAGATGCCGTTGTCCGGTCCCACGAAGGTGTGACCATGTGACCGCACCGCAAGCGCAGCCCGCGCCGTTCCTACGCCAGGATCGACTACCGCGAGGTGGACCGTGCCTTCGGGGAATGACCGCCACGCGCGACCCAGCACATAGGCAGCGCTTCGAATGTCTCCGGGGGGGATGAGGTGGGTGATGTCCACGATGCCGGCATCAGGCACTCGAGACAACAGCACGCCCTTCACCTCGGCGACATAGGAGTCGTTGAGGCCGTAGTCCGTCAGGAAGGTGATGAGTGGCACAGGGAGAATTGTAGGCACCAGAACCGGTTGCCGCACGGGCCGGCACCTGCCGGCGGCACTGCAGCACTAACGCGGGCCGGCGATGGCCATGACTCAGCCCCCCGGTGGCCCAGGCTGGCTGTCGAGTTCCACGATGTCCATCCGGTGCGCCTTCCGCCCACCACGCACGGTCCTGTCCACCGGAGCATCGGCCGCGACCAGGACCGCGGCCTTCTCGACCGCGCGCTGCGCCAGCGCCCGCGCGCCCTCTCGCAGTTCCGGGCTGCGCATCACGTAGGTGACGTTCCGCTCCATGTCCTCTGCCGACCAGCCGCGGCTGCTCGCAATGAAGGGAAACTGGGGGAAGTCGAAACCAAGCTCCGAGAAGAACATGAGCATCTGTCCCGCGACCGCCTGCACGTTGTCCTGTCCACCGGTGATGATGAACGCCGCCACCTTGTTCCGGATCAGTACGTTGTCGCGGATCGTCACCTGGTTCTGGATGCAGTTCATCCGCTCGATCAGCTTGAAATAGAGCGAGCTGGCACTGCCCCACCGGATCGGCGAGGAGAGGATCACCACGTCACTCCAGAACACCAGCGCCTCGTAGACCCGCTCCATCTGGTCTTCCGCATCCATCTGCGTGATGGAGCATGGCCAGGTGCATGCCTGTGCGCTCTTCGAGTAGTAGCCCTCGCAGTGGCGGAACTTCAGCGTGTTCGCATGCAGCATCCGGGTCTCGGCGCCCGCCTCGGCGGCAGCATCGAGCGCAACTTCGAGCAGGCTGTCGGAGGTGGAGTAGCGGGGATAGGCAGCGTCCATGGCGGTGGTTGAGAGGCCGAGGACGCGAATCCGCCCCGGTTCACGGATGATCGGACGCTCCAGTGGGTGCCGCTCGTGCGGTGCCTTCCGCCGCGGCGTGGCACTCGCAAGGTCCACCAGTACCCGCCCGTCCTCGATCTTGAGTTCGTAGCGCGGCACCTGGTCGGTCTCGTAGCCTGGCTCCCCCTGCCCCGTGACCCGATGGAATTTCCAGTGATGCCAGGGACACACAATGAAGTCGCCCTCGAGGGCACCGTCGCCCAGCGGACCGCCGACGTGATTGCAGACGCCCGACACCGCGCCGAACACGCCCGCATGATGACTCAGCGCGATCTTCGTCCGCCCGATGATGAGTTGCTGCAGTGAGCGCTGCCGCAGGTCGGCGACGGCGCCGAGATCCTTCCAGTCGGGGCCGCTCACTTGCCCGGTGCCACCCGGCGAAGTGCCGCGAGGAAGCTGTCGGGCTGTGCCGGGCTCACGAGCAGGGCGAATCCCCCGCTCGTGGGCACGTACACCGCCCGGTGCTGATCCGTCAGCGACAACAGAGCCTTCTCCCCGTTACTGAGCTTGAACCAGCCTGCCTTGTAGCCCGGCAGTCCCGTTCCCATTGTGCGCCATCTCGGCGCCAGCTCCGGCTCACGATCGAGGTCCACGATCCGCGCGGCGCCGCCGCGCAGACTGGCCGCGGGGATGAGCCGCCGGCCGTAGATGTCACCTCGCAGGGCCAGCCCCGCAGGCGAGAGCTCGATGCGCGCGCGTGACGGACCGAGGGCCGTCATGAGCAGGCTGGCAGCGACGGCGAGCAGCAGGATGGCGACGGGAATGAAGAACCAGAGAGGGCGACTGCTGGCAGGCGCGATCGGGAACGTCTCAGCCATCACCTGAGGCCTCGCGAGAGGAGGAGGTTTGCAATCTACGCTCCACGCGCTTGACAGGCACTATTCGAAGTCCTAAGGTGCATTCATGATGCATACCGCCCGGCAGCAGTGCGCCGTCAGGAACAATCACGGGACGTGCAGCCCCTAGGTCGCGCCCGCTGGGAGGTATTTTGCGAATGCAGCGCCCCCTCCGGAGCCTTCCAGCGGGGGCGCTGGGCATTCAGGGACCCGAGGCACAAAGGAGTGCCACGACAATGATGATGGAGCGGGAGCCACTCGCCAGGCACTACTTGCTGGCCAGCGATTTTGACCACACGCTGAGCTTCAATGATTCCGGCGTCGTGCTGAGCGAGATGCTCGGCCTGGCCGGTTTCCAGGAGCGCATCGCGGGACTGAGCAGCATCCACCTGGTCCAGCAAGGCGCCGAACTCGCCTACCTGCTGCAGCACGACCCCGAGTACCGGCGCGTGCGGCGCGAGGACCTGATCGAGGTGGGGCGGCGCATCCGGCTCAAGTCGAACCTGCCGCTCCTGCTGCAGATGCTCGACCACGTCGAGGGATATCGGTTCTCTTTCTACGTCATCTCGGCGGCGCCTGAGGAAGTCATCCAGTCCGCGCTCGAGGGCATCGTGTCACCCGACCACATCTTCGGGACGCGCTTCCGCTACGATCCCCACTCCGGTGAGATCCAGTCGATTGTCGAGGTGCCGGCCGGATACGGCAAGGTGGCGGTCCTCGAGCAACTGCGCAGTCAACTGGCAGTCGGTCGCGACCGCATCATCTACGTCGGCGATGGCAGCTCCGACGTGCACGTCATGCTGCACGTGAACCGCCTGGACGGGCTCACGGTCGCGGTGTCGGAGAACAAGTACCTCACGCCGATTGCCCGGCGGACCATCCTGAGCGATACCGCGCTCAGCGTCATGGTACCGATCCTGGAGGATGTCGTGGGGTGGCAACCGATGCGGATTCGGGCGCTGTTCGACGCACATGGCCTGGTGCTGCAGGAGTGGGACAAGACCCGCACCGATTTCGTCACGGTCATCCGCCAGGAGCCGCTCAGTGCATGACTGGACCTGGATCGGGTGGGTCGCCACCGCAATTTTCGCCAGCTCCTACCTCTTCAAGGAGCCGGCCGCTCTCCGCCGAATTCAGGCAGTGGGTGCCGTGCTGTGGATTGTGTATGGCGGGCTCATTCACGCGCTGCCGGTCGTCGTCGCCAACTCCATCGTGGCGGTCATCGCCATCGGTTCTTCGTTCCGCCGACCAGCTACCCGTTGAGGATCGGCAGCGCCATCGGGCGCGCTGCCACCGCCTCCTGAACTTTTGCGGCGACGTCACGCAGCACGGTGGCGGCGGCACTTCCAGGAGCACCCGCCAGCACCGGCATGCCGACGTCGGCTGCCTCGGCGAGTCCCGGCTGCAGCGGCACTGAGCCAAGCAGCGGCACGCCGATCTCGTCGGCCAGACGCTGGCCACCGCCCGACGAGAAGAGCTCGAAGCGCTTGCCCGTCTCTGGGATCCACGAACGCGCTCATGTTCTCCACCACGCCGACCACCGGCACGCCGACCTTCTCGAACATCTTGGCCCCGCGGAGCGCGTCGCCCACCGCGACCTCCTGCGGTGTCGTGACGATCACCGCGGCAGCCACCTGGGTCGACTGGACCAGTGAGAGCTGCGCGTCGCCGGTGCCCGGCGGCAGGTCCACGATGAAGTAGTCCAGCTCGCCCCACTCGACGTCGCGCAGGAACTGCTGCACGATCTTCATGATGATCGGACCGCGCCAGATCGCCGGCGCGTCGCGGTCCACCAGCAGCCCGAGCGACATCAGCTTCACGCCGTGCGCCTCGAGCGGCTGGATGCGGTTGCCGATGACTGGCGGCTTGTCGAACACGCCGAACATGCGCGGGATGTTCGGGCCATAGACGTCGGCGTCCATGATGCCGACCGCGAAACCCTGCTGCACCAGCGCGATCGCGAGGTTGGCCGCGACGGTGGACTTGCCGACGCCGCCCTTGCCCGAGGAGATCGCGATCACGCGGCCGAGGTTGGGCTGCGCCATCGGCTGCTGAGCTGGAACACCAGTCGAGGCAGACTGCGGCCCACCAGGCGGTGCATGCGTCGTCTTGGCCGCACCTGCCGGATCGACCACGTTGATCTTGATGTCGCTCACGCCGTCGAGCTCGCGAATGGCCTTCCGCGCCTCGCGCACGAGCGTTGCCGGGTCGTCACGGCCCAGCAGGAACGTGAACGCGACCCGTCCCGTCCCATCGACGGTCAGGTCGCGCACCATTCCAGCCGAGACGAGGTCGTTTTCGAGCCGCGGATTCTGCAGGCGGCTCGAGGGCCGCCATGACCTGTCCTTCGAGTGACTGCGCCACGCTTCTCCTATCGGTCTACTTCACGTCTTCACGTCTTCACGTCCTCACGTCCTAGACTGATTCCACGCTCCGCACCTCAGGTACCGCCTGTTTCAGGCGCACCTCGATCCCCTGCTTCAGCGTCACCGAAGAAGCCGAGCAGCCGTGGCAGGTGCCTCCCAGCCGGAGCAGCAGGGTGCCGTCGGCCTCGTCGAAATCCACCACTTCCACCTGGCCGCGATGGGAGGCGATGTAGGGCCGCAGCGTATCGAGCGACTGCTCGATCCGCTCCATCACCGTCAATCCGGGGTCCGTTCTCAATTCCGACATAGTCACTCGGCAATATGTTCCGGTCAGCCGATCAGGTCAACGCTGGCACCCGCGAACCCAGGAAGTCCCGCGCGGCCGCCAGCACGATCGCCTGGACTTCCGGCAGGGTGCCTTCCACCGAGAGGCCCGCGGCCTTGGTGTGCCCGCCACCCCCAAAGTGCTTCGCAAACCCGGCGACGTCTACGTCACCCACCGACCGCAGCGACACCTTCACCCGGCCATGCGCGATCTCGCGGAAGAGCAGCGCCATCCGCACGCCCTCGACCGAGCGGGGGAATTCCACCACGCCGTCCAGGTCATCGGGTGACACCCCCCACCGCTCCATGGCGCCGGGCGGCACCGTGATCCAGGCGAGCCCGAGCTCGGGTTCCACCACCAGCGTCTCGAGCGCGTCGGCCAGCAGGCGATGGCGACCCTCCGGCACGTTGGCGTAGACCTCGAGGTAGATCTCCTCCGGGTCGACGCCGATCTCGAGCAGGTCGGCGGCCACGCGCAGGACACGCGGGTCGCGTATTGCTGAAGCGGAAGCCACCGGTGTCCGTGAGCACCGCCACATACAGCGCGCGCGCCGCGCTCACCGGGATGTCCCACCCATTCGCCTCGGCGAGCTCGACCACCAACTCGCCGGTGGCGCTCGCCTTCGGGTCCACGTAGCGCGGTCCCGGCGGCAGCGTCCCTTCGCTCACATGATGGTCGATGCACGCCACCGGGACGCCGCGATCGCGCACCGCGTCGTGCAGCATGCCGAGCCGGCCCAGGTCGGCGATGTCCAGAACGAGGATGAGGTCCGCGCGCCGGATCTCCTTCACCGCCTCCGCCGTCTTGTCCACGCCGGGCAGGTCGTGCAGCAGGAAGTCGAATCGCGGCGGTGTGGGCGTCGGGTTGGTGATGACCGGATGTGCGCCGAGCGCGCGCAGCAGGTGCACCATCGCCACTTCACTGCCGAGCCCGTCGCCATCGGGATTGACGTGGGTCGTGATGCAGATGCGCTGACCCGGCTTGATCGCGGCGGCGAATGCGGCGGCCGATGCGAGCTTCTCGGCGGAGAGAGAGATTGTCATGGACCCCAAAGCTAAGTGTGACGGTGATGGCAGAAAAGACGAGGGGACGGAGAAACGCTCCGTCCCCTCGCCGCATGCCGTCGGTGCACCCTACTTGTTCGTCTTGTTCAGCACCGAATGGTTCCGCCCGTAGAGGAAGTAGATCAGCAAGCCGATGAAGAGCCAGACGAAGAGCCGGATCCAGGTATCGACCGGCAGCAGCGCCATCATGCCAAGGCACGTCAGGATGCCAAGGATCGGCACCAGCGGCACCAGCGGCGTACGGAAGGGCCGCGGGAGGTCCGGCTGCTTCTTCCGCAGCACGATGATGCCGCCGCAGACGATCACGAAGGCCAGCAGTGTACCGATGGACACCAGTTCGCCCAGCAGCCCGATCGGCAGGGTGCCCGCAATCACCGCCGCCACCAGGCCGGTGATGATCGTCGAGATATACGGCGTCTGGAACTTCGGGTGCACCTTCGCGAACACCGGCGGGAGCAGGCCATCGCGCGCCATGGTGAAGAAGATGCGCGGCTGGCCCATGAGCATCACGAGCACCACCGAGGCAAGGCCGGCGATGGCGCCGATGTTGACGAAGAAGCCCAGCCACTTGAGCGCCGGCCCCGCCTTCTCGATGGCGACGAACACCGGGTGCGGCACGTTGAGCTCGGAGTAGTGTGCCAGGCCGGTCATGACGAGTGCCATCAGGATGTACAGCACCGTGCAGATGGCAAGCGAGCCGAGCATGCCGATCGGCAGGTCACGCTGCGGGTTCTTTGCCTCCTGGGCCGCGGTGCTGACCGCGTCGAAACCGATGTAGGCGAAGAAGATCACCGCGGCGCCGCGGATGATGCCGCTCCAGCCGTAGTGCCCGACCTCACCGGTGTTCACCGGGATGAAGGGATGCCAGTTGGCGGTGTTGACGTACTTGAAGCCGAACCCGATGACGAGCAGGACGATGGCCAGCTTCACGAAGACGACGATGTTGTTGAATCGCGCCGACTCCTTGATGCCGACGACCAGCAGCGCGGTGATCAGCAGGACCAGCACGACAGCCGGCAGGTTGACCAGGCCGTGCCCGAGGGTGAAGCCCTTGGACACGCAATCGGCCACCGGGATGAGCGTGTGACTGACCGCATCCACCGCCACGCCGCCCGACGCGGGGTTGATGCAGATGTCGGAACGGACCAGGGTATGCGTTCCCTGCACACTGAACGGCGCGCCCGTCAGCGCCGGTGGCAGGGTGAAGCCGATCTCGGCCATGAACGCCGTGAAGTAGCCCGACCAGCCCACCGCGACCGTCGAGGCGGCGAAGAGGTATTCGAGGATCAGGTCCCAGCCGATGATCCAGGCCACGAGCTCACCCAGCGTGGCATAGCCGTACGTGTAGGCACTGCCCGCCACCGGGATCATCGATGAGAACTCGGCGTAGCAGAGTCCGGCGAAGAGGCACCCGATCCCGGCGAGTACGAACGAGAGGACGATGCCTGGCCCGGCGTATTGCGCCGCCGCAGTGCCCGTCAGGACGAAGATGCCGGCGCCGATGATGGCGCCGATGCCGAGCAGCACCAGGTTGGTCGCGGTGAGGACGCGCTTGAGGCCGCCCTCCTCGCCCCGGAGGTCGGCCATCGACTTTGTGCGGAAGTAATCCATGCAGTGCCCTGGGTTGAGGGGTCGAGCTCAGAGTAGTGTCAGGAAACTCCGGCGGCGCGAGCGCGTTCGCGCTCCCGCTGCAGCGTGCTGTTGGAACGGCCGTAGGTGAAGTAGATCACCAGGCCGATGGCGAGCCAGATGGCCAGGCGCAGCCAGGTGTCGACCGGCAGCGTCGCCATGAGGCCGACGCACGCCAGCACACCAAGGATTGGCACCACCGGCATGAACGGCACCTTGAACGGCCGCTCCAGGTCGGGGCGCTTCTTCCGCAGGATGATCACGCCCACGCACACCAGCGCGAATGCCAGCAGGGTGCCGATGTTCACCAGCTGCCCCAGGATCTGGAGCGGCAGGAGCCCGGACGCCAGCGAAACGGCGAACCCCGTAAAGATCGTCGAGAGATACGGAGTGCGGAACTTCGGGTGCACCTTGCTGAACCAGCCGCCGATGAGCCCGTCCCGCGACATGGCGTAGAACACCCGGCTCTGGCCAAGCATCTGCACCAGCACCACCGACGCAAGGCCCAGCACTGCACCCACGTCGATGGACACACGGAGCCAGTCCGGGGCGCCGGTGCGCTGCATTGCCAGCGCCATCGGCGCCGGCACGTTGAGCTCGGTGTACGACACCATGCCGGTCAGCACCGCCGACACCACGACGTAAAGAATGGTACAGACCACCAGCGAGCCGAGAATGCCGATCGGCATGTCGCGCTGGGGATTCTTTGCTTCCTGTGCCGCCGTGCTCACCGCGTCGAACCCGATGTAGGCGAAGAACACCAGCCCCGCGCCCCGAAGCACGCCCGACCAGCCGAACTCACCCCACACCCCGGTGTTCGGCGGGATGTACGGCTTCCAGTTGGCCGGCGTGAGGTGCATGACGCCCCAGCCCACGACCACCAGGATGATCGCGACCTTGAGGACGACGATGAGGTTGTTCAGGTTCGCCGATTCCTTGATGCCGATGACCAGGACGATCGTCATCAGCACCGACACCAGGATCGCCGGCAGGTTGACCAGCGAGCCGGTGGTGTTCCATCCCACGTGCGCGCATCCCGCAACGGCTGCCTGCACATTCGGGTTGGTGCACCACTGAAAGGGCGCCTGCGCCAGCGCCGCGGGAATGTGAATGCCGAAAATGTCGAGCAGGCTCGCCAGGTGACCCGACCAGCCGACTGCTACAGTGGCCGCGCCCATGGCATACTCGAGCACCAGGTCCCAGCCGATGATCCACGCCACCAGCTCGCCCATCGTGGCGTACGAGTAGGTGTAGGCGCTGCCGGCCACGGGCACCGTGCTCGCCATCTCCGCGTAGCAGAGCCCGGCGAGCGTGCACGCGATGCCCACGATGACCATGGAGATCGGCACCGCTGGCCCTGCATGCAATGCCGCGGCGACGCCGGTAAGGACGAAAATGCCGGCGCCGATGATGGCACCAATGCCGAGGAAGACGAGGTTCGCCGCCGACAGGGTGCGCCGCAGGCCGCCGGCTTCCTCGCCGGCATCTGCCTCTGCGCGCAACGCCGCAATCGACTTCGTCGCCCAGATGCTCATGCACGTACCTCCGGCGTGTGTCTGACGACTGCCGACTGCAGACTGCCGACTTATTTCGAGTAGTTCGGTGCCTCGCGCGTGATCGTCACATCGTGGGGATGCGACTCACGGAGGCCGGCGGTGGTGATCTGGACCATTTCCACGTCGCGCTGCAGCGACGCGATATCGGCGACGCCGCAGTACCCCATGCCACTGCGCAATCCGCCAACCATCTGGAAGAGCACGTCGCCCACAGGGCCGCGGTAAGGCACGCGGCCCTCGATGCCCTCGGGCACCAGTTTGGACGGTGACATCTCGCCGTCCTGGAAGTAGCGGTCGGCAGACCCGTCCTGCATCGCCGACAGGCTGCCCATGCCACGAATCATCTTGAAACGACGGCCCTCGGCGAGCACCGACTCACCGGGACTCTCCTCGGTGCCCGCAAGCATCGAGCCCATCATGACACACGACGCCCCGGAGGCCAGTGCCTTCACGATGTCGCCGGAGTACTTGATGCCGCCGTCGGCCACGATGGGCACGTCACCCGCGCCCCGCACGGCGTCCATCACCGCGGTGATCTGCGGTACGCCGACACCGGTAACGACGCGCGTGGTGCAGATGCTGCCCGGCCCGATGCCGACCTTCACCGCATCGACGCCGCGGCGCACCAGTTCGCGCGCACCTTCCTCGGTGGCAACGTTGCCGGCCACGAGTTGCACGTCGGGAAATCCCTGGCGGATGGCATCGACGGTCATGAGGACGCCGTCACTGTGGCCATGCGCCGAATCGATGACGAGCACGTCGACGCCGGATTGCACCAGCGCAGCGGCCCGGGTGTGCGCCTCAGGGCCGGTGCCCAGCGCCGCGGCCACGCGCAGGCGGCCGTGCTGGTCCTTGTTCGCGTCAGGGTGCTCACGGCGCTTGAAGATGTCCTTCACCGTGATGAGCCCGCGGAGCACACCCTGAGCGTCCACCACCGGCAGCTTCTCGATGCGGTGCTTCGCCAGGATGCGCTCCGCCTCGTCGAGCGTCGTGCCCACCGGGGCGGTCACCAGGCGGTCCTTCGTCATGGCGTCGCGGATCGGCTGGTCGAGGTTGCGCTCGAACTGCAGGTCGCGGTTGGTGATGATACCGATCAGCCGGCCCTCGCCGTCCACGATCGGAACGCCGGAGATCTTGAAGCGGCGCATGAGCCCGTGGGCCTCGCGCAGCGGCCGGTCGGCGCCGAGCGTGATCGGGTTCATGATCATCCCGCTCTCGCTGCGCTTCACCCGGTCCACCTCCGCCGCCTGGCGGTCGATGGACATGTTCTTGTGCAGCACGCCGATGCCACCGGAACGGGCCATGGCAATCGCCATGTCGGCCTCGGTAACGGTGTCCATGGCGGCGGCGACGAACGGGATATTGAGCGGGATGGTGCGGGTGAAGCGGCTGACGATCGAGACATCGCGCGGGTGCACGCTCGAGTGCCGGGGCACGAGCAGCACGTCATCGAACGTGAGCGCGATACCAGGTCGGATTCGACTCATGTGAGGCGCTGGCGGACGGGGGACTGGCTGGCGATTCGATTGTCTGGCGAACTGGGAGGCAACATCCTGAAGCCTACGCCCCGGGACACCCTAAATCAAGCCGAGCGGGGTCACGAAAGGAGCCCGCCCACGTCGCCCGGCCCCTCCTCGTTGCGCCCCCGGGGAATACCCCGTGGCGCTGCGCCGAACAATGCGACGCTCCTGATTTCACTGTCGATGGCGAGCAGCAGGCCATCGAGCTCCTCGATCGCCTTCCTGAGCGCATACCGGAACATGTAGCGATAGCTCGCGAATCCGAGGACGCCGGCCACGAGCACGCCACCCGCGAGCGGGAGCGCCAGCGCGGCGGCGGCGATGCCGGCCTTCGCCGCGGCGGTGAGGCCGATGCCGCCGCCAATGACGCCGGTGCCGCCGGTCCACCAGCGGCTGAAGCGATAATTGGCGCGCACGCCCGGCCGGAGATCCCCATAGATGGAAATCTCGGTGCCGCCGTCACCGGCCAGGGCATGCAGCCGCACCTGGAGCCGGCGCAATTCGATCTGCTGCAGTCGGTAGCTGAACATCGACATACCCTGCGATGACAGGAACTGTGCCGTGACGGCGGCAGGCACGTCGAACAGCAGGATCCCGCCGTCCAGGGGGTGGCCCCCCTGCGACTCGAGGAAGCGCATGCCATACGGATGGCCCGGCGCAATGCGGCCGAGCGCCTCCAGCACGCGGGCCGGCGATGCCCGGATCACCCGCGACACCGACACGCTCCGCTGGCTGGAACCCAGCGCAACGGTCGCCGCCCGATCCTCCCGGTCCGTCATCACCGAGGCTGCCACGGCTGTTGGCGCCGGCAGTTCCGCCAGTGCGAGAGCCACGAATTCGTCGCCGATTCCCACCTCAGCCGCGGCTGCGGCGACGTCGGCGAGCCGGTAGCCATCGGTCGGCACGGCCCCGTCCGGCGCGCCGGGCAGCAACTCCTTCCGGGATCGCGCCTCGATCCGGCTCGCCGCCTCCATCTGCAGCTGTGCCGCCCGGAGCCACACCGCCTGGGCCTGCCCCGCGCTCAACACCTGGTCGAGTGCCATGCCACCCGCGGGCGTCACCGACACCTCCTGCTCCAGCGCGGCGGCCAATGCGGCGGCCAGCGCTTCTCCCGAGGGATGCCGCTCGTCGGGCGCCTTCGCGAGCGCGCGGTCGATGACGCGCGCGAGACTCTCGGGAACATCGGGCGCGACGTCGCGCAAGCGTGGCGCCGGCTTCGTCGCGTGCATGACCAGGACGGCGCCGGGAGCCACCGCCGAGAATGGCAGCTGGCCCGCCAGCGCCTGGAATCCAATGACGCCAAGCGCATACAGGTCGCTTCGACCGTCGACGGCGTCGCCGGTGGCCTGCTCCGGGCTCATGTAGTGCACCGAGCCCAGCACGTGACCCTCCTGCGTCAGCGACGTCGCGCGGATATCGCGCGCAATGCCGAAGTCGGTGACGAGCACCCGACCCGTGGCCCGCTCCAGCATCACGTTCTCCGGCTTGATGTCCCGGTGAATGACCCCGCGCGCGTGTGCGTAAGCCAGTGCCCAGGCCACTTCGCGAAGGATGCGCACCGTCTCCGCCGGTGACAGGCGACCACGCGCCTTGATATGGTCAGCCAGCGTCTCCCCGTCCACGAACCCCATGGCGAAGAACGCGAAGCCGTTGCTTTCATCGGCGTGGTAGATCGGGACGATGTTGGGGTGGGAAAGCTGCGCCGCCGTGCGGGCCTCGCGCAGGAATCGCTCGCGCAGCTCGGGAGAACGGGCGAGATCAGGTGGCAGCACCTTGAGCGCAACCTGGCGCTCGAGCCGCAGCTCGCGCGCCAGGTAGACGACCCCCATGCCGCCCCGGCCGAGTTCACGCTCCAATCGGTATCGCCCGTCCAGCGCCTCAGCGAGCCCGACGAGCGGTTGAAGCGTTCCCGTCATGCCTTATCGGCGCGTCGCCAGAGCAGGTATACCGGAATGCCGAGTGCCACGATCAACAACCCGAACGCGGAGAACTTCCGCTTGTCAGGATCTACCAGCAGGACCACCAGCAGGAAGGCGATCGACAGGATGTAGAGCGCCGGGACCACCGGGTATCCGAATGCCTTCACCGGCCGCGGCAGGTCGGGCTGCAGCTTCCTCAGCCGGAACAGCGCCACCGTGGTGAGCAGGTAGAAAATGAGTGCGGCGAAGATGACGTAGTCGAGCAGCTGTCCGTATGTCCCGGTGAGGCAGAGCGCCATCGCCCAGGCCGCCTGGGCCAGCAGGCCGAAGGTCGGCGTGTGCCTGGTCGGGTGCAGCGTGCCCGCCGGCTTGAAGAACAGCCGGTCGCGCGCCATCGCGTAGTACACCCGCGGTCCCGCCAGGATGAGCCCGTTGTTGCAGCCAAACGTGGAGATCAGGATCGCGATCGCCATCACGATGGCACCCGTCGGGCCAATCACCGCCTCGAGCGCCGCCGTGCCAACGCGGTCCTGGGACGCGTAGCTGATGCCACGCTCGAACGCATCGGCGCCGGTGGGCTGGCCACCGAACGGCAGCACGTTGAGGTACGCCACGTTCGCGAGGATGTACAGCAGGCTGACCAGGCCGGTACCATAGGCAAGCGCCCGCGGCAGGTTCTTCTGTGGCTCGCGCACCTCTGCCGCCGCGAAGGTCACGTTGTTCCAGGCGTCACTGGAGAAAAGCGAGCCCACCATCGCCGCGCCCACCACCGGGAGCATCGCGAGCCCCCAGGACTTGGCACCCCAGAAGGTGTCGAAGTTCATCGCGGAAATGGCCGGCTGCCGGAAGATGAACAGCCCGAGCATGATGAGCGCCACCAGTGCGCCCACTTTCGCCACCGTGAACACCGTCTGGATAGCGGCACCGAGCCGCACACCGCGCATGTTCACGACGGTGAGCACCGCGATCATCACCACCGCCACCATGCGCTGGTTCGAGAGGCCGAGCTCGATCGTGCCGCCCGGCAGGTTGAGCGAGCCGAGCTTGAGGAATACGTCGGGCGTCACCCCGGGCAACAGCACCGCGAGGAACTTGGCGAACGCCACCGCCACTGCGGCGATGGTGCCGGTCTGGATGACGGTGAACAGCGTCCAGCCATAGAGGAATCCGGCGGCGGGCGAGAGCCCCTCGCGCAGGAAGACGTACTGGCCGCCCACGTTCGGCAGCATGGCCGCGAGCTCGGCGTAGGCAAGCGCACCCGCCAGTGTCATGAGCCCCGTCAACAGCCACACCAGCAGCAGGCCACCAGGCCCCCAGCCCGCCACCTGGCGGCTGATATCGGCGGAGACGATGAAGATGCCCGAGCCGATCATGGAGCCCACGACGAGCGACGTGGCGGCAAGTGGGCCGATGCCGCGCACAAACTGGTCGCGGTCCGGCGCGGGTGGCGCGTCGTTCGGGTTGGTCATGTATTGGTGGGTAAGGGGTGGGCGGGAGCGGGGCGCGAGCCTCAGCTCGCGCTTTCACGTGGCGGTTCGAGCTTCTCGGGCGCCTTCGGCACTGGCGGTGCGGGACGGCTTGGCGGTGCCTGTGCCACGTTGATGGCCTCGTCCACCACCGCCTGGCCGGCGGCCGCGAGGCCCTTCATCACCTTGGTGGCGCTGTCCATCAGCCCCATCGTGCCGGAGATCGCCTGGATCGGGAGCTTCCCCGCCCGCATCGTGTCTTCAACCGTCTCGGTGATCTTCGCCAGGAACCCGGTGGGCCGCTGCCGCTCCGCGTAGCGGCTCTCGAGAAACTCGACGAAATCGAGCACCTGGTAGGCCCGGTCGTCGGGCAGGGTATCGAGCGCGCGCAGGATGCGCTGCTTCAGAAGGTCGTTCATGTCATTGCCTCCGGGTCGCCGCCACTACGCAGGGACGCTGGAAATGTGTCGCACCCGGCGAATCCCTGCCAATCGCCACCGCCCTACCCGTCCTCCCCGCCTTCACGCCCTCGAGACCAGGTCCACGCTCCCCGGCTCATCCTGCCGCGGCGCCCCGTCCTGCTTGGTGAGCAGCTGCTTGAGCAGGATCGGTGCGAGGAAGGTCGTGGCCATCACCATCATGGCACAGGCGGCGAAGAGCTTCTCGTCCAGCACCCCGGTCACGACGCCCGCGGTCGCAAAGATGAGCCCCACTTCGCCCCGAGGGATCATCCCCACCCCGATGACCACCTTGCGACCCTTCCACCAGAACGGCGCCCAGCCCGCCACCACCTTGCCGGCCACGGCGCACACGGTGAGGATGCCGCCCACGAGCAGGACACGGGGATCGGCAAACGCGCGCGCGTCCACCAGCGCGCCCACGTGCGCGAAGAAGAGCGGCACGAAGAAGTAGCCGATGCGCACCACCCCTTCCTCGATCTGGTGCACCTGCGGGGTCGGCGCGAAGAGCAGCCCCGCCGTGAAGGCGCCGATGATGAGCGCCGAGCCGACCCGGTCGGCGAGCACCGCCACGAGGAATGCGAGGGTGAGCGCCATGACCGGGAGCGAGGGTCCCTTGCCGTAGCGCGCCACGAGCCGCACCAGCGGCGGCACGACCCGGCTGCCGATCAGCACGGCAGCGACGATGAACCCGAACGCCGTCACGGTGTTGCGCGCGACGTTGCCCAGCGTCACCTCGCCGCCCGCCACCACGTCGCTCACCACCGCGAGGATGATGAGGCCGATCACGTCGTCGATGACGGCCGCGCCGAGCACCACCTGGCTCTCGGGGTCCTGCAGCCGCCCCAGGTCGGAAAGCACCCTTGCCGTGATGCCGACCGACGTGGCCGTGAGCGTGGCACCCAGCACCAGCGCGGCCAGCTGCGGGAGCCCGAGCGCCTTGGCCGCGAGGAAGCCCAGCGAGAAGGGCACGACGACACCCACCGTGGCCACGGCGAACGCAGCCGAACCCACCTTCATCATCTTTCGCAGGTCGGTCTCGAGCCCGATCTGGAAGAGCAGGATGATGACGCCGATTTCAGAGAACGCCTCGATGACCGGCTGGTGCGGATCCACCAGGCGCATCAGCGACGGACCCAGCAGCACGCCGGCGATGAGTTCGCCGATGACCGCCGCCTGGCCCATGCGCTCAAAGACGTCACCGAGCAGCTTCGCGAGCGCCAGCATCGCCGCGAGGACCAGCAGCAGCGACGAAATCGAGGTGGCGGTGGATGCCGGGTCGGCGTTCAGCAGCATCAGCGGCCGGTGCTGTCGACGACCGCCACCAGTTCAGCCACCGGGGTGGGGAGGTACCGCGTGCTCGCAGCCCGGATGGTGACGCGCAATGTCATCTCGGCGAGTGGTGGCAGTGCCTTGAAGCGCGGCACCGACGTGCGCGGCAGCATGACGTACACGAAGCCGGGCTCCGGCAGTGGACCGCGCATCAGGAGGTACTGCTGGCCCGCGGGAATTTCCGGTCGCAGTTCATCGGCGGTCTGGATGCTCACCAGCTGCAGCCGCCAGTCGAGTGTCTTGCCCACGTAGCGCGTGGGATCAGCCCGCACTTCGGCCGCCGACACGCCGAGCGTGGCGCTGCCACTCTCCGGCTTGAGGTCGGACGCGCGCACCCACCCCTCGAACTGCACCCGCACCCATTCGCCACTCTGGCCCAGCACGCGGCCCTTCGCGCCCAGCGCCAGGTTGCCGAGGGTGCCACTGCCCGGCTGGACGTAGATGTCTGATGGATTGGCGAGTTCGATCGCATCCGGGAGGGTTGGGCCCGCAGGTGCCGTCGCGACTGGTGCCGGGGGTGCCGATGGCTTCCTGGATTGCTGCGCGGACAGCGGCGTCGCGAGGATCGCGCACACCGCCAGCGCGGCTGGATGCCAGCGGAAGGGAGGACTAGATTGCGGCGCTCCGAACACGATGGCCCATCTTAGACGGCGCGGAGAGGCATGTCAAACGACGTCGGGCATCGTGGACCGGTTGTGCTCGTGGTCCTCGACGGGTGGGGTTACCGGCCTGAACGCGAGGGCAATGCCATCGCGCTCGCGCGTGCGCCAACCTGGGAGCGACTCTGGGGCCGCTTTCCGCGCACGCTGCTCGACGCGAGCGAACTCGCCGTCGGGCTCCCCATCGGCCAGATGGGCAATAGCGAGGTAGGCCACCTCAATCTCGGCGCTGGTCGCGTGGTACCGCAGGACCTCGTGCGCATCTCGCAGAGCATCGAGCGGGGTGAGTTCTACCAGCTGGCGGTGCTGCAGGAGCTTGGCGCCTGGCTTCGGCAGACCGGCGGCACCCTCCACCTGGTCGGGCTGCTCGGCCCCGGCGGCGTGCATGCCCTCGACCGCCACCTGCTGGCCTGCGTCGAGCTTGGTGTGCGCCTCAAGGTGCCACACATCGCGATCCACGGGTTCCTGGACGGGCGCGATTCGGCGCCCACACTCGGCGCCGAGGTGGTGCGCACCCTGCTGCTCGACATGCGCCGCATTGCGGGAAGCCGCGTCGACATCGCCTCGCTGACCGGACGGTACTACGGGATGGACCGCGACAAGCGGTGGGACCGGACCCGGGCCGCCTATGATGCCATCGCGCATGGCGTCGGCATTGCGGCGGAACATCCCGTCCTCGCGGTGCAGGCGGCCTACCAGCGCGGCGAAACCGACGAGTTCGTGCGGCCGCTCGTGCATCACCGCAACGGGCTGCCGGTCGCCACGGTCAAGGATGGCGACGGCATCTTCTTCTTCAATTACCGGAGCGACCGGATGCGCCAGATCGTCGCGGCACTGGGCGTCGATGGCTTCGCCGGTTTCGACACCGGTCGCAGGCCGGCGATCCGTTGCGCCACCATGACGCAGTACGACCAGACATTTCCCATTCCCCAGGCATTCCCGCCCTTCACGCTGGCGCACATCCTGGCCGAGGTGCTGGCCGACAACGGGCGCACGCAGCTTCGCACCGCCGAAACGGAGAAGTATCCGCACGTCACCTATTTCTTCAACGGCGGGTTCGAGCCTCCCTACAAGGGAGAGGAGCGCCTGCTGGTGCAGTCGCCCCGCGTGGCGACGTACGATCTCGCGCCTGAAATGAGCGCGGCGGGTGTCACCGATGCGCTCTGTGGTGCCCTCACGAAGCGGCAGCATGATTTCCTGCTCTGCAATTTCGCGAACGCCGACATGGTGGGTCACACCGGGGTCATGCCGGCCGTCATCAAGGCGGTGGAAACGGTCGACACCTGCCTCCAGCGCATTCTCACGAGCGCGGAACAGGCCGGCGCCGCGGTGCTCGTCACCGCCGACCACGGCAATTGCGAGATGATGATCGACCCGTCCACCGGTGGGCCCCACACGGCGCACACCACCAATCCCGTTCCCCTCGTTGCCGTCACCGGGGCCGACACGCCCCTTCGGACCGGCGGCTCCCTTCGCGATGTCGCGCCCACGGTGCTCGGGCTCCTGGGTGTCGATCCCCCGGACGACATGACCGGTCGCGACCTCCGATTCCCATGAGTTGCATGCGCCTCGCTCTCCTGCTCCTGCTGGCCGTGCCCGCCGCCCCTGCCATGGCGCAGGTCGGTCACGACCCGGCCAAGTCGCCCTACCGCGACATCCGCTACGACCACAACCTCACCGCGTACGCCAGCTATTTCGACGGCGGCGGTGGCACGCTCGGCATCGGTGTCCACGATGGCTGGATGTACGGCCTGCGGTACCAGCTGCGCGCCAACCGGTTCATCTCCTTCGGTCTCGGCGTGAGCTACGGTCCCGACCTCCACCGGAACATCATCGACCCCTTCGCGCCGGTGGGGGAGCGCGTGCTCGGGCCGGTGCAGATCCGCGTGTGGATCCCCGAGGTGCTGCTGCAGTTCAACCTGACGGCCAACAAGAGCTGGCACCGCGTCGCGCCCTACGGCGGCTTCGGGTTTGGCGCAGGCTTCTCGTCCACCGCCCCGACGGATACCGTCTACCGCAGCAGCGTGCGGTTTGTCTTCACTCCCTATGTCGGCACGCGGCTCTTTCTCGCGAGCAGGGTGGCCCTGCGCCTCGAGGCCCGCATGCCGCTCTACAAGATCTCCTATCCCGATGCGTACTTCGTTCCCGAGGAGCCCATCATCGGGAACGACGGCGAGTGGGTCGCGTCGGGCTGGTACTTCGTCGGCCTGAGCTACAACTTCACGCTGAGCAAATGATCACCCGCAGCAGCCTGACGCGAACGGTGACCTTCTTCGCATTGCACCACCTGCGGCGCGAGGACTGGAGCGACGCGCGAAACCTGGAGGTGTTCGGTTCCCTCAGTGATCGCGCCGGCCACGGCCACGACTACACCTGCACCGTGCGGGTGAGTGGCCCGCTCGAGCATGGCATGGTGATGGACCTCGCTGAGCTGGACCGGTTGCTCGACCTCGTGGTGCGCGCACCACTGGCCGGGCGCCACCTCAACCTCGACATTCCCGAGTTCGGGCGCGGCGGGACCCTCCCGACCTGCGAGGCATTGGCGGACTACGTCTACCGGCGGCTCCTGCCACGGCTCCCGGCTGAGCTGAACCTCGACCTCGTGCGAATCGCCGAGGATGCAACCTTGTCGGGCGAGGCGGGCAGCACCTGACCGCCGTGTGTCTCCCGGTTGCCCGCCCGTCGTCCCCACGCAGGAACCGACCTGGAAAATCGAGCAGATCATGAGCAAGAGACTCCCAGTCCTGTTGCTGGCCGCCGCGTCCCTGGCAGCGCCGGCCACCCTGGCGGCCCAGAAAACGGGCGACCAGACCCGGCTGGTGTTCACCGTGAGCGGCGGGTACGCATTCGGGCGGGACCTCTGGGCCGTCGGCTCGCAGCCGGTCTTTCTCGACGGGCTCGACCTGTACGGACTTCAGCGGAACCTGAAGGGAACCTGGACCGCGGAGCTCGGTGTCACCTACTACCGGAGCCCGACGCTCGGGTTCACGTTCGACCTGGGTTTCATCGACATCGCGACCGTGGATACCTGCAACCTGCTCAGCAACTCGGGCTCGATCAACAACGCCGCCGTTTGCAGCTCCATCAACGGCGCCACCAGCTCGGCGCTGTCCACCTCCATTGCCGCCGGCATCATCCTCCGGGCCGCCAGCCGCCAGGTGATCTCACCCTATCTCCGCGTGCAGGGTGGCGTCCTTTTCGTCCCCCGCAGCACCACCGAGGTCACCGGCTACTTCATCAATGCGGACGAGGAGCCGGTGTATGTCCCGATCTATCCCACCGAGGGGTCTTCTTCAGTGAGCCTGTCGCTGGCCCTCGGCGCGGGAGTCACCATCCCGATCTCGAAGGCCTATCACATGCGCATCGAGGGACGGGCCAACACCTTCGGACTGCCGGTCGTCACCGGCCCGACCGATTTTCAGGGCATCGTTCCGCCCACCAAGACGCAGTACCTCACCCAGTTCAGCATCCTCGTCGGGATCGACCTCGTGCTCGAGAAGAAGCACGGGCGCCGCTATTGAGCGTGCGAGGCGTCATCCTGGCCGGCGGCGGCGCTACCCGTTACGAGGGTCGGCCCAAGGGCCTCGAGATGGTCGGCGGCCGGCGCATCCTCGACCGCGTCGCCGATGAACTGGCCGATGCCCTCGGTGCACCGCCGCTCCTTGTCGCCAACGCGCCCGACGCACAGGACTGGCGACCCGATCTCGAGGTTGTGGCCGACGACCGGGAGGGGCTGGGCGCCCTGGGGGGCATCTATACGGCAGTCCTGCGGGGGCCAGCACCCGTCGTGGTGGTCGCGTGGGACATGCCCTTCATGCAGGCCTCGCTGATTCGCGCGCTCGCCCAGGGCCTCGATGGGGCCGACGCCTGCCTTCCCTCCAGCGGCGGCCCCCGTGGTGTCGAGCCGCTCTGCGCCGCCTATGGACCCGCGTGCCGCGCCGCGATCGAACAGGCGCTGGCTGCGGGTGACCTCCGGGCCATCGGCTTCCATCGTTTCATCAGGATCGGTATCCTCCCCATCGAGTCGGTCCAGGCAGCTTGTTGACCCTGCGACCGCCTTCTTCAACGTGAACACCGCGGACGATCTCGCGGAGGCGGAAGCGTCATGGCAGGCCCGCGCCTCATCTCGATCATCGGGCGAAAGAACGCCGGCAAGACCACGCTGACGGTGACGCTCGCCTCGGAGTTCGTGCGCCGGGGCAAGCGGGTCATGACCATCAAGCACGGTCATGATAGCGCGAGCCTCGACACCGCCGGCACCGACAGCTGGCGTCACTACCACGAGGGCAAGGCGGAGCGCGTACTCCTTGCCGGGCCCGATGGTCGCGTGCTCTTCGACCGCACACCCGACCTGTATGACCCGGTGGCCCTCGCCCGGCAGTACCTCGCCGACGCCGACGTGATCCTGGTGGAAGGATTCAAGCGCGCACCGGTGCCGAAGATCGAGGTCTGGCGGCGGGAGGTGTCGCCTGCCCCGCTGTACAGCGAATCCGCACCCGACCGCGAACTCTGGGTGGCCCTCCTCACCGACGACGAGGCATACCGCGCGACCTGCCGCGTCATCCACTTCCGCGACACCATGTGGCTCCACCTGCTGGCCACCCTCGCGTGGGACGAGGGCCTGGAGCTCGACGGATGACGGGACCGCTGGGCGCGCGTGACGCCGCGCTCCGCATTCTCGAGAATATCCGACCGCAGCCGGCCCTCAGGGTGCCACTCGACGATGCGCTGGGAAGCGTGCTGGCCCAGGACGTCGCAAGCCCGCTCGATATTCCGGCCTGGACCAACTCCGCCATGGATGGCTACGCGACGCGCGCCGTCGACGTCCGCGGCGCGTCGGACACGAGCCCTGTTCGCCTCCGGGTGGTCGAGGAGATTCCCGCCGGATACTTCCCATCACGCGCCATCGCGGCGGGAGAGTGCGCCCGCATCTTCACCGGCGCTCCGCTGCCCGAGGGCTCCGATGGGGTCGTCCGCCAGGAGGATACCGACGAGGGCAGGGACGTTGTCACGATCTTCAAGGACCGGGACGCCGGTGCCAACCTGCGCCACGTCGGCGAGGACATCCGTCGTGGCACCGTTGTGCTGCAGGGCGGCGCGTCGCTCGGCGCTGCGGAAGTGGGTGTGCTTGCGTCCCTCGCGGTGGCCCACCCGCTCGTGCATCGTCGCCCAAGGGTTGCGATCATGGGCAGCGGCGACGAGATCGTCGATGTCGACCAGCCCGAGGAGATCCTGAGCGGCAGGAAGGTGGCCAGCTCGAATACCCACACCCTCATCGCCCTCGTTCGTCTTGCCGGTGGCGAGCCAGTCAACCTCGGCGTGGCCCGCGACACCCGCGAGAGCTTCCGCGAACACCTGGCGGCAGCGCGCGAAGCCGACCTCCTCGTCACCACGGCCGGGATCAGCGTCGGGGAGCACGACTTCGTCCGCCCGGTGCTCGAGGAAATGGGCGCCACCCAGAAGTTCTGGAAGCTGCGGATGCGGCCCGGCGCACCTGTCGGCTTCGGGCTCCTGGGCGATGTCCCCTGGATCGGCCTTCCCGGCAACCCGGTCAGTACGATGGTGACCTTCGAGCTCTTCGTCCGCCCCGCCATCCGCAGGATGTGCGGTCACGCCCACCCGTTCCGGCGAAGCGTCCAGGTGACGATGGCCGAACCGGTCACGCTCAAGCCGCGCTTGCAGCACTTCCTCCGCGGCGTCGTGAGTGACGGTCCGGCAGGACCGGAGGCAAGGCTCACCGGACCCCAGGGATCGGGTATCCTGACATCGATGGTGAAGGCCAACGCACTGCTGGTGATCCCAGAAGGGCAGTTCGAGACGCCCGCGGGCTCGCAGGTCAGGGCGATCCTGCTCGATGACCCGCGCAATCAGTCGGAGCCGCCCTTCTAGTCGGAGCCACCCGCCTACCCGCCCTACCCGCCTAACACAAACTCCCAAAACCACTTACGGTCAGGTGTTTTCTCAGTGATCCCATCGTGACCGCCAGAAAGATCTTGTCCTCCGTTCCTGCGTCGCAACACGGCGGCGCCGTACCGAGGCCCAAGACCCTGGAGGTTCCAAATGTTCCGCTCAACCCGCAACACCCTGTTCGCGTCGGTCGTCGCTACCACCCTGTTCCTTGCGGCCTGTGGGAGCGATGACAATGGCGGTCCGTCCAACCCGACGCCCGAGCCGACCGGCGAGAGCACCTTCCGGATGGTGAACGGGTCATCGATCTCGGCCTGGTACATCTACGTGCGGAGCTGCGGCGCCAGCAGCTGGGGAACCGATCGCCTCGGCAGCGAGGTCCTGTCGCCCGGCGAGTCGGCGACGCTGCACCTCTCCGCAGGATGCTACGACGTACATGCGGTCTCGAGCTCGGAGAACAGCAAGGAAGCGTACTGGATGGGCCACCCGGTATCGGGCGACGTGACGACGATCTCGATCGCGAACACCGACTGGGCCGCGCAAGCACAGTAGGCATGGTCGGGCGCGCGGACATGAGGCAGAAGTGGCCGCGCGCCACGCGAGGCGGTATATTTCAGGCTCAAGAAGGGGAGTAGTTCGTCCGCGCAAAAGCGGATGCCGGTATCGTCAAGACTGTCCGCCTCGGCGGGCACGGACCGGCAGGAAGCCCAGTTGGCTTCAGAGCGAGACCTTCGTCCACGCTGCAGGGCGGGCGGACGAAGTCTCGCTCTGTTTTTTTGGCGGCCTCGGCGCCGCAGGAGCCGGAAGTGAACAACCTCAGGACCTTCGTGCTGCTGGCCGGGCTCGTGTCGCTCTGTGTTCTGGCGGGCCAGCTTCTCGGGGGCTCGCAGGGCCTACTACTCGGACTCGCGCTCGGTGGACTCATGAGCGTGGGGTCTTACTTCTTTTCCGACCGCCTCGTGCTGCGCATGTACCGCGCGAAGATCGTCACGGCCGAGGAGGCACCGGAGCTCCATGCCATGCTGGACCGCCTTCGGCAGCGGGCCGGCCTGCCCATGCCCCGGGTGGCCATCACGCCCGACGAGCAGCCGAACGCCTTCGCGACCGGCCGGGGCCCGTCGCACGCCGTGGTGGCCGTCACCCGCGGCATCCTCAAGTACATGCCGTCCGACGAACTCGAGGGCGTGCTCGCCCACGAACTCGCGCACGTGAAGAACCGCGACATGCTCATTTCCACGGTGGCTGCCGTGATTGCGGGAGCCCTGTCGAACCTCCCGTACATGCTGATGTTCGGTGGCAGTCGCGATGATGACGACACGCACCCGATGGCACGTCTGGCACTCATGCTGCTGGCACCTGTCGGCGCCGTGATCCTGCAGTTCGCCATCTCGCGCCAGCGCGAGTTCGAGGCCGATCGCGTCGGTGCCGAGATCATGGGCCGGCCCATGCCGCTCGCCAATGCACTGCGGCGCCTCGACCGGCTGGCGCATGAAATCCCGATGAACATCGCCCCCGCGGCGGCCACGCTGGCCATTGTGAACCCGCTCGCCGCCTTCGGTGGCGCGATGTCGTCGTTGTTCAGCACCCATCCGCCCACGGAAGCCCGTGTCGAGCGGCTTGAGGGGATGGTCCGGTTGCCCGCGTGATCACGCATTCGCCGGTAGTGTGGATCGGCTTCACTGCCCTGGTCGTGACCCTCCTGGTCATCGACCTGGGGGTGCTGAACCGGCGGGGCCATGTCCTCACCGTGAAGGAGGCGTCGGCGTGGAGCGCGGGGCTCGTGGCCCTGGCATGCCTCTTCGGCGGGTTCATCTGGTGGCGCGAGGGGCCACAGCTCGGCCTCGAGTACTTCACCGGCTACTTGATCGAGCTGTCCCTGTCGGTCGACAACCTCTTCGTGTTCATCCTGATCTTCCAGTACTTCGGCGTCCCGCCGGTCGCACAGCCCAAGGTGCTCAAGTGGGGCATTCTCGGTGCGATCGCCATGCGCGCCATCATGATCGCGCTGGGCGCCGTGCTGCTCGCCAGGTACCACTGGATCATCTACATCTTCGGTGCAATCCTGGTGTTCACCGGGGTACGGATGCTCACCGCCGCCGAGGCCGAGATCGAGCCGGAGAAGAACCCGCTCGTGCGCGCGGCCCGGAAGCTCCTGCCCATCACGCCGGGGTACGACGGCGACCGCTTCACCTGCGACACAATCACCGGCCAGCGCATCTTCACGCCGCTGATCCTGGTGGTGCTGGTGGTGGAGTGGAGCGACCTCGTCTTCGCCATCGACAGCATTCCCGCCATCTTCGCGGTCACGAAGGATCCGTTCATCGTCTACAGCTCGAACGTCTTCGCCATCCTCGGCCTCCGGGCCCTCTTCTTCGTGCTGGCGGGGGCGTTGGACAAGTTCCAGTACCTCAAGGTGGGCGTGGCGCTCATCCTCGTGTTCATCGGCATCAAGATGGCGGTCAGTGGGTTCTTCGTGCTGCCGACGCCGGTGGCGCTCGGCGTCATCGTGCTGTTGCTGGGAGTGTCGGTGGCCGCCTCACTCCTCCGGAGCCGGCGGGACGCACTCGCCGGGAGCTGAGCACCGTCACTAGTGCGCCATGGCTCGTTCCTTCGCCGCTTCCACGCGCGGCGCCAGCACCGGGTCGGCGTCCTTCCATCCCTCGGCCACCCGCGTCCAGTGCACGCGGGCACTGTCGGCGTCGCCTGCCGCTTCCCACGCAGTAGCCAACGCCGCGTGCAACTCTGTTTGCGTCGTGTACAACCCGCCCCCGGCGCGGTACCCCCGAAAGAGCGCCTGCACCACCGGCACCGCCTCGCGAGGACGCCCTGCTGCTACCAGGACACGCGCGAGGGTGAGGTCGAGCGTCTGCAGTCCGGTGATGGGCGAGTGCGCCACCGAGCGCAGCAGCGCGGCGGACTCATCGTACTTCCCGCTCGCCTCCAGCTGTAGCGCGCGGACGTACGCCGGCAGTGAGCGTCCGCGCTGCATCGGAGACGCATCCGCCAGTGCCTCGGCCGAGTCGGCGAGACGACGCAGCATCACGGTGTCGCCTTCGCTGGCATGGACGGTCGCTCGCTGCACCAGCGACCACATCCGCACGCGATCCTTCGTCGGGGGCGTCTCGCGGGGATCCAGCAGCCGCGTGGTCGAGTCGAACGCGATGATGGCCTCGCGCGGGCGCCCCGACTCGAACAGCGTCTGCCCTGCGAGCAGCGTGCTGCCGCGCTCATTCAGTCGCTCTGCGGGCGTGCCCGCGAAGGCCGCATGACCGCGCGCAAGCGCCTTGAGGGCCTCGCTGAAGCGTCCCTGCGCCCGGAGTGATATCGCGAGCTGGAACGCCGCCTCCCACCGGTCGGTGATGGCGGCATCGGACAGGTGTGCCTCGAGGATCGAGTCGCTGCGGCGATAGTCCTCGGCCCGCATCGCGATGACCGACGCGGTGAGGAATTGGGTGGTCCCGTCGAGGCCCCGGCTCGCGGCCTGCGCCAGCGCCGCAGTGGACTCCGGGATCCGGCCCTGCAGCTGCAGCACGTCGGCCAGCACCGAATAGGGAACCGGCGCGCCTGGCTGGCTCGCGATCCAGCGACGGGCCGTCTTTTCGGCTGCAGGGAGTGAATCGAGCGAGAGGTAACTGTAGATCAGCGCCCCGTACGCTTCACACGCGAGGCATGCTGCGCTGCTGCCCTTGAGGCCGAGCGAGTCCATGGTGATGACCCGCAGGAACATCGGCACCGCCGCCGAGTACTGCTGCGTCCGTACCAGCGCCTGGCCATACCACAGGTGCCCCGCCACCTCGGCGGGATAATTCACCGACAGCGTCTCGGCCACGGCGCGAAACGATGGGTCGTCCTGGTAGAAGGCCCACGCAGAGCGAATGGTGAGGCCCTCGCGCGCCGGTGCCGAAGAGCTCAGCCGACGGGCGCGCTCCATCGCATCGAGCAGGCGGGCCAGGTCGGGCTCGGTGCGCGCCAGGTAGAACTGGGCCATGGCGAATGTGGAGTCCTCCTTGACCGCCGACCCGAACAGCTGTCGGGCCCCCTCCTTGTCTCCCTTGTAGAACGCCCGCAGCCCGGCCGCATACGCAGTGTATGCAGCCTCGGATCGGGTACTCACGTCCGAGAGTGACCCCTCCGGCGCGGGGCCCCCCACCAGTGATGCGAGCTCGCGGGTGCCGCTGTCGGCCAGCGCAAAGAGATCCACTCCCGCGATGGCGTGCGCGTCACGCACGTTGCCGCTGGCGAGGTCCACTCGCCTCAGGTCAAGACGGAAGCGCCCCGGGGCCACCTCGTACAGCGCGCCGTCGATCACTTCCGATGCCCCGGCGACGCGCGCGGCACGCGACACCGCCGATGAGGAGGTATCCCCCTCACGGGCAAACTGGGCCACCAGTTCCAGCATGCGGCTCGTGCTCACCACCTCGAGCCCTGGCACGCGCGCCAGGTTGGTGGCGAGCATGTCGCCCAGCGGTGCCGATCGGTCACCCGAGGCGCCCCTGGTGTAGTCTACGATCCGCCCGACGGCGAGCACCGGCAAGGCGCCAGGCTTCCGTGATCGCGATGGCGCGTCACGCATGCTGGCCGCAAGCACCAGCGCGGCAACCGCGGCGGCGGCCGCTGCCCACCACACCGCTTTCGACTTGGGGCCACTGCCGGCGGACGCGAGGGCTGGTGCGTGGCGCCGGGGCGAGCCGGGCGGTAACGCGACAGCCGCCCACCCCGAGGTGACCGTGATCGCACCGGCGTCCTGTCCCTCCACCACGGCGGCAGGCACGGGGACGGGAGTGGGTGCTGGAATGACCCCGTCGGGTACCGCTGGCCGCAGCTCGCCGCGACGGATACTGTCGGCGAGTGCACCGATGCGCGGATCCGGTGCCACGCCAAGCTCCGCCTCGTAGAACGCCGCGAATATCTCGGACTGACGCAGTGCCCCCGCCTCGTCACCCGCTGCCGCCTGCGCCCGCATCAGTCCCTCGACACTCCGCGCGTTCAGCGGATCGAGCGCCGCCAGTCGCCGCCACCAGGGAACTGCGCCCGCGGGATCCTTCCGCTCCGTTGCCCGTTTCGCGAGCGTCTCCAGCAGTTCGGCGTAGTCGTGCGCCAGTGCCGCGCGCTCCGACTCCATCCAGCGCTCGAATTCCGGTACTCCCGGGAGGTTGAACCCGCTGAGGAACGGCCCGCCCCAGCGTTCTGCCGCCGCCTCGAACCGCCCGGCCGAGCGCTCCTCGGTGAACAACCTCACATCCGAGTCGACCAGGGCATTGTCCAGCCGGAGGTCCCGGTTCCCGGTAATCGCGTCCTCGCTGCCAAGGTCCTGCCTGAGGGCGTACAGCGCCTGGTTGAGGCCCCGCCGGGCCCGCTCTTCGTCCGCTTCGGGCCACAGCATGGCGAGCAGGTTGTCGCGACTGACCCCGCGGTCCCCGGCACGGGCGAGCACCGCAAGGATCGCGAGTCGGCGCGGCTGCTGGGCAGCACCCGACAGGGCGCGGACGCCGTCGTACACCACCAATCCGCCGAGCGTCTTGATGAGCAGCACGAAATCAGGAGCCTTTGAGTGGGTCGCGCGAGTGCCTGAACATGCCAGCCAAGTTGTTCAATCGCAAGAATTTGGCGCGAGGTGACTTCCGGGTGATTCGGGTGTGGCTATCGGTCCTAGCTTGTGCTCCGAGTCGAGTGGCCAGCCCGGCCACGGCCGCAAACCCGAACGACAGGAGGCACCATGTTCAACCTGACCCATTCCGCGATGTGCGCACTGGTCCTGGCCAGCGCCCCATTCTCCGGACCCGACAGTTCCGACTTCGCATTCAGCGTTCGGGGCGGCGTCACCCTCGTGGCCACGGGAATGGCTCGCTTCGGCGTGGTGAACGGGGACCACCAGAATCCGCCGTTCTTCTCACTGTCGCTGGGCGGTCCCGACGGCAACGGCGCGCTGATCCTGAGCCGCGCCAAGGCAGAGATGCCGATGGCCGGTCACTACTCGGTCGCGACGTGGGACGCGCGCGACGCGAAGGGCAGCACCTTCCAGGCGCTCTTCGTGGCCGGTACGCCGAGCCAGCCCGAGGGCGTGTTCTGGGGTGAGTCGGGCACCGTGACGATCCGTCACACCAGCCCTGGCCGCATCGAGGGGGTGTTCACCATCAAGGCGCGCGGCTTCCGGGCGACCGACCCCGACCGTGAGGACGTGACGGTGACCATCCATGGCACGTTCACCGCAAACGGTGAGCAGGTCATGGCCCAGGTGACCTCGATGGAACCGGCGAGCTCGATGTGAGCAGGTCAGTGAACGGCGGCCGCGCGCTCCCGCGCATGGGCAGCGCGTGGCGCCATTGCTGGGTCAGCATTCTTCAGTGCCTGGGCTACGCGCGCCCAGTGCGCCCGCGCGCTGTCCGCATTGCCGGCGGCCTCCCATGCACGGGCCAGTTCCTCGTGGATCTGCGTGCGGGTCGCGAAGAGGCCGCCGCCATTGCGATAGCCGTGCAGGATCGGCTGCAGCACCGCGACGGCGTCGCGCGGCTTGCCCAGGGAGAGCAGCGCGTGGCCCAGCTCGATGTCCACGGAGGTGAGCCCGAGGGTGGGCGAGAAGCGCGCGGCGTTGAAGTACTGCACGGCCGACCCGTGGTCGCCGCGGGCCTGGGCCAGCAGGCCGCGCAGGTAGTTCCCATAGGTGCGGCTCCGCACCAACCCGGAGTCGGCGGTGCGGGCCGCGATGAGGTCGGCCGTCGAGCGGAGCGCGGTGGTGTCGCCGGCCGCGCCGCGGGCGGATGCCGCGAGCGCCAGCATCGCGACCTGGAGGCGCGTCCGGTTCAGCTCGGTGTCCCGCGGGTCGGTGAGCGTCGCCGCGGTATCGAACGCCGCCGCCGCCTCCGTGTAGCGACCCATCTCCACCAAAGTCTGCCCCTTGAGCTGCAGCAGCGTCCGCTCCTCTTCGTAGTCGCGGGCGGCGCCGCGCGGCACCACCTCCCGCCCCTTCGCGACAGCCGCCAGTGCCTCGCGAAAGCGTCCCTGCGCCCGCAGGGAGATTCCGTACGAGAACCAGAGGTCGGCGCGATTCACCGCCGTGCCCGAATCGGTGTTGGCCAGCAGGAGCGAGTCGGCCGCGGCGTAGTTCTCGACCAGGAGCAGCATGGACCAGCGATACACGACGAGGCTCGCCCCATTCAGTCCCCGCGCCTCGGCATCCTTGATGGCCTGCTCCGCGCCGCTGGTCTTTCCCTGAAGGGCCAGGATGGTGCTGAGCGCGGCGTACGGCGCCATCGCCGTCGGCTGTACGACGCTCCACCGCCGAAGCACCCGTTCCGACGCTGGCAGTGAATCGAGCGCGAGATACGCGTAGGTGAGGCCGCTGTACGCGTCACAGGCTACGCACTGCCTGGCCCCGGGGCGGACGCCGAGCGAGTCCATGGCGATGACGCGCTCGAAAACGGGAATTGCCTCGAGATAGCGCCGGTCACGCGTGAGCGCCTGCGCCCGCCAATAGTGGCCATCCACCTCGTTGGGAAAGCGAATGGACAGGGTCTCGGCCACCGCGAGGAACGAGGGATCACTCACCGCGAAGCCCCACCCCGAGCGGATGTAGAGCCGGTCGCGCGCACTCGCCCGGTCGCTGAGGGCGAGCGCGCGGCGCAGGTACGTGAAGCGATCGCCGAGGTCGGCTGATGAGACGCCGAGATAGTACGCGGCCATAGCGAAAGTCGAGTCCTCGCCCAGCGCCAGCTTGAACATCGTCGAGGCCGCGCCCATCTCGCCGCGGGAGAACGCCCGCAGGCCCGCGTCGTAGAAGCGATACGCTGCTTCCGACTGCGTGCTCACGCTGGCGAGCGTGCCCTCGGGAGACCCCGCGCCCGCGGCCGCGCTCAGGTCGCGCGTGGCACTGTCGGCCAGCGCGAAAAGGTCAGTGCCTTCCACTGCGAGGGCCGACTCCACACTGCCCGACGCCAGGCTCACCCGCCGCAAGTCGAGTCGCAGGCGACCCTCGCCCAGCTCATAGAGCGCACCATCCACCAGCTCCGTGGCGCCACTGAGCCGCGCCGCGCGAGCAATGGCGCCGGCGGTGGTGTCCCCCTCGCGCTGCAGCTGCGCAATGACCTCGTACATGCGGCTCGTGCTCACGACCTCGAAGCCATGCACCCGGGCGAGGTTGGTGGCGAGCATGTCCCCGAGCGGGGCGGAGCGGTCACCTGTCTTCGACCGGGTGTAGTCGGCGATCCGGCCGACGGCGAGCACGGACGGCGCACCCGGCTTGCGATCGGCGCGCGCGGGATGTCGCTGGGCGGCATAGGCGAACGCGGCGAGGGCCGACACACCCGCCACCAGCCATACAACTCGAGAGCGGAGCCAGCTGCGCTTCTCCCTGGCCACAGCGGGAGCCGCACTCCTTGCCGTGCCCGATGGCAGCGCCATCGCCGCCCAGCCCGAGGTCACCACCATCGCATGTGCATCGCTTGGTGTGTGAGCCGGCTCCACGGGAGGGGTGACGACGGGCGTGGCCGCAGGCACCGGTGGCCCTGCCGGGACGGCGCGAAACGCCCCCCGCCGGACCTCCTCAGCGAGAGCCGCGATGCGGGGGTCGGGCGCCACGCCCAGCTCCGCCTGGTAGAACGCAGCGAAGATCTCCGACTGGCGCAGGGCAGCGGCCTCGTCACCACCCGCCACCTGTGCCCGCATCAACTGCTCCACGCTGCGCGCGTTGAGCGGATCGAGGGCCGCGAGACGCCGGCACCACGCCACGGCGCCGGCGTGGTCCCGGCGTTCAGTGGCCCGCGCCGCCAGCGTCTCCAGCACCTCGGCGTAGTCGTGGGTAAGCGCCGCCCGCTCCTGTTCCGCCCAGCGCTCGAATTCAGGGACGCCTGGCAGGTTGAAGCCGTGCAGGAACGGGCCACCCCACAGCTCGGCCGCCGCCTCGAGCCGCCCGGCGGCCCGCGCCTCGCCGAACAGCCGCACGTCCGAATCCACGAGCGCGGGATCCATCCGCAGGTCGCGCGTGCCGCTGATCGCATCTTCGCTTCCCAGGTCGCGGCGAAGCGCGTACAGGGCCTGGTTGAGCGTGCGCCGTCCGCGCTCCTCGTCGGCGTCGGGCCAGAGCATCGCCAGCACGTGATCCCGGCTCACGCCGCGCGATCCCGCCCGCGCCAGCAGCGCCAGGATCGCGAGCCGGCGCGGCTGCTGCGCCGCCCCACTCAGGGAACGGTCGCCGTCGTATACCCCGAGTTCGCCCAGCGTCCTGATCAGCAGCACGATTTCAGTGTCTCCAGCCTGCTATGCTTCCGCTCATGACAATCTCCGGGATTCTCGGGCGACTCGGTCTCGACCGGCCAGACCTTCGCGCCTGGGCGATGTACGACTGGGCCATCTCCGGGTTCCAGACGATCGTGATGACGGCAGTGTTCCCGATTTTCTTCGCGCGAGTTCCGGCGGGGCTTCTTTCGCCACCGGAAGCTACCGCACGTTACGCCGACCTCAACACCCTGTACCTGGCGGTGGTGGCCCTGCTCTCCCCCGTCCTGGGGGCGGTTGCCGACTACCTGGGCATCGCCCGGAAGCTCCTGTTCTGGTTCATGATGCTCGGCGTGGCGGCTACCGCGGGCTTTGCCCTCATCGGGCCCGGCGACCTGCAGCTGGCCTCGGTGCTGTTCGTGCTTGCCATGATCGGCGCCACCACGAGCTTCGTGTTCTACGAATCCCTGCTGCCCCGCCTGGCCGCGCCCTCCGAGGTCGACCGGGTCTCCAGCGCAGGCTACGCACTCGGCTATATCGGTGGCGGAATCCTGCTCGCCGCCTGCCTCGTGGCCATCCAGTTCCCCCAGGCGGTGGGTCTCGGCGCCGGCGGCCGCGGGCTCGCCACGCGCCTCACCTTCGTGGCAACCGCCGCGTGGTGGCTCATCTTCTCCATTCCGCTCTTTCGGCGCGTTCCCGAATTGCCGCGGCTCATCGAGAAGGATGAGTCACTGCGCGAGAACCCGGTGCGCGCCGCCTTCGTGCGCCTCGGGGAGACCTTCCGCTCGCTCCGGGAGTTTCGCCAGGCCTTCCTGCTGCTCGCCGCGTTCCTCATCTACAACGACGGCATCCAGACCATCATCAAGATGGCCACCGCCTATGGCGCCGAGATCGGCATTCCCGACAGTGCCATGATGCTCGCCATCCTCATCGTGCAGTTCGTGGGAGTGCCCTGCGCCTTCCTCTTCGGCGCCCTGGCCGGTCGCATCGGCGCCAAGCCCGCGATCCTCCTCGGCCTCGCCGTTTACACGCTGATCAGTATCGTGGGCTATCACATGCGCACCGCCGGCCAGTTTTTCGTGCTGGCGGCGATGGTCGGCCTGGTGCAGGGAGGCACCCAGGCGCTGAGCCGGTCTCTCTTCGCTTCCATGACCCCGGCGCACAAGTCCGCCGAGTTCTTTGGCTTCTACAGTGTCTTCGAGAAGTTCGCCGGCATCTTCGGGCCCCTCTTCTTCGCGATCTCGATCCGGATGACCGGCTCCAGCCGCAACGCCATCCTGTCGGTCATCGCCTTCTTCGTGGTAGGCGGGTTCATGCTGCTCTTCGTGAAGGTGGACGAGGGCCGGCGCGCCGCCCGTGAGGCAGAGGCACTGGTCACCACCTTGTGACGATGCGCGCCGACCCGGCATTCTTGTGCATGGATGTCCTCGAACTCACTCGCGCACTCGTGCGCATCGACTCGACCACCGGCCGGGAAGGCCCCGTGGCCGAGCTTCTCGCCACGCCTGCTGGAGCAGCGTGGCTGGACGGTGGTGCGCCAGCCGGTGCTCGATGGCCGGTTCAATGTCTACGCCCGCCTGGGCCAGCCGGTGGTGGTGTTCTCCACCCACCTCGACACCGTGCCGCCCTTCATCGACCTGCGGGAGGACGACACCTGGCTCCACGGCCGGGGCACCTGCGACGCGAAGGGGCTCGCTGCCGCGATGATCGCCGCCGCCGAGCGGCTTCGCGCGTCCGGGGAGGAGCGGATCGGGCTGCTCTTCGTGGTGGGCGAGGAGAATGGGTCCGAGGGTGCCGCGGCAGCCGCGACCCTCGAGCCGCGCGGGCGCTTCCTGATCAACGGTGAGCCGACCGAGAACCAGCTCACGATTGGGCAGAAGGGCGTCCTTCGCGCCGACCTCGTCGCCACCGGTCGCGCCGCGCACTCGGCCTATCCCGCCGAGGGCGAGTCAGCCATCGTGCCGCTGCTGGAGACCCTGCAGCGCGTGCAGCGCATCACCCTCCCGTCCCATCCGGTGCTCGGCGACATGACGCTCAACATCGGCACCATCGAGGGTGGCAGGGCACCCAACGTCATTCCCGATCATGCGAGAGCGAAGCTCCTGTTCCGCACGGTGCTTCCGCATGACGACCTGAAGCGCGCGCTCGAGGCATGCCTCGCACCCCGCGTGACCGTTGACGTATCCGCTGGAGATTCCCAGCGTCGTGTCAACGGCGCCGAAAGGATGGCAGACGACTGTGGTGAGCTTTGCCAGTGACCTCCCCTTCCTCGCCGCCTGGGGTGAGGGCTACCAGCTCGGGCCGGGCACGATTCGCGTCGCGCACACCGAGGACGAGCGGATCAGCAAGGCCGACCTCGAGCAGGGCATCGCGCTCTACGAGAAGCTGGCCCGCGACCTCCTGGCCCGGGGGGCGGCATGACAACGCGCAGTTCCCGTCGCCGTCCTCGGCGCCACCGGAACGGTCGGGCAGAAGTTCGTCCGCCTCCTGGCCGACCATCCCTGGTTCGAGCTCGTGGCCGTCGCCGCGTCCGGGCAGAGTGCCGGCCGGACCTACGGCGAGGTCGTGCGCTGGCGCGAGACCACCCCGCTGCCCCACCGCATCGCCGACATGGTGGTGCAGCGGAGTGCCCCGCCCCTCGATGCGCGCGTCGTCTTCTCGGCGCTCGACGCCGAGGTGGCGGGCGACATCGAGCAGGCGTTCGCGCGGGCCGGCGCCATCGTGGTCACCAACACGCGGGTCCACCGCATGGATCCAGACGTGCCGCTCGTGGTGCCGGAGGTGAACGCGCAGCACGTCGGCCTCATCGACATCCAGCGGAAGGAGCGCGGGTGGAGCGGCGCGATCCTCGCCAACCCCAACTGCTCCACCGCGGCGCTCGTGGTGGCGCTCGCCCCGCTGCACGCCGCGTTCGGCATCGAGAAGGTCTTCGTGGCCACCATGCAGGCGGCGTCCGGCGCGGGATACCCCGGCGTGGCGTCGCTCGACATCATGGCAAACGTGATCCCGTTCATTGGCGGCGAGGAAGAGAAGATGGAGCGGGAGACGCTCAAGATCCTCGGGACACTCGGCGGCGGCAGCGTCTCCCCGGCCTCGATCACGCTGTCGGCGCACTGCAATCGCGTTCCCGTCATCGATGGCCACCTGGAGGTGGTCTCGGTCGGCTTCCGCAATGCGCCCACAGTGGAGGCGGCGACGCGAGGCATTCAGCCGCTTCGCCGGATCCGACATTGTCCGCTCGCTGCCGAGCTCGCCCACCCCCGTCATCGAGGTTGAGCAACGGCCCGACCGGCCCCAGCCCCGGCTCGACATCGAGCGCGGCGGCGGCATGGCAGTCACCGTGGGCCGCGTGCGCCCCTGTTCCCTGCTCGACCTGCGCTTCGTGGTGCTCGGCCACAACACCATTCGCGGCGCCGCCGGCGCCGCGGTGCAGATCGCCGAGTTGCTCAAGGCCGAGGGCCGCTCGTGCCGTCGCATGATCGTCTGCAAGTTCGGCGGCACCTCGGTGCAGGATGCGCCAGCGATCCTTCGCCTGGCGACGATCGTCGCCGCGAGGCAGCATGAGCGCCCCGTCGTCGTGGTGTCCGCGCTGGCCCGTGTCACCGACAGCCTCGTCTCGCTCGCCGACAGCGTGCGCCAGGGTCACGCGGCGGCGCTCGAGGCCACGCTGGAGACGCTGCAGGATCGGCATCGCGCTGTTGCCGGGACGCTGAAGGGCGGCGAGTCGGCACTACCGGCGCTCGATGCCGGGTTCGCGGAACTCCGTCGCGTGCTCCGGCCTGCCATTGGGCGGGTACTGACGCCCGCTGAGCGCGACTTCCTGCTGGGCCAGGGCGAGCTCTGGAGTTCGCGGCTGGTCGAGGCGGCGCTGCGGCAGGTCGGCATCCCGGTCGAGTGGGTGGACGCCCGCCAGGTCATCATCACCGACGACCGGCATGGTCGCGCCACCCCGCTGCTCGACGCGATCCGTGCGGCGGCGCAGCGCATTGTCGCTCCCCTCCTGGCAGATGGCCGCGTTCCGCTCACGCAGGGATTCATCGGTGCCACCGCCGAGGGGCGCCCCACCGTTCTCGGACGCGGCGGATCCGACTTCACCGCGTCGCTGCTCGGCGCCGCGCTCGATGCGCTTCGGGTCGAGATCTGGACCGACGTGAACGGCCTCATGACCGCCGACCCGCGGATCGTCCCTGAAGCGCGGACCCTGGCCTCGGCCACCTATGACGAAGCGGCCGAGCTGGCGACCTTCGGCGCCAAGGTGCTGCATCCGGCCACCCAGCTGCCGCTGGCCGCCGCCGGCATTCCGATCGTGATCCTCAACGCCCAGCACCCCGACAATCCCGGCACCATCATCGGGCTCACGCGCGCCTCGGCACTCCGTGCCGACGGACCGATCGGGTCGATCTCCTGGAAGCCGGGCACCATCCTGGTCAACGTGCGGGCCCCCAGGATGCTCGGCGCGTACGGATTCCTGCGGCAGCTGTTCGAGGTCTTCGAGCGCCATGACGTGCCGGTGGACGTGCTCGCCAGCAGCGAAGTGAGCGTGTCGCTCACCGTCGAGGATGCGAGCCGCATCAACGCCCTGGTGCGCGACCTCGCACCGCTCGGGGAGGTCACGGTCAGTGAGGGCCGGGCCATCGTCGCGGTGGTGGGTCACGGCATGCTGTCGTCACCCGGGCTGGCCGCCCGAGTGTTCGCCGCAGTGCAGCCGGCCAACATCGAGGTCATCTCGCAGGGCGCGTCGGCCACCAACCTGACCTTCGTGGTCAAGGAAGCTGATGGCCCTGCGATCGTGCAGCGTCTTCACCGCGAATTCTTCGGGAGCAACTGAGTGCGAGCGGTCGTGATCGGTACGGGCCGGATGGGACGTTCGGTGCAGGCGGCACTCGATGCGCGCGGGCACTCCATCGCCGCGATGGTAGGCAGCCACGAGAATGCAGGCGGCGCAGCGCTGGTACCGGCGCGACTCACGGGGGTCGACGTCGCCCTCGAGTTCACCACGGCCGGTACCGCGCCGGCCAACGTCGCGCGCCTCCTCGCCGCCGGCATCCCGGTGGTGTGCGGCACCACTGGCTGGGACGACCAGGTGCCGTCGCTCGAGGCCCTGGCCCGGGCGCGCATGGGCGCACTGCTCATTGCCGCCAATTTCTCGATCGGCGTGCATGTCATGCTGCACGCCGCTCGCACCATGGCGGCCGCCTTCAAGGACCGTCCGGAGTTCGAGGGGCTCATCATCGACACGCACCACCGGCTCAAGCGTGACGCGCCCTCCGGGACCGGGCTCGCTGTCCAGCGGGCGGCACGGGAGGCCGGTGGTCGCGATGTCCCCGTCACGTCGATCCGCGCTGGCGCCGTTCCCGGCACGCACGAGCTCCGCTACGAGGGACCGTTCGAGAGTCTCTCGCTCGAGCATGTCGCGCGCGACCGCAGCGTGTTCGGCACCGGCGCCGTGCTGGCGGCGGAATGGCTCGTGGGACGCACCGGCGTCTTCACGTTCGAGGATGTGCTCTTCGGGAAGCGCGCATGACAGTCCTCGGCGGTTGTGGCACCGCCATCGTGACACCCTTCACCGACGATGGTGCCGTGGACTGGCCGGCGTTGCGCGCGCTCGTGGAGTGGCAGGTGGCCGAGGGGATCGACTTCATCGCGGCGTGCGGCACCACCGGCGAGGCACAGACCCTCACCGACGACGAGCGCGCGAGGGTCGTCTCCGCCACGCGGCAGGCCGTCGCGGGCCGCGTGCCGGTCATGGCGGGCGCCACCAGCAACGACACCCGGCGCGCCGTGGAAGAGGTCCGTCGCATGTGCGACGCCGGCGCCGACGTCATCCTCACGGCGTCGCCGTACTACAACCGCCCCACCCAGGACGGCCTGCGCCGCCACTTCGAGACGGTGGCCGACGCGAGCGCGCGACCGGTGGTGCTCTACAACGTGCCCGGGCGGGCCGGCGTCAACCTGCTTCCTGCCACCGCGGTCGCCATCGCGGCACACCCCAACGTCATCGGGATCAAGGAAGCCGCGGGTGACATGCACCAGGCTCTCGAGCTGTTGCGGCTCCGCCCTGCCGGCTTCCTCGTGTTCTCCGGCGACGACTGGATGGCGCTGCCACTCTGTGCCTGCGGCGGTGATGGGCTCATTTCGGTCGCATCAAACGAACTGCCACGGGAGCTCACCGAACTGGTGCGCCTCGCGCGCACCGGCGACCTCGCCGCCGCCCGCGCGCTCCTCTGGAAGCTGCAGCCGCTTCTCGATGCCAACTTCATCGAGTCCAATCCCATCCCGGTGAAGGCGGCGCTCGCCGCCATGGGCCGTGTCCGCAACGTGCTCCGCCTTCCGCTCGTTCCGGCACAGCCCGCAACTGCGGCACGCCTGCGCCAGGAGTTGACGCGTCTCAACGTGAGGCTTGATCCATGACCGGCACGGCTGCGAAGGACCTCAAGTCGCGCATCGAGCGGTATGTCGGCGCCGTGCCCACGGGCGAGGAGCGCGCCGCGCGCGAGGCGATTGACGCGCTGCGCGATGCGCTCGCTACCGGCAGCGTGCGCGCGGCCCAGCGGAACGCCGACGGTGTCTGGCACGCCAACAGCTGGGTCAAGGCGGGCATCCTCCTCGGCTTTCGCCTGGGCGCGGTGGTGCCGGTGGCGGAGGGTGGCCCGTTCACCTTCTTCGACAAGGACACCTGGCCCGTCCGGAAGCTGCGCATCACCGATGGCATCCGCATGGTGCCGGGTGGCTCGGCGATCCGCGACGGCGCATACGTGGCGCGCAGCGTCGTCTGCATGCCACCGATGTACATCAACGTCGGCGCGTACGTCGATGAGGGCACGATGGTGGACAGCCACGCACTGGTCGGGTCGTGCGCCCAGATCGGCAAGCGGGTGCACCTGTCGGCGGCGGCACAGATCGGCGGCGTGCTCGAACCGGCCAACGCACTTCCGGTGATCATCGAGGACGATGCGATGATCGGCGGCAACTGCGGAGTCTATGAGGGAACAATCGTCCGCGAGCGCGCGGTGCTGGCACCCGGCGTCATCCTCACCGGCTCGACGCCGGTGTACGACCTGGTGCATGGGCGCATCTACCGGCGCGAAGGCGAACGCCCGCTGGAGATTCCGGCGGGCGCCGTGGTGGTGCCTGGTTCACGCCCGGTCCGCACCGGACCGGGTGCCGCGGCCGGAGTGCACCTCTACGCCCCGGTGATCGTGAAGTACCGGGATGAGCGCACCGATGCCGCAGTGAGGATCGAGGAACTGCTGCGGTAGTGCGCCTAGAGCGCGTCGCGGACCGGATCCGGTGGCAGTGCGGGAGCCTGGCAGCGGAGGACATTGGCAAAGCGGTATCGCAACTGGACCAGGATTGCGCCCGACGGCTGTGGCACCAGGCTCAGGTTGATCGCGTCGAGGTTGGCGGGAATGGTGGCGTCGCTGATGCGAAGCCACCGCATCTGTGTCTTCGTGGCGGCTGAGGCCGCCCCGTACTTGGCAGTCAGTTGCTCGCCCAGCACGTGGAAGATCCGGTCCGCCTCGATGTCTACCGCAGCCGTCGAGTCGACTGCCCTACCCCCGACCACCTGGCAGAGACCGGTCGAGTCGCCAACCACCACCGCGTAGACATTCAGTTCCGGGTGCGGCCGGGGAACCTGCGCCACATAGAAGGTGGGTGGCGTCCCATCCTGTGGCGATAGCGGCCCGGCGATCGCGGCCAGGTCCGTCATGCTCAGGCCTTCACGCAGCCCGAATGGCGTCGCCTGCGCGTTGGCCAGCGTGGTAACGCATGCCGCTACGGTCGCCAGGATTGTGCTCGCCCGAATCATTGAGTCTCCACCACGGTTCCGCCCTTCATGACCCACGACACCCTCTCGGTAACAGTGATATCGGTGAGCGGGTTGCCTGGCACGGCGACCAGGTCGGCCAGCCGGCCCGCCTGAACAATGCCGCGATCGTCGACACCGAGCACCTGCGCCGCATACAATGTGGCACCCCGAAGTGCCTCGATCGGCGCCTGGCCAAGTTGTACGCGAGTCGCGAACTCGTGTGCATTCTGCCCATGCGGGATCACGCCGGCATCGGTGCCGAACCCGATCTTCACACCGGCCTTCACCGCGCGCTGGAAGCTGGCGTTGGCCGCGTTCGTCGCCGCGATCGCCTTGGGGCGCATCACGGGCGGCAGGCTCGCCGGGTCAAGCACGTGAGAGAGGTACAGCGTGAAGACCGCCCAGGTGCCGTTCCGCTTGAGTTCCGCGATCGCCTCGTCGGTGAGGAATGAGGCATGTTCCACCGACGTCACCCCGGCGCGCGAGGCGGCGATGATCCCCTCCGTGCCATGCGCATGTGCCGCAACCCGCACGCCGTGCATGCGCGCCTCGTCCACCACCGCCTTCATCTCGGCGTCCGACAGCTGCTGAGCACCCACGGGACCCTCGAATGAGAGCACCCCTGCCGTCGCGCAGATCTTGATCACCTTGGCGCCATGCTTGATCTGGTAGCGCACCGCCTCCACGAGCTGGTCGGCACCGTTCGCCACCCCTTCCTTCGGGCCCTGCTCGAGCACGCCGGGAATGAACCCGGTGTCATCGCAGTGACCGCCGGTGGCACCGATGGCATAGGCCGACGGGATGATCCGGGGCCCGATCAGGTCGCCCTTGTTGATCGCGTTCATGAGCGCCACATCACTGAAGCCCTTCGCTCCGACGTCGCGCACCGTCGTGAAGCCGGCGCGGAGGGTGCGCGGCGCGTTGCGGGCCCCGCGGAGCGCGTAGTCCGCCGCACTCCACTCGACCGCCTGATACTGCCAGCCCGGCTCGATATCGAGGGTGAGGTGGGTATGGAGGTCGATGAAACCCGGCAGGAGCGTGACGTCACCCAGGTCGATGGTGCGGGCACCGTCCGGCGTGGTCACGGGGTTCACCGCGGTGATCCGGTCGCCCGTCACCACTACCACCGCGGGACTCACAATCGCGCCCTTCTCCACATCCAGCATCCGCGCGGCCCGAATGACGATCGACGCTGGCGGCGGCGCCTGTGAAAGCAGCCGACTTGCAGGATGGAGCGTGAACAACACCGGAGCGAGCCACCGAACAACACTGGCCCTACGGATCACTCCTTGCCTCCGAGAAGCGCGGATTTGAAGTCTTCACCCGGCCCGGGCTTGGGCCCGATCCACGACTTGAACAGCGCATCGGCGAACGGCTTCCCCGCAATCGTGCCCTTCGGCTGGCCGGCGATCACCACTCTGGTCCCCCTGGCGGGGAGGTAGGTGAATGCCATCACGTCGCCCTTCTTGAGGTCCTGCATGAAGCCGCACAGCTGCTTGAATTCTCCCTGCAACTGCGCATCAGCACCGGGCGAGTTGTTCTTCAGGCTCTCGTCCCAGGCCTCGCACATCTTGTCCGCACCGACGTCGCGCACGAACTCCATGCGCAGCTCGCGCGGCCCGTCCGCGGCGAGGATGGCGTCGGCGTCGTTGTTCTTCGCGGGCAGGTACAGTCCCGCCACGTAGACCTTGAAGACCGCCTTCTTCCGCAGCGCAGCGCCGTTGAGCATGAGTGACTGGCCCCCGGCTTCGACCGTCGCCGGTACGGTCACGCCGGCGATCTCGGACTGGGCATGCGAACGGGCAGGAGCAAGCAGGGAAAGGGCGAGCAGGACACCAGCAGCGGGGAAAACAGCGGTGTTTGTCATGGTATTCCTCCCGGGCGTGAAGCTATCGCCCGGCCCCGAACGGGGCAAATCTCCTACATCGGATCACAGGCTGGCTCGCCCTCCCGCTTCGGCCGACGGCCCTCGAAGTCGGTGATCGGTGGCTTCACGTCGGTGGTATACCCGAAGTACACGACGCAGCTCCGGCCGGGACTCTTGTCCCACATCCCCTTCGCCGACCATCCACGCTGCGACGCCGAGATCACGACCACGGTCACGCCCGGCTCGGGCTTGAACCGCAGGGAGTCCACGCTGCCGGCATAGCGCATCTTGCTGTCGAGAGTAGCCTTCCTCCGCTCGCGCGAGTGAACGCAGCGACAGCATCACGGATTGACTGGCATTGGGAGGAGGCGGAACGGTGATGCGTGCGCCCTGGGCCGCGACAGCGGCCGGGACAACCAGCAGTGCGAAGGCTTGCACGATGAATCGCATGCCTGGATGATCGGCAAATCACAGGCCCAACGAAAAAGGGTGACCCCTGCATAGGTCACCCTCAAGCCTTCAAGTCCTCAAGCCTTCAAGCACCTTATCCCGTCATCTCCAGCCCACTCGGCTGCGGAGGGCGCGTGGAACCGAGCGTCAGCCGGCCGGCAACCCGGTTCCGACCGCCTGCCTTGGCCCGGAACAGCCGCGCATCGGCTTCGTCGATCAACTCCTCTGCGCTCGTGCCGTCGGCCGGGTAGGTGGCGATGCCGGCGCTCACCGTGAGCGACGCCTCGCCCTGCCCCTTGGGAAGGGTGATCCTCAGCGCCTCGACCGAGGCCCTGATCTGCTCCAGCTTGTCGAACGCGGTGTCGGCACTGGTGTCCGGCAGCAGGAACACGAACTCCTCACCGCCATACCGTGCCACCACGTCGCTGCGCCGGGTCATCTGCCGCAACCGGTCGGCAATCGTACGCAGCCCGACGTCGCCGGCGGAGTGACCGTAGCGGTCGTTGAACTCCTTGAACCGGTCCACGTCGAGCATGACCACCGACAGGGGCTGCTGCATCCGCTGCGCGCGATTCAGCTCGGCGCCGAGACGCTCGTCGAAGTGACCCCGGTTGAACAGCCCCGTCATCCGGTCAATCGAGGACAGTCGGCGCAGGTCCTTCGCGCGCATGACTATGACGAAGCTGAAGTACGAGGCGATCCCCAGCACCATGACGCGGGACCAGATGCTGCCCCAGTCGAACTCACCGTACCGACGGATGCCGTCCGTCAGCGAGTTCAGGTCGTACATGTGTCACCGCCAGGAACACGAGCCCAAGGTACTGGGCGATCGCCAGGCCGCCGGCAAGAATGCAGAGTCGCGCGTCGTAGCGCAGGCAGGTGGCCGCCATGGCGAGGAAGTAGCACTCGAACGCCACGCGCGAGTTGGTGGCCACAAGCGGCTGGTCGGTGAGCACGTAGCTCAGCAGGGCCGCACTGATGATGCTGACATCGAAGATGGTGCAGACCGCGCCCAGCCAGCGCGGTCGCTGGTCCCGCCGGATGGCAAGGAGGACGATGACCGCGAGGATCAGGGCGATGAGCGTGACGACAATGCCGATCCAGTTCTCGGAGAGTTCCGGGTGCGCGAGGTAGCTCCCGACCGGAACGGTCAGCAGCAGCAGCGTCGCCACGATGCGCACGTAGGCCACGACCAGTTCGCCAGTCTTCCCGGCATCGAGCATGGCCGGGTCGGGGTCACGCCAGACGCGCGCCCACCATCCCGCCGTACCGAACTCTCCCGACCCCTCGACCTCGCTCATGCTATTGCAGTTTCCCTTCTGGGGGACACTACCAACCGTGCTGCGCGCGAACCGTGCAAGAAGCGGACTAATTCCGGGACTACATGAGACGGTACTTCGGGCCACTTCCACCCTCGCGCGGCGTCCAGCGCGGGCCTACCACGTCCGTCGCCTTGCAGTCCACGCAATTCGGTGCATTCACCATGAGCACATCACCAGCCCGCTCGTAGACGCCGGCGGGGCAGAGATGTGAATAGAAGTCGGCAACTTCGCCGGAAATGTCCTTGCCGACGATCAAGTGGGACGGGATCGTGTCGCGCGTGGCATTCCCCGACTTGAAGACCGCGTCCACCTTGCTGAAGGTCAGCGTATTGTCGGGCACGAATGGCGTTGACGGAGTTACATCTCGCGGCGCCTCGGCGTCCTGTGCCATGGCGATCCGGCCACCGGGAAAAACACCTCCCGTGACCGTCATCAGGCCCGCCTTCACGCCGCCCACCACCAGGCCGTCCTTGAAGGCCAGCCGCATGTTCCGCGTGCGGTACAAATCGTTCATGATGTAGCTGTCGTCGAGCATCCGGTCGTATGCGGCGAGCGCCGCACCGGAGGTGTCATCGCGCTTGAGGGCCTCGAACGCGACCCGGGCCGCGTAGATGCCTGACTGCATGGCGTAGTGTATCCCCTTCAGGGAGGGGACGTCTACCAGCCCCAATGTGTCACCCACCATGACCAGTCCATCGCCCGAACGCCGGGACGGCAGCGCGTAATAGCCGCCCTCGGGGATGGTCTTGGCACCCCATTCCAGCAGTTCCCCGCCCTCCAGGTAGGGCCGGAAGAGCGGATGCAGCTTGATCCGCTGCAGCATCTCATGGACGTCGAGTGACGCACTGTGATAGTCGAGCCCGACCACCAGTCCGATCGAGACCTGCGACGGCCCAAGCGGGTACATCCATGTGCCCCCAAAAGCGTCGTTCGGCAAGGGCCATCCGAGCGTGTGAATGACCCGGTCGAGCGGCCGCTTGGTCTCCCACACTTCCTTGACGCCCAGCGCGAAGATCTGGGGGTTGGAGGAGGTGATTCCCTGCCAGGCCCGGTACGCCTGCCCAAGGGGCCCCCGCGTTCCCTCTGCCAGCACCGTTACACGCCCCGTCAGGTCGGTCGGCTCGGCGTAGCCGTCGGACGGTTCGCCCTCCCGGTCCAGCCCCGATGGCGTGGTTCGAACGCCCCGCACCCGGGCACCATCCACCAGCAGCGAGTCCACCGGAAAGCCCGGGAACAGGTTGATCCCAAGCGCCTCGGCTTCGTCGCCCAGCCAGCGCACCATCTCTGACAGGGACGCGGTGTAGTAGCCATGGTTCCGCATTGTCGGAGGGGTGGGCAGCTTCAGCGCGCTCCCCGCCGTGAGGAAGTACACGGCCTCCCCCGACACCGGCTGCCGAAAGGGGAAGTCCTCCAGCTTCTTCTCGGGGAAGAGCTCCTGGAAGGCGCGCGGATTGACCACCGCGCCCGACAGGCAGTGCTCCCCCAGTGCCCCCGCCTTCTCCAGCACACCGATGTTGAGGTCGGGCATGCCACTGCCCGCCTCCCGGTCCTTCTTGACCAGGCGCGCAAGCTCGATGGCACAGGCAAGGCCCGCCGGTCCGGCGCCGACAATGACCACGTCCATCTCGATCGCCTCGGCGCTCGGCGCGTCGGGACGGATCAGGCGATCAACGGGCAGGGCTGGCTGGTGACGAACCGGGAGAATGCGGGCCAAACGGGACCCCCTGAGATTCAAAAAAGGCGGTTTCGGCGACCGACAATATACCATCGCTACGCGCTTCGAGCGGTCACTTCACGTCCTCACGTCCTCACGTCTTCACGTCAGCTATTTTGCTCACCATGCAAACACCTCCGCCGATCCCCGGCTTTCGTGCAGTTCCTTTCACTGGCGTCATTTACGTCATGGCCGAAGCCGCCCGGCGCGGATACCGCTATGGCCATCCCGACTGGTGCAACCTGGGCCAGGGACAGCCCGAGACTGGGCCCCTTCCGGGCGGGCCACCCCGTGTCGAACGGGTGGCGATCGAGGTAGACGACCAGGAATACGCTCCGGTACCTGGCATCCCCGAGATGCGCGAGGCCGTCGCGGCGCTCTACAACTCGCTCTACCGCCGCGGCATGAAGTCGCAGTACAAGGCGGAAAACGTGTGCATCTGTGGCGGTGGCCGCAGTTCCCTCACGCGCGCCGTCGCGGCGCTTGGCGAGGTCAACCTTGGGCACTTCCTGCCCGACTACACCGCGTATGAAGAGTTGCTCGACATCTTCAAGCTCTTCACGTCCATTCCAATCCCACTCGACCCCGCGAGTGGTTATCGCTTCTCCGCCGAGGACCTTCGTCGTGAGATCCTGGGCAAGGGGCTGTCAGCGGTGCTGCTGTCGAACCCGAACAACCCGACCGGCCGCACGGTGCAGGGTGAGGAACTGCAGCGCTGGGTTGCCACGGCGCGCGAGCTCCAGTGCACCCTGCTGCTCGACGAGTTCTACTCCCACTATGTGTGGACCGGCGCCGAGGATGAGTGGTCGATGGTTTCGGGGGCACAGCATGTGGAAGACGTCAACCGCGACCCGGTGGTGCTCTTCGATGGGCTGACCAAGAACTGGCGCTACCCCGGCTGGCGCACCACGTGGGTGGTCGGGCCGAAGCAGGTGATCGAGGCGGTCGCGAGCACGGGCAGCTTCCTGGATGGCGGCGGCTCGAAGCCACTCCAGCGGGCGGCGCTCCCGCTGCTCGAGCCCGCGCTTGCGCTCCAGGAAACAGCGGCAATCCAGAAGGCCTTCCGTCGGAAGCGGAAGCTGATGATGAAGGGGCTCCGCGCCGCCGGCATCAAGCTCGACGTGGCGCCGGATGCGACGTTCTACTGCTGGGGTGACCTCTCCGGGTTGCCGGAGGGGCTCAATGACGGGATGCAGTTCCTGAAGGCGGCACTGGACGAGAAGGTGATCTGCGTGCCGGGCGAGTTCTTCGACGTGAACCCGGGGAAGCGTCGCGCCGGGCGGCCGTCCCGATTCCGGCAGTACGCACGCTTCTCGTTTGGGCCCGACGAAGAAACGGTGAGGACGGGAGTTGAACGGATCGCCCGGATGGTCAAGCGTTGAGGGGTGAGCGGGCGCCGCTCCTCACGTCTTCACGTCTTCACGTCTTCACGTCTTCACGTCGCGTAGCTCCAGGCTGATATCTGCCGCGGCGACGCTGTGGGTGAGCGCGCCGATCGAAATGAAGTCCGCCGCCGCCTGCGCGTAGCGCGCGACGTTCTCCAGCGTGATCCCGCCTGTCGCCTCGATCTCGATTCCCGGTCGTCGGCTTCGCGCGCGGGCACCCCAGTTGGCCACCGTAGCGGGGGTCTGGTTGTCCACCAGCAGTCGCGTGGCACCCGCGTCGCACGCCTCATCCACCTGCGTGAGTGATTCGACCTCCACGTACAACTCCAGCACACCGAGATCGCGGGCCTGGACCAGCGCGTCCGCGAGCGTGCGACCGGCCTGGACCAGTGCCCGCCAGTGATTGTCCTTGACCATCACCGTGCGGGCCAGGTCAACACGATGTACCCCGCCGCCACCGGCACGCACGGCCTCCACGTCGAAAACCCGGAGCCCCGGCGCCGTCTTCCGCGTGTGCAGGATCACGGCACCTGTGTGCGCAACGGCATCCACATAGCGCCGCGTCATCGTCGCGATGCCACATGCCCGCTGCAGGAAGTTGAGGAGGGTGCGCTCAGCGAGCAGCATGCTGCGAAGCGAACCGGATAGCGTGCCCGCCATCGCGCCGGCCAGCATCCGGTCGCCCTCACGGAACTGCCAGGCGGCAGGCAGCAGGCCGCACGCCACGAGCACGGCATCTGCATAGCGGGTGCCCGCGAGTACCGTATCAGACCTGACCTCGAGCGCGCCCTGTGACTCGAGGGAGGCCGGCGTGGTGACGAGGGTGGTGATGTCCCGCGCGCCGTCCTCCGCGAGGGCCCGCCGAGCCAGCGCGGCGGCGTCATCGAGCACGTCATCGGCTTCGTCCATGCCTGACCGCCTGTCGGAAATCCGCCGTTCAGTCGCCCGGCTTGCGCGCGACGCCGGGACCCAGCGCCACCATCCTGTCCACCGCCGCCCGCGCCCGCGTCGCGATCTCCGGCGGCACCGACACGTGGTGACGATCGAGCAGCAGTGAATCCCGGGTGTTCTCCAGCGTGATCGTCTTCATGTACGCGCACACCGCCTCGGGATCGGCGGCAAGAAATTGCTTGTCCGGGGCGTCCTTCTGCATTCGGTGCATGATGCCGGTCTCGGTGGCAATGATGAACTCCTTCACTGGCCGCTCCCGCACCAGCTGGATCATTCGCTCCGTCGACGCGATGTGCAGTCCCTCGGCGCTCACTTCTCCCTCGCCCATAGCGTGGATGAGCTGGCCGGCACAGCCGCACTCGGGATGCACCAGTACCTCGGCATCAGGATGCGCCGCGCGCACCGCTTCCAGCCTGTCGGGACGGATGCCTGCGTGCACATGGCACTCACCGAGCCACACCTCGACGTTCCGGTGAGGACGCATGCGCCGGACATGCGCCCCCAGGAAGAAGTCGGGCAGGAAGAGGATCCCCTCGCTCTCGGGAATCGCATCGATCACGTCCAGCACGTTTCCGCTGGTACAGCAGTAGTCCAGCTCTGCCTTCACTTCGGCAGTGGTGTTCACGTAACCCACCGCGATGTACCCGGGGAAGCGTGCCTTCCACTTCCGCACATCCGAAGCGGTGATCGTATCCGCCAGCGAACAGCCGGCCGCAAGGTCGGGCAGCAGTACCCGCTTCTGCGGTGACAGGATCGCCGCCGTCTCCGCCATGAAGTGGACACCGCAGAACACGATCACGGCCGCGTCCGTCTTTGCCGCCTCGCGCGACAGGCCGAGCGAGTCACCCACGAAATGGGCGACGTCCTGCACCTCGGGACGCTGGTAGTTGTGCGCGATGACGACGGCGTCGCGGTCACGCGCCAGCCGGCGGATCTCGTCCTGCAGCTCGGCGATCCGTTCCGCCGAGAGGCGGTTCGGCTCGATCACGGGAAGGGTGAGGGTCACAGCGGCTGCCTCGCGGGGCGGGGCGGGAAGTCCGCACGGCGGTGGCTGCCCTGGCTCTCGCGCCGGCCGCGCGCCGACTTCGTGATGAGCTGCGCTACGCTCAGCTGGCGATGCGTGCGCCATGCAGTATCGGGCGTCGACTTCTGCAGTCGCGCCAGCCCCGCCTCGGCATCGGCCAGGCTGGCCTCGGTGCGCACCACGCCGACACCGCGCGTCATGATCTCCCGCATCTCCTGTCGGACACTGTCGAATGCCGTGTCGGCGCCGGTATCGGCGTCGGCGTCCATGGTCGCGATGTGCTCCGGGATCCGCGCGCTTCCCTGCTCGCTCGACACCTCCCGCGCCACACGGTCGGAGAAGACCAGACCCTCGAGGAGTGAATTGGACGCGAGGCGGTTGGCACCATGCACGCCGGTGCACGCGACTTCACCGGCCGCCCAGAGCCCGGCACGGGAGGTGTGGCCGTCGAGGTCGGTGCTCACCCCACCCATGGCGTAGTGCAGGGCCGTGGCTACCGGCAACAGGTCGCGAGCGGGGTCGAGTCCCGCGCCACGCAGCATCGAATGAATGCCGGGAAACTGTGTCGCGAAATCGGAGAGGCCGCGCGCATCGAGGAAGGCACCGCCGGCGGCATCCGCCTCGGCCACCGCCCGGGCTACGACATCACGCGGGCCCAGTTCGCCGCGCGCGTCATCATCGAGGGTGAAGCGGCGCCCGGTCGCGTCAACCAGCAATGCGCCGGCGCCCCGTACCGCCTCCGAGATGAGCGGGGCCGGGTTGACGCCGGAAAGCTTGAGTGCCGTCGGGTGGAACTGGAGGAACTCGAGGTCACGCAGTTCCGCTCCCACCTCATGGGCGAGCGCCCAGCCGTCGCCGGTGGCGCCGAGCGGGTTGGTGGTGACCGAGAACAGCTGGCCCACACCCCCGGTGGCGAGCACGACAGCAGACGCCGGGATGCCGTGCGGACGACCCGCGCCGTCGAGCACGATGGCGCCCACGACACGATCACCCTCACGCACCAGCCTCCGCACTTCGGCGTGCTCGAACAACCGGATCTGCGGCAGGTGGCGCACCACCGCGGTCAGGCAGCGCACCAGCATGGCGCCGGTACGGTCGCCGTCGGCGTGGAGAATACGCGCACGCGTGTGCGCTGCCTCGAGGCCGAAGCGGAGCCGCCCGTCCGCGGCGCGGTCGAACGCGGCGCCGAGTGCGAGGAGCTCCCGGATCCGCTCCGGACCTTCGGTGACGAGGATGTCGACGGCTTCAGGATCGGACAGCCCATCGCCGGCGGCGAGGGTGTCCTTCGCATGCTGTGCAGGGGAGTCGCCGGGCCCGATCGCGACGGCAATGCCGCCCTGGGCCCAGGCGGTGGCGCTGTCCGAGAGCGTGCCCTTGGTAAGGAGCAGCGCCTCGCGGCCTTCGCTCGCCAGGCGCCAAGCGGCCCAGAGTCCGGCTACGCCGGCGCCAACAATGAGGGGTACGGGCTTGGACATCGGCTGGAATATAGGTGGCCGGGGCGGCACACCTGTGTCAGCCGGTAGTCTCCGGCCGGCGACGGTGCCGGCGCTCCGACAACCAGATGAGCCAGGCCGCCACCGCGGCGGCAACGAACCACCACACCAGCGACGCGCCGGGACGCTGCAGTGGCAGCCTGAACCGGGCATCGCCCACCAGCTCGAACGCGCCCCACGCCGATGGCCCGAGGCCATCCCGCAGCAGCCGCAGCTTCGCCTCCCGCACCGCCGCACCTATGGCCATCCCCTCGGCGAGCGATTCGTACAGCGCGAGCACGTACCGGTCGGCCGCCGTGGTGGCGGAACCCCAGGAGCAGCGCACCACCGATCGCGCGCCAGCCTGGAACAGCGCCCGGGCCATTGCGGGCGCCGGTGGGCCCTGCAGGTCGGGCTCGTGGCGCAGGGGGCAGCCGGCAAGCAGCACCAGGGTGGGGCCCAGATCGCAGCTGGCCGAGCTCGTCGACGTCGAGCAGCCCATCCTCGCCGGGACTCGACACCATCTCCAGTGCGTCGCCCCCGTCGGCAATGCCCGTGGTCCGCATCGGTACGGCGAGGTGCACCGTGCCGGCACTCCGCAGGTCGGCGGTGCGAAGAACAGCCTCGGTCGCGGCATGGGCCAGGTGCGCCTCGCCGCGTCGGGAGTAGCGGCTGATCTCGCGCGCCTGCGCCACCGCCGTCGCACCAGCCGCCCGGCTGCCCTCGCCGGAGTAGCCGAACGCGACGATGCGGATGCCGGCGCGAGGCACCGGGTTCGCCCACCACACGAGGGCCTGGCCGATGGAGGGCAGTACGCTGGTCTCGTAGGCCTCGATGAGGCGGCGATTGCTGGGAAGGGGCAGCACGTCGAACGGCAGCGCGCGCAGCGCGCCACCCGGTACGAAGGCGAGGTGCTTGATGTCGCGAGGCAGGCGCTCGAGCAAGGGCAGGATCAGTTGCCGCGACAGCGCGTGAGCGTCACGCGGGGCATCCGACCCCCCAGCCAGGGCCATCCACAGTCGCGCGACCTGGGACGCCAGGGAATCACTCGTGTTGACCGGGACGGCGCGCAGGCCATCGCGAGTCGCGACCAGGAGCATCAGTCGCTGGGCCGATGGGGACATCACGTACGCCACCAGGGCCGTGCCCTCGGGAACGCGCGACGGATCGAACGCGGTCAGCGTGTCGAACGCCGGTCCGCGCGCGCCCAGGCGTGCCTCGCGCAGCAACTCGATCTGGAATGCCAGCGCTGGCTGCCCGGCGGTGGCCACGCGCTCCATGAGCTGCATGAGCCGCTCGTCGGAGGCCTCGTCAAACGACAGCTCCCAGCCGGCACTGTCCGCCATCAAGCCCATCTCGACCCTGGCCCGGTCAACCATCACGCTCGCCGAGTCAGGCTGGCCCACGACGATGTAGGCCTCTGCCAGCCGCAGAAGCCGCTCGTGCAGGGCCAGGTGGGAGGTGGCTGGAAGGCCAGCGATCGAGGCGTCGAGCATGGTAATCGCCACCTCGCCATTGCCCCGGCCAAGGGCGTCCAGCGCCACCTGATACGAGAGCTCCGGATGCGCTACCGCCTCCCGCGCGGTCTGGGCCGATGCGGGTAGCGTTGCAAAAGACAGGAGGAGAACCGCCAGAAAGGGGCGCATCAGGGGAGGAAGGGGCAAGACCTGCACCTCCCTCCCCGGCGCCCCGGGGAACGTCAGGAACTGCGGAGCTTCTTGACCTCTTCGGTGAGCCGCGGGAGGACCTCGAACAGGTCGCCGACGATGCCGTAGTCGGCCACCTTGAAGATCGGTGCGTCCTTGTCGCGGTTGATCGCCACGATGGTGCGGGCCGTACGCATGCCGGCCAGGTGCTGGATGGCGCCCGAGATGCCCACGGCGATGTAAAGCTGGGGACTGACCGTCTTGCCCGTCTGGCCCACCTGCTCGCCATGATCGCGCCAGCCAGCATCCACGACAGCCCGGCTCGCACCGACGGCAGCATTCCCGAACGCCGCCGCGAGGTCCTCGAGCAGCTTGAAGTTCGCCGGCTCCTTGAGGCCACGGCCACCGGAAATGACGACCGACGCCTCGGTGACGTCGAGCACGGCAGCATCGGGCTTCTTGACGCCCTTCGACACCGCGCGCGCGGTGAACGCCGGCACCGCCAGGGCGGAAACGGATCCCGCCTTGCCGCTCTCGACCGGATGGAAGGTGTTCGGGCGAACCGACACGACCGCCGTCTTGCCCGGTGAGCTTGCCGTGCTGCAGCACCTTGCCGGCATAGATCGGGCGAGTGACCGTCACGGCACTGCCATCGACGCCGAGTGCGGTGACATCGGTGGCGCAGGAGACGCCGAGCCGCGCCGCGACTCGTGGCGCCAGGTCACGACCCATCGCGGTAGCCGCAAAGCACGATCGCACCGTACCCGGCGCCGATCGACGCAATGGTGGCCGACGCGCCATCGGGCGAGTAGAGCGCGAAATCGGCGTGCGTTCCGTGCAGCACCTGGTCGGCGCCGAAGCCGCCGAGCTGGTCCATGCCGGCAACGCCGCCAGCGCCGAGCACGACGGCGTCAACGCTGCCGCCCGACAGGTCGGCAAGGCGCGCGCCGCGGCGATCACTTCGTGCGACACCTTCCGGAGCGCGCCATCGCGCTGCTCGGTAACCGCGAGAACCTTCATAGGACCTTGGCCTCATTGCGCAGCAGCGCGAGCAGGGCAGGAACGGCGTCGGCGCCCTCGCCCACGATGCGCCCGGCCTGTCGCTCGGCGGGGAGTTCGAGGCTGGTGATCTCGAACGACGCAGCGTCGAGCGTGACCGGCTTCACGTCGAGCGGCTTCTTCTTCGCGGCCATGATGCCCTTGAGCGACGGCAGGCGCGGATTGTTGAGCCCCTTGTCGCAGGTGACCACGGCGGGAAGCGAGCAACCCATTACTTCGACACCACCCTCGATCTCGCGCTCCGCCTCGATCGTGGTTCCGCTCAGCGTCATCTTCGCGGCGGCCGAGATGCAGGGCAGCCCGAGCAGTTCCGCGACCATGACACCGACCTGATGGTTGTAGTCGTCCACCGAGAGCTTGCCGAACAGGATGAGGTCGTACGCCCCTGCCCTGAGCTCTGCAGCAAGGGACGCGCGCGACCGACAGGCCGTCGGCAGAGCCCGGCGACTGCAGCAGCACGGCCCGATCGATTCCCATGGCCAGGGCGGTCCGCAGCGTCTCCTGGGACGTGTCGGTCCCGAGGGCAATCACGGTGGTCTCGCCGGAACCGGCCTGCTCCTTGAGGGCGATCGCCGCCTCGAGGGCAAACTCGTCATAGGGATTCGGGACGAACTTGACCCCCGCCTCGTCGATGGCGGTCTTGGACGCCCCGATCACGATCTTGGCGGTGGTGTCGGGCACCCGCTTGAGGCACACTGCGATCTTCACTGCACGCTCCGGCCTTGGTGTGTAGCTGCTACCCCTATGAGCGGCGCAAAGGTACATGCCCCCGGATGGGGGCGCTAGGGAGATTATCCGGTTGCCATAACTCATTATATGACATGAATTTAACAAGACAGGGGCGATCCCGAAGGACCGCCCCTTTCGCTTGCCGCTTGGCGCCTGCCGCTATGCCTGTCGCAGCAGGTGCTGGTCGAGCAGTTCCCGGTAGTCCCTCGCGGCATCCCAGGCGACGAGCCAGCTCGAGCGCTCCGGAGTGCCCGCGTCATAGGGGCAGCTATCGCCCGACAGGCCAGAAAAGAAGGCCTCGCGCCCCTGATGGCGGGCGCGCTCCAAGCTCAGGCTCTCCGGCTCTCTAGCAGGCAATGAAGGGCACTCCACGGGGAAGGGGCTCACCGGCCACCTGCTCCAATGTGTCGCCCGGGCGTGCCTTCTGTCAAAGCCTTTTTACGCCGAGCCCCTCATTTCGCCCGAAGCCAGTCCGCAGGCACCCACGCTCAGTCGCGATCGGGACCAAAGGCCCGGGTCACGATGAGCCGGAACTGTGGAGCATAGCCGGGCGTGAGGAAGCGCTCGATCGGCTGGCCAGGCGCGCCCTGGTTGATGTTGAAGGTGCCGAAGTTGGCGTACTTGGCATTGAAGACGTTGGTGACGATGCCGGAAATCTCCCAGAGACCAAGTTCATATCCGGCCCGCAGGTCGGCCACGAAGTAGTCCGGAAGTGGCGCCATGTTGTTCGCCTCGTCCTGCTGCAGGTACTGCTCGCCGATCCATCGCACGTCGAACCCGCCTCGAAGGCCGAACGGGAACCGCAGGTTGAGTCCCGCCTTGAACTGTGCCACCGGGACCAGCGGGATCACGTCGCCCGGCTCCACCGTGTTCTCGATGCCGAGTTCCGAGTCGTCGAGAATCGAGAAGATCGACGCCTCCGACTGGAATGTCGCCTTGGTATACGCGTAGTTCGCGTAGACTGAGTGCGGTCCGAATCCGTAGTTGGCTCCCAGCTCAACGCCAACGCGCCGCGTCTTGGCGATGTTGCCGAAGTAGCCCTGGATGGTCGACCCCTCGATCTCTTCCTGGGGACGGGAAGAGAAAGATGTCGTTCTTCACGTTGCTGTAGTACGCCGTGGCCGTCAGCGCGAGCGCACCAGTGTGATAACGTGCGCCACCCTCGAAGGTGCTCACCGTGACGGGGGCGATCGGCGGATCGTCGCCCAGTGCGAAGGGCAGCACACACGGCTCCTCGGGATCGGCGCACGCCACCTCGATGAGTGACGGGGCGCGGAACGACGTGCCCCACGAGGCGAACACCGAGAGCCCGCGGCCGGCGTTCACGTCCACGCCAATGCGCGGATCGAGCCGGCTGTAGGTCGAGGTCGTGTCTCGCGCGGGATTCATCAGGTTGTGGAAGGGGATGCTGACGAACTCGTAGCGGGCGCCGCCCGAGACCGTGACGCGACCAGCGGTATAGTCGGCCAGGGCGAACCCGGCGATGTCGGAGAGCGGGCTCTGCACGTCGGTCGTCAGCACGCTCACGCCGCCGAACTTGGTCGAGTCGGCGAAGAGCTGGATCTTGCTGGAGGCGGTGGAGCCGTCGATGCCGAAGCGGAGGCCCATGGCGCTCTTGCCTACGGGCACCGCGAAGCGGTAGTCGATCGTGCCGCCGAAGACGCTGTTCGTCGCTTCATTCTGCGTGTCAGGGTCATCCTGCTGGTTCGCGTTGAAGCGGCTCGCGTCGGTGTAGCGGTAGTAGAAGTTGAACGATGCACGGCCATCGCCCAGCTGCTTGTATCCGGCCAGCGCGGCCTGCAGGCCGTTCAGGTCTTCGTAGTCGCCGTCGGTGAGGTTGGAGTCCGGCTTCACCCGGAACACCGACTCCGGCAGCGAACCGGCGGTCTGGGCATACGAGTGCGAGAAGAAGAACTGCCCCCTGATACCCGACGTCTGCCCCAGCTTGCCGATGTTGGTGAAGCCCTGCCACTGGTCGGCATGCGTCGACTGCCGCCAGCCATTTTCATAGTTGTAGTTGCCGCCGACGTAGTAGTCGAGCCCGCTCTTCATGGTGGCGCCCACTGAGGCCTCGGCGCTGACCGAGCCGAATGTCCCACCCATCACCTCGATTTCGCCGGCCGGGGCTCCTTCGCCCCGCCGCGTTACCAGGTTGATGGACCCGCCGAGAGAGTTCCGGCCCAGCAGCGTGCCGTTACCGGAGAGGATCTCAACTCGCTTCAGGTGTTCCATCGGAAGGAGGTCGAAGTTGACCTCGGCGGCATCGGGTTCGTTCACGCGTACGCCGTCCACGAACACCGAGACGCCCTGCGGCGTGCCGACCACGGGCGACGCGTAGAAGCCGCGCGTGCTCACGTTCATCTTGTAGGGCGTGCCGAGGTTGTCGTAGTTCGACATGCCGGGCTGCTGCTGCAGCACGTCCGGCAGCACCTTGGGCTCCATCCCGTCCACCTTGGCCCAGTCGAGCTTGGTGGAAATGCCAGCGATGCCGGACCCGATGTTGACGCCGGCGAAGGGAAGGATCGAGCCCACCACCTCGATGGGTGGCAGCAGGTAAGTGCTGTCTGCCCTCGTGCTGTCGGGAACCTGGGCGCTTGCGAGGGTGGGGAGCGCAAGCGTCGCGAGAATGATGGGCGCAACCAGACGAAGGCGTCGGGCCATGAAGTTGTTCCAGATGAGATGATGGAAAAACGGTTACCGGAGCGGCGCGGCAATGCCCCGTGGGTGCTGCTCATAGACGGCGGCGAGCACGACTGACTCGTCGGCTTCGCTCATGATCAGGACGCCATCATCGGCCGGCCCCTCGCCGTCGAGGTCGGCACAACAGATCCGCGTCGTCCGTGCATCGCTCTCACCGGACACCGCGGGCACCGACCCGCGAGCGAACCGGACGAGATCGGCGGATGACAGCGTGCCGCTGCCATCCCGGTCTTCGTACAGGCGGAGTCGGCTGATCTGCCGACCACGGGCCTCCAGCACGAAGCCATCGTCGGCGGTACCGCCTCCATCGAGATCCTGGCAACAGGAGTCGATCAGCACCGGCGGCCCCACCGCCTTCCAGGTGAGTACGCCGGCGCTCACCATCAGCACCAGCCCCGCGGCAACGCCCAGCATGGAACGCAACGCCGCCGAGCGCGACTGGCGCGGCCCGCCGCGCGGTGACTCACCGCGCCTCGCGCGTCCCGCGATTTCTGGCCCGAGCGACGCGCGCGGGCTGAAGGAGAGCCCGACGAGCAGCCGTTCCGTTTCGACGAAGTGAGGGTCGCCGCCCCGATCCGGATGCTCGCCGGTCATGTCATGTGCTCCCGGAGCCGCTCGAGCGCGCGCCACAGGCGCGTGCGCACGGTTCCCGCCGGCACTTCCAGGAGTTCCGCAAGTTCTGCAATGTCGAGCTCGCCACCATAGCGCAGGCTCAGGAGCTCGCGATCATCGCTGCCCAGCGCGCCCATGGCCGTCATCGCGGCACCGACCTCTTCCCGCCGGAGCATCCGCTCCTCCGGAGAAGGCTCGTCCATCGCCAGGTCCCTGAGCTCGTCCACCCCCACCTGCCGGCGGACCCGGGCGCTCCGCCGCTCGTCGATGAGCACGTTCCGGGCGATCGTCAGCAGCCAGGTCTGCACCTGCGCCCGGGACGGGTCATAGCGGTCCGCGGCCCGCACCGCGCGGAGGAACGTCTCCGCGGTGAAGTCCTCGGCGTCGTCGGGCGGCACCAGCTGGAACCGGAAGTAGTTGTAGACGGCCTTCCCGTGCGCCTCGTACCAGGCAGCACAAGGATCGACTTGGACGTGGGGAACGTCCAAGTCGTTGTGCTTCACGGGGTTCTGGGGAGGGCTCATCAGGTTACACCAATTATACGGAGCAAGGCGCCAGTCGTCACACTTTGGATTTCCTACGTCTTGAGGCCGAGCAAGGCCGTCAAGAAAACGAAGATCAGGAGGACGACGCACGCCACGGCCGCCACGCCAACCGCCAGCCACCGGGCGCTCGGCCGACGGGGCGGAAACTCCAGCTCCCGCTGACCCGGCCGAAGTGCGCCGGGGGGTTCGAATCGGAGCGTCAGCAGAAGGCGCTCGACATCGGTGATGGAATGCATGCCCATGCCCTCTGATACGACCGACGGCCGGGGCCATCACTCTACTGCACCGGACAGCCCGGCGAGACCCACGCCACCGCCCGGCGGTCGGTGGAGCCGCCGGCAAGTGCCCACCCGACGATCACGCCGCACTGGTTGATCCCGGCGTTGGTCGGTTCCGCCCGGTCGCCACCCAGCGTTGGCAGCGCGGTGAACTGCCGGTCCGTCTCCAGCATGTAGGTGGCAACCGGCTGGCTCGTCATGACGACGCCCTCGACATCGGAGGACTGGCTGCTGCCTGCCACCAGGCCGGCGTCGTTGATCGCGCGAGCGGTGACCCCGTTGTCGCCTTCTGCCGGCTCACCCAGCGCCACCATGCCCCGGGTGGACGAATACCGGAACGCCCGGAGCATTCCATCCTCGTCTTCACTCCCGCCCACCGTCACGCCGTTGCTGTTGAGGCCGTTAGCCTCTGATTCTCCCGGCGCCGCCGCAGCATCATCGTCGTCGTCATCATCGTCGCCACCACCGGCCAGCGACCCCAGGAAGACGAAGCCGGACTCGTCGGTCCAGCGATAGCCTGCCTCCAGTTCCTCGGCGTTCCCCGCGAACATGCCGTCGTCGTTGATCTGCGTCGGCTCGTAGCTCTCCCGCACCGTGGGGTTCATGTCCTGGATCGAACCATCCGGCAGCCAGAGGACGACCCATTCGTCCGCGGAAACGAACCCGGCAATGGTGCCCTCGTTGTTGATGGAGCGCGCCCGGCCGCGGTCGGTGTCCTCGAGGAGCTCCAAAAGCACCGGCTCAGAAGTCGGCGTGTCCCACCGGCAGGGCTTCTCGATGCCTTCGATGCGCACCGATCCCACGATGACGCCGTTGTCGTTGATGTCGTACGCGTTGCTGCGCGTGGTGCCCTCGGGCTCCAGCAGTTGAATGGCCGTTCCGCCCTGGAAGTAGACGGCACGCTGGGCACCCCCCGCATCGGTGGCGTAGCCCACCGCCAGGCCGGCCTCATTGATGGCATACGCCTGGCTGGCGGTGCCGCCCGCCAGGAGGCCAAGCTGCTGGATGGTGTAGGCCGGAATCTCCGCGGGCTCGTCGTCATGTCCGGCAGGCAGGCTGCAGGATGCGACGATGATTGCCACCGCCGGTGCGACCAGTCGGTACAGCGTCCGCTTTCCCCGCGCGATCCTGAGCATCGTGTCCCCATCTCCTGGCATCGGGTTTCCAGCCCTGTTCGGGCCCTCGGCATGCGCCGCTATCCACCCCTGGGGGCGGGCAGCGCCGTCGACAATATGGATTTCAGGGCGTTTTCGTGGCCTACTGGGGCCATATACGGATGAGCACCGCGCGCGTCACGCATGCTGCGCGACGGCTGCGATGGACTTCAGTCAGGATTCAGGCAGGAACGATGAATCTGTGAGGTGGGACGCACCTGCCGGAAGAATCTGGCTGGGCGCCGGTCATGACATGGCTCGCGGTGGCTACTCCCTGACTGTAAGCGTTGGCGACGTCAGTTCGGTCAACGCATCCGAGGCGTCGGAAGCGAAATAGGACAGGGTATAGCGATAGCTCCCCGCATGCGACGGTACCACCCCGTACATGACCGACACTTCTTCCCCGGGCGGGACGGTCGTCCCGATGTCGCGCCGGGCCGGGCCGCACGCGGGGCGCGGCACCACGCCCTCCGTCAGCAGGGCCCAGCCCCCTCCCACCTGCTGCTTCAGGATCGAGAACCCGACCACAATGAAAAGGCCTGGGGTCTCCGCTACCGCGCACTTCGCCACAACAATGGCGGCGCTGGTGTTGTTCCGTACCAGCAGTTCGGTCGCATGTGGCACCTGCGTTACGACGTCGGTGGTCCTGTCGGCACGGAGCGAGACGCCCTCGGGGACTGCAGGGTCACCACCGCACGCAACGACCCCCAGCATCACCCCGGTAAGGGCCATGCCAATTCGATTTCGCACTGCTTCTCCTTACGCCGGAATGCCTTGCAGCGGCTAGTACGCAGGCAGCCCCGTGATCTCGTGCCCCAGGATCAGCCCATGTACGTCGTGCGTACCCTCGTAGGTATAAACCGATTCAAGGTTCGCCATGTGCCGCATCGAGTGGTACTCGACCAGGATCCCGTTGCCACCAAGCAACCGCCGTGCCTCCCGCGCGCACTCACAGGCAATGTTCACGTTGTTCCGCTTGGCCAGCGATACCTGGGCGGGCGTAAAGGTGCCGGCATCCTTCAGGCGTCCAAGCTGCAGTGCAAGCAATTGCGCCTTGGTGATTTCGGTCAGCATGTCCGCCAGCCGGACCTGCTGGATCTGCGTCTGGGCAATCGGCCGGTCGAACATGATGCGGTTCTTGGCGTAGCTCACCGCCTCAACGAAACAGGCCATGGCCGCACCCACCGCGCCCCACGCAATGCCATACCGCGCCTGCGTCAGGCACATGAGCGGACTGCGGAGCCCGCCACTCTTGGGCAGGATCGCATCCTTCGGCACCAGGCAATCCTCGAGCGCGATCTCGCTGGTATCTGACGCGCGGAGGGAGAGCTTTCCCTTCTGGTCGCGAGCCGTGTAGCCCTTGGTGTCCGTCGGGACAATGAATCCGCGGATCGACTTGGAGTCGTCGATGGCGCCGGTCTTGGCCCAGATGATCGAGACGGTGGCCTGGCTGCCATTGGTGATCCACATCTTGGCGCCATTCAGCACCCAGCCATCCTTCGTTTCACGCGCGGTCGTGATCATGCCGCCGGGATTGGAACCGAAGTCGGGCTCGGTCAGGCCGAAGCAGCCGATCTCCTGCCCCGCCGCGAGGCGCGGCAGCCAGTGCTTCTTCTGTTCCTCGGAGCCGAACGCATAGATGGGGTACATCACCAGCCCGCCCTGCACCGACGCAAAGGAGCGGATGCCACTGTCGCCGCGCTCGAGCTCCTGCATGATGAGCCCGTACGCCACATTGTTGAGCCCGGCGCAGCCGTACTCCTCAGGCAGGTTCGCGCCGAAGAAGCCGAGTTCGGCCATTCCCGGAATCAACTGCTTCGGGAACTCGCCCTTGATGTAGGCGTCGCCAATGACCGGCATGAGGTGGTCATCCACCCATGCCCTGACCGTGTCGCGAACCGCGCGCTCCTCTTCGGAGAGCAGCGAGTCCATATCGTAGAAATCGACGCCCGGAAACTGGGACGTGGCAGCAGCGGTTGTCATACGTTCCCCGTGACAATGTCGAATGTTTGCGAACGCCCAAATATACCTTCCCCGCCTTCCCCGCCTTCCCCGCCCTGTTCTTCGCCCTATCTCCCCAGCAACCTCTCCACCCTCCCCCAGACACTCCCGCACACCCCCGGCGCCGGCACCACCGCGCGCGGCACGATACCCACCTCCCGTGCCTTCCGCCGGAACCCCGCACCATGGTCCACCTTCACCCCCGTTTCCGCCTGCCACTGGTGCACCATCTCGTGCAGCAGGGTCTCCTCCACGTCACGCCAGGGGTGCTGCTTGAGCAGGCGCCGGCTGATCACGATGCGAACCGGGCGCGATGTGCGTCCATCGTACACCAGCTCACCCAGCCGACGCCGCATCCGGCTCGACAGGCCGATCGGGATCGCCGCGAGCGTGCCATCGAAGTGCCGCGCATTCAGCTCCCGCCAGCGGTCAGTCAATCGTGCGACCATCGCTTCCTCACCCGGACGGACCTGGTCGGCGGCGCGCGGTGACCTTGGCGCCGATCCCTCGCTCGAGATCGGCCAGGAGAGCAGGATCCGCTCGGCGGCGAGACGATCGGCCCGCCGGGTACGTGGCGCCACGAACCGCACGATCGCGTGCAGCACCCGGTCGGGCGCCACGGCGTACTCCCGATGTACCCGGAGCTCTCCGCGCGACGTGAGCGACACCATCACGGTGCGGTTCTGGTGGGTCCGGATGCGGGAGACGTCGTGCAGCCCCAGCGCGCGCAGGCGCGCCGCGAGCAGCTCGTCCGGCGGCGCTGAGAGGCGTAGCCCGCCCTCAGGCGACAGCGGTCACTCCCTGCGGCTGGACCACGCCCCGGATCGGCCGCGCGAAGACGAAGCGGTCGGAGGGAGCAAACGTCTCGCCTTGCCAGCGCCAGTGCTGGATCGTCACCGTGCCGGCATCAATGCGCACGACGTTGAACACCGAAGGCTTCCCTCCGCGCATCCGGTGCGTCAGCGTGCCGGCCGTGCTCACGACGATCCTGTCGCCAAGCTGTGCTGCCGCCTCTTCATGATCGTGCCCGTTGAGTATCACGTCGGGCGCCAATGCAATGAGGCGCTCTTGCGCCGTCTTCCAGCGGGAGAGGCCCATGCGCTGCGAGATCTTGCCGCGAAGCACGTTCTGGTGGAGAACAAGCACACGCGCCAGGCCGGCCGGGGCGCTCTCGAATATCCGCGCAACACGGTAAAGCTCGGACTTGGGCAGGTGGCCCTTCACTGCCATGTCGTTGAGGTTGGGCGTCATCGAAGGGAACGACACGCCGTGACTCGTCAGCGCTGTTGCGATCACGGCGCCGGGAACAATCAGCGTGGGAGTAAGATCCTCGCCGAACCAGCGGCGGAACTTCACGTAGATGCGCTGCCGGCCCCGGATCCAGAAGGGGCTCTCGAACCACTGCACGTCATGGTTGCCCGGCAGCGTCAGCACCGGCGCGCTCTTCCCCAGTTGCTCCAGGAAGCGCCTCGCCGCCTGGAACTCGCCGTGCCGGGCGCGCTGCGTCAGGTCGCCCGACACCACCACCGCGCCCGCGTCCAGCGTGGGGACGATCTGCTCGACGGCGTCGATCATCCTCAGGTCGCAGTCGCGCCCGAAGTGGAGGTCGGACAGGTGCACCAGCGTAACTGGAATCACCACACCGTCCGGATCGTGTAGGTCAGCACCACCTCACCGCGCGCCGGAACCTTCACCCGGAAACGCTGTACCGAGGACGACACTTTTTCCGCGGGTACCGAGCTCGCCGATACCGACCATTCCCCGCCCCGCTCCTCGCGCACATCCACGGTCTGCGTGCTGTCCGACCCGTTCCGGATGGTCACCTTGAAGCCGAGTGTCGCAATCGTCCGGGTGACATTGCCGCGCTTCTCGGGGGTGGTGGTGTACTCGGTCTGTACCCGCTTGGCGGTGAGGTCGAACGCGTTGCCGGCATAGAGCGAAAGATCTTCGCCCGGCGCACTGTGACCGAATGACGCCTCGCCCACGAGCTGCAACCGGCCATCGCTGTCCGGGTTGAAGATCCGCGCCGTGCCCCCCGGCAGCGGCTTGTCCCCCAGCGGCGTCTTGAGGGGCCGCTTGATGATGTAGGTCATCTCGACCGGCACCTCTTCCTCATCCTGCTGCTGCTGCACAAAGCCGTACCATGGCAGCTGGCCCCGAACGACGAGCCGCTTCTCGTACGGCGCGGATGCCGGGTCGAACAGCGCGATGGTGGTCGTGCTGCCAGGCAGGATGGTCGCCTTGCCCGGCAGTGAGTACAGGTGGAACCCGCCGGATTCCTCCTGGGCCGGCGCCCCATACGCCTGCACCTTGTTCATGCTCATTTCGGCCCGCGCCGCCATGGGCGACATCCTCGGGCTGGGCGCGGCGGCGCGCGACACGCTTCCCGCCAGCAGCTGGATCTCGGCATCGGTCGCGCTGAATGACTGCGACGCAATCACGGCATCGCCGGTGACCCGTGCCTCTTTTGCTCCGAGAATCACCGCGTAACTGGCGTTCCACTGCGCTCCATCGGTGAACCACCCCAGGGGAAGGTCCTTCCGGCCGGCGGCCGACGTGAGCGTCAGCGTGGCCGCCTGCGCCGTGCTCACGGCGTCGGCCGGGTAACGCAGCGCGCCGCCCGGGTTTCCGAACGCCACCGTGCCATCGGGCATCAGGTATCGCGCCGGATCGACGCCCAGCAGCGTCACCTGGAACGTCTCAACGCCGCCGCCCATCTTGCCGCGCTCGACACTCAGCTTCCGGCCCACGAGCCGGCGCAGCACGGCATTCTCGTCTTCCGCCGCGTCGAACAGCGCCCGGTTGATGATGACGCCGTCATCGAGCGACACCAGCGACGACGGATCGACGGGCCCGAGCTCCACTCGCAGGTCCGACGTGCCCTTGGGCACCGCCGTGGGAAGCGTGCGACGCACGAGGACACGGCCGTCGTTGTAGACGGTGATGCCGGTCTGTGCGCCGGCGGCGTGAACATGGATGACGGCGATGGCGCCGATGAGGAGCAGCGAGCGCGAGCCAGGGCGAAGGGTCGACACATTCACTCCGTGGGGCCGGTGTGGTCGGGAAGCATCTGGATCGCAATGACGGCCGCGATCTTCCGTACGAGCAGGTAGGTGATGAGTACGGCCACCCCGGCATACACACGACCCGACGTACCGCCCGGCAACGGCCGCCAGGCCAGGTACCCCGCCATCAGGACAGCGGCACCCAGCGCCACCTTTCCCGCCAGCCGGCCGGCCTGGCGTTCCCGGCGCACCTGGCACATCGGGCATCGCTCGCCCAGCAACAGCCCTTCCGTCCGCTTCCCGCAGTCAATGCAGGGAGCCTCAGTGGGCCACCCGGCGCGCGACGGCATCGCCGAACTCCTTGGTTGAGGCGCTGCCGCCGAGGTCGCGCGTGCGAATCCCGTCCTTCACGATCACCTGCTCCACCGCCGCGCGCAGCCGCCGCGCAGCGTCCAGCTCACCCAGATGATCGAGCATCATCGCCGCCGCCAGCATCTGTGCCGACGGATTGGCCACACCCTTCCCGGCGATGTCGGGGGCGCTGCCGTGCACCGCCTCGAAGATCGCGGCGCGTGTCCCGATGTTGGCGCCCGGCGCCAGGCCGAGTCCGCCCACCAGCCCGGACACCTCGTCACTCAGGATGTCGCCGAACATGTTGGTGGTGACCATGACGTCGAACTGCTCCGGCCGCATCACCAGCTGCATCGCTGTGTTGTCCACGATCATGTCGTTCGAGGCCACTCGTCCCGCATACTCGGTGGCCACCTGCTTCCCCACCTCGAGGAACAGCCCGCTCACCATCTTCAGGATGTTGGCCTTGTGGACGATCGTGACCTTCTTGCGCCCGTGGGTCAGCGCATACTCGAAAGCGTAGCGGATCACGCGCTCACAACCGACGCGTGTGACCACCGCGATCGACTCGCCCACCGCCCGGGGGTCATCCCCGATCGGGATGAAGTGCTCATAGCCGACGTAGAGGCCCTCGAGGTTCTCGCGGACCATCACGATGTCCACGTTCTCGTAGCGGCCACCGGGAACGATCGTCCGTGCCGGCCGGATGTTGGCGTAGAGCTCGAATTCCTTCCGGAGGCCGACGTTCACGGAACGGAACCCGGTGCCGACCGGCGTCGTGAGCGGTCCCTTGAGCGCCAGGCGCGTGCGGCGAATGCTCTCGATGGTGGCATCGGGCAGCGGTGTGCCGGTCGCGTCGACCGCGGCAACGCCGGCGAGCTCGTCTTCCCACTCGAAGGACACACCGGCCGCCGCCAGCACCTTCACCGTCTCGGCGGTGATCTCGGGCCCTATCCCATCACCCTGGATGAGCGTGGCCTGGTGGGTGGTCATTCCGGCATCGACTCCGGCGGCACCATGGTCGCAAATGCGGCGCGCAACGATGCATCCGCCGTCACACCCTTGCCCGTTGTAATCGTTCGGTACCTGATGTCACCCAGCCGGGGATCGACCAGCACCACCGAGACCTTCGCCAGCAGCATGCCGGTGGAGTCGCGCTCGAAGACGACGGCGGCTGGAATGATCACCACGCGCGCGTTGGTCACGCCGGAAATGGCACGCAGCTTCGACTGCAGTGGCTCCGGCACCTTCTTCTTGATCCCCGGGTTCTTCATCGCACCCTGGCCCATGAGGTCCGGGTCGGGAAAGTACCCCGAGCTTCGTATCGAGATCTGTCGCAGTTCCGGCGGCAGGATCCACTTGGTCTCGTGCAGCACGCTCGTCAGGTAGTCCCCGAACATCGAGTCGAAGTGCCGCAGCCCTGCCACGCGGTTCCAGTAGAGCGCCAGTGCCGAATCACCCTTCAGGCTGGAATCGGCCCCGATGAAGGTGATGGGGGTAACCGCCACGATCTGCCCGGCGAGTGCCTGGATCCCGAGCACCCGGTCCTGGTACTGCTTCTCGTATTTCGATGTCTGGGCGAGCAACGGCATCGTCAGGCCGGCCAGCATCAGCAGCGATACGAAGGCGTGCCGGGCTGTTCGCGACTTGCTGAGGGGCGTCACGGGAGACCTTTCCGCGCAATTCCGGGCCCGAAGCAGCGTGGGCGCGGCTCCGGCAATCAGTGCGGAAACTAATCGGGGGTGAAACGGAGTGTCAGGACGAGCCAGCTACTCGAGGGAGAGTCCGCCGTCGACGACCAGCGTCTGGCCGGTCACGTGCCGGGCCGAGCCACTACAGAGGAAGGAGATGACATGGGTGACGTCTTCCGGCTCGGCGAGGCGACCCAGCACCGAGTGCTTCTGGGCCCGCTCCGTCACCTCTTGCGGCAGCATTGCCATGCGCTCGGTACGGATGAAGCCCGGTGCCACGGCGTTGACGTTGATATTGGCCGATCCCAGCTCCATCGCCGCCGCGCGGGTCAGGCCCTCGAGCGCCGCCTTGCTCGCCGCGTAGTTGGCCACGCCGAAGCCGGGACGGTGAGCCTGGTGATCGCTGACCGATACGATCTTGCCGAAGTGCTGGTTCCGCATGTGCGTCGCGGTGGCGCGGATGCAGTTGAACGCGCCCGTGACGTTGGTGTCCATCACCTCGCGCCACGACTCATCGCTCATGCGCCAGAGGGCACCGTCGTGGGCGATACCGGCGTTGTTGATGAGGAAGTGAAGCCCGCCAAGGCGTGAGCGCGTGTCACTGACGAACCGCTCGACCTGCAGCGCGTCGCGCACGTCACAGCGAGCCGCATGCACCTTCACGCCGAAGGAGGAAATCGTCGTCTCGGTGAGCAGCGCCTGTTCGCTCACGTCGCGACCGGGGAGGCTCACATAGCAGAAGGCAACGTCGCAGCCAAGGCGCGCAAACTCGAGGCAGATCGCCCGCCCGAGCCCGGTGGCCCCTCCGGTAATGACGGCGACCTTCCCTGGGAAACCCTCGTCGATCGGCTGTGGCAGCGGTTGCTCCGCGGTCGTAACGGATGCTTCGGTGCTTGCTTCCCATGCCTGGCTGGCACGGCGCGGGGTCATGGGCATGGGACACCGAAGGTACGGCCCGGACTGGGACCCGGCAAGCTACATTGGGGGCCATGACCTCCCTGCTCTGGGTGCTGGCCGCACTGGCGGGTGCGGGCGGATGGGCGGTGCTGGCGCTGGCTCGCGGAGAGTCGGTGAGCGCCGGGTGGCTCATCGCTGCTGCGGTCGGCACCTACGTCATCGCCTATCGCTACTACGGTCGGTTCCTGGCGACGCGCGTCACCGGCCTCGATGACCGCCGGGCCACGCCCGCCGAGCGGCTGGGCAACGGCCGCGACTTCGTGCCCACAGGCCGGTGGGTGCTCTTCGGACATCACTTCGCCGCCATCGCGGGGGCGGGTCCCCTCGTGGGGCCGGTGCTGGCAGCCCAGTTCGGATACCTCCCCGGCACGCTGTGGATCGTGTTCGGTGTCGTGCTGGCCGGCGCGGTGCAGGACTACGTGATTCTCTTCGCCTCGATGCGGCGTGATGGGAAGTCGCTGGGCCGGATGGCGCGCGACGAGATTGGTCCGGTCACCGGCATCCTCGCGATGGTCGCCATCCTGGCGATCATGGTGATCCTGCTCGCGGTGCTGGCGCTGGTGGTGACCCGGTCACTCGCCGAGAGTCCCTGGGGCGTCTTCACCATTGCCTGCACCATCCCGATCGCGATCCTGATGGGATTCTGGATGGAGCGCTGGCGCCCCGGTCGCACGCTGGAGGCGTCGGCCATTGGCGTGCTGCTGCTCATCGCAGCCCTGGTCGGAGGGCGGTGGGTGGCCGCGTCGCCCGTGCTCGCGCCGCTCTTTACCTGGCCGGCGAAGACCATCGCGTGGGGCATCATCGGCTATGGCTTCCTGGCCTCGGTGCTCCCGGTGTGGATGCTCCTCTGTCCCCGCGATTATCTCTCGACCTTCATGAAGATCGGGACCATCACGCTGCTCGCGGTGGGGCTGATCGTGGTGCACCCGCCGCTGCAGATGCCGGCCGTCACCCGGTTCATCGATGGCAGCGGCCCCGTCTTCGCCGGCAGGCTCTTTCCCTTCGTGTTCATCACCATTGCCTGCGGCGCCATCAGCGGCTTTCACGCGCTCATTGCCTCAGGGACGACACCGAAAATGGTGCGCCGCGAGGGAGACGCCCGCCTCATCGGCTATGGCGCCATGCTCATGGAATCCTTCGTTGCGGTGATGGCCATGGCGGCCGCCGCGGCGCTCGATCCCGGCACCTACTTCGCCATGAACGTGCCCGTCGGCGCCCTTGGCGGTTCGGTCGAGTCGGCAGCTGCCGTCATCCAGGGATGGGGATTTGCCTTCTCGCCGGCAGATTTTCACGCGCTGACGGCTTCTGTGGGAGAGCAGACGCTGCTCTCGCGCACCGGCGGTGCCGCCACGCTCGCCGTCGGCATCGCCCAGGTGTTCAGCAGCGTCTTCGGCAATGGATTGATGGGGCTCTGGTACCACTTCGCCATCATGTTCGAGGCACTGTTCATTCTCACCACCGTCGACGCCGGCACCCGGGTCGGGCGCTTCATGCTGCAGGAGTTGCTGGGTCATGCCTATGCGCCACTGGGGCGCACGTCCTGGTATCCCAGCAGTGTGCTCGCGTCGGCAGTGGTCGTGGCGGGGTGGGGCTACTTCCTCATCCAGGGCGTCATCGACCCCAATGGCGGCATCAACTCGCTCTGGCCGCTCTTCGGCATCAGCAACCAGCTGCTGGCCACCATTGCCCTCTGCGTCGGGACAACCGTGATCGTGAAGGCAGGAAAGGCGCGGTTCGCCTGGGTCACGGTCCTCCCACTGCTGTGGGTGCTCACGGTGACGTTCACCGCGAGCTGGCAGAAGGTACTCTCGCCTGATCCCAGGCTCGGATTCCTGTCGCTGGCGGATCGCACCATGGCGAAGGTGAGCGCGGGAGAGATGGCGGCGGAGCTGGGACGCCAGGTGGCGTTCAATGCCCGGCTCGATGCACTGCTCACCACCATGTTCGTGGCGGTGACGCTGGTCGTCGTCCTGATGTCGCTGCGGGAGTGGGTGCTGGTGCTGCGCGGCCGGAAGCCGGCGCACGCGCAGGAAACCCCCTTCGTCGAGACAGCCTATGCTGGGTAGGTCGTCAGTCGGCAGTCAGCAGTCGGCAGACAGTCGTGAGCCAGCTGTCGACTCCCTGCCGACTGCCGACTCACGACTGACGACTATCGTGCGCACTGTCGCCAGGGCCATTCGCCAAGTCGCCGGCATGCCTGATTATCTCGCCTACGTCGAACACCAGCGCCACTATCATCCCGAGCGGCCACCACTTGGCGAGCGTGAGTTCTTTGCGGAATACCTGAGGGCCCGCTACGCCGACGGCCCCAACCGGTGCTGCTGATGCAAACGCCCCTGTCGCGTACCCTGCTCCGCAGCTTCCTCAACGGCCTCATCGTCCTGGGACCGGTGGCGCTCACGGTGTACATCTGCGTGCTGGCCTTCCAGTTCGTGGATGGCTGGCTGCACATCCCGATTCCCGGCGTGGGCTTCGTGGTGACCGTGGCGCTCGTGACGTTGCTGGGGTTCGTCACCTCGAACGTGGTGGCCCGCGGTGCCGTTGGTGTGGTGGACAAGCTCTTCGCGCGGCTTCCCTTCGTGCGCCTCCTCTACACTGCGCTTCGCGATGTCTTCGGCGCGTTCGTGGGAGACCAGAAGCGCTTCACCATTCCCGTCATGGTGGAGTTGGCACCGGATACCGGTGTCCGCGTGATGGGGTTCCTGACCCAGCCTGAACTTGGGGAGTTTGCGCTGCCTGATCACGTCGCCGTGTACCTGCCGCAGTCCTACAACTTCGCGGGACAGACCATCGTGGTGCCGGCCGATCGCATCACCAGGCTGGATGCGAAACCGTCCGACGTGCTGGCGTTTATCGTCTCAGGCGGCATCTCACACGGAACGTGACCTCGAGTACCGCTTCCCTGTTCCCTGTTCCCTGTCCTCCGTTGTTCAAGGCGAAGGCTTCAGCACCGCAATCCAGTCAGTAAGCCACTTCCCCGTGCGCGATATGACCGCCGAGCTGTCGTTCTCCAGGAAGGTGTAGCCGTCCCGGCCCAGGAGCGGCGCGTCGTACACGCCCCGCTGCCGCGCGACACCCCGGGCTTCCAGCAGCGCCTCGAGACTCTGCTTCGTGCCGATCCAGAGGAGCGCATCCGACGCGCGAGTGGCTGCGCGCGGAGGGATGCCGGCACTGTCCGGTGACTCGTAGATCGACGCGAGGAAGGACGTGGCCACCGGGTCGTCGCTGAAACTGAGCAACGTCAGGTAGCGGACCTTGAGGTTCTCGTCTGGCGCAGCGCGAAAGAGGGCCATCAGCGTATCGGGTGTCCCACCACCCAGCCGCCCCAGCGTCCAGGCATCGGCCAGGCCGTATTTCCCCCCTGGCACCTGGGCGAGTATCCGGGACCGCATGGCAGCATCGCCCACCTTCACTCGCTCCGCCTGCAGCTCGATGGCGCGGAGCGGCTCGATGAGGTCGCCGGGATCGATACCGGGCGGCCCTTTGACATTCCCCTCCATGATGCGGCCCCGGAGGTGCGCCGCGCTGTCGGCGTAGGCCGGCTTCTGGAGCTCCGCGAGCCGCGTCAGCGCCATCAGCCCCTCGTTCCAGGGCACCTTGCCCGACAGCGCCTGTCCGGACCTGGCCCACAGCACCGCCGGATTGGACAGGCTCATGATGCGCGCCACGGTATCGGCAGACGCCGAACCCATCTTGAGGCCGTCGTGCAGCTCGGAGTACGCGGACCGCGTCGAGTCTGCCAGGCGTATCTGCACCTGTCCCGCGAGCGGCGCCGCCGCCCCCATTACCAGCATCGCCGAAAGTGCGCCGAGCTGCCGCATCATGATTCCGCCTTTTCCTTGCCGATGACAATCAACCACCACGCGGCCGCCAGCAACGTCAGCATGCCTGACGCGAGAAGTGCCTTCGATCCGCCAAGGTACTGGTACGTCACCCCGAAGAGCGCCGCCGCCGGCAGCGCCGCGAGGCCCGTGATGGCGTTGAATGCGCCGAACCCGCTCCCCATCCGCTTCGGTGACAGTTTCGCGACGAGCGCCCGTTCGGCTGGTTCGGTCAGGCCGGCGACGCCACCGAGAAGGAGGAATACTGCCGCGGCTGCACCCGCACCAAGGTTCCGTGACAGCAGGCCGACCACGATCGCGAAGAGTACGCTGCCCGCCGCCACCGCGACGCGCGGGCCCATCCTGTCGGAAAGCCAGCCACCGGGATACGACCCGGCGCTCCGGACCACGTGCAGCCCACCCCAGAGCAGCGGGATGGTCGCCGCGGCCACGCCCAGGTCCTGTACCCGGAGGAGGAGCAGCGCCTCGGGGAGCCGCGCGAGCGCGAGGAGCGAGAGCGCCAGCACTGCGGGCCAGAATGTACGCGGTCGTGCGCTGCCGGGGGACTCCATCGGCGCGTCCGCGGCGCGTGCTGGCGCCGGGCGCCGGGTGACACGAAGCACCACGGTGAGGGTGACGAGCGCCAGGATACCCGGCACCACGCTCCACCCGATGACCTGTCGCACGCCCATGCCGCGCGCGAGCAGTGCCCACGCCACTACCGACCCCACCACCGCGCCGAGGTGATCGAGGGCCCGGTGAAAGCCGAAGGCGCGCCCGCGCATGTGTGCTGGCGTGACATCGGCGATCATCGCATCGCGGGGTGCGGTGCGCAGTCCCTTCCCGATGCGATCGATGACACGGAAGCCGACGACCTGCGTCGCCGCCGATGCAATCGCACTGAGGGGACGCACGAAAACCGCGGTGGCGTAGCCGACCAGAATGAGCGGACCCCGGAGCTCGGTGCGGTCCGCCAGGCGCCCGCTGATCCACTTGAGCGCCGCACCGGTCAATTCTGCCGCGCCGTCAAGCACACCGAGAATTGCGGGGCCGCCGCCCAGCGTGCGTACGATGAAGTTGGGGAGGAGCGGATACACCATCTCGCTTGCCACATCATTCCACAGCGAGACGAACGAGAGCCCGACAACGGCAGGTGGAATGCGGTCGCTGCGAACTGCGGTCGACGGCGCTGGAGTGGTCATGGCTCAGTCGATGCCCATTCCCCAGCGGATCAGGGACACCGGCAGCCCGCCATACGACAGCACCTCGTCATGAAATGCCCGCAGTGAGTAGCCGGCGCCGCGCTGCGACTCCGCCGACTCGCGCAACTCGCGAAGGGCGCGGCGGCCGACCGCATGGCACAGCGCGTGGGTCGGGGTTTCGCAGTAGTGGCGCACCTCCGCCTCGGCCTGCTGACGGGCGATCGGGACGCGCCTTACCAGTTCCTCGATCGCCTCCTGCGGCGTCATCCCGCGGGTATGCAGGCCGACGTCGAGGTCCACCTGCACCGCCCGGTGCAGCATGTCGACCAGGTGCAGCAGGCGCGTCTCGAGGCTCGCGAAGTAGCCCTCGTCGAACATCAGTTCCTGGGCATAGAGTGCCCAGCCGCTGAGGGTGAACGCGGGCCTCAGCTGGCGTCGCACCTCCGACGCCAGTTCGGTCGCGCGCACCGCGTGCACATGCCGCCCAGGCCACACCTCATGCGCCACCACCACCGGTATGCGGTGCGTCGCGCCGTCCCAGGGATTGCCCGACAGCATGAGCTGCCCCGGTGCGTCGGGCAGCGTGAGCAGCCCGCGCTCCTCGATGAACGCCACTGCGCGAACCATTTCCTCATCGTAGAGCGCATCACGCACGGACGCGCTGGGCGCGTCAGCGAGCAACCGTTCGGCCACGTCGCGCCAGGGACGCGACGGATCGATCCGGCGCGCCAGTGCAGCCAGTTGTGCTTCCAGTTCATCGCGCAGGTGCAAGCCATAACGCCAGAGCTCCGGGGCACTGGCAAGGAGGGCATGCTCGAAGCGAAGCCTGCGCTCGAACTGATCCTCGCCCGCGGCGAAAGCGTGTGGATCGGCCCCCGGAGCCATGCGCTGGTTGAGCGCCAGGCCGAAGGACTTGAGGGCGGACAGCGCGCCGGTCGTGGCGGCGGCGAGGTTGTCCGCGAGTTCAGGCGCAAGCATCCCGTAGCGCCGCGTTGCCTCGACCACGACCTCGCCAGTGGTCCCCAGCATGGCGAGCGCCGTATCCGAGAAGATGCCCACCGGCTGGTCGAGGGTGTTCACCGCGGCGGTGAGGAAGGGCGGGATGTCGCGCAGGCGCTCCGCCACTAAGCCCGCAATGGCCGCATCGTCAGGGCGGGTGAGCACCGACAGGAAGGCATCGTGAAGATGACGGAGCCAGAAGGCGGGGTTCCTGCGGTGCGGCTGCTCGTAGTCGAAACGGAACCCGAGCACACGCATGTCGTCCAGGAGTGCGGTGCGGTCGATCTCCTGCTGATAGTCCTCCACGTCGAGTTCCTCGGCGGCCCCGGCCAGCGAGCGCACCGCGGCGAGGTGCTCCCGCACCGAGTCGACGTCGAAGCGCCCGAGCCGGCCATCCTGCTCCGTGCGACCAGCCGCACTGGCGGCGGCCGGGTCGAAGTGCCAGCGAACGTCCAGGTAGGACCGGCAGAGTTCGTCGATGGCGCTCACGACATCAGCGCCCCGTCACCTCGGAATCGTCACCCAGGCTGGCACTGCCCTCGAAGTGGTCGATGATCGACCGGTTGCCCAGGACCCCGCCATTGACACGCACATCGGTCAGTCGCGCATCCCGGCCGATGATCATGTTGGCAACCGCGCTGTCGGTGATCACCGTCCCCGCCTCGATGCTCACGTTGGGACCGATGACGCTCCGCTCGATCTTGACGCCGTCCTCGATGTACACCGGCTCGATGACGTCCACGTCCGCCGGCAGGGCCGGCCGCCGCGCCGCGCCCTTCCGCAGCAGGATCTCGTTGGTCTCGAGGAGCGTGTCCAGCTTGCCGCAGTCATACCAGCCGCCCACCTCCGCGGTGAGGATCCGCTTTCCCTTCTCGATCATGAACTGGAACGCGTCGGTCAGGTAGTACTCGCCCTTGTTCGCTGGCGCGGCCAGCACGTGATCGATGCCCTGCCACAGGCTCTCCACTGCCTTGATGTAGTAGAGGCCGATGTTCGCCAGCTTCGAGATCGGCTCCTTCGGCTTCTCCACGATACGGGTCATGTAGCCCTCGGCATCAGTGACGACCACCCCGAAGCGCTGGTAGTCCTCCACCTCCTTCGCCCAGATGATGCCGTCGGCGTCGGTGCGGTTGATCAGCGTGAGGTCCGCCTCGAAGACGGTGTCCACGAAGATGATCAGCACCGGCCCGGTCACGTACGGCCGCGCCAGGTTGATCGCCCCCGCAGTGCCATCCTGCACCTTCTGCTCGATGTACCGTGCCGGGTATCCGTAGCGCGTACTGCTGTACGCCTCCACCTGCTCCTTCAGGTGACCGGTGATGAAGATCAGTTCACTGATCTTCAGTCCCTCGAGGCGGTCCATCACCCAGTCCATCACCGGCCTCCCCGCCACCTTCAGCATCGGTTTCGGGACGAGGTGCGTGTGGGGGCGGAGGCGCGTGCCCTTGCCGGCGAGTGGAATGATCACTTGCATGCGTTCGATTCCTTTGGGATGACTGCCGACAAGAATACCTTCACGTCCTCACGTCTTCACGTCCTCGATCACCCTGCCGCCGGCTTGAACAGAAATGAGGACGGGCTCGTAATGCATGCCTTCACGCAGCTGCCACAGCCAACGCAGCCTTCCAGCTTGAGCACGGGATGTCCATCCGAGTCCGTGGCGAGCGCACGCTCGCCCACCGGGCACGCCTTTGCGCACACCTGGCATGCGACGCCCTTGTAGGTGACACAGCGCTCGGGCACGAACTCCACCGTACCGAGGCGATAGTGCTCCCACCCGTCTTGGGGCACGGTGAGGGCCTCTGTCGGGCAGGCGCGCGCACACGGCATGTCCGGACAGGCGATACAGGCCTGAACCTGCACGTTGAGGTACGGCGTGCCGGCGGCCAGCCCACCCTCCGTGGGCGCCCTGACGATGGCGCGCACCGGGCACACCGGAATGCAGTCGCCACAGCGGGTACACGCTGCCAGAAAACCGAGCTCGGGCAGCGCCCCCGGTGGGCGCAGGTAGCGGTTTGGTGCAAGCCGCTCCTCCGTGGCCTGGAGAAAGCGCTCGAAGGCATCACCGAATACCGAACGCAGTGCGTCCCTTCGATCACCCCGAAATTCCAACTAGCCCTCCCTCATCTTCACGTCCTCACGTCCTCACGTCCTCACGTCTTAGAATGCCGCCTGCACGCTGAACAGCCAGCGGAAATCAAAGGCCTGGTTCCGGGCGAAGTCGTTCCGCGAGAACTCCGGCTCACTCAGGTAGATCGGGAAGTCGAAGCGGGTGATGAACGCCGTCTTTCCAATGCGATGACTGGCCCGAACACCGAGCCCCGCGTCAGCCACGAATCCGAGCGCTTCCCCCGTGGTCGGCTGGTCCGGCCCGCCGATACCCTGAGCCGCATCGCCAAAAGCCGCCACCGATACCCGGCTGAAAAGCTTGGACTTCTGCCGCAACAACATTGTCCGCTCGAGTTCGACATTGGCCGCGATGATCGCCGGGCCCGAGATCCGGAAGTCCGCTGCGCGAACGCCGCCACCACCCGGAGCCTGGTACGGGACGTCGTCGATGACGAGCAGCGCGCCCTCGGAACGGAGGAGCGGATTGTAGAGCTGCTCGAAGGGATCGGAGCTGCCGAGGTAGATCTGGCGCTGCTTGGCGGCGGTGTGTGCCCCGGCAGCCACACCGCCGTACAGGCGTCCGGCGAAAGACAGCTTCTTCGCGAGCTGGCGCCGCGCCGTGCCCTCGATCTCACCGCGGAAGTAGAACTCGTCGAGATTGGGTTGCACTGATGCCAGGCCGTCTCGATCGAAGACCAGGCCACCCCCGAGGTTGAGCCTGCCACCGAGCTGCCACTTGCCACTCCGGGTCTTCACGCCCAGCGTCGTCATCAATTCGACAATGCCGACATCGATGTATTGCTGCGGATCGAGGAAGGCGGTGTTGTCGATATTCACCATGCGGAGACTCACGCCCTCGGTCCACTTCGGCCCGAATGTCAGGTGTTCCTGGCTGGTCTTCTCCCAGCCCAGCAGGCCACCCCACCTGCCCTCCGTTCGGAATGCCTCCAGCCGCTGCGACTGGTTGGGCGAGCGGAGCCACACTGGATTCTTGAATCGGGCGAAGAAATCGAGCTGCTGCACAAAGGCGTCGTCGCCCGGTGCGCCCAGGCTGTAGGACAGGAGCACCTGGTTCTGCTCGAACATGCCGAGGTAGTTCGTCCGTGCCCGGACCCCGACGGTGATGCCTCCTGCGGTGTTGTACCAGATCGTCGGCATGAAGCCGCGCTCGAGCTGGTCGCGACTCTCCTTCTCGGTGAACCAGGTGTCGAGGTAGTTCGCGGAGGGCGGCGCGCGCTTCCCGAGCAGCACGAAGCGGTACTGGTTGTTCAGCATGTTCCAGTCGTGCGTGCGAACGCCGGGATCGATCACGATCTTCTTCGGCTCACTGCGAGTGGGGATGACCACCCAGGCCCGGGTCGCCATGCCGTCGGTGCGCACCACCACCGTGTCCTTGTCGGCGATGACGGCGACGTCCACCGGGATCATGCCGTCGCCCTTCCGGACCACCTCGACACGCGTTTCCCAGCCATCACCCAGCTTCTGCCGCTTCACGCGCCCCACGGAGTAGTCGAACATCGGGGTGCCGTGGAGCCACTGCCCGAAGAGCGTGCTCAGGTCCATCTGCGACACGTCCTCGGCAACTGCCTGAAACGCTGCCCCGTCCACGTGTTTCAGCTGCCAGCGCTGGTAGTAGGTCTGCAGGATCTCGTGCATTACTGAATCGCCCACCACATACCGCAACTGCTCCAGGAAGAGCTCGCCCTTGGAGTAGATCATCTGGTTGTAGATGACGAAGTCACTGTACTTGTCACTGACGAGGCTCACCGGTTCCGACCACCCGCCGAGATCCAGGTCGAGGACGTTGGACTCGTTGCCCTCGTAGCCGCCCTTCTCGCCCGTCGCCTCGCCGAACCAGGTCGTCTGGAAGCTGGTGAAGCCTTCGTCGAGCCATCCCTCGCGCCACTCGTTGTTGGCCAGGATGCCCATCGTGTAGTTGTGGCCCAGCTCGTGAACGATCAGCCCCTGGCTTGCCGAGCCGTTCATGATCACCATGGGGAATTCGGTGCCGCCACCATCGATGCGGTGCAGGTTGGTGAGCTGGGGCCACGCGAACGGGCCGAACAGCTGGTCCAGCCACTGCAGTGCCGTCTCCGTGCGCTTCACGGCGATCCCACCACCCCAGGACTTCTCGTCACCAGGACGATAGAGCACGTGCACCAGGATGTTCTTGTACGCCCCGCCCTCGTAGCGGTACTCCGGGCTCATGGAGAGGGCGAAGTGATGCACCGACTCCGCGTACCAGAGCACCCGCTTGTAGCCGTCCGGGACGGACGGATTGGGAAAGTTGCTGAATGCGCAGTCGCCATTGACGCCGGGCCCCGGTCCGCTCACCTGGGCGCGAACGCCGGGATATGCCTCGTCGCCGTACTGCACCGGTCGAGTGGAGGATTGGTTCGCCGCCGTCCAGCCAGGGTCGCCGCACACCGGAACGCCCGTTGCCCCGAGCACCTGGTCCTTCGGCACGTCGACCTGCACCCGGAACGTGCCGAACTCCCCGTAGAACTCGCCCGCCGGCACGAGCGGGTGTTCCTCCCAGCCGTACCGGTCATAGACCACCACCTTGGGATACCACTGGGCAAAGTCGTACTGCCGGCCCTTCCGTCCTTGCCGACGCACCACCGTCGAAACGCGCGCGTCCCAGTCCGTCTCGATCACCATCGAGTCGCCTGGCGCGAGTGGCGCCGGCAACTCGAAGCGCACGATGGTGCTGTCAGGCGCGAACGGATAGATGGCGGTCACCGCCTGGCCCATGATCCTGACGTTGCTTACATGGTTGTAGGCGTAGTCCGGATCCTTGAGGTCGTTGAACCGACGGCGTCCTTCGGTCGAGTCGGAATCGCTCCAGCGCGATCCCGGCCTGAAGGCATTCAGGTGGAGATGAAGCGAGAAGGACCGGAGCGTGTCCGGCGAATTGTTCACGTACTCGATCCGCTCGGATCCGCGCAGCACACCAAGCGGTTCCTCGAGGCGGGCAGCGATGTCATAGGCGACCCGCTGCTGCCAATACGGTGCGGGACCGCGTCGGAGCGTGTCGTTGGGTGCGGTGGCCAGGACGAGCGCGAGGAGCGTGATCATGGGATTGAGAGAGGACGGGAACAGGGAACAGGGAACAGGGAAATGTAAGCCACCAGCGAACTTACGACCCATTGCCACCACAGCCACAAACCATGTTACGTATAGTTTGCTAAAACACCGATACTGCTACTATTAGTTGACAAAACTGGCATTCTGCACAACATTAGTTCGAGTAGTTCACTTACCTGTTCCCAGATCCCTGTTCCCGGTTCTCAGATGCCTGAAGAACTCGACAACATCGCCCTCCAGATCCTCGACCTGCTCGCCGCCGATGGTCGCATGTCGTACCAGGCCATCGCTGACCAGGTCGGGCTCTCGCGCCCCGCGGTCATGGAGCGAGTGAAGCGCCTGGAGGAATCGGGATACATCACCGGGTATCACGCCCACATCGACCGGGCGCGCATCGGTCGCCCCGTAACCGCGTTCGTGGCGGTGCGCTATCCGAGCTCCCACGGCACTGGCCTCGAGCCCGGCATCCAGAGCCTGGCCGAACACCCTGACGTACTCGAGTGCCATCATGTTGCAGGCGAGGACTGCTACATCCTCAAGGTGGCGGCCCCTTCCCTGGACAAGCTGAGCGACGTGCTGCGCGCGTTGCGCGATCCAGGCGAGCCGGTCACGACCCGCACAACCATTGTGCTGTCCACCGTCTTCGAGAAGCCCGGCGTCCGCCCGGGCGTGGTGGCGACCTGATGGCCATGCTCCGCGGCCGCGTGCTCGCCGCCTACCTCATCGTGGCCATCGTGTGGGGCTCGACCTACCTCGCCATCCGGGTGGGGGTCATGCACATACCCCCGTTCCTCTTTGCCGGCGTGCGATTCCTCACCGCCGGCGCGTTGCTCGGTGCCTTCGCTCTCTGGCGTGGTGAGCGGTTGCCGCACTCGCCCCGCGTCTGGGCGCTCCTTGCGCTGCTCGGCGGGCTCTTCTTCCTGGGTGGCAATGGCGGCGTGGTGTGGGCCGAGCAGTTCGTGCCATCGGGCCTGGCCGCCGTTTACGTGGTGACGGTGGCACTCTGGACAGCAGGATTCGATGCCCTCATTCCCGGTGGCAAGGCGAAGCTCAACAGCATCGTAGTCGCAGGACTGATGCTCGGCTTTTTCGGCAGCATGCTGCTCGTCGGCGTCACGCCCGCCGAGCTGGTACAGGCGGACCTGCGCGGGCCGATCGCGCTCATCCTGGGCAGCGCCTCGTGGGCCCTCGGCACGGTGCTGGCGAAGCGACTCCGCCTCCAGGTGCCGGTCACGCTCTCGTCCGCCACGCAGATGTTCGCCGGCGGTGCGCTGATGCTCGGCGCCGGCGTGTTGAGCCGTGAACCGGTGCCGGCGAGCATTCCGCTCGGTGCCATCACGGCGTTCGCATACCTGGTTGTCTTCGGGTCGATCCTGACGTTTACGGCGTACACCTACCTCATGCGCAATGCGTCGCCGACGGTGGTGGGCACCGCCGCCTATATCAACCCCGTCGTTGCCGTACTGCTCGGTTGGGCGTTCCTCAGCGAGCCGATCACCGCGCGCACCCTGCTCGCCATGGGGATCATCCTCTCCTCCGTGCTGCTCATCCAGCTCGGCACCAGGCCAGCGGCAAAAGAACAGGCGGCCGACAAGAGTGCCGGCCGCCTGGTGGAAAACGAAGTGTAGCCTCGCCTAGCGCGTCAGCAGTTGCCGGCGAAGGCTTGCCATGCGACGCCGAAGCGAGCCGTCGAAAATCCGGTCTCCCACCTTGACGATCGTGCCACCCAGCAGCGACGGATCCACGTAGAACGTCGGGAATACTTCCTTCCCGAACGCGCGGGAGAGCTCCGTCCGAATCGATTCCTTCAGCGCCGCGTTGGGTTCGCGCGCCAGTGACACCACAGCGCGAAGCCGGTTGAACTTCGTGTCCACCAGCGCACCGTACTCCCGCGCGATGTCGGCGAAATACAGCTGACGACCCCGCTTCACCACCGCCTGGATGAAGCGCACAAACTCCGCCGGCGCCGCCCGCAGCGCCTGCCCCACCAGCTCGACCTTCCGGGCCTTGGGCACGCGCGGCGACATCAGCACCGCCTCGACTTCAGGCGACGAAACGATGGCCGCGGCCACCGCCTCGAGCAGCCCGGCATACTCCTCGGCACGACCGGTCGACTCCGAGAGCTCGAACAGCGCTTCGGCGTAGTTCCGGGCGATTGCGGGATTCCTCAATGCTTCTCTCCCAGCGTGGCCAGGTAGCTCGTGACGAGCTTCCGGTCGGCATCCGCATCGAGCTTCTCACCGACCAGCTTTGATGCCGCGGCCAGGGAGAGATCGACAGCCTCACGCCGGAGTTCGCCGATTGCACGATCGCGCTCGGCGGTGATCTCCCGGCGCGCACGCGCCAGCAGGTCATCCTGCTCCGCCTTGGTGCGCTCGACAGCCGCGGTCCGTTCCCGCTCGGACTGGACCTTGGCTTCGGCCAGGATCGCCTGGGCCTGTGTGCGCGCCTCGGCAAGCGCCTTCCGGTTCTGCTCCATCAGCTGCTTCGCCTCTTCCTGCAGGCGCGCCGTGTCGGCGATCTGTGCCTCGAGGCGCTTCTCGCGTGCCTCGACGGCCCCGATGATCTGGGGCCAGGCGAACTTCTTGAGCAACAGCATCAGGCCGATGAAGACGAACCAGGTCCAGAAGAACAGGCCGAAGTTCACCTCGAACGGGCTCACCGGCGCCCCGGCCGGCGTCTCCGATGTCCGCAGCAGTGCCAGCAGTGGCTGCACCATGGGTCTAGATGAGCTTGAAGAGGAGCGCGAACACGAGCGCGATGATCGTGGCGCCTTCGAGCAGCACGGCGAACAGCAGCGCCGCGCCACGGATCTCGCCCGCGGCCTCAGGCTGGCGCGCGATGCCCTCTGCCACCGAGCCACCGATGCGACCCAGGCCGATGCCCGCGCCGAGGATGGCGAGGCCCATGCCGATACCGGCACCAAGCAGTGCGTTTGTGCTCTTGGCGGCTTCAACGCCGGCGGTGGCCGCTTCCTGGAGCAGGGCAAGCATGTTCAACATGTCGTTACGTCCCTTTGGTCACTGGAGATGAGTTGCCTGTTTCGCTGCCGGTCTGAACGTCGCGTCTCCTGCGCGCCGCCTCGCCGTAACCGCGAATGCCCCTGGGCTCGCGGAATTCGCTGGGACATTCGCCCAGCTACGATGATCGGACTGCGTCAGCGTCCACGCCCGATCGCTCCACTTCACGTCCTCACGTCCTCACGTCCTAGTGGTGCTCCTCCTGCAGGAGACCGATGAACACGGCGCTTAGCAGCGCAAAGACATACGCCTGCAGGAATGCCACAAACAATTCCAGCAGCATGATCGCCGTCACCAATGCCGCCGTGATCAGGCCGACCCCCACGTTGAGCCCCTTGACCGCGCCGAAGATGAAGATGATCCCGAACAGCGACAGGATCACGAAGTGGCCCGCGATCATGTTGCCGAAGAGACGAACGGCCAGTGCAAACGGCTTGACCAGCTTCCCGATGATCTCGATCGGGGCCATGCCGATCGACATGGCAAGCGCGCCGGCCGGGGGCAGCCCGTCGACGGGCGGAAAGATCGTGTGCAGGTATCCCTTCCAGCCCAGCTTCAGCATGCCACCGATTTCGATGGTCAGGAATACCAGGAACGCGAGGGCGCCGGTAACGGCCAGGTTGCTGGTGGGCGCCGCCCCGCCTGGAAGCATTCCGAGCAGGTTGCAGAAGAGCACGAAGAAGAACAGCGACACGATGAGCGGAGCGAAGCGCTCACCATGCGGAATGTTGGGCAGCGCCACTTCGTTGCGCACCCAGAGCACGGCAGCTTCCACCGCGCCACTGAAACCGCGTGGGTGCTGGCCGGTGTTCCGCTGCTTCTGCAGCTGGCGTCCGGCGATCCACATCATCAGGAATACCAGCGTCGCCGCCAGCAGCATGAAGTAGACGTGCTTTGTGGGCGAGAGATTGAGCGTCAGCGACCCGATGTGAATGTCGGGGAAGCGATGCAGCTGGATATCGTAGCGCCACCAGCCCAGGTCAATGGGAATGGTCCAGGCATCGGCGGTGTGGTGCAGGACCATCTCGCCAATGTTGATGCCAGGCTCTTGCGACGGATCGATCATCGTGCGCTGCGCAGCTCCAGTACGAGCAGGGGCATGAGCACCCCCAGGTATCCAAGCGCCGCGGGCAGCGGCGGGAACATTTGTCGATTTAGCACCACGGCCACCCCCAGGACGATCACGCCCCCGAACCTGAGCGCGACACCCCACAACCATCCCGCAGGAAAAGCAGAGCGCGGTGCGGTCGGTCCTCGCGCGAACCAACGGGCGGCCGCCTGGATGCCAAGGGCCAGCAGGCCGAACGCTGCGGCAACAAGTGCACCCTGTCTGCCGAAGACCAGTGCTGCGAGCCCAGCCACCAGTGCAATCAGCACGGCGCCTGCCTTGAGCAGGCTCACTCGCCCTTCCCGCCCCGCTTTGTCTCCCCGATCACCTTGCGATAGACCGAGTAGAAACTCAGTCCCGCCGCCGACCAGGAGACCGGCGATCGTCAGGACAGGCAGGATCCGGAGCCACTTGTCCAGCAGGAAGCCCATGCCGGCGAAGAACAGCGTTCCGCCCGCGAACTGCATTCCCAGCGAGGCATACCGGTATGCCTCCCGGTTCTCCCCTTCACGCCCCGGTTGTGGCATAGCCGGACGATTTTAGCCGCTTGTGAAAAAAGGCGCAAGCGCCTGAGCCATGCTACTTTGGGGGACAGCGAACGTAACTTCCAGCCTCACTTGACCGTCGGGAACCGATGACTGCGACCAAGTCCGCACCCTCCACCGATCTCGAACGCCTCGAGCGCCTGGTCTCGGCCGTTGCCTCGCTCCGAACCCAGGTGGCCCAGCGCATCGTCGGTCAGGACGCGGTGGTCGACGGCATCCTCACCGCCATCCTCGCCGGGGGCCATGCGCTCCTGGTCGGCGTGCCGGGACTGGCGAAGACATTGATGGTCCAGACCGTGGCCGAGGCGCTGAAGCTGAGCTTCAACCGGGTGCAGTTCACCCCAGACCTCATGCCGGGCGACATCACCGGCACCGAGATCATCGAGGAGGACCTGACCACCGGCAAGCGCGCCTTCCGGTTCGTGCCGGGGCCGGTCTTCGCCAACGTGGTGCTGGCCGACGAGATCAACCGGACGCCGCCCAAGACCCAGGCGGCGCTGCTGCAGGCCATGCAGGAACACAACGTGACGGCCGCTGGCACCACGTACCGGCTGCCCGACCCGTTCTTCGTGCTCGCCACCCAGAACCCGATCGAGCAGGAAGGCACCTATCCCCTGCCGGAAGCCCAGCTCGACCGGTTCATGCTCGAGCTTCGCGTCGGGTATCCTAGCCGCACCGAGGAAGAGGCGATCGTCGAGCAGACCACGGGCAGCCGGCATGCTGAGATCCGCCCCGCCCTCGACGCCGAGCAGTTGCTCGGGATCCAGGACCTGGTGCGCCGCATCCCGGTGTCAGCGGGCCTCATCCGCGCCGCGGTGCTGCTCGCGCGCATGACGCGGCCCGGCGACGCCGACGCGCCGGCCGTGGTGAAGGAGTACGTCGACTGGGGCGCCGGTCCGCGCGCGTCACAGTACCTGGTGCTCGGCGCCAAGGCACGCGCCGCGATGGCGGGCCGGCCGATGGCCGACCTGGACGACGTGAAGGCGGTGGCGCCCTCGGTGCTGCGGCACCGGCTCGTCACCAACTTCGCCGCCGAGGCGGCGAACCGGAGCAGCGAAGATCTCGTGGCGGAGCTGGTCTCGGGGACGCGATGGAGCAGCGTCGCCTAGGCGCGATGGTTGCCGCGCGAAAAACGCCCGGGCAGGTGCCCGGGCGTTCTGTTTTCGGCGCCAACAGCTGGACTAGAGCAGGTTGTCCAGCGGGTCGAGAAGGTCCTCGAACAGGTCCAGTCCCTTGAGTACGGCGCCCCAGATCGCGGCGAGCGCTGCGTACTCCGGCGCGGTGAGCGCCGAGCCGTCGGGCTTGGTGATGGTGGCGACGTCACTGTTGTCATTGAGCGTTACGACGGCGAAGTCATCGCCATTGACGGTGGCGGTGAGCTCACCCACACCCTCCGTCAGGAGCCCGTCGATCCCGACATTGCCATGTGGACCGGTGAGCTTCACGTCGATATCGGCAAGCGCGGCTGCGGTGGAGACCTGTGTAATGCCGATGACGTACTTGAGCGCGACATCGTGGGAAGGCGCATCAAGGCTGTAGTCAAACCCGATCGTCCCGTTCGCGACGTCCGAGTAGCTGTTCTTGAGGTTGAAGTTCACCTTGGTCGTGCCGTTCGTGACGAAGCCATCCACGACGGCCAGGCCGGTGGTCTCCGTAGCCGACCCCGATACGCCGTAGTCGACGTAGGTCACGCCGTCCGACACGAGCTGCAACCGCACTGCATTGGTGTTCGTCGTGCTCTGGTCCAGCAGGTCCGCATAGCCGGCCTCCTGCAGCGGCTCGACCGGAACCCGCGTGATCGGGTTGACGGCATAGACGATGAAGCGCACGCCGTTCGCCGGCGCGCCGGTCCGCTCGCTCACCACGTAGGCATCAGTCTCCGTGCTGTACTCGAACGTCTTTCCCAGCACTTGGGCGGGAATGACGGCAAGCGCGACATGGCGCGCGATCCCGCCGTTGAAGCCCTCGACCGACCGCGCGATGCGCTGCGCCGACGCCGTCAGGCCAGTGGGATGTGATCCCAGCTTGATGGCGTTGATCGAGCTGCTCACCATCGGCGCACCGAAGACGGCGTCGATGCCACCGGCCGCCCAGGTCAGGCTCGCCATGGCGGGCGAATCGAAACTGGCGCCGACGGCGTTCATGTCCGCGCTGGTGCCTTCGGCGCTGAATGGTTCGCCGGAATTGTCGTCACCGCACGCAGCCAGTACGAGGGCGCATCCGGCGGCAATCCAGAGTCGGCGAAGCGGGTCGGGACGGAGTATGGACATCTGCACCTCCAATAGGGACACATTCGTGCTGCAACGCCTTGCGGCGAGCAAAGTACAGCGCGCTATAAGTCTTTGTTTTGCTTATACTTAGACAACAGGTCAAGTTCGGTGATTCGAGCCCAGAACCGCTGGCAGGGGCAACGGATATGCCACCACGAAAGGCATTGTGACGGGGGTCCTGTTTGACGCTCGGTTGATCCCGCGGCATATCATGACCAACGACTCTTCCCTGACTTCGGCATGCCCACACACTATCAGCTCCACTGCCTCGGAGAACCCGGCCTCTACACGCTGGGTGGCCGCCCGATCAAGCTGCGCACGCGCAAGCAACTGGCGTTGCTCTGCTACCTGGCCATGGAGCCGCGTCCTCACACGCGCGATGCCCTGGCCGAGTTGCTGTGGCCGAAGGCGCCCCAGGGCGAGGCACGTCATTCCCTCGCGACCGCGATGTCCGGACTCCGCGGCAAGCTCGGCAAGGAGATCTTCGAGTGCACCGTCGACCGGATCCGGCTCCGCCCCGGCGCGGTGATACTCGACGTCGACCGCCTGCTCAAGGGCGAGGTCCTGGGCACCGAGTTCGTTGAGCCGCTCGACGTCGACGGATTCCTGCAGGCCTGGGAAGTGCCCGATGCGCTGCCCTTCGCGCACTGGCGCGACGCCGAGCATGCCCGTCTCCTCCCCAACGTGCGCGACGCCCTCGTCATCCTCATCGACCACTGCCGTCGCACCGGCGACTTCCGCCAGATCGAGACACTTGCCCTGAGGCTCCTCCGGTTCGACTCACTGAGCGAGGAGGGAATCCGGGCGCGGATGGAGGCGCGGGCCTTTGCCGGCGACCGACTCACGGCGCTTCGCCTGTTCAAGGACTGGAAGGCGGCGCTGGCACGGAGCCTTGGCGCCGCCCCGTCGCCGCTGCTCGAGGGCATGGCACTCCGGCTGCGGCGCAGGGAGTGGGAACGTCCGGAGGCGCCCGATGTGCCGGCGGTGCGTACCGACCAGTGGCGTGGGCGGCCGTTCGTGGGTCGCGGCCGGGAGTACCGGCAGCTCTATGAGGCGTGGGAGGGAACGCAGCGCGGGGAGCCTCGCCACCGCCTGCTCCTGGGTGACTCAGGCATCGGCAAGAGCACGCTGGTGGAGCGCCTGACAACGGCGGCGGGGCTGGAGGGAGCCACCGTCGCTCGCGTGCAGTGCCACGACGTGGAGCGGGAGATTCCCTACGCCATGGTGACGGGGCTCATCTCGCAGCTGGTGGAGCGGCCGGGATCCTCTGCTGCACCGCCTGATGCGCTGGCAGAACTGGCGCAGACCATTCCGGCGGTTCGCCAGCGGTTCCCGGTGCTGCCGCCACCACTCGAGAGCCAGGGCGACGCCGCGCGCATCCGGTTCACCGAGGCGGCGCATGCGCTCATGGCGGCGGTGGCGGGAGAGCACCCGGTCATCCTGGTCATCGATGACGGCCATCATGCCGACGATGTGAGCCTTGCAGTGCTGCACCGGGTCGTTCGCCTGGCTGACAAGCAGCAGATCCTGATGCTCTTCGTCGCGCGCCCTGGTGAGCTGCAGCAGTCGCCGCAGGCCGCTCGCCTTCGCGACAATGGTGCATCACTCGGCATTCATCCACTCGAAATCCAGCCGCTGGAGGAGGACGATGCCCGGACGCTGCTCGACCTGCTCGTGGCGGAACTCCAGCTCACGCCGTCGGCCACTGTCCGTCGCGCGTTGCTCGGCGCGGCGGCGGGATTCCCGCTCGTGCTTGAACTCCTGGTGCGCGACTGGGCCCGTAGCGGGGCACAGTGCCTGGCACTGAGCCTGGATGCGGTAACGGCAGATGCGGGACGGAAGAGCGAGCCGGATGAGGCATACCAGCTCCTGCTCGACCGGTTGGCAAGGACACTGGACCCTGGAACGCGGAACACGCTGCACGTGGCGGCGGTACTCGGGCCGAGGCTCAATGACTCGGCGTTGTATGCCCTGGCCGACCTGAGGGTCAGCGAGGTGATGACGGGCCTTACGACGCTGGTGCAGTACCGGATCCTGCGAGATGGTGGGGATCATCTCGAGTTCGCGAATGACCTGGTGCGGGCGCATGCGTACTACGCGGTGCCGGCGCCGATGCGGTTGCTGCTGCACGGGTTGATTGCGGACGCATTGTTGGAGAGGGCGGCGAACGGAGACGACTCGCTAGGACTGGAGATCGCCTGGCATTGCATGCGGTGCGGAAGGAAGGAGGAGGCGACGAAAAACCTTCTCTCGGGTGCGCGCGCGTCCATCAAGCGCGGCGCAGTGCATGAAGCCGAACGAAGACTGGATTCTGGGCTGGTCTCCTTGGCAGGGGACGCACTTGGTGAGGCGCGCCTTCTCCTTGTGGAGTTGCTGCAAGAGCAGGGACGCTGGAAGGAGTCATCAACCTTACTCGCTTCATTCCCGGAAGAGCTGGCAACCGCGAGTGGCAAGTGCTTGGCAGGGATCGCGCTGCTCTACTCTGACGAGGCCTCCGAAGCTGACGAAATCTATCTAACAAGAGTCGCTCAATCGTGCATTGCAGACACCACTCTCGATCCGCAAACGCGGCTTCGGGCACTGCGTCTTGCTGGAGGCCTGGCTCTCACCACCCGGGAACCCTCCCTCCCAAGCCTCTTCTTGGAGACAGCGCGAGCGTCGGAGCGCACGAACTGGGACGATGACGAGAACTTGGAGTGGGATACGCAGATAGTCTACCTCACACACTACACGCATCGGAGAATTGAACAAAGCGAGATTACGTGTAGACATCTTGAGGCACTTGCCATACGTGCACGCGCGCATACTGTCGGCAATGCACGTTCGTTTAGGATTCTGGCTGGCTTGGGGTTGTGCCACCGCCGCGCCGGTCGCTACCCGCAGGCCATAGCGTCCTATGAGAACGCCCTTGAAATTCTCGCCCGCCTGGAGCGCACGCCTTCCCTAACGTTGACGCACGGTTCGCTTGCTTCATGCTATCGCGATTTAGGCGATATCGACGCACAACGAACACATGCTCTGCGCGGAGCGTCCCGTTCGCCCCCCGCCAATTGGTTTGACATTCAAGCCCTGTTCTGGGCGATCGAGGCCTGTCACCTCTTGGGCGACACGCGTTTAGCACGGGAGCTGGCGTTCTTTCTCGAATCCGCGCCCCGGTTGCCCATGCGAGCAAGGACGCTGCAAATGCTACTCATGTGTCGCGCTGACTTCGCTTGGCTTGAGGGTCGCACAGTTGAAGCGCTGCAGCTCGGTCGGGCGGCGGTAGTTACCGTCACACCTGAGCAGATAGACCGCAGTAACGTCAGTACCATGGCGCGTTGGCTGGCCGTGTTGAGGGATCACAATGCCTGGGAGGTCGCGCTTGATGACTTTGTTGCCGGGGTCGAGGCGCTGCAGGCGGTGTGTTGGTGGGACGAGGTTGAGCGACTGCGCGCACTGGTCAAGCTTGGAGCGGAAGAAAAGTACCACCAGCTCGAGCTATCGAAGGCCGTACAATTTGTGCCCGTCAATATCGCAGCATACCTCAAGCGCTACGGATTGGGAGACCATACCTAACCGCTACGCACGCTTCGTTTTCCAGAACGCACCTGACGGTCGCGCGACACGGAGCGAACGCGGAGCAAGCGGCACCGTTTCCTCGATAGCGCCTGACGGCCCTGCGATAAGGCGGCGCACCGCCACCGAGGACACTGCGACATCGACGATTGCCGGGTCAAACTGGGTACCACGGCACTTCTGAAGCTCAGCAATGACGATCTCTAGACTGAGACGCTTTCGATATGGTCGATCCGTCGTCATGGCATCAATGGTGTCCGCAATCAAGATGATTCGGGACGCCAGCGGAATCCCCGAGCTAGTGATCCCATCGGGATAGCCCTGACCATCCCACCTCTCATGATGATGCCGTACAGCATGTTGAATACTGCCGCGAAACTTGGAAATAATGCCAACCAATTCGGCGCTCTTTGCCGCGTGGGTCTGCATTAGTGCGGTCTCGTCATCGGAAAGTCGCGACTCCTTACGCAGAAGGGGGGCAAATTCCTCATGAATCTTCCCCACGTCGTGCAGCAACGCTGCCGTTTCGACCTCCTCGATCTGTTGCGCGGAAAGCTGTAGCTCGAGCGCAATCGCCCGCGACAGTTCGCGGACCCGGAGAGAATGGCCAGACGTGTACGGATCGCGCGCCTCGATCGCCTTCACCATGACTTGGAGGAGTTCCTGCCCACTTTCCTGGAGATTCTGGAAGAGGGCATATACATGGCGAAGGGCGACGATAGGCAACACAATCGCGATGAGGCCGACTGGCCCATATCCGATGCTGTCAACGCGGACATAGAACCAAGACACAAACATCGAGATCACGCTCGCGCCGAGATCATAACCCAACATCCCACGCGCGTTTAGATGCCAGACCTCACGAAACGGTCGATCAGAACCAAGTGACACTGCACCCGCAACGAGTAATTTATTCACGATCACATACACGCTGGCGAGCACGAAGAAGAGAAATAGGTCGCGCTGCACGTCCGCTGCCGCGGCAGGACCAACCAACAAGAACGACGGCGGAAACGACCCGCCAAGCAAGGTCTGATACACCAGCGCACCCAGCGCCACGGACAGCGCTCGTTGCGCAGGATTGAAAACCACCCGCTCCAGAGCAAGACCCCTACTCAGCGACGTCGCCAGGGATGCGGCCGCAGCAATTAGACCGCCCCAGAACCCTCCGAAGAGTGCCCCTGCCGAAAGGTGGACAACGAATGACGTGGAGCCTTGGGCCGAAACCCTGAGTTCGACCGGAGAGCGGTCCAGAAGGAACGACACGCCGATTAGGCTCGCGAGTGCGAGGACACCCGGAAAAGGCTGGCGAACGTACCAAGCACCGGCCATTGCTGCGGCCGCGCCAAGCACCACCAGAATTACGTAGATGTCTACTGCCTTGAATCGGCGCATGATCCCTCGTGAAACAGAACTGGGGGCCAACCAGTCGACACGCTATTTCCAGTCGTCGCCTGATGTAAGCAGCGAAAGCAACCAGGCCACGATGTTCACTGAATCGGCCTTGCGCGTCGTCATTGAGCGTCACCTCCCTCCGAGACCACTTCGTGTTGCACCTTCATGAAGTGGCGAGCCCCGCTATGGCTCTCCGTGACGCTCCGCTTTTTTGACCCGCTAATCTCCGCTATTTCCTGCTCGCGTAGACCGGGGCCCCCTTAAATCCGTTTGAATTTCCCTGTCATGCGGCGCCAGGTTGCGGACCCGGCCCCGCCGAACACTTCACATTCCAGACATACAGCCAGAATTCCGGTCGCGCTACGAGGGCCGCCTCAGGTTGGCCCACCGGTTCGTCGCATCCATCACCGCGAACACCGCCGCCCGCTCCGCGCTCTCGCGGATCTCGGCCGTGCCCGTCAGCAGCACCGTCTCGCGGCCGCTCAACCCCTGCGCCACGATGAACACGAACTCGCGATCGAACTCCTCCACCATCCGGACACCCTCGAGCGCCAGGGAGTGGTCGCCCAGCAGCCGATCCACCGACGAGAGCGCGGCCTTTGCCGCCGCCTCGACCCTGCCCTTGATGTTGTCCATCGCCTCTTCCTCGGCGTGCTCCACCTGCCCGTCCATCGAGAGCGATACCTGCACCGTCACCCGGTGCGGCCGGCGACCCGCCAGCACCGTGACGTTCTCGAAGAGCATGGCTCGCTGGAGCGAACGGTCACGCACCGCCGTCGACTCGAGCGCTTCCAGCGGCTTCACGTCCGCCGTCTGCGCAATGCTGATCTTGCGATGATCGATCTTGAGCCCGAGGTGCGCCAGCAGCGCCGACTCGATGTTCCGCACCAGCTGCTTCGGCTGGAGCCCGGCCTGGGCCAGCACGTGCACCTCGCTCACCTCACCCAGCGGCGTCGTGACGACCCGCGCGGAGAGAATCCCCTCGAGACTGGTGAGGAGGTTCTCGGCACGGCGCACACCCCACGGATCCTGCACCTCGGGCGACGGCGTTGGCCGCGGGCCTGGGCTCGAGCCGGCGCCGGGCGCACCCGACATCGGCTGACGGAACGGAGATCCGGTCACGTGCGTGTCACCTCGTGCTGCCGAGAACGCTGCGCCTCGGCGATGAGATTGCGTCCCGCCATCTTCGCGCGATAGAGCGCGCGGTCTGCCGCCACCAGCAGGTCACCATCCGCCGGCCGGTGCGGATCGAACTCCGCCACGCCGATGCTCACGGTGACCAGTCCTGCCGGGTAGCCCAATCGGCGACCCACACCCTCGATGCCCGCCCGCAGCGCCTCGGCCACTCGCGTGGCCCCCGGAAGGTCGGTTCGCGTCAGGATCACCACGAACTCGTCGCCACCGTACCGCGACGCCACGTCCGACGCACGAACCGCTGCCCGGATCTCTGCCGCCACCGCGCGGAGGATGTCGTTCCCCGCCTCGTGGCCATGCCGGTCGTTCACCTGCTTGAACGAGTCGAGATCGATGAACAGGACCGCGAAGGCTTCGTCACTTCGCTTGCTGCGCTCGATCTCGTACTGCAGGCGCTCCTGGAGCACCCGATAGGTCGCGAGCCCCGTCAGCACATCGACCGCTGCCGCCCGCACCGCTTCGTCCGCCCGGCGCTCCTCGTGCGGCGGGCACTGCTTCAGGCTGGCCCGTCCCGATACCGCCGAGCGCGCGAACTGGAGGCAGGTGCCGTAGCCGCATGCACCGCAATCCCAGGCCTTGCCGTTCGACGCCGTCCCGATCGCCGCGAGCACCGCGTTCACTGCGGCGGCATCGGCCGGTGCCGGCCGCGGCTTGATCTCGAACGTGGCGCCGATGCTCATCGTGAGCGCGCGGTCCACTACCGGACTCCGGCTCCGCGGCGGCTCGGCGCTCGCCACGAGTGCCCGCCGCCAGTAGAGCTCTTCCTTCGGGCCCGAGAGCGGGTGGTCGAGCGCACCCTCGTTCGAGAGGATGTCCACGAACCCCAGCTCGAGCCGGTCCGTCGTGACCGCGCGGGCGAGCGCCGGCAGCGCATCGAGCCCGCGAACGATCTTGAACCGGCTGCTCGCCTGCCGCGCTTCCTCGAGCATCGCGAGGGGCATCCCGCCCGCCGCGCTCAGGTGGCGCCGGCGCTCCTCGGGGATGCGCTGGAAAAACGTCGGCTGCGTCAGGGCGCTCACACTGCGCATGCGCAGGAGCTGCTCCAGGTCCGAGAACGTCACCGCCGCATCCACCTCAGGACACGAGGGCGGCGCCACATGCCCCGCGTACACCACCGGCAGCGATGCGCCGTAACGCGCTCGCAGGTAGCGCGTCTCGGCGATCGTCGGCGTTGCTACGGGCGCCAGGTACGGCACCAACTCGGGATACTGCGTCCGGACCGTCTCCACCACCACCGGATCCGTCGACCGGACCATCGTGCCCCACGGCTCGTCTTCCCAGAGCCGCAGGTACTCCGTCGCCACCAGTTCGTCGCCGATGACTCCCCGGGTCACCACCCGGAACCCGGCTGCGTAGCAGGCGTTGATCACCTGCTCCGGCGTTGCTGGATAGAAATGAGCCGCCGACTCGGGGCTCAGGATCAGGGCGGCCGTTCCCTGACCTGCAAGCTCCAGCGCTCTCCCCAGCTCCCCGGACACCTTGACCGCCTGGTGAGGGCAGGCCGGAACGCATTCTCCGCAGCGGATGCAAGACTCGTCCACTACGCGCAAAAGCGGTGCCTCCCCAACGACTTCGATCGCATCGGACGGGCAGATGCGAACGCAAGCGAGGCAAGCGACGCAGAGTTCAGCGTCGATCAGGAAGCTCAGCAAGGACTTTCCCGTGTTGGGAGGGAGGGAACTGCGCTCAGAATATCGGCATGGTGGTTCGCTAGTGTCAAGACTCGGCGGAGTGCAAAATATTGACAGTCGCTCGTTTAGCCGCATTCTGAGAGGCTACTCAGGAGTCAAGATTATAGGCTCTTATTTTACGATACAGGGTCCGTTCCCCGATGCCCAATTGCTCCGCAGCGCGTCTCCTATTTCCACGGAAATCCTTGAGGGCAGCGGCGATAGCGGCCTTTTCGACGTCGGCCATGGTCATGCCCGCGCGGTAGACGATCTCGTCCGGCTCCGGCTCGTCGATGGGGGTGACCGAAATCTCGCCAATCTCAGGTCGTGGTGTCAGTTCGATCATGCGAGCAGGCGCTCGCTCCTGGCCGTCAAGACGCCGACGAAGCTCCTCCACCTGAAGCTTGAGCTCCATCAGGCTCCGGAGCAGGAACTCGAACTCCTGCCCCCCAACCCCAGCCGAGTGGCTGATTCGAGCCGGGAGGAGGCTTCCAGGCCCTTCCAGCACGTCTCGTGGGATGTCGCTGGCACGGATCTCGGCCCCGGGGGCCAGGACCACCATCGATTCGATGAGATTCCGGAGCTGCCTGATGTTTCCAGGCCACGGTGCACCGACGAGCACATCCATCGCTTCCGGGGTGATTCCCCGGAAATGGCGGTCGTGGGCCTTGGAAAACTCGCGGATGAACCGCCGGACCAGCAGGGGGATGTCGCCCCGGCGCTCGCGAAGCGGGGGAAGGTAGATGTTGAGGACGTTGAGCCGGTAGAACAGGTCCTCCCGGAACTCGCCCACCGAGACCGCATCGCGGATGTTCCGGTTGGTCGCTGCCAGCACGCGAACGTCGACCTTGATCGCCTGGCTGCCGCCCACCCGGTAGAAGGTCCGGGTCTCCAGCACCCGCAGCAGCTTCACCTGGATGGCGGGCGATGTCTCGCCGATCTCGTCGAGGAAGAGCGTGCCGCCGTCCGCCAGTTCGAATCGACCGAGCCGGCGCTCTGCCGCGCCGGTGAACGAGCCCTTCTCGTGACCGAACAGCTCGCTCTCGAGCAGTGTCTCGGGTAGCGCCCCGCAGTTGACCGCGATGAACGCCTTGCCGCGCCGGGACGAGAGGTCGTGGAGGGCCTTGGCGACGAGTTCCTTGCCGGTGCCCGACTCGCCCTGGATCAGCACGGTGCTCGACACCGGCGCCATCTGCTCGATGCGCACCAGCACTTCCTGGATCGGCGCGCTCTCGCCCACGATGCCGGTGCGCTCCTGCAGGCGGCGCCGCTCGATGAGCCGCTGCGCCACCGCCACGACTTCGTCGGGCCGCGCCGGCTTGGTCATCACGCCGGTGACGCCGAGCTGGGCCGCCTTCTCCGGTCCCTCGGAATCGGTGGACTCCAGCAGTGCCAGCGTCGATACCTCGCGGTCGTGCGCGTAGGCCACCAGGTGCCGCGCCGGCGGCTCGTAGAGCGCACCGGTGAGGATGATCAGCACCGGATGCTCCCGGCGCACGGCACCCCTCGCATCGTCGAGGGCCGCAATCGTGTTCGTGGCAAAGCCCGCGGCCTCGAATGCGGCGTTGAGCGGCACCGCCGTGCCGAGGTCGTCGAGCGTGATGAGAACCTTGTCCGCCATCAGTGATCCACTCCACTTCCCTTGAGCAGTGCCACCGCGTGCTCCAGCAGGTCGTCCAGCACCGCGAGCCCATCGCGCACGCCGCCGGTGCTGCCGGGCAGGTTCACGATCAGCGCCCGCCCGCGCACGCCGGAAACGCCGCGTGACAGCGCGGCGCGATGAAAGCGGGGATAGACCGCGTGACGCAGTCGCCTCGGCGATGCCGGGCGCTTCCTTGTCGAGGACGGCACGCGTGGCCTCGGGAGTCACGTCGCGCAGCCGTGAGGCCGGTTCCACCGGTGGTCAGGATGACATCGACGCGCCCACCGTCCGCCCAGCGCACGAGGATGGCGCCGATGGTCGCCGTCTCGTCGGGAACGAGCGCACGCTCGGCGATGGCGTAGCCCTTCTCGGTGGCCCACGCTGCGATCGCGTCGCCGGAGCCATCAACCCGTTCGCCGCGCGCGCCCTGCATCGCTGATGGTCAGAATTCCGAGACGAATCACTTGCCGCCCTGCCGCCTTGTCATCCTGCCGCCTTCTTCACCGACCCATTCTTCCAGAACGGCCGCGCCACGACCTCGGCAGGAATGCGCTCGCCGCGGCACTCGATCTCGAATTGGGTACCGACCTTCGCGGCTTCCGCGGGCAGGAACGTCGTGCCGATGGCCGCGCCGAGCGACGGGCTCTGCGTGCCGCTCCGCACGAGGTCGACCTGCTTGTCCTGGTACCACACCGGGTAGCCCTGCCGGGCGATGCCGCGCCCGAGCAGCTTGAAGCCGACCATCTTCCGGGTGACGCCGCGCGCCTTCTGCGCCGTGAGCGCATCGGCGCCAGTGAAGGGCGCGCCCTTGTTGAGCTTCACGATCCAGGCGAGTCCCGCCTCCAGCGGCGTGATGTTGCGGTCGATTTCATGGCCGTAGAGCGCGTAGCCCACCTCGAGCCGCAGCGAGTCGCGAGCACCGAGCCCGATCGGCAGCGCGCCTGCCTTCAGCAGCGCTTCCCAGATCGCTGGCGTGTCCTTCCACCGGCAGTAGAGCTCGAAGCCGTCCTCGCCGGTGTAGCCGGTGCGGGAGATGAAGCACTGGCATCCCGCGATCTTGCCGTTGTCGTGGTGGTAGTAGGCGATCGTCGGCCAATGGCAGGTCGGCGAGCGGCTGGAGCGTCTTCTCTGCGTCGGGGCCCTGGATGGCAATGAGCCCCACGTCGCTCGAGATGTCCTTGAGCCGGACGTTGGCACCGCCCTTCAGGTCGACGATGTGTTCCCACGCCGCCGCGACGTTGGCCGCGTTCACGACGATCATGATCTTGTCGTCGAAGCGGTAGACGGTGCAGTCGTCGATGAACGTGCCCTCGCGCGTCAGGATCCCCGAGTACTGCACCCCGCCCGCCTCGAGCGCCCCGACGTCGTTGCACGTGATCCGGTTGACGAACGCGTTGCGATCGGGGCCGGTGACCTCGAACTCGCCCATGTGCGAGACGTCGAAGATTCCCACCTTGGTGCGCACCGCCTGGTGCTCGGCCATGATGCCGGACGGATACTGCACCGGCATTTCCCAGCCGGCGTAGGGCACCATCTTGCCGCCCAGGCGGCGGTGGATGTCGTAGAGGGGAGTGCGGAGGAGTTCAGTCATTGTGGTCACGAGCCTCCCATGAGCATCGCCATCAGCGCCTTCTGTGCATGCAGCCGGTTCTCGGCTTCATCCCACACGCGCGACTGCGGTCCCTCGAGCACGCTCTCGCTTACCTCTTCGCCACGATGTGCCGGAAGACAGTGCAGGAAGATCGCCGACTTCGCCGCGAGCGACATCAGGCGATCGTCCACCAGGAAGCCGGCGAAGGCCTTCTCGCGCTGTTCCTGCTCCGCTTCCTGTCCCATGGACGCCCAGACGTCGGTGTTGATCACGTCGGCGCCGCGGGCCGCTTCGTCGGGCGAACGCGTCAGCACGATCCGGGTGCGCTTCCCTGCGGCTGCCACGAGGGCGGCATCGGGGTCGTATCCCTCGGGGCACGCCAGCCGAAGCTCGAAGCCCAGCACCGCCGCCGCCTCGATCCAGCTGTGCGCCATGTTGTTTCCATCACCGATCCAGGCGATGACGCGCTTCGAGACATCGCCCAGGTTCTCGTGCACGGTGAGCAGGTCGGCGAGGATCTGGCAGGGATGGTTGTAGTCGGTGAGCCCGTTGATGACCGGCACCGTGGCGAAGCGCGCGAGTTCCTCCACGTCGGCGTGCGCAAAGGTGCGGATCATGATGCCGTCGACATAGCGGGAGAGGACTCGCGCCATGTCGCGGATCGGCTCGCCCCGCCCGAGCTGGATGTCCCGCGACGAGAGGAACAGCGCGTGACCGCCCAGCTGCGCCGACCCAACCTCGAACGACACCCTTGTCCTGGTAGAGGACTTGGTGAAGATCATCGCCAGCGACTTGCCCGCGAGCGGTCGCTCGCGATAGGCCCCGGACTTCATCCGGCTCGCGAGGTCGATCAGCCCGAGCAGGTCGTCGCGACCCAGGTCGGTCACGGCGAGGAAATCGCGCTTCGTCGTCATCAGAGGATGTACCGTCGGAGGTCGTCGTCGCCGAGGATCGCGCCGAGGCGCGCCTTCACCACGTCACCTGAAATGACGATGCGCTGCCCGCCCAGTTCGGGAAGCTCGAACAGGATGTCTTCCATGACGGTGGCCATGACCGTGTGCAACCGGCGCGCACCGATGTTCTCGAGGCGCTCGTTGGCTTCGCGGGCCATCCGCGCGAGCTCAGTGATGGCACCATCCTCGAAGACCAGCTCCCTGCCCTCGGCGGCCACGAGTGCCTGGTATTGCTTGGTGATCGCGCCCTCCGGCTCGGTGAGGATCCGGATGAAGTCGGCCTCGGTCAGCGGCTTCAGCTCGACGCGAATGGGGAACCGCCCCTGCAGCTCAGGGATCAGGTCGCTGGGCTTGGACACGTGGAACGCACCCGCCGCGATGAACAGGATGTGATCGGTGCGCACGTAGCCGTAGCGGGTCTGCACCGTCGAGCCCTCGACGATCGGGAGCAGGTCGCGCTGGACGCCCTCGCGGGACACATCCGGACCCGACGTCGCCCGCTCACCGGCGATCTTGTCGAGTTCGTCGATGAACAGGATGCCGTGGTTCTCGACCCGGTCGAGCGCCTCGTTCACCGTGTCGTCCATGTCCACCAGCTTCTTCAACTCCTCATCGATCAGGATGCGCCGGGCCTCGGGCACCTTGACGGTGCGCCGCTTCTTGCGCTTCGGCATCATCTCCTGCAGCCACTCGGTGAAGTTGAAGTCGGTGCCTTCCATTCCCTGCGGCGGCTGCATCATCTCCATGCCGGGGAAGTTCTGCGGCACCACCTCGATCTCCACCTCGCGATCGTCGAGCTTTCCGTCGGCGAGCATCTGCTTGAGCTTCTCGCGCGAGCGCTCGCGACGACCGGCGTCGGGCTCGCTGGATGCCTGGCCACTCGCGCCGACCACAAACACGTGGCTCGCCTTCGGGCGCCCACCCTCCCCGCCTTCCCCGCCCTTCCCGCCCACCGGTGCAGGGAGCGGCGGCAACAGCAGATCCAGCAGCCGCTCATCGGCCCGCGCCTCGGCCTGGGGATAGACCTCATCCTCGCGCTCGGTGCGCACCATGTTGATGGCAGCATCCACCAGGTCGCGCACCATCGACTCGACGTCGCGTCCCACGTAGCCGACTTCGGTGAACTTGGACGCCTCGACCTTAAGGAAGGGCGCGCCCGCGAGCCGCGCCAGGCGCCGGGCGACCTCGGTTTTTCCGACGCCGGTCGGGCCGATCATGATGATGTTGTACGGGGTGATCTCGTCCCGGATGTTGTCGGGCGCCTGCGCCCGACGCCACCGGTTCCGCACCGCGATCGCCACCGCCTTCTTCGCGGCATCCTGGCCCACGATATAGCGATCCAGTTCCACCACGATCTGGCGGGGCGGCAGCTCCTCGAGCCATGGTGGCACCGGCTGGTCGCCGGGCTGGGTCGGGTCGATCGGTATTTCGGGCTTGCTGGTCATGGGGACAAGATAGCGGGGCCGCCTCAGGCGCCGAGTTCGACGATCGTGATGTTCCGGTTGGTGTAGACGCAGATATCCGACGCGATTTCCAGCGACTTCTGGGTCACCTCACGGGCACTGAGCTTCGTCTCGGCCACGAGCGCGCGCGCCGCCGCCAGCGCATAGTTGCCGCCGGACCCGATGGCGAGCACCCCATCATCGGGCTCGATGAGTTCACCCGAGCCGCTCAGCAGGTAGCTGTGCTCCAGGTCGGCCACACAGAGCAGCGCCTCGAGCCGGCGCAGGATCCGGTCGCTGCGCCAGTCCTTGGCCAGTTCCACCGCCGCGCGCGGCAGGTTGCCGGGGTGCCGCTCGAGCTTCTCCTCGAACTTCTCGAACAGCGTCAATGCATCGGCCACCGAGCCCGCGAATCCCGCGAGCACGCGGCCACCCTTGAGCGCCCGGACCTTGGTGGCGTTCGACTTCATGATCGAGTCGCCGATGCTCACCTGGCCATCGCCACCGAGCGCGACGCGGCCGTCGCGGCGAACGCAGACGATTGTGGTTCCGTGGTAGGACACATTCACCTCATGGGACGTGATGACGTGATGACGTGATGGGGACGGAATGACGGACGGATCGACCTCACGTCCTCACGTCCTCACGTCCTCACGTCTCAAGCGCGCGGGTGAGCGCGCTTGTACACCTGCTTGAGCCTCTCCACACTCGTATGCGTATACACCTGCGTGGTACTCAGGCTCGCGTGACCCAGCAGCTCCTGCACCGCCCGCAGGTCCGCTCCCGCATCGAGCAGGTGCGTGGCGAAAGTGTGTCGCAGGCTGTGAACGCGCAACTCGTCGCCGCCAATGGCATCAAACAGCTGGTGCATGGCGCGTTGCACGCTCCGCCCCGTGAGCCTCGCTCCGCGCCGGCTGACGAACATCGCGCGGTGGTCGCCCCGCCCCGGCTGCATGACGCCGCCCCGCGCGGTGAGCCACCGGCGGAGCGCCTGGACCGCCCGCGATCCCACCGGGATGATGCGCTCCTTCCGCCCCTTGCCCCGCACCTTCACCTGGTCGGACAGGAGGTCGACGTCGCCCAGGTTCAACCCGGCGAGCTCCGACAACCGCATGCCCGTGGAGTAGAAGAGCTCGAGCATCGCGAGGTCCCGGAGTGCCGCGAAGTCGTCGCCGGCCGCACGTGCCTCCGCTGCCGCGAAGAGGTCATCGGTCCGGCCACGATCGAGGTACGTGGGGAGGCGCTTCTCGATGCGTGGCACCCTGGCCGCTCGAGCCACCCCCGACTCCAGGCCATGATGCACCTGCCGGAAGCGGAAGAAGCTGCGTACCGCCGAGAGTGCCCGGGCAGCACTGCGCTTCGCGAGGCCGCGCCGCTGCATCTCTCCCAGGAACCCGCGGATGGCCAGGCGATCAACCGTTTCCCAGGTCCAGGCGCCGCCGCTGTGACGCCCCAGGAACTCGACGAATGAATCGAGGTCGCGCGAGTAGGCCTTCACCGTATGCGGCGACTGCTGGCGCTCGTCCGCGAGATGACGGAGGAACTCCGTGATGTCGGGGTGAGCTACAGCGCGCTTCGCCATGCCGTGAAATCCTCCACCGCCCGTGCCACGAGCGCCGCCTTCTTCGCGTCCTTCTTCACCTTGCCAGGAAGCGGATCCAGCAGTCCGAAGTTCGCGTTCATCGGCTGGAAATGCCTCGGGTCCGCCTCTCGAAGGTAGCGATAGAGCCCGCCAAGCATCGTGGTAGGCGGCGGCACGACCAGTGGCAGCCCCCGGAGCCGCCGCGCGAGGTTGATCCCCGCGAGCAGCCCCGTCCCCAGCGACTCGGTGTATCCCTCCACGCCTGTCAGCTGGCCAGCGAAGAAGAGGCGGTCATCATCCTTCGCGGTCAGTGCATCCCCCAACCCCGCCGGGCTGTTCAGGTACGAATTGCGATGGATGCTGCCGTATCGCAGGAACTCGGCGTTCTCGAGACCCGGGATCGCGCGAAAGACCTTCTGCTGTTCCGGTATGCGCAGCCGTGTCTGGAAGCCGACCAGGTTCCACATCTGGCCTGCGCGATCCTCGCGGCGCAGTTGCACCACCGCGTGCGGTTCACGACCGGTCCGCGGATCAGGAAGACCCACCGGCTTCATCGGCCCAAACCGCGGCGTCTCCCTGCCCCTCCGCGCCATCTCCTCTACCGGGAGGCACCCCTCGAAGAACGGCACCTTGTCGAACTCGTGCGCGGTGAACTGGTCGCCCGCAATCAAGGCATCGATGAACGCCTCGTAGCCCGGCTGGTCCATCGGGGCGTTGAGGTAGTCGTCGCCATCACCCTTGCCATAGCGTGACAAGGCATACAACACGCCGTGATCGAGTGATTCCGAGCTGACGATCGGGGCAATGGCATCATAGAACGCGAGCGCCGACGCACCGAGACGCGCCGGCAATGGCTTCCGCCAGCGCCGGCGATGTGAGCGGCCCCGTCGCGACAACACCGGGGCTCGGAAGCTCCGCAACTTCACCGCGCACCACCGTGATGTTCGGGTGTGCGGTGACCCGTCGCATGGGCCGCGCGCGAGAAGGCCTCGCGATCCACCGCCAGCGCCGACCCGCCCGGCACCCGTGCCTCGTCGGCACAGGTGAGCATGAGGCTGCCCAGTGCGCGCAATTCGGCCTTGAGCAGTCCGTGCGCGTTCTCGAGCTCGACTGACTTGAAGGAATTGGAGCAGACCAGCTCGGCAAGCCGGTCGGACTGGTGCGCGGCCGTCTTCACCACCGGTCGCATTTCGTGCAGGGTTACCTGGACGCCCCGCTCGGCGAGCGCCCAGGCGGCCTCACAGCCCGCCAGGCCGCCCCCGATGACGGAGGCCTTCACGTCGCTGCGGCCTTCTTCTTTCTGCCGCGCGCGGGACGCTTGCCCCGGGGCATCGACGCGCGCTTGGCCGCGAGCAGCTCGATGGCCTCGGGAGCGGTGAACGCCGCTGGATCGCTGCCGCGCGGAAGCGAGGCGCTGATGTCACCGTGCTTCACGTAGGGACCGTACTGGCCCTCATACAGGCCGATCGGTTCCTTGTCATCGGGATGGTTGCCCAGCACGCGGATCGGGGTGGCGGTGCGACGGCCACGGCTCTGCTTCGGCTGCGCCAGCAGTTCGAGCGCGCGCGGCAGCAGCACCGTGAGGACGTCGTCCTCGCCCTTGAGGGAACGGTACTCCTTTCCCTCCTTGCCCTTGTCATAGACGATGTAGGGCCCGAAGCGACCGAGGCCCGCCTGCACCTTGTTGCCATCGGCAGGATGGACGCCAAGCGTGCGCGGCAGGCTCAGCAGTCCCACAGCCATGTCGAGCGTCGCGTCCTCAGGCTTCACACCCTTGGGCAGCGAGGCCCGCTTCGGCTTCGGGGCACCGTCCACCACTTCGCCCAGTTGAAGGTAGGGACCGTACTGGCCGGTGAGAACGAAGATCGGCTCACCCGTTTCAGGATGCCGCCCGAGCTCGTCCGGGCCGGCGATCTTCTGCCGCAGGATGTTCTCGACCTGCTCGGAGGAGAGATCGGCCGGCGCGGCATCCTTGGGGATCGACGCCTTCACGCTCTCGCCATCGCGCAGCACCTCCACGTACGGCCCGAACTTTCCGATCTTCACGATCGCATCGAGGCCGCCAAGGTCCACCGTGCGCGCCGCCGTCGGGTCGATCTGCTTTTCATGCAGCTGCACCTGCTGCCGGAGCCCCTCGTCGCCGAGGTAGAACTCCCGCAGGTACGGCAGCCACTCGGCATGGCCCTCGGAGATCTCGTCGAGGGTCTCTTCCATGCGCGCGGTGAACTTCTCGTCCACCAGGTGCGGGAAGTGCTCCTCCAGCAGTGCCGTTACCGCGAAGGCGGTGAACGTCGGCACCAGCGCCTGGCCCTGCCGCTGGGCGTAGCCGCGCTCGAGGATCGTGCCGATGACGCTGGCATAGGTGCTGGGCCGGCCGACGCCGTCGGCCTCGAGCGCCTTCACCAGCGTCGCTTCGGTGTAGCGCGCCGGCGGCTGCGTCTCGTGTGACAGCGCCTCGAGCTCGTCGCAGGTGGGCGTGTCGCCCTCCTTGAGCGGCGGCAGGATGATCTCCTGGTCCTCGAGTGCCGCCTCGGGATCATCCGATCCCTCGACGTACGCCCGAAGGAAGCCGGGGAAGTCGATGCGCTTGCCCGTGGCGCGGAAGATCGCGTCGGCCGCCTCGATCGTGGCCGCAATGCCGGTCTGGCGCGCGTCGGCCATCTGGCTCGCGACGGTGCGCTTCCAGATGAGGTCGTACAGCGCGAGCTCCCGCCCGTCGAGTCCCGCCTCGCTCGGCAGCTTGAAGAAGGCGCCGGCAGGCCGGATCGCCTCGTGCGCTTCCTGGGCGTTGGCGCTCTTGTTGGAATAGCGCCGCGGCTCGGCCGGCAGGTACTCCTTGCCGTAGAGCCCATGCACCGCGTTCCGTGCCGCCGAGATGGCCTGCTCGGAGAGGTGCACCGAGTCGGTACGCATGTAGGTGATGAAACCGCGCTCGTACAGGCTCTGGGCAGTGCGCATGGTGTCGCGCGCGGAGAGACGGAGCTTCCGGTTGGCTTCCTGCTGCAGGGTGGACGTTGTGAACGGCGCCCACGGCCGGCGGATGCTGGGCTTTTCCTCGGTGCCGGTGACGGTCCACTTCGACTTGAGGAGGCGGGTGCGGAGGTCGCCGGCATCCTGCTCGCCGAGGAGTACCACGTCGCGGCCAACAATGAGCTTGCCGGTGGATTCGTCGAAGTCGCGCCCGGTGGCGACCTTCTTCCCGCCCACCAGGCTGAGCTCCGCCTTGAACTGCGCCCCGGCATGCCGCAGCTGGGCCACCAGGTCCCAGTAGGTGCCGGCGCGGAAGGCGCGGCGCTCGCGCTCGCGCACCACGAGCAGGCGCATCGCCACCGACTGCACCCGGCCCGCCGACAGGCCCCACGCGATCTTCTTCCAGAGCAGCGGCGACAGCGTGTAGCCGACGAGGCGGTCGAGGATGCGCCGCGTTTCCTGTGCCCGCACCAGGCGGTCGTCCACGTCGCGCGTGTGCTCCAGCGCGTCCTGGATCGCCTCCTTCGTGATCTCGTGGAACACCATGCGCTTCACCGGCACCTTCGGCTGCAGCAGCTCGTGCAGGTGCCAGGAAATGCTCTCTCCCTCGCGGTCTTCGTCGGTCGCGAGGATCAGCTGGTCGGAATCGGCGAGCGCATCCTTGAGCTCACGAACGATCGCCTTCTTGTCGGACGGCACGATGTACAGCGGCTCGAAATCGTTGTCGACGTTGACGCCGAGCCGGGACCACTCGAGCGCCTTGTACTTGGCGGGGATTTCCTTCGCATCGCCCGGCAGGTCGCGGACGTGGCCCATCGAGGCCTCCACCCGGTACCCGGCAGGGAGGAACGCGCGGATGGTGCGCGCCTTGGTGGGCGACTCGACGATCACCAGCGTGCGGCCACCGCCCTTGAAGGGACGTACTGGCGGCTTCGCCCGCTTCACCGCCGGCTCGCGCTCCGCCACGACCGCCGCAGCGGCCTTGGTGACCTTCGGGACCTTGGTCGCCTTCGCCACCTTGGTCGCCTTGGTCTTCGTCGCCTTCTTCGCCGGCGCCTTCTTCTTGCCCGGCGGTGTCCGTGTTGCCATAAGCCTCAGGACGTGGGGACGTGAGGACGTGAGAGTGCAGTGGGGCGCATCAGGCTACCACCCTGCCTGCTGGCGCGCCAGCACGACGATGTCATCGGCCGTCTGTTGCGCCGTGCGCATGTCGTTCTTCACTTCGACGTCGGCCTGCTGGTACCAGGGCTCGCGCTCCAGCATCAGCTTGCGCATCGTGTCGACCGGGTCCTCGCCCACCATGAGCGGCCGCGATGCACCACCCTCGATGCGCTTCACCGCCGTTGTCACCATGCACTTCAGGTAAATGACGAAGGAGCTGTCGCGCACCGGCGCGAGGTTCCCCTCCTGGGCCGCCCAGCCACCGCCCGGTACGATCACCGAAGGCTCGGCGGCCAGCGCGTCATTGACGGCATCCCGCTCGATGGTGCGGAACCGGGTCTCGCCGAGTTCGGCAAAGATACGCGCCACCGGCATCTGCATGCGGCGCACAATGACCGCGTCGATGTCCACAAAGGGGCAGCCCAGCTTCTCGGCCACGAGCGCGCCGACGGTGGTCTTGCCCGCGCCCGGCAGCCCGATGAGCACGATCTGCTGCTTCATGACGACGCCGCGGAGGCTGGCGTGTCGATCGCCCGCCACCGCGCCCCGAGGGCCTCGGTATATCCCTGCACGTTGCGCCGCATTTCAGTAAGGGAATCGCCGCCGAACTTCTCGAGCATCGCGTCGGCCAGCACCAGTGCCACCAGCGCCTCGGCGATCACGCCCATGGCTGGCACCGCGGTGACATCGGAGCGCTCGCTCTGGGCGTTGGCGCTCGATCCATCAGTAAGGTCCACCGTGGGCAGGGGCGACATCAGCGTGGAGATGGGCTTCATGGCCACGCGGATGACCAGCGGCTCGCCGGTAGTCATGCCGCCCTCGAGCCCGCCGGCGTTGTTGGTGCGCCGCCGGAACCCGCCACGGCTATCACCCCCGTGCGGCGACACGTCGTCGCCGTCGGCATCGATCGGGTCGTGCACCGTCGAACCGGGCCGGCGCGCCGCCTCGAAGCCGAGCCCGATCTCCACACCCTTCACCGCCGGGATCGACATGAGCATGCCGGCCAGACGGCCATCGAGCTTCCGGTCCCAGCTTACGTGGCTGCCGAGCCCCAGGACGAGGCCCCGGACGACCACCTCGATCTCGCCGCCCAGGGTGTCGCCGGCCTCTCTTGGCCTGGTCGATGTGCGAAATGATCTCACGCTCCACCGCGGGGTCGAGCACTCGTACCTCGCTCCGGTCGGCCGCCTCGTTGAGCGGCGACGGGCAGCGGATCGGGAACGGCCGCCCGGATACCGCCCAGCGAAACCACGTGGCTTCCGATTTCTACGCCGAATTCGTCGAGCAGCCGCCGGGCCAGGGCACCAGCCGCCACCCGCGCCGTGGTCTCACGGGCACTGGCCCGCTCGAGGATATCGCGCGCGTCGAGGCGGTCGTACTTGAGCACGCCCACCAGGTCGGCGTGCCCGGGCCGCGGTCGCGTTACCCGGCGGCGGCGGATCTCCCCATCGCCATCGGCGGACATCACGTCTTCCCAGTTGCTCCAGTCGCGATTCGGGATGAGCATCGCCACCGGGCTGCCCAGCGTCTCCCCCGCCCTGACGCCGGCCAGCCACTCGACCCGGTCCTTCTCGATCTTCATGCGCGCGCCGCGACCGTATCCCTGCATCCGGCGCGCAAGATCGCGATCGACCCAGTTCGCCGATACGGGCAGTCCCGCGGGAAGCCCCTCGACGATCGCGACGAGGGCCTTCCCGTGGGACTCACCTGCTGTCGTGAACCGCAGTCGCATCCTGGCGCTGACACCCCTTCCTGCAAGCAAACGAGCCCGGCGGGCAGCCGGGCTCGCAGCTAGCTCCTGCCACCTGCGTCAGTTCGTGGGCTGGCCGTCGTCGATAATACGCGGCGTGACCAAGATAATCAGGTCCCGACGGTGCTCTTCGTCGGACGAGTAGGAGAAGAGCTTGCCAACCAGCGGCAGGGAGCTCAGGAGCGGAACACCCGAGCGGCTCTTCTTCACTTCCGTCACCGTCAGGCCGCCGATGACCGCAGTCTCGCCGTCGTTGACCAGGAGCTGGTTGGTGGCCAGCTGCTTGGTGAACACGTAACCGAGGTCCGTCGCCGCCAGTGGCACCACCGCCGACCGCTCCGTACGGAGGGCCATGAGGATCTGGCGGTTGGCCGTGACATGCGGCGTGACAGTAAGCCGGATGCCGGTTTCGCGGAAGGACACCGTGGCGCGAGGTGCCTGGCCCGCCACGCCGACTGAGCTGTAGTCGACCACACGGAGCGGCACTTCTTCACCGACGAGGATGTCCGCCGGGCGGTTGTCGAGCGTCGAGATGACCGGCTCAGCCTGCACGTCCGACAGGTCGACCGTCTCGACCGCCTGGAGGAACGTGGTCAGGTTGAAGCCACCCAGCGCCGTCGAGAAGACGAGGTCGAGGGCCGAGCCGATGATGTTGCTGTTCGCGTTCGCGATGCCGGCCACCTGGTTGCCGCCGAGGTCGACGATCGTGGTGTTCGGGTTGTATGGCGCGTCCGTGGTCGGATCGGTGCGCGTCACGACCTTGTTGTAGAACTGCGAGCTCGTGCCCAGGTCGTACTTCAGGCCCAGCTGCTCGATGTCGCTGCGCTCGACGAAGATGATCTTCGCCTGGATGCTGAGCTGCGGGGTCTTGATGTCGAGACCGCGGGCAAAGTCGGCAATCTGGCCGACGCGGCTGCGGGTGTCGGTGATGACCAGCGAGTTGGTCGCGGTGTCCGCGACGACGCGGCCCCGGCCCTTGGTCAGGATCGACTCGACGGTCTTGCTGAGCGCGGCGGCCTGGGCGTAGTTGACGCGCACGACGCTGGTCTCCAGCGGCTCGAGCGAATCGAGTGCGGCGAGCACCTGCGGCGCGTCGACGCGGATGATCCCGCCCGGCATTTCCTGCGCGGTGAGGCCCTGGGTGGCAAGCACGGCCTGGAAGGCCTGCGGCCACGGCTGGTTCTTGATTTCGGCTGTGACTTCGCCGGTGATCGACTTGCCCAGGATGATCGTCCGACCGCTGAAGGCGGCGAAACCGGCCACCACGTCGGCGATGCTTGCACGGTCCCAGGTCACCGTGATGCGCGGCTCAGCGTTGTTCCGCATGGCCGCCATCCGGTTCATCGGGATCGAGTTCACTTCCGGCCCGGGCTGCGAGGCGTACTGCGCGTGCGGGGCCTCGTCGGCCGCAGTGTCGATCTCGTTGTCTGCAACCTGCTGCGTTGCCGCCGCCTTCACGACCCGCGTACCCGCCGGGCCGTTCGAGGACCACCCGGCAAAGTTCGCCGAGCTGCCGAAGGACACGCGGATCTCGCCACCGTTCTGCTCCACCTTGTAGGGCTTCGCCGATTCGAGGTCGAGCACGATGCGCACGGTGCCCGGCTTGTACTGGGCGTAGCGCACGTTGGTGATGCCACCGCGGTTGACGCCGTCGTAGAGCTTGATCTGGCTGGTGCTGAGCTGCGCACCGACGAGGTCGAGCACGAGGCGATCCGGGTCAGCCAGGAAGAAATCGTTGACCTGCACATTGCCGGTGACTTGCAGGACGAAATCGACCCGGCCTGGTGCCGCAACGATACTTACGGCTGTCAGCTCGCCGGCCGGGGGCGCCGCCGCCCAGGCAGCGGGAGCCGTGCCCATTACGAGGGCAGCAGCCATGAGTGCACGGTACAGGCGCGTCATTGGGTCAAATCCTCCTGCTTGCGGAGCGAGAGAGTTTCCTGGCGCTCAAATCCGAAGTCTTCCACGGTGAACACGACGTCCTTCGTTCGAATCTGCGCCACCCGCAGGCGCCCGATCTGGTCCCCGGTCCGCAGCTTGTGCCGCTTCCCGGATTGCTTCTCACGCAGCACGGCGACGCTGTTGGCCGACGACCGCATGTCCTGGTAGATGCCGACGAGCTGCAGGTCGATCAGCTCGGGACCGGCGGACTTGGTGTTGATCAGCGAGCCGAAGGGGTCACGCGCACCGCCGCCATAGGCGAACGTCTCGCGCAGGACCTCGACTTCCGTCACTTCTCCCTGCGGCAGCGCGGGCGATGAATCCGTCCGGGTGCTGGCCGCCAGCGTCGCCGCGGCGGGCGCCCCATCAGGGGCCGGGATCGCCTGGCTGGCCCGGCGCACCGAGTCGGCCATCGCGAGCTGCTGCTGCGCTGCGCTCTGTCCGGTCGGCGCTGCCGCCGGGGCCGGGACAGGAACGGCGCGGGCTGAACTGGCGGCCGAGTCGCCTGCCGCCGCGAGGGCCGCGGCCGAGGTCGACTTCGGTGCGCCGCAGGCCGTCGTGACCTCAGGCGCCACCTGGCCGGTGGTGAGCTTCGCGAGCTTGCGCTTGCCGGCGGCAGTCTTCTGGAGCACCACCGTCACCGAGTCACTGCAGGTCGTGTAGGCGACCGTCGCGAGCGAATCGAGTGCGCGCGCCTTGCGGATGCTGTCCGTCCGCGCGCGGAGCTGCGCCATCCGCGCCTCCGCTGCCTTCTCGGCTTCTGCTTCCTTCTTGGAGCCGCCGCACGCCGCGAGCATCGCGGCCAGGACGAGAACGGCCCACCGGCGATCAGGTGCCACTGGCCTCTCCCTCCGCCGCGCTAGCGGACTTCACATAGGTGCGAATCTGGAACTTCGCCTCGAGCATGGCGCCGGATGAATCGCCCAGCACCTTGGCCGAGGCCGGGTTGGCCGGTGCGATCGTCAGGTCCACCGGCACGATGATGCGCTGCAGTGATGCGATGTCGCCGAGGAACTCGCCGATCTGGTCGTAGTGCCCCATGACCCGCATGTTGTACTTGTAGGTCGTGAAGGGCGCTGGACCCCGCTCCTCGGGCAGTGGTGCCACCTCGGCGAGGTTCACGCCGCGGATCTTGGCCCGGGTGCTGATGTCGTCGAGCAGGTTCGGCACCTCATTGCGCTCCGGCACCAGCCGGCGCAGGAGGGACAGGCTCGAACGGTAGCTCTCCAGCTTGTGCCGCAGGTCCTCGACCGTGCCCCGCGCCAGTTCACGCTTGGCGCTGTCGGTCTGGGCCTCCAGGTGCTTCACCGTGTCCTGGATGGCAGCGATCTCTTCCTTCTGCTGCTTGAGACCCTTCATGCCGAGGGTGTCCAGCAGCGTCCCGGTGTAGGCGATGTAGCCCACGAGGCCGGCCAGCAGGATCAGGAAGACGCTGGTGCCCTTTTCTCCTGAAAGCGAGAGTGCCATCGCTTACCTCACCGACTGACTGAGCGGGACGGTCCGGATGTACGCGGAATCGGCCGTTGCGAAATTGGCGCGGATGGTGAACGCGGTGACTGGGCGTTCATGCTCCACCACCGTGGACACCGAGACAGGCACCACATCGGTCACCCACGGCGAGGCTTCAAGCTGCCGCAGGAACTTCGTATACGCCTGGATGTCGACCGTGCGACCCTGGATGCGGAACGACGGTGGAAGCCGGCGCACGCTGTCGGTCGCTGCGGAATCGGACACCTGCGGCGCCACCGGGGCCTGGGCCACCACCTCGGTCAGCCAGGTGTACGCCGGCAGTGCCTGGGCCACCTCGTCGAGCACGTGCGGCCACACATACCGGTCCCGATCCACATCGCGGATCACGCCGATCTGCGCCAGCAACGAGTCGCGGATGAGCTCCTGCTTCTTCTTCTGCTGGATGAACGCCTTGAACCGGCGGTTCTCCGTCTGGGCCTGCTCGAGGCGCGGCTGCCACTCGGCCAGCTCCGACGTCTGCTTCTTCCAGACGCCGCCGAGCCACACGGCGACGGCCAGCCACGAGGCAGCCACGCCGACAAGCAGCGGATCCTTGACCTTGGAGGCCAGGGCCTTGAGGCGCTCTCCCGCGCCGGCGAGGCGGTTCCCGCCTCCCTTGCGCTTGAGGCCCGGCTTGAGATTGATCGCGATCATCATGGTGTCGTGACTCCCGGGGTCAGGCGGCCGAACGGAGCGCGAGGCCGATCGGCAGCATCAGCAGCGGCGCCACCTCGTCGACCACCATCATGTCCAGCACGCCGTCGGCGACACGCAGCCGCTCGATCGGGTTTGCAAGCTGCACCGGCAGGCGCAGCCGGTCGGCCAGCACGCGGTTGAGGCCGGGAATGCGCGCCCCACCACCCGTGGTGTAGAGCCGGCTCAGGCCGGTGGACGACCGTGACGCCGACTGGAGGAAGGCCGCGGCACGCTCGATACCCACCGCCAGCTCCTCACCGCGCGTCTCCAGGAACGGCTCCAGTTCCGCCGTGGTCTCCGAACCCTGCAGCATGCGATCCGCCTCTTCCGCGGAGATGCCGCGCTCGCGCTGCATGTCCTCGCGGAAGCGCCGGGTGCCGACCTGGATGTCGCGCGTCAGCACCGGCACGCCGTCGTCCAGGATGTTCACGTTGGTCAGCTCGTGGCCGATGTTCACCAGGCCCACCACCCCGCGCATCGCGTCGGGATAATTGAGCTCGAAGGCATTGTGCAGGGCGAAGGCATCGACATCGATGATGCTGGGCTCGAGGCCCACATCAGCGAGGAGGGAAAGCTTGGTCTCGATGAGTTCCCGCTTGGCCGCCACCAGGAGCACCGTCATCTGCAGCCCGTCACTGTCCGGATCAAGGATCTGGAAGTCGAGCTCGACGTTCTCCATGTCGAACGGCACGTGCTGCTCGGCTTCCCAGCGGATCACCTCGCGGGCCTCGGCAGCCTTCATGCGGTCCATCGTGATCTTCTTGATGATTACGTCGCGGCCCCCAACGGCCGTCACGACCTGCTTGGGCTTGATGCCCGCGGACGACATCAACCCCTTGATCGCCTCAGCGACGATCCCTGGGTCCATGACCTCGCCCTCGACGATCGCATCGTCCACCACGGAGGTGAACGCGACCTTCGTCAGCACCGGCTCGCCACCACCATGCTGGATGACGACGAGCTTGATCAGGCCGCTGCCGATGTCGAGACCGACGGTAGTCCGCTTCCGGCCGAACATTGCCATAGGTGCCCGGTTGTTGGGGGGTTATGCAAGGTCACGCTAAGTGATCCCTGCGCCACTTGTCAACGTTATATGCTACGAGCTCACATGTAACAAGCTCTGCTCTTTCATGCACTTATGCCAGTCGCACCCTAGGATCGTAACCGCCGTCGATCCACCCTTCCAGATCCGCCAAAGGAATGCAGCGTACACATTCCATTCAGCCTGGCTCGTTCAGCCGCTCTCGCGAATTCCTGTTCGGCAAAAACGCTCTGTGGGCAGGTGTCGGAGGAGCAACCCATATGCCATGGGTTGCATTGAAGATGCATCTGTCGCAATGACAACAACTTGAGTGCACTTTCAGGGACAGGGAAAAGGGTGCCCGGCATCACACCTCACTCCCAAATGCATGGCCTTTCTCACCTTGCCAAGCTGCAAAACCGGTGCGCCACTTCCTGCACGACAACGTGACGCTGCAGGCCGGACGCGCCTCGACCGCTCAGCAGTTGGTCACCGGGCGCTCCGGGACGGGGGCGAGTCGCACTCGGCGCATGCCAGATGAGTCGGTCTCCCGCTGCACTTGGAAGAGGCCGCAGAGCTGGCGACGCGCCGCCACACCCTCCCCGCCGGCAAATCCCTGGGCCACCACTTCCACCAGGGCTGTGTCGATGCGCGCCAGCTCGGCGTAGCCAACGGCCCGCCCGGGCAGGCGCACCGGCGGCGGCATTCGGGCAAGCACGACATCGAGGCTCTCCGGCGCCGCCTGCTCCACCCAGTCACGGGCGCTCGCGAGTGCCGCCTCGGTCGCCGCAGCGGCACGCGCGCCGGCCAGTGACTCGAGCCCGGCGCGTGCCTCCACCCGGAGGGTCCAGAACAATCCGGCGATGAGGATCTCGAGGAGGAGCAGGACGAAGAGGGCGAGCAGCATGGCGCTTCCACTTCGGCGAGTGCGCCGCGACCAGGTGCGATCATGGCACGCCTCCATTCCGCAGCGCGACCGTAGCACGCAGAGTGTCCGTCGCACGTGCCCCTGCCCGGGAACCCCCGCCTGCGGTACGGAAGCGACCAGCCTCAGCTCCAGCAGCTGCGCCTCGGCGGGAAGGGCAAGATTGGCGTCGCCGTCGAGCCAACCCAGCGACGAGGCCGCGAACCGCCAGCGGCCCGGCGATGGGCTGGATGACGTCACCAGGCCGAAGTGATCGCGCCCCGACCCACCACGAGCCGCCACTCTCGTACAGCCGGATGCGCATCCATTCGAACACTCGCACCGGGAGGTCACTCAATGACGCCCGGGCGAGAAGGTCGGGCAGGAGCGCAAGCCGGAGCCCCGGGCTTCCATCGCGGCAATGGCCTCGGGTCGGTGCGGCAAGCAGGGGCGAGGCAACCCAGGTGACCGTCGCGGGGAACGAGTCGGCAGGGAGCAGGACGAGCAGGCTGTCACGCGCGGGATCGGGAAGTCGCCAGGCGCGATAGTCGGCATCGCGCACGACGACGGTGCTGCCCTCGATGCCGCAGGTGTATCCACTGCCCCGCCCGGCGCGGTAGGTGACGCTCTCCGCCGCGAAGCCGCCGATATCGCGTGCAGGTGCCACATCGCCCACCTCGCGCTCGACCACCGCGGCGACCTCGCGCAGCATGCCCTCCTGCCGGGCCCGCTCGCGGCTGCGATCGGCGGTGCGCACCGCCTGACAGCGCCGCCGATGTTACGCTGCCGGCCACCACGGCGAGCAGCGACCATGCTGACCAGCAACTCGACGAGGGAGAATCCCCGGTTCGATGCCGTGTTCATGAGCAGCGCACCACCGTGGCGACGGAGTCTGCCGCTGCGGCCAGCTCGGGCGGTCGATCAGCACGGTGACGCGGCGCAGCGACGGGCGACACGTCCGGCGCCCACGTAACCCGGGCACCGCTGAAGGCCCGGCTGCCTGACGTCCGCGGCACATACGCTGTCGCTCCGCGCCACCCGCGCGAGGAGGTCCCGGCCCCGCACCGCGGCGCGGGTGGCCAGTCGGCCCCGGGCGAGCAGTCGCTCTCCGGAGCTGAGCACGCCGGCGAGGCCGAGCAGCGCCACCTCGAGCACGAGCACGGCGACCAGCGTGTCGATGAGGGTGAAACCAGTGCGGGATGTCATGCGTGCTCCGGGAGAGGGAGCACCCACCATGGCGAAGGCGCCGGTGCAGACCGCCATCGTGGCGGCGCGCACCGGCGCCTTCGAATGCAGTCGGTTCCGGCGGCTACTCGAGGCGGTAGCGCCGCAGCTTGTAGAAGAGGGTCCGGAGGCTCACGCCCAGGAGGTGGGCCGCCTCTCGGCGGCTGCCCTTGGAGGCCTCGAGGGCGCGCACGATCGTCGCACGCTCGAGCTGCTCGATCTGCGGCTTGAGCTCGTACGAGCCGGTGAGCGGCACGTACACCCCGTTCGTCGAGCGCCCGTTGGTCGAGGCCGCCGTCGTGAGCGGGAAGTCTTCCATGTCCAGGCGTCCGGTCGAGCTGAGCACCGCGGCCCGTTCGATGGCGTTGCGCAGTTCGCGCACGTTGCCGGGCCAGCCATGACTCGCCAGCGCCGCCAGCGCGCGCGGCGTCAGGCTTACCGCGCGGCCCAGCTTCTCGGCGGCCTGCTGCGCAAAATGTGCGACGAGCGCCGGGACATCCGCGGGGCGCTCCCGGAGCGGCGGCACGTGCAACCGCACGACGTTGATGCGGTAGTAGAGGTCGTCGCGGAACTGGCCGCTCTCCACCGCGCGCTCCAGGTCCTTGGCCGTTGCGGCAATCACGCGCACGTCAACTGCGCGGTTGTCGCGGCCACCCAGCCGGCGGATTTCGCCCTCTTCCAGCACGCGCAGCAGCTTGGCTTGCAGGCCGATCGGGAGGTCGCCGATCTCGTCCAGCATCAGCGTACCGCCATTGGTCGACTCGAATATGCCCGACCGGTCGGAGACGGCACCGGTGAATGCACCACGCACGTGACCGAACAGCTCCGACTCGAGGAGGTGCTCGGGAATCGCTGCACAGTTGATCGCAGTGAATGGTCCGGCGCTCCGCGGACTCATGCGGTGGATCGCGCGCGCCATGACTTCCTTGCCCGTGCCACTCTCGCCCGTCAGCAGGACCGTGGTGTCGTGTGCCGCCACCCGCTCCGCCAGCTCGAGCAGGTTCCGGAGTGCCGGGCTCTCGGCCACGAGGATGTCGCGGACCGCATCGGCGCCGATGGTGGCGCGGAGCTGCTGCACCTCGAGCCGGAGGCGTTCGCGCTCCTCGGCCTTTCGCAGGGTGAGCGTCACTTCGTCCGGCCGGAACGGCTTGTGGAGATAGTCGTAGGCGCCCTCGCGCATGGCAGCGATGGCGACGTCCTCCCCACCATAGGCACTCATCATCACCATGAGGGCCGGGCCCCGCTCCGCGCGGTACCGGCGCAGGAAGGTGAGCCCGTCCATCTTCGGCATGCGGACGTCGCAGAGCACGAGGTCGAACTTCTCGTCCAGTGCGCGCGCGAGCCCCTCCTCGGGATCGCCTTCCGCAGCGACCTCGTAACCGGACTCCGTCAGGAGCAGGCCGAGTGACTGCCGCAATCCGGCGTCGTCATCGACGATGAGCAGGCGCATCAGGCCTCCGCCGCCAGCGGCAGGAAAATCTTGAAGACCGCGCCACCCTCACGCGCACGATCCACCCAGACGATGCCGCCCAGGTCGTGCACGGTACGAGCGACGATGGCGAGCCCGAGTCCCGTGCCGGCTCCCGGTGCCTTGGTCGTAAAGAACGGATCGAACACTCGTTCCCGATCGGTTGCTGGAACCCCGGGGCCGTCGTCCGCGACATAGAGGAGCACGCCAGGCGTGCCGGGGGCGAGGTCCATCCTCCGGGGACGCGGCAGGCGAACCCCGGGGATAGCCGGTACCGGCTCCCCCGTCCGCCGCTTGGCGGGTGGGTTGGCCTCGTACCGCCAGAACAGTGTTCCGGCCGTCACATGCCCGTTCGGCGTGGCATCTCGCGCATTTAGCAGCAGATTGACGATCACCTGTTCGAGTGCATGTCGGTCTCCCCGCACGACCTGCGGGTTTTCAGCCAGTTCCAACGCAAGCGTCACGCCGCGAAGCGCGCCCTGGGCCGATAAGAAGCCGATAGTGGCTCCCAGGACCTCGTTCAGGTCGCTGGAGCCAGTCGGGGGCCCCGGTCGGGAATAGTCGAGAAGGCCGCGGACGATATGCTCGATCCGCTCGATCTCCTGGACCATCGCATCGGTCACGCCGGCATCGGTTCCCCGCCGGCGGAGGACCTCGACGTAGGTGTGCAGGGCGCCAAGCGGGTTGCGAATTTCATGGGCCACGCCCGCCGCGAGCTGGCCCACCCCGGCCAGCTTCTCCACGCGCACGATCTGGCTGTTGACGTCGAGGAGGCTCGCCGCCATCCGGCGATACCGCTCCGACAGCCCCGCAAACTCCTCGCTCTCGTAGCTCGGCGTCGCGTCCGGCAATGCCCCGCCCTCGAGTGAGGTGACTTCCGCCGCGAGGGTCTCCAGCGGCTTGAGCAGCGTCCGCCGCACGAGGTAGTGCGCAAACAGGACGAACGCGACCGAACTCCCCACCCAGAGCACAATGAGGGCGCCGATCGACTCTTCAGTGCCGAAACGCGCGATGAGCGCCGTCGCGAGCCCCGTAAGGAGGACCGCGCTCGACGCCAGGAATCCCAATTGGAACAGCAGCTCGGTGCGGAGCGACTGGGGCCTGCGTTCCGCCATCGCTACTCGTCTCCCGAAAACCCCATGCAGGCCCCCGCGTTGGTACGCGGCGACCGTCGCGTACTCAGTTACAGGCGACTACACCCTCGGTGGTGGCCGGCGCCGGCGGCGCGGCCGTGCCCTGGTAGAAGGCGCAGGTCCGCGTCGTAATGGTCGGGTAGGCCGACGTCGCCGCCCAGCCGGCGTTGTCGCCAGCGGTGATGGTGATGGTGACACCCTGCGAAGGGTTGTAGAGCAGTGCCGCGGCCGGTACCGGCCCCGAGTAGTACACGTTGTTGTCGCCGTAGTAGCTCTCCTGCGCCGTCGCCAGGTTGCGCAGGTCACCCTTCATCTTGGCCATCGCCGCGCTGCCCTTCGTCGTCGCGAACTTCGGAATCGCGATCACGGCCAGGATGCCGATGATCACGACCACGATGAGCAACTCGATCAGGGTGAAACCACGGCGATGACTCGACACGATTCCTCATCATGTTGGTGACCTGAGGCACTCGTCACGCCAGGCCGGCCAGTGCGTTCCTCTGACCGGAGTAACAGCAACGCTGATGCCATACGCAAAACGACCCATAAGTCGTTGTCAGTCAACAGCTTTTCCCAAACTTGCAGCTCGGTTGCGAAAACCCCTGCATAGATCGCTCGTGGAAAGTGCGAGAGCAATTCCGGAGGGTCCTATGACAAGCGAAGAACGCGTCGTGTGGCCCGGCCCGGGAAAGTTCGTCAACGCTCCAGATCCTCTCGCACAGCGACTCCGAATCCTTCGCCGCTTGGCGATTCGAACAAAAAAACAACCGGGCGACAGCGTTTCGCTGCCGCCCGGTTGAATTGTTCTTCGGTCAGATCACGGGCAGCGAATCACACCATCAAGCGTCGGGGCGGCGCCAGCGCCGACCTGCACCTGGCAGCTGTTCGTGCTACCGGTCGAGATGCTCGTGTTGTTCACGGCCGCGGTCCAGCCGCTCGCCAGTGCCGTGATGCCCGTCGCGACGTTACCGGACGAGAACGAGAAGTTGTACGGAGCGCCCTGGATCGTTCCAACGCCGTTCGCGTAGGTCGAATAGTCCGAGAAGTACGCTTCCTGGGCGGTCATCAGGTTCCGCAGGTCGGTCTTGATGGACGCCAACTTCGCCTTGTCCTTCGTGGTGGCGAACTTCGGAATCGCGATCGCCGCCAGGATGCCGATGATCACAACCACGATCAACAGCTCGATGAGGGTAAAGCCCTTACGATTGAACATTTCCTGCCTCCCTATAGTGTTGGCCCTGTGGGCACGGTCTGGCAACGCCGACGAAGATAAGGGCAACGCCTATGCCAGTTTGGTTCGAAAAAGCGCATCATGTTACGGCAAAACAACTTAGGGCAATACTCAAGAGCCGCTGACCCCAAGGCTCACCTCTGTAAGTCTGGAAAACTGCAAGAGCCAAGTTCTACCCGGCGCCCTGCTAGGCCCAACTTCGTACGGACCAACAATTGCACTTGTGTTCGAAAAGCTGGCACGACCTATTCATTCATCGCGCACCCTGAACTCCATGGTCCTGACCTTGTCTGTCCGAAAGCCGGTGCGCTGGCTGCTCACGACCGCCGTCGCCCTGCTCGCCATCAGTGCCAGCGCAACGAGCCTGCCAAACATCTTCGTACAGGATGACATTGCGGTCGTCCGGAACAACGACGAGAACCATAGTCTCAGCGCTCCGTGGATGGCCTTTTCCCGTCCGTACTGGCCCAAACCGTTCAGTCCCGACCTCTACCGGCCCCTCCAGTCACTTGCACTCGCAACACAGTGGGTGGCCGGCGGTGGCAGGCCTGCACTCTTCCGCATTACGAGCATCCTGCTTTATACAACGTCCGCTGTAGCCTTTTTATGGTTGGCCGGCATGCTGCTGCCGATCGAGGCGGCATGGGTCGCTGCGGCTCTGTTCGCCGTGCATCCGCTTCACGTCGAAGCCGTCGCGGTCGCCGTGAACCAGGGCGAGATGATCGTGGGCTTGATCGCGACGCTCTGGGTGGGATTCTATGTCCTCGCGCGACGCCGCGGCGCCCTGAGCGCGCGCGCATGCGTTGGCTATGTGCTCACATATGTTCTCGCGTGCTTCTTCAAGGAAAACGCTGTCATACTTCCCGGGTTGCTGATCGCGGCTGAGCTCACGCTGGTGAGTGACCCTCGGCCTGTCCGGGTACGGGTCGATGGCATACGCCCCCTGATCCTCGCACTGATCGCTACGGGGCTTGTCTTCCTCAGCGTGCGATCGATCGTGCTAAACAATGTCGTGGGCACCTTCACCGCCGAGGCACTGCAGGGCCTGTCGGTGGGTCAGCGCGGCATGACGATGATTGGGATCGTGCCCGAGTGGGTACGGCTGCTCGCTTGGCCGGCACACTTGCAGGCCGACTACTCGCCGCAAGAAACGAGCGGAGCTACCAACTGGGGACTGGCACAGACTCTGGGGCTCATATTGCTGACAGGGTCGATATGCGGCGCCGTCGCGGCGCGTCGGATCGCACCGGTTGCGACCTTCGGATTGCTCTGGACAGCCATCGCACTCTTTCCAGTGAGCAACGTCCTGGTGCCAACGGGGGTCGTTCTCGCCGAGCGAACCCTGTATCTCGCCAGCATTGGCTTTCTGCTCACCACAGGGGCGCTCCTAGCCTTGGCCTTCAACGGCCTATCCCGAGACCGCCCTGCGATTCGCCGAACCGTCCTCGGAGCCCTGACGCTGCTTGTCTTAGCAGGGATGGTCGCAAGCGCAAGGCGCCAGCGAACGTGGGCAACACCGCATACGCATGCTTTGACGCTCTTGTTAGACGCCCCCCTGAGCTACCGTGCACACCATGGCATCGCAGGATTGCTCTGGGCAGACCGACAGTATGAGGCCTCCGAGCGGGAGTACCGCCGCGCGCTGGAGCTATACCCTGGCGGGTTTACGGTCGCCCGGGACTTGGCCGATCACCTGCGGCTCCAGGCCAGGTGTGGCGATGCGATTCCGCTGTACCAGCAAGCGCTTCGCAATGCCCCCGCACTCACTGAAATCCGCTCTTCGTACATCGCGTGCCTGATGTATGAGGGTCGATATGAAGTGGCACGCTCGCAGGCCCGGATAGGACTCGCCGTGGACGGTGGCGGAGCCGATTCGCTCAACCTGAGGAACTTCAAGGCAGCTGCAGAGCGTGCCATCATCGAGAAGCCAGCGCCTGGCACGGTGCGCCTGACTGTACAGCAAAAGGCCCACGATTCCGTCGCACAGGACGGAGAATGACACTACTCGGGGCGATACTTCTTGCGCTGCTGGCGATCGTGGTACTCCGCTGGCGGTCTGCACCTGCGTTTCTCACAGCATCGCGGAACCTGCAGGCGATCGTGCCGCTCGCAATCGCCGCTGCCGCCATCGGGATCACATGGAATGCCTGGGGCTCGCTTGACCCGCTCGCCACGGTCAGCGACGAGGCAGCCTATGTCCTGCAGGCCAAGCTGCTGGCCCAGGGACACATTGCCGGCGATGCGCCTCCCATCGGAGAGTTCTTTGAGCAGGCGCATGTCCTCGTCACGCCTCGGTTGGCACCCAAGTATCCGATCGGGTTCGGACTGGCGCTGGCGCCTGGCGTCCTCCTTGGGGCGCCGGCGCTCATCCCGCTCCTGCTGACGGGCCTCTCCGGCGCGCTGGTCTTCCTGCTGTGTCGCAGGATCTGGAGTGGCTCCGTCGCAGTACTTGCTGCCGCCATATGGCTCGCAGGCCCTGGCGGGCGCTTCCGCGCGGGCTACTTCAGCGAGACGCTCAGCGGTGCGATGTGCCTGCTCGCGTGGTACGCCCTGCTGCGCTGGCGCGCCGAGAGAACAAGTTCGTGGCTCGTAACTGTCGCGGCCGCCATCGCGATGGCGGCGATCACCCGACCACTGACGGCGTTAGTCTTTGCGTTGCCCATCGCCTTCGTGACAATGCGTGACGTCGTTCGATTGCGCACTTGGCGGCCAGCAGGTGCGGCGGCCGCGGTGGCATTCCTGGTCCTGGCCGCACTGCCGATACAGGACGCCGCGACCGGTGGACCGTGGTGGCAACTCACGTACGGCCGGTATACACGCGCATATCTCCCATTCGATCGCATGGGACTCGGTCTCGACAGTACACCGCCTGCGCGGACGCGGCCGCCGGATCTCGAGCGCCTGGCGCGGGCCTATTCAGCGGTCCACCGCGACTACACCGCCTCGCGCGTAGCGCCAGCCCTGGTTGCACGCTTCGAGGCATATCTCTCCGATCTGGCGGGAGAATGGGTCCTCTCCGCCTTTGTGCTCCTCATCGCCGGCGTGGTGACTGGACCTGCCGCCCTGCGCTTCGGTGCAGGCACTGTTGTACTCCTGTTCCTCGCGCATCTGCCCTACGCGCACCCCCCGGAATGGAGCCTCTACTATTCGGAGGCACTACCGGTTGGGGCGGCCGCGATCGCCGCCGGGGTTGCGGTGATCGCGTCATGGGTCGCGGCGCGGCTCTCAGTCGACCGGCCGACCGAGCGCACGGCCTTGCTACTCCTGATCGTAAGCGCGGCAGCTATGTGGCCCCTGCCGGAGCGCATTTCCGCAACACGGCTGACCCTGGAAGTGTCGCGCGAGCCCCTGCTCCGTTTCCAGGCAGCTGCCGTAGGCGTCCAGACGCCGGCGGTGATTTTTGTACGGTATGCGCCGGGCCATCGAATGCACCGCAGCATCATTCAGAATCCATCCAACTACGGCATGGCGCCAGTGTGGACGGTATACGACCGCGGCGACGACAACGTCCGGCTCCTCGCCGTGGCGGGCGGGCGCAATGCATACCTGTATGACGAGCGGTGGGAAAGGGTCATTCGACTTGATTCGACTGCTTCCCGTAGCACAGACGCGCCGTGACGTGGCGCGCGTCGACGAGTGTGGGTCCCTGCCTGCCCTGGGCTGCCAGCATATTGGCCGTCGTTGTCGCGGTGACCAGCCTCCACAACGGCTTTGCCTACGACGATCTGCTGGTAATAGTGGACAACACGCGCGTTACCACCCTTTCTCCACCCTGGGTGTACCTCGGGCAGTCGTACTGGCCGGGTGGTGGCCTCTACCGTCCGTTGGCGGTCTGGCTTCTCGCAGTCCTGTGGCACCTCGGCGGCGGCTCCGCCTGGCTATTCCACGCCGTGAATATCGGCCTCCACGCTTTGGTCACCTGGCTCGTGTACCTGCTTGCCCGCCGCACCCTTCCGCAGGCGTGGGCCGGCTTCGCCGCCATGCTGTTCGCGGTGCACCCTGTGCACGTGGAAGCGGTGGCGAATGTTGTCGGCATGTCGGAACTGCTGTGTACCGGGCTAGTTCTCGGCGCGGTCCTCCTAGCCCAGCGCGGCATGAGGAGCGGATTTACGGCCGGGCTCCGGCTTGGTGTGATTGGACTCGCCACGCTCGCAGCACTCAGCAAGGAACAGGGGTTCGTGACACCGGCTCTATTGCTGCTCACTGCTGGGCTGCTGGGACCCGGCCCCGGCGCGAGTACCGTCAGGCGGGTTGCCCCCGTAGTGGGCGCACTCATTGTGCTGCTACTGGCCCTCATGTTGCCGCGCGCCGCAGTGCTTGGCGGGTTCACGGGCCATGACCCGGTAGCGCCACTACAAGGCCTGACACCATGGGCACGCGTACTGGTCTCACTTGGAACGGTGCCCGAGTGGGTGCGATTGCTCATCTGGCCCGCGAGGCTCAGCTTCGACTACTCTCCACCGGGCTTCTTGGTCGCCTCCACCATCAGTGCAATTCACCTCCTTGCTGGCTTGATCCTGATGGCCTGTTTTGCACTAGCGTGGGCATGTCGCGAGCGCGCCCCCACGGTCACGCTCGGCATTGCTTGGGCAGCTATCGCACTGCTGCCGATCAGCAACCTGATCCTACCGACCGGCGTGCTGCTTGCGGAGCGAACCCTTTACCTGGCGAGTGTGGGCGCGGTACTGGCGATCGCTGGCGTGGGTGACCTGGTATGGCGCCAGTGGCCCTCGGGCGCCGTCCGCCTGGTCCTGGTGACGGCAACGGTGGCAGCAGTGCTCGCGTCGGCCGGTTGGAGTGCCGCGCGTGCCGGGATTTGGCGCGACAACGAGGCCCTGTTCTCTCAAGTCGACGTCGAGGCTACCAACAGCTATCGTGCTCATCGCCTGCGCGCAACGCACCTGGATCGACAGGGTCGGCTCGAGGAGGCTGAGCGTGAGTACCGGCGATCAATCGCGCTCTGGGGCCACGACCCGAAGGCATTCGAGGACCTCGCGATTCTCTTACAGAGGCAGGCTCGTGATGAGGAGGCGGCTGAGGTGTTGCTAGCCGGTCTTGAGGTCGCTCCAACAGCCCCGGTCATGCGGAGCAAGCTCTATCATATCGAGGCCAAGCGTCAGGATTGGCAACGCGCTCGCGCGACGGCTGCTCTCGGCGTCTCCCTGGGTGACACTATGTTCGCACAACTCGTGCGCCGCGCTGACAGCGCGCTCGCTGCATCCGACCTCTCCTCAACTCCCGCTGGACGCTAATGCCAACGAGGAATGATGTGGTTCGGGCCCCGGTGCCCATAGAGCTCACGGTGGTCGTTCCGTGCCTCAACGAAGTGGCAACCGTGGGTCGCTGCGTCGACAAGGCGGTGCGCTCTATGCGGGAGCATGGGATTAGCGGCGAGGTAATCGTCGCGGACAACGGTAGCAGCGATGGTTCGCAGGATGCCGCAGAAGCGGCTGGCGGACGCGTAGTCGTCGTGGAGGCCCGCGGCTATGGCAACGCGCTCGCTGGCGGGATCGCCGCCGCGCGCGGCCGCTTTGTGCTCATGGGTGACGCCGATGACAGCTACGACTTCACCGAGCTCCCACGGTTCGTGGTGCCCCTGCGAGACGGCGTAGACTTGGTGCAGGGTTGTCGGTTGCCCTCTGGCGGGGGCACCATACGGCCCGGCGCAATGCCATTCCTGCACCGTGTCTGGGGCAACCCGATGTTCTCGTGGCTCGCCCGCCGGTGGTTCGGGGTCCCGATCCACGACATCTACTGCGGCATGCGCGCCTTTCGCTCCGGCCTCCCCGGTGATCTCGACCTTCGTTGCACCGGCATGGAGTACGCCACGGAGATGATCATCAAGGCAACCCTGTCCGGCGCGCGTATCGGTCAGGTGCCCATTACGCTATGGCCCGACGGTCGGGGCGACCAGCGCCCGCACCTTCGCACCTTCCGTGATGGGTGGCGTACGCTTCGCTTCTTCCTGGCACTCAGTCCGCGCTGGCTGTTCCTGGTGCCAGGTGTCGTGATCATGCTGATCGGTGCAACGGCCGCCGCGGTAGCGCTGCCGGGACTTCGGGTGGGCCGTGTCCACTTCGACGTGCACACTCTTCTCGTCGGCGGGCTGATGATCGTCTGTGGCTACCAAGCGGTGGTGTTCGCTTTCCTGACCAAGATCTTTGCCATCACTGAGGGGTTGCTGCCCGAAGACCCGCGCATGAATCAGCTGTATGAGGTCTTCAACCTTGAGCGCGGCATCGTGGCCGGCGTTGCCGCGACGACCGTCGGAGCCGGACTCATTGCGGTTGCAGTCGGCCAGTGGATCGCGCGCGACCTCGGTGCGCTGGACTATGCCCAGACCATGCGCTGGGTCATTCCGGGCACCATCCTCGTTACCCTCGGAGTCCAGACCGTGCTGTCGAGTTTTTTCTTCAGTATCCTGGGACTGCGACGCCGATGAGCCTGGTCGGCGGTCTGCACACGCGCCTCGTCTTTCCACGGCGCATTCGAAAGCTGGCGGCCCACATCGCCCCGCTCTTGCCACGCGACGCGTCCATACTGGATGTTGGCTGCGGCGACGGCATGCTCGGACGCACCATACGCCGCGAACGGCCCGATTTGGCGCTGACGGGTGTGGACGTACTCGTTCGGCCCAGGACCTATATCCCGGTTCGAGAGTTCGACGGTCTTACCCTGCCTGCGGAGGGCATGTCCGTTGACGTCATTCTGCTGGTGGACGTACTACACCATGCCGTCGACCCTGTGCGTCTGCTTCTGGAGGCGGCGCGCGTGGCGCGCCAGGCGATCGTCATCAAGGATCACGTACAGGCGAGCTGGCTGGATCGCCAAACCCTGCGGGTCATGGACTGGACGGGAAATGCAGCACACGGCGTGGCACTGCCGTACAATTACTGGACCGCGAAGGAGTGGACTTTGGCGCTGCAACGCATCGGAGCCGCCATTGAGACCTGGAACACGGACCTTGGCCTGTATCCCTGGCCCGCATCTGCAATCTTCGATCGTTCCCTCCATTTCCTGGCACGAATAGGCGCAGGTCGTGCCGTTCGCCCTACCTGAGGACGCCGCCCTCGGCCTGGTCGCCGGCCAAGGCCATCATGGAATCCCGGCTCACCCGCTGAAAGACTGGAACACTCAATAGCGTAGAGGACGCCGGACGCAGCAGGTACACCGGGCGGTCTGGCTCAAGCGCCAGCAATAGCGCATTCCGCTCATGGAGATCGCGCACGAAGATGTTCCTTCCGCGCGTGAGCAGCAGAGGTGGGAAGATCGTGAAGCCTTCGCGATCCTCCTCGATGCGCCGGATGCACTCGGGGGGATACGCCGAGCCCACCTGATGAAGCTCGGTCGTGTCAGGCGAATATGGCGATCTCTCCAGGCGCGCCGAATCAGCCATCATTAGCCGCAATTCAGCTCCGATAGCCGGGCCGGTCGGTCGACTGGATGGCATCATTCGCTCGAAGTGCCCGATCGCCTGGTCGAGCCGACAGATATCGGTCTTTCGATAGAGCTGCTCCGTCTCGCCCTTGGGCACTCCCAAGGCCCATGTTCGGGTAATCACCTGTGCTCCCCAACTTTCGCGCACGAAAACGATTGCTCCCTCGACCCCCGACGCGGCCGCCGCGCTGTCAGCATCCCATCGAAGCGTGGTGAAGCTGTTCGCGTAACTCCGAGCCCGAAGCGGAATGTTTACCGCAACAGCGAGGAGAAGCGCCACAGCGGCACCGTACACTGAAGTCCAGTAGGCGGTACCTGCGCCGAACCTGTCCTCAAGAACAGAGGGCAGGCGCGCTGTCCAGAGCGCCAGCATGGGGAGCAAGGGATAGAAGAAGCGTGGGCCGAGAAACAACCCGTCATGCCAATAGGCGAAGTACAGAACCACAAGGAGCGCGGCCGACGCCAACAAATAGAGGTTTCCCGGGGGCAGCTTCCGCACGAGCGCCAGCGAGAGAAATGCCGGCAGCAGCGACGGCACCGATATCTCAAAGAGAAAAGTTTGCAAGCGGAGAAAGTACTTATTGATAAGTACGAGGCCATCGAGTGGGGTATGCCGTTCTCCCCACGGTGACCCCTGGAACCCGAGTCCTACGTGGGGTCCCCACAGCACCTCATAGCCGAATCGGAAGGCCGAGCCAGTGGTCGCGGCCTGGAGCGCAAAGAGCAGCGACAACGGGATCGCCACTCCAATACCCGCCGCCAGGAGGTCAACGACCCGGGAACGGTCCTTCAGAGCCCTAAGCAGATACCAGCAGGCAGCCGGCAACGCAAACGCAACCGCATCCAGGGGTCGGATGGTCGCGGCCATGCCGAACCCCAGGCCCCCGGCAAGGGCCACACCGGGTCGACGCGTGGGCGAGAGCAGGGCATTGACAGTGCCAGCCATGCCGAGCAGCAGGAACGTCAGATTGGGCACATGATTCATGTGCGAACCGGCCATGAATGCCGTGAACGGCGCAAACGCAAACAGCAGCAGCGCGAGTACACGCACGGAGGCGCGGGGTTCGCTCACGCGGAGCAGCCACGCCATGAGCAGTACGGAGAGCACAGCGCATACGGGCCCGCTGATCCAAGGAGCATGCACCAGTTCGCCAAGCGCTAGGATTGCAGGACCACCGGGAGGGAAGTGGCCGTAGGTCTTTGTCCCGTCGTTCACCATGTTCAGTATGGCGGTGAACTCCGGGTACTGCGGCGTCGGTGCCCATAGGCGACCGGACGCAAAGATCCGCGCCTGGATTACCTCGACGATCTCGTCGATGATGAGTGGCCGACGGTCGAACGTCAGAGTCGAGACGAGTACATAGACCAAGAATGACGAAAACGCGATGGTTGCAACAGCAACCCACCGCGGAGTGTCAGGCCCAAGCCGTAGAATTCCGGCTAGACGCGCACGCCATACGAGACTGTACGGGCGCAGCAGCACTGCCAGCACGGCCCCGGCCCCAATGACAATTGCGCCGCCAAGGAGCCATTCGGAGAGTGCCGCGTCGAACCACGTTATCGACCGGCTACCAGGCAACCAGTTTGAGATGGGAAGGAACCCGAAAACAACGATCACTCCTGCCGCCACACGAGCGGGCCACGCCTTCATTGGGGGAGGCGGCGCGGCGGTGGAGGAAAAAGGTTGAAGCGGACGATGTGGAAGAAGGCGGCGACGCCATCCTTCCACCCGATCTTCTTGCCTTCCTCGTAGGTGCGGCCCGGAGTAGGAGATGGGAATCTCCCAGATCCGGGCGCGCGCCTGTGCCAGGCGCGCGGTGACCTCGGGCTCGAACCCGAATCGATCACGTGGTTAGGATGAGCGACTTCATCACGGGAGCCCGCACCATCTTGTAGCAGGTCTCCATGTCGGTCAGGTTCAGGTTGGTGAACATGTTCGACAGGAGCGTGAGGAGGCGGTTGCCGACCGAGTGCCAGAAGTAGAGGACCCGGCGCTCGCCACCGGCGAACCGGGAACCGAACACGGCGTCGGCCTTGCCCTCGACGATGGGACCGATGAGGCGACCGAACTCGTGCGGGTCATACTCGAGGTCGGCATCCTGGACCACGATCACGTCGCCGGTCGCGATCTCGATCCCCTTTCGCAGTGCGGCGCCCTTGCCCGCGATTGACCGGCTGGTGAAACACGACCTCCACCAGTCCCTCGGCCTTCAACTGATCAAGCAGCTGCGCACTGCCGTCCGTGGAGCAGTCATTGACGCAGATGATCTCCATCGGCAATGGCACGGCGTGGAGGATGTCGATGATCGTCCGCAGGGTCCTGATTTCGTTGTAGACCGGCACGATGACGGACAGCTTCGGGAGCTCAGCCATCGCGGCGACCTATGGCGATCAGGGACTGGCCGAACGGCAGCGGCAGGAAGCGCTCGCAGGCGCAGCAGCGGCACCATGCTGTCGAAGGAGCGAAGCTGTGACAGCGGAATGAGCCGGGTTCGCCGCACGCAGGCATTGAACCACCAGCCGAGCGTCCCGACACGATTGAACCAGAAGATCCGCTCGAGCGTGAGACCAGCGGCCGTGAAACGCCGCAGCCAGCGACGCCCTGGTATAGCGGCGATAGTGACCCAGCTCGACATCCAGCGAGCCGAAGATCGACGGCAAGGCAGGAACGAGGACCACCACACGCCCAGCGGGTGCCAGCAGCTCGGCCATGCTCCGGAGCGTACCGACGTCGTCCTCGATGTGCTCCACGACATTGAGCGCGATCGACGGTGTCGAGTCGCAGCGGCCCGAAGCGCCCCGCGGCCGTGACATCAGGCAGCGTCAGGGAATCGACCTGCACCTCGGGACGATCGGCGAACCGCGTCCGCAGCTGCTCCTGGTACCAGGCGTCCGTATCGGTCAGCACCAGCAGGTCGCGCCCGCCAGCGAGGATGTGCGCCGACATGTTGCCGATGCCCGACCCTACCTCGAGCACCCGTCGGCCCACGTAGGGTGCGATCTGCTCGAATTGCCATGCGTTGTACCGCGGTGCAGCCGACATGATCTCCAGCGTCTCGGCGCCGGCCACGTCCCCGGGAAGCACTTCGGTCACGCCTTCGCCTCCGCCACCTGCTCCTCGTACCGGGCCAGCTTCCGGTACAGCGTCGACGGATCGATGCCGAGCACCTCGGCGGCGCGGGTCTTGTTGCCGCCCTCGGCCTGCAGCACCCACATGATGTAGGCCCGCTCGATCACCTCGAGCGTCGGGTTCTTGTAGGAGCGCTCGCTCACCAGCGGCTCCTTCCGGCGCCGCGTGATGCGCTCCGGCAGGAACGCCGGCTCGATCAGTGTCGACCGGCAGAGCACGCCGGCATGCTCGAGCGCGTTCTCCAGTTCGCGCACGTTGCCCGGCCACTCGTACACCATCACGGCGTCGAGCGATTCCTGGCTGAGGGCCTTGACCTCGCCGCCGCTTTCCTGCGCCAGCACCGCGAGGAACTGCTCGATCAGGAGCAGCAGGTCGTCGCGCCGCTCGCGCAGCGGCGGCAGGTGCAGCGCGATCACGTTGAGGCGGTAGAAGAGGTCGGACCGGAAGTTGCCCCGGCGCATCTCCTCCTCGAGGTCGCGGTTGGTCGCGGCGATGATGCGCACGTCCACCGGGATCGCCTCGGTGGCGCCGACCGGGATCACTTCCCGCTCCTGCAGCACGCGCAGCAGCTTCACCTGCAGCGAGGCCGGCATCTCACCCACTTCGTCGAGGAAGAAGGTGCCGGTGCGCGCCGCCGCGAAGAGGCCCTGCTTGTCGCGCACCGCGCCGGTGAAGCTGCCCTTCACGTGGCCGAAGAGCTCGCTCTCGAGCAGGCTCTCGGGCAGTGCACCGCAGTTGATCGACAGGAACGGGCCCTCACTCCGCGCCGACAGCTCGTGGATGTAGTGCGCCACGACTTCCTTGCCGGTGCCGCTCTCGCCCTGGATCAGCACCGTGGAATCGGTGGGGGCCACGTGTTCGGCGAGCTTGAGCATCTCGAGGAAGCGCTTCGACTTGCCGATGGGCCGCGACACGCCGCCCCGCTCCCGGCGGCGGATTTCCTGCCGCAGCTGCTTGTTCTCCACGCGGATCGCGCGGAATTCGCAGGCCCGCCGCAGGATGGCCACCAGTTCGTCGTTGGAGAACGGCTTCTGGATGTAGTAGAAGGCGCCGCTGTTCACCGCCTGGATGGCGCTCTGCAGTGATGCCTGCGCGGTCATGAGGATGACGGGCGTCATCGCGTCCTGCTCGCGGGCTGCCGTCAGGATGTCGATGCCGGACACCTGGGGCATCCGCACGTCGGTGAGCACGATGTCGTGCGCCCCGTTCCGGATCTGTTCCAGCCCTGCCTTGCCGCCCTGGGCGGTCGTGACCTCAAATCCCTCATTGCGGAGCAGGATCCGCAGCGTGTCGAGGATGCCCGACTCGTCGTCGATGACGAGCACGGTTGGTTTCTGGCTCATGCGACTCCCTCCGCCATGGCGTGGGCGGGAAGCAGGATGGTAAAGGTGGTGCCGGCGCGCAGCCTGGTCTCGACGTACACGAGCCCCCGATGCGCCTCGACCGCGCGCTGTACGATGGCGAGGCCCAGTCCACTGCCCCCGGGCCGTCCCGACACGAACGGCTGGAACAGGCGTTCCTTGATCTCGTCCGGGATACCCGGGCCGTCGTCAACGACCTGCAGCCGCGCGGCGTCCTCGAAATCGGCGCCATGCGGAAGTTCATTCGCCGGCAGCATGCCGACCCGCACCGTGACTCGCACCGGCTGGCCCCGCGCGGCCTGCACGGCGTTGAGCAGGAGGTTGGCGACCACGCGGTGCAGCAGGTCCGCATCGCCCTGGAGGATTGTCTCCTCTCCCTCCACAATCACCGCGGCTTGCGGCCCGCAGTCGGGGTGGACCTGCACCACCCGGGCGGCATCCTTCGCTACCGCCAGGAGGTCGACAGGTTCCGACTTTGTGGCACGGACACGGGCAAAGTCGAGGAACTCGCTCAGTAGCCGGGTCAGGCGGTCGCTTTCACGGACGATGAGGCCGGAAAGTACCTGGTCGTCCTCGCTCGCGTGCCTGCCCCGGGCGAGCTGCTCACACGCGCTGCGAATGGATGCCAGCGGGTTCCTGATCTCGTGCGCGAGCGATGCGGACAATGCCGCCACCGCCTCGAGCCGCTCTGCGCGGCGATGCAGCTCCTGCAACTGCTTCAGCTCCGAGATGTCGGTGAAGATTGCCGTGACCGACGGCACCTCGCGATCCTCCGGCTGGAAGGTGGTGGTGGAGAGACCGATCGGGAAACAGGCGCCCATTCGCCCGCACCATCCCCTCCCCGCGACTCACCTTGCGGCCATGCCGGATGCCCGCAACGATGGCAGCGCCCAGGTCCTTCGACTGCGTATGAAGCTTGTCGAGGATGGGCCGGCCGAGCAATCGGTCGCCGTTGATGCCAAGGAGCCGCTCCGCCGTCGGGTTGATGAAGGCCAGGCGCCCCTCGGCGTCCACCGTGATCACGCCCGACCGGATGTTCTGCAGGATCTCGTCGGCCTCGAGCCGGACGCGCCGGAGTTCGTAGGCCAGCGTGTGCTGCTGCGCATCCGACGCCCGGAGCCTGTGACCCAGCACCGCGACGATGGCGAACACCACGTTGAAGAGCACGACCTGCACCCAGAATGCGGCGTCGGGACCGGTCGAGCCGCCCCACAATGCGTCGGACACGTACAGCACCGTGGCGCACACGGTGACCAGGACGCCCAGCTGCGGCGGGAGCAGCACCGCGTACCCGGCGATGACCAGCACGTATAGCGACGCGAAAATCGCGGGCGCGCTCGCGTAGTGAACCAGGGTGGTGACGAGCCCCAGGTCTGCCAGCGCCTGGCCCACCAGGAAGAGGCTGCCGATCTCGCCGCCCCGGATCCGGACCCGCCACCAGCCATACGCCGTGGCCACGAGAGTGACCAGCACGGCAATGCTGAAGATGAACGAGACGTCGGGAGTCCGGGTCCAGACAAGCGCGGCGGCGAGCAGGGTGCCGACCGCCAGCATGGTTCGCGCGGCAAAGAGCCAGGAGAGCAGCGCGCGCTGCCGGGGCAACGAACTGGTATCCGCGCCGGAAACGGCCGGAGCTGCAGGCATTGGCCGCTCGAGGGTCGGTGCTTCGGGCATCACCCTGAACGATAGCCGCTTCGCTAGATTGCGCGCCATGCTGGATCGACCCAATCCCCTGCTCATGAGCGTGCGCGCACTGCGGAAGCGGTGTCCTCACTGCGGTGGCCGCAACCTCTACGAAGGATGGTTCAAGGCGCGGCACAACTGCCCGACCTGCGGCTTGCGGCTTGAGCGTGGCGAGGAAGGCTATGTGGTGGGGAGCTACATGTTCAACCTGGTGGGCGCCGAGCTGGTGTTCATGTCGTGCTTCCTGCTGGCCGTGCTGCTGACGTGGCCCACCCCGCCGTGGGACGTGCTGCGCTGGACGGGCGGGTTGTTCATGATCACGGCACCCTTGCTCTTCTATCCCTTCGCCAAGCTGCTCTTTCTCGCGTTTGACCTGAGCTTCCGGCCCGCCCGCCCGGAGGACTTCATCACGGCACCATAGCCGCCGCTATGGAATGGCCGTCAGTTCGCGCGGCCAGTCGTAGAGCACCTGGTACAGGTTCCTGTTCCGCTGCACGATGCGCACGTAGTCCCGCGTCTCGACGAACGGAATTCGCTCGGTCAGCAATTCGGGATCCTCGGCGCCGCCCCGCGTCTTCCAGCGCACCACGCGGTGCGCACCGGCGTTGTACGCCGCAAGCACTTCGACGACACTGCCCTGGTTCTCCAGCAGCGCGCGCAGGTGTACCGAGCCAATCTCGAGGTTCGCGTCCGCCTGGTAGAGCAGCACGGCGTCCCACTCCGGATAGCCGAGGTCCCGCGCGACTCGCTTGCCCACTTCAGGCATCACCTGCATCAATCCTCGCGCCCCGGCCGCCGAGGTGGCGGCTGGATCGAAGAGGGATTCCTGGCGCGTGAGCGCTGCTACCAGCGAGGCGTCGACCCCGGCGCGCGTCGCTTCCCCCCGGAGTGCAGCAGGAAATCCCAGCGGGTAGAGGAGCCGGTAGAGTCGCGCGTCGCGCGGGGCACCGGCATTCTGCGCCTTCCGCGCAAGGGAGATTGCCTGGCTCGGCAGCCCGTGACGGCGCATGAGGTCCGCGCCAGCCATGAGCCGCTCGGACGACGTGCCGGCGGCGCGCGCGACCCGCGCCCGCTCCAGTGCCGCCTCGTCCTCGAGCATGAGATGGTCGAGGAGCGCGGCGCGCCGTACCAGGCTGTCCAGGTCGGGCACCACCGCAAAGGTGTCGGGCGATGCCGCCGGCGCCCACGGCGGTATGCCAAGACGCCGCGCCGCGACATCGGCGTAGTAGGACATCGAGTCGCGCGCGATCACCTCCTGCCAACGCGCAGTGGAACGCGCCGTGTCGCCCATCCCCGCCCACGCGCGCCCCGCCCAGTAGAGTGCCGGAAGCGCCTCGGGGCTTGTCCGCTGGTGCTGGTCGAAGGCGTCGAACTCCTTCGCGGCCACCTCGTACATGCTGTCGGCGTAGGCGATGATGGCCGCGCGGAACGCCGCCGCCCCGGCCTGCCGGCTGCCCGGGTGCTGCCGGACAATCTGGAGAAAGGTGCTCCGCGCTGCGCGGTCGTCGCGATCATCGGTGGAAAGATCCGCGAGGAGATACAGTGCCTGCGCCGCGCTCGAATCGGAAGGCCATCTCTTCGCGACCAGGCGAAGTTGCGTGACGCCCTCCGAAGAGCGCCCGTCGCGCACCATCGATCGACCGATGCGATAGCCGGCCGCAGCGGCCAGCGACTTCGGCTGCGTGACCCGCCGGTACTGTGCAATCGCCTCCTTGTACCGACCCTGCCGGAAGAGCACGTCGCCCCAGGCGAGACGATCCTCGGTGCTGCCAACCGACGCCCCGAACGCCGCCGCATAGGCATCCGAGGCGCGGCCGAGTGGTCCCGAACGCGCCGCACTCCGGGCGAGGACCAGCTGCTGGCTGGCGGTCAGGGGCAGGCGCATGCTGTCGAGCAGCTGCACCGCACCGCGGGCCGGGGCCGTTCCGCTTCGGTCCGCAATGAAGGTCACCAGTTCCGTGCCGAGTGCCCGTCGCTGGGCGCTGTCGGCGACGGCGACGCGCAGCCGGAATGCCGACAGCGGGGCACGCAGCGGCTGTGTAGGCGCCGATGGCACCCAGCGTGTCGCCGGACCGCACCCGGGCGAGTGCCAGGGCGAGCGGCACCTGGCCTCGCACCACCGTGTCGGCGATCGCGGCCGCCAGCATCGCGCGATGCGCGGAATCCGTCGCCGTGCCGACGGCCCGGAGGTAAAGCCAGTCGCGCACCAGTGGCAGCAGGTCGGCCGCCGCGTGGTACCCGGCGCTGGCGCTGTCGTAGTTCCCGATGCCCTCGAGCGCCTGGCCCAGCAACACGAGTCGCTCACCCCGCGCGACCGGATCGGCCGCCTGTCGCACTGCCGCGCGGGCCTCCACCGCAGCATTGCTGTCGCGACCAAGGCCCAGCGCCGCGCGGGCCAGCAGCTCGCGACCTTCGCCACCAAATGCGGTGTCGATCCAGGTGGCGCTGCGCAGCAGCTGGTCCGTCTCACGCCAGCCGTGCCAGCCGGCGGCCGCTGTGGCGGCGACCAGCTCGACCTCAGGCGTGCGCAGGAGTGAATCGCGCATGACCGGCGCCAGCAGGCGGGTCGCGCGCCACGGACGACCATCGGCGATCGCCTCGCGCGCCATGGCCAGCACGGAATCGCGCAGCACCACGCGCGCCGGCGCGGGGCGCATCGGCGGCACCGCCGTCGAGGGCACGAGGGCAAGGAGCAGGGCAAGCCCTGCCGAAGCGGTCTTCATGGCTGAAGGCTGTACCGGGATCAGGTCCCGCGCAATCGGGCTTGACCGAGGGTGGAAGGATCCGTCACGGGCCGGCAGGCGTTAGCCCTGTACGGGTGCACTCGGCGCCCGGTCACTCCACGGGAGCCACACAATGCACTGTACCAGTAGCCGGGCGATGCTCATCGCCTTCACCCTCGCCACGGGGTCGGCAGCACCCTCGATGGCGCAGTCGATGTCGAACGACAAGGCGATGACCAGCGACAAGATGATGGCGACGGCCATGAAGGGAAGTTTTTCGGGGGCGATGAACCACTCGGTGAGCGGCTCCTACGCCCTGACCGGCAGTGGCAAGGAACGCAAGCTCGAGTTCGGGAATGACTTCAGGATGGACAAGGCCGCCGATGTGTATGTTATGCTGGGCAAGGGCATGACGAAGGACCAGGGGTCACTCGAGCTGGGCAAGCTCAAGAAGACGGACGGTGCACAGAGCTACGACATCCCCGAGTCCGCCAACCTCGCCAGCTACTCCAGCGTGATTCTCTGGAGCAAGAAGGACAAGGCAGTAGTCGGTGAGGCGACGATGGGGGGACATGGCGCGATGGGATCGATGGAACACGGCAGCATGGACAAGGGCGCGATGATGGACAAGCCCGCCATGGCGAAGGACACCAGCATGATGAAGTCGATGGCGAAGGATTCCGGGATGATGAAAAAGCCCTGATGGTTGCAGCCAGTGAGTCCCCCGCGCCGAGGGGCCCGCTCACCCTCGAGCGGGCCTCCGCGCTGCGGGAACGCCTGGTGGCGCGCGACGAGCGGGCGCTCGAGGAACTCATCGTGCTCGCGACGCCGTGGCTCCTGGGCGTCGCGCAGGGCATGCTGAGCGACGCCGACGAAGCGGAGGACGTCGTGCTTGACGCCTTCCGCATCCTGTGGGATCGCGTGGACACGCTCTCTGGCGACCAGCCCGGCCTCATGCCGTGGCTGCTCCGCATCGTGCGCAACCGGGCCATTGACCGGCTGCGCGCGCGACGCCGTCATGGCCTCCGCATCGAGCGCGCACAGCGGAGCGGCGTGCTCGGCGATGAGTATGACCAGCCCGTCACGCCCAATGAGGCGGCGCATCCCGGCTGGCATGTGCACGAGTCGGTGCACGCGGCACTCCGCGACCTTCCCGAAGACCAGCGGAACACCGTCCAGCTGGCCTATTTCAGCGGGCTGACGCACTCCGAGATCGCGGCACAACTCGGGATCCCGATGGGCACGGTGAAGACGAGGCTGCGGCTGGCCTACGGCCGTCTCCGGCAGGCACTCGCTCCGCTCAAGGATTGGGTATGACGCAACAGCACGCGTGGTTCGTCGAGCATGTAGAGGCGTTCGCGCTGCGGCACCTCGAGCCCGATGAGGAGCGCAGCTTCCGCGATCACCTCGAGCGCTGCGCCGAGTGCCGGAAGGAGCTTGACCGCGTAGAGCATGAGCTCGCCTGGCTCCCGATGGGCGTGATGCCGGTGACACTCCGGCCCGGCCTGGTGCGCAAGTTGAGCCGCGGCGTCCTCGGCGAGCGGGAACCAGTGTGGCGGCGTGCCGTGCCCTGGGCGCTCGCCGCCTCAGTCGCCCTTACGGCCGGCATGATGACGCTCCAGGCGCGTGCCGACGCGCGCGACGCCGGCGCAAGGCTCGCGGCGGCCTCGGAGGAACTCGATGCCGCGCGTGATACGCTGTCGGTGCTCCGGAACACGCGGAAGGTGATGCACGCTTCCGTGCAGATGGACGGCCAGCAAGGCGGCATCACCATCCTTGCCGATCCGGTGTCACATCGCTGGAACGTGGTGGTCCACGACCTGCCGAAGCTGCCGCAGGGCGAGCACTACCAGTTCTGGTTCATCACCGACGATGGCATGGTCCGGGGCACCGAGTTCGACACGAGCCTGGAGCACCCGGCCGTGATGACGATGGGCATGCCCAAGGAGGGAGGCAACGTGCTCGGCGCCGCCCTGACGGTGGAACCGGCGGGCGCCAGCAGTGGACCGCCCCAGGGTCAGGTGCTCGCGCACCTCATGCTCTAGTCACTCCCCGGTCGGCATCGAGACGAGCCCCGCCGTCACCGCCAGGATGATTACCGCAATGAAGAGCTCGAGCGCCGCCGCCCGGATGAGTCGACGACTCGACCCTCGCGTACCAAGCGTCGGCTTCACCACCCGCCAGTTGTAGGCGCCCACGGCCAGCAGCACCACCAGCAGTCCCATCTTGAGCAGCAGGCGCTGGCCGTACGCCGTCTCCCACAGCGCGCGGAGGCTACCCACCAGGCCCAGCGCCTCGGCTGCGCCGGAGATCACCAGCACCGTGGAACACGCGAGTGCCATCGGGGAGAATTTCTCAACGAGCCGCGCCAGGCGAACGTGTCGCCGTCCGGAGCGCTCGGGGGGGTCCGAGCGATGCCAGGTGAAGAGCGCCACGCCGAGCGTACCTAGCCACAGGCCGCCGGCAAATGCATGCGCACCGTGAAGAGCGACGCCGAGCACTGGTCCGCTTGCGCCGTCCATGGCGTGGCCGGTGAGCGGGAGCGTTCCCGCCACCAGCAACGCCCCGGCCACCGCGATTCCCGGCGGACCCTGTGACATCAACGCGGCAAGAAGGGCGCTTCCGACCTGGCACCACCAGCCCCTTCCCCATGCCGTCGAGAGCACGGCCCGCACCGCCTCCATGCTGAGGAACTCGCCGGGGTCGAGAAACGTCTCCGCCTGGGCCAGCAGCCGAAACGCTGCAGCGACCACAAGGGCTACTGCAGCGCTGAGGGCAATCCGTCGTGCCAGGGCGTCCGCTTCCGGCCAGGCGCCCACCCCGTGGTCCGATGCTTCCAGCCGCATGAAGAGCGTACGCGCGCCGGCAGCGCCGGTCAGGGCGAAAACCGCGAGGAAGGTGAGCCAGTTGGCCGTGAAGGTCACGACCCTAGAGTAAACCCGAAGCTCCCCCTGATCACGTGACCATCGGCTCCGGCCGTCTTCCAGGTGACGGTGTACTTGCCCGGCGCGAGCGGCGCCGTCACGGGCACTGCGATGGACGTCTTGTCGTCGGTGGCACGCACCTCGCCCGTCGGGATCAGGGTTGCCGCCGCGTCGGAGAGCTTGATCGAGCTCACGGCGAGCTCGGGTGGCTCCTTGAACCAGAGGCGAACCTGCGCCGGCGACTTCGTGATTGTGGAGTCGGTGCCCGGCTCCGCCTTCACCAGGCGGTTGTGTCGCGCGACGGGAGCGGCAGCCGTGCCGAAAAGCAGCAGCGTCGGCAGCAACGTCGCGGCGCTGAAGCGCCTGGCGTGAATCGATCTCATCCTTCGGCTACCTCCATGGGTGAGTGCTGCGCACAGTCCTTCTTGCTCACGGTCCTCCCGGGCCGCCCGGCGGCCAGGGGTTCGAGAATCGCGGGTCGGTCAGAAACCCCGCATCGGTCAGGCTATGCAGGAAGGCGAGCACGTCTTCCCGCTCGCCCGGGGTCAGGGTGAAGCCCGAGACCAGGCCGCTCTTGAACGGACTCTGGCTGCCGTTCCCGGCGAACGGCCCCGACTCGATGGTGCGCCCACCCGCCGCATAGTGGTCGATGACCTCATCGAGGGTCGCAATGCTTCCGTCGTGCATGTAGGGACCCGTGACCGCGATGTTGCGCAGCGTCGGTGCCTTGAAGCGACCCATGTCCTCTGGCTTCAGCGTAAACGTGAAGACTCCCCGGTTGTTGTCGGGGTATGCGCCGGTGCCACCGATGTTGTACAGCCCGTTGTTGAAGAACTCCTGGTCCCGGAACTCCTTCCCGACGTACTGCACCGAGCCCGAGAGGTTGAAGCTGCTGTGGCAGTGATGGCACTCGAGGCGCTCACTGAAGAAGAGCGCCTCCCCGCGGACCGCCGACTCGGAAATGGCGCCGCGGTCGCCCGCCAGGTAACGGTCATACGGTGCGTTGCCTGAGATGATCGTGCGCTGGAATGTCGCGAGGGCCTTGGCGATCGCGTCGATGCTGATCGGATCGCCGGCCTCGGGAAACGCGGCCGGGAACAGCTGCTGGTACGTGCGGTCAGCACGGAACCGTGCGAGCAGTGCTTCCTCCTCGCCCGACAACCCGAGTTCCACCGGGTTGTCCCCGAACATCGGGATGAGTGCCTGCTGCTCATGGCTTCGCGTCGTCGGGTTGGCCCAGTTGAGTGAACTGGGATAGGCGACATTCGCAAGGGTCATGCTGTTGCGGGGGTGCGCCTGGCCGGTTGCGCCGACCGCAACGGGGAGCCCATCCGTGAAGGCACGCGACTGCTGGTGACACGACGCACAAGCGAACTCCTGCGTAATCGACATGCGCTTGTCATAGAACAGGTGCCGCCCCAGGTCCACCTTTGCGTTGGACATGGGGTTCGAGTCGGGCACCAGCGGCACCGGAAATCGCGCCGGGAGCCGCCAGGCAAAGCTATCGCCTGACGGCCCGGTGCCGTCACCGCCACCGCAGCCCGTGAGGGCCGCGGCAGCGAGGATGCCAGTCCAGTACTTCACTCAGCCGCCACGCGGAAGAGCTGCTGCGCACCGGCCGGTGCCCCGTTGAACGGGATGCCGATGCGCGAGAAGATCGGCGGGCACTCAGGGTCGGTCTGGCTCGACATGCAGCCCGGCTCGTCCCCGTTCTCCTCGTTGACGTTCGACCCGGCGAGGACCGCCTTTGGGTCCACGACAATGACCTGGCTCGCCGCGTTGAAGCCCGTGAGCGTTATGGTGGAGCGGTTGGGGAAGTCACACGAGGTGGGCGGTGACGTGAACGTGGCCCCGTTGCACCCGGTGCTCCCGACGTGAACGAAGAATCCACCCGGCTGCCCGGTAGTGGTCAGGTCCACGCGCAGGAACTTGTACCCGAAGTTCCAGACCCAGAACATGTCGGTCGAGTTGAGCGGTGCCGAGGCCGTCGCGGCGTCGCCGTGGTTCAGCGCGAACGGAACGCCCAGGGTGAACTTGACCCCGGTGTACGTGCCCGCGGGCACAGTGCCAGTCACCTTGTAATTGGTCTCGGTCGAGCCGACGCAGTTGCCGGTCCCGTTGTCGAAGTCGAGCAGTGCCACATTGTCCAATTGCCATTCACCGTCCTGCGCCAGCGCGACCGGTTCCTCCGCTCCAGATGCCGTAACCAGGCGGACGTCGCTCACGTAGAGCTTGAAGTCGTTGAACTGGACGTCGGATGCCGTCGTTCCGATATCGGTGTACGTCGTGGTGCATGAGAACGCGGCGTCCCCGACCTGCGGACGGAAGGTGATGGCCACCGCCTGGTCGCCAGGTTCGTCGCTCGAGCATGCCGCCAGTGCAAAGCTGCCGCCGACCGCCGCAATCATTATTCCCAGAAGATGCTTCTTCATCTGTCTCGATATCCTTGAATGGGACGTGGATTTCTTCAGTGGATCGCGGTGCGCAGCGCCGGCCCACCTTCGGATGCCGTGACGGCGTACGGACCAAAGGAGCGCTCATCCGCTTGTGCATCGTGCCCATAGCCGACGGTGGCGCCGGCCGTGGCGCCCGGATCGGCGTTCACCAGCACGTCGTACTGGAACTTCTGGCCCGAGACCGGCGTGACCGTGGCGAACGAGGACGGATCAAACGTCAGCGACGAGAAATGCTCGGCTTCCAGTTCGCCGTTGATGTTCTCACCATCGGCATCGTAGAAGACCACCTCGATACGCGTGGTCGTGCCGCTCGGCAGGGCGTACGGCTCGGGCAGGGCCGTGTTGGTCGCCGCGTTGAACAGCTTTACCGACTCCGGGATGTGGTGCCCCTCGGCGGGCGCTTCATTGTCGGAGCATGCCGAGAGCGTGAACGCGAACGCGGTGGTAGCCAGCATGAGCTTCAGGATCCGAGCCTTCATGGTATTGCTCTCCTTGGAGTGAATTTGCCGCTGGTCACGGCGTGTCGAAGCTCACCGCCATGCGAAGCACGACGGGAGTCCCGGGGTTGATGAATCCGCTGGAGCGGATTTCTGGGAACTTGGTGCTGGTGACGTTCTGGATGGCGATATCGAGGACTGGCCCTCCGTGACCGAGTGGCAGCTGGCCGCCGAGGTCGAGCACGGCAAATGGCTGTGTTTGTACCGCAGGCTCGCCAATCGGCGTGAATGGCCCGCCGATGCGGAGCCGCGCGCCCACCAGGCCCCTGTTCCCGATGCGATACTCAGCACCCAGCGATCCGGTGTAGTCGGCGACCGCGGGCACGGGATCGCCGGGGCGGGGCGGAATGGTGTGGAACATGATGGTCGGGTCGACCTGGATCGTGCCGTCCAGAAGCGCGGCGACGGGCGCCGAGACGCTCGGAGCATCCCCTCCCTTGATACGCGCGTTGTTCAAGATGGCGTTCGCGTCGAAGTGCAGCCTGCTGGTGGCCTGCCAGCCCAACCGGGCGGAGACGCCCTGCCGGTAGCTGGACCCGGTGTCGAGGATGAGGAGCGTGGTCGGATCCTGGATCCGGTCGTTCTGCACATCCATCCGGAAGAGCGCCAGGTCGGCAGTGAGTCCGCCGAACACGAACTGCGTGCCAACCTCGATGCCCCACATGCTGAGCGGCGGCAAGGACGGATCGGTGACGACGCCTGGTGCGCCGCGAAAGCCGCGCGCCACCGACGCCAGCAGCGCAGCCTTGCTGCTGAGGATGTAGCGAGCCCCAAGCTTGGGGTTCACCTGCACCGAAGTCGCGTGCACCATCGGTGCGTTCGCCACCTGGAGGTTCTGGCTGCCGTACTGCAGCACGTCCAGCCGCAGGCCGACGTCGAATGCCACCTTCGACCAGGCGAACTTCTGCCACCGCCCAAACAGCGACCCGGACAGGTACTGGCCGTTGTTCAGCGTCGTGGTTTCCTCAACCACGCGGTCTTGCGTCTGGTACAGGTCGTACTTGCTGAGGTCGAGACGGCCTGCCACGCCCGCTGTGAACTCGCCCGCCGAACCGTTCCATCCCATCCGTGCCTGGGTCCCAAAGGCGACGCGACGATCGAGTTCCTCCTCTTGCTGCTGCACACCATCGTCGGGCACCGTGAGGAACATGTGGGTCCGCACGCCCTGCACCCAGCCTGAGACCTCCATGCCGGTACCCGTGCTGCTGACCGTCGTGTAGCGCCCGGTCGCAATGATCCGCTGCGCATCGCCGCCATCGCTGGTGTCGATCGCGGCGGTCAGGTCACCCTCGTTGTACTGCTGCACCGAGAGAAATCCCGGTGAACGCCAGTCGGAGCCATACAGCAACAGGCCGCCCTCGAGACGCCCCTTCCCCGCCTGGTGCCAGCCGCGCAGCGAGCCGCTCCCCAGCCAGTAGCTCGAGTTGTCCCGCCATCCCTGCTCCCGTTCGCCCATCGCGCTGGTGAAGAAGCCCGCCTTGTCGCCCCGCCTGCCGGTGCGCACCCAGCCAGTCACGTCACCGAAACTGGAGACGCCGACCTGCCCGCTTGTCGCGTTCAGGTCTGTCGGTGACGACACCTCGATTACGCCACCGAAGTTGAAGTCGCCATAGAACGGGCTGGCCGGACCATGGATCACCCGCATCGCGCCGACCGATGGCGCGGCGAGCGGACTCCAGTCGCTGTATCCCTCCACATGGCCGTGAATCGGCAGGTTGATCGGCACGCCATCGAGAACGAGGAGCGCATCGGACGAGTGATCCGAGGAAAACCCGCGCAGCACGACGTTCGAGGCAAACCCAGGGCCCTGCCCCTGCTCGTGCACCTCGACGCCCGTGGTGCGGCGCACCAGGTCCCACGTGTTGGTGGCCTGGGTGCTACGCAGCGTCGCCGGATCGACCGTGATGGTCGACACCGGTGGCGCCGCGTCGCGCTTGGGCCCAGCCGCGACGACCAGCGAATCGAGTGTGTGCACCTTTCCCGAATCGGAGCGCTCCTGCGCCGACAGGGGTAAGGCACCCGCAACAGCCGCGACCATCGTCGTGACGATGATCTGCCTGCAAGACATCATGTGACTCCAGGGACAGCGACGCACGCCCCTCATTCGCAGGCGCGCACAACAACGGGACTAGCGGGTCAGGCGGGGAGGCTGCTGGGAGGACCGACGGCGAAGGGGAGAAGGTGCTGCCTGACCGCCGGGAGGCGATCGGCACTGCGGACAAGTTCGGAACGGGTAATCGCCGGCACCACCCGCGGACCGGTGGCGACCGACGCCGGCACGGCCAGCACTGTGCCGCAGGAGTGCCCGACACACTGGCACGTCTTGCTGTGCGACGAGTGCTCCGAGGGTGCCTGCTGGTGCCCGTGGCGCCCGGCGTGGGTGCCACCGGACGCCTGTGCCCCGGCGGAAGCCGGGTGGGCGCAGCCATGCATGATCGTCGGCGTCGCCACGTTCAGGGAGAACCCGAACATGGCAGCGGCGGCGATACACTGCCGGGCGACCGATCGCAGGACGGACAGGGGCATCATGACGGGCGTAAATGTGCCCGGCCACCCCCGGTCAGGCAATACGTCATGGTTCGGCACAGTTTCGGGTTGGGACACCCCCGGGGAGCTGGGGCCGCAACTTTTCTCTGGTGAGCCCGTACGGCCCGCCATTACCTTAGTGCCCGCGCCTTGAACCCCTTCTGGGAGACCGACTTGAGAATGCGCCTGAAACTGGGGCCGATCGCCCTGGCCGCCTTGGCTGCGTGCAGCAGCGGCCAGAAGACCCCTGCCACCCAGCCGAGCCCTGGTACCGCCTTCCCCGCGGTGTCGCCGGCCACGCTGAAGAGCGACCTCTACGCCTTCGCCGATGACTCGATGCAGGGCCGGGAAACCGGCACGATCGGCAACGTGAAGGGCACCAACTTCATCGCGGCACAGGCGAAGAAGCTCGGCCTCGAGCCGGCCGGCGAGAACGGAACCTGGTTCCAGATCGTGCCGCTGGTGCGGAAGGGCCTCGATCCCAAGTCGACACTGGCCGCAGGTGGGACAACGCTGGCCGCCAAGGACTGGGTCAGTTTCGGTGCCATTTCCCAGCTTGGCTTCGCCCCGTCACTCGTCGGTCCCGCGATCGGGTCGGTGTACGCCGGGCGCATTGGCGACACCACCGTCAGCCTGACCGACGCACAGATCGCCGGGAAGCTGGTCGTGTTCCAGCCGCCCATCGGGAAGAGCGGCCAGCCGGTGTGGCAGTTCTGGCAGGGTCTCGACCGGAAGAAGTACGCGAGCGCCGCAGGCATTGCAGTCGTGGCGCTCGATATCACTCCGCCACAGGTAGTCGAGTTCCTGTCGAAGACCCAGGAGTCGCTCAAGAGCGAGGGCGAGACGCCGACAGCGACTGGCCCGTTCGCCATGCTGATCACGCCTGCCGCCGCGGAAGCCATCCTCGGCGCCAGCCCAGCGACCCTCACGGCCGGTGCATCAGGCCGTCCGGTGAACGCGAACATCACCATGCTGTCCTCGGCCGTCGATACGCCGGCCCGGAACGTCGTCGCGATCCTCCGGGGCAGTGACCCCAAACTCATGAGCCAGTACGTCGCGATCGGCGCGCACAACGATCACATCGGCCTGTCCGATTCGCCGCCGGTCGATCACGACTCGATCTGGGCGTACAACCACATCATGCGGCCGGCCGGTGCCGAGAGCGACAACCAGAAGCCGACCCCGGAGCAGTGGGTAAAGGTGAAGGCCACGCTCGACAGCCTTCGCAAGGTGAACAAGCCGCGCCTCGACTCCATCAACAACGGCGCGGACGATGACGGCTCCGGTTCAGTCTCGGTGCTCGGCATTGCCGGCGCGCTGGTGAAGAGCAAGGTCAAGCCACGCCGGACGATCCTGTTCGTGTGGCACACTGGCGAGGAGAAGGGTCTCTGGGGCTCGGAGTACTTCACCGACCATCCCACCGTGCCACGCGACTCCATCGTGGCGCAGTTGAACATCGACATGGTCGGGCGCGGCATGGAAACCGACGATGTCCTGGGTGATGGCACCGCCAAGGGTGGCCCGAACTACCTGCAGCTCGTCGGGTCACGCCGCCTCTCCACCCAGCTCGGTGACCTGGTGGAAAAGGTCAACGTGGACGGGAAGTACGGTTTCGCCTTCGACTACACCTTCGATGCCAATGGTCACCCGGCGAACATCTACTGCCGCAGCGACCATGCGAACTATGCCCGCTACGGCATCCCGGTCGTGTTCTTCACCACCGGCGTGCATCAGGACTACCACCAGTTGACTGACGAACCACAGTTCATCAACTACGACAAGATGGCGCGCATCGACACGTTCATCGCCAACGTGGCGCTGCTGGTGGCGAACGATGACCAGCGCCTGGTGGTCGACAAGCCGAAGCCCGATCCGACGGCGCCCTGCAAGCAGTGAACAGTCGGCAGTAAGCAGTCGGCAGACAGTTTGCCATCAGCAAGAAGGGGAGGAGCGACTGACGCGCTCCTCCCCTTCGCCGTTTTCTGTCGACTGCCCGCTGACGACTGCCGACGCGCTACTTCACCAGCGCGCCACGAAGCCCCGGGTATCGACGTGCACAAAGGGGCCGTGTGCCCCGGTGCTGCGGTAAATGCCGATGCCGCCGGTCAGTTCAGGATGCTCACTCTCCACCTGGTCAGCGATGCGGGCAAGGTAGCGAGCATCGGCGACATTGATCCGGCCATCGCCGTTCAGGTCATCCATGCGACCGTTGCCATCGGCATCCACATAGATGTCGGAAGCATCACCGTACATGTGCCGGCTGTCCTTCGCGCGGCCGCAGCGGCGGCAGACCCCCTTCGCGTTGTACTGCGGCGTGCGGAAACCGGAGAGCACCTTGATGGTGGACGGCTTGCCCAGGCGTTCAAGTTCATCCGCGATGAGTTCGAGCTTGTCGAGCAGCGTCGGCTGTACCACGAGGTACTTGGGCCACACCGCGCCCTGGTCCTTCGTCAGGAAGTCGCGCACCCTGAACCGGGACGATAGCATCACGTCCTGGTTTTCCTCCGTCACCTCGATGAATCCCTCAGGGAGCCCGTACAGCGTCACCGGCTTCCGCTCGCGCGGCCAGTAGCCAATACGATAGCCCTGGAAAGTGCTGCCGTTCTTGGCTGCAAAGGGGATGAGCGCGATGAGGGCGACGGAATCGCCTGCAGGTGAGACCAGGCCTACCTGGTGAATTCCCGCCTGCGCGATGCCGTACTGCTCCATGATCGCCGCGAGTTCCGGGCTTTCACCGATTTTTTCCGGGGTGACCTGGACTGCCCGCAGCTTGCCGCTGAATCCGAGGAATTGCGGCAGGACAACATTTGCACTGTCCTTCACCGGAATCGAATCGCTGCTGACAACCCGCCGCGGGGCGCTCATACCGAGGGTGGTCGCAAGTAGCGCAAGCGCAACAACAACCGTTCCGGTTGCCGATGCGAGCCGCTTTGCCTGCCAACCATGCCTCGCCTGCGCCATGCGATGCCCTTCCGTCCGGTGATAGCCCGTACAATGACAAGATACGGGCCGGATCAGCAGGGAAGATAGGCCTCGCCCGGGATGGGCGGCACCCGCAAGAGTTGGTGTCTACTTCTTTTTCACTGAGGGGTCTACCAGGGGAACCTGCCGCGGCGGGTAGGGATAGCCCTGGCGCAGGGCCAGTTCCATGTTGCGATCGCGCCCGTAGACATCGGCGACGAAATCGACCCCGCCGTCCTCACGGGGCACCGCCGTCTCGTACACCAGCCGAACCGGCACCCCCTGGCCCAGCGTCACGTCGACCGGCGTGGGTGAGGCCATCGCCTTTTTCATCCGCTCCGCGGTCCACGCCGAGTCGGCCCGGAGCAGCCACGTGGCGAGCGACGACGCATTCGCCAGGCGGATGCATCCATGGCTCTCGGCGCGATTGGCCCGCTGGAAGGTGGACTTGGTCGGCGTATCGTGCAGGTACACGCCGTATGGATTGGGGAAGATGAACTTCACGTTCCCCAGGGCATTCACGTCGCCGGGCCGCTGTCGCACACCGATCGAGTCACCCACCAACGCCAGGTTTTCCGGCGTCGCCGGGACCACGACACCCTTCCGGACCAGCTCCATCCCCTGACGCGTGAGGTACATCGAGTCGGTCAGGGCCTTGGGTACGATTTCATCCCGGATGATCCGGGGTGGCACCCGCCACGTGGGACTGAAAACGATCATGTCGAGCGTGCTCGCGAGCTCCGGCGTCTCATTCCGCCCGCGCCCGCCCACGACCACGTTCATCGCGATCGGCGGTGGGCCGTCCATGGACGGCTGCACGACCCGCATGCGGAACTCGGGGATGTTGACCCGGATCCAGAGGCTGTCGACGGGTGGCGCCGGGAGCGCCCGCATCCGCTCCATCGTCATGCTGATCGACCGCACCGGCGTCTCGAACGGAGCATTGATCCGGGCTGCCGTCTTCTTCGCGATGATGCCGTCCGTCGGCAGGTTCTCCCGCTGCTGCAGCCGCTTTACTCCCCGCGCCAGCGTATTGTCGTAGATCGTATCCGCCTCGGCGGGTGGCGCCGCAAGCGTGTCGGGGATGTCACCCAGGGACACGAGGAGCCGGCGCAGCGCCGCCGCGCCAGCATAGGGCTGGCCGGGTGCCAGCCGCGCCGGGAAAGGCGGGAGCATTGTCAGGGTGCTGTCGGCGGCGAGCTTGCGATAGCGCGCGAGCGCCGCCTGCAGCTGACGATATCCCGGACTTCGGTCCTCGAGCTGGAACAGCACCGTCGCCGGTTCGGGCGACATCCGGACCGTGGTGATGACCTCCCCCACATCCATCGGGGCGCGGCGGACGGTGAGGATCCCCTTCCCGATGTTCACGGTGTCGTCCACCCAGCGCAGCCGCGCGCGCCCGTAGCGCATCGCCGAGACATAGCGGATCGCGTCCACTGCGAGCCGCGCATCGAAGGCGGCGAGATCGGCGGCTGCCCAGCCGGTGTCCCCCCGCTCCAGCACCGCAAGCAGGCTGTCGTGCACCGCCGCGTTGAAATCGGCCGGGTCGAGGCCAAGGTCACCCAGCGCCAGCAGTCGCTGCACCAGCGCGCGCGTCGCGGCCGTCGGCCGGCTGAGTGAGTCCAGGAAGAGCGGCTGCCAGCCGTTGGCTTCATAGAGCCCCCGCAACGTCGCGCGCGCATCGCTCACGTCCGACCAGCGCATCGCATCGAACCGCCGTGCCGCCGCACGCTCCCGCAGGCTCACGGAGACGCTCGAGTCGCCCGCCGCCGCGAGCGCGGAGGGAACCTGGGTGCCTGCGGGGGTGGCGATCAGGAACAGCGCGGCGAGGCCCGGAAGCACCAGGTCAGCGAGGATAGGGATAGCCCTTCAGGAGCAGGCGGTTGAGCGTGCGATCATGGCCATAAATGTCACCGTAGAAGAATACCTCGCCGCTCTCCCGCGCAACCGCGGTCCCGTAGACGATGAGCACCGGGATCGGCCTCGAAAGCGTGACGTTCTGCGGTGCTGTACCCCGCATCGCCGCATCGATCCGCTCCGCCGTCCAGGCCGGCTGGTCACGCAGCACGAACCGGGCAAGCGCAGCCGGGTCGGACAGGCGGACACACCCATGGGAATTGTCCCGCCGGGGATTGTCGAAGAGGTTCCTGGCTGGCGTGTCGTGCAGGTAGATGGACTGCGCATTGGGAAGCATGAACTTGACGCGACCGAGGGAGTTCCACGGCCCTGGTGTCTGGCGGGCCCGCACCGCACCCCCGATGGCGGCGATGTTCTCCGGTGTGGGCGGCACCACCTTGCCACCGCGCAGCAGCTCCATGTGGTTCTTCGCCAGCCAGCCGGGGTTGGCCAGTGACTTGGGACGAACGTCCTTCCGCATGATCGACGCCGGCACCTCCCAGTAAGGGCTGAATACCAGGTAGGTCATGTCCGCCGCGAACACTGGTGTCTCGGTCTTGAAGGCCTGCCCGACCACGACGTTCATGCTGAGGAGGCTGGCCTCGTCGTCGCTCATGGTGCTGAAGGCGTGCAGGCGGAACGCCGGCACGTTGACGATGATCGGGGGCGCGGTGAACTGGCGGGGCATCCAGCGCCACCGCTCGAGGGTGAGCTCGATCTGGCGAATACGCTGCCCGAACGAGCGGCCCAGGCGCGCGGCCGTGGAGTCGCCGATGATCCCGTCCACCGCAAAGCCCTGGCGCGCCTGGAACCGGCGGACACCCTGCACGAGGTCATCGGCATAGAGGCTGTCCGCCCGCACCACCGGTGCCACGGAATCCACGATGTCACCCAGCGCCGTGAGCAAGCGCCGCAATTGCATCGCGCCGGCATAGGGTTCACCCGGCTTGAGCGGGCGCGGCAGCGGCGGCAGTGGAAGCAACCCGGAGTCGCGGGCAAGTACCCGATAGTCGGCCAGCGCGCGCTTGAGCAGCAGGTAGTGGCGAAAGTGTGGCTCGATCGCCGTGAGGATGCTGTCCGGCTCCAGGGAGCCGGCCAGTGAGGCCACGGTGCCGACCACGTCCGGTCGCCCGATCGGTACGTGAAAATCGGCGTGCACAACCTGCGGGTTGATCCGCCCCACGGCCAATGCTGAAACGAATCGAAGCGCATCCGCGGTCAGCATCGCGTCGAACGCGGCCAGTTCCGTAACCGGCGACGAAGGACCCAGCCTTGAGGCGAGCGAATCGAGCACGGCCGCGTCGTAGTCGCCGGGGTCGAGTCCGCGCGTCTCGGCCCGGCCCAGCACCGCTATGAGCGCCCGGGCCGCCGGGGTCGGTTCGGCGTCACGTACCCAGAGGGGTCGAGGGCTCGCGGTCGCATACAGGCTCTCGGCACCGGCGCGCACATCGGTGAGACGCGGCCATCGCATGCCGGGGTTCTGTCCGGCGGCGGCAATGCGACGCGCCCCCGCCGCGATGGCAGAGTCGGGTGGAGCACGTAAAATCGAATGGGGAGCCGCCAGGAAGGCGGCGAGCAGTAGGGGTAGCACTACTTGATAAGCACCTTGCCCAGGCCCTCCCTCAAGGCAAACCAGAGCACCTGCGGCAAGGATGCCGTCGGCGCGTACGGCCGGTTGACGCGTCCCACCTTTGGCACCTCACCGGGCTTGCCCGGGTTGTCACCGCGGATCTTGAAGCTGTTAGCCAGGAACGAGGCCACGGAAAGCCCCGCCTTCTTGAGGAAGTTCCCCTTCTTGTCCTCGAGCGCCACCTTGAAGTCGCTGTACACTGGCACAACCTGGCCGGTGGAGCGGCCGTTCCGCACGACGACCGAAAAGCGAACCGACTGCATCGCGCCGCTGGTGACGCGCAGGGGCATCACCTGCTCGGCGTAGGCATTGAACGCCAGCATGCTGATCGGCCCCAGCGAGCCGGAATACTTCATGTCGAACTGCGGCGCCGTGAGCGGGATCTCGATATCAGTGTCGAGCTTGCCCTGTCCGAGCAGCAGCGCGGATGCCCGCACCACCATGGGCGGTATCGGCGATCCTGCGCGAGCCACGCTGCGCACGTCGACTATCTCCGCCTGGACCTGCTCCCACGTCATCGATCCAACCTTGGTGCGACCCACGGCATGCTCCGTGTAGGCAATCTTTCCGCCTGCAATGACGATGGTGTCCAGCGCCAGCGGCCGATCGAGTGCCGCAACCCATTGCTGTGGTGTCATGCGCTTCTTCGGAGGGCCGGCGGGAAGCCGCTTGTCCGAGAGTACATCGAGGCGGAACCCGTGGAGCCGCGCGTGACGCACCACGATCGCGCCCTCGGCGCTGGCGAGGCGGCGGTAGTCTACCCCCCTGAATCGCGCGCTGTCGAGGTGGAACCGGATCAGGTCGGACCGCTGCTTCTGCGCCTTGACCCAGTCGGCATCGGACAGCGGCGGCCCCAGCACGACTGCATCCAGCGCCAGCGTCGAGTCGGTGAGGTTCCCGCGCAGGCGGCCCAGCACGACCGCCTGCTTCTCCCCACCCAGCGTCAGGAGGTCGGCGGTGACCAGCGCCTGCTCGCTGAACAGCGCCTTTCGCTCCGCGCGGCGAAGACCGGGGTCGATCCGCGTTTCGCGCAACTGGATATTGAGCCGCTTCAGGGTGACGTGTGTCGTGGCTCCGCCACGCGCCCGACGCGTGTAATCGAGTGACAGGCGCGGCAATTCCGTGCTATGCACCACGATGACAGGCAACAGCGCGGGAAGCTCGATGGTGTCCCCGGACAGCGGTAAGGCGGCCGGCGCCTTCGCTGCCGCCGGTTGTGCCGAGACCGTGTCACGAACCGTCTCCAGCACTGCTGCGTCAATCGCATCGCACCGGAAGAGCCGCGCGTTAATACCGCGCGCCACCAGCAATTGCCATGTGTTGATGCCGAGTACCCGGCAGCCGCTGGCACTCGCGGTGATGACCGGCAGGGGATCCGCCCGGAAATCGTTGCGAGCGGTGTCCGTGACCAGTTTCATGGAGTCGATGACGATCCGGCCACCAAGCAGGCTGAGCTGGGCACGGCCCACCGAGAGCTGGTAGACGCTGTCAGATGCTTCCGCCACCTGCGCGATGGCCCAGTCGCGCAGCGTCGCGCCCAGCAGCGTACTGCGACGCTGGAGCGCGAAGAGCAGCAGCACCGCCAGCGGCACCAGGGCGAGAAGCGCCCAGGTCGAAGGTCGCTTCCAGCGGGGCGGCGTGGCGGGCGTCGTGGAATCAGGGCTAATTGCAGTCTCGCTGGAAATACATCCGAGGATGGACCATGAACAGGATTCTACCCTGCCTGCTGCTCGCCGTTACGGCAGCGAGGCTCGACGCCCAGTTGGTGTCACGCGAGCGGCTCTCGAGAATGGACCAGGGCATCACCGCGGCGGCGCTCGTTGCCGAGCCGTGGCTCGCCCTCATGGACGCGGGGCGGGTCGACGAAGCCTGGGCCCAGGTGTCGGTCGTACTGCGACGGGACTCATCGACTGCCTGGCTGGCGAAGCTTCGCCCGCAGGGTGGCATTCCCTACACCGTCGTGGGCCGGGAGGTGCTCACCCTGCAGCAGTCGTTCGTGCGGCCGCCATTCGCCTTCCCGGAGTACGTCAGGTTCGAGTTTGCGGTACGGTACAACAACGAGACGCTGGGCGGCGAGGAACTTACCGTGGTGCGGGATACCGATGGGATATGGCGCGTGGCCGCCTATGCACGGCGGCCCGGCCCGCTGCAGAACATTCCCGGAAACCCTCCGGGCACAAACTATTAGGGCGGACCTGTAGTCCGCCCCAGCCCTTCCCGCGCGGCCGTTACCTGGTCGCGGCCGAATCCACCTTTACGACCAGCCCGTTCCTGTCCGCCCTCACCCGCACCACCTTGCCTTTGCCGTCGTTGACGTGAATGAACGCGCCATTGCTGTCGGCGCTGATGTTGACGAGCTCGCCACTGTCGCCCTCCGCATTCACGTGCACGCCCTGATGTGATGAATCGATGCTGAGTTCGCCCCGCTGGCGCAGCTGGGCAAGGGCTGCCTTGTCGGCTCGCACGGGACGGACCACGCCCACGGGTTCGAAGCGCACCTCGCCGAGCGAATGCAGGCCGTGGTCGGATGGCGTCGCGCAGCGGAAGCCCTGTCTCACCTCGAACTTGTCCGGGCTCACCGGGACAAGGTCGCACGAGGAGAGCATCGCCGGGTCGAGGTGATCGCGGTCGAGCGACACCAGCGCGTGCAATGCGACACCGGTGCCACCCTTGCCCGCACCCAGCGTGAGGTTCGTCAGCTCGCCGAGCGTCCGGCCATCGAGCACAAAGGGAATGGCCCGGCCCATGTCGCCAGCCAGGACCTGGCCCGAATCAAGCTCGGACTTGAGCTCCATGAGTGCCTGCCTCGCCCGGGCCTTGGTCCGGCCGGCAGCGGTGTAGAGCAGCATGCCAAGGGCAAAGACAGCAAGCGCGCCAACGCCAGCGCGAACCCAGATCGAGCGCATGGGACCCTCCTGCGACGAATACGAGAGCACAGAGAACGGTGCCCCCTACGCCAAGCATCCGGACAATGTTTCAGTTTGTGACGATGGTTTGACGGCTAGTTCCGGAAATCGAACGGGGCGGACCGTGAGGTCCGCCCCGTGTCCCTGCCTGGCAACCGAGCCGGTCAGCGCGTCAGGTTGAGCGCCATGCGCGCGGGGCGACGCCCGCGCAGCAGCACCATGCCGATGACGAATACCGCCACGGCGATCACCGCGAGGACCAGCAACCGCGCCCAACTGCGCCCGATCTCTGGTGGGGGTGTCGCGTCATCGTGGTGTCCCACCTCACCCAGCATCGCGTCGAGTTCTGCGTTCGCCTGGGCGAGGTACAGGTCGCGAGTCGCGGTCTCGGATTGTGGCGCGGTCATGTCACAGCTCTCCAGGGGCCCGGAACGGGCTCAGTCTGCTGAAAGGCCAATGGGGGATCCCACCGTGGGATCGGCTTCCCGCTCCCGCTCGGTGGCGCGACCAAGCCAGAGGCAGCCGGCGGCGATGGCGCACCAGGTCAGGACAACCAGGGCGGCCAGCCCGAAGAACCAGCCCACCGGGCCAAACGGCAACCGATGCCGTCCGCTGGCAAGCCACCAGAACATCATGAGGCTCGACGCGGCGCCCAGCATGAGGCTGCCGATTCCCGATGTGCGGGCCGCCACGCCGGGAATCGACGGGAGGGGGAGCGGTGCCGACACCGCCTGCCGGGCCCGCCACCATGCCAGCGCGGCGCCCACGACGGCGAGCGCGATGGAGCCCAGCTCCCAGCCAATGTTGCGCTCACCCGCGAACAGCCACCGTGTCGGCGGCAGGTGGGTCAGGCCGGTCCACATCAGCAGGAGGCCCCCAACGACAGCAGTGACGTCGAGATAAAACGCGGTACGCATTCATGCTCCGGAAATCGGGACTTTGCGATGCCTTGATCCTAGCGCGGTGCCGCTTCCTGCGCGAGGGCGTGCACCGGGATCCTGCAAGAAAGAAACCTCGGGGCGCAGGCCCCGAGGCTTCTTGTCCTGACTGCGTGGTGCCTACTTGCTGCGGTAGGTCCCGACGATCTTGCCCTGCTTGTTGATGATCCTGATCGGACCGCGCAGGATGTCGTTGTGCAGCTTGAACGTCTTCGACGGCCCCATCCGGAGCAACGACATGATGCTATAGGCGTCCGCCTTGCTCAGGTCGACTTCGTAGCCCTCGTCCTGGAGCGACGCGATCGTCACCACGCTGAGCGGGTTCTCGCCCGGGCTGACATACCCGGTCATCATCTCGTTGTTGAACACCGACTCGCGCCAGTGTGCATCTGCGGTGCCTGGTCCGCCCTGGTTCTCAACCGGCACCTTGCCACCGACGTAGGTGTCTCCGCCCACCGTTTCGAATGCGGCGAGCGCGTTCGTTCCAGTGAAGTGCGGATCGGTACCGCCCGAGAGAGACGGATCGGCCAGCAGGCCCCCGTCCCCGAACTGGGACTCGCCCCACAGCGTGCCGATACCCAGCACGTGACCCATCTCATGCGTGATGACCGGAACCAGGACGCCATTTGCCTCGATGGTCTCGAGGTCCTCCGCGTCCAGCGTCATCTGCCCGATGGCCGGGAGAAGTCCCACCTCGTGCAGGAAGCAGACACCAGCACCACCGAGAATTCCGCCCGGCCCGTCGATGGGGCTCAGGTCCACGAAGATGATGAGGTCATCGATGGGGCGGTTGATCGCCGGACTCATGCCGCAGCTGTAGGCCGGAAGGTCCGCGGAGTCGTCGGGCAGGTCGGCCGTAATGATGGACTCCCAGCGCGCCTCTGCCTGGGCGAACGCGTCGGCCTGCGCCGCGGTCGGGCTTCCGTTGATGAAGATTACCTCGATATCGAACGGCCCCGGAACGGCCGCCGTCTCATTGAAGGTGACGCTGGCGTCGGTGCCCGGAAGCGTGGCGGTGGCGGTGTACGCCCCCAGCGCCGAACCCAGGGTCATGGTGGCGGACGCCTGGCCGAACTCGTCGGCCGTGACCAGCGTGGTCGGGGCGATGCTGGCGCCGGGACTCGTGGTGGCGAACTGGACCTGCGCACCGGCAACGCGGGAGTACAACGCGTCGGTGACGATCACCGTCAGCGGCGTGCTGAGCACCGTGGAGGGCGCGGAGTGCTGATGGTCGCCCAGGCCGATGGTGAGGTGCACCGGCGTCTGGGTGATGGTAACGGCCATCTCCGACGAGAGCGTGCCGTACGACACCATGACCGTCGCCTCGCCCGGGCTCATCGCCGTGGCCAGGCCGTCGCCGTTGATCTTCAGGATGGCGGGATCGGACGTGGACCAGTTGAGTTCCGCGTCAGTGGGATCGCCACCGCCATCGGTCGCCGTCGCCAGGAAGAGCTGGCTCTGGCCAAGCGACGTGAACGTGAATGCTTCCTGCTGCAGCGCGAGATGGGTCGGGACGCCGGGAACGAAATCGTCGTCACCACTGCAACCGGCGACGGCCAGGGTTGCGAGAATGAGCCAGGTACCTGCGTGGCGCGCGAGGCGCATCGGGTTTGCCATTGAAATGAGGGAAGTCATTGGATGCGCGCTCACAGTCCGTACGCCGAGCGCGGGAGATGCACCACGAAGGAGACGATGTTGAAATCAGCCTTGGTCGCCTGGCCGAGGACGATCGTGCCGTCGGTCGAGGACGCAATGACGTTGGTCAGCTGCGTGCCCTCGGGGATGGTCAGGCCGGCTGCCGTGATGACGTCCGCCAGCTTCTTCATGCCGCCGGCCTGCGTCCACACGAATGCGTTGGCATTGCCGAAGAACGGCTGGCCCGACACGCCGAATATGAGCTTGCCGTCATCCGTGATGGCGTTGGCGATGGCCCCGTGGAAGTCGAACTCGTCGGCGGGAGGAAGCCGCCCGATGCTCACCGCGCCGCCAGCCTGGGTCCAGTAGAAGGCGTTCTCGCCCCAGTAGCCCGCGAGGAACTTGCCGTCGCCACTGGTGGCCATGACCTCGCCCGGATATTCCGCCGTGAGGCTGGCGGTCGGTTCGATCAGGAAGCCCGTTCCATCCGGATGCCACACGGCCGGGGATCGGTCGGTCAGGGCGGTGGAAGCCCAGCCGCCAATGATGCTGCCGTCGTCCGAGATGACGGTCGCGCGATTGCTCGGCGGATTGGTCGTCCAGTCGGGGATGGAACCGAGGCGCTGGAGCAGCGTCATGATGCCCGAGCCGGTCGCGTCCCACTTGAACGCCTGCACACCGCACTCGTCCCACGCCATGCCCACGACCGTCCGGCCGTTTGCCGTGATATCCCACGCGCTCGCGATGTCGGTACCGCACGGCTGCCGGAAGACGCTGGGAATGTCGGTCCAGCCGGAGTGCGCGGTCCAGATGCCAGCCGAAACCGGCTCACCATGGAGGGCCGTCACCACCTCGTTGCCCGAGATCGCCGTGACCAGGGTACGCGACGGATCGCCCACCACGCCCTTGAACTCGAGGCTGCCCGTCCCCGTGCGGTAGAAGTAGAACTCCCCGGCCGCGTTGTACTGCTGGAGCAGTGCGACGCTCCCGTCGGGGGTCAGGTCCATCGGCTGGAAGACGTTGATGAAGTCGATGCTGGGCTGGACTGTCGCTGTGGTCGGGCCTGAGCCGTTGTCGTCGCTGCAGGCGGCAAGCGCCCCCGCAACGAACAACGAGGCAAGGACAGGCAACCTACCGGTGAACCGATGACGCATTTGATCTCCCATACCAAGGCGGTGAGGTGGCAACCGCCCGGCACAGGCACACAATAGGCGCTTCCGCTTGGAAGCGGAGTGCGGCATCGTCAAGAGCGTGCTGGATCAGGCGGTTCGAAACGTGGTAGCTCGCGGAGCGCCATAGCAGTTTGCTTGCCACTGCACGCCCCCGCGGCGCGCACAGTATGCAACGCGGTACCACGTATGTAAATAGGTGGGCCAGCGCGTTTTCCCTGCGGAATGTTAGCCTGCACGAAACTGACCCACAGACGTGACGGCGAATGGATCCCAACTGTCACAAAGGATGGAAAAACGGGGGGCGACCCTTTCAGGCCGCCCCCCGGTCTTTCCGTCCTGCGACCGCCTACTGGATCGCGTTCATCATGTCGAAGATCGGCAGGTACATGGCGATCACCATGCCGCCGACCACCACGCCGAGCACCACGATCATGACCGGCTCCATGAGAGCGAGCAGGGCGCTCACCGCCACGTCCACCTCTTCGTCATAGAAGTCGGCGATCTTGGTCAGCATTTCGTCCAAGCCGCCCGTCTGCTCGCCGACCGCGATCATCGAGATGACCATTGGCGGGAACACCTTGGACCGGTCGAGTGGCGCGGCGATCGTTTCGCCGCCGGCGATCGAGGCCCGCGACTCCATGACCGCATCGTGTACCACCCGGTTGCCCGCGGTCTTGGCGGTGATCTCGAGGCCGTCCAGGATGCTGACGCCCGAGGAGATCAGGGTGCCGAGCGTGCGGGTGAAGCGGGACACCGCCGACTTGCGCACCACGTCGCCCAGCACTGGCGCCTTCAGCATCAGGCTGTCGATGGTCTTCTGGCCCGCTGTCGTGGCGTAGTAGCGCTTGAGCATGAACCAGGCACCAAAACCAGCCCCGAGGATAAGCCACCAGTAGCTGGTCAGGAACCCGGACATGCCGATGACGATACGCGTCGGCAACGGTAGTTCCATGTTCACCGACGCGAACATCTTCGAGAAGGTGGGAATGACGAAGATGAGGAGTACCGTGATTGCGATCGCGGCCACGCTCATGATCACCACCGGGTACACCATGGCACCCTTCACCTTCCGCACCAGGGCATCGTTCTTTTCCATGAACGTCGCCAGGCGCAGGAGGATCGTGTCGAGAATGCCGCCGTGTTCACCGGCGGCGATCATGTTGACGTAGAGCTCGGTGAAGGCGTTCGGGTGCTTCCGGAACGCGTCGGCGAGGGTGTTGCCGGCCTCGACGTCGAACACCACCGACCGGGTGACGTCCTTCAGCGTCTGGTTCTCGGTCTGCTTGCTCAGGATGTCCAGCGACTGCACCAGCGGCAGGCCGGCGTTGATCATCGTCGCGAACTGTCGCGTGAAGATCACGATGTCACGTGTCTTGACGCTCGCCTTCCCAAAGTTGAAGCTGAGCTTGATCGGCTTCGGCGCTTCCCGGAGGCTCACCAGCATCATCCGGTTCTTCCGGAGATACGAGGTGACGTCGTCCTTGGAAGGGACGTCGAGCTGTCCCTTCTGGATCTGGCCCGTCTGCGGGTTGCGTGCGGTATACTCGAAGAGCGGCATCGGTCCTTCTCCCGGTTAGCGGCGCCCGCCGCTGCTGCTGGCCATCTTGCCGGACGGCGCCGAGCCAATTTCCTGGTCGTCGAGCGGCTTCTCACCGATCATGCGCAGGAACTCGTTCGGGTCCGGCGACACCCGGAGGCACTCTTCCTGAGCAACCTCCCGATTCATGTACAACTGGTACAGCGAGGCGTTCATCGTCTGCATGCCGAACTTCTGGCCGGCCTGCATGGCGGACTGGATCTGGTGCACCTTGTCGTCGCGGATCAGAGCCCGGATGGCAGGCGTCACCACCATGATCTCGGTGGCCATCACGCGACCACGCCCACGTGAGCGCGGCAACAGCGTCTGGGTCAGCACGCCCTCGAGCACGAACGCGAGCTGTGCGCGCACCTGGGACTGCTGGCTCGACGGGAAGACGTCGATGATACGATTGATCGACTCTGCCGCGGAGTTGGTGTGCAGGGTCGCGAGGGCAAGGTGGCCCGTCTCGGCGATCGTGAGCGCCGCGGACACCGTCTCGAGGTCGCGCATTTCTCCCACGAGGATAACGTCAGGGTCCTCGCGAAGGCAGTACTTGAGCGCCGACGAGAAGCTCTTCGTGTCCGTTCCCACCTCGCGCTGGTTGACGATGCAACTCTGGTGGCGGTGGATGAACTCGATCGGGTCCTCCACCGTGATGATGTGACCCTTCCGCTCCTTGTTGATCTTGTCGATGATCGCCGCGAGCGTGGTGGACTTGCCGGAGCCCGTGGGCCCGGTGACCAGGATGAGCCCGCGCGGGCGCTCCGCCAGCTTCGCCACCACCGGTGGCAGGCCGAGCTCGCCGAAGGTCCGGACGTTGAAGGGAATCATGCGGATGGCCACCGACACGCAGCCCCGCTGCTTGTAGACGTTCCCACGGAAGCGGGCCAGGTTCTGGATGCCGAAGGAGAAGTCGAGCTCGTCCTCGGTCTCGAACCGCTTCTTCTGGTTCTCCGTAAGCACCGAGTACGCCAGGGACAGCGTGTCCTTCGGGTTCATGATGTCGGCACACGAGTTGGCATTCGTGATGTCGCCATCGACGCGAAGCTTCGGCCGTTCACCCGCAGTCAGGTGGAGGTCCGAGGCTTCCCGCTCGATCATTTCCTCTAGGAGCACCCGGAGGTTGACACTCATGCTGCGGTCTCCTTCACGACTTCTTCGAGAGTAGTCACGCCCTTCGCGACCTTCACCATGCCGTCCATGCGCAGGGTCAGCATGCCTTCCGCCACCGCCGCGTCCCGGAGCTCCGTCGAGGCATCGCCCCGGAGGATCATCCGGCGCAGCGTGGCCGAGAGGTTCATCACCTCGTACAGGCCCGCCCGGCCCTTGTACCCCAGGCCGCCGCACGCATCGCAGCCCTTCCCCTTCATGAACGGAATCTTGCGATACTCAACAAGATCCGTGCCGATCGCGGCGAGCACATCGTCCGGATAGGTCGTCGGTTCCTTGCAGGACTTGCAGATCCGGCGCACGAGTCGCTGCGCCACCACCAGGTTGACGGCACTTGCAACGTTGAACGCTTCGAGCCCCATGTCAATCATACGGGTGATTGTGCTGGGCGCGTCATTCGTGTGCAGCGTCGACAGCACCAGGTGGCCGGTGAGCGCGGCCTTGATGGCGATGCTGCCGGTTTCCAGGTCCCGGATTTCGCCGATCATGATGATGTTGGGGTCCTGTCGCAGGAACGCCTTGAGCGCCGCCGCGAAGGTGAGCCCGATTTCGTTGCGCACCAGGACCTGGTTGATGCCCATCAGGTTGTACTCGACGGGATCTTCCGCGGTCATGATGTTCGTCTCGATGGTATTGATGCGCGACAGCGCCGAGTAGAGCGTCGTCGTCTTGCCGGAGCCCGTCGGGCCGGTGACCAGCACCATGCCGTACGGATTCAGGATTGCCTTGAGCAGGTCCGCCTCGGCCTTGGGCTCGAACCCGAACTTGCTCAGGTCGAGCGTCAGGTTGCCCTTGTCGAGGATTCGCATCACGATCTTCTCGCCGAACAGCACCGGAAGGGTCGAGACACGGAAGTCGATGACCCGGTTCCCCATCTTGAGCTTGAGGCGGCCGTCCTGCGGCACGCGGCGCTCGGCAATGTTGAGCTGGGAGAGAATCTTGACACGGCTGGTAAGGGCCGCGCGCAGCTTGAGCGGTGGCTTCATCACCTCGACCAGCGCACCGTCGATACGGTAGCGCACCCGGATCTCGTGCTCGAACGGCTCGATGTGGATATCGCTGGCTCCGCGGCGCACCGCGTCGGTCAGCAGGCCGTTGATCAGCTTCACGACCGGCGCGTCGTCGATCTGCTCGCGGGTGGCGACCTCGTCATCCCGCTCCTCGACGACCTCGACATCCTCGTCCAGCCCCTCCATGTCCTTGAGGAGGTTCTGGAGCTGCTGCTCGTTGCCCGCGGACTCGTAGTGGCGCTCGATCAGGCTCCGGAGGGTGACCTCGCCCGCAATGACGGGGAAGAGGTCGTACCGGGTGATGAACTTGAGGTCGTCCAGGAGGCCATGGTCGGACGGATCCGCCACCGCCACCGTGAGCGTGCGGCCCTCGCGCTTGAGCGGGAGGACAATGTGCTTGGCGGCGACTTCGCCGGGAATCAGCTTGAGGGTCCGGGGATCAACTTCGAACTTGGTCAGGTCGACGGCGGGCATGCGGTAGTGGCGCGCGAGCAGCTTGGTCACCTCGATTTCGGGGACCATGCCCGACTTCGCCACCACGTAACTCAGGCGCAGGCGGGACGACTTCGCCTCGGCGTTGGCCGCCGTCAGCTGCTCGCGAGTCAGCAGACCTTCCTGCAGAAGGAGGTCGCCGAGTGAGTTTCCGCCTACCGCCACAGACGCCATGTCCACCGTACCTGACCGTAAGCCCAAGTGATTGCAATGCTTTGAGATACGCTGCGGAAACAGGGGCACTGAATCGCACTCACTGCTGCCCGGCTGCCGTCCAGAGACCTTGAGCAAGCGCAAGGCTGATGCCGAGTACCCGGGCCAGGTCGGACGGGCTCCGGAACGGACCCGCGCTGTCACGAAAGGCGACGATCCGAGCCGCCCTCCGCTTCCCGATTCCGGAGATCCGTTCAAGGTCGGCCACTGATCCGCGGTTGATCACCTCGGTAGTGACTCGCTCCGCCGACGCGGTCGCGGGTCCCGGCGGCACCGGTCCCGGCGGTGCGACCGCCGGTCTCGGAGGTGAGGAGAAGGCAAGATTCGGTGCCATGCGCGCCAGCTTGGAGGGGCCGATCCCCGGCACGCGTGAAGCGCGGCGGTATCCCCGAAGGGTCCCGAACGGGAGCGTTCCTCGACGATGCGACGCGCGAGACCCGACCCAACTCCGGGCAGGCGCTGGAGTTCCTGGGCCGAGGCTCGATCCACATCGATTCGCTCACCGCGGGCCAGGGGCCGGGCAAGGCGCGCCAGACTGTCGCGTCGTGCGAGCGCGGCGGATGAACTCGAGGAGCCCAGCAGCCGGACGTCGCCGGGCGGTCGGCGGACATCGGACGCGACCATGCGCACCACGTGACCACCGAGTCCGAGGCCAAGGAGGAGCAGTACCGCGCGATGTTCAGGGGTCATCCTGCGAATGTCGGGTGCCGTTGCTGGAGGGCGGCACCCAAATAGCCGGAGTGGCTACTTTTTTCCGCCGGCCTCGAGACGGATCACCGCCATCATCACGTCCCCGACTGCCTGCAGGCTCTGTGCGCTCAGCTTGTCGGGCGTGTCGTCGATGCTGTGCCAGAGGCTGTTGTTGCTGCCGTAGGTGAAGTCGATCACGTCGATCGCGCGGATGCCCGCCTGCTGCAGCGGCAGGTGGTCGTCCACCATGGTCTGGCCCTGGTGTGGCAATGAACACCTTCGAGTAGCCCGCAATCTTCGCGGCATCCCACACCCGCTCCACCACCTCCGGAGCTCCCAGCAGCGAGTTGCCTTCCTGGTAGATCTGCAGGTCCCGGTCGCCGACCATGTCGAGCAGGACGGCGAACAGCGGCTTCGGACCAGGCGCCTGGTTCTTCGCGTAGTATCGCGCGCCCAGCAGGGTCTCGGTCGAGTCCTCGAAGCTGCCGTAGTCCTCTCCATCGACGAAGAGGAGGTCGACACCGATCGCAGGAGGTGTCTTCTTCAGCGCGTCGGCCATCCCCAGGAGTACTGCAACCCCCGAGGCACCGTCATTCGCTCCCGCGATGGGCTTCTTGCGGTCCGCGGAGTCGGCTGACCTCTCGGCGATCGGGCGGGTATCCCAGTGCGTCAGGAAGAGAATGCGATCGGGTGCAGACGGGTTGAACCGCATCATCACGTTGCGAAGCGAGAGCTTCTCACCCTTTGCGGTGAAGTTGACCCAGTCCTGGATGTAGACGGAGTCCGCTGTCGCATGGGCCAGTGAGTCGAGCCAGGCCGCCATCGCCGCGTGCCCGGGCATCCCCGGCACCCGCGGGCCGAAGGCCACCTGGGTTTCGACGTTGCGCATCGCCGCCGCGCCGTCGAACTCCCGGGGCGGCGCGGGACGCTGCGACTCGCATGCACCCAGGAAGACGAGCAGGGCCAGCAACCCGGTCAGTCGGTACTGCGTCATCGATAGTCCCCTGCAAAGAGCGACAGGTTGAGCGAAGCGACCAGGAACAGCTGGGAGTTCTTCCGGTCCAGGCTCCGGAAGTCGTTCACGGTATACCCGAGCTGAAGGCCCGCGGTCAGGGTGGAGATGATATCGGTATCGATACTGCCGCGATACTCCTGCCGCCGCGTGTCGTTGATGACCTGGCAATCCAGGCTGGCGGCCCGGAACAGGCACTGGGTGGCCTTGGACACGACTACGCTGAAGGATGAGCGTGCCAGCTTGCGCACCTTGCTCAATGCGCGCGGCAACGGGAACGCATAGGTCAGGCTGCCGTTCAGGTCGGCCTGGTCCAGCAGCGTCAGCGCCCCATTGCTGGCCGACTGCTGCTTGAGCAGGCTCAGGTTGGTGGCCAGCGCCGATGCCGTTGCGAAAGGTGATCCCGAGCTCGGGGGAGACGTTCCGCGACTGGTTGGACACGACCGACACGATGGTATTGGTGACCGGCTGGGTGGTCGAGCCCTGTCGCTGCCGGATGGTGGCGCCGAACGACAGCAGTGCGAACGGACCCCGCGAGAAGGGATGGCTGAAGCGGACCTGCCCGGACGGCCATTCCCTCTGGTAGATCACGGCGAGACGCTGCGCGCCGCCGATGGTCTGGTACCGGTCGGTGGCGATCTCGCTGTACAGGGCCGAGATGGTCAGGCCGAACCCGAAGTCGAGCCCGGTCGCCAGCTGGGTGGCCACCGTCTGCGTTGCGCCGAGAGACGGGTTTCCGTCCTGGGTCAGGAAGTTGGACAGGCCACCAAGTCCCAGGATGTAGCCGAGGGATGGCTGGAAGACCGCGAGGTCATAGGTCGACGTACGCGTCGTGCGGCGAGTCACGTCGAGCGGCCGGAAGCGGCGGATCACGTTGCCCACGCCCGAGGAATCGCCCAGGATCTGCCGGATTCCACGGGCATAGTCGATCGAGAATCCCCACTCATAGGCGCGCAGGTTGGAGAAGGTCTGCGGCAGGATGAAGGCGCCGGAGTCGCCGTCTGCCCGCACGAGCTGGCGGCTGTTGAGGTAGCGGCTGAGCACGAAGTTGCTGGTGGTCCCGAATCTCGGCCGGAACCAGGAGGCGATCCTGGGCGCGATGAGCAGGCTGGTGGCCGAGGTCCGGTCGCGCTCCACGCCGACGTCGACGCCGAGGAGATCCTGGCGCTCGGCCGTGGCCAGTCGCGCCTGCGGCAGTCGAGTCGCCGTACTGGCGCAGGTCGCGCGAGCTGGCCACGTCGGCGGTGAAGGTCAGCATGCCGAGCGGCTGCCAGGTAAGGCCGGCCGAATTCCGCCACACGTAGTTGAGGGCCAGTGCGGGCGCCACCGACGCGTCGATGGGGCGCTCGACCGGCGAAACGTACGAGTAGAAGTAGGTCTGGTCGCGGGCCAGCCCGCTTCGCAGGCGAAGACTTGTCGGAAGGAGCGTATACGACGCCGTCTTGAGGCTGTTGCCGAAGTCGCTCTCCCGCATCCAGGTGGGGAGGCTGTTGACCAGGTTGTTCAGGTGGATCGGCGTGCCGCGGCGGCGTGACGGCGATGGTGTAGTTCAGGGCCGCGTTGTAGTTGTCCGTCGTCGTCCGGGAGAGCTCCGTCTGCCCTCGCCCGCGCACGTAGCCGCCGGTGAACGCCAGCGGATCGGCGAGCATGCGCATCAGCGGACGTGCTGCCGCGAGCCGAGCGCCGCACCAGCAGGCTGATGCTGCCGGTATTGGTGTTCGGCTTGCGCAGGCCCGGCAGGGCATCCGCGATGATGTCGCTGCCCGTGAGCAGCTGCGGGTCCACCTTCGTCGCGGCGTAGGTCAGGTTGACGGGAATGAGCAGGCCCACCGACGTCGGCAGGAAGCGATCGACGCGGATATTGCCCGACGTCACCAGCCCGCCGGTGGTACGGAAGCTTGGCTGGGCTCCGAGCTGGCGGAATTGCCCGTTGACGCTGGACATGAGGAAGGTGAAGTCGAATACGTCACCGGCCGCGAGCCGGGCGTCGAGTGCCCATGCCGTGCCCATGGTGGTGATCGGTTCCGAGAGCCGTACGTCGTCCACCCAGAGCTCCGTCGAGTCCGACACACCGGCCGCGACACGGATGATGCCGGTCGGACAGGCCCTGCGCCGCCGCAAGGTTGGGTGGATTCACGTTCGGGCTGAGGATGTGCACGATGTACCCGCCCTGGCAGGCGACATACGCGAGGGGATCGCCACCGCACACATCCGCCCCTGATGGCGGCAGACCCTGTTCCACCTGCGACTCGATCTGGGCCCGGAGGTTGGCCCAGATCTGCAGGTCGACGGTCACCTCGGGGTTCCACGCCTCTTCCTCGCCGATGCTGTGCAGCGGTGTCTGGTACATGTAGAAGTTGTCGGCGTCGCTTTCCACCTTGATGTAGCCAAGCAGTCCGCCGGTGTCCCAGTCCGGCAGGTTGTGGCCACCGCGCATCCACACCCGCAGTTCGCCGATACGACAGGAACCGCTGGTTGCCGGCCGGAAACCGGAAGTAGGCCTCCGCGCGCGTCCCCTGGGTCAGTTGCCGGGCGACGATTCGAAGCGACTTCTCGTCGATCTGGGCCCCGTTGTTCTTGGCGCCAGCGTTGGGATCCTGCAGGCCCACGATGACGCCGGGCGGCGGCACGTACCCGAGGTTCTTGTCGAGCGTCGAGACCACGGACACCACCACGCTGCCGGTGGGCTCGGCCGTCGAGCCGGCGATGCCCGCGATCGGCGCCGGTGCGCGCGCGAGCCAGGGTGCGCCGACGAACGTCAGGCGCGAGAGGGCCAGGCGCGCCACGATGTCGTCGAGCGCCGGTGGCGCCACGAGCGTGATGCGAAGGGCCTGGACCAGCCGGATGTTCGGCGTGCCGATCACCGCGGTGGGCGTGCGCAGCGGAACGCGGTACAGGGTCCAGCCCGCGCCGGTGACCGGGTCCGTGACGCCCTTTCGCACCACGTACTGCGTGTCGGTCAGGCTGACCACGTACCGGTTGACGTTGTCATTGGGCCCCTGGGCATTGAGGATGTTGTCGCCGTTCAGGTCCTCCGTGTCGAGGAAGCCGTTGCCGCGCGTGCAGCGCGCGCTGAGGTCACCCCAGGGAAAGACCTGCACCGAGGTGCCGAGCACCGTCTGGCACAGCGGAAAGGCAGGGTCGATGTCCAGGTTGGGCAGCACCATCGGCGGGATATCGCCGAGGATGCCGATGTCGTCGTCCTGTGCGTTGAAGATGCCGTTCGACTGTCGCTCCGTGTTGAGCACGCCCGACGCCCACGTACTGGCGCCCCACGTAGGTGGAGTCGTTGCCCTCCACCCTGAGCGTGTCCGGTGCCACGCCCACCGCGTCCTCGCTGACCTGGCCCAGGTCGAACACGAGGTTGACCCCGGCATTCTCCGCGCTCTTCGCGGCGTCGTTGTACAGCCAGAACTCGATGTAGGTGTTGGACGTGAAGTCGACGCCAACGGTGCTGAGGGCGGTCTGCATCGAGCGCCATCGCGGTGTGTTGGGGCGCGGTGGCTGGGTCCACTGTGACTTGTTGTTCTGCTGGACGACGCCGCCGGCGGTGTCGGCGTGCAGCGTCAGGTACATCACCGTCTCCGGTACCTGGGAGCGGCCCGCCGTCACGATGTTCGGGTCGATGTTCTCGGGAAAGAACTGCACGACGCCGCCGTCGGGCCCCGGAATCAGGTTCTGCCAGATCATCTGCACGGCGTCTGCCGTGTCGAACGTGGCGCCGAACCCGAGAGTCGGGTCAAGGCCGGCGGTGGACTGCGGCACGCTGCCGTATTGCCACACGGCCGCGCCCAGGCTGACCGCCGTTCCCGATACGCCCTCGAATTCCTGGAGGTACGCCTGCCCGGTGCGGTTCGGGTCCGGGCGCGTGAGGGCAAACTCCCCGTTGATGTCGAGGAACGCCTCCGACGACCCGTTGCGGTTGGTGATGGAGCTGACCAGGCGGCTCAGCGCCGTGGGCCTGAAGTGCAGGTCGGTGTTGACGCCGGCCACAAGGTTGGCGCTGGCCTCGAAGCCCAGTGCCGGGCGCGCGAACGCCGAGCTCTCGCGCTGGTAGATGCCGACGAAGTTGACGCCGCCGGTCCGGCCGAGGTCATAGTGCGTGGTGAGGCCGAAGATCGACGTCGGCGCCACGGCGAAGATGCCGCGCTCCTCGAACTGCGCCGTGATCTGCGCCACCCCGCTGCCGAAGAGCGCCTCGGGATTGAGGAACGTGATCAACCCGGTTTCGTAGGCGATGGTGTAGTCGGTGCCGCGAAGCAGCAGCCGGCCGCTGAGGTAGAGTTTTTCCGAGCCCTCGAGGATCTGCAGCGCGTTCAGGTTGAGGGAGGAGCGGTCGCCGGCGCCGCTGGAGTTGTATCGCAGCCGGAACAGGAACTTGGTCGGCGGACCCTGCGAGAAGAGCAGGTACACTGGCGTCTGGTACAGCGAGTCGGTGAGTTCCGTCGGTCCCAGCACGGCCGGGTTCGCGAACGGCTTGATGTTGGGAAACGCCAGGAACGATTCGTGAATGAGCAGGTCGGCCCCGGGGTCGCGCGCCCGCGGGAAGAGCCGGTTTTCCCAGTCGAAGGTGTTCTCGTCCGTGGGAATCGACAGGCCGAGTGCACTCAGGTACGTGGTGAAGCTCGACGGCGGGAGCGGCCGCTCCGAGCGGTTCACCGAGAGGTCCACCTTGAGCGACGTCGGGTCGAGGTCCTGGCCGGCCACGCGGTAGAACTGCCGCATCTCGTGATGGAACGACGGCTGGTCGCTGCCCACCAGCGGCTCGACCAGCATCCGGAGCGTGTCGACGGAGGCGCAGGTCGTGCCGGCTCCCGGCTTCGGCTGGCCGGGGAAGCTGCCGACGAACGTGCCGTCTTCCGTGACGTAGCTGATGGCGATGTAGTCGGCCCGGAGGTCCACCCGCTGGGACATGGCGATCCAGAGACCCGAGGGATCGGTGTAGTAGTCGGCGCCGAGCACCAGCAGCTGCCACGGCACCGGGCCGAAGGTCTTCCCCGCTGCTCCCTGGAAGGCGCAGGCCGGAATGCCACCGAGGTTCGGGTCCACGCCTCCCGTCAGCTGCGGCACGCGGTACCGGTACACGCGGAGCTGCGCCGGCCGGACGCTGGGTGACACCGTCAGCGTGTCGAGGCTCAGGGCATCGATGGCGGGATAGTGCGGCAGCGTGCGCGGATCGACCGTCCAGTAGAAGCGCCCGAACTCGAAGTCGAGGTCGCGCTGGCTGCGATCCTGCGGCGTCGCGACGGCCTGCCCGATGGTGAAGGTCCGCTCGGCGATGGCACTGCCCTTCTGCGTCGCGGCCAGCACCTGCATCTGCAGTTGCCCGACCTCGAAGAGGGCGTTGACGCCGAAGTTGTTCGTGGGAATGGAAGCGGTGAGATAGCGCGAGGAAGGAGGCCGGAACACGACGGTGCCGACCTCGACGCGTCGGATCGGCTCGTCCTCGAGTCCCTCGTAGTACACCTGGATAATGTTACTATTCGTGAAGTCGCGCTGCGTGTCCCAGTCGACGTTGACACGAAGCCGCCGCCCGATCACGCCGCCGGAACGGATGGTCATCTGGTTGTCGAGCCGCGGCCCGTTGATGTCGCCGCGACAACCACTGGATGGATCACTGAGCGATGCCGGCGTGCATCGCAGGTTCTTGAGCCGGTCGGCGCGCAGCTCGAGCCGGATGTTTCCGTCGAGCGTCAGGTCCACGAGGTTGCGGTTGATCCCGAAGAGGCCCTTCCTCTGCAGCGCCGCCTCGGCCGAGTCAGCTGCCTCCTGACTCCCACCGTACAGGCTGATGAGCACCTGGTTGCTTGTCCTGGCCCCCTGGGAGGAATCGACGGCGGCGTTGAGGCTCGACTGCCATGCGTTCGCCGTGGCGCCAGGAAGCGGTCGTGGACCAAGGGCCCAGGGCTGCTGATACTGGGCCGGCGTTCGCAGCACGAGCGGTGGCGCTCCGAGCTTGGCGCTCACCCCGACCCCGGCCACCAGCGTCGTGTCGGCGGGCGGTGCAAGGGAATCGGCTTGCGCGGCAGCCAGGGCTGGACTGAGGGCGAGGACGCCAAGAGCCAGGAGAAGGCGCGTCACGCTCAGGAGGCCGCTGCGATCGTCATAAGTGGTTTGGATTCCAGAAGATAACTCCCGGTCACGGGCCCATCAACCAAGCCAGGAGCCCTCCCAGACACCCCCGTGCGCGTCCTCTCCAGGTACCTCCTGCGCCAGCTGGCGCTCCCCTTCCTGTTCGGCCTGCTCGCGCTGACCGGCGTCATGCTCCTCAACCTGATTGGGCGGAAGTTCGGCAGCCTCGTCGGGAAGGGCCTGCCCTGGTCGGTCATCGGCGAGGTGTTCCTCTTGAGCGTGCCGTTCCTGCTGGCCATGACCCTGCCGCTCGCCGTGCTTGCCGCGACGCTGTATGCGTTCAGCCAGCTGGCGAGTGACAGCGAGATCACGGCGATGCGCGCTGGCGGCGTGAGCACGGTAGGCATGCTGCGCCCGGTACTGGCGTGGGCGGTTGTGATGGGCCTGGTCACCTTCGGCTTCGTGGATCAGGTGCTGCCGCGGAGCAACGCGCGACTGCGGAATCTCTACTTCGATATCGCCAAGAAGAAGCCCACCTTCTCCATGGTGGAGAACGTCATCAACAAGGTGCCGTCCTCCCAGTATTTCCTGCGGGCCAGCCGGATCGACCCCGGCTCCGGGCGGCTCCGGAGCGTGTCCATTTATGACGTCGGCCAGGCCGAGCGACGGCGCATCATCTATGCGGACAGCGGCCTCATGGGCTACACCCCGGATGGTCGCGACCTCGTCCTGAGGCTCTTCCACGGTTCCGTCCAGCAGGTCACCTCTGCCGACCGGCCGGCGTTCGAGCACACCACGTTCGCAACGCAGGAAATTGTCTTCAAGGACGTCTTCGACCAACTCGAACGGAGCGAGGACCAGTTGGATCGCGGCGACCGGGAAATGACGAGCTGCGAGCTCATGGGGGTGGTGGACAGCGCGCGCCAGGAAATCCGCGACGCGAGGTCCCAACGTGCGGAACTTACCCGTTCCGATCTCCAGATCCTGCTGGGACGGCCCCCGGAACCTGCCCCTCCCCCCGCCTACACGGCAAGGCGAGGGGAGTATCGGGGCGCCTATTGCGGCCTCCTGGCGGCGGTTTCGGGGACCGTCAGGAGGGGGACGGCGAAGCCTGGTGGAACCGCACAGGACACCACGGTTGCGGCGCCACCAGAGGTCCCTCGGGCCGCCTCGGGGCCCGATACAGCCGCCGTCCCCGCCCCCAGCGTGGCGGCCACCGCCCGGCTCAGCGACAACGGCACGGTCGCCTCGGTGAAGGACCGCGAAATGAACGCCGCGCGCCGCGCCAATCGGTACCGGGTCGAGATCCACAAGAAGTGGTCGCTGAGCTTCGCGTCGATCCCGTTCGTCCTGATTGCGGTGGTCATGGCGCTGCGCTTCCCCCGAGGGGGCATGGGGCTCGTGCTGGGCGGCGGCATGTTCGTCTACGCCGTCTTCTACGTAGGCCTCACCGCCGGCGAGACGCTGGCGGACCGCGGCTACGCTTCGCCGGCCCTGGCAATGTGGTCGCCCAACATCGTCCTCGGCGCCCTCGCGCTGATCGGGCTCCTGCTGGTCCATCGGGGCGGCGGGCTCGTCCCGCGGCGGAGAGTTCCCGGACCTGCTGCGCCCCTTCCGGCGTCGCAAGGTGGCTCCCGCCGGCGCCGGTGACCCGATGATGCGGTGGACCCTCCTCGACCGCTACGTGTTCCGGAACTGGCTCCGCCTCTTCCTGCTCACGATCCTGGGCTTCCCCATTGTCGCGACGCTCATCGACCTCACCGACAACCTGAAGAAGCTGCTCGACCGCGGAATTCCGTTCGGTGGGATCGCGCTGGGCTACGTGTACCTGCTCCCCGAGAAGATGTTCGAGATCATCCCGGCGGCGGTGCTGGTCGCGACGGTCTTCACCGTGGGCACGCTCGGGCGCCACTCCGAACTCACGGCCGCCAAGGCAGGGGGCATCAGCTTCCATCGCTTCGTGCTGCCGATCTACGTGGGCGCGGTGCTCGCGGCGGGACTGTGCCTGGCACGTCGAGGAACTCGCGCCGGCCATGACGGAGAGGAAGGTCCAGATCCACGGCGAGCGAGCCGGCTCCCGCGGACAGCGATACAACTTCGTCTACCGGGCAGAGCGCGGGTGGGTCTACACCGTGCGCACGCTCGATTCACGAAACAACCGACTCACCGACGTCGTGCTGACACGGCAGGGCACCGGCCAGAACTATCCGTCGCTCGCCATCACGGCGGACAGCGCCACCTGGGACAGCACCGGCTGGCGCCTGTGGGGAGGGTCGAGCCGGGCCATCGCAAACGGGGCGGAGCAGGCCAGCTTCCGCTTCCGGACGATGCGGCTCCCGACGATGAGGGAGCTGCCGTCCGACCTGCTGGCAGAGCCACGACGGCCGGAAGAGATGCGCTATGCGGAACTGGGGCGGTACATCGACGCGGTGGAGCGCTCCGGGGCCGAGGCCGGCAAGGTGCGCGTCATGCGAGCGCTCAAGCTGGCCGTGCCGGCGACGTGCATCATCATCGCGCTGTTCGGGGCGCCGCTGGCCATGACGTCGTACCGCGCCGGCACCGCCATCGGCATCGGCATCAGCCTCGCCACCACGATCGTCTTCCTGCTGCTGGTGCAGCTCTCGCAGGCGCTCGGTGCCGGCGGGTTGGTCAAGCCCGAGGCTGCCGCATGGCTGCCCAACACGGTCTTCGGGGTCGCCGCTGTCGTCCTGCTCCTGCGCGCCCGGACCTGACTAGAAGCCGAACCTCCACTTGGCGCCAAGCTGCATCGTCCAGCGCGACTGGCGCTGGCTGTAGACCGTCCGCTCCACCACTGCCGGCTGGGTGAATCGATAGATCGGCCGGTTGTTGGCGTTGTCATAGCCGGCGACGCTGAGGAATGCCGGCCCCTCCTCGAACGCGCTCACCTCCTTGTACAACCCCCAGTTGCTGCTCAGGAAGTTGAGGAAGTTGAACAGGTCGAGCGTGAGCTCGATGCCCGAGCCCTTGACCTGCGGCGTGGTCCAGCCGACCCGCAGGTTGAAGTAGTTCTGCCACGGGTTGCGGCAGGAGTTGCGCTCGAGCATGGCACCGCGCGACGCCGCCAGGCACTTCTGGCTGCTGATGAAGTTCTGCAGCGAGTCGTACGCCGCGGGGTTGGTCAGGGTGATCTGCCCGGGATTGCCGGGTACGAACACGAGGTCGTTGCCGGCGATACCGTCGGCGTTCGCATCGCCCCTGGTGCCGCCGGGACCGGAGTTGATCACCCATCCATACGGCGTGCCGGAGAATCCGGTGTAGAAGACCGAGAAATCGAAACCGAGCGGCAGGCTCACCATGCCGGTGAGCGTCACCTTGCTCGGCACATCGAAGGTGGACGTGGTGACGGCTCGATCGGCGATGGTGCCGGTGCCGATCGACGCGAACTGGTAGTTCGAGAAGGCCTGGCTCGACGTTGCCGAGATCTGGTCGGTGGTGCGGGAGAGGGTGTAGGCTGCGTCGAGCGCGAAGCGGTTGGAGAACGACTTGTGCACCTGGATCGTGCCTGCAAGCGTCTGGCCCAGCGACGTGTTGGTGTGATACACGGCGTTGGTGACCGCCGTCGTGCGTCGCGTGACCGTCGCCGCCCCGTTCGCGGCATTGAACGTTCCATAGATGGCCCGGCCCTCACTGGAGAAGGTCGGAGCCTGCGGAATGTTCGTGTCCTGGATGTAGATCTGGTTCACCTGCTTCGAGTAGTAGCCATCGAGCGTCAGGATGAAACCGCCCGGCAGGCGCTGGTCGAAACCGAGTGATGCCCGGAAATTCTGCGGATACTTGAAGTTCGGGTCGAAATAGTCCACCTCGCCCGCGACCGCGGTCGGCGTGCCGGTGCGGCAGGCACTGGGCTGTGCCGCCGGGTCCACCGTGAAGTCCGGCGTGTCGGCACCGGTGCAGGTCACCTGGACGTAGTCGGCACCGGTGTTGGTGAACGAGTTCGCGAGCCACACATACGGCGGCCGCCCCGAGAATACGCCCACGCCACCGCGGACGATGCTGCGCGCCTGCCCTGACACATCCCAGTTGAAGCCAAGCCGCGGGGACCAGAGGACGTTGGCGTTGGGAAAGTCCCCGGTGTTGATAGGGAGGTTCGGGTCATTCACCAGCGCCGGGTTGGTGCGCGGACTGTTGATGAGCGGAATATCAGCCCGAATGCCGACGGTGAAGGAGACGCGCTCGGACGGCGACCACTGATCCTGGGCGTAGAGGCCGAACTGCTGCGCCCCGATCAGCGCGATCGGTCCCTTCGGCTGGAGCGGAGTCGGGATGCGGCGCTGGAAGGCCGACGGCGTGCCCGCCGCGAGGCTGTCGAGGCTGCTGAATGACCAGACACCGATGCTGGCCTGGAAGAAGGCATTGTCGAAACTGAAGAACTCGTTCTGGGTGCCCACGGTGAGCCGGTGTGCGCCGGTGCCGAACGAGAGGTTGTCCGCGAACGAGAAGATGTTCTGGTCGAGGCTGTTGGTCTGGGAGAAACGCTCCGCACCGGCGGCAAGCCAGGACGTGGCCGCGCCGATGTTTCCCACCGCGGCGAGGATGAGTGGCACCTCTTCCGGCAGGTCGCGGGAGTCACGCACCAGCTGGTAGCCCGTGAGGAACTCGTTCGACAGGCCGCCACCGAACTCGGCGACCCAGCGAGCGCGAAGGGTGTTGACCTTGCCGACCTGGGTATAGCCACTGTTCGAGAGCTGCCAGCCATCGCGCATGCGGCCGGTGATCGCGACGCCCGTCGGGTTGCGGATGTACGAACCGAGGTCGGCGTCGGCGTAGTTGTAGGACAGCTCGAGCTGGCTCGACTCGCCGGTGTTGAAGGTGAGCTTGCCGAACAGGTTCATCAGCGGGTTGTCGACGTTCGGGGTGCTTCCGTCGCCCGAGTTGGTGATGCCGTAGCCGCCCAGGATGTCCGCGAACTCGTTCACGGTGGAGTTGGTGAACCCGGTGTTCGCCAGGTCCGTCGCGTCGTTGCCCGTGAGGTTGAACGGCGATGCAAACGCCGACGTGCGGGACTGGACGTCCGCCGACACGAAGAAGTGGACCTTGTCGGTGAGGATCGGCCCGCCGAGCGTGCCGCCATACTGCCAGATGCTGAGGCTGGTGAAGGTCGGGTCGTCGCGATACCCCGCCAGGTTCTTGCTCTGGCGGAACACAAAGGCGGAGCCGATGAACCGGTTCGTTCCCGACTTGGTAATGCCGTTGACCATGCCGCCGGCGAAATTTCCCTGGCGCACGTCGTACGGAGCCACCATCACCTGGAACTCCGACACCGCCTCGATCGAGATCGCCCTGGCACCCGACTGGCCGCCCGGGACACCCGACGCCGCCAGGCCGAAGAGGTCGTTGTTGACCCCGCCATCGATCTGCAGGTTGTTGTATCGGTTGTTGTTCCCCGCGATGGAGGTGCCCACCGCCTGCGGTGTGGCACTGATCAGGTCGTTGAAGTTTCGTCCCTGCAGCGGTAGTCCCTGGATGGCCGTGTCACCCAGCACCTGCTGGGGACCGGTGCGGCCGGCATCGAGCAGCGGGTTGTCGGCACTGGCCGCCACCTCGATCTCCTGCAGCTGCACCACCGTCGACTTGAGGGCCACGTCACGGGTCTGGCGGGTGCCCAGGCCGAGCGTCAGGCCTTGCTGCACCGAGGGCAGGTAGCCAATGGCACGCACCGTCAGCTGGTAGCCGGAACCGGGCGTGATGTTCTCGAAGTTGTAGCGGCCGTTGCTGCGGGTGGTGGTGGTGAACGACTGGCCGGTCTGCAGGCTCTTGAGTTCGACCCGGGCGGCATCGACCCCGGTGCCCGCGCCCTCAACTGAGATGGTGCCCTGAAGCGCAGCCGTGGTGACCCCCTGCGCGCTGACCCTGCGCGCGCCTGCCCCCAGCAGGGCCACGAGCACGATGGCCGCGAGGCCTGCCGGAGGGGTGCAGCGGTTCATCTGTGATCGCCCTTCGACCCGCGGGAAGCCGGCAAACGACCATCTCAGCGGCGCCCGCCGTTACTTTCGGGGGACACCGCCGTAAATCGTTTATGCTGATGGATTTAGCTGATTCTATTGGTGGTCGCTATCGGACCAATTCCACCCACTTCGGGAGAAGTTACGCAGCCGCCGACTCGCGTCAAGCACATCCAGCGCTGATTTACCGTCCCGTGACCGGACCAGGGGAAATTCGCCGGTTGACAGGGGTCGCACCGTGGCCGTTCTTTCCGCCCATGACTCAGGAAAAACCCACGATTCTCGCTGACCTCGTCACGCTCACCAAGCCGCGGATCATTTCGCTCCTGCTGGTGACGACGGTGGCCCCGATGTTCATGACCGACCGCGGGCTGCCTTCAGCAGCACTCGTCCTCTGGGTGGTGGTTGCCGGTTACCTGATGGCGGGCGGCGCCAACGCGATCAACATGTGGTTCGACAGGGATATCGACGACCGGATGACGCGCACGCGCCTCCGCCCCATCCCGTCGGGGCGCATCACCCCGGGGCAGGGACTGTTCTTCGGCGTGGCCCTGGGCGCCATCGCCTTCGTGATCTTCTGGTACCAGGTCAACCCGCTGAGTGCCTGGCTCGCGCTGAGTGGGCTGCTCTTCTACGTGTTCATCTACACCATGCTGCTCAAGCGGAAGACGGCGCAGAATATCGTCATCGGCGGCGCGGCAGGCGCGTTCCCTCCCCTGGTGGGCTGGGCCGCCGTGACAGGGCGCCTGGACCTCGCGGCCATCTACCTCTTCGCCATCATCTTCTACTGGACGCCCCCGCACTTCTGGGCGCTCGCCCTCATCAAGCAGGGGGAGTACGCCAAGGCCGGGGTGCCGATGATGCCGGTTGTGAAGGGAGAGGCGCGAACGAAGTGGGAAATGCTCATCTATACGCTGCTGCTGCTGCCGCTGACCATCATGCCGGCGGTGTTCGGGGCGCTTGGTCCCTTCTACCTCGTGGCCGCGTTGCTCCTGGGCGGCCGGTTGCTCTGGTACTGCATTCTACTGCTGCGCGAGGCGGGGGTGACGCCGACCGCATGGAAGATGTATCGCTATTCCCTGCTCTACCTGGCGCTGCTCTTCCTCGCCATGGGCATCGACCGCTACCTGCCGCGCAGTGCGCACCAGCCGGTGGCGCCTGAAGTGGTGATCCTGCGCCAGACCGGCGACGTGACAGGGATCAAGGCGGCTCAGTAGGACAGATACTGGTTGCTGTAGAAGTCCACGCTCAGGAAGCGCCCCGCGTCGCGTACACCGTCCTCGGTGAGGACGTCCCGCCAGTCAGGCTGCCTTGGTTCCTTCAAGTCGCCTGCAATCATCAGGCGCCACTGCCCGACGCCGGTCCGGTCGGCAAAGATGTACCACAGTCCCTGGTCCGGGTAATTCCATACTTCGTATGGCGGTGCCTTCTGCACCTGCGCCCGGTGCAGCACCGAGGGCGCGACACCATTCTTGGCAAAGATGCGCCCGCGGTCGGTTTTCCAGCCGGGCACGTTCCGTTCCTTGAATTCCTTGTTGGCGAGCGCGATCGCGGCATAGAACTGCTCGCGGGCCTCATTGGTGGCGGTGCCCTTGTTGGGATCGCGTGACTGCCAGAAGTCGGTGAGGTAGCGCCTCTTTCCGTCCTCGCTGAGCGACTTGTTCCAGACCTTGAGCTCTGCCGGCGTGGCGATGTAGTACAAGGGCGCGAACGCGGAATCGAGTCCCTCGACCGACATGTACTTGAAGTAGCCTTCGTCCGTCTGCCGCTCGACCTTGATGCGCGCCACCCCGCGCTGCAGGGTGGTATCGAGCGAGGCCATGGTCATCGGTGCTGAACGGTCCACCGAACGGGCCCCGAGCTGGAGCAGCACCTTCAGCTGGTACCTGCCCTGCGGAAGCCCCTCGAGGTTGAGGCGCCCCTTCAGCATGCCGCCGGACGCCGCAACCTTCACCGGCGTGTTGGGGGTCTGGAACACCGCCTTGCCCGCCTCATCGACCACCTCGACTGCCATGGTTCCCGACTCTTCCGTGCCGTCGTTGTAGGCCTCGAGAACGTAGTACGCCTCGGTGTGCCCCGAGTCGGGCGCAAGTCGCAGGACGGCGGCGGGATTGAAGAGGGTGTTCCCCTTCCTGACTTCGCCTGGTCTCGGCACCGTATCGCCAGTGCCGGCGATTCTCATGGCGGATGCAAGCGTGAGGTCGGAAGCGTCCGGCCGGCCCTTGAACGCCTCCAGTGACAGGGTGCTCGAGAGGACCTTGGCCGAGACCGAGTCGGTGACGTCGACGGCGACTGTGTAGGTACCCGGCGCGACCGCAAAATCGAGCATCTCGATGCCATAGGCGCCCGGGATGCGCGGGTCCCCGGGTATCCGGGTGCGCCACGAGTCGGTGTGCAGGGTAATTCCTGCCTGGTCGGCCACCTTCACCGCGACGAGGTACGACACGCCCTGCGCACCCGGCTCCATGATCGACATCGGAACCTGGATGAGCACGCGAACACGCGTCTGGCCGCCGTTTTCCGGGCGGAAGGTGCGTACGGCGCGAAGGGAGAGGCCTTCGGCGGTCTGGGCCAGCAGAACGGGGACCTGAAGGCACAGCGTCAGCAGGGCCAGAGCGAGCTGGCTCCGGAATCGCACGTTGATTGCTCCGCGGGAACGGTAATTCGGGGGCGGCCAGCTCCGGCCGGTGCCAACTCGCCCTGTGAACCTGCCTCCGGAGACGACAGGCAGGCCCTGAAAGACACAGGCGGGCCCCGTGAGGGGCCCGCCTGCCGGAGAGCCAACCCGGTTCAGAAGCCGACGCTAAACGTGAAGAAGTTCGTTGGTCCGAGTGTGCCCATGTACCGGTAGGCATAGTCGAGGCCGATGCTGAACTTGGCTGCGGTCTGGTAGAAGAGGCCGCCACCGAAAGCCAAACCCTGCAGGTTCTCCTCGTCCGCGACTGAGCTCGGGAGCTCGGTCGGGGTGAGGTTGTTGGCCGGCTGGTAGCTGTAGCTGGCCCGGAGCGCCGCGCCGAAGCCCGACCCGCCGAGATGCTTGAAGTCTACTTCCGAGCCAACACCGAAGGACGCCTTGTTGCTGATCTGCTGGTTGAAGTCGGCGATCAGCGTCCAGCGCGTATCGGTCTTTGAGATCAGGTCGTAACCCAGGGCCACCTTGAAGGTGGTCGGGAGGTTGAACGCCTTCGTGCTCAACTCACCCGGCTGCGGGTTGGTCGGCACGGTGGGAACCCCCGGCACCGAGTCACGCGGCACCTGGACGATCAGTGCGTCGCCGCCATAACTGATCGCAGAACCGAGGTTCGTGAGGGTGAAGGAGAACTGGATCGGCCGACCGCCCAGCCGTGAGTGGAAGTTCGTGCCGAAGTCGACAGCAAACGCGCTGCCGGTGGCGCCACCCAGGTTGTCGAACACGAACTTCGCCGTGATACCCGCACTGAAGCGGTCGGAGAAGTTCTGGGCGTAGGTGAGGCCGCCGAAGGTTTCGCTCACCGAGTACACCGAGCCGGTGCCATCGGGTTGCTCGACCGTGTACACCGGCTGGTCACCGAACCCGAAGGTGCCGAACTGGAGGCCGAACGCCTTGGACCGCCCGCCGAACGGGAACGAGAGGCCGGCCCAGGCATAGTTGGTGTTGGCGACGTAATCGTACGCGCTGGCCGAGAACCCGCTGGTTCGCTGCAAGGCGATACCGGCAGGGTTGTAGTACAGCGCGCTGACGTCGTTCACGATCGCGGAAAACGAGGTGCCGAGTGCCGCGCCGCGTGCGGAGGCGCCAAGCAGGAGGAATTCCGCCGAGGTGGTGCCGTATGACGTGTTGTCGCTGCCGGTGTTCTGTGCCGCGAGTAGCGTCGGGCTCCCGATGAACAGCATCCCCGCCAGTGCCCAGCGAAGTCTTTGTGAATCACGCATGATCTTTCGATCTCCTAGGGTAGGTGGTGGGGCCCCGTTCGGGACCCCACTCACCGGGCCAGTGGACTACTGGGCGAAGTTCACCACCGTAAAGCGGCCGACCCTTCGGGCGTCGCCGGCTTCGATCATATAGAAGTACACACCCGACGCGACAACCTGGTTGTTACGGTTGCGGAGATTCCAGGCTTCCGTACCGCTGAAGTCGGTCGAGTTGTGTTCGATCATCTGCACCAGGATGCCGCTGGACGTGTAGATGCGGATGATCGCCTGGGTAGGCAGGTTCACGAACTGGAGCACCTTCGCTTCCGTCGTGGCCTCGTACCCGTTAGTCACGTAGTACGGGTCCGGCACCGTGTGCACCCGGAGCAGGTCCCGGTTGGTGGTCGCCAACGCAGTGGTCGGTTCAGTGACGGAGAACCTGACCTGCAGGCCCGGGATGCCGGGCGAGCGCACCTGCGGCGTGTACGCGTAGCCGGTTGGGGTGGTGCCGGCAGCCAGTGTTCCGGCCGTCGCACTGCCCGCGGACGTCCTGACGATTCCGGCGTAGGTCCGCAGGGTCCACTTCGTTCCCGCTGCCGGCATGGCACCGCCGGTCAACTGGAAGATGTAGCGCTCGCCGTTGACGTACAGGCCGATTCCCTGGCCCGTCGTGCCCGCCGCCGAGAAGTTGGTGCTGACGTTGCCGACAGTCGCCGTGTTGACGTATGGCACGACGTCATTCGGGTCGGTCGGTCCCAGGGCACCCACTTCGTTGGCCCAGAACTCGGCGATGTTTGCGGCGTAGTTGAAGTCCGTCCAGGTGACGACGCCATCGCCGTCAGCATCGGTCACGAAGCCCCATGTGGCTTCGGCCTCCGGGTTGAACTTCACGTCGACATCGTTCGAGAGATCGCGGACGGATTCCATCGTGCCGCCCGGACCCCAGGTGAACTGGACGTCAGCTTCGCGCGAGAGTCCGGCGAAGGCATAACCCCAGAACTGGATCGTTCCGTTGTTCGTGGACGGCCCAGGCGTGGTCGGGTTCAGCGGATCACGCTGGACGTGGTGGATCGGCGCCCAGACCGTATCGACGCCGGGGAGCCCGCCACCGACCTTGATGCTGACGGCCGGGTGGTTCAGCGTCTCGTTGTCCCCGGCGAACCAGCGGGAGCCGCCGGCAGATACCGAGGTCTGGCAGTTCGTCGGCGCGGCACCGCAGAGAGCAGCGGTGTTGTTGTTGACCAACCCTCGCCGAGCGGCCTGACCCTCGAAGCTGCTGAACTGGATGTACTGTCGCATGGCGATGCCGACAGCGGCGCTTCCCGTCAACGTGCCGGGAATGCCGTAGGTGGCAGCCGCGGTGGGATCAATGTTGACCGGCTGCGCGCCCAGCTGGGCGGTGCCTGTCGCGATTCCATCGAAGCTGCTCCAGATCGGCCAGAGCGCCACCGTCGTGAACTTCGTTTCTACGCCGTCCTTCACGAACGTCACGTAGAAGATGTAGCACGTGCCGGTGGAGCCGGCGATGGAGTTGAACACCCCATTGCACGACGGGTTCCCGCCCCACAGCGCCCGCACGGAATCGATGGTCGCCGTCAGGCTCAGCGCCGGCAGCAGCGCCGGGATCAGCGGAGCAAAGGCACCACTCACGCCGTTGGTTGCCGGCGGCGTGCCGCTGAAGCGGCCAGTCGCGGGGTCGATGCTGAACGGTGCATCGACATTGAGCGCGGTGCCCGCCGTGCCGTAGATGCCGGACACGAGCGTCGGCGCCTGCACGTTGGAACCAGCGACGCTCGGCGTCACCGGCTTGGCCACGCGGGGCGACTCGAGGCTGGACGGGCCCGACTGGAAGCTGTTGATGTCGAACGCCGTCACCGAGTAGAAGTAGCGGAAGTTGTTCTTCGGCTCACGGTCGGTGTACCCGAACGGTACGCCGGTGTCGGCCAGGGGCGGATAGCCGCCGTTGCTGGCTGACGTGAGTGCGGTGTCAGCGTTGCCGACAACCAGCGCGCAGGCGAACGAGACGCAGTCGGCTCCGGGAACCTGTCCCGGGTTGACTACGACGCGAGACGCCGAGCCGAGCTTGACCTGGATGAACTGTCCGGTCAGCGGGTACGAGGTGGAGGTCGTCGCCGAGACGCCGCTGAACTGCACGTAGTTGAAGGCGACCGGGCAGTCGAGCGTGACACCCAGCTCCGGGGCGCAGGTACCGACCGGGTTGATCTGGCCACTGAAGTCGGCCATCTCGGTGCCGGAGTAGTCGAACTGGGCCACCAGCGTCAGCGAGCCCGAGTTGTTCACGCGCCCGCGATAGATCCGGTAGCCCTCGACGTCGAACTGACGATAGTTCGGGTCGTAGAGCACGTTCGGCTCGGTCGGCGTGCCGGGGTTGCTGGCGACCGCGAAGTACGGGTCGCCGCTCACCTCGGAAGATGACGGCTGCCACACGATGGACACCTGGTTGTCGCCGGGGATCAGGTAGAAGTTCGGCGACTGGGGCGCGAACGGGAGCAGGAATCCGTTGTCGAAGATGACCTGCGCCGTGAGCGCCTTGTTGAGCAGTGAGCCCGGGATGGTGCGGAACTCACTCTGCTCGACGCCGTTGTCGGCGTTGATGTCGGTGTAGCCGTTGAAGCCGGTCAGCGAGTCCACCTGGTTTGCACCCAGGCTCAGCAGCGACACATCGGTCAACCGGACCGGGTTGCCCGGGGTGACGTCGGTGCTTGCCGTCGGGGCGAAGCCCGGGATGGCGACCGGTGCGGCGAAGACGTACGCCACCACGATGCTGCCGAAGCCGCCCGGCGCCAACTGGAGCGACGTCGACGACTGGTAGAACCGCGCGTCCGCTGCGGACGGGTTGATGAAGCAGATGCCCACCGCAAAGCCACCCGCAACGTTGCAGGCCTGGTCACCCTGTGACGGGTCCAGGTTGCCGGAGAGGTAGCGGAACAGCTGGAACACGTTGGCCGGGTCACGGAAGCCCGTGGCCGAGTTGATCGTGTTGGAGAAGAGCTGGATCTCGCCGGCGCCCGTCGGGCTCCGGAGGTACTTCACGCCCACGAAGCCCGGGCCACCGAAGAACGGGGGGCCCCAGATGGCGGGGTTGTCGTACTGCTCACCGCTCGTCGGATCGAAGGTGAAGGTGTGCTCGTAGCAGAATCCGAGGGCGAACGGGATGTTCACCGAGCAGTAGTTCGAGCCTGCAGCGGAGACGTCCATGTCCGCGGCGAAGGCCGAGAACAAGCTGTCGATCGTGTAACCGCCAGCCGGAAGGTTCACGCGGAACCTCGAGCTGTTGCTGGACACGAAGTCCCGGCCGAGCTGCTGCATCGTCGGCCGGATCGCGGGACGGACGCCGGCGTAGGCCGTCGGGTCGCTGGCCGTCACGTTGTAGAACGAGAACGTGAAGTAGACGATGTCTTCGTTGCCGGTCGGGTAGTTCCAGCCCAGGCCGCGTGACTCGACGGCGACGCCCAGCGGGTGCGGGCGTCCGGCGATCAGGGTGGAGTTGCCGTCCCAGGTCACGAACCAGACGTCACCCTGCGACGCCGAGTTGATGCCGCGGAGCACCGGGTTGTAGAAGTTGTCGGCTTCGTTGATCTCGACCGGTACCCGCGCCGCTTCCGGCCACGCGCCGGCATCGGCAGGGTTCTGGAAGTTGTAGATCGGCTCGACGCCGTCGCCGTGCTCCGTCGTACCCTTGGGGTCGAAGAAGAAGGCACCGGAGACGTCGCCGTCCCACGCACCGCCCGGGTTCAGCACCTTGCCGGCAACCTGCAGGCCCGAGTTGAACACGAACTGGTTGCCGGTGCCCTTCGGCCAGAACCCGCCGCCGATGGTCGACGAGTTCGTGGAGTCAACGCCGATGTTGCCCTTGGACGAACTGAGTCCGAGGTACACCCGGTTGACGGTCATGGCTCCCAGGGTGCGGGCGAACAGCCGGAACCCGCGCGGCCGCGCGCCCGGCTCGGGCTTCGCAGCGGCGGTCGCGGGAATCAGTGCTGCCAACGCCAGCGCCAGCAGTCCTCCCGCCGCGAGGCTTCTCGAACGCAACAAGACTTTCATTGCTGTCCTCTCAGAGTAGAAGCGCAACCGGGCCCGACCGAACCAGCGTACGGTTCGGCCGAGCCGGAGTGCACCACGTTAGAAAGTGAACTCCACGCCGAGCCGTAGCTGCTGTTCCCGGCCCCGTAGAAGAAGGTCGGTGCAGCCTGGTTCGCGTAGTACAGTGCGTTTGAAGCGTTCAGCTGCTCCGCCAGCGTGTAGATGTGGTCGCCGTTGCCGTAGCGCTCTTCCGCCCGGATCAGGTAGACGCAGTTCGGAACGGACGGCGTGCGTTGCTCGCGTTGACCCAGTCGCCGCAGCCGCTCGCTGCCGCACCACCGAAGCGTCAGGTTCATCGCGCCGGTGTCCTCGTCGAGGACGCCGTTGCCAAGGGCTTCGTTCGCAGTTGCGGGTGCTGTCCGCCGAGAAGTTCTGCTGCTGCTCGATCTGGCTCGTGATGCTGTTCGTGACGACGTACTGCTGAATGCGTGTTCGTGAAGCCAAGGATGTTCCGGGCATCCAGATAGAGGGACATCTGGCTCCGGCCGAGGTTGAAGCCCTTCACGAAGCGCATGTCGAACTGCTTGAACGTCGGCAGGCGCTGGCTGTTGAGGCCGTTGGTGAAGCCGCCGCGGGCGCAGACCTGGCCCGACAGGGTCGACTGGTTGCCGTCGGCCACACCGCAGGCCGTGTAGGCCGTGCCGCTGGCGAACCGGAAGAGGGCGAACACCTGGAAGTTCTGGAAGATCGAGCCCACCGTCGAGCCGGAGTGCCACCCGTTCGGGAAGGTGAGCTGCCAGGCTGCCGATCAGCTGGTGCGGGCGCGACAGCGCGACCGGGGCAATGGCCTGCGGGGGCGGCTGGTTGCCGCCGGTAACCTGGTTCACGACCCGCGACCCGAAGTTGATGTAGGTGAACGGGTCCGTGCCGGTGTTGCTGCGCGCTCGTGTAGCTGTACCCGAGCGTGCCGTTGAACAACTGGCCGAAACGACGGTTCAACCGCAGGTCGAGACCCTTGGTGTTGCCGAAGTCGGAGTTCGTGATGAGGCGCAGGTCCTGGTTCTGGGTGGTGAGCGGGTCGAACGAGCTCACCAGTCGGCCGGCCGCGTTCGCGAGGTTGTCGCGGTTGTAGGCCGACACGTCCAGCACCATGTCGTCGTTGAAGGCGTGCTGGATGCCGAACTCGAAGATGATCGACTTGCCGTAGTCGACGTTCTGGCCATACACGTTGTTCGTGTTGGTGACGCTGATATCGGTGTTGATGCCGCTCAGCGACAGCGCGAAGTCCGGCGACTGGACCGACTGCGCGTACGAGAGGCGGAAGTTGGTCCGCTCGGTGACCGGGAAGGCCACCTGCACGCGCGGGCTGATGTAGTCGAACGACTCGTCGGCCACATACAGGTCCGTCGGATCCTCGCCCGGGCTGGAGGCCGGGTTGGTCGAGATACGCGGGAAGCCCGTCCAGCGGCTCGCGTTGGTGTTGAAGTAGTCGTACCGGATGCCGAGCTGCACCACCACGTCGCCGATGTCGAGACGGTCCTGGATGAATGCGGCGTAGCGGGTCGGCTTCGCCTGCCAGTAGTCGGAGAACGCCTGGCTGGAGATGAGCGCCGAGTAGCTCGTCATGTCGTACTTGAAGTACTCGCCGCCAACCTGGATACGGTTGTAGCGATCGAGCTGCCAGTCGAGGGTGGCGTTCGCGACGTACCGGTTCTCCTTGTACAGCTGGAGCCGGGCGCTGTTGAGGCCGCCGTCCGGGAACGTCTGCGCCAGACCGTAGGGGTTGGAGCGGAACGTGACCTGCGGCTGGTGCGCGTTGACCTCGTCGGCGTTGTTGAGGTCGATGGCGCCGAGGCAGGTCTTCTCGTTACGAATGAAGCAATCGAGCTTGGTCAGCGTCTGGCCCGCCCACCTCGTACGTCTGGTCGAGGAAGTCGAAGTCGTACTGCAGCGGGATCGGGCTGAAGTAGAAGCCCAGCGTTCCGGTGCCCGGGCCGCCATCCGCGAACGGGCTCTGGATGAAGCGGTCGGTCTGGTAGGACAGGTTCACGTCGAGTGCCAGGGCGCGCTCAGCCGACTTGGACAGGTTCTGCGTCCAGTTGGCGGTGTAGACGGCGTTCTGGGCACGGAAACCGGTCTGCCTGGTTCGCGAAGACGCCAGGGTTGAGCTGGTTGAAGTAGTTGAAGTTCTTCCCCTGGTTCTGGCTGCCGAAGCCGCCGATGCGCAACCGTGAGCCGTTGCCGTAGGAGAAGTTGAGGTTGGCGCCGACCTGCGCCGCCGAGAAGCTGGCGTTCGGGAGCCGCGCACCATTGCAGCCCTGGCCGTTGTTGTCGGCGATGGCGGCGTTGGTGCTGCCGTTGAACGTGTCGCAGCTACCGGTGTAGATCGAGTACTGGTTGACGTCCACCTGCGAGAAGCTGCCGTCAGCATTCTCGTTGGTGACCGTCGTGTCCACGCCCGACGTGACGAAGACTGGCGCGTCCTGCCGGCCCTTGCCCGACCGGACGGACTCGTTGCCCTCGCCGACGAGGTTGACGTTGAACGTCAGCCCCTTGAGAATGAGCGGTCCGCTCAGGGTGCCCTCGAACCGGTTGTAGCCCATGCCGATCGTCTTGCCGAACACTTCGTCGGTCTCGGCGCGCAACTGGCCGGCAAACTTGCTGCCGCCTGTGCGCGACGTGATGTTGACGATACCGGCCTGTGCGTTGCCGTACTGTGCCGCCGCGGCGCCCGTCGTGACCGAGACTTCCTCGAAGCCGTTGGTCGCGAAGGCAACGCCCGACGTGCTCACGCCGCCGCCGTCGTTGGCCGCGTTGGAGGCGTTGGTACCGGCCGACACGAAGCCGTTGCCACGGTTGCCCGGCTGGACCGAGACGCCGTCGACGTAGAACGCCGCTTCGTCGTTACGGCCGCCGCGAATGGAGATGGCGGACCCGTTGGCGCCTTCCGCCACGACACCCGGCTGCAGCTGCAGCACCTGGCCGACGCGGTCAACCGGCAGGTTCTCCGTGAACTCGCCGTCGATGCGCTGCTTCGTCGTGACCTCGTCGCGCGGCACCAGGGCGTTTGCGGCCGTGGTCACCGTCAGCGAGTCGAGTACGACGGTCGACTTCTCGAGCTGGATGTCCTGCGAGATGGTCTGTCCAGCGAGGATCTTGATGCCCTCGACCTCGGACTTCTTGAAGCCGATGAAGGCGCCGCGAATCGCGACAGTGCCGGCAGGAATGTTGTTGATGAAGTAGTAGCCCTGAGCATTTGTGAGCGCACTGAATGCGGTGCCCACAATGAACACCTGGGCGCTCTGGATCGGCGCACCCGCCTGATCCCGCACTCTGCCTTCGAGCTTACCAGTCTGTGCCGCTAGCGCACCGGCGCTGGCGAACAACAGCACTGCCGACAACGCGAACCGTCTCGCGAGTCGGACGAAGGCGCTGACTCCGCTTTGTGTCATAGAAGCCTTCCTCCTGGGCGTAAACCGCGCTGCTAAAACCTTCATCAATGCGATCACCGCTGGAGCGGGCGCTCCGGAGCATTCGTTATGGCACACGAATACGCCTCAGCGGCGCACTGCGCTGCCTCGCGCTAGCGCGCGAAGCGTTCATCCTTGGGTCGAGAGACTGCATGGGGTTGTGCAACGGAACTCCGTCCTGGCCGGGACGGCGCGAGACAAGTATGAAGCGCGGTACCGTCGGTGTCAAGCAACCGTGAACCGGGCGTAACCTTCCGGTGACCGTCCGTAACTGCCTGAAACACCTGCGGATACCCGGAAAGTGACGTTAAGGAACGTGACAACGCCACCCACCGCCCCCTAGGCCCCGGTAATCAGCTCCCGCTGGGGGCTCCCGGGAGTCACGAACGCCTCACCGGGAGTGAGGTACATGTTCACCTCGCTGCGCACCCCGAACTCGACCGGCCAGGTAGACGCCCGGCTCCACCGAAAAGCCAGTGCCCGTCAGGAGTTGGCGGTCATCATGGGTCTCGTAGTCGTCCAGGTGAGGACCCGACCCGTGAAGACGGTGGTCGATTGAGTGCCCCGTTCGGTGGACGAACGCATCGCCAAAGCCGGCTGCGGTGATCACCCCGCGGGACACCCGATCCACCTCGAATCCCCTGAATGGACCGTCCCGCTGACCATCCCGACTGCACGAACTCGATCGCTGCATCCCTCGCGTCGCGCACCACCTCCCACACCTTCCGCACATCGGCCGGCGGCCTCGACCCGCTGAAGCCCATCCAGGTCTGGTCTGCGTATACCGCCCCCCAGTGACGACCGCCCCAGAGATCGAGCAGCACCACCTCGTTCACTGCGAGCGTCCGATCGGCGCCTGCGAGCGGTTCATAGTGCGGGTTGGCGGCGTTCGGTCCGAACCCGACGATGGGCGGATGATCGAAGACAAGCCCCCCGGCGTGGAGTGCATCGACCACTTCGCGCTGGAGCGCACTCTCGGTCAGTCCCGTCCCACCCGCCACGACCGCGCGCCGCAGTGCGGCCTGCGCGACCTGCGCCAGTACATCGGCGGCGGCGAGATGTTCGGTGAGATCTCCAGCACTCCACGTTGAAGCGAAGCGCGTCACCAGCGCTGCCGAGGGCAGGACGGTCGCACCGAGCTTGCCCAGCAGCTGCACCACGCCACTTGGCACCCGGTCGAGATAGGGCACCGCATCGTCCTCCGCGACCTCCATCGCGACACGCTTCCCTGCTACCACACTGCGGAGGGCGGCATGCAGTTCCTCCCACCGTGAATACGGGAGAATGCGCCCGGGAAATCCTGCCACCGACTGCAGCTCGATCCGGTGTGCCACGGCAACCGGCTCGCCAGCGCGTGGGAGGTAGACGAACAGCCGCCGACTGCCCATGCCGGTGATGCCGAGCACCTGACCCAGGACGGGGTTCACGCCCTGGAAATCGTAGAGCAGCCAGCCATCAGCGCCCGCCACCTCGAGCGCGGCCGCCAGCGCCACCGGATCGGGAGTGGACAGGGTCACCGGTAACCCTCTGCGTCAGCCCAATGCCAGACGCACACTGCATCTCCCCGAGCGGCGCAGCGGTCGTGGGTCATTGCGCCCTCCATTCCTGCAAGGAGGCGGAGTAGTTCAGCGAGCATGGATCCGATGAAACCGCAGGCCTCGCCGTCGGGCATGGCTGCAATGGTAAGCGATTCTGTCACACGAGCTTCCACCGCGCGGCCGGCGCCACGGAGCTCGATGCCAAGGGTCCGAGCGGCCGCCCGTGCTGCCGTGCGAAATCCGACCTTGCGACTCATGCCGCCCGGGGCCACGCGGATCAGTGTACGGGCACCCCGACCGGCCGCCTTGGCGGCATGGCGGGCGGCGCGACGGCCGGCATCGGCGAACGCCAGCTGGGCGTCGGCCCGCCGCCCCACCAGCCGCAGCACCCCCAGGGCCTCGTCACGCGGTACCTCGTCCCCGTGCTCGACTGCTTCCTCGTATCGCTCGATCTGGGCAGCCACGGTGTCGCTCAGGCCAAAACGCTTCGCCACCATCTCACTGGCGAGCTCCTCGAGCCCATCGTCGAGGGGGGCGTCGAGGTTTCGCAGCGCCTGCAGTAGGCTGAGCGGAATCAGGGCGGGAACGGTAGATCGTGCTGTCATGTGATGGCGATCACAAAGTAATCGACGGCCACCCCCGCACTCTAGGGGTGCTTGCGCCGGGGCGTGGACCACGGGGACATTGGCCTCATGGGGCCCGGTCCGCTGGTATCGGCGCTGGTAGCAGTGCTGCTCTCGACCGGTGGCTGGGCCGCGAAAGCCCTCACCGGCGGGGGAGCGGCAACCGCGACGCTCGTGGGGGTCGCCCTCCTGAACGGGGCCGGATGGCCCGGCGCGGCGGTACTCGGTGCATTCTTCATCCTGAGTAGCGCCGTTGGCCGTCTTGGGATGGCCGGGAGCAGCTCGTCTGGGGATCCCAAGGGGGAACAGCGCGATGCCTGGCAGGTCCTGGCGAACGGCGGTTTTGCCGCACTGGGCGCGGTGCTCGCCCGCGGCAACCCGAGCCTCGCCCTCTGGGTGATCACCGGAAGCCTGGCGTCGGCGGGAGCGGACACCTGGGCCACCGCGATCGGCGCTCGAAGCCCCACTCCCCCGCGCCGCCTGCTTTTCGGGCACCGGGTCGACCCTGGCAGCAACGGGGGTATGACACTGACAGGCACCGCCGGCGCCATCGTCGGCGCCGCCCTCATCAGCGCCGCAGGCGCGGTCACTGCCTCCCTGCCGCGGCTGGTGCTGTGGGGCACGGTGATTGGAGTGGCGGGAATGACGCTCGACTCCGTACTCGGAGCCACGCTGCAGGGAAGATTCCATTGCCCGTCATGCAACGTCGAGAGCGAATGGAGCGTGCACCGGTGCGGCAACCGGACGACGCGCACCGGAGGCATGGCATGGCTTACCAACGATGGGGTGAACGCAGTGACCACCGCCGCCGGTGCCCTGGCCGGCTGGCTGGCCTGGCGCTGCTGTGCGCAAGCCTGACTGCCGGCTGCGATGGCGGCGCGCCGGTTGACCCCGGGACGGTACCGACCGTGGGCACCAATCCCGCCACGTCCGGCGGCGACGGCACGACTGGCGCAGCTGCCGCCTCCCTGATGGGAACCTGGGAAAACGTCTGGATCGAGAACCTGCCCACGGACCTTCAGCGCATCACGACGCGGTGGCGCTTCCTCCCCGGCGGGGCCTGTTCGCGGGAGGTCGCGACCTTCAGCGTCGTGGCCGACCAGACCCTGGTGACGCTGCGGGGCTGCACCTTCAGGACCGACAGCAGGCTGGTCTACGTGCGGTACGAGGACGCAAGCGCCGAAGTGAGCTTCAGCCTCGGCAACGTGAATTTCGACCCGCGCCGGCTCCTCCTCGATGGCATCGAGTTTGTCCGGATCGACTGAGCGCGTCGCCGACGCACTCGTGATTGGCGCCGGTCCCGCCGGCAGTGCCACCGCATCCCTCCTCGCCGAGGCGGGGTGGCACGTCGTCATGATCGACCGGGCGGCGTTCCCTCGCGAGAAAGCCTGTTCCGAGTACATGAGCCCCGAGACGGTCCGCATGCTCGACCGACTCGGCGTCACGGCCGGGCTGTGCTCGGCAGGTGCCGCCACACTCAGCGGGTCGAGTGTCACCGCGGCACGCGGTGCGAACGCTGGTGGGCCGCTTCCCCGAGGGACGCGGACTGTCCATCGCGCGCCGCGAGCTCGACCACGCGCTGGTGGGCGCCGCGCGGGCGCGCGGCGTCGACGGTACTCGAGTCCACGTCGCTCGAGCGCCTGACCATGGATGGTGACCGCGTCAGCGGTGCAGTCATTCGCGGACGCGACGGGGAACTCCGGGAGGTGCGGGCACTCGCTCACCGTCGGCGCAGACGGACTCCGATCGCGGGTGGCGCGCGCACTCGGTGGACAGCACCTCGGGTGGCCGGCACGCGTGGCGTTCGTGGCGCATGTCGCGGGCGTACGCGCCATGGCCGACCGCGCCGAGATGCATGTGAGCGGCCAGGGATACGTCGGCCTCAACGCCATCGGCGGCGGCATCACCAACGTGGCCCTGGTGGTGCCGCAGGCGACGGGCCGCGCTGGCTGCGGGCCGGGTCGAGGCATATTTCATGGAGGAGCTGGATCGCTTTCCCCGGCGTGCGTGGCCGGGTGCAGGTACAGGACATCGTGCGTGAAGTGCTCGTCACCGGGCCATTCGCCGCACGCGCGCGTCACGTCACCGCGCCGGGCGCCGTCCTGGTCGGCGATGCCGCCGATTTCTTCGACCCGTTCACGGGCGAGGGAATTCGCGCCGCGCTGGCCGGCGCCGAACTGGTGGCGCAGGCGATGGCAGGCGCGCGGGGAGACCATCGCGCCATCGACGGGGCGCTGCACCACTATCGCCGCGCGCGGCGACGGCACTTCGCGGGCAAGTGGGCGGTGGAGCGGCTCATTGGCTATGCGATGACCGTGCCCGGACTCTTCGACCACGCTGTTGCACGCATCGGCCGCCGGCGCGGCATGGCAGACACCCTGGTGGGTGTCACCGGCGCCGTGCTGCCCGCCCGTGCCGTCCTCAACCCGCTCTTCCTCGCGCGGATGGTCCTGTGAGCCAGAACTCCGTTGATCAGGCGCAGTTTCGCCAGTTGCTCGGCCGGTTCGCCACTGGCGTGGCCGTCGTCACGGCCCGTGATGCCGACGGCCGTCCCCATGGCATGACCGCCAACAGCCTCGCGTCGGTCTCGCTCGAGCCGCCGCTGGTGCTGCTGTCGATCGACCACGAGGCGTCGATGCATCGCCTGCTCATGACGGCCCCGGCATTCGCGGTCAACATCCTGTCCAGCAACCAGGAAACAGTGAGCCGGCGATTCGCCGTCGATCGCGAGGAGCGGTTCGAGGGCATCGGCTATCAGGAGAGTCCGCGCGGGTTGATCCTCCTGGACGGTGCACTCGCCCACCTGGAGTGCGAGCGCACCGCCACGCACGAGGCCGGTGACCACACCATCCTGGTGGGACGGGTGGTGGCGGGGAACTGCGCTGGACGGGCGCCCGCTCTGCTACTTCCGCGGCGGTTACGCGTCGCTCGCCTGACCGATGGCCACCTTGACGCTCTCGCCGATCGGGCACGAACTGCTCGACGACCCCGGTGCCGATCCCGCGATCGTCACCGAGTCGTTCCGCAACCTGGCCCGTTCGAACTGGTGGTTCGGCGGGGCGGCGGCAGTGCACTTCGGCCTGGCACAGCTGATTCACGGGGGCGGCGACACACCCTCACGCTGCTCGATGTGGGGACCGGCGTGGGTGACCTGCCACGCCGGGCCGCGCGCTGGGCCGCTCGGCGCGGCGTGCGACTCACCGGGATCGGGCTCGAGCGAAGCCGGGTGGCGGCCGCGCTCGCGCAGCGGGGCGGACTGCCAAGCGTCGTGGGCTGTGCCGGCGCACTCCCGTTCCGCGAGCGGAGCGCAGACGTCGTGATGATGAGCCAGCTGATCCATCACCTGTCGCGCGATGCGGCGGTGGAGGTCATCCGGGCGGCAGATCGCATCGCGCGTGTCGGCGTCGTGCTGGCCGACCTTCGGCGCAGTGCACTGGCGGCGACCGGGTTTCACTTCGCGTCAGCGTTGCTCCGTTTCGATCCCGCGACCAGGGCCGATGGAGTCACCTCGGTGCGGCGGGGGTATCTGCCCCATGAGCTCTCGGCGATCCTGCGCGACGCCGGTGTGACCGCAAGGGTGCACCGTCGGCCCGGGTTCCGCCTCGTGGCGGCCTGGCGCACCACCTGATGCGCACGGTCGACCGCGCCATCTTCCGCTCCCCGATCGACGACGCCTTCCGCGCCGCCTCCGACGTGGAACGGTGGCCCGAACTGCTGTCGCACTATCGCTGGGTGCGCTTCCTGGAGCGGCGACCAGATGGCGGGCGTGGTGGAGATGTCCGCCAACCGGCCATTCGGTCCGCTCAACTGGCCCACCTGGTGGGTCTCCGAGATGTGGATCGAGCCGGCCCGCCGCGCCGTGCGCTACCGCCACGTCCGCGGCGTCACGAGCGGCATGGACGTCGAGTGGACCCTGCAGGACACCGCCCAGGGCGTGGATGTCTCGATCGTGCACGAATGGAGCGGACCGCCATGGCCGCTCATCCGCCGACCGGCCGCGGAGTGGGTGATCGGACCGGTGTTCGTGCATGGCATCGCGAGCCGGACGCTCGCGGGTCTCAAGCGGGCAGTGGAAGGCGGGAAAACGGCAGTGAAAGGATCGATGTGAAGCCCAGGCGAGTTGTCATTACGGGAATCGGCGTCGTGACGCCCATCGGCACGGGACGAGACGAATTCTGGAGTGGCTTGCAGGACCAGGTCTCGAGGGTCGGGCCCATCACCCGCTTCGACCCATCCCCCTTCCGCACCCGGATGGCCGGCGAGGTGCCCGACTTCCGGCCCGCCGATCACATCGAGGCGCGGCGGGTGCGCCGGTTCGACCGCTTCGCGCAGTTCGGCGTCGCCGCCACACGCCTGGCGCTCGCGGACGCCGCGATCGACCTGGCGAAGGAAGACAGCGAGCGCATCGGCTCGAGCATGGGCACGGCGCTCGCCGGGGTGGCCCGCGCCGAGGAGGAGCACGGCAACTACATGCGCGGCGGGCTCCGCGCGGTGGATCCCTCACTCGCGCTGGCGGTGTTCGGCGGCGCCGCGAGCTGCAACGTGGCAATCGAGTTCGGGCTTTCGGGCCCCAATACCACGAACGGCATGAGCTGCGCGTCGGGCACGATGGCCATCGGCGACGGGTTCCGCGCGATTGCCCGTGGCGACGCCGACGTGATGGTGAGCGGCGGCACCGAGGCGCCGCTGGCGCCGCTCTGCTTCGGGGCCTTCGCCGTCATTCGCGCGATGTCCACCCGGAACGATGACCCGACCAGCGCCAGCCGTCCGTTCGATCGCGAGCGGGACGGATTCGTCATGGCCGAGGGCGCAGCGGTGCTGGTGCTCGAGGAGCGCGAGCGGGCGCTGGCGCGCGGCGCCAATGTCTATGCGGAGATCTGCGGCTACGGGGTCACCAATGACGCACACCACATGACGCAGCCGCGTCCCGACGGGCGCCAGGCGGCGCGCGCCATGTCGCTCGCGCTGGCCGAGGCCCACGTGGTGGCCCGCGAGATCGGTTACATCAACGCACATGGCTCATCCACGCCGCTCAACGACCCGACCGAGACCAGCGCCATCAAGCAGGTGTTCGCGGAGCACGCGAAGCAGGTCGCGATCAGCGGAACCAAGGGGTACTACGGCCACGCCCTCGGGGCGAGCGGCGCGTTCGAGGCGGCGATCTGCGCCCTGGCGAGCCAGCATCGCTGGCTGCCACCCACGGTGAACCTCACGACACCCGATCCGGCGTGCGACCTGTCATACATCGCCGGGGACGGCCTGGTCGCCGACCCGGAATACCTGCTCAGCAACTCATTCGGCTTTGGGGGGATCAATGCCGCGATTGTATTCCGGCGGCATGACGGCAGGTGACGGAACTGCGTAGACAGGGAACCGGGAACAGGAAGAAAGCGACCCGCCCTACTGTTCCCTGTTCCCTGTTCCCTGTTCCCGTTGTTCCTCGGCTCGCACCCGCAGCATCAGCATCATCGAGTACCCAACCAGCACGACCGCCACGATGGTATATGCGGCGATCATGAACGCGCTGTTGTCCGGTGGTTCACGCAGCAGCAACATCGCGCGCCTCCCGGAGTTCCCGCATGCGTCCCAGTCCATAGCGAGTCGTCACCAGGCCCAGGTACAGGATCGTGAACGCTGACAGCGAGAAGAGCAGCGTGGCGACGAAGGCGCCCGGCATCGTCGGCCCCTCGGGGTTGAGCACCACCGGGCGTGGGTGGATGGTGCGGAACATGTAGACGCTGAGGTGAATGAACGGCACCAGCATCGCACCCAGGATGCCCACCACGGCGCTGTACCGGGCTCGCTCCGCGGGATCGAACATCGCGCGCCGCAAGGTCAGGTAGCCTACGAAGAGAAAGAACAGGAAGAGCGTCGACGTGAGGCGCGGTTCCCACTGCCACCAGGTGCCCCAGATCGGCTTGCCCCAGATCGGGCCGGTGATCAGCACCAGTCCCGTGAGCACAATGCCCACCTCGGCCGAGGCCTCGGAAAAGGTGTCGAGCCTGCGATCGCCCAGCCAGAGATAAAGTCCGCTGCAGATGCCCACGAGACCGAATGCCAGGAACGCGCACCAGGCCGAGGGGACATGCACGTACATGATCTTCTGCGCCGGGCCCTGCACTGCCTCGACCCCGGTGAAGGCGACCGCGCGCACGTACGCGGCGGCAACACCGAGCAGGCCGATGACCGTGAGCACGCGACCGATGCGCACGGCACGGCCGGCCGCAGCGCGCGCGTCGCTACTCGTCGAAGAGAGCGGGGAAGACAAGTAGGCTGAGGGTGACGAAGGTGATGTCATAGACCAGGAGAAGACGGAGCCAGCCGGCGCTCTCGAGAAGTGGACGCCCGTTGAGCAGCGCCGCAGTGACCTGTGCTGCCCCGGCGAGCGGCGGCAGCATGAATGGGAGCAGCAGCACTGGCAGCATCAGTTCGTTGAACCGCACCCGCGCCGTAAGTGCACTGAACACGGTGCCCACGGCCACGAACCCCACCGTCGCCAGCAGCGCCACCAGCGTGATACCCGGCAACGCTCCCTTCAGGCTCACATTGAAGAATAGCACGAAAAGCGGCAGGGCGATGCTCTCGACGACAAGCACGAAAACAAGGTTCCCGAGGAACTTTCCCAGGAACAATGCCTCGCGCGGCACCGGCGCGAGCAGCAGGCCGTCGAGCGCCCCGTGCTCCAGCTCCACGGCGAAGGCGCGCGACAGCGCCGTCACCGCGGCGAAGGCGCAGGTGATCCAGAAGGCGCTCGGCGCGAGCTGCTCCGCGCGAAGGGACGTCGGGTCGCGCGCGAAGTTGAAGATCACCAGGATGAGGGCTGCGAACACGACCGCCGACACCAGCGCCGTGCGGCGGCGCAGCTCCGAGCGCAGGTCCTTCCCCGCGATGATGAGCGCGGCCGTGAGCGTGCCGGGGAGCGACGACTTCATGCGGCCACGCTCCCGATGGTGCCGGCCTGGAGCGCGAGCACCCGCGACGCGATGTCGCGAGCCTCATGCATCTGGTGGGTGACGATGATGGTGCCAAGGCCGGCAGGGCGGCGCGCCGCGAGGAGCGACATGAGCCGGCCCGCCGCAGCGCTGTCGAGGCCGGTGAATGGCTCGTCCAGCAGGAGCAGTCTGGGCGCGTGCAGCAGTGCGCGCGCCAGCGCCGCTCGCTGGATCAGCCCGCGGCTGAGCGTGCGTGGTGAGTCACCCGCGCGGGCGAGCAGCTCCACCTGGTCGAGCGCGTCGCGCGCCGCCTCGCGCGCATTCACCAGGCCATGCAGCCGCGCCACGAACTCGAGGTTCTCCTGCAATGTGAGGTCATCGTACAGCATGGCGCGATGCGACAGGAGCCCGATAGCCGCGCGGCTTCGGGGATCGGCGGTCCGCACCGGCAGGCCATCGAGCAGCACCTCTCCCGCCGATGGCCGCAGAAGTCCCGCAAGAATCCGCAGCAGTGTCGTCTTCCCGACACCGTTCGGCCCGATCACGGCGATCGTCTCGCCTTCCGCAAGCGCGAGGCTCACGCCATTGAGCACCAGGCGCTCGCCAAAGCTGCGCCGCAGCCCGGTGGCCTGCAGCAGGATCGGCGAATCGCCTGGGATGGTTGCTTGACTCACGGCCGGGAGACTAACCACTCACCTTCAACCCGTCTACTTCACGTCCTCACGTCCTCACTTCCTCACGTCCTCACGTCATCTCCTCACGTCCTCACGTCCTGAAAAGACAACAGGCCGGAGCGGGGCGTTGCCAGACCTCGATCCGACCTGCTGTCAAAGACGGCGCAGCTTGCGCTGCGACGCCGTTTTTCAGACCCCTGCGGGTTCGAACTCGAAGAGCATGTTGAGCTTCGTGATGTTGAGCAGGAAGCGGAGCTCGTCACTTGGATTCTCCAGCACGACGGCATGCCGTCGTTCCGCAGCCCGGCGCTGCACCAGCATGAGGGCCCCAAGGCCCGCCGAGTCTACGTGTCCAGTGGCAGCGAGATCGACGATGAGCCGGCCTTCACCTTCAGGCATCGACTCGAGGAGCTCGAAAGCCCCAGTGCGGAATGCGACTCGTGTGTCGAGACCCAGGGTCTCGGGCGCAGCCAGTTCTCGTACATACTGAGGTGTGGATCGCATGATTCTGCTCCCACACCCGATAAGGAAACCCGCGGTTGCCCGCAGCATTTCTCCACCTTCGGCACCGAGCTATCTCGCGAACCGCGGATGTGCGGTTACTGTCGAGACCTCTAGTTTTGCGGCCCCGGATCACTCCGGGTGTGCTCTTATCGGGCGGATCAGGTTCTGTTGTCAGGACGTCGCCGCGTCCCGGCCCATGACATAGCGAGACTGATGCCACGTTCGGCAGGTGCCTATATTCACACGACTTGGCTCATTGGCACGGTGACGGCGCACCGAGTTTCGCGGATTTCCCCGGCAGTCCGCCAAGCAACGACCTGCACCCACCGCATGCGGAAACTTGCACGTTCGCGTTTCTACCCTCTCCAGAGACGCCATTCATGTCTTCTCAGATCGATACGCTGCTCAGTGAACAACGCCGCTTCCCGCCCCCACCGGCATTCGCGAGCGCAGCACTCGGTACCCAGGCCCTCTATGACGACGCCGCCCGCGATCGCCTCGCGTTCTGGGCGGAGCAGGCGCGGTCGCTCGCCTGGAGCAAGCCGTGGCAGTCGGTGCTTGAATGGACGCCCCCCCACGCGAGGTGGTTCAGCGGCGGCCAGCTGAACGTCGCCGTTAACTGTGTCGATCGGCACTTGAGCGGTGCCCGGCGCAACAAGGCAGCGATCATCTGGGAAGGCGAGCCCGGCGATCGCCGGGTGTACACGTATTGGGAGCTGGGCCAGGAGGTGGGGCGCTGCGCCAACGCGCTGAAGGCACTCGGCGTGAAGAAAGGCGATCGCGTGTCGATCTACCTGCCGATGATCCCTGAGGCGGCGATCGCGATGCTGGCCTGCGCGCGCATCGGCGCGATCCACTCCGTCGTCTTCGGGGGATTTTCCGCCGAGGCCCTTCGCGATCGCATCAACGACTCCGCATGCACGGTGCTGATCACCGCCGACGGCGGCTACCGGCGCGGTAGCGTGCTGCCGCTCAAGCGCTTCGCGGACGAGGCCATCGCCGGCTGTCCCACCATCCGCCACGTCGTCGTAGTGCGCCGTCGCCCCGGTGGCGAGGGTGACGAGGCCTTCGCGACGATGCAGGAAGGACGCGACCACTGGTGGCACCGGTTGCTGGAACAGGCAGCTCCTTCATGTCCCGCGGAGCCGATGGACGCCGAGGACATGCTGTTCATCCTGTACACGTCGGGTACCACCGGGAAGCCAAAGGGCATCGTCCACACCACCGGCGGATACCTCACCCAGGTGGCGGCAACGACGAAGTATGTCTTTGACCTGAAGGATGAGGACGTCTTCTGGTGCACCGCCGACATCGGCTGGGTCACCGGTCACTCGTACGTGGTGTACGGACCGCTGGCCAACGGCGCCACCGTGCTCATGTACGAGGGCGCCCCCGATTGGCCCGAGCGCGATCGTTTCTGGAAGATCTGCGCCCGCTACGGAGTCACCGTCTTCTACACCGCCCCGACTGCCATACGCGCCTTCATGAAGTGGGGCACCGACCACCCGGCTCGGCACGACCTCTCCCAGCTGCGGCTGCTTGGAAGTGTCGGCGAACCGATCAATCCCGAGGCGTGGATCTGGTATCGTGAGCACATCGGTGGCAATCGCTGCCCGATCGTCGACACCTGGTGGCAGACCGAGACCGGCGGCATCATGATCACGCCGCTGCCAGGCGTCGTCACCACCAAGCCTGGGTCGGCCACGATCCCCTTCCCTGGCATCACGGTCAAGCTGGTCGATTCGCAGGGTACCGAGCTGGCGAAGGGCGGCGGCTTCCTGCTCCTCACCGAGCCGTGGCCCGGCATGCTCCGCACCATCTACGGCGACGACGCGCGGTACCAGGAGACCTACTGGAGCCGGTTCCCCGGCCGCTACTTCGCCGGTGACGGTGCCAAGGTCGACGACGACGGCTACTGGTGGATCCTCGGCCGAGTCGACGACGTGCTCAACGTGGCCGGTCACCGGATCGGGACCATGGAAGTGGAGAGCGCCCTGGTGGACCACCCCGCGGTGGCCGAGGCTGCCGTGGTCGGGAAGGCGCACGAACTGAAGGGGCAGGCGATTGCGGCGTTCGTGACGCTGAAGGAGGGACACGCCGCCACGGCGCAGATGCGCGACGACCTGAAGGAACATGTCGCGAAGAAGATCGGTGCCATAGCGCGGCCTGACGACATCCTCTTCTCGGCCGACCTTCCCAAGACACGAAGCGGGAAGATCATGCGCCGGCTGCTGCGCGACATCGCAGAGGGCCGCGCCCTGGGCGACACGACGACGCTGGCGGATCCGGGTGTGGTGGCGCGACTGCGGGAGACCTACGAGGCGGAAGAGTCCTGATTCAGAACTGGATCTGGGCGCCGAGTTCCACCACCCGGTTGGGCGGCAGCTGGAAGAACGCGGTGGCCGGCTGGGCGTTCCTCGCCATGAGGGCAAAGAGTTTCTTCCGCCAGCGCGGCATGCCAGGCAGTCCGCCAATCCCCTCGCCCGAGGAAGATGCCCCCCGCGGGGCCGGGGCACCGGGCTTCGCCTTCGACTTGGGCATGACAATGAGCGTTTCACGGCCGAGATAAAAACTGGTGTCAGCGGTGCGGAAGGTGGCGGTGTCCTTCCCTTCACTGCGCAATTCATCCGACAACTGCAGCAATGCCAGCGGCACGTCCGGCGTCTCCATGAAGCCGTAATGTGCCTTGACCAGGTAGAAGCCCTCCCCCAGCGATTCGCTCTCGATCCGCTCCGTCGCGGGCACCAGTGGTATGTCCGTGGTGGCCACCGACATGATCACCACGCGCTCATGCAGCACCTTGTTGTGCTTGAGGTGATGCAGCAGGACGGGCGGCGCACCCGACGCCTCGGAGGTGAGGAAGACCGCCGTGCCCGGAACGCGGGGCGGCTTCCGCCGCGCGATGTCGGGCAGGAAGAGGTCGAACGGGAGCGTGTTCTCGCGGACAATTGCCCAGAGACGGCGCCGGCCCACACTCCACGTTGTCATGAACAGGTAGATGACCGCCGCGACGACCAGCGGGATCCATCCCCCGCTCTCGATCTTCACCAGGTTCGCCCCGAAGAACCCGAGGTCCACCACCAGGAACAAGGCAGCCAGGCCCCCCGATACCGCCCACGGCCAGTGCCATCGCTCGCGTGTCACGGTGTGGAAGAGGAGCGTGGTGATGATCATGGTGCCGGTCACGGCAATGCCGTAGGCCGACGCGAGGGCGGTGGAACTCTTCATCCCCAGCACCAGCGCGATGCACCCGACACAGAGCAGCGCGTTCACCTGGGGGATGTAGATCTGCCCCGATTCCTTGGCCGAGGTGTGCTGGATCGTCACCCGCGGCGAATAGCCCAGCTGCACCGCCTGCTGGGTGAGGGAGAACGCCCCCGAGATCAACGCCTGCGAGGCAACGACAGCCGCAGCCGTCGCGATGGCGACCATGGGATACAGGGCCCAGGACGGCACCAGCGCATAGAAGGGATTGCGCAGCGCCTCCGGGTGATGCAGCAGCCACGCCGACTGCCCGAAATAGTTGAGCAACAGTGCCGGCAGTGCCACGGCGAACCATGCCAGGCGGATCGGCTGGCGCCCGAAATGCCCCATGTCGGCGTACAGCGCCTCACCGCCCGTCACCACCAGCACGACGGAGCCGAGGATGAGGAAGCCGGTGAGCCCGTCATCGAGGAAGAAGCGAACGGCGTGAACGGGATTGACCGCGCCGAGCACCGAGGGATCGGCCGAGAGACCGCGAATGCCGAGCAACGCAATGCAGACGAACCAGAGGACCATCACGGGGCCGAATACCGCGCCCACGCGCGCGGTGCCCGTGCGCTGTACGAGGAAAAGCACCAGCAGGATCGCCGCTGACAAGTACGGTACGATGGTAGTGCCGACGGGCAGGCCCTCCACCGCGCCGAGCACGGAAATGGCGGGCGTGATGATGCCGTCGCCGTACAGCAGCGCCGCGCCGAACAGCCCGGCGCCGACGAGTACGGTGCGCCTGCGCGAGCTGATCTTGCCATGAGGGCGCACCAGCGCGAGCAGCGCCAGGATGCCGCCCTCGCCGCGATTGTCAGCCCGGAGTACGAACGTGATGTACTTGAAGGAGACCACGAAGTTCATCGCCCAGAACACCAGCGACATGACGCCCATGACGTTTTCGCGCGTGGGCGCCAGCCCGTGCTCCGGGTTGAAACACTCCTTCAGGGCGTACAGGGGGCTGGTCCCGATGTCGCCGTAGACAACGCCGAGCGCCGCGAGGGCCAGGAACGCCAGGTCGCGATGGGTGCGACCGGCGTGAGCGTCGTGTGTCACGAAAGGATGCTGACCCGGCCTCGGCTCACTGAGTGGGCGCGGGCGCGACCGGGGCGATCGAATCCACGATGTGCTTGAGCGCGTCGTACGGGAGGTTGCCGCTGACCCGGCGACCACCAATCACGAAGGTCGGCGTCGAGGGCACGCCCAGCTTCGTCCCCTCGTCCAGGCTGGCCTGGATGCGTCCCGCGTACTTCGCGCTCTGCATGCACGCATCGTACTGCGCCATGTCGATCCCGAGTGGCTTGGCCAGGTTCCGCAGCTGGCTCACCGCATCCGACTTGAAGGCCCAGTCATTCTGCGCCTCGTAGATGAAGCGATGCATCTCCCAGTACTTGCCCTGGTCGTTCGCGCATGCCGCCGCGTGCGCGGCGAGGCGCGCCTGGGGATGGAGGTTGTCGAGCGGGAAGTCCCGGTAGCGCCACCGTACCCGCCCGGTGGCGATGAGCCGCTCACGGACCGACGGGAACTGTACCGCGTCGAATCCCCCGCAGGCAGGACACTGGTAGTCCGCGTACACCACGACCTCGACCGGCGCGTCGGCACTCCCGAGGATGTACCCGGCGAACCCCGAAGTATCGCTTGCGACCACGACCGGATTGACCGGGATGCTTACGGCCTTGCGCTGCGACATGTACACCATCGCACCAACGCCGATCGCCGCCACCACGGCGAGCACGACATAAAACCGCTTCAATCCGCTGGGCGCGGGCGCCGCCATGGCTCTTCATCCTCCGGGTCTTCAAGGGTAAAGGGACTGCTCAACGCATCCTCAACGAGCCGCCGGTGCTCGGCGATCTCGGGGGTATCATAGGTGCTGCGCACCTCGTAGTGAAACAGCTCGCTTCGCGCCTCGCCCAGGAGCCGCTGCAACTCGGCGCTGGACTCCAGCAAGGTGTCGCGGCGGTTCAGTTCATGGATGAGGTCCGCGAGACGGCGCAAGAGCGCCTTCAGTCGCTCGGCGCGCGCGTCGTCGTAGAGCTCTTCATGTTCAGCCATGGACTGCCCTCATCCGGCGCGTGACGCGTCCTCTCAGGTGTACGATGGGGAAATCTATATCGCCAGCGCGCAGGGCGGGAAAAAGCGCCCTAAGTCACACAACCGCAGCAGTCTGTGACCCTCCGACCGCCGTTGAGCACGGGGTTTGCACCAAATGGTGCTATCCGGTTATAGTTACCGGCGCAAAGTACATGGCCCAGACATAGGGGAAGGGATGTCCAAGCAGAAGAAGACCCGTAGTACTCCGGCAGTGGCTTCCACGCAGGACCAGGCCCGTGACGAGTTGTTCAGTCACATCCTGCGCTGCGGCGTCATCGAGGCGCTCCCGGAACACCAGAAAGAGTGGATGGACGACACCATGCAGTACCTGGCGGAACGGTACGACGATCTTTCCGACGCGGAGCTGGCCCAGCTTCGTGAACTCGGCGAGCGGTACTGCCAGCCGGTACGACGCAAGGAGACGGCGGGTTCAGGCGCCGCCTGACACCCGGTTGTTCCTGAAGGGCGATGCGCGCCCCGGCGGAATCCGCCGGGGCGCTCATGTTTTCCGTCAACCGAGGTCGAGTTCGTAGCTGACGGGAATGTCCGGCGCGAGCGAGTGGACCACCGAGCAGTACTTCTCCAGCGACAGGTCGATGGCGCGCCGCACCTTGGGCTCGCTCAGAGACTCGCCCCGCACACGGAACTTGAGCCGGATCGCAACGTAGCGGCGCGGCGACTCGTCGCGCCGATCGCCCCAGGCCTCGACGTCGAGGCTGGTGAGCTTCTCCCGCATCTTCGACATGATGTCCACGACATCAGCGCCGGTGCACGACGTCGCAGCAAGCAGCAAGGTCAGCATCGGCCCCGGCGCCGTGACGTTGTCGCCGTCCACATGCGAGACCGGCCCGCCCGGTTCACCGCCCTCGAACCGAAGATCGCCGGTCCACGCCAGCGTGATGTGCTTGGTTTCCATCAGGACCTCCCCGTCATGTACACCTACCCCAAACGACGTTGCAGCCGACGTGCATTGTAATAGTCCCAGATGGCGTAGAGGCCGACCGCCGTGGTGGCCCATGCCATCGGCCGCAGGTATGCCGGCGCCACCAGGAAGGCGAGCAACGTCAGCAGCTGGCCCAGCGTCACCGCCTTGCCTCCCAGCCGGGCGGGAATCGAGGACGCGCGACCCAGCCCCGCGGTAATGAAGAATGCGACGGACGCCGCGATGTCCCGCAGCAGTACCCCCACCACCTCCCACCACTGCAGCATCCCGGAGACTCCCACTACGGCGAAGGCGCACGCCATGAACAGCCGGTCCGCCACGGGATCGACGAACGCGCCGAGACGCGAGGGCCCGAGGCGACGCGCCAGCATACCATCGAGGAAATCGGTGATGCCGGCGAGCAACAGGACGGCGAGGCGGGCCCGCGGCGAGGAGAACAGCACGAACGCCAGCGCGAGTGGGATCCGCAGCGCCGAGCAGAAGTCGGCTATGCCCCAGTGCGGCCGTGCTTGCTCGCCCTCAGGGGCCGGACTAGCTTCGGTCACCTTCGCCACCCAAGGCCTCCCGGCGTGCCATGAACCATTCGCTGCTGCGGAACACCGCCCTCTTTGCCGACCTCGACGACGCGCAACTGGGGCGGGTGGCCGACATCTGCCTCGAGCAAACATACCGCTCCGGCGAGACGATTTTCCGCGAGGGCGAGCCCGGTAATCGCCTCTACATCATCGTGTCGGGCAGTGTGCGCATCAGCCGCGACATCCCGAACGCCGGCGAAGAGGCGCTGGCGGTGCTCAAGTCCGGTACCTGCTTCGGCGAGATGAGCGTGCTCGACCGCTCGGAGCGCTCGACCGATGCCTTCGCGGCCGACGATTGCGTGCTTGCAACCATCACGCGCCCCGACCTGGAACTGCTGCTCGAGTTCGACAAGGAACTCGCCTACGTCGTGCTGCGCTCATTTGTGCGCATGCTGTCGGCAAGGCTGCGCGCCACCAACGACAGCCTTCGCACCTTTCTCGCCATGTCAATGTTCTGATGACACTCGATACCGCGGTCATTCCGTGTGGCGGTCTCGGCCGCCGGCTCCGACCGATCACGAACTGGGTGCCGAAGGAGATGCTCCCGGTCGGACTCAAGCCCGCTCTCTATTGGGCGCTCGACGAGGCCGCCTCCGCCGGCCTGCTGCGCGTCATTCTCGTGGTGACCCCGCACAAGCCGGTCATCGAGGCCGCGGCGCGGCAATATCAGGGGCCACTCGAACTCGAGTTCGTGCCGCAGACCGCCTTTCGCGGCCTGGGAGACGCGATCCTGTCCGCCCGCGATGCGCTCGCGGGGTCGCCGTTCCTGCTGCTGCAGCCGGACCAGCTGTTCGACGGGCCGAATCCCACCACGGCGGTGCTGGCGGCGCACCGCGTATCGCGCCGCACAACCGTGGCCCTCGTGGAAATCGGCAAGCCGGAATCGGCGCGCACCGGTGCCCTGGGTCGCGCGATGACCCGCGCCGGCGACGGCGGGCGGATTCAGGTCGCATCGCTCGATGCCCGGGGTTCGAGTCTCGGCCGGTTCAGCGTGGAAGGAGAGCCCGTGCTCGCGCCGACCGGGCGCGTTGCATACACCAGCGATGTCTTCAGCGACTTCGACGCTGTCGCGGCGTCGGTGCCACCGGGCGCCGAGATCGACGATCGGCCCGTGCTGCAGCGCATCGCCGCGCGGGGAGTGCTCGAAGGAGTGACGGTGCCGGCCAAGCTGTTCGACCTGGGCGTGCCGGAAGGATATCGTGACGCGGTGAGCCGGTGGCCGGCCCGGGTTACCTAGAAAGGGCCGGTGACGCGGTTGTGGACCGCGGACTCGAGGTGATTGCGCGACGGCTGGGTGCTACGCTCCCCTGATCACGCCTTCGGCCCGCGCGCCGCTGAACGCATCCGCCGCTACATCGCGAATCGCATCTGCCGTAACCGACCGGTAGCGCGCTGCCGGGTCCTCGAGTTCCTGCAGCCCCTCCCCCGCCAGCCAGGCATCGACAATTTCTCCTACCACGGCGCTGGCGCTCTGGCGCGAGATCTCCGCCTGGCCCGACAGGTAGTTCACTCCCTCGGACAGTTCCTGGTCGCTGACACGCTCCTCGGCGAAGCGAGTCAGCTCGGTCAGCATCGCCGCGCGCGCCTCATCCTCGCGCTCCGGTGAGGTGGCGATATAGGTGAGCATCGCACCGCCGTCGCGGCGCGGCCATGCCGTGCCCACCACGGTGTAGGCCAGCGAACGACGGTCGCGCAGCGCGTCGAACAACCGACCACCAAGGCCGCTGGCGACCGCCCCCCACACATCGGCCGCGTGACGCTTCGGGTCGCGGCGGTCGGGCCCAGGGAACGCCATGGCGAACGCAGTCTGTGCCTTCGCGCGGGACGCGACCCGTTGCCAGTCATCCGGACGTGGCTGCACCAGCTGGCGCGCGCGCGGAGGGGCAGCCGCGCCGCCGGGTGCGTCACCGAATACGCCCGCCACTTCTGCCGCCGCGGTATCGGGATCGAGGTCGCCCACCACGACCAGCACGCCGCGCCGGCCGGCAAAACTGGTGCGATGCCAGGCGCGCACGTCATCGATGCCAAGCTGTGGAAGTGTGTCCACCGTGCCGCCGACCGGACGGCCATACCCGCGATCACGGAACGCCGCGCCGAAGGCCAGCTGGAACGGGTAGCGGAACATGTCGTCCGCCACCTGTCGCGCTTCCTCCATCAACAGCCCTCGCTCCGTGAGCACGTCGAGTTCGTTGAACGCCGGCTCGAAGGCGGCGAGGCGCAGCAGCGTCGCAGCCCTCCCGAGATTCTCGCTAAGGACCGGCAGGCTCAATCCGGCCCAGTCGATCCCGGCGCTGGAGCCGAGCGATCCACCCAGGCCTTCCGCGGCGAAGGCGAGCGCCGCGCCGTCCAGCGGACCGGCACCCCGAATGATCGACCGCATCGCGAGGGCGCCGACTCCGGCCATCTCGGGTGCCTCCGACGCATCGCGCGGCACGTAGTAGCCCAACGTCACCGCGGGCACGCCCGGCTTCCTTCGAATGAGAACGTCGAGCCCGCCGAGCGGCACGTGCAGCACCTCGGCGGTGCGCGATCCCTGCACCCGGCGCGGCGTCGGTGTCGCCGGGGCACCCGCCTCCGGTGGTGCGATGGTCGTGAGGGCAGCCACCGCGAATGCCGCTGCGAGACGCTCAGGCGTGAGGTCGTCGCCCTCACCATCGGGCAGGTACACCACCGCACTCACGCTCTCGGGCAGGAGGTAGCGCCGCGCCACGTCTCGCACCTCATCGGCGGTGACGGTGCCCAGCCGTTCGTATTCCTCGTCAAGGAGCTCGATGCGCCCGAGCGCCTCGGCGCTGGCCAGTGCCGAGGCGCGGCCCTCCATCGATTCATTGCGCCGGGCCCAGCGGGCCTGCAGCAGTGTGCGCGCGCGGTTGAGATCTGTCTCCCCCGGCCCGAGCAGTGCCAGCCTGCTTGTCGCTGAAGCGATGCCCTCGAGCACCTGGTCCACGCGCGCCGGCTCCAGATCGGCCGAGATGGAGAACACGCCGACATCTCCCGGGGCATAGTTCGACGCGCCCACACCAGTCACCACTCCCGGCTCGCGCAGGATGCGGTACAGCCAGCTTCCGCGCCCGGCGCTCAGCACCGCAGCCGCCACGTCGAGCGGTACGCTGTCAGGGTGCAGCGCATCCACCGTGCGCCATCCCAGCGTCAGTTCGGCGCGCGTCACGTCACCACGCAGCGTGCGCGCGCGCACCCCCGCGTGGACGGGCTCGGCCGGTGAAGGGTCCACCGCCCCGGGAGCGGCCTTCCAGTCACCGTATGCCGCGCGCAGGACGGCAAGCGTCTCCTCTACCGGCACGGCGCCGACCACGGAAACGATCGTGCGCTCCGGGACATAGCGCGACCGGTAGTAGCCCGCCACGTCATCACGCGTGTACGCCGACAACTGGGCCTCGGTGCCGATCCGCCACCGGCGAATCCGGTGATGATCAAACATCAGTTCGTGCAGCGTCTCGTAGGTCACTGCATCCGGGGTGTCGAGCTTGCGATTCGCTTCCTGCACAATGACGCGCAGCTCCCGCTCGAGCTCGCCGGCATCGATGAGAGAATGGCGCAGGGCGTCGGCCTGGATATCCACCGCGCGCGCCAGGGCGGAGGCGGGCAGCACCACGAAATAGCTGGTGCGATCATAGGAGGTGGATGCGTTGAGGTAGCCGCCCGCGGCCTTCGTTTCCCGCGCGATCTGTCCGACAGCGCGGGTGGGAGTGCCCTTGAAGAACATGTGCTCGAGAACGTGCGAGATGCCGATCCAGCGATCGGGCTCGTCGAAGAACCCGGCGCGCACGTGGGTAATGGCCGCGACGGCCGGTGCCGAGTCGTCGCGCTGCACCAGGAGCGTGAGGCCGTTCGGCAGCACCTCGCGGTGCACGTCGGCGGTCCAGCGGCGGGGAGGTGTGGCAGTGTTGGTCATGTTGGAAACTTAGTGAGGTCGTGTATTGGAAGCGGGAACAGGGAACTGGGAACAGGAAGCGCGGTATGGTTCCCGCCCCCTGTTCCCTGTTCCCTGTTCGCGCCGTTCCTAGTGCAGGATCCGCAGCACTCCCGCTTCTGAACTTCCGCGGATGAACGCTTCTGCATCTGTCAGCGGAATGACGATCCCTGTCTCGGTGCGACCGCGCCGGGCCAGGCTGGCCATGAACTCACTCATCGGGGCGTCGGCCCACTCGGGCTCGGCGTCCTTCATCTGCAGGAGAATTTCTTCCCAGGTACCGCGGAAGGAATGTCCCGCCAGCGTGGCAACGTGGTGCGCCGCATCGCCGCCGGGGCGCTTCTGCATCGCCTGAAGCTCCGTGAGCAGCGTGCCGAAGAGCTCGAGCTGGTGCGGGTCGCGCACCGTGCCGTCGGGCTGCTGCGCCTCGATCTCGGCCAGCAGCATGTCGATCGCGTCGGGTTCGCCCGCCACCTCGCCCAGGCGGCTGTACCACGGCGCCAACTCGAGATCGTCGTCGGGCAGGCGGTAGACCGTCTTCTTGAGCTCGATGCAGCGCCAGATCCCGAGCTCGTCGTAGTGATCGTCGGGCTCGGTGCGCTCGAGATGGTGCAGTGCCGCCTCGGTCTCGCCCCGGTCGTAGAGCATGTTGGCGAGGTAGATGCGCGCCTCGGGGTACTGGGGCTCCAGCTCCAGGGCGCGCCGTATCCAGAAGAGCGCACCGGGATCGTTCCCGAGCCGGTGCGACGCGTAGCCGAGACATGCAGCCGCCTCGGGGGATTCTCCATGCGCCGTGACGGCGAGCTCGAAGTAGCGGTGCGCCTGTGCCAGGAGCCCCTCGCGAAAGCAGGCCCGCCCGAGCTGCAGCATGAGCTCGAGGTCCTCGCGGAACCCGAGTGCCACAATCCGTTCGTACGCGCGGAGCGCCCCGGCCCGGTCGCCGAGCTTGAGCAGCGCCTCGCCCAGTCCTGCCAGCGCGTCCTCATTGTCGGGGTCGAGCGCGATGGCGGTTTCGAAACTGCGGCGGGCCCACGCGTAATCCTCGCGGGCGAGATGAGCGTATGCGGAGCCGACGTGCAGTTCCACCGCATTGGGATACAGCGAGAGCCCCTCACGCAGCAGCGCGAGCGCTTCCTCGTAGGATCCTTCATTGTAGAGCTGGTGGGCCTGTTCGTCGAACTCGTCGGAGCTACGGAATGCATCCGACATCGGCAGGGGGCCTCCCGTGCGGGTTGGTCAATATTACGGACACCAGCCCTGTCAGGCAAGAGTTTGGGTCACGACCGTCTCGAAATATCTATCGCCAACGGTGGGAAAGGCTTGCCGCGCCTTGGTCCGGGGCATTGCGGCAAGCGACTCACCGATTATATTACTGACCGGTCAGTTATATGAGGAGCACATGAACACGGTTGAGACAACACCTTCCCCACGGTGGCAGCGCCGTCCCGACGAGCGCCCAGACGAAATCCTCGACGCAGCGCTCGAGGTGTTCGGCGCGCAGGGTTTCTCCGGCGCGCGGCTGGAGGACATCGCACGCCGCGCCGGCGTCAGCAAGGGAACGCTGTACCTCTACTTCGATTCCAAGGAAGCGCTGTTCCGCGCCATGATTCGCGCGCGCATCGTGAGCGTGCTCGAGGAAGGTGAGAAGGAACTGCTGCACGCCGAGGGCAGCACGCGCACGAAGCTGGAACTGCTGATGCGCCGCATCTGGGCTGTGGTGGGTGATCCCTCGATGGCGAGGATTATCAAGCTGGTGCATGGGGAGTTGAACAACTTCCCGGAACTCGCGCGCTTCTACTATGAGGAAGTGATCCTGCGGGTGCGCTCCCTCGGTCTCGGCGTGCTGGCCCAGGGCATCGCCGCCGGCGAGGTGCGGCCGGAGCAGGCGCAGTTCGCCGCGCGCGCCATGCCTTCGCTGCTGGTGATGGGCAGCAAGATGCTCCACTTCTTTGCGCCCCTCGACCCTGCCCCGCTCACGGCCGACGCGATCCTGTCGGGCACCATCGACCTCGTGCTCAACGGTGTGTTGCCGCGCGACACCGGGACGGGCCGCTGATCATGCGCGCGTTTCGCTCGGCCCTGGTCGCATCATTGCTCGCCGCGTCCCCGTTGGTGGCACAGGTGCCAACCCTCGCTGCTCCACAGGGCCCGCTCACGCTCGACGAGGCAATGCGCTGGGCATGGCAGCGCGGCGTCGCGGCGTCGGTCGCGCGCCTCAATACCGAGGTTGCCGACGCCCGTGTCGGCCAGCGACGCGCCGACCTGCTTCCACAGGTGTCGGGCCTCGTGGACTACTCCCGCCAGACGTTCAACCTTGATGAATTCGGCATTCCGATCGCGACCGGCGTCACCGAACCGTTCGATCTCTACCACTTTCGCCTGAACGGATCGCAGACGCTGGTGAACCTCGCCGCCATCAGCAGGGTGCAGTCGGCGTCAGACTCATCGGTCGCTGCGCGCTTCGATGCCCAGTCGGTCGGCAGCAATGCCGCGGCGGTGGCGGGCGTTGCGTACGTGCGCGTGCTGGGAATCGCCGAGACCATTCGGGCGCGGGAGGCCGACAGCGCCATCGCGGCCGACCTGCTGGCGCAGGCGCGCCAGCTCTCCGACGCCGGCGTCAGCGCCGCGATCGACGTCACCCGGAACGAGGTGAACCTCGCCGCGGTGCGCACGCAGCTGGTCATAACACGGAACCAGCTGGCGCGTGCGCGACTCGACCTGGCGCGCGCCTTGACGCTGCCGCCGGAGACCCCGTTGCCTCTCGCTGACTCGCTCGGCCAGGAGGATCAGGCGCTGCCCACCGACCAGGACTCGGCGGTGGCGTTCGCGCTCGACCACCGGCCTGAGGTGCTGGCGGAGCAGCGCCGCACCGAAGCAGTGCGGCTCAGCCGTCGCGCGGTGGGACAGGAGAACCTTCCCAGCGCCGGCATCTCAGGGCAGGTCCAGGAGAGCGGCCAGCAGACCGACGCGCTCAGTGGCACGTGGGTCGTGCAGGTGGGCGTGTCCATCCCGATCTTCGACGGACTCCGTCGCCAGAAGCGCCGCGCCGAGCAGAGCGCCCGCTACGACGCGCAGAAGCTGCGGGAATACGACGTGACGCAGCAGGTGGACGCCGAGGCCCGGCAGGTCGTGCTCGACCTCACTGCCGCGCGGGAGGAGCTCGTCGTTGCGCAGCAGCGTCTGCGCCTCGCCGACCTTGAACTGAAGCAGGCGGACGAGCGCGTCGCCGCCGGCGTGGCCGGCAGCGTCGAGACCACGAACGCACAACGCAACCTCGTGGGCGCGCGCGACGCGCTCATCCAGGCCCGGGTTTCCCTGGACATTGCCCGGGTCAATTCATACCGCGCGCTCGGCGTCATCGTGCCCGCGGGCCAGTGAAGTCACCGTACTTGCACCGCGAGCCTGATCATGACTGACGTACTGACAGACATCCCTCCCGCCGCATCCGCTGGCCGCGCTTCCGCTGCGGAGGTTCCGGCCACGCGATCCTCGAGGGTGCGACTCGTTGTCATCCTGCTTGTCGCGGCTGCTGGGGCGACCTGGGGAATACGAACCTGGCTGGCGAGCAGGCACGTGGTCACCAGCGACAACGCGCAGATTGATGGTCATATCACGCCCATCGCGCCCAAGGTGCAGGCCTTCGTGAGTCGTGTCCTGGTGGAAGACAACCAGGAAGTGAAGCTGGGTGATACGCTGGTCGTGCTCGACGCGCGCGATCTCGAGCTCCGGCTGCAGCAGGCCCGCGCCGACCTGGCGTCGGCGCAGGCACAGGCTGGCACCGGTCGCAACGCGGGCCAGGCGGCGGCACAACTCGCCATGATGCAGGCCCAGGCGGCCGGTGCCGAGGGCTCGGTTGCGGCAGCGGAAGCAGCAGCCCGGAAGGCTGCCGCCGACCTCGAGCGCTATCGCGGCCTGGCGGCGACCAAGGTGATCGCGGCACAGCAGCTGGACGCGGCGCAGGCAGCGAACGATGCCGCCATCGCGAACCTCGACGTCGCCCGGCGCCAGGCCATTGCCGCGAAGAGCCAGGTGGCGGCGGGCGCGGCCGCACTCAAGGGGGCCGATGCACGGCTCGCAGCGGCGGCAGCCGCCGTCGGCACCGCCGAGACCCAGGTCGGCTACACCGTCATCACCGCCCCGATCGCTGGCATCGTGGCGCGACGGCGGGTCGAGCCGGGCGAGCTGGTGCAGCCGGGCCAGGCCCTGCTCTCCGTTGTGCCGTCCACCGACGTGTGGGTCACGGCCAACCTGAAGGAAACCGAGCTGCAGTTCGTGAAGGTCGGCGACCCGGTCGAGTTCACGGTGGACGCCTATCGCGGCGTCACCTTCAAGGGCACGGTTGAGTCACTCAGCCCCGCCACGGGAGCGCGCTTTGCCCTGCTGCCGCCCGACAACGCGAGCGGCAACTTCACCAAGGTGGTGCAGCGTGTGCCGGTGCGCATCGCGGTGCCGACGGAGGACCCGGCGCATCCGCTGCGGCCCGGCATGTCCGTCGACGTGTCGATCCGGGTGAAGTAGCCGGTTCGACGCATGGCCATCGCAGCGCTTCCCCTCCGGCAGGTACGCTCGGAGGCAGAGGTCTACCGGGTCCGGTACCTCATTGCCTTCGCCGTTACGCTCGCAAGCGTCCTCGAGCTCGTCGACACGAGCATCGTGAACGTGGCCATTCCCCACATGATGGGGAACCTGGGTGCGACGCTGGAGGAAGTGGCGTGGGTCAGCACCGGCTACATCGTGGCCAACGTCATCATCCTGCCGCTCACGCCCTGGCTCTCAGCCCGGTTCGGTCGGCGGAACTACTACACCGGCTCCATCATCCTCTTTACTGTCGCCTCCTTCTTCTGCGGCAACGCGAGGAGCCTCGAGGCGCTGGTCTTCTGGCGGGTCATCCAGGGCATCGGCGGCGGCGCGCTCATCTCGACGGCACAGGCCATCCTGTTCGACGTCTTCCCGCTCAAGGAACGCGGCACCTCCACGGCGATCTTCGGCATGGGCGTGATGGTGGGCCCTGCCCTGGGCCCGACGCTGGGCGGCTGGATTACCGACAACTATTCATGGCCCTGGATCTTTTACATCAATATCCCGCTGGGCATCATCGCAGCCTTCCTCACCTGGTCGTATGTGCCGGAGCCGAGATACAAGGTCAGGGAGGATGCGGGGGTCGACTGGCTCGGGCTGCTCTTCCTGATCATGGGTGTCGGTGCGCTGCAGATCCTCCTCGAGCGGGGTGAGTCCAAGGACTGGTTCGAGTCCACGGAAATCATCATCGAGACCTGCATCGCGGCATTCGGGATGATCGCCTTCGTCTGGCACGAGCTCACCACCGAGCACCCGATGGTGAACCTGCGCGTGCTCAAGCGCCGGCAGCTCGCGGTTGGCGTGGTGTTCGCCAGCATCCTCGGGTTTGCCCTCTACTCGAGTGTCTTTGCCCTCCCGGTTTTCCTGCAGAACTACCTCGGCTTCAGCGCCTGGGACACCGGCCGCGTCCTCCTGCCCGGCGCCATTGCGACCGCGATCACGATGGCGGTGGCCGGCAAGATGGCGAACAAGGTGGACGTGCGACCGATCATCTTCTTCGGCGTGGTCCTGTTCGCTCTCTCGATGCGGCTCCACTCGCACTTCACGCTCGAGACCGGCCAGGTCGACCTGTTGTGGCCGATGATCCTGCGCGGCATCGGCATGGGACTCATCTTCGTGCCCCTCACCGGCCTCGCCGTGGCCGGCCTGCCGCCCTCCGACATTCCGCAGGGCACCGGCCTCTACAACCTGAGTCGCCAGCTTGGCGGCAGTTTCGGCATTGCCATCACCGCGACGATCCTGACGCACTTCCGTGAGCAGAGCCGTGAGGCGCTGCGCGCCCACGTCACCATCTACGACGACGCCACGCGCGGCTGGCTCGACCAGGTGACGCAGCGGATGCTGGCCGAGACCGGCAGCCTCGTGGCGGCGCAGCAGAAGGCCCAGGCCCTGCTCTCGCGCATGATCGAGGGCCAGGCGGCCGTCATTGCGTTCGAGAAGGTGTTCTTCATCATGGGCGCGGCCTTCCTGCTCGCCACGCCACTGCTGCTCCTCTTCAAGACGGGCCGGGTCAGCGGCGGGGGTGGTGCGGCGCACTAGGCACCATCGCCGGACCCCGCAGTATCTTCTGACCACCATGCACCACCCTCCGGAATGACGTTCCAGCAGAAACTCCTCCTCGGCTTCGGGCTGATGGTGCTCCCCGTGCTGCTGGTGGGCGCTGAGGCGATTCGCAGCAACGCCCTGGAGCGGCGGGCGCTGGAAACGCTGGGCGAGAGCCTGACCCGGACCCGGACGTATTCCGAGGTCGAGACGGCGATGTTCGACCAGAGTGAAGTGATCTGGCGCTCGCTGAGCGGCATGGAGCCCCGCGCGCGCCAGGAGTTCAAGCTCTCGAGCGAGGTAGTCGACTACTGGCTGGACCGGTGGGGCAGTGAGCTGCAGCCCGACGAGCGCGAACTGGCCGATGGTGTTCGCCGTATCGAGGCCGAGATCCGCACCGTCGCCGACAGCGTGTTCGCGCTCGAGGACCTGGACAAGCGCGAGGAGGCCTACGCCTTCGCCAAGGGGCAACTCAAGGAGAGGCTGCTTCCGGCCCTCACCGAGATGAACCACCAGATCTACCGGAAGGCGCGCGAGTTCAGCGTCTCCCGCGCCTTCAGCAAGGTGGCGGAGATCGTGAACAGCGAGCGCACCCTCCTGTTCTGGATCCTGCTGCTTTCGGTGGCGGCCGGGTTTGCCGGGGCGTGGCTCATCGCCCGAAGCCTCGCGCGCCCGATCGGTGAACTGCGCCAGGCGATGACAGTCGTGGGCAGCGGCGACCTGGACCACCCGATCACGCCGCGCTCCGGCGACGAGATCGGTGACTTGGCCCGGAGCTTCCAGCAGATGACGGGCAACCTCCGGCAATCGCGGGCGGAACTCGTGCACGTCAATGCTGAACTGGCGGCGAAGATCGGCCAGCTCGAGACCGCCCAGGCGCAGCTGGTGGAACAGGAGAAGCTGGCGTCCGTGGGACAGATGGCCGCGGGTGTGGCCCACGGACTCCGGAATCCACTGGCGAGCCTCCGCGCGTCGGCACAACTTGCGCTGCGTCACCCCGACTCCCCCGCAGCCCGGGAGTCGCTGGAGTCGATGATCAGCGAGGTGGACCGCCTCGACAAGCGCATCACCCACTTGCTTACGTTCTCGCGCCCGGCGCCACTGCACCCGATGCGGGAAAACCTGGCCATGCTCGTGGCGGGACTCGTGCCCGCGCTCAGCCGCCTGCTGACGGAGCGGGCGGTTACCCTGCGCACCGACCTGCCACAGGACCTGCCCGACACCATGCTCGATCCGATGAAGGTGGAGCAAACGATGCACGAGCTCATCGCCAACGCCCTCGATGCGATGCCGGGTGGCGGCACACTAGCCCTGTCCGCCCGCGCGAGCGATGACCGCGCGAGCGTGCTGGTGGAGATTGCCGACACCGGCAAGGGCATCCCGGATGAGGTACTTCCGTTGGTGACGGATCCCTTCTTCACCACTCGCCCCGAGGGTACCGGGCTGGGCCTGGCCATCGCGAAGCGTTTCGTGGAACAGAACGGCGGCACGCTCGAGATCAGCAGCGCCGTGGGCCGAGGCACGACCGTTGGCATCCGATTCCCCGCGGCCCCGGCCGTGGCGGCCAGCGCATGAGTAACGGCACCATTCTCGTCGTGGACGACGAGCGCACCCTCGCGCGCGCCATCCGGGGATACCTGGTGGAAGCAGGCTACGAAGTTGAAGTGGCTGGAGACGCCGAGCAGGCACTGGAGATGCTCGACAAGCTGCGACCGGACGTGGTCTTTACGGACGTGCGGCTGCCGGGCATGAGCGGCATCGACCTGCTCCGGAAGATTCGCGAGTTCGATGCGGCGATCTCGGTCTGTGTCATGACCGCCTTCGGCACCATCGAGGGCGCGGTCGAGGCGGTGAAGCTCGGCGCATTCGACTACATCAAGAAGCCGGTCGATCTCGAGGAGATGAAGCTCCTCGCCGATCGCGCGCGCGAAACTTCACAGCTTCGGCAGGAGCTGTCGTACTACCGGAAGAAGGCGGCGAACGATGTCGTGCTGACCGGCATCGTCGGCAACTCGCCCGCCATGAAGGCAGTGATGGAGCGCGCCCGCCAGATCGCAGCGCTCGACGAAACCCCGCCGGTGCTCATCACCGGCGAAACCGGCACCGGCAAGGGCCTGGTGGCGCGGACCATCCATTCATCGGGCGCGCGCGGCACCCGGCCGTTCATCGACGTGAACTGCACGGCGCTCCCCGCCACGCTCATGGAAGCGGAGCTCTTCGGCTACGAGCGCGGGGCGTTCACCGATGCCAAGGAGTCGAAGCTCGGGCTCTTCGAGGCCGCCGAGGGCGGCTTCCTCTTCCTCGACGAAGTGGGTGACATCGAGCTCGCGCTGCAGGGCAAGCTGCTGAGGGCTATAGAGGACCGGACGGTGCGGCGCGTCGGCGGCATTCGCGACCGGAAGATCGACGTGCGAATCCTGGCGGCAACTAATCGCGACCTTGAACAGGATGCGCAGCATGACCGCTTCCGGAAGGATCTCTACTTCCGCCTCGCCGTCATCCTGCTGCGGCTGCCGCCGCTGCGAGAGCGCGGTGATGACATCCCCTTGCTCGCCGATCACTTCCTCAAGCACTACAGCGCCAAGTATGGCCGCGATGTCCGCCAGATCAACGCACAGGCGCGCGACCTCATGCGCGCCTATCCGTGGCCGGGCAACGTGCGCGAGCTGAGCCACGTCATCGAGCGTGCGGTGCTCTGGAGCCAGGGCGACACGCTCGATGTGGAACACCTCTCGCTGAGCACACCGAGCGGTGCCAGCGCGGCGGCTCAGGCGCCGTCGACCGCCTCCGCGTCGAGTGCGCCACCGGCTGATCCACTCGACCTGACACAGTGGGAGCGGACGCTCATCGAGCGGGCGCTGGCCGAGGCCAATGGCAACCAGACCAAGGCGGCCCAGCTGCTCGGAATTACCCGGGACACGCTCAGGTATCGTCTGAAGAAGTTCGGAATGGGTGGGTGAGAAGACCCAATCGGGTGGGTGATAACACCCAAAACCTTGATTTCCCGGCCCGTTCGCCGCTCACGGTTCGCACAGTTTAAGTCTTTATTATACAATCACTTATGAGGCAATGCTTGGCCCGGTAATCGCAACGGCACAGCCCCTGCTTAGGTAAGGGCTGCGCCGGGAATGCACTCTCCTGGTGGGTGGCAACACCCAACTAATTCGTGAGGGCCGCGTGCAGGCCCAATCACCTCAGAGTACTGGAGCTACCATGCGTTGGACCAAGCCAGAGGCAGAGATCGTCGCCGTTACGATGGAAGTCACCGCTTACGTCGCGACCCTGTAAGCAGCAGGACTGACGCCGAGGGCTCGCGAAAGCGGGCCCTCGGCGCTTTTCCAGGTGCAAGTCGTACTGCTGGGAACGGCTGCTGGTGGTGGATTCCCGCAGTGGAATTGCTGGTGTCCCACTTGTCGTGCCGCACGCCTCGATCCACGCTCCGCCTTCCCGCGATCCCAATCGTCCACCGCTGTGAGTGCCGACGGATCGCACTGGTTCCTCCTCAATGCGTCGCCCGATGTCCGCGACCAGGTTCAGCAGCTCAACGGGCATCCGCCGTCGGGCAATCGTCACGTGCCCATCGAGGGCGTCGTGCTCACCGATGCGGAGCTGGATCACTCGCTGGGGCTCGTACTCCTGCGTGAAGGTCGCTCCCTGCAGGTGTACGCCACGGCGGCGGTCGAGCGAATGGTCACCGAGGATTCGCGACTGCTGTCGGTGGCCCGTGCCTTCGCCGACGTGCAGGTGACGCGACTGCAGGTGGGCACGGCAGCCGCGCTCAGGCTGCGTGATGGCACCGAGGCGGGGTTGACGGTCGAGCCGTTCGTGGTCGCGGCCGACCCCCCGCGCTTCGCGGCACGAGCCGAGGCGGGACACACAGTAGGACTCATCATCACGGAGACGGCGACAGGTACCCGCTGCGCCTATCTCCCCGGCTGCGGTGCGATAGACGATGCCTTGCTTGCGCGCCTGTCAGGAAGCGCGATGATTCTCTTCGACGGGACCTTCTGGTCCAACGACGAGCTCATCTCGCTCGGCATCGGAGAGCGCACCGCCCTCCAGCTCGATCACCTGCCGATGAGCGGCAGCGAAGGCAGCCTCGCGCGCCTGGGCGCACTGCCGAGCCGGCATCGCGTGTATGTGCACATCAACAACACCAACCCGGTCCTGCTGGAAGATTCCGCGGAACGCCGCGCGGTCGAGGCAGCCGGGCTGACCATCGGGATGGACGGCATGAGGTTCGAAATATGACCGACACGCTGGTTGCCTCCGAGCTCGCTTTCGCGCCGCGCGGCGCGATCCCCGCACTCGACCGGCCGCTGAGCCCCGCCGAGCTCGAGGCAGCGCTCCGCGCCTTCCAGGGTTCGTACTATGTCGAGCATCCGTTTCACCGCGACATGTACGCCGGGAAGCTGACGCCGCGGCAGTTCCAGGGCTGGGTGGCGAATCGCCTCGCCTACCAGCGCGTCGTGCCCCGGAAGGATGCAGCCATCCTCTCCAACTGTCCCGACCCCGACATCCGCCGCGAGTGGATCAGCCGGATCGTCGACCACGACGGCACCCGGGAGGGCGAGGGTGGCATCGAGCTCTGGATCCGGCTGGGTGTGGCGCTTGGCGTGCCACGGGAAGAGATGGAAGACGAGCGGCATGTGCTGCCGTCGGTACGGCTGATCTGCGAGTCGTACGTGTGGTTCTGCAAGTCGAAGCCCTGGGTGCAGGCGTGCGCTTCGTCGCTCACGGAGCTCTTCGCACCGAAGATTCACGCCCAGCGGATCGAGTCATTCCCGGTGCACTATCCGTGGATCCCGCCGGAGGCGCTCGACTACTTCAAGAGCCGGCTGGTCCAGGCGCCGAAGGACGTGAAGCACGGCCTGTCCATCGTGCAGACGCACTGCACCACCGTGGAGACCCAGCGGCTGGTGTTCGAGGCGCTGGCCTTCAAGCTGGACATGCTCTGGGCGATGATCGACACGATCTACCATGCTTACCGCGACTAGCGTCCCCTCGCTCTGGCGGCTGGCGCGCGTCGAGTACGACGACGTGCGCAAGCGGCCCGTGCTCCTCTATCCTGAGGGCGCGGTACTGCTCAATGACACCGGGGCGGCGATCCTCAAGCTGGTGGACGGCCAGCGCAGCGTGGGCGACATCGCCCGCGTGCTCAGTGAGCAGTACAACGGCGCCGGGAGCGCCGACCCGACCGAGATCCTCAACGACGTGACGGCCTACCTGTCCACACTGGCCGCCCGGGAGCTGATCCGTGACCAGTGAACGCCCGACCACGCTGCTGGCGGAGCTGACGCATCGCTGTCCGCTGCATTGTCCATACTGCTCCAATCCGCTCGACTTGATCCGCGCGGAGAAGGAGATCTCCACCGAGGACTGGAAGCGGGTCATCACCGAGGCCCGCGCTCTCGGCGTGCTGCAGCTCGGCCTGTCGGGCGGAGAGCCGCTCGTGCGAAAGGACACCGAGGAGCTCGCAGCACATGCGCGGAGCCTCGGCCTCTACAGCACGCTCGTGACCTCGGGCCTCGGCCTCACCCGCGCACGGGCCGAGAAGTTCAAGGAAGCGGGCCTGGAGCACATCCAGGTCTCGCTGCAGGACGCGGACGACGACAACGCCGAGCGGATCGCCGGGGTTCGCTCCGTGAAGCAGAAGCGCGCCGCCGCGGCACTGGTGCGTGAGCTCGGCTTCGCGTTCACCGTGAACGTCGTGCTGCACAAGGCCAACCTCGACCGCATCCAGCAAATCATCGACCTGGCCAGCGGAGATGGGCGCCGACCGCGTCGAGCTGGCCAACACCCAGTACTACGGCTGGGGACTGGTCAACCGCGACGCCCTGATGCCGACGCGGGAGCAGGTCGATCGGGCCTTCGAGGTCGCGGAACGCGCCAAGCAGGCGCACCGCGGCAAGATGCAGATCCTCTTCGTGCTGCCGGACTACTACGAGGAGTACCCGAAGGCCTGCTACGGGGGTTGGGGCAAGGTGTACCTGGTCGTGACGCCTGACGGGAAGGTGCTGCCGTGTCACGGCGCCACGAACATCACCACCATCAAGTACCCGAACGTGCTTGAACACTCGATGGAGTGGATCTGGCAGGAGTCGCCGCTGTTCAATGCCTTCCGCGGCGACAGCTGGATGAAGTCACCCTGCAACACCTGCGAGCGGAAGTGCGTGGATTTCGGGGGCTGCCGCTGCCAGGCGTTTGCCCTCACGGGCGATGCCGCCATGGCCGACCCGATCTGCACCCTGAGTCCGCACCATCACATCATCGAGTCGGCGCTCGCCGACGCGAACACCACCACGCCATTCATCTACCGCAAGCTGTCGAGCGAGCCGCAGCCCGCGTAGCCGAGCGGGCGGCCGCCTCCCGCCGCCCCCTAGCATAAAGAGAGAGCGCCACCCTCCCCTCCCGAAGCAGCGTGAAGGGATGTTCAAGCACTGCAACGGCTTGCACATCCGGCAACGATCTTGCCCAGCGGAGCGCTGGATAGCCGTTGTCGCGTGCCTCTTCGAGGGTCCAACCCTTGAGAATCCTGATAGTCGAAGACTCTGCGCTCATCCAGCGGATGTACGGGCTGGCGCTCCCGAAGCGCGACCATGAACTGCACACCGCCGGCAACGGCCGGGAGGCGCTGGCACTGCTCAGTCGCCATGGGCCGTTCGACGTCGTCCTCCTGGACCTCAACATGCCCGACATGAATGGTGTCGAGTTCGTCCGCGAGCTCTATGAACGGAATTCCCACCCCCGCGTTCCCGTCATCGTCACAACGGCAGAACCTGAAGGCTCCGACCTGGTGCGGGACGTGACCGCCCTGGGCATCGCGGCACTCGTGCGGAAGCCGTGGAAGCCACACGAGCTCAAGGCCGTCATCGACGAGGTGCTCGCATGAGCCCACCCCTCGCCTTCCTCGTGGTGGATGACTCGAGGCTGCATCACCAGATGTATGACCTCGTGTTCTCTCGCGGCGACCTCGCTGGCAGCACCGTCCTGCACGCGTACAACGGGCGCGAGGGCTACGCGATGCTCCAGTCGCATCCCGAGCTCACCGCCGTCTTTCTCGACCTCAACATGCCGGAGATGAACGGCCTCGAGTTCCTTGCCCGGCGTGCTGCCGATGGCATGCAGCTCCATGTGCCGGTCGTGATGGTCACGACGGAGAACACGCCCGACGACGAGCGCCGCGGGCGCGAGGCGGGAGCGTGGGAGTACCTGACGAAGCCGTTCCAGCCCGCCGACCTCGAGCGAACGGTGGCCCGCGCACGGCAAGCCGCCGTGCCGCGTTGATCGCGCCATGAGCGACACCAACGCCTTCGCCGAGCTGATCCACGAATACGTGGGTGAGTGCCTGCCGCTCGCGGAGGAGGCCGCGGACGGCTTTCTCGAGCTGGAGCGACGGTGGAATGCCGACTTGCCGGTCGACGACCTGGCCCCCCGCCTCAAGGGACTGGTCCACACCGTGAAGGGCAACTCCGCCATGATGGGCCAGTCAGCCGCCGCGGACACGGCCCACACCATCGAAGACCTCCTTGCAGCACTCCTCGCTGATGCCACGCAGCGCGACCCCGGGACTCTCAGCCTGCTGCTCGACGGCGCCGACAGCCTTATCGAGCTGGTGCGCGGTGCGGCAAGCCAGAAGTCGGACCCGTCGCGCGCCCAGGCCTGGGTAGCTGCCGTGCGCACCCAGCTCGCGGGGCAGGCCGCGCCGGCGGCCACCGCGCGCGCTGGTGCCGTACCTCGCGCAACGGGCACCCCCGACGCCGTTGTCGATACCGTCCGGGTCGACTTCCGACGGCTCGATGCGCTGCAGGAGATCGTGGGCGAGGCGATGATCGCCCAGGCACGCCTGCGCGACATCCAGCGCCGGATGACTGCCCACCTCGGCTTCACCGAAGAGACGGCCGAGCTGGACGCCTCGATCAACGCTGTCGAAAAGACCACCCAGCGGATGGAGGACGCCGTGGTTGCAACCAGGCTCGTTCCCCTCTCGGGTGTCTTCGGCCGCTTTGCCCGGCTGGTGCGCGACGCCGCCCAGTCGAGCGGCAAGACCGTCCGCCTCGAGACGTCGGGAGGTGACACGCGACTCGACAAGGCAATCGTGGACAAGCTGGGCGAGCCGCTGGTGCACCTCATCACCAATGCCGTAGTGCACGGGGTCGAAGGCGACGCCCTGCGCCGGTCCCGCGGCAAGAGCGCCGAGGCCGTGATCCGCCTGAGCGCGGCGCCAGTCAGCGATGGCGTCATCATCACCGTGTCGGATGATGGCGGTGGCCTCGATGCCGATCGTATCGCCGAACGGGCCCGGGCCCTCGGCCTGGACGTCCCGTCGGTCAATGCCGACGCGATCTACCCCCTCATCTTCGTCCCCGGCCTCAGCACGGTCGACGCCATTTCACCCCTGGCCGGACGCGGGGTCGGGCTCGATGTGGTCGCGTCCTCCCTGCATGCCATGGGCGGTTCCATCACGGTGGAGAGCGCACCGGGCCGTGGCACGCGGTTCATCCTGCGCGTTCCCGTGACGCTCGCCGTGGTGCGTACGCTCCTGGTCGAGGTGTCCGACGAACGCTATGCGATTCCGCTCGCCCACGTGGTCGAGACGGTGCGGGTGGCTGATGGCGACATTCACCAGATCAATCACCGCGGCGTGGTGCTGTGGCGCGGCGAGCTGCTTCCCGTGGTCGATGGTGCCGCGCTGGTTGGTGCCGCCGGCGGCAGTGCCGAGCGCAAGTACACGGTGGTGGTGCACGCCGGTGCCCGCCGCCGGGGCGTGCTCGTCGATCGGCTGCTCGGGCATCGCAGCATCGTCGCCAAGGGTCTCGACCCCGCCCTCGGCCGCACGCGCCTCGTATCGGGCACGACCATCATGGGTGACGGTCGCGTGACCTGCATCCTCGACGCCCAGCGCGTGGTCGAGCCGCTGTCCGCTCCCCTCGCCATCCAGAGCTGAGCAACCCACGATGCCACGCAAGCGCACCGACAGCCCGCCTGCCGCCACCCGCGCCAGCCTGCTCGAGTTCGCGGACTCGGTAGCGGTCACCGATGCCCCTGTCCCGAACGCGCCGGCCGCACCGCCGCTGCACCTCGTGACCTTCATGCTGGATCGCGAGGAGTTCGGCATCCCGATCGGACGCGTGCGCGAAGTGCTCCGCGTCGGCGACATCACCCGCGTGCCCGAGGCACCACCGCACATCCGCGGTGTCACCAGCGTGCGCGGCCGCATCCTGCCGGTGGTTGAGCTCCGCACGCGCCTCGGCCTGGCTGGACTGGGGGAACCCGATGCCCGCGCGCGCATCGTGGTAGTGGAGGCGCACGGCCGGGTGCTCGGGCTCCTGGTCGATGCAGTGAACCAGGTGGTCAACGTCCCCGCCGACTCCGTGCTCGCGCCTCCCGGTGAAGTGCTCTCCGCCCAGACGGACTATGTCACCGGCATCGGGCGGCTCGATGCCCGGCTCATCATCCTGCTCGACCTCGATCGCGCGCTTCTCCTGGCGGAGGCATCGTGATGCCGCTCCAGTCACCCTACTCCCGGACACCGGTATGACGGACAAGCTCGTCCAATGGATCCGCGACCTCACCATCCGCCGCAAGCTCCTCGCCGGCGTCGCGATCGTCCTGGCCCTCAATGCCTATCTCGGCCTCTACGCCCTCAACCGGCTGGGCGCCGTGGGAAGCGTGGCTCGCGATGCCATGGCGGATGGCTCACGTCTCACGGCAGTAAACCAGATCATCGCCGACACGAGGAGCACCATCCTGGTGCTCGTCCTCATCACCGTCGTCATCGGCGTCGCCGTGGCACTCCTGCTTGGGCGCCTCATTGCCGACCCGTTCACGGCGCTCGGCATGCTGGCGGAGAAGGTGGCCAAGGGTGACCTCACCGTCGACATCCGCAGCCTGTCGCGCGACGAGGTGGGATGGCTCGAGCACATCATGCGGCAGATGGTGAAGAGCCTGCGGGAGATGGTCACGCAGATCACGTCGGCCAGCCGCACGGTCGCCACGTCGGCGGAGGAGATCTCCAGCACGACGGTGCAGATCGCGCGTGGCGCCGAGACGCAATCGAGCTCCACGGAGGAAACCTCCGCCACCATGGTCGAGATGGCGGCGCAGATGCAGCACCTCGCGAAGAATGCCGAGGCGCTCGCGGCCAACGTGGACGAGACGTCGGCGTCGATCCAGGAGATGAGCGCCACCCTGGGCCAGACCGCCCAGAACGGCGAAGTCCTGGTCCAGGCGGTGGACGAGGCGGTGTCCACGCTGACAAGCATGATCGACCGCTTCGGCGCCATCGCACAGCGGGTGCACATGGTGGACGACGTATCCCAGCGTTCAGCAGCGGAGGCCAGGGCACGCGGCGTCACGCTGCAGGGCTCGATCGGCTCCATCGGTGACCGGTCACGCGAGATCGGCAAGATCGTGAAGGTCATCGACTGGATCGCCGACCAGACCAACCTGCTGGCCCTGAACGCCGCGGTGGAAGCGGCGCGGGCCGGCGACGCAGGGCGTGGCTTTGCCGTCGTGGCGGATGAAGTGCGCCGCCTGGCCGAGCGCTGCATGCAGGCGACGCAGGAAATCGGTGAAGTGGTGGAGATGGTCCAGCGGGAAACCGAGGCGTCAGTGCGACTGACCGACGAGGTGGTGGGAGGGCTGGTCGGGTCCATCGGCAAGACATCCGAGCTGGTCACCGACGCCGCGCGCGCCACGGACGAGCAGGCGGCCGGCGCCAAGGAAGTCCTCAAGATTGCCGGTCACATGTCCGCATTGACGCGCCAGATCGCCGGCGCAGTCAAGGAGAACGCGGTCGGCGCCCGCGAGATCAGCCATGCCGCGGACAAGATGAACCAGCTCACGCACCAGATGTCGGAGTCGGTGCTGGAGCAGAAGCGCGGCGGGGAACAGATCGTCAAGTCCGTCGAGTCGATCGCCATGATCTCGCGGCAGAACCTCGTGGCTGTGGAGCAGATGAGCTCGGCCGCGAAGGCACTCGCCGGCGAGTCCGAGGGCCTGCAGCAGCGCGTACAGGCCTTCCACATATGACCGTCGCAGGTGCGGTGAAGCAGCGACTCGCCGCCGCGGACGCGATGCCGGAGGCCGAGCGCACGGGGCTGATCCTGGCGACCCTGGAGGATGAGGCCCCGACCGTGCGGGAGCAGGCCATCCGCTATGCGGCCCGCTACCTCGAACCGGCGCGCCTGGTGCACCTGGTGGCCAATCACGAGCGTGCCCTGCTGCGCAACAGCGCGATCGCGGCACTCGAGCGTCAGGGCCCGTACGCCGTCCCGCCACTCGTGGACGTCCTGGGCGGGACCGCCGACGCGGAACTCGCCATGTTCACGCTCCAGGTCCTCACCCGCATCGGCGATCCGTCGAGTAGTGCGGCGGTGCTGCCATTTGTCCGGCACGAGGACCAGAACGTGGCACAGGCGGCGATCGAGGCCCTTGGTGCCTTCCGCGCGGCGGAGGCAGTGCCGGACCTCCTGGCGATGATGGCAGGTAACCTGTGGCTGCAGCTCGCCGCCGTGAACGCGCTGGGCGAGATCGGCGACGCGAGGGCGGCGGGGCCGTTGCTGGCCCTGGTGCCGGACTCGCTTCTCGCCATACCGGCGATTCAGGCGCTCGGGAAGCTTCCTGCCGCCGCGGTCGCGGAACCCCTGGCACAACTGCTCTGCGATCTGCGGGAGCCGGCCTCACGCGAGGCGGTACTCACTGCCCTGGCCCAGGTGGTGGCGCGAGACCCCGGCAACGTCAGCCTGGCCCCGGCGCTCGCAGCGGTCGACGGTGGCTCCGACGAGCCCACGCTCGAGCGCATGCTGCGCGAGGCAACCGGGCCGGGCGCGCCCGCGGCAGCGCGGCGCGGCGCGGCGCTTCTCGCCGTCGCAGTGCCGATACCCACGTTGTGGCCAGCGGCACTCCTCGCGCTCCACGAGCTGGGAGAGGTGCCCTCCATTCACTCGCTGCTGCACGCGCAGCGGCGACGGCTCCGGGCCCAGGCCGAGTCAACCCTGCGCCACCCGAGCCCGCTGGTGCGTGGGCTCCTGCTCGAGCACGCCGCACCGGATGTCGCGACCGATCGGCGCCTCATTCAGGCGCTGCAGGACACCGACACCGGCGTTCGCGCCGCAGCGTGCCGGGCGCTCGCCTCGCGCCATTGCGGGGAGGCGGTGCCGCGGCTCGTGGAGCTGCTCAAGGCCGGAAGCGATGCCGAGCGGGATGCGGCCGCGTTGGCACTCGCACATCTCGAAGCCGACATCCTGGCGCCGCTTGCGGCGTGCCTGGGACCATCGGCCGAGCCCGAGCTGATGGTCCAGGCGCTTGGGATCCTGGAACAGGCCGGGGGCCAGCCAATCATCGAGCGAGTCATTGAACTCGCCGCGCACGCCTCTTCGCCGGTGCGTCGGGCTGCCTTGCGCGTCCTTGCAGGGCTTCCCGATCGCCGCGTTGAGCCGGTGCTGTTGAAGGCGCTTGGCGACGTCGATCCTGCCGTACCGGCGGAGGCACTCGAGCTGCTGGTGCAGCGCGGTGGTGACCGCGCCGTGAGCAGCCTCATCGGCCTCCTGTCATTGACGGACTCCCTCCGCTTCAGGGTAATCCGCGCGCTCGGGCGACTGCGCGTGGCCCGCGCGGCAACTAAGCTCGAGTCACTCTACCCCGCGTGCGCACTGCACGAGCAACTCGAGATCATCGGCGCACTGGTATTGATCGACGCGCCCGGCGTGCGGGCCTTCCTGCACGCGCGATTCGCGGAGCCGGAGCTCGAGGTGCGCCGCGCCGCGGCGCGCGGCCTGGCGGCGCTGGCCGGTGCCGGCGACCTGTCGCACCTATCCGCCATGGCCGGGGACAGCGACTGGAACGTGCGCAACGAGGCGGCGCGGGGCCTCGCCCGGCTGCCACTGGACGACACCCGCCCGCTGCTCCTCACCCTGGCCCGCGACGTCGAGTCCGTCGTGTCGGCTACAGCCCGTGAGGCACTGGGCGGAATCGGCGCCGGGGGCCTGGCCGGGCATACATGACGATCGCGCTCGAGGCGGAGTGGAAGCTCCTCACTGACCTCATCGAGGAGCGCTTCGGGCTCTCATTCACCGGTGTGCGCCGCGACATCCTGGCCTCGCGACTGACATCGCGATTCCAGGCGCTGCAGTGTGGCAACCCGCTGGAGTACTACTACCACCTCAAGTCCCACCCGGAGCGCGATCGCGAGCTGGGCCAGCTGGCGGTAACCCTCACGAACAACGAGACCTATTTCTTCCGTGAGGCGCACCACTTCGAGTGCGTAGCGCGGCACGTCCTCCCCGCGATGCAGGATGAACTGCGCGAGCGTCCGCTCCGGATCCTGTCGGCGGGCTGCTCCTCCGGCGAGGAGCCATACTCGCTCGTCATGTCGCTCCAGGCCTCGGGACTCGATGCGCTGCTGCCCCATGGCTGGGAGGTCGACGCCTGTGACCTCAATCCGGCCCGCCTCGCCCAGGCCCGTGCCGCGACGTACGAGGAAACGTCATTGCGCAGCTGCGACGCCGACACACGGCGCCGGTACTTCACCCAGGAGGGCAGTCGCTACGTGCTGCGCGAACGGCACCGCACTGGCGTGCGGTTCTTCGCCTGCAACCTCGCCGCACCGGTGATGCCCCTCGGGGCAGGGCGCTACGACGTCATCCTGTGCCGCAACATGCTGATCTACTTCGGGGAGTCGGCCTTCCTCACCCTCATCGAGCGATTCGCGCGAGCACTGGTTCCCGGCGGGCTCCTCATGCTGGGGCATTCCGAGTCGATCATCGACCGGACGCCTTCATTCCAGGCGGTGGTGCTCAATGGCATGGTCGTCTACCGTCGCAGCGTGCCCGACTGATGATTCGTGTCTTCGTGGTCGATGATTCACCGTTCATCCGCAAGGCACTGACGCGCGCCCTGGGAGCGGCGGGTGACATTCGCGTCTGTGGCGAGGCGCGCAGCGCGGAGGAGGCGCTCCGCCTGGTGCCGGCTGCGAACCCCGACGTGGTGACGCTGGACGTGGCGATGGAAGGAATGGGCGGCCTCGCGGCGCTGCGGGGCCTCCTGGCGTGGAGGCCCAGCCTGCCGATCATCATGCTCTCGGCGCATACCGGGAAGGGCGCGGCCGCGACGCTCGAGGCGCTGTCAGTCGGTGCGGTGGACGTGATCGACAAGGGTGACTTCAACCTGATGGACCTCGATGGACTGGGGAAACGCACCATCGACAAGATCCGGCTCTGGCGCGGTGGGCGTCGCGTCGCGCCGAGCACCGGCGTCGACGATCCGCTGCCACGCGGGCTGCCCGACGCCTCTGCAAGCGCAGTGTGCGTGATCGGCGCGTCGACCGGCGGGCCGCCCGCCCTGCAGCGCCTGCTCGAGAAGCTACCCCTCGATTTTCCGCTGCCCATCGTGATCGCGCAGCACATGCCCCCCGGCTTTACCAAGCCGTTTGCGCAGCGCCTGAACGGCGTGTGCGACCTGCGGGTGCGCGAGGCAGTCGACGGCGACCGGATCGAGCGCGGGACGGCGCTGATTGCCCCGGCGGGCCGTCACTCCCGGATCACGCGACGCCTGACGGTTGCGCTGTCGGATGAGCCTTCGGATGCGCCGCACCGGCCGAGCATCGACTTGCTGATGAGCTCGGCCGCGGTGGCAAGGCCCGGCCGGGTACTCGGCATCCTGCTGACAGGCATGGGAGACGACGGTGCAGGCGGGATGGCGCTGATACGCGCGCAGGGCGGCATCACGATCGGCGAGAGCGAGGAAAGCTGTGTCGTGTTCGGCATGTCACGCGCAGCGCATGAACGCGGCGCGGTTGACCACCTTCTTCCACTGACGCACATCGCCGGCTGGCTCGGCGGCATGCACCTGGCCGCCATAGCCGGGCGCTAGTACTCGGCGAAGAGCGAGGCGGGACAGCTACCCGCTGGCGGATCCGCGGTCCGTTCGAGGAGCACCTGCTGTTCCACCAGTGATCTCGCGGGGCTCTTGATTGCCCCACCCACCGGCACGCTTGCCTCCACGGTAATTGCATGGTCATAACGCATGGGCCCCCGCACGGGATCCCAGGCGGCGATACCGCGATCGTTGAGCGTGCGGGAGTAGGTCGGCGTCAGCGTGTCACCCGGCGGAGGGGGTACGAGGCCGTCGCGGTTGAGCTGGATGCGATAGCGCTGGAGGCTCGCGCTGTCGCTCAGGCGCTTGATGGCCAGGCTGTCGCCGCTGCGCCACTCCTCGCCCACTTGAATTACCCAGGGCGGCAACCGCGGCAGCATGTCGTCCAGCACGCCTGCGAGATCGCTGACCTCGCGCACCGCGTCAGGAACGAACGGGACGACCTGCGTGACGATGGAGCCATCAGGAAGCAGGTCGCCGCGATAGCGCCCGCCGAGCACGCCGGATGCATCGGGTTCGATCCGGTTGCCGCCGGCACTGCGCCACGCGCGCAGGGAATCGAACCAGGCGACAACCAGCATGCGGGGTGGGGTGGGTGATGCGATCGTGGCCATGTTGAGATGGCCTTCGCGCCCGGAGTTGGCCGATGCGGTGCGGCCGGCGGTCTGGATCGTGAGATCGCTGCGGATGCTCTGGCGGAAGCTGGCGCAGGCCAGCTGGGCGGCGGAATAGCCCAGCTCCGCCTGCGCGGAAACCTCCGTACTGACCACAAGGAGCACAGCGAGCACTGGAAAGAACCTCACGCCTCACTCCTCACGCGGTTGCTGTTCCCCCTCACGCTGTCGCAGTGCCGGCTACTCCGCCCCCATGAACGGGTAGCGGTAGTCCGTCGGCGAGACGAGGGTCTCCTTGATGCTGCGCGGCGATACCCACCGCACCAGGTTGAGGATCGACCCCGCCTTGTCGTTGGTGCCGCTCGCCCGGGCACCGCCGAAGGGCTGCTGGCCCACCACGGCGCCGGTCGGCTTGTCGTTGAGGTAGAAGTTGCCGGCAGCATTCCGAAGGACCTGGCTCGCCTCGGCGAGTGCCGCCCGGTCGCGCGCGAACACCGCGCCGGTCAGTGCATAGGGGCTCGTACCGTTGACGAGGTTCAGTGTCTCGCGCCACTTCGCCGCCGGGTACACGTGCACGGTCATGACCGGGCCGAACAGCTCGTCGCACATGAGGCGGTACTTTGGATCCTCCGAGGTGACGAGCGTGGGCTGGACGAACCACCCGTCCTTGTCGTCCGTGCCACCGCCCGCGATGACCTTCACGCCCGGCGCCGTCTTCGCCGCATCCAGATAGCCCTTGATGCGGTTGAACGCCTTCTGGTCGATGACGGCGCCCATGAAGTTCCGGAAGTCGGCCACGTCGCCCATCCTGATGTCGACGATCATCGCCACCATCCGGTCGCGCACCTCGGGCCACAGCGTGTCAGGGATGTAGGCGCGCGACGCGGCGCTGCACTTCTGGCCCTGGTATTCGTACGCCCCCCGCACGAGCCCCACTGCCACGGCCTCGGCATCAGCGCTCTGGTGCGCCACGACGAAATCCTTGCCGCCGGTCTCGCCCACGATGCGGGGGTACGAGACGTACTTGTCCAGCCGGCTCGCGATCTGGTGCCAGATCTGCCGGAACACCGCCGTAGACCCGGTAAAGTGGATGCCGGCGAAGTACGGCTCCTCGACCAGTGCCGCGGTACACATCACCGGCTCTGCGGGCACGAAGTTGATGACGCCAGGCGGCAGGCCGGCCGTCTCGAGCAGCCGATAGGTGTAGTAGTTGCTGAGCAGTGAAGCGTGCGACGGCTTCCACACGGAGGTGTTGCCCATGAGAACCGGTGCGCCCGGAAGGTTACCGCCGATCGCGGTGAAGTTGAACGGCGTCACCGCATAGACAAATCCCTCCAGCGGGCGGTGCTCCATCCGGTTCCACACGCCGGGCGAGGACTCGGGCTGCTCACGATAGAGCCGCTCGGCGAAGGCGACGTTGAACCGGAAGAAATCGATCATTTCGCACGCTGCGTCGATTTCGGCCTGGAAGGCCGTCTTGCTCTGGCCCAGCATCGTGGCACCGTTGAGCAACGCGCGATGCGTGGTGGCGAGCAGTTCCGCCGCCCGGAGGAACACCGCCGCCCGGTCCTCGAAGCGCATCGCCGCCCAGTCCCGTTGGGCCTCGATCGCCGACTTCGCGGCCGCCCGCACCGTGTCGACGGTGGCGAGGTGCGCCCGCGCGATGACGTGCCTGTGCTTGTGCGGCGAGGTGACGTCGAAGATGTCACCACTTCGCACTTCCTTGCCGCCCACGATGGCCGGAATGTCCGCCACCTCGCCGGACAGGCGGGCCAACTCCGCCTTGAGGGTCGCGCGCTCCGGCGACCCCGGCGCATAGGACAGGATCGGCTCGTTGCGCGGATGCGGGATGTTCGATATGCCACTCATGGACGCGACCCGGATGGAGATGGGCTGGGAGTATACATCGTCAGGAGCCCTGCCGGTGGCGTGCCGGTGATGATCGGCGACGGCAGTTCGACGAAGCCGTTCCACTGCAGGATGGCGCGCCCTTCCGCCGAGAGCGCGAAACGCGCGAACGCGGCCGCGAGCGCTGGATGCGGAGCCCGGATCGCGACGGTCAGCGCGTAGACGATCGGTTCGCCCCTGAGCGTCAGTGAGTCGGCCCCGGCCCGACTGGCACCGGGAATGCGGACGCTGGCCCCCTCGAGCTCCTGGGCGACCGCCGGAGTGACGGGGATCATGCGCGCCATTGCCAGCAGGGGCCCCATCCAGCCCGGCACGCCGGTTTGCGCCGGAGTGGATCGTTGCCGATACTTGTCTCCGCCCCGGGCGTCGCCCGGAACGCACCGCTACCAGACTCGGAACCCGGACTGCTTCATGCGCCGTCTACTCGGATGTCTCGCTTTCGTCGTCCTCGCCGCCTGCCCGACCTACGACCGCTACGACAAGCTGGCCGACCAGAAGGGCATGCTGACCGCCGACCAGTTCGCCAGCTACGGCCCGGAACAGGCCCAGAAGGTCGCTATCGGCCGCAGCCTGGCGCAGGCGTATGACGGCAAGAGCGTCACCGACTTCGGCGCGCAGATGGGGGTCGCGGTGGCATTCGCCAGGACGATGCCCGACGTGGTGGACATCCAGGCCGACACGCTCGCCTACTTCATGACGATCAAGTTCAAGAGCGGCTGGCGCACCGCCGTGCTCCCGATCGCCGACGGCAAGGCTCCCCAGGATACGCCGGGACTGCCGAAGGCGACGAGTTGATCGCTGGGCGCGTCAGCGGATCTCGATGTTCGCGGGGTGAATGATGCTGCCGTCCGGTGCCTTGACGGCGGCATCGAGTGAATCCTGGTCCCAGACAACGATGGCAACGCGATCACTGCTCGCCGCGAAGGTCGCGAGGTCCTGCGTCGACAGCTCGCGGCTCTTCAGCGGACGGTTTTCGGGATCAGCATGATACGGGTGCGTATGCCAGCTCCCGATCACCCGAGGCAGGGAATCACAGGTACCGGTCACGGCCAATTGCAGCTGCCGCATGTTCCGCGCAGGCAGGAAGCCGTTGACGGTCACCGACCCCTGCGTCCACGGATCCCTGCAGGCAGCCGAGATATTCCTTCTGGGTCGGCCGGACCGTGCCCAGCATGCGTTCCATGGTGTTCAAGTCCTGCAGCTTGTCCCAGTTGCGGTTCGATTCCCCGAAAATGACATTCATCGAGTCCAGCACTGGCTGGGAGATGGTGACGCTGGCGCCGGGATCGGGCGCACGCCTTGACGCGCCGGCATCGGCAGGAGGAGCAACGCCCCAAGGGCGGTGACGCGCAGCGATCGAGCATCCATTCCTGAAAAGTACACCCGAGCTCCGGAGCTCTCGTGAAGCGAAGCACGCTTGTTACCATCGGCGCCCTTCTCGTGTTCGGGGCCTTCCTGCTCTACAGCACGCTGACGGCCCAGAAGTTCTCCTGTACCGTGAGCGTCACTTACCAGGGCCGGAGCGGCAGCGCCACCGCGTCGGCGGCATCGGAACACGACGCAAAGCAGCAGGCCCAGACCACGGCATGCGGCCCGATCACGAGCGGCATGAACGAGTCGATCGCCTGCAGCAACACGCCGCCCAGCAAGACCGAGTGCGTGTCGCTCTGAGGTGACGGTTCGCTTCGCGTTCCCCCACCCCCTCGTCCTGCTCCTGGGTTGCGTCGCCTTCGCGGCGGCCCTCACGTGGGTAGTACCCGCCGGCGTCTATGACCGCGTCGACGACCCCGCCAGCGGCCGGGCCGTGGTGGTCCCCGGCACATTCCATTCAGTGGACGCGGCTCCGGTCGGGCTCTTCCAGTTGCTGGTCGCCGTCCCGAAGGGACTGATCGACGCGGCAAGCGTCATCTTCCTGATCTTCCTTTCCGGCGGCGCCTTCACCGTGGTGGATCGCACCGGCGCGCTCCGCCGGCTGGTGGACGCGCTGGCCCGGCGGCTCGAAGGGCGCGGCGTGCTCGTCATTCCCGTCGTCGGCCTCGCCTTTGCCGCTGGTGGCGCGCTGATGCAGATGGCCGAGGAACTGGTGGCTTTTGCCCCGCTCCTGCTCCTCATCTGTGCTTCACTCGGCCTGCCGCCGCTCATGGCCGTGGCGATGAGCCTGGGAACCGCCGCGATCGCCGCCGCGTTCTCGCCGGTCGATCCCTTCATGGTGACGATCGCGCAGAAGGTGGCGCAGGTGCCGGTGGGTTCGGGGTGGGAATTCCGCACCGTGATCCTCGCCATCGCCACCGGGTACTGGCTCTGGAGCATCACGCGCTACGCCGCACGCCATTCGAACCCGCCGGCAGCGACCGTCGCGGCCGACGAGCGCGACCAGCGCCTGACGACGCGGCATGTACTGGTCATCGCTGTCATCGCGCTCACCTTCCTGTTCTTCGTGATCGGGGCGCAGCAGTGGGCCTGGGATTTCGACCAGCTCGCAACGCTCTTCCTGATCATGGGCATGGCGGCAGGCGCGATCGGGGGCCTCGGGTTCTCGGGCACGGCGGACGGCATGGTCGCCGGCGCACGAGACATGACGTTGAGCGTACTGGTGGTGGGTGTGGCGCGCAGCATCTTCGTGGTGCTGGACGAGGGCCACATCGTCGACTCACTGGTGCACGCCATCGTGACGCCGATCGAGGGCATGCCAGTGACCATGTCGGCGCTCGCAATGTTCTTCGCCCAGGCGCTGATTCACGTTCCAGTGCCGAGCACGAGTGGCCAGGCCGTGCTGACGATGCCGATCCTGGCGCCGGTCTCCGACCTGATCGGGCTTTCACGCCAGGTGACCGTGCTGGCATACCAGCTGGGCAATGGCACCTTCGACCTGCTCTTTCCCACCAATGGCGCGCTGCTCGCGCTGCTTGCGGTCGCCGGCGTGCGATTCGACGACTGGTTCAAGTGGGCGCTTGCCACGCTGCCTGATCCTGGCGGCATTCGGGTGCCTTGCACTGATCGTCGCCGTCGCGATTGGATGGCGCTAGCATGCGCGATACGATGGATCGCCGCACGTTTCCTCGCAAGCACCACTGCGGCTGCGGTCGCGTCGCAGCTGGGTGCGTGCCGACCCGGGGACAAGCCGCCCGCCTCCCCGCCGGTCGCCATGCTGTTCCAGGTCGAGGAAGGCGGGATCGCCGACCTGCAGGAGGCCTTCGCCGCGGGCCAGGTGACTTCGGCCAGCGTGACGCAGCAGTATCTCGACCGCATCGCCGCCATCGATCATTCCGGGTCATCGGTGAACTCGGTCATCGAGCTCAACCCCGAGGCAATCGCTGATGCCGCGCGCCTCGACGACGAGCGGAAGGCTGGCAAGTCGCGCGGGCCGCTCCACGGCGTGCCGATCCTCATCAAGGACAACATCGACACCGGCGACCGGATGCGCACCAGCGCCGGCTCGCTGGCACTCGCCGACATGCCGGCGCCCGCTGACGCCTTCGTGGTGCAGCGCCTCCGCGCCGCCGGCGCAATCATCCTCGGGCAAGACCAATTGCAGCGAGTGGGCCAACTTCCGCTCGACGCACTCGACCAGCGGCTGGAGCGGCCGCGGCGGCCAGACGCGGAATCCCTATGTACTCGACCGCAACCCGTGCGGGTCGAGCTCGGGAACCGGTGCGGCCATCAGCGCCAACCTCGCGATGCTCGGGGTCGGTACCGAGACGGATGGCTCCGTGGTGTGCCCCAGCAATGCCAATGGCCTGGTCGGGCTCAAGCCGACCGTCGGCCTGGTGAGCCGCAGCGGGATCATCCCGATCTCGGCGAGCCAGGATACCGCGGGCCCGATGACGCGCGATGTGCGCGATGCGGCAATCCTGCTCAACGCCATGATGGGGGTGGACCCGGCTGATCCCGCGACCGCGCTGGTTCCCGATCATGGTGCCGCCGACTTCACCACGTTCCTGTCGTCGGGCGGGCTCGGTGGCGTCCGGCTCGGGGTGCTTCGGCGCTACTTCGGCGGGCTGCCCGCGCTCGACAAGCTGATGGAGGACTCGCTGGTCGCGTTGCGAGATGCCGGTGCCGTGCTGGTGGACCCGGTCGATATCGACACGGCACCGAAGCTGGGAACACCGGAAGGCGTGGTACTCCACTACGAGTTCAAGGATGGCATCAACCGCTATCTCGCGGCGCGCGGCGCCACGACGAAGTATCACACGCTGGCGGAGCTGATCGAGTTCAACAAGGCGAACGCGGAGAAGGAGATGCCGTGGTTCGGTCAGGAAACGTTCGAGAAAGCGGAGACGATGGGGCCACTCAGCTCCCCAGCGTATCGGCAGGCGCTCGCGGAGTGCCGCCGGCTGTCCCGGACTGAGGGAATCGACGCGACGCTCAGGCGCTATCGCCTGGATGCGCTCGTGTGCCCGACCGGAGGCCCTGCGTGGACGACGGACCTGGTGAACGGGGACCACTGGAATCCGGCGGGCGACAGCTCGACACCGGCAGCGGTCGCCGGTTACCCGCACATCACGGTTCCCGCCGGGTTCGTGGACGGCTTGCCGGTGGGGCTGTCGTTCATGGGACCGGCGTGGAGCGATGGCCTGCTGTTGCGCTATGCCTTTGCGTTCGAGCAGGCCACGAGGGCCCGGCGCGCGCCGACCTTCAAGAACACCCTCACGTAGGACTCAGCCAGGCACCAGCACCCGATCCTCCTCGAAGATCTTCCGCGCAACCAGGAACCCCGGCACGCCACTCACGGCACCGCCCCGCAATGCTGACGACCCGCAGCGATACACCCCGCGCATGTCGGTCTCCACACCCCAGGTGCCGTCCTCTTCCGGATTGTCGGTGAAGAACCAGCTCAGGGAGTTGTGGAAGATGTTGCCCAGGTCGAGGTCGAGTTCCTGCTCGAGGTCTTGGGGCGACTTGATCTCGATGCAGAGCCCGCCCTTGCTGTCGCGCGCCAGGCAGTCCTCGAACGGCTCCGCCGTGATCCGGTTGATTGCCGCGAGGTAACGGCCCTGCATCTCGGCCTTCCGCTCGTCGTTGTCCTTCGTGAAGAGCCGGTACGGTGCATCGAGCCCGAAGAGCGTCAGCGTCTGGTAGCCATCGGCCCGGAGCGCCGGCGACAGGATGGAATCATCCGTCAGCGTGTGGCAGTACGTCTCGAACGGCGGCAAGTCCGGCAGTGCGCCGCCCTCCGCCTGGCGGTAGCTGGTCTCCATCGCCGCGTAGCCCTCGTCGACATGGAACGATCCCGCAAACGCCTCCGACGGCGTGACGCCCTGCGCCCTGAGCCGGGGCAGGCGCCGCAACAGCATGTTGACCTTCATCACCGAGCCCTCGTCGGTGGCAATGGGTGCATAATGGCGCCCGAACAGCCTGGCAAAGGTGCGCGGTCCGGCATTCACCAGCACGCGGTCGGCGTCTACCGTCTCTTCGTGCCCGCCTTGCTCGAACACCACGGCATGGCGCTTCCCGAGGTCGTGCACGCCCAGCACCGGACTGTTTTTCTCGATCCGCGCGTGACCATCGGTCGCCCGCTTGACCAGGCCGTCCACGAGCGTGCGCATGCCTCCAACGGGCACCCTCCACTCCCCAGTGCCCTGACCGATTATGTGATAGAGGAAGCACCGGTTCTGGATAAGCGAAGGATCGTGTGCGTTGCCGAAGACACCGATCTTGCCATCGGTGAAGAGGAGCCCGCGCAGCACGTCATCCTGCACATGGCGCTCGATGGCCTCGCCCAGCGGGCGCTCCACGAAGCTCTCCCACGCCTCGCGCTCGATCGCACTCGCCGTAAACCGGTCCGCCCAGTAGCTGCGCGAGCGAATTGGCTGGAGCAGGCTGGGCCAGGCCTGCGCGGCCATGGCGCCCTCCAGGCGGAGCAGCGCCTGGTAGCCGTCCCAGGCGCGGTCGCCACCCGTGAGTTCACGCACCGATGCCCTCGACCGGGCCTCGTCGACATTCGAGATGAGGAGCCCGCGCGGCGCGCCATCCCGCTCGTACGCGGTGAACGAGGCGATGGAGCGACGGCGGGTCTCGAACTGAACACCCAGCTCGTCGAGGATGACCGGCGGAAGCATGCTGATGAGGTAGGCGTACCTCGACAGGTACGCGTCATAGTCAGGGAATACGCGCTGCGAGGCCGTGGCACCGCCGATCCAGTCGTTCCGCTCCAGCACCAGCACCGACTGCCCTGCGTTGGCCAGGTATGCGGCGGCCACGAGCCCGTTGTGCCCGCTGCCCACGATCACCGCGTCATACCGGGTGGCGAATGCCATGCTTGCCTCGAACTGGAACGGGACGTTGCGCGGAGTGCGCGCCTGCCGGAATATACGGCTGGGGTGGGACCGACCTGCACTTGCGATTGGCGCCGCCAGCCGCTGGATCGCCACACCGCGACACGGCGGCGGCCCACCCGGGTATCATTCCGTGCAGGGACCCCAGCGCTTTCCAGACAGCAAGCAGTGGACAGACCGGCATTTAGCCGGTACGGACCGGAGGCCGGTCCGGAGGCGTGCAGGTGGCACCCGAGTTGCTGCCTCCAAGCGCACCGGCCTGTCGGAGGCCGACCCGAGGGAGGAAGACGATGCCCGAGGTCAAGATCAGCACGATGGATCAGGACGAGGACTTTGCCGCGTGGCTCACGGAGTTGCTGGAGCGTGAGGCGGAGGAGGCCGGCCTGCCCACCGGGTTCGAGGATCGATACATCGGCCTGACCGACGCGATTGGCGACTGGATCGGCGGGCTCCGCTACTACGTGCGTGGCGGCGTCGCCCACCTGCTCGACCTGGTGGTGGCCGAGCCGTACCGCAAGCAGGGTCACGCCCATCGCCTGCTGGCGGCATACGAGGAACGTGCTGCCACCGAGGGCGCACACCTGGCGGAATTCTGGACCGACGACGATCGCGCCGAGGGCTTGCTTGGCGCGCTCGGCTGGAGCGTCGTCGTGCGTCGCACGCGCTACATGAACGAGGGCTCATGGACGTTGCTGGAGAAGCGCCTGCCGGAGTGAGCCGCTATATTTCCGCGCTGGGATGTGACCTCCGTATCAATACTTATTCGAAGGTGACATGAGTCTCTCCGACCAGGCGCGCGAACTCCTTTCGAAGTTCGAAGTCCTGAAGGATCTCGAGTCTACTGTACGCGAAATGATGGCGACGCACGAGCGCAAGCGCGTGCTGTGGATGCCATCGGACCTGCTCGGCCTCGCCGAGGGCGACTGCAGCGAGACGCACCTGCGGAACCTGCGCGCGCGCGCGGCAGGCATTCCCGATGCGGTGCGCGCCGCGCTCGCCGTCAATACGCTCACCGAAGAGGGCCTGCCCCACTTCCACCGCCTGCTCGCCGTCTACCTGGACGATGACAGCTACTGGCGGCTGTGGAACAATCTCTGGACGGCCGAGGAAGACCGGCACGGTCAGGTACTGCACGACTACACCCGTGACACGCAGATCTTCGACCAGCGCAAGTTCGAGGAGATGCAGTTCGAGTACATCCGGGCCGGGTTCCATCCCTCGTGGGACCGCGATCCCTATCGCGTCTTTGCCTACACCACCGTGCAGGAGCGCGCGACGCAGCACTCCCACGCCGAGACTGGGCGGGTTGCCGGCGAGTATGAGCCGGGCCTCGCGGCCATCCTCGCCGAGGTGGCGCAGGATGAGGCGCGCCACTTCGTGTTCTACCGGTCCGTCTTCGAGGAGATCCTGAAGCGCGACCCGAACCAGGCGCTCGAGTCGGCATCGCACATCCTGCCGGGCATCGAAATGCCGGGCGCGTCGATGCCCGGCTTCCGCGACTACGCTGACGTCATCCGCCGCGCCGGTATCTACGGCCCGCGCGACTACCTGCGCATCGTGCAGGAGCAGATCCGCTACTGGCGCATCGAGAGCCTGACCGGGCTGAACGACCTTGGCAGGAAGGCGCAGGAAAGCATCATGCTTGTTCCCGATCGATTGCGGCGGCTGGCCGACCTGGTCGAGACGAGAAGCCGTGCCAAGACGTTCAGCTTCGATGTCGCGTTCAATCGCGAGTTCTCACTGCCGTGAGCCCGCGGTGGTTCGCCAGCCTCCTCGTCGTCATCACGTTGGGAGGCTGCAGCAAGAAGGAACCACCAAAGCCACCGGTCAGCGAGGGAATCGCGGTGGCTGGCGCCCCAGCCGACGCCCAGCAGCTCGGCACCGAAATGTTCGAGCTGATCGACCGGATCGCTGACTATCGCTCGTCCCATGAGGGAAAGCCCCCCAAGTCGCTGCGCCAGCTCGGTGTCGACAGCCTCACCACCAATACCATCCGTCGCCTCGCCATTCAGGGTCGCACCTTCACCGTGACCATCGTGTACCGGCGCCCCGAGGGCCGCACGGTTCAGAATTGCAGCGCCGGTGAGGACGCACTCGAGCAGGCCGCACTCAACGAGGGGCGCTTCGCGGTGTCGTGCGAGACGCCATCGGGTCCGCAGGGTTTCGAGGTCGTTCGCTGATGGAGACGCTGTTCTACGCGCTCCGGATGGGAGTCTTCGGGGCCGCTGCCCTGAGCGGCGTGGTGGCGGTGACCAACTGGGCGGTGTCGCGGGGCTACCTGCAGCCCTTCGGTGCCTGGCCGCGGTTCGTGCGTCGCACGAGCGATCCGCTTCTGCGACCGATCGAGCGCAAGCTCCTTGGGGCAGGCGGCAATCCGCAGACGGCCCCGTGGTGGCTCTTCTGCATCGTACTGTTCGGCGGGCTCGCCCTCCTCGCGCTGGTGAACTGGCTGGTGGGAATGGTCATCAACCTGGCATACCTGGGCCAGGCCGGGCCGGCCGGCATCGTAAGGCAGCTTGTGAGCTGGACCTTCCAGCTGCTCATGGCCGCGCTGTTCGTCCGGGTCATTGCCTCGTGGCTCGGGGGACTGCGCTACGCGCGGTGGCTGCGGCCGGTGTATGCCCTCACCGACTGGCTGGTGATCCCGATCCAGCGCCACATGCCGCCGTTCGGCATGCTCGACTTGAGCCCGCTTGTCGCCTACCTCGTGCTCATGGTCCTGCGGTGGGCCGCCTTCCAGGTCCTTCCTTACTGACTTCGTGTCGGTTGACAGCATCAGGAGAACGGAAGTGTCGGCCCTCGGCATCAGCCCCGCGGAGGCAGCGCATCGGCTTCGCATTGAGGGGTAACACTTTACAGGAGGCCCAAAAGGCCCGATACTTGCCGGAGTAGGGAGCGGTACCCAATTGATGTCCGTGGCAATTTGTGCCTATTGCGGCCACGTAAAACAATCGCTAAAACGGCACCCCCCGGGGGCCGTTCAGGCTCACGGGATTTTTCGTTGGGGTCAGCATGAGCTTGCAGGTGTCGTTCGAGTTCTTCCCGCCCAGGACTCCCGAGATGGAGGAGACGCTGTGGCGCGCGATCAAGCGACTCGAGCCGCTCGCTCCACGCTTCGTGTCCGTCACCTATGGTGCCGGTGGAAGTACGCGTGAGCGAACTCACCGCACGGTCAAGCGGATCCTGGCCGAGACGGCGCTGCTGCCCGCGGCCCACCTTACGTGCGTGGCCGCGACCCGCACCGAAGTGGACGCGGTGGCGCGCGAGTACTGGGATGCCGGCGTGCGGCAGGTCGTGGCGCTCCGGGGCGACCCGCCGAGGGAGACGGGACAGCATGTGCCCAATCCCGATGGCTACGCCTACGCCGCCGACCTCATCGGCGGGCTCAAGCGGATCGCCGACTTCGAGATCACGGTGGCGGCGTTCCCCGAGGGTCATCCCGAGTCCACGTCGGTGTATGCCGACCTCGACAACCTGAAGCGGAAGATCGACGCCGGTGCGTCGCGCGCCATCACCCAGTTCTTCTTCGAGAACGACATCTACTTTCGCTACCTCGAGCGATGTCACAAGGCCGGCATCACCTGCGAGATCGTGCCCGGCATCATGCCGGTGACGAACTTCAAGCAGATGACCGGCTTCGCCGCCTCGGCCGGTGCGAGCGTGCCGCGCTGGATGGCCACCCGGTTCGAGGGACTGGACGACGACCCCGAGACGCGAAAGCTGATCGCCGCGACGGTGGTCGCCGAGCAGGTCCAGGGACTCGCGGCGCAGGGCGTGCGCGAGTTCCACTTCTACACGCTGAACCGCGCCGACCTCACCTTCGCGATCTGTCACCTGCTCGGCCTCAGGGCGCAACCGGTGGCGGCACCGACATGAGTGCCACCTGCGAGACCCATGCGCATGCGGGCGCCCGCCCGGTGCCGGTGTGGGCGGCCGACCGCCGCGCACGGTCCGACCCCCTGGACACGTGCCAGCCGCCTCGCGGCCCTGGAAGCGTTGCTGCTGCAGCGCATCCTGGTCATCGATGGCGCCATGGGCACGATGATCCAGGCGTACCTGCTGCAGGAAGCCGACTTCCGTGGCGAGCGGTTCGCGAACTGGCACAAGGACCTCCGTGGCAACAACGACGTCCTCGCGCTGACGCGGCCCGACATCATCCAGGACCTGCACGCCGCCTATCTCGAGGCCGGCGCGGACATCCTGGAGACCAACACCTTCACGACCAACGCCATCGCGATGGCGGACTACGGGATGGAGTCGCTGGCGCGGGAGCAGAACGTGACCGCGGCGCGTCTCGCGCGCAGCGTCGCGGATGCCTTCGAGGCGGCCCGGCCCGACCGGCCGCGCTACGTGGCGGGCGTCCTGGGCCCAACCAATCGCGCTGCCTCGATGTCGCCCGACGTCAACGATCCCGGCTTCCGCGCCGTCACCTTCGACGAGCTCGTTGCCGCGTACACGGAGGCGGCAGAAGGGCTGATCGAGGGCGGCGCCGACCTGCTCATGATCGAGACCATCTTCGACACGCTCAACGCGAAGGCCGCCATCTTCGCCATCGAGGGCGTGTTCGAGCGCCTCGGTGAGCGGCTGCCGGTGATGATCTCCGGCACGATCACCGACCAGAGCGGGCGCACCCTGTCGGGCCAGACCACCGAGGCGTTCTGGAACTCGATGGCGCACGCGCGCCCACTGTCCATCGGGCTCAACTGCGCACTGGGTGCCAAGGACCTGCGCCCTTACGTGCAGGAGCTGTCGCGCATCGCGCCGGTGTTCGTGAGCACGCACCCCAATGCCGGCCTGCCGGATGAATTCGGCGCCTACGTCGAGGGGCCGGAGTACATGGCAGGCATGCTGGGCGAGTTCGCCCGGGCCGGTCTGCTCAACTTCGCGGGCGGGTGCTGCGGCACCACGCCGGCCCACATCCGCGCCATTGCGGAGGCAGTGCAGGGCGTCCCGCCCCGCGCGCTCCCGACCGTGCCATCGCGGCTGCGCCTCAGTGGCCTCGAGCCGCTCACCTGCGGCGCCGAGACCGGCTTCGTCAACGTGGGCGAGCGGTGCAACGTCACCGGCTCGAAGCAGTTCGCGAAGCTCATCCTGAACAACCAGTACGAGGCGGCACTGGAGGTGGCGCGGCAGCAGGTCGAGAACGGGGCGCAGATGCTCGACGTGAACATGGATGAGGCGATGCTCGACTCGCAGCACGCCATGACCACGTTCCTCAACTTGTGCGCGTCGGAGCCGGCGATCAGTCGCGTGCCGATCATGATCGACTCGTCCAAGTGGTCGGTCATCGAGGCGGGGCTCAAGTGCATCCAGGGCAAGGGCATCGTGAACTCGGTGAGCCTCAAGGAGGGCGAGGCCGAGTTCCTGCGGCAGGCCACGCTGGTGCACCGCTACGGCGCGGCAGTCATCGTCATGGCCTTCGACGAACAGGGCCAGGCCGACACCATCGAGCGACGCGTCGGCATCGCGGAGCGCGCCGTCCGGCTGCTGGTGGACCGGGTGGGATTTGCGCCCGAGGACATCGTGATCGACCCGAACATCTTCGCGATCGCGACCGGCATCGAGCAGCACGACAACTACGCGGTGGATTACTTCGAGGCGACGCGGCGCATCAAGGCGGCCTTGCCGACGGTGAGCATCAGCGGCGGCCTCAGCAACGTCTCGTTCTCCTTCCGGGGCAACAACCCGCTGCGCGAGGCGATCCACACCGTGTTCCTGTACCACGCCATCCAGGCGGGCATGGACATGGGGATCGTGAACGCCGGGGCGCTGCCGATCTACAGCGACATCCCGAAGGACGTCCTCGATCGGGTGGAGGACGTGGTGCTCAACCGGCGGCCCGACGGCACCGAGCGACTGCTCGCCATCGCCGACTCGGTGAAGGGCCAGGTGGCGGCGAGGCAGGACGACCTCGCGTGGCGCAGCCTCCCGGTGGGCGAGCGCCTTGCCCATGCGCTGGTGGAGGGCAACGCCGACTTCATCGTGGAGGACACGGAGGAGGCGCGGCTCACGGTCACCCGGCCGATCGAGGTCATCGAGGGGCCGCTGATGAACGGCATGAACACTGTCGGCGACCTGTTCGGTGCCGGCAAGATGTTCCTGCCGCAGGTCGTGAAGAGTGCGCGGGTCATGAAGAAGTCGGTGGCGCACCTCATTCCGTTCATCGAGGCCGAGAAGCAGGCCGGCGACTCGCGGGCGAAGGGCCGGGTGCTGCTCGCCACCGTGAAGGGCGACGTACACGACATCGGCAAGAACATCGTGGGCGTCGTGCTGCAGTGCAATAACTTCGAGGTGATAGACCTCGGCGTGATGGTGTCGTGCGCGAAGATCCTCGAGACGGCCCGCGCCGAGGGCGTGGACCTCATCGGCTTGAGCGGGCTCATCACGCCGTCGCTCGAGGAGATGAGCTTCGTGGCGAGCGAGATGGAGCGCGAGGGATTCACCATGCCGCTCCTCATCGGCGGTGCCACCACGTCGCGCACGCATACGGCGGTCAAGATCGCGCCGAAGTACAGTGGCCCGGTGGTGCATGTCCTCGATGCGTCGCGCGCGGTGGGTGTCGCGGGCAGCCTCGTCAGCGAGGGCCTGCGGGAGAACTACGTCCGGCAGGTCGCCGCCGACTATGAAGCAGTGCGTGTGGCTCGCGCCGGTCGTGGCCAGGCGGAGGAGCGGGCGCCCATCGCAGAGGCGCGGGCCAACCGCGTGCCGATCGACTGGTCCGGCGTCACGCCGCCCCGGCCGACGTTTACCGGCGCGCGGATCCTGGAGCGGTACCCGCTCGCCGAGCTGGTTGAGCGGATCGACTGGACACCGTTCTTCCAGACGTGGGAACTGGCGGGACACTTCCCGGCAATCCTCACCGATCCCCGGGTCGGGCCTACGGCATCAAGCCTCTATCTCGATGCCCGTGCCCTGCTCGACCGCATCGTGCGGGAGGACCTGCTCGAGGCGCGAGCGGTGTTCGGGTTCTGGCCCGCCAACAGCGTGGGCGACGACCTTGAGTTCTACAATGACGAAAGCCGGCGAGAGACGCGCGCGGTGATTCACACGCTGCGGCAGCAGATGAAGAAGCAGCCGGGCCGCCCCAACATCGCACTGGCCGACTACACCGCCCCGCGGGACAGTGGCGTGACGGACTTCGTGGGTGCATTCGCCGTTACCACCGGTATCGGGCTGGAGAAGCTCACTGCCGCGTTCGAGGCGGAGCATGATGACTACAGCAGCATCCTCGCCAAGGCACTGGCGGACCGGCTCGCCGAGGCATTCGCCGAGCGGCTGCATGAACGTGTCCGTCGTGAGTTCTGGGGCTACGCGCCTGGCGAGCAGCTGGACAATGACGGGCTGATCAAGGAGATGTACCAGGGGATCCGCCCGGCGCCGGGATATCCGGCCTGCCCGGACCACACCGAGAAGGGGACGCTGTTCGAGCTGCTCGATGCAACGGCGAAGACCGGCATTTCACTGACGGAGAGCTTTGCGATGCTGCCGACCGCCGCGGTGAGCGGCTTTTACTTCTGGCATCCCGACGCGCGCTACTTCGGACTGGGAAAGATCGGGCGGGACCAGGTCGAGGATTACGCGCAGCGGAAGGGGATGACCACCGCGCTCGCCGAGCGCTGGCTGGCGCCCAACCTGGGGTACGAGCCGCGCGCATCATAGGCCCTCCGGCCTGCAATTGACCGGCCTGCGGGCGGGTCGTACGTTGGCGAAGCGCGGGTGCATGACCGCTGCAGGAAGTACGACCCCGATAGGCCCGCGCTTCCCGCTGGAGATCGCTGGAGGCCATCGATGCGCCATTCGCTGCTCGCCGCCACCGCCCTGATGCTCGGATCCATCACCACCAGCGGCTGTTATCACGCCACCGTAATCTCCGGCGCTACACCGTCGACCGAGGTGGTGGAACAGAAATGGGCCCACTCGTTCCTCTGGGGCATCGTCCCGCCAGCCACCGTTGACGCAGCGGCCAAGTGCCCGAACGGCCTCGCCAAGGTCGAGACGCAGCACTCCTTCCTGAACGGCCTGGTGGCCGTCGTGACCTTCGGCATCTACACACCCATCCAGATCACCGCGACCTGTGCCGCGAAGGGCGCAGCGCTTGGCGAGGGAGTTCCGACCGTAGTCGGGCTGGCAGGCGCAGATGCCGATGCGCTGGCCGAGGCGGCCCGGATGGCGATGCTCGTGAAGGGGCCGGTCCTGGTCCAGTTTCACGAGTAACTGACCCGGCCGGCGGCAAGCGAGCGGCGAACCCCCGTGGTTCGCCGCTTTGCCGTTGTTGCGCTGTCCCTCTCCCGGCTAGCTTCCCGGCACATTGCTTGCCCTTTTCAGGACGACGCCATGAGCCAACTCGCCACTGCCCCCCTGCCCCTGTCCATTCTCTCGGAAGAAGAGACGATGTTCCGCGACGCCGTGCGCGAGTTCGCGGAGACCGAGATCAAGCCGTACGTATCGGAAATGGACGAAGCGGCGCAGTTCCGCCCCGATATCATCGCGAAATTCTTCGGTATGGGCCTCATGGGGATCGAGGTCCCGGAGCAGTATGGCGGCGCCGGTGCCGGGATCTTCCTCGCGACCCTCGCCATCGAGGAACTGGCGCGGGTTGACGCATCCGCCGCGATCTACGTGGATGTCCACAACACCCTGGTCAACAACGCGATCCTGCGGTGGGGCAACGACGAGCAGCAGGCACGCTACTTCCCGCACATGAACAGCGACATGCTCGGGGCCTTTGCGCTCTCGGAGCCTGCCAGCGGCAGCGACGCATTCGCGCTGGAGTGCAAGGCCGACAAGGTGCCCGGCGGCTGGTCCCTTACGGGGCGCAAGTTCTGGATCACCAACGGCGCCGAGGCCGGCATCTTCATCGTGTTCGCCAACACCGACTTCACCAAGGGTTACAAGGGCATCACGGCCTTCATGGTGGAGCGGGGGTTTGCGGGCTTCGACGTGGGCAAGAAGGAGAACAAGCTCGGCATCCGGGCCTCGAGCACCACCGAGCTCATTCTCGAGGGATGTGTGGTCCCTGATGCCAACGTGCTCGGTCCGGTGGGACAGGGCTACAAGATCGCCATCGAGACGCTCAATGAAGGTCGCATTGGCATCGGGGCCCAGATGCTCGGGGTCGCCGCCGGTGCGCTCGAGGCGGCCACGAAGTACGTGAAGGAGCGGAGGCAGTTCGGGAAGGCGATCGCCGAGTTCCAGGCGGTGCAGTTCCAGCTCGCCCAGATGGCCACCGATCTCGAGGCGGCCCGGCTCATGGTGTACAACAGCGCGCGACTCAAGGACGCTGGAAAGGCGTTCGCCACCGAGGCGGCGATGGCCAAGCTGTTCAGTTCCCAGGTGGCGGACCGCATCACCTCGCAATGCGTCGAGCTCTTCGGCGGGTACGGTTACTCCAAGGAGTACCCAGCGGAGAAGTTCTATCGCGACGCCAAGATCGGCACCATTTACGAGGGGAGCAGCAACATGCAGCTGCAGACCATCGCGAAGGTGCTCCTCAAGTAGATGAAACGCGCCTGCAGCCTGCTGTTCCTGCTGGTCGCAGGCGCGGCACCAACGCTTACCGCACAGACGAGTGGCACCTGGGTCGAGGAACAGGTGTCGAGCTGGTACCCCATGGCCCTCAAGCTCGCGCGCGGCCGCTGGGGAGTGGCGGTCGCGGACCAGACGGGGAATATCCTCTGGTCGGTCAACCTCGACGTACCGTTCGTTCCCGCCTCCACGGTCAAGCTCCTGACAACCGGTTTCGCGCGGTCGATTGTGGGCGGCGACGCCCGGCGTGACACACGGGTGATCGGGGTGGGCCAGCTTTCCGATGCGGGCGAGTGGAAGGGCCGCTGGTGGCTCGAGGTCAACGGCGATGTGACGCTCGAGCGCCTGCCCGGCACGGGCCCGATGTTTCGCGACCTCGCAGCACAGCTTCGTGTCATGGGCATCAGGCAGCTGCACGGCCCGCTGGAGCTTTCCAGCCAGTCCGGGGCGGCCGATGCCACCTACCCCAGTGTGTGGTCGACCAAGCACCGTGGGCGCAGCTTCGCCCCGCTGGTGGGACCGCTGATGTTCCACGAGAACATCGTGCTCGTCGGGATCAGTCCCGGTTCGAAGGCGGGGTCGCGCGCGGTCCTGGTGAGCGCCTCCCCACGCGGACTGTCATCGATGGTGACGGTGCGGGCAATGACGCGGAGCGGCCGGCGCACGCGACTGTCACTGAGCCAGGGCAGCGACGGCCGCCTCGTGGTGAACGGGACCATCGGCACCCGGTCCCGGCAGCGCACGCTGCTGGCCACGATGGTGAACCCGAAGCAGGTGCTCGATGCCGTGTGGGCCCAGGCGCTCAAGGATGAGGGCATCGAGTGGGACGGCCGGGCCACCACCAATCGCGCCATGACCAGCGATGCCTCGCGCGTGCTGGCGGAGGTGCAGTCGGCGGTGTTCGACAGCTGTGGCGAGCGAGGTGAACCGGCGCAGCCTCAACCCGGGGGCGGAACTGCTGCTGCAGTGGGCAGCCGGTCGGGGAGACAGCGCCTCGGCGCGGCTCACGGCGCACGTGGCGTCGGTTACCGGCATGCCCGACGCCGTGCATCTCGTGGATGGAAGTGGATTGTCCTACGATAACCGCATGACGCCGCACGCCTTCATCAACTACCTGGCGCGCTACCCGCTGACGCCCTCGGGTCGCGCGCTCCCCATGCTGCTCCCGGCCAACGGAACAGGAACGCTGCACAAGCTCTCCTCCGGGCTACCCGCCACCGGCGTTGTGCGCGCCAAGACCGGGACGCTCGCGGAGGTATCCAATGTTGTCGGCTACCTCGGCCGGCCGAACGGCGTGCTGCTCATTGCGCTCATGTATGAGGGTCCCCGGCCGGCGTCCGCCCGGCAGGCGGAGTGGCGGCTCTTCCGGATTCTCGGTGCCGACGGCGTGCTCATCCCATCGGACAGCTTCATCATGGATGACCCGCAACTGGGCGGCGAAAGCGACAGCCTTGGCGCGGTCGTGGACGATACGACCGGGCCCTGAGTTCAGTCGTGGTCCCGCTCGTGCTCGTGTTCGTGCCGGCCGGTGCTGGCGGAGTCGAGCATCACTGACTTGGTGACATCGGGAGGAGCCCAGAGCGGGCCAGTCGCTTCCGGGTGACGGATCTCGCCGCCCAGCCAGGCGGTCCGCGCGATGACGCTCGTCGAGAAGAGCAGCGCGACCATCGTCGCCGTTCCCGCCCAGCGTGGCACGTCGCGGTCCTTCCTGCTCGACCAGAGACCGAGTGCCGCGATCGCTGCCGTTCCCAGCATGGTCCAGAGGGCCCAGTCGGCCGCTTCCTCGTGCTCGTGGATCAGGTCATGGTCAAAGCCCTGGACATCCTCGAGCTGTTCATGCGCCTCGTCGCCGGTGAAGAACGCCGGATAGGCCGACAGCCCCGCCAGCATCGTCACCACGAGGGCAAGACGGATGAAGTCGCGGCGACGGGTCATCAGTGCCCAGAAGAGGAGCAGGAGCGCCACGACCGCCCCGATGACTGGCGCGTGGTTGATCATCAGGTGCAGGTGCGGATAGTTCATGGTCGAGCTCCTGAAAGATCCTGCGAGTCCGCGCGCCCCCTGGGGACAATGCTGCACGGAAGATCATTCGAATGGCGTGAAGCAACAATGAAGGGTGGCGGTATGCTGGACGCCCCCCGTTCGGCCCCGTAGCTTTGGGTCCGGGCCCTGCCCAGCACCACCTCACCATCCGAGAAACTGACCCATGGCTATCGCCGCACCACCGATGGTCTCGCCCTCGAGCGAGGATGCCGCCGGGTTCACGCCATTCGTTCCCGCCTCGTCGAGCCCGGCCGAGCTGACCGTCAGGGCGCTGCTGCTGGGTGCCGTTCTCGGGGTGGTCTTCGCTGCGTCGAGCGTCTACCTCGCACTCAAGATCGGTCTCACGGTTTCGGCGTCGATTCCCATCGCGGTGCTGGCCGTGGCGTTCTTCCGGACCCTGGGTCGCTCCACCATCCTCGAGAACAACATCGTGCAGACCACCGGCTCGGCCGGTGAGTCGATCGCCGCCGGTGTGGTCTTCACCCTGCCGGCGATCCTGCTCATGGGCTACGACCTGAGCATCGCCAAGGTCGGCATCATCGCGGCGGTGGGTGGCATTCTTGGCATCCTGCTGATGATTCCGCTGCGGCGAGCGCTCATCGTCAAGGAGCACAAGACCCTCACCTATCCCGAGGGCACCGCCTGCGCCGAGGTACTCATCGCCGGCGAGAAGGGCGGGCTGCAGGCGAGGCTGCTGTTCCAGGCATTCGGCCTCGCCTTCGTCTACAAGTTCCTCATGGCGGGGCTCAAGCTCTGGAAGGAAGTCGCTACCAGGAGCTTCGTCTTCTTCAAGGGCGGTACGGTGTCCGCCGAGGTGTCGCCGGAACTGCTGGGCGTGGGTTACATCATCGGGCCACGCATCGCGGGCTACCTCTTCGCCGGCGGAACCCTCGCGTACCTGATGCTGGTGCCGGCCATCAAGTTCTTCGGCGAGGGCCTGACGTCACCACTCTTCCCGGCCACCATGCTCATCAAGGACATGAGCGCTGGCCAGGTGCGATCGAACTACATCTTCTACATCGGTGCAGGCGCAGTGGCCTCGGCGGGCATCATCGCACTGCTGCGCGCGCTGCCGACCATCGTGAGCGCCTTCCGCTCGGGCTTCCAGGACCTCAAGGGCAGCGTCGGCACCGCCACCACCCGGCTCCGCACCGACCTCGACCTGCCGATCTGGATCACCATCGTCGGCTCGCTCGCGCTGGCGCTGCTGCTCACCGTGCTCCCGCAGATCGGTGTCAACCTGCTGGGCGCGCTGCTCATCGTCGTCTTCGGGTTCTTCTTCGTGACGGTGTCCTCGCGGATCACCGGCGAGATCGGCACGAGTGCCAACCCGATCTCGGGCATGACGATCGCCGCGCTCATCGGGACCACCACAATTTTCCTGCTGCTTGGATGGACCGGGGTGGACTACCGGGTGGGCGCACTCTCCATTGCGGGCGTGATTGCGGTCGCGTCCGGCAACGCCGGCGCCACCAGCCAGGACCTCAAGACAGGCTTCCTCGTTGGCGCTACCCCATGGCGACAGCAGGTGGCAATTGTGGTGGGGGCGGTCACCTCCGCAGTCGCCATCGGCTGGACGCTCACGCTGCTCAACAACACCTACACGAATATCGTACCCGAGACGCACCCGGGCGTCGTGCTGGAGGCGGCGGCGCCCGGCGAGCACCTTCGCTCGGTGACGAGCACCGGCGAGACGCTGGAGCACGACGGCCGCTCGTGGGCGGTGTACCGGGTGAATATCGCGACCCAGGGCGTGCTTCCAGGGAAGTACCTCGTGGACCCGGCGACCAGGGAGATCGCGTTCCTGGTGGACCCCGGCATCGGGGGGCGGGTGCATGAGATCAACGGTGCCGCGGTGACGAAGCTCGACTCGCCCAAGGCGACGATCATGGCGCTCGTCACCGATGGCATCCTGACACAGAAGCTGCCGTGGGGACTCGTGCTGCTCGGCGTCTTCATCACCCTCGGCATCGAGCTGATGGGTGTGCAGTCGCTGCCGGTGGCGGTGGGCGTGTACCTCCCGATCTCCACCTCATCCGCGATGTTTGCCGGCGGGCTGGTGCGCTGGCTGGTGGAGCGACGCCTCCGGAATGCGAGCCAGTCCATTGCCGACGTCGAGTCGGGTCCGGGCGTGCTCTTCTCGAGCGGGCTCATCGCCGGTGGCGCGATCGCCGGCATCGCGGTGGCCGGGCTGGCGACGTTCGTTGCGTCGGCGGCCGAGAGGGCCGGCGTGCCAGCGGCGGACTATGTCGCGCACCGCGCCGGTACCGAGGCGTTGATCGGAAGGTTCGTCACCGGTGGCTGGCAGGATGTCCTGGCGCTGGGCCTGTTCCTGCTGCTTGGGGCGCTGCTGTTCCGGGTCGCGAGCCGCACACAGGCCGGCGCCGGACGCTAGCTGCATGAGCACCACGCAGTCGGTCCTGCAGCTGGTTGTGCTGCTCCTGTCGCTCGTGCTCACGCTGGGCGCGTTCGCCCGTCGCTTGCCCATTCCCTACCCTATCGTGCTCGTGCTGGGCGGACTGGCCATGAGCTTCGTGCCGGGCCTGCCCGAGGCGCCGCTCGGACCGGAACTGATCTTCACCATCTTCCTGCCGCCGGTACTGTGGGCTGCCGCGTTCGAGAGCGACCTGCGGCAACTCCGGCGCGGGGCCATGCCGATCGCGCTGCTGGCAATTGGCCTCGTGGTCGCGACCACGGTCGCCGTGGCGTGGGTAGCGCACGTCACGATGCCCGGCATTGCCTGGTCGTCGGCGTACATCCTTGGCGCGGTTGTATCCTCGACCGACGCCGTCGCCGCCACCGCGGTGGCACGACGTCTCGGCATCCCGCGACCGCTCATTGCCCAGCTCGAGGGCGAGAGCCTTCTTAATGACGCCAGCGCCCTGGTGCTCTACACCGCCGCCGTCACGGCGCGCGTCAGCGGAGAGTTCTCCGTCAGGGGCGCCCTCGGGGATTTCGTCTACGACGCGCTGGGCGGCATCACCGTCGGCATCGCGGTGGCATTCGCGCTGCATCTCGTGTCGCGCCTCACGCGCGACAGCGTGAGCAACGTCGCCCTGACGGTGCTGGCGGCATACATCTCCTGGATCCTGGGGGAAAAGGTCGGTGCCTCCGCCGTGCTTGCGTGTGTGGCCTGTGGCCTCACCATGCGACGCCATTTCCTGACCACCGGGTCGTCGGCCACCCGGGTGCAGACCGCCGAGGTGTGGGGGCTGCTCGTCTTCGTCCTTAACGGCTTCATCTTCGTGCTGCTGGGGCTCGAGTGGCCCAAGCTGGCAGTGGACCTGCCGCCGGGCGGGCTGCGCGCCTTCGCGATGCCCATGGCGGCTGTGTGTGCCACAGTCATCCTGGTGCGCCTGGCCTGGTTGCCGATCATGACGTATGGTGCGCGCGCGCTCATTCCGAGCAAGCGCAAGGGACCACTTCCGCCTCGGGGGTGGATGCTCCTTGCCGGCTGGACCGGGATGCGTGGCATCGTGACACTCGCCGCGGCGCTGGCCGTTCCCACGGTGTCGCTCACGGGGGAAGCGCTTCCGTATCGTGGGCGCATCGTCATCATCTCCTTCGCCGTCATCCTCGTCACGCTCGTGCTCCAGGGGCTCACCCTGGCCCCGCTCATCCGATGGCTGGGGCTCAAGGACGATGGTGAGGGGGCGCGGGAGCTGCACCTGGCCCGCCGAACCGCGCTCGACGCCTCGGTAGCGCGCCTCGACGCAATCAAGCAGGCCGGTCCGTCCGACCCGCAGCTGGTCGAGATGAACCGGGCCTTCTATTCCGCGCGCCAGGAACGCGCGCAGAGCCTCGAAGGCCTCGACCCGGAAGTTGCGCACGCATCGCGCGAGGCCCTGGCGGCGCAACGCAGCGAGCTCATCGAGGCACAGCGGCAGGCGGTGATTGCACTCTGGCGAGCCGGCACCATCACCGACCAGACGCTGGCGGACGCCGAGCGGGAAATCGACCTGGAAGACCTCATGTTCGACGCCCGAAGGGACGGCAGCACGTGAACGAGACGTTTGCCCGAGCCGAGCTGTTCGTGGTCCTGCTGGCGGCCATGCTTGCGCTCACCGCATTCGCGCGCCGCCTGATGGTGCCGTACCCGATCCTGCTGGTGCTGGGCGGGCTCGCGCTGGCGTTCATTCCCGGTGTTCCGGAGGTCGCCCTCCAGCCCGACCTGGTGTTCGTCCTGTTCCTGCCGCCGATCCTCTGGGGTGCCGCATACTTCACGTCACTGCGCGACTTCAAGCGCAACCTCCGATCGATTACCGGACTCGCTCTTGGCCTGGTCCTGCTCACCACCCTCGTGGTGGGATGGGTCGCGCACGAGCTCATCCCCGGCATGAGCTGGGCCGTTGCGCTCTGCCTGGGAGCGATCGTATCGCCACCCGACGCGGTCGCCGCCACAGCCGTGATGAGCCGCATCGGTGTCCCGCGCCAGGTGATCGCCGTGCTCGAGGGCGAGAGCCTGGTGAACGACGCAAGCGCCCTGGTGCTTTATCGCGCCGCGGTCGTGGCCATCGTGTCGGGAGTATTCTCGATTGGCGCCACCATCGGCAGCTTCTTTGTGGTGGCGACGGTGGGGATCCTGGTCGGGTTCGCCGCCGGCTGGTTGACTCGCTGGGCCGTCCGTCACATGGCCGAGGGGTATGGCCAGATCGCGCTCACCCTGCTGGGGCCGTACGTGGCGTGGATCACCGCCGAACGACTGCATGGGTCCGCCGTGCTCGCATGCGTTGTGGGCGGTATCTACGTCCGGCAGTACTTCAGCGCCGAGGTATCACCGGTGGTACGGCTGCAGTCGCGCAGTGTGTGGGAGCTGCTGATCTTCCTCCTCAACGGCGTCATCTTCATCCTCATCGGGTTGCAGCTTGGCCCCCTGCGGCGAACCCTACCCGAGGGCAGCATGGGCCAGGTGCTGCGGTGGGGCGTGATCATCACGCTCACCGCCATCATTGTCCGGCTGGCATGGCTGCCGGTGGGCGCGCGACTGGTACGGATCGACCGGAAGTACCGGGAGAAGAATCCACTGCCGCCCGCCCGCGCCATTTTCATCGTGGGCTGGACCGGCATGCGCGGCATCGTGTCGCTTGCCACGGCGCTGGCGCTGCCGCTGGCCATCTCCGACGGCACGCCGATGCCGTACCGGTCCGAGATCATCCTCATCACCTTTGTCGTGATCCTGGGTACGCTCGTCGTGCAGGGACTTACGGTGGCGCCGCTGGCGCGCCTGCTTGGCCTCTCGGCGGTCGACGACACCTTCGAGCGTGAACAGCGGCTCGCGCGGGAGCAGGCAGCGCAGGCCGCCATCGTCCGCGTGGACGAGGTCGCACAGGAGGACTGGGTGCCACCCTCGATCGCCACGCAGGTCCGCGCCCACTACGAGCACCGGCTCCAGCGCTTTCATCCCGATGCGGCGCTGGACCCGGCTTGCAGCGCGGAGCAGGCGGATGCCCAGCGTCGATTGCGACACGAGGCACTGACAGCGGAGCGTCGCACCTTGATCAAGCTCCGCAACGAGGGCGAGATCAGCGACGACGTCATGCACCACATCGAGCGCGAACTCGACCTGGAGGCCCTGCGACAAGGCCTCGGCGACCTCACCCTCAACGCGTCGGCCGCGTCGGCCTGACGCGCGGCGCCGATCGGGATATCTTTGCCCGCCATGGACGACTCCTCCCTGAAGTTCCTCAAGACTTTGCTCGGCACCCCCGGGCCATCTTCATACGAAATTGCGCCGGCGCGGCTGTGGCGAACGGAAGCCGGGAAGGTGACCAGCGCGGTGCGCGGCGACGTGGCCGGCAACTCCTACGCGACCCTGGCCGGCAGCGGCGGGCCGGCGGTCATGCTCGCGGGTCATATCGACGAGATCGGCGTCATCATTACCCACATCGACGAGCAGGGATACCTGAGCTTCGATGGCATCGGCGGATGGGATGCGCAGGTGTTCGTGGGCCAGCGGGTGACGCTGCTGGGGCGCGCCGGGCAGGTGACGGGTGTGGTCGGCAAGAAGGCGATCCACCTGATGGACAAGGACGAGCGCGAGAAGGTCTCCAAGATCGAGGATCTCTGGATCGACATCGGCGCCACGACCAGGGCCGAGGCCGAGACCCACGTGCGAATGGGCGACGCCGGTGTCCTCGCGGCCGGTCCGCTGGAACTGCCCAATGGGCGCCTGGTGAGCCGCAGCCTCGACAACCGCGTTGGGGCCTTCGTGGTCCTCGAGGCGCTTCGCCTGCTCAAGGCCGGAGGACCGGCGGCGGCCACGGTCACGGCGGTCGCGACAACGCGGGAAGAGATTTCCTACACCGGCGGCGGCGCGCGCACTTCCGCGGCCGACCTGCAGGCCGTGGCGGCACTGGTGGTGGACGTAACGCATGCCACCGACTATCCCGGACTCGATAAGCGAAAGCACGGCGAGTACAAGCTCGGCGGCGGCCCGGCAATCGGTCGGGGCGCGTCCCTCAGCACCATGGTGTCGGATCAGCTGATCGAGGCGGCGGAGGCGGAGAAGATCCCGTACTCAATCGAGGCGGCATCGCGCGACACGCACACCGACGCCGAGGCGATCTTCAACAGCCATCGGGGCGTGGCTACGGGGCTGGTATCGGTGCCGCTGCGCTACATGCACAGCCCGAACGAGATGGTGTTGCTGGAAGACATCGCGAACACGGCGAAGCTGCTGGCGGCATTCTGTCGACGGGTCAAGCCGGAAATGGATTTTGTGCCCAGATAGCTAGCGGCGGAAAAACCGGCAGCGAAAGAACCGACGGCAGAGAGACCAGGAGCGTGAGGTGGACTACCTCACGCTCTTTTCATTCCTGCCAGCGCTTCCTGCGCGGCATCCCGAACGCTCTGTTCGTCATCGCCCAGCAGGCCCTGGAGCGCCGTCGCCGCCGGCGCACTGCCTGCGACGCGAAGGCCGGCGATCGCCGCAAGGCGGGTGGCGAGCGGCCGCCGATTGAAGAGGCGGCGCCCGGGGGCCGCGGCGCGCGACAGTGCCTGGACCGCGTCGGGTGTACCGATGCGGCCGAGAGCCAGCAGGAGCTCCTTCAGCACGTCAGGGTTGGTCTCTTCCTCGAGCGCCAGTGCCAGCGACATGGCCAGGCCGCGCGAGCGGGTGCCATCGAGTCCCTGCACTGCCTGGAGCCGCACCTGGGGCGACGCGTCGTGGAGCAACTGCCGGAGGGGCTCGACGGCGAGCGCGGTACCAATCTTGGCCAGCGCCCCCGCTACCGCGCGGCGCACACGCTCATCGGCATGATTGACGTGCCGCGCCAGCTGCGGCACGGTGTCCTCGGCACGCAGGTCGCCACAGAGCTCCGCGACGTTGCGCACCACGAACCATTCATCGTGCAGGAGCAGGCGGCCCAGCAGCGGCGATGCCGTGTTCACCTGCCGGAGCGCGTTGTAGAGCGCGCGACGCTGCTCCATCGACTCCGACTCGACCAGCTCGTGCAGCAGCGTCTCCGATGCGTCAGCGCCGGCGTGCTTGAGCACCTCGAGTGCGTCCTGCCGCCTCGGCCCGGCGGTGAGCTTGGCGATCTGCTCGACGGCCTTTGACGGCAGCATGCGGCGAATGGCAATCTGGTACGCGCGCTTGAGTTCGCCTTCGGGAAGGTCGCGCTCGAGGCGCGCGACCGCAGCCGCAGTCGTCACGAGCGAATCGTAGTCCCGCTCCCGCAGCGCCGAGTCCACTCCCGCCACGACCGACTCCAGTCGGCCGGGCGCATCGGGACCAGTCGGGTCGGCCTCGAGCTGGCGCAGTGCCTCCACCCGCTCTTCCCCCGGGACGCGGCCCAGGTGCCGATAGGCATGCGCCTCGCCGAGTTCGGTGGGGAGCGCCGAGCCGTGCATGATTTCATCACCGGCAATGAAGCCAGTCGCCTGGTTCACCTGCTCAGTGTCCCCCGCTTCCTCGCCGAGCGCACCAATGCGCACCAGTTGCCTGATGTCCGGATCGATGTCGGCCACGAGATGCTCGACCGATTCGAAGCGGCCCACCGGCGACGACATGGCCCGCAGCACCGACAGCACCGCGGCCGGCGGCAGTCCGCCGGGCAGGCGCACGGAGGCAATGCCATGCCCCCGCAGGTGGTCGACAAGTTCGCCCACGCCAGGGAGCTCGGTGGTGACTTGCCCGCCGGAGAGGTCGACGCCGGACTCCGAGACCCGGAGCTCAAGCGGCCCGTCACCCAGGGCCACGAGGAACGCCTTGAAGGCCCTCGCCTGATCCTCACGGCGGGGTGGCTGGGCGCGCAGCAGCGTGAGCACCGAGCTCATCGTAGCCGCGATCGCCGCCGCAGGTTGACTCATCAGCGTTCCGGTCACCACAGGCTGCTTTCCTTGACGACGCTTTGTGACATCGCAGCAAAAGATCACTTAAAGCAATGCGATACAACATGTTACGAATGCCAGCCGCCCCTCGGTTCCCCTGAGTTGGCGAGAAGCGGATGTGCAAGGCGCTTGCCATCCGTGGAAACCCGGTTGAGGCCGGGCCCGGCGCGGCCTAACATTGGTGCCTCTCATTGAAAGGCAGCCAGGTGCGCCAATCGCTTGTTCGCAGTCTTTTCGTCCTCGCCGTGCTGCCCTCAGTGGCGCTCGCACAGAGCGCCGCCGTGGACCAACCCCGGATACTCGACGACATCAAGTTTCTCGCGGACGACCGCCTGGACGGCCGGCTCACCGGCACGCCCGACGCCGATACCGCGGCGGCCTACATCCAGCAGCGCTTCAAGCAGGCAGGGTTGCAGGCACCGGCAGGCGGATGGTTCCAGGAGTTCAAGGTGGAGGGCGGTGCGGCCCAGCGGGTGGCTTCGGCTGGCACGACTGGGCGAAACGTCATCGGCCTGCTGCCCGGCTCCGACCCGGTGTTGCGGGAGCAGGTCATCGTGGTGGGCGCGCACTACGACCACCTGGGCGGTGGGGCCTTTGGTGCGCTCGACCCCGACAGCACCGGCAAGCCGCACAACGGGGCCGACGACAATGCATCAGGCGTCGCCGCGATCATCAACCTCGCCCAGCGCATGGCGGCTGATCCGCCAGGGCGCACGATCGTGTTCGTGGCCTTCAGCGGCGAGGAGCTCGGCCTGCTCGGCTCGGCGTACTACGTGCGCCAGCCGGTGGTTCCCCTCGCCAAGACGACGGCGATGATCAACTTCGACATGGTGGGCCGGCTGCGGAATGACAAGCTCATCATCTACGGAACGGAGACAGCGACACAGTTCACGCCGCTGCTCGACTCGATCAACAAGATGTACGGGTTCGACCTCAAGATGCGCGGCGACGGCTATGGTCCCAGCGACCAGTCGGCGTTCTATGCCGTGAAGAAGCCGGTGCTGCACTTCTTCACCGACCTGCACGAGGACTATCACCGCACCACCGATGACTGGCAGAAGATCAACGTCGCCGGGATGCTCAAGGTGACGGACTTCGCCGCGGCGCTCCTGCGTGAGCTGGGTGACCGGACGACGCCCCTCACCTTCGTGGACCAGCCCTCGCCGCATGCCCAGGCGCCGGCCGCGGGACAGGTGCAGACGCCAGGCTATGGCGCCTATCTCGGTACGGTGCCCGACATGGCAGGCGAGGGCGGCGGCGTGAAGCTCAGCGGCGTGCGCGCGGGGAGTCCCGCCGAGAAGGCGGGGCTGCAGCGTGACGACGTCATCACCCGGATTGGTGACATGCCGATTCCCGACCTGCAGGCCATGACCGACGCGTTGCGGTCGCACAGGCCGGGCGACGTGGTGCCCGTCACCGTGCAGCGCGATGGCAAGCCGCTCACCGTGACCGTCACGCTGGGCACGAGGACCTGATGACGGTGCTCAAGCCGGACCCCATTGTCGCGGCCCTGCGGGGAGCGTTCACCCGGGAGGTCGACCGCGAGGCGATGCTGCGCCTCGCGGCGGAGCGGATCCAGCAGGCAGGCAGCCCGTACACCTCGGTGTACATGTACATGCTGCACGGGGAGGAACTGGTGCTCGAGGCGTTCGCCGGCCGTGATACCGAGCACACGCGCATCGCCGTGGGCCAGGGCGTGTGCGGTACCGCAGTGGCAACGGGTACCGACCAGAACGTGCCCGACGTGCGCGCGAGAGAGAACTACATCGCGTGCAATGTGTGGACACGCTCCGAACTCGTGGTGCTGATTCGTCGCGGCAGCGTGATTCTTGGCCAGATCGACGTGGACAGTGATGCGCCCGATCCGTTCACGCCCGATGAGCAGGCAGCCGTGAAACAGGTGGCCGACGCGCTGGCCGTGCTGCTCTGACCACTCGTCTCGTTCGCAGCGTCTCCCTGTTCGAGCGCCGCGTTGGTGAAGGCCCACCGGTCGTCATGCTGCACGGCGGCCCCGGCGCGAGTCATGATTACCTCCGGCCGGGCTTCGACCTCCTCGCTCCCGGGCGCACCCTCATCTACTACGACCAGCGCGGCGGCGGGCAGTCCCCGGTGCCGACGGGCACTCCCGTCGGCTGGCGCGAGCAGGTCGCCGATCTCGATGCCCTCAGGGAAGTGTGGGGCCTCGACCAGCTCACGATCTGCGGCTACTCCTGGGGCGGCCTGCTCGCGATGCTGTACGCCACGGAGCATCCCGACCGGGTCGCTCGGCTGGCCCTCGTGTCCCCGGCCCCGGCGTGGCGTGCCGCGCGTCTCGAGTTTGAGCAGACATTCTCGGCCCGCAACATGAGCCCGGCGCTGCAGGCCGAGCGAGCGGCGTTGCGCCAGGGCGGTCTTCGTGAGAGCGATCCCGATGCCTACCAGCGCCGCCTGTTCGAGCTTTCGGTGGTGCCGTATTTCGTCGACCCGTCACTGGTGCGGCAGCTCACCTCGTTTCGTGTCGTCGCCCGGACGCAGCAGGAAGTCTGGTCAAGCCTGGGCGACTATGACCTTCGACCACGGCTGGCGGAGCTCGCCGTGCCGTCGCTGGTGCTGCATGGCAAGGAGGACGTGATCCCCGCGTGGGCCGCCGAGGAGGCAGCGAGACTGCTACGCGCCGAGTGGCACCTCTTGTCGCCCTGCGGGCACTGTCCGCACGTGGAACAGCCAGAGGCCTTTGTCCGTGCGCTCGACGGCTTCCTTTCCTGACGCCCTCGCCCCTTCACGTCTATTTTCCATCCGTGCCCCGGCCCACCCCGTTCGACCTCGTTTTCGACCCCCTCGCCGACGACCGTTTCCCGGCCATCCGCGATGCGCTCGCACTGAACGGCCGCGACCCGCGCGACCGCGACGCGTTCCTCATGGTGAAGGCGAGCGTATCGCTGGTCCGCGAGCTGCGGCCCGACCACGGCGTCGGCGACGGCATGGACCAGCTCGTGGCACTGGTTCACCATGCGTACCTGTTCTGGGCTGGCGATCGTTGGGTGCGGTCGCTCGACCGGGCGGGCCTCGATGCGCTGCTGAACGCGGAGCTGCCGCCCGACCTGAGCGACGACACGATTTCCTGGTACCTGCAACTGCCCGAGCGACGGATGTGGGCGCAGGCACTCGAGGGCTCGGCCCATGAGCCGCTCGACGGGATCTTCGTGCATCATGCGCCCGACGGAACCCTGCGTGTGCTCGGGGTGCTGGGCGTGCATGACGACCGCGATGGGTTCACGGTGGTGGAGGCGACTGGCGCCCGTCTTCCCGGCGTGATGCGGCCCGATTCCGCGGCGTTCAGCAGCGTGCTTCCCGGCGGTGGTGCGGCGGGACTCTACTCCATCGCAGGCGCGCATGAGTTGATCGAACTCGGCTGGCGTTCGCAGGCGCTCGAGTACCATCCCGGTACTACCACCACGGCGCACTGAGCATGACTACACCGGGCCCCCTTTCCCACGTCGACAAGAAGAGCGCTGCCCAGGTGCTGGAGCAGATCGCGTCCTTCCTCGAGCTCAAGGGCGAGAATCCCTTCCGGATCCGGGCCTTCCGCACCGCATCCAAGACGGTGGCCGGCCTGCCGGGTGAGCTCGCGCCGGCACTGGCTGACGGCACCCTTGCGGCCACCAAGGGTATCGGTCCCGCCACCCTGCAGATCGTGCAGGAGGTGGTGACCACGGGTCGCGCGTCGGTGCTCGAGGAATTGCGGGACCAGGTGCCACCGGGCCTGGTCGACATGCTGCAGATCCCCGGGCTCGGCGTAGCCAAGATCCGGCAGATCCACGACACGCTCAAGGTCGACTCGATTGCCGAGCTCGAGGAGGCCGCCGTCGACGGCAGCCTGGCAAAACTGCCGCGCTTCGGCCAGAAGACCGCGGAGAACATCCTCAAGGGGATCCGCTTCCTGCGCCAGGCGAGCGCGTGGCGCCTGTCGCACCATGCGGTTGAGGAGGCGGAGGCGCTGCGCGCCGCCCTGAGCCAGCTCAAGGGCGTGCGACAGGCCGTCATCGCGGGAGACGTGCGGCGCCGCGCCGAAGTGGTGCGCGATGTCGTGATCGTGCTCACATGCGATGCCCCGCCGGCGCAGATCTTCGCGCATCTCAGCGAGCTGCCCGGCGTAAGCGAGTTCGCGGGCCAGGACGAACGCCGCGTCACGCTCCGGTTCGCCGGCGGCAGCACGGCGCAGGTCATCGTCACGACGCCCGTCAATCTCGGGGCGGTGCTGGTGCAGGCAACCGGTAGTGACGCGCACCTGCGGCTGCTGACCGCGCACGCGGCGAGTGCGGGTTACGCCCTCAGCGGGGCCGCACTCTGGCGTGGCAGCGAGTTCGTGGCGACCCCGGACGAAGCGACGCTCTACGGCGCGCTCGGGCTTCCGGTCATTCCGCCGGAACTGCGCGAGGGCCGGGATGAACTGGCGCTGGCCGCGCGTGGCGCGCTCCCGCGGTTGTTGGAGCGCGAGGACCTGCTCGGGTTCCTGCACTGCCACACGAACTACAGTGACGGCACGAACACGGTGGAGCAGCTGGCAATAGCCTGCCGGGAGCATGGGTATCGCTATATCGGCATCACCGACCACAGTCAGTCGGCGGCGTACGCCGGAGGCTTGCGGGAAGACGACCTCGAGCGCCAGTGGGCGGAGATCGATTCGGTCAACGCACGGATCGAGGGCATTCGCGTGCTCAAGGGCGTCGAGGCGGACATCCTCCAGGATGGTGCGCTCGACTATCCAGCGGAGGTACTCGCGCAGCTCGACTTCGTCATCGGGTCGGTGCACAGCCGGTTCAACATGAATGCGCAGGAGATGACGACAAGGGTGCTCCGCGCGCTCGACGACCCGCGCCTCACGATCCTCGGTCACCCGACCGGGCGGCTGCTGCTCTCGCGCGACCCCTACCCGCTCGACATGGACGCGATCATCGAGCGAGCGGCGACGCGCGGCGTGGCGCTCGAGATCAATGCCGACCCGCACCGGCTCGACCTCGACTGGCGCGTCCTACCTGCCGTGAAGGCCGCCGGAGCACAGGTATCGATCGGCGCGGATGCCCACAATATCGCGGGCATCGACTACGTGGATTTCGGCGTCGGCATTGCGCGCAAGGGTGGGCTCGGCCCGGATGACGTACTGAACGCGCGCGACCTCGCTGGCTTCACCGCTTTCGCGTCGAAAGAACGCGGCTGATGCCGGCGGCAGCCCGGCCGCGGGGCCGCGAATCAGCGGAGGCACTCAAGGCGCGCGCGAAGGAAATCTTCAAGCGGCTCAAGAAGCGCTATCCCGACGCGCACTGCGAACTCGACCACCGGAACCCGTTCGAGCTGTTATGTGCCACGATCCTGTCGGCGCAGTGCACCGACGCCCGCGTGAACCTGGTGACCCCGGAGTTGTTCCGTCGCTATCCCGATGCGGCGTCGCTCGCGATGGCCCGCCCCGATGATGTCGAGGCGATCATCCGGTCCACCGGGTTCTTCCGCAACAAGACGAAAAGCCTCATCGGCATGGCGAATGCTGTGATGGACAGGCACGCGGGGCACATTCCCGACTCGATGGAGGCGCTACGGGTGCTGCCGGGGGTCGGACGAAAGACGGCTAACGTCATTCTCGGCAACGCCTTCGGGATCAACGCGGGCGTCACCGTGGACACGCATGTCAGCCGCCTGTCCCAGCTGCTCCGCCTGTCGCGAAACACCGACCCGGAGCGCATCGAGCGCGACCTGATGGAGTTGTTCCCGCAGCGCGACTGGGCCCTGCTGTCGCACCTGCTGATATTCCACGGACGGCGCACCTGCATCGCCCGGAGGCCCAGGTGCGGCGAGTGCGTCCTCGCAGACCTCTGTCCCTCGGCGCAGTTCTGATGCGCCGGGTCACGCGGCAAGGAGAGATGACATGAGTGCACAGGTGCGCGTGCGGGGCTGGCTGCTCGTCGCCGCGTTGGTGGTCGCGGCACCGGTAGCGGCACAGCAGAACGCCAGCGTGCAGGCCGCGCAGAATTTCCGCTTCTCGGCGGCGGAGATCGAGGCGGTGGTGCACGCGCGGAACAGCCTTGCCCGGGCCATCGCCACCACGCCCGGGCTCGGCGACCAGATCGTCGCGGCATCGCAAGGCAACCCGACGGTGGACCAGGTCATCGAGCGCCTCCGCGCGATTCCGCAGGTCAAGAAGGCGTACAACAACGCGGGCCTCACGACGCGGCAGGGCGTGCTGAGCGAACTGGCGCTGCTGCTCACCGCGAAGGCCTACCAGAACTCGCAGCAGAATCCCGGCGCGCCGGCGATCACCCCTGCGATGGCGGCCAACCTGGCGCTGTACCAGCAGTACACCGGGCAGCTCATGGCGTGGCAGTCGGAGATCACCGGCCAGGGGCCGGTGGTCGATCCCGACATGGTCGGCGTCGCCGGTGCGTATCCCGATAACATGCAGCTACAGAACAACCTCGATGTGCAGCAGCCGGGCAACATCAACACGGCGCAGGACCCGGACATGAAGCAGCCGGGGAACGTGAACGTGGCGAAGGATCCCGACATGCGACCGGCGGGCAACGTGAACGTCGCGCAAGATCCCGACTTCAAGCAGCCGGGCAACGTGAACGTGGCCACCGACCCCGACATGCGTCCACCAGGCAATGAGTCGCCGGCCGACCCCGACATGGTGAACCCGATCGCCACCGACCCGGACAACGTCTCGCCGTAGACCGGCTTAGATTCCCGGCCACACTTTTCCGGAAGGCAACGTGGCCAAGACCGCTACCATCGTGACCAGCAAGGGCACTATCGTCGCCGAGCTCTTCGATGACGAGGTGCCGAACACCGTCGCCAACTTCGAGAAGCTCGCCAACAGCGACTTCTATGACGGCACCCGCTTTCACCGCGTCATCTCCGACTTCATGATCCAGGGCGGCGACCCGCTCTCGAAGAAGGCGGGCGACCCGCGCGCCGGCACCGGCGGCCCCGGCTACAAGATCAAGTGCGAGACCGAGAAGAACACGCACCGGCACGTGGCCGGGACGCTCTCGATGGCGCATGCCGGCAAGGACACCGGCGGGAGCCAGTTCTTCATCTGCCATTCGCCGCAACCGCACCTCGACAGGAAGCACACCGTGTTCGGGCAGGTCTCGACGGGCATGGACGTGGTGAACGCAATCCGCCAGGGCGACGAGGTCACGTCGATCAGGGTGAGCTGACCTGCTCGTCGACTTCGCGGTCCTTGCCGACTACGCCCTCTTCGACCAGCAGGGCAAGCTGTCGGTGCTCGGCATCTTCCGTCACGTGTGGGTGGGCGGGTTTCCAGCGGTGCACCCGCGCACCCACCTGGTGATCCGGCTGCGCGCGCAACGCACTGAAATCGGCGTGCACGCGCTCCGGATCAGGTTCCTCGACGACCGCGACAACGAGCTGCTGGGCGGCGAGGGCACGGTGCAGTTCGGCGAACCACCCGCCGGCGTGACCGATGTGGAGGCGGCGGCGGTGCTCGCGTTTGACGTGCCGCTGCCGCGTCCCGGCCAGTACCGGTTTGCCCTCAGCATCAACGGCATCCCCGCCGCCGAGGTTCCGCTCTCCGCCAGCGCAGCCCCTGCATCAGGCCAGCAACACTAGTCTTTGACAGCGGCACCAATGAGCGCTACCGTACGGCTCAACAGGCCGGCGCGACCGGGTCCTGCCCCAGACCTACACAACCGATCCCATCACTCGGAGTTCGCTTATGCGGCGTGCCGAAGTGTGCTTCGCCCTGGTGACCGCGCTGATGCTGGCGCGACCCGCCGTTTCGCGCGCCCAGGGATACGGTGTCTACGAGCAGAGCGCCTGTACCATGGGGCGCGGTGGCACCGCCGCAGCCGAACCATGTGCCGATGGTTCCGGCATGTACTTCAATCCGGCGGGCATTGCCGGCCTTCCGCTGACTGGATCGCTCGGCGGCACGCTCATCTGGCCATCCACGACCTGGGCCAATGACAATACCGGGATCCGGAGCGAGTTCCTGAGCAAGACGTACGCAGTTCCCAATCTCTATTTCGTGGCACCCGTGGCCCAGCGCTTTGCGCTGGGCTTCGGTGTTTTCGTGCCCTATGGCCTGACGACAGAGTGGGACAAGGACACGTTCGAGGGTCGTTTCCTCGGATACAAGACCTCACTGAAGGCGATCTACCTCCAGCCCACGGTGGCCGCGAAGTTCGGCAGGCTGAAGATCGGCGCCGGCCTCGACATCACCAGCCTGAGCGTGGATTTGCAACGCAAGATCGACCTGTCGCAGCAACTCCTGCCGCCAGGCGCCGGGGCTCCTCCCGGCGCCACGTTCGGCAGTCTCGGTGTCCCGTTCGGCACCGACTTCGCGGACGCGACGATCACGGGTAGCGCCTGGGGCGTCGGGTACAACCTTGGCGCCACGTTCGAGGTGGCGCCGCAGCTCACGGTCGGCGTCCGCTACCTCGCGCGGCAGAAGATCACCGCCAGCGACGCCACGGCGGAGTTCACCCAGGACCCGACTGGCCTGGTCCTTACCGGCGGCAACCCGCTCGGGCTCCCGGCTGGCACGCCCGTCGACGCCCTGGTGGCGCCGCAATTCGCGCCGGGCGGCCCGCTGGTGACGCAGGGAGTGTCAACGACGATCCGGTTGCCGAACCAGTTGGTCATGGGCGTCTCCGTGACACCCGTCAAGCCGCTCAAGATCATGTTCGATGCGCAGTACACCTGGTGGGAAGTGCTCGACGAGATCCCGCTCGACTTCGAGATCCTGCCGACTTCGAGCCTGGTACTCAACGACGAGAGCGTCTGGACGTGGCGCTTCGGTGCCGAACTCCTGCTGAACCAGGAGCGTGACTTGAAGTTCCGGCTGGGATACATCTTCCACGAGGCGGCGGCACCCGCGCAGTCGGTCGTCCCGAACCTCCCCGAAGCAGCCCGCAATGACTACTCGGTGGGCGTCGGGATGCGGATCACGAAGGCGATCAATATCGACGTCGCATACATGCTCGTCGACGCGGTGAACCGCCGGGGACGCACGATCGATCTCGCGCCCGGCGGCCCCATCACCAACGGCTTGTACTTCGACGCCGGTGCCGACCTGCTCAGCCTCACCCTGACCGCCAACTTCTGACCGGGAGAACCGAGCTCATGTTCCGTCGCTTCCGGCTCATCGCACTCGCCCTGCCTGTCCTGGCGGGCTGCTTCACCAGCGAGACGCTGAATTCGCCCGACCTCTCGAACAACAACGGGTTGTTCACCCGGTTCGTGTCGATCGGCACCAGCATTTCCGCCGGCTTCCAGTCCGCCGGCATCAACGACAGCACCCAGCAGCGCTCGTTCCAGGTCCTGGTGGCGCAACAGGCCGGTGCCAGCTTCTCCTGGCCCGGCCTGAACAAGCCGGGCTGTCCCGCGCCGTTCACCAACAACGTCACCCAGGCCCGGGTGGGTGGCCCCGCGGCACCCCAATGTTCCCTGCGGCAAACACCGATTCCCCACAACCTGGGGAACTTGGCGGTGCCGGGACTCACTGCGCCCGACCTGTTCACGAACACGGGATCGCCGACCAGCACCTACGAGCGGCTGCAGACCTTCTTTCTCGGTGGCCAGACACCGTGGAACGCGGTGAAGGCGGCCCAACCCACGCTGCTCAGCATCGAGATCGGCTCGGCCGACGTCATCGGCGCCGTGTCGTCGCTTCCCAACCCCGGTGATCCCGACTCCATCACGCCGTTTCCGGTGTTCGCGGCGAACTACATCCGGTTCGCAGACAGCGTCGACGCGATCGGCACCAGGGTGGTGGCGCTCACCGTTCCCGATATCACGCAGATCCCTTACAGCTCTCGTGGCAGCACCTACTGGTGCCTCAAGAACGGATGCCCCGGTGTCCCGGTGTCTTTCCCGCCCAACTACACGGTGGACAACAACTGCGCATCGCCACTCACCGGGATTCCCGGCGCGAATGGCGACTCGGTCCTCGTCCCGTGGACCATCGGTGTAGCCGGGCTCCTGCGGGCCTCGTCGCCGCCGTTCACGGCGTTCAACCTGGATTGCAGCAGTACGCTGCAAGTGGTCACGCCGGCGGAATACAAGAACATCCGGACCACCACAGACGAGATGAACCAGCTCATCCGCGAGCAGGCAACCACGCGCGGCTGGGCGCTCGTCGAGGCCGGACCGATCTTCGCACAGCTCCAGGTGCAGGATGGCGGTATCCCGCTTTTCCCGGGGTTGGGTGCCGTCCCGGCCGGCGGCTCCGTCGACTTCGGCCACTGGTTCTCGCTCGACGGGTTCCACCCGAGCTCGGCGACGCACCGCGTGGTTGCCGATTCGGTGATCGCGGTGGTGAACCGGAAGTTTGACACGCAGATCCCGGCGGTACCTTAGGCTTGAAGGCTTCAGGACGTGAGGGCTTGAAGTGACCGACGGGCGGAAGGCAGTGGCTTTCCGTCCGTCGTCCCTTTCCACCACCTCAAGTCCTCACGTCTTCAAGTCCTCACGTCCTGGGCTAACTTCTCCCCATGCCATTGACCCGCGACCAGGCCCTCGCCCTCGTTCACGAGTACACCCAGTCGGAGCCTCTCCGCCGGCACATGTACGCGGTGGAGCTGTCGATGCGGGCGCTCGCCGAGCAGTATGGCGAGAATGCCGACGACTGGGGTCTCGTGGGGCTGCTGCACGACTTCGATTACGAACGGTTTCCCAACGCGCAGCACTCGGCGACGGATGAGCATCCTGCGGAGGGCGTGCGCATCCTTGCGGCGCGCGGCCTGACCGACACGATGCAGCGGGCGATCCTGGGACACGCCACCTATACCGGCGTGCCTCGGGACACATTGATGGCGCGAGCCCTCTTTGCGGCGGACGAACTCTCGGGGTTCCTGGTGGCGTGCGCCATGGTACGGCCCAACAGGAGCCTTGCCGATCTCGAGGCGCCAAGTGTTCGCAAGAAGCTCAAGGACAAGGCATTTGCCCGCGGGGTAAGCCGGGAGGATGTTCAACTCGGTGCCGAGGAGCTGGGGGTGCCGCTGGACGACCTGATCGGGAAGCTGATCGGCGCGCTCCGACCCCACGAGCGATTGCTCGGGCTCGGCGCTCCCTGACCTGCGCCATCACGGGTACGGCGGGGCCCCGGCGTGAACCGGGGCCCCGCTCAACGTTTGAGGAGGCTGGTGCGTAATAGGGACGCAGGTGACGGCGAGCTGGCTCGCCAGGCGGCGGCAGGAGACCAGGAGGCCTATGGCCTCCTGGTGGAACGCCACGGCGAGACCGCCAGGCGGGTCGCTCTCTCGATACTCCGTGACGAGCACGATGCCGACGACGCGGCCCAGGATGGCCTCGTCGCGGCCTGGCGGTCGCTCGAGCGCTTCGACCTGGCGCGCCCGTTCCGGCCCTGGCTCATGCGCATCGTCGTGAATGCCGCGCGCGACCTGGCACGCCGGCGGGTGGTGCGGCAGGCGGAGGCCATCAGTCCCGACGTGCCGGCCGCCGGGGCCAGCCCGGAGCAGGACACCGAACGCTCCCTGCTCCGTGCTCGCCTTCGGGCGTCACTGGCAACGTTGCCGGAGCGACAGCGGCTCGTGGTAACTCTGTTCGACGCGGAAGGCTTTTCGCACGCCGAGATCGCCGACCTGGTGGGAGCGCCGGAAGGCACAGTGCGCTCTGAGTTGTTTCATGCACGACGCGCGCTCCGGGAAGACCTGGGCGCGGTGCGGGAGGAGCTGCAATGAGCGGAATAAATCCCTTCGACCCCGAGCGTGACCCGGCGCTGGGCGCGATGCTGCGCGACGCGCTGACCGGCGCCGATCACGCCGGCTTCATCGCGCGGGTACGCGCGTCGGTGGGGCTGACACGGCAGGAGCGCACGTTCGACGTGCTCGCCCGGTGGCTGCGCCCGAATGTCGCCGCTGCGGCAGCTGCCGTCATGATCCTGGGTGCTGCCCTCTGGTGGTATCAGGCGGCGCACGCACGCGGCGCCGACGGCACTGCAACGGTGGCAGAGCTCCTGGTGTCCGATTCGGTCCCGGCGCAGGAAATCCTGATCGCCGGCCTCCTGGAGGCCCGATGATCTCTTCCACCCGGCGAGCGACCGTCCTCCTCATCGCCACCTTCGCGCTGGGTGCGGCCGCGGGTGCCGGGGCAACGGCGTACCGTGCGCGCACCCCCGAGCCACCACCGGGCGGACGCTCAGCGTGGTATCTCGATCGCCTGAAGCGCAACCTCGACCTCACGCCGGTGCAACAGGACAGCGTGAAGGCGGTGCTCGATCGCTACACCCCGGCGATGGACTCGCTCATGAGCGAAATCCGGCCCCGGCTCGACACAGTCCGAACTCAGATGCGTGCGGAGATCGCGCGGTTCCTCGACCCAAGGCAGCAGAAGGAGTACGAAGAGATGCGGTTGAAGCATGAACGAGAGCGCCAGGCCGGAGGGTCGAATGGGCGCTAGCAGGCTTGCGATGATGCTGTTGCTCTTGCCCGCGCTGGCGCAGGCGCAGCAGGCCACCGCGACACTGGTGGTGCCCGGCACCGCCCCCGAGATCACGCTGCAGGAGGCGATTGCCCTGGCCGGCCGGGTGCAGCCGTCGGTGGTGCAGGCGCAGGCCGCGATCCGGAACGCTGAGGCGCAGCGCCTGGTAACGGTGGGTGCCTGGCTACCGACCCTGAACGCCTCCTCTGGCTTCGGCTACTTCTTTGCCGAGGGCGTGCGAGTGGACCCCAACACCAACCAGCTGCTCAACGGTGAGTCGCAGACGCTGAACGTTGGCGTGAGCACGAGCTGGGACATTTTCACCGGCTTCCGCCGAGGCAACGACAGCCGGGCCGCGAAGGCAGGCGTGTCAGCGGCCCAGGCCAGCTTTGCGAATGCATCATACCAGCAGCGCTTCAACACCACGCTGCAGTTCTTCACCGCCCTCGCCGGGCGGGAGATCGTCTCGGTGCGCGAACAGAGCGTGAAGCGCGCCGAAGAGCAGCTCAAGGCGGCTGTCGCACGGCTGCACGCCGGCACGGCGACGCGTTCCGACTCGCTCCGCTCCGTGGTGACACTCGGCAACACGCAGGTGGCGCTGTCGCAGGCACAGGCCAACCTGATCGCCGCCGAGGCGGCGCTGGCGCGCCTCGTCGGGTACGACGGTCGCGTACGCGCGGCTGATGACTCGGCGTTCTACCACCCGGTGACCGCGGTGGACACGACAGCCCTGATGGACGAGGCGATGCGCCGGTCACCGGCAGTGCAGAGCACCGTCGGCGACGCTGTCACAGGCGCAGTCGCAGCTCAAGGCATCGAAGTCCACCTGGTGGCCGCAGCTCGCGCTCGGCGGCAGCTGGGGGTACAACGGCAACAATTCGAATGGCTTCGGCCTGCAGAACCAGCGGCAGGCCAACCTCACGTTCAACTGGGCGGTATTCAACCGCTTCACGCGGGAGCGGAACATCCAGCTGCAGATCAGCAACGTGGAGGTGGCCGAGGCCAATGCCGCCGACGCCGAGCACCAGGTGCAGTCGGTGATGCTGGGCCAGTTCGCGCAGGTTGACGCGGCCAGGCTCCAGATCGACATCTCGCACCAGAGTTACGAGGCGTCGGCCGAGGACCTCCGGGTTGTGGCGGAGCGGTACCGGCTGGGCGTGGCCACGATCGTGGACCTCCTGGTATCGCAGGAGAGCCTGACGCAGGCCGAGCTGGAGGTGGTGAACGCGCGCTTCACGTACCTGCAGGCGCTGGCCCAGATCGAAGCCACCGTGGGGAGGCCGCTGTGAGCCGGGACATGCTCGACACCGCCGAACGGATGGCGCAACTGCCGGCCGACACGCCGCGGGATGCGGTGATCGTGACGCGCAACCTCGAGCGCGACTACGTCATGGGCACCGAGACGGTGCGCGCGCTGCGTGGTGTGGACCTCGTCATCCGCCGCAACGAGTACGTGGCGATCATGGGCCCGTCCGGCTCCGGCAAGTCCACGCTGATGAACATGATCGGCTGCCTCGACACGCCATCGGCCGGCGAGTACTGGCTCAACGGTCACCGGGTGTCGGAACTGGGCGATGACGAGCTCGCGCGCATCAGGAACCGCGAGATCGGCTTCGTGTTCCAGACGTTCAACCTGCTTCCGCGCGCCACGGCACTGCACAACGTGGAGCTGCCGCTCGTGTACGCCGGCAAGCCGTCGAAGCAGCGCAAGGAACTCGCGACGGAGGCGCTGCGCCGGGTGCAGCTCGCCGACCGGATGCACCACCGCCCGAACGAGCTGTCGGGCGGCCAGCGGCAGCGCGTCGCGATTGCGCGAGCGCTGGTGAACGAGCCGAGCATCCTGCTGGCCGACGAGCCGACCGGCAACCTCGACTCGACCACGAGCGAGGAGATCATGGCCCTCTTTGCGGGACTCCATGCCCAGGGCCAGACGGTCGTCCTCGTGACCCATGAACATGACATTGCCATGCACGCCAACCGACAGATCCACCTGAAGGATGGTCGCGTCGAGCGCGACTTCCTGACCGAGAGGACCAGCTGATGCGCATCCGTTTCCTGTCCGTCGTGCTCCTTGCCGCCGCCTGCTCCAAGCCGGCCCCGAAGCCGGTCTACCAGGCACTGGCGGTCGAGAAGCGCGACATCGTCGTCTCGGCACAGGCCTCGGGCGCGATCCAGCCGGACACCACCGTCGAGGTGAAGACGCGGGCCTCGGGCGAGGTGCTGCAGATCCTCGCCGAGACGGGCCAGCTCGTGAAGCGTGGCCAGCTCCTCATCCGGATCGACCCGCGCCAGGCGAAGAACGCAGTGGACCAGTCGAAGGCCCAGCTCACCCTGGCGCAGGCGCAGCTGGACAACGCGAAGACGCAGCTGGACCGGTCGAAGACGCTGCGTCGAGGCGCAGACGATCACGCAGCAGGAGTACGAGACGGCACAGCTGGCCTATGCGAGCGCCAGCGCCTCGGTGGTCCAGCGGCGCATCGAGATGGAGAACAACCAGATCTCGCTCGAAGACACCGACGTGAAGGCGCCGATCACCGGCGTCATCATCCAGAAGGGCGTGGAGCGCGGGCAGGTCGTGGCATCCGCCACCTTCAATGCCGGCGGCGGCACGGTGCTGATGAAGATGGCCGACCTCAACCTGGTGCAGGTGCGCACGCTGGTGGACGAGACGGACATCGGCAAGATCAAGGCGGGGCAGGCCACGACGGTGACCGTGGATGCCTATCCGAACCGGCCGTTCAATGGTGAAGTGCTGAAGATCGAGCCGCTGGCGGAGGTCCAGCAGAACGTGACGATGTTCCCGGTGCTGGTGCGCATCGACAACCGCGAGGGGCTGCTCCGCCCCGGCATGAACTCCGAGGTGGAGATTCACGTCGGGCGGCGCGACAGCGTGCTGGCGGTGCCGAACTCGGCGTTGCGCACGCAGAAGGACGTCGCCTCCGCCGCGGGTGTGCTTGGCCTGACGATGGACCAGGTCACGGCACAGCTCGCCGCATCGAAGCCGGCACCTCCCACGGGGGACACGGCGGCGCGCCAGGTGCCGGTTGGCGCCGGCGCCGCTCCCGCGGCCACCGAAAAGGCTGCCAATACGATGACGACGCCCGACGGGCGGGTGGTCAAGCTGCCCGACGGCGCCACCGAGACACAGATGCGCGCCATCTTCGCCAAGTTCCGGAACGGCGAGCAGCCCACGGCGGAAGAGCGCCAGCTCCTCCAGAAGATGCGGCAGTTGAATGGTGGTGGCGCCGGCGGGCGCCAGCGCCCGCAGGGCAGTGACTACCAGTCGGGCGGGAGCTACGTCGTCTTCAAGACCGATTCGTCAGGCCCCGTGGCAATCGCCGTGCGCACCGGCCTCACGGACCTCGACTACAGCGAAGTGATCTCGGGACTCAAGGAGGGTGACTCGGTGCTGGTGCTTCCGAGTGCCAGCCTGATCAACTCGCAGCAGGAGTTCAAGAACCGTATCCAGTCGATGACGGGTGGCGGCATGCCCGGAATGAAGGCGGCCACCCCCGCGGCGGGCGCTGCCCGGCCTGCGGCGCCGGCGGGGCGATAGCAATGCAGATCGGCGAGACGGTGGCAGTCGCGTTCCAGTCCATCCGGGCCAACAAGCTCCGGGCGGCGCTGACGATGCTCGGCATCGTCATCGGCGTCGGGGCGGTCATCACCATGGTGGCACTCGGAAGCGGCGCGCAGAAGGCGGTAGAGGACCGTATCAACGCGCTCGGCGCCAACCTGCTCAACGTCTACGCCGGCCAGATGAACGTGCGCGGCGTCGCGACCGACCAGCGCGTCAGCCTGACGGTGGACGATGCCGACGCGCTCAAGCGTGACGCCCGGCTGATCAGCAATGTGGTGCCGGAGCTGTCGAAGCAGGTGCAGGTGAAGTACGGCAACCAGAACATCAACATCAACGTGGTGGGCTCGACGGCGAACTATTCCACCGTGCGAAACTACACGGTGCCGTATGGTCGCATGTTCACGCAGGGAGATGACGAGGGACGCGAACGCTACGCGGTTCTTGGGTCGCAGGTGCCGGAGATGCTGGGCGCCAACCCGGCGGCGATGATCGGCCAGACGCTCGCGATCAGCGGCATTCCATTCGAGATCATCGGGATCCTGAGCGAGAAGGGCTCGCAGGGGTTCCAGAATCCCGACGAGCAGATCCTGATTCCGCTGCAGACGGCCCGGTTCCGGGTCTTCGGCACCGACCGGCTGCGCACCATCACCATCGAGGTGGCCAAGGGCGTCCCGCTGGAACAGGGGATGGTGGACATGGAGCGGATCCTGCGCCGGGAGCACAAGATCCGCCCCGGGGCCGACAACGATTTCCAGGTGCGCAACCAGCGCGAGTTCCTCGCGACGCAGCAGGCCGCAACCCAGGTGTTCACGGCGCTCCTGGCTTCGATCGCGGCGGTGAGCCTGATCGTCGGCGGCATCGGCATCATGAACATCATGCTCGTGTCGGTGACCGAGCGCACTCGCGAGATCGGCGTGCGGAAGGCCCTCGGCGCCACCAAGCTCAACATCCTGCTCCAGTTCCTCATCGAGGCGCTGGTGCTGTGCATCAGCGGCGGCACGATCGGCATCATTCTCGGCGTAAGCGCCGCGATCGGGTTGTCAAAGCTGATGCACTGGAACACGCTGATATCGCCGGCATCGATTGCGGTGGCATTCGCCTTCAGTGCCGGCGTCGGGCTCTTCTTCGGCATCTGGCCTGCGCGGAAGGCGGCCTCCCTGGACCCGATCACTGCCCTGCGGTACGAGTAGCGGCAACCCTACTCGTCGGCCGCGTCTGCCCACACGTGGACGCGGCCGTCGGCGTCGACCTCGACGTGCACCTGCCATGGCTGGCAGCACACGGGACAATCCTCCACATACTCCTGCTGGGCCCCCCCGGTCGGGTCCACCGTGATCTCCACGGTTTCCCCGCAGTAGGGGCAGGAGAGTTCCTGTTCCGTCTCCGCCCGGTCTTCACCATCCCGTTCGTCCTCGTCCATGCCCTGTCCCCTCATGAGTCGTCAGTGACAACCGCTCTTGCGAATCGGTGACCCGGCGGGCAACATCTTCCCGCGCGCCCACCCCCACCACCGGCACCGCATGACACGAAGCCTCATCCTCGGCACCGGCATGGCCGTGCCCGATCGCATCGTCACCAATGACGACCTTGCGGCGGTCATGGATACCACCGACGAGTGGATCGCGCAGCGCACCGGCATCCGGCAGCGCCACTGGGTGCGCGAAGGGGAGACCGGTGTCGACCTTGCGGAACAGGCCAGTCGACGTGCCGTGCGAGGCGTCGGGGCTGGCCCTCGGGGACATCGACGCCATCGTGCTCGCCACGTCCACACCAGATCACTTCGCACCCGGCAACGGTGTGCTGCTGCAGCACCGACTCGGCCTCGGCCCCATTCCGGCGCTCGACCTCAGGGCGCAGTGCAGCGGCTTCGTCTACGCCTTGGCGACGGCGGACGCGTACATCCGCTCAGGCCTCTTCCGGCACGTACTGGTGGTGGGCCAGGAGGTGCAGTCTACCGGCATGGACGTCAGCACGCGCGGTCGGGCCACGGCGGTGATCTTCGCGGACGGGGCCGGCGCGGTCGTGCTTGGCCCCTCAACAACAGATGCCCGAGGCATCCTGGGCTTCGACCTGCACTCCGACGGCGCCTTCTGCGACAAGCTCTGGGTGGATGCACCCGGTTCGATGTATCACCCCCGAATCAGCGCGGCGCTTCTGGACGAGGGCCGGCAGTTCCTCGACATGGACGGCAAGGAGGTCTTCCGTCATGCAGTGGTGCGGATGCCCGAGTCGGTGCTCGCGGTGCTGGCGAAGGTGGGCGAACCGCTGGAGGGAGTGAAGCTGCTGCTGCCGCACCAGGCCAACCTCCGCATCTCCGAGATGGTGCAGAAGACGCTCGGCCTGCGGGACGACCAGGTCTACAACAACATCATGTCGTATGGCAATACCACCGCGGCCACCATTCCGATTGCGCTCGATGAGTGCGTACGCGCCGCCCGCCTGCAGGCGGGCGACCTCGTGGTCGGAACGGCGTTCGGGTCGGGCTTCATGTGGGGAAGCGTGGCCTTCCGCTGGTAGCGCGGAAGGTCAGGGATACTTCGCGGCGTAGTACTCCTTCGTGCGGCGGGCCCGAAGCCGGAAGAGCTCCTCGTCGTGGTCGGCATGCTCGACCCGAAGGTACAGGTCGCCGGGCCACATGACGCAGCGCAGCGACCAGGGCGCGCCCGACGCTTCCATCATCCACTCGAGTGCCCCGCCACCGGCATCAGTTCGCTCGATCTCGCTGTCACGCTCCAGCCGCACCACGGCGGGGACACCCATGACCGATGCGCGCTCCTCGTCCAGGCGCAGTTCCGCCTCGTCCCAGGAATTGAACGCGAGCTCGCCGGGCACCCGGTCGTTGCGCTCGAGGAGTTCGAGGTCGACCTCCCAGGGGCCAAGGATGTCCCATGCGTGGTCCATGCTGCCCACGTCGGGGATGGTGACCAGCGGATGCTTGCTGCCCATGCGGTCCATTCTCCCGGTGTAGCTAAGTGGGGAATACTGGCGGTGTTGTCGACAAAGCGACATGCATGAAACTCGCCGGGTGGTTGTTCCGTACTGAAACGCGAACATGGACTCAACAGGTAAACCGGGATTTCACATGGTAGGCAAGCTCATGGCACTCACTTCCCTGCTCATCTTCGCCGCATCGGCGCTGGGCAGCTATTTCTTCGCGCGCAGCTTCGTGCAGCGTCGGTTGCGGTTCGTCGATGCGATGCGGTCTCCGTTCGCCCCCCTCATTGCCGGGGCCGCGGCGTTCCTGATCGCCTGGCCCCTGTCGGCGCTTCCGCTCGTGAGCCTGGGCACCGCCCTCGTGTTCGGCGTCGGCACCGGCATGGGGACCGCCGCCGGAGTCCGGGCACTTGGCCGGTCGGACGTATCACGCGGGAGGCTTTACCCATGAACGCAGGATGGAACAACATGCGCTGGGAGAGGCGCCTCGCCACCAGTGCACGGGCACGCTACTTTTTCGTCATGTCTCACATCACGTGTACCCGATGCGGCCAGACGCGCGACCAGATGGCCTTCCAGCCTTTCCAGAATGAGCTGGGGCGGAAGCTCTACGCCGAGATCTGTGCCCCCTGCTGGGCGGAGTGGCTCAAGGCGCAGCAGCAGATGATCAACCATTACGGCCTCAACGTGCGCGATCCCAAGGCGAAGGAGATGCTCCTCAAGAGCATGGAGCAGTTCCTCTTTGCCGGAGGCCAGATCCAACTGTCGTGAGGTGACGTGGTTCGACAAGCACTGCGCCTCCTCCCCGCGGCCTGGGCACTCATGTGCTCCGGGCCGTTGGTGCTTCTTGCCCAGGATGCTCCCTACCGGACACAACTGAAGGACCTGTGTGAGGCGCTCGACAGTCGCGACGAGCGCCGCGCGGGTGGAGCTGATCAAGGCACGCTGGGATGCCCCGACAGGCAACCCGGTGGAACGGCTGGGCGACGCCTATGCGGAGCTCCGACTGGGCGCGCTCACGAACGAGCGTGAAGACGTGATCACGGCGTGGGATCACTTTGACCAGGCGGTGCGGGAGCACCCGGACTGGCCCTATGCGCGCCTGGGACTCGCCAAGGCCGCGCTCGAGATCTACAGCCGGGGATATCTCCTTCCCGCCAGTTACGACGACGTCGTCGGTGGCACGCACTACGACGGGTACGTCATCGAGATGAAGCGGCTCCTGAAGGAGGAACCGACCTTCGAGCCCGCCATCACCTGGCTCGCGCAAACCCTGGTTGCGGAAGGCGACCGGGAGCAGCCCGGGGCGGTCCTGGGGCTGCTGCAGTACGCTGGCCGACTCGACGGGCAACGACGACCCGGAGGTCCAGCTCGTCCTGGCCCGCGCCGAGCGTCTCGAGGGGAGAACGGCGCAGTCGGTGCGCCGTATCGACGCGTACCTGCGTGAGGGTGGCGACTCCGGCATCGGTGACCTCGAGATGGCGCGTTCGCTCGCCTGGATGGGTGAACTCGAGAACGCCGCGATCGAGTACGTGGCCGGGGCGCGGGTTCAGACCATCGAGGCACGGGCCGACTACCGCCGGGACCTGTCATGGGTCGCCACGCCGCCCGAGCTGGCGCGGTATGACAGCCTGCCGACGGATTCGGTCGGTGCATGGATTGGCCACTTCTGGAGCAAGCGCGACGTGCAGGAACTGCAGGCCCGACGGCAGCAGGCTACCCGAACACCTGCGACGGTGGGTGTACGTCAACCAGCACTTTCGCGTTGTCGATCCGGAGCGGCGCACCGCGTGGAAGACCGCGTACATGCCATGGACCGGCCCTGGGAGCCGCCCGCAGTGCATGGAGGACGGCGCCAACACGCTCGATGACTCGACTACACTGAGCCGGCCCGGCAGGGCGGCTTCCGCGCGCCGGAACGGGTATTCGATCATCGCGCCATCGTGTACATGCGCCACGGCGAGCCAATGTTCAAGTTCGGTGGTCCGCGCGACTCATTGAGCTACGGGCCACCAGCGCCGACGCAGATGGGCGGATCGGAGTCGTCACTCAAGGACATCTTCTGGCAGCCGGATGCCACCCGCAGCGTGACGTGGGTGTACCTCATGGGCGGCCAGTTCCGCGTCTTTACCTTCATGGGGGATCTCGCGCTGGGACGGGACAGCCCAACCACCATGATCCTCTACCAGCCGCCCAGCCTCTACGTCTTGCAAGAACTGGCGGTGTTGTCGTCGTCGTACGCCCGGCTTGCCGGCTCCACCCAGGTGAATGCATTCAGCGGCAACCGGATGCTGTCGGGCGACTGTGACCGCTGGCAACAGGACGTTGTCCGCCAGCAGCGAACCGACGCCGTGCTGGCGGTCAGCACAGATACCTACACGCGCCGCTTCTCGAAGCCGCTCACCACCGCGTACCAGCTTTCGGCGCTGGGCCAGCCGACGGCGGGCACGGCGGAATTGCTTGCGGTGCTTGCCGTCCGCCCGAGCGAACTCGCGGTCGAGCCGATGGACGACGACACCAGCAACGTGCGGTTCAGGCTGCGTCTCCAGATGGCCGCCATCGACAGCTTGACTGGCGAATCGGTGCAAGCAGATACCGTGCGACGCTTCGTGACCTCGCGAGAGATGATACGAACCGACGGCTGGATCTCGTTCGCGGAGACACTGGCGCTCAGGCCGGGACTGCGGGCGAGTACGACTCTCCGTAGAACAGGATGACGACCGCGGCAGCGTCATCGGCGCACCCATCGTGCCCGCGGGCGCGGACTTCTCGGCCAGCGACATCGTGCTGGGCGGCGAGCGCCGGTCGTTGCCGGTACAGCGCCACGGGACGACCGTGATGGCCAGTGCGTTCAGTTTGTACACCGTCGGCCAGGCGGTGCAGCTCTACTACGAACTGTATGGCCTGACGACCGGGGGTTCATACCGCACGAAGGTGTCCCTCCGGCGCGCTGGCGACACCAGGTTCGCCAGCTCGCTGTCGTTCACCGATCATGCATCCGGTTCCACAATGGCATCCAGCAGGTCGCTCACACTCAACAACGTGAAGCCGGGCGAGTACGACCTGATCGTGGCCGTGGATGAGGTTTCCACGAGGCGCCAAGTGGTGCGTCAGCGCACAATCACGGTGGAAAAGGCCTCGGTCCCTGAGACCCGGTGAGCGCCTCCGAAAGGGCCTGGCCCTGCTCACGACCTGGGTACTCATGTGCTCCGGGCCGGTGGTGCATGCCCAGGATGCTCCCTACCGGATACAGCTGAAGGACCTGTGCGAGGCGCTCGACAGTACGACGAGCGTGCCGCGCGTGGAGCAGATCAAGGCGCGCTGGGATGCCCCGAAAGACAACCCGGTTGAACGCCTGGGCGACGCCTACGCGGAGCTCCGCCTTGGCGCGCTCACGAATGAGCGTGACATCGTGATCACTGCGTGGGAGCACTTTGACCAGGTCGTGCGGGTACATCCGGACTGGCCCTATGCACGCCTCGGACTCGCGAAGGCGGCGCTCGAGATTTACAGCCGGCGGTACCCTCTTCCCGCCATGTATGACGACGTCCCTGGCGGCACGCACTACGACGGATACGTCATCGAAATGAAGCGGCTCCTGACGGAGGAACCGACCTTCGAGCCGGCCATCACCTGGCTGGCTGAAATGCTGAGCGCGGAGGCCGACCGCGAGCAGCCGAAGGCGGTCCTGGAACTCCTGCAGTACGCGGCCGATTCCGCGGGCAATCACGACCCGGAAATCCAGCTCATCCTGGCCCGCGCCGAGCGGCTCGACGGGGACGTGCCCCAGTCGGTGCGCCGTATCGATGCCTACGTGCGGGAGGGCGGCGACTCCGGCATCGGTGACCTCGAGATGGCGCACTCGCTCGCCTGGATCGGTGAACTCGAGAATGCCGCGATCGAGTACATGGCGGGCGCCCACGTACCGACCATCGAGGCGCGGGCCGACTACCGCCGGGACCTGTCGTGGGTGGCCAAGCCTCGCGAGCTGGAGCAATACGACAGCCTGCCGGCGGATTCAATTGGCGCGTGGATTGACCACTTCTGGACCAAGCGTGACGCGCAGGAGTTGCGCCCGGACGGCAGCCGACTGCAGGAGCACCTGCGGCGCTGGGTGTACGTCAGCCTGAACTATCGCGTGCCTGATCCCGGGCGCCGCACGGCGCTTCGCAAGGTGTCCGTCTACTATGTTGGTGGCACGCCATGCCAAGAGAGCGGTGCCAACTCACTCGATGACTATGACTACACTGAACCGGCGCGAGAGGGTGGCTTTCGTACCTGGGAGCGCGTGTTCAACCACCGCGCCATCGTCTACATGCGGCATGGTGAACCGACATACCGACTGGGAGGCGACTACGCCAAGCTGAGCTACGGCTCCAACGACCGGACCAATCCGGCACTGGAGAATTCTCCCCTCCTGGCCACGGGACCGCGCGGACCGGTCAAAGCCGATGTGCCCGTACAGGTCGGGTTCGAGCACGACGTCACCTGGGTCTACTTCATTGGTGGAGAGCTTCGCGTCTTCAACTTCGGCGGCAGTGACGCGCTTGGGTCCAACACCGCCGGCACGCTCTACGTCAGCTCACCTCCACGCCTCGGCATGTTGCAGCAACTCGCGCCGCTGTCCCCCATGTACGCGCGCCTGTATCAGGAGGCCGAGTTCGCCACGCTTCAGAAGCCCGATCATCCCGCTCGAATGCCAACGGGGATACCTCGCGGCCATCAAGCACCAGCGAGAGGACGCCGCAGTCGCGCTGAAGACGGACAGCTATCTCCGAAAGTTCGCGCAACCGATGCAGGCGGCGATGCAGCTGGCGGCGATGGGCCAGCCCGAACGTGGCACCGGCGAACTGGTTGCCGTGCTCGCCGTGCGCACCGGCGAGCTGGCCGCCGAGCCCGTGCCGGGAGACAGCAGTAAGGTGCATCTCCGCGGTGCGACTGCAGACTGGCCGCCATCGACAGCCTCACCGGCGAGGCTGTCCGCCTGGATACGGTTCGGCAATTCGTGAGCACGAAGGAGATGGTGCAGCAAAACGCGTGGCTCTCGTTCATAACAAAAGTGCCGCTCCGGCCCGGGCTGCGCGAAGTACGGCTGTCGGTGGAGGAGGACGACCGTGGCAGCGTGTTCGACGCGGCGATCGACCCCGCGGGCGCCGACTTCTCGGTAAGCGACCTCGTGCTGGGGAGCGACCGCGGGGCCGTGGCGTGGCGGCGGGACGACGCAACCGTGGGAGTGAGCCCGTTCATGGCCTACCTGGTCGGGGATCCGGTGCCCCATCTACTACGAACTGTACGGGCTGCAGGGCGGCGGCACCTATCGCACGACCGTGGGGCTTCGCCGCTTCGGCGATACGAAGCTGGCGAGCAGCCTGTCCTTTACCGACAACGCAAGCGCTCCCACGGCGACGTCGAACCGGGCACTCACCCTGAACGACGTGAAACCGGGGCCGTACGAACTGGTCGTCACGGTGGACGAGATGGCGACCGGCCGGCGCGTGGTGCGCCAGCGGGCGATCTCGGTCGAGGCACGCCCCCGCCCTTGACACCCGCCGTTCCCGGGACGAAACTCTCCTGCATGAATATCCGCTCGTGGGACTTCTATTTCTTTACCAGCGCCGGCGCGGCTCGAGCTGCGTCCGGTTCCGGTAGCGTGTAGTCGCGCAACCAGAACGGACCCTCGACGCCCCGCCGGCAGCAGCCGGCGGGGCGTTTTCGTTGTCAGCACATATCGACACTCGGCACAACACAGGAGCATGACCCCAATGCGCGTAGCAATCCAGGGAACCCACGGCGCCTTCAGTGAAGCAGCTGCACGGCGCCGATGGCCCGAGCTCGAGGCGGTTCCCTGCCGTGAGGTCGCCGACGCAGTGGCCGCGGTGCGCGAGGGACGCGCCGATGCCGGTTGCCTCCCTATCGAGAACTCGCTGATCGGTTCCGTCACCGCCACGTACGACCTGCTGCACGAAGCCTTCGGCGACGGCACGCTGGCACTGACACACGAGACGCTGCTGCCGGTGCATCACACGATCATGGCGGTGCCCGGTGCCCGGGTGGAGGACATCAAGCGGGTCTACTCGCACCCGGTGGCCCTGGGCCAGTGCCGCCGCTGGCTCTCGAAGCACCTGCCAAACGCAGAGCTGGTCAGTGCGTGGGATACGGCCGGAAGCGCAGAGATGGTGGCGGCACACGGCGACCTGACCGAGGCCGCGATCGCGGCGCTGCCGGCCGCGGCGGCTCATGGCCTGGTGCCGCTGGCGGAGCGGATCGAGGATGATCCCACCAACCAGACGCGCTTCCTCATCTTCAGCCGACAGGGTGCACCGGTCGTGCCCGCTGGCGCCGGGCCCTACAAGACCTCGCTCATCGTGTCGCTGGACCACCGGCCCGGCATGCTGGCGCATACGCTGCTCGCCTTCAGTGCGCGCGGCGTCAACCTCACTGCACTGCAGTCGCGGCCCGAGCCATCGGCGCCGTGGACATACCGGTTCTATGTAGACGTGGAAGGTGCCGCGACCGAGCCACGGGTCGCAGAGGCGCTGGAGGAGGTCGAGGCGCTGGCGGCGCAATTGATCGTCGTCGGCAGTTACGAGGCGTGGACCGAGGGCGTTCCCGGTTTCCGGATTTTCCACCCGACGCCGGCGCACCACGTGAAGAAGCCGGATATCCCGCTCATCGACCGGCGTCGTGCGCCGTCGGGCTCGATCGTGAAGGTGCGTCACCTCGAGTTCGGGGGCGAGAGGCCAGTGCTGATCGCCGGACCATGCTCGGTAGAGAGCCGGGAAATGATCCTGGAGACCGCCGAGGCGGTGGCCGCGGCGGGCGGCGACATGCTGCGGGGCGGCGCGTTCAAGCCGAGAACGTCGCCGTACGACTTCCAGGGACTGGGCGTGAAGGGCCTGCGCTATCTCGCAGAAGCGCGCGAACGCACGGGGCTCCCGATCGTCACCGAGGTATTGAGCTGGGAAGAGGTTCCGCTGGTGGCGCAGTTCGCCGACATGCTGCAGATCGGTGCCCGTAACATGCAGAACTTCTCCCTGCTCAGGGCGGCGGCACGGAGCGGCGTGCCCGTGCTGCTCAAGCGCGGGGCAGGCGCCACGATCGAGGAGTGGCTGATGGCGGCGGAGTATGTGCTGGCGGAGGGCAACCCGAACGTGGTGCTGTGCGAGCGCGGCATCCGCACCTTCGAGCGGGCAACGCGACACACGCTCGACCTGAATGCGGTGGTGCTGGTGCGCGAACGGTCACATTTGCCCGTTGTGGTAGACCCGAGTCACGCGGCGGGTGTGGCGAGCCTGGTTACCCCACTCGCCGAAGCATCACTTGCGGCCGGAGCGGCGGGGCTCATTGTTGAGGTACACCCGAACCCGAAGCAGGCAATGAGTGACGGGCCACAGAGTCTCGACATCCCGATGTTCGAGGAACTCGCGCGACGGGTGCACCCGCACCTCGCGCAGAGCACACTACTGCGAGCGTAGGTCAATCGTCCCATGGCAGGGGGCCCGGTGCGCTGTGCGTGCCGGGCCCCCTGGCGCGTCATAGCCCCAAGGCCGCAGCAGAAACCAGGGGGATGCATGTCCCACCGCGCCACGACGGGAAGGCGGTTCACTTCCTTCCGCGTGATTGTCGCAATATTTGCGTTCGCGCTGCCCCTGCACGCCCAGGATGCGCCCTACCGTCCCGCACTCGCGTCGCTGCGAGCCGCCCTCGACAGCGAGGGCACTCCCCTCGGAATTGATCGCATTGCCGCCCATTGGGATTCCACGGCGGCATCGCCAACCAGGCGCCTTGGCAAGGCCTACATCGAGTTACGCCGCGGCATCGTCGAGAACGACAAGGGCATTCTTCAGTCCGCCTGGGACGGATTCGACCAAGTGGTCAACGTGCATCCGGATTGGCCCTACGCCGTCCTGGGGCTCGCGATTTCGGCCCTCGAGATCGATATGCGCGGGTACAAGGTGCCCGGCATCTACGACGGGAGCCCCGGCCTCACGCACTACGAGGGAGCGGCGAAGCAGTTTGCGCGGCTCCTCGCCGAGGAACCCGATTTCCAGCCGGCGCTGGATTGGATCGCGAGCAGCCTGCTGACCGACGAAGGGGATCGGCTGCAGCCAGAGGCGTTCATGCAGGCGCTGGGCAAGGCGATCGACAAGGATTCATCCGCCGACCCCCGGCTCCAGCTCATGGTGGCGCGATCCCTCCGGCAGCAGGGGAATGGGCCTGAGTCAGTGCGACGCATTGAACTGTACCTGCGCCAGGGCGGAGACAGTGGCGTCGGCGAGTTCGAGCTGGCCCGGTCGCTCGCCAGCATGGATTCGCTGGCCCAGGGCGCGCGGGCGTACCTGGCAGGCGCGCAAGTCAGGACCTCGCCCACGCGTGCCATCTACCGGCTGGATCTCTCCTGGGTGGCCGCACCTCTCGAACTTGCCATTTTCGACAGCCTGCCCGCCGATTCCGTGGGCGCGTACGTGGCCCGGTTCTGGGACCAGCGTGACGCGCGCGAGTTCCGGGACCCGGGGAGCAGGCTGCAGGAACACCTGCGTCGCTGGGCGTACATCAACCAGCACTTTCGGATCGCCGATCCCGGCGCGGTATCGGTGATGCAAAAGGTCCTGATTCCCAACCCGAACGAGAAGTGTGCGCTCGGGGGCACCATGACGATGGAAGACTACCAGTTCGTGCATCCCGCCTCGCCGACGGACTATCGGGCCGGCGAGAGGATCTTCGACCACCGTGCAGTCGTCTACATGCGACATGGCGAGCCGCTGTACAAGTTCGGTGGTGACACGCTCTCGCTGGCGGTCAATGCGACGCAGCGGCAGGGTGGAGGCGGGAACCTCAGCGGGGGCGCGACGATGGACCAGTATGACCCGGTGATTGCACGAAACGGCGCGACCTCGATGGGCCTCGCCGAGATTCCGCTATCGCGCGTGACGCAGCCCTTCCTCGATCGCAACGTCACCTGGGTGTACATGATGGAAGGGCAGCTGCGGGCCTTCACCTTCATGGGCCACGTTGCGCTGGGCACGGCGCATCCCACGACCTTGATCGTCTACATGCCGCCAAACCTGGACGTGCTTCTCCGGCTTTCGCAGGTCAGTTCGTCCTATGCCCAGCTCGCCGGCATGACGCAGTCGTACCAGGCCACCGGCGGTGGAATGATTCCCTTGACCTGCCAGCCAGAGTATCGCGACGTCGTGGCGGAGCAGCAGCATGGCGCCGATGTCGCGCTGCACACCGACAGCTACCTGGAGCTGTTTGCGCATCCGATCGGCGCGTCGATCCAGCTCGCAGCAGTGGGACAGCCGGCGCTCGGCACGGGCGAGCTCGTCGCTGCCATCGGGTTGCGTGTTCAGGATCTTCAGGAGGTCGAGGGGGTGGGCGACGCGAGCCGGGCGGCATACGCCGTACGCGTACGCATCGCGGCCATCGACAGCGTGACGGGTGAGGTGGCAAGGACTGACACGGTGCGGCGGTTTGCGGCTCCCAGAGCTGACAGCGGCTGGCTGCCGTTCATCGTGACGCTTCCGATCAGGAAGGGCTTCAAGGAGGTGCGGGTATCGCTGCAACAGGGGGACGATCGTGGCGCCACCCTGGCTTCCACCATCCAGCCCGCCGGCGCGGCATTCGCCGCAAGCGACCTGGTCCTGGGCGCCGAGGCGGGAGCGGCATCCTGGCGTCGCGATGGGGGCGTGGTACCGATGACCCCGTTCAGCACCTATCCCACGAGCGGTGCGGTGCTCATCTACCAGGAGCTGTACGGCCTCAAGCCCGGCGCGAAGTACCGCACGATGATCTCGCTGCGGAAGGCGGGGGACCCGAAGGCCAAGAGCGCCATTTCCTTCGAGGATGGTGCTTCCGGATCGACCATGGCGTCTTCTCGTCGACTGACGCTCGACCAGGTGAAGCCGGGAACGTATGACCTTGTGGTGGAGGTGCAGGAGCAGTCGACCGGCCGGAGCCTGCGGCGCACCCGCACCATCACGGTCACGGCGCACTAGCTCGCCGCTGTGTGCGGGCCCGCTCGTGTCGCGCGTCCTCCTTGATCATTCCATGATATGGTCGAGGGCCGGATGCGCGAGCAGCACATGCGCAGGGCGAGCTATTTCCTGCTGACACTGGCATGTGGCGCATTGTGCCCCGCAGGGGCGCAGGCCCAGGACGCGCCTTATCGCCCCGCTCTGGCCCAGCTTCGCGCCGCACTCGACAGTACACGGAGCGAACTCGACGTCGATCGTGTCGCCGCCGAGTGGGCCGTCGCGGGAAACGGCCCGACCCGCCGTCTCGGTCAGGCCTACATCCAGTTGCGAAGAGGAACGCTCGACCAGGAGCGCACCACGCTGGTTGCGGCGTGGGACGAGTTCGAGCAGGTGGTAACGGGTCATCCCGACTGGCCATATGCCCGTTTCGGGCTGGCGATGGCAGGGTTCCAGTTGTACAACCGGCACTACTCCGCGCCGGCCCTGTACGATGGCATGGCTGGCGGCACTCACTACGATGGCGTCGCGATCCAGCTGAGCCGGATGCTTCAGGACGAGCCCGGCTTTCAGCCCGGCGTGGACTGGGTTGCTTCCACGCTCGCGAGCGAGGGCGATCGTGCGCAGCGAGCCCCGGTGGTCGCAGTCCTGCGCTTCATCGCCGACTCGACGGCATCCACCAATCCCGGCATCCAGCTGATCCTCGCGCGCGCAGACCGTCTCGACGGCGATACGCAGCGATCGCTCGACCGGATCGACTCCTACCTGCGCGAGGGTGGTGATTCGGGGATAGCGGCGCTTGAGCGCGCGCGCTCGCTCGCCGCCCTGGACTCGCTCTCCTCCGCTGCCAGCAGCTACATGTCCGGCACCGCCATCCAGACTGCCGCGGCACGCGACATCTACCGACTCGACCTGTCGTGGGTCGCAACGGAGCTGGAGCTCAGCCAGTACGATCGTCTTGCCGCCGATTCTGTCACGGTGTTCGTGCAGCGGTTCTGGGCAAAGCGCGACGCGCGCGAGCTTCGTCCCGCTGGCAGCAGGCTTCAGGAACACCTGCGCCGGTGGGTGTATGTCAGCCAGAATTTCCGGGTGGATGATCCCGGGCGGCGTACCATGCTGAGCCAGGTACGCATCCCGAACCCGAATGAATCATGCGCGAGCGGGAAGCGCACGCTGGATGACTACAGCTATGTCGAGCCCACATTCCACGACTATCGAAGCCCGGAGCGTGTCTTCGATCATCGCGCGACGGTTTATATGCGACACGGCGAACCGCTCTACCAGTTCAGTGGCGACACGACGTCGACAGCGCTGATCGCCACCACTCGCGGCAACACGCGGACGAATGGTTACGACGAGGCCTTCTCTCGCGTTGCACAGCCGGGAATGGCCGCGAGCTCGGATCCCATCGCGGCGATCGCAAGCCAGTATCCGGGCGCAGGGACAACCAGTCCGGCCAGCGCGTTCAGGGCAACACAGTCGCAGAACAGAGTCATGAACACCCCGACAACAGACCCCCGCGTGCCAACCGCGCCGTATACCGCCGCCTATGCCGATCGCAACGTGACCTGGGTCTACAACCTCGGTGGCCAGATCCGTGCGTTCACCTTCCAGGGGCACGAAGCGCTGGGCACAAGTCATCCGTCCACGCTGATCGTGGGTCGGGCACCCAACCTCGACGTGCTCCTGCAGGTCGGCTCGTACTCCGAGTCGTACATCAAGCTGGCCAACGCCGTCGAACAGCGCCTGTTGCATGACAACATGATCCCGCTGAGTTGTACCCGGGCATACCGTGATGTCATTCGAGAGCAGCAGGAGGGAGCGGCCGTGGCGGTGCGCACCGACAGTTACGAGCGCCGCTTCAAGAAGCCGATATCCTCGATGATCCAGGTTGCCGCGATGGGTCAGCCCTCATCCGGCACCGGTGAGGTGCTGGTGGCCGTGGGCGTCAAGATGAATGAACTCGAGGAGGTGGCCGGAACGAGCAATGGTGGAAAGGCGGGTTACATAGTCCGGGTGGAGCTGGCTGCGATTGACAGCATCCGCGGCGAGGTGATCTCCGTGGACACGGTTCGTCGTTTCCTGGCTCGGCGCGAACAGTCGGGCTGGCTGTCATTCGTCACGACAATGCCACTGCGCCCCGGGCTGGCCGAGTTCCACATGTCGGTGTCACAGGGCGATGAGCGGGGAGTCGTGCAGGCCGTCATACTCGATCCTGCGTCGGGGGGATTCTCGGCGAGCGACATCGTACTCGGAACGGCCTCCGGCCCCGCGTCCTGGCTGCGCGATGGGGCGACGGTCTCGGTGAACCCCTACAATGCCTACCGCACCGACGATGCATTGAGCATGTACCAGGAGCTCTATGGACTGACGCCGGGAATGACCTATCGCACGATGGTGTCGCTCCGGGAGGTCAAGAAGGGAAAGAAGGCGAAGGGAATGAAGGTGGCGCTCAACTTCGAGGAGACAGCCGCCACCCCGACACTTGCCACATCAAGGGAGCTGGCGCTCGACAACGTAAAGCCGGGGCTCTACGACCTGCTCATTGATGTGGAGGAGGTGTCCACCGGCCGCACCGTACACCGCGAGCGCTCGATCGCGGTGTACGCCAAGCCATAGGAGGCGAACTACGCCGGCTGTTTCGCGGCTGAGCTGTCGCGCGTCCGCCACTTCATCTCCGGTGCCTTGGGAATGGTGCCCGACACGGTCACCGTCTTCTTGTTGCGCAGGATCTCGAACTTCACCGCATTCCCCGGATCGTAGGACCGGAGGATGCGGTGCATCTGCGCCGTGTTGGCCGGCTTCCGGCCATCGATCATCAGCACCACGTCGCCACCCTTCAGGCCGAGCGTCGATCCCTGCGGCACGTTTATCACGAGCACGCCGTCGGTCGCACCGAAGTACGGGGCCAGGTCAGGGTTGAGCGGCACGAGCTCCAGCTCCTCGAGTTCCGACGATACGAACACCCGGAACGGCATGTCACCGCCATCCATCGGCATCCGCATCCTCATGCCCGGCTCCATTGGCATGCGCATGCCCATGCCCGGCATCAACCCGCCTTCAAAGCCATCGGGGCCCTGGCCGTTGAAATTGAAGGTGAACTCCCGGTTCCCGTCAGGCGTCATGACGAAGACGTTGTCCGGGTCCTCCTGCGTCACCAGCTTCGTCGTGCGCGCCGCTTTCCCGCGACGGTACTCCACCAGGATCGTGTCGTTGGCGGGCAGGCGAGCCGCAAGTTCGATGAGGCGCATGCCGGGCAGCGAGCGCTCTCCATTGTCCGGCTTTGCCGGCAGCGGCTTCCCGTCGACGATGGTGACGCTGACAAGTGGCGTGCCGTCGATCCGCGTGAGGATGTCACCCGACTCGAGACCGGCCTTCGCTGCTGGTCCGCCCGGCGTCACGCCCGCGATGTAGGCTCCGATCGAGTCGCTGGTACGCGCCTGCAGGTTGACCTTGATGCCAAGCCGTGCACGCCGGGTCATCATCATGTTTTCCATGTCGCCAGTCATGCTCCGCATCGGGCTGTCGTCGCGCTCGATGAACACCTGCGACCTCGGCGGCCCCGGCTGCGGGTCCTGTGCTGCGAGCGGCGCGGCGGCGGCCACCAGCGCGAGTGCGATCACCAGGTTCATGCGGTACATGCCATCTCCTCCGGGCTCAAAGCCCGACGTTGCTCGCGCGAGTGACGTGCACATCCACCAGCGCATCAAGAAGTCCCACTCGTTCCTGCCAAAGCTGCGTCAGGTCGGGGCCACCGATTCCGGGTGGCGCCGCGAGCTCGGTGCGTTCCATCCGGCGGTCCACGTCGGCGATGCGATCCTCGAGATCCGCAGCGACCCGGCTGGTGCGTCCATCGAGCACGCGCGTCTCGGGACCATAGGCACCGATCGCGGCTTCCAGTGCCCGTGAGCGCTGCTGCAGCGATGACAACTCGCGTGCCGAAGACGCCGCGGCGGCCGCTGGCATCGGCCGCTTCACCAATAGCGCCAGGGCAAGCGAGGCGGCGAGCGCCATGGCGCCCGCCGTCATCCAGCGAATCCGCCGCTGCCGGCGCACCGTGTTGACCCTCGCGGCCACGCGGGGCCACTGGTCCCGCGCCGGCCGCAGGGTGGGCAGGGCCCGCAGGCGCGCCGAGCGCTGCTCAAGGCGATCCTGTTCAAGCCGGCAGGTCTCGCACTGTTCCAGGTGCTCCCGCTGGGCCGTCGTTCCGGGCTCGACGCCCGGCTCACGCAGTGCCAGCAGTTGTTCCATCGTCAGGTGTGTCATCCGAACGCCTCCTCTCCCAGCCAGACCCGCAAGCGCGTATGCGCGCGGGCGAGCTGGGACTTCGAAAAACTTGCGGTCTTCCCCATCATCGCGGCGATTTCTTCGTGGGTGTATCCCTCGACATCGTGCAGCCACACCACCGCGCGCGACGTCTCACCCAGCCGCTCGAGCGCCGCTTCGAGATCCATGCGAAGCGCGGTGTCCTCGCGCTTGTGCTCCATCACGTCATCGTGCAGCTCATCGGCGTCGCGATACTTGTTCCGCCGGAGGCGCATGAGCGCCTTGCTCGCCGCGATCGTCCTGACCCATCCCCAGAGGCTGCCGTCCTGGCGATACCGCCCGATACTGCGGCAGACCTCGAAGAAGGTCTCCTGCAGCACGTCCTCAGCGTCCTCGGTGGTGCGGCAGATCCGGCGGGCGAGGTTGTACACGGGGACCTCGAAGGCTCGATAGAGAGCCTCGAGGGCAGCCGCATCACCCTGGCGGGCCTGGGCCACCACCGATTCGGCATTGGCGATCGGGTACAAGTCCATTGGCAGCGCTCTGGTCATGGCACAGGTAAAGATGCCGGAGGGGGGAGGAGGGTTGCAGGGAGGGCGGGGAGGGCGGGGAGGGCGGGGAGGGCGGGGAGGGCGGGGAGGGCGGGGCCAAGGTGCTGCGAAAGAACATGATGAGATGCCCTATATTTCGCCCATGGCGTCATCCCCGCCTTCCCCGCCCTCCCCGCCTTCCGATTGGCTGCACCACCTCGCTGACGAGGCTGATGCGGCATTCCTCTATCGCGAGCTGGCCCAGGCCGAAAGTGACCCCGGCCGATCGAAGATCTACGGCCAGCTCGCCGAGGTCGAGGACCGGCATGTCGAAGCGTGGCAGAAGCTGCTCACCGAGCAGGGGCACGTGGTGACGGTACCAGCACCGTCGCGGGACGCCCGGCTCCGCGCGTGGGTAGCGCGCCGTATCGGGCCGGGCGTGGTGCTGCCACTGCTGCTCGAGGAAGAGGGCCGCGAGGTCAAGAGTTACCTCTCGATGTATCGCGATGAGCCCCAGGGCGCGGCCGGTCCGACGGCCCTCAAGCTCGCGCGCGAGTCGAAGGAACACGCCGAGCGTCTCGCCTCGATGGGCGGCGGTGCCGCGGAACCGTGGCACAAGACCGGGGCGGGTGGTTTCCTCCGGAACGTCGTTTACGGCTTCAATGACGGACTCACCGCCAATTTCGGCCTCGTGGCCGGCATGATCGGCGCACAGGGCGCCAACCTTGGCGGTCACGCGGTGCTGGTGGCTGGCGTCGCAGGCATGGTGGCCGACGCATTGTCGATGGCGTCGTCGGGCTATCTCGCCGCGAAGAGCGAGCGCGAGGTGTTCGAGCACGAAATCGCGATGGAGCGGGACGAGATCAAGCTCATGCCCGAGCTCGAGGGCGAAGAGCTGAGCCTCATCTACCAGGCGAAGGGCATTCCCGCAGCACAGGCCGACGCACTTGCCGCCGAGGTGATGAAGGACCCCGAGCGCGCGCTCGCCGAAAAGGTGCGCGAGGAACTGGGCATCGGTGAGGCCACGAGCACGCCGATGCGTGAGGCATGGATTACCGGGACGGCCACGGCACTCGGCGCGCTTATCCCGGTAGCGCCCTTCTTCTTCGGCCGCGGACCGCTCGTCATCTGGACGTCGTTCGCGCTCGCAATGCTGAGCCACTTTGCCGTCGGCGCGGCGCGCAGTTTCTTCACCGGCCGCGGCGTGATCCGAAGTGGCATGGACATGTTCCTGGTGGGGCTTGGCGTGGCCGGCATCGGCTATGTAGTGGGCGACTGGATCGTACGACTCCTCTAGATCGCGTGGACTCACCCGGCGCGATCACCCTTCCGCCGCGGTTCCGGCTCGATCGCGAGATCGGGCGCGGCGGCATGGCAGTCGTTTATCGCGCGCACGACCACCACCTCGACCGTTTCGTCGCCATCAAGGTGCTGTCCGCCGACTGGTCGCGCGGGGTCGGGAGTGATCGCTTCCAGCGCGAGATCGGGTTGATGGCCCGACTGGTTCATCCCGGCATCGTGGCACTGTTCGATTCCGGCGAAGTGGATGGACGGCTCTTCTATGTCATGCCGTTCGTCGCAGGCGAGACCCTCCGCGATCGCCTGACCCGCACCGGCCGCATGCCTGTCGAGGAGGCCGCAGCGCTCGGTGCAGACATCGCCGAGGCACTCGCCTATGCACACGGCCTTGGCATCGTGCACCGGGACGTCAAGCCGGAGAACATCTTCTCGGTCAGCGGGCGCGCCGTGCTGGCTGACTTCGGCATCGCCCGCGTCAACGACCAGGCTGATCGAAGTGCCCTGACAACGGCGGGAGTCGTCGTGGGGACGCTGTCGTACATGAGCCCGGAACAGGCATCGGCCGATGCGGGCCTGGACGGTCGCTCGGACCTCTATAGCCTGGGCTGTGTGCTCTATGAGTTGCTGACGGGCCGGGCGCCATTCGTTGCGACCACGCCCCTCGCCATCATGGCGAAGCACATGACGGAGACACCGCGTCCCCCCGGCACGCAGGGCGTGGAAGTGCCTGCCGCAATGGATGCGATCATCATGCAACTGCTCGCCAAGGACGCTGGTGAGCGACCGAGACATGCCGGTGACGTGGCGCTGGCCCTGCGCGCGATGGCACAGCGACCCACCGCCGTCTCACCTCCGACCCCGGCGCCCGAACACTCTCCTGTACCGCGAAGCGATAGCGGGGCCAGCGCGGCGAGCGAGGTGAACCGCCTCATTGCCGAGGGGAAGCGGGCGTTCCGGTTGTATAGCCCCGGAGAGGGGGCCAAGGCGCGGACACGTCTCGATGAGGCGAAGACCTACCTGGACCGCGCGCTCGCACTGGATCCCCGGAACGCACACGGTCTCTCCATGATGGGCAACTGGCACTTCGTGGCCGGCATCAGCGGAATCATGGATCGCGAGGAGGCCTTTGCACGGGGACGCGAGCTCATCATGGCGGCGCTCGCCGCCGATGACCAGGTCGCCGAAGTGCAGTGTTCCATGGCCAAGCTTGCGCTCTACTATGACGACGATTTCCACGCCGCCGCGCGCCACGTGGAGCGCGCCATCCAGCTGGACCCATTCGACCGCGAGGCACTGCGGCTGCAGAGCATCGTGTTCAAGATCCTGGGTCGCACCGATGACGCGGTGCGCGCCGCCCAGGCCGCGACCGAGCGAGCACCCCGGGAGCCGGTGACGTGGAATTCACTGGGCGATGCGCTGCTGGCGGCCGGCCGGAATGCCGAGGCGGTCGATGCCCTGAAGCGGGCCATCAGCCTGCAGTCCGGGTACGGCCCCGCCCTCGAGCGCCTCGAGATCGCCCGCGGGCGACTCGGGGAGCATGAACTTGCGCTCGAGATCCGGAGTTCACGAATTCGCCTTTCGGGCGATCGCGAGCGTGCTGACCTGCTGGACCGCGAGGGGCTGGAGGCGGGCGCGGCAACCGCGCTGCAACGCGACCTGCGCCGCGAGCTGAGCGCCCTGCTCTCGGAGGCGGCGCGAACGGACGCATTCGCAGAGTATTTCACCACCCGGACGACCGCCGACCGAATCGTCATGGTCTGTATCGAACTGGGTGATTGGCAGACCGCGATGGACTGGGTGGAACAGTCCTACCAGCGACGACCGGGACGGCTCCGGCGGCTGCTCACCGAGCTTCCCTTCGATCGCCGTGCGCTCGCCGTCGACCCACGGTATGCTCGCCTGCTTCGCGTGGCCGGCCTGGAAGAGCTGATCTGACCCGCGCTTGACACCACCGCTGGTTTCGCGTATCTCTGGATACGACAATTGATTCGTGGTCATTTGCCGCGTATTGCAGCCACGTTAAACAAATGCTAAAAAGCGAGACGTCCGCGCCTCGTTGCCGCGGGCGCTTTTTTTCGTCGCCAGTTCCTGGGCGACAGGGATGCCTGCATGACCGCAGCCGCTGTTTCTCCGAAGGTGCGTGCGCTTCCGCTCCGGTGCCGCAATTGTGGCGTGGAGACCGAGCCGGCGCCCAAGGCCATCTGCGAAGAGTGCCTGGGACCGCTCGAGCCACTCTATGATCCTGCGCGGCACTTGCCGACGCGTGCCGAGATTGGCGCGCGGGCAGCGTCGCTCTGGCGCTACCACGAGTGGCTGCCGCTCGAGGGCACCCCGCCCTACTCCCTCGATACCGGGTTCACCCCGCTGGTAGAAGTGCCCCGCCTGGCACCACTGCTCGGCGTGGCGCGGGTGTGGGTGAAGAACGACGCGGTGTCACACCCGAGCCTGTCGTTCAAGGATCGCGTCGTTGCCGCCGCGATCAATGCGGCCGCGGCGTTCGGCATCGATACCGTCGGCTGCGCCTCCACCGGCAACCTGGCCAATGCCGTCGCCGCGCAGGCTGCCCGCGCCGGGCTGCCTGCCTGGATCTTCATCCCCGACAACCTCGAGCTGGGCAAGGTCGTGGGTACCTCCGTGTACGCACCGAACCTCGTGCGCATCCGGGGCACCTATGACGACGTGAACCGGCTCTGTGCCCAGGTGGCCGATCGCTATGGCTGGGGCATCGTCAACGTGAACCTGCGCTCGTACTACGGCGAGGGATCGAAGACGGTCGCGTTCGAGATCGCGGAACAGCTCGGCTGGCGCCTGCCGACCGCGGTCGTGGCGCCGATGGCAGGCGGGTCGCTGGTGTCGAAGCTGGGGAAGGGATTCCGCGAGTTCATCTCGCGCGGGACTGGTGAACGGCGAATCGCCGCGGCTCTACGGGGCGCAGGCCACGGGGTGCGCGCCGATCGTGCGGCTGGTCGAGCGCGGCGATGGCCAGCTCATTCCCGAGATCCCGGACACGATTGCGCGCTCGATCGCCATCGGCAACCCGGCGGATGGCGCGTACGCCGCCGAGTCGATCCGGAAGTCAGGTGGCTGGGCGGCGAGCGTGAGCGATGCCGAACTGGTGAAGGGGATCAAGCTGCTCGCCGAGACGTCGGGGATCTTCACCGAGACGGCTGGTGGGGTGACACTCGCAAGTGCGCTCGAACTGGCGCGCACCGGTCACTTCCGCGCGGACGACGAGGTAGTGCTCTGCATTACGGGGAACGGCCTCAAGACGGTCGAGGCCCTGAGCGGTTCATTGGATGAGGCACCGGTGCTGGCACCCCGCCTCCGTGACGTCGCGGATCTCGTGGCGCGCACGTCGCAGAATTCACGCTGAGGAGGGATTCATCATGTCCGTAACGCTTTCCCTGCCCGCTGTCCTGACCCGCCTCACCGATGGTGCCCGTACGCTCGAGGCGACCGGGGCCACGGTGGGCGATGTGGTACAGGATGTGGCCGGCCGGTTTCCGCAGCTCGCGCCGCGCCTGCGCGACGAGCAGGGCAACCCATACTCCTTCGTGACGTTCTACCTGAACGACGAGGACATTCGCTTCACCGGTGGCTTTGCCACCGTCGTGCGGGACGGCGATGAGCTGATCATCGTGCCCGCCATTGCAGGAGGCTGACTCCATGACCACATCAATTGCCGCGGAGCCGCTGCCCGAGCTGGGCAACGACGAGATCCTCCGCTACAGCCGCCACCTGATCCTGCCCGAGTTCGGGCTCGAGGCCCAGCGCAAGCTCAAGGCATCGAGCGTGCTCGTCGTCGGGAGCCGGCGGGCTCGGCTCGCCGCTGGGCCTCTACCTGGCTGCCGCCGGTGTCGGCCGGCTTGGCATCGTGGACTTCGACGTCGTTGATGCCACCAACCTGCAGCGGCAGATCATTCACGGTACCGCTGACGTCGGTCGCCCGAAGCTCGACTCGGCGCGCGACCGCATCCAGGGGCTTAACCCGCACGTGGATGTGCAGACCTACGAGGGGCGCTTCACGTCGGCCAACGCGCTCGAGATTGCGCGCGACTACGACCTCGTCATCGACGGCACGGACAACTTCCCGACGCGCTACCTGGTGAACGACGCGTGCGTGCTGCTGGGCAAGCCCAACGTGTATGGCAGCATTTTCCGCTTTGAGGGGCAGGCCTCCGTGCTCGCGACGGACAGCGGGCCTTGCTATCGCTGCCTGTTCCGTGAGCCGCCACCCCCGGGCATGGTGCCGAGCTGCGCTGAAGGCGGCGTGCTCGGCGTGCTGCCAGGGCTCATTGGCGTGATCCAGGCCACGGAGGCGATCAAGCTGCTCACCGGCATCGGCGAGCCGCTCATCGGCCGGCTGCTCCTGGTGGACGCACTGCGCATGCAGTTCCGCACGCTGAAGTTGCACCGTGACCCACTGTGCCCCGCGTGCGGCACGCGCGAGATCCAGTCGCTGATCGACTACGAGCAGTTCTGCGGGTTGAACGACGTGGACAGCAGCGTGGATGCCACCATTCCGGAGCTGACACCGAAGCAGCTCGCCGCGCGCATCGAGCGGGGCGATGACTTCGACCTGATCGACGTCCGCGAGCCGCAGGAGTGGGCGATCGCCCAGCTTCCCGGCGCGCGGCTCATTCCGCTGGGCACACTCCCCGCGGCGCTGGGTTCGCTGGACAGCGCTCGCGAGGTGGTGATCTACTGCAAGGGTGGTGTGCGGAGCCTTCGCGCGGCGACGCAACTGCGCGCTGCCGGGTTCCGCAAGGTGTCGAACCTCACTGGCGGCATCCTGCGCTGGAGCAGCGATGTCGACCCCAGCGTGCCGACCTACTGATGACGTACCTGCCGAGCATGCCCATGCCCTGTTGTTGTGACCGTTGCATGCGACGGTCGGGGCTGGGGCATGTCCGGTGGTCACCGCCATAGCGGCGCAACGACCAGTGCATGCATCACCCCGACCCACCGACACCCGGTGGGTCTCTTTTTTTCACCAAGGCCCGATTCACACTGAGGAGAATGAACGATGACTGCCACTCGCCCCGCGCCAACCACCGCCACGGCCCCCATCGAGGAGCGTGGATATGCCCGCCCCGACGTGCTCGTGTCTACCACCTGGCTGGCTGACAACCTCGATGACCCGAAGCTCCGCCTGCTGGAGAGCGATGAGGACGTGCTGCTCTATGACCTGGGGCACATTCGCGGCGCACAGAAGATCGACTGGCACGACGACCTGAATGACCCGGTGGTTCGTGACTACATCAACGACGCGGGCTTCGAGCGCCTGCTTCGGCGGCTGGGCATCGACCAGACCACAACGGTGGTGCTCTACGGCGACCGGAACAACTGGTGGGCCACATATGCGTTCTGGGTGTTCCGGCTCTTTGGTTTTCCCGAGTCGCAGCTGCGCCTGCTCGACGGTGGGCGCGCCGCGTGGGAGGCAGAGGGCCGGCCCCTCGTCACCTCGCTCAAGTCCTTCACCGCAAGCCGGTATCGCGGTCCCAGGCGCGACGACAGCGGCATTCGCGCATTCCGGGAGGAAGTACTGGAGCATTCAGCGCGGGGCCGTCCACTGATCGACGTACGGTCGCCCGACGAGTTCACCGGCCGCAAGCTGCACCTGGTGGAGTATCCGCAGGAGGGAGTGCTGCGCGGCGGCCATGTGCCGGGGGCGAGCAACGTGCCGTGGGCGCGCGCGGCCAGCACCAACGGGACCTTCAAGGACGCTGAGACACTGCGTGACATCTACGAGGGCGAGGCCGGCCTCAGGAAGGGCGACAGTGTCATCACCTACTGCCGCATTGGCGAGCGGTCGAGCCATACCTGGTTCGTGCTGACGTACTTGCTGGGCTATTCGAAGGTGCGGAACTACGACGGCAGCTGGACAGAGTGGGGCAACGCGGTAGGACTGCCGATCGAGAAGTAGGCCCATGCATCACGCCCACCAGGGGCCCGAGAGAGGAATCCCCTGGTGGAAGCGCAATGCGAGCTACTTGTTGAAGACCGCCGAGAACTTCTGGGCCGCGTCCGGACCGGACTTCGCGCTCACGATGTCGGTCATCGCGGGCACCATCTTCTGGAACTGGTCCTGCGAAACCCCGGCGTTCTTCAGCGAGCCCGACAGGCTCGTCAGCCCCACCATCTCGCTGGGCATGCCCAGCTTGGAGCCTTGCCTGATGAGGTTGTCGCTTCCGGGAAAGGCGCTTGCCACCTGCCTGAAATCGGCTGGTTGCATTTGGCTCTGCGCATAGAAGAGTATGCCGCCCATGGCGTTGGCAGTCTGCAGCTGGGTCAGTTCCGGCACGGACTTCTGCACCTGGCTGACCACCTCGTTGGAGGCGCCGAGCGGATTCGGCAGGGGCTCCGTGCCGGCCGATGACTGGGGGTGGCTGCACGCTCCCACCACGGCCACGCACGCGAGTGTCGAACCGAAGACCCTGACCGACTTCATTGCAAGCGATACCATACGAACCTCCGTTGATGGCGTAAGCAGGCTCAGTGAAGCCGTCGGGCTACACTGGCACCTGTACCTTCGCATCATACGGTCGGCAGGAAGGTCCCACTAGGGAGGGTCGAACGGCCTATGCCTGGTCGGGCGCGCCTCGCGCCGCCAGGGGAGCCCCTGGCGGCACGGGTTGGGCCTAGCTCCTGAACACCGCCGCGAACTTGTCGGCGACCTCAGCTCCCTCCTTCTCCTTCACGACCTCTGTCATGGCGGGAACGAGCTGGTTGAACTGATCCCGGGAAATCCCGATGTTCTTGAGCGAGCCCGACAAGCTCGTGAGCCCATACATCTCGCTGGGCATGCCGAGCCTGGTGCCTTGATTGATCATCGCATCACTTCCCGGAAACGAGTTCTTCACCTTCCTGAAATCGGCCGGCTGCATCGAACGCTGTGCATAGTACAGGATGCCGCCCATGCCCTGTGCTATCTGCGTCGGGGTCAGCCCGGGCACCGCACCCTGAACCTCGTTGACCACCGGCGCGGAGGAATGGAGCGGGTACTGCAGCGCAGCAGGCGCGCCGGGCGCCTGCGTGGCGCCATTCCCACTACAGGCAGCCGCGAGCGCGAGCACCGCGCATGCGAGGGTGGAGCCGACAAACCTCCCTGGTCGAGCCGCAATCATTGCCATGGACCCTCCGCGGACAGCGTGGGCGGAAGCAGCGCACCTGGCGGTGCTATGGAACCTGTCTTCCCACTACGAACTGGATCGCGGCAGAGTGTCAGGCGGCGAGCGGCAACCTTGCGGACTGTTCGGGAAGGGGCGCGCGGGGCGCGGTCCGTCGCCAGTCGAGCCAGGCGAGGATGAGGCAGGCGGTGATCGACACCGTGGAGACGAAGCACCAGGGGCAGAAAACCTTGAGCACCACCCACTCGCCGTACTTGAGGCGCAGGGTGAAGAGGAAGGCGGGAATGATCAGCACCAGCAAGGCGCCACTCATGCGGCGCGCGTTGATGTTCGGTGGCTGGATGCCCACCAGTGCCACGACCAGCAGGACGGCATAGAACACGGCGCCGATGAGTGCCACATCGACGCCGAGGAAGGAGCCATACTGGCTGAACTGGGCCGTTTCGCAGCCGCCGCTCGCCGTACACACCAGGGTGCCCACGCGCCCCGTCTTCCAGAGGTGCAGGTAGGTGGCCACCAGCGTATTGACGAGCGCCAGGAGCGCGATCGTCATGCGGTATATCACGGTCAGCCCACGACCAGGTTGAGGAGCCGGTTCGGCACGTACACAATTTTCTGCAGTGACTTGCCCTCAAGGAACTTGGCGATCTGCGGTTCCGCGCGAGCCGCGGCGACAACAACGTCCTGGGTCGCGTTGCGCTCAACCGTGACCCGACCGCGGGTCTTGCCGCCCACCTGTACCGCGACCTCGGCGGTGTCGTCCACCAGCATGGTGGGATCGAACCCGGGCCAGCGCGCATCGAACACCGACGTGCCGTGTCCCAGCCGCTCCCAGCACTCCTCGGCGAAGTGGGGCGCGAACGGGGCAAGCATGACCACGAACTCCTCGACCATCTCATGCTCGCAACTGCCGCTCTCGCGGATGGTGTTCAGCATCTCCATCATCGCGGCGATGGCGGTGTTGTAGCTCAGCGTCTCGAGGTCATCGGTGACCTTCCTCTTGGTGCGGTGCCACTTGGCCAGCACCGGGCGCAGCAGTTCCCCGCCCCGTTCGCCCTCCGCCAGGCTTTCGCCGACCAGGTGCCACACCTTGTCGAGGAAGCGCCGGATGCCATTGATGCCGGCGTCGCGGAAATCGCCGCCTTCCTGGAAGGGGCCCAGGAACATGAGGTACATCCGGAAGCTGTCGGCACCCCAGCGGTCGATGTACTGGTCGGGGATCACCACGTTCCCCTTCGACTTCGACATCTTCGCGCCGTCCTTCACGATCAGCCCGTGCGCGCGGAACTTCCGGAATGGCTCCTCGAAATCGAGGTGTCCGAGTTCGTTCAGCACCATCGCGAGGAAGCGCGAGTACAGCAGGTGCAGCACCGCGTGCTCGTTGCCACCGATGTAGGTGGTGACGGGGCACCACTTCGCGGTGCGCCCCTTGTCGAACGGGCGGTCATCGAACTCACTGCTCGGGTAGCGCAGGTAGTACCACGCCGAGTCGAGGAAGGTGTCGGAGACGTCGGTTTCACGCCGGGCGCGCTTGCCGCACGTGGGGCAAGGGACGAAGTACCACTCCTCGTGCCGCGCGAGCGGCGATATGCCGGTGTCATCGGGACGGAAGTCATCGATGGCGGGCAGGACCACGGGCAGGTCCTTCTCGGGCACCGGCACGGCACCGCAGTCATCGCAGTAGATGATGGGGATCGGCGGCCCCCAGTAGCGCTGGCGCGAGATGCACCAGTCGTACAGCCGGTACTGCACCCGCAGCTTCCCGAGGCCGCGCTGCTCGAGCCACTCGGTGATGGCGCGCTTCGCCTGTTCCGGGGGCATGCCGTCGAACTCCCCCGAGTTGACGAGCTGTGCACCAGCGGTCTCGACATAGGCCTGCTCGAGCGGGGCCGACGCGTCATCACCCGGCGCCGCGATGACGCGCTCGATATCGAGGTCGTATTTCGTCGCGAACTCGAAGTCACGCTCGTCGTGGGCCGGCACCGCCATGATGGCGCCGGTGCCGTAATCCATGAGGACGTAGTCGGCGATCCAGATGGGGATGCGCTGGCCGGACGCGGGGTTCTCGGCGTACGTGCCGGTGAAGACGCCGGTCTTCTCCTTCTCGCCCACCTTGCGGGCAACGAGATCCTTGGCCGCGGCGGCCTTCCGATAGGCGTCGACTGCCTTCTTCTGGTCACCCGTCGTCAGCTGCTCCACCAGCGGATGCTCCGGAGCGAGCACCAGGAACGTGGCGCCGAACACGGTGTCGGGCCGCGTGGTGAAGACGGTGATGTTCTCCTCCGGCGCCCAGTCCACCTCGAAGGTCAGCTCAGCGCCTTCCGAGCGGCCGATCCAGTTCCGCTGCGCCTGGGTAGTGGTATCCGACCAGTCCATCTTCGACTTGTCATCGAGGTTGGCGAGCAGGCGGCCGGCGTAGTCGGTGATGCGGAAGAACCACTGCTCGAGGAAGCGCTGCTCCACGGCAGCACCGCAGCGCTCGCAATGACCGTTGACGACCTGCTCGTTGGCCAGCACGGTCTTGTCATTGGGACACCAGTTGACCGCCGCCTTCTTCTTGTAGGCCTTGCCGGCCTTGAAGAGCTGGAGGAACAGCCACTGGGTCCACTTGTAGTACGAGGGGTCGGTGGTGGAGAGTTCGTGGCGCCAGTCGAACATCCCGCCCACGCGCGTCAGCTGCCGCCGGAAGTTCGCGATGTTGCGCGGTATGAGATCGGCGGGGTTGATGCCCAGCTTGATCGCGTAGTTCTCGCTGTGGATGCCGAAGGCGTCATAGCCGATGGGCTCGAAGACATCGAACCCGCGCAGGCGCTGGAAACGCCCGAAGACGTCACTGCCGGTAAAGGCGAACATGTTCCCGACGTGCAGGCCTTCGGCCGACGGATAGGGGAACATCATGAGGTTGTAGAAGGGCCGCCTCGCGCCGTCGAGATCCGGCTCGTTGGTGTGCCGCTCAACCCAGCGCGCCTGCCACTTGGCCTCGACGAGGTCGGGGCGGTAGCCGTCGCTGCCTTCGGGATGGATCGCGGCGGAGGGGGAAATGCTGTCGCTGGGGTTCATAGGACCCGCAAATCTAGGGGCCGTAGGAGGTTGGCGCCAACCGCCCGGACCGCACCCCCTGTGCGTAACGACAGCGGCGGATCAGGTCAAGCGGTCTTGCGGTGATCGGATGCGCGCGGTACATCATCATGTTCCTGCAACTGATCATCCTGGAAAGAGCATGACATGAGCACTCGCAGCACTCGAAATACTCCACGACCCAAGCGCGCACCGCGGTCCAAGGCCCCCGAGCCCACGCCGGTGCCCGTTCCTGCGCCAGCGCCGGCAAAGCCCCCGTACGCCCGGGGCAATCCGCTGACCCATTCCGTGACCTTCATCGACATGAGCGGCACCTGCTGGCTGGTCTATGTCGAGCCGGCACCGCCCGAACCGGCGCTGTGGCCGAATGCGGCCGTAATCCCCGGCCGACGACTCCGCTTCGACTCGGTGGACCGGTCCGTCACGGTATCGCCGTTTCCGGCAGGAGCACCGTTCCTGCAGGAGCGCACGCTCCAGATCCTGCTGGACCAGTCCCAGCCCCGGACAATCGTGGCTGCGAGCACGACGGTGTCCACGCCGGCCGAGCGGGCCCCGGCACCGGTGGCCCCCGCGCGACCGGTGGCAACGGCGCCGCGCCGGACCCTTACTCCCAGGGCCATTGCGCCGGTAGAACCGCCCGCGGAGCCGATGCGCGACCAGCTGGCGAGCGTGGTCAGCTCCCGGAGCGGAGTCACCTACCAGTTTTCCCGGCTGGTGCAGCCATTTGCCCTGGTGCTCATGGTGATCAAGGACATGATCCTCCCAAGGGGCCGGGGCTGACGCCGGTCGCCCTCAGGTAGGCCAGTGCACCTGCCCCGCTGGCTTCGTTTCATCCTGATCGCCATCGCGACCACTGTCGCGGTGGCGATCATTGTTGTGTACGGCGGCTCGGAGTACATGCTCCGCCAGCGGCATCCCCTCGCCGGCAAGGCGGTTCCCCTCCCGACCGACTCGGCGTCCCTGGCCGTGGGCCAGCACCTCGTGACCCTGCGCGGGTGCCTCGGTTGTCATGGGCACCGTGGCGAGGGCGAGATCTTCTTCAGCGAGCCGAAGATCGCGACGCTGGTGGCCCCGAACCTTACCCGCGCCTTCGCGACGTACAGCGACACCGAGCTCGATGGCATCATTCGCCACGGGATCCGCCCCAACGGCCGGACCCTGCTGGGCATGCCGAGCGTGGCCTTTGCGCGGCTGCGCGATGATGACCTCGCGCACATGCTGGCCTTCCTCCACGGCCTGCCACCGGTTGACGGACCTGGCCCGGAGATCTCCGTAGGTCCACTGGGACGACTTGGCCTGCTCACCGGCCAGTTCAGCGTGAGCACGAAGCTGGTGGCGGAGGTAGCGAACACGCCGCCGGTGGCGGACTCGGTTGCCGAGGGGAGCTACCTCGCGCGCACCATCTGCACGGAGTGCCACGGCCCGAACCTCGAGGGTGACCCCGGGTTCAGCGTTCCGCCACTGGCCATTGCGGCGACCTACAGCTGGCCCGAGTTCGAGACCTTGATGCGCACCGGGAAGGCGCGAGGCAACCGCGAACTCCAGCTCATGTCCGAGGTGGCGAGGGGACGCTTCTCCCAGTTCACGCCGGAGGAAATGCAGGCGCTCTACGCCTACCTGAAGACGCTCTGAACGGGAGACGTTGCGCCTGCCGTCCCCCGTGTCCCGCGAGTAGCTTCCCCTGCACCTCATTCCGGACCCCAGACACCAGACCATGGCAGACTCACGCCACAGCTTCACCCGCAACCTCTACGTAGCCGCCTTCACGGGTGCCGGGCTCGTCGTGGTGCTGCACCTGGTCGCGACCTTCCTCCTCTTACGCGCGGTTGGGGTGACCCTCAACCCCCGGACGCTGGTGACGGGGCTCCTGCTCGTGGCGGGCGGCGCCAGCATCATCACTTGGCTCCTCGTGCGCCGGTTCATCAACGACGTGCTCAAGCCGGCCGGCCGTGCGGCCGCAATTGCCCAGCGGGTGTCACAGGGTGACCTGCGCTCGATCAGTGAGTCGGAATCGCGCAGTGACGGCAAGGACATGCTGACCCAGAGCATCTTCGCGATGGTGCGACAGCTCCGCGTCCTGGTGGAGACGATCCATGGCACCGCAGCCGAGGCGGCGGCGATGGCGCAGGAGATCGCGGCCTCCACCGAGGAAATGACGGCGTCCACCCAGGAGGTGGCCGGCACGACGGGCGATCTCACCGAGCGGGCGGCGCAACAGGCCATCATCGTCCGCGCGGCTGCCGACGACGCGAGCAAGATCCTCGAGATCGCCAAGGTACTTGCCAGCGGGGCCGGTGAGGCCGCAACACGCAACGCGGCCCTCGCCGTGGCGGCGCGCTCGCACCGGGACCGGCTGGATACCAGCACCGCGGAGCTGGCGCGACTCGCCGACGAAGTGGACAAGGGATCGGCTGAGGCCGATGCCCTGGCGCTCGCGTCGAGCGAGATCAGCAAGTTCGTCACCCAGACCAAGGCAATCGCCAAGCAGACCCACATGCTGGCCCTCAACGCGTCGATCGAGGCGGCCCGCGCGGGTGACGAGGGCAAGGGATTCAGCGTCGTCGCCGAGGAAGTGCGGAAGCTCGCGGCGCAGGCGGCGCAAGCCGCCACCAGCACGAGCGATACGGTGCAGATGGTACTGGAGCGGGTGCAGACGGCTCGCGAGCGGTTGCTGCGCCTCGGGCGCGGCGGCATGGCGGCGCGTGATGCGGCGCATGCTGCCGCGGAAGGCCTCATCAACGTCGCCAATGATGCCGATGCCAACGACCAGTGGACGCGGGGCATCTCGACCTCGGCCGACCAGGTTCGTGGGTTGATCGAGCAGATCGCCGGGCGGATGAAGGAGGTTTCGGCAGGGACGGAAGACTACGCGGCAGCGGCAGAAGAGATTGCCGCCGCCGCCCAGCAACTCAACGCTTCCACCGAGGAGATCTCTTCCTCGGCCAATACCCTGGCGGGCGCGGCCGAGAAGCTGACCAAGGCCACGGGTGGAATCCGGCTGACGTAGCGTGGCCGACACGCTCCGCTCGGAGGTCCAGGAGGCGCTTGGCGGCAGTTACGCCATCGAGCGCGAACTGGGGCGGGGCGGCATGGGCGCCGTCTACCTCGCCCGCGACCTGGCCCTGGACCGGCTGGTGGCGATCAAGGTGCTCCCGCCAGAACTCGCCGTTCGACATGAACTGCGCGAGCGCTTCCTTCGCGAGTCCCGCACCACCGCAGCGTTTTCCCACCCGAACATCGTGCCGGTGCATGCGATCGTCGAGCAGCCCCAGCTGCTGGGCTTTGTCATGGGCTATGTGGAAGGAGAATCCGTGACGGCGTGGGTAGCGCGCACTGGGCCGCTCTCGGCACGGGACGCGCTGCGCCTGCTGCGCGAGGTGGCCTGGGGCCTGTCGTATGCGCACGGTCGCGGCATCATCCACCGGGACGTGAAGCCCGACAACATCCTGATCGAGCGCGCGACGGGGCGGGCACTCGTTACCGACTTCGGGATCGCGCGCTCCAGTGCAGCCGAGGGGCTGACCGCAGTGGGCGAGGTGGTGGGCACGCCGCAGTTCATGAGCCCGGAGCAGGCGGCGGGTGACGTCCTCGACGGGCGCAGCGACCTCTACTCACTCGGCGTCGTCGCGTGGTACGCGTTGACCGGAAGACCCCCGTTCGAGGCCACCAGCGCCGGTGCCGTGATGGCGATGCACCTCACCCAGCCGCTCCCGCCGCTCGGCCCGCTCCGCCCCGACCTTCCCAAGGTGCTGGTGGACGTCGTGGAGCAGTCGCTCGCGAAGGACCCGGCGCGTCGTTTCCAGACGGGCGAGGAACTGGTGACCGCCCTCGATGCCATGCAGGCGACGCAGCGCGAGGTGCCCCCCGCGATACGGCTGTTTCACCAGCGCCTCGGCATCGTCGCGATCGCCTCGTTCTTCCTGCTCCTGTTCGGCGGCAACATCGTGCGACGCACCCTGGGCAACGGGAGCGACCTCGACGCGCTGATCTTCGGCACTTTCGTCCTGGCGGTGATCCTCGGGCTTGTCGCCACCCTCGTGCGTGATGCGCGACAGCTGCTGCTGCGCGGCTTCCAGGCCGATGAGGTGCGGGACGCGTTGCGCGCCATCACCGCGGAAGAGGACGACAATCGCGCGCAGCTTCGCGCGAACGCCGCCTACGTGAAGCGCCTGCGCGTTCGGCGATCGATGTCGGTGGCGTTCCTCGTGTTCGCAGTGGCGGCCTTCGCCTTTGCGCTCTCCACCCAGCGCTCGCTCCTCTCCCCGGGTGTGTACGGGATGTCGCGTCCAGGCGTGTTGATGGGGGTCGCCGCCACCGTGATGTTCGGCACGGCGCTGGTGACCTTCATGACAAGTTCGCTGCGGGGCCCGCCGCTCGGACGGCTGCTCACCCGGCTGTGGAGCGGGGCAGCGGGACGGCTGCTGTTCCGGATTGCCGGATGGAAGCTGCCCGCGACCGGCCTTCCGGTTGCGGTCACCGGTCCGCAGCGCGGACGGGGCCCGGGCGCGGTGCTGCAGTCGATGACGGCGGCGATGCGGCGGGAATTCACCGATGTCGCAGCCGGGATCACGAAGCTCGAGGCGGAATCAGCGGGACTCGATGCGAGGGTGGCCCAACTCCAGCAGGCGCTGCAGGAAGCGCGCGCCGGTGTGACTCCAGGCTCCGAGTCATCGGGGGAAGTTCCCCGCGCCGCGTTCGCCGCCGAGGCCGACGGAGCGCTGGCGCTGTCACGCGGACGGCACCAGGCGATTGCCGCGGGTCTCGAGTCAGTGCGGATGCAGTTGCTGCGATTCAAGGGCGGGCTCGGCAGCGCCGATGACGTGCGACGCGCGCTGCGCGAGGCCACCCGACCCGACTAGGTGCAGTCCCGCCGGAACATCTCCAGCACATCCAGCCGGTTTTCCATGCCGCCCGCCTGCGCAGAAATTCGCAGTGAGTATTCGCGCCGCAGTGAATCGGCATCTACGCCGCGCAGCACGACGATGTGCCACTGGGCGCAGTAGGCCGGGATCTCCGCCTCGATGACCTTCCGGGCGCTGCCAAGGCTGGCGACCCACGCCTCGCATGAGGGAAAGACGGCGGCCTGCGCCCGGTGCACCTGCTCGTGCGCGAGGACCTCTTCGGCCTGGGGTGTGCCGACGATGTCGGCCCGGACCCAGCTCTCGGCCAGGCCGTTGCGGCAGAAGGTGTAGCCGAGGAATCCCTGGGGAGGTGACGCCGGGGCCGCACCCTGCGCCAGCACAGCCGTAGGGGTGTACAAGAGGACGACAGCGAGTGACAGGGCGAGGCGATTCATGCCCTTGCATTGTAACCCGGCGTCGTGGAAGCTTTCGGATATGCGCATCGCGATCTATTCCGAGATCTACTGGCCGATGGTGAGCGGGGTCGCGCTCACGCTCCGCCGGCTGGTTGATGCGCTGCATGCGCGGGGGCATTCGGTGCGGGTGTACTCGCCGCACTACGACCTGCCGCCGGGCGCAGTCGAGCGGCCGGAGGTACATCGATCGCCGGGGCGGCCGTTCTTCATCGCACCCGATGTGCAGTGGGCCTTCCCGAAAGTGCGCGACCTCGTGGCCGACATGCGGGAGTTCCAGCCGCAGGTGGTTCACCTGGCCACCGAGTTCGCCATGGGATACCCGGGACTTCGCGCGTCGAAGCAGCTCGGACTGCCCATCATCGCGAGTTCACACACCGACTACGAGGCGTACGCCCGGCCCTACGGCAAGTGGCTCGTTCCCGTCGTGCAGCCGGGCTGGATGTACCTGCGCTGGTTCTACCGGCACGCGCACAAGGTGCTCTGCCCCACGAGGGTGCACGAGGCGCATCTCCACGCCCGAGGCGTGCACCACACCGGCATCTGGACGCGCGGAGTCAACGCGGAGGAGTTCCACCCGCGCTTCCGCTCCGATGCCTGGCGGGCACGATTCGGCATCGGGCCCACCGACACGCTGGTGACCTTCGTCGGGCGCATCGCGCCGGAGAAGAACCTCAGCATCCTGCTCGACGCGTGGCAGCAGCTCGCCCCGGTGCGCGGCAACGCGCAACTCGTTCTTGTCGGCGACGGACTCCTCGTGGAGAACATTCGCGCGCGGCAGATTCCGGGGATTCACATGCTCGGATACCTGCACGGCATCGAGCTCGCCACGGCGTACGCCTCGTCGGATGTGTTCGCCTTTCCCTCCGGCACCGAGACCTTCGGCAACGTACTGCTCGAGGCGATGGCCTCGGGCACAGCGCCGGTGTGCGTCAACGCGGGCGGCCCGAGCGACTACGGCGTCAACGGCGTGAATGCACTGATGGCGCCGCCGAACGATGTGGGCGCGTTCGCGGAACAGCTGGGGCGGGCCCTCGGCGATCCCGCATTGCGGCGGCAGATCGGCGAAGGGGCGCGGCTGACCGCGCTGAGCCGGCGCTGGGACGCGATCTATGACCAGCTGCTCGACGACTACGCGGAGACGATCGCCGACCGGAGACAGCGCCGCGCCGCCGCTTAAGTCCATAATGGTCAACAGGATAGCCCCCGCCATGCCGCGGGGGCTATCTTTTCGTGCTATGTCCCGACCCCGCTTTGCCCCCTACGCGTGGGGGGTGGTGGCCTTCAGCTTCGCCGTGATCGTGTGGGGCGCCTACGTGCGTGCCAGTGGTTCTGGTGCTGGTTGCGGCGCCCATTGGCCGCTGTGCAATGGCACGGTGCTCCCGCGCGATCCGGCCGCGGAGACGTTGATCGAGCTCGCCCACCGGGCGACGAGCGGCATGGCACTGCTCCTCGTGGCGGGGCTGGTCATACTGGCCCGGCGGGACTTTCCGTCCGGCCACCTGGTGCGCCGCGCTGCCTGGGCCAGCCTCTTCTTCATGGTGACCGAAGCCCTGGTCGGGGCCGGGATCGTGCTGCTCCGGCTGGTGGCCGACAACGATTCCACAGCTCGCGCCGTATATCTCGGCGTGCACCTGGTCAATACGTTCCTCCTGCTGGCCGCCATGACGCTGACCGCCTGGTGGGGATCGGGATGGCCGATGCCCCGGCAGCCCCTCGAATGGCGCCGCCTGGCCCCACTTTGGGGGGTGCTGGCGGCACTGCTGCTCGTTGGGGTCACCGGGGCCATCACGGCGCTGGGTGACACGCTCTTTCCCGCAGGGTCATTGGCGGAGGGGATGCGGCAGGATGCATCTCCCACCGCGCACATCCTGGTGCGCCTTCGGGTGCTGCACCCAATTCTTGCAATTGCAACCGGCGTGACCCTGCTGACGTACTCGGTGCGCGGAATAGTGCGGGAGACGTCTCCTGCGACGTCCCTCGTGGGGCGCGCCGCCGCCGGCCTGGTCGTGGTTCAACTGATGGCCGGTGTCCTCAACCTCCTCCTGCTGGCGCCCATCTGGATGCAGCTCGTTCATCTCCTGCTGGCAGACCTGGTATGGCTCAGCGCCGTGCTCCTGACGGCGTGTGCCGCGGCCGAGACCGCACCGGATGCCCCCGGCAGCCGGTCACCCGCACTCGATACCGCCGTTGCGCATCGGTAGGCTCCTGACACCCTGATGGCCCGACCGCACCCCAAGCCAGAATTCGAGGCACAGCTTCCGCAGCCGGAGCGAAATCCGCTCGCGCCTTCGGTCAGCACGCTGATGCATGCGGTGTTGATCCTGGTCATTCTCCTGCTGTCGAAGAGGATGGAGGAACAGCAGGCGCAGCAGCCGAAGGCGGATTCGACCAAGACGCGAGAGGTGGCAATGGTGTATGTGCCGCCACCGAAGCAGCCAGCACCCAAGCCGGTGGAGCCTCCACCAGCACCACCGGTGGAGTCGCCGCAGACCACAGGCTATCAACAAGACACCGGAGCCGGAGCCGAACGCACCTCCCGAGGCACCGCGCACCCAGGGCACGGTTGAACCCGACCAGCCACGCGCCCCCGATCCGGTGGGCGATCCCACTGCACCACGGGCGCCGGACAACACGCCTCCGGCGCCCGAGCAGGTGAACAAGGAGGATGCGCTCAACGCCTCGATGGAGATGGAAGCGCAGCGGATATTCGGGAGGAAGAAGGGGGGCGTGGTGGCCGACGCGGGACCGGTGGCGACGCGCCCGTTCGAGAACGCGAATATCCCCGACAAGGTGTGCCCGGAGATCCCCAAGGATTCAACCGGGGCGACGCCGGATGGAGTGGTGAAGGGGCGGGTGGTGCAGCAGGAGACGGGGCGACCGCTGTCCAATGCCCACCTTCAGATGGTGGGGCAGAAGTACGCCACGTTCGCCGATGCCAACGGCGACTTCGAGCTGCACTTCGACCTGAACCTGATGGCGGAGTGCCGGGTGCAGTACGTCACCATCATTGCGCCCGGCTATCGCTCGCAGATGCTGCCCATCGTGATGGGCGGCGGCATTTCCACGGTGCCGCTCAAGCGGCGCTAGGCGGCCCGCACCGCCTCGACGGAGATGTCGAGGTCAACGTCATCACCCAGCATGACCCCGCCGGCGTCGAGCACCTTGTTCCAGGCCACGCCGAAGTCCATGCGGTTGATCTTCCCGCTGACATGAAAACCGACCCGCTGTCTCGCCCCATCGCCGGTCGTTCCCAGGTATTCGCCGCTCAGCGTCACCGGCTTCGTCACCCCACGGATCGTCAGGTTGCCCACCAGCGTCACCGCATTGCCGGCCACGACGACACTGGTGCTCCGGAAAGTGATCTCGGGGTGGTTCGCGGCATCGAAGAAATCGGCCGAGCGGAGGTGCGTGTCCCGCTTTTCCAGGCGCGTATCGATGCTCGTCGCCTGGATGACGATCTCGGTCGAGCCGCCGCTCCATGCCGATGGATTGCCGGTGATCGTTCCTTTCCAGTCGGTGAACGTCCCGCTGACCCTGCTCATGATGTGGCGAATGCGAAACGTGAGCTCGGAGTGCCCCTTGTCGATGTTGAACGTCGCGGTATCGGCCGCGACCGGTGGCGCCGCAAGGGCACCGGCAAGGGCGGCGGTGGTGAGCAGCAACGGGAGCACGCGGAAACCTCGATCAGAACGGCTTGTAGATAGCCATGACGACGGCAATGCCACCGAGCACGGGCAGGAACCAGAAGATGGTGCGCGCCAGCTCGGGCTTCCGGTACGGAATGGCCACGAGCACGGCCAGCACGACCCAGCAGGCGAGCTTGACGAGAACCCAGCCTGGCAGGTTTCCGTGCATCACGCCCAACCGCGCCAACGCGCCGAAACCGCCAAGCAGGATGATGAAGGTGGCGACGCCGTGTGTGATGCCGATGAGCCGGCGCACGGATGAGGTGGACTTGGTGGCGCCGTTGGCGACGGTGAGTGCGAGGCCGCCGAGCGTAGCAAAGGCCAGCAGCACACCCAGAATGTGCAGGACCTTGTAGGTTTCGTACGGGATCATGACTGCCCTCGAGGAGAAGACGACGACGTGACGAGCCGACAAGGTAGGGCCATCGCGGCCGTCGCGGGACCCCTCGCCTACCTGGCGTGCGTGCGCATGGGTCCTGCGGCACTCGGCCCCGACCAGCGCGAGGTGCTGGGCGTCGGCGCATGGATGCTGCTCTGGTGGCTCACCGAGCCGGTGCCGCTCGCGATCACTTCCCTCCTGCCGATCATTGTCCTTCCGCTCTTCGGCGTCGTGACGATGCGGGACATCACCGCACCGTATGCCAGCGAGATGATCTTCCTCTTCCTCGCCGGCTTCCTGCTTGCAGCCGCACTCGAGTTCTGGGGCGCCCACCTGCGCCTCGCATTGCGCATCGTGTCGGCCGCCGGACGGAACGGCAAGCGCATCGTGCTGGCGCTCATGGTGGCCACCGCGTTCCTCTCCATGTGGATCTCGAACACGGCCACCGCGGCGATGATGTATCCCATCGCGATGGCACTGGGCCAGCTGTTCGGCGAGGGCGCTCCCGCCGATCGCATCCGCTCATCACTCTTCCTCGGCCTTGCGTACGCCGCATCGATCGGCGGCATGGGCACCCTCATCGGTACCCCTCCCAACCTGATCTTTGCTGCAGCGGCGAAAGAGCTGCTCGGGCAGCCGGTGGACTTTGCGCGCTACCTGCTCATTGGCGTACCGTGCGTGATCGTGCTCGTGCCCGCCTGCTGGGCGCTGCTCACGTACGTTCTCTTTCCGAGCAATGCCGAGCTGGGTGAAGCGGCGGAACACGCGGTGGCGGCGCGGCGCGAGCGCCTGGGCAAGTTCAAGGGCGGCGAACGCGCGACGATCGTGGTGTTCGGCCTCACGGCGCTCGCCTGGATCTTCCGCGAACCGAAGCAGCTCGGCGGCCTGTCGATCCCGGGTCTTACGGCGCTGGCGCCGGGGCTCAGCGACGCCGCAATCGGACTCACCGGCGCACTCGCGCTGTTCCTCATTCCGGCGAAGGACGTGACGGGCGCACGTCGCCGGCTGCTCAGCTGGCACGAGGCAAAGGGAATTCCGTGGGAGGTCCTGCTCCTCTTCGGCGGCGGCCTTGCCCTCGCATCCGCCACGGAACTGGTGGGCCTGACCCAGTGGTTCGGCGAGCAGGTGACGGGGCTGCAGGGGGCCTCGCCGTTCATCGTGCTCCTCGTGGTGGCCGCCGGCACGGTGCTGCTCAGCGAACTCGCGTCGAATACCGCGGTCGCGGCGATGGCGATGCCGATTGCGGCGGGCCTCGCGTCGGGTGCCGAGCTGCCGGCGATCCGGGTCATGGCGGTGGCGGCGCTGGCAGCTTCGGTCGGCTTCGCGCTGCCGATCGCGACGCCGCCGAACGCCATTGCCTACGGCTCGGGCCGGGTCAGTGCGCGGCAGATGCTGCGCGCCGGGCTCGTCATGGATGTCATTGCCGTGATCGTCATCGTCGCGGTGGTGCTACTGCTCGGTCCGGTCGCGGGGTGAGCGAGAAGGCCACTGACCAGGCCCCGAGCGAAAACCCGCTGAGTCGCGTCGACGCCAGGATTGTCGGTCTTCGCCTCGGGTTCCGGATCCTCGGACCGCTGCTACCTGGGCCAGCAGCACGGGTGGCGGAGCGGCTCTTCACTCGTCCACCGCACCATCCGGTGCGCGAGTCCGAGGAGGATTTCCTGGTGTCGGGCGCCCGATTCTCGGTTCCGCTCGACGGCCACAAGCTCGCCTGCTGGAGCTGGGGCGATGGCCCCGTCGTCCTGGTGATGCATGGCTGGGGCAGTCGCGCGGGCCGGTTTCGACACTTCGTGCCGGCGCTGCGCCAACTCGGGTTCCGCGTTGTCGCGCTCGATGGACCGGGGCACGGTCGCACCGGCGGCACCAGCGCTTCGCTCCCCCAGTTTGCGGCCGCCGTCACCGCGGTCGCCGACGCAGTTGGACCGGTCCGGGCGTTCATCGGGCATTCGCTTGGCGGTGCCGCGATCCTGTTCGCCATGTCCCGCTCAGTGCCGCCCGCCCCCGCCGCGCTGATCGCTCCCCCATCCGACCCCGCGATCTACTGGCGACGCTTCGTTCGTCACCTGCACGTTCCGCCATCGGTGCGGCGACGCCTCCAGCACCGCCTTCAGGAGCGGTTCGGACTCGAGTGGAGTGACCTGGACCTGCTGCCGGCGGCGGCGCGGCTCCAGGTGCCGCTCCTCGTCATCCACGACGAGGGCGACGACGATGTCCCCGCGGACAATGGCCGCGGACTCGCTGCGGCGGCACCCCGGGGCCGGCTGGTCCTGACCAGCGGCCTCGGTCACCGGGCCATCATGCGGGACCCCGACGTGGTGCGCATGGTGGTGGAGTTCATTGATGCTGAGGTATCCCGGTGATCGTGATGGACCGGGTAAACGCGCTCGCGCCCGGCTGGTCGCATGTGCTCTCCACCACCAATGACCTGGCCGAGCTCGATGCATTCCGGATCAGGGTGGGTGCGCCACGGCAGGCGTTTCACCTGCGTGGACGCCGGCCGCATCTCGACCTCAAGGACGCACCCCGACACCTGGCGCTGATACAGCCGGATGTGAGGGTGTTTGAGAGGACCAGTGAGATGCTGCGGTTTCTCAAGGAACTGCGTGAGGAGGAACGGCGACTGCGTGAGGGGGAACTGCAACCGCGTGGGGAGTGAGGGGGCTCGATGATGCGAACGGTTGTGGGCAGCGTCGCGGGGCCGATCGCGGCGGGCGCAATCGCGGTGCTGGCCCGGGCGATGAATGGCCGCAAGCTGCGCCCGCTGTCGAAGCGCGAGCGAAGCGACCTGGAAGGCGTGGTGCCCGGGCTCGACCTGATGCGCGTACGCGTGGCTGAGGGATGCCGGCTGCCACTACTGCCGGAGTTTGTCGCGATCACGCTGGGCCGGTCGATCTACGTGCGCGGCCACCTGGCGCGGCGGTCGTCCACGCTGCTGGCCCATGAGCTGGCGCACGTGCGGCAGTTCACCGAAAAGGGATGGCTCGCCATGACGGCGGGCTATGCCACACTCTGGCTGCAGCACGGCTATGCAAACCACCCGATGGAAACGGAGGCACGGGCCGCCGAGAAGGCCTTTGCGTCGCGGCCCAGGGCTACGGGACCGCGCTAGCGGTCAGCCTGGATGCAAACCGAAGGTGACGTGGATGTGCACAGTGATATGCTCGTTCATCTTGAGCACGCCAAGGAACTTGCTGAGGCCCCCGATCTTGTAGTCCTTCAGGTTGAGTGGGGCGCTCGAGTCAATGGTGATCGTCTCGTCGTGTCGCACGACGACTGCAGGCAATTCGACGGCCTGCGTCACGCCGTGAATGATGAAGTCCCCGCCCAGCACGGCGTCAGTGGAGTCGCCGCGCTCCGTCGTCACGCTCACCGTCTTCAGCTCAAATCGAATCGTCGGGAAGGTATCCGACTCCATCGACTTGTTGAGATCCCTGTCGCGCTTGTCGTTTCCGGTGACAAGCGTGTTTACCGGAGCCTCGACGAAGCCGCGCACATCGGCGAGTGAGGGCCCACCCGTCATGGAACCGCTGACGGTGTGCGTCACGCCGGTGAAATCGCCGGCCGTCGCCTTGCCGTCGAAGCTGAGGGTGCCCTCGGCGACGGAGCCGTTCGGCACGCCCTGCTGCGCAGCCATCGCATCCGCGCCGCAGCACAGGACGACGAGCAGGGCCGCGAGCCCGACCGCGCGACTCAATTCCCCAGCTTTCCGAGCGCGGCGCGGATGGTGAGGCTGACACTGCTGCCGTAGGTCACCAGGGTGTAGAACTGGCCCGTCACCGACCAGCGTCGCGCCAGTTCCCAGGTCAGGCCGCCGAAAATTGCGGCCGCATTCAGTGTCGCCTCTACCCGATTGTCATCGAGGATGCCATCGCGGTTGGTGAAGTTGACCTGGAACGTCGGCATCAGGCGGGTATAGCCACCGCCGATGTAGGGACGCACCGCGCCCTGGTTGAGGAACGCGCCAAGTGTCAGGTCGGCGCCGTAGACGGCCGGATTGAACGAGTCATCCGACGGCGTGCCCTGATAACAGGAGTTCGCAGGGTTGAGCACGTCCTGCTCATCACAGGTGAAAGCGCCGTGCACGCTGCCGAATGAGGCATTGACGCTCAGGTTGGCGATGATGACGCCGCCGATCGGCTGGGACGACCAGTCAGCGCCGAGCCCGATGATGTTCGCTGAGACGCCCGACACCGGAATCGGCGGAATCCACCCCGCGACGGCGGCGAAGCCCTTGCCGAGCCCGACACGAATGCTCGGCTGTGCAGCGACGACGAGCTGGTTGGTGTTGGAGAGCGATTCTCCGGAGCCGCAGGTGGTGGGCGCCAGCGCGTCCTGGTCCACCTCGGGCACGGTGAGGATGCCCAGCCCGAGCTCCACGCGTCCCGCCGTGGTGTGGCCAGGGCCACGTGTCGGCGTGAACGCAATGGCTACCGACTTGGTGCCCATCGTCTGTGCCTCGGGCGAGCCGGGAGCCGCGACACACGTACCCTGCGCTGCAAGCGGCGCTGCACCCAGCACCGCCAGCAGCGGAAGGATGTATTTCATCGACGACATGGCGCGGTCGCTAGTTGACCGTCACCGTGCCGGACATGCCATTGACGTTGCCGTTCGATGGGTTCCCACCATGCACCGTGCAGAAGAACTTGAAGGTGCCGGCGGTCGGGAACGTCGCTGAGTACTCGAACGGTGCATCCTGGACGCCCGGCAGGCCCGGGCTCGCCGGCAGCGGGGATGGGTTGCCGGTGTCCGGACTCACGTTGTGGTTCGTGGCGCCGCTGGCCCACACAAACCGCACCGTCTGCCCGGCACTGATGGTGATGGTCGCGGGCGAGAACTGGGCTGCGTTGCCGGGGCCAACCGTGATGGTCGGAACGGTCGGCGACGTGGCGTTGAACGTGAGGGGGGAGCCGGTCGCGCCCGCCACGGAAGCGGTGGCTGTCTGCGCCCCACCACCCGCACCGAGGGTCCAGTCGTGACCGCAACTCCGTTCGCGTCGGTGGTGCTTGTTGCCGGTGCGAGCGAGCCGCCGCTGGGCGTGGCCCAGGTGACGGTCGCACCGATTCTGGAGGATCCCACCATCGGCCACTACAACGCGCAGTGGATTTCGCAAGTGCGGCACCTGCGGTGCCGGACTGATTGTCGCCGCTATTGGTCGCCGTCTTCGCTACCGTGAGCGCGATCGGGTCACCGTTGTCGCTGCTGCAGGCCCCAAGCGTAGCAATAAGTGCGAGGCCAACGACGGCCCTGGAGGTAAGAGACATTGTGCGCCTCACGCAGAAGGTGGTGATTGAAGACAAGACAGGTTCACGGTGCAAGAGGGATACCCTGCACACATCTTCCTGCGTGTCAGTCACTTGGCCTGCTGCAAGGTCTCGCACTCGAGGGCGAATCGCCCGCCCCGTCGCGGATCGCCCGCGTCAGCGCGGCGGTCCAGTTTCGATGGGCAGGTCATGGCGCTGTCCCCACTCCGTCCACGAACCATCGTAGAGCGAAATGTCCGTGACGCCGAGCACATGCAGTGCGAACAGCAGGCTGCACGCAGTGACACCTGACCCACACGAAGCAATGAGTGGCTGCTTTGTGTCGATGCCGGCGTTCGCGATGGTCGCGCGAAGTTCCGCCGGTGAGCGCAGCAGGCCACGGTCATCGACGAGCTGCGCGTAGGGGATGTTCCTGCTGCCGGGTATGTGACCGCCACGAACGCCGGGGCGCGGCTCGGGCTCGGTCCCTTCGAACCTTCCGCGCGAGCGCATGTCGACGACCTGTGCGGTGCGCTGCTGCTGTGCTTCAAGCACCTGGGGCGCACTTCGCATCATGGCGGGGCGGAGAACTGCGCTGAAGTTTCCGCGCAGTGGAAGCCTCGCGTCGCCGAACTCCAGTGGGGCGCCGGCGTACTCCGTCCACGCGGCGAGGCCGCCGTCGAGCACGGAGACCGCATCATGCCCGAAAGCGCGGAACATCCACCAGGCGCGTGGCGCACTGAAGTTGGTGCCCGAGGCATCGTAGACGACGACATGATCGGTGCTGGAAACACCGAGTCGCGATACCACCTCCGCGAACTGCGCCGCGGGCGGGAGGGTGTGCGGCAACGGCGACGCAGGATCGCTCGCGTCATCAATGTTGAAGAGCTGCGCGCCGGGGATGTGACCCACGCGGAACTCGCCGTCGGGATCGCGGTTCATGCCCGTGAGGTACCAGGAGGCGTCAAGGACCCGGACACCGGGGTCGTCAAGATGGTCCCGAAGCCACCGAGCCGATACGAGGGGAGGAACAGGCATGCATGAAGCTACTCCCCTCATGTCTTCACGTCCTCACGCCCAGTTTGACCGCACGATTCGGGTAGCCGCGCCATCTGTGCGGCGCTAACGTGTGCACCATGCGACGCGCCCTCAATCCCCGCACCGCCTGGCGGGCAGTGGAAAATCGTGATGCCCGTTCCGACGGGCGATTCGTGTACGCGGTGCAGTCCACGGGGATCTACTGCCGACCGAGCTGCCCGTCACGCAGGCCACGACGGGACCGGGTGCAGTTCTTCGCGGCACCGCGCGACGCCGAAGAGGGCGGCTTCCGCGCCTGCCGACGCTGCCGACCGGAGCGCGCGGAAGCGCCACTCGCGGAACGCGTCCTTGCCATCATCGATGCCGCCGGCGGCAGCAACGTTCCGCTTGCCCGGCTGGCCGCGGAGCTTTCGGTGAGCCCGGCGCACCTGCAGCGCACGTTCACGCGAGCGCAGGGAATGAGCCCGCGGGCCTATGCGGAGCGGGTGCGCGGTGAGCGGATGCGGCAGTCGCTCCGCGCGGGACAGCCGGTGAGCCGAGCCACATACGACGCAGGATTCAATTCGAGCAGCCGGGCCTATGCCGCTTCAGCGCGCGCGCTCGGCATGACACCAGGGAGCTATCGCAGGGGAGGCGCAGGAATGGACATCCAGTACACACTCATCAACTCATCACTCGGCCGGCTGCTCGTGGCCCGCACCGATCGTGGTATCTGCGCGGTGTATCCGGGGAACACTGACGCCACGCTGGAGCGCCAGCTCGCCGAGGAGTTTCCCAGGGCGGAGCGCCGGAAGGTGGCGACGCCATTCGCCGAGGCGCGACAGGTGCGCGATGCAGTCGACAAGGGTGCCAGGGAATTGCCGGCGTTCGACGTAAGCGGAACCGACTTTCAGCGGCTGGTCTGGGCGGCCCTGGCCCGAATCCCGGCGGGGCAGACCCGCACCTATGGTGAAGTTGCGGAATCAATCGGGCGAGCGGGATCAGCCCGGGCGGTGGCCCGGGCCTGCGCGACGAACAATGTGGCAGTACTGGTGCCGTGCCACCGGGTCGTGCGGGGGGATGGCGGAATGGGAGGCTACCGGTGGGGCATTGAACGGAAAGAGACCCTGCTGGGGCGCGAGACAAAACAAGGGGAACAGGGAACAGGGAACTTGGAACAGGATTGACCAAGGCGGCCGCTTCAAGCCTCACGTCCTCACGTCCCGTATTGACGCCCCGGCAGGTAGACCCTACGCTACAGGCAGGAGGTTCCCATGCTTGCGTTCCTGCTTGCTACAGCGCTGGTCGGCACCAATCCCTCGGTGCCAGTCTCCGTCACCCTGAGCCAGAATGGACGCTACCTGCCCGGATCCGGGGTGCAGGTGACGGTCCAGCCCGGGGCCGACGGCTACCTGCTCGTCCTCAATGCCGATCCTGATGGGCGAGTGCGGGTTCTCTTCCCGCTCGACCCTACTGATGACGCGTTCGTGCGCGGAGGCAGGAAATACCAGCTGGAGGACCGTGGCGGCCGGAATACGGCGTTCGTGGTGGACTGGTCGAGTGGCAGCGGCACCATCTTCGCCGCGCTCTCCAAGGATCCGCTGCAGCCAGGTGACTTCGCACTCAACGGTCACTGGGACTACCGGAACCTGACGCTCAGCAGCGACGACGACGAGGTGGCCCTGCGCACCTTGGCGGAGCGGATCGCGCCGAGTGGCGTCCAGTACGATTTCTCCAAGTATTTCATCGGCGCCACGGATGTCGGCTTTGATGGCAGCCAGGGTGGCTTCGATGGCGGCCAGACAGTGGTGAACGTTGGTCTCGGCGTTGGCTGGGGCATGGGCTGGGGAATGGGCATGGGATGGGGGTGGGGCGGCGGCTGGTGGGGTCCAGGATGGGGCTGGGGATGGGGTTGGGGCCCGGCCTGGGGCTGGGGTCCTGCCTGGGGTTGGGGACCTGGCTGGGGATGGGGTTGGGGCCCGGGATGGGGTTGGGGTGGCGGTTGCTGCTGGGGCGGCGGCGGTTGGGGTGGCGGCTGGGGAAATACCGCCGGCGCAATCACGCCGTATCGCTCGCGTGAACTGACGCGGACGTGGGGTGGTCAGGCGCATCCCGGTGCGCAGCCAGGAGGAGTCGGCGTGCAGGGAACGCTCTCGGGCGCGACCTCGACAACCGGCGGCTATCGTGATCGAAGCAGCAGCGATCCGGGAGTGCGCGGCTCGCTGTCGAACCCGGCGACGTCTTCGAGCAGGCGCCAGCCAGGTGCGGCGACAACGTCCAGTGCCGCACCTGCCGGTGGCGCATCACGACGGATGTCGGGCGGCCAGTCGGCGGCGAGCAATGCGAGTGGCGCAACCGCGCCCCGGGGTGACCGTGCTGCCGGTTCGCAGCAGGTGGCCATGGGCACGGGCAGACGCCAGACAAACGCACAGGGCTACCGTGCGCCGCTTCGCGGTGCGGGCGCCGCGTCAAGTGACATGGCGCGTCGTTCAGGTGGTGCCGCAGCGGGCAGCTACTCCGGCCGCGCAGGGACGACGGGTGGATCGCGCGCATACGGCGGAACGCGAAGTGGCGGCAGCAGCGCAGGGCGCAGCAGTCTTGGCTATGGCAGCCGGGGACCGAGCGCGTCGGGGAGTCGCGGGTATGGCGGGTATGGCGGATCGCGCGGCGCGTCCGGCGGCGGGATGTCGCGGGGAGGCGGCGGTGGCGGCGGTTCCCGAGGATTCAGTGGCGGCGGGGGCGGTGGTGGCAGGAGTGGCGGTGGCGGTGGTGGTGGCGGTGGACGACGCTAGGGCAGGCATGAGGGCGAACCAGCACGGTTCGCCCTTTTGACATCCCTGTACATTTCACGCATGCCTTCCCTCGACACCGTCATCGCTCGTTTCCGCAGCGCCGACCGCAACACCCGGCTCGAGACGCTGCTCGATTACTCACGCAAGCTTCCACCACTCCCGCCGGAGTACGAGGCGCTCAAGGCCGAAGGGAAGAACCTCGTCCCGGAGTGCCAGACGCCGGTGTATCTCTGGATCGGTGTCGACCACGGCAAGGTGAGCCTGCATGCCGACGTGCCGCGTGAGTCTCCCACCGTACGCGGATTTGTGGCGCTGCTGCTCAAGACGCTCGACGGTCTTTCACCCGCTGAAGTCGCTGCCGTGCCGGGCGACCTCCTCGACCAGATGCAGCTGACCGAGACCCTGGGGATGATGCGCACCCAGGGCCTCACGTCCATTCTCGGGCGCATCAAGCGCTCGGTGGCGAACCCCACCTTGCAGGACGCCAGCCCCGGAACCTGATGTAGTACCGTCAAACAGTTCCGTTGCGATTACTCAGCGCGCAATGCCTTGCAGTTGCGGTAGCGGCCCGGCAATCTGCTGTCTCATAACTACATATTCAACAAAGTTTTAGGTTGGCCTGCGGCCACGCCTGAAACGCTCACCGCCAACTGCTGCAGTCCGGCGCGCTAGATGCATAGTAGCCTGTAGAGTTCAAGCTCTATACATCAACCATCGAGTGCTGGACATGTATCGAATCCGCCGGGAAACAGGCGAGGAAGTGAACTTCGGCTCCATCGACGAGCTCGGCGCTGCCGTGGCTTCCGGGGTGGTTACGGCCAAGGCCGAGATCTTCCACGCTCGCGCAGAGAAGTGGCTTCCGATCGCGTCGCATCCGCACTTCAAGATGGCGCACGACCGGATCAACAGTGCGACGGCGCCACGGGCAACATCGAGCCAGCGTCCGGCGCTGAGCGCATCGGGACAGCGACCGGCGATCACGGTGCCCCAGGTGAATGCGCCGGCCCCGGCGCCATCGACCAGCGTGCCTCGCACGCAGGCACCCCAACTGCGCGTGATGCGACCGGACGCACCCGCAGCACCGGCGACCACCGCGACGGAAGCGGCAACGCAAAAGCCGGCGCCAAGGTGGAACAGTGCCCAGCGTCCCGCGGCGCGTGCGGTGGCCCCGAAACCATCGGCACCGACAGCGCCACCGGCCAACGACCTGCGTCTCGTGCGCGCGGACATTCGGCTCACTGGCGCGGCCACCGCTCCTGCCTTGCCCGAGGTGGAGTTCGAGTTGTTGCCCGAGATCGAGGAACCGGCAGTCATCCAGCCCGCCCCGACACCAGCCGTCGTGGTCGAGCAGACCCTCGCTGAGATTCCCGTCGCCCAGTCGGCCGTCATCGAGCCGGTCCCGGTCGAGCCGGTCGCGTTCGATCCTGCCGTTGTCGAAGCGATGGCTGAACCCGAATTGGAGACGACGGTGGTCGAGCGTTCACCGGCCTCCGTTGAGCTCGTCTCGCACGAGCAGAAGCCGAGCGCTCATCGCGGCGAGGTGGAGATCATCAATCCCGACCGGTCGATGCCGGTGGTGAACGACAGGGAGATTCCGGCCCTCGAAATCCCGGCTCCGATCCAGGACTTCGCGCAGAATGAGCCGCCGGCAGCGTCGGCGGCCAAGGCCTCGAAGGCACCGCTCTTTATCGGACTTGGCCTGGCCGCGGCCGTAGCGGCAGGGATTGGCTACTTCGTCCTCAAGCCGTCGAGTGCGGCGCCCCCGGCGCCGACCCCGACGGTGTCGACCGCGACGGTGTCGACCGCCAAGCCGACACCGGTCAGCACCGCTCCAGCCGCGTCGCAGCCGGCACCTGCGCCGGTGGTGGCACCAGCGCCGCCCACGGGCGCGTCAACGGGTCTCGGTGGCGATGTACAGCCGCGGAAGCCGAAGGCGAAGCCGTCGGACGATGCGAAGGCAACGGTGGGCGACGGCCTCGAGCCACCGCCGGAGGAGGTCATGCCGGCCGCGCCGAGCATTGGCACGCTGGGCGACAACGCGGCACTTCCTACGGTTGATGCGGGGGGAGCTTCACTGAAGATGGTGGACCGCGCCAACGCCCTCGAGCGGCAGCGGCGGCTGATCGATTCGAGCATGAAGCACTAGACGACCCGGCCTGACAGCACTTCCATCGTCGTCACCAGCTTCACCCCGCGGCGCTCCCAATCCTTGAGGAGCGCCGCGCCGCTTTCGGGATTGATGGCGCGCGTGGCATCCGTGACGAGGTGAATCCGGGCCATCGGCCGGTGGAGCAGGAGTCCCTCGATCGCAAACCGGTTGCATACGTCGAGTGCCACTCCGTACAGCACGATGTCGCTCGGGTCGAGCAGCTGGAGCAGTGGCACCACGTGAGGATTGGTGAAGACATCAAACCAGTGCTTGTGCAACAGGAAATCACCGTGATGCCCGCGCACACCGGCCGGGATGGGCAGGCCGGGTTCCAGCACCAGCGGATCATGCAGGGTGGTCTCGGGGATCTTGCGCTGACCCGGCGTGCCGCGCATGCAGTGCTCGGGGAACGACTCCTGGAAATCGGGTGCGTTGCTGAGCTCCCGGTGCGCCGGCTCATGGTCATCGGCGCTGGCCACGATGCGGATACCGCGAGCATGGGCATAGGCGGTGAGTGCCGCGAGGTTCGGAATGATCGCCTCGCTATCACCCACGTAGAGCTTCCCGGTTGCACGCATGAAATCGTGTTGCGTATCCACGTCCCAGAACAACGCCCCGTTCATGAAACGGGCTCCAGGCGAGGGTTGGGCCGATAACCGCGGCCGACCTTGGCACAGGGCTTTCCATCGAGCAGCACTACGTCGGCCGTAAAGTCGAATCGGCCCTCGAAGAGTGACGAACCCACACCGTAGGCGTCTACCGGCACGGCGAGGCGCTCGAACTCGCGGATCTTGTCGACCGTGAACCCACCCGATACCACGATGCGCACGTTGCCGAACCCGCGGCTGTCCAGCGCGGCGCGCACGTTCTCCACCAGCCGGGGATTGACGCCGGTGGGGCGGAAGCGCCCCATCTCCTCGAAGAGTGACCGGTCCACCAGCATCTCGCTGGTGTCGATGCGCACGCCATAGAGCCGCTCGCCCAGCGCCTCGGCCACCTCGAGCGCGGTGCGCACGCAGTCGTTCTCGAAATCGACGAGCGTGACCAGTCGCACCGAGGGCGGCATGTACTGGGCGAACTTCTGCGTGGCGCGCACGGTGTCGCCACCATACGCCGCGATGAGGGCATGTGGCACGGTGCCTACCCCCTCGCTGCCCCACCAGCTGGCTTGCGCATCGGTGGAGACACCGATTGCTCCAGCTATGTGTGCGGCATACCCGTCACCGGTCTGGACCAGCCAGTGGTCGTGCCGGGCAGGAAAGAACATCACTTCCTTGGGTGCGGCCGCTTCCACGACCCGGCGGGTGTTGGTGCCGACCTTGGTGCGGCGCGCCAGCACACCGAGGTACAGCGTCTCGAGCTGGGCGAAGGTGTCGTAGGGACCCTCGATCAGCAGTACCGTCTCCCACGGCTCCACCGCGTCACCATCGTGCAGTGCGTGCACGACCAGGTCGGGCCAGCGATCGCAGCATAGCTTGAGGATCGCGATAGCCTCATCGATGCCGCCGAGGAAGGCGTGCTGCTTGCCGAACACCTGCATGGTGACGTGGGGGCGGTCGCCGTCGGCCTGGAGAATTTCGCGGGTGCGGACGAAGTACTTGTCGGAATAGTACCCGGCGCGCATCCGCTCCACGGGGAGATTGAAAATGGCAGGATCGAGCCGTCGGCGGCGGGGTTCTGTCATGCGTCCTCGGGGGGAGAAGTGGCAAGCGACCGAACTTAAGGCGCGCAAGAAGGCGGCGGCAAGTTGACAGGGCGTGACGTGCTCCCTAAATCCCGTGGTCGCCAGCCGCACCTCATCCCGCATCCCAGGACGCCCACGCGTGACTGAGCACCCTTCTCGACGTTCGTTCATCGGCACGGCCGGCAGCCTCGCCGCTGTCATGGCGCTTCCGGGGTTCGGGAGACCGATGTCATTCAGGCTCCCTTCGTCCGGCGAGCGCCTGCGGCCCAGCCGGTGGCGATCAGCTCCGCCAACAGCCTGGCACCAGTGACGCGCACTGCGGAGCTGGTGCTGCAGGGAACGGACACGCTCGATGCGGCGGTGGAAGGAGTGAAGATCCAGGAGCTCGACCCGAAGGACGATTCGGTGGGCTATGGCGGGCTGCCGAACGCCGATGGTGTGGTGCAACTCGATTGCTCCTGCATGCACGGCCCGACGAGGCGCGCGGGAGCGGTGGGGGCGCTCGAGGGAATCAAGACACCAAGCGAGGTGGCGCGGCTGGTCCTCAAGTACACCAACCACATCCTGCTCGTGGGTGAGGGAGCGAAAAAGTTTGCGCTGTCATACGGGCTCAAGGAGGAGGACCTGCTCACCCCGGAGTCACGGCAGAAGTGGCTGGTATGGCGGGCGAATCGCGGGCCGGACGACGACTTCCTGCAGGTGCCCGACAACGAGCCGATGGTGGTGCGCCCCACCGGCACGATCAACCTCGATGTGGTGAATGCGGCAGGCGACATCTCCTCCATCACCACCACGAGCGGGCTGGCGTGGAAGATTCCCGGGCGCGTGGGTGATTCGGCGATCGTGGGCGCGGGCCAGTACACCGACAACGAAGTCGGTGCCGCGGGATCGACCGGGCGGGGCGAGTCGAACATCATGGCATGCGGCGGATTCCTGACGGTGGAGGGGATGCGGCGAGGGCTCAAGCCCACCGATGCCTGCCTGGAAACGCTCAAGCGCACGGTCGCGATGTCGCCGTCGCGGCTGATCGGCGCGAATGGGCGACCCACGTTCGGGCTCACCTTCTATGCGGTGAACAAGAAGGGCGAGTTCGGCTCGGCGTCGATGTATCCGGGCAAGTTCGCGGTGCATGATGGCAAGGAGGCGCGCTTCGCTGATTGCGCGTACCTGTTTGAGAGAAGCAAGTGAGGGAAGCGTCGGCAGTCGGCAGTCGGCAGTCGGCAGGGAGTCGGAAGTCAGCAGTGGCAATGCTGCTGCTGGCCATCGCTTGCTTCGCACCGCCCGTGGCGGCGCAGAGGGTCGAGGCAAAGCTGAGGGATCCGGGACAGTGGCTCACCAGCTACTACCCGTTCATCGCGCTGCTGCCAAACAACGGGCCGACCATCGAAATGCGCGCGCAGCACTGGCAGATGGCGCCATACGGCGGCCCGGTGACGGCGGCGGTCCTGTTCAAGGGGCGCGCGGCATGGGCTCCATGGGGCGGGAGCTGGCTGGTGAACTTCGGCATGAATGCCCCGCTGCTTCGGCCTGGCTGGCGGCTCATGGCCGATATCCGTGCCGGCAGCGACACCCGCTACGGGTTCTATGGCTTCGGCAACACGAACGACATCGATCCCGACCTCACCAGGGATTCGGAGCCCTTCCTCTACCGGGTGCAGCGAAACCTCTACGCGGCGACAGTGGACCTGACGCGCAGGATCACGGGCCCGCTCGGCGCCTCAGTGATGTTGAACGGCAGCATTGCCGACTACAGCTCGCTGTCGCCCACGTCAACGTTCGAGCAGGTGGTCGGGTCCGACCTCAACCAGGCCGAGGGGTCGGTGACGGGTGCGCTGGTACTCGACCTTCGCGACAACGAATACGACACGCGGAAGGGACTGCTCGCTGAGGCGGGAGGCCAGTTCGGGATCTCGGACAACAACTACACACGGTGGTACGGCATTGCGCGCGGCTGGCTGCCGGCGACGAAGACGACGGTCGTCGCAGCGCGCATCTTCGTCTCCAACATGACTGGTACGCCGACCCTGCTGGCGCAGCAGGTGCTGCCCGGATGGGAATCACCCTACGCCGTGCTCGGCAGCGAAGAATCGCACCGGGCCCTTCCCTACGGCCGCTTCACTGGCACCGGCCTGCTCGGCACCAACCTCGAGGTGCGCCAGGGGATCATCACCAAGGGTGAGTACGGGGCGCTGGGCGTGGTGCTCTTCCTGGACGCCGGCCGATCATTCGAGAACGATTTCAAGCTGACGTTCGATGAGTGGACGGTGGGTGGCGGCGGTGGGCTGGTTGTGAGGATCCTGCGGGGCAACGTCTTCATCCTGACCTACGGCATCACCAAGAACGAGAGCCACGTCGGGTTCAGGACCGGCTGGATGTTCTAGTCGTCCTGCTCTGGTGGCGGAAGCGGAGGAGCCGGCCACTCGCCGGTGTTCAGCACTTCACGAATGGTGGTCTCACCGGTGTCGCGGGCGTACCAGCGGCGTTCCTCCTTCACCTGCTCCGCCGCCGGGATCTTTCCCTTGTTGGCAAGCACCCAGGCCTGCAGCTCCGCCGGCCTCGGACCCCAGTGGCCGATCTCGCGGAAGTCACCGTCCAGCACAACCACCACTGGAATGGAGCGCGCGCCGTTGGTGAGGTAGCGATCCATGATCTCGGGGTTTGCGTCGCGCAGGATCAGTCGCAGGCTGATGCCGGGTACTGTCTCCGCGACACGGGCGATGAACGGGACGGTGCTCGAAGTGTCGATGCACCAGTCCTCGGTGATCGCGAGCAGGTTCAGCGTACGGCCGTCTGCCGCCATTGCCGCCCACTCCGGTGACTTCGCGTTGCGGTAAATGCCCTCCCACAACGGCCGGTGCTGTGGACGCGCGAGGGCCACGAACTGGTCGAAGGTGAGCGCGCGCTCCCAGACTTTCGCGAAGTCGATCTCCATTGCCTACAGCTCCTCGATCACCACCCCGCGCGCCGCGAGGTCTGCCACGTAGTCCTTGAACGGGACGGCCTCATCGGGGGTGTGCACGCCCTTGAGCGTGACCCGGCCGTCGGCCTGCATCTGTCCGGTTATCGACAACGAGTATGCCGTGCAACGCATCATGGCAGATATGCCGTGCTCGGCGTCGTAGTAGTCGATGAGCCGGAAGGTGACCTCGGCCTTCTTTCCGTCCTTGATGCCCGAGACCTTGACCAGGAGGGCGATGAGGTCCTTGCCCTGCGGCTTGTGCAGCTTGGGGTGCACTGCCGCGATGAACACGTCGCGCGGCACGACCTGCTGACCCTTCACCGTGATGGGTGAGTTCTCCAGCAGGCCGAGCTCGCGAATGGGACGCATGATGGCGACGTGACCGGGATAGCGCAGCGTCTTGTACTCCATGGCGTCCACCTGGCCCTCGTACTTGAACGGCAGCGTGCTGATCCCGCCCGCAGTGTGAAATGCCTCGAGGCTGCCGACCGGCCTGGGGAACTCGACCGTCTCCAGCTCACTCAGCGCGTCCACCTGCGCCGGCTTGCCGCCGCGCAGCACCCACGATGGCGTCGTGTAGTAGTCGAGCGCGCCCTCGAGGGAGTAGACGATCTGGTAGTTGAGTGGAGGCTCGGGGTTCTGCGGCAGGCCCCCGACGTAGATCCGCACGCGCTCCGTCTTGTCGAGCCGGCGAATCCCCTCCGCGGCGAGGATGGCCACCATGCCCGGTGCCACACCGCAGTCCGGGATGATCGAAAGTCCCTTCGCGGCCGCGGCGGCCTGGAGCTTCTTCTGCTCGAAGACGATCTCGGTGTTGCCGCCGAGGTCGCTGAAGTGGCAACCGCACTCGACGGCGAGCGCGGCCATCGGGCCGTTGAAGTAGTAGGGCAAGGCGCTCATGACGGCGTCGTGTCCGGCCATGACCTTGCGCACCGCGGCGTGGTCGGAGCCGTCGAGCTGCTTCAGGACGAGCTTGTCGCTTCGCACTCGCTCGAGGAACGGTGGAAGGAGATCAATGTTCAGGTCGGCGAGGGTCACCTGGGTGACGCCGTCGCTGTGAAGTAGGTCGTAGGCGCAGGCTGATCCCTGCAATCCAGCGCCGAGGACGAGCATCTTCATTCGGAAGCCTGCCTATGAGATAAAAGCCTGAGATAACTGGACTTACGAAAGCCCATGAAGATAGCCAAGCGGCCCGGTTGACTCAACGGGAAGGGGTACCGCGTGAGGAGGAAAGGCGTCGACGCAAGTAGGAAGAGACGCCGCGTGACATGGCCCTTGTGAGTGAGGGCTCACCATTAGATTGCCTCCATGACCGTACCCGTCCCAGCCCCAAGGAAGCGCGACGGCGAGGCGACCCGGCAGAAGCTGCTCCGGGCGGCGCTCGACCTGTATACGACAGTGGGGTTCAGGGGCACGACGACGCCGGCGATCGCGGCAAGGGCCGGGGTGGCCGAAGGGACGATCTACCGGCACTTCACCAGCAAGGAGCACCTGCTGAATGAGGTGTACCGGGGTGCACAGAAGTGGGCGACGGGCGTGATCAAGGAGATCGAGGAGCAGGCCCAGGGAGCGCGGGCCGCCGAGCGACTGCAGCGGGTGGCGCGACGCTTCTTCGAGGCGGCCGATCGTGATCCCGCCGCGCTCCGGATGCTGCTCTACAGCTCGAGTGAGAAGGGTCTCGACGAGAAGAGCCGCGATGCGTCGCGCGAGTTTCGCGAAGGGCTGCAGCAGAGTGGTGGCGAGCGGGAAGTCGGACGGCCTGGTGCGCCCCGGTCCGGCCGACCTGTGGGCATCGGCATGGCTCTCACTGATCGCGTTCGGTGGCGAGAAGGTCGCGAGCAAGGAGTGGCCCGTTGATCATCCGCACCTGCAACTGCTGATCGACTCCGCCTGGGATGCTGTCTCGGCCAAGCCCGGTTAAGGTGTTTCGCGCCGCCGACCGGTGAACACCGTCAGGTCCCTCGGGTTCACCAGCGACGTTCGCCACCGCACGATCCGTTCACGGCCCGGACCCACCGGCCGCACCACCAGGTCCCCATCGAGCTGATACGCCAGCGAATCGTCGCCCCAGCGCACCGGGTCGGTGGCACCTGTTGCGATCGCAGCGGGAGGTCCATCGTCGGGGAAGACGCACAGCGCACCGCCCTCCTCACACGCTGCAACCCGGGCGAAACGCCGGCGATCCCACGATGACACTCAGGGCGCGAGTCGGCCGACGCCATTTCGCCGGGTGGCTACCTCGGATGGTGCCGGGGAAGCGGGCGGCGCATTGATCCGGTAGATCGTGCGAGTGGTGCGGACAACCAGGGCACGTCCGTCGTCCGTCCAGGCGATTGCGATTGGCGCGCCGGAACTATCGGGCATGCGCACCTCGCGCTCGGAACCGTTGAGAAGGTTCAGGAGCCAGATGCGGGTGCGCGCGGTGTCGCCCTGCTCGCGGGAGCGGAGGAAGGCGACAACATCACCGGCCGGCGTGAGCCGCGGCGACCACTCGGCGGGGAGCGAGAAGGTGATCTGTACGAGGTCGGAGCCATCGGGGCTCATGGCCCAGATGTCGCCGCGGCCATCGGGCGCATCGGCGACGAGCAGCACGTAGGGATCGCGTCCGACCTCGAACCGGTGCCGCAGCGGCGGCAGACCGGTGCACGCCACGAGCAGCAGCAGGGGCACAGCCGAACAATGCTGCGCTACGGCGCACGTTCCACCTTTGCCTGCAACAGCCACTTGTGCTGCGGGTCGACGACGATCGAAGTCGGTTCCCGCGTCACTGGTACCGTGACCCTGGTAGGCGAAGCGCTCGCATCGACCGTGACCAGCTTGCCGTCCACCGCGATCTCGAGCTTCGGGATCTGCCGCAGGCCCCACGCCGGCGGCTGAACCTGGGTGATCTCGAGTTCGACCGTGCTGCCGACGGGACGCCACCGCACGGTAAGCATGGGATATCCGGGCAGCATCAGCGCCTGGGTGAAGAACCAGTCGAGATCCTGGCCGGAAACCTCCTGCATCACCTGTTCGAAGTCAGACGACAGCGCCGTGCCGTTCCGGTATCGGCTGTAGTAGAGCTGCAGGCCCGCAAAGAAAGCCGAGTCTCCCACCAAACCGCGCAGTTCGTGCAGGACCCAGGCACCCTTGGGGTAGTTATTGCTGTTCAGCAGCCCCATGAGATCGGTGGCCGTCGTATCGACGATGGGCGTCTCGGTAACGGGGTTCTTCACGCGGACCCCGTCCTTGCCCTTCTGGTAGAACACCGTCTCGGCGTTGTGCTGCATCTTCGCCTGGAAGACGCTGTCACCGTGCACATGACCGAGCCAGAGCGCCGCGAGGTAGGTGGCGAACCCTTCCGACAACCAGAGATGATGCCAGTCGTCCTCGGTGACGGCGTCGCCGAACCACTGGTGCGCCGTCTCGTGCGCGATGATCTCCTCCGCAACATTCCTCGCGGCGTACATCTGCGCGGCATAGAAGATCGCGGTGGCGTTCTCCATGCCACCGAAGCGGGTACTGGTCTCCACATGGGCCAGGCTCGGGTATGGAAACGGTCCGACGATCTGGCTGAAGTACTCGACGATACCCGGCGCGATGCTGAATGCCTTCGCGGCGTACGCCGAGTCCTGCGGATAGGACCAGGCGGCCTGGGGGACGCAGGGCAGCGTGCACGAGGCCGGGGTCAGCGGGGTCACCGCCATGTGCGCCGCGCCGAAGACGAAGTTGGACGGCGGAATCCGCGTGCTGAGCCGGTACTGCCAGGCGGCGCGATTGCGAGCCAGGGTATCGACCTTGATGAGCGTTCCGTTGGCAATGACCTGCAGGTCGAGGGGGACTTCCACCCGGAAGTTCACCTCCGCCTTGTCGGAGGGGTGATCCTGCACCGGCAGCCAGAGATGGGCGCGGTCGGGCCAGTTGTCGGCGAAGAACGTCCGATTGCCGCTGGAGTCGATCCTGACGACAAGCCCGTCGCGTGCGGTGCCGTGGTAGCGGATGCGGGTGGTGAGGGTGTCGCCCGCCTTCTTGTCGTGCGGGATGTAGACGATGTTGTCCTGCCGTCCGTACTGGGTGCGATGGACGCGGGTGTTCTCCCGGCCGTCGATCAGCACGCGCACCACGCGCATGGCGGAGTCGAGCGGCACCACCACGGGCGCATCGGATCCCAGCACCCAGACCGTCTCCACTTCGCCGACGAAATGGGCGCCGGTGTCACTCACCGCGATGAGGATATCGTAGCGGATCGCGTCGTGGGTGGTCTTGACGGTATCGGCGCGTGCGGCGAGCGGACCCTGGAGCGCCAGGAGTAGGGCGAGAATCATGAATCCCTGAGACTGAGCGTGAAGTGATAGGCACCGACGTGCATGCCCTCGCGGAAATAGAAGCGATGGGCCCGGAACCGATGGACCCCGGAATCGAGATCGAAGGAGTCACAGTCCTTGTCGCGGGCGTACTGGATGAGCCACTGGAGGAGCGTTGACCCATACGCGTGCGAGCGGCTGGCCTCGGCGGTGACGAGGTCATCGACGTAGAGGTTCTTGCCGCGGGCCAGGAGGACGTTGATGCGGAACCCCGCCACGGCACGCACCTCACCATCGGCGTCCAGCGCCGCCAGCACGTAGCCCTCCCGCTGCATGGCTCGCACGAGCCGCACGAATGTGTCGGCCGCCAGGTGGGGCCGTAGCTCGTACATCACCGGGAAACAGCTGGCGATCTGGGCGTCGGTCTCGGCGATCCAGATGGCAGTCATCAGTCGGCAGTCGGCAGTCGTGAGTAAGTCATCGGTCGTCGGTCGATGCCACTTCGAAATCGATGGCTAGACGGGCCTCCCGAATGGGCAGCAGGTACGTCTTCGCGACGTACACGTGGTGAGGGTGATCGACGTAGCGCTTCACCGCGGCCATGTCATCGACCACCACCAGGAGGGCGTGGGTGTATTCAGTGCGGCTTTCGGCCTGATTGGGACCGAAGGCGACGCTGTGCACCTCAGGGATCTTGCCCTTCATGCCGAGGAGGGCGGCGCCGGCGGCCGCAACTTGCTCCGGCGTGGCGGAGGGGGTCCAGCGAAAGAGGACGATGTGGTGGATCACCTTGGGAGTCGGCAGTCGACGGTCGTGAGTCGTGAGTCGTGAGTCGGAACGGGGGGAAGTTAGCGCGGTGGCAGGTGGGCGCGAAAAAGGCGGGCACCTGGCCCGCCCGGTTCCTAGGTTCTGAGCGGCTTGCGCCGTGTTCGAGCCCGAAAGGCCTCGTCCGCCTCATGGTCGATGTAGTCAACATCGATGGTCGACGCATGCAGGCCCCACCAGATCAGCCCCACCGCCGCAGCCGCCGCCATGGCCATTCCCAACGTGGCACCGTCCATTGCATACCTCCCTCAATGGTGTCGGCGTGAGGCGCCGATCGCACGCAACCACCACAAGTTGCTGAAAGAGATATGCCACAATGAAGGTGATGGTACGGCATCACTTCGCCGCAGTGGTACACGTTTCATCGCCGCACTTGCAGCAATACCGCCATAGCAAGCGCACCGCGACATACTGGCGCTGTCGTGACGGCGTTACGTGCCGAACAGGCGCCGAAAAAATCCCTTCTCCTCGGCCGCGGCCAGCTCATCCGCAAACGCCTGCATCGACTGATACCGCTGATCGGGACTGAGTGCCATGGCGCGGTTGAGCACCACCTCCACCCGCGACGGCAAGTCGGGCCGTACCGAGCGCGCCGCCCGCGGGCGACCCCTCAACCGGGACATCATCGACTCCTGCGACGTCCTCCCCGCGAACGGCAGCTGCCCGGTGAAGAGCTCGAACGCCACGATGCCGAGCCCGAAGATGTCGCTCCGCGCGTCAATCTTCTCCCCGCGCACCTGCTCGGGGCTCATGAACTCCGGCGTGCCGAGAATGATGCCGGTCTGGGTAAGGCGCACGAGATCGAGGGTCGGGCTGGATGGCCTTTCCCAGCCCGAAATCCATGACGACGGCGCGAATGCCGCCGGGCACCGTCTCATCGGGCACGAGCATGATGTTCTCGGGCTTGAGGTCGCGGTGGATGACGCCCAGGTCGTGCGCGTGCTGCAGTCCATGGCACACCTGCACCAGCAGCAGCACCGCCTCGCCCACCGGATAGGGACCGCGCCGCGTCTCGGAGTCGTTGAGCGACTCACCCCGCAGGTACGGCATGGTGAGGTAGAGCATGCCGTCGGCTGGTCTCACCGACATGGAGGATGCGGCAGACGTTGGGGTGATCAAACCGCTCGGCCAGCAGTGCCTCGCGCTTGAGGCGCTGCACCGATGCGGGATCGGCGGCGAGGCGCGGCGTCAGGACCTTGATGGCGACGTCAGAGTTCGCCACCTGGTCGCGGCCCTGGTACACGCAGGACATGCCGCCCTCGCCCAGCCGGCGCACGACGCGATACCGGTCATCGATGACCTGGTTCAGGTGAAGCGTGGGAGGAAGGGGTGCGAGCGGATCTTCGATGCGATGGGAGCGAACGTCTCGGCTGGGTCTCGACGTCGGCAAGGGGAGTACCGTCCCGGGCACAGAAGCGGGCCGGCGGTTCGAACAGCAGCTGGCAGCGGGGACAGCGACGGGTGCTCACACCGGAGGTCCCGTTCGCTCCCCGGCACCTGCCTCCGCGATCCGCTCGAGGGTACGGACCGCGGCATCGACAATTTCACGGGCGAACCCGACATCGCGCTGGTCGAGCGGCGCGTCGGCGGTGGTGGTGCGGAGGAAGAAGACGCCGGCGGGTTCACCGCGCAGCTCGAACCGGATGGCGATGGCGGAGCGAAGCGGCACCGCCAGGCCGTCGGCGCGCCAGGCGTCGCGGATGGCCTGGTAGAGCGGATCGGTGGCGACGTCTTCCACGTGCACCACCTCGCCGGTATCGAGCGCGCGTCGGAGTTCCGGATAGCGCGTCAGGTCCACCGCCAGCGACTGGACCGATGGATCCTCATAGGCGGCAACCACGGTGCCCTCGATGTCACCCGGCCTCGCCAGGATGATGGAGCAGCGGGGAATGCGGAGGCCCTGTGCCACGCGGCGCACGAGGAGCTGGAAGATCTCGCTGGTGGTGAGGCCGGTGGTGACGTCGGCCATCACGTTGGCGGGGGTGCGCGCCACGCGCTCCATCTGCCCATCCTGGGCCTCGTGTCGCGCGCGGAGCTGCGCCTTCACCCGGGCCACCAGTTCATGCACCCGGAACGGCTTGGCGATGAAATCCTGCGGCCCCGCGCCGAGTGCGGCATAGACATCGGCGTCGGGAGGTCGCGACGAGAGCAGCAGCAGCCCCGGCACCGGTGAGGCGGCAGCGCGGAGCCGGGCGACCTCCGCGGCAGCTGTCGTCTCCCGCGGCGACGATGTCCACCAGCAGCAGGTCGGCGGGCCCGTCCGCGAGCGCCGCGGCCAGCTCCTCGACGTCGGGCACCGCCGACCGCATCGTAGCCATGTTCGCGAAGGACGCGGATCAGCGTGCGTCCGAGCGAAAGGTCGGGATCGAGGATGACGAGCCGGGGCGGCGTCATCCTGCGATGAATCTCGAGAAGGCGGTGTCGTCCACATTGCCGCCCGATGCGATGACGGCAACGGGACCGGTGGGGCGATAGCGGCCGGCAAGAAGCGCCGCCGACCGACGCCGCGCCCGACGGCTCGACCCGAAGCCCGGCCTCGACGTGAAGGTGACGCACGGCGGCACCGATGTCGGCGTCGGTGACCTGCACCGCCTGTGCTACCGCATCGCGGAACACCTCGAAGGGCAGCTTGCCGACGCTGGGCGGGATGAGTCCGTCGGCGACGCTGGTGGGTGACTCGAGCGTCACGGGCGCACCTGACCGAAGCGCGGCCGCCAGCTTCGCCGCGCCCTCCGGCTCCACCGCGATGAGGTCGACCTCGGACCCGGTGGCCGCAATCGCCGCGGCGGCGCCGGCGATGAGACCGCCGCCGCCGACCTGCACCAGCAGCGCACGCACCTCCGGCCACTCCTCGAGGATTTCCATGGTGAGGGTGCCCTGCCCCGCGATCACGTCGGCGTGCTCATAGGGCGGGATCAGCACCAGTCCCTCGCGCTCGGCGATGTCGGCACAGACCCTCACGCGTTCATGTCGCTCCACGAACACGATCTCGGCGCCGTGGCTCTTCACGCCCGGCCACCTTCACTGCCGGCGAGTCCTTCGGCATGACGATGACCGCGCGCACGCCGAATTTCTTCCCGGCGAAGGCGACGGCCTGGGCGTGATTGCCGCTGGAATGGGTGACGATGCCGCGCGCCCGCACCTCTGGGTCGAGGCGGGAGATGGCGGTCCAGGCGCCGCGGATCTTGAAGGCGCCGATGGGCTGGAGGAATTCGGCCTTGAGGCGGACCGGAACGCCGAGTTGTTCGGACAGTGCGACCAGCGGGATCAACGGCGTCCGGACCGCCACCCCGTCGAGCCCGGCTGCGGCGCGACGGAGGTTCGCGAGGTCGACCAGCGGCGGCCTCACGGCCGCCTCAGGCATCCCCGTCCGCTGGGGCCGCCGCCTCGGTGGCGTCCCCTTCCTCGGCGGCACCCGTCTTCCTTCACGACGCGCGCGACACCAACCACCGCATCGCCACCATCGAGGTTCATGACCCGCACGCCCTGCGTGTTGCGGCCGATGACGCGGATGCCGTCCACCGGCACCCGGATGATGATGCCCTGCTTCGTGATCATCATCAGCTCGTCCTCGGGAATCACTTCCTTGAGGGCGACGATGGGGCCGGTCTTGTCGGTGACCTTGAGGGTGATGATGCCGCGACCGCCGCGCTTCTGCACCCGGTAGTCGATCAGCTCGGAGCGCTTGCCGTAGCCCTTCTCGCTCACGACGAGCATGGTGCAGTCGCGCCGCACCACGACCATGCCGATGACGCGCATCGCCTTCATCGAGCTCGACGCCCTTCACCCCGGTGGTGGCGCGGCCCATCTCGCGGACATCGCTGTGATGGAACCGGATGCTCATGCCGCCGCGCGTGGCCAGGACGATGTCGCTGTTCGCGTCGCAGACCTGCACGTCGATCAGCTCGTCGCCTTCCTCGATGTTGATGGCGCGGATGCCGTTGGTGCGCACGTTGCCGTACTCGGAGAGCACCGTCTTCTTCACGGTGCCGTTCCGGGTGGCGAAGAAGAGGTGCTTGTCGTCGGAGAACTCGCGCACCGGCACCAGGGACGCGATGTGCTCGGTCGGCTTGATGGCGATGCAGTTGACCACCGGCTTGCCGCGCGCCGCGCGCCCCGCCTGCGGGATTTCATGCACCTTGAGCCAGTAGACGTGGCCCTCGTTGCTGAAGAACATCAGGTAGTCGTGCGTGCTGGCGATGAAGAGGTGCTCGACCCAGTCGTCGGCCTTCAGGTCGGCGCCGGTGGCGCCGCGGCCGCCGCGCCGCTGCTTGCGGTAGCTGGAGACCGGGATGCGCTTGATGTAGCCGGTGTGGGAGATGGTGATGACCATGTCCTCCTCGGCGATCATGTCCTCGACCGTGAACTCGCCCTGGTCGGCGAGGATCTCGGTGCGGCGATCGTCGCCGAAGTCCTTGGCGACCTCGCGCATCTCTTCCTTGAGGATGGTCATGCGCCGCTCACGGCTCGCCAGGATGCTCTTCAGCTCCTTGATCGTGGCGCGCACCTCCCCCAGCTCGGCTTCCAGCTTCTCGATTTCGAGGCCGGTGAGCTTGGCGAGGCGCATGTTGAGGATGGCGTCGGTCTGCTTCTCCGAGAGCTTGAACCGCGCGCGCAGCTTCTTGTCGGCGTCGGCGGTGTCCGTCGGAGCCCCGGATGATCTTGATCACCTCGTCGATGTTGTCGACGGCGATCTTGAGCCCCTCGAGGATGTGCTCGCGCGCCTGTGCGGCGTCGAGGTCGAACTGGGTGCGCCGGGTGATCACCTCGTGCCGGTGCGCGATGTACCGGAGGATGATGTCCTTCAGGTTCATCACCTTCGGCGCGCCGTTGTCGAGCGCGAGCATGATGACGCCGAAGGTGGACTGCATCGAGGTGTGCTTGTAGAGCTGGTTCAGCACGACGTTGGGAATCGCGTCGCGCTTGAGCTCGATGACGATCCGCATGCCGTCCTTGTCGGACTCGTCATTGACCCGGAGATGCCCTCGAGCTTCTTCTCCGCCGCCAGCTCGGCGATGGCCCGCACCAGGTTCTCCTTGTTCACCTGGTAGGGGATTTCCGTCACCACGATCTTCGACTTGCCCGACGTCTCGTGCTCCTCGATCTGGGCCCGCGCGCGCATGATGACGCGACCGCGGCCGTTCTCGTACGCCTCGGTGATGCCCTGCCGGCCGTAGATGTATCCGCCGGTGGGGAAGTCGGGACCCGGGAATGACCTTCCGCAGGTCGGCGATGGTGGCGTCGGGGTTGTCCACCAGCAGCTCGACGCCCTTCGCCACTTCACGCAGGTTGTGCGGCGGAATGTTCGTCGCCATGCCGACGGCGATGCCGCTGGAGCCGTTGACGAGGAGGTTCGGGATGCGGGACGGGAGGACGGTCGGCTCCTGGAGCCGGTCGTCGTAGTTCGGCTGGAAGACGACGGTGTTCTTGTCGATGTCGTCGAGCATCGTGACCGCGACGCGCGTCAGGCGCGCCTCGGTGTACCGGTACGCCGCCGCGGGATCGCCGTCGACCGAGCCGAAGTTGCCCTGCCCGTCCACCAGCGGATAGCGCAGGGAGAACTCCTGCACCATGCGCACCATCGCGTCGTACACCGAACTGTCGCCGTGCGGGTGGTACTTGCCGAGCACGTCGCCCACCACCGTCGCGGACTTCTTGTAGCCGCGGCCCGGTACCAGGCCGAGCTCGTTCATCGCGTAGAGGATGCGCCGGTGCACCGGCTTGAGGCCGTCGCGCACATCGGGCAGTGCGCGCGACACGATGACGCTCATCGAGTAGTTGATGAACGACTGCTGCATTTCCTCTTCGATGAGGCGCGGAACGATCCGTTCGCGACTGTTCGGTGCGGTCATGAGCGTCCAGGGTCGGGTGGGTCAGCGGCCGTTTGGGGGCGGCCGGAACAGGCCCGAAAGATACCCGGGACGCCAGCGTTGCGGCAAGCGAAAAGTGAGCTCCTAAACGCTTGGGAGACAGGTGCTTATGCGGTGCCCTCCGACCGGACCACGGTTCCCGCCCGCCGGGTGGCAAACCAGTGCTGCAGTTCGTCGAACCAGACGTAGAACACCGGCGTGATGTAGAGCGTCACCAGCTGCGAAAATGCCAGCCCGCCCACCACCGCCAGGCCCAGCGGACGGCGCGACTCGGCACCGGCTCCGGCGCCGAGCGCGATGGGCAGCGTGCCCATCAGGGCCGCCATGGTGGTCATCATGATCGGGCGGAAGCGGGCCGACGCCGCCTCGAGGATCGACTGCTCCGGCCCCTTCCCGGTCCGCTCCGCCTCGATGGCGAAGTCGATCATCATGATCGCGTTCTTCTTGACCAGGCCCACCAGCAGGATGATGCCGACGAAGGCGTAGACGCTCAGGTCCTGCCGGAAGATGAGCAGCGTGAGCAGTGCGCCGAACCCGGCGAACGGGCAGGCCGGTGAGGATGGTGAGCGGATGGACGAAGCTCTCGTACAGGATGCCGAGCACGATGTAGATCACCGCGACGGCGAGGATCAGGAGGATGAGCAGGCCCGCCTGGGCGTCGGCAAAGGCCTGCGCCGCGCCCGGAGAAGCTGGCGGTGATCCCGGTGCCGATGAGCGGCGTGGCGGCGGCCTCGACCGCCTTCACGGCGTCACCGATGGCCACGCCCGGCGCCAGGTTGAACGAGATGGTGACCGACGGCAGCTGGCCCGAGTGGTTCACCGAGAGCGGACCCACCGTCTCGCGTCACGGTGGCGAGCGCGGTGAGCGGCACCAGGGTGCCGTTGGGCGCGCGCACCGAGAGGAGCCGCATGGCGTCGAGGTCGCGCTGGTACTGCGGCAGCAGCTCCATCACCACGAAGTACTGGTTGTTGTCGGTGAAGATGGTGGAGACCTGTCCCGCGCCGTAGGCGTTGTACAGCGCCTGCTCGATCTGCTGCACCGTGACACCGAGCGACGAGGCCCGGTCGCGATCGATGGCGACGTTGATCTGCGGATTCTTGATCTGCAGGTCGCTGGTGACGTCGCGCAGCTGCGGCAGCGCCGCCAGGGTGGCCTCGAGCTTCTTCTCGGTGGCGTAGAGCGCGTCGATGTCGCTCCCCTGCAGCGTGTACTGGTAGAGGCTCTTGGAGGAGCGGCCGCCGATGTTGATGGGCGGCGGGTTGGTGAAGTACACCCGGATGCCCGGCACCGCCGAGAGCTTGCGGGTGAGCTGGCGGGCCACGCCGTCGGCGTCGAGCTTCCGGTCCTGCCCTCGGCTTGAGCTTGACGATGAAGCGGCCCTGATTGGTGGCCGCCGCGCGGCCGCCCGACCCGATGGCCGACATGAAGCCCTCGACGTTCTCGTCGGCCACCAGGATCTGCATCGCCGCCTGCTGGTACCGCACCATCGCCTCGAACGACGTGCCCTCCGCCGCCTCGGTGGTGCCGCGAAGCTGGTCCTGGTCCTCGCTGGGAATGAATCCCTTGGGCACCATCTGCCAGAGCACCACGGTGCCCAGCCAGGATGAGCAGGCTGAACACGAGTGCGGCGGGACGCCGGGCCATCACCCAGGCCAGGGTGCGCTCGTAGAGCGCGAGCGTCTTCTCGTAGCCTCGCTCGAACCAGGCGGTGGCCTGCTCCACCCGGCTGGGCTTGCCGCCGTGCTGCGTCGGCTTGAGGAAGCGGCTGCCGAGCATCGGCGTGAGCGTCAGCGACACGAAGGCCGACACCAGGATCGACACCGCGATGGTGACGGAGAACTCGCGGAAGAGCCTGCCGACAATGCCGCCAAGGAACAGCAGCGGAATGAAGACCGCCACCAGCGACAGGGTCATCGAGAGAATGGTGAAGCCGATCTCCTTCGACCCGTTGAGCGCCGCCTGCATCGGGCGTCTCGCCCATTTCCATGTGGCGGACGATGTTCTCCAGCATCACGATGGCGTCGTCCACCACGAAGCCCACCGAGAGCGTCAGCGCCATGAGCGACAGGTTGTCGAGGCTGTAGCCCAGCACCTTCATGACCGCGAAGGTGGCGAGCAGCGACATCGGCAGTGCCAGGCTGGGGATGATGGTGGCCGAGATGTTCCGGAGGAACAGGAAGATGACGAGCACCACCAGGCAGAGCGTCAGGTAGAGGGTGAACTTCACGTCATCCACCGACTCGCGGATCGTCTCGGAGCGGTCGTAGATGGTGGTCACGTCCACCGACGGCGGCAGGGTGAGCCCGATCTCGGCCATCGTCTTCCGCACGCGGGCCGCCACCTCGACGGTGTTGGTGCCCGGCTGCCGGATATATGGCGAGGACGATGCCGCGGGTCTGGTTGTACCAGGCAGCGGCCTTGGTGTCCTGCACGCTGTCGATGACGCGGCCGAGATCCTCGAGCCGCACCGGGCGGCCATTTCGCCAGGCCACGATGAGGGGACGGAACTCCGAGGCGTTCTGCAGCTGGCCGGTGGCCTGCACGGCGTAGGCCCGGTCGGTGCCCCAGAGAATGCCGGTCGGCAGGTTGACGTTGCCCTGGTCGATGGCATCACTCACTTCATCGATGCCGATCTGCCGCGCCGCCATGGCCTGGGGATCGAGCTGTATCCGCACGGCGTACTTCTGCGAGCCGTAGACCTGCACCTGCGCCACGCCCTCGACGGTCGAGAGCCGCTGCCCGATCGTGACCTGGCCGAACTCGTCGAGCTGGGACAGCTTGAGCGACGCCGAGGTCAGCGCGTAGACGATGATCGGCGACTGCGACGGGTCCACCTTCTGGTAGGTGGGCGGAACGATGTTCTGCGGCAGCTGCCGGATGGTCTGGGTGATCGCAGCCTGCACGTCGCTCGCCGCCGCATCGATGTCGCGGTCGAGGGCGAACTGCAGCGCGATCTGGGTGTTGCCCTGGAAGCTGGTGGAGGTGATCACCTCCAGGCCGGCGATGGTGGAGAACTGCTTCTCCAGCGGTGTCGCCACCGAGGCGGCCATGGTGGTGGGGCTCGCTCCAGGCACCGACGCGCTCACCGAGATGGTGGGGTAGTCCACCGGCGGCAAGTCACTGACGGGAAGGGTGCGATACGCCACCAGCCCGAACACGAGAATGCCGGCCATGAGCAACGTCGTCATGACCGGCCGCTTGATGAATGGTTCGCTCAGGTTCATGACGCGCCTCCCTTCAGCACCTGCACCTTCGCACCGTCGGTCAGCCGCAGCTGCCCGTCCACCACCACCTGCTCTCCCGCCGTGACGCCGGCGGAGAGCACGGCAATCGAGTCACTCTGCCGTCGCAGCGTGACCGGCCGCATGTGCGCCGTGCTGCTGTCCACCACGTAGACGTAGCTGCCCTGCTGGCCGGTCACCACGGCGCTCGACGGCAGGACGATGGCGTCCTTGTCCACCGAGAGGGCGAGCTGCACCCGCACCAGCCCGCCGGGCCAGAGGCGGCTGTCCTTGTTGGCAAACTCCGCCTTGAGCGTGATGGTGCCGGTGAGCGAGTCCACGGCGTTGTCGAGAAAGTCGAGCGTGCCGGTGACGGCGGACGCGGTGTCGCCCACCGGGATGGCGCGGACATCCTGCTTGCTGCCGGCGAGTGCCCGCAGGTCGGAGAGGTAGGCGGCCGGCACACTGAAGCGCACGCGGATGGGGGCCATCTGGTTGATCACCACCAGCGCGTCGCCGCTGCCGGCGCGCACGAGGTTGCCCTCGCGCACCAGGAGCGACCCGGCGCGACCCGTGATGGGCGCGCGCACCGTGGCGTACTGGAGGCTCAGGCGCGCCTGGTCGATGGCGGCCTGGTCGGAGCGCAGGGTCGCCTCGAGCGCCGACGCGGTGGCTTTCGCCTGGTCGAGCTGCTGCGCGGTGACGTACTCCTTGGCGGCGAGCGTCTCGAACCGGTCGCGGTCGCGGCGGGCACTTTCCCACTGCGCCGAGTCGCGCGCGAGGGCCGCTTCGGCCTGGCTCAGCGCGGCGCGGAAGGACCGCGGGTCGATCTGGAAGAGCACCTGTCCCTCGGTGACCTGGTCGCCCTCGCGGAAGGTGACCTTGTCGATGAGCCCCGAGACCTGCGCCTCGACCCGCGCGGTGCGCACCGGCTCCACGGTGCCCGTGGCCTCGAGCACACGGGGGACATCGCGCTGCACCGCCGCGGTGAGGGTGACAGGAGCCGCCGCTGCCTGCGAGGCGGGGCCCTTGGTCTTGCAGGCCGACGCGGCCGCGACGAGGACGAGTGCGAGGTGTCGGAGCCGCATCACTTGGTTGAGTCCGTGGGTTCAGAGAGACGAATGCGCGCGCCACCATCAGGATCGAGCAGGGCGGCGTCGTGCGCCAGCTGCACCAGTGCCGAATACCAGAGGAGCCGGGCCTGGATGCGCTGGGCCCGCGCATCGGCCAGGGCATTCTCGGCGGCGAGGAGGTCGATGAGCCCGCCGACGCCTTCCTTGTATCGTGCTCGCGCCGCATCGGCCGAGGCGCTGGCGCTGGTGAGCAGCTCCTCGCTGGTGCGCACCTGCTGGCTCGCGGCCCGCTGCGCCTCGTAGGCCGCGAATACCTGGAAGGTGACCTGCTGCGCCAGGCTCTCGGTACGCGCGCCCTCGGCGTCTGCGGTGGCGGCGGCGGCGCGTGTGTCGTACTCCCAGCGGAAGCCGTTGAAGAGCGGAATGCCGAGTGCCAGGCCCAGGGTGTAGTAGTTCCCGCCACCGCCGCCGGTCGAGAGAATGATGTTGCGGCCCACGCCGCCGGTGGCAGAAATGGTGGGGTAGCGAGCCGACCGGGTGGCGCGGGTGCGCTCCTGGGCCGCGGCCCATGTGGCCTGCGCAGCGACGAGATCGGGCCGGTTGACCAGCGCGTGCTTCACCAGCACATCCACGCTGTCCGCGACTTCGGCGATCTCACCGTGACCGGCGGCCTCGTCGGCATCCAGGTCCATGGTGGCGGGGAACCCCGCGGCGGTGGCGAGCGCACCGCGCGCCGTGCGCAACTGGCCCTCGGTGGTCTGCAAGGCGAGCAGTGCCTGGGACACCGCGGTGCGCGCCTGCAGCACATCGGCGATGGTGGCAACGCCGACGTTCCGCCGGTCCTCGGCGGCGGCGAGGTTCACCTTCTGTTCCTCGAGGGTCTTTTCCTGCGCGCCGAGCAGCGCGCGGTATCCGACATACGCGTAGTAGGCCTGCGCCGTGCGCAGCACGACGTCGGCGATGACCGCGTTGTGGGTCCAGTCGGCCGCGAGCAGGGCCTCGCGCGCGGCGCCGATGGTGCCGGCGCGGCCACCCACGTCGAACAGCAGCCAGCTGAACCCGACGCTGGGGATGTACAGCACCTGCTGCACCGACTGACGGCCCTGGGTGGCGGGGTTCTGCAGCGCCGTGATGCCCATGGAGCCGTTGATCTCGGGGAATGCGGTGCCGCGGGCAGATCCATACGCCGCCGCACGAGCGCGCGCGTTGTCCCAGGCGAGCCGGGTGTCGGGGCTGTTGCGCAGGGCAAGGTCCACGAGGTCCCCCAGCGTGAGCGAATCGCGCCGGACCGCGAACTCGGCGGGCAGCGCCAAGGGGGCCGGGATCGGGGTCCGTTCCGGCGCCCGGGACGGCGGAGTCCAGACCTTTTCGGGCGCCGGCGCCGTCGACTGGGCACCACCGACTCCCGGTGATGCGGGGGCGCACGCGAGCATTGCCGAGAGGGCAAGAAGAGCCGGAAGCGTCGTATGGCGGGCGCTGTGGAGCTGGGGCACGTCGAGTCTATTCAGGGCAAGGGTGAATACAGCACCTCAGTTATACGCGCGGATGAGGTGGAATGTTGAAGGTAAAGGCGGGGAGGACGCAGAGCGCGGGGAGGTTGGCTACTCCAGCTGCCACTTGTACGCCACCTGGTACTTCGGGGAACGCGCGGTCATCCAGGGCCGGACCTCGACGAGGAGTCGTTCCTCACGCGGGGCCAGGAGCAGGCTGGTGTCCCGCGCCACGCAACGTTCCTGCACATTGACACAGTCGTAGAGGGCCAGCCCGGTGATGCGGACGGGCTGCCCCGATCGGTTGCGCGCCGAGACGAGCTGACGCCTGGAACCCTTGATCCGCGCTTCATCAAGTTCGATCGGGCTCCCCATGAGCCGGACGGCGCCGGGAACGCGTGGCGCACCGGTCCAGCCCGCCATGGCCAGCGCGCGTCCCCGGGCCAGTCCCGGACCCTGCCAGAGGATGGCGCCGCCCGGCGAGGTGACCGCAATGACCACGGCCTCGAGCGCAGCGTACCCGTAGAGGGAGGTGTCAGCGCCCACGGACCAGCGGGATTGGCGCCTGCATCCGCCAATGGTCGATGACCCACCGGCCGTCATCGAGCCGAAGGAAGCTGAGTTCACCGCCGCTGCTGGTGCGTGGCACCCAGCGGCCCAGTCCCGTGTAGCGAAAGACGAGGCTCCTGAGCTGCAACGTGCCTGCATCGAGCCAGACGGCGCCTTCCACGTCAGAGAGTGGTCCCTGCTCCGCGGGTCGGTAACTCACCCCCACGAGATTGGAGCCGGAGTCGCCGGCCAGGGCCACAAGGCAGTGGGTCTCGAGAAATGCCGGGGCGTAGAGGACGTTGAGGTCGGGGCCGTAGTAGACGGGTGCGTCAAGCTGGTCGCGCTGGACGAAGCCGCGCGCAAGCAGCGCCTCGGCAGGCAACGCCTCGACCGGCCAGCGGGCCTTCATGTTGACCGTGACGACGCTGTCGCTGAGCAGCTGGTCGTCGGCACTGCTCCGGCTGTTCCTGCGGTCGAGCCGGTAGGAGAACGGTTCGCCGCGGTAGGAGAGGTCGGCAAGGGTGATGGCCTTCCGTGCCTCCTCCCACAGGACCGCAACCCGATCGGTGGCCGTCTGGATTGATTCGCAGCGGTCCGAGCGGGTAGCGATTTCGGGAAGCCGCACCAGCAGGTCCTCGACGACAAGTCGCAACTGCACCGTGTCACTCGCCGCACCGACGAAGGACTGCGATCGCCATGCGCGGAACCCGATGCGGGCCACTTGCACCTGCCTCGTGCCCCCGGGCGAACCGGTCAACATGAAACTGCCACTCGTCGCCGTGATCCCGCGACCGAACTCGTGCCCTGTGCTGTCGACCAGCGTCACGAGCGCCCCTGGCACCGGCGCCCCGGTTGCCTCGTACACGAATCCGCGTACGACCTGCGCGCTGGCCGGATCAGCGGCGAGCAGGAAGAGAAGCAGGGCGAAGAATGAGATGCGCGTGAGCGCGCGCGCGGCGGAAGTCATGCGTGAACTGTCAGGCGCGATGTCCTTGGTGGCAAGGGAGGAACGCCCGGATGCGCCGACGGCGGCCCCGACTGGGAGCCGCCGTCTCGCTTCGCTTCGCCGGCCGCCCGAGCGCGGGCGACCGTCTTCACTACGGGTGCAGGTTCACCGGAGTGTCAGTTCAGCGGGCACTCTTGTCACCGCCCAGCTGTGCCGGGAGCGGGCGGGCGAGGTATAGGGTCGGGGCTCCGGGGCCACTCAGGGGAACTGTCCGGGGCGAGCCCTGTGCTGGTGTCTGTTCCATCGTTCTGCTCCTCAGGTTCTCGTTACTGGCGGCCGGAATGACGTGTCGCCCGGCCTTCACAACCTTGGATGCATCCCGGCGGGGAATGGTTGCGTAGGGTGGCGCGCAACCCTTTCCAGGCAGGCTGTGTCTACGTGCTGTCCCACGGATCGAATCCAGCGCCCCGGAGCCAGGTGGACGACCAGCAACTGATCGGGCGTATCCAGGCCGGGGACCCGGCAGCGGAGCGTCAGTTCTTCGAGACCCACGCGGACCGGATCCACCGGATCGTCTACCGATTCGTCGGCGACCCGGAGGCCGCCCAGGACTGCGTGCAGGAGACGTTCATCCGCGCATTCGACCGCCTGGGGACGTTCCGGGGTGAGTCGGCCCTGGGGACCTGGCTCGGCTCGATCGCCGTATCGGTGGCGCTGAACACCTTGAGGGGACGAAAGCGGGACGAGAAGCGACACGCCCCGTGGGAAGCCGCCGAGGCGGTGGCAGCACCGCCCGCCCGGATCAGCGACCCGGACTTGAAGGCGCGGCTGCACGCCGAGATCGACCAGCTGCCGGAGGGTTACCGGATGGTGTTCCTGCTGCATGACGTGGAGGGCTATACGCACGAGGAGATCGGCACGATGCTCGGCGTGCAGTCGGGAACATCGAAGGCCCAGTTGTTCCGGGCCCGGGCGCGCCTCAGGGACCGGCTCGCCGATTTCGCACCGGAGGTAAGCGGCACATGAACGACGAAAACGACGAGACCCCGCTGGACCCGCAGGTTGTCGAGATGGCGAAGGGCTACAACGCGCCGCCGACACTCAATCGAGATGCCGCGTGGAAGGCGATCGCGGCGAGTCGGCAGTTGGCAGTCGGCAGTCGACAGGCAGTCGACAGTCGGCAGGCGAGTGGCCGGCGGCGCTCGAGGGGTGGCCGGATGCCGGTGCTCAGCACGCGGGCGGCAGCGTGGATTTCAGGAATCGCGGCATTGCTCGTACTCGGCATTGGCATCGGGCGGATGACTGCACCAACCGTCGAGACGGTGGCGACGGCGCCGGTGACCAAGGCGCCGTCGGTGGCGCTCGAGGTGGCGGCGGCGCAGCACCTGAGCCAGTCGGAGGCGTACCTCACGCTGTTCCGCGCGTCGGTGCGCGACGGACAGGTGGACAGCCTCCCGGTTGCCGCCGCGCGTGAGCTGCTCGCGACCAACCGCCTCCTGCTCGACTCGCGCATCGCCGATGCTCGACTGCGCCCGCTCCTGCTCGACCTCGAGCTCGTGCTCGCCGAGATCACCCAGCTCGGCACGAGCGGGCGACAGGCTGATGTCAAGCTGATTACCGACGGCCTCGACCAGGGCGACGTGATGATGCGCCTGCGTGTCGCCCCGGGCCGCCGCACTCTTCCCAACGGAGTTCTCTAGATGCGTCACCTCTTGGGTCTCATGTTCGTTGTTTCCACCCAAGCCGCCGCACAACTGTCGCCGGCACCGAGCATCGCGCCCGCGGCGCGGGCCGCATACCAGTCGTCGCTGACGCTGGTTCCGACGGCGGCGCCGTCCATCCCGCGGAGCGAGTCGCACCAGGGCGATCCCGCCGACTCGCTCTACAAGGCGGGGCGGAACGCGCTGAACAAGAACCAGTACAAGACCGCGGCCGATCTCTTCCGCCAGGTGCGGTCGCGATATCCCAAGTCGGCATACGTGCCGGACACCTACTACTTCGAGGCGTTCGCGCTGTACCGCACGGGGAGCAATGCCGACCTGCGCCAGGCGGGCAGCCTGCTGGAGACGCAGGCAAGCAAGTACCCGAAGGCCGCCACGGCGGGTGACGCGCGCGGGTTGATGTCGCGGATTGATGCGCAGCTGGCACAGAAGGGCGATGCGCAGGCGGCCGAGCGGATGTCGACGACCGCGTCGTCCGCGGCTGCCCCGCGCTCGGCATCGACTTCGGCGGGTGGGCCAATGCCGCCGATGGGCCCCATGACAGCGCCCCCGATGGCCCCAATGGCCCCGATGGCGCCGATGGCCTCGGCGGACAGCAGGCGGCCACGGGCGCCGTCTGAGCCGCGCGCTCCCCGCGCGCCGCGGAGCCGAGGCGATGACTGCGGCGACGAAGACGATGACGTACAGATGGCAGCGCTCAACGGGTTGATGCAGATGGATCCGGCGAAGGCGACGCCGATCCTGCAGAAGGTGCTGGCCCGGCGCGACTCCGGCTCGGTGTGCCTGCGCCGCAAGGCGGTGTTCCTGATCGCGCAGCAGGACAATGCCAACGCGGAGAGCATACTGCTCAGCGTGGCGCGTAACGATCCCGATCCGGAGGTGCGTTCGCAGGCGGTGTTCTGGCTGTCGCAGGTGAACAGCCCGACTGCCGTCGCGGCACTCGACTCGATCTTGCGGTCGTCGAAGGACCCGGAACTGCAGGAGAAGGCATTGTTCGCACTGTCACAGCAGGACTCGCCGAAGGCGAAGCAGCTCCTGCGGGCGTATGCCGACCAGGAGAGTGCGCCGGAGGAGTTGCGGGAAAAGGCCGTGTTCTGGCTGGGACAGGAGGGCGACACGTCGAGTATCACCTTCCTGCGCACGCTGTATGGGCGAACCACGAACGCCGAGCTGAAGGAGAAGATTCTCTTCGCGGTGTCGCAGTCGAACACGACGGGAGCCCAGGCATGGCTGCTGGATGTGGCGCAGAACCCGAGGGAGTCGATGGAGGCACGGAAGCAGGCACTGTTCTGGGCGGCGCAGAACGGGGCGAGCATCGCGAGCCTGAGCAAGCTCTATGGACAGCTGCAGGAGACGGAACTCAAGGAACAGCTGATCTTCGTGCTCGGGCAGAGCAACGACCCCGCAGCAGTGACGAAGCTGCTCGACATCGCGAAGAATGACCCCGACAGGGAACTCCGGAAGAAGGCGATCTTCTGGCTGGGCCAGTCGAACGATCCGCGCGCGGCGCAGGCGCTGGAGTCGATACTGACGGGGGGCAAGTGAGGGCGGGTAAGGCGGGTGGGGCCACGATGCTGCTCCTGCTGTTCCCCGGAATCGTTGCGGCGCAGAGCCTCGAGTCGCGAGTGTATGCGAGGCAGGATGCGGTGGTGCGCATCAGTTACGCGAGCCGTCCCGGTGTGTGCGGCAGTGGTGAGGGGAACATCAACGTCAGCGACGGTGACGATGAGCGTGACGGGTGGACCTCCGACTGCGAACGTGGACCGGTGCGGGTGGCAATCACGGTGAGCCAGGGCAGCGTCACCAGGATCAGTACCCGGGTGGGTGGTCGCTGGCTTCCGAAAGCCGGGGTGACAGACCTGGGCACAGTGTCGGCGCCGGCGGCGTCGCAACTCATGCTGGCCATTGCCCGTAAGGGCGGCAAGGCAGGCGAGGACGCGATCATGCCGGCGATACTGGCGGACAGCGTGCAGGTCTGGCCTGACCTCATCAAGATTGCGAAGAACCCGAATGTGAGCACCGACGTCCGGAAGTCGGCGGTGTTCTGGGTTGGGCAGGCGGCCGCGACCGCGGCCACTGCGGGGCTGGTGGAGGTGGTGGGTGACGAGGCGGTGAACCGCGACGTGCGGGAGTCGGCGGTGTTCGCGCTGTCGCAGCGGCCGAATGGTGAAGGGGTCCCGGCACTGCTCGCGACGGCCCGAACCGACAAGGATGGGAAGATCCGGAAGAGCGCGATCTTCTGGCTGGGCCAGTCGGAGGATCCGAGGGCGCTGGCGTACTTCGAGGAAGTGCTGACGATGGGATCCAGGTAGGACGGCAACCCTTTCCCGGTGGCCGCCATCTAAGCGGCACACCTCCAATGGGATGCCGGGACCGACCTGAATGCTGTTTGCACTGCTCCTGCAGGTGGCACTTGTCGCGTCGCCAGCGGCGCCAGGGGGCGATGCACCACCCGATTCGGTGGCACTCGCCGCTGCGCGTAACGTGCATGCCGTGCGTACCATGGAACCGGTGCGCGTCGACGGCATCCTCGACGACAGCGTCTGGGCCCTGGCCACACCGGTATCGGCGTTTGTGCAGCGGGAACCCAAGGAAGGCGCGCCGGCCACGGAGCGCACCGACGTGCGCGTGGTGTTCGACAACGGCGCGATCTACATCGGCGCCGAGATGTTCGACGCGGCACCCGACTCGATCGTGACGCAGCTGGCGCGGCGGGACAACTGGGTGAGCGCCGACCGCTTCTACGTGTTCCTCGATCCCTACCGCGACAAGCAGACGGGCTTCTACTTCGCGCTGAATGCATCCGGCGTGCAGTACGACGGCACGCTCATGAACGACGACTGGGACGACAACACCTGGGACGGGGTGTGGCAGGGGGCGGTGCACCGCACCGCTACCGGATGGACAGCGGAGATGCGCATTCCCTACTCGCAGCTCCGGTTCAAGCCGGGCGCTGACCAGCTGTGGGGCATCAACTTCGAGCGGGATATCGCCCGGAGGAACGAGCGGGACTACCTGACCTTCACGCCAAGCAACGCCAGCGGTTTCGTGTCGCGCTTTCCGGAGCTGCAGGGAATGGCGCAGCTCGACCCGCCGCGTCGGCTCGAGCTGCTGCCCTATGCCACGGCACGGGCAGAGTACGTCTCGCACGATCCCGGGCGATCCCTACAACGACGGCTCGGTGTACGGCATGGGTGTCGGCGGCGACTTCCGTGTCGGGCTGGGCTCCAGCATCACCGTCAACGGCACCATCAATCCCGATTTCGGCCAGGTGGAAGTGGACCCCGCGGTGGTGAACCTGACCGACGTCGAGGTCTTCTTCCCGGAGCGGCGGCCCTTCTTCGTGGAGGGCGCCAATACCTTCGAGTTCGGCCAGGGGCGGCTCGAACAACTACTGGGGCTTCAACTGGGCATCGCACGACTTCCTGTACACACGGCGCATCGGACGCACGCCAAGCGGTGCGACGCCGGAGGACGCGTCATACGTGGACTCGCCGGCGGGAACGCAGATCCTGGGGGCGATCAAGCTGTCGGGAAAGCTGGGTGGCTGGAATGTGGGCGCGCTCTCGTCGCTCACTCGACGCATGTTCGCCGACTACCAGATCGAAGGCGTGCCGGGGAGCGTGGAAACCGAGCCCACGACGAGCTGGAATGCGATCCGGGTGCAGAAGGAAATCGGTGGCGGCCGCCAGGGCATCGGCGTCATCTCCACCATCACCCAGCGGTTCTTCAACGAGTCGGGGCTGCCGGCGCAGATGAATCGCGGCGCCTACACGCTGGGCGTGGATGGCTGGAGCTTCCTCGACCGGGAGAAGGTGTGGGTGCTGACGGGTTGGGCAGGTGGCAGCCTGGTGACAGGCACTACGCAGCGGATGACGGACCTGCAGCAGAGCAGCACGCACTATTTCCAGCGCCCTGACCAGGACTACCTGCACGTGGACTCGAATGCCACGAGCCTCAGTGGCTTTGCCGGACGACTGCTGGTGAACAAGCAGAAGGGCCCGGTACAGTTCAACGCCTCGCTCGGCGCACTCAACCCCGGCTTCGAGTTGAATGACCTGGGCTTTGCGCAGCGTACCGACCACATCAACAGTCATGTGCTCACCGGCTATCGCTGGACCAAGCCGACGCGCCTGTACCGGCGGATCAACTACAACATCGCGGTGTTCGGCACGTGGGACTTCGGCCTCAACAACACCGGCGCGGGGCTGTTCACCAACGTCAACATCCAATGGAGCAACTTCTGGTGGAGCTGGTTCCGGGTGAACGTGAACCCGCAGACGCTCAACATCCGCAACACGCGGGGTGGCCCGATGATGCTCAACACCGCCGGTTTCAACATGGGCGGTGGCTTCGAGAGCGACGGCCGCAGGTCGGTGACGTACGGCCTCGACTGGTTCATGAACCGGTACCGGCAGGGCGCGGACAACAGCTGGGGGGTGGACCCGTGGGTCGAGTGGCGCCCGATGCACCAGCTCCAGGTTCGGGTGGGCCCGAGCCTGAGCCGTAACCTGGACGGGGCGCAGTATGTCGGCACGTGGGCGGACCCGACTGCCACCGCGACCTACGGGAACCGGTATGTGTTCGGCGAGCTGGACCAATGGACGCTCTCGGGCAACTTCCGGGTGAACTGGATCTTCACCCCGAAGCTGAGCCTCGAGCTGTTCATGCAGCCGTTTGTCTCCACCGGCAACTACCGGGTGATCAAGGAACTCGCCGCGCCGCGCACCTTCGACTTCAACGTGTATGGCGAGAACGGCTCGACCTACGATCCCTCGACGGGGATCGCGTATCCCGACGGGCCAGATGGGCCGGCGGCACCGATCGATGTGGGCAATCCCGACTTCTCCATCGGCTCCCTCCGTGGCAACGCCGTGTTGCGCTGGGAATGGCATCCGGGATCGACGGTGTTCCTCGTGTGGCAGCACAATCGCAGCAACAGCGACGGCAACTCCGACTTCGATCCGGGGCAGTCGTTCGACAACCTCCTGCAGGCGCCCGCCGACAATGTGCTGCTGGTGAAGTTCACGTGGTGGCTGAATCCGTAGGGGAGTCGGCAGTCGTGAGTCGTGAGTCGTGAGTCGCTGGGTTAGATTCTCCCGCCCATGATGCGTCCGTCCATCCCTGCCCTCGCCGGGCTGTCCGCCCTCCTGATCACTGCCTGCGGCCCTGGTCCCGCGCCGGTGCCCCAGCTGTCCCTGGTGCCGGGGAGCGATTCCATTGTCGCGCCGTTCGCCGAGGCGACCGATGCGGCGTGGCTGGGCAGTGATCGCTGGGCGGTCCTGCTGCCAGGGGGGCCCGAGGCGGGCATCGTGGACTTCGCGAGCCATTCCCAGACCAGGCTCGGCACCAAGACCACGCTGGAGAGTCCCTTCAGCCTGTTTCGGGTGGGCGACACGCTGTATGCCGGCGATCCGCTCAAGCGCCGCCTGACACTCTGGACCCTGGACGGGGGTTTTGCGCGGGACGAGCCGGCGTCCGACCTGGTGCGGGGAGCACTCCCGCGGGCACGGGACGGTTCCGGCCATTTCTTCACCGAACTCCGGCCAGCGCCTGGTTCGGATGGGAGCGGCAATCGCGACTCGGCGGTGGTGGTTGAGCTTACCGGAACCGGGGTGGATACGGTGGCGCGACTGGCACCCATCGACCTGGCCAAGGTGGCGAGCCCGACCGGCGAGCGTTTCGAGCGCCGCGTGTTCAGCGGCGTTGATCGCTGGGGCGTGTATCCCGACGGGACGGTGTGGCTGGCGCGGGTCTATCACAATCGCGTGGATTTCCGTCGCCCTGACGGGAAGACCGTCAAGGGTGAGCCGCTGCCGGACCGGGTGCTCGAGGTAACCCGCGCTGATCGTGAGGCCTTCGTGCGCAAGTTCCCCGAGGAGCTGCGAGGCACCGCCGAACAACTGCCGTTCTCGCCGATCAAGGCGGCGTTCACCAGCGCCTTTGCCGATGCCGACGGGCGGATATGGCTCGAGGGCAGCCGCGCGGTGGACGATTCAATCCAGCGATACAACGTGGTAGGCCGCGATGGCCACCTGCAGTTCGTGGCCCTGCTGCCAGGCAGCGGGCGCGCGCTGGCCGCATCTGCAACCCAGGTGCTGGTTGCTGACCGGATAACCGGGGGCATTCGCCTGCGACTCGCACCAATACCCGCACTTCCAACGACCACTTCCGATACTACCAAGTGAGAGTGATGAGAAGCCGCCATTCCCTGTCGATCGCCGCTACCGTCCTGCTGGCAGGCTGCGGTCCCAAGGTGCCCTCGGTGACGCTCGCCGTGGAGAAGAAGCTCAACGCGACGTTCAGCAACGTGAGCAACGTGGTGGAGATCGAGGGCGGGCTCGTGGCGTTCGCCGACCCGATTGCACGGCGCTTCCACACCGGCAATTTCGCAACCGGAGCGGTCGATACCGTGGGCGTCCCCGTGGACTCGATGCCGGTCGATGCCCCTGCGTCGCTGTACAAGCGACCGGGCTGGGTGGCCCAGCTCGGCTTCGACACGGTGGCGGTCGTGGATTTCGGGGCGACCCGCACGACGCTGTGGACGCCGGCGGGTTTCGCGCGGGTCCTCGCCATTCCCGTTGTGGGCGGCCTGACACCGGTGCTGGCGTACGACACCGTTGGTCATGGCTACAAGGCCGACTTCCGTACGGTGACGGGAGGCGCGGAGCCAGGCACGCAGATGCGGAAGGACAGCCTTCCGGTGCTGCGAATGAACCTGGCGAGCGGCGTGGTCGACACGGTGGCGCGACTGAGCGTGCCGGAGTTCGGGGAAGCGAAGTTCGGCCCGCAGATCCAGACGGTGGCGCAGATCTTCGGCCCGACCGACATCTTCGGCGCGCTGCCTGACGGCTCGATCTGGGTGGCGCGTGCACGCACGATGTCGGTGGACTGGCGCTCGCCCGATGGCACCTGGACGCGCGGTGCCGAGCACAGCTACGCAAAGGTGGCGGTAACCGACGAGGACAAGACGCGGGTGATGGACCGGCTGCATGCGCGCGGCATGCCGAGCAACGTGGAAGTGGTGTTCCCCTTCGCGAAGACCAAGCCGTCGTTCGAGGCGGCCATCGGCCGGCCCGGTGGCGAGGTGTGGCTGCAGGTCAGTCGCGCGGACGAGAACGACCCGATCACCTACGCCGTGATCGGGAGAGACGGCACCATGCTGAGGACGGTCACGATGCCGGCCGGTGTGGGGCTCACCAGCATCTCGAGCGCATACGCCTATGGTGCGATGAAGAACGGCGAGGGACGGGACCTGGTACGCCTGGCGCTGCAATAGGGGCTCAGCTCAGCCCGCTCCACCACCCAGATCGATGACCACCTTGCCCGTCTGTTCACCGCGGGCAAGGCGCCCAAAGGCCTCGAGGGCACGGTCGAACGGGAGCACCTGGTCTACGTGAGGCCAGAGCAGTCCCTCCCCCGCCAGGCGCACGATCTCGCGATACTCCGCATGGCTCCCCAGGGTCGATCCCAGCAGCGACCAGTGGTGCCAGAACAGCCGACGCAAGTCGATGCTGACATGCGGCCCACCGGTGGCGCCACAAGTGACCAGCGTTCCTCCCCTCCGGAGCAGCCGCGTCGATCGTTGCCAGGTTGGCTCCCCCACACTCTCCACGATGATATCGGCGCCGCGGTTGGCAGTGAGCTCCCGCACCCGCGCCACCACGTCTTCAGTGGCATGGTTCACGAGACCCTCCGCCCCATAGCGGCGCGCTACCTCCAGCTTCTCCGCCTTGCTGCTCGTGGCAATGACGCGCGCCCCGTGGTGCACCGCGACCTGGACGGCGGCAAGTGCGACACCGCCGCCGACGCCCCAGATGAGCACGGTGTCCCCAGCCCTGATGCGTGCGCGCGTGGCGAGCATGCGCCACGCGGTGAGGGTCGCAAGGGAAAACGCAGCCGCCTGGGCCCAGGACATGGACGCCGGGACGGCGCCGAGGTTCGACTCGGGCACCACGATCAGCTCGGCGAGCGTGCCGCTCCGATGCTCGCCGAGCACCTGGAGAGCGGCACAGAGTGACTCGTCGCCACGAAGGCACTCGGCGCACGTCCCGCATGACACGCCGGGGTTGATCATGACCCGGTCGCCCGGGCGCACGCCGGTGACGCCACTCCCGACCGACTCCACGACCCCGGCCCCGTCCGATCCCACGATGTGGGGGAAGGTGTAGGCCACCCCGGGCAGCCCATCGGCCACAAAGAGGTCCAACCGGTTGAGTGCGGCGGCCCGGAGCCGGACCCGGACGTCATGGGGGGCCCGGATCTGTGGAGCGGGGACCTCGGCCAGCCTGAGGTGTTCCCGGCCCCCCACCGACTCGAGGACGAGGGCGCGCATGAGGAAGCCGGCGCCGTCAGGCGTACCTGTTGCAAGCAGGTTCATCGGATGACAGCCTTTGCAGTCATGGCGTCTGCTTTTCCGGTTCGCGCGCAATAGTGCAGCTTGCAGAGCGAGTGAACTTGTGCATCTTAGGAGCGTTGGCGGAAGGCCCTATCGCCTCGACCGCGGCGGGTATCGCCGCATTCCAGGTACCACAGGAGCGTACGATGGCCGAGCTTGAGTCGAGCTGGCAGAGCGCCGGGTGGATGGACGAACTCCCAGGGTCAGCGGAACCGGCATTGCCCCCACCACCGCCCCCGACCCCCCCGGCGCCGTCACTGGCCGAGCGGGTGAAGACGGCGGTGGTAAAGGCTGAGCAGGCGGTCGAGAAGGCCGTTTCCAAGGCGGGCAAGGCGGTGAAAAAGGTCGCCAAGAAGGCGAAGCGCCGGGCGGCAGCGCGGAAGGTCGTTCGGAAGGTCAAGAAGACGGTCAAGAAGGCGAAGAGGAGCGCCAAGAAGGCGGCTCGGAAGGCGAAGCGGACCACGAAGAAGGCCGCCCGGAAGACGAAGCGGACCACGAGGAAGGCGGCCCGGAAGACGAAGCGGACCGTGAAGAAGGCAGCGCGGAAGGGGAAGCGGACCGCGAAGAAGGCGGCCCGCAAGGCAAAGCGCCGCTAGCCTGTTTATGAATTCCAACGCCCCGACTCTCATGGAGCCGGGGCGTTGTGTATTTTACGGCTTCCCACGTCCCCGGACCCGAATGCCGAAGCACCTTTTGGTCCTGCTGCTCGCAGCGGTCGCCTGCAACCGTGCACCACCCGACGGGGTGGCGCTGGTGGGTGCCACGGTGTTCGATGGTTCGTCGGCGCAGCCGCAGACGGACCAGGTCATCATCGTCCGCAACGACAAGATCGAGGCGATCGGGACGCGCGCGGAGGTGGATGTCCCGAGGCGGATGCGCACGGTGGACCTCACCGGCAAGTTCATCGTGCCGGGCCTGATCGACGGTCACGTGCACCTGCAGCGCTGGACGCTTCCGCGCTTCCTGGCCGCCGGCGTCACCAGCGTGCGCGACGTGCATGGTCCCTTCGATTCCATCCTGGCCCTCCGGGAACAGGCAAACCTCGGATCACTGACCAGTCCACGCATCTTCAGCGCCGGTGCGATGATCGACGCGGCGCCGGCGACCTACTCGGATGCGTTCGTGGTGGGCGGCGCCAATGAAGCGCGCAAGGCGGTGGACAAGCTCGCGGTCGCAGGCGTCGACTATGTGAAGACCTACACGAGGATCACTCCCGACCTGCTGCGCGCCATCGTGGACGAGGCGCAGACCTTCGGCCTCAGGGTGACGGTGCACCTCGGGCTGACTGATGCGGTCACGGCCGGCGACCTGGGGGTGCGGGCCATCGAGCACATGAGCGGCGTGCCGGAGGCAGCGGTCGCCAACAACGCGCCGATCTATGCGGCGCATCGCGCGGGCTTCTTCGACGGCTGGACCGCCTTCGAGAAGGCGTGGGCGGGCCTCGATTCGACGGCGATGGCGCGAGTGGCCGAGAAGCTGGTGGCTGACCGGGTGACCATAGTGCCGACGCTGGTGCTGCACGAGACGCTGAGCCGCCTGGATGATCCCGCGTTCATGCAGGACAGCGCGCTCAGGATGGTTCCCGACTCGGAGATGAGCCGGTGGGACGTGCCTGGCATGGTGGCGCGCGCCGGGTGGACCACGCCCGACTTCGAGGCGTTCCGGGCGTCGCGCCCGAACCAGGACCTGTTCGTTCGCATCTTCCGCGCGAGTGGTGGAAAGGTGGTGGCCGGGACGGACGCGGCCAACCAGCTGATCGTTCCCGGACAGAGCCTGATCCGCGAGCTCGAGCTGCTGGTGCAGGCAGGCTTCTCCAATACCGATGCGCTCTTTGCCGCCACGCGTGACGCCGCGCTGCTGCTGGGCGCCGATTCGCTTGGTGCGCTCGTGCCCGGCCGCAAGGCCGACCTCGTGATCCTCTCGCGCGACCCGGTGGCGGACATCAGCAACCTGCGGAGTATCCAGCAGGTGATGGTGCGCGGCCACCTGATGTCGACCGACTCACTGCGACGCAACTGGTAGCGATGTCGCTTTCGCGCATTGTCCTGGCCTGGCTCGCCACCAGCGCATGGTTTGCGCTGGCCGAGCTGGCGCTGGCGCGCCTGCGAGGACAGCCGGGGGCGGGCCGGGGCCCGGCCCCACGGTGGGTGCCCGCCGTGGAAGGAATGCTCTTCACGCTGTTCGGGGCGCTGTGGTTCGGGAGTTTCGGGCCGGGGCGAGGGGGTTGGATCCTGTTGTTCGTGCTGCTGGGGTTGTTGCTGGAGCTGCCGGTGCGGCTCAGGGATGCGGTACAGCGGTCGCAACCACGCGGACTGGTCGCCGCCGTTGCGATTGGAGCAATGCGATGGGTGGTGGCGGGTGGGATTCTCGCGTTGATCCTGTGAACTGCGTGAGGAGGAACTGAAACAGCGTGAGGAGTGAGGAGGCACTACCGCCGCGGCTGACAAGCCTGTCTCACGGGGCTGGGTGCGCGTGCAAGCTGGGTCCTTCCGAGCTGGCGGAAGTACTGCGACACATTCCTCAGGTATCCCACCCTTCCCTGCTGGTTGATGCGTCTACCAGGGATGATGCTGCCGTCTATCGGCTCTCCGCAGACCGGGCACTGGTGGCTACCGTGGATTTCTTCACGCCCATCGTCGATGACGCAGCCGACTGGGGCGCGATCGCGGCTGCGAATGCGCTCAGTGACGTCTATGCCATGGGAGGCACACCGCTGCTGGCACTCAACGTGACGGCATGGCCGCGGGAGACGCTGCCACTCGAATTGCTGGGTGAGGTGCTCGGGGGTGCTGCCGCGGTGTGCCGCGAGGCGGGATGCCTGGTGGCGGGCGGCCATACGGTCGATGACCCGGAGCCCAAGTTCGGGATGGCGGTGATCGGCGAGGTGCACCCCGACCGGATGCTGACGAACTCGCGCGCACTGCCAGGTGATGTACTCGTGCTCACGAAGCCGCTCGGCACGGGGGTTCTCACGACGGCACACAAGCGGGATCTCTGCGGCTACGATGAACTGGCCCCGGCCGTGGCTTCGATGCGCATGCTCAACGCGGGCGCCGCTCGGGCAGCGGTGCGCTCGGGCGTGCACTCGGCCACGGACGTGACGGGATTCGGGCTGCTCGGCCACCTGCACAACATGCTGATGGCGAGTGGCGTCGGCGCGGAGATCCACGTCGCAGCACTGCCAGTGCTTCCTGGCGTGCGGGACCTGGTGCGGCGCGGCGCCGTCGCGGGCGGTACCAGGCGGAACCTGGAGGCGCGGGGTGACGTGAACTGGGGGGAATCGGTGACCGAGCTTGATCGTATCATCTGTGCCGACGCGCAGACGTCGGGAGGCCTGCTGCTCGCCGTGTCCGAACAGGATGTGGCCTCTTTGCAGCGCGCGCTCCAGGACGAGGGGGCACTTGAGAGCGCCATCGTGGGCCGGTGCATCGCTGGAGTTCCAGGCGCCACCCGCGTGCTGGCGGGATGACGCGATGAGTATTCGCTGGACACCAGAGCGGATGGACCGGCTCGAATCGGCGGCCCGACGCGGCCTGCGGGTGACACTGTCGCGCCGGGGGACGGAGTACGTGGTCGTGGCGCGGCAGGTGACCATGAAGGGCGGCAAGGAGGTCTTCATCGGCTTCCTGCCGATGACCGGCGAGGAACTGGTGTTCGTGCTGAATGACCTGGATGCGTTCGAGGTGATCGGGCTGTGAGCCAGCGGATCGCAGTGGTGCACCTCGACGAAAGCTGCCTTGGCAACGGGCGCGAGGGTGCGAACCCAGGCGGAGCGGGCGGGCTGATCGAGGTGCGCACGAGTCGTGGCATCGAGCGACGCGACGTGCTGGTGGGAAGCCCCGACACGACGAACAACCGGATGGCGCTGGCGGGAGCGATCGCGGTGCTCGAGCTGCTGGGAAGGAAGGAGACGAAGTTCCGCGCGCTGTTCGTCTCGGACTCGGAGTACCTGGTGAAGGGAATCCGCGAGTGGGCACCGGGCTGGGAGCGGCGGGGATGGACGCGGAAAGGGGGCGCAATCGAGAACCTCGAGCTATGGCAGTCACTGGTGGCGGCGGCGCGGAAGCATGATGCGCAGTGGACGTGGGTGCGGGGTCACAAGGGCCATGCGAAGAACGAGTACGCGAACGACCTGGCGGTGAAGGCGGCAAGGGAGCAGGTCACGTCGGACGGGGCGGTGGAGTCGGGATTCGCTGCCTGGATTGAGGCAAAGCGGGAGAAGAAGATGTACCTGGACTACGATGCCGACGCGACTTTCTCCACGCTGGAGGAACGACTCGCCAGGGGCGAGAGGTTCCTCCTGCGGGAGGAAGCCTAGGACACCGGTACCCAGGTACGCACCGCCGGCTGGCCACACGCGCTCCACAGCACCTTCACGTAGGATCCATCGCTCAACTCATAGTGGATCTCTCCCGCCGAGATGCGGGGGGCCCCGGTGCACGCCGCGTCGAAGTGCAGCGGCGCCACCGTGTTTACGGTGAACGCGCGGACATTTCCGTTGCGGCTGAAGGTGACCTGCCCGCTCTTGACCGCCGTACCGCTGGGTAGTGGCGTGCCGCGAACGAGTTCGCTTCCCGGGTCAGGCGAGAAGACCAGCAGCGTGTTGTGCGCCACGGTGGCGTCGGCGCGACGGGCGAAGGTGCGGACAATGGAGACCTGGTTGCTGAGACTCAACTGCGCCGCCGTGGCGGTGAGGGTGCGCGAACCGTTGCGCGTGGCGGACCACGAGTCGATGGTGTTGGGCGCCGTATACTGCCACCTGAAGTTGTCGTAGTTCAACAGGTACGCGAAACTCGGCGCCGGGTCGGGGTCGCTGATGCTGATCACGCCGGTGAGTTCCACGTTTCCACCACGCCAGTTGGTGAAGCTGCAGGCGGGCAGTGCGTAGGTGAATGCGGTGTTATCGCGGATGCCGTCGCCGTCGGTGTCGGTGGTGGCAGACACGGTGGCGCAGAGAGGCCGCCTGATGGCGAGCAGGTTCCCATTCGTCGGCGTGCTGCTGAGGGACATCGCCACCGCATCGTCGGCGCTGTTCAGCGCATCGATCGCAAGTTCTGTTTCATCTGCGCTTGCGGCGCCCATGTCGAGCGCATCCTGCTGCACGGCACTGGTGCTGTCGGACGGCAGGGTGGCGCCGTCGGAACAGCCGCCAAGGATTGCGGCGCCCACCAGTGCGGACCAGAGCATCCGGGCCCGCGTGTGATGAAGGTCACGAGACATTTTGCAGTTCCCCCAGTTTCCAGGTTGCGGAGCGGCCTTCCTGCTGCAGCCAGGGACGGGGCGAAGGGAATGGCGTTAAGCGTGACCGGACGGGGCGGGGTGTGTAGCTTCACGACAGATGCTGGAAAGTGACGTCCCTCCGGGGAGGAGCTGCGTGCAGGATATCGAACGCCTATTTCGTCATCTCACGCGTACCCTGCAGGCAGTGGACCCTGCGCGGCTGCAGCAGCCGGTCAGCGTGGCCGAACTGGTGTCGCGATTCGTGCCGTATCGCACGAGCCGGCGGGCACTTGGCGTGGAGTCGAGCGAGGACTACGAGCTCCTCCTGCTCCGGTTCGCGAGTGGCGAGGGAGGATTTGCAAACACCGAACCGGACCCGGTACGGCGACGCTTCGCGAGCGAGGTGAAGAGCCCCAACCCGGACCTGTCAGTGCTGCGTGAGTTCCGGGATGCGGTGTTCGTGCTCCAGCCGATTCCGCTCGCGCGGGTGCTGTCGGGGCAGAGCGAGGACGACGCATATGCTCCCCCGCCCCACCCGGCGCCGGCGCCACCGCCGGAGCTGGTTGAGGCGGTGGCACAGATGGACGCCGAGTCGGACGTGATCGAGCCGCTGCCATTCGACGCGGTGCGCACCATCGCGCCGCTGGAAGAGGTGGAGTTGGTGCCGGTCGTCGAGGCGCCGTTAGTACCGGTCGCGGCGGCGCCGCGATGCAGCTACTGCGGCGGATCGCTGCCAGCGGGAAGGGCGGTGCATTTCTGTCCGCACTGCGGGCAGTCGCAGATGGTCGGTCAGTGTCCCAAGTGCAAGGCGGAAGTGGAGTATGGCTGGAAGCACTGCGTCAGTTGTGGCACGGGGCTCAGCTTTGATGCCTGACCTGCAGCGAGAATTGCCATGACCACTCCAGATGTCGTATTCCTCAGTGGTGCACGGACCGGCTTCGGCGCCTTCGGTGGCGCGCTCAAGTCGCTTTCCGCGACTGACCTCGGTGTCGTTGCAACTACCGCTGCGATCGAGCGGAGCGGCTTGGGCGCGGAGCAGATCGATCACGTCGTCATGGGCAATGCCCAGCAGACATCGGCGGACGCGATCTATCTCGCCCGGCATGTTGGGCTTCGCAGTGGATGCCGCATCGAAACGCCGGCACTTACGGTCAATCGGCTCTGCGGCTCAGGGTTCGAGGCGGTCGTGCAGGCAGCACAGCAGATCCGCCTGGGCGAATCGCGCGCGGTGCTGGCCGGTGGGACGGAGTCGATGAGCCAGGCCCCGCATGTGGTGCGCGGTGCCCGGTGGGGACTCAAGTTCGGGCAGGCGACGCAGCTCGAGGATTCGCTGTGGGAGGCGCTGCGCGACAGCTGGTGCGACACCGCGATGGCAGACACCGCCGAGAACCTGGCGACGAAATACGGCATCGATCGCGCGGCGGTGGATGCGTATGCACTCTCGAGCCAGCAGCGAGCCCGCGATGCGTGGGCGGCAGGTGCATTCACTGACGAGCTTGCAGCCGTGGTGCTGAAGGACCCGAAGACGAAGCAGCCGGTATCGTGGGCGCGCGACGAACACATGCGCCCCGAGTCGAGCCTCGAGGGACTGGCGAAGCTGGCGCCGGTCTTCAGGACGGGTGGCGTGGTGACGGCGGGGAACGCGTCCGGCCTCGCGGACGGCGCTGCCGCCATGGTGGTGGCCGACGCCGCGCTGGCCCGGGAGCGGGGATTGAAACCGCTTGGCCGGCTGGTCGCGTACGCGGTGGCGGGCGTGGAACCCTCCCTGATGGGCATCGGGCCAGCTCCAGCAGCACGCGCCGCACTGGCGCGAGCGGGACTCGTGCTCGAGGACATGGACCTGGTCGAAGTGAACGAGGCGTTCGGGGCACAGTACCTCGCCGTGGAGAAGGAGCTCGGCCTCGACCGGTCGCGGACCAACGTGGATGGCGGCGCCATCGCCATCGGTCATCCGCTCGGCGCCACCGGCGCCCGGATCCTGGTGCACCTGCTGCATGCATTGCGTCGCCGCGGTGGACGCTATGCCCTGGGCAGTGCCTGTATCGGTGGCGGGCAGGGCATCGCCGTCATCGTCGAATCTGTCGGCTGAAGGGACGCCACTCATGGAATTTCTGCTGCCTGCGTTGCTGCTGGTTGTCGGTTACTGCTTCGGGAGCCTCAGGGTCCTGCGGCAGTATGAGCGCGGCGTGTCGTTCTTCCTGGGGAAGTACTGGGGCACCAAGGGGCCGGGCCTGACCTTTGTGCCGCTCGGGTTTGCCCAGATGAAGCGCATGACACTCCGTACCGTGGCGCTTGATATTCCGGCGCAGGACGTGATCACCCGCGACAACGTCTCGGTGAAGGTCAACGCGGTGCTGTACATGCGCGTGCTCGACCCGGCCAAGGCGTTCATCGAGATCGAGGACTACCTGTACGCCACGAGCCAGTTGTCGCAGACCACCTTGCGATCGGTGCTGGGCGAGGTCGAACTGGACGAGTTGCTGGCCGACCGGGAGAAGATCAACGCGGTTTTGAAGAAGATCATCGATGAGCGCACCGATCCCTGGGGCATCGAGGTGTCGGCGGTGGAAGTAAAGGATGTGGACCTTCCCGACCAGATGAAGCGCGCGATGGCCCGGCAGGCGGAAGCGGAACGCGAGCGCCGCGCGAAGGTGATCGCGGCACAGGGCGAGCTGCAGGCGTCGTCCACGCTGGCGGAAGCGGCGAAGATGCTTGCGTCGGAGCCGGTATCGCTGCAATTGCGCTACCTGCAGACCGTCACGGAAATCGCGGCGGAGAACAACTCGACCACGATCTTCCCGCTGCCAATGGACCTGCTCCGGCCATTCATGGACATGGCCGACCGGGCGGCGCGGACGCGGGACGACAAGGCGATCGCGGCGGCAGCGGCACAGCCGGCGCTACCTCCCGCGGCACCGATGCCAACCCATGAACTGGGTGACCTGATGCAGCGCCTCAAGGAAAAGGCACGCCAGGAGGAAGCGGAGAAGCATGGGAAGTGAGCTGACACCGAAGTTCGACCAGGAAGCACTGCAGCGGATCCTGCAGCGCGCAGCGGAGCTGCAGGCGAACGAGCGCGACGTGACCGGATCGCTCGACGGCAGCGAGGTGCTGGCGCTGGGGCGGGATGTCGGCATCCCGGAGCACTACCTGCGGCAGGCAATGCTGGAGGTGGGCCAGGTGCGCGAGGCGCCGGCGCCGGAGAGCTGGCTGGACGAGATGATGGGACCGGCGACGGTGGTGGCGGACCGGGTGGTGCGGGGCGACGCGCACGCGATCGAGGCGGCGCTGGTGAGCTATCTCGAGACAGAAGAGGTGTTCGGCATCATCCGGCGCACCGAGGGCCAGGTGATGTTTCAACCAGTTGGCGGATGGCAGGCAGCGGTACGCCGGGCGACCGGCAGCAAGACATTCATGCTGCGGAAAGCGGAGCGGGTCTCGGCCACGATTGTGCCGCTCGAACCGGGGCTGTGCCAGGTGGTGCTGCGCGCGAGCCTGCGTGATGTTCGGCGGGGATACATCGGCGGTGCGGCGGCACTCCTGTCGACGGCCGTCGCGGCCACGATCGTACTGGGAGCGCTCAATGCATTCTGGCCCGTGCTGCTGATGCCGCTGCCGGGAGCCTTCGGATTCTCCTGGGCCATCGGGAAGTCCTACCGTACAGAGACAGAACGTGTCCAGCTCGGGCTCGAGTGCGCGCTCGACCATGTCGAGCGCGGGTCGGTGCGCGCGTCGCACCAGCTCCCGGGCCGAGGGACCGGCCTGCTGGACACGGTCATGTCGGAAATCGAGACGCTGATCTCGCCGCGGACTCCGGGCCAGGGCAGCACCCCAAGGCGCAAGCGGTGAGCAGCATCCGCACCGTGGGCGTGGTGGGTGCGGGGCTGATGGGTGCGGGCATCGCGCAGGCGGCGGCATCGGCGGGGTTCGACACGATGCTCCGCGACGTGGACGAGCTGGCGTTGAGGCGAGCGCGCACGGCAATGGAGAAGTCCACCGCGAAGTTTGTGGAGAAGGGCCAGATGACGGCGGAAGCGCGGGTGGCCGCGCTGAGCCGGGTGACCACCACGACCGAACTGGGTGACATCTCCGCCGTCGACCTCGTGATCGAGGCCGTTCCGGAAAATGCGGAGGTCAAGCTCGATCTGTTTCGAGAACTGAATTCCGTGTGCCCCTTTCCCACCGCATTTGCGAGCAATACGTCAAGCCTCAGCATCACCCAGCTGGCCATTGGGAGTGGAAGGTCGGACCGATTCGTCGGGCTTCACTTCTTCAACCCGGTGCCGATGATGCCGCTGGTGGAGGTGATCCGCGGGGGCGGACACGTCGGCGGAGACGTACGACGCGGCACTCGGGTTCGTGCGGAGGCTGGGCAAGGAGACGGTAGAGGCGCAGGACGTGCCGGGGTTCGTGGTCAACCTGCTGCTGGTGCCGTACCTGCTGGATGCCGTGCGAGTGCTGGAGCGCGGCGTCGCAAGCACGGTAGACATCGACCGTGGAATGGCGCTGGGGTGTGGTCACCCGATGGGACCGCTGATGCTGCTCGACTTCGTGGGCCTCGACACGGTGGTGCGGATCGGCGAGATCCTGCATGCCGGGTACGGTGAGGAACGCTACGCTGCGCCAGCACTGCTCGAGCGCATGGTGACCGAGGGATTGTTGGGGAAGAAGAGTGGCCGCGGGTTCTATGACTACTCCGTCACGCCACCCGCACCGGCGAGCATGGCATGACGGGAAGATGGCGCCGTTTCCTGCCGCCCTGCCGCCTTGTCTTCCTGCCGCTCTTGTTCGCATGTGACCCCAATACGACCAGGCCCAGGGTCGATCCCTTCCCCGAGGATGCAACGACCGAGGTGCGGGCGAAGATCCCGGTGGCGACGGAGCGGCTGCTCGCAGCGCTCGCGGCGGACAGCGTGCCGATCAAGTTCTCATCCACGCGCGATGGGTATGTGGAGACGCCGTGGCTCAATGCGGAGACGCTGCAGGCCACTGATGCCCGGCCGATCGGGAGTGACATCGTGCGGATCCGCGGATGGGTGAACCCCGGCAAGGAGGGGTTCTCCGTCATCATCGTGGAAGGGGCATACCGGCAGATGGCCGATCCGTCACTGCCGGAACGTGAACTGGAGCGGCCGCTGCCGGATGACCATCCGGTGCAACTGCGCATCGACAGCCTGGTGGCGCGGATCCCGACGAACCGGGCGGGCACACCCAACCCACCACGGCCTCCGGCTTCCGTGACCGACAGCAGTGCCGCGCCTGCTGTTCCCCCCGCTCCGCCGGCCGACACGGTCAGGAAGCCTGCCGGCGCTCCTGCCAGGACTCCTGTTCCCGCACCTCGCGCACCCGCTGCTGCACCACAGGATTCAGCACCAAAGAGCCAGTAGTCTTTTTCGTCTCCCTCAAACTGTGAGCCTCATGACGTCACCCAGCCCCAGCCGGCTTCCCCGCAGCATCGGGCTCTGGAGCGCCATCGCTGTCGTCATCGGTTCGACGATCGGGTCGGGCATCTTCCGGTCGCCGGCGGGCATCGCCGAGCGCTTGCCGGGGCCGTTGCCGCTGCTGTCGGTGTGGGTGCTGGGCGGAGTCTTCGCCCTCTGTGGCGCGCTGACGCTTGCGGAGGTATCGAGCGCGATCCCGGAGACAGGCGGGCTCTACGCCTTCCTCCGCGACGGGTGGGGGCGGATCTATGGCTTCCTCTTCGGGTGGGCGCAGCTGGTGATCATCCGGGCGGCGTCGCTCGGCGCGATCTCGATCACGTTCGCCGAATATTTCATCAGGGTGCTGGGTTACGATCCGCGGGTGGCGCCGTACGACATGTACTCGCACCGTCTCGCGGCGGTGGCGATCGTGGTGACGGCCACGTTCAACATCGTCGGCGTAAAGTGGGGAGCGCTCGTCACCAACCTCACCACGCTCGCGAAGTACGGCGGGCTGATGTTCATCATCATCCTGGCGCTGACGCTGGGGCTGCCGGAGACAGGTGGGCACTTCACGCCGATGGTGCCGCCGGGAAGCTTCTCCATCGCGCCGTTCGGGCTGGCGCTGGTGGCGGTGCTGTGGGCGTACGACGGGTGGGCCGACCTGACCTTCGCAGCGGGCGAGATCAAGGACCCGCAGCGGAACCTGCCGCGGGCGCTGATCGGGGGCACGCTGGCAGTGATCCTGATCTACGTGCTGGCGAACATCGCGTACCTGTCGGTGCTCGACGTGAACGAGATCAGGACCTCCAAGCTGGTGGCCGCCGACGTGGCCGAGAAGCTGATCGGGCGGAAGGGCGTGATCTTCGTGTCGGTGACGGTGATGCTCTCGACGTTCGGGACGCTGAGCAGCGTGCTGCTGACGTCGCCGCGCATCCTCTTCGCGATGGCGGATGACAAGCTCTTCTTCAAGCAGGTCGCGACAGTGCACCCGAAGTTCGGGACGCCGTACGTGGCGGTGCTGCTCGTGGCGGCGATGGGCATCGCGTTCGTGCTGCTGCAGACGTTCGAGAAGCTGACCGATACCTACGTCATCGCGGTGCTGCCGTTCTACGCGCTGGGAGTGGCGGCGGTGTTTCCGCTCCGGAAGAAGCTGGGCTATGCGCCGTCGTTCAAGACGCCGTGGTACCCGGTGGTGCCGCTGCTGTTCATTGCGTCAACGATCTTCCTGCTGGGGAACTCGGTGATCGAGCCGGACACGCGGATCTGGACGCTGGGGATCTTCGGGGTGATCCTGGCGGGAATTCCGTTCTACTGGTTCGTGTCGAAGAGAAGGGGCGAGGCGTAGAGAAGGGGAGGGTATTTCCATGACCTTCAAGCCGGCGATCTGGTACCCGATTTCCGTCGTGCTCACCGTGGTCAACGTTGGCGCCGCCTGGTTCGCTGCCCGGGATGCGGAGCCGTGGCACGCCGTGGTTCACGCAGGCCTGGCGGTGGCGTTTGGGCTCTGGGCGCAGCGGCTAAGGCGGGGGCGCCAGCGCAGGGGCGATGAACTCCAGGCGGGTGTCGAGGCGCTCGAGATCGAGGTGAACACGCTGCGGCAGGAATTGAGTGACGCGCAGGAGCGCATCGACTTTGCGGAACGATTGCTTGCCCAGAACAAGGATCGCCGCCAATGATCCCTCACATTCTTGCCACGCTGGCGCTGATCGGGATTGCCCTGCTGCTGGGCGCCTGCGCCTACGAGTCCGTGGTGATGGCGCCGAACTTCGAGCGGGAGGTCCCGGCCTCCATCGAGGCTGCGCGACAGTTCCTGAAGCGCACCACGCCGGGTCACTACTTCCGGATACTGGCCCCCGTTACGCAGCTGCTGGTGCTGGGCGGCGTAATCATGTCGTGGCAGGTCATGGCGGCTCGCTGGGCACTGCTGACGGCACTCGGCGTCCTGCTGCTCACCGACGCCATCACCTTCACGTATCACTATCCTCGCCTGGCGATCATGTTCAAGGGGCCCCTGCCGGAGGATCATGCGCGGCTGGCCCGTGCGGCGCGGGAGTGGGGCCTGGGCAATATCGTGCGGGTGGCGCTGTTGCTGGTGGCGTTCCTGGCGGCGCTTCGGGCGGTGTTGATCCTGCCAATGCACGCGGCGGGCTGAGAAGCGCGTGAAGTACTAGAGGATGCCCGGGTTCGCCTTCCACACGGCGTAGGTGAGCATCGTGGCGAAGGTGACCCAGGCCAGGTATGGAATCATCAGCGTTCCGGCAACAGGGCGCACGCGGCGGAACAGGTTCATCGTCATCGCCACGGCAATCCAGAGCAGCACGACACCCACGAATGCCAGCGCGCCCCGGTGCCAGGCGAAGAAGAGCCAGGTCCAGAGCGCGTTGAGCGCGAGCTGCACCAGGTAGACCAGGAGCGCCACGCGCGCGCCGACGTAGTTCCGCGCCTTCCAGACCATCCACGCCGCAACCGCCATCGCCAGGTAGAGCACCGTCCAGACCGGCCCGAACACCGACCCGGGCGGCGCCCAGCTCGGTCGCTGCAGCGCTTCGTAGAACTCACGTGAGTTGGCAGCGGCGATGGAGCCGATGGCCGCCGCGACCGCCGTGATCCCGATCCAGCCGAGCAGACCCGGAATGGTCGAGCCACCCACCGATTCGACCCTGCCCTGCGCCATGATCCAGCCTCCCCCAAGCCTGACGCCCGTCCAGCAGTACCCAGCCAATCATACCCCGGGTCCCGGCGCGTTGGCCGGTTTCAGGCCCGCGCTACTGGATGCGACTTGACCCCGCGCTGGCAGCGTGCGGTGGCGACTCGAACGAACCGAAGGAACTCCAGTTGCGCGACATCGCGGGCAACTGGCAGGGCACTGCCTTCGAAATCACGGACCTTGAAACCGGGGAGAAGGCGGAGTACTTGTCGAAGGGCTACCTCGCCGAATTCGACATGACCGTGAGCGCCGCAGGGGCGTTGGCGTTCTCGGCACGTGAACCTGACGAAGACGAAGCGGATGTCAGCACCGGGACGATTGCGCTGGACGGGAACAACGTAACCATCACCCTCGACGCAGAGGTCTACCACGGAACGATCGCGACCGGCGACCGCACCCTTACCATCAACCTCCTGAGTGATGAACTCAGGCAGGTCCTGGTGTTCCGCCGCAGGTAGCGGAGGAGCCTGATCGCGTAGGGGTTCTAGCGGGAACTGCGCGGACTCAGACCACGTACGCCTTCACCCACTCCTCGAGCTGAGCCAGGTCGAGGAGTGCGTCCTTGCAGGGACCAGACGGGCAGCGTCATGGTCAGGCCCAGCACTGGAACCTTCCCTGCCACGTCGTGCAGGCCACTCACCATGTCCCGCTCGCAGGCAACAGCAACGACGGCGCGGGGGCGTCGCTCGCGAATGACGCGGCGGGCAAGCTGCCCGCGGGTGGCGACGAACACCGGGACATCGTACTTCCCGGCGATCTGGAGCACGCCGTCGAGCGTGGCCCGCGACAGGCACCGCGGAATGAGCAGCAGCAACTCGCCCTTGCCGACTTTCCGGTTCCGTTCCAGCACCAGCGCGTTGTAGACCTTTACCGCGGCGTTCTCGACCCAGTCGCGCTTGCCAAACCGGTCTGCCACGCGCGACGTGAGCTTCATGAGCCGGAGGAACGGGCCCCGTTCGGCGAGGCGCTCGGGCAGCAACGGGCGGCGCAGGAGATAAGAAAGGAGGATGGCGCCCCACCAGAGCCAGAGCACTCCCGCCACCACACCGAGTCCCAGCCAGACGTAGGTGGGCACCACCGCGCTCAGGTGCGCGATGTGGGGAGAGAGCAGCTCGGCGACGAGGGCAAGCACGCCGAGGGCGAAGGCAAGCGCCACGGCCGACCAGGCAAAGAAGAGCGCGACCGGCGAGTCATAGTTGCCCAGGTTGGGCAGGGGGGTGCCATCCCACTCGTCCCACTCGTGACCGAGCCGACGATCTACATCTATATGTATGAGCTGGGCGCGCTGGATATCCGACATAGGGAATCAAGATAACGTAGGTTTGCGGTCATGCCGTCCGTTCCCCGACTCCGCGGATCATTCCGAACCGACGTCCGAGCCCGCGCCGCCTACAGTGAAGGAGCTGGGGTGTATCCGGGTGGTCCCGGCAGCTGTGGCGCTTCCTGTCGATGAAGCAGACCTTCGTGCCCTGCTGCAGTGGGTAGTCGGCAGTCGGCAGTCGGCAGGGAGTCGTCAGACGCTGGTGCTGCGGGGGGCGGGCAGTGCGATGGGGGGCGGGAATGTGGGAGACGGAATCGTGGTGGACCTCACCGCCATGGCCGAGCGGGAGTGCGCTGTGGACGCCATCCAGCGCAACGTGACCGCCTCGGCGAGGGTGACGCTGGGCGAGATCGAGCGAGCTGCCGAGCCCTTCGGCCTCCGGCTGCCGCCCGATCCATCGAGTGCCCGTTGGGCAACAGTGGGCGGGGCGTTCTCGACCAATGCCTCGGGGCCACGGACACTGCGTTATGGAAGCATGCGGCGCTGGGCCCTGGGCGCGACGGTGATCACGGCAGACGGCGAGCGGCTGGTACTGCGCCGAGGCGAGGCAGCGAGCGGCCGGGCGGCAGCGCGATTCGAGTCGGATGTGGCGCCGGCGATCCGCGCGATAGCTCCGCGCATCCGGGAGCGATTCCCCCATACGCGGAAGAACTCCTCGGGTTACGCGCTCGATGCCTGGCTCGAGTCAGGTGACCTGCTCGACCTCTTCATCGGCGCCGAGGGAACGCTGGGCGTGGTGACGGAGGTGACGTGGCGGCTGGATCCGATCCCGCCCTTTCGGTCGGGGCTCAAGGTCGAGGTCGCGTTGGTGGAGCGGATCGCCGAGGTGATCGCGGCGCTGACGGCGACCGGCCCGTCGGTGTGCGAGCTGCTCGACCGGAGCTTTCTCGAGGTGGTCCGGAGCGGGGCGACGGGGGCGGCGGTGAGCGTTCCGGATGCCGACGCGGTGCTCCTGCTCGAGTACGAGGAGGACTCGGCGGCGGCACTTGAGGCAGCGGTGACGAGCGGCGCGCGTGCCGCGGAGTCCGCGGGCGCGCGAGCGGTACGGCCTGGCAATGCGGAAGAGCAGGCGGCAATCTGGACGCTGCGTCATGCGGCGAGTCCGATCCTCGCCCGGTTGCCGCTGACGCAGCGGTCGATGCAGGTGGTTGAGGACGGCTGCGTGCCGGTGAAAAGTCTTGCTGAATACCTGCAGCTGCTGCGAGATGCGACGGCGGCGCGTGATCTTCCAATCGTCCTCTTCGGCCACGCGGGCGATGGTCATGTGCACGCGAACCTTCTTCCCGACACGACTCGACCGGGGTGGATCAATGCGGTGGAGTCACTGCTCGAGGAAGTGAGCGCTGGCGTGATCGCGCTGGGAGGGACGCCCTCGGGAGAGCATGGCGACGGGCGGCTCCGTGCCGGTCTCGTGGAGCGGGTCTATGGTCCGGAGATCGTGGGCCTGTTCCGGATGGTGAAGAACTGCTTCGACCCACTGGGCATCCTGAATCCGGGCGTTATCCTTCCCGCCGTTCCAGGTGAAGCACCGCTCTCCGGGCTCAAGGTGGGGGCCGACGCGGCGCCAATACCACGACGACATAGCGGTGGCGTTGAGGGACATCGAGCGCGAGGGCGGCTACGGCCGCTCGAGGCTCCTGATAGCTGACGACTCCCTGCCGACTCACGACTGACGACTGACGACTGCCCTATGAAGATTCTTCGAGATGCCACCGTCACGCTCCTCGCCCGGCCCCAGTTCGTGGAGCCGGCACACCTGCCGATTTCCTGGCAGGGCGCGTCCACCGACGGGGAGCGGCTCGCCGAGTTCGCCGGGCGGCTCTGCTACATGAGCCAGCACAATCCCGCCGGACGGAGCACCGCCGAGTACCTCGAGAACATCCTCAAGCAGGGCCATGGGTCGGTGTTCGAGCACTCGACCTACGTGCTCCTCCTCGAGGGGATCTCCCGCTCCTGCACCCACGAGCTGGTGCGGCACCGGGCGGGCTTCGGCTACTCGCAGCTCTCCCAGCGGTACGTGGACGAGTCGGAGGCAAACTTCGTCATGCCCCCGGCAATCCAGGGCGATGCTGTCCTCGAGGGGGAGTGGCAGCGGGCGATGGAGTCGGCCCAGACCTCCTATGTGGCGACGGTGGAGCTGCTGATGGAGAAGTACAGCTGGGTGGAGAGCCGGGTGCACCGGCGGAAGATGGCGCGCGAGGCGGCGAGGAGCGTCCTGCCCAACGGGACGGAGACGAAGATCGTGGTGAGCGCCAACGTCCGCGCCTGGCGGACGATGCTGGAGCTCCGCCTGGGAGAGGGAGCGGAGCTGGAGATCCGGCGCCTCGCGGTGATGATCCTCCGCGTGCTCAAGAGCGAAGCGCCGGCGCTCTTCGGTGACTTCGAGATCTACAAGGCGGGCGATGGGACCGAGTGCGGGCGGGTTGGATACCACAAAGTGTGAGAAAATCCCGAAAAAACTATTGTGCAATCGTTTTGCATTCCTTACCTTAGACTGCGCGCGCGAGAAAATCAGCAGTTCCGAGTTCGCTCGTCCGGCATCGGACGTCTTTTTTTGTAGAGGGCCCGTTTGGCAGTTCGGATCGGACTAGCCTTCAATCTCAAGCCTGAGGCACCGGCACCAGTCGCCGGGGCGGACTCGCCCTCCCCCGTAATCCCCAATCACAACAGTGACGTCACGGCGCTCCCCTCGGCGCAGCGAGTGCTGCGCGACGACCTGGAGCAGCCCGATCTCTACGCCGAGTGGGACGAGCAGGGCACCATCGACGCGGTTGCCGCGGCGCTCTCCACCATAGGAGAAGTGGTGCTTCTCGAGGCGAACGAGAGCTTCCCGGAGAAGCTCCGTGCCGCCCGGCCCGACTTCGTGTTCAACATCGCCGAGGGGCTCTACGGCCCGAACCGGGAGGGGCACATCCCGGCCATCTGCGAGTTCTACGGCATCCCCTGTCACGCCTCCGACCCGCTCTCGCTCTCGCTCTGCCTGCACAAGGGCCGGACGAAGGAGATGCTGCTCCAGCATGGCGTGCCGACGGCGCCCTTCACCATCGCCCGCACCCGGGATGACGCCCGGAACGTGTCGCTGCCCTTCCCGCTCTTCGCGAAGCCGTGCTTCGAGGGGTCGGGCAAGGGCGTCACGGTCAAGAGCCTCTGCCACAACCGGGCGGAGCTGGTGGCCCGGGTGGAGGCGCTGCTCGACACCTACAAGCAGCCGGTGCTGATCGAGACCTGGCTTCCGGGTCTCGAGTTCACGGTGGCGGTCATCGGGAACGGCGAGGAGGCACGCTGCTTGCCAATCGTCGGCATGAACTTCGACGTGCTGCCCGCGGGCGCACCGCCGATCTATGGCTACGAAGCGAAGTGGCTCTGGGACACGATCGCGAATCCGCTGCAGCTGTTCGAGTGCCCGGCCAAGGTGCCGGCGGAACTGACCCGGGACATCGAAGCGGCGGCACTCGCCGCCTACCGGGCGCTCGAGTGCCGGGACTGGTGCCGCATCGACGTGCGCTGCGACGCGGTGGGTCGCCCGATGGTGGTGGAGCTCAACCCGCTGCCGGGGATCCTTCCCGACCCGATGGACAACTCCTGCTTCCCCAAGGCGGCACGGGCAGCGGGCATGACGTACGACGACCTGATCCGCACCGTGGCGGACATCGCCTGGCGGCGGATCAGCGGCGGGTCCCTGCTGGCCGAGGTGAGCTGAATGCGCGCAGTCATCCTGTACGACGGTGGAAGCGACGAGTGGTCGGCCCAGGACGTGGCCGCGGTCATGGCGAATGTGCGGGAGGTGCGGACTGCCCTCCGTCGCGCGGGTCATGAGCCGGTGCTCGTGCCAGTCCACCTGGGTGACTTCCGCTGGCTGACGCGGGCGCGGAAGGCCGATCTCGTGTTCAACCTGTGCGAGGGGATCAACGGCAAGGCGCGCTACGAGGACTTCGTGGTGGGCGCGCTGGAGCTGACCGGGGTCCCGTTCACCGGCTGTCGTCACTGGCCGATCGCGGTGTGCCACCGGAAGTACGTCGCCAACACGCTGCTGGCCGCGGGTGGCCTGCCGGTGCCGACGTTCACGCTGGCGCAGGCGAACAAGATCCCCGCCGACTTCCCGCTGCCGGCGATCGTGAAGCCGAACGCCGAGGACGCGAGCGTCGGGATCGACCGGGATGCGGTGTGCACCACGCGCCGGGGGCTCAGGAAGCGGGTGGCCACCATGCTGGAGCACTTCGACGAGGTGCTGGTCCAGCAATACATCGGGGGCCGTGAGTTCAACGTCGGCTTCATCGGCGACCGGATGCTGCCCATCTCGGAGATCAAGTTCGACCGGATGCCCGAGGGGAGCTGGCCGATCGTCACGTACGCCGCCAAGTGGCACGCGGGGAGCGCTGAGGACATGGGGACGCAGCCGGTGTGCCCGGCACAGGCGCCATCGGAGTTGCTGCGTCGCATCGGTGCGGTGGCTCGTCAGGCATGGATGGTCATGGCGCACGGCGAGGGATACGGCCGGGTGGACCTGCGGGTGGACGAGCAGGGTACGCCGTGGATCCTCGAGGTGAACCCCTGCCCCGACCTGTCGAGCGATGCGGGCCTGGCGCGCATGGGTCGCGCGGCGGGATGGAACTACGACGAGCTGGTGCTCCAGGTGGTCGAGGAGACGCTCAACCGCGCCCGCCGCGCCTCGGCCGCAGCAGCAGCACAGGTGCCAAGCAGCATCCCGGCGTGACCGTCGCCGCCGTGGTGCTGCTGCGTCCCCTGTCCACCGTGGACCGCCCGGCGGTGGAGACGATGACGCGAAACACCGGGTTCTTTCACGAAGATGAAGTGGCCATTGCCGTCGAGGTGTTCGATGCCTCAGTGGCGGGCACATCGGACTATATGGCGCTCGGTGCCGAGGTGAATGGCGCCCTCGCCGGCTGGATCTGCTGGGGACCGACGCCCTGCACGCTCGGGACCTGGGATTGCTACTGGATCGTGGTCGATCCCGCCCATCAGGGCGAAGGGATCGGCTCAACATTGCTTGGCGAGATGGAGCAGCGGCTTGCGGGCCGCGCGCGCCTGATCGTCGCCGAGACGGCGGGACGCGATGAGTACGGGCCGACGCGAGCGTTCTACGAGCGCCGTGGCTATCACGCCCAGTCGCGCATTCCCGATTTCTACGCCCCGGGCGACGATCAGGTCGTCTACGTGAAGTATCTGAGCGCCGCGGTTCGGCCTTAAGGAGGACGGGTACCGGCATGGAGACCTGGCAGGAGGTCCTGCGAAAGAACTCGATCGCTTCCCTCGAAGCGCTCGCCATCAAGTTCGGCCCGGAAAACTTCCCGGAGCTGGACCGGCTGCGCATCGCGGCGGACAATTTCGAGTTCCGCATCTCGCCCGCAATGGTGGACCTCATCAAGGAGCCGAACGACCCGATCTGGCGCCAGTACGTGCCGACGGTCGACGAGCTCGATGTGGTCGATGGGATTGTCGACTCGCTCAACGAGGACGAGGACAGCCCGGTACCGAACATCACGCACCGCTATCCCGACCGGGCGCTGTTCCTGGTGTCGCCGGTGTGTGCCTCGTACTGCCGCTTCTGCACCCGCCGGCGGAAGGTGGGGGACCCGGAGAAGATCCCGATGTCCCAGTTCGAGTCGGCGTTCCAGTACCTCGAGGAGCACACGGAAATCCGGGACGTGATCATGTCGGGCGGCGATCCGCTGCTCCTCAATGATCGCCGGCTGGACATGATCCTGACCCGGCTCCGGTCGATCAAGCACATCGAGATCATCCGTATCGGGAGCCGGGTGCCGTGTCACCTGCCCGAGCGGATCACGCCGGAGCTGTGCGAGACGATCAAGAAGCACCACCCGGTATGGATCAACACGCACTTCAACCACCCGGACGAGCTGACGCCGGCGGCCGTGAAGGCGCTGGGCATGCTGGCGGACGCGGGCATTCCGCTCGGCTGCCAGACGGTGCTCCTCAAGGGGGTCAATGACAGCCCCGAGGTCATGAAGTCGCTGATGCACCGGCTGATGATGGCCCGGGTGCGGCCGTACTACATCTACATGGCCGACCAGGTGGCGGGCGCCGAGCACTTCCGGACGACCGTGCAGACCGGGCTCGAGATCATGCACGCGCTTCGGGGATGGACCAGCGGCCTGGCCAACCCGTACTTCGTCATTGACGCGCCGGGCGGCGGCGGGAAGATCCCGCTCCTGCCGGAGTACGTCGAGAGCATGAACGAGGAAGAGGTGGTGCTGCGGAACTTCCGGGGCGAGCGGTTCGTCTACCGGCAGGCGCGGGAAGAGGTGGGGGTCGGGGCGGGATCGTCCGATCCGGAGTACCTGTTCCAGCCGACGCTGCAGCTGAAGAAGTCGCCGCGGAAGAAGGCGGTGGGAGCAGCGAGGAAGCGAAAGACGGCGTGAACTGGGACGTGAAGGCGTGAGGACGTGAAGTGGACGGAAAGAGGGGCGGCCCGCATGGACCGCCCCTCTTTGTTTCCGCCTGTCAGTCACCTCACGTCCTCACGTCCTCACGCCCTACTGCGCAAACTTCACGATCGTCGCGTCCTTGGCCAGGTAGAGGATCTCGAGCGCACCGTCCCGGCCGGGCACCATGGCGGCGGTGCGGGTAAGACCGATGAGGCTGTCGACAGTGCTGTAGCGCCAGCGGGGCCCGCTGGTGCAGACGCTGGAACAGGTGGCGTAGCGCAGGCGGTCGAGACCGTTGTCGAGGAAGATTGCCTGGACGCGGCCGTTCGGGTCCATGGTGACGCCGTTGCCCTTTCCAACCAATCCCGTCGTCGTGAACTCGAAGCCAGTCCAGTTGGCAACGGTGATGCACGCGCTCAGGCAGGAAGCGTACTTCACGCTGCCCAAGGCACCCGTGCCACCGAGCGCCGCGTAGTAGGTCACGAGGAGCACATTACCGGGACCGATCGCGATCGAAGGGTTCTGGCCTCCGTCGAATACGGAGACAGGGCCCACCAGCCAGGACGCGGTGCCCACGCAGGTGACGGTACAGGTGGCGTACTTGAGGGCCCGGTTGGTGCTGTCCTGGTAGACGACATGCAGGGTGGTCCCATCGGCAACGATGGCGCTCGTCATGCCGACAAACGGCCCGGTGTCGGGGGTGCCCTGTTCCCAGTTGGCGTCCAGCGCACACAGCCCCGGGCAGCGCGCGTACCGGAGAAAGCTGTTGATACCGTCGTAATACGTGGTGTGCACAATGCCGTCCGGCGTCACCGCGATCGACGGATTGATGCCGATCAGGCTGCTGGAGTTGTCGACGGTGGCGATGGACCAGGAGAGGAGATCGGTACAAGCGGTAGTGCACGTCGCGTACTGGAGTGTCTGCAGCCGGTCACTGCGATAGACCACGTGGACCCTGCCCGTCCGGTCGACACCAATGGCGCTGGAAGAACCGATGTTGCCCACGGTATCCACGGCCAGGGTACGCCAATTCCCAGCGAGGGAACAGTTGCTGGCGCACTCGGCGTAGATGAAGTCGCCATTCGTCGAATCGGCATAGACCGCGTGGAGGCCGCCCGACGAATCGGCAGCGAGCGCCAGGTCCCCGAAGAAGCTGATGCCGGCCGCGGTGCCGTCGGCCAGCGGAAAGGTGACGATCGGCCGGGTCTTGAAGCTCCAGGTGAATGGCTCGGCCATGACCGACCCGCTGGTGGACTGCAGCGAACGGGTAATGGTCGCGTTGTAGGTCATGTTGGGCAACAGCGTCGCGGTGGCCTGGAGCGTGGTGCCGCCGGGAACGAGAATGCGTCGGGAGACGTCGACCGCGCCGGGATTCTCAGTGATGACGAAGGACGAGGTCGTGGCGGTCGAGGTGTTGAGCGGCTGGCTGGCGGTGACCGTCACGGGCAGGCCATACGGAGCGAGGAGCGCTCCGGCGGCCGGGGACGGATTCGAGATAACCAGCGGGGTGCCACCGCCGCCACCGCTGTCGGGCGGGGGAAGCGGCACCGGTTCATCGCATGCGGCCAACCCGGCAAGGAGCAAGAGGGCAGCGACGCTGCGCCGGTTCCATGGTGAGCTCATCAAGTTCCTCCGGCCAGCGGGCCTCGAGTGCGGTAACACGATATCCAGCCGAAAGATCGCAAGCGACGAGCCGGGCTGGGAACTCCAGCAAGAGACCGCTTCGGAGCTATCGTGTAAGTGATGGAATGATAATTACTTAGCGGTTAACTGCGGCTCCAGGCCCCACCGTTCCACCCCCTCAAGCCAGCTCCAGGGATCGATAACAACCCCGGTGATTCGCCGGGAGACGACGGCGGATTGCTCGGGTGTGTAGAGGAACACCGCCGGCACGTCGGCGTTCATGGAATCGAGCACTTCGCGCCAGCGCGGACGCGCGGTCGGAAGCGCGGATGCTGAAAGAGCCTCGCCGATGAGGGAGTCGACAACCGGATTGCCGTAGCGACCGTAGTTGAGCGCGCCCCACCCTGCCCTGGTCCATTGATCGACGAGCCCAAGCGGACTTGGCTCATCGAGATAGGCGCCGATGTACACGTCGAACTTTCCCTCGGCGAGCCGCTGCTGGAAGACGGGAAAATCGACGGCGTCGATCGAAACGTCCGCGCCGAGCCGGCGCCAGGATTCCTGCAGCGCTTCGGCGAGCAGCTTCCGGCTTGGGCTGGTGGCGGGCACGAGCAGGCCGAAAGCGAGCCGAGTGGTGCCGTGTCGACGCATGCCCGATGCATCGCGCTTCCAGCCGGCGGCATCGAGAAGCCCGGATGCCGCAGCGGTGTCGAATGGCAGGGTGACGACGCCGTCACCAGCAATCCACTGCAGCCGGGAGACGGGTCCCTCGGGGACAGCGGCGTTGGGGCCGAAGACGGCGCGGGCCATTGTGGCGCGATCGACCGAGAGGGTGAGCGCCTGCCGGACCGCGCGATCGGAGAAGCGTGGATCGGGCTTCCCCTTCGCGCCGATGAACTTGAATGCCGCGAACCCGTAGACGGCAGACGGGTAGGGCATGACGCGAAGCAGCGTGTCGGCGGCGGCGCGGTCGGACTGCGCCGGCGGCCCCGCGTGCTCCAGCAACTCGGCCTCCCCCGAGAGGACCAGGTTGAGCGCGGCGTCAGGATCGGTGGTGAAGCGCCAGACGAGACGGCGAATGGCTGGTGCCGGTTGCCAGCTGGAGTCAGCGTCCAGCGTGATGGCCGTGCCGCGCTCCCAGCTGACGCACGCGATAGGGTCCGCTCCCGACCAGGTGCGCGAGGCTCGTGTCGTTGGGCCAGGAGGCGGGTGGCATTCCCGACCAGATGTGCCTGGGCAGGATGCGCACGTGCCAGGTGGCGTCATACAACTGCTCGGGCGAGTAGCGTGGAAAGTGAATCAGCACCGTGGCGGAATCCGTCGCCTCGGCGGTAACGCCGGTGAGTGCGGATGCTGCCGCCGTCTCGAGAGTGGAGTCGGTGTATGCAGCGAAGGAAAAGACAACATCGCCTGCCGTCACCGATACGCTGTCGTGCCAGAGCGCGCCGGGGCGGAGGTGGAAACGCCATGTGAGTGAGTCGACCCGTTCCCATGAATCAGCCAGCGCCGGATGAAACGCGGTGGGGTCGATGGTGGCGCCACCGGACCTGAACGTGGCGAGTCTTTCGTAGACGCGATCACTGATGTCGCGACCGACGGTCTCGAACACCAGCGGAGGAAGGATGCTCGCAGGTTCGCGCACGGCGGCGATGCGGACGGTGCCGCAATCCTGGCACCTGAGATCCGCTCGCTGACACGCCGCCAGGACAAGGATGGCGCAGGCCAGGACCCGGACTGGCGCATTGGCGCCTGCATCGCGATGATGTGGGTGGAACAAAACGTTACACTCCATTCCCGGGTGCCGAAGCATTGGCTACCTGTAACTTATTACCGGAAAGCTACTTAGCAAATCTGGCCGAAAGGGAATGCCGCCTGCTTATGGGTGGGTGTCCGGGGCCCGATCAAGGGCCATCCTTCTGACCAGACCCAGAGGTATCGTCATGCGAAGCACTACTGCTGTTACCCTCGCCGCGAGCGTGATCATTCTCGCCGGCTGTTCCGATGCAGGCACCGGCACGGGCACCTCTGCCGACGCGACGGTGCGATTCAATGTGGCGACGTCGAGTGCGCCCGCCGCCGCGGGTGCCGCGCTCAGCGTCAGCGGAGATCCGGAGACGTTCACTGACGGCACCAACACGCTGGTGATCGATACCGCGCAGATGGTGCTGCGCGACATCAAGTTCCACCTGGTGGAGACGGCGAGCTGCACGGACGATGGCAACGATGATGGCCCCAACGGTGGCGGCGCTGACAGCAGCGAGAGCGGTGACGACCATGGCAATCACAGCGGGTCCGATGTGAGGACGGCCGGTTCCCGCATTGCGATGTCGCACGATGACGACGGGAATGACAGCGACTGCGATGAGCTCCGGATCGGGCCGTACCTGCTGGACCTGCCGCTGGGTGCCGGTGCAGCGCGGGCCTTCTCGATCGAGCTTCCGGCCGGCAGCTACCGCGAGGTGAAGTTCAAGGTGCACAAGGCGACGAACGACAGCGACGCGGCGTTCCTCACCGCGCACCCGGAGTTCGCGCAGAAGAGCGTGCGAGTGGTCGGCAAGTACAATGGCGTGGCTTTCGTCTTCACCAGCGACGCCACGGCGAGCCAGGAAAACGCGTTCGATCCTGCGCTGGTGGTGGACGGCACCACGGCCACCGACCTCACGCTGTTCGTGGATCTGTCGACCTGGTTCCTGGTGGATGGCGTGCTGGTAGACCCGGCGCTGGCCAACGACCAGCAGCCGCTGTCGAGCCAGGTGAAGAACAACATCAAGGCATCGGTCCGCGCGTTCGAGGACAATGACCGCGACGGCGAGGATGATCACCATGACCACGGGAGCGACAATCACGGCCAGGGCTGACGGGATCCGGAGTCGCGGGTGACTCCGGACTGGAGCGTGCTGATGGTTGCGGTCAGCGACAGCTTCCGCACCACCCTCGAGGGGATGGTGCGGGAGCTTGGCGCCTTGCCGGTGCCGTGGAGCCCGGTGGAGGGACGCGCGTCGGTGGAGGGTCCGGTGGTGGTGCTGGGCGGCGGCGCCGAGACGGATGCGATCGACCTGATCGCCGAACTCGACAGGGCACATCAGGTGTTCCTGGTGGGTGCGTCGACCGATCATCGCCTTGGGTCGGCGGCGGTGCGGGCAGGTGCGCGCGACTACTTCGCCCTGCCCGCGGACCTGGACACGCTGCGCCGCACGCTGGAGCGGGAAGGGCGGGAGCGCCGGGGCGCGAGCGAGGGCGGCCGCTTCGCCGCGGCGGAACGCACGGCGAGCGGCTTCGCGGCGATCGTGGGCAACAGCGAACCGATGCGGCGTGCACTGGACCAGGCGAGGCGGGTCACGCGGCATGGCGGTGTGACGGTGCTGATCACCGGCGAAACCGGCACCGGCAAGGAACTGCTGGCGCGCGCGATCCACTACGAGGGGCCTCGCGCCACGGGACCGTTCGTCGAGATCAACTGCGCCGCGATCCCGGCGACGCTGCTGGAGAGCGAACTCTTCGGGCACGAGAAGGGCGCCTTCACCGGCGCCATCGCCACCAAGCCCGGCCTGTTCGAGCTGGCGCATGGCGGGACGCTGTTCCTCGACGAGATCGGCACCATGCCGCTGGAGCTCCAGGCAAAGCTGCTCCGGTCGCTGGAGAGCCGCGAGATCCGCCGGGTCGGGGGACAGCGGACCCACAAGATCGAGGTGCGGGTGATCGCGGCCACGCACGCCGACCTGCGGAGCGCGATCGCGCGGGGCGAGTTCCGCGAGGACCTCTTCTACCGGCTCAACGTGGTGGCATTGTCGCTCCCGCCGCTCCGGGAGCGGCAGCAGGACGTGGAGCAGTTGGCGGAGGTGTTCCTGGAGCGACTGGCTGCCACGTACAGCCTGCCGGTACCACCGCTCTCGCCGGCGCTCCGGGCGGCGCTCCATGCGCATCCATGGCCTGGCAACGTGCGCGAGCTGCGTAACACCATCGAGCGAGGGCTGGTGCTGTCGGCACGCGGGTCGCTCGAAGCTGATGCGCTCTTTGCATCAGACGCACCTCCGGCGGCACTGCCTGGATCAACCGGGCTTCCGTTCCCCGCCGAGATTGACACCATCAACCGCGCCGCCGCTCACGCGATGGTCGCCTTCACCGGTGGCAACAAGAGCGAGGCCGCCAGGCGCCTCGGCATTTCCCGTCCCCGCCTCAACAGGCTGCTGAATGACTCCTCTCCCTAGATCCGGCAGCAGGCCGGAAGGATGCCGCATGTTTTCCAGCGCACGCTTCAGGGTGATGACCGTCGTCATTGCGGTGGCGCTCGCCATCGGCTGCTCGTCGGACTCGGGCGCACCCTCGCCCAATGACCCGGGGTCCGAGCGACCACCCGACGGGCTCACCGTCGCGCGACTTGCGGTCACGGCGCCGCCGCTGGAGGAGAACACGGTGTCGTTCTGGGCTGTGAAGGGCCGGAGTGCGGAGCAGAGGCTCTACTTCCTCGATGAAGGCGGTGGACGGGGGGACGAATACCTCTCGCTCAAGCTGGAGAATGAGTCGTTGAGCCAGCGACCCGACGGGTCGGCGATCGCCGAGGGCGACTCGGTGCTGATCACGATCACGGTGGAGGATCCGGCGCTGGTGCTGTTCTCGCTGGAGCCCACCGGGCTCAAGTTCAGCGCTGAGAAGCCGGCCGAACTCAAGATCCGCTATGCGCATGCGGACGATGACTTCAATGAAGACGGCGACGTGGACGGCGAGGACAGTCACCTGGAGACGATCCTCGGCATCTGGCGTCAGGAGTTGCCGGGCCAGCCGTTCGTGCGCCTGGGCAGCGTGAAGGTGGAGGACGAGGAAGAACTCGAGGCGAAGCTGAATGGCTTCAGCCGCTACGCGATCGCCTACTGAGTCGATCGATGATCGCGCCCACCGCTGAACCTGACCTCGTCGCGATACTGCGCGCGCTGCTTGGCGCGGGCCGGTATCGCGAGGTGGTGTCGTCGTGGCTCGCCGCGCCGGCGGCGGACGCGCGCCGCAGCGAGGCGCTGCTGCTGGCGGCGACGGCGTCGATGCGACTGGGGGACGTGGTGCAGGCGGGAGAACTGGCGGCGGAGGCGGCGGAGGGATTCCGCCTGCGGGCCGACCTGGACGGGCGGCTGCGCGCCCTCAACCTGCTCGGCGCAGTCGCGTTCGAGCGGGGTGACCTGGATGACGCCGCGAGCCGATTCGAGATGGCGCGCTCGCTGGCGCGGCAGCTGGGCGATACGCTGTTCGACGCGCACGCGGCCAACAACCTGGCGTCGGTGGCACACCTGCGTGGCGACGCGGTGACGGCGCTGAGCCTCTATCGCGCCGCCCTGCTGGGCTACCAGCGTCTCGGCGACCGGCGCGGAACGGCGCAGACATACCACAACCTGGGGCTCGCGTTTCGGGAGCTCGGTGCCTGGCAGGATGCGGACGAGGCGACGGTGCAGGCGCTGCGGCATGCGCGGATGGTGGAAGATGCCGCGCTGGCGGCGCTGGCGGTGACGGGTCGCGCAGAGCTCGACGTCGCGCGGGGTGCGCTGGACGTGGCGTCGCGCGAGCTGGATCGCGCCAGCGAGCTCGCACTGCAGGCAGGCGACCAGATCGGCATCGCCGAGATCGGCCGGGTGCGAGCGGTGGTGGCACTGCAGCGGAATGACGCGGGGGCGGCGCTGGAGGAGGCACGGGCTGCGGGCTCGATGGCGGAGAGCCAGGGATCGGCGCTGCTGGTGGCGGAGTGTGCCGCGGCGGAGGCACTGGCGTTGCGACGTCTCGCGCGACGGGGGGAAGCAGATACCGTGCGGGTGAAGGCGGAGGACGGGTTTGCGCGGCTGGGGGCGGCGGCGCTCGCCGAGCGCTTCAGCCGGGAGTGGGAGCGCTAGTAGTGTCGGAGCCTCGTCCATAGCGGGCGATGAACTCGCGCACCAGCAACGTCAGCGGCACCGCCAGGATCGTCCCCACCGGCCCGAACACCCATCCCCAGAACAACAGCGAGAAGAACATCTCCACGAAGTTCATCTCGAACCCGTGCTTGATGAGCCGCGGGCGGATGATGTTGTCATTGATGAAGCTGATGAGCACGTAGCCCACCACCACCATCAGGGCGCGATCCCAGCCGAACTGCAGCAGCGCGATGATAGCGGGCGGCACCATCGCCAGCACGAAACCCACCACCGGAATGAACGACACGAAGAAGGCGAGCACCCCCCACGTGATCGCAAAGTCGACCCGCAGCACCTCGAGCAGGACCAGGTTGGCCACGGCGCCGATGAAGGCCATCAGTGCCGTGAGGCGCATGTAAGCCCGGATCTCGCCACCGAACGCCTGGGTCTGCTGCATCCAGCGCAGGCCGGGCAATCCCGGCGTCCGGCTGTCGCGCACGGCGAGATCGATGAGCATGAAGGCGACAAGAAGCAGGACAAAAATCCCCCGTCCCAGGGTCAGGATGACGCGGCTCGCCACGGAGGTGGCGGTACCGACAAGCCGGTCGGGATTCAGGAAGCCCAGGGTACTCAGGTGGCTCGTGTCGACGTGCAGGCGGGTGAGCAGCGCCGTGGTGCTGGCGCCGAGCGAGGCGAGCTGCTGCTGGTAGTGCGGAAGCGTCTGGACGAGTTGGGTGAGCGAGTTGATCAGCAACCCGATGAGCACGGCCCCGCACACGACGGTGAGTGCCAGGGTGAGGATCGATGCCGCGGCGCCGGAGAGGCCGCGGCGCATGAACCACTGCATCACCGGCGCCAGGCTCTCGGCCACCACGATGGCCACCATGAACACCGTCAGCACCGGGGCCAGCGACTGCAGGGCGAATACGATGATCGCCGCAGCCGCTGCGCCAAGGAGGAGGCGCAGCAGGGGTGTCGCCGGGATCACGGGCGCGTCAGGCGACGGTGATCTCCTTGGCCAGGTACACGTCCTGGATGAGGTTGAGCAGCTTGATGCCCTCCGCCATCGGGCGCTGGAAGGCCTTGCGACCGGAGATGAGCCCCATGCCACCAGCGCGCTTGTTGATGACGGCTGTCTTCGCCGCTTCGGCGAAATCGTTGGAGCCCGAGGCACCGCCCGAGTTGATGAGACCGGCGCGCCCCATGTAACAGTTGGCTACCTGGTAGCGGGTGAGGTCGATGGGATGGTCGGAGGAGAGTTCGGAGTAGATGCGCTGGTCCGTCTTGCCGTACGGATTCTCCTTGCTGTTCAGCGCGTTGAACCCACCGTTGTTCTCCGGCAGCTTCTGCTTGATGATGTCGGCCTGGATGGTGACGCCGAGGTGGTTCGCCTGCCCGGTGAGGTCGGCGGAGACGTGGTAGTCCTTGTCCTTCTTGAAGGCCGGGTTCCGCAGGTAGCACCAGAGCACCGTGGCCATGCCCATTTCGTGGGCGATGGCAAAGGCCTGGCTCACCTCGACGATCTGCCTTCCCGACTCGGGCGACCCGAAGTAGATGGTGGCGCCGACCGCCACGCATCCCATGTCCTTCGCCTGCTTCATGCTGGCGAAGGCGATCTGGTCGAACTTGTTGGGGAAGGTGAGGAACTCGTTGTGGTTGAACTTCACCATGAACGGAATGCGATGCGCGTACTTCCGCGCGACCGAGCCGAGTACGCCGAGCGTGCTCGCGACCGCATTGCATCCGCCCTCGAGCGCCAGCTTGACGATGTTTTCGGGATCGAAGTAGATCGGGTTCTTCGCGAAGGAGGCGCCGGCGGAGTGCTCGATGCCCTGGTCCACCGGGAGAATGGAGAGATACCCGGTGCCGGCGAGGCGCCCGTGGCCGCTCAGCGACTGCAGGCTCCGGAGAATCGGGGTGGGGCGATCAGATACCGAGTGAATGCGATCGACCCAATCGGGGCCGGGCAGGTGCAGGGACTCCTTGGTAATGCCGGTGCACCGATGTTCGAGCAGGCTCTTCGCGTCACTGCCCAGAAGCTCGGTGATCGCTGACAATGGGGCCATAAGTCCCTTCTCCATATTGCTTTATGCTGATCAGACATCAGGGTTGACCGAGCGGATGCTGCGGGCCCGGGGCAGTATCCTATGGCGCGAACGGTCCGGGCGCCACCGCGGCATAACCACAAGGTTGCTCTGGACAGCCGGACAGGGCCTCACCATGTTTCTCAGCCCTTATCGCCTACCCTGTATCCGAGGATGTCTTATGCGTCGTTTGTTTGTCCGTACCGTTGCGGCGGCTTCCCTGCTGGCGGCAGCCAGCGCGGCCCCGGCCGCCGCCCAGATCCCGACCTCAGCGTTCGAGATCACTCCGCTGATCGGCTACGTCTGGGGTGGCGCCTTCCCGACCGCAGGCATCTCGAACGTTCCCAACGGCCGCCTGGTACAGGAGAGCGGGCTCGGCTGGGGCGTTGAGGCAGGCTTCACGCCGAACGGCAGCAGCTGGTTCGAGCTGACGTACCTGCGCCAGGATAGCGATATCAACTTCGTTGCGACCGGTGGTGGCTGTCCCGCATTGAACCCGGCCAACTGCTCGTCCACCCTGGCCGTGAACTACATCCATGCCGGCGGCCGCTGGGAGTTTGGCCAGAAGGCCAAGATCCATCCCTTCCTCGGCGCGGGCCTCGGCGTCACCATCTTCGATCTCGGCGCCCCGGGCGTTGGTTCGAGCACCGACTTCTCGATCTCCGGCCAGGCCGGCGTCCGCTACATGTTCGGCAAGGCGCAGCGGGTCGGCCTGCGCGGCACGTTCCGCGGCTGGTGGAGCTTCGTGCCGAACGGCCAGGTGGCGGCATGGTGCGGCTGGTACGGCTGCTTCGCGCAGCAGGCCTCGTCCACCGTGGCGCAGGGTGAAATCTCCGCCGGACTGGTCATCCAGTTCTAGTCCGCCGCGGGTCGAGTTACAGAAACCCCGGGCGGCGCCCGGGGTTTTCTCGTTGGGGGGCAGAGGCCCAGGCCCATTGTGTTCATGACGACATTGCGAGGCACACCATGACTCCAGACGAACCACTTCCCGATTTCTCCGACGTCGAGGGCGGCAGCTCGTCCGCCGCTGCGGAGCCGGAAGCGCAGGTCGCACCGCGCACCTACGAAGTGAAGAAGGGCGACAGCCTGTCGAAGATCGCGAAGCACGTGTACGGCGACGCCGGCAAGTGGAAGGCGATCTTCGCGGCGAACGGCGACCAGCTCAAGGACCCTGACAAGATCTATCCCGGTCAGGTTCTCACCATTCCAGACGCCTGACGGCGAGGAGCGATCATGAAGCCGATCCGTACCCTGTTCGCCGTGACCCTGCTGGCAGCACCGCTGCTGGGCACCGCGTGCAAGAAGGAAGCGCCGCCCCCGCCGCCGGCTGAGACGATGGCGCCGGAGCCGACGCCGGCACCGCGGCCGGCGGTGACCCAGATCGAGCTGGGCAGCTCCGTGGGCGCCGACAAGCGCGTCCTCGCGGCGCGGTCGAGCTTCGGCGTGAAGGACAGCATCATCGCATCGGTTTATACCGAGAACACTGCACCGGGCGCCGTGCTCACTGCGAAGTGGACGTTCCAGACGGGGCAGACGGTTGATTCCACCAGCCAGACCGTCGCAGCAGCCCCGGCCGTCACCGAGTTCCACATCGTGAAGAAGAGCGCCTGGCCCGTCGGCCGGTACACCATCGACATCTGGCTCGATGGCACGCCTGCCGGATCGCAGCAGTTCGATGTCGTGAAGTAGGCTTGCTAGGCGTGCTGAAGCTCGGCACGCTCCCTTGACTCCGACGCCACCTTCGTCGTCACCTCCGGTGGTGCCTCGGCGAATCCGTGGAACTTCTCCTTGTGGGTTCCGCGGCCATGAGTGATGGAATGCAGCGCGGTGGAGTAGCGATAGAGCTCTGCCGCGGGCACGATCGAGCGTACGCGAGTCAGCCGGCCGTCGCGGTCGGTGCCAAGTATGTGCCCCCGGCGTGCGCTCAAGTCTCCCATCACGTCCCCCAGGGTTTCCTCCGGCGCCCAGGTCTCCACCTCAATGAGCGGCTCGAGCAGCACGGGGCGGCACTGCGGCGCCACGTTCCTGAACGCCTGGATTCCCGCCATCTTGAACGACATCTCGTTCGAGTCCACGTCGTGATAGCTGCCGTCGAAGCACTCCACCTCGAAATCGACGACGGGATGGCCCGCGAGCACCCCGCGCAGCGCTGACTCCTGGACACCGCGGTCAACCGCCGGGATGTACTTGTTCGGGATGACCCCGCCCACCACTTCATCCTTGAAGCGATAACCCTCGCCCCGCGCCAGCGGGCGGATGCGGATCCAGCAGTCGCCATACTGCCCGCGCCCGCCGGTCTGCTTCTTGTGCTTCCCCTGCCCTTCTCCACGCGCGCGGAAGGTCTCCCGGTATGCGATCCGGGGACGCGTCAGTTCAGCAGCCACCCCATAGCGTCGCGCGATGCGGCCGAGAAGCGTCTCGAAGTGCCGCTCGCCCATGCCGTGAATGAGCGTCTGTCCCAGTTCGGAGTTGTACTCGAAATGGAATGACGGGTCCTCCTCGTGCAGGCGATGCAGTGCGGACGCGAGCTTGTCCTCATCGCCGCGCTTGGTGACCAGGGCCGCCGTGGCCACCGCCTCGGGAAACTCGATCGGTGGGAGCCGCACCGGTGCATCACGACGGCAGAAGGTGTCACCGGTGTGCGTGTCCTTGAGCTTGGCCACGCAGCCGATATCGCCGGGCATGAGGCGCTCCACCTCCACGCGTTCCTTCCCCTGCGGCACCGAGAGATGGTTGATCTTCTCGGCGATGCCGTGCTCCGCGTTCCATACCTCGTCGCCGCTCCGCATCTCGCCGCGATAAAGCCGGAAATAGGTGACGTCACCCACGTGCGGCTCGGAGACCGTCTTGAAGACGCGCCCGAGCAGCGGTGAGTTCTCGTACTCGCCATTGTTGGGCGGAAGCGGTGCCTCGGCGGCGGACGGCAACAGCTCGACCATTTCCTTGAGCAGCGTGCGAGTGCCGTAGGTGAGGTCGGAACTGCAGCAGAAGAGGGGCACCACCGCGCCGGTGACCACGGCGTGCTTCATTGCCGCCGTAAACTCCGCGCGGGGGATCTCCTCCCCACCGAGATAGCGCTCGATGAGGCCGTCGTCGGTGGCGGCCACCGCCTCGAGGAGCTGGTCGGAGTACTGCTTCACCTGCGCCTCGAGCTCCCTCGGCACCGGGACCACCTGGTACTCCCCGCGCGTGCCCTTGTACTCGTGGCAGTGCCCGGAGAAGAGGTTGACGATGCCGTGGAAGCCGCGCCCGTCGCCCACCGGGACCTCCACCGGCACGACGCGCGAGGTGAGGTGCGTGCGCACGTCTTCGTAGACCCGTGCGAAGTCGGCGTTGTCCTTGTCCATCGCCGCCACGACCAGCATCCGTGGCAAGTGATAGTGATCGCAGAGCTCCCAGATCTTCTCGGTGCCGACCTCGACGCCTGCGGTGGAACTCAGCACCACGAGCGCGGCGTCCGCGACGCTGAGCGCCGCGACGGCTTCACCGAGGTACTCGAGATATCCGGGAGTGTCGAGCAGGTTGATCTTGGTATCGAGCCACTCGGCGTACGCCGGGCCCAGGGTGATGGAGTGCTGCCGTTCGATTTCGTCGGGGGAGGTATCAGTGAGGGTACTGCCATCCTTGACGCGGCCGTGGCGACGGCTCGAACCGGACACATACGCGAGCGCGTCGACCAAGCTGGTCTTGCCGGCGCCCCCGTGGCCAGTGACTGCCACGTTTCGCAGGGCGTTGGGGCCATAGACTTTCATGGCCTGCACCTCCTTCGGCTGGAGTCATGTCCATCATGCAGGCCGAAGGAGCCGCTGTCAAATCCCGCCGCGTGCCTTGAGGATGGCGAGCACCTCCGCGACGGGGAGCGCCGCGACGGTGTGGCCGTTCGCCGTCTGGGTGGTCGCCATGAAGAGACTGTTGTAGATCGCCTCCTCCGTGGCCTCCGCGACGCCGTCGAAGAGGCCCGACATGTAGTCGTTGCCGACGTCGGCCTGCGATATGCGTGCGGCACCTCGCGGTCGTCGCACCGCAGGGCTGTTCGAGAATGCGATGATGTAGTCACCCGAGCCGTTGTCCACGCTCGAGCCGGTGCGACCGATGCCGAGCATCGCGCGGGACGCAAGACGCTTGAGGTTTCGGTCGCTCAATGGGGCATCGGTGGCGACGACCACCATGATCGAGCCGAGTGGGCCCTTGGCCGGGGCCAGGCTCGAGACTCCAGACTTCCCCAGGATGCGACCGACTGGCACTCCCACGATCGTCAGCTCGGAAGCACCGCCGAAGTTGGACTGCACCAGCACGCCCACGGTCCAGGTGCTGTCTCCCACCTTCACGACGCGGGATGAGGTGCCGATCCCGCCCTTCCACTCGAACGCAATGGTCCCGGTGCCGGCACCGACGCTGCCTTCGGCAACCGGACCGGTTGCGGCGGTGGTGAGGGCATGGCGCACATCGGCCTCGGAGACGAGACGCGAGCGGATGGCGTTGAGGACGTAGCCGTCGTTTGTCTCCCCCACCACGGGGTTGATCGATCGCACCTTGTCCATGCCGGGTTGCTCGAGCATCCAGGTCACCATCGCGTCGGCGGCGCGCCACACGCAGAGGGTGCAGGTGAGGAGGATCGGCGTCTCCAGTTCACCAAGCTCGGCGACCTGCGTGACCCCGAGCAGCTTTCCGAAGCCGTTGCCAACGTAGATGGCTGCGGGCACCCGCTCCAGAAAGAGGTTCTGCGAGGTCGGCAGGATCGCGGTGACACCGGTGCGCACCGAGTCGCCGATGACGACCGTGGTCTGCCCCACCAGCACTCCGGGGACATCGGTGATGGCGTTGAGCGGACCCACCGGCAGGACGCCGGCGACGACGCCGAGACTGCGGGCTCGGCCCTGGGCATGGGCCGGCCCGGCGCTCGCCGCCGCGATGGTGAAGATTGCGACCAGTGCACGCGAGTATCGCGATGACATCCTCATCTCCTCACGATCTCCGCAACGAATGGAAGGTGGTCCGATCCATAGTCATCACCCACATGCGCGCCGACAGCCTTCAGCTCGTCATCCAGCAATACGTGATCAATGCGCACCTCGATCCAGCCGTTGAGCTTGGTGAATCCCCAGCCGTTGCCGGAGGCGTTGAATGCATCGGTAAGGCCACCCCAGTACTGCTGCCAGATGATGCTCTCGACCGGGAGGTTGAAGTCACCCAGCACGATCCGCGGTGGCGTCGTCGAGTCGATCCACCGGCGGACGGCGCGTGATTCGGTATCGCGCAGGATGTTGTTCGCGTCGATGAGCCGCGGCGCATTGGAGGGATCGGAGAGAAGGTGCTGCACGCCGTGTCGAGGCGTCTCGAGGTGCAGGACAAACACCGTGACCGTGCCGATCGGTGCCATGACCTCGTAGCGTGCCGCCGCGGCCGACCCGCCCGCTGCCTGGAAGTCCCGTGCTGCCATGCGGCGTGGCGGTGCCCGCAGCGGATACCGGCTCAGGAAGCAGGTGCCACCTGCGGTATCGACTGCGGCCCAGCCTTCCAGGCTGCCGAGGGCGTCGCGCATGGCCGGACCGCATTCCTGGAACCCGGCGATATCGGGACGCGTCGCTTCGAGCAGCTCCTTGAGCCGCAGCGACACGACACTCCCGTTCTCGACATTGAAGGTCAGGATGCGAATCGGTGCCTTGGGATGCCAGAGCGGTGCCGTGCTCAGCCGTCCACCCATGACGGGACCGACCACAATAAGCGCTGCGAGCCCGATGGGGATCAGTGCCTGGCGTCGCCACAAGAGCGCGAGAGCAGCCAGCAGAGCGACGGGCAGCAACCATGGCCAGCGCCCCGAGTAGATGAGCGCGGTACCCCACCAGGTGCGATCGCCGAAGAAGCGATAGGCCCAGGCCAGGAAGAGCATGAACATCACGAGCAGCCAACCGACGCCATCGAGCGGCGTCAGGACCACCTTCCGGATCCGGAGGCGCGAGTGCGGTGCGGCACCGCGGACCCACTGCGCAAGGCGCGCGGTCCGCAGTCGGTCGACCGGGGACTTGCAGACCGGACAGCGTGCCGGCGCCCAGTAGCGACCGGGATCGACGGCAACGCGATGGCGTCGGGAGCATTGAAAGACGTAGCGGGGTTCAGCCATAGGCGGCGAAAGGTAGGGCCGTGCCCGTCAAAGCCGGTATACTCCTTACATGACTTCACATCGTGTCGCCCTCGTCACCGGTGCCACCGAGGGTATCGGTCGCGCCGTCGCCTTCGCGCTCGGCCGGGCCGGCTGGTCGGTGGGCGTGTGTGCCCGGACCGCCGACCGGCTCGAACGGCTATTGCTCGAACTGCGCGGCGCCGGCATCCATGCCGATGGCCTTCCCACCGACGTGGGCAACGAGACCCAGGTGAAGGCACTCACCGCGCACGTCAGCAAGGTGCTCGGCCCGATCGATACGCTGGTGAACAATGCCGGTGTGCTCATCGCGAAGACCATCAGCGAGCTCAGCATTGAAGACTGGGACGCCACGATGCGCACGAATGTGCGGAGCCTGTTCCTGGTGACACGCGAAGTGCTGCCCGGCATGCGCACCGCCGGACGGGGCGACATCGTGAATGTGGCGAGCCTGGCAGGCAAGAACGGTTTCATTGGTGGCACCGCATACGTGGCATCCAAGCACGCGGTTCTCGGCTTCAGCAAGGCGCTGATGCTGGAGGAGCGCAAGAACAACATCCGCGTCATCGCGGTATGTCCGGGATCGGTGGCGACCGCCATGCTCGAGAACCAGCCGCTGCTGCCCTCCAGGCCGGAGAAGATCCTCCGCGCCGAGGATGTTGCGGAGACGATCCTCACCACGCTGCGCCTGCCTGGCCGCGCGCTGGTGAGCGAGCTCGACATCCGCCCCACCAATCCGTGAGCCGCATCCCGGACCGGTGGGCGGTGACCCGCTGTGTCTGCCAGCGCATGACCTTCGACAGCCTGCTTCGCCTTGCACGGGAGTACGGCTGGACCATTGAGGAGCTGGTGGCGAACACCGGCTGCGGCGACCAGTGCGGCATGTGTCATCCGTACCTCGAGAAGATGCTGGAGACCGGCGAAACCAGGTTTCGCACCGTTCCCGTAACGCCCTGGCTGACCTTTCCCTGGCTGCGATTACCTTGGGACCATGCACGTCGTTCGGTGACCTTCCTCCGTACCCTCCTGCTGAGCCTGTTCGTGCTCGGCGGCCCGGGGCTGCCCCTCATCGATGCGGTGGTGTGGCATGGATCGGGATCGCAGCAGGTGGCAGGGTCGCGACTGGACGAGCAAGGTGCGGCCCGTCCCCACTGCCGATACCTGTTCGCTCGCGGCGCCGATTCCGGTCCCCGGACCAGTGCCGTGCAGTGCTTCCCCGGTACCGGCGGTGCGCGGCACCGAGCGCGCTGTTGCTGAGCCTTCGCAGGTCGTTCGCGTCACCATCACCCCTGATCGCAGCACACGTCCTCGAGCCCCGCCCGCATTCTCCGCCTGACCTGAGTCACATCCGACACATATCGCAGCGCTGAGCGACCCGTGCTTCACGGGCCGTCGGCATTGCCAGGCCGCTCCTCGACCGACCCTGAACCGGTGGTCTGGGGCACAGGTGGAGATCACACATGTACACATTGCTCCTCGCCGTGGCGGTGGCATCTGCCTCGGCCAGCAGTTCGACGCCCGTCGACGCTGCACAGCTCCGCGGAAAGGTGACTGACTTTCACGGCAATCCCCTGGCGAACGTGCGCGTGACGGTCGTGGAGTTTTCGCGACTGGTCCTGACCGACCAGGAGGGGAACTACGCCCTGTCCAGCCTGCCCACCGGCAGCTATACCGTCACCTTCGCACTACTGGGCTTCGGGCCACAGACGCGGAGAATCGTGCTGGGCACGGAGGTCCTGACGCTCAACGTCACCCTGAACGAATCACTCGTCGAACTGCCGCCGCTGCAGGTCACGGCCAGCCCCAACGGGTCGAGTGCGCTCACGTCGCCCCAGCCGGTGTCGGTCCTGAGCGGGGCACGCCTTCAGGCCGATCACACCGCCAACCTGGGCGAGACGATCGACAAGATCTCCGGGCGTCTCGGCGTGGACCACCGGTGCCGGGATCGGCAAGCCGGTGATCCGCGGGCTGTCGTCGAACAACGTGCTGGTCCTCGCGAATGGCCAGCGCACCGACACCCAGCAGTTTGCCGACGAGCACAGCCCCAACATCGAGACGTCCGGCGCCGAGCGAATCGAGGTGATCAAGGGACCGGCGAGCGTGCTGTACGGTTCGGACGCGGTGGGTGGCGTGGTGAACATCATTCCGCCTGCCATCCCCGATGCGATCGGGGTGAAGGGGAGTGTCGGCGGCAAGGTGCTTGGTGCCTATGGGACGAACAACACCAACCCCGACGGGAGCCTGCTGCTGAATGGTGCCAGCGGTGGCTTCGGCTTCCGGGCGGCACTGGTCGGCCGGAACGCCGACAACATCGAGACGCCGGTCGGTACGCTGTACAACACCGGCTTCTCGACCGTGGATGGAAGCGTCGGAGCGGGATACAAGGGAACATGGGGCACGGTGAAGGCGTCGTACACGCATCGCTATGAGACGCTGCAACTGATGGACGAGGACCCTGCCGCCACGCCGTTCCAGCACGTCACCGACAACCGCTTCAACATCGGTGTTGTAGCCCCCACAGGCGGTGCCTCGCGGATCGAGGCCAACCTCGGCTTTGACAGCAACCGGCGACGCGAGTTCGAGTCGGCGGGCGACACTGAGGCTGACGTCGCCTCAGGACTGCAGAACAGTCTCTGGACCAGCGACGTCCACTACCACAACAACCCGATCGGCCCCTTTGCCGGAACGCTCGGCGTGCAGGGCTATCACAATGGCTGGGATCGATTCGGCACCGAGAAGTTCCTCCCCCCGAACCAGGCCTTCGGCATCGGCGTGTTCGGGTTCGAGCAGGCCGACGTGGGCCGGTTCACGCTCTCGTTCGGGTTGCGGTACGACTTCCGGCAACTGGATGTGGACGAGGCGGAGGTGGGCCGGGAGGATCGTAATCGCATCGTTCCGGAGCAGACCCGGACGCTACAACTCGGTGACCGGCAACATCGGCGCGCTCTACCACATCGGGCAGTCGGTTGCGATTGTGGCCAACCTGGGCCGCGCCTTCCGGGCGCCGAATATCTTCGAACTCTTCGGCTATGGTGTTCACGAGGGGGTACCGCAGTTCGTCATCGGCAACGACTCGCTGCAGAACCAGACCTCATGGACCACGGACCTGGCGCTGCGGGTACAGAGCGGGCGGGTCCAGCTGGAGGCAGGCGGATTCTACACCCCGATTCATGACTTCATCTATTCCAACCCGACGTCCGGGCGAGATACGAGCTCAACGGACCCGGAGGCCTCGGGGCTGCAGGAATTCGTGATTACCCAGGGCGATGCACTGTTCTACGGGTTCGAGGTGGGCGCAGACTACCACCCGACCCACTGGCTGGAGCTTGGCGCCGGCAGCGATTACACCTACGCGCAGAACCGGGTGCTGGACCAGCCGATCCCGTGGATTGCGCCGTTGCGCGTGCGCTACTCGGCGAAGGTGACCGGTGGCAGCGGGACCTGGTATCGTGCCCCGTACTTCTCGGTGAGCGGATCGACGGTCATGGCCAAGGTCGCATACCGCGTCGACCCGAACGAGCTCGAGCCCGGAACCCCGATTCCCGGCGGCTACACGCTCGTCAGTCTCGGCGCGGGCGCGCAACTGGCGGTCGGTGGCCAGGTGATCTCCGTCGATCTCGACCTGCTCAACGCCTTCAACCAGCAGTACGTCTGGTTCCTCAATCGCTACCGCAACTTCGTCGAGGACAGCCGGAATCTCGGCATGGGCCGCAACTTCATGCTGCGGCTGGCGTGGACCTTCTGAGTGGCGGGCGGGTTGGCCTCCTGTGAAGCTGTGACCCGCTGGGACGTCCTAGGATCCATGAAGCCAATCAATGCGACCGGACGCGTCCTCTGCTTCGCGGCCCTCGCCGTTGCAGCCACTGGCTGCAGCGGCGACAATGGGCCGGTGAAGGAGCCGGAGACGCCGGAGCTCATCAACCAGGTGACGCTCACCCTCATGCGACGACAGGACAGCACCTTCCAGCACGCCACCATCGTGGACCCTGACGGGCCCGGCCCGCTGCCCTGGCGGGACCAGGCCGGGGCGTTGCACGTCGTGCCCAACGCTTCGTACACTGCGACCATCACCCTCACGAACTCGACCACGTCACCGCCGGTGGATGTCACGCCGCTCATCAACTCCAGGAAATTGCAGCACCGCTTCTTCTACACCATGCTGCCGGAGAATGGCGTCATCGCGACGGACCTGACCATCGACAGCAACAGCGCGGAATACGGCGAGGCATTTGCCATTCATGTGCCGGCCGATGTCGAGTTGCGAAGCTGGACGCTGGAGGTGCTGCTCAGTCACTACGAGGGAGATACGAAGGGAAACGGCCTGGTGCCCGGGTCACTGGCCGACGTGGACGTGACCTTCGTGCTAACGACCTGACGGTCACTGGAGGGCCACCTCCTGGACCTTGGTGCTGCCCGGCACGAAGTAGAGGGAATAGCGCCTTTCATTTGCCACGTTGAGCAGGTTCACGATGTTCTGCTGGCTCGGGAACACCTCGAAGAGCAGGTCATTGCGTACGCCGAGTCTTCCTGGTGCCTTCGCGACCGGATATTCCACGATGAACCAGATCATCGGCTGGCCCTGCTCGTCGGTCTCGATGCCCGAGGCCTGGACGGAACCCTTGAGCCGGGCGCCGTCGGCCTCCACCCATACCCGCTCCGCCAGGTAGCCGGCGAAAAGGGAGTCGGTATCCTTGCTGGTGCCGAGGTCGAGCTTCTGCAGCTTGTAGAACCTGGCCAGCCCCGCCTGCAGGTCGTCCTTGAAAAGGCGAACACGGGAGACGATGGCGGCACTGTCCACCGCCATGCGGGTGAGGGTGACGTGGACGTCATGAGTCGGCAGTCGACTGTCGGCAGTCGGCAGAGAGCCTGCAGTCATCGAAAGGACAAATGCTCCCAGGCCCCAGAGCGGCCGACTGATGACTTTCTGCCGACTGCCGACCGCCGACTGACGACTCAACTCACGATACTCCGGCACCTTCAGCGGTCCACGTGTTGTTCTCCCGGTTCACGTCAGCAAAGACTTCGTTCGGGTCCACCACAACCTTGGTCACCACCTTGTCGGTGAAGAACCCGTATTGGTGCTTGAGCTCGTTCTGGCGCCAGGCATCGGCCGGTATCTTCACGAACTCGGTGGTGCCGTCGGAATATGTGACGTTCATCTGCACCGGCAGCAGGATGCCACCCTTGTTCTCGATGGTGATCCGCACGTAGTTCTTGCCGCGCGCCGTCGTGCCGATCAGTGAATCGGCCGACTGCTCCTCCACCGACGTCACCGCCTGGTCGTTGGCATAGGTGGTGAAGAACCAGCCACGCCAGAAATAGTTGAGCTGCTCGCCGCCGCCCTCCTCCAGCGAGCGGAAGAAGTCCGCCGGCTGCGGCTGCTTGAACGCCCACTTGGTGGAGTATTCGCGAAACGCCTGGTCGAACAGCTCCGGGCCCATGATCTGTTCCCGCAGCATCACGAGGCCTGCCGCCGGCTTGCCGTACCCGTTGTTGCCGAACGCGCGGTGGATCTCCTCCGACTCGGTCATGATCGGTACCTGGTCGGGGTCCTGCATGTACTTCACGATGTTCTTGGCGGGGCCGCGATTGCTCGGATAGCCCTTCTCCCAGTCCTGCTCCGCGTAGTACTGCAGGAAGCTGTTCAGGCCCTCGTCCATCCAGGTCCACTTCCGCTCATCGGACGCCACGATCATCGGGAACCAGTTGTGTCCCACCTCGTGAATCGTCACCGAGATCAGGGCATGCTCCACCTGCGGGGTGTATGAGCCGTCAGGCTGCGGGCGCGCGCCGCAGAAGGCGATCATCGGGTATTCCATGCCGAACACCGGGCCATGGATGTTTGACGCCTTCGGGTACGGGTACGGGAACGCCATGCGCCCGTAGCTCTTCATCGTCTGGATGATGGCCTTGGTCGATACCTTGTCCCAGAGCGGCATCGCGTCGCGCGGGTAGAGTGAGTGCATCTCGATCGGCTTTTGCTCCGGCTTGTACTTGAAGCCGGCGGCGTCCCACACGAACGTCTTCGACGACGCCCAGGCGAAGTCGCGGACGTTCTCCGCCCGGAAGTGCCAGGTGAGCGGCGCCGTGCCCGCGGGGCGTGAGCCGGGCGTCATCACCTCATCCGCATTGATGATGAACTTCGGCGTCTCCGAGGTGAATGCCTCCGCCAGGCGGGAGCGCTGTGTTGACGTGAGCACTTCAGTGGGGTTCACGATCACGCCGGTGCCTTGCACGATATGGTCGTGCGGCACCGTCAGGCTCACGTCGTAGTTGCCGAAGTTGAGGTAGAACTCGCCCTGGCCCAGGAACTGGTCGGTCTGCCAGCCGTTCACGTCGTCGTACACCGATGCGCGCGGATACCACTGCGCCATCTCGTAGAGCCATCCGTCCTTCACCAGCTCCCGCACGCCGCGCCCGTTACGACTGTTCTCGGGTACGGCGTACGACCAGTCGATCTCCAGCACCGCCGACGCACCCGATGCGAGTGGCGTGGGCAGCGGAATCTTCACCAGGGTTCCGTTGATCACGTAGGGCACATCGACCAGTTGCGCCTTCCCCCTGGCGCTCGCCGGCACCTGTACCTGCACCCGCCCGAGACGGTATCCGCCATCGAACGGCTCGGGCAGCAGGAACTTGCGTGCTTGCGGGCTGATCTTCGCCGGCAGCGCCGACTCGGACGCGATCGTGCGGCTCACCTTGGGATCGTCGATGTTCTGGTCCAGCTGGAACCAGAGGTACGGCAGCGCGTCGGGCGAGTTGTTGTGATAGGTGACGCGCTCGACGCCGGTGAGCCGGTGTGCCGCTGTATCCAGTGAGGCGCGGATGCTGTAGTCCACGCGCTGTTGCCAGTACCGGGGCCCTGGCGATCCGCTTGCCGTACGCACGTCGTTGGGATCGGGCCACTCCTCGATGGCGCGGAAGTTGGACTGGTTGGTCTTCGGGTTGGGGCCGGCGTTGAGCCACTGCTGCGCCGCGGCGGGCCGGGCACCAACTGAGACGAGGAGCACCAGTCCGGCGACGGCGCGGACAGGACAAAGGCGAGGTACCATCAGCATGCGGGACATCCGTTCAGGAGACAGGGTTCAGTCGATCAATGATCATGGTCATGGCGACGGCCATCGTGCCACCGCAGAGAATCAGCACCCACTCGCGACGCGTGAGACGGAGCACCCGCACCGCGAGCACGCCAAGCAGCATCACGATGGCGACGATGAACAGCTGCCCCACCTCGAGGCCGACGTTGAAGGCAAGCAATGGTTTCACGATCGATTCCTCACCGCCCAGCAGGCTCCGGAGGAAGGTGGAGAATCCCAGCCCGTGAATCAGCCCGAACGCGGCCGCGAGAAGGTACTGCGGTAGCTGTGATCCTGTGGGACCGCCGTCCTCAGTGTCCCCCTTCGACAGCACGATCGCGGCAATGCTCGTAAGCACGATGGTGACGGGGATCAGCACCTCGACCAGCTGCGAGTTCACCCGGACCAGGTCGAGCGTGGCCAGCGCCAGCGTCACCGAGTGACCCAGGGTGAATGCCGTCACCAGCCAGATCAGCCGGCGCCACGCCACCGGCGGGTACGCCGCCGTCAGCGCTGCCACGAACAGGATGTGGTCGTACGCCCGCGGATCGGCGATATGGCCAAAACCGAGGCGGAGATACACCAGGAATTCGGACAGGGGGACTCCTCCTTGCCGTAGTACGCCCCTCGGACCGGGGTGGTTTCGGGTTCACAGAATGCCCCACAGGAACCGCCCGGCGTCCACCCCGAACCGCCACCCGCCCTCCTTGAATCCATACGCGACGTCGAACCGCAGGACGTCGAACAGCATCAGGAACCCGATGCCCAGCGACGGATAGCACCCGTTCTCCGCCGACCCCCCATTCTCGGCCACCCGCTCCGCAACGCAGATCACCGTGCCGTACGGTGCCAGCGTCGCCTGCGCCGGGCTCTTCCCATACTTGAGCAGCGGCAACGCGAAGAACGGGACCGGAATCCGGACCTCCACACGCTGCGAGATCCCGTACTGCGCAGCAAACGCATGAAACGCGTTGCCCGGACCGGTCACCATGCCGCCCAATCGCACCAGTTCCTGGCTCGGCACGGAGCCGCCGCCAACCGCGCCGGCGTGGGTCTCGAGATGCAGCAGTGGCGATCCGATCGGACGATCGTACACCAGCGCCCCCGCCACGCGGGCAACCAGCGCGTTGGGCGAGCCGTCGCGCGGATCAACGCCCTCGAGGCGCCCGTTCACGCTCCAGCCCATCGTGCTCCCCGAGGTCCCGATGGCGGTGCGCTGCCTTGTCAGCGTCACGTCGAGCCGGATGGCGTCGAGTGGCACCGCCGGGATCGTTGGACCGTACGTTCCGCTCCATGGCGTCGCATTGACGCTCAGGCTGTCCTGTCGCTCGACCGCAAGACGCCCATCCCAGGTGTACAGGCCGCCCGGCTCGAAGCGCACACCGATCCCCGCCGCGTACACGTCATACGGACCGGTGTCATCCTGGCCGAAGAGCTGCGCCGCAATCGTGTTCCGTACACCAGAGACCTCGGCCACATCCCCTGCCAGCCGATACTCACGCCCACCGAACGCCGAGAGCCGCCACATGGGCTTCGCCCGCCACGATAACTCCAGCCCACCCTTCACTTGCTCGTCACTGAACCCATACGCCACGCGCGCACCAAGTCGCCATCCGCGCATCAACCCCACACTCCCGCCGAGCCCGATACCGACGCCTTCTACACGATTGACCCTGAAGAAGTCGGAGATGCCCTGCCCGCCAATCGACGCACCCTGCGCCCGCTCGAGCACCTGCTGCTGCACCAGCCCCTCGGCCTGGCGCGTCACCGATTGTATCTCGGCAGTCGATAGCGCCTGATCGGCCGGGGCCAGCGCCGCCATGATCGGTTCCTGCCACTGGTACTTGTCGCGCTCCTCCTTCGGAGCGACGACGATGCGATTCGACGGATTGGACACGATAGTGCGGCCGGTGACGGCGAGCGGCGGCGGTGACGTCGCGCTGTCCGCATACGCAACATGATCGGTGACCAGCCAGCGCGCGCGCACGATGCCCTTGATCGGGAAGTCGAACCAGGTGCTGCCGCGCACCACTTCGAGTTCCTGGCGATATGGGAGCCAGTATCGCCCGTCGACGAGCAGGTTCTCCAGCACGAGGGTCAGGCTTTCGATCCTCGCATCGAGAATCGCGGCTCGGGTGAAGGTGACCGATAGCCGTACCAGGTCGCCCGTCGCCCGGTCGAGGTACATGCTGCCGACCATGCCGGGGTCCTCGGGATTGCGCGGCCGAAGCAGAAGCTCGTACGCCTCCACCCGGCGGCCCGGAACGGCGATCGATAGCGAATCGGCAATGGCAAATTCGTAGCCCGCCCGCCCTGCCGCTGAGAGCGGATGCGGCAGGTCGCGCACATCGTTGCCGTCACCCAGCCGGATGCGATCACCGAGGTTGTTGGTGACCACGCCATACCGATCATTGTAGAAGCCGACATCTCCCGGCAGCAGCATCGTGTCGCGCCGGCCGATGAGCCGCTGCTGGGTGACGCCCGGCGCCTGCCAGCGTATCAGCGACGCCAGCTCCACCAGCTTCACTACCCGCGGCGGCAGCACGGTGGAATTGCCCAGGTCCACAAGGAACTGCAGCGTCCCCGCGCCGTTCCCGGTCCAGGCGCGAAGCGTCGAGTCCACATGGGCCCGCCGTGCCACGGCGCGATCCACCATGGCGTTGGCAGCCGGGCTGTCCCACGCCTGGGCGCTCAACGGCCGGCTCGACGCCATGAGAATCGCCGTCAGCACGAACACCGACATCCGGAGAAATACGGATTGCCGGATGACCGCCCGGGGGTATCCTTCTCGTCCCTTGGTCAGATGTCTCAACCTCAAGCTGCTACGGGATTTACGTGTTCAATTCCATCTGGTCGCCGACTCGTGCAGCACTCGCCACGTCCGCCACGGCACTGCTCCTCATGGCCTGCGGCGGCAAGTCGTCCGAAGGCGCTGCCGCGCCCAAGCCGGCCGCGACCTCGGCTGCATCGACCACGTTCTGGAAGCCCGACTCCGGTGAGCGTCACCTGCGGAACATCCGCCAGCTGACCTTCGGCGGCAACAATGCCGAGTCGTATTTCTCGCGCGACAGCAAGCAGCTGATCTTCCAGCGTCAGGAAAAGGTCGACGCCGGCTGCGACCAGCAGTATCTCATGAATGCCGACGGCTCCAACATGCGCCGCGTGTCGAACGGCGACGGCCGCACCACCTGCGGCTTCTTCTACGACGGCGACAAGCGCATCCTGTACAGCAGCACCTTCAAGCACGACAAGGCCTGCCCCATTCCGCCGGACAAGTCACAGGGCTACGTCTGGCCGATCGGCTATCTCGAGATCTACACCTCGAAGCTCGATGGTTCGGACCTGAAGCCAGCTGACGAACAATGGCACCTACAACGCCGAAACGACGGTCTCGGCGGACGGGAAGAGGCTGATCTTCACCAGCACGATGCACGGGGACATCGACCTCTACACGATGAACCCCGACGGCAGCGACCTGAAGCAGATCACCACCCGCATCGGTTACGACGGTGGCGCCTGGTTCTCGCCCGACGGCAAGAGCATCGTGTGGCGCGCGGCATATCCCAAGACCGCCGCCGACACCGCGGACTACGAGAAGCTCCTCAAGGATCATCTCGTGCGTCCGTCGCGCACCGAGGTGTGGATCGCCAACGCCGACGGCACCAACCCGCGCCAGATCACCAATCTCGGCGGCGCCAATTTCGCCCCGGTGTTCACGCCCGACGGCAAGAAGATCATCTTCTCGTCCAACTACAAGAACCCCCGCAGCGGCGCGTTCGACCTCTACCTGATCAATGTTGACGGCACCGGACTCGAGGCGGTCACCACCAACCCCGAGTTCGATTCCTTCCCCATGTTCAGCTACGACTACAAGCACCTGGTCTGGGCCTCGAACCGGCATGGCAAGCAGCCGGGGGAGACGGACTTGTTCATTGCGGAGTGGGTCGAGTAGCCTTCGGGCATGCCGACCTACACCTACGAGACCCTCTCCCCCGCCCCGCGCCGGTTCGACGTGCGCCAGTCGTTCAGCGACCCGCCGCTCGAGCAGGATCCCGAGACCGGCGAGCCGGTACGCCGGGTGATCAGCGGCGGCGCAGCGCTCCTCACCTCGAAGGAGAGCAGCAAGGTGGGTGAGCCGCCGGTGTCGGGTGGAGGATGCGGCAGCAGCTGCGGCTGTGGACACTGAGCCCACGCCGCTCCGGCGACTGGTGCCTCCGAGGGCGCTCCTGGCGAGCGCCCTTCTTTTTGCCCTCGCGTGCGCGCTCGACAGCTGGGCGTATCAGCACCTCCACGTGGACGACGTCTACGGCAAGGACTGGGGACGACTGCTCCGGATCGCCGGCTTCGTCCCCACCTGGATGCTCGGATCGCTCGCCCTCATCCTGCACGATCGCGGACCGGCGTCCCCGGCGCCACGCCGTTTCTGGTGGCGCGGGATGCTCCTCACCCTCGCACCGATCGTCTCCGGCCTCATCTGCGAGGTGCTCAAGATCCTGCTCCGCCGCGAGCGACCCAACCTCCATGAGGGCGCCTACTACTGGCGCAGCTTCACCGATCATCCCTGGAGCACGGGGAACATCGGGCTGCCGAGCAGCCATACCATGGTGGCGTTCGCCGGCGCTGGCATGGCGAGCTATCTCTTTCCGCGTACCTGGCCGGCGTGGATACTGCTCGCCGCCGGCTGCGCTTTCACGCGCGTTGCGGCGCAGGCACATTTTCTGAGTGACGTCACGCTGGCAGGGATTGCGGGGCTCTTCGTCGCGCGACTGATTTGGACCTTCCTCCGACCGACCCTCGAGAGGTAACACCGCAATGCAGTTCCGTTCGCCGTTCGCGCTCGTCGCGCTCATGCTCGCCCTTGCCGCACCATCCCCGGCCCAGCAGGCCCCCGCGAGCCGCGAGTACCCCGGCCTCGAAACCGGCAAGATGTGGCAGTTCGACGTCCCGCCACTCGACTACTGGAACAAGCGCTTCGGCTTCACGCCCCCCGCCGGCTGGCTCGATCACGCCCGGCTCTCCGCACTGCGCTATGCCGGCAACTGCTCTGCCTCCTTCGTGTCGGGCCAGGGCCTGGTGATGACCAATCACCACTGCGCCCGCGAGTGCATCGAGAGTGTCAACCAGGAAGGCGAGGACCTGCTCGGCAACGGCTTCGTCGCCGCGAGCATGGCCGATGAACGGAAGTGCAAGACCGTCTATCTCGACCAGCTGCAGGAGATCACGGACGTCACGTCTCGTGTGCAGGACGCCATCGGCAAGGCTGCTCCCACCGAGGCGTCCCGGCTCAAGGCCGTGACGATCGGCGAGATCGAGCAGGCCTGCGTCGCCGCCAACACCGACGCCTTCTGCCAGGTCGTCACCCTCTATCGCGGCGGCCAGTACAAGCTCTACCGCTTCCGCCGCTACACCGATGTACGCCTGGTCATGGCGCCCGAGAGCCAGATGGCCTTCTTCGGCGGCGACCCCGACAATTTCACCTACCCGCGCTACGATCTCGACATGTCGTTCGTGCGCGCCTACGTCGACGGCAAGCCCGCTGCAACCGACAGAGCACTTCGCCTGGAGCAAGGCCGGCGCGAAGGAAGACGACCTCATCTTCGTCATCGGCAATCCCGGCTCCACCGGCCGGCTCAACACGATGTCCCAGCTCAAGTACCTGCGCGACGTCTCCTATCCCGGCCAGATGAACACGCTCGACCGCCGCATCGCCATCACCGAGCAGCTCTCCACCATCACGGACGAGCGCGCCAAGGCCCTCCGCAACCAGCTCTTCAGCCTGCAGAACTCGCGCAAGGCGATCGGTGGCTACCAGGCCGGCTTGCTCGACCCGAAGCTGATGGCGCAGAAGGCTGCCTGGGAGGCCGACTTCCGGAAGCGCGTCGCGGCGAACCCCGAGTACCAGCTCAAGTACGGCAAGGCCTGGGGCGAGATCGCGCTCGTGCAGCAGGAGCTGCGCGCCACCGCTGCCAAGCGGCGGCTCTACACCTTCAACGCCGACCTGAGCCGCCTCCTGCCAACCGCAGGAATGTTCGTGCGCTACAACGACGAGATGGCGAATCCCGGACTCGTTGCGCCTTCCGCTCTATCGCGACAGCAACCGCAAGGCGCTCGAGATCGCCATGGTGGCAGGGGCGCCGATCGACACTATCGCCGAACGGCTCTGGCTCACCGCCTGGTTCGGTGCGCTGGAAAGGGAACTGCCGCCCACCGACCCGATCCGCCGCGCGGCACTCGGTGGCGGACGCCTGCCGCCGCCGCCGAGTACATGCTGGCGAACACGATACTGATAGCGCCCGAACGGCGTCTCACCCTCTTCCAGAGTGGCGAAACCGGCATCGCGGCGTCGAAGGACCCGTTCATCGTCCTCGCGCGCGTCATCGACCCGCTCGATCGCAGCATCACGAAGCAGGTGCAGGCGCTCGCCAGCCGGGAGAGCGCGGCCACTGAACTTGTCGCGAAGGCCCTCCTCGCCACCTACGGCAACAGCGTGGCACCCGATGCCACCTTCTCGCTGCGCATCAGCGACGGCCAGCCGAAGCGCTACCCGATGAACGGCACCTTCGCGCCACCGTTCACCACCTTCTACGGGCTCTACGACCGGAGCATCGGCTTCGCGTCCGCCGGCCCCTGGGTCCTTCCGCAGCGCTGGCAGGACCGTAAGGACTCGCTGGCGCTGGCCACGCCGTTCAACGTGGCGTCCACCAACGACATCATCGGTGGAAATTCCGGCAGCCCGGTCATCAACAAGGATGCCGAAGTGGTGGGGCTCATCTTCGACGGCAACATCGAGGGACTGCCGAACCGGTTCCTCTTCACCGAGTACCAGGCGCGTGCCGTCTACCTCGATTCACGCGGTATCGTCGAGGCTCTGCGCAGCATCTACGGCGCGCGCTGGATCGCCGATGAACTCACTGGCGCCAACTGATGACTTTCTGACGACTGACGACTGCCGACTGACGACTGCCGACTGCCGACTCATGGTTCCTATGCGCCTTCTCCTGACCCTCGCCGCACTCCTCGCGCCCACCGCTATTTCCGCGCAGGACTCCGCCGGCCTGCCCATGCCCCAGATCACTCACGTCGATCCCGCAATCGAGCAACAGATCGTCGCCATCCGCGATACTGCCTGGCGCGCCTACTTCGCCAATGACCAGGTCACCATGGGGCGGATCTTCCCCGCAAACTTCATCTCCATCGGCTGGAGCGGCGGACCCTGGCTCGACCGCGCCGGCACCCTCGCCGACGCCGCGAGCTTCGCCTCGCACGGCGGCAGCCTCGTGGCACTCGAGTTCCCCCACACCGAGATCCAGCTCTTCGAGGACGTGGCGGTGGTCTACAGCATGTATGTGGTGGAGTTCAACTACGACGGCATTACGTCGCGTCAGTCGGGGCGGGCTACGGAAGTCTTCCAGAAGAAGGATGGGCACTGGGTGCACCCATCCTGGCACCTCGATTCAGGTAAGTAGCGCCCGCGCGCTAGCCCCGGAGCGCCCGCGGAGATCCCTCGAGTGGGACCCCGACCCGCAACAGCTCAACCCACGGCGCGATGCCATCCGCCACCTGCTGTGCCATGGCGAGATGCAGGCGGGTAAACGCATCCGGTGCACCTGTGGTAAGGATCAGCGCCCCGCTGATCACACCCCCAGCCCTGAGCGGAAACACCAGCTCGATCTCGGCACCGCCTCCCATCACCCCGTGCGGTACCTCCCCGCTGATCACCTTGCTGACCACCGCATGACTCACCGGCGTCGACGTGATCTCGCCGATATGCCGATGATCGCCCGGCACCAGCAGCACGACGCGGTCAGGCTGCTCAGTCCGTAGCGCGAGCCGCACTCGATGAAACGGCAGCAGTGCGGTCGCTTCCGCCATGTACTCCCGGAGCGCCGTCGAGAAGTCCGGCACTGTGGCCAGGATCGTTGCCATCCGCCGAAGCTGCGTCGGGATCGCGTTGGACGACCCGAGCTGAGCCCGGATGATCTTGAGCTGGCTGGTCTGCACCAGCGCCTCCACTCGGCTCGCGATCCAAGGCCCGAGGCGACCAAGCAGCTCCGCGTCGTATCCGTCGTACACCCCCACCGCGTCACCGCCCAGCAGCAGGTAGCCCACCAACCGCTCCGCGACGACGAGGCGCACACCAATCGCCGAGCGCACCGCGCCATTCCGGTCGCTCTCCGCCCAGCCGGTCCAGCCCGCTTCCATCAGCGCGTCGGCGAGCAGCACGCTGTCGCGCCCCGCGAATGCCGCCGGAGGGTCGAGCAGGTCGCGCGGCACGATGAGCGAGCTGTCGCTCCACAAGCCACCCTCCTCGTGCGCGCTCAGCCTGTACACCTGCTCCGGTGACGCACCGGGCACGAAGATGTCGAGCCGTTCGTGCGGAATCAGCCGGTCGAGTGCAGCACTCGCACCGCGCGCAAACCCGCGCGGCGTGTGCGCCAGTCGTGTTGCGGCAGCGAGCACATCGATGACGCCGATCTCCGGGTGCGGCTCGACGTCCGGCCGATCGGGATCGGCGAGCCGCCCGAGCGTTGGCGCGATGCGCCGCGCGACGGCACCCAGGCGCTGCCGCGTCTCCGAATCGTGCATGTTGGGCGCAAAGGACGCGACGAGCAGCAGCCCCACATCATTCCGTTCAGTGCGACACGCGAAGCACGACACCGACCCGTAGCCCGCATCCCGGATCACCGACTCCAGAAGCGCCAGCTGCGGCGCGCCAATCCTCGGCGACGGCAGCGGCACCCGCAGTTCATCCTCGGCGAGCGCTGCCGGACCCACCAGCGCCGCACCCCCCGAGACCGGATAGTGCCAGATCGCGAGAAGGTCATGGGGAATCTCCACGCCGACCACGTTGCTGAGCGCCTCGTACCAGGTCGTCAGCACCGAGGTCTCGCGCAGCGATTCCTCCGGACCAGGCACCGGAATCACGAGTTCATTGAGGTTGGGTTGCATGCAACGGACAAGTGCACGACGTATGCCGACCATGGTAGCACACGCAAGCGCTTGTCTCGCAATATCTTAGCCAAGTACGCCCACCCAACATTCAGCCCCGCCCGGCTCCCCGTTGCCGCGTCTTGCGCCTTATACCCCCCACCCCTATTTTACCATCCGTTGACCTTATCGGAGCTCCACATGACCCCGCTCGCACTCAGTATCAACGGCATGTCCTGCGGGCATTGCCTCAACGCTGTCCGTAACGCGCTGAGCGATACACCGGGCGTGACAGTCGAGTCGGTGCGCATTGGCCGAGCTGACGTGCAATACGATCCGTCCATCACCACGCCCGACCAGATCGCCTCCGCCGTCACTGATGCCGGCTACGAAGCCGCCCATGTCGGATAGGCACGACCACCTCACGACTTCACGTCCTCACGCCCTCACGTCCACACCTCCAGACGCAGGCGCTGCGCGCCTGCGTCTGGAGGTGACCGGAATGACCTGCGCCGCCTGCAGCAGCCGCATCCAGCGCGTGCTCGAGCATACCGCCGGCGTCAGCAGTGCCAACGTCAACCTCATGACCAATACCGCCGCCATCGAGTTCAATCCGGCGGTCACCGGCACAAGTCAGCTCATCACCGCCGTCGAGAAGGCCGGCTATGGCGCGCGCGTGCCTGTCGCGTCCCACGAGCATCACCATCCCGCAACGCATGATCACGCCGCCGGCATCAAGCCCTGGGTCCCCCTCGGCCTCTTCGCCGTCGCGATGGTCATCTCCATGCACCTCGATGGCCCATCCGCATCGATCTGGCGCTGGACGCTGCTCGCGCTGACGCTCCCCGTCGTACTGATCCACGGTCGCCATTTCTACGTGCGCGCCTGGGCTGCCGCGAGGCACCGCGCGGCCGACATGAACACGCTCATTGCACTCGGTACCGGCGCGGCCCTGCTCTTCAGCATCGCCACCACTGTCGCCGCGGGCTGGTTCGAGCAACACGGCATCGCCCCCGCCGTCTATTACGAAGCGGTCATCGGCATCATTGCGCTCGTCGTCACCGGACAGTGGTTGGAGGAACGCGCCAAGGGCCGCGCCTCGGCGGCGCTCGATCGCCTGCTCGCGCTGCGTCCCCAGACGGTGCGTGTGGTGCGCGCCGGCGGCGATGAGGAAATCGCCATCGCACAACTGGCCATGGGTGACGAATTCCGTGTGCGCCCCGGCGAATCCATTGCGGCCGACGGCGCCATCGTGGATGGTCAGGGCAGCATCGACGAATCGATGCTCACCGGCGAGCCACTCCCCGTCGAGCGGCACACTGGAGACGAGGTCGTGGGCGGCACCGTCAACCGCACCGGCGCCCTCCGCGTGCGCGCGACGCGCATCGGCGCCGACTCGGTACTGGCCCGCATCATCCGCCTGGTGCGCGAGGCGCAGGAGACGCGGGCACCCATCCAGCGCCTCGCTGATCGCGTTGCCGGCATCTTCGTGCCGGTGGTGGTGCTCATCGCCCTCGGTGCAGCTGCCGCCTGGTATTTCGCCGGTCCGGAGCCGCACCTCCTCAACGCACTCGTCGCCGCCGTCGCCGTCCTCATCATTGCCTGCCCCTGTGCCATGGGACTCGCGGTTCCCACCGCCGTCATGGTTGGCACCGGGCGCGGCGCTGAACTCGGCATCCTGGTCCGCGGCGGTGAGGCCATCGAGCGCGGCGAGAAGATCGACCTGGTGCTGCTCGACAAGACCGGCACCATCACCGAGGGCCGCCCGCGCGTCACCGCGGTTGAGCTCACCCGCGGCTCTCCGGTGGACCGCGATACACTCCTCGTCCTCACCGCCGCCGTCGAGCAGGCCAGCGAGCACCCTCTGGCCGACGCAGTACTCTCCGCAGTGCCCACAGGCACTGTCCTGCCGCAGGTCGCAGGTCTCGATGTCTCCGTCGGTCGTGGTATCGCGGGCACGGTGAGCGGGCGCCGGGTGGCCGTAGGCAACGCTGACTTCATGCAGGCCATCGGCGTCGCCACCACCGAGCTCGACACCGTCGCGTCGCAGCACGCGGCGCTCGCCGCCACACCGGTGTTCGTCTCGGTTGACGGAGCCCTTGCCGGCGTGCTTGCCATCGCAGACCCCGTCCGCGCTACCAGCGCCGAGGCGATCAGGGCACTCCGTGAGCGCGGGCTGCAGGTAGTGCTTCTCACTGGAGACCGGCGCGATACCGCCAACGCCGTCGCCCGTCAGGTCGGCATCGACGTGGTAGAGGCGCAGGTGTCGCCCGACCGGAAGCTGGATGTGGTGCGGAAGTACCAGGAACAGGGACGCCGCGTCGCAATGGTGGGAGACGGGCTCAACGATGCACCCGCACTCGCCCAGGCCGATCTCGGCGTCGCCATGGGTGCTGGCACCGATGTCGCCCTCGAGACGGCGAGCGTGACGCTGCTTCGCAACGACTTGCGCAGCGTCCCCCAGGCGCTGGCGCTGGTGAAGCAGACCATGCGCGTCATCCGCCAGAATCTTGGCTGGGCCTTCATCTACAACGTGATCTGCATTCCCGTCGCTGCGGGCGTTCTCTATCCGTTCCTCGGTCTTCGCCTCACGCCCACCATGGCCGCCGCCGCGATGGCGTTGAGCAGCGTCAGCGTCGTGGCCAACAGCCTCAGGCTGAAGCGGTTCCGCTCGAGTGACGATTCACTTACGACTCACGACTGACGACTCATGACTGAAAACCGCCACGCCGATATCACGCCCGAGACCAAGCAGGCAGTCCTCAATCGCCTCCGTCGTATCGAGGGACAGGTCCGTGGCCTGCAGCGCATGGTCGAGGAAGAGCGCTACTGCGCCGATGTGCTGACCCAGGTGCAGTCGGTACAGGAGGCGTTGCGGGGAGTCGGGCGTGAGATGCTGGACAACCACCTGCGGCATTGCACTACTGCGGCGTTGCGCTCGAACGATCCCGCCCGCGCCGAGGAGATCTATCAGGAACTCCTCGAACTCGCCTGGCGCTCCGCCCGCTAGCACCAATCTCGATTCAAGGGCCCGCTCACCGCTCACCGCTCACACTGTTCGTGCGTTGGAACGCTGAGCCCGCCCGGAAGTCCACGCCCGTCCCCGCCGCCCCAAAGTACGTCCCCGCAGCATAGAGCAGTTCTACCTCTTCCACCGCTCCTCCCATTGGCATGCTCGCAACGAACTCGTCGCTCGGTCCATGGTACCGCGTAGCCAGGTACTCATGAAATGCCTTGCTCCCCTGCTGCCCATTCCCGATGGCGCCGGAGAGAATGAACGACGGCACACCCGCCATCAGCAGCGACCATGCATCCGAGCTCCGCACCACCATCTTCGCCAGCCCACCCGTCTCGAGCGTCCTCCCCTGCACTGCGACCAATCGCTCGAAGACTGAATCCGCATCAGTGAGCCCCGCACCGACGAACCCCGCCGAGTTACCGCGGTCGTAGAGCACGATCACGTCGAGGTTGAACTCGGCAACCGTTTGCGCCAGCGGCACCAGCGGCGTGCGCGTGTACTGTCGTGATCCCGCCAGTCCCATCTCCTCGGCAGTGGTCGCCAGGAACAGAATGCTGCGATCAGGGCGCGGTCCCGATGCAAAGGCACGGGCCAGCTCGATCATTCCCGCCGTCCCGCTCGCGTTGTCAATCGCCCCGTTGCAGATCTCGTCGGCTGCGCCGATGCGGCAGTGGCCGAAGCTGTCCCAGTGCGCCGTATACAGGATGTATTCACTTGGCTGGCGCGCGCCCTTGAGTACACCCGCCACGTTGTGGCTGGTGAACTCCGTGATTTCGGTACTGACCTTCGCGTCGGCACGCAGGGGCACCGCCAGGGCCTGAAACTCGGGCGCCGCCGCCTTCGCCTCGAGCTCGCTCAGCCGCATTCCAGCTGCCTCGAGCACGCCTGCCGCCGCGGATTCGCTGATGACCCCATGCACGATCACGGCCGGATCCGACGCCAGCGTCGTCACCCCGCTCTCGAAGGCCGCCTTCCGTTGCGTGAAGGCATTGTCCGCCACGACGACAAGCGCGCCGCGGGCTCCCGCCGTCGCCAGTATCGCGAGTCGCGTCACCCCGTCGGTGGCCTGCGGCTGCGGCGTACCCGGCGGGTCGCTGTCGCGATACAGCACCAGCGCACCTTCCATCCCCGTCCTCCCCGCCTTCCCCGCCTTCCCCGCCCTCAAATACCCTCCCCACACGACCGGAACATTGTTCAGCTGGACCGACGGACCTTTTCCCACCAGCGCCACGGCATCGCTAAGGTCCGTCGTCACCCCCGTCGACCCGCGAACCACCAGGCTCGCCCGCTGCATCCGCCGAGTGACCAGCTTCACCGGCTGGAGCCACGCATTCCCGGCTCCAGGCGCCAGGCCAACCTCGGTGAATCGGCTGATGATGAAATCGGTGGTGGTCCGCTCGCTCGGCGTGCCGGGCTTCCGGCCGGCGAACGAGTCGGAGGAAAGCACCTGCATGTCCGTCCGTATCCGATCACCGGAGATGTCCGGCGCTGATTGGGCACGCGCGGACGCGCTGGCCGCGAGTGACACGCTCGCCGCCAGGGCCGCGACCCGGCTCATCGAGTGCAGTTGCGCTCTCACGACCAGAAGATAGGCTTGTGTACCATGACCCTCGATCGCCGTACATTTCTCTCTGCCGCCACGTCCCTCGCGGCCACTGCCGCCCTTGGGCCCACCAGCCCGACTCCACCAACGCAACCCACAAGCTTTGGCCCCGACGACCCGCTCGGCGTGCGCGGTGACTTTCCCATCACTGCCAGCCGCACTTATCTCAACACCGCGTACATCGCGCCCATCCCGAAGCAGGTGCTCGCAGCGGGCCAGGACTTCATGGAGATGCGCGCCCGCCAGCCGCTCAGCGTCGGTGACCTCCTCCGCAAGGTCGGCGCAACGCGCACCAGCTTTGCCCGCCTCATCAATGCCTCGCCCGATGAGGTTGGTCTCCTGTACACCACCACGGAAGGCGAGAACATCGTCGCCGGCTCCATCGCGTGGGTACCCGGCGACAACGTGGTCATCGACGACCTGCACTACGAAGCCGCCTTCGTGCTCTATCGCCAGCTCGAGGCCCGACACGGCATCGAGCTTCGCATTGCCCGGAACCGCGATGGCGTCGTTGAGGCGAAGGACATGGCGCCGCTCATTGACGCGCGCACCAGGCTCGTGTCGGTGGCCTGGGTCTCGCCCGTGAATGGCTACCGCCATGACATGCGGTCCATCGCCGACCTCGCTCATGCTCATGGTGCATTGCTCTACGCCGATGCCATTCAGGCCATCGGCATGTTCCCCATCGATGTCGAGGCATCTGGCGTCGACGCGCTCTGCTGCGGCACGTACAAGTGGCTCGTTGCCGGATTCGGCGTGGCGCCCTTCTACGTACGGCGCTCGGTACTCGACCGCATCCAGCCCGATCGCGTTGGTGCCTTCAGCGTCGAGCGCGAATTGCCCGACCAGCATTTCGAGTTGAGGACGAAGACCGCCGGAAAGTTCACCTACGCCACGCTCCCCTTCGCCGAGGTCTATCAGCTCGCTGCGGCATTGGACTACCTGGAGAAGGTCGGCGTCCCCCGCATTGAGCTACACACCGTAGCGCTTGCCCAGCGCCTGCAGGAAGGGCTCCTGGCTCAGGGCTACCGCCTCTTCACCCCACCGGAGACGAAGACCTCGATCGTCACGTTTCGTCTTTCGAGGGATCCCGCTGAGCTGGGTGCCGCACTCGCCGCCGCGCGCATCGACGTCACCGTGAGGGAGCACGAGGTGCGTGTTTCGGCCGCACTATTCAACACCGAGGACGATATCGATGGTTTTCTTGCCGTGACACGGGGCCGCACCTAGCCTCCTCACCCCTCACGCAGTCGCAGTTCCTCCTTACGCTGTTTGAGTCCCTCCTCACGCAGTTTGTTGCTGCATCCTCAGCCCGTCTCCAACAACAGACCTCGCCGCAAAAAGCACGAGCACCCCTCCCACCATCGCCACGATCGGCAGCAGGAACATTGCGTACTCCAGGCCGAACCGGTCCGACAGCGCCCCTACCAGCGGAAACGCGATGGCATCTCCCGCCAGGTGAATGAAGAAGAGGTACGCGCCCACCACCGTCCCACCGATCGCGGGCGGCACCACGTCGAAGATCGTGGCACTCAACGGACCGTTGTACCACGTCAGGAAGAAGAACGCCGCGCAGAACACGGGAATGAACACCTCGATGTCCCGGATGGTCAGCAGCCAGATCGCGAGCGGTGCTCCAACCAGGAACCCCGCCCCCGCCACCAGCGGGCGCGCCGAGGGAAACCGCTTCCGAAGTGCGTCAGCGATGGCGCCCCCCGCCAGCGTTCCGGCGATCCCGAAGATCAAGCCGTACTTCCCGAGCAGCAGTGTCACCGCCCCCACCGAGAGGCCCAGTTCCCGGGACATGAAGCTCGGAGCCCAACCGATGATCCCGTTCATGCCGAATGAGATGAGCGCCCCACCGGCAAACACATAGAGCAGCGTCGGGGTTCGCAGTACCGTCCGCGCCGCATCGGCAAGCCCCACCGAAGCCGTGGTGAACGCCGCATCCTCATCGCTGCCGTCCGGCGTGTCGCTCCCGCCGGCGCGACGCACCCAGCGGCGCACATCCAGCGCAAGGCCGATCGCCGCCAGCGTGCCCAGCGCTGCCGCATCGGCCGAGGTGTCCTTCCCCAGCGTGATGTGAAATCCGAGCGCCGCCACCGAACCAGCCGCGAGACCGAGCAGGAGGTAGCGGAAGCTCGACCCGAGTGCAGCACCACCCGCGCGCAGCTCCTTTATCGTGGCGCCGAAGGACAGCAGTCCCCCCGCTCGCGCCGGGTCGATCAGTCGCGCCGCCAGCGCGCCGATGACGAACCCCGGCAACCCCAGCGTCAGGAACGCCACTCGCCAGCCGTAGGCCACACCCAATTGCCCGGCGATCAGGATGCCGAGTACTCCGCCCAGTGGAATGCCTGCCATGAACACGCCCATCGCAAGCGCTCGCCGCGGTCCCTCGAAGTAGGTCGCCACCAGCGATGTCGATGCCGCGCCCGCCGCGGCACCACCGAGTCCTACTCCTGCGCGCGTCAGCAACAGCGGGAGGAATCCGCGCACCAGCCCGCCCGCGCTCGTGCAGATGCTCCAGAGACCCACGCCCGCCGCGATGACCGCCGGCCGCGAGCGCATGTCGCTCAGCACCCCCAGCGGCAGCGACGCAATCGAGAACACGAGGACGTAGGCGGAAGCGAGCCACCCCAGGTGCGCGTCCGTCAGCGACAGGTCGCGCTTGAGTGGCTCGAAGAGCGCAAAGATGGCATTGCGCTCGACGTAGTTGAGGAGGTTGATGACGGTGAGCAACCCCAGGGCCCACGCCTGCCCACTGCCGACTGACTGACGACTGCCAACTGACGACTGCCCACTCAGCGCCGCCACTCAGTCTCCCAGCACGTACGCAAACACCAGCGGCGCCACGATCGTCGCATCACTCTGGATCATGAACTTGGGCGTGTCCACGTCCAGCTTGCCCCACGTGATCTTCTCGTTCGGCACTGCACCCGAATACCCGCCATAGCTCGTCGACGCATCCGAGATCTGCGCGAAGTACCCCCAGAACGGTACGTCCTCCATCTGGAGATCCTGCACCATCGCCGGCACCGCACAGATCGCGAAGTCACCCGCGATCCCGCCGCCCACCTGGAAGAACCCGACGCTCGGCTTGTCCAGCACCGCGTCCCCGCCCTTCGCCTTCTTCTTGGCGACGTTGTACCCGCTCGCATCCAGGTACCAGCGCATCAGGTGCTCCATCTGCTCCGTGCCGCTCTTCACGCACTGATGATGCTTCACCTCGCCCCGGAACACCGCCGCCGCGAACATGTTGCCCGTCGTCGAGTCTTCCCAGCCCGGGGAATACACCGGGATGCCCTTTTCCCACGCCGCCAGCAGCCACGAGTTCGCCGCCGGGATCTGGTAGTGCTCCTCCATCGCGCCGTTGGCGAAGATGTCCTGCAGGTACTCCGCCTCGAACTTCCGCTCCCCGGTGTCGGCCGCCTTCTTCCACCGGTCGATCAGCTTCCGCTCCAGGTTCCGCATCACCGACTCCGGGATCGCCGTGTCGGTTACCCGGTTGAATCCCGCCTCGTACAGCTCCTTCTCATCCTCCACCGAGAGCGCGCGGTAGTCCTCGATGATCTTGTAGTCGTTGTACGCGAGGAGGTTGAACAGGTCTTCCTCGAGATTGGCGCCGGTACAGCAGATCCCGTGCACCATGTCCGCCCGGATCATCCGGGCCAGGATCTGCCCCAGCTTCGCCGTGCTCATGGCACCCGCCAGGGTCACCAGCATCTTCCCGCCCGCCTTGATGTGATTCTCGTAGCCGCGCGACGCGGCCACCGTCTCGCGGGCGTTGAAATGGAGGAAGTGCTGGTCGAGAAAAGTCCGAACGCTCGTCATTTGCTTGGAATCCCGTTTGTCTGTCGTATTACTTCCCCGCCCTCCCCGCCCTCCCCGCCCTCTACGCCCTTCGCGCCCTCGCATCCAGCACGATCTTCACCGCTTCCTTCGGATCATCCGTCACATGAAACAGGTTGAGGTCCGTCGCACTGATGTTGCCGGCGGTCACGGCGGTGTTCTTCAGCCAGTCCACCATCCCCTGCCAGTAGCTCTTGCCGAACAGGATGACGGGGAAGTTGCTCACCTTCCCCGTCTGGATCAGCGTCAGTGCCTCGAACAGCTCGTCCAGTGTGCCGTACCCGCCCGGGAAAACGATGAAGGCCGTCGAGTACTTCACGAACATCGTCTTCCGCACGAAGAAGAACTTGAAGTAGAGCGCCCGGTTCGCGAACGCGTTGCCGCGTTGCTCGAATGGCAACTCGATGTTGCAGCCGATGGAGAGCCCTCCCCCCTCCGCCGCACCCTTGTTGCCCGCCTCCATGATCCCCGGACCCCCGCCCGTGATCACCGGGATGTGTTGCTCCGCCAGCAGGCGGCTCGTCTCCCGCGTCAGCTCGTAGTACGGCGTCCCTTCCTTGGTGCGCGCCGACCCGAAGATCGTCACCCCGCCCTGCACGTCAGCCAGGTTGTCGAACCCCCAGATGAACTCTCCCATGATCCGCAGTACCCGCCACGAATCGCTGACCTGCACCGCCTGTTCCCGCTCCTGGGGCGTCGGGACATGATGCAACAGCTGTTCGTCTTCGGTACCGAGCGGCGTCGCGGAGTTGAGCCGGAATGGCATCGGGGTGGGGATCGGGCCTTGGGTCATGGCGACAGGTGCTCCAGGAGTGCGCGATAGTCGTCGGGCACGTTGTAGAAGTACGGTGAAACGCGAACGTGACCCGGCCGCGCATCGGTGATGATCCCCGCCACCGCCAGGCTGCGTACGTCGCGCGCCGGGTCATCGCTCGGCAGCATCACGATCCCGCTCCGCTCCGCGGCTGTCGCTGCCACCTTTGGCTTGAAGCCCCGTTCGCGCGCCAGTGCCACCAGGTCTTCGGTCAGGGCGGAGGTTTCCTGCCGCACCGCCGCAATGCCGATCTCTTCCAGCAACTCGAGCCCGCCGAGCTGCGCGTATACCGGCATCAGCGCCGGCGTGCCGCTCTCCAGCCGCCGCGCATCGTCGTGCAACTCGAGCACGTTCGGATCGAAGCGGAACTGCTCCCGGTGACTGAACCACCCCGCCGCCTGCGGTGACAGTGATGGAAGGAGCTCCGCGCGCGCATACATGAACGCGATGCCGGTGCCGCCCAGCAGCCACTTGAGGCCGCCGCTGGCATAGAAGTCCACGTCGAGCGCCGCCACATCCACCGGGATCTGCCCCGCCGCCTGGTATCCGTCGATCAGCGCCAGCGCCCCGCGCTTGTGCGCAATGTCGGCGATGGCCCCGGCGTCCTGGATGTGCCCGCTGGTGAAGAACACGTGACTCGTCGCCACCAGCGCCGTGCGATCGTCGATGGCCCGTTCGTACAGCTCCAGCGGCACCTTGATGCCGTCGGGGCTCTGCAGCACGACGACTTCGATACCTTTTGGCACCTTCGCCAGCCACTGGTACGCAATCGTCGGGAAGTCGAGCGACGTCACCACCACCTTCGGGCGACGGCTGTAGTCCAGCGACTCGGCGATGCTGGTCAGGGCGCTCGAGATGTTCGGGTGCAGCGCGATGGTTCCCGCCGGTGCTCCCACCACTCGGCCGTACCCTGCCCGCAGGTCGGCCAGCGCCTGCCACCAGGTGTCGTACCACGCCGACGCGCCCCGCGTCTCCCACTGGTCCAGGTACGTGTTCACCCGCGCCCGCGACCGCCGCGACAGTGCCCCCAGCGAGCAGCTGTTCAGGTACACCGAGTGCCGGAAGATCGGGAACTCTTCGCGATACCGTACGGCGAGTGACGTTGCCAGCGGGCGCACGGTCATAGGGTGCCAAATATACTGCGTTATCTTGTTTGCTCATGGCCGCCACACAGGGTGCTCCACACGAGGGCTGGGAGGGTCGCTACCCCGGCAGTTGGCCCGCCCTTACCGCCACGCTCGCGCTTCGCGGCCTGGTCAATCCCCGTCTCGCCATCGACCTGCTGCGGACTGCCTGGGCCTTTCGCCGCCGCCGCTGGCTCACCCGCTTTCCCTTTCTTCCCCTGCCCGACGAGACCTATCTCCGCTGGCGCATGTACACCGCCTATGGAGACGAAGCCGCTGTTCCCCCAGCTGAGGACGTCGATCCGTTTCGCCCGTTGGCGCCGGGAGACGATGCACCTGTAGGGCCGACTGCCGACTGCCGACTGTCGACTATTTTCCAGATCATGGCTAACAAGCTTCCCAACGTGGTAATCGTGGGCGCCGGCTTCGGCGGCATGTACGCTGCCCGCGAACTGGGCGCGACGCCCGTCTGCGTCACCGTCATCGACCGGCACAACCACCACCTGTTCCAGCCGATGCTCTACCAGGTGGCCGGCGCCGCCCTCAATCCGTCCGACATCGCCGCGCCGATTCGCAGCACCCTTCGGCGGGAGCCCAACACCGAGGTCATCCTGGCCGACGTCGACCGGATCCTGCCGGCGGAGAAGAAGATACTGTTGACCGATGGTAGTAGCATGCAGTACGACTACCTGATTCTGGCTCCGGGAATCATCACGTCCTACTACGGCAAGGACGAGGCGTGGGCACCACTCGCCCCGGGGCTCAAGACCCTGGACGACGCCCTCGATATCCGGCAGCGCGTGCTCCTCGCCTTCGAGCAGGCTGAGCGTGAGGCCGACGCCGCCAGGCGTCACGCGCATCTCACGTTCGTGGTGGTTGGCGGCGGCCCTACCGGCGTCGAGATGGCCGCCACAATCGCCGAGCTGCGGCGATACACCCTGGCGCGCGATTTCAGGCACATCGATCCGCGTGAGGCGACGGTGATGCTGCTCGAGGGCGGGCCCCGCATCCTGCCCACCTATCCCGAGGAGTCTCAGCGCCAAGGCCAAGGCCAACCTTCGCGGGCTCGGCGTCGAGGTGCGCGAGAACATGCTGGTGAGCAACATCAAGCCTGGCTACATCGAGGCCGCCGGTTGGACCATTCCCACGCACACGGTGGTGTGGGCAGCCGGCATGCGCGGCTGCCCGCTGCTCGAATCGCTCGGCACGCCGCTCGACCGCATGGGCCGCGCGATCGTCGAGCCCGACTGCACCATCCCCGGGTTCCCCGAGGTGTTTGTCATTGGTGATGCGGCGCATTTCGAGGATCCCGCGCAGGGCATTCTTCCCGGCGTGGCACCCACCGCCATGCAGATGGGGCGCTACGTCGCGCGCACCATTGCGGGAGACTTGAAGGGAAGGCCGCGCGCACCATTCAAGTACTTCGACAAGGGCCAGCTTGCCGTCATCGGCCGCGGCCAGGCAGTGGCCAGCATCTGGAAGTTCCGCTTCTCCGGGATCATTGCCTGGTTCATCTGGGCCTTCGTGCACATCGCCTTCCTGATCGGGTTCAGGAATCGCGTGCTCGTCATGCTGCAGTGGGCCTGGTCGTACTTCAACTACGAGCGCGGCGCTCGCCTCATCACCGGCACCGAGCCGCCGCCCACCACCAGCGCACCCTCTTCGGCGCGTCGCGAAGTCCGCGGATGACCACGCCGCCTGCGCCCGTCGTCTCCACCGACGAGCTCAAGGCGTACGCCCTCTCACTTGGCTTTGTGGCCTGCGGCATCGCCGATCTCTCCCCTACCCCGCACGGCGACGTTCTCGACCGCTGGCTGGCTGCCGGATACGGCGGCGTCATGCGCTACATCAATCGGCAGGCGAAGAAGCGGAAGGACCCCAGTCGGATAGATCACCGTGGCAAGTCAGCTGTTGTTATTATCGATAGCTACTACTACACGGAAGACCAAGAACAGCAGCGGTTTAAGATTGCACGCTACGCCCGGGGCGAAGACTACCACCTCGTAACCATGCGCCGCCTCGAGCTCCTGGCCGACTGGCTCATAGCGCACGGTGCCACCTGGGCCCGACCCTTCGCCGATGCTGGTCCCGTCCCCGAGCGCGAACTCGCCCAGCGCGCCGGCCTGGGGTGGATCGGCAAGAACACCATGCTGCTCCGGCCAGGCGTTGGCTCCTGGTTCGTAATCGGCAGTGTTATCAATGACTTGGCGCTTCCAGCGGATGCTCCATTCGAGACTGATCACTGTGGTAGTTGCACTCGCTGCCTCGACGCCTGTCCGACCGGTGCTTTTGTAGAGCCAAGGCTCCTCGACGCCACTCGGTGCCTGTCCTACCAGACAATCGAGCACCGCGGTCCCATCCCAGCCGACATTGCCTCCCGTATGGAGGGATGGATCTTCGGCTGCGACATCTGCAACGAGGTCTGCCCCTGGAACCAGCGATTCGCTGAGCCGTCCCAGATCGCCGCGTTCGAGCCCCGGAACGCCGTCGACCTGGACGACCCGGACTGCTTCAACCGGCTCTCCCCGGAGGATTTCGAGGCCCTGTTCGCCGACACCGCGCTCGCCCGGCCCGGGCTCGAGCGCATGCGCCGGAACACCAGGGCAGCCACCACAGGGGCCTCCCGCCCATAGTCCTTCGGTAGCCTTGCGCCCGGCCCCGACGGGCGGCAACCTATCCCTCGTAGTCCAAGCTGGAGTGCAGGTACCTCGCTCGACCCACACGAACCCAGGAACAACTTATGGATCCGACCAGCCTTCTCATCCAGGCCATCTCCGGTGCTGCCGGCGGCAACATCGGCGGACTGCTCAACAAGGCACGGTCCTACGGACCGCTGGCAAACACTGTGATGGGACTCCTGGGTGGTGTGGGCGGAGGGCAGGCGCTCGGCGGCGTGCTCACGGGGCTGCTCGGCGGCAACGCCATGCTCGGAAACGTCGCCGCGTCGTTGATCGGCGGTATCCTGATCCCGCTCATTGCCGGTTTCTTCAAGAAGCCTGCGGCATAGGCCACAGTCGAACGTTTTCAGCTTGAGCAAAGCGCGCCGCCCGGATTCGGGGGGCGCGCTTTTGCATGCGGGGCAGGGAACTGGACGCCGCGAGATCGGTATCTGGGGGATGACCCACCACCTGCTCCACACCTCGATGCACCTCTCCCTCCCTCGTCCAGCGGTCTTCGCCTTCTTCGCCGACGCCGCCAACCTCGAGGCAATCACTCCTCCTGAACTCCACTTCCATATCTCCACTCCACTCCCCATCGCGATGCAGAAGGGCGCGATCATCGACTACCGCCTCCGTCTCCACGGCATTCCCTTCTCCTGGCGCACCAGGATCGCTGAGTGGGAGCCGCCCCTCCGGTTTGTGGATGAGCAGGTTCGTGGCCCGTACGCGCTCTGGGAACACACGCACACCTTTACCAACGCGCCCGATGGCGGCACCATGGTTCAGGACACGGTGCGCTACCAGCTCCCGTTGGGTTCGCTGGGGGCTTTGGCCCTTTCCCTGGTCACCCGCGACTTGGCTCGGATTTTCGGGTATAGGGAGGTGAGAGTCCGACAGCTACTGACCACTGCCGACTGACTGACGACAGTCGACTGTCGACTGCCGACTCGGTTCTCTGTGACGGGAGTCACCAATGACCATGATCGGGTCGGCAATTGGTGATCTGGCGCACTACGCAAATGCCTTGCCTCAATTAGTGTTAGCCCGCCTTCGGCAGCCGCCAACTCCGCGCGCGGCAGCCGGATTCGAGGTCGACGCGCAGCAGCGCGGGCTTCGGATCGAAATCTTCAAGGATGCGGACAAGTCGCTGTTAAGGGAGACAATTGCATGCGTAAGCTGATGCTGGCAGGCCTTCTCATCATGACGGCTGGTTGCGCCAGCCGGAAGGATCTGGAGAAGGCACAGAGTGAGGCGACTTCTCTCGCCGCCGAGAAGGACAGTCTGTTGAGCGAAGTCCTCGCAACGAGCAAGCTCGTCAGCGACGTCAACAGCGAGCTCGCCAAGGCCAAGGGCCTGGGTGTGAGTCCGACCACGACGAGCGAGGGCACCACCGCCTCGAGCGCCGCCGAAGATCGTCAGATCCTGCTCGGCAAGATCCGTGAGGCGGTGGCCCGCCTCAACGAGAGCGAAGCGCAGCTCGAGCGCACCAAGGCCCGCATCGGCTCGCTGGAGCGCAAGGACGCGCGGCTCCTGAAGCAGATCGACGACTTCCAGAAGCAGATCGCCGAACTGCGTACCAACATCGAGGCGCAGCAGACCACGATCGAGGAGCAGAAGACCACGATCGTTGCCCAGAAGGTCCAGATCGAGCAGCTCGGCGCGCAGGTCGAGACGGTCACCGTCAAGAACCGCCAGCTCGCCGACAGTGTCACGCTCGTCAGCAACGAGGCCAACAAGGTGTTCCTGGCCATCGGCACCAAGGACTCGCTCCGTGACAAGGGTGTCATCGTCCAGGAAGGCAAGAAGTTCCTGGTGTTCGGTGGCAAGCAGACCGTCCCGGCGCGTGAGCTCAACCCGGCCGCGTTCCAGGTGCTCGATGCCCGCACCGACCGCAGCATCACGCTGCCCGAGGGCAAGAAGTACAAGATCGTGTCCCGTCAGGACCCGAAGCTCCTTCAGCCGGGCCCGGACGATAAGGGCAAGCTCGTTGGCACCCAGACGATCACGTCTCCCGGCGAGTTCTGGGGTGCGTCCAAGTACCTGATCATCGTCGAAGATTGATCAACTTCATGAACGGCACCGCGCAGGCCCGAAGCTGGGCCTGCGCGGTGTTTTTCTTGTCGGTCATCGTTGCCGCTCCCGCGTGGGCCCAGGCCCCGTCGGTTGAGCAGCAGGTGGCCGGCGCACTCCTCATCGCGCCCGATTCCATGCGGGCCGGCGCGCGGGTGCTGGGATGGCAGGGCGGGGAACTGGTCGAGATCCGGAAGGGCACCAACGAACTCACCTGCCTGGCGGACGATCCATCAACAGAGCGTTTCCAGGTGGCGTGCTACCAGCAGTCGCTCGAGCCGTTCATGGCGCGGGGCAGGGAACTGCATAAGCTGAAACTGTCCCACACGCAGGTGGACAGTGCTCGTCTCGCGGACATCAAGGCGGGCCGGTGGAGCATGCCCTCGAGCCCAGCGGCGCTCTACAACATGGTGGCGCCGAAGGACAGCATCGATGCGGCCACTGGCCTTCCGCGCGGCAATGGCACCCGCTGGTATGTCGTCTACATGCCGTATGCGACTGTGGCTTCGTCCGGCTTCTCCACTGCGGCGGATGGTTCGGGAAGGCCGTGGCTCATGAATCCCGGCGAACCGTGGGCGCATCTCATGGTGACGCCGAAGAGCTGAGCGAACTACCGGAACAGAGCAGGCCCCCACGTCAATCGACTGGGGGCTTTTTCGCAGCCGGGGTTTCACAACGATGCGCTTTGATCCAGTCCGCGAAGTACCGCACCGAATTCCCGTACACCGTCACGCCGCACAGCCTGCACGTCACCGCATGCGTGTGCCCCTGCGCGGCCTCCGCACTCTCCGGGGCCACCGGGCGGATATCCGTGTTCTTCATCGTGGCCATTGGCGCCAGTCCGCGACGATCAATCCCGTCAGCAGCAGCCCGGCTGCGAGCGCGCTCGCCGCACTCACCCACGCCACCCGCACCACCCCGAGTCCCACCAGCACCACTCCGGCAATCGCCAGCCACGTGAACTGGGAACTGAACTCCCCCACCGATGGCCCGGCATTCTCTCCCGCACCTCCATCGATCAGCGGCAGCAGCTTCGCCCGGTCATGCCACACCAGCACCAGCGTCATCAGCAGGAACACCCCGACAGCGTAGGGTGTGCCCCGCCAGTGGAGCGCCGTGGTGATCACGATGATGCTCATCAGCATCGGCACCAGCATCAACGCCCCGATCGTCGCGAACCGTCGCGTCAGTAGCAGCAGGCCGGCGCCCACCTCCGATACCGCGATGAATCGCGCGAAGAGCGCCAGCCCGTGCGGCGCGAGCCGGTACTCCAGGTCGGCTGGTCCCATCGAGTTCGGAAACCCCGGAATGAGCTTCGCCAGCCCCGAGAACACGAACAGCAGCCCGAGGAACCAGCGCAGACCGACGATCAGGAGTGACGGCTTACCCATCGGCTCTCTTCCGCATCTCCGCCACACGCGCCTTCGCGATCCGCTTCACCAGCGCCAGCGGCGGTGCCTTGTCCAATGGAAACTGGATCGTCCCCTTCGAGGTCTTGTACTTGTTGATGTCGGCACCGATGGCCCGCCGCGCTCCCGCTGTCAGCGGATAAACCGAGGTGTGGTTCTTCCACGCCGCGTACCAGAGCAGCATCCGTCCGTTGAGCTTGAAGGACGGAATTCCGTAGCTCACCCCGTGCACCGCCTCCGGCGCAGCGGCACGAATGGCCGCGCCGATCTTCTTCAGGTCCCGTCGAGCACCTGGCGGCAACGCCGCGAAGTAGGCCCGGAGTCGCACCTTGTCCCGTTGCGCGTCAGCCCCTGGTCTCTTGATGGGCATGGACTCATTCCTTCCTCGGCAACACTCCATGGGCTCAGAGGCCGAAACTTACACCGTTTATCGGCAAACTATACTATGACATTCTGTGCCAGTAAGTAAATGTATACGTTGACATTTACAATCCTAATGTAATAGTATAATATGACTTACAGTTGCCGTAGCCGCCTGCCTCATCGGCAGTTAAACTACTGGAGAATATGACGTTATGCCTGTCATGTCAAAGCTCGCACTTCGCCAGCTCGATCAAATCTACGATCGAATCAGGAAGCTCGACATATCTCCCCCCCGTACAGGATGGCTCCGCTCCATGCGGGGCGCCCTGGGCATGTCCATGCACCAGCTTGGCAACCGGATGGGATTGCCCCGTCAGACCGTCGACGCCCTCGAAAAGCGTGAGGCCAATGGCACCGTGACGCTCAACACCCTGCGCCAAGCCGCCAATGCCCTCGACGCCGACCTGGTCTACGCCATCGTGCCTCGGCAATCACTCTCTCGTACAATCGAGGCGCAAGCCCGCCGGAAGGCTCTCGCCGAGCTGCGGCGAATTGCTCACACCATGCACCTGGAAGATCAGGCAGTCGGCGAAAGGGAAGCAGCCCTTCAATTGAAGGAAAGAACGAACGAGCTGCTGCAGACACGGCCACGCTCGCTGTGGGACGCCGAACAGGAATGAGCCGGCTCGCATGACGGAAGAGTCAATTCACCATCCCGGCGCCGATGGAGCCACCCTCCTCGATGCCGGCGATCTCGACGACCTGATCCCCCCACACATCACGACGCGGCGGGAACTGAACGAGTGGGAGCAGGCAAACATCTTTGCCGCCCTGCCTTGGCTTGGCCGCTCCAGGAACATCTTCACCGACCACTTTGTGCGGTCCCTGCACGCCCGAATGTTCGGGCAGACCTGGAAGTGGGCCGGACAGTTTCGGCGCGCCAATACCAACATCGGGGCCCACTGGGAACAAGTCCCGATTCTGGTCCGGCAGCTCCTCGCCGACACCGAGCACTGGATCGCGCACACCACTTACAGCCACGACGAGATCGGCGCCCGCTTTCATCATCGGCTCGTGACAATCCATCCCTTTCCCAACGGCAACGGGCGCCACGGCAGGTTGATGACTGATCAGTTGATGCGGTACCTGGGCGATCCGCTTTTTACCTGGGGCTCCGGGTCCCTGGACGCCGCCGGTACCGCTCGCACCCACTACCTCGAAGCGTTGAGGGCCGCCGACCTCGGGGACCATGCCGCGCTGCTCGCGTTCGTGCGAACGTAGCCCAACCCCCACTACGCCCACCCGCCTTACCCGCCCTCAATGAGCCGTTAGGGGCCAAGACTGCGCCCTGTATATCAGAGCCACCACGTCTTCCCCCATCAGGAGTAGGCCATGACCCGTTCACCCGCCTTGCATGCTGCCGTCGCAGCGGCGCTGTTCCTCGCCGCCTGCGGGGGTGACGACAACAGCCCGCCGCCGAGCGAGAACACGACCCAGGACTACATCACCGCCGTATCCGCCACCGTGGGAGCTGCGTCGGCACGGACCGGTCTGCCCCGGTTCGTCGATGGGATCAAGCTCAAGCCCCAGACCGTGCAGCGCTTCTCGCTGGTAATGCCTCCCGTAACGGCGGTCTACTACCCGGGCACGCCGCCCGCCTCCAGCGGCGGATTGACCGCCCAGGCCACACCCAACAGCACACCGCTGTTGGGCCAGCCGTTCCGCTACCTCGTGGCGGCATCAGGCGCCTTCACCATCGTCTACCTGGCCGTCGACGACCTGGACGGATACTGGCAACTGACCCTCCCGTCCGGCGTGGACCAGCTCGAGCTGGTGATCACCCTGGCCAATACGCCACCATCCACCGATTTCCAGTTGCGGTCGATCCTGGGCTATGAGGGAGGCGTGAGCCAGCCGATCACCCTGCGGGTGCAGCCGGGCGACCTCTCCCAGTCGGACATCGCGGCGACGCTCCGGTGGACCGGCGCCAGCGACGTCGACCTGCACATCATCGACGGCAAGGGTCAGGAGGTCGCCTGGGACAGCCCGACGACCCCGGAAGGCGGGCGACTCGACCTCGATTCCAACCCCGCCTGCGAGATCGACAACGTCAACCAGGAAATCATCTCGTGGCCGGCTGGCGGGGCTCCCGCAGGTGGCTATCGCGTCTTCGTGCAGTACTACGATGACTGCGGTATTCCGTCGAGCGCCTACAACGTGACGCTGGCCGTCAAGAACCGCGCGGTGCAGACATTCTCCGGAACGTTCACCGGAGCTGGCGGTCCGGCAGTCGCGGACACCGTCGCAAGAATTACCTGGCCGTAACAGGCAACGATCACGGCGGTAGAATGTCAGGGGCGGCAGGCGCAGTGCCTGCCGCCCCGTGCCATTGGCGCTAGCTTTCCCCCATGATCTCGAACCTCCACAGCATCGCCATCTTCGTCTCCGACATCGATCGCGCCCTCGCCTTCTACCGCGACACGTTGGGCCTCCCCCTCATTCGGCAGGGATCCTTCGGCGGCGAGTTCCTCGAGGACGCCCCGCACCTGGGCGTGCACCCCGCCGTACATCCCGAGGCGAAGAAACTGGTCGGCCGCGAAACCGGCCTCACCTTCCACGTTCCCAACCTGGTCCATGTGGCTGGCATCCTCCACGATCGCGGCGTCACCTTCGTCCGCGAACCCACGAAAATGGGCTTCGGTGTCATGGCCATGATCGCCGACCCCGACGGCAACATCTTCGCCCTCTGGGACGACGAGACACCGGAAGACGACCACGCCCATGGCTGAACCACGCCGGCACTTCGCCAGCGACAACTGGGCTGGCGTGCATCCGGAAATTCTCGCAGCCATTACCGCCGCCAACGCTGGCCACGCGCCGAGCTACGGCGATGACGCCATCACCGCGCGCGCCACGGCGCGCATCCAGGCCCTCTTCGGCGCACCCGTCGCCGTGCAGTTCGTCTTCAACGGCACCGCCGCCAATGTCCTGGGCCTCGCCTCCGTCCTCGAGCCCTGGCAATCCGTCATCTGTTCCGACGTGGCCCATCTCGAGGTAGACGAGTGCGGCGCCTGGGAACATCACGCCGGCAGCAAGCTCCTCACCGTCCCCACCACCGATGGCAAGCTCACGCCGAAATTGGTGGAGTCACGTCTCACCGGAATCGGCGACGTGCATCGCACGTCAGCCCGCCGCCATTTCCATCACCCAGGCCACCGAGTACGGCACCGTCTACACCGTAGACGAAATCGCCGCACTCGCCCGGCTCGCACGTGAACATGGCCTGCTGCTCCACATGGACGGTGCCCGTCTCGCGAATGCCGCTGCCTCGCTGAACCTCCCGCTCGGCGCATTCACAATCGCCGCCGGTGTAGACATCCTGACCTTCGGCGGCACCAAGAACGGTCTCCTGGGTGGCGAAGCCGTCATCTTCGCCGACTCTGAGCGCGCCGCGAATTTCGGGTTCGTGCGGAAGCAGGGCATGCAGCTCGCCTCCAAGATGCGATTCGTCGCTGCCCAGTTCGAGGCCCTCCTCACCAATGATCTCTGGCTCCGGAGCGCTAACCACGCCAACCAGATGGCGCAGCACCTCCATGAGAGGGTTCGAGCCATTCCCGGGGTAGAGGTGACACAGCGGGTGCAGGCCAACGCAGTCTTTGCGCGCATCCCGACAGCAGCCATCGCCCCCCTGCAGCAGCGCTTCAATTTTCTCCTCTGGAATGACCGCGCGTCGGAGGTTCGCTGGATGACCGCGTTCGACACCACCGCTGAAGACGTTGACGCTTTCGCCGCCGCCATCGCGCTCGAGCTGGGCCGCGTCAATTCCGCCGCGGGAGCGGTGCGATGAACGCCGCGTGGGACACCCTCTGCTCCATCTGGTCATGGTTTGTGCTCGGCGCATCCATGCTCGTCTGGCTCCCGCTCATGGCCCTGATTCGCCTCTTCACCAAACGGTCCGATCCCGGCCGCTACTGGGTTGGCTACATGTTCCGCCAGCTCGGCGTCCTCATGGCCACCCTGAACCCGCTCTGGCAGTTCAGGATTTCCGGCACCATGCCCAAGGACCCGCGTCGCCCGTACCTCGTCGTCTCGAATCACGAATCCTTCGTGGACATCCTGCTCATCAGCCACCTGCCCTGGGAAATGAAGTGGCTCAGCAAGGCTGAACTCTTCCGCATTCCCGTGCTCGGCTGGCTCATGCGCCTCGCTGGAGACATTCCCGTCGATCGCGGCAATCCCCGCTCCGCCGCCGAGGCGATGGTGCGCTGCAAGGAGATCCTCAAGCAGAAGGTCTCGGTCATCATCTTTCCCGAGGGCACTCGCTCGGAAACAGATGAAATGCTGCCGTTCAAGGACGGCGCCTTCCGTCTCGCCATCGATGCCGGCGTTGACATCCTTCCCCTCGCCGTGAGCGGTGCCGCGACGGCACTCCGCAAGCACGACTGGCGACTTGGGCGGTCGATAGCAGAAGTGAAGGTGCTCGAGCCGGTGTCCACGCAGGGCTTGGCCCGCGCCGACATTCCCGCCCTGCGTGATCGCGTCTGGCAGATGATTGCTGCGGAGAGGGACCTGATGCGAGGTCTCCAGCGGGGAACTGCGGCCAGCTAGCGCTTCTGCACCGTGAAATCGCCGGGGCGTTTCCCCGGCACCACAACCCACCCTGCATTGAGTGTCACCCGCCACCCGGCGCCGCTGATGCCATCAGCACCCGGCGCCGCCACTCGCGCCTCGCTGAAGCTGGAATTCACCATCGCCCCGCTCGAGTCGGCATCCAGCACGCCCCACCGGTCACTCAGCCGGAATGGCCGGTATACCGTGCCTACGCCGGGGAGCGGTTCAACCTTGTTCGGGTCGAACGACATGTTCATCTCCGCCAGCGGCAACCGGAGCGTGGGTCCGCTCACGTAGCGGAGTCGCAGCGAATCCTGCTTCGCCACCTGCGCGGCGTACTGCGCCCGCTCGGTCGCCTCGATTTCCGCGAGGCCGTACGCCGCAAACCGGGCACCATCCTGGGGCACCCCGACGGTATCGATCCCCATCGCCGCGGCCGCCATGTATGCCAGGTCGCTCCCGGAATTGACCCTCCGCCGCCATCCCGGGTCCACGATGTCCAGCAGCAGTGCCCACGCCGTTCCTGTGGCATAGGGGAAGGACCGCATCAGCGAGCCGCCCTGCTCCAGCCGTGACAGTCGCTCGCGCCCGACCCGCAGGCGCTCACTCGGCGCCACGACCACAGCGATCCCGGTGTACTCCGCCAGCCCCTCCGTCAATTCCAGCGGTCGCTCGGTGCTGTCACTCCCCGGCAGCGCCGCTCGGCGCCGCTGCCGTGCAGCGAATGCATCGGCCATCGCGCGCCGCTGCGCTGGACCCGACGACGCGAGCGCCGCACTCAACGCGCGCCCTTCCACCTTGAGCCATGTGCGCCCGGCCAGTGTGGCGAGCTGCGGATTGTCGGGAGACCTGAGCGGAATTCCAAGGCGCGCCTGCACTGAGTGCCACACCTCGTGCATCAGCAGGATGCCGCGCTCGATGGAATCGGCCGGAAGCGGCATCAGCACCATCGCCCACGCGCGACCGCCCCAGCGCATCGCCGTGTTTGCCACCTGTACGCTGTCACCCAACCTGGCGGTGTAGAAGCCCTGCTCACGCACCATGAGCCCCGCGCTATCGGCGACGGTGCCCAGGGCCTGTCGCGAGCGTGGATCGACAACCAGTAGAGGAGTGGTGAGCGGTATTCCCCAGAGGCGACCGTCGTCACGCGCCGCGTACGCGGCCGCTTCGCGCGTCGCGCGGGCCGCAAGCGCGGTATCACCCGCCGACTGAAGCGGGCTGCCGAGGGTCAGGACTATGAAAAGGGAGAGCATCTAGAGAGAAATGCGCGGGAGCTACTGATAGTCGCGGCCAGCGAGGCGGGTCGGGGTGGTCCCCCCGAGACCACCGTCTGCGGCGGCACGGACGCAAGAGCCTGGCTTTGCGGAGGTATTTCCAAGCCGCAGCGGGTGGTCGAGAGGGGACCACCCCGACCAGCCTGCGCGCCCCGCGCCCTCGCGCCTACCTGCGTCCGAACTCCGCGTCCGCTTCAGCAGCCGCGGCCTGCAGCAGCGCGACCTTGCCCGGATCCACCGCTCCACCCGTCACCCCCACCGGCGTCCGCCCATACAACTGCTCGAACAAGCTCAACGCCGCGAGATACGACCCCATCAGCGCCGGGTGAAACCCGTCACTCCCATACAACTGCAGCGATTCATCCCGCCGCCATGCCGCGCGCCACGCCTCACCGGCGGGCACCAGGATCCCGCCCACCGCTGCCGCAGCATTCGAGTACGACATCCGCACCGAGTCCCGCGCCGCGGGACGAGTCGACTCCGGCCACACCATGAGCAGTGCCACGCGTGCACCATGCTGCCCCGCGAGCTCCGCAAACTTGCGCGTACTCGCCAGCAGGTCGGCCTGGCTCTCCGGCAACGCCGACGGTCCCTGCTGCAGTACGACGATATCCCAGGTCGCCTTGCCGGATCATCCCCTGGGCGGCACCCTCGGTCCAGTGATCCCCCAGCGAATAGCCGCTCGCGGATGACACGACCCACCACCAGCGGGGCGGCATCCGTTGATGCGGCCACCTGCGCCGTCATCCCTGGAAGGTCGTTGTCGAAGGTGAGACTGTTGCCGACGAAAAGCACGCGAAGCTGCGCGCCCGAGAACGGGGGAGCGGGTTCATTGTCGCTGCCGCAGCTGACCAGCAGCAGCAGGCACAGGGCAGAGCCTCGTACTCGGGGCAGAAAATGCATGCGGTCGCAGGGAAGGGGATTCCTTCCCTACGACCGCACCACAACCTCAGTTTCCTCCCCGCCCTCCCCGCCCTCCCCGGCTTCTTACGCCGCAGTCTTGCCCTTCGTAAAGAGCCGGTAGACCAGCAGCAGCACCACCGCGCCAATCGTCGATGCAATGAACCCCGCCGCCTGCCCATCCTGGTAATGCCCGATGCTGCGGCCCAGGAACGTGCCCACGAATGAACCCGCGATGCCCAGCAGGATGGTGATGATCCACCCACCCGGATCCTTACCCGGCGTCAGGAACTTCGCGGCCGCACCGGCTAGAAACCCGATCAGGAGCGTATATAGCACAAGTACCTCTCAAGAAGGAAAATTGAATGTGCGCCGCGGTGCGCCCGACCGCAAGCAACGGCCTACTGACGACTGCCTGCGGGCTGCGACTGCGACGCTCCAGCGTCTGCCTCCAGCGCTGGTACCCCCTCAGGCAGAGCAGCAGGAAACACCCATATAGCACCGCGGTCGGCACCAGGTGCTTCGTCCAGTATACCCCGATGGCAATCACATCGATCGCGGCCCAGAGGAGCCAGTTCTCCAGGTACTTCTTCGCCAGCATCCACTGTGCTACCAGGCTGAACGCGGTGATGCCCGAATCCCAGTAGGGCAGCGCCTGGTCGGTGTATCGCCGCAGCACCGTCCCCAGCACCACCGTCCCCGCTGCCCCGACCGCCATGCATGCCGCGAGCACCCGGGACGGAGTCCGGCTCACCTCGACCCCACCCTTGTCCTCGCCCCCGCGCACCCACTCGTACCAGCCGTAGAACTGCAGCACGAAGTAGATCACCTGCAGTCCCGGCATCCGCGTAGAGCTTTACCCGCGCGAACACGGCGAAGTAGAGCGCCACCATGACCGCGCCGACCGGCCACCCTCGCCAGTCCTCGCGCACGTTGAGCCACACGCTGACCAGGCCCAGCACGGCCGCAACCCACTCGACCCCATGCATCATGGTCATTCTGCCGCTCGACCCAGCGCCGCCGGCGCCCTGACACCGCCAACCAGGCCGGCCAGGAGCAGGAGCGTCAGCACATAGGGAAGCACCAGGAAGAGCTGATAAGGCACGGGGAGACCCATCGACTGGAAGACGAACTGCAGGGCAGTGGCCCCGCCGAAGAGTAGTGCCGCGCCCAGCACGCCCACCGGATGCCAGCGGCCCAGCACCACGATCGCGATCGCGATGAATCCCCGGCCCGCCGTCATTCGCTCGGCGAACGTGCCCACCTGGGCCAGCACCAGCGTGCCGCCCGCGAGGCCCGCAAACACTCCGCCGGCGAGTGTCGCCCCGAACTGCAGCCGCCGCACCGCCACGCCAGCCGCGCGCGCGCGTTCGGGCGACTCCCCAACGGCGCGCAGAGCCAGCCCGGTGCGAGTCCGGAACAGGAACCACCAGCAGAGTGGGACGGCGACCAGCGCGATGTAGGTGGTCACTGGCTGGTCGAACAGCGCCGGGCCGAGGAACGGCACCCCTGCGAGAGCCCGGGAATACGCACCGGCCCCAGTGTCGGCAGCGACAGACCCGCACCCGCCGATCCGAATGCCGCCTGGTACACTGCACCCGTCAGCCCGACGGCAAGCAGTGTCATGGCCGTTCCGGTGATGATCTGGTCCGCTCTGGCGCCGATCGCCACCAGCGCGAAGACCATCGCGATGGCCAGCCCCGCCGCCGCGCTCGCTGCCAGTCCCGCCCACGCCCCACCACTCGCCGCGCCCAGGGCCGCTGCGAGCGCCCCGGAGAGCATCGCGCCCTCGATCCCGAGATTGATCACGCCACCCCGCTCCGCGAGCATCTCGCCCAGCGCTGCCAGCAGCAGCGGCGTCGCGATCCGCACGGTGGCGGACGAGGAACCCGTCGATCATCCCGGTATCGAGCATCATGCCATCACCACGTCACGACGGCGTGCGCAGAATGTATCGGCCAGCAGCACTGCGATGATCGTCACCGCTTCCGCCACGTACACCGCCACCGCCGGCACCCCGACGTCGCGCTGCATCGCCCCGGCTCCCGCCTCGAGCGCACCGAACAGGATTGCACTCGCGATAATGCCAACGGGAGACTGGCGCGCCAGTAGTGCCACCGCGATCGCGGTGAACCCGTACCCCGGCGACAGGTTGGGATAGAGCGCGTAGCTCACGCCACCCACCTCCACTCCGCCCGCGAGCCCCGCGAACGCGCCCGACACCAGCAGCGCCATGGCCCCGATGCGCTGGACGCGCAGGCCGCCTGTCACTCGCGCCGCCACTGGTCCCCGGCCGACCGCGCGCAACTCGAAGCCGAGCATCGTGCGGCGGAACAGGTACCACACCAGGAGGCAGCAGGCGAGCGCAATCACGATTCCGAGGTGCAGTCGCGTCCCCGGCAGTACCGGCAACCGCGCGGAGATGGGCAGCTGGTCACTCTGCGGATAGATGTGCTGCGACTCCTGCAGCGGACCCTGCACCATGAAGCTCACCAGCGCTTCCGCCACGAAGTTGAGCAGCAGGGTGCTGATCACCTCGAGCACACCGAATCGGAGTCGCAGCCAGGCCGGCACTGCCACCCACAGGGCACCCGCCCCGAACGCCACCGCCAGTACCAGCGGAATCGCCGCGATCGCCGGCCACCCGCCGAGCTTGAGACCGATCCACGTCGCCGCAATGGCACCGGCATAGAACTGCCCCTCGCCCCCGATGTTCAGCACCCCGGCCCGGAGACCGATGGTGAAGCCGAGCGCAATGAGCATGAGCGGGATCGCGCGCAACAGCGTTCCCGACGTGAAAGCGTACCAGCTCCCGAACGCGCCGCGATACATGGCGCCGAGCGCGGCCACGGGATCGTAGCCGCTCGCCGCGAAGAACAGCGCGAGCACCGCGAGCCCTGCGCCCAGCGACAGAATTGGCAGCAGTGCGCCGGGCGCGCGCGCGCTAGAAGGCACGCGGCGCCTCGGAACCAAGCATGAGCGCGCCAATTTCCGCCCGCGTCGCTCCAGCGGCGGCCTCCCGCAGTGTCCCCCGCACCATCACCACAATCCGCTGCCCCAGCGCAATCACTTCATCCAGGTCGTTCGAGTACAGCAGCACCGCCACCCCACGCGCCGCCGCCTCGCGCAGCCGTTCATGAACTTCCCGCGTCGCCAGCACATCCAACCCCCGCGTCGGGTTCTCCGCGATGAGCACTTCCGGCAGCCGCTCCAGTGCCCGCGCGATGATCAGCTTCTGCTGGTTCCCGCCGCTCAGCGTTGCCGCCGCCACGTCCGGCCCCGCCGCGCGAACCCCGAACTCCTCGATCATCTCGCCCGTGCGCCGACGCGCCGCTCTTCCAGTCGAGCCGCCCCCGCTTCACCCAGTCGGCCGATCGCCCCAGTCCCAGCACCACATTCTCGGTCAGCGAAAGCTCCGGGATCAATCCCTCGGTTGTCCGGTCCTCCGGAATGAACGCGATCGGCTGTGATACCTCGCGCGTGCCCCGGAACACCGGCAGAACCCCCGCAATCGCGCGCAACAGCTCCCGCTGCCCGCTGCCCTCAATCCCCGCCATCGCGACGATCTCTCCCGCGCGCATCCCGAGCGACGCCTGCCTCACCGCCATCCCCAGCCCCGAGTCCCGCGCCACTTCGAGCCCCGCGACATGCACCCGTCTCGGCGCATCCTCCACGACGAACCGGGTCGGCTTCGGCTCATCCAGGCTGGTGGCTTCCCCAATCATCGCCTGCGTCAACTCTCGAATCCCGCTCGCTGCTTCCTGTTCCCTGTTCCCTGTTCCCTGTTCCCGCAGTTCCTTCTCCAGCACCACACTCCCCCTGCGCAGCACCGTCACCCGGTCCGCCCCCCGAGCGCTTCATCCAGCTTGTGCGTGATGAGCACCACTGCGCCGCCTGCCTCCGCAAACGCCCGCGCCCGTGCCAGCAGCTCCTCTACCTCGCTCGGCGCCAGCACCCCGGTGGGCTCATCCAGCAGCAGCACCCGCGCATCCGCTGCGAGTGCCTTCACGATCTCCAGTCGCTGCAGCAGTGCCACCGGCAAGCTGCCAGCCCGGGCGTCGGGATCGAGCTGGAGGTTGAGCCGATCCGTCAGGGTACTCACCCGGGTCTTCAATTCCCGCGGACGCACATCCCACCCGGCAAAGAGCGCGATGTTCTCCGCCACCGTGAGCGCCGGGATCGACGTGAAGTGCTGGTGCACCAGGCCGACGCCCGCCTCTCGCGCGTCGCGCGGCGAGCGCAGTCGCCTCGCGATGCCGTCGATGAGGATCTCCCCCGCGTCCGGGGACAACATTCCCGCGGCCACGTGCATCAACGTTGTCTTCCCCGCGCCATTTTCCCCCAGCAACGCATGCACCTCACCGGCGCGCACGACAAGACCGGCACCCGTGAGCGCCTGCACCGTGCCGAATCGCTTGTGGATGTTGCGGAGTTCGAGAATCGGCCCGGTCACATGCCGGTGGGATGATCGTGGAAGGCGTACGGCAGGCCGAACCTGGCGCCGAGGTGCTCCGCGAGCGCTCGCACCCCCACCGTCTCCGTGGCATAGTGCCCGGCGTGAAACACGTTCACCCCGAACTCCATCGCATCGAAGTAGGTGTGATGCGGACCCTCACCGGTAATGAAGGTGTCGAGCCCGGCGTCGCGCGCCTCCTTCACCATCGTGCCGGCACCACCCGTCACGATGCCCACACGCTGTACCTTGGCCGGGCCACCGGCAATGAGGCGCGGGGGCTCCGACAGGCCGAGTACTGCCATGAGACGGGCCGAGATCGCCTCGCGTGTTGCCGCATCCGGTGGCGCGAGACCCCAAACGCCGATCGGGTTTCCGCGATGACTGCCGAATGGTCCCTGCAGTTCCAGCCCAAGCAGTCGCGCCAGCACCGCATTATTGCCCACCTCGGCGTGCGCATCGAGCGGCAGGTGTGACGAGTACACCGCGACATCATGGGTGATCAGTGCGCGAAGCCGGCGGAACCGCCGCCCCGTGACCGGGAGGTTGCCGTCGAAGAAGAGACCGTGATGCACCAGCAGCAGCGGTGAACCTCCGAGTGCCGCCACACCATCGATGGTTGCCTGCGAGGCATCCACCGCCGCCACGATCCGGTCGATGGTGCCGCTGTTCTCCACCTGGAGGCCGTTCACCGCGCCCTCGTAGTCCGGCACCTCGCGGACGCGCAGGTACCCATCCAGGTACGCCACCACCTCGGCGAGGGCCACCGCCTGGCTCACTTGGAGCCCTTGGCAGCGCGCGATGCGCGCATCGGCCTGGGCGGCTCCGCCGGGCGCAGCGTGCCCGCAATGATCGAGTCGCGCGCGGATTGCATCTGCGCCCCGAGATCAGGCGGCAGGCTCCCCGCAAACGCTGGGTTCGGTTCGTAGCGCACCACGCCACCCTCGAGTCCGAACACGATCACGCGGGGCTTGAAGTGCCCCTTCTGGACCTCGCGTGCTACCGCGAGGAATGCCCGCGGCAGGTCGATCATCGCCGATCCCGGAACCTGCGCCGGCGCCAGTCCCGACTGGTCTGCATTCGCACCGAACACCAGTACCCCAGGCGTCTCCTTCGCCGCCTGGAACACCCCGAGCGCCGCCGCATCGGCATTGTGGTGGAACACATCCACTCCCGACGCGGATCAGCGCCAGCGCTGCTTCGCGCCCGAGTGCCGCATCATCCCAGTTGTTGAGGTAGGTGGACCGGCTCTGCACCGCTGGATTCACTGCCCGGGCCCCGTTCACCCACCCGTCGTATGCCGCTTTCACCGGCGGCAGCTCCACACCACCCACGAACCCGATGGTGTTCGACCTGGTCAGTCGCCCTGCCACCATCCCTGCGAGGTAGCTCGCCTCTTCCAGCCGGAAGATGAGCGGTGCTACATTGTGCAGCGTGCGGGCACCCGATGTGACAATGAAGACAGTGCGCGGATACTCGACGCTCACCCGCTCCGCGGCATCCTGGAACTCGTATCCGTGCGCGAACACCAGCGGGTAGCCCTGTGCCGCATAGGCACGCAGTGCTTCCTCCTGCGACGCCGGGGTCCGCGCCTCCACATGACTCACCATCACATCGAGCGAGTCGTGGATCGCCTCCAGCCCGTGATACGCCCCTGAGTTCCACGCAGCATCGGTAATCGAGCCCGGCGTGATCAGCCCTACCCGGAAGCCCTCCGGTGGTGCGGGGGCCCGCGTGCACGCCGCGAGGGCCAGCAGTGCGCTGAGCCAGCGAGCGGACCTCACGACGACGCGCGCGTCTCCGTGTCCATCCGTACCTCGCCAGTTACCCGGGCTCCCTCCAGGATCGCAATGCGCTGCGTCATGATGTCGCCATCGATGACCGCCGTCGCCTGAAGCTCCACCCGCTCGGAGGCGTGAATGGTGCCCTTCACCTGGCCACCGATGACGCATTCCTTGGTGTGCAGGTCACCCTCCACCATCGAGCCGGGCGCCACCAGGATCTGGCTCCCCGCGCGGATCGTCCCCTTCACCTTTCCCTCGACCTTCACCACCCCCTCGGCCTCCAGGTCACCCGTGACCGTGAGGTCGTGCGCCACGATCGACAGCGGCATCTGGTCGCTGGCACGCCGGCGGGGAGCCTCGCTCGAGCCTTCCTTGCTTCCGGTAAAGATCGACATCACCCCTCCTGTTTCACGAGCGTAAGCGGATCGATGGCGGCTCCCTTGAGCCGGATCTCGAAGTGCAGGTGCGGCGCGCTCGATCGACCGCTATTGCCGGCGAGGCCGATGACCTCGCCCGGTTCGATCGTGGCGCCCTTGTGAGTCACGATGCGGGACAGGTGCCCGTACAGCGTCTGGTACTCGTCCGGATGCTGGATCAGCACGAAGTTCCCGAACTCCGGGTCCTGGCCCGCGTCCAGCACCGTCCCACCGCCGGCGGCGCGCACGATGCTTCCCGTGGCCACCGCGATGTCCACCCCTTCGTGCGGGCCATCGGGATCGGTCGCTGAACGGCCGCGCGTCATGTAGCTGGGATCGTCGAGCGGCCAGAACGCCGGCACCGACGCGCCGGTGGGGAAGCGGCGTGACAGCGCGGTGTTGGCCCGTACCGGAGGGGCCAGCGGCAGTGTTGAGGAGCCGCGTCCCAGCGCCGGCATCACGTCGCCGCCGATCATGCCGCGCACCTGGTCGTAGCGCTTCTCCACGCTGTCGAGTGCTGCAGCAAGTTCGCGAATCTTCGCGTTGTCCAGTTCGAGCCGCGCCACTTTTCTCTCGAGCAATGGCACCCGCGCTGCGGCGCGGACAAGCGGGGCGTACGAGAGCGCAACGAACACCAGCAGGCCGACAACTGCGGTCATTCCGCCGAGTGCCAGGCGCAGGCCCCAGAGCGGAAGCCTGATGGTGCGCGCCTGCAGCGCCCCGTCGGGCTGCACCAGGATGGTGACGTACCTGGTGTCCTGCTTGCGGCCCGGGCTCGTCATCCTTCGAAGGGACGACCGAGAATGATCTCGAGCAGCCGCGCCAGGTCGTCGTTCGAGTAGTAGCTCAGCGTCACCAGGCCGCGTCCACGGCGCTTCGCCGTCACGCGCACGTCGGTGCCCAGCCGTTGCCGCAGTGCCTCCTCCACCCGGCGCGCATCAGCTGTCGGGTTGCGCACCTCCGCGGCGCGCGCGCGGCGCGTGGGCGGACGATCGCCGCGCACCCGTGCCTCGAGCTCGCGCACCGACCATCCGCCCGCCACCGCCTCAGTCGCCAGTCGTTCGATGGCAGCCGGGTTGCTCCAGCGCCAGCAGCGCGCGCGCGTGACCCTCACTGAGCTTCTTCTCGTGCAGCAGTCCCCGCACCATCAGCGGCAGCTTCAGCAGTCGCAGGGTGTTCGCCACCGTGGAACGGTCGCGTCCCACCATGCGTGCCAGTTCCTGCTGCGGCATCGCGAACTCATCGATGAGGCGCTGGTAGCCGAGCGCCTCGTCGATGGGCGAGAGGTCATCACGCTGCAGGTTCTCCACCAGCGCCAGCGTGAGCGAGCGTCCGGTCGTCCGCTTCCTTCACTACCGCGGGCACGTTGGCCCAGCCCAGCTGCTGCACTGCGCGCCAGCGACGCTCGCCGGCGATCAGTTCATACGCGCCGGCACCGGCGGAACGCACCACGATCGGCTGGAGCAGTCCCGACGATTCAATGGAGCGCGTGAGGTCGGTGAGTTCGGCAGGATCGAAATGCGTGCGTGGCTGGAATGGGTTTGGTCGAATGGAGGTGACGGGCAGTTCACGCAGCGCACCGGATGCCTGTGCCTGCTCGCGCGATACTCCCGGGCCAAGGAGTGCCTCGAGTCCCCGGCCAAGCCGCTTGCCATCGCTCATGCCTTGGCCTCCGGTGCGACTGCTTCTGCCTCCGCATCGCCCGGCGCGCGCGCCGCGCGCTTCACCAGCTCCTGCGCCACCGCGAGGTAGCTCTTGGCACCCACCGACTGCACGTCATAGAGGAGAATCGGCTTGCCGAAGCTTGGCGCTTCCGCCAGGCGAACGTTCCGCGGGATCGCCGTGCGGAACACCTGCGCCGCGAAATATTCCTTCACGTCTTCCGACACCTGGCGACAGAGATTGAGCCGCGCGTCGAACATCGTCAGCAGCACCCCGTCGAGCGCGAGCGACGGATTGAAGTTCTGCTGCACCTGCCGCACCGTGTTCAGCAGCTGTGAAATTCCCTCGAGCGCGTAGTACTCGCACTGGATCGGGATCACCACGCCGTCGGCCGCCGTCAGCACGTTGACTGTCAGCAGGCCGAGCGATGGTGGGCAGTCGATGATGATGAAATCGTAGCGATCGCGAATGCGCGCGAGTCCGCGGCGCAATGCCGTTTCGCGCTCGACGCGATTTACCAGCTCGAGTTCAGCGCCGACGAGATCCTGTGTCGCCGGCAATACATCGAGGAAGGGAATTCCAACGTCGCGCGCGATTACCTCGTCGGGGTCGCGTCCGTCGACAATCACGTCGTAGAGTGACGCGTCGAGTTCACCCTTGCTCATTCCCACGCCGCTCGTGGCATTTCCCTGCGGATCGGCGTCTACCAGCAGCGTCCGTTTCTCGGCGATCGCGAGGGAGGAAGACAGGTTGACGGCCGTGGTCGTCTTCCCCACGCCGCCCTTCTGGTTGGCGATGGCAATGATTCTAGCCATTAACGTAAGTGCTTATGTGACAAGTATTTACGCTCCGAGTTACAGCGAGTACGAGCTCGGCGCCAGCGGGGGAGAGTCAATATATGTAGTTCCAAATTTCCGACAACTGTCTTGTTCTGATCTCTTGGCGTGATGAAATACACCTGGAGCCGCCGAATGGGCCACGGCGCCGTTTCACGTGAAACGGCAGGCTCGATGCGGCTACCCAGGCCGGCTGCAGGCAAGGTGACCCAAGCACCTTGAAGGTCTGAGCCGCGACGCGTTCGAAGAGCCACAGGTCTCACCCGCTCGGCTGTGCCTTCCCCATACGTGAACACCGTTCTGCTCGCGTTCAGGCGCTTCCGATCACCAGGTCAATCACGATTTCCAACCGGCACGAGCAAAAAGGAACGCCCTAAGAACAATCTCGGGGTACCCGGTCCGGTCGCTACCGACAGTGTCCGCTTGTCCAGGTAGGAAAGGGGAGAACGCCGCGAATGACCGGTGCGCAAACACACCCACGCGCTCTGCTTGTCAGGCTCCCAAGTCGTCAACGTGTTCGCCGAAGCAGAGGGCCTGCAGTCACGCCCATACAACTGGTCTTCGCTACCTCAGCGCGCACCCAGCCGAAACCCCAACCGTACCCCTGTTCAAGTCTCATCTGCCGCTCCTCTCTCTCGCCGCTTCCAGCCCCCCAGCCCCCCCCCCCCAGCCCCCCCCAGCTCCCCGCCCACCCGCCGTAACTCGCCTCGGCGCGACTGAGCTTCAGAGCTGATGCGTTTCACGTGAAACAGATCGACAGTGTCAAGCTAGAAACATAGAATCAACACGTAAGTGATTGTAAATCAATTGTTTAGATTGTTACATCTATCGAGCTACTTACCCAATAGTCTTCGGCTTCTATTCGGTAATCTATGTCGATGTCGCGCCCATCGCCATCGAGACCCGGCCCTGGAAAGCAAAGCGGGAGCGATCTCAGATCGCCCCCGCTCCTCCCTCTTCCCGCTTCCCTCTTCCCGCAGTTACCTCAGGTCCTCACGTCCTCACGTCCTCACGTCTTAGCTCCTCACCCACCTCCACACCTCTGAAATCTTCGGCCGCTTCCCATACATCAGTATGCCCACCCGGTAGATGCGCCCCGCCACCCACACCACCAGCAGCATTGCCCCAAACGTCAGCCCCATCGACAGCAGCAATTCCCCAATCGGGATCGGGGCCAGCGAATACCGCACCGGCACCACAAACGGCGCCATCAAGGGGATCAGGCTCAGCGTCCGCGCCAACGACCCGCTTGGCTCGTTCAGCAGCGAGAACATTGCCATGAACCCCGCCAGGATACACATCGTCACCGGGATGTTTGCCTGCTGTGCCTCCTGCTGCGAGCTGCACATCGCCGCCACCGCCGCGTACGCCGCCGCATACAGCAGGAAGCCCAGCACGAAGAAGATCAGGAACACCGCCAGGAGGTCCGGTCGCACAGTCGGCAACTGCATCGCCGACAGCGACTCGGGAGACGCTCCCAGAAGCTTCGCGAGTGACCCCCGATAGGTCGTCAGCAGCATCGCCGTCCCACCCCAGATGCTCAACTGCAGCAGCCCCACCCCTCCCACCCCAAGCACCTTCCCCAGCATCATCTGGAACGGCGTCACGCTCGAGGCCAGCACTTCAGAGATCCGGTTGGTCTTCTCTTCCATGACCGAATTCATCACCTGGACCCCGTACAGCAACATTGAGAAGTAGAGCACAAAGCCCATGATGTACGCCAGCATGAACGACGACGCGCCCGACTCGCCCGTCAGCTTCCCCGCCGTCACCTTCTGCGCCATCACGTCCACCTCTCGCGACGCCTTCATCCCCACGAAGACGTCGATGCCCGCCCGTCGCAGCCGCTCCTGACGCAGCGTCGTCTGCAGCTCGGTCTCCAGCTTTCGCATGTCCGCCATGCTTCCGACGTTCACGCCATAGTAGGGAATCCGACCGCCATCGACCGACTCGTCGGTCAGCACCAGGACGCCATCGAACCCTTCCACGCCCTTGAGCTGCACGCCGGTCAGGCCAATCAGCGAATCGCGAACCGGATCCACCCGACCGTGCGCCGGCACCCGCACCACCGTGTACCGCGCGACCCCATCCGACCCCGCTCGTCGCGACGCCGCCAGCGCCTCCGCCACCTTGGCGCCCACATCGCCGCTGGCACCGTCCACCACCGCCACGCGCTTGGGTTCCGTCTCGCGCCGGTCGAGCAGGACCGGCAGCACCGTCAGGGCCACCATGAGCACCGGGAAAAGCACGGTGCCGATGACGAAGGCGCGCGTGCGCACCTTCTCCAGGAACTCGCGCCGCATTACCGCCCAGATCTTATGCATGTGCCAGGTCCTCCCGCGCCGGTGCACTCGCCGCGTCCGTGCCCACCTTGGCGATGAAGATCGATTGCAGCGACGCCTCCACCAGCTCGAACCGGGAGATTCCCACGTCGGCGCTCACCAGCGCGCGCAGTAACTGGTCGCTCGCCGCTCCCTCTGCCAGCTCGGCCTCGGCGCTCGCACCGTAGTCATCCACCCGCGTCACCAGCGACCTGTCCCCCAGGATCCGCGCGGCCGCCTCCTGGTTCCGGTGGAACGCGAGCGCCACGTGCCGACCCCCCGCCTCGCTCTTGATATCGGCCAGCCGCCCATCCACCACCTTCTCGCCCCGCGCGATGATCGCGATCCGCTCGCACATCTTCTCGGCCTGTTCCATGATGTGGGTCGAGAACAGCACGGTGCCGCCCGCTCCGCGGCGATCTCGACGCACCACGTCGCGCATCACCTGGCTGTTGACCGGATCGAGGCCGCTGAACGGCTCGTCGAGAATCACCAGCTCCGGCTCGTGCAGCAGGGCGCCGATGAACTGCACCTTCTGCTGCATCCCCTTGGAGAGCTCCTCGCACCTTCTTCGCGCTCCAGTCGCCGAGGCCCAGCCGCTCGAGCCACTGCGGCCTGCGCCTGCGCCGCGCGCCGCTCGGCAGCCCCTTGAGCCTCGCCGAGGAAGATGAGGTGGTCGCGCACCTTCATCTTCTTGTAGAGGCCGCGCTCCTCCGGCAGGTAGCCGATCCGCTCCGAGAGCGTCGCGGCTCGACCGGCTCGCCGCCGAGGAGGGTCATCTTCCCCTCGTCGGGCAGCGATGATGTTCAGGATCATCCGGATGGTCGTGCTCTTGCCGGCGCCGTTCGGGCCCAGTAGTCCGTAGATCCCGCCCCGCGGCACGGTGAGCGATAGCCTTCGCACCGCCGTGTGACCGGCGAATCCCTTGGAAATGCCGTCCAGCTCGATCGCGTTCTGGTACATGGAAACTCCAGGCGGAAGGCAGGGAAGGACTCGTTAGCTTACTGCAACCCTGTCAGGCACGCATGCTCGATGCTTCGATTGGCTCTTCCCACGGACGGCGAGCGGCTTGCCGCCATCTATGCCCCAGCCGTCACCGACCGCGCCACGTCGTTCGAGCTGACACCTCCCGACGCCGCCGAAATGGCGCGCCGCGTCAGTGCCCTCACCGCTGAACACCCTGGCTGGTCCTGGAAGAAAACGGATTGGTAGTTGGGTACGCCTACGCCAGTCCCCATCGTGACCGCCCGGCGTATCAATGGTCGGTAGAAATGTCCGCCTACATCGATGCCGCCGTCCACCGAGCCGGTCATGGACGGACACTCTATACCGCCCTGTTCGACATCCTCACCGCGCAGGGCTTCGCCAACGCCTACGCCGGGATCACCCTGCCTAACCCGGCGAGTGTCGGCTTCCATCAATCCATGGGATTTGGGAAGATCGGCGTATACCAGGGGATCGGCTACAAGTTCGGCCACTGGCACGACGTGGTCTGGATGCATCGCCCCCTGGCCCCGAAGCGGCCCGATATGGCGCCGCCGCGTGCCCTCGCACAGGTACTGGCTAGCCAGCCACTTCGTTGAGGCGGACCAGCCCGGCCACTTCGTCATGGGGAACGACGAGGTGCTTGTGATCGGCCCGGATGCCAAACTTGTTCGTCCGCTTCAGGTACTCCTCGCGCGTCATCCCGCCCGCCGGATCATGCACCCCGACATCGTGCAACAGCAGGCCCGTGTCGGTGCGCTCATGGTACCGGCCCACATAGGTCCGTCCGGAAACACCGTCGAGTACGACGGTGATCCCGTGCAATTCCTCATGCCCCGGATGAAAGACGTGGCCGCTCAACTCGCTGCTCCCGACGCCTCGCCGGCGCCGCAGTACTGGTCGAACGCCTTGACCAGGTCGTTCGCTACCGCATCCGGACCGCGGCCCTCGATCTGGTGCCGGTGAATGAACGCCACCACCTCGCCATCCTTGAACAGTGCCATCGACGGCGAGCTCGGCTGGTAGTCCGCGAAGAACTGCCGCGCCCGTGCCGTCGCCGGCAAGTCCTGGCCAGCGAACACCGTCACCACATGATCCGGCTTCACCGTGTGCTTGAGCGCCGCCCGCAGCGCTGGTCGGGCGTTCCCCGCCGCGCAGCCGCACACCGAGTTCACGAACACCAGCGTCGTGCCGCGCTGGTCGCCCAGCTCCGCATCGACCTGCTCGACCGTCTTCAGTTCCTGTGCTCCCATGGCAACCATCTCCTCGCGCATGGGCTTGACCATCATTTCGCTGTACGGCATCTGTGCTTCCTTCAAGTGGTCGTCATGGTTGAGAGCCAGGAGTTGGGAGTTCGAAGACCGCCTGAACTCTTAACTCCCAACTCCTAACTCGCTGTATCGTCAAGCGCCTTCTTCATCGTATGCCACGCCAGGCTTGCGCACTTCACCCGGATCGGGAACTGGGCCACGTTTGCGAACACCTGGAGCCGGGCAGGAAGCGCCCGGGTGGCATCCGACGTCTCGCCGGTCACCAGCCCGTGGAATCCCGTGAACAGCTGCTCCACCTCATCCCTCGTCTTGCCCTTTATGGCGACGGTCATCAGGGAGGCTGACGCTCGCGAGATGGCGCATCCCGATCGCTCATCCTCGAAGCGCACATCCTTCACCACGTCGCCCTCGAACTCCAGCCACACCGTCACCTGGTCGCCGCAGAGGGGATTGTGTCCCTTCGCATGCGTGGCCGCCGGACTCTCGATGCGACCGTAGTTCCGCGGAGTCTTGTTGTGGTCCAGGATGACGCTCTGGTACAGCTCGCTGACCGATGACATCAGGCGAACAACGTCCGGGCGCGCTCGACGCCGCGCCCAAGCGCCTCCACGTCGTCAGCGGTGTTGTACACGCTGAACGATGCCCGCGCCGTAGCCGGCACCCCGAAGCGGCGCATCAGCGGCTGGGCACAGTGATGCCCCGCACGAATGGCCACTCCGTCCTCATCGAGGACAGTTCCGAGGTCGTGCGGATGCACTCCCTCGAGCGTGAACGAGATGACCGACGCCCGGTTCGCCGCAGTGCCGATCAGCCGCACACCCCGAATGCCCGACAGCCGCTCGGTGGCGAGTGCCAGCAGCTCTGCTTCGTGCGCCACGATCAGCTCCGTCCCCCGCGCCTCGACGAAGGCGATTGCCTCAGCCAGGCCGATCGCCTCGGCGATCGGTGGCGTGCCTGCCTCGAACTTCATCGGCACGTCCGCCCAGGTCGTCTCCGCCAGCGACACCGCGCCGATCATCCCGCCGCCCACCTGCCATGGCGACATCTCCCTCGAGCAGCGCCTCGCGCCCATAGAGCACGCCGATACCCGTCGGGCCGAACAGCTTGTGCCCGGAGAAGGCGAAGAAGTCGCAGCCCAGCGCCACCACGTCGACGATTCCGTGAGCCACCGACTGTGCGCCATCGACCAGGACGAGCGCCCCCGCCGCATGCGCCAGGTCGGCAACTCGCCGCACCGGGTTGATCGTGCCCAGCACATTGGAGAGGTGCGTCAGCGCCACCAGCTTCGTGCGCGACGTGATCAGCCGCTCCAGGGCATCGAGGTCGAGTTCGCCCGATTCCGTCACTGGCGCCATGCGCAGCGTCGCACCGGTCGCCCGCGCCAGCACCTGCCAGGGAACGAAGTTGGAGTGGTGCTCCATCTCCGTCACCACGATCTCGTCACCGGCCCCCACATTGGCCCGTCCCCACGCCTGGGCCACCAGGTTGATGCTCTCTGTCGTGCCGCGCGTGAAGATCACTTCGCGGGGCAGTGCAGCACCGATGAAACCCGGCTACCTCAGCCCGGGCGTCATCATACATCGCGGTCGCATCCGCGCTCAGCGCGTACACCCCGCGGTGGATGTTGGCATTCTCCTCGGCGTAGAAGCGCGTCAACCGGTCGATCACCCGCTGCGGCTTCTGCGAGGTTGCGGCGCTGTCGAGATAGACGAGGCCGGGATTCGCGGCAAAGACCGGGAATTCGTCGCGCACGTCCGGCGTGTGGGAGCCCGAGGGTGACAGGACGTGGGCGGTCTTCATGGTCAGGCGCCGAGCCCCACGCCCACGCGCTCCTGCACCAGCCGATCCAGCTCGGCGCGGACCGGCTCCAGCGCCACCTCCGCCACCACCTCCGCCGCAAACGCGTACGTCAGGAACCGCCGCGCCGCCGCATGCGGGATGCACCGGCTCTGCAGGTAGAACAGCATGTTCTCGTTCAGCGCGCCCACCGTTGCACCATGGGTGCACTTGACGTCGTCCGCGAAGATCTCGAGCTGCGGCTTGGTGTCGATCTTGGCCGTCTCGGAGAGCAGCAGCGCGCGGTTGGTCTGCTTCGCGTCGGTCTTCTGCGCCTCGGGCGTCACGAAGATCTTCCCGTTGAACACCCCGTGCGACTTGCCGTCCAGGATGCCCTTGTAGACCTCCCAGCTGCGGCAGTTGGGATGGTCATGGAAGATCGCCGTGTGGTTGTCCACCAGCTGTTCGTCCCGGCCGAAGTAGAGGCCGTACAGCAGGCTCTCCACGTTGGCGGCGTTCAGGTGGCTGCGCAGGTCGTGCCGCGCAATCGCCCCGCCCATGGCGAAGCTGAAGTTGCGGTAGTGGCTGTCGCGCTCCTGGGCCACGTGCGTGCACCCGATGTGGAAGGCGCGCTCGCTCTCCCGCTGGATCCGCGTGTGCTCCACCCAGGCGTTCTCGCCGACCACCACCTCGCACACGGTGTTGGTGAGGTAGCGCTCCGCGTTGCCCAGGGTCACGTAGCTCTCGATGACCGACGCCCGCGCCTCGCGCTCCACCACCACCAGGTTGCGCGGGTACACCGCCGAGTCAGCGGCACCCGGCGCTGTCACGAACAGCAGGTGGATCGGCTGGGCCAGGTCGGCCCGCGCCGGCACATGCACGAATGCCCCGTCGGTGATCTGCCCGGTATTCCACGCCACGAACGGCGTCGCATCAATCGCGACGTGCCGGCCCAGGTGCTTCTCCAGCGAGGCGTTGCCGCCCCCGACCTGCGCCAGGCTCTCCACCCGCACACCGCTCTCGACCGACACCGACGACAGCTCCGCGCTGTAGCGCCCGTTCACGAAGACCAGCCTCGGCCACTCCGCGTGCCCGAACATGAATGGCGCCAGTGCGTCGAGTGAGACGCTTGCTTCCGGCGCCACACCGAACGTCATCGACGAGATCGGCGAGATCGGGGTGAACCGCCACTCCTCGTCCTTCGACGTGGGCAGGCCCAGTTCGGCGAAGCGCTGGCCCCCCTGCTGTCGCAGGGCCACCAGCCACGCCGGCAGCGTGGTGTCGATCCGGTCGGCGACTGCCGTCATGCCGTGGCCCCCGCGCCCGCCAGGTCCTCGATCCACTCGTAGCCGCGTGCCTCGAGCTCGAGCGCCAGCTCCTTGCCGCCCGACTTCACGATGCGGCCGTTCAGCCAGCACGTGCACGAAGTCCGGCACGATGTAGTTGAGCAGCCGCTGGTAGTGCGTCACCACGATGGTGGCGCTGTCGGGCCGCTTGAGCTTGTTGACCCCGTTGGCCACGATGCGCAGCGCGTCGATGTCGAGCCCCGAGTCGGTCTCGTCGAGGATCGCGAGCTTCGGCTCCAGCACCGCCATCTGAAGGATCTCGTTCCGCTTCTTCTCGCCGCCCGAGAAGCCGACGTTGACGGACGCGCTGCATGATCTCGGGGCCCCACTCCACCATCTTGAGCTTCTCCTCGAGCAGGTCGAGGAAATCCATCGGGTCGAGCTTCCTCGAGCCCCTTGGCCTTCCGGATCTCGTTGTACGCCGCGCGGAGGAAGTAGGCGTTGGTGACGCCCGGGATCTCCACCGGGTACTGGAAGGCGAGGAACACGCCCTGCTGCGCCCGCTCCTCCGGCTCCAGGTCGAGCAGGTCCTGGCCCTCGTAGCGTCACCTCGCCGCCGGTGACCGTGTACGCCGGATGACCCGCCAGCACCTGCGCCAGCGTGCTCTTGCCCGAGCCGTTGGGCCCCATGATGGCGTGCACCTCGCCGGCATTCACCGTGAGGTTGACGCCGCGAGGATTTCCCGCTCACCAACCGACGCGGACAGGTTCCGGATCTCGAGCATGCTCATCCAACACTCCCCTCAAGTGAAACGCCGAGCAGCTTCTGCGCTTCCACCGCGAACTCCATCGGCAGCTCCTTGAACACTTCCTTGCAGAAGCCGTTCACGATCAGCGAGATGGCGTTCTCGGTGTTGAGCCCGCGCTGCTTGCAGTAGAAGATCTGGTCCTCGCCGATCTTCGACGTGGACGCCTCGTGCTCCACGTCGCTGGTCGCGTTCTGGACGTCGATGTACGGGAAGGTGTGCGCCCCGCAGCGGTTCCCGATCAGCATCGAGTCGCACTGGGTGTAGTTCCGCGACCCCGCCGCCTTCGGGAGCATCTTCACCAGGCCGCGGTAGCTGTTGTTGCCCTGGCCCGCCGAGATGCCCTTCGACACGACCGTGCTCTTCGTGTTCTTCCCGATGTGGATCATCTTGGTGCCGGTGTCGGCCTGCTGCTTGCCGTTGACCACCGCCACCGAGTAGAACTCGCCCACCGAGTCGTCGCCCTGCAGGATGCACGCTGGGATACTTCCAGGTGATCGCCGAGCCGGTCTCCACCTGGGTCCAGGAGATCTTCGACTTCGTCCATCGCCTTGCCGCGCTTGGTGACGAAGTTGTAGATCCCGCCCACGCCCTTCTCGTCGCCGGCGTACCAGTTCTGCACCGTCGAGTACTTGATCGTGGCACCCGTCGAGCGCCACCAGCTCCACCACGGCGGCGTGCAGCTGGTTCTCGTCGCGCTTGGGCGCGGTGCACCCCTCGAGGTAGCTCACGTACGACGCCCTCGTCGGCCACGATCAGCGTCCGCTCGAACTGGCCCGTCTCCGCCGCGTTGATGCGGAAGTACGTCGACAGCTCCATCGGGACACCGGACGCCCTTCGGGATGTACACGAAGGAACCGTCGGAGAAGACCGCCGAGTTGAGTGCCGCGAAGAAGTTGTCGCTCGCCGGCACCACCGAGCCCAGGTACTTCTGGATCAGCTCGGGATGCTCCCGCACCGCCTCGCTGAAGGAGCAGAAGATGATCCCCTGCTCCATCAGCTTCGCCTTGTACGTGGTGCCCACCGACACCGAGTCGAAGATCGCGTCCACCGCCACGCCCGCCAGCAGCTTCTGCTCGTTGAGCGGAATGCCCAGCTTCTGGTAGGTCTCGATCAGCTTCGGGTCGACATCGTCCAGGCTCGCCAGCTTGGTCTTGTTCTTCGGCGCCGAGTAGTAGATGACGTCCTGGTAGTCGATCGGCTTGTAGGTGACGTTGGGCCAGTGCGGCTCCGTCATCTTGAGCCAGCCCCGATACGCCTTCAGCCGCCACTCGAGCAGCCACTCCGGCTCGCCCTTCTTCTCCGAGATGAGCCGCACCACATCCTCGGACAGCCCCTTCGGGATGCTGTCCTGCCTCGATATCGGTGACGAAACCGTACTTGTATTCCCGCTGAACCAGCGATTCCACCGACGGACTGGTCATGCCTGGTCTCCCGGCCGCGCATCGCGCGGCGTGATCTGCACGACGCCGGCCGCTCCCGCGCCGCCGTCGAACTGGACGTGATACTCGCACGCGGTGCACCCGGCGAGGATGTGTGCCTTCCGGTCCACCGCTGCCGACAGCACCTCCTCGAGGAACCGCCGCTCGGCAACACAGATTTCCGGATAGCGCTCCGCCACCGCCTGGATGGCGCAGTTGTGTTCCTTGAGCGTTGCCCCATCCCGGCCCGACGCCTGCCACTCGGCCATGTAGCCCTCGTCCGCCAGCGCGCGCGTGACGATCTCCATCCGATGCTCTGGCGGCTCACCCACCAGTCGTCTCCCGGAGGCGCGCTGCCAGCGCCTCGAAGCGGCCCTCGAGCATCGCCACAGCCCCCGCGCGACCCTCCCGCGCAGCCACCTGGTCCAGCAGTTGGGTCAGGGTCTCTTCGTACCGCCGCGGAAACAGCGACTCGCTCGAGGCCGAGAGCCGGTACGCGAACACCGGTGCGCCCACACCCCGATGCTGGCGCTCGTACACCACCAGCTGCTCGAGCTCGAGTTCCTTGAGGTGGTGGCGCACCGCGTTCAGTGACAACCCGACGTGCCCCGCCAATTCCCTGGCCGTGAGCTGCCCGGCCCGCTTGAGCGCCATGAGCATCTCGCTCCTGGGACCACGCTGCCCGAAGGGCGGGGAAGACTGTGCGAGGGGTGCCGACATAGGGGGAAAAGATCCCCCCATTCCGCACAAATGTCAATTCACATCAATATTATGGCACAAACTCGATTTCATGATGGGTAGCACTTACAACTACTAATGCTCCTGGTGTTCCTTGCTCCCTGCTCCCTCTTCCCGCAGTTCAGTTCAGTATTACCATCCCGACCCTATGATTCGCGCCCTGTTTCTGACCCTCGTTGTCGCCTCATCAGCCTCCCGGGCGCTCGCCCAGGCACCTGGCCAGGCGGGCATGGCGCCAGACACGGTCAACTCCACCCAGCCTGACACGGTCCGCTGGCCCGCCTACCAGGAGCCTCGCCCCCAGGTGGCACGTGCCTTCGCCGGCCTCGTCATCGTCAACGGCGCCGCCGTCGCGATCAACAACCTCGCCCGTGACCTCCCGAGCACCCGGCCCTCGACCTGGTGGCGCAACCTCCGCGGCGGCTGGAACTGGGATGGCAACAACATCAGCACGAACAACATCGAGCACCCCTATGGCGGCGCCGTGTACTTCAACATCGCCCGGTCCAACGGGCTCTCCTTCTGGGCCTCGGCACCGGTCACGGTCGCCGGCAGCCTCATGTGGGAGTTGTTCGGCGAGCCGGTGCCGCCTTCCCTGAACGACGTCATCGTCACCAGCCTGAGCGGCATCACGCTCGGCGAGGCCACGCGACGGCTCTCGATGCTGGTGCTCGACAACCATGCCCATGGCATCGATCGTGTCTGGCGCGAAACGGCCGTGCTCTTCTTCAACCCCGGCATGGGACTCGACCGATTGTCGCGTGGCCAGACCTGGCACCAGCGGGCCAACCCGCCCGATCGCCGGCCCGAGAACCTCCGGGCGATCTCGCCGTCGGTGCGCGCCGCCTGACCCTGCCCGTGCTCGGCACCTCACCCACCCGCATGAACGTCGCCGTCGCCACCTTCGACCTGCAGTACGGCGATCCGTTCGACGGAACCCGCGTGCATCCCTTCTCTTCATTCACGTTCAGCACCGAACTCGCCAGTGGGCCCAGCACCACCGTCACCGAGCTCGGCACCCGCGGCATGCTGGCGGCGCTCGGGCGCCGCGAAGGCCCCACCCGCCACGTGTCGGGTGTCTTCATGGACTTCGAGTACCAGTGGAACGAGGCCTTCCAGTTTTCGCAGCAGAGCTTCGGCATCGGGTTGCTGTCACGCACCGGCAGCAGCGCCTGGCGGCTCAACACCGACCTCAGCGCCGAGCTGCTGCCGCTGGTGGCCAGTTCCGATCCCTACGCCGAGGAAACGCGTCAGCCGGATGTACGACTATGGCGCTGGCGTGGGGGGCGGGCCTTCGCGCAGCTCGAGTACCATCGTTTCCGGGTGCTCTCGGCGGGCTATCGGGCGTTCTGGACCGCCACCGTCAACGGCGCATCACAGTCCAAGCTGATCCAGTTCGGCACCGTCGAGGCGCGCGCACCGCTGCCCTTCGGCTTGTCGGCCGGCGCCGCGTACAACATGTACCTGCAGCGCAGCACCTACGCCGCGCGCTCCACGGCGAACGTGTCCCTGCCACAGATGACGATATTCCTCTCAACCTCGGGCCGCTGAGCTTACCTTACGTCATGTCCCTCGAGGAGACGGTATGCTGCCCCTGATGATTGCGCTTGCCACCGCTGCCGTGCCCATGGCGCGCGGCGAGATCTTTGGTGACCTCCGCCTTGGCGACAAGTACGTCGCCGATGTGAAGCTCCAGCTCACCTGCGGCGCCGAGAGCGTCGAGGGAACCACCGACAAGTCAGGCTCGTTCCGGCTCACGGTGAAGGGAAGCGGGAAGTGCCAGCTGAAGGTCACCTACGACAAGCAGACCCCGTCCATCGACGTCGTGCTCTTCGACCAGCCGGCGCGCTACCGGTTCCAGATCGAGCAAGCCGACGGGAAGTACGTCCTCAAGCGGGTGTAGCGCATGGCCGACGAAGAGATGACGATCGTCAAGGACGACAAGGACCGGTGGGACAAGCTCGCCATCATCCTTGCGCCCGTCGGCGGGCTTCTTACCGCGCTGGCCGTGGCGAGCCTCGGCATCTTCGGCTCGCGCGCGCTCGACCAGCGGCAGAGCAGCGAGGCCAAGCTTCGCCTCTATTCGGAGCTGATGAGCAAGCGCGAAGAGTCGGAAGCGACGCTGCGGAAGGAGATGTTCCAGTCCATCATCGGGTCATTCTTCGACGCGCAGTCCACCTCGCTCGAAGCCAAGCTCCTGAAGATGGAGCTCCTCGCCCAGAATTTTCACGAGGCACTCAACCTCACTCCGTTGTTCCAGCACATGCGTCGCGAGATCGGGGCCGCGCCCATCGCGCCTTCGCTGAAACGGCAATACGAGGGACGGCTCAGCGAGCTCGCCCGGGAAATCACCCGCAAGCAGATGATCGTGCTCGAATCCGGCGGCCAGCGCTTCGACTGGACCGTGCTGATGAGCGACAGCCTCATCAACGGCACCAAGACGGAGACGCTGGAAGACGTCGAGCTCACCCTCGATAACGTCAAGCGCCGCTTCCGCGTCACCCTCTATCAAGTCGACACCGTCTCGCGGGAAATCCGTCTCGGCCTAGAGATCGCGACGCCCCCGCAGCCTGACGTCTCCCCGACGGAGACGGGACGCTTTGCGGTGGAATTTTCGGTGGGATTCTTCAGCACGCCCATGATCGACAACACCCGGCTCTCCAACGACCAGCGCGTCGCCATGGTGCTGACCAACTTGAACAACGCCGGCGCGGGCCTGAGCCTGGTCTACTTCCCCGGCTCTCGCGCCAGTCTCAGGGAAAAGCCGTACTACGAGGAAATCCTCCGGAAACTCGCGGGCCAGTAGGGCCCGCGCTGTCGCAGTTACGGTTGTAACACCGTAATCCTCACCTCATCGAACTGTTTCGCCTGCATCACGCCCCCGGCGGCATACGCGGGGTCCACAGTTCCCAGCCGCAGCCGCTGCACCTGCACACCCACATCACACTGCTCGCCGGGATTGAGCGGTGGCAGCAGGTCGGGCTCGATCAGCACGGTAGCCGTCCCCGGATCACCGACGACCGTCGCGGTCTGCACCGTGCCGGCACCGGGCCGGGTGCACGCGATGCTGCGCAAGATGACCTGCATCTGGTCCGCAGTTCCTGACGGAGCCCAGGTTACCTCGAGGTTGTTGCCCGCCGTTGCGATGATGCCGTCCTGTGGGGCGGTGAGGACGAGTGGTTCCGGCATCGTCACTTGCGAGCTCGGCGCGTTGCCCCCGTCGGAGCGCCGCAGCGCGATGGTGATCGTGGTTCCCGGATCCAGCTGCGTCAGGCTCGCGGCGTAGTAGCCAGACCCCAGGGGGCTGAGACTCCATCGCATCGGCTTTTCCTGTCCAGCAGCCGATACACTGAGCACGTCGCTGTCCGGCAGCCGCACGCTTGCAAATTGATCCGCCGAGAACTGACCGATCACGAACGTGATGGTGTTTGGCGCCGCCGAGACACTGAAATCGGGAACCAGCTGCGACGTAGGGGTCGACCCACCGGTGCCGTCAGAACAGGCGGCCACGCCCGCTGCCAACATCACTGTCGGCATTGCCGCCAGCAGTCTAAACCGCCGTATCTCATTGATACATAATGTTTTATAGGCTGACGAATCTCTGGAGGTGATGCAAGGGCAGTTGACAGTTCGCCCTGCGGGACCGACCTTGGCTCCATGGCCGTCCGTCGAATTCGCCTTCTCGGCGATCCTGTGCTGCGTGAACGCTGCGAAATGATCGCCAACCCACAATCGGCGGCGATCCGGGTCGTGGTGGACGACCTCGCCGACACCCTGCACGACTGGCAGTCGCGTCACGGCTGCGGTCGTGGCGTCGCGGCTCCGCAGATCGGCGCACCGCTCCGCCTCGTCTACATCGAGATGGACCAGCCCTGGGTACTCGTCAATCCGGAGATCGTCGACATCGGTGACGAGGACTTCACCGTGTGGGATGATTGCTTCTCGTATCCCAACCTGCTGGTGCGCGTACTGCGATCGTACCGCATCCGGGTGCGCTACCACGACCTTCGCGGCAAGGCGCACGAAGCCGAGTTCGAGGGCGACCGCGCCGAACTGCTGCAGCACGAAATCGATCATCTCGACGGGGTACTCACCGTAGATCGCCCGCATGGACTCGATCCCTTCTGTCTCAGGGAAGAATGGAATCGGCTCTATTCTACCGCGGACCGATACGGTGAACCGGAGTTGCGCTCCGCCCCCTACGCGGCGCCGGTGCTGTACTGAAGCACGGCGGCACCGCACCACCCTCCTAGAACCAGCGGAACACCCGGACCATCAGCGCCTCCTGGCCGCCGGTGGCCCAGCCATAGCCTACCTTCACCGGACCGAGCGGCGTCAGTGCGCCAATACCAAGACGGATCCCCCCGAGCCAGGAATCGCCGGCGAAGAAGTGATCCTCCTCGCTGATGCTGCCCGCGCCGAGATCGAACTGCAGCTCGAGCGGGCCCACAAGGCGATACCAGAACTCGCCCTGGCCCGACAGCTCCATGCTCCCGCGAAGCTGCGCCGGCTTGATTCCAGGAAATCCGTAAGCGCCGCCAAGGGCGAAGGTGAGCTGCAGCGGCAGGTCAGAGCCGACGCCCGCCCGGAGCAGTGAGCGGATTCCGTATCTCGGTGTGCTCCACGGCAGCTGTACCTGCAGGAACGCCCTGCTGTAGGATGACGTGTAGCTGGCCTCCAGCAGCACCTGACTGGCGTCGAAGCCGAGGAAACGCTGCGCCCGCACCGTGCCACCCGCCGCTGAGCCGTCTGGAACGTCCGGCTCATACCACAGCCGGCCTTCCGCCCCGAACGCCACGATCCATCCGTCGCCCAGGCTGCGCTCGACGCCCAGGAACCCGGTCAGGTCTCGCGTGTCGATCGACGGTAGCTCGGTGCCGGCCTCGGTGTATACCGGGATCCGCTCCAGTCCGCCGTTGATCGTGAGCGCCGGTGCCAGTGTGTGCCACCGGTAACGGAAATTCTTGCGCACGCCGAGCAGCACCTCGTCTCGAAGGCCACCCACCTGGACCCGCATGCTCGTTTCGAGTCCGATCCCGAATGCATCGCGCAGCAGCACGCCCATCCACGCCGCGCCGCCCATGACGTTGTCGTAGGCCACGGCCCCGGCGGCGTAGAAGCGCGGCGCCGGCCGCACCACCGGCGTGAAGGAGACGCTGTCACCGTAGCCGCTCGGGTAGAGCCACACCGCATCCACCCGCGACGATTGCACCAGACGGTTCGTACGCTTCGACAGCAGTGCGTAGGGGATCGAGTCCCCGGCGATCAGGCCCAGGTCGGCCAGCACGCCGATCGCGGGGTCTCGCTGGCCCTTGAGCGCGGCGTCCTTCTCGCTCGCGAGGGAGATGTCCGCCACGTAGCGCGGCATGACCGGGACTCGGCGCCCGGTGTTGTTGAGGGGGTTGAGGCAGGACACCTGCTGGAACACCGAGTCGGCCGTCTTCACGCCCAGGTTCAGGATCGCATCCGCCTTTTCGGGTGCGAAGTCGAGCGTGCCGAAGCCCTGCACCGGGAAGAGCACGTGAATGTCATCGGGACCGAGCTCACCCATCGGCTGGTCCGCGAGGTAGTCGAGCAGGCGCGCCGCCACGGCGGCGCCCGAGAGGAGCGGGACGGTGTCGGACTGCGGGATGCTCACGTCCGACACGATCACGCGCACCGCGCCGAGCTCTCGTGCAATTCCCACCGGAACATTGGCCACCAGCCCGCCATCGGCCAGGTAGCTGCCGTCCATGTGGATGGGCGTGAATACCAGCGGGATCGAGATGCTCGCGCGGACCGCGCGGGGCAGGTCACCGCTTCCAATCACCACAGGCTTGTGGGTGCGCAGGTCGGTTGCCACGGCCCGGAACGGAATCGGGAGCGAGTCGAAGTTGCCCCGCGAGCCGATGTTGCCGAGCATCAGCTTCTGCTCCAGCAGAGCGTTCACGTCCCGCTCGTTGAGCGCACCGGTCTGCAGCCCCGACACGCCCTCGCCCTCGACAAACGCCACCATTGGCTGCCGCGTGCCCAGGGAACGCGGCGTCACCGGGTCGAAGGTGTGGATGAGCGCGCCGCCCGGCGCGTGCCGGACGATCGAGTCGATCTGCTTGCCCGTGTAGCCGGCGGCATACATGGCACCTACCACCGACCCCATGCTCGTCCCCACGATGAGGTCGGGCACGATACCGAGCGAGTCGAGGATCTTGAGCACCCCGATGTGCGCCAGGCCCTTGGCCCCGCCACCCGAGAGCACCAGCGCCGTCCTGGCTGGCGCGCAGCTCCCGATCTGGGCGTACGCGGAGCGAACCGCGAATCCCGCGAGCAGCGCGGCGGTGGCAAGGAAGCGAAGAAACATGGGAGCCGTAACTTAGTCCGCGACCCGGCGGCCCGCGGCCCCCTTGCGCCCGTTCCGGCGCACTTCTATACCTATGGCCATCGCGCCGCGACTGCGGCGACCCCCGAATGGAGAAGGCGAATGACGTATGTGATCACCGAAGCCTGCATCGGCGTGAAGGACCGAGCCTGTGTGGATGTCTGTCCCGTGGACTGCATCTACGAAAGCGAGGACCAGCTCTACATCCACCCCGATGAGTGCATCGATTGCGGCGCCTGTGAACCGGAGTGCCCGGTGTCAGCCATCTTCCCCGAGGAAGACGTGCCCGACAACATGCAGGCGTACATCGAGAAGAACAAAGTCGTGTTCGACAGCGATACGCCGCCGGGACGGCCGAAGCGCTAAGGCGTGAGGACGTGAGGCAGCAAATAAAGGGGCGGCCCATGTGGGACCGCCCCTTTGTCGTTCGCGCTGTTCGCCCCCTTCACGTCTTCACGTCTTCACGTCTTGAAGGGGGGGAGACCCGCGGGGCCGTACAAGCTGGCCGCGACCCCGGGGCCTTGGGGAGAAGCACCACCAACTGAAGACGGGGCCGATTAAAGAGAAGTTCAGCGCGACCGTCTTGGATATAGACGCCCGGGAGGCCCGAAAGGTTTCGTGTGGTGGATGACGGTCAGGGCAGGGCAGGCAGTGACTTGAGGAAATCCTGGAGTAGCGCATTCACCACCGCCGGTGCTTCGAGCGGCGGCAGGTGGCCGGTATTGGGTACCACCTCGAGGCGTGCTCCGGGCACCGCCGAAGCCATCGCACGAGCCATCTCCACCGGGGTCATCACATCATCCTCACCCACCACGATCATGGTGGGCAGGTCGTCCAGCGTGGCCAGCAGCGCCGTCGAATCACTCCGGTCGCGCATGGCCGCGAGGGCTCCTGCAATGCCCGCAACAGGGGCCGCCAGCATCATCCCCCGCACCCGCTCGACCACGTGCGGCATCGAGCGCGACGCACCCGGTGCCAGCATGCGGGGCAGCATCTGCTCCGCGATCGCCGCCGCGCCCTGCTCCCGTGCCAGTGAGGCCTGCTGGTCGCGGGCCCGGCGCACGTCGGGGGCGTCAGCATCGGCGCGCGTATCGAACAGCACCAGCGCCCGCACCCGTTCGCGATGCCGGCGCAGGAACTCGAAGGCGACATACCCGCCCATCGAAAGCCCCACCAGCACCACCTCGTCCACCTGCAGCGCTTCGAGCAGTGCCGCCAGGTCGTCGGCATAGGTGGGCATGCTGTACCCCAGGTCCGGGGCATCCGACAGGCCCAGCCCCCGGAGATCCGGCGCAATGAGGCGGTGTCCCTCGAGGCCACCCAGTTGCGGCGCCCACAGGGTGCGATCGAGTGGATAGCCATGGACCAGCAGGACAGCGGGCCCATCGCCCCGTACCTCGACCGCGAGACTCACCCCGTTCACGGTCATCCGCTGCACCCCGGCCGGCTCCAGGGCGCGCGTCGTGAGGAACTGGCCCAGGTCGGCCGGGACCGGCGTCGGCCGGCCACTCCGATCGATGCACACAAAGACAAACTCGGCGGTGGCGATGAGCCGGTCGTCCCCCACCCGGCGGGCCGTCTGCCGCATCGTGAAGCTGGTCCGGCCGTGGTGGGTCAGGGCCTGGTGAAAGCGGAGCACATCCCCGGGAAAGGCCGGGGCGTGATAGTCGATGGCCGTCTTCCGCACCGCCGGCCAGACACCCTGTGCCGTGAACACGTCCATCCCCGGACCACGCGCGAGCATCTCCCAGCGCGCCCGCTCGAACAGGCTCAGGAACGACGCCTGGTTCAGGTGGCCGAAGGCGTCACATTCGTCGGGGTAGACCGTGAGGTCGATTTCTTGGGCGGTCATGGCTGGAAGTTACGTCCCGGTGTTGGACACGGCGAGCAGACGCCTTAACTCTTAACTCTCAACTCTCCAACTCTGGACCCCATGAAGCCACCCACCGACTATATCCGCCACGCCGCCCGGCTCGCGCGAAAGCTCCAGCTCGATGCCGCGATGGGAGGTACACCGCAACCCGACGCCGAATTCTTCAAGGCGCTGAGCAAGGCGCTGGACGAGGTCGCCGCCGGGCTGGAAATGGTCTCCCAGCGGGAGCGATAGGCCCGCTCCCGTTGCTGTTCCCGATCCCTTTTGCCCACTATTGTAGATACAGCATCACGTCACTGACGCAACACCATCGCAACACTGCCGCCTAGAAACCGTCTCACGTTCCCGTTCTAACCATTTGAAGCGCACAGGGTTGCGATACAGAGGCGCCTAGCCCAGTTTTCGGCGTGACCTCTCACCAGCCATCCTCCGCGCCGGCACCAGCAGAAACCCTGCTGATCGCTGATCAGGCGTCTTTTGACAGCCTGATGCCACGGCTCGCGGCGACCGGACTGCTCGCCGTGGACACCGAGGCGGCAAGCTTCCACAAGTACCTGGATCGGGTCTACCTGCTGCAACTCTCCACCCGCGACGAGACCTTTGTGGTCGATCCGCTGGCGGTGAAAGACCTTTCCGCGTTCGGGGCAACGCTCGCGGATCCCGCGGTCGAGGTGGTGTTCCATGACGCCGACTACGACCTTCGGTTGCTCCACCACGAGTTCGGCTTCAAGGCCACCCATCTCTTCGACACCCGGGTGGCCGCGCAGTTGCTCGACGAGCCGGGCATCGGCCTGGCTGCGCTGCTGGAGAAGTACCTGCAGGTCAACGTCGACAAGCGCTTCCAGCGGGCCGACTGGTCAATTCGGCCCCTCTCAGCCGAGATGCTCGCCTACGCCGCAGGCGATACCCGGAACCTCGCCGAACTGCGCGATATCCTGCGGAACCGCCTCATGGAACTGGGGCGGCTGGCGTGGGCGGAGGAAGAGTTCGTGGTCATGGAGGGGGCGCGGTGGGACATCGGGGAAGCCGCCGAGCCGGGCTGGCTCCGGCTCAAGGGGGCCAAGCTCCTCAAGCCCCGCGAACTGGCGGTGCTGCGCTCAGTGCATCAGTGGCGTGACGAACAGGCCCGGAAGCTCGACCGGGCAGCCTTCCGCATCCTGAACAACGAGCCGATCCTGGCCATGGCCAAGGCGCCACCGCGCGACATGGAATCGCTGAAGCGCATCCCGGGCATCGGGCCCGACCAGGCAGAGCGTCGCGGGCGCCAGATCCTGGCCGCGGTTGAGGAAGCGCTCGCCATTCCGGACAGTGACCTGCCCCGGCTCGAGCGCGCCCCGCGCCGCGCCGCCGACCCTGCACTCGACGCGCGCCTCGAGCGCCTCAAGCTGGCGCGGAATCGCCTCGCGGCGCGGTACCCGCTGCAGCCAGGCGTGCTGTGCCCCAACGGCACGCTGGAAGCCATCGCGCGCACCAACCCGAAGAACCTCGAAGCACTGGCAACCACCCCCGCCATCCGCCGCTGGCAGGTGGCCGAGATCGGCGCCGAACTCCTGGCCGCTCTTCCCGAGCCGCCGACGCCCGGAGCTCAGTAGCCCAGGAAGGCCTTTACCCGAGGGTCCATCCGCTCCGGCGTCCAGAACGGCTCCCACACCAGCTCCACCTCCACCGCAGTAATCCCCTCGAGCTCGCTCGCGACCCGGCGCGCATCTTCCATGATCTCGGCACCCGACGGACACCCCGGCGACGTCAGCGTCATGTTGATGTGCGCCACCCCCTCCTCACTCACCGTGACGTCGTAGACCAGCCCGATGTCGATGATGTTGAGGTTGAGCTCGGGGTCCTTCACCGCGCGTAGCGCCTTGCGCACGCTCTCTCCAGTCTGCATCTGCTAGCTCCCTTCCATCGGTACTGCAGCCACCACCGCATCAGCGAGATCTGCGCGAATGCGGCGCAGCGCCTGAAAAGTCTCCTTCACCCGCGGCTCGTACGCCCGGTTGGTGAGGAAGATGACGTAGACATCACGCGCCGGGTCGATCCACATCTGGGTACCGGTCCATCCAGTGTGCCCATACGTGCCCGGATCGGGGTGCCGCCCGAACGACGACGGCTCCGGCCCGGCTAGGTCGGGGGTGTCCCATCCCAGGAGCCGTGTGCCGCTCGCCGCTGACCGCTGCAGGAACCGCTGCACTGTGCCCGCGGACAGCCAGGTCACTCCTTCCAGTGTACCCTGACCAAGCCACGCGCGCGCCACCCGGGCCAGGTCGGGCGCCGTGGAGAAGATGCCCGCATGACCCGCCACCCCACCCAGGAACGCGGCGTTCGGGTCATTCACCAGGCCCTGGCGGGTCCTGCCCTCTGAGGTTGTGGGCGCGGCAAGTCCCCGCTCTGGCTGCTCCACCCCGAAGCTGGTGTGTGCGAGGCGGAGTGGCTCGATCACCTCCCGCTTCACGAGCACGTCGAGCGGCGCTCCACCTACCTGCTCCAGGATCACGCCCAGGAGAATGGCGTTGAGGTCGCTGTATTCCGGTGCCGTGCCCGGGGCCCGGCGCAGCGGCTCCGAACTGATGCGCGCAATTGCCTCGGCGGGAGTCGCCGAGACCTGCCACAGCGCGATGAAGGGTGGGAGCCCGCTGGTGTGGTCGAGCAGCATGCGCACCGTCACCTGCGGCTTCTCTCCCTCGGAGAATGCGGGCACATAGCGCATCACCGGCGCGTCGAGATCCAGGATGCCCCGGTCCACGAACCGCGCCGCCACGCCAGTCGTCGCCACCACCTTGGTGAGGCTGGCCACATCCCAGATCGTGCTGTCCGCCGATGGGCGCGCAGCCTTCCCACTCCAGGTGAGGCGTCCGTAGGCCTGGCTCAACAGCATCGTATCGCGCCGCCCGACGATAACCACCGCACCCGGATACACCCGGCGGCTTACGCCCCGCACCGCCACCTGGCTGACCGAACCGAACGATTGCGCCGCCAAGGGTGGGCGAGTGAAGGGCGCGCCCACGCCCAGCACCATCGCCATCAGGAGCCGAAGATCACTCCGCATGAGCGCGCGTTTCCCCCTCGCGCACCTGTCCCGGGGGCAACCGGTACAGCAGCACGACACTGCGCCGGTCGCGATCGCTTGGGGCGCGCACGTGCGTGGTCGGGAACATGATATCCAGCGAGTCCGCCGAGTGGGGCAGCCCCACGGCATGGCCAACCTCGTGCACGGCAACGCCGGCAAGGGCGGGATCGGGAAGCAGCACGCCCGAACCTGTCCGCGCGGCCAGCGTGATGAACGCGCGCCGCACCCGGCCATACTGGTCCCACGCCAGGTCGGTCTGCCCCACGCGATCGGCGTCGAAGTGGTCTACCCACCGGACGATGATCTCGGCGCCCGCCGTGTCAGGAAGTTCGACGAAGGTCATCCCGGCACCACTGGCTTGCCACGCGCTGAACGCGTCGCGGGCAACGTCGGCCATCCTCGGCGTGTAGTCGCGCGCGGCACCATCGATCACCAGCGCGTAGCGCAGTGCCCTTCCGCTCCGGTCCGGCCAGCGTCGCACGACGGAATCAGTGGTCAAGAGCATGGAGTCGAGGTACGTGTCCCGGCCTTGATCGGATAACTGCCGCCGCACCGACAATCGAGCGAGGTGCTCCGCCGGCGAGAGCGCCTGCAGGCCCGGCACGGATGCGGACGGCGCCGCCGACGGGCGCGCCGCGGGCAGCACCGCGCTCGTGTCGGCCGAGTCGCGGGCAGGGGTCGCGCCCGCCCCGGCGCGATTCACCCAGCTCCGTCCCGCGCGATCCGCGAGCACGAGCACGAACAGCAGCAGCGTCACCGTGGGCAGTACAATGCGTCGCAGCATGGTCGGTGAATATGCCCACGGCCTCCGCGATTGGCAGCATCCGCGCTGGCGTCAAGGATTCGGCCCGTCTAGGATTGAGCCACCCATGCTGCCCCTCGCGCGCGCGCTGATTCGCCGGCGCTGGATCGTCATCGTCCTGTGGACGGTCCTCGGTGCTTATGCGACGCTCCGCGCTCCCGGCACGCCCGAACTCCTCAGCGCGCGTGGCGGTTCCTTCAAGGTTACCGAAGCTGACAAGGTCAGCGCGCTCATCCGGACCCGCTTCGCGGCGCCGCTGGGCGAGACCTTCGCGCTCACCCTGCAGGCACCCTCATCCGTCGATTCGGGCCGCTCGGGCGCCGTGTTCGACAGCCTCGTCGCCACGCTCCGCCGGCAGCCCGCCATCCGTGAGGTCGTGACCTGGCGCGACGCACCAGGACGGCCATTCATCAGCGCCGACCACCACACCACCGCCGTGGTGATCGCCCTCCGCACCACCTCGGGCGACACCTCCGCCATGATGGTGCAGGTCATCCGCGACACGGTGCAGCAGGCGCTTCGCCACTTCGCCGATCACGAACAGTATCGCACCCTGCTCACCGGCCGCGCGGCACTCGACGTCGATACCCGCACGCTCAGCACGCGCGAGACTCGCCGGGGCGAGCTGCAGCTGCTCCCGCTCACGCTCGTCATCCTCGTGCTGGCTTTCGGCGCCCTCGTGGCGGCAGCACTCCCGCTGCTCATCGGGTCGCTCACGATATCAGTGTCGCTGACGATCGTTGGCCTGCTGACCCGCATCACGCCGATGTCGATCTTCGTCCTGTCGATTGCCACCATGATCGGCCTTGGCGTGGGCATCGACTACTCGCTGCTCATCGTCACCCGGTTCCGCGAGGAGATGAGCCGTGGGTCTTCCCGCCGCGATGCCGCGGTGAACACGATCCTCACCGCCGGGGGTGCGGTCATCACGTCCGGCCTTACCGTCGTGGTGGGCTTCGGCGCACTGATCTTCACGCCCCTGGTCGAAACCCGGAGCGTCGGCATCGGCGGGCTCATCGTGGTGGCGTCGGCCGTACTGCTCTCGGTGACCCTGCTGCCGGCGTTGCTCGCCGTCATCGGGCGCAACATCGATCGGCCCCGCTGGCTCGCCCGCAAGCTCGCCTGGTACCACTCCCCGCAGCTCTGGGAAAAGTGGGCCCGCACCCTGCACCGGCATCCGTGGCGCGCCCTGACGCTTGGCGGGCTCTTCATCGGCATCCTGAGCCTCCCGGCACTCGGGCTGCGCGTCGGCGTCCCGGCGCGGCACTGGTGGCCATCGCACACCGAGGCCGGCGCCGGCGCCAACGTGCTCCAGTCGCTCGGCGCGATGGGATACGTGGTGCCGGTGCGCGTGATGGTGGAACTGCCGGAGGGGAAGTCGGTCACCGAGGCGGTGTACCTGCGGGGACTGAAGAGCCTCTCCGACTCGCTCCGTGCCGACCCGCGCGTCGGCGATATCGTGAGCATCGTTGATCTCTCCTCGAGCAACTCGATCCTCAAGTACTCGCTGCTGTACAGCGACCTCGACTCGGCCCGGGCGCAGTATCCCCTGCTCGACACCTATCTCGGGAAGGACTCGCGCATCACCATGATCGATGTCTTCCCCGCCGACACGACGTCGCTGCTCACGGGGATGGGGATCGTCACGCGTGCCCGCGCGCTCGGCGCGCATCCACCGAAGCAGCTTGCCGACGCGAAGGTTCTCGTCGGCGGCTTCCTGGCCACCAACGTGGACCTGCAGGAAGACCTGCTGGCGCGCTTCCCGCTGATCGTGGCGCTGATTCTCGGCGCCACCGGCATCATGCTCGCCATCGCCTTCCGCTCGGTGCTCATTCCCCTCAAGGCGATCCTGCTCAACACCCTCTCGGTGGCGGGCACCTTCGGGCTCGTGGTGCTTGTCTTCCAGAAGGGCTTCGGCATCGGGGTCCTCGGGCTCGAGGGTGCCACCGATGCCATCTTCGTGGTGATCCCCGTGCTGGTGTTTGCCGTCGTGTTCGGCCTGAGCATGGACTACGAGGTGTTCCTGCTGAGCCGCATCAAGGAGGCGTTCGACCGCACCGGCCGGAACGACGAAGCGACCATGGAGGGCGTCAGCGCCACCGCCTCCGTCATTACGTCGGCGGCGCTCATCATGCTCCTCGTCTTCGGCGTCTTTGCCTTCTCGCACGTCCTCGCGATGCAGTTGCTTGGCTTCGGCCTGGCCGTGGCAGTGCTGCTCGATGCCACCGTCATCCGAATGGTGCTGGTGCCGGCGGTCATGCAGCTCATGGGTCGGTGGAACTGGTGGCCCGGGGTCGACCCGCGCCAGCCGGCGCGCCCGAAGCCGATGCAGTCGGGAGAGCACCACATTCCGTAGGGAGGCGTGATGTCGCACCCGCCGGACAAGCCAGCACTGCGCCGGGTCCTGCGGGTCAAGGATCTCGTCTTCTTCTACGTCACCGCGGTGCTCGGCATGCGCTGGGTTGCCACCGCCGCGGCGGCCGGCCCCTCCGCGCTGCTCATCTGGGTCGTCGCGGCGCTGTGCCTCTTCGTTCCCCTCGCCTTCACCGTCATCGAGCTCTCGTCGCGCTATCCCGACGAGGGCGGCATCTACGTCTGGACCAAGCGTGCCTTCGGCGACTTCACCGGTTTCATGACCGGCTGGACCTACTGGGGCGCCAACCTCACCTACCTGCCCGGGCTGCTCTACTTCGCCGCCAGCACCGCGCTCTACATCTTCGGCTCTCGCTACGCGCACCTGCAGGACAGCGGCAACTACTTCATCATCGTGGCGATGATCGGTCTCATCATTGCCGTCGCCATGAACATCGTGGGCCTCGAGGTGGGCAAGTGGCTTGCGACCGTCGGCGCCATCGGCACCTGGATCCCGATGATCCTGCTCATCGGCATGGGCATGGTCGCCTGGGCGCGCTTCGGGTCGGCAACGCCACTCACCGCATCCACGCTGCTGCCATCCACCGGACTCCGCGAGATGGTGTTCTGGTCCACCATCGCCTTCGCCTTCACCGGTCTCGAGGCCGGTTCATTCATGGGCGAGGAGATTGTCGAGCCCCGCCGGAGCATCCCGCGCGCCGTGTGGATTGCGGGTGCCAGCATTGCCGTCATCTACATCCTCGGCACGCTCGCCGTCATGCTGGCGCTGCCCCAGGCGGAGATAACGGGCCTCGCCGGCATCATGGACGCGATCACCGCGACCGGAACGCGCATCGGGCTCACCGGTCTCGCGCCCATCGCCGCCGTGCTCATCGTGCTCAACACCCTGGGCGGCGTCGGCGTCTGGCTCGCGGCACCGGCGCGGCTCCCCTTCGTTGCCGGGATCGACAACTACCTGCCCCGCGCCTTCGGCAAGCTGCACCCGAAGTACGGTACGCCACACGTTGCCCTGCTGCTCCAGGCTGGCGTCGCTGCCTTCTGCGCCATTCTCGGCCAGGCAGGCGAGACGCCGAAGCAGGCCTACGAGATTCTCGTGAGCCTCGGCGTCGTCGCCTTCTTCCTGCCGTACATCGCGATGTTTGCGGCGATGATCCGGCTGCAGCGTGAGCCGGCCGGTCCCGAGGTGGTCCGTCCACCGGGAGGACGCCCGGTGGCGATCCTGCTCGGCTGGACTGGCCTCGCCACGTCGGTGGCGGCGATCGTGCTGGCGTGCGTTCCGCCCCCGGGTGAGGCGGACGGACGGCGCTACGTGATCAAGGTGGTTGGGTTGAGCGCACTGCTGGTGGGAAGTGGCGTGGTTGCCTGGGTGATTGGCAACGCGCGCCGGCGCGGCGCCGCTAGCGCGTAATCGCCGACATGCCGCGCGCGATGAACACCAGCGCGCCGCAGATGAGCACCACCAGCCCGATCGCCCCGAGCAGGGCGCCCCGCGTGAGCGCACGCTCTGCGCTCAGGTAGAGATCGGGATGCGATTGCGGCGCTGGTGCCGCGTCGCGGATCGCACGCCACGCCGCCCGCCGAACCTCGAAGTCGTCGCCTGCCGAAATGCCGTGCCTCGGCGTAATGCCGTCGTCGCCCAGGTTCGGAAAGTCGAGTGCATTCGCTTCCACACCTGCCAGCGAGTACCTGTCGTCCAGCGGACGAAAACGCTGCCGCGCCTTCCAGCCCGCCTGCACCTCCGGATGATCCTTCAGCCGTATCCACGCCTTTGTCCCGGAATCGAAGACGAAGTCCTCACCCCCGAGAAGCCCGCGCTCGAGTGCATCGAGCAATGCCTCGACGCCCGGGAACAGCCGGGTGGTACCGACGGTATCGGTGACAGTGAAATTCGGCATGTATCGCTCTGGAACGGGAAGGATGCGGTGTCGTCGCCGGCCAGCGAAGACGCCTTAGGCAAGATTCACCTCACAGCAGCGTTGGTCAATGCTCTTCCTCCTCACCCCTCACGCTGTTGCGGTTCCTAGCTCTTGGCGTCCAGCCAGTTCTCCCCAACGCCGACGTCGGCCACGAGCGGAACCCGCAGTGGCATCACTGATTCCATTTCCCGCTTCACCAGTTCCTCCATGATCCCCACCTCGGCGGGCGGCACCTCGAACACCAGTTCGTCGTGCACCTGCAGCAGCATGCGGCTCATCAGCCGCCGCTCCGTGAGCAGCGCGTGGATCCTGATCATCGCGAGCTTGATGAGGTCGGCCGCCGAGCCCTGGAGCGGCGAGTTCTGCGCGTTCCGCTCGCCGTAGCTGCGGAGGTTGAAGTTCTTCTCGCGCACCTCGGGGATGTATCGCCGGCGCCCGAGCAGCGTCTCCACGTATCCCTGCTCCTTCGCGAGCGCGACCTGCTTGTCGAGGAAGGCACGCACACCGGCGAACCGCTCGAAGTACTGCGCGATGAACTGCTTCGCGTCCTCCTGCGTGATGCCCAGCTGCTTGCTCAGCGCGAATGGGCCCTGGCCGTAGATGGTGGCGAAGTTGATCGTCTTGGCGCGCGCGCGCTGCTCGGCGTTCACCTGCTCGACCGGCACGCCGAAGACCACGGCAGCCGTCTGCCGGTGAATGTCGCCTCCCTGCTGGAACGCCTCGATGAACAACGGGTCGCCCGACAGGTGCGCCATGATGCGCAACTCGATCTGGCTGTAGTCGGCGACCACGAAGCGATTGCCATCGGCGGGCACGAAGCCGCGCCGGATCGCCTCGCCGCGGGGAGAGCGTACGGGGATGTTCTGCAGGTTGGGATCGGACGATGAGAGGCGCCCGGTGGCGGCCCCGGTCTGGTTGAAGCTGGTGTGGATGCGCCCGGTGAGCGGGTTCACCTCGAGCGGCAGCGTGTCGATGTACGTCGACTTCAGCTTCTGCAGCTCGCGATAGCTGAGGATCAGCCGAGGCAGGTCATGTCCCATGTCGGCCAGCTGCTCGAGCACATCGGCGTCGGTGGAGGGACCGGTCTTGGTCTTCTTCAGCACCGGCAGCTGGTGCTTGTCGAAGAGGACCGCTGCGAGCTGCCGCGGCGAGTTCAGGTTGAGGTTCTCGCCCGCCACCTGGGCGATGTCGACCTGGAGCTGCTCCAGGTCGCGCGCCAGCTCGTTGGAGAGTCGCTTGAAGAGGGCGAGGTCGATCTGCACGCCGGCCCACTCCATGTCCACCAGCACCGGGGTGAGGGGGATCTCGACGTTGTCGAGCACCCCGCCCATCGGCGTGTCGGTGAGCGCCGGCGCAAACGCCGCGTGCAGCGCAAGCACGGTGGCGCTCTCGTTGCCACCATATGCCGCGGCTGCCGACACCGGGACCTCCGAGAACGGCACCTCGCCCTTCCCCCGTCCGGCGACGTCGACGTAGGACTGCATGGTGCGGCCCAGGTACTCGAGCGACAGCACATCCAGGTCGTAGGAACGCCGTCCCGAGTCGATGAGGAAGGCGGCCAGCATGGAGTCCCAGGTGACGCCCGCCAGTTCGACGCCGGCACTTCGCAGCACCTGCCAGTCGAACTTCACCTGGTGTCCTGCCTTCGGCACGCCGGGATCGGTGAGCAGCGCCACCAGTGGAAGGCAGGCGGGATCTGACAGCGGCGGCAGGTTCTTCACCGGAGCGGGTGCCGCGAGCTCCCCGCCCTGCGGCCGGTGCCCGAACGGGAAGTACCATGCCTCCGTCGGGCTTGCGGCGAGCGAGAGGCCGATCAACTCCGCGCCGCGAGGCGAGCGCGCGTTGGTCTGGGTGTCGAGCGCCACCAGTGGCGCCTCGCGCAGCCGCGCGACAATGCCCGGCAGGAGGCTCGGATCGTCGACGACAGGAATGGCGACCGCGAGGTGCGGACTTGAGACTCCTGGGGACCTGAGGAACCGCTATATCCTCGGCGACGTCTGTCGCCGGCACGGGCACGAGCGCGAGATCTGCCACCGGCGCATCGACCAGCTTCTTCACCAGCGAGAAGAACTCGAGTTCGGTCAGCAGCTGCGTCAGCGCCGCCTGGTCTGATGGGCGCGGCTGGAGCTCCTGGACGTTCACGCTCACCGGCACGTCCAGGTGGATCGACACCAGCTCACGCGACAGCCTCGCATTGTCGGCGTTGGCCAGCAACGCCTCGCGCGCGCGCTTCGGTTCCACCTTCTCCGCGTTTGCCAGGATCGCGTCGAGCGTGCCGTACTCCGCCAGCAGCTTCTGCGCGCCCTTCTCGCCGATCCCCTTCACGCCCGGGATGTTGTCGGAGCTGTCGCCCACCATCGCCAGGAAGTCGATCACCTGCCGTGGAGGAACGCCAAGTCGCTCACTCGCGTTGGAGTCGTCTACCCAGAGTTCTTCCACCGCCGCCGGACCACCGCGGCCGGGGTTGAGCAGCACGACACCGGGCCCGATCAGCTGGTAGAAATCCTTGTCGCCCGACACGATCACCGCCTGCATCCCTGCGGCCGCCGCGCGTGTCGCCAGCGTGCCGATCACGTCGTCTGCCTCATAGCCCGCGACCTCCACCAGCGGAACGCCCAGGGCGGCCAGCAGCTGGTCGATGCGCTCGCATGCCCGGTCGAAGTCGGCCTGCAACTCCGCGTCGAGCTTCTGGCGGGTGGACTTGTAGGCGGGGTATTTCGCGGTGCGGAAGGAGTCGCCGGCGTCGTTGATCCAGGCGAGGTAGTCCGGCTTGTGCTTCTCCCTGAGCCGAAGCAGGAAGTTGACCACGCCCCACGCGGCGGAGGTGTTCTCGCCCTGCGCCGTGCGGAGCGGACGCGAGATCAGCGCGAAGAATGCGCGATAGATCAGCGCATACCCGTCGATCAGGAAGAGGCGCGGGCGGGTCGGCTCCATCAACGCCCGAGCCGCGTCGCCGCGCGCTCGAACTCCGAGCGGGATTCCGGGGTCAGCCGGAAGCGGTTGAACCCCGAGTCGTCACGGAAGTAGAGCGTGAGCCGCAGGCTCTGGTAGGTCCAGCGGATCACCCGGTCCTGCGTCAGGCCATTGGTGTCGAATACGTCATCGGGCTCGCCCAGGCGGATGTACACCTCGCCTCGCTCGGTGCGCCACCCCGGCACGCCCTCGTCATGGAACTGCTGTGCCGACACCGCCACCCGCCCGAAATAGGAATTGAGCGCCTCGTTTTCCGGTGTACGGGGATTCGGGTCGGTCTCCTTCCAGAACGCGAGCCACGCCGTCGCCCGCTGGCTCGGCTCCGCCTGCTTGAGCTTGTCGACATCCTGCTGATGGCCGAACCACTTCAGCATGCTGATCATCTCGTCGAAGTTCGTCACCAGCCACGCCGCCGAGAACGAGACCACCGCCGAGACCGTCTTCTGGTCAGGCTTGTTCCCCACCACGAGCCGCATCTCACCCAGGGTCATGCTGTCGGGCCGGAGCTTGATGAACTGGCTCTCCACCGGAAGGCCGCCGCGGAAGTGGAGCGAGTCGGTGTACACCAGGCTGTCCGTCGCGGTTCGGACCTCGAAGGGCACCGCCGTCGGGGCGGTATAGCCGTACCCCTCGAGGTAGGCCAGCAGCGTGTCGCCGCCGAACGCCACCGCGCCACGGGGATTGAGTACGATGCGAAGTGACTGGTCCAGGCGCTCGCGCCCCGTCACCTGGTAGGTCAGGATCGGCGCTGACGTGGTTGACGTGCCGAAGGGGGAGACGACGAGCGTGCGCCCCGCCTTGTTGATCGTACCCGACTGCATGTCTCGGATGGTGACGGTCAGCTCGTAGCTGCCCGGCACCAGCCGGAAGAATTTCTGGAACAGCACGCTTTCGTCGGCGCGACCCGTTTCCTGGAAACTGTCCACCCGGACCGTTTCCTCCTGACCGCCGGTCACCGACCGGCCCGTCGCCGGCTGGAACGTGGCGTCAACCCGGTAGCGCGCGACGTACGCCGTGCCGTCCTTCTGGAACGAGAGCGCCCGGTTCTCCAGCGACAATCCAAGGATCACCAGCACGGTGTCGCCCGCGCCCTTCACCAGCGCAACGGAACCGATGAACGGCAGCGGCTCTCCCGCCGAAAGCCGCCCCAGCTTCTGGAACAGCGCCTGCTGGTTGAGGAGCGCCGAGAAGCCTTCCGCTGGGGCCTTGGCATCCTCGGTGCCCACGCGCTTCCATCCCCCGCAGGCCGCAAGGATTCCCAGGGACACCAACGCCACCACGCCTCTGATCCGTCGCATGCGACTCCCTTGGGGTGCTGCCTCACTCGTGATCCAGGCCCCGGACACGCCAGGAAACTCCCGGAAAGCTTGCTGGCTTGACGAGTGCGCGCTAGCTTCGCCGTCCATGACCTCCGACAGCCTGCAGGGGCGCACCATCAACGGATATCGCCTCCTCAAGCAGATGGGCGAGGGAGGAACCGCGCTCGTGTACCGGGCCGACCACCCCGACCGGGGCACGACGGCGGTCAAGGTACTGCGACATCGCCTCGCCGAGGACCCCGTGGCCGTGAAGCGCTTCCTGAGCGAGGCGGATCTCGGCAAGCGGGTGGCCCACCCGAACATCGTCAAGACCTACGACTACGGGCAGTCCGACGGACTGTATTACCTGGCGCTCGAGTGGATCGAGGGCGAGCCGCTTGCCACCTTCGCCACCCGGTCCGGCCCCCTCGCCATGCCGGTCGTCGCCACCATCGTGGAGCAGATCGGCGGCGCCCTCGCTGCCGCGCACAAGGGCCGCATCATTCATCGGGACCTGAAGCCGGCGAACATCATGTTCGACCCGGCCACCCAGCGCGCCATGCTGCTCGACTTCGGCATCGCGCGGGACACCGAGAGTAATCCCGACGAGCGACTCACCCGCGCCGGTTTCTTCGTGGGAACCCTGCAGTATGTCGCCCCCGAGACGCTGAGCGGCGCCCTGGTCAACGAGCAGGCCGACGTGTACAGCCTGGCCACCATCGCCTACTACCTGCTGACCGGTGAGCATCCCTTCAACGGCAAGAACCCCCGGGAGCTCTTCCAGCAGCTCCTGACGCAGGACCCCGTTCCCCTGAGCCAGGCCACCCGGGGACTCAAGTTCCCGCCGGCTGTCGAGGCCGCAGTGATGCAGGGGCTGATGCGGGACCTGTCGCAGCGTACGAAGACGGTGGACGAATTCGCCACCGCTTTCTGCACCGCGGTGCGGTCCACCGACGACCCCAAGGGCGGCTTCCTCAAGAAGCTCTTCGGTCGATGAGCGACCAGGCGGCACTGGAGCAGCTCCTCCGGGAGCGCTCGGTGCGCTTTGGCGATTTCCTGCTCGCTTCCGGCCAGCGTTCCACCTACTACATCGACTGCCGCCTTACCACCATGTCCGCCCAGGGCATGATCCTCATCGGTCGCCTCGGGCTTGCCGCGGTCCGCGCCGCCGGCTGGGCACCTGACGCCATCGGTGGCCTCACCATGGGCGCCGATCCCGTGGCGTACGCCGTCGCTGCCACCAGCGTCGGATCACCTCCCGTCATCGACGCCTTCAGCGTCCGCAAGGAAGCCAAGGCCCACGGCACCGGCCGCGCGATCGAGGGGAACTTCCGCGAGGGTGCCAAGGTGGTTGTGGTCGAGGATGTGATCACGTCCGGCGGGTCGGCCGAGAAGGCCATCAGCGCCGTGCGCGACGCCGGCGGCATCGTGCTCGGCGTGCTCGCCGTGGTGGACCGACTGCAGGGCGGCAGGGCGCACCTTGAAGGCCTCGGACACACAGTAGTATCACTTACAACTACGGCATCACTCGGCATCCATGCCTAGTCGGCTCACGACTCACTGCCGACTCACGACTCACGACTCACGACCCTTGATGTGACCCGCACGGCCGACGTGGTGATCGTTGGCGCCGGCGTCATGGGCGCCTCGGTGGCCTGGCACCTTACCCAGCTTGGGTGCCGCTCCGTCATCCTCCTCGACCACGCCTCCGCACCCGGTACCGGCAGCACCGGCCGCGCCACCGGCGGCTTCCGCGCACAGTTCGCGTCCGCCATCAACGTGCGCCTGTCGCTGCTCTCCCGCGAAAAGCTCCGGCGGTTCCACGACGAGACCGGCGGCGACTGCGGGTACCAGCCGGTGGGCTACCTCTTCCTCGCTGCCGATCAGCGCCCAGATGGGCACCCTGCGCGAGGCCATCGCAGTACAGCGTGCCGCAGGACTCACCGAGTCGGCCATCGTTTCGCTGGATGACATCGCGCGGCTCAACCCGTCGATCGTGCTCGATGGTGTGGCGGGAGGCTCGTTCGGTGCCACCGACGGCTATATCCGTCCGCTCGGAATCATGCAGGGGTATCTCGACGCGGCGCTGAGGGCCGGCGCCGAGGTGCAGTACGACGCCGCGCCAATGAGCTTCGAGCGCGATGGTGACCGCATCACCGCCGTCACTACCAGGGGCGGGCGCATCACCGCGGGACATGTGGTCAACGCCACCGGTGCCTGGGCCGCTGACGTGGCACGGCTGGCAGGCGTGGACCTTTCCGTCACGCCCGAGCGGAGACAGGTGGCACTCACGGCCCCGACCACGTGCATTGCCGCCGTCCACGCCGATGACGATCTTCGCGGAAGACGGTTTTCACTTTCGTGTGCGCGACGGCCGCGTGCTGCTGCTCTGGCCCACCGAGACCATCGGGGCCGACCGCTACGACACGACCTTCGACGCGCGATGGCTGGATGGCGTGGTGTCCCGCGCGCACCGGCGCGTGCCCGCACTTCGGTCGGTAGCGGTGGACCGGGCCGGCAGCTGGTGCGGACTCTACGAGATGTCGCCCGACCACCACGCCATTCTCGGTGCGGCGCCCGGGCTCGAGAACTTCTGGCTGATGAACGGCTCGTCGGGACATGGCGTCATGCACTCACCGGCGCTGGGCCAGCTGCTCGCCGAAATGATCACCGGCCAGGCGGCGTCGCTCGATGCGCGCGCGCTCCGGCCCACACGGTTCCTCGAGGGAGCGCCGAACCCGGCGCCCGTCCTCCTCTAAGACGGGAGACCGACCCATGCGCCACGTCCACACGCCCGACGCACCACGGCCCGCCGGGCACTACTCCCAGGCAATCGTGCACAGCGGTGTGGTCTACGTTGCGGGCCAGCTTCCGCTCGATCCCACCTGGCCCGATGCGCCACATGGCACGGTGGAAGAGCAGACGAAGCGCACGTTGCGCAACGTGGAGGCGATCCTGCGTGCCGCTGGCAGCGACCTCGATCACCTGCTCACGGTCACCATCTACGTCACCGACGTGGCGCACTGGCCCAAGGTCAACGCGGCCTATGCCGAGACGCTCGGCACTCACCGGCCCGCGCGCACGGTCGTGCCCGTCGCCGGGCTGCACTACGGCTACCTCGTCGAGATCACCGCCACCGGCGCCGTGAAGGAGCCCTGAGCCCACTCCCCTTGCGCTTCTACAGGAGTAATCCTATGTTCCTGTAGAAGGCGGAGGGGACCATGACCGATGCACGACTCGAGCTTCCCCAGGGAACGCTCGATCTCCTGATACTCAAGTCGCTCTCGCTCGGGCCGCAGCACGGCTGGGCCATCTCCGAGCGCATTCGCGACGTCTCCCGCGCCGCGATGCAGATCCCCCAGGGCTCGCTTTACCCCGCGCTCCATCGCCTCGAGCGGCGCGGGTGGATTGCCGCCCGCTGGGACACTTCCGACAACAACCGCCGCGCCAAGTTCTACGAGCTCACGCGCACCGGCTGGAAGCAGCTCAAGACCGAGGCGGACGAATGGCGCCGGCTTACCGACGCCGTTGCCCTCGTCCTCGGCATGACCTGACCATGGTGCGGGACTGGCTGGCCGACCTGCGATTTCGCGTGCGCGCCCTGGTGCGGCGCGAGGCGCTCGAGCGGGATCTCGACCAGGAACTGCGAGACCACCTCGAGCATGAGGCCGGCAAGTACGTGAAGGCGGGCGTGCCGCCCGCCGAGGCCATGCGACAGGCGCGCCTTGCCTTTGGCGGCGTGGAATCCGTGAAGGACCAGAGTCGAGATACGCGCGGCCTGGCGCTGCTCGAGATGGTCTCGCAGGACCTCCGCTATGCCATGCGCTCCCTCCGGCGCAATCCGGGATTCACCGCCGCCGTGGTGCTGACCCTCGCCCTCGGCATCGGGGCGAACGCCGCGATGTTCAGCATCGTCGACCGGCTGATTTTTCGCACACCCGCTTTTCTCCTCCAGCCCGGCCGTGTCCACCGCGTCTATCTCGCCAGCGACCGTCGGGGTGTTCCGCAGGTTGCCAGGTACACCGGCTACACCAACTATCTCGACCTGCGGCGATGGACCACCAGCTTCGACCTCATGGCGGCATACGGCACGCGCGAGCTGCCAGTCGGCGCCGGTACCGACGGCCGGGAAATGCAGGTCGCCACCGTGTCGGCCACGCTCTTCGATTTCTTCGACGCGAAGCCGGTGCTGGGACGCTTCTTCACGGCGCAGGAAGACACCGTCCCCATCGGCGCAATGGTGGCCGTGCTTGGATATGGATTCTGGCACGCACAGTATGGCGGCCGCGCTGACGTGATCGGCCAGCAGCTCGAGATCGGCACCGCGACGTACACCATCATTGGCGTGGCACCCCCGCGCTTTGTCGGCATCGCGGAGCGTGCGCCACCCGCGGTATTCATCCCGATCACTGCCTTCGCCGGCACCTTCCGCGGTGGTCCGGCGATCGCGAACTACTACACCAAGTACAACTGGAGCTGGCTGGAAGTCCTGGCGCGGCGCCGGGAAGGCGTGAGCCTCGCCGCGGCCAGCGCCGACCTGAGCCAGGCGAACGCGTGGAGCTGGAACAACCAGCGGAGCCTCGACCCCACGCTCACACCGGCGGAGATCGCGCACCCGCGCGCCACCGCCGGCCCAGTACAGCTCGAACGGGGACCCAATCACAGGCCGGCCACGATGGTCGCCGGCTGGGTGAGCGGCGTGGCCTTGATCGTCCTGCTGATCGCCTGCGCCAACGTGGCCAACCTGCTGCTTGCGCGCGCCATGCGCCGGCGTCGAGAGATTGCGCTCCGGCTGGCGCTCGGCGTGAGCCGCCGCCGGCTCGTGGGACAACTGCTCACCGAGAGTCTCCTGCTCGCGGGGTGTGGAGCCCTCGCCGGCCTGCTCCTGGCTCACTGGGGCGGAGGACTGCTGACGGCACTCTTCCTTCCCGACGGCGGCGATGCGTCCCCTGTGGCGGAAGGACGCACGCTCGCCTTCGCCCTGTTGATGGCGCTCGTGTGCGGCAGCGTGCTCGGCCTGGTGCCGGTGCTGCAGGCCCGGCGCACCGACCTGGTAGAGTCGCTCAAGGCGGGGATACGTGAGGGCGGTGCCCGTCGCTCGCGCACCCGGACCGGTCTCCTCCTGCTGCAGGCCGCGCTCTCGGTACTGCTGCTCGTGGGCGCCGGGCTCTTCGTGCAGAGCCTCCGGAACGTGCGGTCACTCCGGCTCGGCTACGATATCGACCCGGTGCTCTACATCGCGCTGAACATGCGGGGGGTGCGACACACCGACGAAGAAGCCATTGCACTCAGGCACCGACTGCTGGAGGCGGCCCATTCGCTCCCCGGCATGCAGTCGGCGGCCTTCGGCCTCACGGTACCCTTCTGGGACACCTGGACCGAGAGCCTCTTCGTGCCCGGCATCGATTCCGTCAGCCGCCTCGGAAGCTTCACGCTGCAAGCCGTCTCGCCGGAATACTTCGCCACGATGGGCACGCGCATCGTGCGCGGAAGGGGCATTGAGCGCGAGGACCGGACGGATGCCCCTCGCGTGATCGTGGTGAGCGAGACGATGGCGCGGACACTGTGGCCAGGCCAGGACGCGCTGGGTAAATGCCTGCGCGTGGGGGCGGACAGCCTGCCATGCACCACGGTGGTGGGCATCGCCGAGGACATCAAGCAGAACCAGCTGGCCGATGACCCGGGACGGCACTACTACCTGCCCATCGAGCAGTATCACCCCGAGTCGGCCGTGCTATTTGTCCGGGTCGCGGGCGACGGTGCGGAGCAGAAGGAGTCGGTGCGGCGCCAGCTGCAACCCCTCATGCCGGGCATCGCCTACCTCACCGTGAACTCGATGCGCGACATCGTCGAGCCCGAGGTGCAGTCGTGGCGCCTGGGGGCCACCATGTTCGTTGCCTTCGGTGGGCTGGCCCTGCTCCTCGCGGCAGTGGGCCTGTACAGTGTCATCGCGTACGACGTACAGCAGCGCACCCATGAACTGGGCATCCGCATCGCCCTCGGCGCCGGGATGCGCGACCTCGTGCTGCTCGTGGTGGGCGACGGCCTCCGCGTGGCGCTCATTGGAGGCGCGGCGGGTGGCGCCATCGCGCTCGTGGCTGGTCACTGGCTCGGACCGCTGCTCTTCGAGGAGTCACCGCGGGACCCGGTCGTCTTCGGCGTCGTGACCGTCGTCCTGCTCGGCGCAGCATTGCTGGCGAGCGGGCTCCCGGCACTGCGGGCGGTGCGCGTGGACCCGAACGAGGCTCTTCGCGCCGAGTAAGTGGCTCCGCAGGGGTCCACTGGGCGTCTCTCGTCTTCCGGCTCCTGTCCCCGTGCAGGCACGTCCCCGCCACTCGTCCCCCTCATGCTCGAACGACATGGGTGCTCCCGGTCCGCTGCAGCGGATGAAACCGCTCCCAAACGGTGGCGTAGGGTTCAATAAGGAGCGTTACAAATCGCTCCACTGCCACCGGAAATGGAAAGCGATGCCGGAACTCGGTTGAGGTGATGCCGAGGAGTGACCGGACGTGCCGCCCGAATGACTGGGGCGACGAGTATTCGAGCCGGTAGGCAACGTCGGCGATGGAAAGCCCGGGATCCTCGAACAGTTGGGCCGCATGCAGCAGCCTGATGGCGGCGAGATAGCTCTTGGGGCTGGGCAGTTCGGCGCGGGCAAACCGGGACATGAGCGTGCTGGGTCGAACACCGAGGCGCCTGGAGAGTTGGCGCACGGTTGGTGTGTCGGGAGCGAGGCGGATCATCGCCTCGAGGAAGATCCGGGTATCGGGCGTCACCTCCTTGAGGGCGGACAGCACCGGTCCCTGGATCCGGGCGACCGACCGGGTCACCGGCTGGGTCAGGAGCTCCCGGAGGTGCGCCCAGCCCGTCGGGGCGGTAACGTCGATGACGCGCTTGACGCCGCTCGCCCCCAGCAGGAGCAGGGTTTCGGTGGCCCGGGGTCCGTACTGCGACACGAGCGCGAAGGTGGGCACACTGGGAAATTCCCGGACGAGATGTGCCACACCGTCCACCTGCTCGGGCCCGCAGTGCTGCACCGAGAGGAGCACGGCATCGATCGGACGCTCGCGCACCATGCGGATAGCGTCGGAAATCGACTCGCGGTGCAGGATGGCGACACAACCACTCCCCGCGGCATCTACGCGGGAGCGTTCGCCGGGGGAAAGTATGGCGGCGACCGTGGGAGCACCCACGGCGTCGGGTGACGCAGTAGCAAGCATGATGACCCTGGCTGTGAATTGGGGCGGCGATAGTGGACCGCCATGCTCAACCAGTGGTCAAACGGTACGGGGAGCCGCGAGCGACAGTGCCCGCGCAACCTCCTGCGGGGTCCAGGCGTCAAAGGAGTATTGAATCCCCAACCGGCCCTGCGCCGTGAGGGGCTTTCTCGCCTTTCCCCAACGAATGTGGAGCCGCGGATGAGTGATCCCACCGGGCCCGGCCTGCGCGAGCGCCTCCAGCGTGCCCTGGGGACGCAGTACCAGCTCGAGCATGAGCTGGGGCGCGGGGGCATGGGGGTCGTCTTCGAGGCCACCGACAGCAACCTCGACCGCCGGGTTGCCATCAAGGTCGTCCACCCCGCACTGACCCATCACGGCAACATCGTGCGCCGCTTCCTCGCGGAGGCGCGCATGATCGCGAAGTTCCGTCATCCAGGCATCGTGGCGGTGCACGCCGCCGGCGAGGCCGACGGGCTGCTCTACTACGTCATGGACCGGGTGGAGGGCGAGACGCTGCGCGATCGCCTGCGTCGCGAGCCACGCCTCAGCGTGGACGATGCGCGCCGGATCACGGCCGACGTGGCCATGGCGCTCGACGCTGCTGCCCGCGCCGGCCTCGTGCATCGTGACGTGAAGCCCGAGAACATCCTCATCGATCGCGCATCGGGCCGGCCCATGCTGGTCGATTTCGGCATCGCGCGCGCCATGGCGGGAGAGCCAGAGGGCGATGAGCCGACCACCGGCCGCGGCGTCGCCCTTGGGACCCCGGCGTACATGAGCCCGGAGCAGGCGGCCGGGGAGGAAGTGGACGCGCGCAGCGATCTCTACTCGCTGGGCGTCGTCGCGTACGAGATGCTCACTGGTGCCCCGCCGTTCACCGGCTCGCACCGCGTCGTCATCTCTCGCCACCTCACCGATCGCCCGACCCCCGTCGAGAAGTCGCGCCCCGACAGCCCGGTGGCACTGAGCGGCGCGATCATGCGCGCGCTGGAAAAGCACCCCGACGAGCGCTGGCAGACGGGCGAGGCGCTGTCGACGGCGTTGAGTGGCGAGCACAGCCCCGCGCCCCGCCGCACGCGGAAGCGCCGGCGCACCATGCTTGCCATCGCCGCCGGGCTGTTGCTGGTGAGCGCCGTGGCGCTCAAGGCCCGGAACCACGACGGCCCGCCGGCCGGCACGAACCCGCGGCAGTCGATCCTCGTCCTGCCCTTCGCCAATGTGCGTGCCGACTCCAGCGGCGAGTGGCTGCGCGACGGCAGCGTCAGCATGCTGTCGCTTGCCCTGGGGCAGTGGAACGACCTGCAGGTGATCGGCCCCGAGCGGGTGCACGACCTGATGGAGGCGGCACACGTCGGCGATGGCGGGGTGGTGGGTCTCGAGGAGGCGCGTCGCATCGCGCGCCGCGCCGGTGTGTGGACCGTGGTGCTGGGTGAGTTCGACCGCAGCGGGGACACACTGCGGCTCGCGGCGCGCGTGGTCGATGTCGCCAGCGGCAAGCAGGTCGATCTCGCGCGGGTCGAGGCACCGGCCGGCGACGAGGTCCGCCCGCTCTTCGACCAGCTCGCCGCACAGCTGCTCGACATCTCCGGTGCGCCGCAGGGTGAGCGCGTGGCACTGGCCCAGGCCACCACTCACTCCGTCGAGGCGTATCGCGCCTACCTCGCCGGTGACGGGGCACTCAACAACTGGGACCTGCCTGCCGCCGAGACCTCGCTGCGGAAGGCGATCGCCGCCGACTCCACCTTCGGGCTCGCGTACTACAAGCTCTCGATCACGCGAGGCTGGATGCATGGCGGCGAGGACTCGATCGGCGCCAATGCGATCGCGCGGGCCGAGGCCTACGCGGGCAAGCTGCCGGCGCGCGAACAGACCATGATCCACGCCTACCGGACCTTCATCCAGGGTGCCAACGCCGACGCGCGCCGCCTGTACGAGGAGTTGCTGGCGAAGAATCCCGGCGACCCCGACGCCTGGTACGGGCTGGGCGACGCCTGGTTCCACGATGACAAGCAGCCGCTGCCAATGCGGTTCACCGCATCGATGCGCGCGTTCAAGCGCGCGCTGGCACTCGATCCGGGGTACGCCCTGGCCTTCGAGCACGTGAACTACATCCTGGGTCGCGCCTCACGACAGAACCCGATGTGGGTGCTCCTGCCAGGCGACTCTATTGCCATGATCTACAACGACAAGGAGAAGCGGGTCATCGACAGCGCCGCGACCGCCCTGGCGGTGACGCGCGCTCGCGCCGAGGCCATCCGCCTGGCGCGTGACTGGGCCAACCTGCAGCCTGCGCACGGCCAAGGCCCATGAGGCGCTTGCTCGCCGCACTCATCGTCGCGCAGGACTACGACGGCGCCGGCAGCGAGGTGGCGCGCTTCCGCGCGGTGGTGCCGAATCATCCCGAACTGGCGTTCGACGATGCACGCATCCGCTTCGCGTCGGGAGACGCACCCCGCGCGGCGCGGCAGCTGGGCGTGTCGATCGACTCGCTCACCCCTGAAGACCTGCGACCGATCAACGGCGCTACCGACGCCGCTGAACGCCTGGCGATCGCGGCCAACGTGCTGGCGTACCAGGGCAACGTCGGCCAGGCGGCGAAGCTCATCGACCTCGCCAATCGGGTGCGCTTCGGCGACCCCGAGGCCGGAACGGCGCTGGCGAATGAGCGCGACGCATGGAACTGGCGGATGCAGGGCGAGCTCTACGCCGCCACCGGGGTGCCAACCGCCGGCATGCGGCGCATCTGGCAGAGCGCCGCCGAGGCGAGTCGGTCGGTGCCGCCCGAGAAGCGCGCCAAGCTGCTGGCCGCCGGTGGCGCTGCCGCGGTGGGGCTGCTCACCTCCGCCACGCCCGATGAATCAGCCATGAAGGAGATGCAGGCGATGGGCGGCGCGCAGCCGGCCAAGGAAGTGCGCGCCCTCATGGCCCTCGAGCACAACGATCAGGCTGCCGCGCGGAAGGCGCTCGCCGAGCCCGACTCGATGGCCGTGTCGATGAAGGGGCCGTCGTACCTCGTGTTCCGTCGGCCGCTGGCGGCACAGGCGTACTACCTGCTGGGTGACTACGAGCGGGCACTCAAGCTGCTCGAGGGGTTCGATAGTTCCGAGCTCAACGCCGACCAGTTCGACATGCGCTGGGGCATACTCGGCCGGGTGCGCCTGCTCCGCGGCGCGGTGCTCGAGAAGCTCGGTCGCCCCGACGATGCGCGGGAGCAGTACAAGCTGGCGCTGGCGCAGTGGACCCAGGCCGATCCCGACCTGCAGGTGTTCGTACAGGAAGCGCAGCAGAAGCTGGCGCAACTGCAGGAGCGGAGTTGAAGGGTTAGCTTTGTCGTTGGGTCGGACGTGATGGTCGCGGGTGCTTCGGCATCCGAGGAAAGTCCGAGCTCCATCGGGTAGACTGCCAGGTAACGCCTGGGCGCCGCAAGGCGACGGACAGGGCAACAGAAAGCAAACCGCCCGGCGAGCGCGCAAGCGAACGACGGGTAAGGGTGAAAGGGTGGGGTAAGAGCCCACCGCGCTCCCGGTAACGGGGGCGGCACGGTAACCCCCAGTCGGAGCAAGGCCAAATAAGCGGCGAGGTGTGACCCACACCGCCCCCCGTCCGGTCCCTTCGGGGATACGGGCGGTAGCCGCGGGTAGGCTGCTCGAGGCGACCGGCGACGGTCGTCCCAGACAGATGACCATCCCCAGGGCGAAAGTCAGGGGAACAAGACTCGGCTTACGGTCCGACCCACGGCCGCCTCCGGCACTCGTTGCCGGAGGCGGCCGTCTTTGTGACCCCTGACCCGGCGTGCTTCCCCACGTCCCCGGGTAGAGCTAGAATTTGCCCGTGACTGCCAAACCCTACCCGCCACACTGGGAGCAGGTGGCGGAAATCCGGGTGCTTCGCGCCCCCGTGTCTGACTGGGACAAGCTCTCCGTCTGGGGGGCCGACATGCGAAAGCGGGGCTGGAGGCTGCTCCAGGTGAGCAGCGACAGCGGCCAGATCGTGGCAGTATTCGGGAAGTCCCGTCAGGGACATGCCCGCGACATTCCCTGAGCGTCCCCTGCCGGGCGCGTTCCCTTTTTCGAGGCTGACAATGCAGGCTCGCATCCTGATGGCTGGTGCACTCTTCTCCGGGGCCATGATGGTCCCCGCCCCGCATGCGGCCAGCGTGACGACGCGCTACAAGGTGGCGCAGCGCATCTTCCAGGAAGTGGACGCGACGGCGCTCGGTGGCGGCAAGCAGGGTTTTGTCGTCAAGACCACGAGCTACGTGCAGTTGACGCTCACCGACACCACTGGCGGACGCAGCGTGAAGGTCACCGTGGACTCGATTCACGGCGACTCCCTGCCACCCGGCGCGCCAGCCGACATGCTGAGCAAGGCCGCGGGCGTGGTGGTAACCGGCGTCGTGGACGGCAAGGGCAAGCTGAGCAACGTGAAGGCCAGCAGCGATGCCGGCGGACTGCAGCTGACGAGCCTCGTCCAGCAGCTCCTCCCACCGATCAAGAGCAGCCCCAAGGTCGGCGATGCCTGGACCGACACCACCGAGACGGCGAACGGCAACATGAACACGCGCACCGTCACCAACTTCAAGGTCACGGGCACCGAGGCGCGCGGCAACGTCAAGGCGAGCCGCATCGATGGCGCATTCACCTCCGCCATTGCGGGTACCCAGGAAACGCCGGGCGGCTCGGCCGACATCGACGGCACCGGCACGGGCACGTCCAGCTACCTGATCGCTCCCGACGGCGCGCTGGTCACCGGCACGTCGACATCCAAGAGCAACCTCAACGTCACGCTTGCGGCGCAGGGCGCCATCCTGCCGCTGGTGCTGAGCCAGAGCGTCGAAATCACGCCACTACCCTGATCTCCATGCAGGGCAGGACCCCGTGGCGCGGGGCACTTCAGGCCGCATGGCTCGCAGCGATCGCATGCGGGCCATCCGGTACGGGCGGGGCAAAGTCACCGGCACCCGCCCCGTCCAGGCCGGCGGCACCAACACCATACCAGCCTTCGAACTCGGGGTCCGGCCTTGCCGTGGCGCGCTATGCCTCGAGTGACGCGCGCTACGCCATCGATCGCGCCGACACGATCACGTTCCAGTATCCCAATGGTGTGCAGACCCAGGTAGTTGACCGCAGCATCTGGGTCCGCCTGATCATTGGTCCCGGCACCACCACGGCACCCGTCAACATCACGCTCGACTCCATCCGGGTTGTCAACGTCCCGCGCGATTCCCTCATCTCGGCGGACGGGCTTCGCTGGACCGGCACGCTGGAAGACGGCGTGCGCCTCGGCGCCCTCACGCCGTCGTCGCACCACGCGCTCGCGGAGCAGCTCGTCGGCAATGCCTTCCGCGACCTGGTCGCGATGCTCCCGGCGGGCGGCGCGAAAGCCGGGGCGTCGTGGACCGACACCACCGCCACCACGGAACAGGTGGCCGGGAGTGAAGTCCCGGTGACGGTTGTCCGCGCGGCGCATGCAGGAAGCGCAACAGGTGCGCCGCCGGCAGTGCTGCTCGAGAGCTCGGCCACGGTGACGGGCGGCGGGAAGAGCCAGCGCTTCGGTGAGGAGATCGGCGTCACCTTGAGCGGCACCCGAACCCGGAGCCATCACCTCGCGGTCACCGGTCAGCTGCTTGATGCAACCGGTCGCGATTCGCTGTCCATTTCCTTTGACCTGCCCTCGGTCGGCCAGACGGTGCCGGCGACGCAGCGCGGACATCTCAGCATTCAACGGATGCAGGGCGGCCCCCGCTGACCGGCAACGCCTCCACTCGCCGACGCTGGCGCTGGTGGTGGCTGCTCGTACCTCCCTGCCTGTTCGTCGCGTGGCTCTTCGCTGTCTGGCCCCCGCCTTCCTGGTATCGCACGCATTTCCCCGGCAACACTGCGTTCATGCAGATGCGCGGGACCATCGGCCGCTACCGGCCGGTTCCCCTCGAGTCCATTGCCCCGGCAATGGCGGTCGCCGCCATGACTGGCGAGGACGCGAAATTCTGGGAGCATGATGGCATCGACTACGAGGCCATCCGGAAGGCGCTGGGCTATCGCAGGGGTGACTTCGACTGGGACGACCCACGCGACCGGCTCGCGATGCGGAAGGCCCTCGGACACGCCTGGGAGCGCCGGGACGCGTTGCGCGGTGCCAGCACGATCACCCAGCAACTCGCCAAGAACCTCTACCTGTCACCGTCGCGGAATCCGCTGCGCAAGGTGAAGGAAGCCGTCACCGCCTGGCGACTCGAGCGCGTACTGGGAAAGCGACGGATCCTCGAGCTCTACCTCAACGTCGCCGAGATGGGGCCCGATATCTGGGGCGTCCAGGCCGCAAGCGAGGTGTACTTCAGGAAGCCGGCGGCAAGATTGACGCGAGGTGAGGCGGCTGCACTCGCCGGCCTCCTGCCATTTCCGCTCCGGTCCAATCCCGCGCTCAAGCCGGGGCGGATGCGCTGGCGGCAGAACCTCATCCTCCGCCGCATGGCCGGCGAATCGCTCGAGATCCCCAAGACCGACGCGGAGATCCCGACCCAGGCCGACTCCGACACCGCCCCATCCGATGCCGACACGACGCAATGACGCCGGAGGTTGCCGCATGAGGATCCCGCTCGTCATCGCGGCGCTCGGCGCACTCGCCACGTCCACCGCCCATGCACAGTCGCGCTGGGTCGCTTCGCTGCAGGGTGGTTACAGCGTCGCCACTTCCACTGCCGTGGGCTTTCCCGGGGGAGGCGCGTTTGGATCCAGCGCCTTCATAGGCCGTGAACTGGGTTCGCTGGTGGTGCTCGGCGTCGAGGGCGGATTCTATGGGGTTGAGAACACCACGACGGAACGGCAGGTGGACTGTCCGCCGCCATCAGTGCCGGGGTCCCTCGGGTGTGTCGAGACAGACCGGTCGGAAGTGGACTGGGTCCAGCTGGGTGCAACCGTACGCGTGGGGCCCAGCACCGGCCGCTTCCGTCCCTACGGGGCGCTCGGCGCGGCGGTGTACCTGGGAAGTCGCGACCTCGAAGTCACCATCACGAGCCCCAGCGACGAATTCAACCCTCTTTCCCCGAGCGTCAGCACCACCGCGGTCGGCGGAAGCTTCGGGGCCGGAGCAGACTGGCTGCTCGGCAACAACGATTGGACCCTCGGCGTTGCTGCCCGGCTCCACTTCCTCGCTGGCGGCGACGAGAACGGTGAGTTCGGCGGGGATACCTTCGTGACGCTGCTGGCGGGGGTGGGGTACCGATGGTGAAGTCGTGAGTCCACAGTCGACTGTCGACAGAGAGTCGTCAGCTGTCGGCTGACTGACGACTCACGACTGCCGACTCACGACTCCTCAGTCCACCAGCCTGAGCGGCATAACCAGGGCGAGGAAGCTCGCCGGATCATCCCATCCTACCGGCTCGCAGGTCGCCGCCCGCTCGGGTGCCTTGAAGGTCATCCGCACTTCATCGGTAGGGATGTACTTCAGCACCTCGAGCATGTAGGCGGCGTTGAAGCCGATCTCCAGCGCGTCGCCCTCGTACGTGACCGTGACCTCTTCCTGCGCCTCGCCCAGGTCGGGTGTCTGCACCGACAGCTTGCATGACCCGTTCGCGAATGCCATGCGGATCCGGTGGGTCTGGTCGCTCGCCACGATGCTCATGCGCCGGAGCGCTGAGGTGATGGCACCCTTGTCGGCCGTCATCACCTTGTCGTTCTCGCGCGGAATGACCTGCTCGTAGTTCGGGTACGGTCCCTCGATCAGCCGGGTAAACACCTGCGTCGTGGGTGACCGGAAGCCAAGATGGTTCTCGCTCCGCGCCACCTCGATCTCGTCCTCGGCGGAGAACAGCTTCCTGATCTGCTCCAGTGCCTTGGGTGGCACGATCAGGTCAGCCTGGGCTCCACCAGCCGTCGCGGTGGGAACGTCCATCCTGGCCAGCCTGTGGCCGTTGGTAGCCACCATGCGCATGCGATCGGGCCGGAGCTCCCAGAGCACGCCATTGAGGATCGGGCGGCTCTCTTCGGTGCTTGCCGCGAACGCAACGTGGGTAATGAGCTTCTGCAGGTTGCCGGCCGTGGCCTTCCAGCCGCCATCGAACTTCACCGCCGGGAAGGCCGGGAACTCATCCTTCGGCAGGCCGAGGAGGCGGAACTTGGACCGCCCGCACTCGATGGTGACCCGCTGTTCACCGGAAGCGGTGATCCTGATGGAGGCGTTGGGCAACTCGCGCACGATCTCGGCGAGCTTCCTCGCGGGAACGGTGATCGACCCTTCCTGGTCGACGGAAGCTGGGACGGTGGTGCTGACAGCGATGTCGAGATCGGTTCCCGACAACCTGACACCATCGTGCGTCGCCTCGACCAGGATGTTCGACAGGACCGGCAGCGTGGTCTTCGTGGGCACACTGCCCGCGACCGCCTGCAGGCCTTCCTGGAATTGCTCGCGAGTGATCGTGAACTTCATTTCTGCCTCATGCGTCCCGGAGAAGTACCTACCAGAACTTGTATATAAGAATACTAGCAGTAGTAGTAGAGGGGATGTAGATGTGGACGAACCATCCGATCTCCTCGCCCTGCCCCGACTTGTCTCACCCAAACCATGTCGGCTCGTTGTGGGACATGCGGACATCTTGGTGCTTCAACAACATTTCCTGCCGCTATTCAAGACTTTCAACGAACAACCAATCAACATCGGGATAACCGTCCGGAAAAACTTTCGTCACATCATTTCGCCGTACGCGGGCGTCGCACTGCTCGACACTGCGACGACAGCCACATCAATTATGTCTGCGGCTGCAACTCCATCCGCGCGAGTTCAACCTTCTCGCGGAAACCGCGATCTCGCGACATCAACCGCGCCACCTTGTCGACACTGTGAATGACAGTGCTATGATCGCGGCCACCAAACGCCTGGCCGATCTCGACCAGCTGCATCTGCAGCAGGTCGCGCGCGAGGAACATGGCGATCTGTCGCGGCACGGTCAGCGTCTTGATCCGGGCCTTGGAGCGAAGTCCTTCCGGGGTGACGCCCCAGCGCCGCGCCACGACCTCCTGCACCTTGTTGATCGTTGGCAGCGCCTTGGAGGGGGCACCACTCTCGTCCGATGGCCTGATGCGATCGGCGAGTGCCTCGCGGGCCAGCTCGATCGACACTTCCTTGTGCTTCAACGATGCGAAGAGCAGCAGCTTGATGATGCAGCCCTCAAGCTCCCGCACATTGGAACGCACATGCTCGGCAATAAAACGCAGGACATCGTCGGGAATCGCCATTTCCAGGTGATCCTGCTCCGCCTTCTTCCGCAGGATCGCAATGCGGTGCTCCAGGTCGGGCTGGCCAATGTCCGCCACCATTCCCCACTCGAAGCGGCTCACCAGCCGCGCCTCGAGGCCCGGGAGCTCCTTCGGCGGCCGGTCCGAGGTCAGCACGATCTGCTTGTTGGACTCGTACAGCGCGTTGAAGGTGTGAAAGAACTCCTCCTGGGTCATTTCCTTGCCTTCGAGGAAATGCACATCGTCCACCAGGAACAGGTCCACATCCGCCCGGTACCGGCGCCGAAACTCCGGCATCGTCCGGCTGTGGATGCTCTCGATCACTTCATTGATGAACTGCTCGGCGCCAACGTATAGCACCCGCGTGTCGGGTGTGCGACCGACCACGGTGTGCGCAATTGCCTGCATGAGGTGCGTCTTTCCGAGTCCAGTCGCACCGTAAATGAAGAGCGGATTGTACGTTTTTCCGGGGGATTCGCTGACGGCGTGGGCGGCCGCTGCAGCAAGCTCGTTCGACTTGCCGATGACGAACGTCTCAAAGGTGTAGCGTTCGTTGAGCGGCTGGGCGCTTGGATTGACCTTCACCGCGGGTGCGCCAACGCTTGGCGGCGGCGCTACGAAAAGGTCCATCTGTGGCCGCTTCGTGCGCTCTTCCTGCACCTTGAAGACGACGCTAACCGGTTGTCCCGCGGCCTTTTCGGCCAGGCGCGACAATACCGCCGCATGCTTCGACTCGTTCCACTGCACCGCGAACTGGTCCGGGGCACCCACGATCAGCGTCCCGTTCTCGAGAGAGATCGGTGCGGCCGGTTCCAGCCACGTGCGGATCGTCTGTTCTGAAAGCTCACGGAGCGCATCATCGAGCAGGCGCGTCCAGAGATCTTTCGCGGAAAGTTGCATCGAAATCCAGGCGACAGCGGCGGTGGGATGTTCCAAGGGCGCGAGATATTACGAGTCGCGTGTGGATAAGTCAACCTTGACCCTGAGGTGGTCGCGCGGCTAATTTGTCGGGCTCATTGGAGGATTAGAAATCGTATGATGCCGACATATCGTCCGCGCAACAAGAAGCGGATTGCCAAGCACGGTTTCCGTGCCCGGATGGCCGATCGCTGGGGCCGGGAAGTCCTGTCTCGCCGCCGGAAGAAGGGGCGGAAGCGGCTTACCGTCTCGATCCCGTCGAAGCACGGGCGGGCCTGACGACCGGAGAAGGCTTCGCGCGGTCGCGCCGTCTGGCGCGCGCAGCCGACATCCGGCGGTGCCTGGCCAAGGGTCGGCGCCGCCGGTCCGCGTTTCTCGACCTGATCTGGATTGACAATGCACTGGGCCATCCGCGCATGGGGTTGATCGTTCCCCGATTCCAGGCGACTGCGGTGGCCCGCAATCGTCTCAGGCGCCGGCTCAAGGAAGTGTGGCGTCGCGAGGTGCAGGCAGTGCAGCCGGCGTGCGACCTGCTCGTGCGTGCCCGTCGTGAGGCTTACAGCGCCTCGTACGATGCGCTCCGCGCCGAGATCCTGGGTTGGCGTGACGCGACGTGCCCTGCGCGGTGATTCATGGACCTGCGTCTCCTTCCGCGCCGCACGCTCATGGCGGCGGTGCGGGCATACCAGTTAGCAATCTCCCCGCTGCTGCCACCCAGTTGCCGCTTCACGCCATCGTGCTCGGCCTATGCCCACGAGGCGCTCACACGCCACGGGGCGGTGCGCGGCTCCTGGCTCGCCGCGCGGCGACTGGCCCGCTGTCATCCATGGAATCCGGGTGGCTACGACCCGGTTCCGTGACGACTGGCGACTCACTGACGACTGAAGACAGCCGACTGACGACTCATGGATAGACGCACGCTCTGGGCGGTCATGCTGATGATGGCGATCGCCCTGGTTCCGACATTCTTCATCAAGAAGCCGGTACGCCCGACGCCACCCGCAGCCGGGGTGGTCAGGGACTCCGCGCAGGCATCCCTGCCTGGTGCTGCCGCCCCCGCGCCCGCCGCGGGGGCAGCTCCTGTCACCGCCACAAGCGCGGCACCAGCCGGGCCGGCCGACACCATCACCGTCACGACGCCGCTTGCCCGCTATGGGGTCAGCACCCGCGGCGGCGTGCTCACCTCGCTCGAGCTCGCGCGCTACAAGTCGTCGTTCGCCGGCACCAAGGGCCAGAAGGCCGACCTCATTCGTCCGGGGATCCCGCTGCTCGGCCTGTCGGTCATCAGCGGTGCCGACACCGTGCGACTGGACCAGTGGGATTTCCATGTCGAGCCGGCCGGCCTCACCGTTTCAGGCGAGCCCGCGTCCCTGACGCTCACGTCGGAGCGTGACGGTCGGTCAGTGAGGATTCGCTACACCTTCTCGCCAGACGACTACCGGGTGGGTGTTGCGGGGTCGATCTCCGGCATTGATGCGGCCGGTGGGCAGCTGCTGCTCGGACTTGGTTCCGGCATCGCGAATACCGAGGCCGATTCAGTCGAGAATCCGAAGAGCGTCCCACCGCCCGCCCTGGTCACGTACGGCGAGAGCGCCGAGCGGCACGACATCCCCAAGCTCACCGCCGGCGAGACCACCACTTTCAGCGGGCCGTTCGCCTGGGCCGCGCTCAAGTCCAAGTACTTCGTCACGGCCATTCTCGCGTTCGACTCAACTGGCGGGCGCCTGAGCGGCGTGTCGGCCACCCCGCCGCTGAGCGCAGGCAATCGTCCGCGGGCGGCGGCCACCGTGGTGCGCATGCCGATCGCCACCAGCGGGGACTTCTCGTACACGTTCTACGCCGGCCCGATGGAGTACGACCGCCTCAAGCGGATCGGGCACGACTTCGATGACGTGAACCCTTATGGGCTCCCGGGCTTCCGCACCCTGATCCGGTTCTTCGCGGCCCCGGTGCGCTGGCTGCTCGTGTGGATGCACGAGTCACTGCACATGAGCTACGGGTTCGTCCTGATTGCGTTCGGGCTGCTGGTGCGGCTCCTGCTGTGGCCGCTCAACCAGAAGGCGATGCGCGCCAACACCGCGCTGCAGGCGCTCCAGCCGCAGCTCCAGCGGATCCAGGAGCAGTACAAGCAGGACCCGGCGCAGCTGCAGAAGGAGATGTTCAAGCTCTACAAGGAGAACGGCGTCAATCCGCTGGGCGGCTGCTGGCCCATGCTGCTGCCGATGCCGGTGCTGTTTGCCCTGTTCTTCGTGCTGGGCAACTCAATCGAGTTGCGTGGCGTGCCGTTCCTCTGGTTCCCCGACCTGGCGCGGCCCGATCCGTTCTTCATCATCCCGGTGCTGAGCGGGCTCTCCATGTTCGGCCTGACCAAGGTCGGGCAGATGGGCATCCAGCACACGGCGCAGACGAAGATGCAGGCGCAGATGATGACCTACATGATGCCGGTCATGATCACCATCTTCGGCTTCAGCTTCGCCTCGGGCCTCAACCTGTACTGGACGGTGAGCAACCTGGCGAGCATCCCGCAGCAGTGGCTCATCGCGCGCGAGCGGATGAAGCTGCAGAAGGCCGAAGTGAAGGCATTCGTCGAGGTGAAGACGAAGCCGGTGGAAGAGGGCGGGAAGGGTGGAAAGGGGAAGGGCGGAAAGAAGGCCTAGCGCTTGTGGGACCCGTCGCAGAAGGGGCGGGTCTTCGAGAGGCCGCAGCCGCACAGCTTGACCGTGCCGGGGTGCTTGAGGGACACGGGCGGCTCAATCGGGTCGCCCGCATTGTCGAAGAAGAGGGCCGGTCCCTCAATGTGTATGGGACCGGAAGGCTTCCAGGTGATCTTGATGGGGGTTTCTGGCGAGTCTGACATACTAGCAACGTAAGCGGTTATGCAGTCCGGACGCCCCCCGCTCTCTCCTCTGCCTCCCTCGCTTCATCCGCTCCCGCCAGCAGCGCCGCCGCGATGCCGCGCTCACCCACCAGCGCCTCGGTCAATCGGTAGCCCATGTAGTAGCCGGCCCGCTCCGGAATGACGCGACCTGCCACCAGCCGTGCCGCGGGGCTCATGCCGCCCGACAGGTACCTGAGCCGAAGGCCCAACCCGGCGCGATCGATGTCTGGTGCCGCCGCGCGCCGCAGGAACGACTCGAGTTCGCGGAGCCGCACGTACAGCCTGCGCGGGTAGCCGAAATAGTCGGACGCGCGGAAACCCGGCGCCACTGCCTGTGCCGCGTGCACCGCCAGCCCCTCGTTTACCAGCAGTTCACGCAACGTGGCCCGGCTGCCGACCTCCCAGTAGTCGTAGTAGCCCCTCGAGTCACGCACGATGCGGCTGATATCGCTGCGACTTCCGGTTGCGGTGTACCGGACGGTGTGCGCCAGTTCATGACCGATCCAGAGCGGAAGCAGCTCCGGCCCCAGCCCCAGCCCATAGGTCTCGGGGTTTACCCGGCCGGTGAAGTGCTCCAGGCAGATGAACGCGACGCCGCGGCCGTCGATGACCAGCTCGCCGGCGTTGGCGGCGCCCATGCCCACCATCAGCACCACATCGGTCGGCTGCTCGATGCCCAGCACATCGACCGCGCGCGCGATGGCCTCTTCGGCCACTCGCTCGAGGTCCACCGACTCGATCAGCGCGTAGAGATCACGCCGGTCGGCCCGGAGCGCTGCCTGGATGACATCGACCGACGGCGGGCTGTCAGGGTCGAGGACGTAGTTGCGCCAGTAGGCGTCGAGGAGTGGGCGATGAGCTGCGTGAAATGATCGGTAGGAGGCCTCGCTGTCCGGCGCGTTGATCAGCGCGAGAAATTCCGGAACGAGGTTGATGAGCACGGAGCACGATATGACGTGCGTCGGGACATTGCAAGAGTCTACAGTCGTCAGTCGGCAGTCCTCAGAAAGTCGTCAGCCAACTGACGACCGCCGACTCACGACTGCCGACTTTAGTGCAACTGCTGCCTCTTCTGCTTTGCGATGTCGTCGAGGAAGCGGCGCTCGTCCGGTGTCAGGCTTGCGAGGCCTTCAGCGCTGATCTTGTCGAGCACCCGGTCCATCTCGCGCGCCACCGGATCGGCCTCACCACTCCGCGACGGGAGTGACGCCGGTGATGCCGCCGCCGGGACCCGGCGCGACCGTTCCGCCTCGGCAGCCCCAGGTTGCACCATCACGGGGCGCGGCGCCGGTCGCCGGGGAGCGGCGTTCTCGGGTCCGTATGACTGGAGCCGGAAGAACAGGTACCCGAAGAGCGCGCCGCCAAGGTGCGCTTCGTACGCGATGTTGGAGCTGCCGCGCAGGAACGGCAACGCCATGATGGCATTGAACCCCACCAGCAGGATGGCGAAGGTGCGCGCCTTCATCGGGATGGGGATCGGGATGATGATCATCTCGGCGTCGGGCCAGAGCACGGCCAGCGCCACCGCAAGCCCCAGCACGGCGCCCGACGCCCCAACGAACGGCGTCACGACGGCGACCCGCGAGAGCACCAGCGCGAAGATCGCGGCACCTACACCGCAGTACAGGTAGTAAAGCAGGAACTTCTCGCCGCCCAGGCGCTGTTCCACCGCCGAGCCCAGCATCCACAGGCCGAGTGAGTTGGCCAGCAAATGCAGGAGGTCGGCGTGCACGAACATGTAGGTGACAAACGTCCAGGGCCGGCTGAGCGCATTGCTGGGGTCAAACGCGAGCGCACGGAAGGCGCTGTCGGAAGTCAGGATGGTTTCCAGCAGCAGAAGCACCGCCGCGTTCGCGACGATGAGCCGTAGTACCCACGGGGTCATCCGGGGATGGGAGATTGCCTGCATGCTGCCCGCCTCTCTACCGTGGCTTCCTGCTCCCTAGCGCCGAGCGACAGATCCGGTCGCACAACTCAGGGAAACCAATTCCCACCGCGCGCGCCGACTGGGGAAGCAGGCTCGTCGCAGTCATGCCGGGAAGGGTGTTCACCTCTAAACAGAAGGCCTCACCCGAAGGTGTCAAGCGAAAGTCCACCCGGGAGTACCCGCGGAGCTTGAGCGCCTCGTGCGCCGCCAGCCCCAGCCGCCCGCATTCGGCCGCAATTTCGGCCGGGAGGCCTGCCGGGAAGATCTCCTCCGACATGCCGGGCGTATACTTGCATTCATAATCGAAAATCTCGTGCCGGGGAATGATCTCCCCCACCGCCAGGGCCACCCCGTCCAGAATACCGACAGTCAATTCCCGCCCCGGAACGAACGCCTCGATCATCACTTCGTCGTCGTGACGCCGGGCCTCCTCGATGGCCGGTGCCAGTTTTCCTGGCGATCGCACGATCGACAGACCGACCGTCGACCCCTGCTTCGACGGCTTCACCACCACAGGCCAGCCCAACTGCGACTCCACCTCGTGCACCGTGGCGGGGGCCATGAGCCACTTGGCCGTGAGGATACCCGCTTCCCGGAACAATCGCTTGGCGATGTCCTTGTCCATCGCCATCGCGCTCCCTATGGGACCGCTCCCAGTATACGGTACCCCAATCATGTCGAGAATGGTCTGCAGGGTGCCGTCCTCACCATGGCCACCATGCAGCGCCAGGAACAGCACGTCCGCCTCGCGTACCACCGCAAGGCTGGCCAGCCCGCTCAGCAGCAGCCCGTGTTCCAGGGCCTCGAGCTGGGCCACCGATGGGGGTGCCGATCCCACGGAGGCCGAGAGCAGCTGGGCCTCGTCCGACTCGGGGATGTACCCACGGGCGGTGTCCACCACCGCCACCTGGTGTCCAATACTTCGCAGGGCCGCAATGACTTGCACGGCCGATGCGAGTGCAACATCACGCTCGCTGGAGGTCCCGCCAGTGAGGACTGTAATCCGCATGTGAGGTTATCTCGTCCCGATCAACTGCTGCAGTACGTCGTACCGGCTCACGATGCCGATCAGGACACCGTCCTTCCGGACCAGCGCCGCGGGGTTCTCCCGGGTCAGCATCGGGGCCAGCCGGTCGGTGGGGAAGGTGTGCTCCACCACCGGGAACGGCGGGTCCATCACTTCGCGCACCGGGCGGTCGAGCAGGGCCGGCTGGGCCAGCGCGCGGGTCATGAGTGCCGACTCGACCAGTCCGCCCACCGCCTCGCCATTCTCGATGACCGGAATCTGGCTCACTTCCCAGCTGCTCATCAGGTTGAGCGCCTGCCGCACCGCAGCCGCGGGCGCCACCTGCACCAGTGCCGGTGCGCTGCTGGGCCGGCGCAGGAGCAGCAGCTGCTCCACCGTGGCCTGGGGACGATCGAGCAGCTGGTTCTCCTGCATCCAGTCGTCGTTGAACACCTTCGAGAGGTAGCGCTCGCCGGTGTCGCAGAGGATGGTGACGACGTAGGCGTCGGGGTCGTCGAGCTCGCGCGCAATATCGAGCGCCACGGCCACGTTGAGGCCCGCCGACCCGCCGACGAGGATCCCCTCTTCGCGCGCGAGGCGGCGCGCCATCATCATCGACACGCGATCGGTCGCCTGCCGCCACTCGTCGATGGTGTCGAACCAGATCGTGCTCGACACCTTGTCGCCGCCGATGCCTTCCACCTTGTACGGCGCGCCCGATCCCTGCTCCATGACGCCGGTGCGGGCATACTCCGTCACCAGCGAGCCGACCGGGTCGCCGGCGATGATGCGGATCTTCGGGTTCTTCTCCTTGAGGTACTTGCCCGCGCCGCTGATCGTGCCACCGGTGCCGGCGCCCGCCACGAAGTGCGTCACCTTCCCGCCGGTCTGCTGCCAGATCTCGGGGCCGGTGGTCCGGTAGTGCGCCTCGGGATTGACCTGGTTGTAGTGCTGGTTCGCCATGATCGCACCGGGCGTGTCATGGACGATCTGCTTCGCCTTCATGATGTAGTTGTCGGGATGGTCGGCCGGCACCGCTGTCGGCGTCACCACCACTTCGGCGCCGTAGGCGCGCAGCAGCCGCACCTTTTCCTGCGACATCTTGTCGGGCAGCGTGAAGATGCAGCGATAGCCCTTGATGGCCGCCGCCATCGCGAGCCCGACGCCAGTGTTGCCGCTGGTGCCCTCGACGATCGTGCCGCCCGGCTTGAGCGCGCCACTCTGTTCGGCCGCCTCGATCATCGCGAGGCCGATGCGATCCTTCACCGAACCACCGGGGTTGGCGTACTCCGCCTTCCCGTAGATCGGCGTGCGGAGGCCGGCGCCGATCCGGCCAAGCCGGATCAGCGGCGTCCACCCGATGGTGTCGAGCACGTTCTCGTACGGCGACAGGTGCTGACCGGTCATGGCGTGACTCCACGGCCCTGCGGTGTGCGGAAGTAGATCGGCTGCAGAAACGCCATGGCGACCTTGGCGCCATCGCGTTCGGCCGGCGCATAGCGAAGCGAGGGTGCAGCCTGCAATGCCGCGCTGTCGAGCGCTGGATAGCCACTCGATTCGGCCACCCGGGTCGAGTCGGCAACAAGGGTACCGCTGGTGTCCACCATCAGGCGCAGCAGCACCGTTCCCTCGATCCCCTGGTTCGCAAGCGCCGGGGGATAATCCACCGGCGAGTTGGGGTTGAGCGGCACCGGCGGCAGTTCCGTAGCCTTCGGCCCCTCGACGGGACGCGATGGCAGGCTCACGGTGCCGTCGCCCTTGCCGGTACAGGCGGCGAGGAGGGCGAGGCAGATCAGCGACCGGCCGGTGGGGATGCGCTTCATGGGCGGAAGTTAGCGCCGGTGGCGTGGGGGCGCCCCTACATTGGTCCTGTGCCAACGACCCTTCCCATCGATGCCGTCCTGGATGACCTGCGCGCTGCCCTGGCAGCTGCAAGCAGCGCGGTGCTCCAGGCGCCACCGGGTGCCGGCAAGACCACCCGGGTGCCGCTCGCCCTGCGCGACGCGACGTGGCTCGGCGGGCGGAAGATCCTCATGCTCGAGCCCCGGCGCGTGGCCGCGCGCGCCGCGGCGCACTACATGGCCCGGTCTCTCGGCGAGGAGGCGGGTGCCACGGTGGGCTATCGGACTCGGCTTGATACCAGGGTCGGGCCTCGCACCCGTATCGAGGTCGTCACCGAGGGAATCCTCACCCGCATGATCAGCACCGACCCGGCCCTCGAGGAATACGGCCTGGTCATCTTCGACGAATTTCACGAGCGCAGCCTGCATGCCGACCTCGGCCTCTCACTGGCCCTCGAGAGCCAGGCCATTCTCCGGCCCGAACTCCGGATCCTCGTCATGTCGGCCACGCTCGACGGTGAGCGGGTAAGCCGATTGCTGGGAAGCGCACCGGTGTTGACCAGTGTCGGCCGGAGCTTCCCGGTGGAGCTTCGGTACGCAGCGCGCCAGGATGACGGACGGATCGAGGGGCGTGTGGCGCGCGCGGTGGCCGATGCCTTGGCGAGCGACGATGGCGATGTGCTCGTGTTCCTCCCCGGGGCAGGGGAAATCCGGCGGGTGGAAGACATTCTCAAGGGCAGCGACAGCGTGATCGTGCCCTTGCACGGCAACCTCGCCCCTGAGCAGCAGGACAAGGCACTCCGGCCTGATGCTGGCGGGCGCCGCAAGGTGATCCTCGCCACCTCCATCGCCGAGACCAGCCTCACCATCGATGGCGTGCGCATCGTGGTGGACTCCGGCTTGTCGCGCGTGCCCCGCTTCTCCGCGCGCACGGGGATGACGCGCCTGGAAACGGTGCGGGTGTCGAGGGCGAGTGCCACACAGCGCGCCGGCAGGGCAGGGCGACAGGCGGCAGGGGTTGGCTACCGCCTGTGGAGTGAACCGGAGCAGGCGGGGCTGGTGCCGTATCATGATCCCGAGATCATGGATGCCGACCTGGCCCCGCTGGCACTCACGCTGGCATCCACCGGAATGGACGCCGCGTCGATGCGCTGGATGGACGCGCCGCCGCCCGCCCACCTGTCGCAGGCGCGGCAACTGCTGCGGGATCTCGACGCGATCGACGACGCGGGGAAGATCACGCTGCACGGCCAGGAGCTTGCGACACTCGGCCTGCACCCAAGGCTCGGTCACATGATTGTCAGTGCCCACGCGCTCGATGCCGTGTCGCTCGCCGCGGACATCGCGGCCCTGGTGGAGGAGCGTGACATCCTGCGCGCCGAGGGCGGCCCCGCCGATCCCGACCTGCGCATTCGCCTCGACCTGCTGGCGCAGCGCAGCATTCCTCCGTTCAGTCACGGTGCTCGCGTCGCCCGGGACTCGGTGGAACGGATTCGTACCCACGCGAAAGCGCTGCGTCGCCAACTTGGTGTCCGCGAGGCAGCCTCGAACAGCAATGATGCCGGCCTGCTCCTCGCGCTCGCCTGGCCCGATCGCATCGCACAGCGCCGACCAGGCACCGCGCGATTCCTCCTCCGAAATGGGCGGGGCGCCGTACTCGCCGTGCCGCACGCCCTCGCCGACGCCGACTTCATCGTCGCGACCGACCTGGACGACCGGGGCACCGAGAGCCGGATTTTCCTCGCGGCGCCGGTTACGCGCGACGAGATCGAGCAGCACCTGCATTCGCAGATCGTGGTGCAGGAGGAAGTAGCCTGGGACGCCGATGCGGGACGCGTCGAGGCACGTCGCACCCGCAGACTTGGGGCGATCATGCTGGGAGAGGGGCTGCTGCGCGACCCCGATCCCGCCGCCGTGGCGCACGCATTCCGGGATGGGCTGCAGCGCGCGGGTCTCGCGGCCATCCCGTGGAGTGAAGGTTTCGCGCGGCTGCGCGAGCGCCTCGCGTTCCTGCATCATCACGATCCGGCGTCGTGGCCCGGTGTCTCTGATGCGTCGCTGCTGGATCATCTCGAAGGCTGGCTGGCACCGCACGCGGCCAGGCTTCGCAGCCTCGCTGATCTTGACCGTATCGATTTCACCGCGATGCTGCTGGCCGAGCTCACCTGGCAGCAGCGCCAGGCGCTCGATGCCGAGGCGCCGACGCACATGGAGGTACCGACGGGATCGCGCTTGCCGATCGACTACGCCGACCCGTCGTCACCAGTGCTCGCCGTGCGCCTGCAGGAGATGTTCGGCCTGGCGGAGACGCCAAAGGTCGCACGCGGTCGCGTGCCGCTCACGCTGCACCTGCTGTCGCCCGCGCATCGACCGGTGCAGGTGACGCGCGATCTCGGCGGATTCTGGAAGTCGAGCTACCACGATGTGCGGAAGGACCTGCGCGGGCGCTACCCGAAGCATCCGTGGCCGGAGGATCCGCTGGCTGCGCCACCCACGCGGCGCGCGAAGCCACGCGGCACCTGATTCAGGGCTGGCGCTGCACCCGCTCGAGACGCTCCCGCGCCTGCTTCACCCGCACGTGCGTGCTGTCGAGCGTCGCGCGGAGCCCATCGTAGCCGGCCTGGAGTTCCCTGAGCGCCTCCTCATGCCACGCGGTTCCCTTCATGGCCATGACATCGCCCAGCATGCTGTGCCCCTGTGCCGTGGCCCAGTTCGCATCGCCAAACACGGCGCGCCGAAGAGCCAGCCCCTCGCGTGCGTGTGCCTCGCCAGTCGCGACGCGACCAAGCTGTGCCTCGCACCATCCCCCGAAGAGCAACGCGGTACCAACAGAGGGGTCTTCGTCCGAGAGGCTCCTGCCGCGCAGGCCAATGATGTGCTGCGCGAGTTCGAGGGCCTCCTCGCAGCGACCGGCATCCGCCAGGATGTTCATCAGCATGCGCGATGACTGGATGGTCCGCGCATTGTCGGGCCCGAACTCGAGCGCAGTCAGGCGCCATGCCTCGCGGGCACTTGCTTCGGCCTCCGGATACTTGCCCAGGAAGAGCTGCGTGCCCGCCAGCGGCTGCAGTACCGCCGCGATCGCGTCGGGCCGGAGCTTCGCGGCTCCTGCCAGTGCGAGCGCCTCGGTCAGTCGCGGCTCCGCCTCGGCGTAGCGGCCCATCTGCGCCAGCGCGGTCCCGACATTGGCCAGCATGGTGACCCGAAGCGCGGTGTCCCGGGCGAGGGCATCGGCCCGGTGCGCCATGCCATTCTCGTAGAGGGTGATCGCGTCGGCGAAGCGACCCTGCGCTGATACCGCGCCCGCAAGGTTGTTGAGTCCGGCCCAGATCTCGGTTGAGTCACCGTCCAGTGCGTGGTACATCGCGAACGAGGCGACATAGAGCGACTCGGCGCGCACCGGGGAGCCGGCCTCGGCCTCTATGCCCGCCAGGTTGTAGAGCGCATCGGCGTATTCGTGACTTGGCCGGCCGGCCTGCTGCCAGTACGCCACCGCGCTCTCGACCAGCGGCCGAGCCCGCTCGAACATGAACAGCTCCGTCAAGGTGCTGCCGATGGTGTTCTTGGTGATGGCACTGAGTTCCGGCTGGTCCCGCAGCGTTGAATCGATCCGCGGCAAGACGCTGTCGATGGCGGCCGTAACCGTGACGCTGCCACCCTGCTCATTCGGCTTGGCCTCACTCAATACGTCCCGGAGAAACTGGGTGACCTGTTCGGTGTGATGCTGCGCCTGGCGCGCGGCATCCCGTTCGGCGCGTGCGACAGCAGCCTGGTGCACGCTCACGATGGTGGCGCCGACGAGTGCCAGTGCCGCGACGCCCGCAGCGCCCGTCGCGAGCCGGTTCCGGCTCACGAACTTCCGCACCCGATACCCGGTCGTGTCCGGCTGCGCGAGGACCGGGCGCCCCGACAGGTAGCGATGCAGGTCCTCGTTGAGTTGCGCCACCGAGCTGTAGCGTCGCGCCGGCTCGGGGCGCATCGCCTTCAGGATGATGGCGTCGAGTTCGCCCGCGAGCTCCTTCCGGAGCCGTCCGGCATCGGTCAGGCCGGCTCGCGCGACTGATTCATCCGTCACGGACCGGCTGGGGAGGATCGCAACTCGCTCCGCAGCTGCCTGGATCGCAGCCGTGATCGCCATTCCCTCGAAGGGGCGCGCACCCGTGGTCAGTTCGTAGAGGATCACGCCGAGCGAGTAGATGTCGCTCGCCACGCCCACGGGGCTGCCGGTGAGCTGCTCCGGGCTGGCATACGCCGCCGTCATGGGCAGGACGCCAGTCTGCGTGATCGGGGCGTCGCTGTCGACCGCCTCCGCCAGGAGCTTGGCGATGCCGAAATCGAGCAGCTTGGCGTGCCCCTCGCTGCTGATGAAGATGTTCGCGGGCTTGAGGTCGCGATGCACGATGAGCTGCTCGTGGGCGTACTGCACGGCCCCGCACACCGAGCGGAAGAGGTCGAGCCGGGCCTGCAGGCTGAGTCGGCGCGTGCGAGCTGCCACATCGATCGGCTCCCCGTCCACGTACTCCATCACGAAGTACGGCATGCCACTCGGGCTCACGCCGCCGTCGAGGAGCGCGGCGATGTTGGGATGGTCGAGCCGCGCGAGGATCTGCCGCTCCTGGCGAAACCGGCGCACCACCGCGCCGCCGTGGCCGGACACCACCGTCTTGAGCGCGACCCGCTTGTCGAAGGAGTCGTCCACGCGCCTGGCTTCATACACCGCACCCATGCCGCCCCGCCCGATTTCCCGCACCACCTGGTAGGCACCGATTCTCTGTCCCGGCTCGGCACCGGAGACGGGGAGCTCATCGTCCAGTGTCGGGGGTTCCTCGAAGCGATGCCCGGCGCTCGCGAGTGCATGCAGGAGGGCGTCCGCTTCGCGACGCACATCGGCATCGGGCTCCGCGGCCAGGATCGCAGCGCGCGCCTGGATCGGCGCATCCTCGAGCTCGCCGAAGAGGTCCTTTACGCGTTGCCATCGCTCCTGATCCATCACGCCAGCTCCTTTGCCAGCCACGCCCGCGCGAGTGCCCAGTCCCGCTTTGCCGTCGCAGGGGAGATGGACAGCAGCTCTGCCGCTTCCTCGATGCTGAACCCCGCGAAGTAGCGGAGCTCCACCAGCTGTGCGGCCCGCGGATCGAGCCGGGCGAAGCGCTCCAGCGCCTCGTCCACCGCAAGGACCTCGTCGGCTGGCAGCTCCACTGCTCCTGCCGCCCTTTCATCGAGCGATACACCCTGCTGGCGGCTCCGCTTGTGCGCCGTCCGGCGTCGTGCATGGTCCACGAGGATCCGCCGCATGGCACGCGACGCCACGCCGAAGAAATGCGCGCGCCCCTGCCAGTCGATGCTGGCGCTGTCCACCAGTCGCAGGTAGGCCTCGTGCACCAACCCGGTGGTGCCGAGCGTGTGATCCGGCCGCTCCTGTCGCATGTGGGCGTCGGCCAGCCGCTTCAGCTCGCCGTACACCAGCGGAAGCAGTGCTTCCATGGCGTCGGCGCGGCCATGCGACGCCTCGAGGAGCAGGCGGGTGATGTCGGAAGACGAAGTGTCCAAGGGATCCGGCGTGAGGGCCGCCGTATCTTCGTCCGCCTCACATGGCACCGTCAAGGAGGAATGCGCATCCAGAGGGGAAACCGGCTCATGGAGCGTTCGATGAGCCGGTTTGCGAGTCGAATGCGCCTTGGAGACAGGAACTACCCCGACTTCCCCATCAGGAGCGTGCGATGAAGGCTCAAGAGTTGTGGCGCCTGGCCGTGCCGGTCGTGCTGGTCCTTGCCGCCGCCTGTGGCAGCGATTCCGGGTCACCCCCGCCTGCGGGGGAGACCGGAAACTTGAGCATTCAGGTGACGGGCCTGCCGCCGGGATCGACCGCCGCTGCGACCGTGACCGGGCCTGGCGGCTACAACGAAGCCACCGTCTCAGGGACCCTGCTGAGTGGGCTCGACGTCGGCGCCTATACCGTCGCGGGTGCGCCGGTGAGCGACGCCGGATTCAGTTATCAGGCAAGCGCCGCCGCTGCCACGGTGACCGATGGCGGCACTGCAACCGCGACGCTGACCTACGCCATCAAGACCCTGCCCCGAAGCACGGCGAACCGCCCCGACAACGGCGTGGTCAACAAGTACCGCGTGATGTACGTCCTGCCGAGCGATGGCACGGACCGGAACCTGGACACCGACGGCACCATCATCCGCACCGTGTCATCGTTCCAGCGCTGGTTCGCGACCCAGACCGGCGGGCGCCACCTTCGTCTCGACATGAGCGATGACGCGCTGGACATCACCTTTGCCCGCATCGGCCGGACCGACGCCACGATGAAATCCTACGGTGACTTCATTCGCGATACCCTGGAGAAGGAACTGGTGGCGGGAGGCTACTCGTCGCCCAGCACGATGCTGCTGGTCTATTACGATGGCGGACACCAGTCGCGCTGCGGGTCCGCTGCGACGCCGCCGGCACTGGTTGGCCCGGTGGGCGCGATCTTCATCAAGGGCCTGGCCGGTACGCCCTTCGCCTGCGCCAACAACCCGTTTGCAGCCACACCGTGGGCCGCGCCCACCTACATCGAGTTCACCGCGGCCCACGAGGCGCTTCACCTGCTGGGCATCGTGAGTTCCGGCGCGCCCGACTTCAACATCTATCACGTCGACAATGACCCGACCGACCTCATGTACGCCGGGGCACAGCCGTGGCATCCCTCCACGCTCGATGTGACGAAGACCAACTACTACAACAGCACCTCCCTGCCGGGAGGTATCACCAACTTCTCGAACTCGGCCTACCTCACACCGTAACGGTCGCCGGAGGCTGCGGGCGGCTCACGCTGCCCGCAGCGCGCGGTGTCCTCTGGGGCGTCCCGCTGGATGTACACGTTAGGCAAGACGAATCCTTCCGCAGTTTTTGGACAGCACATCACAATTCTGCCTGTGACAGCGAGTTACGGGGATCTTGTCGTCAGGGTGATTTTCGGCAGGGTTCGTGCTATTGGCCGCGCTCGTACCCATCCAAGACTGGAGCGCGGGGCGCGCGAGTGCCTCGTAACACAAGGCATGAGAGCGAACCGTACTCTTCCGATCGGCACCACTACGTGGCGCGTGCTTGCCACGTTCGATTTCGATAACCAGGACCTGAGCGGCCGCGCTGCGCTGGTCGAGGGCGCTACGCTGCTGTTGCTGCGTCCTGACACGCTGCTCGAGGCCATTCCCCTCGTTGAGCTCGAGCTCATCGGTGAAGCCAACCCGGTGCTCGGCACCGACCCGGCCTTGTACCGGGCGCCGCTCCGGCTGCGGGATGGCCGCACCCTCGCCGTGACCGGTGAGCTGATGGACCTGGACCTGCTGGAGCGCTGGGTGGGGTACCTGCATGACCGGCAGCGGAAGGGCCGTACGGCGGGAGTTCGGAGGTAGTTACGATCCCCGGGCTCGCCGCTGCAGGTCGGCGAGCCGGTTCAACGCCTCGAGCGGCGTCAGGGTGTCGAGGTTGATGTCTCGAAGCGCCTCGAGGGCAGGATGAGGCGCCGCTTCCGCGAACAAGGCGAGTTGTCCCGGATCGGGCGACGGCTCCGGTGCACCCGGTACCACCCGATGCTCGCTCTCGAGGCGCGCCAGGACCTCTCGCGCGCGCCGCACGACCGCGTCAGGCAATCCCGCCAGTTGCGCCACATGCACGCCGTACGAGCGATCGGTGCCTCCCGGCTCGAGTCGGTGGAGGAACACCACGCGGTCGCCGGTCTCGCGTACCGCCACGTTCATGTTCCGCGCATGCGCCAGCCGCTCAGGAAGCTGCATCAGTTCGTGATAGTGGGTGGCGAACATCGTCTTGCATCCCACCAGGTCGTGCAGGTGCTCGCTCACCGCCCACGCAATGGCGACGCCATCGTACGTGGACGTGCCCCGTCCGATCTCGTCCAGCAGCACCAGGCTTCGCGCGGTGGCACTGTGCAGGATCGCGCTCGTCTCGCTCATCTCCACCATGAACGTGGACTGTCCGCGGGCCAGGTTGTCGCTGGCACCGACGCGGGTGAAGAGCCGGTCCACCACGCCAACGTGCGCCGAGGCAGCTGGCACGAACCCGCCCGAGCTGCGCGAGCACCACCACCAGGCCGATCTGTCGCAGGATGGTGGACTTGCCCGCCATGTTGGGACCCGTCACCAGCAGCACCCGCTCGCTCTCGCTGAAGGTCACGTCGTTCGGCATGAACTGCTCGCGCGGCATCAGCCGCTCGATGACCGGATGGCGTGAGGCGCGGAGCACCAGGCCGTAGGCGTCGTCGAGCGTGGGGCGCACGTACTGGTTCGCCTCGGCGACCTGCGCCAGCCCGGCCCACACATCGAGGCGCGCCAGCACGCGCGCGGTACGCTGCACCCGGGCGATCGCGACGCCGACCAGGTTGCGCAGGTGAGCGAACAGCTCCGCTTCGCGCGTCGCCATCCGCTCTTCCGCCCCCAGCACCTTCGCCTCGTACTCCTTGAGCTCCGGCGTGACGTACCGCTCGGCGCCGGCCAGCGTCTGGCGGCGATCGTAGTCGGAGGGAACCCGGTCGCGGTGCGCGTTGGTCACCTCGAGGTAGTACCCGAATACCCGGTTGAAGCCCACCTTGAGCGACGCGATACCGGTGCGGTCCCGCTCGCGCTGCTGCAACGATGCGATGTACTGCCGGCCGCCATCCCGCAGTTCCCGCAATTCATCCAGCTCGGCGTCGTAGCCGGCTTGAATGACGCCGCCCTCGGCGAGTGTCGCGGGCGGCCGCTCCGTCAGCGCGCGGGCCAGCACATCGGCGATGTCGCGCAGGAGGTCGAGTTCGTCGAGCGCGGTTGAGAGCGCGGCACTCTTCCGTTCCGCTGCGCCGACCAGCGCCGTGAGCGCCTCGAGCACGTCGGGCAGCCGCAGGAAGGAGTCGCGGAGGGCACCGAGTTCACGGGGCGTGGCGCGGCCGGCAGCTGCGCGACCGGCGAGCCGCTCCAGGTCCCGCACGCCGTCGAGCGCCTCGCGCAGGCGAGTGCGACCACGTCCATCGCGCAGGCAGACATCGACCGCGTCGAGGCGCGCCTCGATGAGCGCGACATCGCGCAACGGCGAGAGCACCCACTGCCGCAGCAGCCGGCCGCCCATCGGAGTGAGGGTGCGGTCGATCGTCTCCAGCAGCGTGGCGTTCCGGGTGCCCGCCACGAGGGGCTCGACCAGCTCGAGGTTGCGGCGGGTCATTTCGTCGAGCCAGAGATGCGCGTCGCTCCGCCGCACTGCCGGGCGCGACAGGTGCGGCACGCCGCCGGGCTGGAGCTCGGCGAGGTAGCGCAGCAAGGCGCCGGCGGCACCGAGCGCCGCGTCGTCGTCCTTGCCGATGCCGAGTCCGTCGAGCGAGGCGAGCGAGAAGCGGCGAGCCAGCTCCTCACGCGCGAGCGCGGCATCGAACTCCCAGCGTTCGCGCGGGGTGCGGAGTGCGCGATCACCCGGCACCAGCGTGGCGTCTGACGGCGCCACGACTTCGGCAGGGCCGTAGCGCTCGAGCGCGTCGGCGATTCCATCGGCAGGCACCCGCTCGAGCACAAACTCGCCGGTGGAGAGGTCGATGGCCGCAAGGCCACCCTCGCATACGGCCACCATCCAGTTGTTGCGCGCGCCCGAAAGCCATCCTTCCTGCAGCATCGCGCCCGGCGTCACCGTCTCCACCACCTCACGGCGCACGATGCCCTTGGCGAGCTTCGGGTCTTCCACCTGCTCGCAGATGGCGACGCGGTGTCCGGCACCCACCAGCTGTCGCAGGTACTCGGCGGCGGCCTTCACCGGTACGCCAGCGAGCGGCACGCCATCGCCCCGCGCGGTCAGCGTGATGCCCAGCACCCGCGCGCCGAGCTCGGCGTCATCGAAGAACATCTCGTAGAAGTCGCCCATCCTGAAGAACAGGATCGCGTCGCGGTGCCGCGCCTTGATCTCGCGGTACTGCAGCATCAGCGGGGTGTCCTCGGTCGACTTGCTCATGGTGCCACCACATAGGGAGTTCCACCGAGCTTGGCCTTGATCTTCGCCGCCGCCGCGGTTGCCTCGGCGCGAGTGGAGTACTCGCCCAGACGCACCTTGAAGTAGCCGCCATCCTTCACCACGATGCCGCTGAACCCCGCCTTCCTTGCGCGATTGAGCATCTCGTCGGCCACGTCCTGGGTATTCGCCGCCACGATCTGCACCCGGTACGCGGATGGAACCGGTGCCGTTGCGGAGGGCGCAGGGCGGGGCAGCACCGGGATCGGTCCCGGTGGCTGGGGGATCTCGTTCAACTTGATCAGCGTGTCACGTGGCGGGACCGGAGGCGCAGCAGTGACCGGTGGACGCACCACGGTATCGGGCGCGGGCGCCGTGGCGACCGGTGCGGCCGCTGGCGGTGCCGGTACGGGCGTTGCCGTGGTCGCAGGACTGGCGGGACAACGGCGACTCAGGGCCAGGAGTTCTCCGCGGGCAGACGCGTCGCCGTTCGCCCGCGCCAGGCCATCGCTCACCCACTGACATGCCGCACTGGTGTTGTTGACATCGAAGCCGGCGCGCGCTCCCCAGAGGGCGGCCACCGTATAGAGCGATGAGGTGGCGTGATCGGTGCGGAATTTCTCCAGCGTCCGGCCGGCGGCAGCAGGGTCGCCATTCGCGTAGTCCAGTTGCGCCAGTGCGATCATCGCCGGCTCGGCCCAGGGCGAGAAGGGATACTCCACGATGACGCGCTGGAGTTGGCGTCGCACCTCTTCCGCAGTAGGTGCCACGAGAGCCGAGCTGTAGAGGATACCGGGAAAGAGTGAGTCGGTGGGGACAGTGGACTGCTCCATCCGCTTGAGCGTTGCGCGCGCGGAGTCGATGCGACCGTCCTGAGCGAGACGCAGGGCCGCGGTCAGCTCCGAGGACTGAGCGGCAAGATGACAAGGCGGCAAGACGGCAAGAAACAGCAACAGAGTCAGGAACCTCATGCGACTCGCTCTGAGCGTGAAATCCCCATGCGCATCACCAACTCTCCCAGCAATGCCTGTTCATCGCTGAGCGTCGTGCTCTTGAGTGCCTGGTCAGTGGCGAGTGTCGCGCGAATGGCAGCGCTGAGGCGCGAGGCAGGCCAGCGTTCCGACCAGCGAGCCCATTTTGCCGCCTCGGCCTTCCACTCCGGCAGGCCGTACGGCTTCGAAACAAGCATCGAACGAAAAATGGCCCCCTCGAGCGCGCCCCCCTTCGTGCCCTTGTCGCGATGCGCGCGCGCCAGCGACACGCCCGAGAGAGAGGTGCCGAGCAGGCTCACGAGCTTCACCCCGGAGATGCCCGACTGGTCGAGCACCGGGCGCAGCAAGGTGAGTGCCTTGCCGGTGGCATCGTCAAGCACGGCGTCACGCCAGTCGAACATCGTCTCGCCGTGACGCACGCCAACGAGGTCGCCCACCAGTTCGCGGGTGAGCTGCGTGCCCGGCGCGAGCGATGCCAGCTTCGCCAGTTCTGCATCGAGTGTGGTGAGGTCCCCACCCACCGCGTGGAGAAGGTGTTCCGCGGCCTCGGTCTCCAGGGTGATGCCCAGTTGCTCGGAACGGTGCCCCAGCCAGCGCAGCACCCGCTCAGGCGGCAGTGCCGCACAGCGGACCGTCACCGCGAGCCGGGCGAACTCCGCCTCGGGGTCGGGATCAGCGCCTCCCTGTACCAGCACCAGCACCGTCTCCACCGCCGGCCTGGCGAGATAGCGCAGCAGCTCGGCCCGTCCCCGCGCCTTCTTCTGCCACCCCTCCACGTCGCGCAGGATGACCACCCGACGGTCGGCCATCATCGGCAGCGTGTTGAGCAGCGTGGACAACTCTTCAGGATCGAGTGAGGTGGCGGTGCGCTGGTCGAAATTGAAGTCGCGCAGGGAAGGATCGAGCACCCGATCGGTGATTTCGCGGACCAGGTCGACCTTGAGAAGGTCCTCCGCGCCTACCAGATAGTAGACGGCGGAAACGTCGCCCTTCTTCAGGGCGCGGAGGGTGGCATCAAAGGTCTGTTCGGGCACGCCACATCCTATTTCCTGACCGGGGTAAATAGAAGGGGCTTGCGTGTGCCGAGCTCACGCCCGCCGGTGGAAGCACTGCACGAACATCAAGGCAGTCAACGTCTTGGCGTCGCGGATCTCCCCCTGCCGAATCCGGCGGCCGACTTCCGACCAGCGAACCTCGTGGACCTCCATGAACTCGTCGGCCTCACGAGCGGTCGGAACCGGGGTAAGATTATGGGCAGAGTAGAGATGGATCAGTTCGTCGGTGAAGCCCGGGGTGGTGAGTATCGACACCAGCGGCACTAACTGCCCGGCCGACATGCCCGCTTCCTCCCGCAATTCCCGTCGGGCACAGTCCTCGGGTGCCTCGCCATCGTCCAGGCGGCCTGCGGGAATTTCCCACAGGTATCCGTCGGCGGCGTGGCGAAACTGGCGCAGCATGAGCACCCGCGGGTCGGCGGAATCGGGCGGGTCTACGAAAGGCACCACGGCCGCGGCGCCGGGATGCCGTATCATTTCGAGGTGGCCGATGCTGCCATCCGGGAACTTCACGGTATCGACATCGAGGTCGATGATCCGCCCGGAATACTTTCGCTCAGTGGTGATCCTGGTCATGGTTGCTCCTCTTTGGCCGCGTGAATTCTAGCCATGACTGCTGTTGACCCCACTCCCGAGGTCGTTCCAGCGCCGCGGATGGTGCTCTGGCCACTCATCATCGTGGGAGTGCTCCTCGCAGGCGCCGCCGTCTGGTATGCCCAGGCGGCTGACGTCAACCTCAAGGGCGCGGCGCGTCTCTCCATCGTCCTTGCGCCTGGCGTCGTGGCACTGGCGTGGTCCCTCATCGCGTATGCCCTCGCGTTCCGGCCCGCCTTTCCCCAGGTGCCAGCGCGCTGGTGGCTCATCGCGCTGGCAGGACTCTCCCAGTCCCTCGGGTTCGTCATCTTTGCCTTCCGCGACCAGACCCCGAACATTCGACTCCCTGGTCCCGCCGCCGAGGCGGTCAGCCTGGCGATGCAGTTCTGCTTCATCGCGGTGCAGCCGCTCATGGTGCTGGGCCTCGCGGCATTCCCCTCGACGGAGCTTGGTCGACTCGCGCGTCGCAGGTACCTCCTCGATGCAACGATCATCGCGCTGAGCGGCGCGCTCGTGCTCTGGGCGGTGTCGAGCCAGCGCGCGGCGCTCGTGGGGAGCAGCCGGCCATCAGTGCTGCAGGTGCTGTATGCAGTTGGCGACCTGCTGGTGCTCTTCACCCTCGCCACCCACCTGTTCCGGCTGTCGCCCCGGCTCCCGCTCTGGCAGGGGCTGGCGTTGTTCACGCTCGGTGCCGGGCTCATGCTGCTCACCAACAGCTGGGTACCCAACCAGCCCGCCGCCGCCTCGCTGCGTGGTGCCATGCCGCACGAGCGCACCTTCTACGCGGAACTGCTGTTCGTCGCGGGCCTGGCCTGGCTGTGGGTCTGTGCCGGCTCCCAGGGTGCTCCCACCACTGCGGAGAGACGATCCACCGGTGTCGGGCTCGTCTCCTTCGGCGCGCTCGCGGCGGGCTACGTCCTGCTTGCGGTGGTGGCGAGCCGCAGCGAGTCGCGGCTCGTCATCGGCCTGACCATCGGCGCGGCGGTGCTTACGGCGGTGGTGGTGCTGCGACAGATCGTCACCGTGCGCGAGAACCTCGACCACGCGGCACAACGCACCCGCCGCAGCGTGGAGGAGCGGTTCGAGTCGCTGGTTGCCAATGCGTCGGAGGCGATCGTGGTGGTGGACCGGGACGGAACAGTGCTCTATGCCAGCCCCTCGGTACAGCGCCTCCTCGGCCTGGTCCCGGAGGAAGTGATCGGCCGGCCATTCGACGCGCTGCTGCACCCCGATGAGTCGGTCTCCGCGCGGACGTTCCTGCACGAGCTGCTGGCGCGCCCCTGGGGAAGCACGGTGCGCTCGTGGCGGCTGCGTCGCGCCGACGGCGGCTGGGCGTGGGGGGAGACGACGGCGACCAACCTGCTCGCCGACCCGAACGTGCGCGGCATCGTGCTCAACACCCGCGACATCACCGAGCGCCGCGAGCTGGAGCAGCGCCTCACGCACCAGGCGATGCACGATGGGCTCACCGGCCTCGCCAACCGCGTGCTCCTGCGGAGCCGGCTCGAGGCGGCACTGCGTCGCCCGCGGCCCGGTTCCGCGCTGCCGCCGGCGCTCCTCTTCCTCGATCTCGACGGGTTCAAGGGCGTCAACGACACCTTCGGTCATGCGCAGGGCGACGCCCTGCTCATCGCGGCCGCGACGCGCCTGCGGGAGCAGGTCGGCGCGCAGGACGTCGTGGCCCGCCTGGGTGGCGACGAGTTCGCGGTGCTGCTCGAGTCTCCCCGCGACCGGCAGGCAGTGCTCGACATAGCGCAACCGGATCACCTCGGCGCTCAAGGTGCCGTTCCGCGTGTTCGGCCGGGAGACGGCGGGCTCCGCGAGCCTTGGCGTCGCCATCGCCGACCCGGTCGACTCCGCCGGCGACGTGCTGCGCCATGCCGATGTGGCGATGTATCTCGCCAAGGCCAACGGCCGCGGGCGCTACGAGCTCTTCGAGCCACGCATGCTCGAGTCGGTGGTGGGGCGGCTCGGCCTGCAGTCCGACCTGCGCCGGGCACTCGACGATCCCGACAGCCGGGAGTTCCTCTTCGACTACCAGCCGATCGTGGAACTCGCGACGCAGCGCGTGGTGGGCGTCGAGGCGCTGATTCGCTGGGATCATCCCGTGCAGGGGCGCATCACGCCGGCGGTCTTCGTGCCGCTCGCGGAGGAGACCGGGCTCATCGTGCCACTCGGCCGTCGCGTGCTGCATCTCGCCTGTCGCGATTCGGCACCCTGGGTGCGCGAGTATCCCGGGATGCACGTCACCGTGAACCTCTCGGCGCGACAGCTACCCGATCCTGCGCTCGCCGCCGAGGTCGCCGATGCACTCGCGAAGTCGGGCCTGCCACCGGCGTCCCTGGTGCTGGAGCTCACCGAGAGCGCCATCATGCAGCAGCCGGAGCGCTCGGCGCAGGTGTTCCGCGAGCTGCGCGGTCTCGGTGTGCGGCTCGCGATCGACGATTTCGGCACCGGATACTCGTCGCTGAGCTACTTGCAGCAGCTGCCAGCGGCGATCCTCAAGATCGATCGCTCGTTCCTCACCTCGCTCGACCAGGGGCCGAACGGGGCGACGCTGGTGAAGGGCATCATCGGCCTCGCGAACGGCCTGGGGCTCATCACGGTGGCGGAAGGGATCGAGACGGAGGAACAGGCGACCATCCTCCGTGCGCTGGGCTGCAGCTGCGGGCAGGGACTGCTCTTCTCGCCACCGTTGCCGGCGGCGCAGGTGAGTGACTGGCTCGATGATGCGGCGGTGATCAGTGCATCGGGCGGGGCACGGGTACTGGGGCGCTGATCAGCGGTTCGGTACCAGGCTTTGCACCCAGGCCACCGGCACCTTCCACGACTCCGCCATGAGGTATCCCAGTTCGAGCCGTGGGTTCTCCGAGATGGGGCTCGTGGTGGTGGGGGAAAGATACGCCGTGATGCCGGTGCGACGCGCCTCGACCCGGAGGCGCGCCATGTGGAACGGGTCGCTCACCAGGATCACCGTCTTCACCTTCGCCTTCTTTACCCACGCGGCGACGGCGGTCATTGATTCCCCGGTGGACCGCCCCTCGGCCTCGAGCGAAATGGCCGACGCCGGCACGCCGCGCGCCGTGAGATAGCGCTTGCCCACCGTGGCTTCGCTCTCCACATCACCCCGGCCCACGCCGCCAGTGAGCATCACCTTGGGCGCCAGGCCGGCGCGATAGAGCGCGAGGGCATGATCCAGCCGAGCCTGAAGCACCGGGGACGGCCGGCCGTTGTACTGCGCCGCGCCGAGCACCACGATGGCATCGGCCGGCCTGCGCTCATCTACCGTGGCGGTACTGAGCACCACCACAAAGGCGGCAACGAGGGCCACCGCCGCGAGCAGCGCCAGCCCGAGGAATGCGCGGGACAAACGGCGGATGATGCTCATGTCGACTGGGGAACGGCTCGGCGACGTGCCGGCTCAGAGTGTGTAGGTATCACCCTGTTCCGGAACATGCACTTCGCGCACCCCTTCTTCTCGCAGCAGGTCGGCCATCGCCCCAAGCGCGGGGGCCTCGCCATGTACCACGAACGCGCGCTTGATCGGTCCGCCGAGGCGCCGCACCCACGATCGGAGTTCAGTGCGGTCCGCGTGCGCCGAGTAGCCGTCGATCGACACGACCTCCGCCCGGCGCTCGTAGGTATCGCCGAAGATCTTCACCACTGCCTGCTGTTCCTGGATCCGCCGGCCCAGGGTGTGCGCCGCCTGGAAACCCACGAAGAGCACGCAGTTCCGGTGGTCGCCGACATGATTGGCGAGGTGATGCAGAATCCGCCCCGATTCCACCATGCCCGAAGCCGCGATGATGACTGCCGGGCCGTTGAGCGTGTTGAGCTTCTTCGAGTCGGCGACATCGCGCACGTAGCGCACCAGCGGAAAGTCGAAGGGCGAGAACCCCTTCTCGATGAGCTGTTCCCGGTGGTCGAACACATCGGGGTGCAGGCGGAACACCTCGGTAGCGCTGACGGCGAGTGGGCTGTCCACATAGACAGGAATTTCCGGCATCTCCCCGCGACGCCACAGCTGGTGCAGGGCATAGACCAGTTCCTGCACCCGTCCCACCGCGAATGCCGGGATCAGGATCTTCCCGCCGCGGGCGGCCACCGTCCGGACCACCTCGCCGAGGCGCTTTTCGGCATCTGCGACGCTCTCGTGATCGCGGTCGGCATAGGTTGCCTCGACGATGAGCGTGTCGATGGGTCCCGACGGCGGCTGCGGGTCGCGGATGATCGGCAGCCCACTGCGGCCGATATCGCCGGAGAAGACGATGCGCTGGGGCGCGCCCTCGCTGCAGCGCAGGTCCACCGTGGCCGAGCCAAGGATGTGGCCGGCGTCGGTGAACTCGGCGGTCAGCATTTTCCGCAGGTGCAGCGGGCGGCGGTATGGAAGTCCGACCATGAGGTCCTGCACCTCGGCGGCATCAGCGAGCGAATAGAGCGGCTCACTCTCGGGTCCGCCCTTGCCGTGCCGGCGTAGGAACTCGGCGTCCTTCTCCTGGATATGCGCGGCATCGGGCAGCATCACGGCGCACAGGTCGCGCGTGGCAGGGGTGCAGTAGATCGGCCCGTGGAAGCCGTTCTTCACCAGCAGCGGCAGGCGCCCGGTGTGGTCGATGTGCGCGTGGCTGACCACCACCATGTCGATGCGGCGGGCATCGAACGGCAGCTCCGCGTTGAGCTTCCGCGCCTCGGAGCGCCGTCCCTGGAAGAGCCCCGCGTCAAGCAGGATCCTCGCGCCGGCAGCCTCGAGCAGGAACATGGAGCCGGTGACCTGGCCCGCGGCGCCGAAGAATGAGAGACGTAAACTCATAAGACTCCGATGTCGGTGAGGGGTGAGGAGTGAGGAGTGAAGAGGAACGCCCCCTTGCCCCTCACTCATCACCTCGTCCCAAATAGCCTGTCGCCCGCGTCTCCCAACCCCGGGAGAATGTAGCCCTTCTCGTTCAGCTGCCGGTCGAGTGCGGCAGCGTAGATCATGACGTCGGGATGGGCCGAACCCATCTGCTCCACGCCCTCAGGCGCCGCCAGGATGCAGAGGAACCGGATGCGGGTGGCCCCGGCTGCCTTGAGTGCCGTCACGGCAGCGACGCCTGATCCGCCGGTGGCGAGCATCGGGTCGAGCACGAAGAAGTCTCGCGCGTCGTCGGTGGCTGGCACCTTGAAGTAGTAGTCGCGCGGCTGGAGTGTCTCGTGGTCGCGCACCATGCCGATGTGCCCCACGCGGGCCGACGGCACCAGTTGCGTGAAGCCGTCCACCATGCCGAGCCCCGCACGCAGGATGGGCACGAGCACGAGCTTCTTTCCGGCCACCTGTGTTCCCACCATCCGCTCGAGCGGCGTCTCGATTTCGTGCGGCTCGGTGGGAAGGTCCTTCGTCACCTCGTAGCCCATCAGCACGCTGATCTCGGTCACCAGCTGCTTGAAGTCCCGCGTCGTCGTGTGACGATCACGCAGGAGCGTGAGCTTGTGCTGGATGAGCGGATGGTCGAGGACGATGAGGTTGGGAAAACGCTGGGCGACCATGCCGCAAATATGTCGGGCGGACATGGTGCAGGACAACCTGTCCCGGCCGGGTCAACTTGGCGTGCCGTCCGGGCCGGCGTGGTGACCGGTACCCGGCGGGTCGCGCCCAACGATGTGCGAAGAAATGAGTTGGGGTTCCCTGCCGCGCCGCCGGGCAGCGGCACGCGCCGTGCCCTCAGCGGCACGATGGACCGCCCCGGATTCCTCGCCGCTGGCCCCATCGAGGGGCGCATGCGAGATTCGCCAGACATGGGACTCGCCCGCCGCCTCGCACTCCTCACCGCCGTCATCGCGGTGGCACTGGTGCTGGGCGCCACCGAGGTGGCCCTCCGCTGGTCGGAACGATCCCGCCTGGACGATCGCCGGCGCGAATCGGTGGAGCTCGCGACTTCGTGGAGTGAGTACCTGTCGCGCGTGGCCCCGAACGGTGAGCGCGATGCCATCACCCAGGCGCTCATCGGCTGGCCCAGCCAGCACCTGAGCCTGTCCAACGCGGCGATGTTCGTGTGGGAGAACGGCGGGCTGCAACTCGTCGCCTCGAGCGACACCAGCTCGCTCGCGATGCCGTCGCACATTGACACCCTTGCCATGGCGAGCCGGCAGCTGCAGGTGCGCTACATGACCGGTGACGAGCCGTCATGGAACGTGGCGACGCCGGTGGGCGCCGCGGGCGGCCCGTACGGCGTGCTGCACGTGCGCGTCTCCACGGCGACATTGCGCGGCTGGGCCCGGCTCGAGCGGCAGCGCGCGTATGTCCTGGCCCTGGTGGCCGCCCTGCTCGTGGCCGGTGCGGTGGCCTACCTCACGTCGATCTGGGTGGGCGGTCCGCTCAGTACCCTGGGCGCCGCGATGGCGCGCGCGCATGGCGGCGTGGCGAACGCGCCCGCCGCACCCGAGCTGGGCCCCGAGGAATTCCGCCTGCTCACCCGGCGCTACAACGGGCTCCGCGAGGCACTCACCGCCCGGCAGCGCGAGAGCGACGCACGCGCCGCACTGCTGGCTCTCGAGGAGCGGGCGCGCAGCCTTGATCGCCTGGCGCTGCTGGAGGAAACCGCGACCGGTTTCGCCCACGAGATCGGCACGCCGCTCAACACCGTGAGCGGGCACCTGCAGTTGCTGCGGGATGATCTCCAGCGGGCGGCGCAGCCGGCGGCGGTGGACCGGGTGCAGCTGTTGCTGGCACAGGTGGACCGGCTGGCGGGCATCGTGCGGGCGCGACTCGATCGCGGCGGCTGGCCCGCGCCGGCGCTGCAGTCCACCGAACTCGACGGACTCGCGCTCCGGATGCTCCGGTTCCTGGAGCCGTCGCTGCTCGCCGCCGGAGTCCGTGCCGGCCTCGAGTCCTCGGGCGCAGGCCCCGTCACCGCGTGGTGTGATCCGGCACTGGTGGAGCAGGTGCTCCTCAACCTGCTCAAGAACGCCATTGAGGCACTCGAGAACGGAGGCAGCATTGTCCTCCGCACCGGCAGTTCCGGCGATCGCGCGTGGATCGACGTGGCAGACTCTGGTCCGGGACTCGCGCCCATCATGCAGCAGCAGCTCTTCAATCCCTTCGTATCCACCAAGGGCGAGGCGGGCACCGGGCTCGGTCTTGCCGTGAGCCGGCGCCTCGCGCGTGCGCAGGGCGGCGAACTCGAGCACATTCCGGGTGCCAGTGGCACCACCTGGCGCCTGTCCCTTTCACGAAAGCCCGCATGACCGCTGCTGCACCCCGCCTGCTGCTGGTGGACGACGATGAGGCGGCGTGTACCCTGCTCGCGGAAGTGCTGGAGCGCGAGTCGTACTCCGTGGTCCGCGCCCTCTCCGGCAAGGAGGCGCTGGAGCGCGTGGACCGGGACGGCCCGTTCGACGCCGTCCTGACCGACCTGCGCATGCCTGGCAGCAGCGGCCTCGACCTGCTCCGGGACCTGCGCGCCCGCGACGCCAACGCCATCGTGTTTGTGCTGACGGCATTCGGCGATGCCGCTGCCGCAGGAGAGGCGATCCGGGCTGGCGCCCACGACTTCATCAGCAAGCCCTACGACCTGGGCCAGCTGCGCGTCACCATCGGCCGGGCACTGGCGCGGAGTCGTCTCGCCTCGACGACGCGTGGCGCCCCGGCGCCCGCCGCCAGGACGTCGAGCGCAGGCGAACCCACCCTCGTGGGTCACAGTCCCGCCATCATCGAGGTCATGAAGACGGTGGCCCGCGTGGCGCCCAGCCAGGCGAGCGTGCTCATCTTCGGCGAGACCGGTGCCGGCAAGGAACTCGTCGCACGCGCCATCCATCGCTACTCCGACCGGTCGCACCGGAAGTTCGTGGCGGTGAACTGTTCCGCACTCGCCGAGGGAATCCTGGAGAGCGAGCTGTTCGGCCACGTGAAGGGCGCCTTCACCGGGGCGAACGTGGCGCGGCCGGGACTCTTTCGCGAGGCCGACGGCGGCACGCTGTTCCTCGACGAGATCGGGGATATCTCACCCGCGCTGCAGTCACGCCTGCTCCGGGCACTGCAGGAGCACGAGATCGTACCGGTGGGCGCCGAGACACCGGTGTCGGTCGACGCGCGCATCATTGCGGCGACCCATCGGGACCTGCCCCAGCTGGTGAAGGACGGTCGCTTCCGGGAGGATCTCTACTACCGGCTGCACGTGGTGTCGCTGACGCTGCCGCCGCTGCGGTCACGACGGCAGGACTTGCCACTGCTCATCGACGACCTGCTGCGCCGCCTGGCCGAACGGCACGACCGGGGCCCGGTGGCGGTGGATCCCGAGGCGCAGGCACTGCTGCTGTCCTATGACTGGCCCGGCAACGTACGCGAGCTGTACAACGTCCTCGAGCGCGCGCTGGTCCTGGCGTCGCAGGACGTGATCGGTCCCGAGCACCTCCCGGTGGAGATACGGCAGCAGGACTCAGCACGCGCGGCCGGTGCCGCGACCGACGGAACGGGGCAGGAGTCCGGCGCGCTGCTGCCACTGGCAGACGTGGAACGTCACCACGTGCTGCGCGTCCTGCGCGCCACTGACGGAAACCGTGAACGCGCCTCGCGCATGCTCGGTATTTCACGCCGCACCCTCACCCGCATGCTCCAGCGCTGGCGCCCCGACCTGCCCCCCGAATAGCGGCGACATTCTGTCCCGTCAGGCCAGACTGTCGCTGACGCTCTGTCTCCCTTCCCGTTTTTCTCGCCCCTCAAGCCAACCTCGAAGTCCTCGCACCGAATGCGCATCACCTGATGTGCGTGGGAGTTGTGCGTCATGGCGTGGGCCAGGAGGCGGCGCCGCGCCGCGTGGCATCACCGATGCTTTAGGAGGGGTGAGCGCCGAAGACAACGGCGGCAGTCCTATGGCAAACCACTCCGGAGGATCCGTTCCATGATCGGCAAGTTCGCAGTCTCTTTCGCTACGATGGCGCTGTCCGCGACGGTGCTTGTTGCACAGACGTCGACGACGCCCCCGACCGTGAAGCCTGCCACGCAGGTGACGAAGACCCCGGCGCAGACTCCAGCGGCAAAGCCGGCGCAGACCCCGGCAGCGAAGCCGGCCACCACCGCGGCCAAGCCGGCGACCGCCGAGACCAAGGCTGAGAAGAAGACCGCCGAAGAGCAGAAGAAGGCGGACAAGAAGGCGGCGGAGCAGAAGAAGAAGGCAGCAGATGAGCAGGCGAAGCAGCAGAAGAAGGCAGCAAGCATGTCGTCCACGAAGCCTGCAGCCAAGCCGACCTCCACAGCGGCTCCAGCAGGCAGCAAGTAGGAGAAGGTCCTTCCGCGAGGCAGCGAAACTGGCTGCGGTCCTCACCTGAAGCCTCGCATCGCGCCCCTTCGAGCAATCGGAGGGGCGCTTCTCCTTCCAGGAGTGGGAGGGAAAACGAAGCGGCCGAAGCCCGCGGAGTAGCCCTCCGCGGACATGACAAAAGCGCTGCGGCCGCTTTCGCGACCCACAGCGCTCTGTCATGGCTAGGGAGGGAATTGAACCCCCGACACGCGGATTTTCAGTCCGCTGCTCTACCAACTGAGCTACCTAGCCGAAGGGCGGGAGAATATAGGTCGTCCCACCCCTGAATCCAAGCCGCCCCGGGCAATCGTTCCCCTGCGCCACGCGGCACGCGCTCTGCACTCGAACACTCGCCCTTAGCAAGGATCTCTCATGATCTCCTTCATTGCTGCACTCGCGCTCGCTGCATTTCCGCTCGGCCCCACCACTCCGGTGAACGATCTCCCCCTCCGTCCCTTCGCTGCCGCCGTGCCGTCCCCGGTCATGGCGGTCATGCTTACCGGTGAAAGTGGCTGGGTTGGCATCGACCGCAGCATCACCCAGTCCATGCTCGATCGCGGCATTCCTGTGGTGGGGTTCGACATGCCCACGTACCTGAAGACCAAACGATCACCGGACCAGATGGGTGCCGACCTCGAGCGAGTCGTGCGATTCTACCTCGACGCCTGGGGCGCTGACACCGTGCTGCTCATCGGCGATGCGCGCGGCGCTTCGGCGCTCACCTTCATGGCGGCACGGCTCCCCGCCGACCTGCGCGCCCGGGTGAAGCTCGTCGGTCTGCTCGAGCCCGGCCTGCAGCTGGAATCGATGCCGACCCTGCCGGAAGCGGCCCAGCTCAACGGGCTCGGCGTCGTGTGCGTCTATGGCAGCAAGGAATCGAAGACCCTCTGCCCGGAGATGCCACCGGAACTCGGCAGCGTGATAGTGACCGATGGCGGTCACCACATGGACAAGGACTACGCGATGCTGACCGAACTGCTGCTCGAGCACGCCTCGCACTGACCGGGCTAGTTTCCGGGGCATGAAGATGCCCCGGAAACAACTCCGTGTGCTGCTGGGCCTCGCGGCCCTCCCCTCCACCGCGCTGGCGCAGGCCACCGGCTCCTGGGCGCTGCACGGCCATGACCTCGGTGGGCAGCGCTACTCCAAGCTCAGCGCCGTCAATACGAAGACCGTAGGCCAGCTGGTGCCGAAGTGGACCTGGCACAGCGGGGTCACGGCGACGTTCCAGGCAACGCCGATCGTGGTGGACAGCGTCATCTACGTGTCGCTGCCGTTCAGCGGTGTGGCGGCGCTCGAGGCTGCAACCGGTCGCGAGCTCTGGCGCTACAAGCACGAGTCACGCAATGCCAAGCTCTGCTGCGGGCCGGCCAACCGGGGTGTCGCCGTTGCCGAGGGCCTGGTCTATGTCGGCACCGTCGACGGGCGCCTCGTTGCGCTCGATGCGAAGACCGGCAACGTGGTGTGGGACGTCGTCGTGGCTGCATATGAAGGCAGCACCGAGGCCACGAGCCAGCTGAACAGCAATGACTCGCTGTCACAGGTTGGGAAGACGGGCTCCACCGGCGTCGGGATCAGTGCGGCACCGCTCGTGTATGACGGCAAGGTGTTCGTTGGCATCGCGGGCGTCGGCTACGGCCTTCACCCCGACAAGGGCCTCGCCGTCGTGGGACTGAGTGGTCAGTATGGCCGGCCGGGGCTCATGTCGGCGTTCGATGCGAAGACGGGAGCGTTGATCTGGCGCTTCAGCGTCACCGGTCCCGGCTGGGACGGCACCTACCAGAACAGCACGCCCTATGGCGTGCCGATGCAGCGCGACATCGCTGCCGAGCGCGCCGATTCGGCGAAGTACGCCGATGCGTGGAAGTACGGCGGCGGTTCGATCTATGCCACCCCGGTCGTCGATACCAAGCGCAACCTGCTCATCTTCGGCACCGGCAATCCATCGCCCCAGATGGCCGATGTTTCCCGACCGGGTGACAACCTCTACACCTCGTCACTCGTGGCCCTCGACCTCCGCACCGGGCGGCTCATCTGGCACTACCAGCAGGTACCGCACGACCGCTGGGGCTACGACGTCGCGAGTTCACCGGTGCTGCTGCACGTAACCCGCGACGGCAAGCGGATCCCGGCGGTGGCCCAGGCCAGCAAGACCGGCTGGGTCTTCGTGCACGATCGCCGCGATGGCACCCTTCTCTTCAAGTCCGAACCGTTCGTGCCCCAGCGCAACCTCTTCACCCCGCCCCAGCCTGGTGAGGGCGTGGTGATCGCGCCTGGCATTGCCGGTGGTGCCAACTGGTCGCCGTCGGCGTATGACCCCAAGGAGCACCTGTTCTACGTGGGTGCGCTGCACCTCCCGACGCGATACGTCGCTCACGAGGTGCGCGGACCCGACAGCAGCGTCACCCAGTACGCCAGCACCCAGAACACCGACGAGGCCTGGGGCACGCTTACCGCACTCGATCTCGCGAATGATGGAAAGCTCAAGTGGCAGGTGAAGACTGATGAGCCGCTGATCGGCGGAGTGCTCGCCACGGGCGGCGGCCTGGTCTTCTCGGGCGCAGGCAAGGGCCTGTTCGCCGCCTTCGACGGGGTGACGGGCCAGCAGCTCTGGTCGTATCAATGCGACGCCGGCGTGAATGCACCGCCGATTACCTACGCCATCGGCGGGAAACAGTTCGTGGCGGTGGCCGCAGGTGGCAATGCCCTCTTCGGGTTCAAGCAGGGTGACATGGTGGTGGCCTTTGGCCTTCCCGAGTGACGTGCTCACTCGACAGTCTTTGACACTCGTTTCGGAGCCTGAGATGCGCCTGTCCCTTCCTCTCGTCCTGGGCGGCTTGCTGTTCGCCGCGGCAGCCACCCCGCTCGCTGCTCAGCAGGTCGCATCGATCGACTATGCCGACCGGATGCACGCCGTGCATGAACACGACGCCCCGGTGCCGAGCGGCGCCGCGCGTCCTCCCCGCACCGACGTCGTGTCCGACACGGTGACGTACTGGACGGTCGACGGGAAGCCGGTGCAGGGTTTCCGCTCACGACCGAAGAATGCGAAGAAGGATGCACCGGCGCTCGTCGTGGTCCACGAGTGGTGGGGGCTCAACGATAACATCCGCGCGGCGACCGAGCGCCTGGCAGGCGAAGGCTATGTGGCCCTCGCCGTTGACCTGTATGGCACCGTGGCGCCGAACGCGGACAGCGCGGCCAGGCTCTATCGCTACGTCATGGAGAACGCCCCGGCTGGTCGCGCCAACCTCGCCGCGGCGATCGACTTTCTCCAGGCGCAGGGCGCGAAGAAGATCGGCACCATCGGCTGGTGCTTCGGCGGGCACTGGAGCCTGCAGGCGGGACTGGTGGGTGGGTCGAAGGTGCAGGCAGTGGTGATGTACTACGGGCAGCCCATCACGGACTCCACGGTGTTGCAGCAACTGCAGGCGCCGCTGCTCGGACTCTTCGGCAGCCAGGACACCGGCATTCCCGTCGACAGCGTGAAGGCAATGGCCGCCGCCCTCGACAAGCTGCAGCGCACCGAGACGATCCAGTTCTTCGACGCCGGGCACGGCTTCGCCAACCCGTCGGGCAAGAACTACAATGCCGCTGCCGCCGAGGAGGCCTGGAAGCGGACCACGGAGTTCTTCGAGCACTACCTCAAGTAGGCCATGACCTGGCGCACCGTCTCCGGGGCGGTCCTGCCCGGCCTGATCGCAGCGTGTCATGCATCGCCGCCCGTGGCGGCGCCGGTAGAGACCGGCTTCGCCATGGTGGCACCAGGCATCATCTCGACCGAGCTGCCCGAGTTCGCGCTCACGATCTCGGGCGACGGAAAGGAGATGTACTTCACGCGCATCTCCGCTGACCGCTCGAAATGGCTGATCATGATGTCGCGCCGCAGCGCGGGGCAGTGGTCCACGCCCGTGGTCGCCTCGTTCTCCGGTAACTGGCGCGATCTCGACCCCTTCATCACGCCAGACGGCAAGCGCCTCTACTTCACTTCCAACCGGCCGCGCACCAGCTCGAACGTCACCTCCTTCAGTACATGGTATGTGGATCGTGCTGGTTCGGGCTGGGGCGAACCCATCGATCCGGGCCCGCCGCTCAACTCCGATTCGTCTGATGCTTTCGTGTCGGTGTCCCGCGCGGGTGACTTGTATTTCTCGTCTACGCGGCAGGGGGAGCAGGCGGTCTATGTGAGCCGGCTCAGTGGAGGGCACTGGGCCGTGCCGGTGCGAGTGCTCCTGTATCCGCCTGCAGACGGTGCCGGCAATCCGATGATCAGCCCCGACGGACGCGTGCTCCTCGTGACACAGCGCAACCGCGACGGCGACACCGACATCATGTATGGCTGCTTTCGCGAGGGCCGCGGGTCCGAACTGCCTGAACGCGACGGCAACTGGACCGACCTGCGTGCGCTACCCGCGCCGGTCAACTCGCCCAAACTCGACTTCGCGCCTGCCATCGATGCCGCCGGCACCACGCTCTACTTCACCTCCGAGCGCCCCGGCATCGTGCCCGCGCCACCCGACTCCGTCCGCCCTCCCGGCGACATCTACCGGATCCCGCTCAGGGATGCCGGCATCGACTGCAGCTAGGTCACCGATGGCCGGTCAGCGCTACAGCCTCAATCGCTTCCGCAAACAACCAGCGCACTCGCCACCGGATGTGCGCGTCCGCGATTTTCACCGAACCCTTCCCGGCTACGCCCCCACGCCACTCGTGCGCCGAACGGCACTTGCGCAGGCACTCGGGCTCGGCGACCTGTACGTGAAGTACGAAGCGCCGCGATTCGGGCTTGGTGCGTTCAAGGGGCTTGGTGCATCCTGGGCGTTGCATCGACTGGCACAGGTGCAGGGCAGCCCGGCTGCAGTGTCGGCGGCGAGCGAGGGCAATCACGGGCGCGCCGTTGCCTGGGCAGCGCGGCTGCAGGGCATTCCCTGCACGATCTTCCTGCCGGCGCATGTCGCGGCCGAGCGGGTCGCGAACATCAGGGCCGAAGGCGCGACCGTCGTCCTCGTGGATGGGAGCTATGAGGATACCGTGAGACGCTGCGACACCGAGAGCCGGGAGCACGGGCGGCAGGTCATCTCCGACGTGGGCTACGACGGATACCTCGACATACCCGAGCTTGTGGTCGAGGGATACAGCACACTGTTCCAGGAGATGGACGAGCAGCTCGATGCTGTGTACTCGCCGCAACCGGACCTGGTGCTGATCCCCGGTGGTGTGGGCGGAATTCTTCACGCCGGAGTGGTGCACTACCGTGGCCGGCCGGGTGTGCGTGTTGTCGGCGTCGAGCCGGCATCAGCCGATTGCCTCACCACTTCGCTCGAGTCGATTGACGGACGGCCGACGGTGGCCACCGGCAATGGCGTCACGACGATGGCGTGCCTCAATTGCGCCGAAGTGAGCCGGTCGTCATGGCCGGCAATCAGGGCGGGCGTGGATGCGATGGTTGCGATCGACGATCAGGCAGCCGCACAGGGTGTACGCCTGCTCTACCGCGCCGCCCCCGACGATGCCGCGCTTGAAGCGGGCACCTCGGGAGCTGCGACTACTGGCGCACTCTCCGCATTGATGCGCGACCCCCAGTGGAACGGCCTGCGCGATCACCTGGGCGTCGGCCCGTCCTCGCGGGTACTCGTGCTCTGCACCGAGGGCGCGATCAACCGGGCCGAGTTCGAGCGCTGCATCTCCGGCTGACCTGTTGCTCAGGGCGAGCCGAGAGGAATGTCTGCCTTGCTCCACGCGGCGGCGATGCGCGGCTCGAGCGCCCCAGCCTCTGTCTTCGCACCACTCGCCGCCAGGCTCTTCGACAACCCGTACAGCGCCTCGCCACTCTCGGGATACTGCGCCAGTACCTCCTGATAGACTGCGGCCGCTTCCTTCGCCCGGTGGGCCTCGAGCAGTGCTGCGCCAAGCGCCAGGCGTGTCGGGTGATGCCAGAATGCCGGCTCCATGTAGGGCAGGCTGTCCTCCGCCGCGACCGCACGCTGGTACGCGGCGATTGCCTTGGCACCATTGCCAGCCTGCTGCGCGATGTTCCCTTCCAGCAACGCCGCCGAGATCTCCAACAGCAACTTCCGCACGCCGGCAGGCTCTGCCTTCGCGAGCGACTGCACCGTATCCAGCGTTGCCGCCGCCTCGGCGCCGCGGCCCCTCGCCGATAGCGCCGAGCCACGGGCGTAGAGCGCCATGCCGCGGGCCGCATGCAGCGTGTCAGGCGGCACCGTCAATGCCAGGATGTCGTCCCACCTGCCGTACTCCGCGAGGTACACGAACTGCGCCGGCACCACGTACTCCGCCTCCACAGCGAGCAGCGCCACCTCTAGTGGTGTGCGCTCCGCCGCCGCCGCCGCTGCAGTCATCGCCTCCTGGCTTCGCCCTGCAAACGCCGAGGCAAAGGCGAGGAAGTGGTAGTTGTGCGGGTAATACAGGGCGAGGTAGACACTCGGTTGTCCGGGACGGTCGGCCATGAACGTCTGGTCGGCGTGGACGGCGTGCACGTTGGCGTCCACCGCCTCGTTGTAACGACCCACCCTCGCATAGATGTGCGCGGGCATGTGCACCACATGCCCTGCGGCCGGCATCAGCGATGCGAGCCGCTCGGCGCACGGCACCGCCAGCGCCGGCTTCACCTTCTCGACCGCGTGGATGTAGTAGTGACACGCCCCGGGATTCATCGAATCGGCGGCGATCGCCTCTTCGAGAATCGGCACCAGCTGCTCCATTCCAGGATTGGGCTGACCCTGCGCATCCCAGTAGTTCCAGGGACTGAGGTCCATCAGCGACTCGGCGTAGAGCACCTGCGCGTCGACGTCCGCGGGGAACTGCTGCGCCACCTGCGCCATCGCGCGGGAGTAGGCGCTGTCGAGTGGTGCGCGGGCGGCCGGCGCAGGATCGGCGTAGCGCGCGGCAAGGGCGTCGACATACGCGCGCTCAAGAGCCGACACCTTTGGCGCAGCGGCGCGTGCCCTTGTGAGCGCCTCCCATGCCGGCGCCCCCGCGGCCGGGTCCATCGGCAGGTTGATGTTGGGCCCCAGCACCAGTGCCACGCCCCACCAGCACATGGCACAGTCGGGATCGAGCGCTGCCGCGGCCCGGAACGAGCGCTCTGCCTCGGGATGGTTGAAACCGTATGCCAGGCGCAGGCCCTGGTCGAAGAGCTGCTGCGCCCCGGGCTTCGCAGTGACAGCGAAATGGTGGTTGCCCAGTCCCTCGATGATCGCCTCCGTAGCGACCGGGGCGTCGGCCTTGCGACTGCAGCCGGCGAGTCCCAGGAGCACGAGCGCTGAATATCGGGTGAATCGCATGACTCTATGCCTCCCACTCGTCGATGTTGCGGGGCCAGTCGTCCTTGAGCAGTCGCGACAGGCTCCGGTCTGCCAGCACGCGGCCACCGGTCTGGCAGCGCGCGCAGTAGTTGGTCTCGTTCTCCGCGTAGCGAATGCGCTGCACCGGCGCACCACATACCGGGCACGGCTTCCGGAAGCGTCCATGCACCGCCATCTCATCGTGAAAGGCGGTCACCTTCTCGGGAAAGTTGGTGCGAGCCTCGGCCCGGAGCCGGTCGGTCCATTCCATGAGCGTGCTGCGCGTCGCCTCAAAGAGTGTTGCTACCTGCTCGTCGTCGATGCGCGAGCTGAGCATCAGCGGCGATAACTTCGCGCGATGCAGGATCTCGTCGGAGTAGGCGTTGCCGATGCCACTCATGAGATGGGGATCGGTGAGCGAGCGCTTGAGGGTGTGGTTCTCGCTCCGAAGCCGCTGGCTGAACTCCGTGAGGCTTGCATTGAGCACCTCGAGGCCTCCTCGTTCAAAGGCGGCGAGAGCCGCCTCTCCCCGCACCACGTGAATGGAAGCCCGGCGCTTTGAGCCTGCTTCGGTGAGATAGAGCGTACCATCGGGAAAGCCGAACTCGGCGAGCACCATCTTGCCCTTGAGGGTCTTGCCCGGCGCGCGCCAGCGCAATCGCCCCGCGATCATGAGATGGATCACGACGAAAAACTCCCCCTCCAGGCCGAGCACGATCCGCTTGCCCAGGCGGCGGATACCAGTGACGGTGCACCCCTCCACCTCGGAGATCGGCGGGTCCACCGTCCGCAGCACGAATGGGCTGGGCAGGCGCACTCCCACCAGCGGCTGCCCCAGTAGCAGCGGCGTGAGGCGCTCGATATACACGACGACATCCGGCAGTTCCGGCACGCTGCCCCCGCGAAAGTCTCCCCGAGTCTAACTTCCCCGCCGTCATGAGATCGACTGCTGCTTCCCGCACGATCGCGCTGCTCGAGGGCGCCAAGGGCCTCCTGGTCCTGCTGGCCGGCGTTGGCCTGCTGGGGCTGATCCATCACGATGTGCAGGCGGTGGCCGAGGCGCTGGTGCGCGAGGCACACCTCAACCCTGCCAGTCACATCCCCCGGATCTTCATCGAGGCGAGCGGCCGGCTCGATGACCGTCATCTCGTGCTGCTCGCCCTCGGCGCCCTGGTCTATGCGATCGTCCGGCTCGCCGAAGCCTATGGGCTCTGGCACGAGCAGGCATGGGCCCAGTGGTTCGGCGCATTGAGTGGCGGGCTATACCTGCCGTTCGAGGTCAGGCTGCTGCTGCACCGCTTCACCATGCTGCGCCTGCTGGTCTTCGTGTGCAACCTCATCATCGTGGGCTACCTGGTACGACGGATCCAGCTCCGCCGTCGTGAGCTTCACGCACGACTCACGACTCACGACTTGTGACCTCCGACTGCTACGCCATCTGCGCCCCCGGCATCGAGGCCATCACCGCATTTGAGCTTCAGTCGCTGGGCGCCACGATCGATGCCACCGAGCCTGGCGGCGTGTCATTCCAGGCCGATGCCTCGCTGCTCTACCGCGCCAATCTCGAGCTGCGGACGGCAAGCCGGGTGTTGAAGCGCGTGGCCCACTTCGATGCGCGCACCTGGTTCGAGCTCGAGCGTCACGCCAAGAAGATCCCCTGGAGCTCACTGCTCGGCGCAGGCATGGTCCCCGAGTTCGAGGTCACCAGCCGCAAGTCGAAGCTCTACCACAACCGCGGCATTGCGGAGCGGCTCACGCGGGTGGTGGGCGCCGAAGCCAGCGCCGCCGATGTGGATCCGTCCCAGGTCGCGCGATTCCAGGTGCGCGCGGTACGCGATCACTTTACCATCTCGGCCGATGCATCGGGAGAGCATCTGCATCGCCGTGGCTACCGTCTCGAGACCGCGAAGGCCCCGCTCCGCGAGACACTAGCCGCCGCCATGCTGCTCGGCTGCAAATGGAACGGTACCGGCGCGCTGTTAGATCCCTTCTGCGGGTCGGGCACCATACCCATCGAGGCAGCACTCCTGGCGCGGCGGATTCCTCCTGGACTCAACCGGAACTTCGCCTTTGAGTCCTGGCCCGATTTCGACGCGAAGTTGTGGGCGAAGATTCGCGCCGATGCCGAATTGCGGATCGCGGCGACGGGCCCCGTCATCGTGGGGAGCGACCGCGACGCTGGTGCCATCGAGGCGGCACAGGCGAACGCTACACGGGCTGGCGTCAATGCGGCCATCGAGTTCCGCAACGTGCCGCTGTCCGCCATGCGCCCGATGCCCGGGCCCGGCCTCCTGCTGACAAATCCTCCCTATGGAGCTCGTATCGGCGAGGAGAAGGCACTGCGCAATCTCTATGCGCAGCTGGGCAACGTCGCCCGGACACTCCTTCCGGGATGGCAGCTGGCCCTGCTGGGTGCCAACCCGCGCCTCGAGGGGCAGGTGGGAATGCCGCTGCAGGAAGTCTGGCGGACCAACAATGGCGGGATCCCGGTCCATCTGGTTTCGACCTGACGCGCTTGGTTGTTCGAACCCGAAGCCAGTAAGTTTGCGGCCCAACTGGAGGGTACCGATGTCCGAGACAACTGCTCCTGAAGGCCTGGCTGGCCGCCTTCGCGAGGCCACTGGCGCCGCGCACACTGCCGCTGAGCGCACCGCATTCGTCAAGCACCTGTTCAAGGGTACGCTGCCGCGCGAGGGCTACGTCGGCCTGATCCGCGCGCTGCATCCCGTCTACGTGGCGCTCGAGGCGGCGATGGGTGCGCACAAGGACGACGCGGTGGTAGGCATGGTCTACGACCCCGCCCTCAACCGCGCCGAGTCGCTGGAGCAGGATCTCGAGTTCTTCGCCGGCAAGGACTGGCGGGCGATCCCGGTGGTGAAGGCGGCGTCCGATTACGCCGAGCATCTCACTGCGCTGGGCAAGTCGATGCCGCGCGGCCTCGTGGCGCACGCCTACGTGCGCTACCTCGGCGATCTCTCCGGTGGCCAGATGATGGGCCGCAGTGTCGCCAAGACCTACGAGGCCGGCGAAGCAGGCACGAACTTCTACAACTTCAAGGACGTCTCCGACGTGAACGGCCGGAAGAACACCTACCGCGCCGCCCTCACCGCGCTGCCGCTCACCCCGAAGGAGCAGGACGAGGTGGTGCAGGAAGCCATCGCGGGGTTTGACTACGCGAAGCGGATGTTCGAGGATCTGGATAAGGCCTACCCAACGGCGTGAGGGCAACTGCGTAAGGAGGAACGGCGACTGCGTGAGGAGGAACTGAAACTGCGGTAACCGCTTTTTCTGTTCCTCCGTACGCTTTTGCGGTTCCTCCTCACGCCTTTCACACCATGCCTTCCCTTTTCGACGAAGTTCGCGCCGCCCTCCGCGGCACCGACACCGACTACACCGAGGGCCCGCTCCGCCGCGCGATCATCCTGCTCGCGGTGCCGATGGTGCTCGAGATGGTCATGGAGTCGCTCTTCGCGGTCGTGAACATTTTCTGGATCGCGAAACTCGGCGCCGATTCGGTGGCAAGTGTCGGGCTCACGGAGTCGGTGCTGTCGCTCATCTACGCACTGGCGATGGGACTGAGCATCGGCGTCACGGCGATGGTATCGCGGCGGATCGGGGAGAAGAACCAGGACGCTGCCGCGCGGGTGACGGTGCAGGCGATCCTCCTCGGACTCGCAGTAGCCACCGTTCTCGGGACATCCGGCTTCCTCTTCGCACCGCACCTGCTCGGCCTGATGGGTGCAACCCCTGAGGTCATCCGGGCGGGAACAGGCTACGCCCGCATCATCCTGGGCGGTGAGGCGACCGTCATCCTCCTCTTCCTCATCAACGCGGCGTTCCGCGGTGCCGGCGACGCTACCATCGCGATGCGCGTGCTCTGGACGGCGAACGCGATCAACCTCCTGCTCGATCCCTTCCTCATCTTCGGCTGGGGGCCGTTCCCCAGGCTCGGCGTCACCGGCGCGGCGGTGGCCACCACCATCGCGCGCGGGTCGGGTGTGCTCATCCAGCTTGCGGTGCTGTCCAGCGGCACTGGCCGCCTGGGTGTGGCGCGGAAGCATGTCGTTGCCGACTTCAAGCTGATGTGGTCGCTCATCCAGCTCTCGGCGGTGGGCACCTTCCAGATGATCGTCGGCATGGTGAGCTGGATCGGGCTGGTGCGGATCCTGTCCACATTCGGCAGCGCGGCGCTCGCCGGCTATACCATCGCGATCCGGGTCGTCATCTTCGCGCTGCTCCCGTCGTGGGGACTGAGCAATGCGGCGGCGACGATGGTGGGCCAGGGGCTGGGGGCGAAGAAGCCGGACCGCGCGGAGAAGGCGGTGTGGACTGCGGCCAACTACAACGCGGTGTTCCTGACCGTCGGTGGGCGTCATCTTCTTCGTCGGGGCGAACTTGCTGGTTGGGATTGTTCACGCACGACGCCGACGTGGCGCTCTATGCGGTATCATGCCTCCGCATCGTGAGCCTCGGCTTTCCGCTCTACGCCTACGGCATGGTGCTGACGCAGTCGTTCAACGGCGCGGGCGACACCTGGACGCCGACCTGGCTCAACCTGCTCTGCTTCTGGCTCTGGGAAATTCCGCTGGCGTGGGCGCTCGCGCATGCATTGGGGTTCGGGCCACGGGGCGTGTTCATTTCCATTACCGTGGCCTTCTGTACCCTCGCAGTGGCGAGCGCCGCACTCTTCCGCCGCGGCCGCTGGAAACTCCGCGTCGTCTAGTTGCTGCTGGTCGCCGTGCCGGTACTCCGCAGGTAGGTCCAGAGCGCCTCGATTTCCCCATCAGTCATTGCAGCCGTGTACTTCCAGGGCATCCGGTCGTTGATCTGGCTTCCGTCGGGACGCTTCCCCGTGCGGAGCAGTGTCGTGAAGTCGGCGAGCGTCCAGTTGATCATGCCGCTGGTGCTGATGTTCGCCGCCGGGATCATGTCGGGCGGCTCGCCGGGGAGCAGTCCGCCGGTGAGCTTCGGGCCGTGACAGCCGTAGCAGCCGGTGGTGCGCGCGAGATACTCGCCCTCACCCATCGGTGGGCGGATGCCGACGCTGTCGTGCGCCACGTTCGCCGCCTCGAAGATCGGCAGCTTTCCCGCAACGTAGAGGCCGCGCGCGATCGGGCCGAACTGCCGTGCCGGGAGCGTGCGATCAACCTTCGGCAGTGTCTTGAGGTAGGCGATCAGCGCTGCCGCATCTTCGTCGGTGAGGTACTGGTACGACGAGCTGGGCATGATGACGAGCGAATGCTGGTCCGGGCCCACGCCGTTGCGGATCGCCTGATCCCATTGGGCCGGCGACCAGTTGGCCACGAGGCTTCCGGTGCCTCCGGTGAGGTTCGGCGTGGCAAGGTAGGCGAACGGCATGCCGTCGATGAAAACCTTGCCGCCGAAGTCGTCACCGTGGCAGTCACCGCACTTGCCGAGCGTGGTCGCCAGGCGCTTGCCGCGCTCGAGGGATGCGCTGTCGGTGGGCGGCGTCAGGTTCCGGCTTGCGATGTCGTACCGATGATTGAAGCGAAACGTGGTGTAGCCGTACAGCGCCACGACGGCACCTGCGATCACCATCAGCAATCCGAGAAACCAGCGTCCGAGTCGGCGCATGCTATTTCGCCCCCGTCACGTCCAGACTGGACACGTGAAGGTTCAGGTTGTGGTTGACGCGGAGGCCCACGATGCCGTCGGTCGCGATGGCCGTTCGCGGCTGGGTGCCGACGCGGGTGCCGTTGATCAGGAAGTCCACCGACGCGGGGCTGGCCACAATCGTGAGCGTGTTCGCGACGCTCTCCGCCTTGCCGTCGAAGAGCTTGATCGCCGGGCTCGCGGTCCACGGGATCACGTCCTTCGTCTCCTTGCCAACGCGCTGCTTCACCAGGTACTGGCCGTCGTTGCGGATCAGGAAGTAGGTATAGCCCTCGCTGGCTGCGTCCAGGTTGCTGCCGCCGATGAACAGGCCGTAGGCCTCCGCATGCCCGCTCCCCGGCTTGAAGAGGTTGAACTTCGACTCAGCCTTGAAGGCACCCTTCGCGGTGGTGGCGGGGTTGAACAGGATGACCGACGGACCGGTGGTGACGTGCCAGCCTGGCGCCATTGCGGAGAAGACGAGCTTGGTGCTGTCGGGGCCGGGATCGTCCAGGCGCACTTTCCAGCCGTCCGGGCGCTTCGGGGCCTGCGCTGAGAGGGGCAGGGCGAGGACGGTGAGCAGCAGCAGGGCGAGACGGATGGACCGGGGCATGGGAAGTGGCCTTGAAAACGGGATTGTGACGCTGGGGTGGTTGCACATTTCCATACGGGAGTAATACTGAAGAAGTTCTTGTTGCGATAGGATCCCGCAGGACAGGCCTCAACAGCAACGCAGCACGCAGGAGGATGGCATGACAGTCACCACGATGAACCCACCCGGCACCTTTTCCTGGATCGAGCTCGCCACCACCGACGGGCCCGCGGCGAGGGACTTCTACAGCAAGCTCCTGGGGTGGGAGGTACGGGAAACACCAATGGGCCCCGACTTCACCTACTACATCTTCCAGCAGGACGGCGCGGATGTGGCTGCGATGTACCAGCTCGTGCCCGACCAGCTCAAGATGTCCATTCCGCCCCACTGGCTGTCCTATGTCGCCGTCGCCAGTGCCGATGAGACGAGTGCCAGGGCGGTCTCGCTCGGCGGGACCATCCTCAAGGAACCATTCGACGTGGGCACGCACGGGCGCATGGCGATGATCCTGGATCCACAAGGCGCCGGCTTTGCGCTCTGGCAGGCCTACGACAACGGTGGAATCGGGAAGCGCGGTGAATCCGGAACGCTGGTGTGGAATGAACTTGCGTCCACTGACATCAAGGGAGCGACGGCATTCTACGCCGGGCTCTTCGGCTGGGACACCAAGGTCATGCCGATGCCGGGCATGGACTACACGATCTTCGAGCGCGAGGGATCGGGAGTTGGTGTCGGCGGGGGTTACCAGATCACGCCGGCCATGGGGCCGATCCCCTCCAACTGGCTTCCCTACTTTGCGGTGAATGATTGCGATGCCACCACATCTGCTACTGTCGCCGGTGGTGGCGCGGTGTTGATGCCGCCGCAGGACATTCCTGACGTCGGTCGCCTCGCGATGCTGCGTGATCCGGCGGGGGCGGCGTTTGCGATCCTCAAGCCGATGCCGCGGAGTTAGGAGTCAAGGGTTAGGAGTTAGGAGTGTTGGCCTCTCCTGGCTCCTAACCGTCAACTCCTAACCCTTCACCATTCGAAGAATCCAGCTCAAGACAATCCACGCCAGCCACAGTGATCCCGCCACAATCGCTGCGAACAGCAGGCTGAATACCACCACCACCCATTTACTCTGCCGCTCGGCTCGGCGTGGATTCGCCAGCCACGCGTCCAGCAGCTTCCGGTTCTTCGTGTTCGCCTTCCAGGTCGCATCGAACAGGTCACCGATCAGTGGCACCGCACCGAACACCGTGTCGATGGTGATGTTCATCAGCATCCGCGCCAGCACCGGCACCGGGGCGCGCAGCTTGAACGCCAGCATCAGCGCGTACGCGCCGAGCGCGCTCACGGTGAGGTCACCGACCCCGGGCACCAAGCCCACGATGGAGTCGAAGCCGAAGCGGAACTTTGTGCCCGGGACGCGGAACATTTCGTCCGCCCCCCAGGCCAGCTTCCGGTAGCTCTCCAGCATCTTGTCGTCCCGCGTACTGACGAGCGAGGGCGCGGGTGGGACAGGACTGGTTGTCGGTGGTTTCCTTGCCATGGGCGAAGGATACCCCGGCACGCGTGTCAGAATGCGCCCCACTTGCCCTCCACCACGACCTGATGCAGCTGGTGAGGGCTACCGGCTCACGTTCGTCATCTACCTCGCGGCCACGCTGTTACCATTGGTGGCACCCTGGCTGGCGCTCATCGTCAATGTTGCGGTGCGCCTGCACCTCCCGCGCATCGCACACCAGCATGCCACGCGCCTGCACGAGGCTGCCTCCCGCGCGAGCGTCAGAACGTGATGCCGTCCCTATACCACGGTCACTCCATGCGCCTGGCCATCACTTCGTTCCATGCGGCCGCACTCACATTCCTGCTTGCGTCGACCATCCGCGCGCAGGCCCCGACCGGAGAGGAGGCCGCGGCCCTTGCCGTGGCCGATTCATCCCTGGCCGCGATCAGCCGCTCCGACTTCGTCGGCTTCACCGACTTCATGCTCGACTCGGCCGTCACCTTCTCCGCCGGACAGCGGAATGGCCGGTACCAGGTGCAGTTCAACACCAGGGCCGCGCAGCGGGCCATGCGCACTACCTCCCGCTTCACCGAGCGAGGGTATCACCCCACCGTCATGGTCTCGGGCCCTGTCGCCATGGTGTGGCTGCCCTACGACTTCTATCAGGATGGCAAGTGGTCTCATTGTGGCGTTGACGTCTTCACGCTCCTCAAGACCGAGGTCGGCTGGCGCATTGCCACCGTGGTCTGGAGTGCGGATCAGCCGCCAGTGTGTTCCCCACACCCCGATGGCCCGCCACCGGGTCCGTGACATGCTCTTCCACACGCGTCGCGTCAGCACCTTCCCCTAACCGGAGTTTCCGATGGCTTACGGAATTGCGACACACTCAGCGAACTTCGGCGTCGGGCCCAAGGACCAGAGCGACCGGGTCTACTCCGGCCCGTCCGAAACCATCCTTCTCACCGTCACCACCGATTCCCGTCAGGCCGAGGGCGGCATCCAGGTGATGGTCAACGGCCTCGCGGCCCCCGATGGCCTGCTGCTATCAGGCTCAACCGAAACCCGCACCCTCAAGCTGGTCGGCTGCCAGAACGTCGACATCCAGCTCCGCGGCGATGCCAAGGTCTCTGGCACCTACACCATCAGCGTCCCGCTCTAGCGCGCGGGTTCATGCTCTCGAGTCTTGAACCCCACCACGTTTCGCCTTCGGAGTTCGCATGAGACGCAGCCCCATCGCCACGGGGACCGTGACCCTTGTACTCCTGCTCGCTGGGTCGTGCCGCAGCCAGGATGGCAGCGGGCAACCCGATCGTCCGCCAGGCCCAGCGGCGCCATTCGATCTCGGCGCAGCGCGCGCGATCATCGAGCAAAGGAATGCCCAGTTCACAGCGGCCCATGTTGCCGGTGACGTGGCCACTATCGACGCGATGTTCACACGGGACGCCAAGTCTTTCCCCCCTGCCGCAGAAGCAGCCATCGGGCCGGAAGCGCTCCACACATTGACGGTGGAATACCTGAAGTCCGGGATCAAGACGTTCAGCGAGCACACCACGGACCTTTATGGAACAGGTGAACTCCTGGTCGATCAGGGGGAGTACACCGTTACCTACGGCCCAGAGAGCACCGTCGAGCGGGGCAAGTACCTGAATGTGTGGAAGCAAGAGGATGGGGAATGGAAGATTCATGCGAATATCTGGAACGCGAGCCCCACACTCGCAGTCCCGCAGTGAAGAGCGCTGACCTGGATGATCTCGCTGCACGGTTTGTCGCGTGCCGACTTCCACACAATGAGTGGACCCACCAGGCGCATCTTGCCGTCGGGGCATGGCACGTGGATCGGTATGGGAAAGATGAAGCACTGGCGCAGCTGCGGATCGGAATTCGGCGGCTCAACGACAGCCATGGGACGCCCAACTCCGCATCCCGTGGCTATCACGAAACGATTACGCGCGCGTATGTCGTGCTGGTGACAGAATTTCTTGACGCGTGCCCGAAGGAGACGTCGCTGCCGGAGCGAATTGCCCAACTGCACGCCAGTCCCGTCGCGGAGAAGGAGGCGCTGCTTGTCTTCTACTCTCGCGAGCGCTTGATGTCACCTGAGGCGCGAGCGGCATGGGTGGAACCTGATCTCCTGCCGCTCCGCCTCACCCGTCCCACTACGCCGTCTTCAAGGGCCCGATGACCTTGTAAGCATTGAAGATGATACCCGACGGAAATGCCCTCGTGCTGACGAGCTCGAACAGGTGCGCCGGCGTTCTCTCCGCAAAGAAGCGCTTCCCCCTGCCCAGCAGCACCGGATACACCGCCAGCATGACTTCATCAGCCAGCCCATGCTCGAGCAGCGGCGTGGTCAGCGTCGAGCTGCCGGAGAGGACAAGGTCCGGGCCATCCTGCGACTTGATGCGCCGAATGCCCTCAGCTAAGTCCGGCCCGACGCCCTCGAACGGGCCCCACGCAAGACTCTCCGGATGATGAGTGGCGACATACTTCGTCGCCGCATTGAGGGCGTCCGCCATAGGACTGCTCGGCGCCTTTGGCCAGAAGCCGGACCAACCATCATAGGTGCGACGGCCAAGCAGCAGGTCGAAGGTGCCGCCGTACGCAGCGAGCATGGCATCCCGGCCGGTGGGGCTGCGATAGGGCGCCGTCCAATCGCTATAGGGAAAGTCGTCCCCATCGGCTGAGTGCTGGATCACGCCGTCGAGCGAGATGTGCTCGACGATCTTGAGCTTTCGCATCAGGCCTTGCTCAGCTCCGTCGGCATCGGGAAGTGCTCCTGGAACCACGCCTCCCACAGCGGTGTCTCACGGGCGACAGTCGCGGCCGCCTTGTCGCCGTAGATGTACAGGTTCATTGCTACCGTGGTCGGCCCACCGGGGAAGGTCTGGGCACCAATGGCGGCTATCCCTGGCACCGGGGCGTCGAGCCTCAACAAACCATCGTAAGGAATCTCGGTGACGGACTCCACCACGCCGCCGAGCGGTGAGACACCCGCGGGCGTCTTCCAGCGCTGACCGACGCTCACGCCCTTCACTCCAAGTGCCGCGGTCAGCTTTTCCCAGGCCTCTGCTTCCGTGCTTGTGACGGGAGTCGCGACCTGCATGATTGCGGAGCGCTGCCCGCGGAAGTGCGTGAGATAGAGCCTCAGGATGTTCAGGAAACCTGCCCATCCGCCCGCGGCACCCTCCAGCTGGTTGTCCCACTCATCGGTGCTGGCGAAGAGGCTGTGCACGATGCGGACTTTGCAGATGCTTCCGCTCCGCGCTTCAATGGTCCACTCGGTCGCGATCGGTGGCGAGCCCGGGAACGGGCCTTCTCCCTCCTGGGTAAACCGCAGCGGCCGTTCGCAGGCCGTCACCCTGCTGCGTATGTCCATGCCCGGACCGAAGTGATACGTCACTGCAACTGGCTTCCCGTCGCGTTCCTCGATATCGGTTGGCACGAACCAGGACGAGATGCCTGGACCGGTGCCGAGGGCCTGCCATACGTCCTCCGGGGTGCCGGGGACCTCGAATTCGAACTGGACGGAACGGCGTCCGTTGGCTTCTTGCTTCACGCTCATTGCAGTAGCTCCTTGGGCTCGGACTTCTGGGGTAGCGGGTGCGCTACGAGGATCAGCCGGTGCGAGCGGCTTCCGGGGGTAGTGTCATCGTGATACTTCGAAACGAGTGAGGTGATGGCTTCGGTGAGTTCGGCGCTGAACGCGGCGCGGTCCGCGGCCGACCGGAAGCTGATCTCGGTATCGACCGACAGGGTCGCCAGGCGCTTGCCTGCCGCGTTCGCGCGACGAACGAGGTCGCCCACTTCCCGGATGACGCGGGCGCCAAGCGCGATGAGGTAGCTCGCGGACAGCCGGTCGCGTTCCCGGTTGGGATCGACTGCGACCAGGCCCATGGCGCTCGGCGAAACGACATAGGATGCGGCCGTGGCGACGAGCAGCCGTTCCGTCAGCCCGCCCCATTTGCGTTCCTCGGCCAGCTGCACGAGCCCGTGGGACTCCAGCGCACGCAGGTGGTAGTTGACCTTCTGCCGACCCACGCCGACTCGGGTGGCAAGCGTCGCCGCCGAGGCGGGGGCGGCCAGCTCGGAGAGGAGCCGGCTTCGTATCGGCTCGAGGGCCACTGTCGCGGCCGCCGGATCATCGATGACTTGGATGTCGATCATGGGGAGATACTACGCTTGACAGCTTTTCTTGTCAAGGGGTCGCCAGCAGACCAATCCTGCCGACTTCGCGCTATACTGGGCAGATGAACCTTGTCTCGATCACGCCCTTCTTCATCGTGGCCGACCTGCAGGCCTCGGTCGCGCATTACGTCGAGCGGTTCGGCTTCGAGCTGGATTTTCAGGGGCCGCCCGGCGACGCGTACTACGGCCAGGTGCGTCGCGACGGCATCGCGATAATGCTCAAGACCATACTCCCTGAAATTCTCCCCTGTCCGAACCACACGCGGCACGAGTGGGCGCGCTGGGACGCATACATCTACTGCCAGAACCCTGACAGCCTCTTCGAGGAGTTCAAGCAGCGCGGTGCCTCGTTCGTGAAGGAGCTGTCCTTCATCGATGATGGCCTGTGGGGCTTCGAGGTCTCGGATGCGGACGGATACGTGCTGGCCTTCTTCCAGCTCCGGAACGAGAAGACGCAGCAGTGAGCTTTGGTCTGTTACTAAAGCCTCACTCCGGGTACATCGCGCCGGCCATGAGCTGGTTTCGGCGCTGCGGGGGAGCTGGCGTGTTGGCGATGCTGGGTGGGCTCCTTGGCCCTCTGCTATCCATCCTCTGGGGTCTCTTCCTCGCAGCGGGGGTTGTTCGTACTTTTTCGTGATGCAACCCCGTCTGAATGTGCGCGTTGGTTCCATGTCATTCTCCGCCGTTCTCGAATCCGAACGCGCTCCACGGACCGTCGCCGCGTTCCTGGCCCGTCTTCCCTTTGAGGGGCAACTCGTCCAGGCACGCTGGAGTGGTGAGGCCGGCTGGATTCCACTCGGCGACTACGATCTCGGCGTCACCCATGAGAATGCCACGAGCCACCCAGCCCCGGGGCAGGTCCTCTGGCACCCACCGGGGCTCAGCGAGGCGGAGCTGCTGCTGCCATACGGAAGCACCTTCTTCTCCAGCCGGGTGGGCCAGCTGGCAGGCAACCACTTCCTGACGATCGTTGATGACCGTGGTGATCTCGCCGAGGTCGGGCGCAAGCTCCTCTGGGAGGGTGCCCAGCCTGTTCGTTTCGCACATGAATTCGATTGACTCGACGGGGTGCTAAGGGTGCAGGCGAACACCCCGCACTGGTCCAGGGTCCTGGGTCATGACACCCGCAATGTCAGCTTGATGCGACAGCGTGCCCACGAGTGAGTCACCCGTCGCCTCCAGCCGCCTTCCAGGCTCCAACGAATGAATGTTGGGCGGCCAGGGATGCAGCGGCGACGAGGGTAGACCAGGCCAAGCAGAATCGTTCGTGCCATCGCTAGCTTCCCATCGGTAGGGTGGACAAGTCCCTGCGGCTGCTGTCTCTTTGCAATGCCCAGGCCCGCAGAATGGTTGCAGAGCCGAGGTCTGCATGTCATATGCGCCGTACGAAGTACGCGAAGTGAGTGTCGCCGCGCGACCTGTGGCCGGAGTGCGTGCGCAGGTGGCGCGGGGCCGCGTCGCGCAGGAGTTCGGGCGACACCTGGACCAGGTCTATGGGGCCGCGCGCGCAGGCGCCGTCAAGCTCGATGGGCAGAACATCTTCATCTATCGGGCAGCAACCGCGGAAGAGTTGACGGTCGACTTCTGCGTCGGTACTACCGCGGCATTCAACCCGGCGGGTGCAGTGCTGCCGCTCGAAACACCGGGCGGCATGGCCGCGATGACCACGCATCACGGCGAGTACCGGCGCCTCGGCGACGCGAATGCCGCGATCCTCGCCTGGTGCCAGGCAAATGATCGCCAGCGCGCCGGTCCGTCCTGGGAAGTGTACGGGCACTGGCACGCTGATCCTGCGGAGTTGCGCACCGAGGTCTACTACCTGCTGCGGCCGACAAGCCCATGATGAAACTGATCATCAGGGGGCTCATCGGTGGACTGTTTCAGCTGGCCCTCTATGCCGTTGCCCTTCTCGTTCCGGCGGGCCTCGTTTCCGGAGGCACCTGGTACTGGCCTCGCGCGCTCATCTTTCTTGGGCTGTACGGTATTGGCCTCGCAGCCCTCGTCGTGACCCTCACGGTGGTGGCACCGGCCAGTCTCGCGGCCCGGCTCACCGCACCCGCTTCCGTGAATCAGCCGCAGGCAGATCGCGTCGCCACCGCGTTCCTCGTTCTATCGACGCTGGCGTGGTTCGCCTTCGTGCCCATCGATGTCTTCTACCTGAAGCTGCTGCCCCCGCCGTCTTTCAGCGTCGCCCTCGGCGGGGCGGCCGTGGCCTTGGCCGGGTTTGCCGTCATCTCCGCCGCGATCTACCAGAATTCGTTTGCCATACCGATAGTCGAGGATCAATCGGATCGTGCCCAGGCCCTGGTTGACCGGGGACTCTACGCACGCGTGCGACACCCGATGTACCTCGGCATACTGCTCTTTCATGCTGGCGTCGCCCTGTGGCTCGGGAGCTACGCGAGTCTGCTGACACTCACCGCTATCCTGCTGGCGTTGCTCGCCCGTATTGTCGTTGAAGAGACGACACTACAGGCGACGCTCCCGGACTACCGCGCGTATGTGGCGCGCGTGCCTTACCGTCTCGTTCCGCTTGTCTGGTAGGAGATGACGCATCCCTCCGCCGAGTTCCTCGACCTGCAGGCCGCCCTGGCCGGCGAGTACTCGCTCCAGCGCGAGCTCGGCCGTGGCGGCATGGGCGTCGTCTACCTCGCGCGCGACGTGCAGCTCGATCGCGACGTCGCCATCAAGGTGCTGCCGGCCCACCTCGCCCGCGACCGCCGGCGGCGCGCGAGCGGTTCGTGCGCGAGGCCCGCATGGCCGCCGGACTCTCGCACCCGCACATCGTCCCGATCCATCGCGTCGGCGAGGCGGACGGCTTCGTCTTCTTCGTCATGAGCTACGTGGATGGCGAGACGCTCGGCGAGCGACTCCGCACGCGCGGTCCCCTCCCGCCCGCCGACGCGACGCGCGTGCTGCGCGAGGTGGCGTGGGCACTCGCCTACGCGCACGGACGCGGCATCGTCCACCGCGACGTGAAGCCGGACAACATCCTGCTCGAGGCGGGCACGGGCCGCGCGCTGGTGACCGACTTCGGCATCGCGCACGGCGGCCGGGATCCCGGCGTCGTGACCGATCCGGGCAAGATCATGGGCACCGCGCACTTCATGAGTCCCGAGCAGGCGGCGGGCGAAGCCGTCGATGGACGCAGCGACATCTATTCGCTCGGCGTCGTCGGCTATCTCGCCGTGAGCGGCCGCCTGCCGTTCGAGTCGACGAACCTGCCCGCGTTGCTGGTGAGCCAGGCGACCGAGCCGCCGCCGAGCGCGATGCTCGCCGCGCCCGGACTCCCTCCAGCACTCGGCGCGGCGATCGACCGCTGCCTCGCTCGCGATCCCGCTCGAGCGATTCGTCGATGGCGAGGCGCTGGCCGACGCACTCGCTCCGGCGCCTGATGCACGTCCGGCGCTGCCGCCCACGCTGCGCGCCTGGCTCGGCGCGCGGAATCCGCTGCTCGTTCCCTACCTGGCGTGGTCCGGGCTGTTCGGCGTCCTGACCACGGTCAACCTCGTCGTGTGGCTCGCCGGCAAGCGGCCGGATGGACCGGCCGACATCGTGCTCCTCGCGGCGATCGCGTCGGCGCCCCTCCTGCCCATCGTCGGCTTCCACATCAACCAGGCGCGCCGGCAGTTCCGCGCCGGACACACACTCGCCGACCTGCGGGCGGCACTCGAGGTCGCCCGCCGCGAGCGCGCCGAGACCGAGGCGCTCGCGCGAGACGACAAGGAGCCGATCGCGCACCGGGTCCTCCGAGTCGCCACGGTCAGCTCGGCCGACCTGGCTCGCGGTCAACGTCGGGCTGGTTCTCTCCGGGGTCATTCACGAGAATCAACTCGGCAGGCTTGCAGTCGTGTTCTTCCTCGCACCCATCTTCACGACCCTGGTGCTGGGAGCCGTGAGCAACGCGCTCGATGTGCAGTTCATTCCCACGGGGATTCGCAGATGGTGGCAGAACGGGATCCGGGATCGCCTCTGGAACAGCAAGCTGGGTGCGTGGCTCGCCCGCCGGCTCGGCGCGCCGGAACGCTCGATGCTCGCCGGTCCGTCTGCATTTCGCGCGACGGAGGCCGCGCTCGGCGTTGCGGCGTCGGAGCTGTTCGCGGCGCTGCCGAAGGAATACCGGGAGCAGCTCGCCGGGCTGCCGTCGATCGTCGCCGCGCTCGAGGCACAGGCTGCCGGTGCACGCGCGGAGATCGAGTTGGTCGCCGCCCTCGTCCCAGCTGGATCGGTGAACGCCGAGGTGCTGGCTGTGCGGAAGAACGCGGCCTCGGCGCACCTCGCCGAGAGCGTCGCGGCGCTCGAGGGAATCCGTCTCGACCTACTCCGGCTGCACGCCGGCGCTGCCGATCTGGCGCCGCTCACGACGCTGATCGATGCCGCGCGCCTTATTGGCGAGGATGTGAACCGTCTTGCAGATGCGCAGCGGGAGGTCGAGGGCGGGCTGAGTCGCGGGCTCGGAGCCGCGCGGACGCCGACTCCCGCGTAGCTCCGGCCCGGTGGCTCGCGTGCGCTATTGAATCCCTACGTCAAACGTTCCCTCCGTCACCACGAGCGGGGCGGTCGCCGGCTTACCCGGCTGCGGCTGGAGCGTCCCGCTGAAGGTGCCCTGCACCCGGTCTGCGGTGATGCTCGTGACCGTGATGGTGCCCGCATCACCGCCCGCATTCAGTCCCCAGCAGCAGTGCTGCGCATCGCCACCGTTCCTGCCCACGATGAGTACCCTGAGTGGTACGACATCCGAGATGGCGTAGGTGCCGGTCGCGGTGATTCCCTCGAGCTCCATTGAAAGGGCATTGTCCTGGGTGGAGGTGGAGAACCTGAATCCCGCGCCGCCGGTGCGATCCGTCAGCAGCCCGTTCACCGACCAGGCATTGTAGAGCTGACCGTTGAGCTTGGCGGTCACCTTGCTCCCCTGGTTCGCGGGCAGTGTCGACAGGGTGCCGGTCATTGCTAGGTCGAACTGGCCATTCGTCACCGTCCGGTCGCCGAGCACGACATTGTCGTCACTTGCCTCACCGGTGAATGAGAACGTTCCCTTCACCCGACCGCCGCTCACCTGCGTCAGTGTCGCGGTACCGGCCACACCGGTGTTCGGAGTGGACCAGATGTCGGCGTCACCCCCGCCGGTTCCCTCCCCAGTCGAGGCGCGACCACCGTAGACGTCGGACCCGACGCCCAGCGCGTAGGTCCCCGGGCCGCGCACATTGTAGAACGTGAGGGTGATGCTGCGATTTACCCCGCCGGCGTTATCGCTGCCGACGATGATGATCGTTCCCGGCACGCCGGCATTTGCGGCAGCCGAGATCGAGATCGGCGTCGCTTCCCATGCGCTCCCGGCGACGACTGCGGTGAAACCTGACCCGCCCCCACCGCCACCGCCACCGTCATCACCTCCATCACCACCGCACGCGGCTGCCACCGCCGTAAGCATCGCAATTCCAAACCGCCGTGTATGACGCATAGCCAGCTCCCTGGGAGTGGACCGGCCACCCGGAAGGGATGGCTCCAGCTAGCATTGCGTAAAGCAGGGTGGGAAACCGTCACTTGACTGACGGACCGCGGCCCGCCAACGTCACGAACCTGGAGGAGACACTGATGCCCAAGAGCGACGAGCAGGCGACCGGGAAGGAAGCCTCCCGGCTCATCGACCGGCGGATCAAGGAGCTGGAAGGGTGGCGTGGGGAGACGCTGGCCCGCATGCGGGCGCTGATCCTCGAGGCCGACCCCGAGGTGACCGAGGAGTGGAAGTGGGGCGGCCCGGTCTGGTCGCGCAACGGAATCATCTGCACCGGTGAGTCCTACACGAAGGTCGTGAAGCTCACCTTCGCGAAGGGCGCCAGCGTGCCCGATCCATCGGGCCTCTTCAACTCCAGCCTGGAAGGAAAGACGCGCAGGGCACTCGACGTCCCGGAAGGTGTGAAGGTTGACGCGCGTGCGTTCAAGGCGCTCGTGAAGGCTGCGGTGGCCCGGAATGGCACGCCGGAAAAGAAGCGGTAAGGCCGGCGCCGCCCTCGCGGGCGGTAACCCGCGCATCGCAAAGGCGGACGGCGACGCGCCGGTTCAGGCCTACATAGCCGCGATGCCGGGCTGGAGGCGCGATGTCGGCGAACGCCTGGATGCGCTGATCGTGCGGAATGTGCCCGGGGTGTGCAAGGCGGTGAAATGGAATTCACCATTGTACGGCATCGAGGGCCAGGGCTGGTTCCTGTCGTTCCACACCTTCACCAGCTACGTCAAGGTGGCCTTCTTCCGCGGTACGTCGCTGCAGCCAGTGCCGCCCGGTGCCAGCAAGAGCAAGGAGACGCGCTACGTGGACATTCACGAAGGCGAGCTCGACGAGGCACAGGTGGCGAGATGGGTGAGGCAGGCCGCTGCGCTGCCCGGCTGGATTTTCGGTCGGTCGTCCTGAGTAATAGCCAGCAGGAGTGTGACGAGTACTGATGCGCAACGATCCCTTTCTTGCCCACATCCGCCTGCATCCGATCAAGTCCCTCGATGGCCTATCTGTCGCCGAGTCCCGCATCGGTCCTGCTGGAGGCCTGGAGCTGGATCGTGCCTGGGCACTCTTCGCGGACGATGGCCGTTGTATCAATGGCAAGAGTACGCCCGTGCTTCACCTCATTCGCGCCACCTTCACGCCGGACTTGAGCTCCGTCACGTTGTCGACACGCGACGATACGCGAAGCATCGCGCCCCGGGAAATCAGCTTTCCTGGAGATGCTCCCGCAGCGTCGGACTGGCTCAGCCGGTACCTCGACCGTTCCGTGACCGTGCGCTACTCCGCCGACGGCTTTCCGGACGACACGATTCGGAATGGCCCCATGGTTATCTCGACGGCGACGCTCCGGGCCGTCGCCGACTGGTTTCCCGGCATGGACCTCGAAGAGTGTCGCCGCCGCTTTCGCGCGCCCCTCGAGATCGGGGGTGTGCCCGCCTTCTGGGAGGACCGGCTGTTCCGCGAGGACGAAAGCAACGCCGTGCCCTTCACCGTCGGCGAGGTCAGCGCAGAGGGGACCAATCCCTGCCCTCGCTGCGCCGTTCCTGCCCGCGAGTCGCTCAGCGGACACCCCGTGACCGGGTTCCAGAAGCGCTTCAGCGAGCTTCGCCATGCCCACTTGCCTGCCTGGGCCCGCGCCTCCGACCGCATTACCCACTTCTACACCCTGGGCATCAACACGCGGGTCGCGCCGAGCGAGCATGGCAAGCGCCTGCGTGTGGGTGATCCAGTTACCTGCCTCGACGAAGTCATCTAGAGGCGCCTGGGCGCTGCGCCATGGCGCAACGCATTCGGGACGCATATCTCTAAGCATGAGCCAAAACAAGAAGACCGTGCAGGCTTACATGGATGCGTTTGGCCTCTCCGATCACCCACGGATCCTGGATTGCCTCACCGATGATGTCGAGTGGGTGATCCCTGGCGCCTTCCACCTGCATGGAAAGGTGGAGTTCGACCGGGAGATCGAGAACGAAGCTTTTGTCGGCCGGCCCGCCATTGCGGTCACGCGACTAGGCGCTCGCATCCGTCGGCTGACGTCGTACTTGATGGAAATGCCCGAGGGCGCCACCGGACTCACATGAAAGGAGTGCTGACCTGATGTCCACTGCACCTGCAAACCCGAACAAGGCACTCTGGGAGAAAGGCGATTTCACCCGAATCGCCGAAACCATGCGCGAGAGCGGGGAAGCGCTCGTACGGCGGATCGGTGTTACCAGGGGGCTCAAGGTGCTGGACCTGGGCTGCGGAGACGGCACCACGGCGTTGCCGGAAGCCCAGCTCGGTGCGGACGTGCTTGGCGTTGATATCGCGCGCAACCTGGTCGAGGCCGGCAACAGGCGCGCTGCGGAACATGGGCTGGCCAACTGCACCTTCCGCGAGGGCGATGCCACCAACCTGCAACCCATACCGGATGCGTCGTTCGACCTCGTGGTCAGCATCTTCGGGGCGATGTTCGCGCCGAAGCCGCTTGACGTCGCGAAGGAAATGGTGCGGGTGACGCGGCCGGGCGGGCGGATCGTGATGGGCAACTGGATTCCCGGTGATCCCACGCTCGTGGCGCAGATCCTGAAGATCAGTGCCGCCTACACGCCGCCACCCCCCGAGGGGTTTATCAGTCCCATGACATGGGGCATCGAGAGTAACGTGCTCGAGCGGTTTACCGCGGCAGGGATTCCGGGGGCGAATATCTCCTTCGAGCGGGACACCTTCATCTTCAACTTCGATGGCCCACCGGCGCAGTTCGTGGCGGCGTTCAGGGACTACTACGGGCCCACCATGAATGCCTTTGCCGCCGCCGAGGCGAATGGCCGGGCCGCCGACCTGCAGAAGGAACTGGAAGCGCTGTTCGCCAGCCAGAACACAAGTGCGACCGCCACGAGCATACCAGCCACCTTCCTGCGCGTTACGGTCGCGCGCTGAGCCCGGTCCCGGCCCGCCTACGGAACCACGCTGACGTTGGCGGACGCCTCATGATGGCCATTGTGGGTAGTGACCGTAATGAATACGCCCGAGCCTGCCGCTATCGCCGTCACGATGCCAGTGGCGCTGACGGCAACCACGCCGGGGTTCGTGGACTCCCAGGTGAGGGCCTGGTCGGTTGCGTTGGCTGGAGCCACCGTCGCCACCAGTTGCTTCGTTTCCCCAATGGCGACGAGGTGAACCGACTGGGGCACCAGCTTCACTCCAAGCACGGGCACGTTGCTTCCCGGCGGGTCCGGGTCGCCCGGCAGGTTTGGGTCGGGATCGGCAGGCTGGCTCACGTAACTGCAGGCACTCGCGCTCAATACCAGCAGGACTAGCGTGGACCGTCGAACGGTGGAACGCATGGTGTCACTCCGTGAGTTGGCAAGCGGGGCTCCGTCGCGCTCCACTATTGTGCGCCCTGCCGTCAATTCCGGCCATGACTGAGCGTCCCGACTTCCTGCCCCGCGATCCCAAGGAGACCCGATGCGCAAGCTTGGTCCGGCTGCGGTCGCTGCACTGTCGCTCATCCTCCTGACCAGTTGTACGTCGAAGAAGGTTCACATGGACCCCGCCAGCATGCGGGTGTTCGCCACGCGATACACCGCGGCGTGGAGTGGACAGGACCCGGCGCGCGTGGCCGGATTCTTCGCCGAGGGTGGCTCCCTGAGTGTCAACGACGCCGAACCAGCCGTGGGCCGGGCCGCCATCACTGAGGTGGCAAGGGGGTTCATGACCGCACTTCCCGACCTCGTGCTGGCAATGGACTCGCTCGAGGTGCATGGCAGTCATGCGGTGTACGGGTGGACGCTCACCGGCACCAATACCGGACCGGGAGGCACCGGCAATCGGGTTCACATCTCCGGATACGAAGACTGGGCCATTGGTCCTGACGGCCTGATCGCCGAGTCGCAGGGGCATTTCGATGAGGCCGAGTACCGGCAGCAGTTGCGCGGTGAATGAGCCTCGCCCGGAATACCATCTTCACGATGACTTCTCCCTCACCCCTGCGTATGTGCTGGGCTACGCCTTTCACGCTTTGGGAAGGGTCGACCAGGACACTCCGGCGCATGGTCGTCGTGGCGCCGTAGCGCGGTTGACTGAGCTGCTCACGACCAATAGTCGCCGAGCGACCGAGGGACACCGGCTAGTCACTGCGGCCGCCTCACACCGTCAGGGTGGCGAGCAGCTCGGCGAGACGGTCGAACGTCTCCGCGGCACCACTCTTCATGTCCGATTGCAGCAGCCCGTCTCGCGCTTCCTTCGACGGGAAGAGCATGTTCTCCACCAGTGTCGTCACTCCCGCCTTCTCGGTGAACACGTCGGTTACCAGCCCCGGGATGTTCCCGCGCCCCCTCCACGTCGTACACGAGCGTGTAGACCAGGCGCTCCGGCGGCGTGATCTCCCTGTAGATCCCCGTGAACGGATTCTCGTGACCCCTGGGCCCGCGCGTGACATAGCGCCAGGCACCGCCGGGCCGGAGGTCGACGTCACACACCGTGAGCGTCGAGCCACGGAGCCCCCACCAGCGCTTCAGGTGCTCCGGCTTCACGAACATCTCGAACACCAGGCTGCGCGGCGCCTCGAAGTCGCGCGTGAGGACGATTTCCCGGTCCGAGGGAACCGACATCGTCATGGCGCCAATGGTCTCGATCATCATGTTCCCTTTTTCCTCCCCTGAAGGTCCTTGAGGTACTCGTCGAGGCGTTCGAAGCTCTCCGACCGGAATTGCGCGAAGCTCGTGACCCAGTCGTGAATCGGCTGGAGTCCATCACCGTTGAGGGCATAGAGCCGCTGCTGGCCCGCGCCGCGCACCGTCACCAGGCCCACTTCCTTGAGGACTCGCAGGTGCTTCGACGCCTGCGGCTGGTGGACCTTGAGTGACCGCGCGAGCTCGTTCACAGACCGCTCCCGCTTCTGCAGCAGGGTCAGGATCTGGCGCCGCCGGGGTTCGGCGACGGCGTTGAAGACGTCCGAAGTGGTCGCTGCTCTTGCCATGGCTCCAGTATATGCCCATATCGGAATATGTCAAGCGGGACGTTAGCGTGAGGTCATGACCATCCTCATCCGGCCGGTCGCGGCCGCCGACTTTCCCCAGTGGCTCCCGCTCTGGGGCGGGTACAATGCCTTCTATGGTCGATCGGGCCCGACGGCGCTGCCACGCGATGTCACTGACGTGACCTGGGCGCGGTTCCTCGACCCGGCCGAACCGATGCATGCGCTCGTCGCGGAGCGCGCGGGCGTGCTCCTCGGGCTGGCGCACTACCTGTTTCACCGCAACACGATCCAGGTGCCGCCCACCTGCTACATGCAGGACCTCTTCACGGCGGAAGCGGCGAGGGGGAGGGGAGTTGGTCGCGCGCTGATCGAGGAAGTGGCGCGTGCGGCGGGCGCCGCCGGATCACCACGCATCTACTGGCAGACGCACGAGACGAACACCGTCGCGATGAAGCTTTATGACAGCGTAGCGGAGAAGTCGGGCTTCCTGGTGTACCGGAAATCCACCTAGTAGAGCCAGGGAATCACGGACTTCCGCTCGCGCGGGTAGCCGGGGAACTGCTCCAGGTACCAGCGATGATGAGAGCGGGCCCTCGGCACCAGGTTCGCCGCCGACCAGAGGAAGAAGACGAGACCGGCCGGTGACCAGGTGAGCATCGCCCAGCCGAGCCACTCGACGAGTTCGCCGAGGTAGTTGGGGCAGGAGACCAGCCCGTAGCCGCCCCCATGGGGAATCTTGTAGCCGCGCTCGCCCGGGGCTCGGAGGCGGCGAAGAATGATGTCTGACTGCTGGTTGAGCGCGTACCCGCCGAGGAACAGGAGCACTCCCATGATGAACCTCGGATCGGTGAACCACTCGACTCCGCGCGCCGGACCCAGGGTGAAGATGCCGCGTCCCTGCAGGTATCCGTTCATCACGTTGAAGAGGAACGCCATCGCCACTACGCTCAGGGGCATGCGCAGCTGGCCACCCCGGAGCCGGAACGGATAGATGAATGCCCGGTAGACGTAGTGGAGGAGCCAGAGCAGGAGGAAGACCATCGCCACCGGGTCGCGGCGGCCCGACACCACGAAGCAGGCGACGAATACGATCACCGCGGGCGACTCCATGATGACCCAGCCGGCAGTGCGATGAATGGTGGGTCCCCAGCCGGGCCGCGCATGTCGCCCGTATGGTGCCGTGAGGAACTGGAGCGCAATAAACACGCAGACGGCGACACCGGCCCACGCCATCAGCAGCCAGGAATAGACCTCACGCTCCATCAGTCCGGCCTCGAAGGGAGAGAGCACAATGTACCGTCATCTCAGCCCGCGGTTCATTCCGAAGGACCTCGACTAGCCATGCAGCGCAGCGTCCATGACCGTATCCACCTCATCACGCAGCTCTCCGAGCTGCACCACACCGTCTATATCGAGTTCTACCCCGGCCCCTATCGCGACAAGTGCTGGTGCACCGACTCGGTGTTCCTCACCGAGGAAGCGTTCGCCTTCGTGGAGCCGATCTTCCGGCGGCACACGCCGCAGTACGACTACTACTCCTTCATGGAACTCCCGCGCATCAGTGGCGCCCAGGTCGTCGCCGAGCTGACGGGCCTCGTGCGGGCCATTCGGGGCGAGCCCCTGGTAGCGCCGCTCACGCCCAGTGCCGCCGAGGCGTTCGAGCGCATCGGCGCCGGCACCAGCGAGGAGCATCTCACGGTGGCAAGCCTGGCGGATCGGCTGGCGGACTGGCTGGAACGGGAGTATGCCGACGCCGAGGTTGTGTCCGTCCTCGGCCTCTAGCAGGGAAGGAGGTCAGCGCGCGGCGCGCCGCTTCACTGATGCACTCGTAATTTCCCGCAGGGCATGCTTTCCCACCCACTTCGCTGATGCGTCTGTGGACAGCGCCAGGCGGCTGGCGGTCTTCGCCGCCGCGGCATTGAGTGCAGCGTTGCGCTTCCCGATGGCCCGGAGCGCCATGTTCACCGCCTTCATGACGAAGTTCCGGTCATCCACGGCCGCCTGCTCGATGAGCGCCAGGCCGCGGATGAACTGCTTGTCCGTCGCCGCCTTGTCGTGCACCGAGAGGCTCCAGAGCAGGGCGAACGCCGTGCGCTTGATGAACTCCTCCCGGCGACCTGCCCACTGCTCCACCTTGGTCCACGCATGCGGGGTCCGGTCCCACAGCGCGAATGCCAGCGTGTCGCAAATGGCCCAGTTGTCGAACTGGCGGCTCCAGCGATCCATCTGCGCTGACGTGACCCGCTCCGGCTCATCCACATAGGCGGTCAGCATGCGCGCCTCATACCAGCCGGTTTCCCAGAGTGCGGCGGCAAGAGCGTGGTCCCGCCCCAGTTGCTTCGCCAGCACCTGGATGTTCTTCATCGACACGCCAAAGGCCTTGTCGGACGGGACGTTGTAACGGGCCATCCCGTCGCGCGTCGCCTTGGTCGCATGGCTCCGGAGCCACGCGATCGCGTCATCCACCCGCTCCTTGAGCGGTCGCGCAACTTCCGGGGCCTGCTTAGGTGCCATCCTCAAGCCTCATCGTATGCCTTCTGCAATGCCGCCATGTCGATCTTGCTCATCGTGAGCATCGCGCTCATGGCGGCCTGTGCCTTCTTCGGGTCCTTGTCGCCGAGCAGCCGCGGGAGCAGCGACGGCACGACCTGCCAGGAGATGCCGTACTTGTCCCGGAGCCAGCCGCATCGATCCTGTACCCCGTTCTCACTCAGCTTGCTCCAGAACTCGTCCACCTCGGCCTGGGTCTCGCAGGTGATGAAGAACGAGATCGCCGGGGTGAACTGGAACATGGGGCCACCGTTGAGCGCGAAGAAGTCCTCGCCGTCCAGGTTGAAGGTAGTGGAGAACACCGGCCCATCCTTGCCCTGCCGGTTGACGCTCAGGACCTTCGAGTTCTTGAAGATGCCGACATAGAAGTTCATGGCCTCTTCGGCCTTGCCGTCGAACCAGAGGAACGGGGTGATCTTCTGCATGATCGTGATCCTTTCTCAGCTCGTCGCGTGTCGTGCGCGATAGATGGCGCCCGCCGGCCATGCGCATGGCAGGGCGGTGGCGGCGATGGCAATTGGATCGTACGGTTCGGCGGCGCTCACGCGGTGCCTCCGGCCGGAAGCGTCGCCATGAACTCCTCGAGCCGGTCGTAGCCCATCGCCATGCCTTCCTTCATTCCCGACTTCAGCACCAAGTCACGCGCCTCGCGCGAGGCATAGCGCATTGTGTTGTCCACCGTGGTCCGGCCATTCCGTTCGATGAACACCGCCGTGCCGATCGCCTCGCCCCCTGTCCAGTCATGGTCGAAGATCTGCGCATCGACGATCCGCTCGCGCGGAACGATCTCGCGATACACCCCCGTCATCCCCATCTCCTCGCCGTCCGCGTTCTTCTTCCAGACATAGCGATAGCTGCCGCCCACCCTCAGGTCGATATCACAGACGAGGAACGACCATCCGTCGGGCCCGAAGAGCCAGCGGCGGACGAGTTCCGGCCTGGTGAAGCAGTCCCACACCAGGTGCTTCGGGGCGTCGAACTCGCGGACCAGCCTGACCTCGCGATCGCCCACGGTGGTGACCTGCAGCGTTCCGGTGAAGCTCATGTCCGTTCTCCTATCGCTTGGGGCGTCCGTGCTTCTTCTCTGCTGCCTTGAGTTCGTCGAGCAGGGTATCCAGGTGCTGAAACGATCCTTCCCAGAACCTGCGATACCGTTCGAGCCACACCGTCGCTTCAGCCAGCGGCTTAGGTTCGAGTTTCCGCGGTCGCCGCTGCGCGTCCTGACTCCGGGAAATGAGCCCCGCGCGTTCGAGCACCTTGAGGTGCTTCGAGATCGCTGGCTGGCTCATCGCAAACGGCTCGGCGAGCTCATTGACCGACGCCTCACCCGATGCGAGCCGGGCAATGATCGCCCGTCGGGTGGGATCGGCCAGTGCGGCGAACGTGGCGTCGAGCCTGGCGGCGGTCATCCGGCCAGCGGCTGAGTGCATAACCATATGGTTATATACAGTGTGTGGCCCGGCGCGTCAAGCTGCGAGGACGCTTAGACTGAGAGGATGAAGCTCATCATGCCGGCTCTCTTCGGCTCCCTACTGGTTGCCGCCCTGCTGGCCCCGCCGTGGCGCATGACCTGGATCGCGGATGGCGAAGCGCCCGCGAGTCTTGCCCGCCCCACGACCTGGGACGGCTTTCACCGCTGGAGCTATCGTGGAGACCACCCGACCAGCGTCACCGCATGGGACGGCCCGAACGGCGGCGGCAAGGTCACCTTCACCGGGCACCCGAAGACGGACCTCGGCACATGGTCCGTCCTCATCGGGTGCGCCGCCGCGGGCCTCTATTTCACGACCCGCGGGAAGCTGAAGCGCTGACGTTCAGGCCGGCTGCGGCAGGTAGCTGCCGGAAGAGAGGCCTGCCTTCACCTGCCTGGTCACGTCGTCGCCGAGCACCTCATCTGCACCCGCCTCCAGGCCATCGAGTGCCTGGATGACGATTTCCTCGGCGGTCGCCTTGGGCGCATCGAGCCCTCGCACGAGGTCGGTGTCGACGAAACCCATGTGCAACGCGAGCACCTGGGTGTTCTGGCCCTGAAGTTCATGCCGCAATGAATTGGTGAGCGACCAGGCGGCCGACTTGCTGGCGAGTAGGCCGCGAGGAAGCCGTTGTTGACCCAGGTCACGATGGACAGGACGTTGATGATTCCGCCACCACCATTGGCCGCGAGGATTGGGGCGAATGCCTTGCTCATCCTCAGGACGCCGAAATAGTTGGTCTCGAGCTGGCGGCGGGCGACCTCTTCGCTGTCCGTCGCCAGGAATCCGCCAACTTGTCCAACCCCGGCATTGTTGATCACCAGCGTGACGTCCCCGAGTCGGGCGGCGGCAGCGGCAATCTGTTCCGGCCTGGTGACATCGAGTTGAATCGCTTCCACGCCGGGCTGGGTGACGCTCTTCGGATCGCGCGCCCCGGCGTAGACCTTCCGGGCGCCCCGTGCGAGCAGCTCGCGGGTAAAGGCGAGGCCGATGCCACGATTGGCACCGGTGACGAGAACAGTTGCGCCGTGGATCTTCATGAGAGGCTCCTTGAGGTTACGTGTAATATGACAAGCATCATATTCATGAACGCAGCAACGTTGCGTCGTCGTGGGTCGGGCTCAGGCCGTTGACCGGTCGTGCGCCTGGAGGAGCGAGCTGCGCGCCGAGGCCAGCAGGCTGCGGCCCTCGGCGTTGTTCCCCAGCGTGCGACCGAGCTGGAGTGTGCCGACCAGCGTGGCCGCGATCATCGTGGCGGTGGCCCCGGAGGCCGACGGCAGCGTGCCATGCACCGCCGCGATCAGTTGCTGCACGCCCCTCGCCGACGCCTTGCGTACGTTCCGCGATTGCCGCGGCATGTCGCAGCCGAGCGCCGCAATGGGACAGCCGATCTCGAGCCTGTCCAGGTGCTCGTCGGCGAGATAGGTCTCCACCAGCGCCCGGAAGGGCGTGACGCCCGGCTTGGCGGCCTGGATCGCCCGCAATACCACCGCCTGGCTTTCCCGGCCGGCCTGTTCGAGCGCCTCGACCAGCATGGCATCGCGCGAGCCGAAGTGCGCGTAGAAGCCGCCATGGGTCAGGCCGGCGTCCTTCATCACCGCTGCGACGCCGGTGCCGGCATAGCCGTGCCGCCGCAGTGCCCGCGCCGCAACATCCACGATCCGGTCGTGGGTCTCTTCCTTCTTGGTGTGCGACGCGCGAGCCATGCGATCCCCCTGTTATATGACAGGCATCATATTACAGCGCGCCTCGATTGTCAAACCCGGCAGGTTCCGGCCCGGGCCAGCAGCAGGGCCTGCTCACGCGCGTTCTTCGTCAGCGACGCGGCCCGCTCGAATTCGGCCCTGGCTTCCTCCTTCCGGCCCAGCCTCAGCAGCAGGTCGCCCCGAACGCTCGGCAGCAGGTGATAGCCCCTGAGTGACGGCTCCGAGACCAGCTCGTCCACCAGCTCGAGTCCCGCGGCGGGTCCGAACGCCATCGAGAGAGCCACGGCGCGGTTGAGGTCCACCACTGGCGATGGCGTGATCCGGGCCAGCGCATCGTAGAGGGCCGCGATGCGGATCCAGTCGGTCTCCTCCGCCACGACGGCCCGGGCATGACACGCCGCGATCGCCGCTTGCAACGCATATGGTCCCTGCGCGCCACCGAGCGCCGCGGCGCGCTCCAGTGCCGCCAGCCCGCGACCGATGAGTACGCGATCCCACTTCGCGCGGTCCTGGTCGAGCAGCAGGATCGGTTCACCCGACGCGTTCACTCGCGCCCGCGAGCGTGACGCCTGGATCTCCATGAGTGCGACGAGCCCATGCACCTCAGGCTCGTTGGGCGCGAGCTCGGCCAGTACCCGTCCGAGGCGCAGTGCGTCCTCACAGAGCGCAGGCCGCATCCAGTCGTCACCCGCCGTTGCCGAGTAGCCCTCGTTGAATACCAGGTAGATGACTTCGAGCACTGACGCGAGCCGAGCCTCGAGCTCCGGTCCGCGTGGAACCTCGAACGGCGCCTTCGCCTCAGTCAGCGTCTTCTTTGCCCGGACGATCCGCTGCGCAATAGTCGGGATGGGAACGAGAAACGCCCGCGCGATCTCATCGGTAGTGAGCCCGCCCAGGAGGCGAAGCGTCAGGGCCACGCGGGCCTCGGTGGAGAGCACTGGGTGGCAGGCGATGAACATGAGGCGGAGCAGGTCGTCGCCGACGTGATCGTCGAGTGCCGCGTCGAGGTCGGGTACGGCGAGTTCCTGCGCCGCCTCCAGTTCGTGGCCCAGCGCTTCGTGCTTCAGCGCGAGTCGCTTGTCGCGGCGGAAAAGGTCGATCGCGCGCCGCTTGGCCGTAGTCATCAGCCAGGCGCCGGGGTTGTCGGGAACGCCCGAGCCGGGCCAGCGCTCGAGTGCGATGAGGAGCGCATCCTGCGCCAGGTCCTCGGCGATGCCGACATCACCCACCATGCGGGTGAGGCCGGCAATCAGCTTCGCCGATTCGATGCGCCAGACGGCATTGATGGCGCGATCGGTCTCGCTGGTTGTCACCAGAGGCGACGGATATCGATTTCCACGTCACCGATGACCTTGGCGAAGCGGTCGGACCAGTAAATCGCCTCGTCGACCGACTTCACGTCCAGGATCACGTATCCCGCGATCAATTCCTTCGACTCGGCGAAGGGACCATCGGTGACGGTTCGCCTGTTCCCCGTGTAGTGGAGGCGTGTCGCCTTCGCGCTCGGCTCGAGGCCCCCACTCTGGATGAACACGCCCGCCGCCGTCATGTCGGCCACCAGTGTCTTCATGCCGGCGTCGATGATGGGAGAGTACCCCATCCCGGCCTCTGACTTCGCGTCCGCCTTCTGCACGATCATGAAGCGAGTGGTCGGGTCATCGGCCGGCTTCTGTCCGTAGCCCAGGTCCCACATCTCGCACACCGGGCGGATGTCGAGTTCGCTGTCACCGATCAGGTCGCCGTACCGGGTGGCCCACTCGATCGCTTCCTCCAGGGTGCGGGTGCGCACCATGCAGAATCCGCTGATGAGCTCGTTGGCACCCTTGAAAGGGCCCTTGGTGACGGTGCACCGCCCACCGGAGAAATTGAGGCGGACGCCGGTGGAGCTTGGGCGCAATCCTTCACCCGACTCGAGGATGCCGGCCCTGGCCATGTCGTCCATCAGCGGGCCCATGCCGGCCATCAACTCGGGAGTCGGGAGGGCGCCGGCCTCGGTGGCGGCGTCGGTCTTGTGCATGCTCATGATGCGCATGATCAGGCTCCCTGGCCGGCGCGCTTCCGGAACGCATCCTCGGCCTCGAGGAGCGCCCGGCCCGCGTCGGTCTTGATGACTGGCTCGAAGTCGGCCGAGTCGAACACCTGCCGGATCTCTATCTCTCCCACGCAGGGCGGGCAGCGCTTGAACCAGGCAACGCACTCGTCCATGGACTTCATCTGCACCATCCAGAAGCCGGCCAGCAGTTCCTTCGTCTCGGCGAATGGGCCGTCGGTGATCGTGGGCTTCGCGCCGACGGCGAACTTCATGCGCTTGCCCTTCGCACTCGACTGCAGTCCCTCGCCCGCCAGCATGACGCCGGCCTTGATCAGTTCATCGTTGAACTTGCCCATCTCGAGCAGCTCCTTCTCGTCGGGGAGGACCCCCGCCTCGGAGTCCTTGTTGGCCTTGACCAGCACCATGAATCGCATCGTGTATTCTCCTCCGGGGTGTGAAAACTGGGCTCAGTGGTTCTACAGTCACGACGAACAGGCATTGGCGAAATCGACATGTCAGCCACAGTGCGCAGTCTTACGCAGTCAAGTTCCTCAGTTACATTGGGTTGCATGAAATCGGCACTTCGGGGGACCCTCGCCTCCGCGCTCCTGGTTCTCGTCGCCACCCTGAGTCTGGGTACCCCTGGGGCCGCCCAGTCGGCCGCCGCGCCGGCACACCCCGCCTACCTGCCCGCCGACGCCGAGTTCATGACCGGCATGATCGGTCACCATGCGCAGGCGATCCTCATTGCCGGCTGGGCACCTAGCGCACGGTGCCAGCCAGCCGATCCTCCTGCTCACCGAGCGGATCGTGTCGGGGCAGCAGGACGAGATCGACCTCATGAAGCGCTGGCTCTCCGATTTCGGCCAGCCGGTGCCCGAGGGCAAGGCTCACTACATGAGCGGCATGGACATGGGTGACATGGGTCACGCGAGCATGCCCGGCATGCTGACCCAGGCCCAGCTCGAGCAGCTCGACGCCGCGCGGGGCCCCGAGTTCGACCGACTCTTCCTCACCTTCATGATCCAGCACCATGAGGGCGCGATCGTGATGGTGAACCGGCTGTTCGGCCAGGGTGCCGGCGAGGAGGAGCGCTCCTTCCGGTTCGCCTCCGACGTCTACGCCGACCAGACCACCGAGATCGACCGGATGCAGAAGATGCTGGCCGCCCTTCCTCCGTCCGGTGGCGGCCAGTGAAACTTCAGTCGCCAGCCATACGTCCAGCCGTCCCCGTCCCCCCACAGGAATCACCAATGGCACTTGCAAGCGTCGTCCGCGTCCCAATGACATTCGTGATCGGCCTGGCGGCGCTCGCCGGGTGCTCGAAGTCATCGTCACCCGCCACGGGTGGCGGCATGTCGGCCGTGGCACCGAAGCCCGACCCCCGCGTCGGCCTCAAGGCCGGCATGTGGGACGCCGGCCAGGCTGCGTGGAACGTCCGGCTCGTGTCGACGACGCCGCCCTCGGAGAAGTTCGCCGGCGTCACCAATTCCGACCTCTCGTTCCTCAAGAACTACGCGATCCAGGGCAACTACAACGGCTTCCAGGTGTGGGACATCACCAACCCGGCCGCCCCGACCCTGAAGCTCGGGTTCCTCTGCCCCGCGTCGCAGAGCGATGTCTCGGTCTACAAGAACCTGCTCTTCGTGTCGGGCGAGGGTAACTCGGGCCGCACCGACTGCGGCGCGCAGGGCGTGCACGACAGCGTGAGCGCCGACCGCCTGCGCGGCATCCGGATCTTCGATGCCACCGACATGGCGAACCCGAAGTACCTCGCCAACGTGCAGACCTGCCGTGGATCGCACACCCACACGGTGGTGGTCGACCCGAAGGATGCGGACAACGTCTACATCTACGTGTCCGGGTCGGCTGGCGTGCGGTCGCCGAGTGAGCTCCCGGGTTGCTCCAAGCTCGCGCCGGACAAGGACCCGAACTCGGCGCTATTCCGCATCGAGGTGATCAAGGTGCCGCTGGCGCACCCGGAGCAGGCCGCGATCGTGAGCTCGCCGCGCATCTTCAACGACCTCGTGGCGCCGCCAGTGCACGGCGAGGCGCCGCAGGATATCGCCGAGTCGAAGAAGGCTGCCGCCGAGGCCCGTGCCAAGGGCGGCTACACCGCCGAGATCGAGGGCACGGAGTACGTCCTCCCGTCGCAGTTCGTCGACCCGATGCTGGACAGCGTCATGAAGGCGCGTGGCGGCAGCGGCACGCCCACCGCGGCAGACAGCGCCGCGTTGCGCGCCGCCCTTCCGGCCATGATCGCGCAGCGGTTCGGGCCGCCTCCCGAGAAGGGTGCCGTCCGTCCCGGCCCGACGCAGTGCCATGACATCACCGTCTATCCCGGCCATCGGCCTGGCCGGCGGCGCGTGCGGCGGCTACGGCCTGCTGCTCGACATCAAGGACGTTGCCAACCCGAAGCGGATCGGCGCCGTGGCCGACTCCAACTTCTCCTACTGGCACTCGGCCACGTTCAACAACGACGGCACCAAGATCCTCTTCTCCGATGAGTGGGGCGGCGGTGGGCAGCCCAAGTGCCGCGCCACCGACAAGCCGGAGTGGGGCGCCGACGCGATCTTCACGCTGGTCGATGGCAAGATGGTGTTCCAGAGCTACTACAAGATGCCGGCCGCGCAGACCAAGTTCGAGAACTGCGTTGCGCACAACGGCTCGCTGATCCCGATCCCCGGCCGCGACGTGATGGTGCAGGCCTGGTACCAGGGCGGCATCTCGGTGTTCGACTGGACCGACCCGAAGAACCCGAAGGAAATCGGGTTCTACGACCGTGGCCCGGTTGATTCCACCAAGATGGGCAATGGCGGGTCGTGGTCGGTCTACTGGTACAACGGCCTGATGATCAGCTCCGAGATCGGTCGCGGTCTCGACATCTTCGAGCTGCTGCCGAGCGCGTTCATCTCGCAGAACGAAATCGACGCGGCGAAGTCGGTGCACCTGGATTACTTCAACGCGCAGGACCAGCCGAAGATCACCTGGCCGCCAAGCTATGCGCTGTCCGGGGCGTTCCTCGATCAGCTCGGGCGGTCCGGTGGCCTGTCCGCGAGCAAGGTGGAAGGGGCCCAGAAGGCCCTGGCGGCCGCCAAGCTCCAGGTGGGTGGGGCGGAGAAGGATGCCCTGCTGAAGCTGTCGCAGTCGCTCGAGGCCGATGCCGCAGGGGCCAAGGACCCGGCCAAGGTGAAGACCCTGGTCCAGTCGCTGAAGGACCTGGCCGCGAAGAGCTGATCTGGAACTCGCCCATGTCCGGGCGTCGTTTCATGTAGCAGGTGGCCTGTCCGGCGATGCCGGGCAGGCCATTTTCACATCGAGGAGGTGCGTGTGACCGATCCTGCCCCGCAGAAGCCGGCGCACATCCGCGAGTTCACGCCGCGGTCGGTCGCCGTCGGTCTCCTGGTGGCCCTGATCATCGGCGCGTCGTATCCGTACGTCGTGCTGAAGTTCGGCTTCGGTCCGAACATCTCGGTCGTCTCCGCCTTCTTCGGCTTCCTCGCGCTCGGCATCTTCTCGAAGAGCTACAATCGCTGGGAGAACAACATCGTCCAGACGGCGGGCACCGCCGCCGGGCAGATCGCGTTCCTCTGCTGGCTGCTGGCCGCGTTCGACATGCTCGCCGCCGAGCCGGGCAGCGGGTTCAGCGTGCACCTCACGCGGGTGCAGACATGGATCTGGCTCTCGACGTCCGGCATTCTCGGCGTGTTCCTGGCCGTGCCGCTGCGCAAGCACTTCATCGACGACGAGAAGCTGCCGTTCCCCGACGGCATCGCCGCCGGCGAGACGCTCATCATGCTCGACGCGCGCGGCGAGCAGTCGCGGCGCTCGGCCTTCGCGATGGTCGGGTCGATGGTCTCGTCGGGCCTGCTCTTCTTCGCGACGCAGATTCGCTGGATCGCCGAACTTGATCGCGTTCCGGGTGAACACCTGGTCGCCGGTGGTGGGCCTCGGCTTCGGCATCTCGCTGCTCAACATCGGGTCCGGGCATCATCATCGGGCTCCGCATCACCGCGAGCATGCTGCTCGGCGGCCTGATCGCCTGGGTCATCGGGCCGGTGCTGGCTGCTCGATCACGGGCTGATCACCGAGTCGTCGCGGCGGGTGGACATCCTGCTGCTGGTGATGTGGCCCGGCGTCGGCATGCTCATCGCGGGCGGCATCTCCACGCTCGCTGCTTCGCTGGCGCGTGCTGGTGCGCACCTTCCAGAGCCTCGTCGACCGGCGCAGACCTGAGCGGAGACCTCTCGCTCCGCTGGGTGGGGATCGGCAGCCTGTCGCGAGCATCGCCCTGGTACTGGTGCAGCGCGCCTTCTTCGGCACGCCGGTGTGGCATTCGGCGCTGGCGATCCTGCTCGCGATTCCGCTCGGCCTCGTGGCGCTGCGCGTGCTCGGCGAGACGAACTGGGGACCGATCTCCACGATGGCCAACCTGACGCAGGCACTGTTTGGCGTGATCGCGCCCGGCAACCTGAGCGCGAGCATGGTGTCGAGCGCCATCACGAGCGCGGTGGCCGCGGAGTCGGAAGGCCTGATGCAGGACTACAAGGCGGGCAGCATGATCGGCTCGACCCCGCGCATCCTCACCTACATGCAGCTCATCGCGGTGCCGGTGGGCGCGCTGGCGCTCGCGTTCATGTACCCGCTGCTGCGCGACACCTACGGCATCATCGGCGAGCATGCGCAGCTGAGCAGCCCGACGTCGCAGCGCTGGGTCGGCTTCGCGAAGATCGTCACGCAGCAGCTCACCGGCCCGGCGGCGCTGACGCCGGCGGCGATTGCCCGGCTCGAGTGGATGAAGTGGTCGTTCGGCGATCGGGGCGGCGTTCGGCGTGCTCTTCACGCTGCTGGAGCAGCGGAAGTCATGGCGACCGTTCGTGCCGTCGCCCACCGGCATGGGCATCGGCGTGCTGATCCCGATCAGCGCGGTCACGACGATCTTCCTCGGCGCGCTGGCCGACTGGATCTGGGAGAAGACGAGGCCGCAGGCGCACCAGCGCTATTCGATCGCCATCGCGTCGGGATTCATTGCCGGTGAGGCGATTGTGGCGGTCATCATCCCGTTGCTGGTGACGCTGGGCCTGATGAAGCTGGCGAGCTAGGCGCTGTCGAACTGAGGGAAGGATGAACCCCTGATCATTCGCGACGCGACCCTGGGCGACGCCGCGCGCATCGCGGAGCTGAGCGGGATCCTCGGGTACCCGAACAGCGGTGCCGTGATCGCCGACCGGCTGAAGCGACTGCTTCCCCGGGCCGGCGAGCTCGTGCTCGTGGCCGACCAGTTGCCGCCCGTCGTGGCATGGGTGCACGCGGCGGAGCAGGAACTACTCGATTCCGGGCGCCGCTGCGAGATCCTCGGACTGGTGGTGGCCCCGGAGGTTCGGGGGCGCGGGGTGGGGCGCAAGCTCGTGGCCGCGGTCGAGGAGTGGGCAATGCAGCTCGGGATCCGGCAGCTCGCCGTGCGCAGCAACATCGTGCGCACCGAGTCGCATCCATTCTACGAAAGGCTGGGTTTCGTGAAGCTCAAGACCCAGCACGCCTACCGCAAGCAGCTCGCGTAGTGTCAGCGTCCGCGCTCGACCGCGCGCTCGGCCGGCGCGACCTCACCCTGTTCGCCATCAACCGCGTCATCGGCGCCGGTATCTTCGGCATTCCGGCGGTTCTGTATGCTGGCGTTGGCCCCCTCAGCGTGGCCGCGTTCCTGCTTGCCGCGCTCATCATCTCGCTCATCACCCTCTGCTTTGCCGAAGTGGGCAGCGCCTACCGCGACACTGGCGGCCCGTATCTCTATGCGTATCGCACGTTCGGTCCGCTGGTCGGGTTCGAGGTCGGCTGGCTCATGTGGGTGACGCAGCTCGGCGGGTTCGCCACCGTCATCAACCTCTTCGTCAACTATGTGGGCTGGTTCCTGCCGTCGGCCACGTCGGGACTTCCGCGCGCGGCGATCATCGCGACGGTTGCCATCGGCCTCACCGTCGTCAACGTGCTCGGCGTGCGGCGCGCCGCCACGATCAACAACATCCTCACGCTCGGCAAGCTGATCCCGCTCGCACTCTTCGTCGTCGTGGGCGCCTTCTTCGTGGAGACAAGCCGGTTCGCACTCACGAACCCGCCAACAGCGGTGGCCCTGTCCGGTGCGGTGCTGGTCGCCGTCTATGCGTTCAGCGGGTTCGAGGTGCTGGGCGTGCCCAGCGGGGAAATAGCGGACCCGGCGCAGGACGGTCCCGTTCGCGCTCCTGGCAGGGCTTGCTGTCGTGGCGGTGGTCTACGTCGGCGTGCAGGTGGTCACGATCGGTACGCTGCCCGATCTGGCCACGTCGTGCCCGGCCGCTGGCCGATGCCGCCGGGCGCATCTTCGGGCGGTCCGGGCGCCACGGTGATGGTGACGGGCGCGCTCCTCTCCACGCTTGGAGTCTCGCATGCGATCCTGCTCGCGGCGGGCCGGATGCCGTTCGCGATGGCGGAGCGGCGTCAGCTGCCGGCAACGATCGCGGCGGTGCACCCGTGTATCGGACGCCGTACATCGGGCTCATGCTGTCCGCGGCGGCGATGGCACTCTTCACCCTCGCCACCACCTTCACGTCGGCGCTCACGATCACGGTCGGGCTGCGCGTGATCATCTACCTCGTCACCTGCGCGGCGCTCCCGATACTCCGGCGGCGCGCAGGGCAGGAGCGCGCGGCGTTCCGGGTGCCGGCGGGTGATGTCGTGGCGACGGTGTCGGTGGTTGCTTGCGCCGGCCTGCTCGCCATGCGGCCGTGGACCGAGATCCGGCAACTCATCATCGTGCTGGTGCTCGGGCTTCGTGTGTGGGCCGGTTGTGCGCCGCCGCGGTGGGAAACGAAGGTCGCGGACAGGCTGGTCAGCGCCCGGGCAGCGCGTCATAATTGCTGCCGTGACGAGTCCAGTACGCATTCGCCCCGGCCGGCGGACGATGTCCCGGCCATCGAGGCACTCTACCGCGACGGTGGCGACCACGCCGGGCGGCATCGCCCGGTCACCCGACGAGGTGAACCGTGAGTACGTCGACGGGTTCGTGTCGAAGAGCCTCGATCGCGGCATCATCCTGGTGGCCGAGCTGGAGGGATTGCCGGGCCTCGCCGCTGAGGTGCACGCCTACCGGAGCGAGCTGCGCATCTTCCGTCACGTGCTCGGCGAACTCACCGTCGCGGTGCATCCCGCGACACAGGGGCAGGGGATCGGGCCGGCAAGCTGTTCGAGTGCCTGCTCGACCTGGTGGTGCGGGAACATCCCGACATCACCCGGGTGGAGCTGATCACCGCGGAAACCAATCAGCGCGCGCTGCGTCTGTACGAGGGCATGGGATTCCGCGGGAGGGCCGGCTGGCCGGGCGCATCCGCGCGCCTGATGGCAGCCTCGATGCCGACATCCCGCTCGCATGGCTCCGGTGAAGCCGATCTTCTTCGCGACCCGGCGGCGATTCCGGGCGTGGCTCGAGAAGCACCATCAGACCGCCGACGAGCTGCGGGTGGGATTTCTACAGGAAGGATTCGGGCAAGGTGAGCATCACCTGGCCCGAAGTCGGTGGACGAGGCGCTCTGCTTCGGCTGGATCGACGGCGTGCGTCACCGCCTCGACGAGATGAGCTACACCAATCGCTTCACGCCGCGCCGGGCCCGCAGCACCTGGAGCAGCGTCAACATCGGCGGGTGACCGTGCTGACTGGAACAGGGACTGGTGAGCCCCGGCGGGCCTCGCGGCCTTCGAGCGTCGCTCGAAGGAACAAGTCCAGCATCTACTCCTACGAGCAGCGGCAGGCGGCGACACTGACCCCGGCGCAGGAAAAGGCGTTCAGGGCCAACCGGAAGGCGTGGACCTTCTTCCAGGCGCAGGCGCCCTCGTACCAGCGCGTCATGATCTATCGACATCGCGAGCGCGAAGAGGGAGGAGACGAAGGCGCAAGCGACTCGACGCGCTCATCTCCGCCTCAGGCGGATGGAAGGCGGAGTGACAGTGACCCGCTTAGTTTCCTTCCTCATGGAGCCGAGCAAACCCCCGGTGGCCTCCGGTTTCGTGATGCGCCTCGCTGGGTCTGGCCTGCCTTCTCGGGTGCGCCTGCCAGCCTCGGGCCGCCGATACCGCGGCGAAGCGCGTCGGCACTCCGCGCCACCTCCGTCTGGGGTGTGACCCTCGAGGCGGCCGGACCGGTGCGCTTCGGCATGACGGCGAGCGAGGCCTCGGCCGCTGTCGGCGGCACGCCGGCACCCGGCCGACTCCGGCTGCGGCTACTGGCTGCCCCAGGGCGCCCCGGCCGGGCTGCGCATCATGATGGAGAACGGCATTGCGGTGCGGGCCGATGTGGACAGCTCCGGCATCACCACCATCGGCGACCTCGGCGTCGGGAGTCCGGTGGAGTCGGTGGTGGTCGCGTTCGGGCCCTCGCTGCAGGTGGCACCGCACAAGTACCAGTGGGAACTGGGCTGGCGATATCTCACCTTCAGCGACGACTCCACGCACCGACTGGTCTTCGAGGTGGACAGCCATGTGGTCCGCACCTGGCGCGCCGGGCTCGTGCCGGCGGTCGAGTACGTGGAGGGCTGCAGCTAGGCGATGAACGTCCTCGAGACCGAACGACTGGTACTGCGCTGGGTCACCACCGACGACGCCCCGTTCATCCTCGAACTGCTGAATGAACCCTCGTTCCTCCAGTTCATTGGTGACAAGGGCGTTCGCAACCTCGACGACGCGCGCAACTACATCCTGACCGGCCCGGTGGCGAGCTACCAGCGCTTCGGCTTCGGGCTGTACATGGTGTTGCTGAAGCCCGATGCGACGCCGATCGGCATGTGCGGGCTGTTGAAGCGCGAGACCCTGCCCGATGTGGACGTGGGCTACGCATTCCGGCCCGCAGTTCTGGTCGAAGGGATTCGCCTACGAGTCGGCGTCTGCGGTGCTCGCGCACGGGCGCGAGGCCTTCGGGCTCAAGCGCATCGTGGCGATCACGTCGCCCGACAACGCGGCCTCCAAGGCGCTGCTGGAGAAGCTCGGCCTGCGATACGAGGGAACGGTCGACCTCTCGGCCGACCAGGACACGCACTTGTTCGCCATCGAGACCTGAGGAACACCATGCGCATGACCATGACTTCAAGGAGCTGTCCGTGATCGAACCGATGAGCCCCCGGCGCGCGCTGCTGCTCGGGGCACTGACCGTGGGCGTACTGGACATTGTCGATGCGCTCGCCTTCTTCGGCATGCGGGGAGTGCCGCCGCTGCGCATCCTGCAGGCGATTGCGTCGGGACTGGTGGGCAGTGAAGCGGCAGTCGCTGGCGGCCTCGGGATGGCCGTGCTCGGACTGGTGCTGCACTTCCTCATCGCCTTCATCATTGTCTTCGTCTTCTACCGGGCCAGCCTCAAGGCTGCCCATCCTGACGCGCTTCCCGGTCATCTTGCGGCGCGCTGTATGGAGTGGCGGTCTACTTCTTCATGACCCTCGTGATCGTCCCGCTTCGGCAATCCACGCGATCCGCGCGTTGCCGTCGCTGCCGGTGCTGGTGAACGGACTGCTCATTCACGCCTTCGGGGTGGGAATCCCGGCGGCACTGTTCTCGCGCGCTGCCACGCGGTCGCCGGCGGCGTGACCGCCGGCTGGTGTACCGGGTCATGGCGCCGCGGCGCGAGTGGTGCTCTGGCGCTCGGCGCCATGGCCGCCACACCGTCCCGGGCCCAGGGCCAGGACATCGGTGCGACGGCGCCCGACTTCACCGCGCCTTACGTCGCCGACAGCGCCGCGCCACCGTGGCATTTCTGGGCGCGTGACTCGGTCCCCGTCACGATCCTCAGCTTCTGGGCCACCTGGTGCAAGCCGTGCGAGACACTGCACCCCTGGATGGAAGCCTGGCCCGCGACTACGCGTCGCGCGGTGTCCGCGTCGTGACCATCAACATGCGCGAGCCGGCAGACTCGATCCGCCGCCTGCTCGCGGCCGATGCCGGCTCCGTCACGCTCGACGTGCTCGATCCCGACGGGCACATCACGCAGCTCTACACCGTGACGGCGGTTCCCACCACGCTGCTGGTGGCCCCGGGCAACGTGGTGCTGCGACGCTTTGAAGGGGTTGCGGCCGCGATGAACGGCATCGAGCCGGTACTGGACCGAATCCTTGGCCCTGCGACCACGGCAGTGAAGCCGGCGTCGCGCGGCTGCTCGGAATAGCGCCACATGCTCCTCGCCCTGACGCGCGACGTAAGCCCGGCCATGGCCGCGTGCGAGCTGACACACCTCGCGCGCGTGCCGATCGACCCCGCGGTTGCGGCGAGCCAGCACCACCAGTACGAACGGGCGCTCGAGCAGCTCGGCTGCCGGGTGGAGCATGTGGCACCGGCGCCGGCGCTGCCCGATTCGGTGTTCATCGAGGACACCGCGGTCGTGGTGGATGAGCTGGCCGTCATGTCGCGGCCCGGCGCCGTGTCGCGGCAGGCCGGAGGTGGAGGACGTGGCCGAGTGCGTTGCGTCACTATCGGCCGCTCGCCTCGATCGCGGCGCCCGGCATGCTCGACGGCGGTGACGTGCTGCGGGTTGGCCGCGTGCTCTACGTGGGCCAGTCCGGCTCGCACGAACGACGAAGGGATCGCGGCAGCTGCGAGGCCACCTGTCGCCGCTCGGGTACGAGGTCCGCGCGGTGCGTCCCACCGGGTGCCTTCATCTCAAGACCGCCGTCACGGCGGTGTCGGACGGTGCCGTGCTCCTCAATCCCGCATGGATCTCGCCGGGCCTCTTCGATGGGCTCGATATCATCGAGATCGATCCCTCGGAGCCGTTCGCCGCCAATGTCGTGCGCGTCGAGAATGCCGTGCTCACCGCGTCGGCATTTCCCCGCACGCGGCGCATCCTGGAAGACCGCGGCGTCACGGTACACGTCGTCGATGTCTCCGAACTCGCCAAGGCCGAGGGCGCCGTGACCTGCTGCAGCATCCTGCTCAGCGTGGACCGATGAAGCGTCCTCCCCCGGGGAGAGGCAGCATCGTCTACTCCACGGAGCTGGGGCGGATGTGCCCGTCGTGCGGCAAGCCGCTCACCTACTGCGCCTGCAAGCAGGCGAAGGCGCCGATCGGCGACGGCAACGTGCGCGTGGGGCGGGAGACGAAGGGACGGAAGGGCAAGGGCGTCACGATCATCACCGGCGTTCCGCTGGGCGGCACCGAGCTGCAGGCACTGGCGACGCACCTCAAGAAGCGCTGTGGATCGGGCGGGACACTCAAGGACGGGGTCATCGAGGTGCAAGGTGACCACCGCGACCTCGTGGTGGAGGAACTGCAGAAGCGTGGCTGGAGCGTGAAGCGCTCCGGCGGCTGACGGGATGCTCGTACCGCAACTGAACGGCGCCGAAGCGGAACTCACCACCGCCGCCACCGATGCGCTGCTGACGGTGGTGGTGATGGTCGGCATTGCGTGGCTCTGTCGTGTGGTCCCGCCCTCGACGCGCCGCACATTGTGGGTGCGCGGGCTGGCACTCTTCGCTGTCGCCGGGGCACTTGGCGTGTTCGTGCACGGTTTCGACCTCGACCCCGGCACACGCACGCTGCTGTGGCAGCCCCTCTACCTCACGCTTGGCTCGGCGCTCGCCTTCTTCAGTGCCGGCGCCATCGGCGACTGGCGCGGCGACGCCCACGCGCGACGCGCACTGCCGTTCCTCCTGGCCCTCGCATTCGCGTTCTACCTCCTCACCCGGTTGTCGGGGGGGAAGTTCCTCGTCTTCGTGATCTTCGAGGCGGCGGCACTGCTCTTCGCCCTCGGCGTGTACCTGCGTCTCGCATTCAAGGGAAAACCGGGAGCCGCCTTCATGGTGCTCGGGCTGGTGCTGAGCCTCGCCGGTGGCGTGCTGCAGGCGAGCAGCCTGTCGGTGCATGCCATCTGGGAGTTCAATCACAACGGCCTGTATCACCTGGTGCAGCTCGTCGGCGTCGCCTTCCTGGTGGCCGGCCTGCGCGGTACGCTGTCGGTCCCACAATCATGACCATCATCTTCGCCACCTGCCGTCACAAGCCCGCGCTCACCCCATCGGACGAATTGGTCGCGGCGCAGCTCCGTGCACGGGGAGTATCGGTGACCGCGGCACCCTGGGATTCGGTGGTGCCGGCACAACTCGACGAGGTGACGGTGTGCCTTCGCTCCACCTGGGACTATCACACGCGCAGTGAGGAGTTCCGTCGCTGGATCATGGCGCTGCGGGCGCACGGCGTGCGGGTCGTCAATCCGGCCGAGACCGTGCTCTGGAACATGGACAAGGAATGTCTCGGCTGGCTCGAGGCGCGAGGCATCACCATCCCGGAAACGCGATGGATCCCGCCCGGAAGCATCGTCGACGTGCATGCGCTGCTGCGGGAAGCGGGCTGGGAACGGGCCGTGCTCAAGCCACGAGTCTCCGCCACGGCGTACGGCACGCACCTGGTTGGGCCAGGCACCGTGCTCGGCGATGAGCAGCTGCTCGCACTCCGGAGCGGTGGTGCGCTCCTTCAGGCGTTCGTGCCCGAGATCCAGTCAGCGGGTGAGATGTCGCTCGTGTTCATCGACGGCGCCTTCAGTCACGCCGTGATCAAGCGGCCGTCGTCGGGTGATTTTCGGGTGCAGCACGAATTCGGCGGCACCGCCGACCTGGCGGACGCGACGGACGCGTCGCGGGATTTCGGGTCACGCGTGCTGGCAGCGATTCCCGTGGTCTGGGCCTACGCCCGCGTGGACGTTGTCGTCACCGGCCTTGGGCCGTTACTGATGGAGCTGGAGTTGATCGAACCCGATCTCTTCTTCACCTTTCACCCGGACGGTGCCAGTCGGCTTGGCAATGCCCTTCTTCGCGCAGGGGGACGTCATGACTGATGCGAATGCCCGGTTCACGGGCTCCATCCCGGCAGCGTATCACGAGTATCTCGGCCCGCTCTTCTTCCAGCCATACGCGGACGACCTGGCGACACGCGTGGCGGCGCATGCTCCGCTCGACATACTCGAGGTCGCGTGTGGCACCGGCATCGTCACCTCTGCGCTGGGTGCCGCGCTGCCACGGGTCACCCTCATCGCGACCGACCTCAACGACGCGATGATCGACTTTGCCCGCGGCGTGGTCCCGGCCAGGCCGCAGCTCTCATGGCGTCAGGCCGACGCCTGTGCCCTGCCGTTCGAGGATGCCCAGTTCGACGTCGTCACCTGCCAGTTCGGGCTCATGTTCGTTCCCGACAAGCTCCTGGCCATGACGGAAGCGCGGCGCGTGCTGCGCCCCGGGGGCTGGTTCCTCTTCAATGTCTGGGATTCGCTGGGAACAAACCCGTCGGCCAGTACCACGAAGGACGCGGTGACGGGACTCTTCCCTGACAATCCCCCCACGTTCTATGACGTGCCGTTCGGATTTCATGACCGGAGCTTGCTTCGCCAGCTGCTGACCGAGGCGGGATTCCGCGACATCGCGCTGGACACGGTGACCCTCGAGGCGCGCGCGCCGAGCGCGCATCATGCGGCTACCGGACTCGTCACCGGCAGCCCGGCACTCACCGCGATTCAGGAACGAGGCGTGACTGATCCGGGGCCCGTGATTGCCACCGTCGCGGATGCCCTCGCGAAGCAGGGCGGGGCGGCGCCCTTCACAGTTCCCATGCAGGCAATCGTGGTCTCGGCCCGCGCCTGAATGACGGGTCGCCCCTCGCGAAAGGGGCCCGAACCAACGACCTTACCGCGGAGCAGCGGCGCCGGATTGTCCGATCGCCGGCCCGTTTTCAACGAACAAGGATTCATCGTGCCTTTCAGTAGCCTCAAGCTTCACCCCAGCCTCCTCCAGGGCGTGAAGGAACTCGGCTTCACCCGCGCCACCCCGATCCAGGAAGCAGCGATCCCGCCGGCCATGGAAGGCCGCGATATCCTCGCCTGCGCGATGACCGGCAGCGGCAAGACCGCGGCATTCATCCTCCCGATCGTGCACCAGCTCATCGATCGCCCTCGCGGCACGACACGCGCCCTCGTGCTCACGCCCACGCGAGAGCTCGCGGCACAGATCTACGAGGACTTGAAGGACTTGGCTGTGCATACGCCGATTTCCGGCGCCGCCGTGTTCGGTGGCGTCGGCATGGGTCCGCAGGAGCATGCCTTCCGGAGCGGAGTGGACGTAATCATCGCCACGCCGGGGCGCCTGCTCGATCATTTCCGCCAGCCGTACGCGAAGCTGGCCGGTCTCGAGTACCTCGTGCTGGATGAAGCCGACCGGATGCTCGACATGGGCTTCCTCCCCGACATCAAGAAGGTGCTGCGGCACCTTCCGCCCAAGCGGCAGACCTTCTTCTTCAGCGCCACCATGCCTGCCCCGATCGGCGTCCTCGCGAAGGAGATGCTGAAGACGCCCTTCACCATCAACGTCGAGCGGCAGTCTGCGCCGGCCGTGGGCATCACGCAGGCCGTCTATCCGGTGGCGCAGGAGCTGAAGGGCGCCCTCTTCCTGGCGCTGCTCAAGCGCGGCGAGATGAAGGAGGCGCTGGTCTTCACCCGCACCAAGCATCGCGCCAACCGGCTGGCCGACTACCTGGTGAAGCAGGGCATCAAGGCGGCGCGGATCCATGGCAACCGGTCGCAGGCACAGCGCACCGATGCGCTCGCCGGCTTCAAGGACGGGCGCTATCGTGTGCTCGTGGCCACCGACATCGCGGCGCGAGGCATCGACATCGAGGAGCTGGGTCACGTCGTCAACTTCGACGTGCCGCTCGCGTCGGAGGACTACATCCATCGCGTCGGCCGCACGGCACGCGCGTCGGCCACCGGCGACGCCTTCACCTTCGTGTCACCGCAGGAAGAGGGCGAGCTCCGGAACATCGAGCGCGCGGTCGGAAAGCGCCTGCCGCGCGTTACCGTCCCCGATTTCGACTACTCGGCCAAGCCGGAAGGACAGCTCGAAATCCCGCTCGCCGAGCGCATCGCCGTCATCCGCGCCAAGAAGGCGGAGGACCGGGCGCGTGCCAAGGCGAAGGAGGCGCGCAGGGCAGCAGGTGGCAATCCTGGTGGCAACAGCGGCGGCGGTGGTCGCAGTGGCGGCGGCCGCCCCGGTGCACCCGGGAGCGGCCGGAGTGGCGGGAGTGGCTCAGGTGGCCCGTCGCGCGGCGGCGGCGCGCCCCGGCGTGGTGGCGGTGGGCATCGCGGCGGCTGAGGCCCGCGCGCTCGGCGCTGTATTGCTGCTCGGCCTTGTTGCGCGACCTGCCATCGCGCAACAGGCGGCCTGGGTCGTGGGACCGGAGGCAAAGCTCGGCCTCCAGCAACTCTGGGCGACGAGCCTTGGTTTGCGTCGCGAGCAGGTTGCCTGCATTGGCGGCAGCATCACCCCGGACACGGTGCGCGTGATTCGCCTGCGCCCGGTCGAGGAGTACTCCGACTCCCTCACCGCGTCAGCACAGGCATCGCTTGCCACCTGCTCACCACCCGAGTGGATCGGCATGGTCCACTCGCACGTGCGCTCGACCGACGACGACGCGCCCGCCTCGCGCTTCAGCCCTGGTGATCGCGCCGTGATGTCGGAGTGGTCCCAGCGCTGGGGCGGCCAGGGCGCCTTCTGCATCGTGTACAGTGCGCAGAACCTGCACTGCGAAGTGTATCCGCCACGTCATGCCCGAACCGCCGAGGACAGCAACTGATGACATGGCTCTACCACAACCTTCCGACCTGGCTGATCGGCGTGCTGATCATCGGGTCATTCGCGGTGCTGGCAGTACTCGGCCTCCTCCTGTTCCGGCGCCTCACGCAGGCGCGACTGAACCTCAACGAGGAGATGAACAACGACATCATCTTCTTCGCCTCGGCCATCGGCGTCTTCTACAGCCTCATGGCGGGCTTGATGTCGGTGGCGGTCTGGGGGAACTACGCGTCGGTGCAGGACATCGTGTCGCAGGAAGCCTCATCCATCGCAGCATTCTACCGGGACGTGACCAGCCTGCCCGAGCCAGCCCGCAGCAGGCTGCAGGAGCAGCTGCGCGAGTACAACGCGTTCATCATCGAGCAGACCTGGCCTGCCCAGCGCCGCGGCGTCATCCTGGACGATGCCACCCGGAAGGTAAACGTCCTCGCTGACAGCCTCTTCGCCTTCAACCCGGCCACGCTGGGCGAGCAGGCGCGCTATGCCGAGACCCTGCGCCAGTTCAACCACATGGTCGAGCTCCGCCGGAAGCGCATCAACTCACTCGGTGGCGCCTTGCCGCCGGTGATGTGGGGCATCATGCTGATCGGTGCCGTGCTGAGCCTCACGGTCACCTACCTGCTCAAGATCGACACGCCGATCCAGGTCATGCTGACGGCGTTCCTCGCGACGTTCATCGGCCTGGTGGTATTCGTGATGGCGGGACTGGACAGCCCGCTCAGCGGGCCGCTCGCCATCGAGCCTACCGCATACCAGCTGGTCCAGGACCGGCTCATCAACCTGAAGTAGCCAGGTCGACCAGGGTCAGCCGGCCAGCGCGCTCAGGGCCTCTACCGCAGCAGTCCAGCGGTTCAGTGCCTCGTCGTGCGCCCGGCGTGTTTCCTTGAGCTCGGCGTCGATCTTCTTCGCCTTCTTCGTGCCTTCCGCACCACCGCTATACAGGGACGGATCGGCCAGTGCCGACTCCAGCTCGCCAACCCTGGCTTCCAGCCGATGCACTTCCTTCTCTCTCGCGAGCGCGTCCCGCTCGGCGGTGCGCCGTAGCGACTCGACGTTGCGCTCCGGAGACCTGCGCCGCCTCGGCCTTCGCTGCCTTCCTCTGTGCCGTGGCCTCGACCTGCGCTGCTGCGCTGCGCCGAGCCGTTCGCTCGGCCGCATGCAGTTCCCACTCGACGAACGGCCCGCCGTAGTCCTCGAGATGCGTGCCGTCGAAGGCCCACACCCTGGTGGACAGCTCGCGCAGGAAGGCCCGGTCGTGGCTCACGAGGATGACGGTACCCTCGTAGTCCTCGAGCGCGTCTTCCACCGCCTCGATCGACTCGACGTCGAGATGGTTGGTCGGCTCGTCGAGGATGAGCAGGTTGGCCCGCGCGAGGGTGATGAGCGCCAGCGCCACGCGGGCGCGCTCGCCACCGGAGAGCACCGAGGTATTGCGCAGCACCTCGTCACCGGAGAAGCCGAAGGCGCCGAGGTGATTCTGGATCCTTCCGCGCGTCCACTCGGGCCGGAGGTCGGCGATGCAGTCGTAGATCGTCTTGTCGCGCGGCACCTGCGCCAGGTCCTGGCGAAACCACGCGGCGGAGACGGAACCGCCGAGTCGCGCCTCACCGCGCGCGGGCTTGCGGTCGCCGAGGAGTGTCGCGAGCAGTGTCGTCTTGCCGGCGCCGTTGGGCCCGACGAGGGCCACCACGTCGCTCCGGCGGGCCACGGCGGAGAAATCCTTCACCAGCACCCGGTCACCCACCATGACGTCGATCTTCTCGGCGACCAGTGCCTGGTCACCACCGCGCTCGTCGATCTCCAGGGTGAGTGACATCGCCTCGCCCTCGCCGGGCGGCGGCGAAAGCCGCGGCAGGCGCGACAGCTTCGCGCGGCGCCCCTTCGCCTGGTTGCTCATGCGACCGGCGATGTTGCGCCGGATGTAGTCCTCTTCCTTGGCGATGACCTTGCGCTGCTGTGCCACGGCGCGCGCGAGGGCCATTTCCCTCTCTGCCTTGAGGGTGACGAACTGGGTGTAGCCGCCGCGATACTCGATGGCGGAATTGTTCGACACGTGCAGGATGTGATCGACGGTGTCGTCGAGGAAGGCGCGGTCATGGCTGATGACCAGCACCGTCTCGCCGAACTCGCCGAGATACTCCTTGAGCCACTCGATGGTATCAAGGTCGAGATGGTTGGTGGGCTCGTCGAGGAGCACCAGGTCGGCCGGAGCGGCCAGCTGCGCGGCGAGGCCTACGCGTCCGCGCTCCCCGCCACTCAGCCCGACGACGCCGCGGGTCTTCGATTCCTCGGCGTCGAAGCCAAGTCCCTGGAGCACCTTGTCTACCCGGGCGTGAAATTCGTAGCCGCCCTGGTGCGCGAAGCGCTCCTGGTCGCGGCCGTAGCGCTCGAGGTCGGCCTCGGTGACGCGATCGCCCAGCTCGGCCAGCCGCTCGCCCTGCTGCGCCAGGGAGTGTTCCAGCGCGATCACCTCGCGATACTCCAGTGCTGCCGCATCCCAGACGGTCGCTGCGGCGCCGAAGTCGCGATGCTGGTCGAGCATGGCGATGCGAAGGTTGGGCTGCTTCGCGATGGCGCCACGGGTGGGCTGCATCAAGCCAGCCACGAGCCGGAACAGCGTGGTCTTGCCGGATCCGTTCCGGCCCACGATGCCCCAGCGCTCGCCGGCGGCCACGGTGAAGGTGACGTCCCGGAGCAGCGTGGTAGCGCCGAACTCCACGGCGACGTCGGACATTGAGAGGATAGTCACGCGCCTAATATGGCGAGGCTTGACTCCCGTCGCGCCTCCCGGCAACTAGCAGTCACGAAATCGCCCGATTCCCCATGGAGAAGTGCCATGCCAATTGCCCAGGCGCTGCTGCCCGAGTTCGACCACGAGATGAAGACCACCCGCACCGTGCTCGAGCGGATCCCGGAGGCAAAGGCCTCCTTCCGGCCGCACCCGAAGTCATTTCCCATGGGTGACCTCGGCTCACATGTCGCGAACCTGCCCGTCTGGGCCACCATGACCCTGACACAGGCGGAGTTCGATACGGCACCCCCAGGCAGTCCGCCGCTCAAGGGACCGGGATTCGTGTCGGTGGAGGAGATGCTCCAGCGGTTCGACGCCAATGTCGCCCAGGCGCGCGGGAACATCGCCGGCGCTACCGACGCCGACCTCATGGCGATGTGGAGCCTCAAGCGTGCCGGGGCCACCATCTTCACCCTGCCGCGCGCTGCCGTCCTCCGCTCGATGGTCCTCAGTCACATGATCCACCACCGGGGGCAGCTCACCGTCTACCTCCGCATGTGCGACGTGCCGCTCCCCCCGGTCTACGGCCCGACGGCCGACGCCTGAGCGGCGGGCATCCCGCGCATGCCACTGATCCTGGGCATTCCATTTACCGCCTTTCTCGCAATCGCGGTCGCGGCATTGTCCAACCGCTTCGGGCTGGACCTTTACTGGGTGCTCGCCGGGCTCTCGGGGCTATGGGCGTGGCGCGACTCGGCGGAGCATGGACTGCAGCGCTTCGAGCGCATCTTCCCGCTCGAACCTCGTGCAGCGGGGTTCTCCGTCGCATTGGCATGGCCGGTGGCATTCCCCTGGTACCTGAGGCTCCGGTATCGCGCGTTGAGCGGCCGGATCACCGACCCGCCGCCGCGCCGCCGCGTTCGCGGGCCGCTCATCGCGCTCGGAATCGTTGGCGTCTGCCTCGCGGGATTCCTGCTCTGGTTTCCCCGCTTCATGGGCAACATCTCCGAGGTCACTTCCAAGGTCGGCGGGATCACCAGCGACCCGGTGGAGATCACCGTCGAAAACGGCCAGGACCTCACCATTGTCGTGGTGAATAGCAGGATCTCGGCGGATGACGAGGACGCCCAGAGGTTGCAGGCGATGCGCCTGGCGCGCACCGCCCGCGCCGCATACTCCCACCGGCGCGAGTTACGGCTCGTGCGCGTGAGTTATGTGCGCCGCGAGCGGGCCAGCGGCGGCATCGAATCGAGGGTGGAGTCGCAGTTCGAGTGGCCCGCGAATGAACTCACTGCGGATACCTGGATCACATTGCGGGACACGGGGGCAATTTCCCCGGGGAGCAGGACATCATGAAGGCAGCCGTCACGTCCGTCGCGGCCATCATCGAACGGGAACTTCGCACCCTGCGCGCCCAGCTCGAGGCGTACGGCGATGAGCGGGATCTCTGGCTGCTCGCTCCCGGCATCGCGAACCCGTCAGGGGCACTCGCAGCGCACCTGGTCGGCAACCTCCAGTACTACATCGGTACCAAGCTGGGCGGCACCGGCTACGTGCGCGACCGACCCGCCGAGTTCGCCCGGAGGGACCGGACCCGCGCCGATCTCATCGCTGCGATCGAGGAGACCCGCGCGATTGTCCGGGCCACGCTCGCCTCACTACCGGAGGAGGAGCTCGATCGTGAGTTCCCCGAGATGGTTGCGGGGGTGCAGCTCACCACCGGCGACTTCCTGATCCACCTCACTGCCCACCTCGGCTATCACCTGGGACAGATCGACTCCCATCGTCGGCTGCTCACCGGTGGCGTGGCCGTCCGGGCGGTGCCCATCCCCGAACTGGCGAGTGCCCGCCCCGCCTGAACGCCGCCCTGGTCGAGGCGGGTCCGCAGTAGCGTATCGTGCGCCGAACGCCCAAGTTACGCCTCCCTGTCGCGGAGCTGCCCTGTCCATATGACCGACCGACCGCTTACGGAAAAGCTCGGGCTCAAGGGCCAATTGCGCGCGCTGATCCTCAACGCGCCGAAGGGCTACCGCACCCTGCTCGGCCCCTTGCCGCCCGACATCACCGTGAACACGAAGCCATCGGGGCGTTATGACTTCGTGCACCTCTTCGTTGCCAATCGCGCCGAGCTGGCCACGTTCGGGCCGGCGGCGCTCGCCGCGGTCAAGCCGGCGGCGATCTTCTGGATCTCGTACCCGAAACAGGGTGGCGGCATCGAGAGTGACATTTCGCGGGATCACGGCTGGGACCTTGTCAACAGCGCTGGCTACGAAACCGTGTCACAGGTTGCTGTCAACGACATCTGGTCGGCGCTGCGTTTCAGGCCTTCCGAGGACGTCGGAAAGCGAAGCCCGGCATCTCGCTCGAACGGTTGAAACCTGAAGCCCTCACCGGGGTCAAGCTACCAGAAGATCTACGGCGTGGTGCGACGCATTCCCCGCGGTCGCGTCGCCACCTACGGCCAGGTTGCTGAACTGGCCGGTCTCGCGGGCCACGCGCGCCAGGTAGGCTACGCCCTTCATGCGCTGCACGGTGCGAGTGCGCTCCCGTGGCACCGGGTGGTCAATGCTGCCGGTGCCATCAGCCTTCGGTCGGTTCCCGGCTTCGAGCTGGAGCAGCGCATCCGGCTGGAGGCCGAGGGGGTGACGTTCAATGCGCGGGGACGGGTGCCCCTCGCGCGCTATCGCTGGAGCGGCACTCGCGGTTCCACTTCGCAGGGAGGTCGCCATGTCCGATAGCGCAGGCCCAGGCAATCCCCTCGTCAAGGCAGCGACGATCGGGACGGTGCTGCAGGTGCTGATGGTGGTGGCCGGTCACTTCATGCCGCAGCTGGCGCAGCTCTTCCCGGTACTGGGAACGGGGCTGGGCGGAGTGACCGGCTTGCTCTTCGGGCTCTTCAACAAGGGTGCAACCGGCGGGTCGCTGGCCGGGGGCGGTGCCGTCGCGGGTGGTCTCGCGGGCCTCCTCGGCTCTGCGGTGTCCATGGCGATGGGCGATGTGCCGGGCGCAACCGTCGGCATTGCGACGGGATCCACCGCCGTTGCCGGCGCCATCGGCGGCTTCCTCGGAAAATTTCTCGGCGGCAAGACCGCCTGACATTCACATCAAGCTCACCGCACGAAAGGGGGATGCTGTGCCGAAGTATCTGACTGAGTTCATTGGGACGTTCTTCCTCACCCTCACTGCCTGTCTCACCGTCACCGGCGACCGGCCGATCCCGGCACTGGCGATCGGGAGCTCGCTCATGATCATGGTGTACATGGGCGGTCACATCTCCGGTGCGCACTACAACCCGGCGGTGTCGCTGGCGCTGCTGCTGCGGAAGAAGTTCCCCTCATCCGACTTCGTGCCCTACGTCGTCTCACAGTTGCTGGGCGCCACGGTGGCCGCATATGTCGCATACCTGGTGCTCGGCAAGACCGTCGGGGTTGCGCCCGGCACCGGTGTCAGCGCCTTCACCGCGGTCCTGGTGGAAGCGCTCTTCACCTTCGCGCTGGCACTGACGGTCCTCAACGTTGCCTGCTCGGAAAAGACCAAGGGCAACTCGTACTACGGCCTCGCGATCGGTTTCACGATCGTGGTGGCGGCGTTCGCCGGCGGATGGATTTCCGGCGGGGCATTCAACCCGGCCGTGGGCACCGGACCAAACGTGATCAACGCGCTGTTCGGCGGCGGCACCTGGTCCACTCTCTGGATCTACTACGTGGGCCCGCTGCTGGGTGGCGTACTCGCGTCGGTGGTCTTTGGCATCCAGGAGGGGGCAGCCTGACCATCGGCTGGCACCACCTCATCTGCCTTGTTGCCGTTGCCGGATGCAGCGGCAACAAGCAGGTACAGACCGGTGAGCATCCCTCGGGAGCGAAAATGGCAAAGGTGACGGGCACCGTGTTCTACCTCGAGCGCGTCGCACTGCCACCCGGCGCCGTGCTGAAGGTGCAGCTCAGCGACGTTTCCCGGGCTGATGCACCGGCCGACGTGATTGCCGCCGATTCCATCACCGTCACCCACCAGGTGCCGATCCCATTCTCGCTGTCCTATGACCCGCAACGCATCGTCCCCTCACACACCTATGTGGTGCAGGCCCGCATCGAGGTGGACGGCAAGCTCCGCTTCATCAACACCTCTTCCAACCCGGTGGTGACGAACGGCAAGCCGGCTTCCGTCGATGTCCGCGTCTCCCCGGTGCCGCAGTAGCCGGACGGACGTCCGGCACCTTGACGTGAACTGGCGCACCATTGGTCTCGCGTTGGTGCTGCTCTGTGCCTGTTCCCCATCCGGAGCCGCGCAGCAGCCGGTCAAGGTTGCATGCGCTGGCTCACCGCGGGTCCTCCCGGCAGTGGATTCAACGCGACTCATCGCCGACCTCGCAGCACTCGCCGACGACTCGATGGAGGGCCGTGGCCTGGGCACGCCTGGCGGCGCGCGCGCGCGCGCCTTCGTGCTCGACCGGTTTCGTGCGACCGGGCTGGATAGCCTCGCCACCGGCATGCTGCAGCACTTTCCCGTGGCCAGTGGATCAGGGGAGGGCGCGAACGTGGTGGCCATGGTGCGTGGACGCACGCGTCCGGGGCGCATCATCCTGGTGACTGCGCACTACGATCATCTCGGGAAGCAGCAGGGCGAGGTCTACAACGGCGCCGATGACAACGCGTCGGGCACCGCTGCGATCATGGCGATCGCCGGGTGGTTCCGCCGGAATCCGCCCGCTAACACCGTAATGTTCGTGGCGCTCGATGGTGAGGAAGAGGGACTGCTGGGAGCCGCTGCGTTCGTGCGCGACAGCATGGTCGCCGCTGATTCAGTCATCCTGGACGTCAACCTGGACATGGTGAGTCGCAGCGCCAAGTGGCAGCTCTTCGCCGTGGGACCGAAGCGCTATCCCTCGCTCGTACCCTACCTCGCGAGCACCGCCTGCAGTGCGCAACTCGCGCTGATGCTGGGTCACGACAAGGGCTGGCCGGCCAGTGAGGACTGGACCATGCAGTCGGATCAGGGAGCGTTCCAGGAGGCGGGCATTCCGTTCACCTACTTCGGTGTCGAGGACCACGCCGACTACCACCGTCCCACCGACGATGTATCACGCATTGATCCAGGCTTCTTCGTGGCCGCCACCCGCGCGATTGCGCTCTACGTGTCGCTGGTGGACGCCAGCCCGGCTGCCGCCGAATCGGCGCGAACCGTCAGTCAGTAGCCCCGGGCTGCGCGAACCCCACCACCGTGCCGCAGGGGGCCCGCACGAAGATCTCCTCCGCACCGTAGAACGTGGTGCGCCGCGGCACCACCACATCCAGCCCCGCCACGACTCGCTCGACGGCGTTGATGTCGTCCACGTCGATGTAGAGCGCGATGCCATGGCCCTGCGCCGCGACACCAGGGACGTCGGCGTCGAGGCTCGCGCGCGACTGGTACATCACCTCGAAGCCATCCTTCACCAGGATCACGAAGCCGAGCCTGTCCTCGTGCGGAACCTGCACCGCGAGGGCAAAGCCGAGGCGGTCGGTCCAGAAGGGCAGGCAAGGTTCGATCGCGTCCACCGGGATGATCGGGACCACCTTCCTGATCTGCATGTCGCACTCCTTGCCGTGTGAGGCAGGTAGCAGCTCGATTGACTGACATTCGCGCCATCGTAGATTGGCTGCATGCCCACTGCTTCCGCTACCCGTCCCCTGGCCGGCGAGTTCCTGCCGTACTTCGGCACCTACATCGACAAGGTCCCCGATGGGGACGTGATCGCCCTGCTCGAGTCATCCATCGGCACCACCAGGAAGGTGCTCGCGACCGTGCCTGAGGAGCGCGCCGGGTATCGCTATGCGGAAGGGAAGTGGAGTATCAAGGAAGTCATCGGGCACATGTCCGACACCGAGCGGATCTTCACCTACCGGCTCCTCACCTTTGCGCGCGGCGATGCCGGCCCGCAGCCCGGCTTCGACGAGACGAGCTACACTCCAGCCCAGCAATCGGACCGGGTCCCGTTCGCGTGGCTGCTCGATGAGTTCACCGCCGTCCGCGCGGCCACACTCGCCCTGCTGAAGGTGCTGCCGCCCGAGGCGTGGGAACGCCGCGGTGTCGCCAGCACGCACACGCTGAGCGTGCGTGCGTCAGCCTGGATCATTGCCGGCCACGAGATCCACCATCGCCGCGTGCTCGAGGAGCGCTACCTCGGCGCGCCCTGACGGGCAAAGCCGACCACCAGCAACTGCACGAATTGGTCGGCGCGCGACTGGCTGCCGAACGCATCCTCGTAGCCCGCCGCAGGCCTCGCCGCAACGATCACCTCCATCGACTCACCCCGCTGTACCGCATCGCTCACCTTCTGCCCCACCGCCTGGAGCATCGCGCGATACGCCGCCATGCCGGCGCGATTGGTCGTCGGGCCGTGGCCCGGGACGATGATCGTCTCGTCATTGGCGATGGCCAGGCCCCGGTCCACGGCGGCGAGCATCCCCGCCCAGGTGCCACCAGCCCAGTAGTCGATGAACGGCGGCGCGCCGAGCTCGAGCACGTCGCCCATGTGCAGGACGTTGGCCATTGGTAGCCAGATGATCAGGTCGCCGTCGGTATGGGCGCCCGGCACATGATATAGCACGACCTGCCCGCCCTTCCGCGCGATGGTCAGCGAGTCGTCAAGGCATTTGGTGGGCAGGGCATCGGCCGGTGCGGGCGTGCGATGCCACTCGCGCCACTCGGTGATGGTGGTGTCCTTCCTCGCCTGCACCGCCACGTTGCATTGCGCGATGAGCTGCGCGCCCTGGGCCTTCCAGTGCGGGTTGCCCCCGATGTGATCATCGTGATAGTGCGTCGTCACTACTGTCTTCACCGGTCGCGTGGTGAGGGCGCGGAGCGACGAATCGGCGAGCCCGACGCGCCGCTCGCTCTGCGCATCCACGAGCAGTACGTCGGTTCCGTCGTCGTGGACCAGGATGTTCCCGTTCGTGAACCCGGAGAGCACCCAGATTCCGGGGCGGAGCGGGGTGGTGGTGATCTGCATGACGGACTGCGCGGGCGCAATCGACGGGCGGGCAGCAAGCAACAGGAGAACGACGAGGCAGGGATGTCTCGGTACGCGCATTCCGGTTCCGGTGATGAGGGTCCAGAGCCGGACGGAGGCGTACGGCCGTTCGTTTCAGTACCGCGCCGTCACTCCTTTTCCTGCAGCATTCGCTGGGGTGGATCGTCGAGGTCATCGAACTGGCCCCGCTTCGCTGCCGTGATGAACAGGAAAGCAAAGATTCCGCCCAGGACCAGCGCAATCGGCAGCAGGAAGATGACTGCGTTCACTGGTCGCCTTCCCGAACCAGTCGCTCGACCTGGAGGGCGCCCCAGATGACCATGCCGCTGGAGAGCGGCATGAGGAGCGCCGCGACCAGCGGGTTCACCAGGCCAGCGGCGGCGGCGGATACGGCGAGCACGTTGTAGGTCAGCGAACGTCGCTGGTTGCGGCGGATGACCTGCCGGCAGGCCCGCGCCGCGCGCCGTGCCGCCAGGATCGGTGCGAGTGAAGGTCGCGCGATGACGCCGTCGGCCACCAGTACGCTGCTCGCCGCGCCACTTCCCATCGCGATGCCCACGTCAGCCATTGCGAGCGCGGGGCCATCGTTGAGTCCGTCGCCCGCAAACAGCACGCGATGCCTCATGCGCTGACGCTCCTCGATCCACTTCGCCTTTTGCTCCGGGCCGCATCGCGCCACAATCATCGCGATGCCCGCCGCCGCTGCGATGCGGTCCGCCACCTCGGCGTGATCGCCGGTGATCAGGGCAACGCCGAGCCCCTGTGCCTCGAGCTGCCGCACCGTGTCGGCCGCGTCAGGCCGGATCACGTCGCCCAGCCGGATGCGGTGCTCCTGGCCGCTGTCATCACTCAGGAGCAGTGAGCCGGGGCCGCCCGTACCCAGGTGCCATGCCACGCCGTCGACCCGGCCCCGCATTCCGACACCGGCTTCCTCGCGCACGTCTTCGCCCCGTGGCAACGCGAGGTCCCGGCTGATCGCCTTCTCCACGATCGCTCGCGCGATCGGGTGCGTGCTGTAGCGCTCGAGTCCGGCCGCGATGCGCAGCGCGCCGTCATCGGCCTCGATCACCGTCATGGTGCCGGACGTGACCGTACCCGTCTTGTCGAAGGCAACCAGGTCCACGTCGTCCAGGTCGAGCAGTGCATCAGCGGAGCGGAGCAGGAGCCCGCGCCGCGCCGCTGCGCCGAGGCCGGCCGCCGCCGCCAATGGCTGGGACAGTGCCAGGGCGCAGGGACAGGCAACCACGAGGACCGCTACCGTGCGAGTCAGCGCCACGTCGGCACCGCGCGTGAACCACCAGCCGATGCAGGTGATTGTGGCAATCACCAGCGTCACCGCGGTGAACCACGGCGCAATGCGGTCCGCCGAGGAGGGACGCATGCCGCGATCGGCGGCGTGCTCCAGCTGCGCCGCCATGCGGCTGAGCATCGTCTCGCTGCCCACCGCCTCGACCTGGACCGTGAGTGCCCCGTCGAGGAGGATCGATCCTGCCACCACCCTGTCGCCCGCCGACACCGACACCGGCTCAGCTTCTCCGGTGAGCAAGGCCATCCGCACCTGTCCGGCGCCTTCAGTTATCACGCCGTCGGCAGCGAGCTCCTCGCCCTCACCTACATCGATCAAGTCACCGGCGCGAAGCGCTGAGGCGTCCACTGTCTCGAGCTGGCCAGCCACCTGTCGGCGCGCAGTACGGGGCGCGGTCGCCGCGAGCGACATGGCCGCTTCCACCGCGCGTCGCCGACCGCCACTCTCGAGCATGCGCCCCGCCAGCAGGAGCGCCACCAGCATGCCGAGCGAGTCCAGGTAGCCTTCGTGACCGTTGATTGTCGCGACCACGCCGTGACCGTAGAGGAGGACGACGCCGAGGGCGATCGGCAGGTCCATGTGCAGCACACGCCGTCGCAGCCCGGACACGGCACCCGCAAAGAATGGTGCCGCACACCAGAGTGCCACCGGCGTCGCCACCACCAGCGCGAGCCAGCGGAACAATGCGGCGAACCGCGGCTCCATGACATCGAACCACCCGGTATAGAGCGATGCGTAAAGCAGCATGAGGTTCATGGAGCAGAACGCGGCGACGCCGAGCCGCACCAGGAGGTCACGATCGGGGGTTGCTTCCTCGCCGAGGGCGCGCGGGCGGTACCCGAGCGCCGCGATGCGCCCGGCAAGCGCCGTCAGGTCGATGCGGCGCGGGTCCCAGCGAATCGACGCGCGGCCGGTGGCGTAGCTCACCATGACATGTTCCACGCCTGGCGTGCGCTCCAGCACCTGCTCGATCACCCACACGCACGACGCGCAACGCAGTCCGTCCAGCTGGATGCGGACCTCCTCCATGCCGCCCGCAGCGTGGCTGGTGGGCACGGCGGTCCATCCAGCCGGCGCGATGCCCGGTCGCGGGGCACAGACGGTGCGCTCTTCGTAGTAGCGACCGAGTCCGGCGCCCTGGATGATGGCGTACGCCATCTCACACCCCGTGCAGCAGAAGCGCTCTTCGCGCGCCTCGAGGGCGGTGCCGCAGTGAACGCACTCGCCGTGCCCCACGCTCATCTCGGCTCCGTCGTGTAGGACTCGGCCACGGGGTCGCGATCGCTCAAGGCGACCCACACGAACACGCCGTTCACCAGGATCATCACGGCGAAGGCGATGGCCAGGCCGATGGGCCACCGTCGCTCAGTCGGGTGCATGCTTGCCTTCATCCGCGCCACGGCCCGGCGTCATGAAGGTGGCTTGCAGTACGCGCTCCTCCCGGCCGGTTGAGATCCTCACCCGGAAGGGGATGCTGCGCGCCGGGCCGCTGTCACGCGGCATGCGCACCACCACCGGCACCGTGCGGTCCTCGGTGGACCCGAGTTCGACAGGGGGAGCCAGTACCGAGGCCCCCGCCAGGCCCTCGAGCGTCACCGTGTAGCTGGTGGCACCGGGGCGTGCGTCGTTGTTGCCGATGTTGAGCAGGTAGGTGTTGCGGATGGTGCCGTCGTCGTCCAGCACGAACGTGGACCCGGGGCTCCGCGACAGTTCCGCCTCGAACGCCACGTGGGACCGCAGCACGACGATTGCAGCCACGGCCAGTGAAGCGATCATCCCACCGTAGATGATCGGCCGCGGTCGCAGCAGGCTCCGCGCCTCACCCCGGCTCTCGGCCTCGGTGGTGTATACGATGAGGCCTGTGTGGCCGAGCTTCTCCATGACGTGGTCGCAGGCGTCGATGCAGCGGGCACAGCCGATGCACTCGAGCTGGTATCCATTCCTGATGTCGATGCCGGTGGGACAGACGTTGACGCAAAGGTTGCAGGCGACGCAGCGGCCATCGAGCTTCGCGTCGGCGCCACCGCGCGGCTCCCCCCGCTGGGTCTCGTAGGTGATCTGCAGGGTGTGGTCGTCTGTCATGACGCCCTGGAGACGGGCGTACGGGCAGAGGTAGATGCAGAACTGTTCCCGGAACCAGGCGAAATCGAGGAACGCAATCGTCGCCATGATACCGGCGAAGGCGTAGCTGGTGCTTCCCGCTTGCCCCGTCCAGAGCGCGCGCGAATCACCGAAGTACCCCACGAACGACGAGGCTCCCACGATGGCCACGAGCGCGAACACCGCCCACTTCCCCAGCCGCCGAAGGACGCGGTTCGTGGTCAGGGGGCCGGCGTCGCGCTTCATGCGCGCATTGCGGTCGCCCTCGAAGAATTTCTCGATGGGCCTGATGAGTTCCTCGAGGAAGACCGTCTGCGGACAGGCATAGCCGCACCAGAGGCGGCCGAAGAGCGAAGTGAAGAAGAAGAGCGAGAACGCCAGCGACAACAGCAGGATGAGGATCAGCACGGTGTCGGATGCGGTGTAGATGGCGCCGAACGCGTAGAGCCTCCGCTCCGGGATGTTCGCCTGCAGCACCGGGTTTCCCCCGACCCGGAGCCAGGGCACGCCCAGCAGGATGGCCAGCAGCATCCACCCGCTGATGCGGTGCAGGCGCTGGAAGCGCCCCCCGATCGACTGGGGGTACACCCAGGCGCGAACCCCCTCCGCGAAGCCGAGCCGCGCCAGCAGGTTGGTCACTGCTTCGAGATGATGTAGGCGGCCACCTCGCCAATCTTCTCGTTGCCGAGGATGGGCCCCCAGGTGGGCATGCCCTTGGCCGCCACGCCATTGGTGATGGTGGCGACGATTTCTTCCGGCGTGCGGCCATGCAGCCAGGTGCTGTCCACCAGGTTCGGGCCGATGCCGCCCTGCAGGGTCGCGCCATGACACGCTACGCAGTTCGCCTGGTACACCGCCTCGCCCGCCGCAATCGCCGCCGGCGTCTGCTCGACGGTCGCCAGCTGGCTCGACTTCGGCCAGCGTGCCTCCGCCTCGGCCACCTGCGCCGCGAGTGACTTCACGTAGGACTTCTTCGCGATGAAGTGGTAGTAGGCGACGTAGCCCACCGCCCAGATGATCGTCACATAGAAGAGCCCGACCCACCAGTTGGGCATCGGGTTGTCGTACTCCTCGATGCCGTCGCTCTCGGCGCCATGGCCGAGAATCTGGTTGCGCTCCTGCTTGCTCACGGCTCGCCTCCATCCATGAAGGGCTGTCGTGCTGCCTCCTCCAGGCGCGCGCGGTTCTGCGGCGCCCACGCCCACACCACCCAGCCGGCAAAGCACGCGAAGAAGACCACGGTCATGATGCCAAGCAGCCAGCCGCCCTGGACGCTGGCTGCGGCCTCCCGGATGAGCGGGTTCATGGGACCGCCGCCTTCGTTGCGCCCGCCGCGATGGCCGCGGTGCCGTCCTTACCCAGTCGCTGCAGGTAGGCGATCAGCGCCACGATCTCCTCGTCGGGCTCGGCGGTGAACCCGCCGGTCTTCAGGCTCGCCACGATCTCTCCGCCCTGGGCCCGCATCTGTTCCGGGATCCCGGCGATGGTCGCATCGTCATAGGGCACACCCACCTTGCGAAGGGTGCGCACCGTCGCGACCAGGTCGTTCGGGTCCACCTTCGTGCCGTAGAGCCATCCGTACGTCGGCATGATGCTTCCCGGCGACGTGCTGCGCGGGTCCTTCATGTGCTGGTAGTGCCAGGCATCGGGATACTTCCCCCCGACCCGCTGGAGGTCGGGGCCGATGCGCCGCGACCCGAGGAGAAACGGGTGGTCGTACTCGTACTCGCCGGCGCGCGTCCACTCGCCGTAGCGCAGCATCTCGGCGCGCGTGGGCCGGATCATCTGCGAATGGCAGGTCACGCAGCCCTCACGGATGTAGATGTCGCGACCCGCGACCTCGAGCGGCGTCAGCGGCGTCACGCCGGGCAGGTGCTCCGGGCCCAGCTTCGCGCTGAACATCGGGATGATCTCCACCAGCCCACCGATCGAGATCGCGATGGCGGTGAGGACCGCCATCGTGCCGCCGCGGGCCTCGATGACCCTTCGGTGAAAGCCGTCCTTGTGCTCGCTCGCCATGGCCGGTCTCCTAGGCGCGAGCCGGCAGGGCGTCGCCGGTCGCGGGTGTGGTGGCGCGCGCGGCGCGGGCCGATAGGATGAAGTTGATTGCCATCAGCACCACGCCGGCCAGGAACAGCGTGCCACCGGCCAGCCGCATCCAGTAGAACGGGGCGAGCTTCTCGACCACGTAGGCCCACACCGGGTACCGCAACTGGCCGTTCGAGGGATCGATGGCCCGCCAGAACATCCCCTCGGTGAGTCCGCCCGCCCACATCGACACGGTGTAGAGCACGATGCCCGTCGTGGCGACCCAGAAGTGGGTCGTGACCCATTCCGGCTTGAGCAGCGGCTTGCCGAAGAGCCTGGGGAACAGCCAGTAGAGGATGGCAAAGGACAGCATGCCGTTCCAGCCCAGTGCGCCACTGTGCACGTGCCCGATGATCCAGTTGGTGAAGTGCCCGAGGCTGTTGACCGCGCGGATCGAGAGCAGTGGCCCCTCGAACGTGGCCATGCCGTAGAAGCTGATTGCCACCACCATGAACTTGAGGATCGGGTCGGTGCGCACCCGGTCCCAGGCGCCGCGCAGCGTCAGCAGGCCGTTGATCATGCCGCCCCACGATGGCGCGAGCAGCATGATGCTGAACACCATGCCGAGCGTCTGGGCCCATTCCGGCACCGCCGAGTACAGCAGGTGGTGCGGGCCGGCCCAGATGTAGAGGAAAACCAGCGACCAGAAGTGGATGATCGACAGCCGGTAGCTGTAGATCGGCTTATCCGCCGCGCGGGGCAGGAAGTAGTACATGAGCCCCAGGAAGGGCGTCGTCAGGAAGAAGGCGACGGCGTTGTGGCCGTACCACCACTGCACCAGCGCATCGGTCAAACCGCCGAATACGGGGTAGGAACGGGTGAGGGTGGCGGGAATCTGGATGTTGTTCACGATGTGGAGCACGGCGATCGTGATCACGAACGACATGTAGAACCAGATCGCGACGTACAGGTGATCGACCTTCCTCGTGGCAATCGTGCCGAAGAAGTTGACCGCGAAGATCACCCAGACGATGGCGATCGCCCAGTCGATCGGCCAGATCAGCTCCGCATACTCGTGCGTCTGCGTCAGGCCGAACGGCAGCGTCAGGGCCGCAGACACGATGATGAGCTGCCACCCCCAGAAGTGCAGCCGGGAGAGGGTGTCGTTCCACATCCGTGTCTTGAGCAGCCGCTGCATCGAGTAGTAGATGCCGGTGAAGCAGATGTTGCCGCAGAAGGCGAAGACCACGGCGTTGGTGTGCAGCGGCCGGAGCCGGCCGAAGGTGAGCTGCGGGATGCCCATGTTGGCGGGCCACCAGGCGAGCTCGAGGGCGATGAAGACGCCCACCAGCATGCCGACGATCGCCCACGTCACCGTGGCGATGAAGAACAGCCGGACGATGGAGTCGTCGTACGTTGTGGGCGATGCCGGCCCGGTTGCTGTGGCCACGATTTGACCGCCGGATAGGGTATGATGGGTCGTGAACGCCGATAACCTGAGGGCGGCCCCCTGTAGCCATGCCCAAGACTCCGTGAAGGCTTCTTCATGCGAACTTGAGGTGGCTCGATGACCTCGCTGCTGGCAGGCGCCTTCGTGGCCGGCCTCGTGGGGAGCCCGCACTGCGTAGCCATGTGCGGTGGTTTCGCGGTGACGTGCAGCCGGACGCCGCGCGGCGCCGTCGCGTGGCACCTCGGGCGCCTGACTACCTACGCCGGCCTTGGTGCCCTGGCTGCCCTGTTCGGTCGCGTCCTTCCCGGGCCTCCCTGGGTATCAGCCGTGGTGTCGGCTGCGCTCCTCACCTGGTTCGCCGGCGCGCTCGCCGGCCTGGTGCCCGAGCCACGCGTTACGCTGCCGGGGCTGGGTGACAAGATGCAGCGGCTGCTGGCGAGCGATAGGGCCATCTCGCGCTTTGCCTTCGGCATGGCCAACGGACTCCTGCCCTGCGGGCTGGTCTATGCCGCGCTCGCACTGCCGATGGCGCTCGGCAACGCGCCGCTCGGTGCCCTGGCGATGGTGTTGTTCGGCCTGGGTACCGTTCCCGCCCTTGCTACCCTCGCCAATGGTCTCGCGCGGGTGCTCCGGCAGGGACTGTGGCCTCGTCGCCTGCTCGCGGCAGGCATGCTCATCGTGGGACTCTGGTCGATCGCGACACGGGCGGGATGGATAGGAGATGGCATGCACGGTACGACTCATCAGCACGGGACATCACCATGACCGCCACCGCGCCGCGAACGGGATCGCCGCTTCGCGCCTTCGCCGCGCAGCAACTTTCCCGTGCCGCCGGGGCGCCGCTCGTCGAGGGGAACCTCGTACGCATCCTCCGCGATGCGGCCGAGAACTATCCCGCGTGGATGGAAGCCATCGAGTCCGCCGAGCGCCTGATCTACTTCGAGTGCTACATCATCTCCGACGACGAGACGGGTCGCCGGTTTGCCGCTGCACTCGAGGCGAAGGCGCGGGCGGGGGTGACGGTGCGGCTGCTGTATGACTGGATCGGCTGCCGCGGTGAGTCGGGAGGCCGGTTCTACCGGGGGCTGCGCGAGGCCGGCGTGGAGGTACGCTGCTACAACCCGCCGAGGCTCGACAGTCCGTTCGGCTGGTTCACCCGCGATCACCGGAAAATGATCGCCGTTGATGGGCGCATCGGTTTCGTGACCGGTCTTTGCCTCAGCGCGCGGTGGGAGGGCGACCCCGCGAAGGGTATCGATCCGTGGCGCGACACCGGCGTGCAGGTCGAGGGACCGGCGCTCGCCGACCTCGAGAATGCGTTCGCCGAGGTGTGGGCCGCCACCGGGGCGCCGATTCCCCCCGGTGAACTGACGCCTCCCGCTACGATGTTGCCTCGCGGCGACGTCGCGCTGCGCGTCATTCCGACGGCACCAGCCACCACCGCGGTGTATCGCCTCGACCTGGTGATGAGCTCCATCGCCCGGAAGACACTCTGGCTCACCGACGCCTACTTCGTCGGCATTCCCCCGTACGTGCAGGCGCTCTGCCAGGCAGCGCGCGACGGCGTGGATGTGCGCCTGCTGGTGCCTGGCGGTAGTGACGTGCCCCTCGTAAGCCCCCTCTCCCGGACAGGGCTACCGCCCGCTGCTCGAGGCTGGCGTGCGGGTGTTCGAGTGGAACGGCACGATGCTGCATGCGAAGACCGCGGTGGTCGATGGCATGTGGGCCCGGGTCGGCTCGACCAACCTCAACCTCCAGAGCTGGATGGGAAATTACGAGCTCGATGTTGCGGTCGAGGACGCGGACTTTGCCCAGCAGATGGAAGCCATCTACATCGAGGACCTGGCCAACGCGACGGAGATTGTGCTGTCGAAACGGTCGCGGATCCAGCCGATCGCGCGCCCAACGGGTCGGCGATGGCGTGGGCTGCGCGAACGTGGCTCGGGCCGGGCAGCCACGAGCGCTGTTCGCTGGGCGAATTCGGTCGGAGCGGCATTGACCAGCCGGCGGGAGCTTGGCCCGGCGGAAAGTCACCTGATGCTCGGCGCGGGAGTCCTGCTGGGGGTGGTCGCCGTAGTCGGGGTGCTCTGGCCCAGGGTCATCACCATTCCGCTCGCGATAGTGGCGGCCTGGGTGGCACTCACCTCCCTGTTGCGGGCATGGCGCCTGGCCCGTGAACAGGAAATCGGCGCGGAAATCCACGCGTCCATCTCAGGTGCAACCGAGCCCCTGACGAAACGTCTCCCCTGACCCGCCGCCGGACGACTCGTTACCATAGAGGTCCGGTGCGCGCTCGACCTAATCGCGTATCTCGTTCCCCCGCAGGGGGTTGTCCTGTTGTCGAGCCTTGCTCACGAGCCCATGCACCAGCGTCGTTCCAACGCTCAGTCTCGCGCCACTATCGCCCTGCTCTGCAGCCTGGTTTCGGCGGCTTGCAGCACGCAACCGGCGTCCTCGGTGGCAGGACCCACGCCGAAGCCGGCTCCGGAAGCTCCGGCGTCCACGGCGGCCAAGACCGCTCCCGCCGCGAAGCCGGCGAAGCCGCAGGCCACGCGAGCCGAGAGCACCAGGGCGTTCGCCTTGCCGGTGTGGGGCGCGTTCGACAGCGCCGTGGCGCGCGGCACGCGCACCCACACTGGTGAGCCTGGCCCAGCGTACTGGCAGCAGCGCACGGAGTATCGCCTCGAGGCCGAACTCAACCAGGTCAGCAAGCGGCTGACGGGGCGCGGCACGGTCGTCTATCACAACAACTCGCCCAACACGCTCGACACGCTCTACTTCCAGGCGTATGGCAACCTCTTCGCGCCGGACGCGAAGAGGAACACGCAGCTGCTCGCGTCGCTGGGCGGCATCATCTTCACCAAGGTCGTGGTCGAGGGCACGTCGCTCGACTCGACCGCGCTCGGCGCCGGGTGGACAGTGTCGGGCACGATCATGACCTTGCGCCTCCCGAAGCCAGTTCTTCCCGGGCACGAGCGTCGAACTCGCGTTCGACTGGAACCTGCGCATCCCTCCCGACGGTCCCCGCGGCGGCCAGGATCGCGAGACCTACGTGCTCAGCTACTGGTATCCCCAGGTCGCCGTCTACGACGACGTGAACGGCTGGCAGATCGACCAGTACCTGGGCAACGCCGAGTTCTACATGGGCTACGGCGACTACGACGTGGCGCTCACCGTGCCCGAGGGATGGCTGGTGGCGTCCACCGGTACGCTCGAGAACCCCGACGAGGTGCTCGGCAAGGAGACCCGCGCGCGCCTGGCGAAGGGCCCGCGCCGGTGGTGCGGTGGTGAGCGTGGTGGGCGAGGGTGATCGCGGTGCAGGGAAGGCCACCGCGAAGGGCAGCAACGGCAAGCTCACCTGGCGCTTCAAGGCGGAAAATGTCCGCGACGTCACCTGGGCGACGTCCAACCTGTACCTCTGGGACGCCACGACCGCATCGGTGGGCGACCTGAAGGGCGATGGCGTTCCCGACACCACCATGATCTACAGCTTCTACCGCCCTGACCAGCGGCGGAACGGCTGGGGCGAGAGCGCGCCGTACGCTGCCCGCTCGATCAGCATCTTCTCGCGGGTACTCTGGCCCTATCCCTACCCGCACATGACGGTGGTGGACGGTCCCTCGAGCTGCGGCGGGATGGAATACCCGATGATGACCTGCATCGGCGGCGACTGGAATGCGCGGACGCTCTTCGACGTCGAGGCGCACGAGATCGCCCACATGTGGTTCCCCATGCAGGTGGGTTCGGACGAGAAGCGGTACGCCTGGATGGACGAGGGCATGGCGCAGTACTTCCAGTCCGTGGCCATCGACGCGCAGTTTCCCGACGCCGACGACGTGGGCGAGAACCGGCGCAACTACCTCGGCATGGCGCGCTACGGCAAGGAAACCGAGATGATGCGGAATGGCGACAAGTATCCCGACTACAACGCCTACGGCATCGCCAGCTACTTCAAGCCGGCCACGGTCCTCGTGGCGCTCGGCGGCGTCATCGGCGACTCGACGCTGATGCAGGGCATCCGCGAATACGGGAAGCGCTGGACGGATCGGCACCCGATGCCGAACGATTTCTGGAACACGATGAACCAGGTCTCGGGCGTGGATCTCGACTGGTTCTGGCGCACCTGGTACTACGAGACCTGGAAACTCGACCAGGCAATCGACGGCGTGGTGCGCACCAGCCCCGATACCATGGCCGTCACGATCGAGAACAAGGGCAGGGCCCCGATGCCGGTGCTGCTGGTGGCCCGCGGCGCCGGCGGCACCACCACCAGCCTCGTGGTGCCGGTCGACGTCTGGCTGCATGGGCGAGAAGAAGGTCACCGTCCAGATGGCGGTGCCGAGCGACTTCACCCGGGTGGAAATCGACCCGTTGCAGCGCTTCCCCGACACCGACCAGAGCAACCAGACGTGGCCCAGGTGAACGCCGCGGGACGACGTATCGCGTCTCCGTCTCTACCGCCTCTGGCGCACCGCCACGATTCTCTGCGCCCTTGGCGCAGTCGAGATCGGGGTGCTGGCCTGGCAGCGGCAGCAGCCATACCTGGCCATCGCCTGCGTGCCGCTCGTCGCCCTCGCCGTCTACGGCGCGCGCCGCGGCGGCGCGCTTCGCCGGACGCTGTAGCTGCTCCAGCCGCCCCGCGTGTGGCGGCGCATCGCGCGAATCCCGCATATTCGCTGGGTACCCCCTCCGGGAGGGTTCCATGGACTACGCACCGCTTGCTGCCGTGCTGGTCACGTACGCGGTCATTGGTTGCATCCTGCTGCTCACCATCGGGGCGCTGCTCTGCTTCCCCGGTCCCTCCCGACATCCGCCGGTGCTCCGGCGCGCCGATTCACCCGGGGTCGCCGCGCGCGTAGCGTCGTGCTCGCTTTCTTCATGCGGGGCACCAACGTAGCTTGAAGGTCATGCCAATCGTCGTGCAGGCGTCCGGGACCCCCCAGCGTCGCGCAGCATGACCAGTGTGCCCGCCTCGCCGCCATCCGACGCGATCAACACCTTCCTGATCCGCGTGTCCATCGCGCTCCACAAGCACGGCACCTATCCGCCCGGGCATCCCGCGCTCGTGTCGGCCGACTCGGCGCTCGCCCTCTCGACCGAGGCGCTGTTTGCCGAGCGCGCCGCGCTCGGCATTGGTGTCGCGCGGCGCACCCTGCTCGTGGATGGCGTGCCGACCGACAGCACCAATGCGGTGGTGAAGGAGCTCGCCGAGCGGCTGCACCGGCGCGAGGTCGGCGGCATCATGCTGCGCCGCGGCGTCACCGCCGATGAGCTGAGCGAGGCGCTCCACCACCTGAGCGCCGACCCGACGCTGTTCCGCGAACGGCTGCACGGCCATGGCGAGCCGCTGCCGACTTGGCCCCACATCGACATCGTGCCGCCGGCGTTCCGCCGCCTGGCGCTGGCCGACGACGAGGAAGGAGCCGAGCAGGCCGACGAAGGAGCGGCGGCGCAGAAGCTGTGGCTCATGCTCGCGGCCGCCACGCTCGACCGCGGTGGCGACGACGCGATCTCGGAGGACGAGGCCCAGCCCGATCGCCTGGCCAGCCGGATCAACGCGTACGCGCGCGAGCGCCGGAGTGCCCGCGACGTGGGCGAGATGCTCGTGCGGCTCGGCCGCTACGCCAAGGGCGCCGGCGGCGTGGAGCGGCGCGCCCTCGAGGGCCAGGTGCGCTCCCTCGTGTCGCAGCTCTCGCCGCAGGCCCTCAGCTGGCTCTTCGCCGGCCAGAACCAGGAGGAACGCCGGGCGCTCATGACCGAGGCGGTCGATGCGCTGCCGGTGGACACCGTGGTGGAACTGCTGAAGGCGGCGGGGGAGTCGAACGAGCAGAACATCTCGCACTTCATGGTCCGCATGCTCCGGAAGCTCGCGGGCCAGGCGAAGGTGTCAGGCGACGCCGGCACCCAGGGCGACACCGAGCTGCGCGATGCCGCGCGCGAGATCGTGGACAACTGGACGCTCGAGGATCCCAACCCGCTCGAGCACACCCGCCTTCTCGACCAGCTGAGCCAGTTCGAGGTCTCCAAGGTGGAGGGCACCGTACCGCTCGCGGGCGAGGGCCTGCGCCTCATGCAGATCGCCGTCGAGACCAATGCCTCGGGGGATCACGTGCTCGAGGCCATCGAGCTGATGCTGGAGGCACGGGAACTCACCGCCCTGCTCGACCTGCTGGCCGGGACGACCGACGCGCCGGACACGGTATCGCTGGCGCGGCGTCACCTGGGCTCGCCCGAGATACTCCGCCGCGTGCTGCTGGAGGAGCCGATCGATGCGGTGGGCAGCCAGCGGCTGCTCGACGAGGTCGGGATCCGAGGCCGCCGCCGGACTCGTGGATGCACTCGCCATCTCCGAGTCGCAGGGCACGCGACGCCTCATCCTCGAGCGGCTGGCCGCGATGGGCGGCGAGATCGGGCCCCTGCTCGCGGAGCGCCTGCCCCGGGTGCCCTGGTATGTGCAGCGGAACCTGCTGGCCCTGCTCGCCCGTCTCAAGACGCTGCCGCGCCGGCTTCGATGCCCGCGTCTACGCGGAAGATCCCGAGGTCACCGTTCGCTTCCAGGCGCTGAGCGTCATGGCGCGCCAGCCGAAGGGGCGTGAAGAGGCGATCCACCTGGCGCTGGCCGATGCCGATCCCCGGGTGGTGCGCCTCGGACTCGACGCGGCGGCCGGTGGCCTGCCGCGCCAGGCCGTCACCCGGCTCATGGTCCTCATCAACAACGCGGCGCGCCCGGTGGAACTCCGGCTGCGCGCGATCAAGCTGCTGGCGCAGGCGCCGACCCCTGCCACGCGTGACTGGCTGCTCGAGCGCGTCCTGACCAAGCGGACGCTCTTCCGCGGACCACGCCTCACCCCGAAGTCGCCCGAGATGCTGGCGGCGCTCGAGGTGCTGTCGCGCAAGTGGCAGGCGCACCCGCAGGCGGCGTATGCGCTCAAGCTGGCCGTGGAGAGTGGCGATCCCGAACTCGCCGCCGCCGCTGCCGGACAGGAGGTCGCGTGAGCGCCAGGCCCGGCTACCTCATCTCGCTCGGGCAGTGCCTCGCGACGATGAACCTCTACTCCGACGGGCACCCGGCACGCGAGCGCGCGCTCGACAATTCCTATGAGCGCCTGGTGCGGTTGCTCGAGGGGCAGGAGCGCTTTGACGTCTCGTTCGTCGGCACGGAGACGGTGGTGGGCGACCGCGCGCTGAGCGATATCGGCGCGTGGGACTGGGCGCCTCGCCTTGCCGGCGTCGGGGTGGAGCGCATCGAGATCGATGTCGGGGTCACCAGCGACGAGTATGCGCGGTTCGTCGATGATATCTGGCGTCGCCTCAATGGCCGTCCCGACACCTCCGCCGAGGCTCGGCAGATGGTCGAGACATCGATTCGCTTCGGTCCGCTCCTCGTGCGCGACCTGGGCGGCGGCAACGGCGCGGCGGCGGGCGGTGCGCTCGGCATGCTGACGGGGTTCGCCAGCTCGCTCTCGCTGCAGGACGAGGCCGCGACGGTCGACTGGATTCACGGCGAGGTATCGCTGAGCGAGAAGCTGCCCGATGGGCGAGGTGGAGGCGGTGGTCCGCTCGCTGTCGGTGGCCATGCAGATGGAGCACCGCATGCTGCTCCCGCTGCTCGACCTCAAGCGGTTCGACCAGTACACCACGACGCACGCCTGCAATGTCTCGGTGCTGGCCATGGGCCTGGCGGAGCGGCTCGGACTTGGCCGCGAGGAAGTGCGCAGCTTCGGCGTGGCGGGACTCCTGCACGACCTGGGCAAGATCAAGATCCCGAAGGAGATCCTCACCAAGCCCGGCAAGCTGTCCGACGAGGAGCGCGCCGTCATCCAGGCCCACCCTGTCGAGGGCGCCCGCATCGTGCTGTCGCGCCAGCGCGGGCTGGGGGTGGCGGCGGTCGTGGCGTACGAGCACCACGTCTGCATCGATGGCGGCGGCTACCCTTCCTTCCGCCACGCCCGCAATTGCCACTACGCCAGCCGGATCGTGCATGTGTGCGACATCTACGATGCGCTGTGCACCAACCGGCCGTATCGCGATGCCTGGGAACCGGAGAAGGCCCTCACCTACCTCGAGTCGCGTGCCGGTACCGAGGTGGATACCGACATCACGCGCGTCTTCTGTGAGATGGTGCGTGGCAGCATTCCCGCGCGGCTGCCGATGGCCGACGAGCCCGCTACGGCTTGAAGCGCTCCACGCCGGGCGCCGGCGTCCATGGATGCTTCGGCTCGAACGTGGACCAGAGGAGCGCCGAAACTTGCCGCAGCAGGACGTAGCCCTCGTTGTCCTTCGTGTACGACGAATCCACCTGCCCCTTCGTGATCACCGAAAAGACGTAGTCTCCCGACGGCGCGTTCACGAGCACCACCTCGGAGCGCGAGTGGTCCACCGCGCCCTGCTTCGACGCCGCCTGCGTCCACGGCGGGATCTGCGACAGCGCCTCGCCGTTCCAGTAGATCCGGGTCAGCATCCGGTACATCTCCTGGTCCGCCGCCGGGCTCACCGCACGCTGCTCCCGGATCATCACCAGCAGCTCGGCCATCTCGCGCGGCGTCGTCTGGCCCCAGCCATAGGTCGAGCGCGCCGCCTCCCGGCCCGGCGTCCGCGAGTTCATCCGTGTCGAGTCGAAGCCGTGCCCCGCGAGCCAGGCATTGATGACCGTACCGGTGCCCACCAGCTTCTGCAGCCAGAGTGATGCCGTGTTGTCGCTGGTCGTGATGCTGAGCATCGCCACCTGGGCCAGCGGAATCGGCGTGCTGTCGCGCAGCTTGCCCAGCAGGTCGTCCTCGCCGGCGTAGAGCAGCGAGTCGCGATAGGTGAGCGTGTCGAGCCAGCCGAGCCGCCCATCCTCGATCTGCTGGAAGAGCGTGAGCATGATCGGCACCTTGATCATGCTCGCGGTGGGGAACACCTCGTCGGCCCTGATGGCGGCGTACCGGCCGGTCTTCAGGTTCCGTACGTAGATCCCCACCGTACCCTGGAACGGGCCGACGAGCTGCTGCAGCCTCGCCTCGAGCGCGGCATCCCGGGACGGCCTGGGCGCACGCTGCGCGGCGGCAGGCACCGAGATGCCCACCGCCGCGAAAGCCAGAATTCCTGCAAGAACTCTCTTCAAGTCCTCAAGTCCTCACGCCCTCACGCCTAGTACCGGTAGTGCTCCGGCTTGTACGGACCGTCCACCGGCACGCCGATGTAGTCCGCCTGTTCCTTCGACAGCTTCGTCAGCTTCACGCCGAGCTTGTCGAGGTGCAGCCGCGCCACCTTCTCGTCGAGGTGCTTCGGCAGCGTGTAGACCTTCTTCTCGTACTTCGCGTTGTTCGTGTGCAGCTCGATCTGCGCCATCACCTGGTTGGTGAACGACGCCGACATCACGAAGCTCGGGTGACCCGTCGCGCAGCCGAGGTTGAGCAGGCGGCCTTCGGCCAGGATCAGCACGCCGTGCCCGTCGGGGAAGACGAACTCGTCGTACTGCGGCTTGATGTTGATCCGCTTGACGCCCTGCTTCTTGAGCCCGGCCATGTCGATCTCGTTGTCGAAGTGGCCGATGTTGCCGACGATCGCCTTGTCCTTCATGCGGCGCATGTGGTCGACGGTGATGATGTCCTTGTTGCCGGTCGCGGTGATGAAGATGTCCGCGGTCGCCACCACGTCCTCGAGCGTCGTGACCTGGTAGCCTTCCATCGCCGCCTGCAGCGCGCAGATCGGGTCGATCTCGACGATCACGACGCGCGCGCCCTGGCCCTTGAGCGCCTGGCAGCATCCCTTGCCCACGTCGCCGTAGCCCAGCACCACCGCGACCTTGCCGGCGAGCATCACGTCGCTGGCGCGCAGGATGCCGTCGGTGAGCGAGTGCCGGCAGCCGTAGAGGTTGTCGAACTTCGACTTCGTCACCGAGTCGTTCACGTTGATCGCCGGGAACGCCAGCGTGCCGGCCTTCATCATCTCGTACAGGCGGTGCACGCCGGTCGTGGTCTCCTCGGACACGCCGCGAATCGCCGCGGCCACCTTGGTCCACCGGCCCGGGTTGTTCTTCTGCTCGGCGCGCAGCAGGTCGAGGATCACGCCCCACTCCTCGGGATCCTTGTTCTCGTCGAACGCCGGCACCTTGCCCGCCTTCTCGAACTCGGCGCCCTTGTGCACCAGCAGCGTCGCGTCGCCGCCGTCATCGAGCAGGAGGTTCGGGCCGCCGCCATCGGGCCACATGAGCGCCTGCTCGGTGCACCACCAGTACTCCTCGAGCGTCTCGCCCTTCCACGCGAACACCGGCGATGCCCTTCGGCTTGTCCACCGTGCCGTTCGGGCCGACCGCGACGCCGGCGGCGGCGTGATCCTGGGTCGAGAAGATGTTGCACGACACCCAGCGCACGTCGGCGCCGAGGTCCACCAGCGTCTCGATGAGCACGGCCGTCTGCACCGTCATGTGCAGCGAGCCCATGATGCGCGCGCCCTTGAGCGGGTTCTTCCCCTTGTACTCGGCGCGGAGCGCCATCAGGCCCGGCATCTCGTACTCGGCGAGGCGGATTTCCTTGCGGCCCCACTCGGCGAGACCAGGTCCTTCACCTTGAACGCGGGACGGTCGGCGTTCGCCTGGACCTTCCGCTCGCTCGCTACTGCAGTCACGATACGCTCCTTGTTGGCGCCCCATCGGGCGAAGACTTGAATGCCACGGCGGTGAAGAGCAGCGGCCCGCGGGCGTGCGGTTCCGCGGGCAGCGCCACCTGGCGCACCGCCGTGAGTTGTGCCTGGTCGAACCATTTCCGCAGCGTCGCCGCGGAGAATCCCTGCCACTGCTGGCCGAACCGCTGCCGCAGCTCCACCTGGTCGTGCGGCTGCAGGTCCACCACGAGCACGCGCCCGCCCGGCTTGAGCACGCGCGCCGCCTCCCGGATCACCTGGCCCGGGTCGCCGGCGTAGGGCAGCACCAGGTTCAGCACCGCCACGTCGAGCGTCGCATCGGCGATCGGCAGCGACGCGAGGTCACCCTGGCGCAGCTCGACGTTGTTGAGTTCCGCGAGGCGGGTGCGCGCCACGTCGAGCATGGCGCTGGAGCCGTCCACCGCGATCACTGTCTTCACGAACGGCGATGCCGCCAGCGCGAAGTGGCCGGTGCCGCACCCGAGATCGCCCACCACCCAGGTGGGGTCCATCAAGCCGAGCAGGCCGAGCAGCTCGAAGCGCGGCGCGAACAACTCGGTGCGCAGCTCGTCCCACTCACCCGCCGCACCCTCGAAAAAGCCCTCCCGGGCCTGTCGCTGGGCCAGCACGTGCCGCACGCGCTCCTGGTCTCGCCGAACCTCCGCCGTTCCCTCGACTTCGGCCCGAACCAGCCGCCAGAGATCCCCAGCGCTTCGGCCTGGGCCCGGGCGTTGGCGCGATAGAGCCGGCTGGTGCCATCGGCCCGGGATGTAACCCAGCCTTGGTCAGCTAAAGCCTTGAGGTGCCGTGACATAGTTGGTTGGGGAAGCTGCAGGACTTCGCCCAGATCGCCCACGCTCAACTCCCGCGGCTCGAGCAGGAGCAGCAGGCGGGCGCGGACAGGATCCGCGAAAAGGTCGAGCTGGGGCAGCAGTGAGGTTCCCATCTCCATCCATTATTGCAGATGAATGGATAAAACGCAAGGGGGCGCTGGGAACGCCCCCGCTTGGCGCCCCTATTCGACCGCTTCGCCCGTGATCAGCTTGAGCGACTTCTTCGCCATGTGGGCCACATCGTCGTTGCGATCGTCGAGCAGCTTCTGCAGCGCCGGTACGGCGGCCGCAGCGTCAGGGCCAATTTCGCCCAGGGCGAGCGCGCTCGAATAGCGCACCGGCCCACTCTCGTTGCCGAGGTTTTCGATCAGCGCCGGCACCGCGGGCTTGCGATTCCGCACCACCGTATCCCACTGCATATGCCGCCGCGACCCTGGTGTACGGAGCGGATGCGCCCAGGTCGGCGATCCAGGCGGAAAGCGGCCGGTCCTGGATGATGGGGTCAGTGCTCTTCTTGGCCTTCGGCTTGGACGTGGTCGTCTGCGCGAATGCCGATACCGTGACAACGGCGACAAGAACCAGCAGGGCGGCCAGCGTGCGCCGGAAGAACGTCATGAGGTCTCTCCTCGTACGGTCATACGATCACTTGGTTCGCGAAAAGGTATCGCACTGGCGTGGATCGCCGGAGTCAAAGCCTCGGCGGAACCACATCATGCGCTGCTCGGAACTGCCGTGCGTGAACGACTCGGGGCTGACGCGCCCGGTCGACATCTTCTGCAGGTGATCGTCACCCACCGCCGCCGCCGCCCGGAGTCCCTGGTCGGCCTCGCCCGGATCGAGCTTGCCGCGCTGGGCCGCCGCGTGGCCCCAGACGCCGGCGTAGCAGTCGGCCTGCAACTCGAGGAGCACCGACGCCTGGTTCGCGACCTCGGGCCGCGACTGCTGCAGCTGGCTCACCTGCTGCGACGTGCCGAGCAGCGTCTGCACATGATGGCCGAGCTCGTGGGCCAGCACGTACGCCTGGGCGAACTCGCCCGATGCACCCATCTGCCCCAGCTGGTCCCAGAAGGAGAGGTCCACATAGACCTTCTGGTCCGCGGGACAGTAGAACGGTCCGCTCGCCGCCTGCGCCGTACCGCAACCCGACCGCACCACATCGCGGAACAGCACCAGCCGCGCGTCGCTGTACTGGGTGTTCATCGTCTGCGGCAGGAGCACGGCCCACACCGTGTCCTGGGCATCGTTCAGCACCCACGACATGAACTGGACCGCCTTCTCCTCACGCGGATCGTCGATCGGCGCCGGTTCGGCGGAGGGGCCGCTGGAAAGGCCGCCGGCACCGCCCGCCAGGCTCAGGAAGTCCTGCTTGAAGATCAGGCTCAGCACCACCAGGACGACGATGCCTCCCAGGCCCAGGCCCCGGCCGCCGCCGAAACCGCCAGGCGACGCGCCGCGCCGATCTTCAAGGTTCTCGCTCCTGCCACCGGGCGTCCAGCGCATTACGACCTCCAATCTGTTTCGACCAAGATAGCCGGAGCCGGAAACTATCCCGGGTATGCTCTCCGTACGGTGTCGAGCTACTTGTACCGGCTCTCATTCTACACGTTTCAGGGTTATACGTTCAGGGCAGTTCGTCCCGTTGGTTCACCTCGTTGTGCGCACGATCTTCCAGGAGCATCCGCTTGATCCGTCAGGGCGCCCTCGTCACCGCCTTCACCGTTGGTTGTGTCTCGTCCATTGCTGCCCAGGCCGGCTCTCCCGCCGGCCCTGTTCCCGTCGAGCGGCTGACCGCCCGGCGCGATGGACTGGCGCGCGTCATGGTCAGCGGCATTGCCGTCCTTCGCTCATCTACCGAGAAGAACATCGAGGGCGACTACCCCCAGGATTCCGACTACCGGGAATCCAACGACTTCTTCTACCTGACGGGCATCGAGTCGAAGGATTCGTGGCTCGTCGTCGTGGCCGACTCGGGCAAGCCCACGCGCGTGACGCTGTATCTCCCACCCCGCGATCCCCAGTCGGAGCGCTGGACCGGGCCAACCCTCGGGCCGGGCACTGAGGCTACGGCCCTCACGGGCGTCACGGACGTGCGCAGCGCCGACAGCGCCGAGACCCAGATCAAGAACCTGCTGCAGGCCCGCACCTGGTCGCGGAAGGGCGGCTCCCTCTTCGTGGACCGGAGCCAGCGCTCGCGACAGGATGCTTTCCTGCGCGACCTGGTGTTCAGCGGTGAGCGCGACGAATTCATGCTTCCCGCCGTCAACCTTCCTGCCGCGGTGGCGCAGCTGCGCCTGGTCAAGGATGCCGACGAGATCCGCCGCATGCGGGCCGCGATCGACCTGACGGCCGAATCACAGGTCGATGTCATGAAGGTCGTCAAGCCGGGCATGACCGAGTACCAGGTGGAGGCACTGATCGAGAGCGGGTTCCGCAGCCGTGGCGCTGAGCGGCTCGGGTTCCCCAGCATCATCGGGTCGGGCCCGAACTCCACCACGCTGCACTATGACAAGAACCGTCGTACCATCGCGGCCGGTGACCTGGTGGTGATGGATGTAGGCGGGGAGTACGGCTACTACTCGGCCGACGTCACCCGCACCGTGCCGAGCCGACGGGAAGTTCACGCCGCGCCAGCGCGCAGATCTACGACCTTGTGCTTGCGACCCAGCAGGTGGGCATCGACTCGGTGCGGCCGGGCATGACCATCGGCCGGCTGAACCAGATCAGCCGGGAATACATGAAGGAGCATTCCGGGACGCTCTGCGGCAACACCACCTGCGACAGCTACTACATCCACGGCCTGTCGCACTGGCTCGGCATGGACGTGCACGATGTCGGCGACTACACCACGCCGTTCGCCCCCGGCATGGTCCTCACCGTGGAACCCGGGCATCTACATCCCCGATGAGCAGCTCGGCATCCGGATCGAGGATGACGTGCTGGTCACCGCCACCGGTCATGAGCTGTTGTCGAACAAGGCTCCGCGCTCACCCGACGAGATCGAGAAGACCATGAAGATCCGGCAAGAAGGGGAAGTAGCATGCGTGATCGATCGCCGGTTCTTGCGGCTCTCGCCGCGCTTTGCGTCGTCGCGTCCCCTCGCGGGGCACAGGCGGCGTCATCGGGCGACGAGGCCGCGGTGCGTGCCGTCATCGCCCAGCTTTTCGACGGAATGCGCGCCCGTGACTCGCTCATGGTCGCCGGTGCCTTTGCTCCGGGGGCCAAGCTCATTTCGTCCGGCATGAAGAAGGGCGCCCCCGCGGTCGACCCGATTGCGGCCACCGAGTTCGCGTCAATGGTCGGCAAGGCCACTGGTGCGAAGTGGGACGAGCGGATCGCACGACGTCACGATGCAGTTCGACAACGGGACCCTGGCGGCCGTCTGGGCTCCGTACGAGTTCTACCTTGGCGACACGCTCAGCCATTGCGGCGTCGACGCGTTCCATGTCGCAAAGCTTCCCGAGGGCTGGAAGATCATCGCCCTCTCCGATACGCACCGGCGCGAAGGTTGCGGACAGGGCAAGTAGGCGATCGCGGCGCCCCGCGCCTTCAGGAGGACGAGATGCAGAAGAAGTGGCTGAGTTTACTGGTGGTTCCGGTCGTGGCGGTGGCCGCGATGTCGGTGCTCGCGGCCGGCGCGCCGCAGCGCGACGGGGCAAGACTGTTGGACCAGGTTATGGCGCGGCTGCAACGGGAGGCCATCGATTCGATCTCCCAGGACGAGATCTACGAGCGGGCCGCCCGTGGGCTGGTGCGCCAGATCGATGACCCCTATGCCGCCCTCTTCTCGCCCGAGGAGCTCGCGCGCTTCTCCCGTGAGAGCCTGGGCAATTCCTACGGTGGCGTCGGTCTGCTGATCGAGGACCAGGACGGCGCCATCGTGGTGACCCGGGTCTTCGCCGACACCCCCGGGGAGCACAGCGGTATCGTGGCCGGCGACCGGATCCTCGAGGTCAACGGCGAGTCGGTGAAGGGCTTCAAGCTGGACCAGGTGTCGCGCCGGCTTCTGGGCACGCCGGGCACGCCGGTGGCGCTGATGATTTCCCGCGAAGGCGCTCCGGCCCCGCAGAAATACGACCTCGTCCGCGCCACGGTCCATGTGCCGAGCGTCCCGATCGCGATCGTGCTCGATGGCGGCATCGGGTACGTATCGCTCCAGCGCTTCAACGACGTGGCCAGCGAGGAACTGGGGCGCGCCGTTGCCCGGCTGCAGAGTCAGGGCGCGCGCGGGCTGGTGCTCGACCTCCGCGGCAATCCCGGCGGCGACGTGGAGCAGTCGGTGCGCGTCACCAACCTGTTCCTGCCGCCCGGCGAGGACGTGGTCACGGTGAAGTACCGGAGCCGTCCCGCCGACGAGCGACGCACGGTCGCCGTCCCGGTGGCGCCCGACATCCCGCTCGTGGTGCTCACCGACAGCAACACTGCCTCCGCCGCCGAGATCGTGGCCGGTGCGCTGCAGGACCATGACCGCGCGGTCCTGCTCGGCACCACGTCGTACGGCAAGGGCGTCGTGCAGACGCTGTATCCGCTCGACGGCGGGTGGATGCTCAAGCTGACGAATGCGAAGTGGTATACCCCGAGCGGCCGGTCGATCCAGCGGGATCACCAGCCGAAGAACGACTCGCTGCCGCCGGCCGATACCACGCGTCCGGCCTTCCGCTCCGACAATGGCCGTATCGTGCTGGGTGGTGGCGGTATCGTGCCGGACGTGGTGATCGGCGCCGGACACGCTTACCACCATCGAGCAGGTGGTGCAGCGCGCGCTGTCGGCGAAGGCGCGGGAGTCGAATACGACGCTGTCGCAGATGACGAAGGAACTGAAGCCGAAGGTGCGCTACAACTTCACCGTGCAGCAGGCCTGGCGGGACACGCTGTACCAGCGACTCACCCGGTCGGGCGTGGAGATCACGCGCGCCCAGTACGACTCGAGTCGTGCCCTCATCGACCGGCTCATCGAGCAGCGCCTCAGCCGGTCTGCCTTCGGCGACTCGGCTGCCTTCCGCCGCTGGGCACCGGAAGACCCGCAGCTGCACAAGGCGGTCGAGTTGCTGGGCGGGGCAAAGTCACAGCAGGAGCTGCTGGCGGTGGTGATAAAGGAAGAGGGCTAGCCGTCCTCCAGCGCAGCAAGAAACGGGGAGCAGGCCGGTGCTGCTCCCCGTCTTTCTTGTTGCGAGCACCGCCCCTATCCAAAACCGTTCCTGAGGGTCAATCTCTTGGGGGAGCGCCCTGCCAGTGAACCCGCCTGAAGGTGACCGGAGCCACCAATGGGAAAGAAGGACAAGTCCCACAAGTCCAAGGGGAAGAAGCACGACGATGACAGCGCCGTTTCGCCGGTCATGGACGCCGGCACGGCGGATCGCGAGCCACTCTCCGGCAAGGAGTATGAGCGCGAGCTCAGGCGCTTGCATGTCGAGTTGGTCAAGCTCCAGGAATGGGTCAAGCGGAAGGGCCTCAAGATCTGCATCCTCTTCGAGGGGCGGGATGGCGCCGGCAAGGGGGGCACGATCAAGGCGATCACTGAACGCGTCAGTCCACGCGTGTTCCGGGTGGTGGCGCTCCCGGCGCCGACGGAGCGCGAGCTGTCACAGATGTATGCCCAGCGCTACCTCCATCACCTGCCCGCTGCGGGCGAGATCGTCATCTTCGATCGCAGCTGGTACAACCGCGCCGGGGTCGAGCGGGTGATGGGCTTCTGCACCGAGGAGGAGGCCCAGGGCTTCCTCAAGGTCATACCACATGTCGAGAAGCTGATGGTCGGGTCCGGCATCCTGCTGCTCAAGTACTGGCTCGAGGTAAGTCCGGAGGAGCAGCAGCGGCGACTGGAATCGCGGATCGATGACGGTCGCAAGATCTGGAAGCTCTCGCCCATGGACGTGAAGTCCTTCGACCACTGGGACGATTACACGAGGGCTCGCGACGAGATGTTCGCCGCCACCGACTCCGAGTGGGCGCCCTGGTTCGTGGCCCGTTCGGAGGACAAGAAGCGTGTACGCCTCAACGTGATCCGCCACCTCCTCGACCAGGTGGACTACAAGGACCCGAAGGCGGACCGGGTCGAGCTGCCCCGGCGAAAGATCGGCCGTTACCAGGCCGTCGACTATCCGTTCAAGTACGTCCCCGAACCATTCTGAGCTCATGCCAGCACCCTTGACCAGTGGCTCCTACGACGACCTGGTCAGCCGCCTCGTCCTGATCTTCGGCGTCGCCGTCATTGCCGCTGTCAGCGTCTGGATCATGGCGCCTTTCCTGCCCGCCATGCTCTGGGCGTGCACCATTGCGGTGGCGACCTGGCCCCTCCTGCTCCGCCTTGAGGCGGCCTTTGGAGGGAGGCGCTGGGTGGCGACATCATTGCTCATCCTGCTCCTCCTCCTGGGCTTCTTCATTCCGTTGCTGCTGGTGACGGAGACGGTTGTCTCGCATGCGGATGACGCAGCCAAGCTTGCCAACGACCTCTCGACCAACGGCCTGCCGGCCCCGCCCGCCTGGCTGGAGCGAATTCCCCTCGCCGGCCGCCGGCTCGCCGCCGAATGGGCGGCGATGGCCCAGCTGGACGAGTCGGCACTGTACGAGCGCCTGGCGCCGGCCCTCAAGGCAGTGACCCAGTGGCTGCTCGGCAGCGCGGGGAGCCTGCTGCGACTGGTACTGCAGGTGGTCCTGACGGCAGTGATCACCGCGATGCTCTACGCCAAGGGCGAGATTGTCGCTGGTGGCCTTCGTGCTTTCTTCCGTCGAGTGGGTGGCGAGGGAGCCGACGCCCTTGTCCTGCTGGCCGGGAACGCGGCACGAGCGGTGGCGCTGGGTGTCGTGGTGACGGCGCTGCTTCAGTCGCTCCTGACGGGCGTCGCCCTGGCACTCGCCGGCGTACCCGCCGCCGCCGTGCTTGGAGGCCTGGCACTCGTCCTCTGTCTCGCGCAGGTGGGGCCGCTCATCATCCTCGTTGCCGCGGTGGCATGGCTCTACTGGTCGAAGCAGGTCACGGCGGCCACGGTGCTCGCGGTCGCATCGATCGGGCTCGTCTCCATGGACAACATCCTGAAGCCGATCCTCATTACCCGCGGCGCCAACCTGCCGCTGCTGCTCGTGTTCGTCGGCGTCATCGGCGGCATGCTTGCGTTCGGCCTCATCGGCATCTTTATCGGGCCGGTCGTGCTCGCCGTATGCTGGACACTGGTGCAGGCCTGGGTGAGGAGCGACTCGGTCGACGCTTCGTCGTCGGGCTAGGTGACGATGGCAGCAGCGACACTCGTTCGAGGAGCTGCCGCTGTGCTGGTGATCCTGGCGCTGCTCGCAGTGCCCGCCCCGTTGCTGCCGCCGCATGCGCTCGCCGAGGCCGTCCAATCACTACTTGGTGTGAGCTGGAAGGCGGCGTATCTCATTGCCGCGCTGGGATTGCAGTCTGTTTTCTACGGGTCGCTTGGCGTGCTGGCGACGTTTGCGCTGAGCCGGGCCGAGGGCCGGCGCGAGCGGGTGTTGCAGCTGGCGTTCATGCCGTGGGCCCTGGTGGGAACGGCGCTCGCCGTCCGGTCACTGAAAGCGGGGCACCTGCCGGTCTGGACCAACGCCATCGTGCCGGTCACCGCCTGTCTGGCTGGTGCGGGCCTCGGACTCGGCCTGCGGTATGACAGATGGAAGGCGACGCTGGCAGTGACGGTGGCCGTCATCGGGGTGACACTGTGGGCGTGGCGCGCAGATCCCCCGTCGGCGCTGCGTCACGCCACGAGCAGTGGTCTGCGACGACTCGTCGCCATTGATTCAACTTCACTGCCACCCGATGGCGACACGCGCTTTGGAGTCCTGGTGCGAACCGCTTTCAATTCCTCGCCAGAGGAAGTTGCGCGCACCAGCGCAATCGACCGGAACCGGGCCGCCATCCTGGCACTTGGTATCGCCGTCGGGGACGGGCGGCTGGCACGGCTGGTTGGATTGGAGCAGGACACTGCGCTGGTGCGCCGGGCGGTGCTGGTGGGCAGCGGCGCCTCGCTGCGCGGGCGGAACGACTGGTCAAAGCACTACACCGTCAGCGCGGCGCTGGCGGTGCTTGAGCACCCACTCGTGAGCGATGCGGCCGGCCTGATGAAGGAACAGCTGGATGCCCTGGCACAAGGCAGCGGTTTCTCGTTCGGCGACCTGGCGGCCGACCGTGCGGGCATCAGGTTTTCCGCGGCGGCCACGCGTTCAGACGCTGCGGCGCAGGCGATGCAGGCCCGGCTGCGAGACGGCTTTTCCGTGACTGATTTCTTCCCGTCGATTGCCGACCTTCCTGAAGACCTCACCGTCGAACAGTTCCGTCGTGACTACGGCGGCATCGGCAGCAAGGAATACCACCGGGCCACCGCGGGCATCGAGGCGCGCCTGGATAGTTGCCCTGGACTTTCGCCGTAGGCGGGATCATGGACCCTGAAGCACCCTCGGTACCCTGATGCTGAGCCGGTCGATTCCCGCCCTGGGTTGGCTGCGATCATACGAGGGGTCCTGGCTGCGGGGCGATATCGTTGCCGGCATCACGCTCGCGGCATACGTACTGCCCGCCGCGCTGGGTGACGCCTCGCTGGCCAACTTGCCGCCCGAGGCCGGGCTCTACGCGTGCCTGTGGGGCGGCCTTGTCTACTGGCTCTTCTGCAGCGCCCGGTACACCACGGTCTCGGTCACTTCCGCGATCTCGCTCCTCGTGGGTGCGTCGCTCGGCGGCATCGCGGACGGGGACGCCACCCGGTTCAGCGCCCTCGCCGCGGGCACCGCACTTCTCGTGGCCCTGATCGCGTTCGCCGGCTGGCTGGCGTCGGCCGGTGCAATCGTCAGCTTCATCTCCGAGAGTGTGATGGTCGGGTTCAAGTGTGGCGTGGCACTCTTCCTTGCCAGCACGCAGTTGCCGAAGCTCTTCGGCATCCACGGCACGCACGGCAATTTCTGGCAGAACAGCGGCAACTTTCTTACGCACCTGCAGGAAACCAACGCTCCATCGCTGATCATCGGTGGGATTGCGCTGGCGGTGCTCGTGCTCGGGAAGGCGCTCCTGCCGAACAAGCCCGTGGCATTGCTGGTAGTGGCCGGCGGTATCGCCGCCTCCGCGTGGCTTGGCCTCGAGGCAATGGGAGTAAAGCTGCTCGGCACCGTACCGCAGGGCCTGCCCGCACCCGGATTGCCGGCGATCGGCTGGGCGGACCTCAATAGCCTGCTCCCGCTCGCGATCGCCTGCTTCATGCTGGCGGCGGTAGAGACCGCCGCCATCGGCCGCACCTTTGCGACGAAGCATGGCGACCACCTCGACGCGAACCAGGAACTCCTGGCGCTCGCGGCGTCGAACCTCGCTGCCGGACTCGGGCGCGGCTTCCCCGTGAGTGGCGGCATGTCTCAGTCGCTGGTCAACGAGGGCGGGGGGGCGCGCACACCGCTATCCGGCGCCTTCGCGTCGGGAATCATTCTCGTGGTGGTGCTCTTCTTTTCGCACCTGCTGGCTGCACTGCCCCAGCCGGTGCTGGCGGCCATCGTCCTCCTTGCTGTCACCGGGTTGTTCAACGTGAGCGCCCTCAAGCACCTCTGGCGCGCCGACAGGGCGGAGTTCCTGGTGGCGATGGCCTCCCTGGCCGGTGTCCTGAGTTCGGGACTGCTGCGCGGCGTGCTGATCGGCGCGATCATCTCGATGGTGCTGGTGATCCGGCGCGCGTCGAAGCCCAATGTGGCGCTGCTCGGACGCATCCCGGGCACGCGCCGATTCTCCGACCTGGAACGCCATACGGACAACGAACAGGCTCCCGGGGTGATGGTGTTCCGCCCGGAATCGGGCCTCTTTTATTTCAACGCTGATCACGTACGCGATAGCATCCTGCACCGCGTCGCCGCCCAGGACTCGCCGCCCAGGCTAGTGGTGCTCGACCTGTCGGCCGCGCCCTACGTTGACCTGCATGCGGCGCAGATGCTGGGGACCCTGGCGGAATCGTTGAAGGCGATGGGATCGCAGGTACATGTGGTCGAGGCGCATTCCGGCGTGCGGGACCGGATTCGGGCGGAAGGCCTGGACGCGCGTCTCGGCGGGATGAGTCGGGTCACCAGTGTCGCCGACGCCGTGGAGGCCGCGACCTAGCGTGAGTATCCGCTCGCTGCGCGTCCTGGAGCCGGGCGAGCGCATCTCCGAGGCGCTGTTTGGCCTGATCATGGTCCTCACCTTCACCGGCTCGCTCAGCGTCGTGAATGCCGGTCGGGCCGACGTAGGTGCAATGCTCATCGGCGCGCTCGGGTGCAACCTCGCCTGGGGAATCATTGATGGGATCCTGTACCTCATGGGCTGCCTTGGCGAGCAGGGCCGCAGTATCCGGAGTCTCCGGGCGCTGCAGGAGTCCACCACGCCAGAGGAGGCCCAACGCGCGATCGCGGGTGCGCTGCCGCCGATGGTCGCGGCTGCGCTCGATGCTGCGGACTACGAGACCCTGCGCCGGAAACTGGTCAACTTACCACCGGCCCCACGGCACGCATCACTCGACAGCAGGGCCTGGCTCGGCGCGCTCGCCGTCTTTCTCTGGGTCTTCGTCATGACGCTGCCGGTGGCGCTCCCCTTCGCGTACATAAACGACATCCGTCTCGCCATGCGCGTGTCCAACGCGGTTGCTGTTGCCCTCCTGTTCCTGTGCGGAGTTGCCCTCGGCCGCGCGGTACACCATCGTCCGTGGCTTACCGGCCTCGGCATGGTTGGGTTGGGACTCGCGCTCGTGGGCCTCACCATCAAGCTTGGAGGGTGAGGGAGTCGACTCGCATGAGAGTCAGGGCCGGACCGCCTGCCAGGTAGAGTCGGGGTTGTAGCGCGCCATCGTCTTGAATGCCTCGAGCGTCCCATCACCGAGGTCCTTTTCGTACACCACACCCTCCCAGCTCACGATGAAGGTCTTGATGCCGGTCACCCCGTAGTCTGCTGGCGCCGCCACGAGCGCGAAGCCACCGAGCATCGCTCCCTCCACCATGAAGTTCATCTCGCCCAGTGGGGCCGCCGGGCCCTGTCCCTTGAGGATCTTGAAGTAGTAGCCGTGGAACGGCTCGTAACGCTCCGAATAGCCCTCGGAAATGTACTTCGCGATGGTCTCGCCCATGGGACCCTGCCACGTGCTGTCGGCGGCACGCCATGCCAGGCCGTCCTGCTTCCCGGGAGTACTGATCACCCGCTGCGCGTACTGATTCACGATCGACCCATCGCGCCGCGTGAACGCGTATGTGCGCTGGGCATCGACATAGTCGCGGCTGACCTGGATCGCGTTGAGCTCGTTTCCACCGATACGCCGGCGGAGGATCTCCTCCCTCCCCGCCGACACATCGAATGACCACTTGCCGCCCTGCTGCACGATCGGGATCGGCATCGGCCAATCTTCCGCGCCCACATTGAGTACTGCCGTGGTCCTCGCGGAGTCGAACTCGAGCCGCTCCTGCACCCGCGCCTCCGTCGCGAACGCGATCGCATGGTTGCGGTCCGCGATGGTGTCTTCGGACGACACCAGGTCATCGCCTTCCGAGCCAAGGATCGCCATGAGTGCCGGCACATTGTAGTTCGCCGACGCTGTGATCAGCGCCGAAGCCGCTTCTTCCGGAGTCGCGAACTGCTGCGGCGGCACGGCGGGAGCAGTGGGGGGCTTCTTGTCGCACCCCGTGAAGAGGCCGCACATGACGGCGGCCACCGCAAGCTGGCGCGCGCTGCGCGCGGTGATCGTGTTCATCGCCGACGTCCTCCGCCACCACCTCGCGAGCCCCCACCGCGCGATCCTCCCATGCTCGAGGCGCCGCGCGAGCTATTCCGCCGGGCGGTGGCACCACTGTAGCCGCTCGAACCGCCGCTCCAGCTGTTGGAGCCACCACGCGACGGCTGCGTGCTCGCACTTGGGCTACGCTGCCCTGCGCCACCAGACGGCCTCGTGCTCGCAGCTGAACCCCGCTGGCCCCCGCCGCCCGCAGGCTGCGTTCCGGCGCTTGGACCCCGCTGTCCGGCCCCCGCACCACCGCCGGGCCGCTGACCCTGCCCGCCGCCCTGCCTGTTGGCCACCCCGGCACCGCGATCGCCACCGCCGTACTTGTTGGCGGTTCGCTGGTCGGCGTACGGAGCGCCACCTCGATGCGACGGGTTGTGCTGCCACTTGCCGCCGCCGGCGCCACCGGGACCGCCCACCCCACCGGCGCCGCCGACGCCACCAGCCCCCCCGACGCCACCAGCGCCCCCAACCCCACCAACTCCACCGACTCCTCCAGCTCCTCCGACTCCACCGACTCCACCGACTCCACCAACCCCTCCGACTCCACCAACTCCACCCACCCCACCGACTCCACCGATCTGGTTGAAGTTGTTGCCGTTGTTGATGTAGATGTTGCCGCCGCCCCATCCCGCGTAACAGCAGCTCCCACCCCAGATGGCCGCGCCCCACATCATGCCAACGGTGAAGGAGACCAGCGCCGCACCCGGCGGATAGACCGGGTAGTAGATCGGCGGATAGGGATAGACCGGCGGCCCGTAGACCACCGTCGGGCTGTACGTCGGCACGTAGATGACCTCGGGGTTGGTCGGCTGCACCACGATCACGGTCTTCTCGGCCACGACCTGCGTGTCGACCTTCTGCTGCTCATTTGATTCGAGCGCGCCGTTGTTCTTGGCCTTCCGCCGCATCCGCTGCACCGCGTCCATCACGCTGGCCTGATCCGCCAGGAAGGCATTTCCGAGCTCCGTGGCCCATTGGATATCGTCGGCGAGCCGCTTCACCACCTCCGGAACGGCGGCCATCGACTGGACACTCGGGTCCCAGGGTTGCTTCGCGATGGAATCGGCGAGCGCCTTGTCCTTGAGGCCCGGGTGCTTGGCCAGCCACTGCTGCAGTTGGATGATCTCGAGCGGGTAGGTGGACGCGACCAGGGTCTGCGCGAGCAGCGGGTCGGGATACAGTGCAATCGGTGCCACCAGTGCGTCGAGCTGCGCCGAGGGAAGGGTCGCCCCCGTATCTGTCGCCGCCGCTGGCACCGGTCCCGATGTGACGGACATTTGCCCCGCCGAGCCAGTCACGGGAACCATCGAGGGGATCGTCGGTGCCGGCAACGGGGTCATCGGCTTTGCTTGCTGCGCCGAACCAGGCTGCACCACAGACAAGACGACGAGCAATGCCATGGCGTGGCGCAATGGCCTCACAGGTCGCCGGTGCTGTTGCTTCGGAGGGAGCTCTGGGCGCGACATGTGGTGATCTCCTTGCCTAGTGTGGCGCCTCAGGGCGCTCAGCGCCAGCCACACCCTTCTTCGGGGAGCGGTTGGCAAGACGCATCACCACGGTGAAGAACAGCGGTGTGAAGAACACGCCAAGAATTGTGGCCGCAAGCATGCCACCGAATACGCCGGTACCAAGCGAGTTGCGGCTGCCCGCGCCAGCACCCGTCGCGATGACCAGTGGTACCACGCCCAGGATGAACGCGAAGCTGGTCATCAGGATCGGGCGAAAACGTTCCTTGGCCGCCTGGACCGCGGCCTCCCTGAATGGCTGCCCCTTGGCATGGAGCACATTGGCGAACTCCACGATGAGGATGGCGTTCTTCGCCGCGAGCCCGACCACCGTCACCAGGCCAATGGTGAAGTAGAGGTCGTTGGGGATGCCCCGCACGGCGATCGCGAGCAGCGCGCCCAGGAGCCCGAACGGCACCACGAGGATCACTGCGACCGGGAGCGACCAGCTCTCATACTGCGCGGCCAGGATCAGGAAGACCAGCACGATGCCGAGGACGAAGATCATCGCCGTGGAGCCACTGGCGAGCTTCTCCTGGAGCGACTGGCCGCCGTAAGCGGTGCCGAGACCGCGCGAGGCGAACTCGATCCCCAGCCGCTCCGCGGCGGCGAGCATCTCACCCGAACTCTTCCCCGGCGGGGGCTCCCCGTTCACTTGCGCCGCCGTGAAGCCATTGAAGCGCGTCACCAGGGCGGGACCACCCTGCATGCGCCCCTGGCTGAAGGCCGACACCGGCACCATCGCCCCGCTGTTGTTCCGCACGTACAGTTTTCCGATGTCCTGCGGCCCGGTCCGGAACTGTGGCTTCGCCTCCACCTGCACCCGGTAGGTCTTGCCAAAGAGGTTGAAGTCATTGACGTAGTAGGTGCTGAGCATGGCCTGCAGCGTCTGGAACACGTCGCTCAGCGTAAGCCCCAGTGACTTGGCCTTCTCCCGGTCCACGTCGAGGTGATAGGCCGGCACGTTGGGGCGCACGCCGGTGCGCGCGCGCACCGTCCCCGTCGCGTTCAGGTCCTTGAGGAACTCCTGGCCCACCTCGATGAACTGCGCGTAGCTCCCTACGCTCCGGTTCTGGATGTACATCTCGAGGCCGGCGGTCACGCCCAGGCCCGGAATCTCCGGCATGTTGAACGCGAAACCCTGAGCCTCGCTGATGCCCCCGAACATCCGGTTGGCGCGAGCGATGACCGCGGGAAGCTGGAGGGAATCCGCCTTCCGCTCACCCCACGGCTTGAGGGTGATGAACATGGTGGCGGTGCTTGTCTGGTTCGCGTTGGAAATGAAGTCGAGGCCCTCGAGCGTTACCACGTTCTCGACGGCCGGGTCGTTCATGAGCTCTTGCTCCACCCGCTGCACCACCTTGTCGGTGCGCTGCAGCGAGGCGGCATCGGGCAGTGAGACAAACCCGACGAAGTAGCCCTTGTCTTCCGACGGGAGGAAGGCGGTCGGGGCGCGACTGAAGAGCACGAGCGAAAGCGCCACCATGACGGCGAACATGGCCAGCATGGTCTTCGGCACGCCGAGTCCCAGCTTGACGATCCCGGCGTACCCCCCAGTCACCCGGTCGAACATCCGGTTGAACCATTCGAAGGGGGCCCACTTCTTGTGTCCCGGCTCGTGCGGCTTGAGGAGCACCGCGCAGAGGGCCGGGGTCAGGGTGAGTGCCACGATGCCGGAGATAATGACCGAAATCGCGATGGTGAGCGCGAACTGCTTGTAGAGGCGTCCGGTGAGGCCGCCCATGAAGGCCACTGGCACGAACACGGCGCAGAGCACGAGGACGATGGCGATGAGCGCGCCGCTCACTTCGGCCATGGCCTCGTCCGACGCCTGGGCCGGGCTCACATGGCGCTCGGCCATGATGCGCTCGACGTTCTCAACCACGACGATCGCGTCATCCACGACGATGCCGATGGCCAGCACCAGGCCGAACAGCGTGATCGAGTTGATCGAGAACCCGAACATCTGCATGCCGAAGAAGGTGCCGATGATGGACACCGGGACGGCGAGCGCCGGGATGAGGGTGGCGCGCCAGCTCTGCAGGAAGATGAACACCACCAGGAACACCAGGATCATCGCCTCGACGAGGGTATGCAGCACCTCCTCGATCGAGGCCTCGACGAACGGCGTCGTGTCATAGACGATGTCGGCCGTGACGCCCGGGGGGAACAGCCTTCCGATTTCCTCCAGCCGGTGCGCGATCGCCTCGCGCACGTCGAGCGCGTTGGCCCCCGACCGCAGGTACACCGGGATGATCGCGGTCGCCTTGCCATTGAGCCGGCCCAGCAGGTCGTAGTTGCGGGCCCCGAGACGCACGGAGCCGATGTCACCGATACGCAGCAGGCTGCCATCCTGGTTGGCCCGGATGATGATCTGCTCGTACTCCTTCGCATCGGTGAGGCGGCCCTTGGTCGTGACCGACAGCGTGAGGTCGGTGCCTGGCGGTGCCGGCTCGCGACCGACCCGACCCGCCCGGGTTCGTGGTGTTCTGCTCCCGCACGGCCGCCACGATCTCGGGCACCGAGACGTGCAGCTGCGCCATGCGGTACGGGTCGAGCGAGATCAGCATCGAAAATTCGAGCTGGCCATACACGGTGGCATCGCCGACGCCGTTCAACTTCTTGAGCTCGTCCTCGACGTTGATCTTGAGGAAGTTGGAGAGGTACTCGGCGTCATAACGCGGGTCGTCGGAACGGACCGCCACCATCAGCAGGATGTCCTTCTGCGCCTTCTTCACCGTGATGCCGTTCTGCCGGACCTCCTGCGGCAGCTGCGGCTCGGCCAGCTTCACCTGGTTCTGCACGTCGACGGCGGCAAGGTCCTGGTTCCGCTCGATGTTGAAGAACACCGAGAGGTTCATCGTACCGTCACTGCCATTCGCGGATGTGTAGTAAAGGAGGTCCTGGATGCCCGACAACTGCTGCTCGATCGGCGCGGCGACCGCTTCCGCGACGTCACTGGCCGTGGCGCCCGGGTAGAACGCCGACACGCTTACGCTGGGCGGCGTGATCATCGGATAGCTGGCGATGGGAAGGCCCTTCATGGAGAAGAGCCCGAGCAGCACGATGACGATGGAGATCACCGACGACAGGATGGGTCGCCGGATGAAGAGGTTCTTCGGGATGTAGGGACCGGCGGGATCGCTCACGTTGCCGGGGCCTTGGCGGCGGCCTCGACGGTGCCGGCCGTAGTCCTTCATGAACGGCTTCGCCACCACGGGAGAGCCGGTGCGCACCCGCTGGATGTTGTCCACGATCACCTGGTCGCCCGGATTCAGGCCCTTCTCGATGATCCAGTTGCTCCCGACCCAGCTGCCCGCCTGCACGTCGCGCGCCCGCGCGGTGTCGCCAACGGCGACATAGACGAACTGCCGACCGAGGGCCTGCTGCACCGCGGTCTGCGGGAACGAGGATCGCGTTGTTACGGGTCGCGCCCAGCAAGCGTGCACGCACGAACTGGCCGGGCAGGATGCGGCGCTGGGGATTCTTGAACGTCGTGCGGAGACGAAGTGAGCCGGTTTCGGTGTCGATGCGCAGGTCGGCAAAGTTGATGCGCCCCTCCTGCGGGAAGATGCTGCCGTCCGACAGCACCAGCTGCACCCGATACTTGTCCCGTGCCGGCCTCGTCACCCGGCCCGTGCGCACATCGTCCTCGTACCTGAGCCGATCATTGTCGGAGATCGACAGGTCGACATAGATCGGATCCAGCTGGTCGATCGTCGCCAGGAGTGCGATCGGCCCCGGGACCTGGGCGCCGGTCAGGAGGTTCGCGGTGCCGATGCGGCCGCTGATCTCGGCCCGGATGACGGTGCGGTGAAGGTCAACGTCGGCCCTCTCGAGCGACGCGGTGCTGCCGGCAAGGTCTGCCTGGGCCGTCTGGTAGTGGGTGAGGAGAACGTCGTAGTCGCGCTGGCTGATGGCACCGCCCTTGAACAGCGCCTCGCCGCGCGCGAGGTCTCGCTTCGCCTGCTCGAGGTTGGCACGCGCCGTCTCCTCGGCGGCCGCCGAGGTGCGCGAATCCGCCTGGTAGATCGCCGGGTCAATCAGGAAGAGCTTGTCACCCTTCTTCACGTCGGAACCTTCGACGAAGTACCGCTCGAGGATCGTGCCCTGCACCAGCGAGCGCACTTCGATCCGGTGAGACGGCTGCGCTTCGGCGGTGAACTCGAACACCGCCGGCACCGCCTGGGCCGTGACCGTCAGCACACCGACCGTCGGGGGAGGAGGCGCGGGCGGACCGCCCTTGTCCTTGCAGCCAGGGAGGAGCAGGGGGAGGGCGACGAGGATGCTCGCGCCAAGTCTGGAGGGTAGTGCCAAGGTCACCACCGGCTTGGGTGGAAGTCGAAGGTCCGAGCAGGGAAGATACCTTCTGGTCTGGCCGCCCGTTTGACAAGGCCTTCGCCGGGCAGGCACATTGTATATTAACGACAAAGTTCATCGGATTTCCGCATTGGAGGTAGCAATGAGTCCGGACACCCCGCTGCCGGTTGTCACGCCGATCACCGAGCGCGGCTATGCCCATCCGGAGGTTCTCGTTTCCACCGACTGGGTGGCTGCGCACCTCAACGACCCCAAGGTCCGCATTGTCGAGTCCGACGAGGACCTTCTGCTCTACGAGACCGGCCACGTCCCCGGTGCGGTGAAGATCGACTGGGTCACCGACCTGAACGACCAGCTCCGCCGCGACTACGTCTCCCGCGATGCGCTGGAGGCGCTGCTCCGCTCGAAGGGAATCTCCGGCGACACCACCATCGTGCTCTACGGCGACAAGAACAACTGGTGGGCCGCCTACTCCTTCTGGGTGCTGCGGCTCTTCGGGCTGGGCAACCTGCGACTCATGGACGGTGGACGGTTGCGGTGGGCCGAGGAGGGCCGGCCGCTGGTCACCGACGCGTCGAACTACCCGGCCGGCAACATCGTCGTGCCCGCCCGGAACGACGCGCCGATTCGCGCCTTCCGGGACGAGGTCCTCAAGCATGTCGCAGGCCGGCCGCAGGCTCGTCGATGTGCGGAGCCCGGAGGAGTACCGCGGCGAGCGCCTGCACATGGCCGACTATCCCAACGAAGGCGCGCTGCGCGGCGGGCACATTCCTGGTGCGCGGAGCATTCCGTGGGCTCGCGCCGTCGATCCGGCCACGCACTGTTTCCGGCCGGCCAGTGAACTGCGCACACTCTACCAGCAGGAGAACGGCATCACTGGCGACGGGCGAGACGATCGTGTACTGCCGCATCGGGGAACGTTCATCCCACAGCTGGTTCGCGCTGACCTACCTGCTCGGGTTCAATAACGTGCGGAACTACGACGGAAGCTGGACCGAATGGGGCAATGGGGTGGGGCTCCCGATCGAGCGATAGGCGCATCATGCTGACATTGACAGGGCGACCGCAAGGTCGCCCTTTTTGCTAAACGCTTATTTCATCAATTGCTTACAGTGCACACTACGCGGTCGCTCCATCTACCAGATTGTAAGCAGGTACTTGCATTCTCTGGAATTGGCGGTATCCTAGGCGCCCATGAGTATCGACGCCAGGGAAAAACTGCTGGAAGTAGCCGCCCGTGTGTACGCCGAGGCGGGCTACCGGGGTACCACGACGCGACGGATTGCCCAGGAGGCGGACCTCAACGAGGTCACGCTCTTCCGGCACTTCGGGTCCAAGGATGCGCTGCTCCGCGAGGCGATCGAGCGTCGCCGATCGACAGAGTCGCGAGTTGCTCGACCTCGACGCCGTCGATCCGATCGCCGAGCTGCATCGCTGGGCGTTCGCGGCGTTCCAGCGCTTCTATCGCCAACGGAACCTGATCCGGCAGGTGCTCGGCGACATCGTGCAGCGTCCCGAGATCGCGCCGTCGATCTGCGACGAGACGACAACCGCCGAGTTCGACCAGCTCATCCTCTACCTGCGGGTGCTCGAGGAGCGGGGCGTGGTGCACATCGGCGACCCGTTGCTGCTCGAGGCAAGCGGCGCCATGCTGGTGCACGCGCTGCTGAGTCATGCGCTTTGGCGTGATCTCGTGCCCAACATGCCGGCGCCGGAAGAGTGCACCCGCCTGTTCGTGGAAGTCCTGCTGCGCGCCATCGGGGCGCGCACCCTTGCGGCCATTCCTGAAGGAGCTCGCCCATGAGGTCCATCGCTGTCGGTGTACTGGTGATGCTCGCGGCTGGCACGACGGGGACGCTCGAGGCCCAGCAGCCCGTGCCCAATGCAAGGGTACAGGCGCCGGTGGGCGATACGCTGCGGCTCACGCTGTCCGACGCGCTTGCGCAGGCCGAGCCGGCGAGCGAGCAGGTGGGCATTGCGGCGGCGGGAGTGCGAAAGGCCAAGGGCGCGGTGATGCAGACCAGGTCGTACCTGTTGCCGCAGGTCAACCTCGGGCCGCAATACACCCACGTCTTCGAGAATCCATACCAGAACTTCTTCCCGCCCGACACGACTGGTTCAAACCCGTTTACGGCGACGAACCAGTGGCGCATCGGCGGTAGTGCCAGCATGTCGCTCCTCAACCTGAGCCAGTGGGCGCAGCTGGGGGCAAGCAAGACGGCGACGCGCGTATCCGAGCTGCAGCTGTCGCAGCAGCAGGCGCTCACGATCCTCACGGTGGCGAGCGCGTACTACGACGCCTCCCTCACGGCGCAGCTCGTGACCATTACCGAGTACACCCTGGCCCAGACCGAGCGCACGCTCAAGGACGTGACCCTGGGGCGCGAGGTGGGCACCCAGTCGGAGTTCGAGCAGCTCCGCGCCCGGGTGGCACGCGACAACCAGGTCCCGGTCGTGACGCGGTCTCGCGCCAACCGCGACATCGCCTCGACCCGGCTCAAGCAGCTCCTCGACATCCCGCTGACGACCGAGGTGGTACTCGAGACACCGCTCGACGACCAGGAGAACCCTGGCGCGCTGCCGTCGGACGTGGACACGCTGCTGCAGGGGGCGGATACGGCGGCGGCAGCCCGCGCCGTGGTGCGCACGGCGGAGGAGACCGTTCGCCAGAATGAACAACTCAATGCGGCCGCGGGACGGCAGTGGATCCCGACGCTGCAGACCACCATGAACTACAATCGCGCGGGCTTCAGCGCCGACTTCTTCCCGGTGAACAGCGAGTTCGGCAACGACTGGACCTTGGTCGCCGTGCTCAACTGGCCGATCTTTACCTCAGGGCGGATCCTCGGTTCGAAGCGCCAGACCGAGGCCAGCCTCGACGCGGCGCGCCTGCAGGCCAAGCTCACCGGCGAACAGGCGGCGCTCGACAACGTGACGGTGCACGCCCGGCTGCGCGAGGCCCAGGACAATGCGACGGCCACGGCGAGCGTCGTTGAGCAGGCCACCCGCGCCTACGATATCGCTGAGCTGCGCTTCCGCGAGGGCCTGTCCACCCAGACCGAACTGCAGGACGTTCGGCTGCAGTTCGAGCAGTCCCGCGCCAACCAGGCACAGGCCGCTCGCGACCTCCAGGTGGCCCGGCTGCGCTTGACGCTCCTCCCGTACCTGCCGCTTGGCACCGCGGATGGCATCGCGGCCACGACGTCGACCGTCACGACCACCGGCACCGCCACGCAGACCCTGTCCGGCGCCGTGGCGTCGCCGGGACGCTGATCCACATGTCACCAATCGCACCAAGGAAGAGCCCGATGAAAGTGTGGAGCACAGCGGCCAGTGCTCGTGATCTCGATGGTCGCGGGCGTGACCTTCATGGGATGCCGGGCTGAGAAGGCGGCCGACGCCACCGAGAACCAGGCGCCGGTAGTCATCGGGCCGGAGAACATCACGGTGGTCACCGACACGACACTGGTGGATGGGCCACCCATCTCGGGCGCGCTGGGTGCCGAGCGGGCGGCTCGTGTCCGCGCCGAGATGGGTGGATCCGTGCTGCAGGTATTCGCAGAGCCGGGACAGGCCGTGAAGGAGGGCCAGGTCCCTGGCGCAGATCGAGCCCCAGACGGCGCGCGAACAGGCGGCGTTCACCGACGCGCTCGTGCGGAGCCTGCAGAACGACCTGCGCCTGCAGCAGCGAAATCTCGAGCGCGACAAGCGGCTGGCCGAGGCGGGCGCGGTGTCTGCTCGCGCGGTTGAGGCGGATTCACTCGCGGTATCACAGGCGGAGGCGTCGCTCGCCGAGGCAAACGCGCGCCAGGTCGTGGCGCGCCGGATCCTGGAGCGCTCGACCGTGCGCGCTCCATTCGCCGGGATCGTCAGCGATCGCACCATCAGCGTGGGCGATGTCGTGAAGGACGGCACCGAGCTCTTCACCATCCTCGATCCGTCGAGCCTGCGTCTCGAGGGACAGGTGCCGGCCGACGCGCTTCGCCGTCTCAAGGTCGGCACCCCGGTGCAGTTCTCCCTCACCGGCTTCCAGGGAGATCGCCTCACCGGACACGTCAGCCGCATCTATCCGTCGGTGGATCCGGCCACCGGCCAGGTCAAGATCCTGGTCGCGGTGCCGAACCCGCGGCAGGAACTCGTCGTCGGGCTCTTTGCGGAGGGCCGAGTCATCACCGCCTCCCGCAAGGGACTGACGGTGCCCCAGGCGGCGGTCGACCTGCGTGGTGTGCGTCCGGCGGTGGTACAGCTCAAGGGCGGGCGACTGCAGCGCACCGAGGTGACCACGGGCCTCGAGGACACGGTGGCCGAGCAGATCGAGATCACCTCGGGCCTGGCGGTGGGCGACACGATCGTGCTGGGCAGCGCGCGCGGCATTCCTGACGGCACGCCGGCGCGGGTGCAGGCAGTGGCCGAGCGCGGCACGTCGGCGGCGCGGTAAGGGGCAACCATGTTCATCTCTGATTTCGCGATCAAGCGGCCGGTCATCACGGTCGTGAGCATGCTGGCGCTCGCCGTCGGCGGTGTCATCGCGCTCCTCAAGCTGCAGACCGACGAGTTCCCCGACGTGGCACCGCCGTTCGTGTCCGTCGCCATTCCCTACCCGGGCGCCGCACCGGAGACGGTGGAGAAGGAGGTGCTGGACCCGGTCGAGGAGGCGATTGCCTCGATCAGCGGCGTGAAGAAGGTGAACGGGCGCGCCGAAGACGGGTTCGCGTTCATCCTGATCGAGTTCATCTTCGAGAAGCCCGTTTCCGAGGCGACGCAGGACATTCGCGACGCCATCTCCGGCATCCGGAACGACCTGCCGACCGGAGATGAAAGAGCCGATCATCAAGAAGCTGAACGACACCGATCGCCCGATCGTGTCGCTGGCGCTCGCTTCGGACAAGCTGTCGCCGGCCGAGCTGACCCGGCTGGCCGATCCCGGGATCACGCGCGAGCTGCGCTCGATTCCCGGTGTGGCCGAGGTGCTCGTCACCGGCAAGCAGGAGCGCGAGCTGACGGTGGAGCTCAAGCCGGCAGCGCTGCAGGCGTCGGGCGTGAGCGTGTCGCAGGTGGTGCAGGCGCTCGAGGCACAGAACCTTGCCGCGCCGGTGGGCCGGGTCACGGGCCTCTACGACGAGCGGTCCATTCGTCTTCGCGGCCGGCTGCTGGGCCCGGCGGATTTCGCGCAACTGGTGGTGGCCGAGCGCAACGGGGCGATCATCCGGCTGGGCCAGGTGGCCGACGTGAAGGATGGCACCGAGGAGCAGCGCACGCTCGCGCTGTTCAACGGCACCGAGTCGGTCGGCATCGACATCAAGAAGACCAAGGGCTACAGCACCACCGACGTGTCGGCCAAGCTGCTCGAGCGCGTGGAGAAGCTGCAGAAGACCCTGCCGGCCGGCACCACGATCAACGTGGTGAAGAACTCGGGCGTGCGCGTGGCGGCGGCCGTGCGGAACGTGCAGGAGACGCTCGTCGAGGGCGCCTTCCTCACGGTGCTGGTCGTGTTCGTGTTCCTCAACTCATGGCGATCCACGGTCATCACCGGCCTGGCGCTGCCGGTGAGCGTGCTCGCCTCGTTCATCGCGGTGTGGGCGTTCGGCTTCAAGCTCGAGACGATGTCGCTGCTCGGCCTGTCGCTCGCCATCGGCATCCTGATCGACGACGCGATCGTGGTGCGCGAGAACATCGTGCGACACGTCGAGATGGGAAAGGATCACTATACGGCGGCGCTCGAGGGCACCGATGAGATCGGACTCGCGGTCGCGGCCACGACGTTCTCCATCCTCGCCGTGTTCGTGCCCATCGGCTTCATGTCGGGCGTGGGCGGGCAGTGGTTCAAGCCGTTCGCGCTGACGCTGGCGTGCTCGGTGCTCGTGTCGCTCTTCGTGAGCTTCTCGCTCGACCCGATGCTGTCGGCCTACTGGGCCGATCCGCACGTGCCCGAGGAGAAGAAGGCCTGGATCACCAAGGTGCTCGACCGCTTCAATGCCTGGTTCGGGCGGGTGGCCGAGGGCTACAAGGGCGTGATCGGGTGGGCGCTCGACAATCGCGCGGCGATGGTGGTGGTGGCCCTGGGCGCGTTCTTCGGCGCGTTCACCCTCCCGGCGAAGGGGCTCACCGGCTTCGCGGCCATCGTGGTCGGCATCCTCGCGGTGGTGTGGGCGCTCTCCGGCAAGCGTGCGCTTGGGGTCAGGATTGCGGTCATCATCGCAGGGATCCTGGCGTCGGTGGGACTGTTCCGGTCGCTGCCGCCGTGGCGCAAGGTGGGCGTCGGGCTTCTTCCCGCTCGATGACCGGTCGGAGTTCAACGTCTCCATCGAGACGCCGCCGGGATCGAACCTCGCCTACATGCGGGCCAAGGCCGAGGAGGCCGACCGGCTCATCCGCGCGCGGAAGGATGTGCGCTACACCTACATCACGCTGGGCGATCCGACGTCGAGCGCGGTGGACGTCGGGCAGATCTACGTCCGGCTCGCCCCGAAGGGCCAGCGCAAGCTCGGCGCGGAGGCCGATCGCCGCAGAGATTCGCGCGCGAGCTGGCGCGCATGGGCGGCGTGAAGATGGCGGTGTTCACGAGCGATTTCGGCGGCGGGCGGAAGCAGCTGCTGCTGCAGATCAAGGGCCCCGACCTTGCCGCGATCAACGTGGCGGCGGAGCAGGTGCGCGCGGTCGTCGAGCGCACGCCAGGCGCCGTCGACATCTCGCTGTCCAGCAAGGGCCAGCGCCCTGAGCTGACGGTCGACCTCGATCGCGGCCTGGCCGGCTCACTCGGCCTCACCGTGGGCCAGGTGGCGCAGTCGCTGCGACCGGCCTTCGCCGGCATCGACGCCGGCGACTGGGTCGACCCGAGCGGCGAGACGCGCGACGTGATGGTCCGCCTTGCGCCGGAGGCGCGGCAGCGCGCCGAGGATCTGCGGCAGCTGCCCATCATGGTGCCGGGAAGCACCACCGCCGCGCCGCGCACGGTGCCGCTCGGGCAGGTGGTGCGACGTGCGGTCTGACCTCGGCCCGGCGGTCATCAACCACCTCGATCGCGACCTGGTGGTCAACGTCGAGTGGAACGTGCAGACCGCTCCACCGGCGAGGTGATGACCGACGTCATGCGCGAGGTGACGAAGCTGCAGCTGCCTCCCGGCGTCACCTACTCGCAGGGTGGCGACGCCGAGTCGCAGGCGGAGGTGTTCGGCAACATCTTCCTCGCGCTCGGCGTGGCGGTGCTGCTGATGTACCTCATCCTGGTCATGCAGTTCGGGTCCTTCCTCGATCCGATGGCGATCCTCATGTCGCTGCCGCTGTCGCTCATCGGCGTGATGCTGGCGCTCGCGGTCACCGGGCTCACGATCAACATCATGAGCCTGATCGGCGTCATCCTGCTCATGGGCATCGTGGCGAAGAACGCGATCCTGCTGGTGGACTTCGCGAAGTGGAGCCACGAGAAGGGCAACTCCATCCGCGACGCGCTCATCGAGGCCGGCGCGATCCGGCTGCGGCCGATCCTCATGACGACGTTCGCGCTCATCGCCGGCATGATCCCGGTGGCGATCGCGCGGGGCGAGGGCGCGCAGTTCCGCCAGCCGCTCGGCGTGGCCGTCATTGGCGGCGTGCTGACGTCCACGCTGCTTACGCTGCTCGTGATTCCGACGGTCTACGAGATCTTCTATGACTGGAAGGAAGCGCTGATGCACCGGTTCGGTCGCAAGCGGCACGCGTCACTGACACCGGCCGGCGCGGGAGTTACGCCGGGCGCGGAGCAGCACTAGCACCTGGCCGGAGGGTCCACCACCAGAGGAACGCCTCCGGCGGCCACGAGCGCGATGCACATGTACTGCGAGTGAGACAGGAGCCCCGATGCACCTCCCGCATCGGGGTCGCGCAGGAACTCCACCACGAATCGCTGCGCACCGTAGAGAACGCAGAACAGCGCGGTCGTGCGTCCCACCTGTTCGCGATGTCGGTGCCAGTACCAGCTGGTGACGAGGAATACCAGGAACGCGGTAGCAGCCATCAGCAGCGTGTTGGGGTGCACCGGCAGCGACCACTGGTCGGTGGGCTGCACCAGGCCCCGCTTCACGTGCGCGGACCACGCCATGCTTCCCTGCGGGTACCGGATACCCCAGGGCCATGCGGTGACCCGCCCGAAGTCGTCGCCGGTTATCCAGCAGTTCACGCGGCCGATCGCGTCTCCCAGCTCCCGCCACGCTGGTCCCGATGTCGATCAGGCGCAGTGGTCGCAGCTTTCGCCAGAGCGCGTAGCCGCTCAAGCCGAGGGCGGCGCCGAGGTATGCGCCCCAGGAGGCGGTGCCCCTCGACCAGTCCAGCAGCTCCGTGAAGCTCATCTCCCAGAAGCGCGTGCGCGTGACGAGATAGAACAGGCGGGTGCCGAGCAGCGCCCCGATCATCGCGGCAAGGAGCGCCTCGAGCGCGGCATGTCCACCGTAAGCCCCGAACGGGCAGCTCGCCGCGTGAAGAGTGCGCCGCACGCCAGCACCGTGACCGCGTAGAGCAGGCCCGGCCTGGGCACCAGGAGGGCGAGCCAGGGAAGGGGACCATCCCGGAACCACGCGACGACAGCGGGATACATCAGCAAACCGCCTTTGGGGTGCTCGGTGAGAATACCTGGGGCGAGACCGCTGCTAGACGGGAAACAGCGCTCCGTCTTACTCCTCAAGGGGGGAACCATGCGTATCGAATCCACGAAGTCCAGCCAGTCGCTGTTGCTCTTCCTCTGCTTCCTCGGCCTCAGCCTCTTCACTGGCGCCTGCAGCTCATCGAGCGATGAATGTGGCAGCGGGTACCACCTCGAGGAGGGTAGCTACGTTCCCGATCGGGACTGATCTCCAGCGACGTCAGGGTCGGGACCGAAGGACGGTGGCGGGGTCGTTGGTCACGATCCCGTTCACGCCGCGCGCCCACAGATGCTGCGCGAGGACTGGATCATCGACTGTCCATACGTGCACGCTCGCGCCGAGCGCGTGAGCGTTCGCCACGAACGCGCGCGTGGGGACCGGCAGCACGCCGCGATGCCGCCAGGGAACACTGTAGGCGGTACACCGCAGGTCGGGGACGCCGCGAAGTGGCGCCAGCCAGAGACGCAGGATGTCCCGCGCCGACGCTCCCACCAGGAACGGCGGCTGCCGGAACGCATCGAGTGCCTCGTCGTGCGCTGAGGCCACGACGACACGCTCAGCGGCGTTCACCTTGAGCAGCACGCCGGCGATCGCCTCCTGAGCCGCGGGCTCCTTCACCTCGAGCAGGATGGGCAGCGTGATCTCGCGCAGCACCCGCTCCAGGCTTGGTACCCCGATCGTGTTACCAACACGAATATCGGCCAGTTCCTCCGCGGTTCGGGAGGCAACGGGGCCGCGCGCGGTCGTGGTGCGGTCGAGCGTCGCGTCGTGGATCACGACAGGAGCGCCGTCCCGTGCCAGGCGCACATCCAGTTCGATGGCATCGGCGCCCACCTCCATGGCCCGCCTGAACGCTGCCATTGTGTTCTCCGGCTGCTCGGCGGAGGCGCCGCGATGCGCAATGACGAGCCGGGCGGCTGGGTCGATGAGGGGGTTCAGAAGCCCGCAGCGGCTCCGTAGCGGCGCACGATGTCCGCCGCAGACTCGATGTCACCGATGCCATCGACGCTCTTCCCCGCCTGCCAGTAGTCGCTCGACGAGCCACCGTGCAACGACGCCTGCTTGAGGCGCATCGCGGAGCGCACGGCGTAGATCGTTCGCATGAGGTGCTTGGTGCGCCGGCCCTTGAGCATCATCCGCGCAACCGGCCCCGCTCGCGTGCCGATGCGCTGCACATACGGCGTGTTGATCACGGCCAGCGGAACGCCGGTGACCCGCTCGGTCAGCACGATGTCGTCACTGGTGGCCTGGATGAGCGCGTCCTTGTAGCTCCGGTGCGCGGTGCATTCCGTCGTTGCGATGAACCGCGTGCCGAGTTGCACGCCATCATATCCCAGTGCAAGCAGTCGGGCGAATTCGCGCTCGTCGCCGACGCCGCCTGCGGCGACGACGGGGCGTCCCAGCGGTCGCAGGGTGTCGAGCAGTACTTCGGCAGGCAGCCGTCCCGCATGCCCACCGGCCCGGCTGTTCACGGCGATCAGGCCATCGGCACCGTTGTCGAGCGCCTTCCGCGCCCACTTCTCCTCGGTGACGTCGTGATAAACATGCCCACCTGCGGCGTGGGCCAGTTCAGTGACCCAGCGTGGGTTGCCGAGCGAGGTGACGAAGAAACGGACCCCGCCCTCGATCGACTGCTCCACCCATTCGCGCATGCGCCGCATGTAGAGCTTCGATGAAGTCTCGAGGATGACGTTCATGCCCACCGGCCTCGAGGTGAGCGAGCGGATCAGGGCCATCCCTTTCTTGAAGTCGTGGCCATGCACGTACACCAGCGACATCGGCTGCACGATGCCGATCCCGCCCGCTTCCGATACCGCGGCCACGAGCTCGGGGTTGCTGCAGGGGTACATCGCTCCGCAGATGAGCGGGATGCGTATCGACGCGTCACGCGTGAGCGCGGTCTCAGGCATGGGGCGATGGCTGGGCGGGCCGGATGAGCCAGCGCACCTCGGCGCGGGCAACCACCTCGGTGGCCGACGTTCATGACGTTGGCAATCAGCGTCACTGTCTCCTCGATGCCCGACGGCGCAGGACAGCGGCATTCTGCCGTGAGCGTGCCACGCGCCTTCTTCAGGTATTCGATACCGAGGTGAGTCACGATGCCACGTGCATTCTCCGGCAGGCTGGTGAGCATCGCGAGGCCACTCGTCACTTCGGCCAGGTTGGCGAGCGCCACGGCGTGCACCGAGCCGAGGTGGTTGCGCACCCCGCGACGGTCGCGAAGCATGACGCGGGCATAACCGGGCTCGAGCTCCTGCACCCTCGCCCCGAGCGCACCGGTGTAGGGCACCATGCGTCCGAGCATGAGGCTGAACAGGAAGCGCCCGCCGGGGAGCGGTGCGAGGCGACGCCATGCGTCGCGGAGGCGGCGGCCGGGCGCCGGGAGGGTGCGTGGCATTGAGTGGCTGCCGGAGTGTAGGTGCGGGTCCCGGGCAGCGTCAACGCGACAGTACATTGCAGGTGACTTGGGACTGGGGGTGTGATGTCGATCGCAGATCTGCGCAGGGAGTACCGGCTGGCCAGCCTCGACGTGCCGGACGTGGACAAGGATCCGGTGGCCGAATTCGGAAAGTGGCTGGAGCAGGCGCGGCGCGCCGAGATCCTGGAGCCGCATGCCATGACGCTGGCCACCGCCTCGGCGGACGGCGTGCCGTCGGCGCGGATCGTGCTTCTTCGGGGCTATGACGCGAGCGGCTTCACCTTCTTCACTGACTATCGCAGCCGGAAGGGCCGCGAGCTGGCCGACAATCCGCGCGCGGCACTGGTATTCCACTGGCCCGACCTGGAACGCCAGGTGCGGATCAGCGGTACGGTGCGGAAGGTGACGCGCCAGGAGTCCGCGACCTATTTCCACTCTCGTCCCGGGGGCAGCCAGGTCGGTGCCTGGGCATCGCACCAGAGTTCAGTGCTTGGGAGCCGTCAGGTGCTGGAGGATGCTGTGCGCGAGGTGACAAACCGGTATCGCAGCTGGTGAGGTACCGCTACCCGACTACTGGGGAGGCTACCGGGTCATGCCGGCGGAATTCGAGTTCTGGCAAGGTCGGGAGAGCCGCCTGCACGACCGGCTGCGCTATCGCCGCACCGGCGATGCATGGCACATCGAGCGCCTCTCTCCCTGAGCGACGCGCCTCAGGCCCACGACACTTCGTAGCGGCAAACCGCAGCGCCTCGCGCCCGGCACTCCGCTTCTCGCACCTTCACGTCCGTGGCGCCACACAGCTCGAGCGCTCTTCGGTACCATCCCACCACGGTGCGGCAGTCATTCGCGTTTACGTCCGGCGCCTCGAACGTCGTCAGCACGCCGCTCTTGTCGCCGGTCCTTTCATAGCTGCGGCGGCCAGTCTCGTAGTACATCGCGTAGATCTGTGGGGCCTTCTCCAGGAACACATGCGGCTCTCCCGGCGCCAGGTAGCCCGAGTGCACGCCGCCCAGGTTGCGATCGGCCGATGCCGCGCCGAGACGCTCGAAGACCTCCGCCCCGCCATCGCCGAGCTCGCTTACAATGGCGGCATCGAGCGCGTGGCCCAGCCCGACAGGATACCAGTTGGAGGTGAACAGCATGCGCAGGGTGCGCTGGTGATCCGCCGGCATCCGGGCAAGCACGCGCGCCACTCCCTCCTTGCCCGCCGTGTCTTCCACGAACCCGAGCCGCGACTTGAGCACCGCTCCCTTGATCTGCTGTGACATTCCACTCCTCAGTGACTGGTGGGCACGAATGCGCCCCGCCCCGGCAACGCGGGTTCAAATCGCAACCGTCGGTCGTCGACCGGCGCGTCAGGCGCCGCCGCCGAAGGGGCTCGCACTCCCGCCAGTGGGTCGCCGGTCAGCGGCGTGAGGGAGAACTGGGCGCGACCCCATGCCGCCGCATAGATGAGGGTGATGGTCCACAGGCCGGGCACCCCCGCCCGGCTCTCTGTTTCCAGCTGGTACTCGAGCAGGGTCGAGTCGACCACGAAGCCGCTCGCATCCTGTACCACGAGCAGGCCGTACCCATGGGGAAGGAACGACTGGTGGATGAGGGTCATCCGCTCCATCGGGTTGTTCCACGTGTACGAGACGCGGTCGCTCACGTTCTGCAGATCCGAGGCGATATAGGCGAACGAATCGCCGACCACGGTGACGGTCTCCTGGTTCTGCGGCTGGATCACGTTGATGACGGAATCGGCGCAGCCGGTCGTGGCGGCCACGGTGAGCAGGAGCAACTGGGGGAAGTGGCGCATGGCTAGTCCCTCCACTGCGGGATGGAGGTGGTCAGGTACAGGCGGAACTCGCTGTTGTCCCGGGCGACGTTCGTCCGGCCGTAGTAGTTGCTCCAGCGCCAGAGCATGTTGAAGTCGGCACCAAGCCCGACGCGCCCGCGCCAGTAGATCCGCCCCGTGGCCCCCGTGAACAGCAGCTGGTGATCACCCGGAAATCCGCTGATGATGGGGAGGAACACGTAGCGCGAGTACACACTGAGCAAGGCCAGGCCGGGCCACGTGACGGCCACATTGCCCAGCCCGCCCAGCCCGATGCCATAGTCATAGTCGCGACCTTCCTGTGTCAGGTAGTAGTCGGACTGTACCGCCGCTACCGGCATGAACTGCCCCAGGAGCTCCGCCCGGATCCTCGGGCCCCTGGTGGGGCGGCGTCCCAGCATGGGGCCGAAGTAGAAGCCCTGGCCACCGAATTCAATGATCGGGTTTGCGATGTAGTCGTAGGTCATGAGGGCGGCCAAGTGATTGAGGTCTCCGCTCCCCATGGGCTTCGCACCGAGGCTGCCACGCACCTGGAGCGAGGCGAGCCGACCGGCGGTTCCGTTGTTCGTGGCCCAGGTCATCTCTGCGCGAAAGTACGAGAACGGCTTCTTCCTGAGGTCGAGGAGCGGATCACCATAGATGACCTGACCCGTCACAAAGGCACCATCGATGATCTCGTCGGCAACCTCGCCGGTCACCCTGAGCCGGCGATACCCGACGTCGACCGAGCCGAAGATGGTCGACTGCCGCCACTCCGGCGGTGTCCGCGAGATCTGCCATGCCTCGCCCCGCACGACCCGGTTGAAGCCGCGCACCGGGTTGAGCAGTCCGGCCGTCACCTCACGCACGACGCGCTCGAACCCATGACTCTCGTTCTTGAGCGTGAGGGACGACACACGGAAGAGCACTTCACCGAGGGTGATGCCGCCGAGCGTCGTGTTGAGCAGGTCGTTGGGCGCCGGTGCCCACACCTCCCCGAACAGCTCCCATGTGAGGCTGCCGGCGAACGCCCACGGTGCCGACTGCCAGAAGTTGTATCCGTTGGTGCGCGCGGCGTTGAAGTACATCGCGCCATGGTAGGGATGGGAAAACTGGTTGTTCTTGAAGGCGTTGTTGTCCCACTGCCAGGGGAGCGTGAGGTTGTTGCCCCAGCTCTTGAAGGAGACCTTCGCCCACTCCGCATTGCTGGTGATCTGGCTGAAGGCGTTCGGGATTACCTGCAACGCCAGGATTTCGGCGGCCGCGACCCAGAAGTGCTTCTTCGGGTTGCACTGGGGACAGGGGAGCGAATCCGGGTCTATGAGGTGCGGCATCGCGGCGGTCGGAACAGCCGGCTCCGTGAAGCGCAGGTGCGGTGCCTCGGTCGTGAGTCCGATGACGACCAGGCTGTCCGTGGCCCGCGGTCCCTGTGCCATGGCCGGCTCGACGAGCACCGAGGACATGGCGACCGCCGCGGCGATGGCGACGCGAATGGCTGACACATGGATCCTGTCGAGAGGGATGCTGACGACAGGAAGTATCATCCGCGCACGCGGCGCGGTCCAGCCCTACGGCACCGCCCGGCGAGGGGCTCCCCTTACCGGCAGCAGGGAGGGTGGCTCGTCATCGAGCCAGTTGATCTCCAGCCGGCCGGCGGACTCGAACTCGACGGTGCCCTCACCCCGCACCACGCCGGACGGGTTGACCTGCAGGAGCTCGTTCAGGCTGTAGAGCTCGACGGTCAGTTCATAGCGATGCGGGCCCTCCCGCCGCCGCTTGACGATGACCGGCGTCGACGGCCCCAGCGTGGAAATCGTGCCGACCGTCTTGCCATCGATCTTGATGCGCACGAGGCCCCGCAAGCGGGCGGCAGCATCAGGGCCGAGCTCGATCGTCGTCGCGTCCACCTCGTTCGCGCCCCGGCTCGGTGGTGGGGCGTTCTCGCGCTCGGGATCGGCCTGTACCGGTGGAAGACAGGCGAGCAGGTTCGCCGCGCGGGCCGACCCGGACGGGTGGTAGCGATCGTGGGTGAAGAGGCCCATCCGGGTGAAGAACTGCACCGCCGCCTCGACCGATGCGCGGCTGGTGCGCGCGAGCCGCGCCGCGGCATAACAGTCGGCCTCGAGCTCCTGGCGCTGTCGGACCTCGGCTGTTGTCGAATCGCGGCTCGCGAGGGCACCGCCGACATGGTCGTGGAAGACGTGCCCGTACTCATGTGCGATGAAGAAGTCGCGAAGCAGCGGGCCGACGCGCTCGATGAGCGCGGGATTGTAGTAGATGACCGGTCGGCCATTCTCGCGAAGCGTCAACGCGACGTCGCGCAGGGTATCAGTGGCCACCAGGCGTACATCGGTGAGCGGTTCCTGCGCGCGCAGCATCCCCGGCACGCTTCCCAGCGTCAGGATGAGCATCGCGATCCCGCTCCGCACCGGCATGCCGTCCATCCTTCGCTTGGCTGGCGACCTCATGTCGCCATATGCCATCGCCCCCGCGGCGTCGAGAGATCGAGGCGCGGGGGCGAGAAACTGGTGCCGTCGCAGGTGCTTCGATCTCGTGCACTACCTCAAGTGTTTCGTCCCCGGTTCCGGTTCCGGCCGGTGCAGGTATGCACCGGCACAGGTGCTGTGCTTGAGCGCCCGTAAGCGGCCAGTACGGCGCCGAGTGTCCCGAGAATGAGGAGCAGTGCTGCCGACATCGGTGTGTCCATGTGGTGGTCTGTCGTACTTACCATGCATCACCCGAGCCATAAGGTGCCGGGGCGGCATCATGCCGCGGTCAAGCGCCGGGCTCACGCGGGGCAAGTGGTGCCCTGACAATCACTAACGCCTCGCGCCCGGGCGTCGCCGCGCCGCCGCACCGTTGCCGAGCGCACTGGGGCCATCCATCTTCCATGCGACCGCCAGGGGTACCCCGCCGTGTTCTGCGGGGTTGAGACAGTCCCTTGGAACCTGATCCGGTTTACACCGGCGGAGGGAGGCGGCGCAGGGACTCTTCCCGTCCCGCCTTCCTTCGTCGCCATTGCGACGGAGGTACCCATGTCCGCCCCCACCACCAGCCTCAACAGCGACAGCTTCGAGCATGCCTTTCCCGGTTCACGGAAGGCGCACGTCGAGGGGCCTCGCGGCATTCGCGTTCCCATGCGGGAGATCGTCCTCTCGGGTGGGGAGCCCCCGCTTCGCGTCTACGACCCGAGCGGACCACAGGGCGTGGATGTGCGCCAGGGCCTTCCCGCACTGCGCCAGGCCTGGCTGCTCGAGCGCGACGTGCATCGCGTCCAGCCGCGCGCCCCGACCGACCTGATCCCTTCATCGCTGGAGCGCCCCGCGTATCGGGGCAACGGGGCGGTCACGCAGCTCCACTATGCGCGGCGCGGCGAGGTCACTCCCGAAATGGAGTTCGTCGCCCTCCGCGAGGGGCTGCCGGCCGACTTCGTGCGCAGCGAGGTGGCGCGCGGTCGCGCGATCATCCCCGCCAACATCAACCACCCCGAACTCGAGCCGATGGTCATCGGGCGCAACTTCCACGTGAAGATCAACGCGAACATCGGTAACTCGGCGGTGACCAGCACCATCGAGGAGGAAGTCGAGAAGCTGCGCTGGGCCACGCTGTGGGGTGCCGACACGGTGATGGACCTCTCGACGGGGAAGAACATCCACGAGACGCGGCAGTGGATCATCCGCAACTCGGCGGTGCCCATCGGCACGGTGCCGATCTACCAGGCGCTGGAGAAGGTGGGTGGCGTGGCGGAGGACCTGACGTGGGAGGTGTACCGTGACACGCTGGTCGAACAGGCGGAGCAGGGCGTGGACTACTTCACCGTGCACGCCGGCGTGCTGCTCGAGTACGTGCCGCTGACGGCGCGGCGCGTCACCGGCATCGTCTCACGCGGCGGCTCGATCATCGCGAAATGGTGCCTCGCCCATCACCAGCAGAGCTTCCTCTACACCCGGTTCCGCGAGATCTGCGAGATCATGCAGGCCTACGACGTCTCGTTCTCGCTGGGAGACGGGCTCCGGCCCGGCAGCATCGCCGACGCCAACGACGAGGCACAGTTCGCCGAACTGCGCACGCAGGGTGAGCTCACGAAGATCGCGTGGGAATACGACGTGCAGGTGATGAACGAGGGGCCGGGGCACGTGCCCATGCACCTCATCAAGGAGAACATGGACAAGCAGCTCGAGTGGTGCGCGGAGGCGCCGTTCTACACCCTCGGGCCGCTCACCACCGATATCGCACCGGGATACGACCACATCACCAGTGCCATCGGTGCGGCGATGATCGGCTGGTACGGCACGGCGATGCTCTGCTACGTCACGCCGAAGGAACACCTCGGCCTGCCCAACCGCGATGACGTGAAGGCCGGGGTCATCACCTACAAGATCGCGGCTCACGCGGCCGACCTGGCCAAGGGCCATCCACGCGCCCGCCAGTGGGACGACGCGATCTCCAAGGCGCGTTTCGAGTTCCGCTGGGAGGACCAGTTCAACCTGGCGCTGGATCCCGTGACGGCGCGGGCCTACCACGACGAGACGTTGCCGGCCGATGGCGCCAAGGTGGCGCACTTCTGCTCGATGTGCGGGCCGAAGTTCTGTTCGATGAAGCTGACGCACGAATTGCGGGATGAGGCGCGGCGGCAGGACATGGAGCAGGGAATGGCGGACAAGGCGGCGGAATTCCGGGCCGCCGGCGGAGAGCTCTACGTGGCGCCCGCCAGCCGCTGATAGCGGGCGATGAACCGCCGGTCGAGGCTGTCCTTCAGGCGCATCGCCATGCGTCCCTCGCGGGCAACGCCGCCGTAGGCGAGCAGGGCCGATCCGTCGCCGCAGTCGAGCAGGTCAAGGTGTCGGGTTGGGGGGTGGTAGCGACGGTATCGCGGTGCCGGAGCGTCACCACAGAACGCGGCGACGTTGTCGGTGAGCGCGGTGCCCATGTCGGCTGACTCGCCAGCCACGAACACGTCGGGATGCGACACGCTCCGCAGCATCTCGTCGAACTGCACGAATCCCCGCTCGTCCAGCGCCAGCCCCGAGCTGGCGAGGCCTGCGGCCGGCCCGTTGCCGACAGTCCATACCACCACGTCGGCGGGCATGATCGCGCCGGAGGTGAGTCGCAGGCCCCGGCGCGACAGGTCGACCACCCGCGCGCCCAGGGCGGAGGCGATGTTGAGCCGCGGGAGCACGCGCGCCGCCAGGGTCCGCGCGCTCGACGCGCAACGCGGCAGCAGCTGAGATTCCCCATCCACCAGCATGATCGTGGCCGACGTCCCGTCTCGCAGGAGCCGTGCGCGGAGCGCGCAGGCGGTCTCGAAACCGCGGCCGCTCGCGCCAACGACCGCGATACGCATCTCCCGGCGCTCGAAGGCCTGCTGGGCCCGCTCGACGGCAGGCATGATCTCGCGTGCACGCGCCATCGGGCGGATGGGTATGGCGAACTCAGCGGCGCCGGGAACGCCCGCGTCGCGGGGAATCGAGTTGCGCGCGAGCGAGAGTGCCTCCCAGGTCTCTGTGCGGCCGTCGGTGAACCCGATGGTGCGGGTGGCGGCATCGATGCGATTGATCTCGCCCTGGATGCAGCGACAGCCGGCCCGCTCAGCGAGCTGTCGCAGGTCGATGGACATCGCCGCCTCGTCGTGCCGCCCGGCCAGCCAGCCCGCTTGCATCCTATCGTACGCGTAACTGAGCGTGTCACTGATGAGCACCGGCTCCGCCGCCTTCACGTGCCCGGCGGCGAGCCCTTCCAGCAGCGCGAGTTGCGCCGGGCCCACGCCTGCCATGACCAGGTGCTTCATCAGCCCTCAACCAGTTTCGTCTCGAGCGCGAACTTGGTGAGCCCTGCCACGGTCCGGATGCCCAGCTTCTTCATCAGGCTCTCGCGGTGGGTCTCGACCGTGCGGTGGGAGATCCCCAGCTCGCCGGCGATCTCCTTGTTGGTCAGGCCACGGGCGATGCCCGCGAGCACCTCGCGCTCGCGGCCGGTGAGCAGGTCGAGGTTGGTGTTGCGTTGCTCGCGGGCAATGTCCCCTCGCACCGCCTCGGACAGGCGGGCGGCGACGGCCGGGCTGAAGTAGGCCTCGCCGCCCAGCACGGTACGGATGGCGCTGGCGAGTTCCTGCGCCGCGCCATCCTTGAGCAGGTAACCGTGTGCGCCGGCACGCACGCTTTCCAGCACGTACTCGGTGTTGTCGTACATGCTCAGGATGAGCACGCGGATGTGCGGCAGGGCGTGCCGCAGTCGCGCCGCCGCCTGCAGTCCGGTTTCGCCGGGCATGGAAATGTCCAGCACCGCCACGTCCGGCTGCTGCGATTCCGCGAGCGGCAGCACCTCACTGCCGTTTGTCGCCTCGCCCACCACCTGGAAGCCTTCGCGCTCGAGCACGCTGCGGATGCCCTCGCGCACCATCGCATGGTCATCGGCCACGAGCACGCGGATCGGGACCTCGCTCACGCCGCCTCCCCAGTGCTGATCGGTACCTGCACCTCGACTCGTGCCCCGGCGCCGGGGCGCCCGTCAAACCGGACGCTGCCGCCGAGTGCGGCTATCCGTTCGCGCATGCCAGTCAGTCCCATGTGTCCCTCGCGCTCGAGCAGCGCCGTATCGGTGGTATGCGGTCCGGTGCCATCGTCGGCGACCACGAGCAGGAGCGCCCGCCCCCGCACCATGATCTGCACCGATACTGCCTTTGCGTTTGCGTGGCGCACCACATTGGACAGCGCCTCCTGCAGCGCGCGGAAAAGGGCGAGCTCCGCATCCTTCGAGAGCGACGGCAGCCCTTGGGGCGCATCCAGCGTGATACGAATGGCGCTTCGCTCGCTGAAGTCGGCCACGAGCGAGCGAAGCGCGGGCAGCAGGCCCAGGTCGTCCAGCAGTGAGGGACGCAGGTCGTTCACCACGCTGCGGATGCCGCGAATGCCCTTGTCGATGAGGCCGAGCATGCGCTCCAGCCGCGGGGCCGCGATGTCCGGCACCTGACCCCGCAGCAGTTCCAGCTCCATCTTCACTGCAGAGAACACCTGGGCCGTCTCGTCGTGCAACTCGCGGGACAGCCGGCGCCGCTCCTCCTCATGCTGCTCCAGCATGCGGGCCGAGAGGCGCGCGAGTTCCACGGTGCGGGCCTGCAGGCGCTCGTGCAGGTCGGCGTTGGCGAGCGCGGCGCCCACCTGCCGTCCGAGGGCCTGGAGGAAGTCGTCGTCGAGCGCGGTGAACGGGTCGCGCGCATCGCCTGTCAGGACCAGCGCGCCGGACGCCTCGGTGCCGGTGAAGACGGGCAGCACGGCGACGTAGGCGATGGCGTCCCGGCCGCGGTCGCCCGGAATGAGCGGGCCGTCGTCAGTCACCTGCGGCCGGCCGGTGCTCATGGCGGCATGGAGTGCCGGCGCCGTGCGCGCATCGGGCGGGCGCCCCGTCCAGTCGGCGATCTGCCCTGCACCGCGCTCGAACCGGCCCGACTCGCGGAGGTAGAGTGCGCTGCCGCGCACGGCGGGCAGTGTGAGTGGCCGCGCCAGCAGCGCCGTGAGCACATCGCCTCGCCCGCGCCGCTGCAGGTCTCCCGAGAGCTCGGTGAGGGCGCGGAGCCCGCGGCCCAGGTCGTCGAGCACCAGGATCATGATGCCGGCGCCGATGGCGAGGGCGAACGCGATGTCGAGGTAATACCCCCAGGGCGCCCAGGCTCCGCGTGCCCGGAGGAACGGATAGTCGAGGTGGTGCAGGCTCCAGAGCAGGAAGGCGCACGCCAGGATGCCGGCGCCCGTGGAGCCGACCAGCTTCCAGTAGCGCAGGAACACCCATCCGGTCCACAGCGTCGCGAGGCTCAAAAAGAGCACCGCCGGTCCGGCCGCGAGCAGGAAGTTGTCCAGCTGGTAGATGGCGATGTACGCCCACAACAGCGGGAAGATCGCGGCGAGCAGGTAGATGGGCCGCCAGCGCACCTGGCGCGAGAAGACGAGCGCTGCCCACAGCAGCGCGAGCGCGGTCCACCCGGTGATCACCTGGTGCCAGTAGAGCCAGGTCCAGTTGCGCGTGAGGAGGAACCCCATGATCGCGCCGAGGCGGAACACGTAGAGGCCCCACGCCGTGGCGTACCAGGCGAAGTAGATCTTGCCGTATCGCTGGTAGAGGAACGCGCAGAGCAGCGCCAGGCAGGCGGTAATGGCGGCCTGGAGGATCGCCGCGTCGAGCTCGAGCGCGGTGGCCAGCGCGATGGGGGTTTGCACTGCCCAAATCAAGCGGCGGCATGCCGTTAGTTTCAACTGGGTAGTTCACCGGATGCACCAAGGGTCCTCGATGCCAGCCTCTGTGCCGGATCTCCCCGCCGTGGAATTTCGCGGCGTCGCCAAGCGATATGGCGCAACGCCGGCGGTGCGCGACCTGTCGTTCACCGTCGCGCGCGGAGAGTTTTTCTCCCTCCTCGGTCCGTCGGGCTGCGGCAAGACGACGACGCTGCGCCTGCTCGCCGGTTTCGAGACCGCCGACGAGGGCGAAATTCGCCTCTTCGGTGAAGTGGTGAACCAGCGGCGCCCCTACGAACGTGACCTGGCGATGGTGTTCCAGAACTACGCGCTCTTCCCGCATCTCTCGGTGGAGCGGAACGTGGCCTTCGGCCTGGAGCAGCGGAAGCGACCGGCCCCCGAGATCCGCGACCGCGTGCGCTCAGCACTCGAACTGGTGCGGCTCGACCCCGCGATCTATTCGACACGCCAGCCGTCAGAGCTGTCCGGTGGCCAGCGACAGCGGGTGGCCCTGGCCCGGGCACTCGTGCTCGAGCCGCGCGTGCTGCTGCTCGACGAACCGCTCGGCGCACTCGACCTCAAGCTCCGGAAGGAAATGCAGGTCGAGCTGAAGGCACTCAACCAGCAGCTCGGCGTGACATTCATCCACGTCACGCACGACCAGGAAGAGGCCCTGGCCATGAGCGACCGGATCGCGGTGATGAACCAGGCCGAGATCGCGCAGCTCGGCACGCCGGCCGAGATCTACGAGAACCCGCGAACGGCGTTTGTCGCGGACTTCATTGGCGAAGCGAATTTCCTCAGTGGCGTGGCGGCACGGCGGCAGGATGGATGGGAAATCGGCAGCGGCGCAGGCGGCTTTGTCGTGCCCGCACACCCGGCCATCGCGGAAGGCGCGGAACTCCGCGTCGCGATCCGCCCCGAATGGCTCGACCTCTGCGGCCCGGACGACGCGCCCGTCGGCGAGAACGCTCTCCAGGGCACGGTACAGGGGCTCGCGTACCTCGGCGAGACGATTCACGTTCGGGTGACACTTGCCAACGGGCAGGTCATGGTCATCGCACTGCGGAACGAGGGCCAATTGACCAAGCCACTCGTCTGGAACAGGGGCGACCGCTGCATGGTCGTCTGGCGCCCTGAAGACTGCCAGGTACTCGAAGGATGACGAACCCTCGGCGCGGCATCCTTCGATGGATCGCGCGGCACCCCTGGTCGCCCGGCGCGCTATTGCTTGGGCCGGCCGGGCTCTGGCTCGCTGCATTCTTCCTGCTGCCGATCCTCATCCTCCTGGTCTTCAGCATCATGCCGCGCGGGGCGTACGGCGGCGTCACGCCGGGGTTCACCCTGGAGCACTACCAGCGGTTCCTTGACCCGCTCTACATCGGGATCCTCCGGCGCACCGTGTGGCTTTCCTTTCTGTGCACGATTGGATGCCTTCTGCTCGCGTATCCTACCGCGTACTTCATCGCTCGGAGCGGTCGGCGGCGGAACCTGCTCCTGTTCCTCGCGGTGCTTCCGTTCTGGACCAGTTCCCTCGTGCGCACGTACGCCATGATTTTCCTGCTCCGTGACAGCGGGCTCATCAACCGGCTGCTGCTGGACGCGGGACTGATCCACGCACCACTTCGACTGCTGTACACCGAGGGCGCAGTGCTCGCCGGGCTGGTGTACAGCGCCCTGCCGTTCATGATCCTTCCGATCTATGCCTCCATCGAAAAGCTCGACCCTGCGCTTCTCGAAGCGGCCGAGGGTCTCGGCGCGCGCTCGTGGGCGCGCTTCACCCGGGTTGTGTGGCCGCTCACCCTGCCGGGCGTGGCCGCCGGCTCGCTGCTGGTGTTCGTGCCCTCTCTGGGATCGTTCGTGGTTCCCGACCTGCTCGGCGGCGCGCGCCAGATGATGGTCGGCAACCTCATCCAGAACCAGTTCGGGCCGGCGCGGAACTGGCCCTTTGGGTCGGCGGCAGCTTTTGCGGTGATGGCGCTCGTGATGATCGCGATGCTCCTCGTGATCCGGCTGGGCGGCCAGGACGAGGGGACGCCGAGGGACCGGACTGTATGAGCGCCCGGCGCGTACCCTTCACGATGTCGGCCGTGGCCGTGGCAACCTACCTGTTCATGCACGTGCCACTGCTGGTGCTGGTCGCGTTCTCGTTCAACCGGTCACGCTTCGGCGTGCAGTGGGGTGGCTTTACGCTCGACTGGTATGCGCGGCTCGCGTCCAGGCCGGACATCCTCGGCGCGTTACGCCTCAGCCTGGTCGTGGGCCTGATATCGACCCTGCTCGCGACCGTCACGGGTACGCTGGCAGCGCTGGCACTCGCTCGTTACCTGCCGCGCGCGCGCCGTGCAGCGGGCGCTTTCCTCTACCTGCCCATCGTGACACCCGAGATCGTCGCCGGGGTGTCGTTGCTGGTGCTCTTTTCCTGGATTGGCATGACGCTGGGTATCACGACCATCGTCATTGCCCATACCGCCTTCAGCATCCCGTTCGTTGTCGTGGTGGTGCTCGCGCGGCTGCAGGGAACCGATCGCGTGCTTGAGGAGGCTGCGATGGGCCTGGGTGCCGACGAGATCGCCACCTTCCGGCGTGTGACGCTGCCGCAGCTGATGCCCGGCATACTTGCGGGGGCGCTGCTCGCCTTTACCCTGTCGTTCGATGACTTCGTCACCACCTTCTTTGTGTCTGGCGTCGGATCGACGACGTTGCCGCTCGCGATATACTCCATGGTCCGGAAAAGCGTCGAGCCGACCATCAATGCGCTGTCGGCGCTGCTGGTGATCCTGACGACGGTGACGGTCTTCGCTGCCGACCGGCTGGCCCGCGGCAGCACACGCGCATGAGGCACCCTCCCAGTCGCCGCGACTTTGTCGCCACGGCGGCACGCGCGGCGCTTGCGTCGTCATTGGTGGCGCCCGCCATCACGGCGTGTCGCAGCGAGCGCCGACCACCGGCACCCGGACTGGAGCCGGAACTCAACATCTACAACTGGTTCGACTACATCGGGCCGGATACCATTGCCGGTTTCGAGGAGGAGTTCGGTGTCCGTGTCACGTACGACACGTTTGACAGCAACGAGGCGATGGTCGCCAAGGTCCTGAATGGCGCGACCGGCTACGACCTGATTGTTCCCACCGGCTATCAGTTGCCGCTGCTGCGGAGCCGCGGACTGCTCGCGAAGCTGGATCGCTCGAAGCTGACCAACTGGGACAACCTGATGCCGCTGTTCCGGGGCACGCCAGCGGATCCTGGCGGCGAGTATGGAGTGCCCTGGCAGTGGGGCATCACCGGGATCGCATATCGTGCCGACCTCGTGCCATCCGTTCCCGACAGCTGGGGCTCCTTCGCGAGCGGCGACGTCACCGAGCGCGCGACCATGCTGGATGACGGGCGCGAAGTGCTCGGCGCGATGCTGCGCTATCGCGGGCATTCGCTGAACTCGACCGACCCGCTCGAGCTGGCCGGGGCGCGGCAGGATGCGATCGATGCCAAGGCGCATCTCCTGGCCTTCATGACGTTGCCGGTGAAGGGCCAGCTGGTGACAGGCGACGTGGTGATGGCGCAGTTCTGGAACGGCGATGCCCATCAGGCACAGCGCGAGAATCCCAACGTGGCTTTTTCGCTGCCACGCGAAGGAAGCCTGATCTTCAATGACTACATGGTGCTCCTGAGCAATGCACCCCACCCGGCGGCAGCGACCGCCTTCCTCAACTACATCCTTCGGCCCGACGTCGCTGCGGCCATCAGCGAGGAGACCGGCTATGGAACGCCGAACCAAGCGGCTCAGGAGCGCATGCGCGACCCGATTCCCTATCCGTCGCCCGAGGAACTGGCCCGCCTCGAATTCCAGCGCGACCTGGGACCGGCAACGGCACTCTGGGACCGCATCTGGACCGAGGTGAAGGCCTCCGCCTGAGCCTCGGACGCCAGATGCCGGTTTGGGTTGCGGAGGCGCCCGTCCGGTGGCACCTTGGGCAAGCACATCTATGTCTGCGACCTGGCCGATTTCCCCCCTCGAGCAGTTCACCCAGCGGTTTGGGGATTTGGTCGCGCTCCTGCGCGCCGATCCGGCCAACGATGCGGCCCAGGATCTTGCCCTCGAGACCTGCACCGCCATCGCGAACAGCCAGCCCATCCGACTCGAGGCAGGCGTGGAACTCGTTGGTGAGGAACAACCTCTGAGCCTGAAGAGCCGCCTGCTGGCTCGTCAGGTTGACGCCATCAGCATCAGTCCCGGCGTCGAGGAAGAAGAGCTGTTGCGGCTCGCGCGGGCGCTGGCACACGACTCGGCGCCAATCGTCTCAACCCCCCACATCAACGCCCAGATTATCGATGCGATCGTCCCAAATTGGAACGGTCTCACTTTGATGGATGGCGGCGCCGAGACCTTTTCGCCGCCGCGGGACGGGGGTGACCGACGGTTGGGTGCTGATCGGCGGGACCTGCTTCGCGGGGTGCGCTATCGTGGTCAGGAGCGCCGACGCACCGAGCGGCGCGTCACCGGTGAGCGCCGACTGGTGCTGGTGAAGCACGTGGCGACCGACGTGCAGAAGGTTCACGAGCGGCTGGCGCGCGCGATCAAGGAAGCCGACTGGCGCACTGCACTTCACCTCGCGTCAGTGCAGTTGCAGACGCTTCCGGCAGTGCCATACGAGGATCGCCGTCGCCAGTCGATCCTGCTCCGGCGCCAGCTGAGCCCGGCCGCGTACGATGGCATCGTGCGGCTGGCACTGGCTGACCCGATCGAGGCGAGCCAGGCGGCAACGGTATTGCGCTGGGGTGGGCTCGATGCGGCCGAAGTGATGCTGCGGGTGCTGATGGAGGCCGAGTCCGTGGGGCCGCGCCGCATTCTGTTCGAGGTGCTCGGCGGCATGCCCGAGATCTATCCCATCGTGCTCCCTTACCTGCTGGGCGGGGCGACGCACGAGGTACGGCACGCCGCGGAACTTGCCGGACGGCTGCGCAACCCGGCTGCAATCGACCCACTCAAGCGGAGGCTCACCGACCTCGACGAGCGAGTGCGCGCAGCGGTAATCCAGGCACTCGCCGAGTTCCCGCTGGGTGAGGTGGTGGAGAGCATGCGGATCGCGCTGGCATCGCCGTCCCCCTCCACCCGCTTTGCTGCAGTCGATGCCATCGGTCGCCGGCGGGCACTCGGCTTCGCGATGCCGCTCCTGGCCTTGCTGGACAACGAGCGCGACCCCCAGGTCTGGAAGGCCGCCGTCCGGAGCCTGGCGCTCCTGGGCACGCCTGACGCCTTGACAGGGCTGGCCCGTCTGGCGCTGGTCAAGCGGTCGTTCCTGACGGGGAAGGGCTGGTCGGTGGAGCAGCGCATCGAGGCAGTGCGCGCGCTGGCGCCGCTTCGAGGCCAGGGCGCCCGTGCCACCCTCGAGCGCATCGCCCGTGAGACTGAGGAGCCGGTGCGTGGCGAGGCGTTGCGCGCGCTGCAGGAACCAATGTCGGCGGCCGGGTAGCAACCCTACCGTTTCCGCGTCGCCGCCCCTACCGTTACGGCCTACCGCAATACGGGGATCGCCATGAATACGTTCGGGATGATTTTCGCGAGCATCGGCGCCGCCGCGATCATCTGTGCGCTCGGCTTCGTCTCGCTGGTCATTGGCGGGCTGGTGAACGCGATGATCCTGCTGCAGGCAGGCCCGCTGGTGGACAAGATCCTGGGCAAGAAGGCGGCGTGAGGCGCCGGAGCTAGATCTCCTCGGCGGCCTCCTCCCGCTCGGGGGTCATCGCCTTCTTGAGCGCGCCCTCGTAGTTCATGCGCAGGGTCCCCAGGAGTTCTCGCAGCCCTCGCACCTTCATCTGCACGCCACCCCCGCGCCGAGCCATTGTTCCCATGATGCCGGCCGCATCGGCCAGGCCCGGCAGGCCGAGGGCCTGCGAGTTCGCCTTCACTTCGTCGAGCATCCGACAGAGGCCCCGGATCGCGCTGTCGTCCGCCTTTGCGGTGGACAGGAGTTCGATGACGCCCGTGGCCTTCTGGAACTTGGGCGGCAGCGTCTCCAGGTAGGCGAGTTGCGTGTGCTGCTTGGAGCTCAGCTTGATGGCCACGGCGATGGTGCTCCGACGGGCGGGAAACGCGCAGGTCCTGTGCAATCTAGTGGAATCGGTGAAACCGGCGGTCCCCGCCCCTTCGTATGGCGGTCGGCAGCCGGAGGCCACCGACTGTCCATTCCCTATGCCTGAGTTGCCATGATTCTCTCGGACCTTTCCATCCGGCGTCCCGTTCTCGCCAGCATGCTGAGCGCGGCGCTGGTGCTGTTCGGCATCATCGGGTATCGCCAGCTCTCGGTGAGGGAGTACCCCGATGTCGATCCGCCGATCATCTCGGTGCAGACCACCCTCGTCGGTGCGAATCCGCAGGTCATGGAGTCGGCGGTCACCGACATCCTCGAGGAGGAACTGAGCACCGTCCCCGGGCTGCGCACGCTGGTGAGCTCGAGCGCGGAGCAGTTCAGCAACATCACGCTGGAGTTCACGCTCGACCGCAACGTCGATGATGCGGCGCAGGATGTGCGCGACAAGGTATCCCGCGTGCGCGGCAGGCTTCCCCTCGACATCGAGGAGCCCGTCATCGCGAAGCAGGAGGCCGACGCCTCGCCCTTCTTCTGGCTGGCGCTCAACGGCCAGAACTACTCCCTGCTGCAGCTGTCCGACCTTGCCGACCGGCTGGTGAAGAGCCAGCTGCAGAGTGTTCCCGGCGTCGGCAGCGTGTTCATCGCCGGCGAGCGGCGCTATGCCATGCGCGTGTGGCTGTCCACGGCGCAGCTGGCGGCGCGTGGACTCACGGTGCAGGACGTGGAGCGGGCCATCCGCACCCGGAACGTCGAGGTGCCGGCCGGCCGCATCGAGTCGAACCGACGCGAATTCACGGTGCGCTCGCTCGGCGAGCTCAAGACGCCCGCCGAGTTCGGCGAGCTGGTCGTGGCCAGCCAGGGAGGACAGCTGGTCAAGCTCAAGGACCTCGGGCATGTCGAGCTTGGCGCCGAGGACGAGCGGAGTGCGCTGCGATTCAAGGGCGCCCCGACGGTCGGCATCGGCGTGGTGCGCCAGTCGAAGGCCAACCTGATCACCGTGGCCGACGCGGTGCGCGATGCACTGCCCAGCATCGCCGCGTCCCTGCCGCCAGGTGTCAGCGTCGACGTGGCGTATGACGGCTCCACCTTCGTGAAGCGCTCGATCCTGGAGGCCCAGGAGACGCTGGTCGTTGCAGCCCTCCTGGTGGTGCTGATCATCTTCGTGTTCCTGCGGAACGTGCGCTCCACCATCATCCCGGGGCTCGCGATCCCGGTGTCGATCGTGTCGACGTTCGCGGTGATGTACTTCCTCGGGTTCTCCATCAACAACCTGACGCTGCTGGCCCTGACGCTCGCCATCGGCATCGTGGTCGATGATGCGATCATCGTGCTGGAGAACGCTTTCCGGCACCAGGAGGAACTGGGGGAGGACGCCGAAACGGCGGCGGTGAACGGCACGCGCGAGATCGCCTTCGCCGTGATCGCCACCACGATCGCGCTGGTGGCGGTGTTCACGCCCCTCGCGTTCCTCAAGGGCAACACCGGTCGCCTCTTCAACGAGTTCGGCATCGCGGTCGCCGGCTCGGTCATCGTGTCGGGGTTCGTGGCCCTGACGCTGACCCCGATGCTGTGCGCGAAGATCCTGCGCGTGCCGAAGGAACACGGCCCGGTCTTCCGCATGTTCGAGAATGCCTTCACCCGCCTGACGGCCGGGTATGGCCGGTCGTTGCGGTGGGTCCTGTCCCATCGGCCTGGTCACGGTGGCCGCCGCCGTGGCGTCGATCGTGATCGCCGTGGTCGTGTTCCGTGGCCTCAAGCGCGAGTTCGTTCCCCAGGAGGATCGCGGGCTCTTCATCACCTTCCTGATCGCGCCCGAGGGGTCGACGCTCGACTTCACGGACCAGTACCAGAAGCAGGTCGAGGCGATCCTCGCGAAGACACAGGATGTGGATCGCTACTTCAGTGCGGTCGGCGGCTTCACCGGCTCGCCCAGTCGCGGCATGATCTTCACCCGGCTCACCGAGGACGGCCCACGCCGCAAGGTGCAGGAAGTCATCGCCGAGGTGCAGGCCAAGTTCTTCGGGATCCCCGGCGTCATGGTGTTCGCCAACAACCCGCCCGCCTTCGGCGGATCGGGCCAGCCGGTGCAGTTCGTGGTGCGGCACCCCGACTTCGCGAAGCTCTCGCTGGCAATGGACACGCTGACCAAGCGGGCACGGCAGATCAAGGGACTGCAGAACGTCGATACCGACCTTCGGGTGAACAAGCCGGAGCTGACCGTGAGCTTCGACCGCGACCGCGCGGAGGACCTGGGCGTCGGCGTGGGTGACGTGGCGGGTACGATGCAGACGCTGCTCGGTGGGCGGCGCGTGAGCACGTTCACGCAGAACAACAAGTTGTACGACGTCATCGTGCAGCTCGATCCTGCGGAACGCGCCACCCCGAATGACGTGGCAGGGCTGTACGTGGCGGGGCGCAACGGCCAGCTGGTGCAGCTGAGTGCCGTGACGAGCGTGAAGGAGGGCGTCGGTCCCCAGCGGCTGAACCACTTCGATCGCGTGCGTTCCTTCACCCTGACGGCAGGCCTTGCCCCGGGCTTCACGCTGGGCGAGGCACTCGATTCGCTCAATCGCGTGGCGGCCGAGGTCCTGCCGCCGCTGGCCAGCACACGACTGGCCGGCGAATCACGGGAACTGGCCGAGAGCGGCGCCGCGCTCTACTTCGCGTTCGGGCTGGCCCTCCTCGTGGTCTTCATGGTTCTCGCCTCGCAGTTCGAGTCGATGATCCATCCGCTCACGGTGCTCGTCGCCGTGCCGCTGGCGATCACGGGGGCACTCGTCACGCTCTACCTCACGGGGTCGACCATCAACCTGTACAGCCAGATCGGCATGATCCTGCTGATCGGGCTGGTCACGAAGAACTCGATCCTGCTCGTCGAGTACGCCAACCAGCAGCTCGAGCGCGGCGGCACGCCCCGCGAGGCGATCCTCGAGGCCGGCCGCATTCGCCTTCGTCCGATCCTGATGACTTCGGTGGCCACCATCATGGGCGCGATGCCGATTGCACTCGGCCTCGGCGCGGGTGCCACCAGTCGCCGTCCACTCGGCTATGCCATTGCCGGCGGCGTCTTCTTCTCCACCATCCTGACACTCTATCTCGTGCCGACTGTCTGGCTGTTCTTCGAGGGCCTCCGCAAGCACAAGCCCCATCCCCAGCCCGCCGTGGCTGCCGTTCCGGTGCTGGCTGGGGAGGCCGAGTGATCGCACTTGCCGCAGCACTGCTCCTGCAGGTGCCGATCCCGGTTCGCATCGTCCCGCCCGACTCAACGATGCGCCACGTCACCCTCGCCGAGGCGATCCGGCTCTCCACCGGCGTCGATCCGGCCTACGTGCGTGCCGCCGGCGAGGTCGACAACGCCGAGTGGGGCCGACGCGCGGCGGTACTTGCCTTCATCATCCCGTCGCTGGCCGTCAGCCTGGATGCAACCAGGTTCTCGCAGCCGTATTTCAACATCGGCATCGGGGCACCTACCAGCAGCGCGGTGAACTTCCGCGCCAATGCCGTGTACGAGCTGCTGAGCGTGCGGAAGATCACCGACCTCGGCTTCACCAAGGCGGAGCTGGAGGCGAGTGAGGCGAATGCCGAGCGACAGCGCTTCCAGCTGGCGTTCGACACCGAGAATGACTTCCTCGACGTGCTCATCAGGCGCGAACTTTCCCGGGTGGCGCGCAGCCGGTTCGATCGCGCCCAGGAACAGCTCACGGTGGCGCGAGCACGGGTCCTCTCCGGTGCCGCCGTCCAGACCGACTCGCTGCAGCTCGTGCTCGAGCTTACGCAGGCTCAGCTCGAAGTGCTGCGGCAGGACCTCTCGCTCAAGGTGTCGCGCCTGCAGCTGGGCCGTCGCATTGGTGACGATGGTCCGGTCGACGCGCAGGTCACCGACACGATGCTGCCGCCCGACCTCGGCTACACCGACCAGCAGCTCATCCAGCTGGCGCTGGAACAGGCACCGCAGTATCGCCAGGCACGCGCACTGACGCGGTCGGCTTCCTATGCACTGAAGGGCCAGAAGGGCGCCTACCTCCCGACCTTCAACCTGACCGCGAGCTTCACGGAGTACGACAGCAACTTTCCGCCAAGCGGGCAGGGGGTCGGCGCGGTGTCGCTGATCGTGACCCTCCCGATCTGGAACGGGGGCCAGCGCGAGATCGCCGTCCAGCAGGCGAAGGTCAACCTCGCCGTCGCGCGGGCAGTGAGCGCGGACCTGGAGCGCGCGGCGGCGCGTGACGTAACGCAGGCGGCCGAGGCGTACCGCATTTCCCGCGAGGCAGTGAACCTGACCCAGCTCCAGCTGGTGGCAGCCCAGGAGACGTACCGCGTGCAGGAACTGCGCTACAAGAGCGGGGCGAACACCATCCTCGACCTGCTGGAAGCACAGTTTCAGCTGACACGGGCCGAGTCCGAGGCCGCGCAGTCGGTCTTCGCGCTGTACCTGTCGCTCGCTGGCCTCGAGGCGATCACCGGACAGGAGTTCCTTGTGGGGAGAGACCAGTGATGAATTGGCGGGGAGTACTGCTGCCGGTGGCGGTGGTCGCGATGTTTGCCGCATGCAAGAAGGCTGGCCCCAAGCCGGCCGCAGCCGGTGGCGCTGCTGCTGCGGCCGCCCCGGCCATCGCCGTCGAGGTCGCCGTGGCCAGGCACGATACGGTCACTGACGCGATCGCGGCCACGGGACAGATCGAGGCGGTGCAGGCCATCGAGCTCAGGCCCGACGTCGAGGGCCGGATCGTCGAGATCCTCTTCCGGGAGGGCACGGAGGTGGCGAAAGGGCACGCCGCTCTTCCGCATCGATGACGCCGAACTGCAGGCGCAGGTGGCGAGCGCTCAGGCCGATCGCGACCTCGCGGCGCAGTCGCTGACCCGCACGCAAGACCTGGTGCAGCAGCGCGCCTCGTCGCAGGCCGACCTCGAGCGGGCGGAAGCCATGGCCCGCAGTGCCGACGCCTCCCTCGCGCTCCTCAAGGTGCGCCTCGACCGGACCGTGGTGCGGGCTCCATTCGGCGGCGTCGTGGGCCAGCGCTTCGTCAGCCTGGGCGACTACGTCACGACGTCCACGCGCCTCGCCTCGCTGCAAACGGTGAACCCGGAGCGGGTCAGCTTCCAGGTGCCGGAGCGCTATGCCGCTGAGCTGAGGCGCAACCAGACGATCGCGTTCCAGGTGGCCGCGATGCGCAACAAGACGTTCACCGGCACGGTGGACTTCGTCGATCCCGTGGTGCAGCTGCCCGGGCGCACCATCACCGTGAAGGCACTGGTGCCCAACCCGAAGCGCGAACTGCAGTCGGGAATGTTCGTGGACGTGCGCCTCGCCACGGCGCAGCGCCCCAACGCCGTCGTCGTGCCCGAGGACGCGGTACTCGCGCTGCAGGGCACCACCGTGGTGTGGGTCATCAAGGATGACAAGGCCACCCGGCGCCCGGTGACGCTTGGGGTAAGGTCGCCCGGGTTCGTCGAGGTGATCGAGGGAGTCGAGGCGGGCGAGCAGGTCGTGGTTGGTGGCATCGAGAAGATGTCCGAGGGCGCTGCCGTGACACCGCAGGTGGTGGAGCGGACGAAGCCGGCGGTGACGGAAGGGCGCTAGTGGCCGACACGCGGTCTGGTTCCCCGGGCGCCGGTCGCCTTCGACCCGGGATTGTTGCCCTGGTCATCGGGTTTGTGGTGCTCGGGCACTCCGATGTGGCCGCCCAGGCCGGCATCGCCGGGCGCTGGCGCATTGACGTGTATGACGTCACCCCCACGCCGATCTACGGCGACCTGCAACTCAGCGATTCGGTCGGCACATGGCGGGGTCGTGCGGTGTTCTCCAACCGAAGTGGCTCGCCCGTCGCCCTCACACAAGTCGCCGTCGATGCCGCGGGCCGGCTGCGATTCGTTGTCCCCGGGGAAGGAGGCGCCGAGTTTACTGGTGAGGCGACAGGGTCGCAGCAACTGCGCGGCACCGTCGTCGCCGATGGTGGACGGCGAGGAAGATGGGCCGCGGAACGCCTCGATCCATCCATCGAGTTCTATCCGGTGCTTCCCACATTTCAGCTGAGGCAGCTGGTTGGCGGCGTGAGCGCCGATCACCTGTTCCTGCCGGCCCCACTGGTAGACGCGGCGGCCCGCGAGGCATCGCGGGCTGGCCTGGTGCCGACGTATGAACGCGTCGCCCGCGCGAGCGGGCTGGCTCCGCTCGCCGGCCCACAGCTGCAGGAGGACGGGCCGGATCGGATGCTGGGCATCGCGCAGCGCGCGACGGTGCTTGCCGCAGTGCAGCGCACGCTGGAGCAGCTGCGAGCGGGCCTGTCGGCGGACACGACGCGCGCACAGTTCGATATCGTCTTCCGGCCCGGTGGCCGGTGGCGGCTCGACGTGCATGATGCGGCGCTCGATATTGCGCGGCGCCGCTCGCGGCGACTGCAATGGGGCGACGTAGTGCCCGCGCTTGTCGCGACGGGCTTGATTGCCGACACCGGCGCGGGCGCCGGATCGGTCCCGCTCGCGATGGAGCGACTGCGCATGCTGGAGGCTGCCGACTCGGCGGCGATCGCCCGGCTCCTCAGCACCGCCAGGACCGCCACGCCCGAGCCTGCCCGCGCGCTCGACATCCTGCTCGCGGCCTATCCCGAGGCCGAAGACTGGCATCGGCAGGCACTGACGTTCCTCATCCGCACACGCTGGGTGCCGCAGGAGGGCACGCTGCGCTCGCCGGCCGACCTCGTGCGCACAACCTGGCTCGCGATCATGCCCGGCGATTCCGCGCGCATCCGCTCGCTCCCCGCCATCACATCTCACACGTTTGGCCAGCCCCAGGCGGTGCCGCGATACGGCATCTCGACGGGCACGATGAACCGCCTGGTGGTCCCGCTGAACGGGGCCGGGACGCAGTGGCTGGATCGGCACGGTACCCCCGAACTGGTCACCATGCTGCATCTTCTCGAGTCCCCCGCGCGAAGCGACCTGTTCGTGGCGCGGCAGGACGAGAGGCTTCGCGTCGTGTCCGTGAAGCAGCGCGCCGAGGAATCGACGAGCGGCTTCCTCGAGCGACAGGAAGCGATCGCCGTCGAGCCCAGCTATGTCCCGGTGCTGGCGCTGGGGGCAGTGCTGCACGAGTGGGGACACTTGCTGGCAGAAGGATGGCGCCTCGAGCAGGCGGTGCGGGCGGCACCCGACAGCGGCGAGGTGGTGCTGCCGGGATTGAACCCGTGGCTCGTCGAGGGCATCGCGGAGGTATGGACGGACCTGGTGCTTGCGCCGGTCGTGGCCAGCCTGCCGTTGTTCGGCTTCGCCGAGGCAGAGAAGCGGGTGCGCCTGACCGGCAACGAGCTTGACCCGCACGTGACGGGCTATCTCATGGCGCGCGCGGTGATCAGTGCCGCGGGCACACAGGGGACAACAGCGCCGGCGGCCATCCGTCGCCTTATTGTCGACGGGAGTCCTGCGCAGGTGGTGGACGACCCCCTGTTCGCCTCAGGTCTTCGTGATCCCGGGGATATCGTTCCACTGATCATCCCGGCGCCAAGCCGTCGCTTCCTGGTGCCCGAGACCATCTTCACGGTTGATACACGCTATCCCGATCCCGTCAGCACCACCATCAAGACCCCCCAGGCCCGATGACATCCTCCCGTCTCCTAGTGCTGGCGCTGCTGCTGGCCGCACCACTCTCCGCGCAGCAGACCACACCCGAGCGCACCGGCGGGAAGGAGACGTCGAGCTGGGCCGATGTCATCGGCTTTCTTGATTCGCTCGAGCGCCGCGGTGCGCCGTTCGGGTTCGGCACCCTCGGCACCAGCACCGAGGGACGCCGGATTCCCCTCGTCATTGCGGCGGCTCCCGGAGTACGGGGTCCTGCGGATGCGCACGCGTCTGGACGCGTCGTGATCTGGCTCCAGGCCAACATCCACGCCGGCGAGGTCGAGGGGAAGGAAGTGGCCCAGATGATCCTGCGGGATATCGCCTTCGGTCCGCGGCGATCGCTGCTCGACAGCCTGGTGCTGCTGGTGGTGCCCATCTACAACACCGACGGCAACGATGCCTGGGCGGCGGGCAGCGTGAACCGGCCGGGGCAGGATGGCCCCGCGGTCGTCGGGCGCAGGGCGAATGGCCTCGGCCTCGACCTGAACCGCGACTACGTGAAGATGGAGGCGCCGGAGACGCGGGGCGCCGCGGCACTCATCGATGCCTGGCAGCCCGACATTTTCATCGACCTGCACACCACCAACGGCAGCTACCACGGGTATGCCCTGACCTACGCACCGGGACTCAATCCCAATGACACGCCGGCGAACGCATACATCCGTGACAAGTTCCTGCCGGCAATCCGGCAGCGCATGAAGAGCGGGCACAACCTGGAAACGTTCCCCTACGGCAACTTCCGGAACCAGATGCCCGACTCGCTCGTACTCGGCTGGGAGACGTACGACTCGCGGCCGCGCTTCGGCACCAACTGGACCGGGCTGCGCGGGCGGCATGGCCATCCTGAGTGAGGCGTACAGCAACGATCCGTTCCCGGTGCGCATCACCTCGACCTACGCGTTCGTGCAGGAGATCCTCACGTTGGCCGCGGCCGAGCGCAGCGGGATCAAGCGGCTGGTGGCGCAGTCCGCTGCGGCTGCGCCCCGACTCGGTCACGGTGCGCTCGGTCCTGGCTCCGCCCACCGAGCAGCCGGTGATCGCGGAGATCACGACGCGCGGCCGGCGACGGTGACGGCCCGTACGCGCGACGCGTCGCGCACGGGACAGTTCCGCACCATCCGCATGCCGGTGTGGGACCGCTTCACGGCGTCGCGACGTGAGGCGCGTCCGGTGGCGTACTTTATCCCGCCGTCGATGCCCGAGGTGGCGGCACTGCTGGTCCGCCAGGGCGTGGAGGTGGAGCGGCTCACCGCGCCGTGGCAGGGACCGGCGGAGCGCTTCCGCATCGATTCGGTTTCGGCGCAGCCATACGCATTCGAGGGGCATCGCACCGTGACGGTCGAGGGCGCCTGGCTCGCCGCTGCGCCGTACGAGGCGCCGGCTGGCAGTTACGTCGTGCGCACCGACCAGCCGCTGGGTACGCTGGCCAGCTACCTCCTCGAACCGGCGTCGGAGGACGGCATCGATACCTGGAACCTGGTCGACCGCCTGCTGACACTGCGCCTGCCACACCCGGTCGCGCGGGCGCGCGTCCCGGTGCGCGCCACCACCATTGAGCAGCACTGACTCCAGCGAGGATCCCATGCTCGAAGCAGGGAAGAAGGCCCCGAAATTTTCGCTGCCCACCGATGATGGGCGAACCGTCTCCCTCGACGACTTCAAGGGAGTGAGCAAGGTGGTGCTCTACTTCTACCCGAAGGACGACACGAGCGGGTGCACGGCGCAGGCGTGCGAATTCCGCGACAACTGGAAGTCGGTGCAGGCAGCCGGCGCGGTGGTGCTGGGCGTGTCACCCGATGGCGTGACCTCACACGGCAAGTTCAAGAGCAAGTACCAGCTGCCGTTCCCGCTGCTGGCCGATGAAGACCACGCCGTGGCGGAGGCGTACGGCGCCTGGGGAGAGAAGTCGATGTATGGCAGGAAGTACCACGGCATCCTGCGCACCACGTTCGTGATTGGCACTGATGGACGCATCGAGAAGGTGTTCCAGAAGGTGAAGCCGAAGGGGCATGCGGCTGAGGTGCTGGCGGCGCTCCGGGCCTGACGCGGACGCCGGTCGCCCGGCGGCGCGTGGTTATCTTGGGGGACAGTGACAGGCAGTGAACCTGGAACAGGGAAGCGAGCACGACGAACGATGGCTCAGCCGGCAACAGTGAAGCCCGCAGACAAGAAGCCCGTGGTTCCGGCGACTGCACCTCGCGGGGCGGGGGCCTGGCTCTGGGAGTGGGCGAAGTCGATCGGTGTCGCGCTCGTGGTCTGGTTCTTCCTTCGCACCTTCCTGCTCGAGGCGTTCCGCATCCCGTCCGGCAGCATGGAGAACACGCTGCTCGTGGGCGACTTCCTGTTCGTCAACAAGCTGCTGTACGGGGCCGAGGTTCCGCTGACCGGCAAGAAGCTTCCTGCCGTGCGCGAACCGCGACGCAACGAGATCCTCGTCTTCGATTCGGTGGAGGAGCCGGGGCTCAAGGTGGTGAAGCGGCTCATCGGTGTCCCCGGCGACACGCTGGCCATGGAGAACGGCACGCTGATCCGAAACGGGCAGCACATCGATGAGCCATACGCGGTGCATGCCAATCCGTCGCTGCTGGCCGAGCCCGACCAGCGCGACCACATGCGCGCGTGGCAGTCGAGTCATCTCGTCGGCCGGTCATCCGAGGGCTATCACCCCGACCTGCAGAACTGGGGCCCCATCGTGGTGCCCGTGGACTCATTCTTCATGATGGGTGACAACCGGGACAGCTCGTACGATGGTCGCTACTGGGGCTTCCTGCCGCGGGCGAACGTGCGGGGAACACCGATGTTCATCTACTACAGCTTCAACGGCAACAGCTGGCGCCCATTGCCGTTCTTCTCCGACATTCGCTGGGGAAGGTTCTTCACCGTCCCGAAGTAGCAGTCACCGGGAAGGCGCCGCTCAGTTCCCGCGGCGCTTCCACCGTGCGGCCGTCGCCGCCGACAGCGCACCCGCCACCGCCGACACCCCGAACGCCGCCGCGAACCCGCCCTTGTCGGCCAGGACACCAAGCACCGGTGGCCCTACGATGCGCGCACCTGCGCCGATGCTCTGGAGGGTGCCCAGTACTCGCCCCTGGTCATCGGGCGGCGTGGTGCGGGACACGAATCCCGCAACGCAGGGCCCGATGAGGCTGAATCCCGCGCTCAGGAGTGCCACCGCCAGGCCAAGCCCCGCGAGCTGTGTGGCGCCATGGGTGGGCAACGCGACAAGCAGCGGCAACAGTCCCAGCCCGAGCGCCATCAGGCCGCCGCCCCAGATGACCAGGCGAAGCTCACCCAGCCTCGGCGCCAGCCGCCGCACGAGGCGGCCCTGCACGACCACACTGACGAGCCCCACCAGCGTGAACGCGTAGCTGATCCCGGCACGCGTGAGGCCCAGCTTCTGGGTGGCGAACTGCTGGAAGACCACATACATCGTCGTAAACGCCAGGGTCGCTGCGAAGGTCACCAGCAGCGCCGCTCGCGGCACGCGCACCGTGGCACCCCAGTCCTGGGCGCGCCGCGTCCGGCTTTCGCGCAGGAACACCCACGCAAGCAGGAAGTTCACCAGGCAGATGCCGCCGGCCAGCAGACCCGGTGCGCCCTCTCCCCGCTTGCTCGCGATGCCACCGAGCGCAGGCCCGATCGTGAAGGCCAGGCCAAAGGCGGCACCGATCAGGCCCATCGCCCGGGAGCGCTGTTCCGGCGGCGTCGTGTCGGCCAGGGCAGCCTGCGCCACATTCACGGTGGCGCCCAGGCTGCCGGAGAGGATGCGCGCAAGGAAGAGAACCGCCAGGCTCATCGCCAGGCCGAACACGGTATAGGCGATGGCGCTGCCGGCGAGTCCGAGCAGGATGACGGGGCGGCGACCGATCCGGTCGCTGAGTCGTCCCCAGCGTGGCGCCAGCAGGAATGACAGCAGGGAATCGGTCGCGACCACGAGGCCGATGACCAGCCCGCTCGAGGTAAAGCGGGCGGCTGCCAGCGGCAGCTGCGGCACGACGATGCCGAACCCGACGAGGTCGAGGAAGACGGCAAGCACGACCGCTACGTTCCCCGAGGGACGCGGCTCGATCGGCGACTCAGGAGTCTGGGACACACGACTTTCCACCCGGGAGGCCGACGCGCGCCGCCCGGGCTGCTGCGATCAGGAGGTTACAGCACTGGGCGTGGTGCTTCGGGAAGCGAATCCCGGCTCAGCACGCGGTCGATATACACCGCGGTCCGGCCGCATTCGCCGCACATGAGCGTAACCCGGCCGGAAGGGATCGCGGGATCCCCTGGTCGACGAGGTGAACGCTGGACGGATGTAGTCTGGCATGTCGGGCAGACGAGCGGTTGCAACTCGCGATCAGCTGAAATGAGCAGCAATGCTTCAGGCGCCCGGTATTCCTTGATTCCTCTACGACCCACGGAAGGTCCTCCAACAGCGTGGTGACAGTGTCAGTCCCTGCGCCGCGCGGCACAAATGTACCCATTTGTCCACTATTCGCTACCTGTTCAACTATCAATCGTCGCGACAGTGATGCGACACTAACGCAACGCTATCGCAGCAGTTGTGGCGCTAGAGTAGTAGCAATTAGTGCTACTATTCATGCTGTAATGGCAGCCACCCAAATGCTTGACGCCGATTACGGCCCGATATACGTTGCCGCCCAACCGACACTGTCGTGTCGGCGTTTCTCTCCCAGCGCTTCCGAAGCGCGGAGGTGTATGTGGCAACAGAGCTTGGCGGGTCGCAGATCACGACCCTGATGGAGACGCTGCCTGGCATCGCGAACGTGCTGCGGAGTCCGGTAGCCGACGCGATCATCAACCTGATCCGCTCCAGCGTTCGGCTTCGCGACTTTCAGTACGCCGATGCTGACGAGATGGTGAAGTACGCGATCCGCCGGAACCTTCTCGGAAATGATGAGGGTGAGCGGGTGCTCGCTGAGGCCAAGGCCGCCGAGCAGAAGCGGGCTGACAAGGCCGCCGAGCGGGCGCAGCACAAGGCACATCCACCCGCCAAGAAGGTGGTCAAGCCGAAGGCTGTTGCGAAGCCCAAGGCAAGCAAGAACGTCAAGGCAGTGAAGCCCGCCAAGAAGGCGAAGCCGGCGAAGAAGCGCTAGACCAGCTGCAGTGCCGCCCTAGACCCGGAACTCGGTGACCAGGGCGGCCAGGCGGTTGGATGCCTGGAGCAGTTCCGCCGCCGCCGCTGCCATCTCCTCAGTCGATGCACTCTGTTCTTCCGCCGCCGCGGTGACTTCCTCGCTGGCGGAGGCGTTCTCGTTCGCCGCCGATCCGGCTTCTGCCGTCCGCTCGCCCAGCGCCGTGACGGTCTCCTCATTCTTCGCTGCCTCGCGGGCCACGTCCTCGGCCGCGGAGCGAACTCCCTCCACCGCCCCGACGATTTCCTCGAGCGCATGCGCCGCCGCCCCGGCCACCGACTCTACGCCGGAAACCTTGGCGGAGCCCGCATCCATGGTGGCCGCCACTTCCGCCATCTGCTGCTGGATCTGCGACACGGTGCGAGCGACTTCCTCAGCGGCCTGTGCGCTGGAGTCGGCCAGGCGACGAACCTCCTCGGCGACGACCGCGAATCCCCGTCCATGTTCTCCCGCCCTGGCCGCCTCGATGGCGGCATTGAGCGCGAGCAGGTTGGTCTGCGACGAGATCTGCTTGATCAGCTCGATGAAGTCAGAAATGGCCCGCGAGGTGCGCGCGAGAGCCTGCACCTGCCCCGTCGAGGTGCGCACGACCTCACGCACATCGAGCAGTGCCTTCCCCGCGCCCGACACGTCACCGCGATGATACTCGGCGAGACGGCGGATCTTGTCGCCCACGTCCACCACGCGACGCGCCGCGGCCGTGTTGCCAACCGCCGTCTCGCGCAATGACACGAGCAGCACGTCGGCGGCGCGCATGCCGGTGGCCTGGCGCTCAGCGCTGTCGGCTACCCGCACCATCGCGGTGGAGATCTCGCCGCTGGTGGCCGCGAGTTCCTCGCTCATCGCGGAGAAATCGCTCGCATTGGCACTGATGGACCGCGCCTCGCCGATCACCGACTCCACCAGCCCGCGGAGGCGAGTTCGCATCCGGTCGAGCGCGTGAGCCAGTCGGCCGAGCTCGCTCGGCATGTCGCCCAGGTCGAGTGGACGAAGGTCGCCGGCCCCGAATCGGTCGGCGGCACCGACGAGCTTCTTCAGCGGGAGGTCGATGGCGCGCACCACGACGACGACGGTGCCGAGTCCAAAGGCAAGTGCGCCACTGAAGAGGAGCCACAGGATGGTGCGGCGCTGTTGCGTCTCCTGCTGCAACTCCTGCTGCCCGCGCAACGCAGACTGCGACTGTGAATCGGACAGGCGCTGCACATCCTCGGTGAGCGTCGTGGCTGGCGCGCGGGCCTGCTCGGCCGCGACGCGCGCCTCATCGGGACGACCCAGGTCGGTCAGCGCGAAGGCCCGGCCAAAGGCCACCTCGATGCGGGCCTGCACGTCGGCGATGCGATTGAGCACGATGCGGTCGCTGTTGCCGAGTGACGCCAGTTGCTGGTAGCGGCGCTGGTATGCGTAGGCCGAGTCACCATGAATGATGAACGCGGTGCGCAGCGAGTCGGATGGGTGCGTGAGGTATTGCTCAGCCGCGCGGATCTGGCTGTTCGACGTCGACACGAGGCCGGCCCCGACCTGCGCGATCTCGAGCATCGAGGCGAGCTGCCCGCTCACCAGCTTGTCCAGCGCGCTGATGGTGTTCACCGCCAGCATGGCGAGGGCGAGGACCAGCACGAGCAGCAGGCCCATGCCCGAGAGGACGCGACTGCGCAGGCTCCCGAGCATCAAAGCCCACCTGCCAGCAACACCGCGCCGTTGCGCACGACGGTGATGTAGACCTGCTTGTCGTGGACGTCGCCGAGGGAATCGAATGCGATCTTGCCGGTGGCGCCCTCGAACGCCGGCGCGCCGCGGCCGACCCGGTCCAGTGCGCGACGCACGCTCTCCCGGCTGGGACCACCCTCCTCGATCGCGCGGGCCAGCAGGTTCACGGCGTCATAGGTGGCGGCAGCCGGCTGGTTCGGCACCGGCGTCGCGGGATACTTCTGCGCGTAGGCGGCGACGAATTTCCGGTTGGCCGGCGTGTTGAGGCTTGGGTGGTAAGCGGCACTCACGTAGGTGCCCTCCGCGACCGGGCCAGCTTCCTCGATGCCCTCGAGCCCATCGCCCCCGAGCATCGGCACCTGCAGGTTGAGCGCGCGCGCACTGCGCAGGATCGACTCGGCGTCCGGCCGGTTGCCGGCGACGAAGAGGAACTGCGGACGCTGCAGCTTCGCCAGCCGCTCGAGTTGCGGACCGAGCTCGGGCGCGGTCCCGAGGTAGGGCTCCATGCCGACGAGCTTGCCACCGCGCTCCTTGAGGTTCGCGGCGAAGGCCTGGCGGATGCCGCGCCCGTAGTCATCGTCGAGGTAGAATACGGCGCCCTGCTTGAATTGGAGTCGGTCAGTCACCCAGCGTGCCAGGGCGGCACCATGCGCCAGGTCGCTCGGGCACATCCGGAAGGTATAGGGTCCTGCGTCGCTCACCTCAGGCGCTGATGACGACGGGGTGACGGCGACGAGCGGGTGGGAGCCACCATTGTAGATCGGGGCGGCCGCGAGCGTGGTACCGGAGAAGAGGTGCCCGACGACGGCCACGGCATCGGACGAGTAGAGTTCACCGGCGACGCGCACCGCCGAGTCGGGGTTCGCAAAATCGTCGCGCTCGATGAGCGCGAGGGGCCGTCCCCTGACGCCGCCGCGCGCGTTGATCTCCTCGACGGCAAGCTGCGCGGCGCGCCGCATCGGTTCGCCGATGGGATCCGAGAGGGCGCCCGTGACGCCGATATAAATGGGGCGTTCAGCGCGGTTGCAGCTGGCGAGCCCGACCAGGAGCAGCAGGGCCAGAACCGGCACCGCGCGCTTGACGTGCGGTAGAATGACCATTGAGCGGGGAGGCTACTCCCCGGTCCCCCGAATGGCAATACCCGCACCTGCCGCTGTCTTCGACCTGCACGGCCTGTCCGTGCTCGACGCCGTCACCAGCGCCGAGCGCTTCCTGCGTGCCCAGCGCCGGGCGCGCCCAGGGGCGAGCGTCCGGCTCATCACCGGCCGCGGCCGGTCAGGTGGTGGCGCGCCGATACGCACGAGGGTGCGCACACTGCTCCGCACGTTGGAGGCGCAGGGCAATGTGGTGCGCGCGTTCGAATTGGAAGACAGCGAGGGAAGCTTTCTGGTGAAGCTCGCCGGCTAGCGCGCCGGCGAGGGCTCGATACCCTGGACCGACCGAGGTGTCGGCGGGCGGCTTGGTGGTGGTGGTGGCCTTCTTCGTGGTCGCCGGCTTCTTGGCTGGTGGCGGCCTTCTGCGGCGGGCCGCGCCGCGCCGTCCACGCATCGAGCACGTTGCCGTCGATCAGTGCCACCGAGGTGGCCTTGGCGCCCTGCTGCGCGCGCCACGTCAGCCGGATCATCGTGCCCTTCCGCACCCACTGCATCATCCACTGGGAATTCTGCGCCTTCGCGTTGACCCGGCCATAGCGCCGCTCGAGTGAGCTGCGAAGCTGGTCAAGCTCATCGGGCGCCAGGTTGCCTGCGATGGTAAGCACGCTCGTGACGCTGTCGACTGCGGACATCCAGAGTTCGAGCGGTTCCGCAGCCTCCGGCACGCTCACCGTGGCGCGGCACTCCTCGACGCGCGAGTCCACCTTGGAGCGATCACAGCGAAGGTGGCCACCATCGCGATCGGCGATGGTTTCCGCAACGACGCGCACGGTGGCCCCGGCCTGAATCCCGAAGACCGACAGCGGGTCAGTGGCCGGCGCCGCCTGCGCCATGAGCGGCAGGGGCACGAGCGCCAGGAGAACGAACGCGAGAGCGGTACGGGTCACGCGATACCCCGGAGGACAGGATGCGAGCCATTGCGTGCAAGGAATGCGCCCCGGCCGGGGCATGACGCGCCGGTGACCCGGGCAGGCCGGGTCACCGGTCTGGGCTCATGCCCGGCGGACGTTCGCCGCCTGCAGGCCCTTAGGCCCCTCGACGACCTCGAACTCGACGGGATCTCCCTCGGCGAGCGAGCGGAAGCCGTCCATCTGGATCGCGGTGTGATGAACGAAGACGTCCTTGCCGCCGTCCTGCGCAATGAACCCGAAGCCCTTCGCATCGTTGAACCACTTCACCTTGCCCGTAGCCATTCGGAACGGCCTCATCTTGGGGAGCACGCAGCTCCGGTCCGGCGGCCGGTCGGGATGGCCGGCCCCAAAATGGAAGCGCGCCGATCAGGGCGGTGTGCCCGTCGGCGCGGCTGGAAGCCAGGGACCTGTCAAGGCAAACACCTGCATGTCCTAAGCTTCCGGCTGCCATGGCATTTGTCAATGCGCCGGGGCGCTGTGCGCGCCCTGACTGCAAATCGCTGCAGTGCGCTCAGGTCAGCCCGGTCCGCATGGCGGTCAGCACCTGGGTGGTAAAGGTGTCGATCTCGGCGGTCGTCGTGTACACGTTGGGCGTGATCCGGAGCCCGCTGAACTGCGGGTGCACGATGAGCGTGGTGACGATGCGCTGCTGGTTGAGCAACCACGCCTGCAGCTTCGCGGGATCGAGGCCCGCGATGGTGACGAACCCGATGGCGGCGCTGTCGGGCGAGTTGAGCGGGGTCAGCACCTTCACCCGGTCGCTCGAGGCCTGAAGCGGCACGGCCCAGCGGTCGCGGAGGTAGCGCAGGCGCGCCACCTTGCGATCGGGACCGATCGCCTGGTGGAACGTGAGGGCGACGCTGATGGCGTTGTGGTTCGCCGCTGGATGCGTCCCGATCTCCTCGTACTTCCGGATATTCGCGTTCATTTCCGCGGGTGCACGCCATCATCGGCCAGAGGCCGGGGATCTGGCTGCGCCGCACATAGAGGAATCCGGTGCCGATCGGGGCGAGCAGCCACTTGTGCAGGCTGGTGCCGTAGTAGTCGCAATCGAGCGAGTCGCGGTCGAAGGGGAAATGGGCAAAGGCATGGGCCCCGTCGACGAACACCGCGATCCCCTTTGGCCGCGCCATCGTCACGATGTCGCGCACCGGGAGGATCTGCCCGGTGAGGTTGGTGATGTGGGTGACCTCGATGACGCGCGTGCGCGGCGTGATGGCGGCCGCGAACTGGTCCACGATGTACTGCTGCGACGGCGGGGGCACATCGAACTTGATCGTCTTCACCACGATGCCGTCGCGGCGCGCGCGCTGGCCCCAGGTCGTGAGCATGCGCCCATAGTTCTGGTCGGAGACGATGACCTCGTCGCCCCGCTTCAGGTCGAGGCCGAGGATCATCGTCTCGTTGGCCTCGGAGGCGTTGCGGGTGATCGCCAGTTCCTCCGGGTCGCAGCCGAACTGCGCCGCGAGGCCGATGCGGACTGACTCGACCCTGGGCTCGAGCGTGCGCCACATGTGCTCCACGGGGAGCTCGTTGGAGAAGCGCAAGTCGCGCATCATCTGGTCGAGCACGACCGTGGGTGAGGGACTCACCCCGCCATTGTTCAGGTTGATCATGGTGCGGTCGCAATCGAACGCCCGCTGGATGACCGACCAGTAGTCCTCGTCGTCCGGGGCACCGGCCCCCGTACCGGATCGATGGGCCTGGGTGAGGTAGCGGATCGCCTTGGGCGAGAACGCCGGTGCGGTCACGGCAAGCGAACGAACAAAAGTTCGGCGGTCGACCATCATGGGCTCGTCTGGGAAGTAGATTGGATAATGCGGGATTGGCGCCCGAACGGCCAGCGCCAGCCCGGGATTCCGTCCTTTCGTGCCGACCAACCGGTCCAGACCACCATATGTTGTTCGCCCTGATTTTGGCCCTTCAGCAGCCGGCCCAGAAGCCGGGTGCACCCCCGGTAGCGCCCCCCCCGCCGGCCCCCGTGACGAGGCCGGCGTCTCCCATCGCGCGGGTCGAGGTGGAGCCCGGTGACGTTGCGGTCCAGGCCGGTGACACCGTGCGATTGCGGGCGGTGGCATTCGACTCTGGCGGCAGGGCCGTTCCCGGCGCCACCACCAAGTGGTTCCAGGCGAGTCATGGTTTCGAGGGCCGGGTGAGCGAGGACGGGCTCGTTACGGCGGGATCGACCGGCGCGATGCGCGTCGCCGCGGTCACCAGCGTCTCCGGCAGCAAGCCCACCACCACCTTCACGCGAATCACGATCCTCCCGCCGCCCGCCGCGCGGATCGCAGTCGAACCGGCGGTGAAGCACCTCTACGTCGGACAGGCGCTTTCCCTCTCTGCCGTGCCCTTCGCCGCGAACAATGACCGCCGCTACGATCCAGTCTCCTGGGAATCGGATGCACCGGGCGTTGTCTCCGTCACGCCGGCTGGACGGATTACGGCAGTGCGCGCGGGGCGCGCCACCGTGACGGCACGCGCCGGCCGCGCGAGCCAGGCAATACCGCTTGTGGTCGAGGCCAACCCGGCGGCGTCCCTCGTGCTGACACCGGGTGACACGTCGGTGCGCACCGGGGACGTGGTGCGCCTCCGTGTCAGCGCGCGCACCGCGGGCGGCAAGCCGGTGCCCGACGTCATGCCCGAGTTCCTGGTGAGCCCCGGTGGCGGGACGGTGGATGCGGACGGAGCCTTCGTGGCCAGTGAGCCCGGCAGCTATCGCATCGTGGCATCCTTCGCCGGCCGCATGGCGGAAGCGACGGTGACGGCCCGCCCGCGCGATGCCGCGCGTCCCACCACGGTGGTGGGACGCCTGCCGGTGCCGGGGTTCATCTCCACCGAGTTCTGGCTCCACCCCGACGGTCGCCACGGATATCTCGGTACGCTGGGTGACCGGCTGTACGCGGTCGACCTGAGTGACCCGGCGAAGCCGGTGATCACCGATTCAGTGATGGTGGATGCGAGGGTGATCAACGATGTCATGACAACGGCCGACGGCAAGTTCGGCGTCATGACACGCGAGGGCGCGAGCTCGCGGAAGAACGGGATCGTTGTCCTGTCGTTCGAGGATCCGGCGCACCCGGTGCAGATAGCGGAATACACCGAGACGGTCTCCGGCGGCGTGCACAGCACCTTCATCTACGGCGGCTACGTCTTTCTCACCGATGACGCGACGGGATCAATGCGGGTCATCGACCTCCGTGATCCCTATCATCCGTCCCAGGTAGCGCGATGGGAAACACCCCGCACCGAGGCGGGGCGGATGCTGCATGACATCGACGTGCAGGACGGCCTGGCATACCTCAGTTACTGGAACGACGGCCTCGTCATCCTCGATGTCGGGAACGGCATCAAGGGTGGCACGCCCGAGAACCCGCAGCTCGTGTCGCAGCTCAAGTACGACCTCAACGCGCTGTACCGCGACGTGGAGGCGGTCGGCGGGCCGGGCTTCATCCGGGGCACCCACACCGCATGGCGCAGTGGACGCTACGTCTTCGTGGGCGACGAGGTCTTCTCGGCGAAGCCGGTCGGTACGCTGGGACCCGTCGGCCTGGGTCGCGCCTACGGACGCCTCCACGTGGTGGACGTGTCGGACGTGACGGCGCCGAAGCTGGTGGCATGGTATGAGCCGAAGGATGGTGGCGCACACAATGTGTGGGTCGCCGGGGACACGCTCTACCTTGGCGACTACCAGGGTGGGCTGCGGGTGGTGGACATTTCCGGTGAGCTCCGCGGCGATCTGCAGCAACAGGGCCGCGAGATCGCGCATGTGGCCACCGGTGATGCCCAGGGCAAGATCGCCAACGCGCCATTGACGTGGGGTGCCATCTACCGCAACGGGAACATCTACGTTCCCGACATGAATTCGGGACTCTGGGTGGTCAAGGTGGAAGGCTCGGCTGTCGGGGTGCCATAGGGCAAGGACGGCTATATTTGCCCGGCTTGATGGCGCCCCTGCAGGTTGGCAATTCCCCTGGAGCTGGACTCAGACATGACGCGTGTGTTGATCACTGCGGGTGCACTGGCAATGCTGTGGACTCCGTCGCTGCGGGCGCAGGCCGCCGCGCAGCCGCCGAAGGACGCCGCCGCGGGCCTCCCGCAGGTATACAAGCCCGAGCAACTGAGTGCCGTGCAGAAGCAGGCGCGCGATGCGGTCTCGTCGCTGCGCGACTCCGTGGCTGCCGCCAGCGGCGCCCTCGCCGCGTTGAGCGTCGATGCGCCGACCACGTCGCTCCAGGTCATGGAGAGCAGGGCGGCCACCGCGGTCGACCGCTGCAATTCCACCGAGCGTCAGCGCGCACAGTCCATGAAGGCGCTCTCCACGGCGCCGCTCACCGAGCCGGGTGAACTCAAGGCCCAGAAGCAGATGCTCAAGGAGATGGACAAGCTCAAGAAGCCGCTGGACCAGTGCCTGGCGACGTACCAGCCGCTGGCGCAGCGTGGAAAGGGCCAGGAGGTGCGCGACTATGGCCCCTCACGCGCGAAGCCCATCCTGGCCGGCTTCCAGCAGTTCGACCAGTCGATCAAGCCGTTCGCGACTGCCATGAAGATCCAGTTCCGCCCGATAATCAATAATGCGGGAAAGTCACCTCTCGATTGAGTGGACAACGTGGACACTCTTGGCGGGCTGGTGTAAACATCGTCCACACGCTGTGGACGGACTGGGCAGGTGCCGTGCTGGTTGAGGCTTAGCTCTCCACAAAGTGAACATGCAAATGTGGTGTAAGCCGAACAAAATCAGGCACTTGCGGCGTTTCGGGGATACCATAGCTTAGGGTCACGCGCCGATGACTCGAGCGCCGGAACCTGGTTTCGGAAGCGAGTTGTCGGTGGGTTCGAGCGGCGCGTCGGAGGAGGTTGCCAGAGCTCACAAGGCTTGGCGGCCGATGATTCCGGTGATCACTCCGGCTCGAACAGGTGGAGCCAGTCGCGCGCTCCATCCGCCCCGATGTGGCGCCTCGGGATGCAGTGCGAAGGGTTGGTCCGCGACCCGATCCGACTCGCAGCGCTCGTGTTGGTGAACCAGGCAGGATGCGCATCCAGTCTGGGGATGGAAGCCGAAGCCCCGCGCGAGCCCTACAGTGACGCATCAGTCACCGATGGCCGACGGGAGAAGAACGGCGGCGGCAACGCTCCGACTTCGGGTAATCAGCATGGGGAACGGCCGACAGGGCTCCGGGCTCTGCGGCCGTTTCCGTTTTCGTTAGCTTGAACGGCATGGCCCTGCATGTGCTCGTCGTATCACCGGATGAGGCGCGCCGCAGTACGCTGGCGGCGGCGTTGCTCGCCGCCGGTCATCGTGCGGTGGGGGTGGAGAGCGGCGCCGTCGGCGCCGCCGCACTGACGGAGCCGGGCATCGATGCGGTGCTCGTGGACTTGATCACCCCCGAGCTGGATGGCGCCGCATTGCGGACGCTCCTCGATCCGGCCACACCGGCCCGGCCCGATTCCCTCGAGGACGCCGAACGGCGGCACATCGCGCTGGTCCTGGATCACACCGGCGGCAACAAGAAGCAGGCCGCCCTTCTTCTCGGCATTTCGCGGTCGACCCTGCTGCACAAGGTGCGCAAGTACCGCATCATCACGCCGCGCTCCTGACGACCCGCACCCGCCCCAGGCGCGATACGAAGATCTCGACCCGCGCCGCTCCCAGCGTCACCACATAGCGCGCATTGGCCGCACCCATGGCAAGCCCGTTGGGAGCGTAGCTCGTCTCCGAGGGTTCGCTCATGAGCGCCGCGCCGTCCATGGCCGGTCCCGGCGCGCTCCATCGCACTGAGTCTCCCACAAGTACGACCAGCGAATCCGTGGTAAGCACGACCCGGGCGACGCGCTGCTCATTGAGCGCCACGGCTCGGGCCCGGCCGTGCGCAAGCGCGATGCGCGAGGCGGCCTGTCCCGCGTGAATGCCGTCGAGTGCCCCCGACATGCGCGGCAACGCGAGCCCGAGCAGGATGCCCAGCAGAGCCAGAACGATCGCGAGTTCGATGAGTGTGTGTCCCTGGCGGCGCATGGCCCATAGTAGGGCGGACGGGTTTCCGCCACGGTACCCGCCGCACGCAATCTGGCGCATTGTGACGCGGTGGTCTTGCCGCGCGCCGCGCGGGCGCGCATACTGTTTTTTCGTTGTCCCTGCTGTCCACTGTTTTCCCTGCGGACTTGCGGAGTCTTTCCCTGATCCATTCGCTGACTGCGCCGACGCCGTGCCTCGCACCTCTGGCGCTCCGCCCGTGCGCTCCGACCGCCATGGTGCTCGCATGACCGCGGGCCTCGTCACGCCTGCCGTGCCGCCGGCTGCCGATCCACTGGCCGTGTTGCGTGAGTACCGCACGCTCGCACCGTGGAGCCTTCGCGACCTGGCCGCCGTGGCGGCCGCGGTCCTCGAGGCGTCCGATGTTGTCCCGTTGAATGCCGCGGCGCGCGCTCGGCCTACGGAGCGCACCATCCGCTTTTACGTCACGCGAGGGCTTGTCAGCGCGCCCGAAGGCCGCGGTACCGCCGCGGTGTACGGGTACCGCCACCTGCTGCAGGTGCTGGCCATCAAGCTCCGGCAAATGGAGGGTGCCACCCTCGACACGCTCTCAGCCGAGTTTGCGGGCATGACGGGCGATATCATCGAGCGTCGCGTTGCCGCGGCACTGGGCACCACACTGCCATCCCCCGAACGCCTGCCGCTGCTCCGTCCCGCCAGCCACGCACGGGGCAAGGTCGGGCGGGCCATCCAGCAGTGGCTGTCGAGCCCCGTGCCGGGCCAGGAGCGCGGCAGCAACTGCCGGCGGGTGCCCGTGGCGCCCGGCCTCGAGCTCATCGTGGATGAGCACCACCCGGTGCTTCGCGCGGCCGGTGGGGATGCGGCCATTGCTGAGGTGGTGCGCCAGGTGCTCTCGCGCCTGGTGACCGGCGAGTAGTGCCGGTTCCCTCGATTCGGGCAGGCTGCCCATGACAATTGCGTTCCTGGTACTCGTCGCCGTCGTGGCGCTCTGGGTCGTCGGGGCGTACAACGGCCTCATCGCGCTCAAGAACCAGACGGTCAACGCCTGGAAGCAGATCGATGTGCAGCTGAAGCGCCGCCACGACCTCATTCCCAACCTGGTGAATGCGGTCAAGGGACAGATGGACTTTGAGAAGTCCACCCTCGAGGCGGTGATCTCGGCCAGGGCGAAGGCGGTGGGCGCCAGCGGCGTGGCGGCAACGGCGAAGGCGGAGGGCGAACTGACGCAGGCCCTGGGCAGGTTGTTCGCCCTTGCCGAGAACTATCCTGACCTCAAGAGCTCCGCCAACGTGCTGCAGCTGCAGGAAGAGTTGAGCAGCACCGAGAACAAGATCGGGTTCGCCCGGCAGCTCTACAACGACGTTGCCACGCAGTACAACACCAGGCAGGCGCAATTTCCCACCAACCTCGTCGCCGGCCTGGCCAAGGCGACGCCGTCGGAACTCTGGGAAATCACCGATGCGGGCGAGCGACAGGTTCCCACCGTCGATCTTTCACTGAACCGGCCGGCCACCTGACGCAGTGACCGCCGGGCGCGGCAACCTGTTCCAGGAACAGGAGCGCAACCGGCGCCGTTCGTTCTGGCTGGTCACCCTCTTCATCATGTTCTTCGGCTGGGTCGGCTTCGGTGGCGACCTGGCCTTCTTTTTCCTGACTCGCGATGCCGGGCCGGGCGCCTACCGCCACCTCATCCCGTTCATCGGGATCATCACCACCCTCGTCGCCGCCGGAATTGCGTGGTTCGCCTGGGAGAAGGGCGCCGACCGCGTGCTGTGGTCCACCGGGGCATGGGAAGTCATCGAGGCGGCCACGGCCGAGCAGAAGCAGTACGTCAACGTGGTGGAGGAGATGGCGATTGCCGCAGGGCAGCCACGCCCGCGCATCTGGATAGTGCCCGATCCCGATCCCAACGCATTCGCGACCGGGCGTGATCCGCAGCACGCGAGCATTGCGGTAACGGAGGGCCTGCTCGCCCGGCTCAACCGTGAGGAACTGCAGGGGTTGGTGGCGCATGAAATGGCGCACATCGCGAACTGGGACACCCGGCTGATGACCCTGCTCGCGGCCATGCTGGGTGCAATCGCGCTGATGTCGGATGGCCTGGGGCGGACGATGCGGGGTGGCGTGCGCATCGGCGGATCACGCGGCGGCGGCAAGGAGAAGGGCAACCCGCTCGGCCTGATCCTGCTGGTGCTCTGGGTCTTCACGCTCCTCATCGCGCCGGTCGTGTCGCGTTTGCTCGCGATGGCAGTGAGCCGGAAGCGGGAATTCCTGGCGGACGCCAGCGGCGCGCAGTTCACGAGGAACCCCCTGGCGCTCGCGTCGGCGCTGGAGAAGCTCGAGAAGGAGTCGGCGCCGACCCGAACGATCACGCAGGGCGCAGCACACCTCTGCATCGTGGACCCGGCGGAACGGATGGTGTCGGAGCGGGGGGGATTGTCGGGGATGTCTTTGCGTCACATCCCCCGATGCGGGAGCGAGTGGCCAGGCTGCGAGGGATGGGCTATCAGATTCCAGACTCTAGACTCTAGACTCAAGACTCGCCGTCATCTGAATCATCCAGGAACGTCAGCGCCTGCCGTCGCTTCACGACGGCCTCGAGCGCGCCGTGGACTCGCTCGTCCACCACGGCATTGATCAGGTCGCGCATCCGCTCCACCGCCGTCTCGGGCGGCATCTTTTCCTGGTACGGCCGCGCCGTGGTGAGGGCGTCGAAGATCTCCACCGCCCCCACGATGCGCGCGCCGAGCGGAATGGCCTCTGCCTTGAGCTTGTCCGGGTAGCCGAAGCCGTCCCAGCGCTCATGGTGGTTCCGCACGAAGCTGATGATGTCCCTCAGGTGCACCAGCGGGGCCAGGATCTGGCTGCCCACCAGCACATGCTGCTTCACGTGGGAGTACTCGTCGTCGGTGAGCGGCCCCTGCTTGTTCAGCACATCCTCGCGGATCCCGATCTTGCCGATGTCGTGCAGCCGGCCCGCCGTGCGGATCATTTCCACTTCTTCATCCGACAGGCCAAGCTCTGCCGCGATCCCCGCCGACAGGTCTGCCACGCGCGCCGAGTGCCCGCGGAGATACGCATCCTTGGCCTCGAGGGCGTTCACCAGGGCCTCGAGGGTCGCAATGGAGAGGCGCTCGAGGGTTTCCTGTTCGCGCCGGAGTTCCACTGACCGGAGGTGCACGTCGTCGCTCAGCCAGCGCTCGATGCGCGTGTCTTCCAGCGCCTTGTGGCGTCGCTGCAGGGCCCGGCTCACGGCGCGCGTGAGATGATCGAGGTCGAGGGGCTCGGTGACGTAGTCCATCGCCCCGCGCTGCACGCAGAGGGCCGCCGTGGTGGCGTCGTGCACCGCGGTGAGCATCAGGATGGCGAGGGTGGGCTCGAGTTCGAGCAGGGCCGGCACCAGCTCGATGGCGCTGGTGCCCGGCAGGTGCGTGTCGAGGAGCATGGCCGCGACTTTTTCGCGGCGCACGATGTCGAGCGCCTCGGCGCCGGTGCTGGCGGTGAGGATGGTATGGCCCTGCAGCCTGAGCTGGCGGGCGATCGCCGCGCGGACCGATTCCTCGTCATCGACGATGAGGATGCTCGACTGTCCGTCGCTCAGCGGCAGGGTCACGTAGAGGGGCTCCAGTGACGTAAGTGCTTGACCGGACGGAAGCTAAGTGTTCCCATCCACGAACTCCACCTCCAGCCGCTGCGGAATGATCCCCGCTTCGGCAGCACGGTCGAGCAGCAGCTGCACTGCCGCGCGCCCACGAGCACCGTAGTCCACCGTCCAGTCGTTCACGTACATGCCGACGAAGGTGTCGGTGCGCTCGTCGCCGATGCCGCGATTGAAGCGCTTCGCGTGCTCGAGCGCAGGGCGGCGGTGCGCCAGGGCGTACTCGATGCTCGCGCGCAGGTCGCGCGCCACCTGGTTCATCGTACTCGTGCCAAGGTCGCGACGCACGACGTTGCCACCGAGGGGAAGCGGCAGGCCGGTCTCGCGCAGCCACCAGGCGCCCATGTCTTCCCACAGGTGCAGGCCCTGGTCCTGGAAGGTGAGCTGGCCCTCGTGAATGAGCAGGCCAACGTCCACGTCGCCGCGTGCCACGGCGTCCTCGATGGTGTCGAAGGGCATGACTACCTGCACCGTGTCGGGCTGGTAGAGCCGGAGGGCGAGGCACGCCGTGGTGAGCGTGCCGGGAATGCCGACGCGCTTGCCGCGGAGCGCGCTCCGCACGTCGCCCGGCGCCGGAGTCTTCGCGACGAGCCGCGGGCCGTAACCGTCACCCATCGAGGAGCCACTCGACAGCAGCGCGTACTTGTCGGCCAGGTAGGCGTACGCGTGGATCGACACGGCGGTGACCTCGAGCTCGGCATTCAGGGCGCGCCGGTTGAGCGACTCGATGTCCTGCAGCTCGTGCACGTACGTCAGGTCGCCGGTATCGATCTTTCCCTCGGCGAGCGCATAGAACATGAATGCATCGTCGGAGTCGGGACTGTGGGCAACGCGGATGGTCGTAGTCATCAGGTCCTGTCCACCGTTCACTGTTTTCCGTTCGCGCTGTTCATGTATTCGTCGATGACCGGCTTGTGCTCGCCGTACTCGGGACGGTCGGCCCGGCCGATCTCGGCCTGATAGTGGGCCATGAAGTCCTTGCGGGCGGCTGCGCCGGCGCGGGCATCGCGGCGGCGATCGGCCACCTCGCCGCGGACGAGGTACCCGAAGAGGTGATTCGGGTTCTGGGCCAGGATCGTGTCGGCCAGCGCGAGCGCCGCGGCATCCTGTCCCGACTCGGCGTAGAGCACCGCCGCGTGGTAACGCAGGTCGGCGGTGACGGTGTCGAGCATGCCATACGCCAGGATCGCCATCGGCGTGAACTGCCGCGCCTGTGCCGAGTCGCCGCTGGCGGCGGCACGCATGACGCGATCGAAGAGCCGGTTGAATCGCTCGCTGGCCGACATGCTCGAGATGTCGGGCGGGGCACCGGCGGGCAAGCCGGGTTCTGCCTCTCCGGCGTCCACCGGCCGCCGCACCCGGTGCGGCATTGCCCGCGTTGGCCATGCGCGCCACTTCCGGCGGGTTGTTGCGATTGATGCCCAGGTACGCGATGTACGTGAGCCCGGCGATCACCAGGAATCCAGCGACCAGCCACGGCACCCGGCTCTCGGCTGCCGGCGGCGCTGCCGTACGGGCCGCGCCGACGCTGACGGCCTTGCCGCAGCGATGACAGAACCTGGCAATCGGCGAAAGGCTGGCGCTGCAGGACGCGACAGCTGCGCGGGCCCGACCGCGGCGCCACAGCGATCACAGAATCGACCGGGAGCGTCGGCGCCACAGACGGGGCAGGCGGGTACGGTGGAGGGGCCGGGCACGGGCGGGCAATGTAACCGCTGGCGGCTCCAATGGCACCGTATTACCGTGCAGAGCGATCGCCATTCGCGACCGAGCACGACTGGAGGGATATTGCAGCCATCGCGGAACGCGCCTGAGCCCCTTCCGGCCGATGCCCCGCTGGGCCGCTCTCTCGGAGAGCTTGCGCGGGGAGATTCGCGCTGGACCGTCTTCCTCGAGACCCGCCCGCATCCACGCGGCACCGGGCTTCGCCACAACACGCTCCAGGGCCGGCTCCACTTCGTCGACCAGGCGGAGGTCCACCGCAGTACCGGGTGGATTTTTTCCGAGTGGACCGACGCCGATGTCGTCAACCGATTCAACGAATTCAGCGCTGCGGAGCTCTGGCTGCTGCTCGACAGCCTCGCCTGACCCGCTGACAGCGAGGGGCCATGGGACTGGGACGAGCACGCCGCGGTGACCGGCCGAGCCTGGAAGAGTTTCCGACCGACCTGACCGGGGCCCGCAAGGGCGACATCCGCGAGCTGGCCGAGCGCTTCGGTGTCGACTTCCTCCGCCTGCAGTTCACCGACATTCTCGGCATCAACAAGAATGTCGAGGTTCCGCCCAGCCAGTTCGAGAAGGCGCTCGACGGCGAGATCATGTTCGACGGCTCCTCGATCGAGGGGTTCGTGCGGATCGAGGAGTCGGACATGCTCCTCAAGCCCGATCCCACGACCTTCCGCATGCTGCCCTTCGACGAGGAGGGCGGGCGGGTTGCCCGGCTCATCTGCGACATCCATTCGCCGGACGGCGCGCCCTTCGACGGCTGTCCTCGCCACACCCTCAAGCGACAGATCGCCCGCGCCCGGAAGCTGGGCTTCGAGATGATGGCCGGCTGCGAAGCCGAGTTCTTCCTCTTCGAGAAGGCGCCCGACGGCGCACCCACCACCAGCACCCACGACCTCGCCGGCTACTTCGACCTTGGCCCCATGGACAAGGGCGAGGAGATCCGCCGCGTCATCGTGGATTGCCTCGAGCTCATGGGGTTCGAGGTCGAGGCCGCGCATCACGAGGTGGCCCCGGGACAGCACGAGATCGACTTCCGCTATGCCGGCGCGCTGGTGACGGCGGACAACCTCGCCACGTTCAAGCTGGTCGTGCGCCAGGTGGCCAACCGCTACGGCTACGTCGCCTCGTTCATGCCCAAGCCGATCGAGGGCGTGGCCGGCAGCGGCATGCATACGCACCAGTCGCTGTTCCGCGGCACTGAAAACGCCTTCTTCGACGCCAAGGCCGAGAACCAGCTCTCCGCGGTGGCGTTGCAGTACATCGAGGGGATGCTCCAGCACGCGCGCGGGTCGTGCGCCATCACCAATCCGCTCGTCAACAGCTACAAGCGCCTGGTGCCGGGGTTCGAGGCGCCGGTGAACGTCGCCTGGTCGATGCGCAACCGGTCGCCGCTGGTGCGCATCCCGACCGCCGCGGCGTCGGCACCCGCTGCGAGAACCGCATGCCCGATCCGTCGGCGAACCCGTACCTCGCGCTGGCGGTGCAGCTCGCGTCGGGGCTCGACGGCATCGAGCAGGAGATGGTGTGCCGCGAACCGGTGCACCGGAACATCTTCCGCATGACCTACCGCGACCGGCGGAAGTACCGCATCGACGAACTGCCGCGCGACCTGCACGAGGCGCTCGAGTACCTCGAGAAGGACGACGTGGTGAAGGCAGCGCTGGGCGAGCACATCACCGAGCGTTTCATCGAGGCGAAGGAGAAGGAAATCGAGTCCTTCAACGCCTACGTGAGCCGATGGGAGATCGAGCGGTACCTCGGCCGGTACTGAGCGCCCGCCGTGCGACCCGCCGGCGTTCTCTGCGACCTCGAGGGCACGCTCTACTCGGGTGACGCGCCCCTTCCCGGGGCGACACTGCTGGTTCCCGCGCTTCGCACGCTGCACATTCCCTTCCGCTTCATCACCAACACCACCAGCCGGTCGCGCCGTGCCCTCGTTGCCCGGCTTGCCGCCATGGGCATCGTCGTTTCCACCGACGAGATCGTGAGTGCACCGGTGGCCGCGGCGACACTCGTGCGCGATCGGGGACACGAGGTGGTGGCGCCATTCCTGGTGGAGGCGGTGCTCGAGGATCTCGAGGGGCTCACCCTGCAGGGAGGAACAGCGGCACACGGCGGTCGACGCCCCACCGCCATCCTCCTCGGTGACCTCGGCGATCGATGGGACTACGCGCTGCTGCAGGAAGCGTTCGAGTACCTGCGCGGCGGCGCCGAGCTCATCACCTGTTCCCGCGACCGGGTGTACCGGAAGGGTGAGCGCCTCGTGCTCGACGTCGGGCCCTTCGTGGCCGCGCTGGAGTACGCCAGCGGCGGCACGGCGCTCCTCGCGGGCAAGCCAAGTCCGGTCATCTACGACACCGCCCTCGGCCAGCTCGGGCTCCCCGATGGCGATCGGTCGCGCGTGGTGATGATCGGGGACGACATCCATGCCGACATCGCCGGCGCGCAGCAGGCCGGTCTCGTCGCGTGGGCAGTCGAGACAGGAAAGTTCTCGATGGCCGACGCGGTGCGCGCCGGCATTGCTCCCGATCGGGTCATTCACGGACTGGACGCGCTGCTGGCGGAACTCGACGCGTGATCCCGCGCTGGGCGGCGGCCGGCATCGCGGCGCTTCCGCTGCTCGCCTCGCGCGTGGCGGCCCAGGCCAGCGAGCCCCAGCCTGGCATCCCGGTGGTGCAGTACGTCGACATCATCCGGGAGGACATCGCCGACACGAACGAAACCGGCTTTGCCGCCCGGGCCGCGAATGCGCTGCATATCCGCACCCGCCAGCGCGTAGTCGAGCGTGAGGTGCTGCTCAAGCCGGGCATGCCATACGATTCCGTCCTCGCCGCGGAAACCGCGCGCAACCTGCGGGCGCTCGGGATCTTCCGGGACGTCCTCGTGGACACGGTGCGGAGCGACAGCGGTCTCACCCTCCGCGTGGTGACGAAGGACGGCTGGACCACCTTTCCGATCTTCGATATCACCACCGCCGCGGGGCAGTCGGCCTTCGCCTTCGGCATCGCGGAAGCAAATCTTCTCGGCCTGGCAGCACTCGGACTGGTCCGCTACAGCAGCAATCCTGATCGTACCGCCTGGCTCTTTGCCTACAAGCAACCCCGCATCTTCGCGGGGCGGGTCAATCTCGGGCTCTCGGTCGAGGAGCGCTCCGATGGCCGCGCCATCTCCGGGCAGCTCGGCATGCCGTTCTATTCCGTGAACGGCCGCTTTGCACTGGGTGGGGACTTCATCTACTTCGACGGCGACGTGCTCGTGTTCGCCAACGGTATCCTCACCCCGTACCAGACGCTTTCACGCCAGCTCACCGTCGTGCGCGTGGACGGGGCCAAGGCGCTCAAGGCTTCACCCAGGGGATATGTGCGGGCCGGCATCACTGCCCAGCTGGAATCGAACTCGTTCCTGCCGACCCCGGTTACGGTGGCGCGCATCGACACCACCCAGGTTGCCGTGGGTGCGTATATCAGTGCCCTTCGCGCCAAGTTTGCGGTCGTGCAGAACGTGCGCAGCTTCGGCCGGGCGGAAGACATCGCGATCGGCCCGAGCATTCGTGCCGGCGTGCTCGCCGCGCCCTCGGCGTTCGGCTACGCCGAGAACGGCGTCGGGCCTCCAGCTCGCCGCCTCGACCGGATTCCGGTTTCCCGGTCGGTCTCGGCAACGTGAGCGCCGCGGTCAACGGCCTCGTCACCGGTTCCGGCGTCGACTCCGGGTCGGTCGTGCTCAAGGGGAACATCATCGTCCAGCCCAACGTGAAGAACGCCATCATTGTCGGCGGCTTCGTGGGCCGGCAGGAGAACCCTGTTCCCGGAAACCAGTTTGACCTTGGCCTGGTGTATGGACCGCGCGCGTATCCGCTGCATGCGTTCGTGGGAGACCGGGCGTTCCTGGTGGCCGCCGAGTATCGCTGGACATTCGCCCAGAATTTTGCTGGGCTGCTCGGTCTGGCCCTCGGCACCTTCGTGGACTACGGCGGGGCATGGTACTCGGGAGAGGTGCCGCGTACTGGTACCGACTTTGGCGCCGGGATCCGCTTCGGTCCCAGTCGTTCGGCCGCCCCGGTTCTTTTCCGGCTCGACCTGGCCTATCGCCTCGAGGCGGCGCCGTTCTCGTCCGGCTGGTCGATCGTGTTCGGTGAAGGATTCACGTTCTAGGAGGCGTGAGGACGTGAGGACGTGACGCTATCCCTTGCCTTCCAGAACGTTAGATTATGGAACCCTAACCTCAGGCCTATGACCGCACCCGAAGCACAGCCTTCCGCACCCGCGCCCAAGGCCAAGCGGCGCCGCTGGCCGGTAGTCATCGCCACGTTCCTGATCGTTCCCCTGCTCCTCTTCGCGATCTACACCTTCTTCGTCGTGAGCTGGAGCTACTCTGACGGTGATCGCGCCGGCACGCTGCAGAAGTTTTCGCGCAAGGGATGGATGTGCAAGACGTATGAGGGAGAACTGGCGCTGTACGTCGTCGGTGGGGTTGCACCGCAGATCTGGTACTTCACGGTCCGCGACGAATCGATCATCCGACAGATGAGCGACGCGGTGGGCCAGAAGGTCCAGGTTCATTATTCCGAGCATCGCGGGGTGCCAACCGACTGTTTCGGGGACACGCCCTACTGGGTCGACCAGGTGAAGGTCGTTCCCGAGTGAGCTCGGGCATGGCCAGCGCGAAGGGAGAGTCTCATGAGCATCCAGCCCGAAGACCTGGCCAAGCGACTCCTGCGTTCCGAGTGGGAGCGCCTGTCCCATCACGAGCGTGCCGTCATCAGCAAGGTGCTGGAGCGCATCCGCCCGCAGCGCGACATCCACGAGGAGTACCAGGACCAGCGCACGTTCGGGGAGCGACTGGCTGACCAGGTTGCCGAACTCGGCGGGTCCTGGGCCTTCATCACCATCTTCCTCCTGTTCCTGTTCGGCTGGGCCATCCTCAATACCGTGCTCATGCGACGCTGGGGCAGTGCGTTCGACCCCTATCCGTTCATCTTCCTGAACCTCATTCTCTCGATGGTGGCGGCGATCCAGGCGCCCATCATCATGATGTCGCAGAACCGGCAGTCGGTGGTGGATCGCATGGCGGCGGCGAACGACTACGAGGTGAACCTGCGCGCCGAGCTCGGGGTGCGGGCCCTGATCGACCGCCTGGATGAACTGCAGCGTGCCCATCAGGAGCAGCTCGAGTTGCTGCGCCGGATCGTGGTGAGCCAGGACGAACCGCCGCCGACCTGAAGCTGCTTCCGACCTCCCACTAGCGTCCCTCCCCGTTCGGCCGTATCGTACATAAAATCTTCGGGTTTTATTCGGTTTCCATTAAGCTACATGAGCGCGAGTGGAGCCTTTGTTGTCTTCGTAAGCAGTTAAACCACAAATACTTATGCAGATAGCCCAGCTTCGCTCCCAGCTTGAACAGGTCATCACCCCGCCACCAGTCGCGGCCGATGCCCTCCCCACCGGATTCCCGGAACTCGACGCAGCGCTGGGCGGCGGAATTCCGCGCGGGCGGCTCACCGAGCTCATCGGTCCCCTCGGCGCAGGCACCGCGACGCTGGTTCGCGCGCTGGTGGGCGCGGCGTTGGGCCGGGGGCAGGGTGTCGCCTGCGTCGATGCCTCGCGCACCCTCGATCCAGCCGACTGGGCGTCGCTCGATTGCGCCTTCCTTCGTGTAGTGCGTCCACGTGATCCGGCGCGCGGCGCCTGGTGTGCCGATGTGCTGCTGCGCAGCGGGGCGTTCACGCTCGTGGTGCTCGACAGTGCGCCGCCGCTCACGCGGCAGGTGGCGCTCCGCCTCGTCGGCCTCGCGCGCGACAAGGACGCGGCGTTCGTCGTGGTGGGTGAGGGATCGGTGTCGCAGGTGGGTGGAGCCGTGCGAATGGAGATGAAACGCCGATGGGGCGGTGGTCAGCGGCGACCATCCGAGCTCACGGTTCTTCGCGGCGGACTTCGTACCACCATTGAGGTTTCCAGTGTCATCCATCATCCGCGTCGCCTGTGTGCGCATCCCGAAGTTCCCGATCGGCGCGGTGTGGCTGGACGGCCAGCCGCCGCCCCGGCGGTCGGCCGGGGCGACAAGCGATGGAAGGGGGCGCGCAACGGGGGACGCGTCCCCGGGAAATAAGCCGTCGCACTGGGACGAGCACGCCATCGCGCTCACCCTCAACGACCGCGTGCTCGTCGCCACCACGCAGGCCGCGACGCTCGGCGTACGGAACGGCATGACCATCCCCGCGGCTCGCGCCATCTGCGCCGGGCTCGAGGTGCGTCCATGGGATGACCGCGCTGTCGGTCGCGCCATGCACCAGGTCACCGCCGCCTGCCTCGCACTCAGCCCGCAGGTCACCCCGGCACGTCCCGGCCTCTGGTGGATCGGTGCGCATGGACTCGACGGTCATGGCGGCGAGCGCGGCCTCATCCGTTCACTCCTCGCGCTGGTCGCGGCGATGGCATCCCGATGCGCGCGTCGCCGTGGCCTCGAGTTGCATCGCGGCATACGTCGCCACCTGGCTTCGTGGAGCCGGGCGCATCGTGCCGAGCGGTGGAGACCAGGCGCTGCTCGCCCACGCACCTCTCTCGCTTCTTCCCATGGACGCCGAGCTGCGCGAAACGCTCACGGCACTCGGCCTTGGTACGGCGGGGCAGTTCGCCGCCCTCGATGCCGGTGACGTGGAGCAGCGCTTCGGTCCCGCCGGCCTCGCGGCCTGGCGCCTGTCGCGGGGCGAGGACCAACGTCGTCCCACCCTCGCGCTCCCCGTGCCCGATGACACCGTGGCCATCGAGCTTCCGACCTCCGCCGAGACACTCGAACCGGTGCTCTTCCTGGTGCGTGCGGCGCTGGGCCGGTTGATCACGCAGGTTGCAAGTGACGGGATGGCGGTGGCGGCACTGGAAGTGGAACTGAAGCTCGATGAGTCGCCTGCCCGGTCGGCTTCGCGCCGCATCGCCCTGGCGTTTCCCCTTGCCCGCCTGGAACCCCTCTTCGAGCAGTGCCGAGCGGTGCTCGAGGACTGGACGCTCGAGGCACCGGTGCTCGGCGTTGTCGTGCGCATCACCGAGCGCGCACGGCCTTCCGGTGAGCAGGGCGACCTGCTGCGCACCGGCTGGCGTGATCCTGCGGCGGCGGAAGCGGCGTTCGCGCGACTGCGCGCGGCGCTGGGTGTCGACACCGTGGTGCGCCCCGCATCCCGCGATGGATTCGCACCCGAGCGGCGCGGTGCCTGGGAGGAAGGGCGCTATCAGGAGATGAAGTCACCTGCCGCCTTGCCGCCCCTGTCGCGAGGAGCCCGCGAAGCGAGCGACGTGGCGATCCCCGTCATCCTGCCGCCCTCCTGCGCCTCCTCGAGCCGCCCGAGCGCATCGACGTCGATGCCGACCGCCTTCACCTGGCGTGGGCGACGCTGGCCCATCTCCGAGCGGGGCAGCGTGGAGCGCCTCTCCGGCGACTGGTGGGCATCGCCCTATTCCCGCGAATACTCCTCGTGGACCAGTGAGGCCACGGCGTTCGTGGTGTTCCTGAGCGGGGGGACGTGGAGCGTTCACGGGTGGTATGACTGACACCGTCGATCCATCCGGGTACGTCGAGCTGCACTGCCACTCCTGCTTTTCCCTCCTCGATGGGGCGGCATCACCCGAGGGACTGGTCGATCGCGCCCACGGGCTTGGCCAGCGCGCGCTCGCGCTCACCGATCACGCCGACCTGGGCGGCGCCGTGCGGTTCTCCGAGGCGGGGCGCGCGCGCGGTGTAGAGACGATCATCGGGGCGGAACTCGACATGAGCGGGAACAGGGAACAGGGAACAGGGAACAGGATTTCTCTGGTGCTGCTGGCCGAGTCGGCCGTCGGTTACGCCAACATCTCCACCCTGATCACCCGCGCGCGCATGGATTGCCCGCGCGGCGAGCCTGCCGTGCCCCTCGACCTGCTCGCGCGCCATGCCGATGGCGTCACCGCCCTCACCGGGGGCCCGCACGGATGGGTGCCGTCACTCCTCGCCGCTGGTGACGTAGACGGCGCCCGCCGTGCCGCGCGCGCGCTCCGCGATATCTACGGCGACCACCTCGTCATCGAGTGCTGGGATCACGGACTTCCCGAGGAGCGAGCGATCGTGACGCAGCTCATTCCCCTCGCTGGGTGGCTCGGCGTGCCCTGGGTCGTGGCGAATGACGTGCACTACGCCCGGCCGCAGGATCGCCGGGTGCACGATGTGCTCACGGCGCTGCGGCACAAGTCCACCCTCGACCAGATGGGCACGCGCCTCCGTCCCAATGGCGAGTGGTACCTCAAGTCGGCGGCGCAGATGTCACGTCGCTGGCGACATGCCCCCGAGGGTGTCCACGCCACGCGCGCCATCGCCGAGCGGTGCGCCTTCCGGCTGAGGCAGCTCCGCCCCACGCTTCCGGCGTTCCCCCTCCCACCCGGTGTAGGAGAGGACGAGTACCTCGAACGCCTGGCGACCCAGGGGCTCGACGAGCGCCTGAAGCCCTCTCACGACTCACGACTCACGACGCACGACTCGTCGGCGCACCGCACCCAACTCGCCCACGAGCTCACCATCATCGCGCGCCTCAAGCTGGCCGGTTTCTTCCTCATCGTGTGGGATATCGTGCGCTTCGCGCGGCGCAGCGGGATCCTCTGCCAGGGCCGCGGGTCCGCCGCCAACTCAGTGGTCTGTTACTGCCTCGGCATCACGGCGGTCGATCCGGTGAAGATGAACCTCCTCTTCGAGCGCTTCCTGAGCGAGGAACGCGCGGAGCCGCCCGATATCGACCTCGACATCGCGCATCGCGAGCGGGAGCGGGTGCTCCAGTACGTCTACGAGCGCTATGGCCGCGAGCACGCAGCAATGGTGTGCGAGCAGATCAGCTGGCGGGGTCGCAGCGCCGTGCGCGACAGCGCGCGCGTGCTCGGCTTCAGCGTGCAGCAAGCCGAGGCAATCGCGGCATTCAGCGATCGCTTCTCGGCGAAGGCCACGGCGGCAGCGCTGCGTGGGCGCGCGGTGGCCGATGCGTACACCCAGGACAATCCGGAGTGCGCGGAAGACAGCGGCAAGAAGGAAGGTGATGACGACCTGGCCTTCTTCAGCCCCAGTTCCATTCGCCGCCGTGACGCCGATAAACGGGCGCTGGCTAGCACGCTGGGTCAGCAGATGATTCCCGGCACCGAGGCGAAGACAAAGGCAGACGCCGTCAAGCGGGAGGTGTATCTCGATCCCCACGCCGACCAGGACCACGTCGAGCGCCGCAACCCGGTTACCTCACTCCTCGGCTCCACCGAGGCGACCTCCGTCCTCACCAAGGCAGGCCTCGATCCGGCTGACCCGCGCGTCGCCCTGCTCGCCGACCTGGTGGAGGGGCTGCACCAGCTTCCTCGCCATCGATCGATTCACGTGGGCGGCTTCGTGCTGAGTCGCGAGCCGTTGTCGCGCATCGTGCCCATCGAGCCGGCGTCGATGCCGGGCCGTACCGTGATCCAGTGGGAAAAAGACGATCTCGATCCCGTCGGCCTGGTGAAGATCGACCTCCTCGGGCTCGGCATGCTCACGCTGCTGCAGGACTGCCTGCTCTACATCAGGCGCACGCGCGGTGTCTCGCTCGACCTCGGCACCATCCCCGTCGACGACCAGGCAGTGTACGACGACCTCTGCCGCGCCGACACCATCGGGCTCTTCCAGGTGGAGAGCCGCGCGCAGATGAACACCCTGCCACGCATGAAGCCGCGGGCCTTCTACGATCTTGTCGTCGAGGTGGCACTCATCCGCCCCGGGCCCATCCAGGGCGACATGGTGCATCCCTTCCTGCGGCGCCGCGCCGGGCTCGAGGAGGTTACCTACCCGCATCCCTCGCTCGAGCCGGCGCTCAAGCGCACCCTCGGTGTGCCGCTCTTCCAGGAGCAGGGTATGCAGGTGGCCATCGCCGCCGCGGGGTTCACGCCCGGCCAGGCCGACGAACTGCGCCGCGCCATGGGACACAAGCGGTCCCATGAGCGCATGGCCGGGATCGCGGAGCAACTGGTGGAGGGGATGGCCAAGAACGGCATCGATGCCGACACGGCGCGGAGGATCTACCAGCAGATCAATGCCTTTGCCGACTACGGATTTCCCGAGAGCCATGCCGCGAGCTTCGCGCTGCTGGTGTATGCGTCAGCATATCTCCGGCACTACTACCCGCCCGAATACACCGCAGCGATCCTCAACGCGCAGCCGATGGGTTTCTACTCGCCGGGAACACTCGTGGAAGATGCGCGCCGGCACGGCGTGGAGGTGCGACCGGTGGACGCGCTGCAAAGCGGTTGGGATGCGACGCTGCAACAGGACGGCAAGGCGGCAAGGCGGCAAGGCGGCAGGAGTGAACCGGCCGTTCGGCTGGGATTCCGTTCCATTCGCGGACTCGGCACAGCAGCCCGGGAGAAGATCGAGCGGGCCCTCAACGAGCGGCCATTCAGTTCCGTCGCCGATGTGGTGATACGCACCGGGCTCGATCGTGGTGCCCTGCGCTCCCTGGCGGAATCGGGTGCGCTCGATTGCCTGGTGGCGCATGAATCACCGGAACGGCGCCGGCGCATGGCACTATGGGAAGTATTGCGCGCCGAGCGTGGCGTTGCGGGCCCTCTTGCCGTCCTGCCGCCTTGCCGCCCTGCCGCCTTCCTTCCTCCCATGACGCCTTACGAGGTGACCGAAGCGGATTACCGCATGACGGCGCTCTCACTCAACGGTCACCCCATGGCGCATCTTCGAGCAGAAATGAAGCGGCTGGGTGTGGCGTGCGCACGGGATCTTGGCGGTGACCTGAGCACATCTGCCGCCTCGCCGCCTTGTCATCCTGCCGCTCCCCGCGATGGCGACACCGTCCTTGTTGCCGGCCTCGTCATCTGCCGCCAGCGGCCCGGCACCGCCAAGGGGTTTGTCTTCCTCACACTCGAGGACGAGACCGGCCTGGTGAATGTCGTCGTGACGCCGAAGCGCTTCGAGCAACAGGCGCTGCTCATCGCCCGGAGCCCGCTGCTGCTGATACGCGGGACCTTGCAGATCGAGGGACGTGTGGTGAACGTGCGCGGGGAGGAATTCCGCCTCCTCAATGCTCCCGTTGGTGCCGAGCATGCCCGTCGGCACGATTTTCACTGAAGAAGTCTTCACGCAGGATCCAGCCCTGACCCGAACCCTCCTGCGAAATCTGTGGTGCCTTCTCCTTGCCGCGACCGGAACGATCACGCCCGCCATCGCGGCAGCCCAGGATTCCGCCGCAGTTGCGTCACCGCAATCGGCGGTGGCGCCAGACAGCCTCAAGCGCACGCCTTCCATCAAGCTCTGGCAGGTCGGCGCCGTCGTGGCCGGCGGTGTCCTCACGATGGCCCTGGTGGATGCGCCGGTCCAGGAATGGACCGCCAACCCGGATCACGGCAGCACCACGGGCGATGACATCGCCAACGTCGCGCAGTACTTCGGGCAGGCGGAGGTGGTACTCCCGGTCACCGGCGGACTCATCCTGGTCGGATTGATCGCGAAGAAGCCCGGCGTGCTGCACGCCGGCTACCGCGTCGGTGCATCAGTCGTCGTGGCCAGCGTGCTGACACAGGTCTTCAAGTACTCGCTCGGCCGCGTGCGACCCTACGATACCAGCAACGAGTGGGACTTCCAGCCCTTCAGCGGGGCCAACTCGATGTGGTCAGGCCATACCGCGACGGCATTCGCTTTCGCGACGGCGCTCTCGCAGGAGATCCACCGGCCGTGGGCCACGGTCGGACTGTATACCCTCGCAACCGGCACCGCCTGGTCTCGGGTGTACAACAACGAGCACTGGGTAAGCGATGTGGTGATTGGTGCGGTGGTGGGAATTGCCTCAGCCAAGCTCGCGACCGGCCGGTGGACCATCTTCGGGCTGCGCGCCCCCATGCCGCTGGCGACGAGCAACGGGCTCGGCCTCATGTGGCATGGGACCTTCTAGTGCACGCGGGCCTAGCCCACGATCCTCCATGGGTGGGTATACACCGAGTGTGACTCCTTCCGAGTAAACCCGCAGAGCGTAAGCTTCGCCTGGTGCGCCATCCGCACCGCGAGGGCCGTGGCGCCCGACACGGTCACAAGCACACTGGCGCCGAGCATCGCCGTCTTGTGCACCATCTCGAAACTCGCGCGACTCGTCACTACCACGAACCCGTCCTGCGGGTCGATGCCTCGCGTCAGCACGGCGCCGATGAGCTTGTCCAGTGCGTTGTGCCGGCCCACGTCCTCACGCACCAGCGACACGTCGCCGTCATAGTTGGCCCACCCGGCTGCGTGCACTGCCCCGGCGGAACGATTCAGTTCCTGCTGGGCCACCAGCCCGTCGAGCGCCCGGTGAATGACGGTGCCCGATACCGTCCTCCCCTCAGGCACCTCGGATACCGGGCGCAACACCGCATCCACGCTGTCGCTGCCGCACACGCCGCAGCCGGTTCGACCGGAGAGCCGGCGGGTGCGGCCGTTGATGACCTCCATGCACTCCGGGGCCACCGTGGCCTGCATCTCCATGCCGCGCTCGTGCGGTACGCATGCGATGGCCAGCATGTCGGCCGGCGACCTGATGAGTCCCTCAGTGAGGCTGAAGCCGAGGGTGAAGTCGATCAGGTTGGATGGCGTGGCCATCATGACGACATGCGGAATGTCGTTGTACACGATGGTGACCGGCGCTTCCTCGGCCACCAGGTCTTCGCGCTCGGTGCGGACGCCACGATCCCATCGCACAACGTGATGCGGTATCAACGGTTCGGCGGTGCCAAGGCGAAGCAGGGCGTCGGGCTGGGTAAGCCAGTCGGTGTTTGTCGTCATGTCGGCCTCCTCATTCAATACTAATCCGGACCGGCATCGGGTCCTGAAACTGAAGCGGGCGGCCCCGATTGGGGCCGCCCGCTTCATTGGAAGACTACGCCCCATCAGGGAGGGGTCGGGAGAGAATCAACCACCGTCAGGGTGAACACCTTCTGCGCAATCGAACCCGCAAAGACTGACGCGGTGATGGTATAGGTCCCGATCGCCGCAGTCTCAGGCGAGCCGCTGATCGTACCGGCAGCAGCCATTGCAAACTTCGCCGGGAGAGCGCCAGCCGCTACGCTCCAGTTCTGGGTGCCTGCGCCGCCAAGTGCCGCGAGGCCGGCGCTGTAAGCCGTGCCCACCGTCGCGTTCGGAAGCGACGTGGACGTGATGCTGATCGGCGGGGCCAGGAACAACTGGTAGAACTCGCCGGCCGCGGGCGCGCCTACGATGACCTCATACAACCCGGTCGATGGGGCAACGAACCCGTTCACGCCCGCGATATTGCCGATGAAGCTGATGCTGGCATTGGACGCGGTTCCGAAGTCCGGGTTGCCGTAGTTGCTGGTACCGCCCCCGGACACGACACCCGTCGCCAAGACCGGGCCCGCTGCCGTGCTGGCGTTGCGGATGCTCAAGTTCAGCGCGCTCCCGTCAGCCGATACGGCGGCCTGGTTTACGATCGTCGGATTCAGGGTGTCGCCGGCTTCCAGTTGGACCAGGTACCGATCCTGATAGGCGCCGAACCCACCCACGCTGCAATTGTTCGGGGCATCGAGGTAGCCGTAGGAGATGACGCCCGGCGAGGTAAACCATGTGACATCGCCCGCCTGACCGCAGCCAACAGGGAACATGGTGGGGTAGGTCAACGCTGAGCCGAAGAAGTCGCCGTTGACGTCAAGGTCGCCAGAGCGAGTCAACGTGAAGAAGCCGTCCGCCAGGCTGGGCGAAAGCGCGCGCGCATCGTAGTTCCCGGGGGGCAGGATGTAGTTGACCTGGTACGGGTTCGACGAGGTGCTGTAAAGATACGTCGGCACGGTCAGCTGGACCGGATTGCCGTTCGAGAGCAGCTGCACCGCCTGTCCCGCGGCACCCTGAAGCGAAAGGCTGAACCCGCTGATCACTGGAATGTTTCCGACCGGCGGCGCAGTCAACGTGTACTGCTGGATGCGCTGCGTCGTGGTGCGGCAATCGCTGGAGCGCCACTGGCCCTGCGCATTGGAGCTCGGCCCAAGCTGGGTGCTGGAGCAACCTGCCTGCACCGTGAGAATGGTGGACGTCGGCACGCCATCTACTTCGTAGTCAGCCCGGATGCGCTGTGGACCGATCAGGTTGCTGAGCGTCCAGGGGCCGGGGGAAGCATTGCCCAGCTCGTCCGTCTGCACCGTGACCGGGCTCGCTGCGAGCGTGCCCTCGAGGGCAGTGAACGTGACATCGGTGCCGGCAGCAATGCGGTTGTTGAAGCTGTCAACCGCCACGAAGATCGGCTCCTGTGGCGTCGCAACGCCCGCGACGAATGTGCGGCCTTCCATGCCGGCCGGGGGGTTCACTGTCCCGAGGGCAACCGCCTCAGCCGTGACATTGACGCTCGTGTTGATCGCCGCCGCGCTGATCACCAGGCGCTGGGGCCCCGCAACATGTCCGAGCCTCCACTTGCCCGAGGTCGCGATACCATTGGCGTCCGACGTGTCAACCGCGTTGGCGACGATGCCGCCGTTCGCCGTCGAGAAATTCACTCGCTCGTTGGGCGCGACGCTGCCGTCGGGGTTCTTCAGCTGCACGACCACTGAATCGGTCAGGAGCTCGCCCACCGGTCCAGACACCGGCTGCTCGATGACCTCGATGGTGACCGCCGGAACACTGGCCGGAGGCCCGACAGGAGTAGGGTTGGTGTTATCATCGCACGCACCCAGAAAACTGCCGAGCGCGGCGGCGGAAAGCCAACACAACTTGTCTGACGATTCGATGAAGCATGCTCGGTTCTCCCTCATTGGGTAAAGACGATCCCGCGAGTCAGGCAGCCCGCCGATCCGTGGGTCGATTTGGAGGCCGGGCGGGGACGCAGCGTGCGACAATCCCGTCGGCATCACGCGAAAGTTGCTCTGTGACGAACAGAATCTGATGTTGGAACGGGTTGGATATCGACAAGTTACCGCGCGGGTACAGGCACCGCAAGACGGGGGTCAACGGAGCGAAAGCTTCAATTAGCAACGGCTTGGCTCGGTGATCGCCGCCGACGCGCCTGGCTTTCGTCGACCAGCGACGCCGATATCGTTCCAAGAGAGCAACCCCGTCAGGGCTCTGACCGGGGTCGGCGTGGCACGCGCAGGTGCTTCGGGCAGCAGGACCGCTCCCCCGAAGAGACCGCCGTGGTCGGACGGCCAGAGGCCCGATGAAGTCCGCTCGCGCGCCTCGTCGCCAAAGACCGTCATGACAACCGGTCCCACCCGCCGCTGCTCGTCCGCCTTGATCCACACATAGTCGAGGCGGCGATCCAGCATCGACGGTGCTGCGCAGGTCGGGCGAGTGGCAGCAGGTGGCGCCCGGTTCCGGACGGCCGATCCGCGCGACCCACATGTCGGTGAATCCCGCCCTGGTCATCTGGTCGAAGGGAGAGTTGGCCGGGTCGGTCGGCTCCGAGTTGAGGTCTCCGGCCACGACCACCGGGAGCGTGGTCGCCGAGAGGTCGGCCAGCAACTCAGCCACCTGGGCCTCCTGGATCTCCTTGACCGGTGTGCGCGGCTCCGGATGCGTGCTTACCACGCGGAAGGTCTGGCCGAAGACCGTCAGGTCGGCGCCCACGTAGCCCCGCTTGATCGCCACCGGAATCGGACCCAGGTTGACGGGCAGGTAGGCCTGGTAGTTCTTCGCCGTGACATTGCGCGCCGCGACACCCCGGCGCGCCAGCATCACGTCGTAGTCCACCAGTGATACGAAGGCCGCGGGCAGGCCATCGGGCCCGGCGATGATCTCTCCGGTGGCGGGATTGATCGACAGCGGAATGATGACGTCCGTGTTCTTCACCTGGCCCACCAGGCGATAGTCGAGCCGGCGCGCGGCCAGGGCGCTCAGGAAAATCGGCAGGAAGTCGGTGGTGTTGTCGGTCACGCCATAGTCGCCGAGGCCGCGCCGGGCCACAGTGGAAATCTCGTTCAGGCTGATGACGTCCGGGCCCTGGCGCTTGATCTCGTCGGCCATCCGGTTGGCCCGCGCCGTCCAGTCAGTCGCGTCGAAGGTGTGCAGGGCACCGATCAGCGCGCCGAAGAGCACCGTCGGGTCGGAGGACGATGCGCCGGCCGCGATGACGGCGTCGACATCGGTCCCGACATACACGTTCTGCTGGTAGATCCGGATCGGCGCCGCGACGATGCGCCACGACGAGTACCAGTCCCCGGACGAGATGAGGGTCTCGCCGCCGGTTCGGTCGCGCTTCGATCGGGGTGGGGGCTGCAGGGCTGTCGCAAGCCGACAGCAGCGCGGCCGCGATGAGCACAGCGGATGAAGTCTTCATGGGAACCTCCGGCTTGAGTGGGACAGGGTGAACGCCCCCAGCTTCGCCGGTGGTCATCAAGGCAGGGTCAAGTGCTCACGGTGGCGGAGGTTGCCAGCCCTCGTGTCTCGGCATAGATATTCATGCGGAGTTGATCATTCTCTGGGGGAGCATCGATGCGCGCGATGACAAGGAGCCTGCTGGCACTGCTCGTCGTGATGGTCTCGAGCGCTACGGGGCGGGTGCTGCAGGCACAGGCGTTCGAGGGCACGCTCACCTTCCGCGCGCGCGGCGATGATGGCGACAAGACCATCACGGAGTGGGTGAAGGGCACGAGCATCCGGTACGACTATGCCGGTGCTCCGGGCAGGGATGGAACCATGATCGTCGACGGCACTGCCAGGACCCGCACCGTCATCATGCCGGCCCGGAAGATGTACATGACGGTGCCGTACGATCCGGCCGCGAGGAAGCCGCTGCCGACCGGGGACAAGCCGCAGGTCACCTGGACACGCACCGGCAAGACCGAGACGGTCGCCGGCGTGCGGTGCGAGGTGATTCATGGCAGTGGCGTTGAGGATGGCAAGCCGAAGGAGGCCAACCTCTGCGTGGCGAAGGGCATCGGGTTCGGGGGTTCCACTGGCGCCGGGCCCTTCGGCGAGGCACTGGCCGAGTTTGCCAACCTCGATCTCAAGCCGGGCGAGGGGATCGTGAAGGTGACGAGTATCGAGGCGGGGAAGCCCGAGGTCGAGCTGGAGTTGACCAAGGTGGACCGGCGGAGCCTGGCCGCAGTCGATTTCGAGCCGCCCGCCGGGTACACCAGGTTCGAGCGGCCCGCGCCGGCGGGTGGACCGCCTCCCGTGGTGCAGAAGAAGCAGTAGCGCGCTTGTTGCCGGGGAGGAGAATGCACTACCTTCTCCGGCGCTCCAGCAGGGCCAGCAACAAGTCCAGGCGCCGTAGCCAAGTGGTAAGGCAGAGGTCTGCAAAACCTCCATCACCGGTTCGACTCCGGTCGGCGCCTCTCTCTCCTACCGTCCGCTAAATAGCCACCACGTCACAACTTGCACCGCGTCACTGCCCAAACGGGCGGGACGGGGTTACTATTATGGTCGGGAGCCGTTGCGCAGAACTACACTTCTGACGCAGCGGCTCCCGGTCGTTTATGGGGTCGCCACCCAACCTCGAGTACACGCGAGTTCAACTCGGTGTCTTGCATGGGTGAGTTCACTTCACGCAAGGCAGCCATGCGTCCGCTCCGCGTCGGCATTCTCGATCTCGTTGCTCGTGCCCCGACTACCGCCGTCTATTCCCGTGTCATGAACCCGAACCTTGCCGGCATCATGCCGCAGATCATCGCGGTCTGGTGTGAACAGGCGGGGCATGACGTGCACCTGGTGTGCTACACCGGGTTCGAGGACCTTCAGGCGGAACTGCCGCTCGACGTCGATGTGCTCTTCGTCAGCGCGTTCTCCCAGTCGGCACAGCTTGCCTACGCGATCAGCAACATGTTCCAGCAGCGCGGTGCGGTTACGGTGCTCGGCGGGCCGCATGCCCGCTGCTATCCCGAGGATGCCGGGCGCTTCTTCGACTACGTCCTGGGCTTCACCGACCGGAACACCGTCCTCGAGATCCTGGCCGACCGGGAGCAGCATCGTCCCGTGGGTCGCCAGCTCGCGTCGGCCCAGCAGCCGAAGGACCTGCCGACCCTGGCCGAGCGCTGGAAGTACGTCGAGCGCACGCTGGCCAAGGCGCCGGTCATCCAGATGGTGCCGATGCTCGCCAGCCTCGGCTGCCCCTACACCTGCAGCTTCTGCATCGATTCGACGGTCGAGTACCAGCCGCTCGGCTTTGATCGCCTGTCGGAAGACATCCAGTTCCTGCTGACCAAGCACAAGAGTCCCATCGTCGGGTGGCACGACCCGAACTTCGGGATCCGCTTCGACGAGTGCATGGAGACGCTCGAGCGCGCCGACCCGACCACGCGCATTCGGCACATCGCCGAGAGCAGCCTCTCGGTGCTGAACGAGGCGCACCTCAAGCGGCTCAAGAAGAACGGCTTCAAGGCGATCCTGCCGGGCGTCGAGTCGTGGTACGACCTCGGCAACAAGTCGAAGACGCGAAATACCGGCATGGAGAAGGTGACGCAGGTGTCGGATCACGTGAACATGATCCTGCGCTACATCCCCTACATCCAGACGAACTTCGTGCTCGGCCTCGATGGCGACATGGGCCCCGAGCCGTTCGAGCTGACCAAGAAGTTCCTCGACCTGGCCCCGGGCTCGTTCCCCGGCTATTCGCTGCTCTCGGCGTTCGGCAAGGCGGCGCCGCTCAACCTCGAGTACCAGCGCGACGGCCGGGTGCTGGGCTTCCCGCATCACTTCCTGAACAACAACCACGCGATGAACGTGAAGCCGAAGAACTACGCGTGGCCGGAGTTCTACGATCGCCTCATCGACCTGACGAAGTACTCGTTCTCGGGCCGGATGATCGCGAAGCGCTTCATGGGCACCAGCGAGATGCTGCCGAAGGGCATGAACGTGATCCGCGCGATTTCGTCGGAGGGCTGGGGCCGCATCAAGTACCACACGACGATCCGCGGCCTGCTCGACACCGACAAGTCGGTGCGCGACTACTTCGAGGGCGAGACCACGGTGCTGCCGCAGTTCTATCGCGACCGCATCCGTCGCGAACTCGGGCCGTTCTGGGACTGGCTGCCGGAAGGCGCGCTGGAGCACGATCCCAACGCGTACCTGAAGGCGTCGGCAGGGCTGGTGCCGATCGCGCCGCGTCCAGGTCGTGGCACGGTGGCCAATCGCGCTGGTGTCGCTACGGTCGCCTAGTCGGCTGCCGAGGTCCGGGGCCGGTTCTGCGCATGCGCGGAGCCGGCCTCTTGTTTTGGGGGAGACCCAACCGTGAGGCTCCAATCCGTATTTCACTCCCTGTGTCCGTCGGCGCGGTCCTCCTGGTCGCGGCGTGTGGATCAAAGCAGGCGCCCCCTGTGACAGTGAGCCCCGCAACCCTGGGTGGCGCCGCGTGGCTGCTCGAGGACCTCACCGGTCGCGGCGTGATCGACAACTCACACGTCACGCTGCAGTTCCTTGCCGATGGAAAGGTGACCGGGAGCGGCGGCTGCAACCGCTACAGTGGCGCGGCGACGCTCAAGGGATCGGTCATCACCTTTACGCCGATGGCATCCACGATGATGGCCTGCGCCCCGGCATTGATGGACCAGGAGATGCGTTACTTCGCGGCCCTCACGAAGGCCGACACGGTTTCGATCGACAAGACCGGTGCACTCCTCATCGGGGTCAAGGGAGAGGCCAAGCCGCTGCTCTTCCGCAAGGAGACATGACCCGGCCGCTCCACCCGCTCGCCACCCTCCCCGCGGGGTGGCGCACCCGTTTCGCGCCTGCACCTACCGGCTTCCTCCACCTCGGTCACGTCGTCAACGCGGTCTACGTCTGGGGACTGGCGCGGGCGTTTGGCGGCCGGGTGGTATTGCGCATCGAGGACCACGATCGGACCCGCTCGCGGCCGGAGTACGAGCGCGGCATTCTCGATGATCTCGACTGGCTCGGGCTCGCCCCGGATTTCGGCGAGACCGCCGCCTTTCGCGCGGGTCCGCTCCCCCAGCGCCAGAGCGACAACACCGCACGCTATCAGGCGGCACTCGAGCGGCTCGATCGATGCCGGGCTGGTCTACGCGTGCGACTGCTCGCGGCGCGACATCGCCCAGGAGGTTCCCGACGTGTTCGGCGAGGAGATGCGCTACACTGGTCGTTGTCGCGTCCGCGGCGTCGAGGGACCTGCCGTGAAGGCGCGCCGCGTCATCATGTCACCCGGAGCGGAGCGATTCGACGATCTCCGCCTCGGACCCCAGGCGCAGGAGCCGTCGGACCAGTGTGGCGACTTGCTCGTGCGCGACCGGCTCGGCCAGTGGACCTATCAGTTCGCCGTGGTGGTGGATGACATGGAGCAGGGCGTCGAGGTGGTCATCCGGGGTGAGGACCTGCTGCCGTCCACCGGCCGCCAGATCCGTCTTGGCGGCCTGCTGGGCCGCGGCCGGCCGCCGCTATTCCTGCACCACCCGCTCATCACCAGGCCGGACGGCGCAAAGCTCAGCAAGTCGGCGGCCGATACCGGCATCCGGGAATTTCGCGCGGGCGGCGCCACCGCCGCATCGGTGCTGGGCCAGGCTGCGGCACGCGCGGGACTGCTCGAGTCCGGCCGCGCCCTCACGGTGGCTGCGCTAGCCTCACTCTTCCTGGATACCTGAAATGCACCCTCGCTTCCTTTCCCCTGCGGCGCTGGTCGCCTTCGCCGTCCTGACGCTGGCGCCTGACCACGCCGCAGGACAGCTGCCGAAAGTCCGTGTGAGCACCAGCCTGGGTGACATCGTGATTGCCGTTGACACGGTCCACGCGCCGGTGACCTCGGCGAATTTCCTCGGCTACGTGGACGCCGGGATGTACACGAATGGGCGGTTCCACCGGACGGTGACACCGACCAACCAGCCAAACAACCTGGTGAAGATCGAGGTGATTCAGGGGGGACGCGACAGCGCGCACGCCGGCGAGCGCGCGCCGATTCCGCTCGAGCGCACCAGCGTCACCAAGCTCAAGCACCTCAACGGAACCGTTTCCATGGCTCGCGGTGGCCCCGATACCGCCACCTCGGACTTCTTCATCTGCATCGGCGACCAGCCGGCGCTCGACTTCGGCGGCAAGCGGAACCCCGACGGCCAGGGATTCGCCGCCTTCGGCACGGTGACGTCGGGGATGGATGTCGTTCGCCGGATACAGCAATCGCCGGCGCAGGGACAGACCCTGGCGCCGGCGATCGTGATCCTCAGCATGAAGCGCGTGCGCTAGCCTACGATCCCGTCTTTCCCGTCAGTATTCCATCGCGAATGCGCGTTGCCTTCTCGCTCGCACTCGGGTCGGCGTCCACCTTGAGGTTGCCAAGCTGCACCTTCGCATCGAGCTGGAGCGTCTCGCTACCGCGCCGAACGGTGATGACGAACGGTGCGTCGGCCTTGCCGGCGTACAGCTGCCGGAACGCCGGGCCGAAGTCCGTGGTCGGCGTGACGGCCACGTCACCCACTGATACGAGGTAGTCGCCCGGCTTCACGCCGGCGAGCGCGGCAGCCGTACCCTGGCTCACGGCAACCACCCTGACGCCAGTGCTGTCACCCTCGGACTGGATGCCGACGCGGGGCTCGCGATTGAGTCGCATCCCCGCGAGCGGCAGGATCGAGTCCCACGGATAGGGAGCCCTGCCATCGACATACAGGCGATTGAAGTCGGTGAAGGACTTGCCGCCCGCCGCCTTGCTGACCGCCGCCCACCACTCCTCGCTCGTGAAGCCCCGGTCGTGCTTGTAGGCACTCTGGTAGACGCTGCGCATCACGTCATCGAGTGACTGCCGGTTGTTGCTCGCGTCACGAATCATGATGTCGAGCATCAGCCCCGCCAGCGAGCCCTTGTCGTAGTAGAGGTACCCGGTGCCGTCGGTAGGATGGATCCAGGTCGAGAGCGATGCATCCTCGAGCGCCACCGGGGCGGCCGAGTTCACGTTGTTGATCTTGCCCGTCGTGGTCGCGAAGAAGCCGGTGGGCTCGACCAGCTGGGCCCGTACCAGCACGAGATCGGCGTAATAGTCGGTGATGCCCTCGCTCACCCAGAGCCAGGGCGTGGGCTGCGACCGGTCGTAGCGGTAGGGATAGAGGTCGGCGGGACGGAGCCGCTTCACGTTCCACGCGTGGATGATCTCGTGCGCATAGAGCCCGTCGAGGAACGGGTTCCCCAGTGCGAGCGGCGTGATCACGTCGACGTGCGAGTTCTGGTGCTCCAGGCCGCTGGCGCCCTGGTAGCTCGAGTCGGCGATCTGCATGATCGTGTAGTTCTTGAACGGCTTGTCACCGAACGCCTGGATCATCGGCGGCCACATCTTCTGGATGCGGGTCCAGGTCTCGGCGCGTGGCGTGCCCGACAGGCTCCCCGCAGGGTACGTGGCGAGGCGAACCGTGATGCCCTCGACCTGCACGCTGTCGTAGTCGAACCGGCCCACGAAGAACGGCATGTCTACCAGGTCGTGGTAGTTCCCCTCGCGATAGTTGTCCTTCGCACCGCCGGAGGTCATGCCGGTCGCCACGATCCAGTCGCTCTCGGTGTTGATGTGCACCGTGGCGGGAAAGGCAAGCGGCTGCCCCTCGGGGTACATGAAGACGTTGGTGCCATTGAACAGCAGGAACTCGTCGCGGGCCCATGACATCGCGTTGTCCAGCGTGTCGGCCTTGAAGTCGAATGACACCTTCACCGGGCCTGGCCCTGTCGTGCGAATGCGCCAGGTGTCATAGTCGAGCTTGTCCCACTCGAGTGGCTGCCCGCTCGCGCGTCGGGGTGAAGTTCGACACCCACTTGGCGAAGTCGGTGATCTCGTACGCGCCCGGCGTCCAGGCGGGCAGCGAGAGCAGCACCGGGCTGGTGCCGCTTGCATCGAAGGACATCGTCACCGACATCGTCCGCTGCTTCGCGAGATCGCGGTTGAACGTGACGTCATAGGCCACGTTGGCGATCGGGGCGGACCGGAGCGGAGCCGGCGCTGCCGGCGCCTTCTGGGCTGCGAGGAGACCCGTGCTGGCAATGGAGATCAGGAACAGCGAGGACAGGGTACGCATGACTCCCTCTGGATGAAACGAAAGCGGGGGGATCGGCGCGATCCCCCCGCAGTTACCGGACGCCCCCCGACGGGGGCGCCGGGAGCGAAGTTTCAGGCCGCGATGGCCGCGGCCTGACCAATGGGTGCTCCCTCCGGGATCTGGAGGTCTCCCTCGACGCGGGCCATCACCGCCGAGGCCAGGCAGTTGCCCAGCAGGTTGACGGAGGTGCGCGCCATGTCCATCAGGGCGTCGACACCGAGGATCACTGCAACGCCCTCGAGCGGCAGCCCGAACGTGGTCAGGGTGCCCGAGAGGATGACGAGCGACGCGCGCGGCACCGCCGCAACGCCCTTACTGGTGAGCATGAGCGTCAGCATCATGATGAGCTGCTGGCCGATCGTCAGCTCCACGCCGGCGGCCTGGGCCACGAACACCGACGCCACCGCGAGGTAGAGCGTCGAGCCGTCGAGGTTGAACGAGTAGCCAGTGGGCAGCACGAAGGCGATGATGCGACGCGGCACCCCGAACTTCTCCATGTTCTCGAAGGCGAGCGGCAGCGCGGCCTCGGACGACGCGGTGGAGAATGCGATGAGCCACGGTTCCTTCACCCAGTACCAGAAGCGCCGGAGCGGTATGCGCGCGAGCAGGGCGATTGGAACCAGCACCAGCAGGATGAAGGCGACGAGTGCCACGTAGAGCGTGCCCACCAGGCTGAACAGGTTCCGGAGTACCCCGATACCGCTGTGTCCCACCGTCACCGCCACGGCGGCACCTATGCCGATCGGCGCGAACAGCATCACCAGGCCGGTGAACTTGAACATCACGTCGGCGAGTCCCTCGAAGAACCCCAGCACGATCTCCTTGGAGCGGCCAGGCTTCACCTGCGCCAGGGCGATGGCGAAGAGCACCGCGAACACGACCACCTGGAGCACTTCGTTCCGCGCCGCCGCGTCGAAGAAGCTCGCCGGGAACGTGTGCTCCAGCACGCCGGACAGCGTCGCCTGGTTGCTGGCGAACTGCTTGCCCTGCTCCGCCGTTGCGGCGGAGAGGTCCACGCCGTCGCCGGGACGGAAGAAATTGACTGCCAGCAGGCCGAAGGCGAGCGCGAGCGTGGTGACGAGCTCGAAGTAGATGAGCGAGCGGAGCGCAAGGCGCCCCACGCGCTTCAGGTCGTCTCCATGGCCGGCGATACCGATGACCAGGCTCGAGAACACGAGTGGTACCACGATCGACTTGATGAGGCGCAGGAAGATCGTCGAGAGCGGCTGCAGCTTCGCCGCCACGTCGGTACCGGTCCAGAGCGCGTTGTCCGCCCACCCGATGAAGATGCCGACCACCATGGCAATGATGATCCACCAGGTGAGCGAGATGCCGCGCAGGAAGCGCCACATTTTCAGTGCGCCGCCAGCGCGCCGGCCTTGGCCTCGATGCCGGCGAGCAGCGAGCGGTACGACGCGGCGAACTTCGCGACGCCGTCGGCCTCGAGGTCACTCGTGATTGTACCCAGGTCGATGCCGAGCTCGGCGAGCGCCTGCAGCCGCCGCGGGGCCTGTGCCACGTGGTCGTCGAGGTGGAGGCAGAGCTGGCCATGCTCACGGAATGCCGCAAAGGTCTCGGGTGGCAGCGTGTTCACGGTGCGCGGCCCGATGAGCGCCTCGACGTAGTACACGTCGGCGAGGCGGGGGTCCTTGGTGCTGGTCGAGGCCCAGAGCGGCCGCTGCGGATAGGCTCCCCGGGCCGAAAGCTGGTGCCAGCGCGGCAGGTGCAGCGACTGGCGGAAGCGCTCATATGCTGCGGCAGCGTTGGCAATGGCGATGCTGCCGCGCAGCTGGCCCGCAAAGTGGTGGCCGCTGTTGCAGGCGCGCTCGAGCAGTGGGTCGACCTTGCCATCGAGCCGGCTGACGAAGAAGCTCGCGACGCTGCACGGCGCGCGCTGCGTGCTCGCCTTGGGCGATTGAAAAAACGCCTCCATTCCGGTCATGAAGGCGTCGATCACTTCGATGTATCGGCTGACCGAGAAGAGCAGCGTCACATTGACGTTGATCCCGGCCGCCAGGCACCGGGCGATGGCGGGGAGGCCTTCGCGTGTGCCCGGGATCTTGATCATGACGTTGGGCCGGTTCACCGCGGCCCAGAGCCGCTCTGCCTCGCGCACGGTGCCATCGGTGTCATGGGCCAGCGTCGGCGATACCTCGAGCGAGACGGTGCCATCGCCGTTCGGTTCCTGCTCGAACACCTTGGCAAAGACGTCGCAGGCAGCCTGCACGTCGGCCACGGCCAGCGCCTCGAAGATCTCCGCCGGACCCTTGCCCTGGTCGGCGAGCTGCTGGATGTCGCCGTCGTACAGCGTGCTCGTTGCCACCGCCTTCTCGAAGATTGTCGGGTTCGACGTCATCCCCTTGAGGCCGTCCTCGTGGATCAGTCGCGCCAGCTCACCCGAGCGCACGAGGTCGCGGGTGATGAAGTCGTACCAGGGACTCTGCCCCAGGCGGCTCAGGGCCACGAGCGGATTCGCGGTCGCGGATGGATTGTCGCTCATGCATCGCTCCGGGTGAGGAGGACCTTGACGGCGGCGGCAGCGGCGGCGGGCGTAAGCCCGAATTCGGTGAAGAGGCGTTCGGCTGGCGCCGACGCGCCGAAGGTGCGCATGGCCAGGATGGTGCCCCGGTCACCCACCCATCGCTCCCAGCCGAACGGGCTGGCGGCCTCGATCGCGACGCGCGCGCCGATGCCCGGTGGAAGGACCTCATTGCGATACTGCAGTGGCTGCGCGGCGAACAGTTCCCACGATGGCATCGACACGACGCGCGTCGGCAGGCCGTCCTGCTCGAGCTGCCCGGCCGCACTCATCGCAACGCCCACCTCGGAGCCGGTGGCCAGCAGGATGGCGCGCGGTGCCGTGGCCGGCTCGTGCGCCACGTACGCACCCCGTCCCACCTCGGCCGCGGTGGCGAGTCGTGGCAGCACCGGAACCTTCTGGCGTGTCAGCACGATCGCGGTGGGGCCGTCCTTCCGCTCGAGCGCAATTTTCCAGGACGCCACGGTCTCGTTGGCATCGGCGGGCCGGAGCGTCACCAGGCCAGGTATGGAGCGCAGCATCGGCAGCTGGTCGATCGGCTGGTGTGTCGGCCCGTCCTCGCCCACGCCGATCGAGTCGTGCGTGCCGATGTAGATGACGGGAAGCCCCATCAACGCCGAAAGGCGGATGGAAGGCTTCATGTAGTCGAAGAAGACGAGGAAGGTGCTGCCAAAGGGCCGGATGCCGCCATGCGCCGCCAGGCCGTTCATGCAGGCACCCATCGCGTGCTCGCGCACGCCCCAGTGCACCGCGCGACCTGCGACGCCGGGCCCGAAGGCGCCGCCCACCTTCTGTCCCACCCCAGTACTGCCTGCCAGGTCGGCCGACCCGCCGACCAGGTTGCCAACATGGGGCAGGATTGCCTGCAGCGCGGCCGCACTCGCCTTCCGGGTTTCGACTCCACCCTTGTCCGCGGGGAAGGTTGGCAGGTCCCGGTCCCAGCCTGCGGGCAGGTCCCCCTGCTGTTCCCTGGAATAGTCGGCGGCCAGGTCGGCGTGCGCGCTGCTGAAGCGATCGAACACCGCCTGCCAGCTGGCCTGCGCGCCCGCGCCATGTACCCGACAGCGTCCCATGTCGGCATATGCGGCGTCGGGGACTTCAAACTTCTTGTCCCCATCCCAGCCAAGGATCGTCTTGGTGCGCCGCACTTCGTCGGCGCCGAGCGGCGCGCCATGGGCCTCACTGGTATTCCGCTTGGTCGGCGCCGGGTCAGCGATGATCGTGCGGAGCACGATCAGCGTGGGCCGGTCCTCCTCGCTACGTGCCGCGGCGAGCGCGGTGTCGATGGCCTCGAGGTCGTTGCCATCGGCCACGTGCAGTACGCGCCAGCCGTAGCCCTCGAAGCGCCGGCTCGCGTCTTCCGAGAAGCTCAGGCCGGTGGTGCCGTCGATGGTGATGCGGTTGTCATCGTAGATCATCGCGAGCTTGCCCAGCTTGAGGTGCCCGGCAAGGCTCGCCGCTTCGCTGGCGACGCCCTCCATCAGGTCCCCGTCACTGACGAGCGCCCAGGTGCGATGATCCACGATCGTCGCATCAGGCTGGTTGAACCGTGCCGCCAGGAACCGCTCTGCCATCGCCATGCCGACCGCGTTGCCGACGCCCTGGCCCAGGGGCCCGGTGGTGACCTCGACCCCGGGGGTGTGCCCGCGCTCGGGATGCCCCGGCGTCCGGGAGTGCCACTGCCTGAAATTGCGGATTTCGTCCAGGGGGAGGTCGTACCCGCTGAGATGGAGCAGGCTGTACAACAGCATTGAGGCATGGCCGCAGGACAGGACGAACCGGTCGCGGTCCGCCCATGACGGGTCGGCGGGATTGTGCCGGAGGTGCCGGGTCCAGAGCAGGTAGGCTGCGGGCGCCAGGGCCATCGGGGTGCCCGGGTGGCCGGAATTGGCCTGCTCGACCGCATCCATGGCCAGTACCCGGATGCTGTTGATGCTGACCCACGGGTCGGCGGTCAGGCTGGCCGACGCGCGCGGCGCGGCGGGGCGGGTGGCTTCCACCGGCAGGGCGTGCTCCTTTCAAGGGGGCGGTGACGTGGGGCGACGGCGGGTCGCGGCCGAAAAGATAACCGCCGGGGAATCATTTCGGAGGCGCGGCGCCCCTCGCTGCGGTGGTATCCTTAGGGCCTCATGACTGACGTCGCAATCCCTCCTGCGCCCGCGGGAACCGCTGGTGCCGCCCCCGGCGCTTCGTCCGGATCCGGACGCCCTCGTACCGCCGTGGTGGTCGGGGCTGGCATCGGGGGTCTCGCCTCCGCGGTGCGCCTGGCGCATGCCGGCTGGGACGTCACCGTACTGGAGCAGCATGACCAGCCGGGCGGCCGGGCCGGTCGCTGGGAATCGGAAGGCTTCACCTTCGATACCGGTCCGTCCCTGGTCATGATGATCGAGTACTGGCAGAAGCTCTTCAGCGACGTCGGCCGGCGCCTCGAGGACTACCTCACGCTGGTCCAGATTGACCCCTGCTACCGCATTCACTTTCCCGACGGGACGAGTCACGACCGCAGCAGCGTCCTGAATCGCCTGATCGAGGGGTGCGAGGCCATCGAACCGGGCTGTGGGCCCAACCTGCTCGCGTATCTCACGCGTACCAGCAAGATGTACCGCGACGGGCTCGGGTTCATCGGGCGGAACATGCACCGGCCCACGGCAATGGCCGACCTTTCCAATCTCGGGATCGTCACCAGCGGTGCCCTGGGCGACCTGCAGAAAATGGTCGGCAAGTACTTCAAGGATGAGCGGATGCAGCAGTCGCTCAGCTTCCAGACGCTCTATCTCGGCCTCTCGCCCTACGAGTCGCTCGCCATCTACTCGCTGCTGCCCTACGTGGAGATCGCTGGCGGCATCTTCTATCCGATGGGCGGCATGTTCCAGCTGGCGCTCGCGCTGGAGCGACTGGCGCGGCGAGCTGGGCGTGAAGTTCCGCTTCGGCGCCCGGGTCCAGCGCTTCGAGACGGCGGGCACCCAGGTGCGCGCGGCGCTCCTGGCCGACGGCTCGCGCGTCACCGCCGACATCGTGGTGGCCAATGCCGACCTGCCGTACACGTACGATGAATTGCTGCAGGCGCCGTATCCCGGGATCGAGAAGAAACGCTTCAGCTGCTCAGTGGTACTCCTGTACCTCGGCACCGATCGGACGTGGCCCCACCTGCAGCACCACAACTTCGTGGTCGGCCGGGACATGCGGACGGGTTGCGATGACCTCTTCAAGCGCCATCGCATGCCCGAGGATCCACCGTTCTACGTCGTGGCGACGTCGCGGACCGACCCGAGCCAGGCACCGCCGGGCGGGGAGAGCCTCTTCGTGCTGGTGCTGGCGCCGAGCCAGCCGGAGGACCGGTCGCAGTGGGTGGACTGGAGTGTGGAGGGGCCGCGGGTCGAGCAGCAGACACTCGACCGGATGGAAACGACGCTGGGCATGACCGGCCTGCGTGACCACATCGTCACCCGGCGGCTGGTGACTCCGGAGGATTTCCGCGTGAACTACGGGAACAAGCGTGGGGAAGCGTTCGGGCTTTCGCACAATTTCATGCAGATCGGCTACTTCCGTCCCGCACAACCGGCACGCCACCCTGAAGAACCTCTATTTCGTGGGCCAGAGCACGCACCCCGGGTGTGGCCTGCCAATGGTGCTGATCTCCGCCGAGTGCGTGGTTGAGCGAATCCGCGAAGAGGTGACGGGCGCATGACCGCGTCGCTGCAGCTGAGCTATCGGCGCGCAGAGCATGTCACGGCCGACTGGGCCAAGAGCTTCTATTTCGCGAGCCGGTTCCTGCCGGTGGAAAAGAAGCGCGCCATTTACGCGCTGTACGACTACTGCCGGCACGCGGACAACCTCGTCGATGCGCGCGGCGACCGGCCGGTCGATGTGGTGCGGCGCGACCTGGCAGCGCTCGCCCGGGAGGTCACGGCAATTCACGGCGGGGCTGCGCCCAGTTGCGAGCGCTGGATGGCGCTCGCCGATACGCTGGGGCGATATGCAGTGCCGCTCGAACCGTTGCTCGAGTTGCTCGATGGCGTGGCGATGGATCTCGAGCCGGTCGCCATCCAGGACTTCGCCCAGCTCAACCGGTACTGCTGCTATGTGGCGGGCGGCGTCGGGCTCATGCTGGGTCCCGTGCTCGGCGCGGCCCCTGACAGCTTCCGCGAGTCGGGCGTGCGACTCGGCATCGCCATGCAACTCACCAACGTGCTGCGCGATGTCGGCGAAGATCTCGACAATGACCGGGTGTACCTGCCGGCCGATGAGCTGGCCCGCTTCGGGTTGTCGCGCGCCGCGCTCGAGGAGCGCCGGGTCACGCCCGACTTCCGCCGGTTCATGCAGTGGCAGGTGGCGCGGGTGCGTCGCACCTTCGAGGATGGCGGGCGTGTGGTGCCGCTCTTCCCCAACGACGGAAGCCGGCTCACCGTGCGGCTGCTGCAGCGCACGTACGCGGGCATCCTGGATGCCATCGAGCGGATCGACTACGACGTGTTCCGCGCGCGGGCGTACGTGTCGACCCCGCGCAAGCTCATGGTGCTGGGGCGGGCGATGTGGTCCGAGCGGCCGTGGACGATCTCGCCGGCTTCCGGGCATCCGGTGTGAGTCGCGCGGCGCGGGTGCCGGCGACATACCAGGCGCCCAGGCCCGTTGCGGTCTGGGCGTTTGCGCGATACTTCCGCGGGTTGTTCCGCCGGCACTTCGCGTCGGTGCGATGGGCCGCGATCGACGCTCCGGCGGGGTGGGACCGGTCGGTGCCGGTGCTCTTCGTCTCGAATCACACCAACTGGTGGGACGGGTTCTTCTCCTTCGTCCTGACCCAGGAGTTCGGGCTCACCTTCCACATCCTCATGGAAGCGGTGAACCTCGATCGCTATCCCGCCTTCAGGCGCATCGGCACGCTGCCATTGCGTCGTGACAGCCGGATGGGCGCCTGGGACGACCTGCACGCGGCGGGACGCGTGTTGCGTCCTGGCGCCGCGCTCTGGATCTATCCCCAGGGACAGCGTCGCCCGGCGGGCGAGCAACTGACCCGGCTCGAACGGGGCGCCGCGCATCTCGCAGTGCGCCACGCGGGAGCCCTCCGCATCTGCCCCGTGGCGTTTCGATATCCCTTCATGAGCGAGCAGCTGCCTGAGGCCGTCGCGCTGGTGGGGCGCTCCTGGCTGCACGAAGGCAGCGATGATCGCAAGGCACTGACGGAACGAATTGGCTCGGCGATAGGAGACACGGTGGCGTCACTCGATACCCGGCTGTCGACGGAAGCCCTGGAGGGCTTTCGCGTGCTCGTTCCCGGCAAGCTCTCGGTGAACAAGCGCATGGATCGCGTTCGCCACCGGCTGGGCCTGCTGCGAGGACCCTTCGAGGCGCGCAATGGATAGCTACCAGCTCTGGAAGGCACTTCACGTCACGTCGGCGGTGCTGATTGTCGGCAACGTCACGGTCACGGGCTTCTGGGCGTACTACCTGTACCGCCAGCGCCGCGAGGTGGGATTCCGCGCAATTGCGCGCGGCATCATGTGGAGCGACATCATCTTCACGCTGGTGGGTGGGGCGGGCCTGACATTCACCGGCATCATGATGGTGCGCGCCCAGCAGATGTCCATCCTGGATACACCATGGCTGCGTCGCGGCGTCGTCATGCTGGCGATCAGCACTTTCGTGTGGCTCGTATCACTGCTGCCGGACCAGCTGCGGATGGAGCGGCTAGATCAGTCGGATGATCGCGGCATGCGACGGCTCTTCACGCGCTGGAGCATCTTCGGGTGGGCCTCGACCGTCCTCCTGTTCATCGGCTTGTGGTCGATGGTGATGAAGCGGTAACCCGCGGACGGGCCGCTTGCGCGGATGATCCGCGTGCGGGGATCGTCGTCGTTACTGTCATCCGGGCTGTCCGCCGACGTCGCATTCCAGATATCCACCATCAGGTGCCAGCCGTCATCGCCCAGCGCAAAGCACATGACGTACTTGCCCGAATCGGCGGCGGTATCGTCCGTCGGTGCCACATGGTACGTCCCCACGACGTAGCCGTCCCGCTCCCGCGCCACCACCCGGACGGTGTCCAGCGTCAGGCCGCGCTCGAGGCCATCCTGCCAGAACTCCATGATGGAATCGCGTCCGGCGACGATCCCCCCGTCCGGCGGAAGGAGGAGCGCTTCCTTGCCGTAGAGGGCGGCGAGCTCGTGCGCGTCGCCCTGGTTCGACGCCTCCTCATAGACCTTCACCAGTTCAGCCAATTCCCGGCGTGCACTCGCGACGTCGCGACCGCCCCCCGGCTGGGTACAGGCGTTCACGGCAACTATCGCAAGAAGCACCGTGGGGAAGCGTAAGACTGTCATTCTGGCTGCTCTCTGGGTAGCTTCATTGACGTAGGAGTGGCAGGGCCATTGGGGCGCTGCCCGAAAGAAATGCAAGAACAACCAGTAGCATCAAAGGAATCTGTGGCTCGTCGTCCTCGCCGGCGCTCATCTGCCGGAACTGCCCCCGTGTTTCACCGCTCGGCCGGGCGCAGCATGCAATCGCATCGTGAGTGGCTTCTCTCGCAGCACGGTTCGGTGTGCGCTTATTGCGGCATCGAAACCCCGCCCGAACTCATCACCCTGGATCACGTGCGCCCACGGCGCGGTCAGACGGCATACGACCGTCCGGACAATCTGGTCCTCGCCTGCCGCGAGTGCAACGCGGCGAAGGCCGATACGCCATTCATGGCGTTCCTCCTGGCCAAGCGAAGCCGCGGCGTGTTCCTGCTGCACTATGGTGATCACCTCTCCGAGCCGCTCAAGGATATCGCCCGCCAGGCGTCCGAGCGGCCAATCCTGGAGAAGGAACGGTAGGCCAGGCAGGACGCCAGCCTCCGGAATGCAAAGGGCGATCCCGACGGGATCGCCCTTTGTCGTGCCGGGCCGGGGTCCGCTAAGCCTTCGGCGCGGCGAGAGCCTCGGATGACGATCCGGTTCTGCTCCAGCGCATGCGCCGCCGGATACCCCTCGGCCGGGCTCGCCCGGTCGGGGCGCCCGACATAGCTCAGGGTAGCGCCGCCAGGGAGCACCTCGCGCAGCTTCGGCTCGAGGTAGGTCCAGGCGCCCATGTTCCTCGGCTCCTCCTGGGCCCACACCAGTTCCTTGATGCCAGGGTACCGCGCCAGCGTCTCCCGCAGCTCCGACCACGGGAAGGAGTAGAGCTGCTCGAGGCGAACCAGCGCGAGGGGTGTTGCCTGCTGCTTCGCCGCTTCCGCCAGGATGTCGTAGTAGACCTTGCCGCTGCACAGCACGACGCGCGTCACCTGGCCTCGGCGACCCTCCACCGACGCATCATCGATGACCGGCTGCCAGCGCCCCTCCGCCAGTTCCGCCAGTGTCGACGTCGCCTGCGGGTGCCGCAGCAGGCTCTTCGGCGTCATGATGACGAGCGGCCGCTGCCGGCTGCGCTTGGCCTGGCGTCGCAACAGGTGGAAGTACTGTGCCGGGGTCGTCGCGTTGGCGACCCGGATGTTGCCCTCGGCGCACGCCTGCAGGAAGCGCTCGAGCCGCGCGCTCGAGTGCTCGGGGCCCTGGCCCTCGTACCCGTGCGGAAGCAGGAGCGTGAGCCGGGTGGTGAGCCCCCACTTGGAGAGACCCGACGACAGGAACTGGTCGATCACCACCTGGGCCCCGTTGATGAAGTCGCCGAATTGCGCCTCCCACAGCACGAGTGCATCGGGGGCGGCGGCGCTATAGCCATACTCGAATCCGAGCGTCGCAAGTTCGGAGAGCGGGCTGTTGTGCAACTCGAACGGGGCCATCGAGCCCGGCAGCCTCTGCAGCGGACACCAGGTCACGCCGGTATTCACGTCGTGCAGCACGAGCTGTCGCTGGCTGAAGGTGCCGCGCTCGACGTCCTGCCCGGTGAAGCGCAGCGGTACCCCCTCCGTCAGCAGGCTCGCGAGTGCGAGCGACTCGGCGTGGGCCCAGTCGATGCCGCCGTCGGGTCCCAACGCAGGGCGCCTCCGCTCGAGCTGCTTGGCGAGCTTCGGGTGCACGCTGAAATCGGCGGGATACGTGAGCAGCTGGTCGTTGAGCGCCTTGAGCAGTTCCGGGGCGACACGCGTGTCCACTTCCTGTCCAGCCACGACCTGCTTGCGGGTCTCCGGCGTGGTGCTCTTGCCGGTGCTCGCCTTGAAGGCCTGCTGGATCTCGACGAGGCGCTGATACGCCGTCGCCGCCATCGCGTCCGCCTCGTCGCTCGTCAGGACGCCCTCAGCCACGAGCTGGCCGGCGTACTTCTCACGCACCGTCGGCAGCGCCTTGATGCGGTTGTACATGAGCGGCTGCGTGTAGGAGGGCTCGTCGCTCTCGTTGTGCCCGTGGCGCCGATAGCCCAGCAGGTCGATGAGCACGTCGCGCTGGAACCGCTGCCGGTACGCCATCGCCAGCCGGATCGCACTGAGGCAGTTCTCCGGGTCATCGGCGTTGACGTGGATGATCGGGACGTCGAAGCCCTTTGCCAGGTCGGAGGCATACCGCGTGGAGCGCGCATCGACGCTGTCGGTGGTGAAGCCGATCTGGTTGTTCGTGATGAGGTGAATGGTGCCGCCGGTGGCGTAGCCCGCAAGCGCACCAAGATTGAGCGTTTCGGCGACCACACCCTGGCCCGCGAAGGCGGCGTCACCGTGGATGACCACCGGCAATGCCGCCGAAGCGTCATGATGCGCGTCGCGCCCGCGACGCTGGGTCTGCTCGGCGCGCGCCCGTCCATCTACCACCGGTCCCACGAACTCGAGGTGGCTCGGGTTCGGCACCAGGTTCACCGTGATGGCCCGTCCACTCGGCGTGAGGTACGCGCCCTCCGCGCCGTGATGGTACTTCACGTCACCGGTCCCGCCTTCCGGCGTGAGCAGCCCCGCCTCGACATGACGCCCGCCCTCGAACTCGGCGAAGATCGTGTCGTACGGGCGCCCCACGGTGTGCGCCAGCACGTTCAGCCGGCCCCGGTGCGCCATGCCGATGACTACCTGGCGCGACCCCTGCTCGTCGGCGGCCATCTCGATGATGGCGTCGAGCATCGGCACCAGCATGTCGACGCCCTCGATCGAGAATCGCTTCTGGCCCAGGTAGGCCTTGTGCAGGAAACGCTCGAGCGCCTCGACCTGGATCAGCCGCTCGAGCAGCCGCTTGCGGCGTTCCGTCGGGAGCGCGGTATGCACCGCGCCCGACTCGATCTGTTCGCGGAGCCACACGCGCTCCTCGTGACTCGCGATGTGCTCCACCTGGTATGCCAGCGTGCCGCAGTAGGTCTCCTGCAGGTGCGGATAGGCATCGAGCAGCGTCTCGCCTGGCACCGCGACTCGCAGGACGGCCGCAGGAATCTGCGCCATCACGTCCGGCGTAAGCCCGAGCGGTACCGGGTCCAGCGCGGGGTCGCCACTCGGCTCGCTGCCAAGTGGATCGAGGTGAGCGGCGAGGTGTCCATGAGTGCGGAACGCCTTCACCAGCGCCATCCCGGCGGCCACGTTGAAGAGCGCGGACGTCGCGATCGGTGCCGCACCGGCCACCGGCGCCGCAACTGCCGCGACGCTGACGTCCCGTTCGGCGCGTAGCGCCGCGGTCGCAACGCCGAGCGCGGCGGAGATCTCCGAGTAGAAGCCGTCCTCACCCTGCAGCAGCGCGTCAACGGTGCCGAGAAAGGCGCCCGACTCGGCGCCCTGGATGATGCGGTGGTCATAGGTGCTGCTGACGGTCATCACCTTCGAGATGCCCAGCTCGGCGATGCGTGACGCGGCCATCGTGGCAAACTCAGGCGGGAAGGCAATTGATCCGACGGCGATGATGCTGCCCTGGCCCACCATCAACCGCGGCACGGACGCTCGCGTGCCGAGACCGCCCGGGTTGGTGAGCGACATGGTGGCACCGGCAAAATCGTCGGGCATCAGCTTGTTGACCCGGGCCTTGTCCACCACGCCCTCGTAGGCGCGGAGGAAGGCAGCGAAGTCCATCGCCTCGGCGCCCTTGATGACGGGTACGACCAGGCCGCGGCTGCCGTCCTTGCGGGTCACGTCCACCGCGAGGCCGAGATTGATTCCCGCTGGAGTCACCCGTACCGGCTTTCCGTCCTGCTCGGCAAAGGTGTGGCTCATGACGGGATGCTGCTTCGTCGCGCGGACAATCGCCCATGCGATCAGGTGCGTAAACGAGATCTTCTCGCTGCGGCCCGCCTGCTTGAGTGCGGCATTGAGCGCCTTCCGGGCATTCTCCAGCTGCGCCACGGGGAGCTCACGGAAGGTCGTGGCCGTCGGGACGGTGAGGCTCTCGTTCATGTTCTGCACGAGACGCGCGGCCGGACCCTTGATGGGGGTGGCGCTCGTCAGGGCCGGTGAGGCGGGTAGGGTGGGTGGAGCGGGTGCGGCCTCGCGGGCAACACCGACGTCGACGGCATCAGTCCGCGCCGTGGTGCCGCTGCCGTTCAGCGCCGGCGCCTCCCCAACGACGCCACTCTCGAACAACTGGCGCCATTCCGTGTCGACCGAAGCCGGATCACGGAGAAATTCCTCGTACATGACTTGCGCGAAGCCGGCATTGGCCGTCTCGAACACGTTCGGATCCACGGACTACTCTCCTGGTGTCATCGGCACCCCGGCTAGGACTGCCGGGACGGCAAACTCCTGAAAGTTAGTGGAAGTTCGGGCACGGCGGTGAGGGGGAGCGTCCGGCCGGTCAGGGCCCGGTAGGCTGCCACCTCGCGCTCCTGCTCCCCAGGGGTCCAGCGCAGCTCCCGTCCCAGGAGCTCGGCCGTCCTGGCGGCAGCCGAGGCCCCCTGGTCCCTGGCCTCGTAAAACAGGTGTATCCGCCGTACCAGGACGTCGGCGACCGATCGGGCGAACTCCTTTCGGGCGGCATGAAGCACCTCGGCGGCCACGGCCGGGTGATCGGGCTGCAGACGGTCGGCAAGGCCGGGCTCGCTCCGCATCAGGTTGAAGATGCCGGCCGCCTCGGTGCCGTAGTGCCGGAGCATGTGCTCGACGGTAGCCACATCCACCCCCGAATCGACCCCGACCGAGCGAATGGCGGCGAGGCTGGCAGACTCGCCGCCTGGCAGTGGCTCCTGGTCGGTCCCGGCCTCGGACGGCCATGCTCCCCGTGCCTCCGCATTGAGGCGTCTCACCACGTGGTCGACCACCTGCGCCGACATCAGCCGGTATGTCGTCAGCTTGCCACCTGCCACCGTTACCATGCCGCCCGGCCCGTCGGTGACGATATGCTCCCGGGACACCGCCGCAGCGCCGACGGCGCCGTCCTCGATGAGCGGTCGCAGGCCAGCCCAGGTCGCCACCACGTCCTCTTCGCCCAGGTGGGCATTGGGAAAGCGGCTGTTCGCCGAGCGCAGGAGGTAGCGTACGTCCTCGGACGAGGCCCGCACCTCGTCGGGGGACTCGGCGGTGTCGGTGTCGGTGGTGCCGATGTAGGACCACGCGCCCCAGGGGAGGATGAACATCAACCTGCCGTCCAGGGGACTCGTGAAGGTGATGGCCTCGTGATTGCCAAGACGCTCGCGCGGTACCACGGCGTGAGTGCCCTTGGTGAGGCGCAGCAGGCGCGGCGCTCGGGGATCCTCGAGCCGGCGGACCTGGTCCGCCCATGGGCCGGTGGCGTTGACCACCATGGATGCGCGCAGGGTGGCCTCGCGACCGGTACGGACGTCGACGCAGCTGGGCGCCGGCCACCCGGCCGTGATCCAGAACCAGTCCCGTCACCGTAGTGTATGTGAGGATGGTGGCGCCATGCTCATGCGCCGAGCGCGCCGTGGCCACCACGAGGCGGGCGTCGTCGCACTGGGCATCGAAGTAGCGCGCCCCTCCGCGCAGCCCCGCGGCGCGAAGCCCGGGCTCCCGCGAGAGCAGGGCGCGCTTGCCCAGCATCTTGTGTGGGCTCACATTGCGGAACAGTGCGAGCAGGTCGTACACCCACATGCCGGCAGCAAGCTGCCAGCGGCGGAGCCGGTCGCCGTCGTGCACCGGGAACACGAACGGCAGCGGCCAGACCAGGTGCGGAGCGATGCGCCGCAGGACGGCGCGCTCGCGCAGCGATTCGAAGACGAGGCGCAGCTCGCCATGCTCGAGGTAGCGGAGCCCGCCGTGTACCAGGCGGCTGGAGCGGCTGCTGGTGCCGAAGGCCAAGTCGTTCTGCTCGACCAGCACCGTGCGCATGCCCCGCATCGCGGCGTCACGCGCGACACCGGCACCGACAATGCCGCCACCGATGACGAGGAGATCCACGGCGCGACTCGCTGTTTCCTTCAGTGATGCCGGCCGGTCCGATTCCACGTGCCTCCTCACCCTCCTCTCCCGCTTACGCGGCCCAGCACCTGGTTTGCCTGGCAGGCCGACCGGCTCATGCCGGGAAGCCGCGTACTCGACCTTGCCTGCGGCACCGGTCGGCATGCCATCGCCGCGGCGCAGCGTGGTGCCACGGTGGTGGCCGTCGATCGCGATGCCGAGAGCCTGGCCACCGCGCGCGAGTTCGCGGCGGCGGCCGGCGTGCGGGTGGACTGGCAGCAGGCCGACCTCGAGGACGCCTGGCCCGACTGGGGCCTCTTTGATGCCGTCCTGATCTTCAACTACCTCGACCGGCCGCGCTTTCCCCGGGCCCTGGACGCGGTGCGCCCGGGCGGGCTGCTCATCGCGGAGAGTTTCCTGACCACCCAGCGCGAACAGGGATGGGGTCCCACCGCCGATGCACACCTGCTGCTGCCCGGCGAGCTCGCCCGCCTGGTTGCGCCGTTCGAGATAATGCATGGGCGCGAGGTCGCCGAGCCCGTCGATACAGAGCGCTGGCGCCACGTGGCCAGCGTGTGTGCGCGCAACTCCGGTTGACGAAGTCTAACGGGGCTCCATCCGCATGTCCTTCCCAGTGACCGACCGTCGCGTCGCGATCGTCGCGGGCCTTCGCACGCCCTTCGCCCGCAGCGGCACCGTCCTCCGCGACGCGGCGGGCGTGGCCATGGCCCGGCACGCCGCGCGCGAGCTGCTCTATCGGACGGAGCTCGACGGTGCACTCGTCGACGAGGTCATCCTGGGCCAGGTCGTGCCGTCGGTGCTGACGCCGAACGTGGCGCGCGAGGTCAGCCTGCTGCCGCAGTTCCCGCGCACGATCCCCGCATACACGCTCAACCGGGCCTGCGCGTCCGCGGCACAGGCCATCACCAACGCCGCAGACCAGATCCGGCTCGGCCACGCCGACGTGATCCTCGCCGGCGGGGTGGAATCACTCTCGGATATTCCGGTCCTGCACTCGCGCCGCTTCAGCCGGCTGCTGGTGGACGCGAGCAAGGCGAAGACACTGGGGCAGCGGCTGGGCATCTTCGCGCAGGTGCGGCCCCGCGACCTCATTCCGGTGACCCCGGCGATTGCCGAGCCGTCTACCGGCGAATCGATGGGCCAGTCGGCCGAGAAGATGGCGAAGGAGAATGGCATCAGCCGCGAGGAGCAGGATCGGCTGGCACTGCAGAGCCACGTGCGCGCCGCCGCCGGCACCGCCGATGGCCGGCTCACTGCGGAGATCGCGCCGTGGTTCGGCGGCAAGGGTGGCGACGAGGTGGTGACCAGCGACAACGGCATCCGCAGCGACTCCTCGCTCGAGCAACTGGCGAAGCTGCGCCCGGTCTTCGATCGCACCTACGGCACCGTCACCGCCGGGCAACAGTTCGCCGCTCACCGACGGAGCGGCGATGGTGCTGCTCATGTCCGAGGAGCGCGCCCGCAGCCTGGGATACGAGCCGCTCGCGTTCCTCCGCAGCTATGCCGTTGCCGCCGTCGATCCGGGATGGCAGCTGCTCATGGGACCCGCGTACGCCGTGCCGAAGGCGCTCGAGCGCGCCGGCATTCCCTGGGGCGAGCTCGGCCTGGTCGAGATTCACGAGGCGTTTGCGGCGCAGGTGCTCTCGAACGTCCAGGCGTGGGGGTCCGCGCGCTGGGCCGAGCGCCTGGGGCTGCCCGGCCCCGTCGGGGAGGTGGACTGGGAGCGCACCAATGTCACCGGCGGCTCCATCGCGATCGGTCACCCGTTCGGCGCCACGGGCGCGCGCATCGTCACCACGCTGGCGAACGAGATGCAGCGGCGCGACGTGCAGTTCGGGCTGATCTCCATCTGCGCGCAGGGCGGCATGGGCAGCGCGCTGGTCCTCGAGAGGACGTGATCGTGCCTGCCCTCACTGTCGAAATCGAGGCGGGCGTCGCGGTGGTGACGCTCGACGTGCCCGGCGCACCGGTCAACACCCTGTCCACCGCCGTGGCGCAGGAGTTCGACGGACTCCTGACGCGCCTCGAGAACGATCCGGAGGTGAGCGCCATCGTGCTCATCTCCGGCAAGCCCGACAACTTCATCGCCGGCGCTGACATCGAGGAGTTCACGCGCCTGCGCACCGCGGAGGAGGCCACGAGCCTCAGTCGGCGCGCGCAGGAGCTGATGAATCGCGTCGCGGCGAGCCGCAAGCCGGTCGTGGCCGCCATTCACGGCAGCTGCCTCGGCGGCGGGCTCGAACTCGCGCTGGCCTGTCACTGGCGCGTCGCCACCGATCACCCGAAGACCCAGCTCGGGCTGCCCGAGGTCCAGCTCGGCATCATTCCCGGTGCCGGTGGCTGCAATCGCCTGCCGCGCCTCATCGGTGTCCGCGCGGCGCTCGACATCATCCTGGCCGGCAAGTCCGAGCGCGCGGCGAAGGCGCACAAGCTTGGGCTCGCCGATGAGCTGGTCCATCCGGCGATCCTGCGCGACGTGGCGCAGCGCGCCGCGACACGACTGGCGAAGGACGGTGTGCCGGTGCGGTCACCGAAGCGCGGCCGTGGCGGGCTTGCTGCTCGACGGCACCGCGCCGGGGCGCGCCCTGGTGTACCGCATGGCGCAGAAACAGGTGCTGTCGAAGACCGGGGGGCACTACCCCGCGCCGCTCGCAGCACTCGACACTGTTCGCGTAAGCCTGTCGCGCGGCATGGAAGCAGGGCTGGCGTATGAGGCGCTGCGCTTCGGCGAGCTTGCCGTCACCGATGTCTCGCGCAACCTGGTGGCCATCTTCTTCGCCACCACGGCGCTCAAGAAGGACGACGGCGTTCCGCCCGGCGCGGCGGGCGGCTCGGCCCGGTGGGCCGTATCGGCGTGGTCGGCGCCGGGTTCATGGGCGCCGGCATTGCGGGCACCGCGGCGCTCAACGCCGAGGTCGAGGTGCGCATGCGCGACGCCGACCTGCCGCGCGTGGGCAAGGGCCTCAAGGCCGCGACCGCAATCCTGGACCAGCGCCTGAAGCGGAAGCGCCTCAGCCGCCCGGAGTACCAGCGACTCGCGGCACTCATCTCCGGCTCGGCGGACGACAGCGGCTTTCGGGCGCGCGGACCTCGTCATCGAGGCGGTCTTCGAGGACCTCGAGGTCAAGCGCGAGGTGGTGGGCGCGCTGGAGCAAGTGCTGTCGGCCCCGAGGCGGTCATTGCGACGAACACCTCGACCATCCCGATCGCCGACATCGCTGCCGGGGCGGAGCGCCCCGATCGGGTGCTCGGCATGCACTTCTTCTCGCCGGTCGAGAAAATGCCGCTGCTCGAGGTCATCCCGCACGAGGGCACCTCCGCGCGGTCCATCGCCACCGCGGTGCGCTTCGGCCGGCGCATGGGCAAGACCGTCATCGTCGTCGGCGACCTGCCGGGGTTCTGGGTCAACCGCATCCTGACGCCCTACCTCAACGAAGCGGGCATCCTGCTGATGGAAGGTGCCCCGATGGATGTCCTCGACCGGGTGATGACGCGCTTCGGCTTCCCGGTCGGTCCGGTGACGCTGCTCGACGAGGTGGGGCTCGATGTGGCACAGAAGGCCGCCGGCGTCATGCACGGCGCCTTCGGCGCGCGGATGGCGCCGTCTGACTTCGTTCGCACGATGACGGCAGACGGGCGCCTGGGACGCAAGAACGGCCGGGGCTTCTATCGCTATGAGGGCGGGAAGAGGCTCGGCCCGGACGATTCCGTCTATGCGTTGGCCGGGGTGACCAAGCTGCCGAACATCGACGAACCGTGGGTGGAGCGACGGCTGGTGTACGCGATGCTCAACGAGGCGGCCCTGGCCGAGGCCGATGGCGTCATCCGCTCGCCGCGCGACGGTGACATCGGGGCGATCTTCGGCATCGGTTTCCCGCCCTTCAGGGGCGGTCCGCTACGCATGATCGATTCGGTGGGGGCCGCGCAGGTGGTTCGCACGCTGCGCGAATTGGGCGACGCCCATGGCGGGCGGTTTGATCCAGCGCCCAGCCTGGTGGAGATGGCTGGGCGCGGAGGGCGGTACTACCCGGACGCCTGACCTGGGATCAGGAAAGCTCGTCGCCGTCGGGCGGTGGCGGTGGCTCGGTCGTCGGACGCGACGCGGCCCACGTTTCCCAGGTGAGGTGGCAGCGGTCCTGGAAATACTCTGGCGGATGTCCCGCCCTGTTCAGCAGGGCATGCAGCATTTCATGGCGCACGACCATCTCGTGCTCCACATAGTTGCCGGCGATCACGATGCGGATGTCGTTGCCCGTCTTGATCCGGATGCCGACCTTTTCCCCCTCAGCGGTGGGGAAGGTGGACACGCCCGGGACGACGTACCACTTGATGCGACCGATGTTGCCCTGGATGGCAGAGCAGCCTTCGGTGCTGACCCACCAAGCCTGATACTCGGCCGGCGGCACGAAAGCCTGTGCACCGTCGGGCAATGTGCTCGTTGGTTCCGTGGTGCATCCCAGCAATGGGATGAGCAACGCGGGAAGGAAGGCTCGGCTGAACGGCCGACGCCGGACGGGCAGTTCCGGTTCCTGAGAGAACCGGTTTCGAACTGGCGTGGAACGCATTGCGTCTCCCACGCCCGATAATTTCCACCTTCGGCACCGAGCTATCTCTTGCGCAGGGGGCGCTCGAGACCTCTAGTTTTGCGGCCCCGGATCACTCCGGGTGTGCTCTTATCGGGCGGTCAGTGGGTTGACCCTATCACCGTCAAGTTTGACGGCACCTCGAACCTACGGGCTGCGGGATATGGGGTCAACGACGGCAAAATTGACGATCATAAATATCTTGTTGGGAAACTACTTAGACATGTTTACTGCCCAGAATATTGACACCGCTTTTGGCGCCTAGCAGTATTACATGTCGAAGCAGCGCAACAGAATTCCCAAATTTCTGCTCTCATTGGTGGACACCACAGCCGCTTTTGGAGTTATCCTGTGACTCGTTTCTTCACTCTGGCTGCTCGCAATCACCTCGCTTTCTGCCGTCCAGCTTCACGCCCAGACGCTTCCCGGTCGAGGATCCGGTGCTTCGGCGACTCTGGTCGCTCGGCATCGACAGCAGCAAGACCTACGAACTGGCGCAGCCGCTCCTCGACTCGATCGGGCCGCGTCTGACCGGGTCACCGGCCATCCGGTCCGGGAACGACTGGCTCGTCGCGCGCTACCAGGAGTGGGGCATCACCGCGAGGAACGAGCAGTACGGCACCTGGCGCGAGCTGGCGGCGCGGGATCACGCACTTCGACCTGCTCTCGCCGCGCGTGCGCTACACTCGAGGCGATGACGCTGGCCTGGAGCACGCCGACGAAGGGCAAGGTCGAGGGCAAGGTCATCATCCTTCCCGATCTCGCGGACAGCGCGGCCTTCAAGGCGTGGCTGCCCGACGGCGAAGGGCAACTTCATCCTCGCGTCATTTCCGCAGCCGACCTGCCGGCCCGATTCCAGCTTCAAGCAGAACGCGCTGCCCGCGACCTGGGATAGCCTCCTGGCGACTCGGAAGCGCGGGCGGGACGACTGGACAGCGCGCGTGCAGCGCACCGGCCTGCAGGGTGATGCGCTCGTCGTGGCCCTCGCCGATGCCGGTGCCGCCGGCGTCGTCACGTCGCTCTGGTCGCAGGGATGGGGCGTCGACAAGATCTTCGGTACGCGGGCCACGAAGGCGCCGGTGGTCGACGTGAGCTGCGAGGACTACGGCCTCCTCTTCCGGCTCGCCGAGCGGAACCAGTCGCCGGTCGTGCGCCTCGAAGCCCAGTCGGAGGCGCTTGGCGAGCAGCCGGTCTTCAACACGATCGCGGAGATTCGTGGCGTCGAGAAGCCCGACGAGTACGTCATGCTCTCGGCCCACTTCGACAGCTGGGACGGCGCGTCCGGTGCGACGGACAACGGCACCGGCACCATCACGATGCTCGAGGCGGCGCGGCTGCTGAGCATCGCCTACCCGAGGCCGAAGCGCACGATCATCATCGGGCACTGGAGCGGTGAGGAGCAGGGGCTGAACGGGTCGCGCGCCTGGGCCGCCGATCACCCGGAAGTCGTGCAGCACCTGCAGGCGCTGTTCAACCAGGACAACGGCACCGGACGGATCCAGACCATCTCGACGCAGGGGCTCACCGGGGCCGGTGCGTTCTTCGCCAACTGGTTTGCCCGGCTTCCCACCGAGCTCACGGCCGACATCAAGCTGCAGATTCCCGGTACCCCGGGCAGCGGCGGCACCGACAACGCCAGCTTCGTCTGCTACGGCGCGCCGGCCTTCGGGCTCGGCTCGCTGCCCTGGGAGTACTTCACCTACACCTGGCACACGAACCGCGACACCTTCGACAAGATCGTGTTCGACGAGTTGAAGCAGAACGCGACGCTGGCCGCGATGCTGGTGTACCTGGCCTCGGAGGATCCGCAGTCAATGCCGCGGGATCGACGCGTCATGCCGGTGGATCCCGCCACCGGGAAGGCGCGACCATGGCCGGAGTGCACGAAGCCGGCGCGCACCAGCGCGGAGAGCCAACGGTAGCCGCGCGCAAGACGCCGAGGATAGGCAACCTGACGACCGCCCCTTAGCTTGGGGGCGGTCGCCGGAACCCCCAGCAAGGATGCTGATCGCATGATGCGCAACGCGCTGCTCTGGCTGTCGGAACAGCAGCAGATCTTCAACTTCGTGCGCCGCAATGGTCTCGCGAAGCAGTTCGCGTCACGCTTCGTGGCCGGCGAGACGATCCCCGAGGCGGTGGCGGCGGCCAGCGCGCTCGAGGCGAAGGGCATCACCGCGTCACTCGACCTGCTGGGTGAAAGCGTCACCCAGGCCTCGGAGGCCGAGACGGCCTGCGCGCAGTACGTGCAGATGGTTGACGAGATGGCGGCTGCCCACGACCAGGTGAACGTGTCGGTGAAGCTGACGCAGATGGGCCTCGACATCGACGAGGACCTCTGCGTTCGCAACATGACAAGGATCCTCGAGCGCGCCGAACAACACGACGGTTTCGTCCGGCTCGACATGGAGAGTTCCGCGTACACCCAGCGGACGCTCGACTTCTTCAGCAACCGCCTCTTCCCGCGATTCGGCAAGCACTGCGGGGTGGTCATCCAGTCATGCCTGAGGCGCTCGGATGCAGACATCCAGCGCCTCATCGACATGAAGGCGCGCGTGCGGCTCTGCAAGGGCGCGTACCTCGAGCCGGCCGACGTGGCCTACCCCGCCAAGTCGGACGTGGACAAGGCCTACGTGCGGCTGGTGGAGAAGCTCCTGGAGTACGGCAACTATCCCGGTGTTGCCACGCACGACGAGGCGATACTCGGCCACGTACGGAAGTTCGCCCAGCGGAACGGCATCGCAGCGGAGCGCTTCGAGTTCCAGATGCTCTACGGCGTGCGGCGTGACCTGCAGGAACAGCTGGTGCAGAGCGGGTGCCGCATGCGGGTGTACATCCCGTTTGGCACGCAGTGGTATCCCTACCTGATGCGTCGGCTGGCCGAGCGGCCTGCCAACATCGCATTCATCCTTGGCAACATCGTGAAGGAATCCGTTCCCGGACTGTGAGCGAGTTCACGCTGGGTGGCTACATGGCGAAGCACGAGCGGGCCGCGGCATTCGAGGGCGCCGACGGACAGCCGTACTCGGTGGCCATCTACGTGGATGATGAGCCGGACGACAAGGGCCGGTACGGCGCGGCGCTGCTGTTCGTGCGCTGGGCGCCCTCCGGCGACCGGCCGGTGGGTCACGTCGAGACGCCCGTCCTCACCACCGGTGCGACGCCCGGCGAGGCCAACGACCGGCTCGAGGCCTGGTCGCTCTTCGACGTGAAGGTCGCGCTCGACGAGGCGATCGCTGCGGCGCCCAAGGCCTGGTGAGCAGCCGCAGCGGCACGGTACTCGGGCGTGACGGCGCGGCGATCCGGGTGCTGGCAGGGAGCGACGAGCTGCGCGCCGTCCTACGTGGGCGCATGAAGCAGCAGGGACTCAAGGTGGTGGCCGGCGACGTCGTGACGCTCGAGCCCGAGGCGGGTGGCGAGCTGTGGGGCATCATCGAGGTCGCGCCGCGCCGGTCGGTGCTGGAGCGACGCATTCCGGGTGGACGCGGCACCCGCGCCATCGCGGCGAACATCGACCGGATCTTCGTGGTCACCGCGACGCGTGAGCCGGCGCCGGTCCCCTCGGTGATCGATCGCCTGCTTGTGCTCGCGGAAGCCAACGACGTGACGCCAGCGGTGGTGGTGAACAAGATCGACCTCGACCCCGGCACCGATCTCGTCACGCGGTATCGCGCGGCGGGCTACGACGTGTTTCCCATCAGCACGAGACTGGGCCTCGGACTCGAGGCGATCCGGGGCTGGCTGCCGGATCATGCGTCCGTTTTCACGGGGCCGAGCGGCGCGGGAAAATCGAGCCTCCTGAATGCGCTCGAGCCGGGTGTCGCCCTGCGCACGGCGGCCGTGAGCGAGAAGATCGGGCGCGGCATGCACACCACGGTGAGCGCGCTCATGGTACCGCTGTCCGGTGGAGGATGGCTCGTGGATACCCCGGGCTTCAGCGAGGTGGGCCTCTGGGGACTCGAGGCGCGCGGGCTTGCCGAGTGCTTCCCCGAAATGCGCCCGCTCATCGGCAACTGCAAGTTCCAGGATTGCCGGCACGTCAGCGAACCGGGATGCGCCGTGCGCTCAGCAGTAACGGTGGGCGCGATTCATCCTGACCGATACGCCAGCTACCTGCTGCTGCTGCAGGAAACAGAGGAAGAGCCCCGCGAGTGGGAGTAGTGCCGCGCGCGCTGCTCCTGGTGGAGCAGCGCCACTGGCACGCCGCCGCGAGCTTGCTGCCACTCCTCCGCGACGCCGGGCTCCGGGTGGACGTCATCTGCCGGGCAGGATGCCTCGTTTCGAAGTCCCGGTATGTCGATGAGCTCCTGATCGTCGACGGCCCTGAAGCAGAATTCTTCTCCGCAGTGCAACAGTTCCTCGCGAGTCGACGCGACCGCTACACCTGGGTCCTCCCGGTCACCGACACGGACGTTCGCGGGCTCGCCCGCCGGGTCGACGAGCCCTGGGTGCAGGAGATTTTTCCTGCCCGCCGCACGACTGACGTCGTCGAGGCAATCCTCGACAAGCCGGCGATGGATCGACTCCTCCGTCGGGTGGGGGTGAGGCTGCCGGAGTCGATGCCGGTTGGCAATGACCTCGAGCTCGTCGCATTCGGCGTGAGGCATGGATGGCCGGTCATGCTCAAGCCGATCGATGGCGTTGGAGGTGGCGGGGTGGTGCGAGTATCGGCGGCGGAACAGGCGATCGCTGCCATGGCACAGCTGGGCTCGTCATACCCCCGGCTCATGGCGCAGGCATTCGTGCCGGGACCAGTCGCTTCGTGCCAGGTGGTGTTCGACCATGGCCGCCCACTGGCCTGGGCGACCTCGTACAAGGTGCGCACCTGGCCGGGCCCGTACGGGCCATCGTCGGCGATCACCTTCGCACCGATTCCCGGGGTGGAGGAAATGCTGCCGCCGATCGGAGAGGCGCTGGGATTCCACGGAGCGCTCACGGTCGACTTGATCGTGGATGAACGCTCAGGCGTCCCAGTGGTCATCGAGGTGAACGCGCGTCCGGCGGGCATCATGAGCCGGGGGCGGCGAGCCGGTGTCGATTTCGCGGCGGGGTTGCGGCAGATGCTCTTCGGAATCGAGGGGCGAAGTCACATGAAGGGCACCCGCCGATCGGTCACTGCGGGACTGTATCCGCAGGACCTGGTACGCTGCTTCGAGGAGGGGAAATTCGCGCCGCTACGCGACTGGCTTGGCATCGCCACCCTGGCCGACGTGCCGTGGACCGACCCGGGCGTCTTTTTGTCCAGCACCCGCTTCCTGCTTTCGCGCCTGGTGCGTCGGGGCTAGCCCTTCCTGGTCCAGCGGGTCGCGTCCCGGGTCTCCACCTTGGTCATCATGCGATCAAAGGCAACCTGAAGGTCGATGCCTTCCCGGTTGGCCATGCAGATCAGCACGAACATGATGTCGGCCATCTCCATCGCCATGTCGCCCTCTCCCTCGTCCCGCTTCTTTGTCTTCTGGCCGAACCGGTGGTTGACCTCGCGTGCCAGCTCGCCAACCTCCTCGGAGAGGCGTGTCATGTTCGTGAGGGGATCGAAGTAGCCTTCCTCGAACTGCGCGATCCACGCATCAACCCGCGCCTGCGCCTCGCTGAATGACACGCCCTAGTTCTCCGGCCAGCTGTCGGTCCATGCATTCGCGATGAGCCTCAGGTGGCCAAAGCGGGCCAGCGCGGAGGTCACCTTGCAGGAATCGTATCGCAAGTCGATCTGCCCGGGGGGGGGATTCCCGGCATCGCCGCCGCCGCGGCTGTCGTTGACCGTCGCGCCCAGCTTCACGTTGAGTCCCGACACAATGGCACCGCGCACCACCGGCCCGTTGCCGCTCACGGTAAGCACGTCACCCACCAGGATGACCCCATCCCAGGTGAAGCCGGCCATGATCGTAAGGTTGCCAGTCACGACGATGAGTCCCTGGCCCGATTCTCCGCCGTCCAGCGTGGCATCGCCATCGACCCGGATCACCGGCCATTCCGACGGACTGAACATGGGCCAGCCGATCTCGCTCGTCAGGCTGTCATCGGGCTGGAGAACGGTTCCGGTAACGATCGAGTTCCAGTCGATGCGTACTGAATCCTTCGCGTTCACCGGCAGCGCGCCGAGCCACCTGATGCCGGGAGACGGGGCTGGCGGGGGGCTGAAGCCACTCTGCCCGCTTTGCGCGGTGACTGGAACAGCGACGCCGGCAACGGTGGGCGCCGACGCTATGCAGGCATCGTTTCCGTTCAGGAGACCGCCGCCACCCTCGCTGCGAAGGCCCGCGATCGCTGTCCAGGCGCTCTTCACGTCCATCGATACCGCGCCCCACGTCGCGTACTGTGCCACGGTGCGCTGGGCTGGCGGCGTGTTCACACTGAACCGGGGGGCACCGTGACTGACGCCGCGCGAGCGAATGACGTAGAGGCCGGACGTGGTGCCATTGTCCGGCCGGATCTCGATCAGGACGACGTGGGCCGTATCGCGGGCCCCGATCGGGATTGCCACGCTGTCGTTTGGCACCGGCTGGGTGTCCATCAGCGCCACGTATCGCTCGAGACCGGACTGTGCCACGGCGAGCGCATCGAGCTGCGCTTGCTGGTCGCCCACGATCCGTCGCTCCTCCGACACCCGCCCGAAGCCGGCGGTGACGGCCAGCGCCAGCAGGGCCATCATGAGGATCACGAGCGGGAGCGACACGCCGCGCCGGTCGCGCACCAGGGCGTGACTAATCACGGCGGTTCTTGAAGAAGATCGATGTCGTGAGGCGCATGCGCTTCTCTGTGGTGCTGCCCTGCGGCACCGTTTCGCTCATTCCGTCGAGGTGCAGCTCGATGCCGCGCGTCATGGTGATCGGTGACGGCACGGCGTCCTGGGGAATGTCGGATCCGGTGACATAGAACCGGAAACGGGCGGTGCTGTCGAAGGGAGCAGCCAGTTCCTCGCTGCTGCCGCCAATAACGTCCCTCCACAGCGCCATGGCTCCCGGATTGGTTGCCGCGAGCGCCGAGGAAGGCCAGAAGCGATACCGTACGCGCTGCATCAGGATGACGTTCATGCCGACGCTCGGCACCAATCCCGAGTAGCCGCCCGATGTTCCCATGGTGCCCGGCGACGTCAGCTGGATCACGCGGCCCGCCGTGCCGCCGCCCTCTGCGGCGGTCAGCGTCCGGATGGAGGCAGCCGTGCACACACCGGGGGCGCCTGCACCCAGGCCAGTGGCGGTCATGCGATAGCGGTATTTCCCTGTCGCTTCGTCGCGCCACGCCCACCCGGCAAACCGCGCAGCAGCCCATGCGCTGTTGTCGACGGGAAGGATCGACACCACCAGAGGCATACTGGCGTTGCACGCAACGCCGAAGGCATAGGGCACCCGAAACGTGATGCTCGTCGACGTGGCTCCGGCCTCCAGGGCACTGTCTGAGTTGATCACCTCGAGGTCGGCGAGCAGCCGGTTGAGCGACCCACGGGACACCGATCGCGCCGTGCGCCATGCCTCGTTGTTACCTGACGAGCGATTCTGCGCCAGGATGACCTGGATCAGCGCCGCGCCCACAATGGCCGTCACCGTCATGGCCACCAGCAGCTCGACCAGCGTGAGGCCTGCGCGGCTGGACCGGCATGCCCGCATCATGGGGTATTGAACGGATTGGTAAACTGTTCGTTGACCCGGTATAGCGTCACGGTGTCGGGTCCCGACAGGAGGCTGTCTGTCGGCATCACGATGATGCGCACGCGGCGCAGTCCCGGCAGGGTATCCACCACGGCAGTACAGAGTGAGTGCTGGTATGAAGGCGTGGCGTCGGAGGTGCAGCCGGCCAGCACCTCATCGGGCGGAACCGCCATGGCGCGAGATGCCGCGCCCACAAGGGTCGCGGTGCGGTACTGGGTCGCCGTGACGCCAGTGGACTGGCGGGAGACGCGGACCAGCATCGGCCCAAGTACCACCACGATGAAGCAGAGCAGGGCCAATGTGGCGAGTGTCTCGACCAGCGTGAAGCCGTCACGCGCGACAGGAGGAAGTGGCTTCGTCACCTTCATCGCACCACCCGCACCTGGCCGGCGCTCGACATGGTAACCTGGCGATTGGCAGCACCTGCGGCGATCGTGACCGTCAGCGGAAGCGTCGCCACACCAGTTGGAGACACGGTAACGCTGGCCTCCGAAAGCATGAGGGAGTCGATCTGGTACTCGGTGTCCGGTCCGAACGCCCGGCGCTGGTACAGCACATCCGTGGCAAGATCGCGGATCTCGATGGCCTGGTTCGCACAGTCGCACGAGACAGTTACCGGACGGCGCTGACGGCTCGCCAGCGTGAAGCTGCGCTCGAGGGTCAGGGCGACCAGGCCGGCAGCGCGATCCACCCGCGAACTGCGAAATGCCTGGCCGATCCGCGGGATGGAGGCGAGCATGAGGATGCTCAGGATGACCAGTACGACGAACACTTCCACCATGGTCATGCCGCGGGTGTTCCGCACCGTCATCAAGCCCTCCTCGCAGGCCCGTCCAACCCCGAACCAAACTAACCCCAAACCGGTGTCGCCGCCCGTAGGTCAAATGGCCTATTTGACCGAGTGGCGTCAAAGGCCTTAACCTCATCTCCACTAACACTCTCCACTGGAAACCCATGCGCACCCGCGACCGGATTCTCGAGAATCTGGAATCGATCTACCGCGAATCGTACGAGCGGTCCAAGGCCGAGGGCCTGGCTTCACGAATGGTTGAGCTGGACAACGCCTATATGCGTGACCAGCTGATGCTCGAGATACTGCTCGACATTCGCGACCTGTTCTCGGTCGCTCCGGCCGCGAAGGGCGGCAGTAGCGCACTCGAAACGCTGGAACGCCTGCGCCGACTTGGCGGACGCTAGAGGTCGGGCCAGGCCCGGCGGCGGATCTGGTAGCTAAGGCAATACATAGCAACATGTTAGAGATTGTGTTTCGCGGACCCCTGACTCGGGCTATCTTCACGGGTCCCCGGCCTGTACGTGGGCCTGCGTCCGCTCTTCCAAAGATCACGATGGCCACTCGCACTCCCAGTCGCTCCAAGGGCCTCGCGTCCGCCAAGCTCGACAAGGCGGACCTCGTCGAGTTCTACCGGATCATGTTGCTGTCCCGGCGAATTGACGACCGCGAGATCCAGCTGAAGCGGCAGAACAAGATCTTCTTCCAGATTTCGGGTGCGGGTCACGAAGCGGTGCTGGTGGCTGCGGCCAAGGTGCTTCGTCCGACTTACGACTGGTTCTATACCTACTATCGCGACCGCGCCCTCTGCCTCGGGCTCGGCATGACCCCCACCGAACAGTTCCTTTCCGCTGTCGGCGCGGCTGACGATCCCAACTCTGGCGGACGCCAGATGCCGTCGCATTGGGGGCACAAGGACCTCAACATCGTCAGTGCCTCCAGCCCCACCGGCACCCAGTTTCTCCAGGCCGTCGGGTGTGCCGAGGCCTGGCTGCGCCTCAGCCAGATGCCGGAGGCGACTCGTCCCGACGTGACCTTCCACGGCGATGAGGTCGTGCTCGTCACCACGGGCGATGGCACCACCAGCGAGGGCGAGTTCTGGGAGGCGCTGAGCAGCGCGTGCAACCTCAAGCTCCCGGTGATCTTCCTCGTGGAGGACAACGGCTACGCCATCTCCGTCCCGGTCGAGGTCAACACGCCCGGTGGCTCGATTTCGAAGCTGGTGACCGGGTTCCCCGGCTTGTACATCCAGGAAGTGGATGGCTGCGACCCAATTGCCTCGTACGACACAATGGCGCGGGCCGCCGAGTACTGCCGTTCGCGGAAGGGTCCGGCGATGGTGCATGCGAAGGTCATCCGGCCCTACTCGCACTCGCTGTCAGACGATGAAGTCCAGTACCGCAGCGCAACCGAGCGCGATGCCGATGCAGCGCGCGACCCGCTCGTCACCTATCCGCGCTGGTTGCTGGACCAGGGTATCGCGACCGAATCGGAACTCGAGTTGATCCGGCAGCAGGTGGAGGAGGAGGTGCAGGTCTCCGCCGAGGTGGCGCTGGCCTCGCCGCAGCCGGCTACCGACACCATCTACGACTACGTCTACTCGCCCGACGTGGACCCCACGTCGGAGCAGTTCGACACGGAAGACGACCCCCGCTTCTCCGGCGAGCCGACCACCATGGTGGACCTGCTCAACGGCTGCATGCGAGATGAAATGACGCGCGACTCGCGCATCCTGCTGTTCGGCGAGGATGTGGCCGACGCGACACGCGACGACTGCCTGACGCAGGTGAAGGGCAAGGGCGGCGTCTTCAAGGTGACGTGGGGACTGCAGCGGCAGTTCGGTGGCAACCGCGTCTACAACTCGCCGCTGGCCGAGGCCAACATCGTTGGTCGGGCCATCGGCCTGGCCACGCGCGGGCTCAAGCCGGTGGTCGAGATCCAGTTCTTCGACTACATCTGGCCGGCGTTCATGCAGCTGCGCAATGAGCTCGCGCTGATGCGCTGGCGCTCGAACAACTTCTTCAGTTCGCCCGTGGTCGTGCGCGTCACCTATGGCGGCTACCTCAAGGGCGGGGCCGTCTATCACTCACAGACCGGCGCGTCCCTCTTCACGTCGATTCCCGGGTTGCGGGTGGTATGCCCCTCCACCGCGCTCGACGCCAACGGCCTCCTGCGCACGGCGATCCGCTGCGAGGACCCGGTCATCTTCCTCGAGCACAAGCACCTGTACCGCCAGACCTACAACAAGGCGCCGAATCCGGGCCCGAACTTCATGATTCCGTTCGGCAAGGCGCGGGTTGCGCGCGAGGGCACCGACCTCACCGTCATTACCTACGGCGCAGTGGTCCAGCGGGCACTGCGTGGCGGCGAAGGAAGTGGAGGAGCGTCACGGCGTCAGCGTCGAGGTGATCGACCTGCGCACGCTGGCCCCGGTGGACTGGGATACCGTGTTCGCGTCGGTGCGGAAGACGAGCCGTGTGCTCGTGGCGTACGAAGATTCGCTGTCGTGGGGCTATGGAGCGGAGATCTCGGCGCGCATTGCCAGCGACTGCTTCCACTGGCTCGACGCGCCGGTTGCGCGGATCGCGGCGACCGACACATTCGTGGCGTATGCGCCGGAACTCGAGGACGTCATCCTGCCGCAGGTCGATTCCATCGGGCGGGCGATGGAGGAAGTGCTGGGCGCCTAGCGCTCCATCGCTTCCTTGACCTCGCCCGCCGCGGCGATGGCGTTGTCCACGTTCCTCGACAGCGCACGGGCCGCCTGGGTGGCCATGGTGATGTCCCCCATCACCTCGGACACGTTGGATGACTTGAGCTTGAGCAGGTCCAGCCGCAGGTTCTGCATTGCCAGCACGCATCGAATCGAGGTGCCGCGCCACCTGTCCCTTGCGCGACTCCAGCTGGGCGACCGTGCTCTTCTGCCGCTCGAGCAGGGAGATATGCCGGTCGCGTTCCTCATCCGCCGGCTGCGCCTTGAGGGTGGCGATCCGCTCATCGATGCGCGTCGTCCCACCGGCCGCCATCTCGCCATCCATCATGTGCAACGTGCGGCCGAGGTCGATCGCGCGGTTGTAGAGGCCATCGACAGTCTCGTTGATGTCCTTGAGCACCTCACGCTCCGAGGGCGGCAGGCGCTCGACCAGCTTGAGGATTGCCGCTCGATCGCCATGTACCTGGCGGATCTGCGGGTACTGGTCGCCGAACTCGCGCTCGGGCGGTGCCGGGACCACCTTGGCCAGCAGGCCCTTGTTGGAGTCGCGGCTCGACTCGATTGAATCGGGTGCCGCCGGCCGCCGCAGCACATCGCGCCAGCTGTATCCCGCCTGCCAGAGCTTGGAGTAGTTGCTGAGCAGGCCGATGCCCATGCCGGCGGCCGGGAAGAGGAACCACGGCGGATCCAGCTGCGTGGTGGCCACGTTCATGAGGAACAGGCCGCCGTTGACGGCGAGCCACGCGGCGAACTGCGCCCGGACCTTCTGGACGATCTTGGGCTCGCCGGTGTCCGGGATGACCATCTCCCCGCTCTTCTCGTTGCGCTCCTGCCATGCCGGGCGACGATCGTAGCGGCGGTCGGGCGCGCGAGGAGCCCGGGGCGCAGGCAGGTTGCCGAGGCCGGGAATCGGCTCGTTGGCGCCGCCACCGATCGGGCTTCGGGGGTTCGCGGTGAGCGGACGACGGCCAGCGGCGGTCGGCGGTCGCTGGTTCCCGGTGCCGCGCGACGTCCCCGCGCGCCAGGATGTTCCGGTGGGCCGGTACCCGGTCACCGTGCGACTCTCGAGGGCGCGCCGCAGCGCGTCGGCCGTGGGCCAGCGGTTCTCCGGGTCCTTCTCGAGGCAGCGGGCCACCGCCAGTGCCAGGTCCTCGGGCACATCGGGGCGTGCGCGACGAATATCGGGTGCCGGCTCCGTGATCTGCTTCATCAGGATGCCGGCGACCGTCGGGGCATTGAAGGGCAACTCACCCGCCAGCATCTGGTACGTGACGATGCCGAGACTGTAGAGGTCGGAGCGGCCGTCGATCTCCTTCTCGCCCGCGGCCTGCTCCGGGCTCATGAACGCCGGGGTTCCGATCGCCACGCCGGCACCGGTCAGCGTTGCCCCGGATCCCTGGGAGAGCGCCTTCGCGATGCCGAAGTCGGTGACCATGACGCGGCCACGCGTGCCCTCGAGCAGGATGTTGTCGGGCTTGATGTCCCGGTGTACCACCGAGACTGCATGGGCGGCGCTGAGCGCGTCGGCGCTCTCCTTCATGATGCGGCGCGCTTCCTCGGGCGGGAGCGGCCCCTTCCGCTTCACCCGTCCCGCGACGGACTCGCCGTCGACATAGCCCATGACGAAGAAGACGATGCCCTTGGCCTCGCCAACCGAGTAGATCGGCACAATGTGAGGATGGAGCAGCTGGCCGGCCGTCTGGGCCTCGCGCTTGAACCGCTCGCGGATGTCCTGCTGGAACGCCAGTTCGGGCGGCAGCACCTTGATGGCGACCCGGCGCTTCAGCTGCTCGTCGCGCGCGCGATAGACCACGCCCATGCCGCCCCGCCCAATTTCACCCTCAAGGGTATAGGCGGTGCCCAGCGCCTCAGCGACGCGAGCGGCAAGCGGCTTGTCGTACGTATCTGACATCCGCGCGACGGACTCCGATCGGACAGGTGATTGACGCAGCTCGGCGGTTTTGCGCCACCGGAGCGCCAAAGTCCGGTAGCCCATGAATTTGACTGTTCGTCATGAACAGGGCAACGCCTTGTCGGAAAGGGTGCCCTTACGCGACCGATATGACAAAGATTCAACCTGCACCGTACTTCTGGTTGCCCAGCAGCCAAAACGGCAGCGCGGGCCCATTCGGGGCCGCCGTTTCCGCTCACCATGGCCATGCTGGGGGTTACCGGTCGAGAGTTCCTCGGCACCGAAGTGGTTCAGGCATAACGCCGAAGCGTGCGGCGCCAGGCATGGCACATGGGGTGCACCTGTACACCCAAACTTTCTCGCGGGCGAGGTCGCCTGCGCCGCAAAGGCAGGATTCCAATGGAAGGATCGCACACAATGAATGAACGCCTGACACTTCCGGTGCTTCCGCTCCGGGAGGTCGTGCTGTTTCCCGGTGTCGCCGCGCCCATCGGGGCGGGTCGTCCCGGTACGCTCAAGGCCATCGAGGCAGCGCTCACCACACCCGAGAAGCTCGTCTTCGCGGTGTCGCAACGAGAGAACGTGGAGAACGTGAACGCGGACGTCCTCTACACCATCGGCACCGTGGCTCGGATCGGCCAGATGCAGCGTGGCCTCGCCGGTGTGCAGTTGCTCCTGCAGGGTGAGTATCGCGGCATCGCGATGCATTACTTCGAGAAGGACGGTTATCTCGCCGCCGTGGTCCGCACCGCGGAAGAGATGGCGGCGCTCAATCCGGAGGACCCGGCGTTCGTGGCGTTGCACCGCGAAGCGCGTGCACGAGCCGCCGAGCTGGGCCAGAAGTCCGGCCTTCCGGAGGAGGTCGTCCAGCAGGTATTGGGCGGGGTCAACGACCCAGGAAAGTTTGCCGACCTGGTGGCCGGCTATATCGATATCGCCCCGGCGCAGCGGCAGGGCTTGCTCGAGAGCCTCTCGGTCGAGGAGCGGTTGCGGCGCGTGCTCGTGCACCTGCAGCGACAGATCGGCGTGCTCGACGCCCAGGAGGACATCAAGTCCCGGGTGCAGGAGGAGCTGGGCGACCGGCAGCGGGAGATGTTCCTGCGTGAGCAGCTCAAGACCATCCGCAAGGAGCTGGGCGAGGACGACGACGGTTCGGACCTGGAGGAACTGCGCGAGAAGCTCGACGCGCTCGACCTGCCCGAGGATGCCCGCCGTGAAGTCGACCGCGAGTTCGGCCGTCTCGACCGCATCGGTCGTGAGTCGATGGAGTCCCAGGTGATCCGCACATACCTGGAAACCGTTGCCGAACTGCCGTGGAACACCCGCACCGAGGAACACCTCGACCTCGCAAAGGCGTCGAAGATCCTCGATGAGGATCACTACGCGCTTGGCGACGTGAAGGACCGGGTACTGGAGTTCCTCGCGGTGCGCCAGCTCAGGCAAGAGGTAAACAGTCGGCAGTCGGCAGTCAGCAGTGAGTCGGGAACCGATGCACAGGCGGAGGAGACGCCAGCGCCGGTCGCCTCAGGATCGACTGACGACTCACGACTGACGACTCACGACTCGACTGAGAAGCAGGCCAAGGGACCGATCCTGCTCTTTGCCGGTCCCCCGGGCGTGGGCAAGACCTCAGTGGCGAAGTCGATCGCTCGCGCGATGGGGCGGAAGTACGTGCGCATTTCGCTTGGTGGCGCGCGGGACGAGGCCGATATCCGCGGCCATCGCCGCACCTATGTCGGTGCCATGGCGGGGCGGATCATCCAGGGCATGAAGCAGGCGGGGAGCCGCAACCCGGTGTTCCTGCTCGATGAAGTCGACAAGCTCGGCGTCTCCTTCCAGGGCGATCCGGCGGCGGCGCTGCTCGAGGTGCTCGACCCGGCACAGAACGACACCTTCGTCGATCACTACCTGGGCGTTCCGTTCGACCTGAGCGAGGTGCTCTTCATCGCGACGGCGAACTTCATCCAGAACATTCCCGGACCGCTGCTCGACCGGATGGAAGTGGCGGAGTTCGTCGGGCTACACCGAAGGCGAGAAGCGCGAGATTGCCCGGAAGTACCTCATTCCGCGCCAGCTCACGGAGAACGGCCTCGATGCAGCACAGATCGAGATCACCGACCCGGCGCTCAGCCACGTGATCACGGCGTACACGCGGGAATCCGGTGTGCGGCAGCTCGAGCGCGAGCTCGGCAAGCTCGCGCGGAAGGTGGCGCGCAAGATCGCGGCGAAGGAAGTGGAGCGTGTCTCGGTCGACGCCGACCTCGTCACCGCCCTGCTCGGTCGGCCACGCGTGCATCCCGAGAAGGCGATGCGCACCGACCAGGTGGGTGTTGCCACCGGCATGTACTACACGCCGGCCGGCGGCGACATCATGTTCGTCGAGGCATCCACCATGCGCGGCAAGGGCGAGCTGGTGCTCACCGGCCAGCTGGGTGACGTGATGAAGGAGTCAGCGCGCGCGGCATGGACCTATGCACGGTCGCACTCGGCCGGGCTGCGCATCCCCGACGACATGTTCGACCGGGACGTGCACATCCACGTGCCGGCCGGTGCCATCCCCAAGGATGGTCCGTCGGCGGGCGTCACCATGGCGTCCGCACTTATCTCGGCGCTCTCGGGCCGGCCGGTGCGGCATGACATCGCGATGACGGGTGAGATCACGCTTCGCGGGCACGTCCTGCCGATCGGTGGCGTAAAGGAAAAGGTGCTCGGCGCGCTCCGCGCCGGCATCACGGAAGTGATCCTGCCCAAGGAGAACGAGGCCGATCTCGAGGACCTTCCCGAGGAGGCACGCAAGCGGATCAAGGTGTATCTCGTGGAGGAACTGGGCGAAGTGCTCGCGCTGACGTTGCGTGGCGCGAGCTTCCGCGAGGGACGGCTGCTGTTCGGGGAGGAAAAGCCGGGTGACGTCGCCCCGCTGGCGGCGTATCACCACTAGGACTTGAGGACTTGAAGGCGTGAGGGCTTGAGGTAGTTCACCTCAAGCCCTCATTCCTTTCCGCCACTTCAAGTCCTCACGCCCTCAAGTCCTACGCATGTCCCGTCTGCGGTATCTCGGCGAACACGACCCGGTCCCGGCCCTCGGTCTTCGCGAGGTGCAGCGCCTTGTCGGCGGCGTGGCCGATCTCGAACGCCGTCTCGCCGTGGTGCAGGTACACGGCACCACCGACACTCACCGTCACCGGGATGACGCTGCCATCGCGCGTCTCGGCGGGCTGTGCCGCGATGATCTCCTGGATCTTGTGCGCCACGTGGGCCGCGCCCTCGGGGGTACAGCCGCGCAGGATGAGGCCGAATTCCTCGCCACCGTAGCGACCGACGAGGTCGCTGGCCCGCACGTGTGAGCGCATCAGGCTGCCGATGTGCACCAGTACCTGGTCGCCCACGAGGTGGCCGTAACGGTCATTGACCCGCCGGAAATGATCGACATCCACGATCAGCAGCGCGAACCCGCTGCCCGTCCGCCGGGAGAACTCCACGGCGATCTCCAGTTCGGCGAGCAGCGTGGCGTGATTGAGCAGCCCGGTGAGGCCGTCGCGGTGCACCAGCTCGCGCAACTGGCGCCCTCGCTCGGCGCGGGACACCACGAGCTGCAGCAGCAATGACTCATCCACCGGATGCGCCAGGAAGTCGTCGGCGCCAGCGCGAAGCGCCGCGATCTTGTCGGCGATGCCACCCGCCGGTCCCACCAGCACAAGCGGCACCAGGTGGAAGCGCGGGTCCTGGCGAAGCAGCTTGGCGAAGGTGACGCCATCGGCATCGGGCAGCGCCTCGGCGAGAAGCACGAGGTCGGGCACTTCGGCATCGAAGAGGTCCTGCGCCTCGGACGCGTCGCGCGCCTGTACCACCCGGACACCGGCCTGCATCAGGTATGCGGCATAGGCATCGGCAACGGGATCAGCGTCGACGATCACCACGCGCGCCGGCGGTGCTCCCACGCGCGCCATCAGGCGCGCGAAGCGGGGGAGCTCGGAGTCCACCTGTTCGGCGATGTAGATCTGGTCGGCGCCGGAAGCCACGGCGCGCATGCGATCGACAGGAGATGCCGCCTCGATGAGGACAACGGCGCGAGGGCGCGCGAGCCGGCTGGATGTCCACGCTGCGATGGTGGCGTAGGGATCCTGCACCGCGTCCTCCGCCGAGATGACCACGAGGTCGGGGCGGGTAGAGGGCGAGGTGGTTTCCGGTTCGCCCGGATCACCGAGATGCACGTCGAAGCCGGCCGACCAGAGGGCGCGGATGGTACGCTCCCGCAGCAGCCCCGACTCGACCACCACCAGCGCGCGCCAGCCGAATTCTGCCTGACGCGGTGTCTCCCGGACGCCCACGGGCTGGAGCGACTGTCCCGCCGCATCGACGGCGCGGCTCAGCAGCGCGAGGCTTCCCTGGAGATGGTCGGCGCTTTCGGCCGACTGTGCCGGTGTTTCGGCGAGCCAGTTCTCGATCTCGCGCGCCAGCGCCGAGATTTCCGGCAGGCCATGCGCCGCCGCCGCACCGGCGAGCTTATGGATACGGGAGCGGAGCCACTCCGCCGCCTGGCTCTCGCCGGCGCGGAACGCCTCTGCTTCCTTGCGAAGCTCGGCGAGTCGCGCCGGTGCTTCCGTGAGGTAGCTCTGCCGGAGGGCCCGGTAGACGCGCTCGGTTTCCGCGTTCATGCCGACCTCCCCAGCACGTCGATCGCCAGCCGCGCAGACGCCACGAACGCAGGCGCGGTGCCCCAGTGCCCGGTCACGTCAGCGCCCTGTCGCGTCGCGAGCAATGCGGCGCGGCCATCGACCACGCAAATGAGCGGAACTCCGGGCCATGCCTCGGGCGCCCGCAGTTCGACGACCGTTGCGAAGGAAAGCTCAACCGGACCCACCGAGTGAAGGCGGACATCGAGTCCCGCCAGCACCGGGCGACGAAGGGCAGGACCGAGGAGTGGAAATGCCTCTGCGGGGGCGAGGAGGTCGACCGATGCCGCCGCGCGAGCTACGTCGTGCTGGATCAGTTGAAGGGCTCCGCGACTCGATGTGATCTCGACCAGCGTGGGCGTTGGAGGGGCGGCAAGCGCCTCGAGTTCCGTGGTGAGTCGACTGAGTGCCTGGCCGTGGTCACTCGCAATCCTGGCCAGAAGGGCGGCGGGAGGTTCGGGTCGGTAGCGCTTGGGACGGCCCGACTCGACGCGAGCCGCTCCCTTCCCAGCAAGTCCCTCGAGCGCGCTGTAGGCGTTGGCCCGCGCAAGACCGGCAGCACGGGCAATTGCGTAGCCGGTGCCGGGGCCGTCCCTCAGCAGGACCTTGTAGACCACACCTTCGGTGGGCGTGAAGCCGAAGGGCGTGAGATCGAGTGGCATGGAGCGTAGTATGCCATGCTACCCCTAAAGCCGCAATGTCGCGTGCCACGCGGGACCGCTAAGCGTACGTGATTTCCCAGCCCAGCAGCTTGGCGATGACTGCCACCCGGAAGGTGACGTCGACCGCGCGGCTCTCGGCCGACTTTTCGTCGGTCTGGAGCGGGTACCAGTGGTACGTGATCTTGTTCAGCGCCTTGGGCATGCTGCGGAGGCCCTTCGGCGACCAGACACCCTGCTCGTCGAAGTCCTTCATGAGGCGCGCGAGCACCTTGGTGGCGACGGGCGCCCACTGCAGGGCTCCCATGCGCGCCAGCATCTCGATGTAGTGCAAGGCAAGCGGCAGGTCCTTGGCGACGCCCTTCGAGTCGGCCTCGATCGGGTCGCCCAGCAGCAAGTGCTGCGGCTTGAGCGACTTCTTGCCGAGGACGACGACGAAATCCTTCTTCGGGGCTGGCTGCGCCAGGTAGTGCCCGAGCCGCTCCGTGAAGCCGGCCCGCTCCCGCTGGAGGCTGGGCATCTGCGCGATCATGGCGACGGAATACCAGGTCGGTGGATGCGCCTCAGGATTCAGTGCCGTGTGCTTTGCCGTCTTCACGAAGGGCTTCTCGGCGAGCGGACTGCGCAGGAACGCCGAGACCGCGTTGGCGATCTTGTGCGCTGCCCCGCGGAGTCGCGGGTCCTCGTGATGACCGGCCTCGGCCAGCGCGGCGGCGGCTGCCTCACGGAAGGCCTCGCGGATGAACGGCACCACCGCCGGTTCCGTCGACGATGCCTTGGCAAACTCGAACAGCAGCGCCGGATCCTCGTCGCGCGACAGCAGCCGGAAGAGCACCCGGTCGGAGAGCTTGAAGGGTCGCGATCCATGCGGCCAGCCGATCTGCAGCAGCCGCCGGTACTGGGGGATGGTGCCGACTTCCTTGATTCCGTCCTTCACCGACGGCGCCAGCCCGAGAAGGTTGCCGCCCCAGATGCCGGTGTCCTTCTGCTTCTTGATCAGCGCGGCAGCCGGATTTTGATTCCACCACCGCTTGCTGGGCCGCTGCGATGGCCTCAGGCGTGGCGGAACCGGCCGGGGAGAGCTCGGTGAGGGTGCGGTAGCGGATCGCCTCACTGCCGTGCTCCAGGAGCCAGGCAAGAGGTATCCGGTGTGTGCTGGGAAGTTCCAAGTCGGCTCCTGGCCGAAATTGACGCAGGGAGTGCGAAGCGGGCGCGAATATAAGGGCGGCGCACGCCGGTGACAATCGCGGGCTGACCGGCGCCCGCCGTCCACATTCATAAGCCTCTGAGTCATAATGGCTTACGCAAAAACACAAAACGGGAGCCCTATCGGGCTCCCGTTCAGGTACATGCAGACCCTGGCTCAGGTCGGGTGGCTAAGCGACCAAACGTAGGCGGCGACAGCCTTCACGTCGTCTTCGCTGATCTGGGAGCCGCCCTTGGCCGGCATGGCGCCCTTGCCGAGCTTGGTCTCGGCGACCGGAATGCCAGTGGTGACGATCTGGACGATCTCGGGATAGGTCCCCTTGCCATGAAGCCAGGTCGTGTCGGTCAGGTTCGGACCCACCATGCCCTTGGCGTCGGCGCCGTGGCAGGCGAAGCAGAGTCCGGTGCTGGTGAAAATCGTCTTGCCCTTGGCGATCATGGCGGGCGTGACGCCAGCGGGAAGGGCAGCGGCGGCCTGAGCCGTCGCGGGCGCTGCGGCCATACAGCTCGCCGCAACTACAAGCAATCCAAGTCGGGTACGCATCTCCATTTTACTGCTCCTGAGTAAGCGTCTTGTCGCTGCTGGCTGCCGGTGCCACATGAGCTCCTCGGGAATAGTACGGACCCCATCGTCCCGCCGCCACCGGAGCAGCTCAGCGGGTCGCATCCACCGTGCCGTCGGATAACCCCGCCATGGCAATGGGTACCGGCCGGCGTTCGGGGGTGATCTGTCCGCGCTCATAGACGCTACGGGGGTTCCAGAGCACCCAACTGGTGACACCGAGCTCCTCGGCCGCCCTGATCTGTGCCCGGACGTGTTCAGGGCCATAGCGGGGCGCGCCCAGCGTGAAGGCCTGCAGGTAGGGCCGGATCTCGGCGGTAGTGCCGCCGAGCTTCTGGGAGCGGCGGATGCCGTCCTGAAGGGCGCGACGAATGACGCCGTACGGTTCAGCATTCGGCTGGGCAAATCCGTATTCACCCCGGTTGTAGTGACTGGGGTAGACCATCGGGAGGACGGCGTCGGCCTTGGAGACGAGGTCTTCCCATACCTGGCCGATGCCCATGTCGCCGGTGGCGCTGGTGGTGAGGCCGAACACATCGATCGTGAACGGCACACCGAGCGCGCGCGTGCGCTGCTGCAGGATGGCGAGACCGTCGGCCACGCCCTGCCGCGTCGATTCCTGCGGGCGCCGCGCGGCAAACAAGGCGGTGGCCCGTCGTGACGGCGGCTCATCGGGAAAGCGCACGTAGTCGTACTGGATCTCGGCGAAGCCGAGCGACACCGCTTCCGCTGCGAGCTGGGCGGCGTAGATCCACACCGAGTCCTGGAAGGCGTCGACCCAGGCGAAGCCCTTCCGGTCGTGCCACAGGCCGCCTGCCGGTGTGCCGGATGGCCCACTCCGGCTTGCGCGCGGCGAGCAGCGGATCCTTCGCCACCACGATGCGCGCGATGGGGTGGATGCCGCGGGCCTGGAGGCGAGCCAGCCGGACGCGAACATCGCGCGCGCGCAGCTGGGTGTTGGCGCCGATGGCCCGCGCGGTGGGGACTTCCGACCGGTAGGTCAGGTATCCGGTGTCGTCCTTGACGTCGATGACGAAGCTGTTGACCTCGGTGCCGGCCGCCAGGTCGAGCAGTTGCTCGAGGCGCATGCCGCCGAAGGCCCATGCGTTCACGTAGAGCGCCCGCACCGGATGTGGCGGGGGCGACAGCGGCGATGCCGGCCACCGGACGGTGTCGGGATCGAACATGGGCAGCGTCAGCGGATGCGTTGGCGAAGCCAGTTCATCCCGCCAGTGTGCAGGAAGCTGCGCTGCAGCGGGAGGTGCAAGGAGCAGCGTGAGCAGGATCGAGGCGGCGGCGTGTCGGCGTAGCATCGGCGAATCTCCCGGGCTGTGGCAGCTTCCAAGGCTCGATGAGCCGGTGAAGCGCTGCTTCCGGGAACAAGGGCAATCAGGAGACCGTCCGTGCTGGTGGCGGGTGTCATGATTGCTTACGATTCGCGGCGTCCGCCCAGTTTGATGGCACCTGCCTTCCAGAGTGAGGATTCATGCGCGCCACGATCCACTACTGCGTCGTTTGAAACTATGAACCACGAGCCACCGGTCTGGTGGCTGAGCTGCAGGAGGCATTTCCCGGCATCGAGACGAAGCTGATTCCCAGCAGTGGCGGCATCTTCGACGTGACGGTGGACGGGACGCTCATCTTCTCGAAGCGGGCCCTTGGCCGGCACGCGAAGCCAGGGGAAATCGTGAACCTGCTCAGGGGAGTTACCTAGGAGAGGAGCCGGACCGGCACGAATGCGCATCGCCGTCAATACCGGTGGCGGCGACGCCCCCGGACTCAACGCCGTCATCCGCGCGGTCGTGCTCGCCGCACATCACCGCGGCTGGCAGGTGTACGGAATCCAGCGCGGCTACGAGGGGCTGCTCACGTTCAACGGGGTGGTGCGCCTCGCGCCCGAGAACGTCCGCGGCATCGTCCATCTCGGTGGCACCATCCTCGGCACCACCAACCAGGGCAATCCATTCCGCTACGTGGTGACCGACCCCGACGGAACCCGCCGGGAGGTCGACCGCTCGGACGAGCTCATCGCCGCGTTCCGGGCGAGCGGGCTCGACGCGCTCATCGCGATCGGCGGTGACGGCAGCATGCAGATCGCCTGGGACCTGGCCCGCAAGGGACTGCCGGTGGTGTGCGTGCCCAAGACGATCGACAACGATGTCGAGTGCACCCAGCAGACCTTCGGCTTCGACACCGCCGTGAGCACGGCGACCGAGGCCATCGACAAGCTGCACTCCACGGCCGAGAGTCACCAGCGCGTCATGGTGGTCGAGCTGATGGGTCGAAACGCGGGCTGGATCGCGCTGCACAGCGGGATCTCCGGCACCGCGGACGTCATCCTGATTCCCGAGATCCCGTTCGACATCGAGAAGGTGTGCGAGGCGATCCGCGCGCGCGATGCGGCGGGAAAGCACTTCAGCATCGTGGTGGTGGCGGAGGGTGCGCGCCCGGTCGGCGGCGAGATATCGCTGCTCGAGCGCCGGGGCGCCGGAACGGTGGACCGGATCGGTGGCGTCGGCAGCCGGGTGGCCCAGATGATCACCGAGCGAATGGACAAGGAGGTTCGCTCCATCGTGCTCGGGCACCTGCAGCGCGGCGGCTCGCCCACCACCTTCGACCGGTTGCTCGGACTGCGCTTCGGTGGTGCGGCGGTGCGGGCGGTGGCCGATGGCGCCTTCGGCACGATGCTGGGCCTGGCCGGGACGTCGATCGTCAGGGTACCGCTGGCCGATGCGGTGGGGCGGCAGAAGGTGGTGCCGCTCGACTCGGACATCGTCGTGACGGCCCGCGAGCAGGGCATCAGCCTTGGGGACTAGGCGCGAGCCGGTGGTCGAGGTCCTCCACGGCGTCGAGGTCGTCGATCCGTATCGCTGGCTCGAGGATGGCGACGCGGATGAGGTGCGCGCGTGGACCGCGGAACAGAACGCGCAGACCGACGCGTGGCTCGCTGCGGTCCCGGCACGCGCCGCGATCCATCGCCGCCTGCAGCAGCTGCTGGGCATCGGCGTGCTCGGCACGCCCACGCCGGCTCGCGGGCGGTACCTCTACCAGCGGCGGGAGGGCAGCACCAACCAGCCGGTGCTCTACGTGCGTGACGGCCTCGAGGGCACCGACCGCGTCGCAATCGACCCGAATGCGCTGTCACGCGAGGGTACCACCGCACTCGACTGGTATCACGTGAGCCCGGATGGCCGGCGACTGGCATACGGCCTCTCCGCCGATGGCAGCGAGCAGAGCGTGCTGCAGGTGCTCGACCTCGATACCCTCGCACCACTCGCCGATCGCATTCCCCATACGCGCAGTTGCGACCTCGCCTGGCTCCCGGACGGGACGGGCTTCTACTACACGCGCTATCCGGCACCGGGCTCGGTGCCGGCTGGTGAGGAGCAGTACCATCGCGCCATCTGGTTCCACCGGCTGGGTGACGATCCTGCCGTGGACCGGCTCGTCTTCACGCCGGCGGAAAAGGAACACTGGCCGGGTGTGGCGCTCTCCGACGACGGGCGCTGGCTGGTGATCGGTGTGGCTCGCACCTTCGACGAGACCGATCTCTACCTGCAGGACCTCGCGCCCGGCGGGCAACTCGTGCCGGTCGCGATTGGACAGGCGGCGACGTTCGATTGCCAGGTAGCGCACGGCGTCATGTACATCCGCACCAACCGGGATGCGCCGACCTTTCGCCTGTACGCCGCCGATCCAACGAGCGCCGACGCGCGACTGGCGCGAGCTCGTCCCTGCACGACCCGATGCGGTGCTCTCGAGCGTGGGCGTGACTGCGACCCACCTTGTGCTGGACTATCTCGAGCGTGCAACCGCGCGAGTTCGCCTCGCCGGACTCGATGGTGGCAGCGTGCGCGAGGTGGCCCTGCCGACGCTTGGAAGCCTCTTCGGCCTGGCGATGGAGCCCGACGGCACCGAAGTGCTGTTCGGGTTCTCGTCGTTCACCGTGCCGCCAAGCGTGTACCGCCTTGACCCGGCCACGGGTACAACGGCCCTCTGGCGACGAGTCGAGGCCGGCATCGATCCGGAGCGCTTCCGTGTGAGCCAGGTAGAGTATCCGTCAGCCGACGGCACCAGGATCACGATGTTCCTGGTCCATCGACGCGACATCGACCCCAATGGCTGCCGGCCGACGTTCCTCACCGGGTATGGCGGCTTCAACATCTCCATGACCCCGGCGTTCTCGCGGTCCATGCTGCTGTGGCTCGAGTCTGGCGGCGTGGTGGCGATACCGAACCTTCGCGGTGGCGGGGAGTACGGCGAGTCCTGGCACCAGGATGGCATGCTGGGACGGAAGCAGAACACCTTCGACGATTTCATCGCCGCGGCAGAGTGGCTCATCGCCTCGGGGTGGACCAGTGCGGCACAACTCGCCGCCCAGGGCGGGTCGAACGGCGGCCTGCTCATGGGCGCCGTCCTGACCCAGCGGCCGGACCTGTTCCGGGCCGTCGTCGTTCAGGTTCCCCTGCTCGACATGCTGCGCTATCATCGATTCCTGATCGCGCGGCTGTGGATCCCGGAATACGGCTCGGCCGATGATCCGGAGCAGTTCCGCTGGCTGGCCGCATACTCGCCGTACCACCGTGTGCAGGACGGCGTCTCATACCCGGCGATCATGATTGCCACGGCGGAAAGTGACACGCGCGTTGATCCGTTGCATGCGCGCAAGATGACGGCCAGGCTGCAGGAGGCGACGTCGTCCGGGCTTCCGGTCCTGCTGCGGCTGGAGTCGCGAGCAGGACACGGGGCGGGGAAGCCACTGGCGAAGGTGCTCGACGAGTTGACCGACACGTGGACATTCATCTGGCGCGAGCTCGGGCTCGCCGCCCCGGAGGATCGATGACCGACGCGGTCGCAGGCACCAATCGTGGCGTGGCGGGGCAGGGCCTGGCGGTGATTCGCGTCCTGGTGGGCTTCTGGTTCGCGAAGGCCCTGTACACCAAGCTTGCCCTGCTGGGAGGAGTTGTTCCGCTGCCGTTCGCATCCGATCGCTGGATCGAGATGATGCCGAAGATCGTCGCAAAGCAGATGGCCGAGAATCCGAACCTGTCCTACAAGGCATTCGTGGAAGGAACGGTGCTGACGAACGTACCACTCTTCGCCAACCTGACGGCGATCGGTGAGGCAGTGGCGGGAACGCTGCTGGTGCTGGGGCTGTTCAACGGTGTCGGCGCCGTCACGGCGCTCCTGCTCACGCTCAACTACGGCACGGCCACCTGGCACATCTCACCAGCCAACCAGGGATTTCACTGGACGCTGGGTGCCGCACTCCTCGGCATCCTGTGGGGCCGGGCCGGGATGACGTGGGGCCTGGATGGGTGGCTCGCCAGCCGGAAGGCAGGATGGTGGGGCAGCAAGCGTCCCTGGAGCTGAAGCTTCAGTACGGTCCGCGGCTCATGTGGCTCGCGCCGGCCGAACCCATGACCTCGCAGAAGGCGTCGGTTTCCGAATAAAGGACGCAGAACATGCCGTCCACCTGCCAGCGTTGCCACCACAGGAACATGATGCCGCGGTCGGCCCCGGAAAAATTCGGGTAGGGGTGCTCGCCATCGTATCGCGCGATGTGCGTGTGTACGGTGCCCATCCAGTTCGGTGGTCCGCAGGCATCGATCGAGCCCTGCGCCGAGACCCCGAGTGAATCGGCATTCCCGCCCTCCAGCAGCATGACCCGCGTCACCCGCACGCTGTCCTCGCGGACCTCGCCAGCAATGCATGCAACATGTTCCCGCTTCTCCGCCGCGCTCTCGCTCCACAGGCGCCGGAGCAGGCCGCTGGCGTCGGCGCCGAAGCTGAAGCGTGCCGGGAGCTTCTGGAAGTCGGACTTGGGAACCGGGGGCATCTGGTTCCCGCGCGGCTGCTGGTAGCCGGGCGCCGAGTCCTGGCCAGCGACGGCGGACACGGTGCCGAAGACCAGGAGGAGCAGGATGCCTGAACGACGCAGGGTAACCTCGCAGGAGCAGACTCCTGAAGGTTACCCTGTTTTCGTCCGGGTGGCCCGGCGCGTCAGGGGGCGGCGCCGATCGCGACGCCCCACGGCACGCTTCCGACCGGGATGGTCTTTACGACCGTGAACGTCGCGAGGTCGATGACACTGACGTCGTTGGACGGACCGTTGGCGCTGTAGAGCTTGTTCCCGTCCTTCGAAAGCGCAATGCCCCACGGCCGCTTGCCCACGGCAACGGACTGCGAGACCTGGTTGGTCGCCACGTCAATGGCGCTCACCGTGCCACCCCGCCCGTTGCTCACGTAGAGGCGCTTCCCATCGGGTGCCGCCAGGATGGTCATCGGCTTGGAGCCCTCGGGCATCGTGATGGTTCCCGTCACCTTCTTCGTTGCGACGTCGATCACCGAGACGGTGCCCGCACCCTCGTTCGCCGAGTAGGCCTTCGAGCCATCGGGCAGGAACGCAACGGTGCGGGGCCGCAAGCCTACGACCACCCGACCGAGCAGCTTCCCCGATTCGGCGTCGAGGATCGTGATGTCATGATCGGTCTCGCCGCTTACCCAGACCGACTTGCCGTCGGGCGTGAGCGTGACGCCCTCGGGTTCCTTTCCAGTCGGCACCGTCGCGAGGATCTTCCCGGTGGCGATGTCGACGATGGATGCCACGCCCGCGTCTTCGTTCGAGACGTAGAGTCTTCGAGTCGTCGGCGGACAGGGTGAACGTCTCCGGGTCGGATCCACCCGGGAGCACGCGGCTCACCGTCCGGCTTGCGGCATCGACCACCGCCACCCCGTCCTTCGTCTTGTCGGAGCCGAGCTTTTCGCAGTCCTCGTCGGACATCGCCGGCGGGCACTTGGGCGAGCCGGTGAGTGCGACGAACACCTGCTTGCCGTCGCGGCTTGTCTTCACTCCACGGGGTCGGGTCCCAACGGGAATGGTGCCGATGACCGAGTCGTTGTCGACGTTGATGATGGTGAGGTCGTGCGAGTCCTCGTTGGTGACGTAGGCATACGCCGAGGGTGGCGGCGGCGGTGGCGGCGTTGCGGGGGTCGGTTGCGGCTTCTCGCCACACCCGAGGCCAAGGATGGTGCTGGCGGCGACAATGGCGCGGTAGCGCGCCGGGCGAGAATTCCTCATGCTCTCCTTACGTCCCTGACGTCGGTTGTCACGATGCCGGTGCTACGGTGCGCTGAATGTGGCCTTGTCGACGTTCCGGGCCTCGTCGAGGCCCTTCATCTGGTCGCGCCCCGTGATGCCGACGAAGATGGCCCCATCGACGTTGGACTTGTTGAACTCCGCCCCGGTGACATCGGCGCCGGTGAAATCGGTGCTGGCCAGGTCGGCGTTCTGGAGGTTCGCGTTGACGAGCTTCGCCTTCCGCAGGGAAGCGAAGGAGAAATCGGCCTTGAAGAGGTTGGCGCCGGTGAAGTCGGCGCCTGTCAGGTCAGCGCTGACGAACTGCGCCCGCATGACGCCCATCGACTGGTTGCCGGGATCGGCGCCGATGTTGGCATTGGCGAGGTTGGCGTCAACGAGAGTGGCGCCGCGCAGGTAGCCGATGATCCGCGTATCGCGCAGGTCGGCGCCATTGAGGTTGGCTTTCTCGATGATCGTGGCGAAGAGGCTCGCGCCGCGCAGGTCGGCCTTCGAGAGGTTGGCACGCCTGAGCGTGGTGCCGTCGAGGTTGGCCTTCTTCAGGTCGGCGCCCTCGAGCACGGCGTCGGTGAGGTCACAACTGAAGAAGTCGGAGCCCGCGAGCTTCGCCCCGGAGAAATTCGTGCCGGTGAGGATGGCGCGCTTGAAGTCGACGCCCTCGAGCACGATACCACTGAGGTCGGCGCCGGCGAGGTTGGCCGGCGCAGCATCAGTGGACTGCGCGAGACGCTCGGTGACCTGTGCGTTGGTGAGGCGCGGGGCCTGGGCAGTGGCCGCACTGGTGAGGGCCAGGAACGCGGCAGCCGCCACGGCGCCCCGCATGATGTGGCTCAGCCGTCGGCCTTGGCGGCCGGCCTGCCCGCCGCGACCTTGCCATCGGCGCGAAGCTTCAGGTAGACGTAGATGTTCTGGATCTTGTCCATTTCGAGGCCGAGCTGGCACCACGAGGGCATGCCCTTGTCGGGGCGCCCCTGGCACACGACCGTGATGAACGCCGCCTGGTCGGGAATGGTGCCACCGTCCTTGAGCGACACGATCAGCGCCGGCGCGAAGGAGGTGCCGACACCGTACTCGCCATGGCATCGGGAGCAGTTGAGCTCGAACTGCTTCCATCCCTGATAGGCGTTCTGGGGAATCGTGTCCCGGTGGCCCGCCTCGGTCGACTTGATGTAGGCGTTCCAGTTGACACTGTCCTGCGCCTCTGCGCGGACGGTGCCGATGATCGTGAGGGCCGCGATCACGGCGATGGCGCGGGCGGCAAGGCGAATCGGCGAGCTGGTCATGCGGCTGACAGATCCTTTCATGGGTTCAATTGCCCTTTGCCGCGGGCGGCCCCGCGACCTCCAGGGGCAGCAGCGGCACATTGTAGCTTTGCAAGATCTTCACCATGTCTCCACCGCGCGTGTCGATCACGGCCTGGAGACTGTCGCGGAACTTGGTGTCCCGCCGGCGGACACCCATTCCCATGCTGTAGACGAAGGGAATCCCCTGCACGGTGTCCTCGGCGACCCGCTGCATGACGAGTGGCACCTTGCTCTGCTGGACGAAGTACCCCGCGATCGGGCCCCACACAATCGCGACGTCGATGCTGTCCCCGAGGGCCTTGAAGATGTCGTCGGGGCGGTAGATGTCACTGTAGTTGGTCGGGAAGCCGACCAGGTTGCCCACCACACCGAACGAGCTCATGGCCATGGCCGGTGGGGTATTCTCGGCGTCCGAGTTGAGAATGTGCACCCCGATGCGCAGGTGGCGGAAGGTGGTGTCCGCCAGCGACGAGAGATTGAGCCCGCTGTCCTTGCGGTACACGATGAAGTAGCCGGACCGGAAGTAGGGGCCGGTGACGCCGGCGATGTCGAGGCCGCTCGGTGCAGTGATGGCGACGTCGCAGTAACGGCCATTGAGCGCCCGGCTGAAGAACCCGCGCCGCACCGGCCACCAGGCGTACTCCACGCGCCATCCCCAGGTCTGCGCGATCAATTCTGCGATCTTGATCTCGTACCCCTCACCGGCCTGGTTGGAGGCAGGAAGGTTGTCGGGGTCGGCACACACGCGAAGCACTCCGGCTTCCCGGCCGGCCTTGAGCTGTGTGCTGTGCAGGGAGTCTTCCTGCGCGGCGGCGCTGCTGGCCGTGATGGCTATGGCGACTAGGGTGACGATGCCGGTGCGCATGGAGCCCGACTCCTTGAGCGGCCAGGCGGAAGGTGCCCGGCGCGAGTAGGCAATAATAACGAAGGCGCGGACTGTTGGGGCAATGATACCCCGCAGCCGGCGCCTTCGTTTTGAAGCCTGTCAGACTGCACCGTGGGAGCCCGGCCGAAGCCGGACTCTCACGGATGGAGCATTTAGAGCGAGAACACGGTCAGCACGCCGCCCTGCGTCGAGAACTGCGCGGCGTCGCCGAAGGCGCCGAGCGCGCCGAGACCGGCGGTCGGATCTTCAGCGCCGATGCCCGCGGCCACGCCGATGCCAGCCCAGCCACCGATGCCCGAGAGCACGGCGACATACTGCTTGCCATCAGGCGCAACGTAGGTCATCGGGTTGCCGATGATGCCCGACGGGGTCTTGAACTGCCAGAGGACCTTGCCGGACTTCTGATCGACAGCCTTGAGCCAGCCTTCCATGGTGCCGTAGAAGGCGATGCCGCCGGCGGTGGTCAGTGCGCCACCGTAGGCTGCGAGCGGCTCCTTGATCTCCCACACCGTGGACGCCGCGCGGTCCTTACCGGCCGTCGGATCCCAAGCGAGGAACCGGCCACGGAACCCGCCCGGGCCAGGGAACATGCGGACGATCGCGCCAACGTACGGCTGACCGGCCGTGTACTTCACCTCTACGCCCTCGTAGTCCATGCAGATGTGGTTCGTGGGGACGTAGAACAGGCCGGTGATCGGCGAGTACGCAGCAGGCTGCTGGTCCTTGAAGCCGATTGCGGCCGGGCAGATGCCCTCGGTGTTCTTCTTCGCGGTGGTACCAAACCGCGGATCCTTCTGCGGGATACCAGTCGCCAGGTCGACCTTGGTCGCCCAGTTGACCGGGCCGTAGGGCTCGGCCTTCGTGAGCTTGCCGTTGGTGCGGTCGATCGTGTAGGCGAAGCCGTTACGGTCGAAGTGCTGGAGCAGCTTCTGACCGCCCTTGTCGAACAGGATGTTCTCGTTGACGCCGTCGTAATCCCACTCGTCGTGCGGCGTCATCTGGTAGGCCCAGGCCACCGTACCATCAGCCGGGTGGCGCGCGAAAATGGTCATGGACCACTTGTTGTCGCCAGGCCGCTGGTCGGGGTTCCACGAGCCCGGGTTACCCACGCTGTAGTAGAAGAGGTCGAGCTCTGGGTCGTAGGAGTACCAGCCCCAGGTCGTGCCGCCGCCGATCTTCCACTCGTTGCCCGTCCACGTGGTAACGCCGAGGTCCTTGCCCTTGTGCGAGGCATAGTTGGCGTTGCCGACACCGTTCACGATGCCGACTTCGTCATCCGGACCGGTGCTGTACTTGGTCCAAATGTTCTTGCCGGTGTTCACGTCGAACGCGGTCACGCGACCACGGACGCCGAACTCACCGCCAGAGATGCCGGCCATGACCATGTCCTTGATCACGATCGGGGCGTTCGTCATCGTGGCGCCCTGCTTGTAGCCGTTCGCCTCGACGCCGGCGTTGGACTTATCCGGGTGCTTCGACTTCCAGAGTTCCTTGCCCGTCTTCGCATCAAGAGCCAGCAGCTCGCCCTGCAGCAGCTGAATGAAGATCTTGCCGCTCTTGTGGTAGGCGGTGCCACGGTTCACCAGGTCGCAGCACGCGATAGGAATCGCGTCCGGGGACTGGTTCGGCGTGTACTGCCAGATGATCGGCGCGCCCGGCTTGGAAAGATCAAGCGCGTAGACCTTGTTCGGGAACGAGGTGTGCACGTACATCACGTTCCCGATGACGAGCGGGTTGCCCTCGTGACCGCGAAGGGTGCCGGTGGAGAAGCTCCAGGCCGCCTTCAGGTTTGCCACGTTGGCAGTCGTGATCTGCTTGAGCGGGCTGAACCGCGACAAGCCGTAATCACGGCCCGTCATGACCCACTCGCCCTCAGCGGCGCCATAGGTCCACGCCCCTGTGCGGGCCGCCGCCTGGGCGTTGGCGGACGCGACGGCGAAAACGAGCATGCTCGCCGCAATACCGCCAGATATCACCTTCTGGCTTCTACGGTTCATACTGACCTCTTCATAAAGGGTGACTTCCACTGCACCACCGCACTGCGGGACCGACACCGCGCATCCGGACGGACGCGCGGTGAGACTGTAACCGCGCGCGACGAAGCCGCGCGGTGCATGTGACGGGAACTGGCGTTCAGCGTATGAAGGACATCGCTCGCGCTGGAGTGGGTCGGCGAGCCGGGCAACTGGGGGGCGGAACAATCGAGAAGGGTATTCGTATTGGGATCGGCGCACCGCCAGCGCATGGAGCGCCATGACGAGATCCCGCGCCAAGCAGGACGCCGGCGATTCAGGGACCGAATATTTGATGGATTCGTCATGAGAGTGCCTGGTTGTGCCATGATCCTCTACAGGATACGCCCCCACCAGCCGATGTCAACAACCGGTGCGGATTGCCCCTAAGTCGGGCGCTGCCAAATGCCTAACGCTTCGATTCCCGTAACGTGAGCGTGGAGGCCGACCGTACGCCCTGAGATGTTTCGGAGGTTGCATCCTGAGGCGCCTAGAATACGGCGTGAACCCGGTGCTGTCAATCTGTTGAGGCGCCGCGTGTCAGGAGTTGTACCACCGCGCCCCGGTTTGCGAAAGCTCCAGACACCACCAAACCACCCGTTCCCACCTGCTCCCTTGCCACCGCCGCCAGGCGGTCGGCGTCTCCATCACTGCCTGCCAAGCCGTAAACTGCCGGTCCCCAGGAGCTCTGGCCCACCCCCGCCGCCCCGCTTTCACGGAAGCGTGCAATGAGCTGCGCGGTGGGGCCGGGGGCGAAAGGACCCCCTTGGCTGGCCGCGAACCACTGACCGGTGACGTGCTGCACTTCGGCCAGTGCCGTCCCGAAGTCGGGCAGGTCTTCCTCGACGAGCGCAGGCAACAGTTGCATCAGAACGAGGTGGGCGATGTGTTCCACCTCACGTTCGGGTGGTGCCGGGAGGGTACGAAACGCCTCCGCCTCGGCATCACCACTCAATCCGGGGCTGCTGGCCGGTACCGCCAGCACGCAGCGCCATGACTCCGGCATCGGGAGCCGGGTGAGCAGCGGGGCCAGCCCGGCGCCTTCCCGCCGCCCGCCCTCAAGCACGAAGCCGCCCCGTTCAAAGAGCCACGTGCCGACGCCCGATCGTGCACCGCGACTGACCTGCCGGGCCAGCGTGGCCGCGTCGTGAGGCTGGCCGTACAGCTCTGCCAGGGCGCGCGCCACACTGAGGGCCAGCTGGGTGCCGGAGCCCAGGCCACTGTGGGCGGGCATCGCCTGTGTAATCCGGATGCGCGCCCCCCCAGGTAACCCTGACGCGTCGCCGTATCTCCGGGCGAAGCCAAGCGCGCGTTCGGCGTCCGGCCCGGTGGCGAAGTAGCCATCGGCCCGCTCGGCCTCGAGCTCGAGCGCCGGCGACGGCACGGCGGCACCCATTCCGCCAAAGCGCCGGCCAAGCATGCCGCGAAGGTCAAGCACGCCGAAATGGAGGCGCGCTGGCGCGCGCACCCGGACCCGCTCCACCGGCACGCTCATCCGGGTACGGCCTGCGTTGCGGGGTGTGCCGCCACGTACTCGTTGAGCAGGGCCCACGCCTCCTGCTCCCTGGTCCCGGCGGTCTTGTCGATCAGGACCTGGAGTCGAGTCGAGTTCCTCGCGCACCTGCGCGGGCGGGAGCAGGTGCAGCCGGGTCGACAGGATGGCGGCCTCAAGTACCGCATGCTTCGCGCGGTTGAAGCCGATGAACTCGCGCCCCCGCCCCCGATGCAGCACGCGGGCGTCGATGCGCGAGCGAGGCGGGGTGTCGTCGATTGTCTCTACCTCGAGTTCGTGCCAGGAGCAGGCTGCCTCCAGGACGGCCCCGCGGACATGCTCGGCCGGACGCCAGGGGAACTGCGGACTGCCGATGGCGGCCTGGGCGAATAGCAGGACATCGTCGATGAGGTTGAACACCGCGTGCCCATGCGCAGAGAGATTGCGGAACGTCGTCGTCTGGAGGAACGGCTTCAGCACCAGGCGTTCGCTCGCCCCACTCCACGCCCATCGGCGCAAAGTTGACCTGCCCCGCGCCGTCCTGCGTGGTGACGATGCCCTCCACGATCATCGGCAACTACTGGCCGGCTCCCAGCACCGGCAGGTCGATGTACGACGGATACCGGCCGTTTCGGTAGACGCGATGCGTCGCCGCGCGGAAGTCACCAGGCGCGGCCTCGAAGATGTTGGGCACGAAGGTCTGCGGATTCCGGTCGTAGGCGGGGAACCAGGTACTCTGCACCTGCACCATGATCCGGTGCCCCTTCCGGAAGGTGTAGCTCTGCTGGCGCAGGTCGACCACGTACTCGTTGATGGCGTTGGGCACGATCGGCCGCGCGCGCTCGAAACCCTGGCGGTAGCGCCCGCGAAGGATCTCGCTCGCAACCATGAACTGGTAGCCGCCCAGGACCGGTCCATTGATGATGCTGTCGGGGAAGACGTCGATCAGCTTCGTCGACCCAGTCGGCGTCGCTGCCGGTGGTCGAGGCAAAGAGGTGTGCGGCGATGTCGCCGCCGATGGTGACATCCTCGGTGAGCGGTTCAGTGCGCCAGACGAGGATATCGGGGCGACCGTCGACGAATCGCTGGTCCTCGTAGAGCCAGGGTCGCCAGTGTGAACCCCGGGGGTCGTAGGTCAGCTCGATGGGCCGCTTGCGGTAGGGAATCGGGTGCGCCGGATCGGAGACATAGCTGTCGTACATCGACGCCTTCGCCTCTCGCGAGGTGGGCGGATCGAACGACAGCTGGCCCCCGGCGCGGAAGTAGAGCTTCCGCGACGTGCCCTCCTTCGCCGGCCAGCTGTCGAAGCGACGCCACCGGTTGCTGCCGCTCTCGAACAGCGTCGCCTCGGCGAGGTCGAGCTTCCCCTTTCCCTTGAGCCAGAACGCGAACCAGGGCGCCTGGATCTCCTCCCGGAAGTACTTCCCCGTGGCGCTGCCGAAATCGATGTCCCCGACCTTCTGGCCGTCGCCCCGCGACCAGCTGCCGTGGTACCACGGACCCATGACCAGGAAGTTCCGGTTGTTCCGGTCGAGGCGCTCCAGTGCGGCGTAGGTGGTGATAGCGCCGAAGAAGTCCTCCTGGTCCCACCAGCCGCCGACCACGAGGGTCGGAACGGCGACTTCCGTGAGCCAGGTCGTGAGCGCCCGGCTCTTCCAGAAATCGTCGTACGCCGGGTGCTGGCTGAAGTTGGTCCAGCTCGGGGAGCGCCCCGCGAGCAGCTTCGTCAGGTTGGCGAGCGATCCCTGGGCGAGGTACCAGCTGTAGGTGTCGTAGAAGCTGACCGGCGGCGGCACGGACTGGTCATTGGAGAGTTCGAGGTCGGTGGCGTACTCGAAGCCGTAGCTGAGGCGGAATGCGCCGTTGTGGAAGAAGTCGTCGCCCTTCCAGGTGTCCGTCATCGGCGCCTGCGGGGAGATCGCCTTGAGCGCTGGATGCGGGTGGATGCCGGCCATCGCGGCGAGCCAGCCGGGATACGAAATGCCCAGCACGCCCACCGCGCCGTTGTTCGATGGCACGTTGGCGAGGAGCCACGCGATCGTGTCGTAGGTGTCGGTGCTCTCGTCGACGCCCTGGGGATCCTTCGGGTCGTGCAGCGGCCGGTTCATGACGAACTTCCCCTCTGACCCGAACCGACCGCGAATGTCCTGGTAGACGAAGATGTACTGCTCTCGCGCGAGCTCCGCGTACGATCCCTTCGCCTCCAGGCCACCACCCGATCCCTCGATACCATAGGGCGTGCGCGTCAGCAGGAACGGCAGTGCCGTGGTCCCTGTCGCCGGTGTGTAGATGCGCGTGTTGAGCCTGACGCCGTCGCGCATCGGGATCATGACCTGCTGCTCGCGGTACGCGGGGAGAGAGTCTCCCTGTGCAGCGAGTCCCGTCGGCGTGCCGAGGGCGAGGACGACAAGCGACAGCGATCAGGTACGCGCGCATTGGTTCTCCAGGGTGTCGTCAACCGTGATACCATGTCGGGGCCGGCTCCTCCGCCGGCACCGCATCGGCACTGCCGCCGTCGGCTGACGCGGGCAGCGCACTCACCGGCCGGTCGGGGCCGAAGAGGAAGCGCGCCAGCATGCGATATCCGTGGCGCGTGAGCACCGACTCGGGGTGGAACTGGACGCCATGCACCGGGTGCTCGAGCATGCCGGACCCCCATGATCTCGCCGTCATCCGACACCGCGTTCACCACAAGCCCGGCGGGCACCGACTCGGGCGCGATGACCAGCGAGTGATAGCGGGTCGCCACCAGCGGCGACGGAAGGCCGGCGAACACGCCGGTGCCGTCGTGCGCGATCCGGGAGGTCTTCCCGTGCATCGGTCGCGTGGCGCGGACGATCTGGCCGCCGTAGGCGGCGCCGATGGCCTGGTGACCGAGGCACACGCCGAGGATGGGGATCTGCGGCCCCGAAGCGCCGGATCAGGTCCACGGAAATCCCTGCCTCGGCAGGCGAGCACGGCCCGGGTGAGATGATGATGTGTGATGGACGGAGCCTCGCCACCTCGTCGAGCGTGACGGCATCGTTCCGGCGTACAACCGGCTCCTCACCCAGCTCGGCCACATACCGCGCCAGGTTGTAGACGAACGAGTCGTAGTTGTCGATGAGGAGGATCACGATGCGCGGCGGGCCAGCGTTCGGACGATTCCCTGCACCTTGTGCAGCGTCTCGCGGTATTCGTGCTCGGGATCGGAGTCGGCCACGATGCCGCCGCCCGCCGGAGAAGTATACCCGGCCGTTTCGCACGACACAGGTACGAATGGCGATGTTGCGTGTCCATCGTCGCCGGTATGACTGATGTAGCCGATGCTGCCGCAGTAGAGACCGCGCTCGGTCGGCTCCAGTTCCGCGATGATCTCCATGGCGCGCACCTTCGGGCGCCCCGGTGATCGAGCCCGCCGGGAAAGGTGGCGCGCAGCAGGCCGGCGGCCGTCACGCCGGGATGCAGTCTCGCCGACCACCGTCGAGACGAGGTGATGCACGGTCGGGTGCTGCTCCAGCGTGAAGAGCTCCGGCACGCGCACGCTCCCGGGCCGGCACACGCGCGAGAGGTCGTTCCGCAGCAGGTCCACGATCATCACGTTCTCGGCCCGGTCCTTCTCGCTCTCGGTCAGCTCGCGGCCGAGGGCCTGGTCGTGCATCGGTCCGAGTCCGCGCGGGCGCGTGCCCTTGATCGGCCGGGTCTCGACCTGCGTGCCGTCGAGCGAGCAGGAAGCGCTCGGGCGACACGCTGAGCACGGTGACGTCATCGCAGGCGAGATAGGCACCGAACGGCGCCGGGATTCTCGCGCCGCAGGCGCTGGTAGAACGCGAGCGGCGCCTCGTCGCAGGGGCGCCTCGAAGCGCTGCGACAGGTTCGCCTGGAAGATGTCGCCGGCCAGGATGTACTCGCGGACCCGCTGCACCGCGCTCAGGTATCCGCGCCCGGTAAAGGTGGAGCGCAGGCCGATCGCTTCCGCGTTCTCGAGCGCAAGCACGGGATAGGACGGCGCGAGCACGCGCCCGGGCGGCGCGGCGCCGGGAGCATGTGGCTGGAAGCCGGGCTGTTCCGCACGCGTGAGCCGGGCTCGCACCTGTTCGATGCGCTCGGCGGCCACCCGGGCGCGCTCATCCGCCGTCGCCGGGCAGGCCGGTGCTCACCAGCCAGCAGGCGCCGGCCTCGTGATCCCAGACGATCGCCCAGTCATAGAGGCCGAACATCGCGCCCGGCATCGCCAGGTCGTCGTAGCGCGCGGCGGGCCGGCGCTCGAGCACGCGTCCCCAGTCATAGCCGAGGAATCCGAGCGCGCCGCCGGCGAACGGCGGTAGCCCGGCCTGGGGCTCGAGCTGGAGCGGCGCCAGTTCGCGCTCCAGCACCTCCAGCATGTCGCCGGGCACCTCGGACCAGGTCTTGCTCGTGCGCATTGCGCTGCTCGGTCCGCGCGCCGTACGCCCGAAGCATCTTCCACGGATGGGCCGACATGATGCTCCAGCGGCCCAGGTGCTTCGGGTCCGTGGCGCTGTCGAGCCAGATGAGCCAGGGCAGGCGCGACAGGCGCACCGCGGCGTCCGCGGGATCGGGGACGGGATCGAGCCGCTCGATCAGCAGCGTCACTGCCGCGTCCTCCCGGCGGGCGGAGCGCTGGGTCAGCTTCACGTGCTCCGAGCGCACGTCATCGGGCGGCGTGAGGTAGCCCCACTGCAGCGAACCCTCCTGCCGGTACGTCTTGCCCAAGCGTGATGGCGAGCTTCGCCTTCATCAGTTCCTTGCCCAGGTAGAAGGCGTGGGTTGCCTCGTCGACGCCGAGCTGGCTGAAGATCTCCTGGATATCGGTGCCGCGGACGAAGCGCTCCCGGTTGAACACGGTGATGGTGTCCCGGTCGGTGAAGATCCGGAAATTGGGATCGGTGACCTGGCCCTGCAGTTCGCGCAGCTCGGCCTCGGTGTACTCGAGGATGCGGGGATCCTTCACCGTGACGAGCCGGTCGTCCACCCGCTTGGGGACCGTCTTCTGGCTCACGGCGTAGTGCATGAGGCGGCGGGCGACGTCGATCTCCCGGACGGAACCGCGAGCCCAGGGAATGACCTCCGTGGTCAGCACGGCGCGGACGCCCACCTCCTCGCAGATCGCGATGAGCAGCGCGTTCATGCCGGTCGTGTCCGCGGCGGTGAGCTCGGTGATGTTCCCGATGCCCATCATCTGCGGCACGGTCGGGCCAGCGACGATGCGCCTCGGCGTAGCGCTCGAGCGACGCCATGAAGCCGAACCCGATCGGCTCGACGATCGGGTCGATGAGGTACTTCACGCGCCACCGCTCGAGTTGCTCGAGGCTGCGCTCCAGCTCGGCGAACTGCTCGCCGGCGTCGGGAATGATGACGAAGCGCTTGTCGCTGCCGGCATATCGTTCCGCGACCTCGATGTTGCTGCTGTTCACGCTCAGCACCATCTCGGCCCCGGCGTCGAGCGCGGTGCTGATCTCCCCGGCATCGAAGGAGTCGATGCTCACGCGGAAGCCGGCGTCCGCGAGCTCGCGCACGACACTCGCCGAGCTCGGGGAACGGGCGCCCCGGCGTACAGCCGACGTCGATGACGTCGGCACCGCTCGCGCGGTAGTACTCCGCGAGGGCGCGCAGCGCCGGCCGCTCCATCTTCGGCGCGTTGTTGATCTCGGCCAGGATCTCGATCTGCCAGGCGCCGTAGTCGGCGCCCCGCGCGGCGCGGCCGAAATACTGGGGAATCTCGCGCAGGTCCTTCGGCCCCTTCTCAACGGGAAGGCCGAGTCGAGTCGCCAGGATCGCGGCGTCGCCCTCGCACAAGCCCGGGGATCATGACGAGGTCGGTGCCATCAGGCGGGCACGAGTCACCTGCCGCGCGATCCACGTCGGTGGTCATCAGCGCCGCCACCGTGATTCGCATGACCGCGACATCCCACGCGAACGGCAGCTCCTGCTGCGCCAGGACGCGACGCAGCGACGGCTCGGCGAGCTTGCCGGTGACGAACAGGACCCTGGTGGGAGCGGCCTGCACCTCTACTTCGGGTCCCCGCTGCGGACCCACTTGTTCGGCGTTCCCTCGAGGCCGGGGAAGCCGGTGGCCGGTCGCCACAGCACCACCTCCTCGATTTTCTTCGCGAGCTCGAAGTCCTTGTCGGTGATGCCGCCGGCGCTGTGCGTCTGCAGCTTCACCGTGAGCCGTGCCCACGTCACCGTGAGGTCAGGGTGGTGGTACGCCGCTTCGGCGACGTAGCCAACGGTATTGACCAGCATGAGCGTCGCCTGCCAGCCATCGGTCTTGTAGACGCGACGGATCCAGCCGTTCTCATAGTACCAGCCCGGCATCGTCGCCAGCTTCTCGGCAATTTGCTGCTCAGTGTAGATCGGTTCCTTCGTCGCCATGTCGCCTCCTGGGTTGCCTCGACGTCCTCACGTCACCACCCCACCGTTGACCAGCAGCGCCTGCCCGGTCACGAACGCGGCCGCGTCGGATGCGAGGTACACCGCAGCCTGTGCCACGTCCTCCGGGGTACCCCAGCGGCCGAGCGGGGTGACCCGCTCGACATGCGCCCGCCACTCCGCGCTGGCCTGGTCACCGAACGCGGTGTCAATGAAACCAGGTGCGATCACGTTGACGCGGATCGACGGAGCAACCTCCAGCGCGAGCGACCGGCTGAAGGCGTGGATGCCGCCCTTCGCGGCAGCATAGATGACCGGGTTCTCGCCCGCCATTCCGGTCAGTACGTGATCCCACGACATGTTGATGATGACTCCGGCACGACGACGGGCGCGGAAGAAATCCACCGCCGCCCACGAGGCCAGCACGGTGCCGCGCAGGTCCACGTTCAGCACGGCATCGAGCTTCTGCTCGCGCGTCATCGACTTCCCCTCGCCGGTGAGGATGTCGGCTCCGGCGTTGTTCACCCACGCGTCGAGTCCGTCGATGCGCTCGGCGAGTTCGTTGACCAGCTTCTTCAGGGAGTCAGGCTGGGCCAGATCGAGCGGAAAGACCTGGACCGTTCCGCCCGCGTCGCTGATGGAGCGCGCGGTTGCCTCGGCCCCTTCCCGATTACGCCTGTAAGTTATTGCCAGCAAAGCACCTGCGCGCGCGGCTGCGACTGCGATTGCGCGCCCGATGCCGCTCGAGGCACCGGTAACGAGCATCGTCTTGTTGCGAAGCGCGGGGGACGGACTGGTTGTCGTCACGTAGGTGCTTGAACCCTGGTCGGCGGTGAGGCAGGGAAAACATACCCGCTAGAATTGGTGCATGCGACTGCTGGTAAGCGTGCGCGACGCCGACGAAGCCCGGGCAGCCCTCGCGGGCGGCGCAGACATCATTGATGCGAAGGAGCCGGCACTCGGGCCCCTGGCACCGGTCGCGGGCCCCGACCTCAGGGCCATCTGTGCCGCCGTGCCGCTCACGATCCCGCTGAGTGTGGCGCTTGGGGACGCGCAACCGGGTGACCTGGGTGACATCGTCTCGGTCGGTGGGCCCGCTGCAGCGCAGGTCGAGCCTGTTCTTCAAGGCGGCGATCATGTCGGACTCGCCCGAGGATGCAGCGCGAGGGATCAGCGCCGCCTGCCGCCTGCTCGAACAGCGGGCAGATCGTCCCGTGCTCGTGGTGGCGCGATATGTCGACGCCCCGTCGGGTGCGGATGACCTTCACCGCTGGGTGGAAGTGTGTGCTGCGGCGGGGGCCGGTGGATTGCTGCTCGATACCAGCTGGAAGGATGGGACCTGGCCTCTTCGGGTTCGTTGACGTGCAGGCACTGGCCTCACTGCGCCGGCAGGCCACGCGTCATGGGACATGGCTCGCCGTTGCGGGTGGCGTTGCCGACAGGAACTTGCAGCAGCTCGCGCAGGTTCGGCCGCACATCGTTGGTGTTCGAGGTGCGGTCTGTGAGGGTGGCCGGGCGGGGAAGCTTTCGTGTGAGCGCGTGCGACTGCTGCACAGCGCCCTCGCAGACCTCACCCGGCGTACACGGCCTCGAGCGCAGCCGGTGTAGCGACGGAGACCTTGAGCCCCGCCGAACAGGCGGCGGCGAAACCCGGGTCGACCAGTCCCGTCCAATGGTCCGTCGCCTGCTTGACCAGGATCAGTTCACTGGCGCCGATCTCGCTCGCAATGAACGCGGCAATGCTGTCGCTCGTGATGTCCCAGGAGTGCGGCAGGGCGTCAGTGGCACGCATCCAGGCATAGGGGGCGAGCACCGGGATCTTCCCGGCATCGTGTGCCGTCGCCACGTCATCCTGGTGATGAATGAGCCTCGCACCCTCGAGCTCCTCCACGATCAGGTGCGCGACCTGGTCCATCGCGAGGATCGCCATCCAGTGGGCAACATCGTCGGAGAATCCCTGCGCGCGCTGCGCCAGCCGGACCTGGTCGGCGAAGGCGCCGCCCCCGGGGACGACGAGGATCGAGCGGCGCTTCGCCAGATCGACCGATGGCCTGAAGCGCCTGGCGCCGGGTGTCGGCATCACGGCAGGCTGCCCCACCGAGCTTGACGACGGTGATCGGCACCTCAGTCATCCTGCGCCTCAAGGAGCCGAGCCACCGCGACCGCTGGCGCTGCGCGACTGGTGACGGCATTCCAGGCACCGTCCATCGCGACGAGGGTGAGGCCGGCTTCGCGGGCGGCAGCGGCCGCGATTGGCGCACCAAGGCCCAGCACGGCTGCGCCGGTCGAGCCGCTGGGTGACGCGAACGGACCTGCCGGATGGCGGCGGCGATGCCGCTCACCTGTGCCGCTCGCCACGTGAGACGCCAGCGCAGTGATGCCGGCGTCGTCCATCATTGACCGATCGGCGCACACGACGCGCGCCAGTCGTTCGCCGGCGCGGTCCCGGTTGGCCGGATGCCCGCTCGCACCGTCGCTGGATGCCTCCTGCGGCAGCGTGCCGAGCCAGCAATGCACGTCCGCGGTGTGGGCGAAGTTGTCGGCGGACACGAGTGCCGTGTCGCCGCGCCACGGGACTCGGCGCACGAGCGCCTCGACCGGGGTCCGGAGCGCGCCACTGTAGACGAGCTCGCCGCTGGCGAGTCGGTCGGGATCGGTTCGACCGAGCGCCAGTACCCGACCGGCCGAGATGGGAATGATGTCGGTGGTCGTCGTGCCCATGTCGAGCAGGATGACGTCACGATGCTCGGTGGCCACGACCATGGCGGTGGCCATCCAGTTCGAGGCAGCGACCTCGATCGGCGTGGATCGCGCTTCGGCGGGTGACCGGAAGTGACCTTCGGTATCGAGCACGTGGAGGCGCGCGCCGGGGAAGGCGCGCTCGAGGGCGTCGAGCACGAAGGTGACGCCCTCCGCCTTGGACCGAAAGCGCTGGGAAAGTTCCGCGGTCATGGTGACGGCGTGATTCCCGGCGCCAGCGCCAATGTCCCGGCCGATGCGCTCGAGCACCGAGTGGAGCTGGTCGGCATCGTGCTCGATCGAGAACGGCACCGTCATCGCCTGGACGGCTCCACCAGCGGCAATGCGCGCCACCTTCACGTTGACGCCACCGATATCCCAGCCAATGGAACTCATACCGGTCCTCGATCTCGCGCGTGGTGTCGCGGTGCATGCCATCGGCGGGGATCGCTCACGCTACGAGCCGGTCCAGTCGGTGCTCGCACCGGGTCGTGATGGTGATGCGCTGGCGCTGGCGCGGGCGTATCGCTCACTGCCAGCGGTGAAGCGTTGCTATGTCGCCGACCTCGATGCCATCGGTGGCGCACCGGCGCAGCTCGAGCTCCTGCTCAAGCTTCAGTCGGCCGAGGGCTTCGGGGGTGTGTTGCTGCTCGATGCCGGGATCGGTTCGCTCGACGAGCTCGAGCGCCTCGGCGGGGCGTTCGAGCACGTTGTCGTCGGGCTCGAGACGCTCTCCTCGTTTACCGGCCTGACGAGGCTGGCCGCGCAGGTTGACGTGACGTTCAGCCTGGACCTGAGGAACGGCGTTCCGCTCGCGCGACCGGAGCTGCAGGCGGAAGCGGGGTCGGTCGACGCGATCTCCCTGGCGCGTGCTGCGGTCGAGGCCGGGGCCCGGTCGCTCATCCTGCTTGATGTCGGCCGAGTGGGGCGAGGCGTCGGCGTGAACCTTGAGTTGCTCGCGTCGCTCCGCCGGGCGCTGCCGCAGGTGGTGCTACTGGCCGGTGGCGGGGTGAGGGGCGACGCGGACATCGATGCGCTGGCCGGGGGTGGATGCGACGGCGTGCTCGTGGCGACCGCACTGCACCGGGGCACGCTGACTGGACCGGCCGGCCCGCCCGGTCAGTCGGGCGCGAGCGAGGTGCGATAGGTGGCCGACTGGCCGAAGTTCTCCTCCACCTCGAGTTCGAGCAGCGTGAGGTGGGTATAGCCTTCCTTCTCCAGCTCTGCGCGGAGCCGCAGCGCAAGGAACTGCGCCAGCATCTCGGCGGTGGAGTTCTGGATCGGGAGCAGCGCGCAGTCGGACACCGGGAACACGTAGGTCGGCTTGCCGAAGTAGTCGACGTGGAGCATGTCGCCCACGGTACGGTACGCCAGCTTCGGGTTCTGCGTGGGCAGGAGCACCTTGTGGTCGATCTCGTCGGCCAGTGAGCGCGCAATCCGCTTGAGCACGCTGAAATCGAGCACGAAGAGGCACTCCTCATCGATGCCCCCCTCGACCATGACCCCGACGCGGTAGTTGTGCCCGTGAAGTGACTCGCACTGATGACCGCGGAAGGTGATGAAATGTGCCGAGGCAAACACCAGGTAGTCCTTGCTCACCTTCACGCTGAAGCTGCTCTGCACGCCCTCTCCTTGGCTCACTGCATCCTCAACCGACACGAATTCCCCGCTCAATAATAACGACGAACAGGGCCGCGGCGGTGAGGTCGGCGGTTGTTCCGGGATTGCGCCGATTGGCCGCGTCCCTGAGGCCGGCTATCGAAATGCTCGAGGCGCTTCCGCCCCTCATCAGTACGCACGCCGCCGCTTGCGAGCACCTCGGCGGCGTCCCGGCTCACGGCGTCTGCGGCGGCGCGCCCGAGCTTGCGCTCGATCAGGGTATCGCGCTGGTGCGCGAGGATCGTCAGTGACGTCTCCACTGCGGCGACGGGCCACTCGAGGCCGGCGTCCAGGGCCGCGGTCAGGGCAGGTGCCGCCGTCTCAAACGTGATGGCAAAGTCAGTGGCATACTCGGAAGCGATGGCATCGCGGGAGGCGGCAAGCGCCATCGCCTCGCGCAGCGAGACATTCGGCTCGCTGGCCACGTCCTGCGCATCGGCCGACCCGAGACCACCGGGTGATGCAAGCCTGATCGCGGCGTAGGCCACGCGGGCGTCGTCGACGGTCGAGGACTGAAGCACCCGTCGCACCGCGTCACGGAGGGAGCCATCGCCCTTCCGGAGCATGCCGTGCGCGAGCGGGGCGAGGAGGAGGATCAGCCCGAGGTTGGTGTTCGCCGCCGTCCATCGTCGGGTGGCCTCGACCGCGGCCAGGATGGTGGCGCCAAGACCCTGACGGTCAGCCTCGAGGAAGGCGGGCCCGATCGCGGCAGCACTCGCGAGGAAGTCCTCGTAGCGCATGTCGCCGAAAGCGCGGCCCGGCGACACGTTGCCCGGCTTGGGAGCGGCGACCTCGAGCAGGCATGCGAGCTGGACGGCACTCGCGACGTCAGCGGGTGTCATCGCGCGCCCCCCGGTCGATGCGCACGGCCTGCACCGCGTGCTCCACAATGGCGCCGGCGACGTCCAGTCCGGTCGCCTGCTGCAGTCCTTCCCAGCCGGGGATCCCATTCACCTCGAGAACATACGTCGTGCCGTCGCTACCCGTCAGCAGGTCGACCCCGGCGTACTCCGCCTCGATCGAGGCCGCCGCCCTCAGGGCGAGCTCGGCGTGCTCCGCAGGCAATTCGATCGCCGTCGCGGCCCCGCCGCGCGAGACGTTGGTGCGCCACCCCGGTGCGCGGCGCTCGATGGCGCCGAGGATGCGCTGGTCCCACCACGAACGCACGGACGTCGCGCCCCTCGTGCGGAATCATGCGCTGCAGGTAGTAGACGCCCTGGATCCGCTCGACGGTGCGGAACACGCGCCAGGCGAGGTCCTCGTCGGTCGACGCGGAGCATGCCAAGACCCATGGAGCCGAAGAGCGGCTTGACGATCACGTCGCCGCCCAGCTCGCGGTACGCCTCCATCGCCGCGTCAGGGGTCTCGCAGGTGCGCGTGTCGGGAACGGGAAGCCCGGCCTGCTCGAGCAGGCCGGTGGTCCAGAACTTGTCCACGGAGCGTTCAATGGCGCGGGCCGTGTTCACGACGCGGATGCCCCGCTCGCTCAGCTGGTGCAGGGCATCGACGCGATGGATGATCTGTTCGAGGGAGCCACTCGGGATGATCCGGGCGAGGATGACGTCGGCCTGCTCGAGCTCGACGCCGCCACTGCGCAGGCCGCGCCGGCTGCCGAAGGAGCCGACGAGGTCCTCATAGCGCGCCAGCTGGTGCTGGTGACCGCGCTGCCGGGCAGCGCGGTCGAGTTCATCGGTATGCCAGCCGGACTTCGATGCCAGCGTGACGACGAGCAACTACTACTGCACTCCGATCATGCCGCGGATCCCGCCGGACGCGAAGTTGGCGAAGTCGTTGCCGACCTTGGCAAACCCGGTGCTGCCGACACCAGCGACGAGCGCCGGCATCGAGCTGAAGCAGAGCTCCGCCTGGCGATACAGGGTGGGCGGCGTGCCGTCGAGGTTCGAGACGAACTTGGTGAGGTCGGCGCGGACGAAGCCGATCGTCGTCTGCTCCGCGCCGACCAGCGCGAGGTGCTTCGGGTAGTACGCCTCGAACGCCTCGGCGCTGGCCGGGGTGCCGTACATGACCGTCGCGAGGACGGGGCAGGGCGTGTCGCTGGCCGTGCCGGTCTCCTCGGCGATCATGGCGATGAGGCCGTCGGGCGCCACGAAGTTCTTGAAGTCGTCGCCCGACCGCCTTGAAGCCGGCGGTTGCAATACCGGCCTTGAGCGCGTCCATCGACGGGAAATACAGCTCGGCCTGGCGGTAGTACTCCGACTTCGTGCCCTGCAGCGACGAGACGAACTTCGTCACCTCCGCCCGCGTGAAGCCGATCTCCTGCTGGTGGTCGCCCACGATCTTGAGGTGGGTGGGATAGTACTTCTCGAACTTGGCGGTGTCCTTGGGCCACTTGTAGATCACGGTCACGATGGCCTGCGGCGGTCGGCGGCGGGGTGACGACGGTCGCCGTCGTGTCGGCGGCCTTGGCGCGCCTCCTTGGTCGGTGCCGCAGGCTGCCGCGAAGACGGCAGCGGCGAGAATGCAGGTACCGGTCAGGCTACGCATGTCCAACTCCTGGGTGAGAACGAGGTCCGCCGTCAGGCGGGATAGCACGACGCACGCAGCACATCCTGGTTGAGCTGCCCGGCGTGAAAAGTCCGACCACTTTCCGTGCTGGTCAGCCGCACCTCGCGCGGGGCTGAAGAGCAGCGGGTCGATGGCGTAGAAGTCCTTGTTGTAGCGCTGGAATATGTCGAAGAACGGCGTCCCGTAGTCGCGCGATGCCGAGGCGGGCACCTTCGGGGCCAGTTCCTCGAGCTCGGCATCGCTCGCGCGCACGGTGAAGTGCACGCTCCCGCCATACAGGATGCAGTCGTTCGTGCGCCCGATCGCCCGCACGTCGCTCTTCGCCACCGGCGGGAGCGGTGCAAAGCCAACCGCGCTCACCACCTTCGAGAGATCGAAGTGCAGCTGCTCGATCTTGTGCATCGCGGTCTCGACGACGCGGGCGGCGATCTGTACACCGCCGGCAATGCTCGCCGTCGGCGCCACGAGGAAGGTGAGCTGGCTCGGCGCGAGCTTCGCCTTGGCCGGCAACCCACTCCGCCACCGCCTCGTTCGGAAGCTGGCGACCCTCGAGGACGAGTACGCCGTGTTCCGCAGTCTCGGCGTAGCCGATCTTGCCGAACAGCTCCTTCTCCACCCGTGCATGCGCCCGGAGTGGTCCCGACCCCATGGCGAAGAACCCCTCGGGCGAGATGGCCCAGCCGGCATACTGTGACGCCATGCAGCTGACCATCGGGTGGTCGGTCCAGACGGTGAGCCCGGGCCAGGACTCGTTTCCGATCGATCACCGGCCCGAGCGCAATATTGCCCAGCCCGCCCATGCAGATCTCGGAGAGCGCGAGACCGGCATCGTAGCCGCCGGGCACATGCACGCCGCAGTCGATGACGCGGGCGCCGTTCGCGAGGGTGTGCACCTCGCAACGCAGCAGGTCGGCATGTTCAGCCACGCCATCCGCGATGTCGCTCGCAAGTTCACCCATGCCAAGCGCCTTCATGCGGGACTCCATGCGAGAATCTCTCCCCTGCCGGTCTCGGCGAAATCGCCGCTGTAGCGGCGGAACCGGCCATCGATGTGTTCTGCCGTCACCGGGAGCCCGTGCACATCGCGCAGGCGCCGGAGCAGCAGGCGAAGGTAGACGGGCTGGATGACGCAGGCATAGCGATAGGTGGCAGACGGCTCCACCGACCCGAGACAGACGAGGGAGCCGCGCTTGTTCCACAGCGCCGCGTCGGGGCCGGTTGGGCCGCACGCCACCACGGTGCCCGCGATGCTCGAGAGCAGTGTGCAGCGACCCGTGCGTACCACCGACCGCTACGAGTCCGCGACGCATGCTGGCACCGGTTTCGTCGCCAGCACTGCCCAGCACCACGAGCTCGCCACCGGTCATGCCGCGCTTGCTTCCGGGTGCCGCGGCCCCGGTGCGGTGGCCGGCGTTGCCGCGAACTACGATGACGCCACCCGACATGCCCTTCGCCGGTGGAATCTCCGGCGTTGCCGGCGATCTCGAGACGGCCGCCGCGAAGGCCAGCCCCGGCACGATCACCGACAGGGCCATCGACGCGCATGGCTCCTTCCGCCAGCCCGGCACCGACGCGCTCAGCCAGCTGCAGGTCGCCGGCGAGCGTCACGGTGCCATCGGGCGTGCCTTCGACCGCGAACAGGTCGCCCAGGGGCACGGGGCCGGAGCGAGGCGACCACACCTCGCGACGGGCAACGTCGGCAGCACTGGCGCCAGCCCACGGCGCGGCGAAGGCTGGACCAAGGTTGACTCCGCTGGCCGAGTGGCGCGCGCAGGGTCAGTCTCAGTCCGCTCATGCGCTCGTGCCGCCCATGATGTTGCGCAGCTTGAAGTGATGCGGACCGAGCTTGCCGCCGTAGTTGCCGGCAGTGATCGACACGACGCCGGGACGGCAGGCCGCGTCGATCCCGGCGCGCATCGACGCACTGATCGCAGCCGCGTCGAGCCCGTTGACGACGATCTCGAGCACCGAGTTCACGGTGTCCGGTAGTGCCGTGGCGGTGATCGCGCGCAGGGTGGGACAGTACGCGTCGTTGGTGGAAGCGATCATCGTCTTCGAGGTCTTGCTGCCCACCTTGGAGCCGCTCCGGACCACGCCGCCCGGAAACGGCAGGATGATGCCCGGCATGCCGTGCATGGCATCGACCGCTGCTTCGGCGGCGGCGAGGGCCTTGTCGGCGTCTTCAGCGAGGATCAGGAAGTTCCCGCCGCCGACGCACTTCACCATGCCAAAGGTCTCTGCGACCAGGAACTCGCCTTCCATGACGGGGATGCGCCAGAATCGCTGGCCGCCGATCACCTTGCTCGCCTGGAAGCCATCACCGAAATAGCGGAGGGCGGATCCAACCTTGAGGCGGTCGGGCGCATCGGGAAGACCGTCATAGCAGGCGGTGGTGGGACAGGTCAGGATGGTCTGCCCGACCCGCTCGATGAGGCGCTTCGCCAGCTCGTCCTTGGACATCACCATCAGCAGGATGCTCACACCGGGCCGCCCATCGGGCGTCTCAGTCTCGGTGAGCTCGCGCTCGATGCCCGCCTCGCACTTGCAGCCGATGACCGAGGTGGCAAAGCCGGTGAGCTTCAGCGCGGCCTCGCGCACCCAGCGCGCCGAGCGCGCGGTGATGATCAGCCGCGCCGAGCGCATGGTGAATGCCTCGGCGAAGGTGTCCTCGATAAAGACATTGCGGATCTTCATGTCAGTCGATGCCGAGCGGCCCGTTGGGCAGCCCCTGCACGGGGTAGTGGTCGAACTGCACCGTCGAGTACTGGTCGAAGTGCGACCGCAGGCCGGGGACGATCGCCTCGTCGTATCCGGGGCGCAGGTACAGGCGCCGGCCGGTCGGCGTGCGCCGGAGCTGACCCTCTTCCACCACGAGCTCGCCCTGCTTCACCACGTAGCGCGGGCTCGCAAACATCTCCGCGATGTCATCCTGCCGGGTATAGATGGTCACGTCGGCATCGGCGCCAACGCCCAGGTGTCCCTTGTGGCGCAGGCCGAGGAGGCGCGCCGGCCCAGCGCGGGTGATGATGGCGATCTCTCCCAGCGTGAATTGCCGGTCGAGCCCATCGAGCAAGGCACTGCCCGCCAGGAATTTCTGGTTGACCAGCTTGAGGCGCTCGTCGCGAGCGGTGCGGTCCATGAGCAGCTGGATCAGCTGCGGGATAGGCCAGGAACGACCCGCCGTTCGGGTGGTCGGTGGAGAGGACCACCCTCCAAGGATCCTTCGCCAGCAGGAAGAGCTCGAGGCCGATCGCCCACTGCAGCGCGGAGACCGCCGCCTTCTCCTTGTACTCGAGCGGCACGATTCCGCAGCCTGTCTCCAGCTCGACGTCGATGTTGACCCACTTCCGGCCGCTCGACTTGTGGAGCAGGTACTCCACCGGCCCGTCGGCGGTGACGGTGGTGGCGGGACCGAACATGACCTGTCCCACGTCCACGCTCAGCTCGGGGTGGACGTTGATCCAGTCGGAGAGCTCACGAGCCGCCGACTTCCATCCACCCCCGGCACCGTACGCATGGAACTGGAGGTGGGTGAAGTGCGCCCGTCGTCCTTCGAGCGCCCTGAAGCTCTCCATGGTGGTCGTCACGTTGCCGGGCATGCCGAGGTTGTTGGCATGGATGTGCACCGGATGCGGCAGGGCCAGCGTGTTCGCGGCGTCGGTGAGCGTCTCGAGGATGCCGCGCGCCGTGACCCGGGAACTGCCGAGCGGCTCGTCGAGCCCGGTGATGTTCCGCTGCGGCGTCTTCCACGCCTCGACGCCACCCGGATTGACGATCTTGATCGCGTATCCGCCCGTGGCGCCGAGGAGCCACGCCGCGTAGTCGCGCGCGCGGTTCCGCTCGCCGGCATCGATCAGCTTGAGGAGGTAGTCATCGTTCCCCATCAGCACGAAGCACCCGGCATCGATGCACGGCGTGTCGCTCATTTCGTGGTGCGTGTGCCGCGCCGTGAGCGGGGCAATGGCGGCATCGAATACCGTGGTGTAGCCGAGGCCGGCGTAGCGATACCCGGTGGTGAAGGTGCTCGGAACGGTGCCACCGGTGCCCGAGCGCCCACTGTGACCCCCGGCCAGGCGGGGTGCCGGTGCCGGGTCGGCGCTGTGCTCTTCAGGCAGGAGGCGGCGCGCATGATTGCAGCTCGAGCTGGCAATATGACTGTGAATGTCCACACCACCCGGCATCACGATCATGCCACGCGCATCGAGTACCGGTGCGCCGGCGGGCAGGTCGGCCACGACGCGGCCATCCGCGATGCAGATGTCCCGCACGTCACCATCGATCCCGTTGGCGGGATCGTGGACCGTGCCCCCGGCAATGCGGAGCGTGGACAGCGGCGTCATGCCGTCGCCTCGCGGAGGAGATTCTTCACGGCTTCCTCGAGCGCGACAAGCACCGTGACCGCCGTGCGGGAACCATCGAGCACGGGAGTCAGTGGCAGCGGAATGTCGTCCATGCGATAGGCCGTGCCCCCTTCATGGATACCGGCGCGCCCGGTGTCGATGGCGACGCGCGGATCGCCCGGGGCCTCGCTTGCTCCCGGTCCGATCACCACGGTCGGAATGCCGGTGAGCGCGGGCAGGTTGCGCCAGTCACCGAGGACCAGCGCGACGTCGACACTGGCGAGATCATCCAGGCCGCGCCGGTCGAGCGGAGTACGATGGTGCGCCGCTGCGGAAGTCGACCGCGAAGGGGAAGCCCGCCTGCCAGGTCAGCAGCGACTCGACGCCATTGCGGTTGTCCCCGTTCCGCAGCGTGTAGAGTGCCGCGCGGGTCGGGCCATTCAGCGCCTGTGCCAGCGCGACCAGTCCCTCGGCTCGCTGCGACGGGCGCGCCGCGTCGCCATCCTCGCCCCCAGCCACGATGGCCACGTATTTCGCCGCCACGAGCCGCGCAGCCAGCTCGGCCAGGCCGGCAAGCTTCGCGGCCTCGGGCGCGCTGCCGCCGGCAACAACGGAGCGGAGCATGCTGAGCGCCGCGAGTTCTCCCTCGGCTGGCAGCTGAAGCGTCGCGTCGGCACCATCGACGTCGCCGTCGGTAGCAATGCGTACGCTCACGACGGCGCGCGATGCGCGTCCACCGGGGACATGCGTGCCCTTGGCATTGACCAGGCGCTCGATGAGCCGTGGATGCGTGCGAGCCGGGTCGGCACCCCAGAAGAGGACGAAGTCGGCGCGGTTCTTGAGTTCACCGAGCGTTGCCGCGGCCCGGCCGCGCCGCTGTCCTGCGAGGATTCCCGCCGCGGCGGCGCCGCTCGTTGCGGTGTCAGTCGGCCGCATGCAGGCGGTCGGCGATCGACACGGCTGGCTTGAGCGCCTCGATGGTGAGGCCGGGCCCGAGGCAGACCAGTACGCGACCGCGGGAACCGGCGAGCATGGACGTGGCGGCAGCGATCGCCGCCTCGAACGTGACATCCTTGCCGCCGGCGCGGATGCGATCGGGCACGACGCCGGAGCCCAGCCATGCGCTCCCAAGTGAGCAGGCAGGCAGGAGATCGGCGACGCCGTTGCCGCGGACGGCAACCGTCACGTCATCACACAGCAACCCGCAGCCGAGGCAGGTGATGCCGACCCTCCGCTCGGCGTTGCTCACGATGTACACGCCCGCACTATCGATGCAGCGCCTTCCCTGAGTGCGCCGTAGCAGCCCTCGGCGGATGCGCCGCTCGCGAGCACCGTGCAGATGGGGGCTCCCCGTGGCACGACGCTCCCGGTTGCCGGCACGTCCCTGATGTTGCCATCTACAAGCCAGGCGTCGGTGTTCGGCATGACACAGTCGGAAGGCGCGAACACGACGGCCTTGCCGACAACCCCATCCAGGGTGCCACCATGTGCGATGAGCGTGCCCTCGCTTCCCTCCACGTGGGCGGCAAACAACGGCACCGGCATTGAGGGCTCCACGAGCTCCGCCGCCGCGGTCCAGCGCGGGTTCACCTCGATTACCACGGCCGCACCATCACGCGCGATAAAGTCGATCCCGTTCACCCCACGGAGTCCGAACGCGCGGGTGAGGGCCTGCGCAGCGGCCGTGGCATTCGCGAGCACTTCATCCTCCGCTGTGAGCACTGGCGCTCCAGCACTTCCCAGAAGATTGCCGCACCAGCGATGACCGGTTGCGCCGAAGGCGGCGTCACCGATGAGCTGGCGTGTCAATCCGAGCGCCACGGCGTCATGGCCGTTTGCCAGGAATAGCAGGGAGGCTGGCTCGCCATCGACCCACTCCTGCAGGAACTCCCCATCCAGCAGCGGCTCCGCTGCGCGCCAGTGCCGGACACCATGGCCGCCGCCGCTGTGCCTCGGCTTGGCCACCAGCGGGCGCCCTGGCGCGCGGGAGGCAGCATCGCCGCTGCCGGCATACACGGGGGCCGCGTGAAGGCCAGACGCTTCAAGCACTTCGTGCACCCGTTCGGCGCGCCGCACCTCTCGCAGCACGCTGGGTGTGTTGCCGAGAACTGTGCGACCGAGTGCGAGCCGCTCCAGTGCCTCGGGATGGTTCTCGAAGTTGGAGGTGTACGCCACCGCGTCATACGGCATCGTCACGTAGTCGGCCACGGCACCGGGCTCGAACGGCGCCAGGGTGAGGTGGCGCGCCGGCGCAGGCACTGCCTCGATGAGGTCCCGGTCCCCGTAACCATCGGCCGTGAGCACCTCGTATCCCGCCGCGAGCGCCGAGCGCGCGAGCGAGCGGACCGACACTCCGGTGACGAGAATGCGGGGCAGCGACGTCGTCATGCGAGGTCCAGCGCGTGCCGCGCCGCATCAGGTGTTACGACGTAGAGATGATCCAGGGCGGTGCCTGACGCCTCCCGTATCCGCATCGTCTCCACCAGTTCCCGGTGCTGCCCACCGGCCAGCCCATCCGCCAGCAGTGCCGCGCCCTGGGCTCCCTGCTTGCCGTGTGACGCGAAGCCGGTGAGGTGCCGCACGGGGCCCAGGTCACCGAGCGCCGCCGAGAGTCGGTCGCGCACGGCCGGATCGGAAGCGATGCGCCCGGACACCAGGACCTCGCTGGCCAGTGGTGCAGACACGAGCAGTTGACGCACTGCCTTCACCGCGCCCTCGATGAAAGCGTCGAAACCGGCTCCGGCGGCATGGCGGTCAGAGGCCGCCACGGTCGTGACCCCGCCCTGGAAGAGCATTGCCTTGTCGACCGTGCCGGCGAGGTATGCCACCTCGCCGTCGAGCGCGCCGGCAGCCTGCCAGCCGATCGGTCCGCTGCTCCCGCCAATGCCGTCGACCACCTGGCCGTGCTGCACCGCGATCGCCGCGGTGAATGCGCCACCGAGCTCGAGCAGCACGAACGCGGTGTCCCGCGGATGCGCGCCCAGGCGATGCGCCTGGTCGTAGATGCCGAGCGCGGCAGCGCACAGCTTGTCGGACGGTGCCCAGGTCGATGCGATTGATCTTGCGATACTCGGGGACGGTGTCGAGGTGGATGACACCGGGCAGCATGACCAGGGGGAGCCCGGCGTCGGCGAGTGACCGTACCAGCAAGCTGCAGCCCGCCGATGCCGCCCTGCTCGCCCTTCCGCGCGAGGAACGCGAGGCGCAGGCTGTGGTCGCTTGTCTCGGCGGCGCGGCGGAGCGGGCAGACCATAGCCCGACAGGCCTGCCACCAGGTCGGGGGCGCCGTGGACCGATAGCGCCGCGGCGAAACCGGCCGGATCGGCGAGGGCATCCGCGGTCGGCCATGATCGATCGATGACCAGCTGGCCGCCCGACAGGCCGCACACGTCGATCGAGACCGTGCCCGGGTCGATACCGACGACCCGCGGCATCGCTCCCTACCCGTTCGACCCGGCCAACAACTCGCGGGCCACGTCGGCGATTGCCTCGGCATCGAGCACGAGGTCGTTCCTGGTGAACAGCCGCGCCACACACGCCTTGTGCAGCTTTGTCTTGAAGTTGCCGATCCCGAAGGCGCCGAAGCAGCGGATGCCATCCCGCAGCACGCCGGCATCACCCACCTCGATGCCCTCGATGCCGAGCGGCGGCGCCGCGTTCAGGTCGACAGCGACCTTGAGCGTGTCGTGCTTGAGCCAGGCCGACTTCGGCACCATCTGCACGCCGGCCGGCCCGGAGTTGAGCAGGATGTCCGCGCCCTCGATGACCTGGGACAGCGCGGCGGGGTCCGTCAGGGTGGTGGACTCGACGGCGACATCGAAGCGCGCGCTGATGAACTGGCGCGCCTTGTCGCCCTGCTCCGGCTTGCGCGAGGTGATGATCACCGTCGACGCCGCTGCGGGCCAGGAGGCCCGCTGAGCGCTGACCCACCGGGCCAGTGCCGGCGAGGATGACGGCTTTCTTGCCGCGCAGGTCGCCCGAGCGCCTGCTCGATCTTGGTGACCGCGGCAACGGCGGTGGTGTTGGAGCCGTTCGAGTCGAGCATCACCGAGACCGTCAGCGGCTTGAACATGGCGTCCACCGCCATGGCGAGGAGCTGTTCGCCGGCCGTCATGTTGTTGCCGCCGATCCACACCGCGGTGTTCTTCAGGTCCTTCGACCCGCGCGTGAAGATGCAGCCGTGGATCAGGTCGCGGACGTCGGTCTCGACCACGTTGCCGTAGCTCATGATGGCATCGGCGCCGGCGTCGTAGGCAACCACCTGGTCGAAGACGCTGGGGAGACGGGAGCTGTCGAGCTGGAGGAGGAGCTTCTTCATTGAGTGTCAGTCGGTCGTCAGTCGTGGGAGGCCAAGCAACCGGGGGGCGTCCCGAGACTCTGGGCCGCCCCCCGGCGCGAAGACTGGTGAACCGCCTGGCTCAGCCTTCGGCGCCGCTCGCGAACGGGTGACGGGCCGCCTTGTACTTGGCAAGCACGTCATCCAGCGTCGGCTGGCCCTTCAGCGCGCGGGAGATGGACTCCTTCGTCGCCTTGTAGTTGAAGTCGTAGATCTTCTTGTCGTCGGCCGCCTGCCAGTGGATGAACACGCCCACGAGCACGACGTAGTCGTTTGCCTTGTCCTTCGGGATCGTGCCATCGGCGACGCTGTCCATGACGGCGCGCGCCACGGCGGCCTGGGCCGGGCCAAACATCTGGACGGCCTGCTTGGCGCCCTTGATGGTGACCTTGTTGAAGAGCAGCGTGTCCGGCTTGCACGCCAGGTTCGGCGTCACGACCGCGAGGAGCGTGGTGAAGCCATCGGAATTGCGCGACAGGGCCTGGGTGAAGGCCGCACCAGCGTGTCCGCTCTTGGAGCCGATGATGAGATCGATATGCGCGATCTCGTTGCCATCACCGACCAGCGATTCGCCGATGAAAAAATCCGCAGCCATGGAAAGCCTCCGTTTACGGTTGGTCGAGCCCAGGGAACCGGGGAACTGCCTTCAACATCGAGGTTGCAACAAAACCGGGGAGCAGCTGACGGCCTCATCGGCCGGGGGCGGTCCCGCCGCAGCGGGTAGCTCTTCGAGGATGCCTAGTATGGAAGCCACACATGAGGGTGTCAAGCCGGGATCCGGGGAAGGTGACCGAGCGTGACCTCCGTGTGATCCCCGAGTGCCGGGAATTGTCCTCGCTGTCCTCCCTCCCGGACGTCTTTCCGATGGTCGAAAAGCCTAAGCGACTTCCAATCATGATGTTACGACGTGGCACGGCGCTGGCCACTTCAGCGGTCCGTTGTCCCCCTGAGTACGCAAACGATTGTGAGGTTGGGCGGTACAACGAGAAGAAGCTGATTGTCGCGGTCAACACGACGCAGATCACAATTCTGGAAAAAGGGTCGACTGACCTTCCCTGCACCTCCCCGGTGCTGGATCATCCCGATCCGGGTCAGTCTCCTCTCTTCAAGTGCCCCTGCCTCCCCGGTGGGGGCGCTTGGCTATCCCCGTCGCGGAGCGACACGCCGCAGTGCGTCCGCAGCACCGCCTCCACGAACCATTCCCAGCCGGCATACTCGCGATACTGATCCGACGTCACTCCCGCCAGCTCCTTCAGTCGCCGCCGGAGAGTCCACAAGTCGAGTCCCATGCGCTCGGCGGCCTGTGCGCTGGTCATGCGCAGGTTGCCGGCACCGGTGGCGAGGTGGAACACGTCCCGCCATGCGGAGGCATCGAGGTCGCCCAGCGAATTGAGACGGCCGGCAAGCCAGCGCACGCCGAAGGCCACTCGTGCCAGGCCGCGCGTCGGCGCTGACATTGCGATGGTCATCGGCATGGCGATGGACGGTCTCCGGAGCCGTGCCGCCACATAGGCTGCCACGAGCTCAGGATCGGCCGACCGGCGACTGCACACGGCGTGCTGCGCCATCGACGGAAGCGAGAGGCCGTCCTCGGGGCGGCGCACGAGGAAGGCCGGTGTGCCCGGCACGCCATCGAGTTCGCGAAGGACGTCCGGGTCGCTCGCCGACGCGCGCGTGACCACGAGCAGCGGCGCCCACGGCGCGCCGCGCAGCGTGCTGCTCACGCCCCGGATCAGGCTGGCGTCCTTGTCGACGTCGAGGATGAAGATGCTCCCGAGGGGCAGCACACCGGGCACGAGCGCGAGCGCCGTGTAGGGCGGCATCGCGACCCGCAGCGGCGGGTCAATCTCGGCAGGGACCGGTGGCGTAATCATGTCGACCTGACAGCATACCCCACCTGTCCCGAATCGGTCAATTGACCTTTTGTTCACCGGCGGCGTTCATTCTCCGCCATGCATCCCGCCCGAGATCATCACCTTCCACCAGATCCCGAAGCCTTCCGCCACGCCGCGCATCCGCACGGCCGGGTCATCGTGATCGCGCCCACCCGCGCGGCGTGCGAAACCATCGAGCTGGCCCTTGGCCTTCACCTGGACACCCTGCTCGAACGGGAGCACGGCGCCGAGCTGCGGGCGTGGGCCTCTGGGGGACAGGGCTTCGGTATCGTGGCGGGCACCGGCGTCGGCAAGACCCTCGGCATCCGGCCCATCGCGGAGGCAATCCTCAAGGAGCCGCTCCGCGTCGGCGTGGTAAACCGTGAACGGGAAGCCACGCCGGAAACGCCGTCCTGGAATGTCGTCATCGTCACCACCGGCATTGCGCGCCGCTGGTTCCAGGATGACTTCATTACCGGGCGCGACACGCTCATCGTGGACGAGATCCACCAGACCTCGGCCGAGCTGGAGTTGTGCCTCGCGCTCGGCAAGCGGGCGAAGTGCCGCTTCATCTGGCTCAGCGCCACCGTCGATCCGGCCTACTACTCCCGCTACCTCGAGTCGGCCAACGTCCTGGTGACGCAGGCATTCGACCCGGCGCTGCGGGCGAAGGTCGAGGTGGTTCCCCAGACGACACAGGAATTCTTCACCGAGAAATACGTGAAGCGGCTCATTCGCGACCGGCGCGGCGTCGCGGTGTTCGTTCCCACGCGCGCGGAGGTGGAACACCTCGCCTCGGACATCGGGAGCCAGTGGCCGAAGCTGACGGCGGCCTTCTATCATGGGGGCGAACCGATCCGTGTAGTCCGCCCCTTCCTCGAAGGCGAGGTGGAGCGGCCGTTCCTCCTGGCGATGACCGCCGCCGGGCAGTCGGCGCTCAACGTGCGCGGCCTCGACACGGTGGTCATCCTCGACGCGCGCTATGCGAACAAGGTGGATCGCGGCCGCAACGTGCTCCATCGCCTCTATCTCGGGGCCAACGAGATCCTGCAGATGGCCGGCCGGGTGCATGGGCGCGTGCCCAACGGCGAGGTCACCATCCTGAGCGACCGGAAACTCGTGTTCGAGGAGCTGCGCCCAACACCGCCGGAATTCCAGCTGGCGGGCGACGCGGAGCGGGTGGCCATCACCTGTGCGGCACTGGGCGTGGACGCCGGGGACCTCGACCTGCCGCAGCCGCTCGACCGCACTGCGTACCGGCGCGCGATGGAGCGCCTGACGTCGCGCGGCCTGGTGGAGAATGGCCGGCTGACCCGCTATGGACACGAGGTGGAGGCGATGCCGGTGGATCGTCCCTGGGCCGAGCTGCTGGTCCACGCCGATCCAGAACTCACGCCCATGGTCGCCGTGTGCTCGAATATCGACTCGCTGCATCGCATGACGCGCGAGGAGCGCGAGCTCCATGGGGCACTGGTGAACGGCAGTGACCACCTCACCGCGTACAACCTGTTCGCCGAGGCGGTCAACCAGTGTGGCAGCATCGGCGAGGTGTACGGGCTGCCGCGGCATGTGTTCGTGGAGGTAGAGCTGGCCGCCTGGGCGGAGCGCCGCGGTGTGCTCGTGAAGTCGATCGAGGACACGGCGCTCGGCACGGCATCGGTGTACCGGGCCCTGGAGCAGCCGCTGCCGCGCACCATGCCGTACGCGTCCAAGGAGATTCGCCGCAAGTGGATCGAGCTCCTCGCGCGGGTGATGCCGTTCGACCTCGTCATCGATGAGCGCACCGCCGACGGCCAGGAGGCGCGCATCTCGAAAACGTCCGTTGCCGGCAGCTGGGGTGCGGTGACCGGGAACCTCCGGTTCTTTGCCGACCGGTTCGGGACGCCAAGGGCCGGCATCGAGGGCACGACCATCCCCTACGACGTGGTGAAGGATTTCGCGACCTGGGGCAAGCCGCAGGTGAGCGTCACCGGGCCGCGAAAGCACCAGCACCTCGCCACCCACCGCCGGCTCGACTACTTCGGCTTCCACCTCGAGACGGTGGTGGAGGAAATCGAGGGGAACGTGCCACCCGCGCTCCTCGAGCCGGCGCGTGATGCGCTGGTCTCCGCGCTGATCGAGGGCGAGAGCCCGCACCCCGACCAGGGTCGCATACGGCGCGCGGTGGCAGACCTCGATGAAATGTGGCGCCGGAGCGGTGGCACGCTCAGCACCATCGCGCCGTCGGCGATTCGTGCCTTGCTCCGGTCCCAGCTCGAGCAGGTGAAAAGCTGGGATGGCTTCCTGCGCCAGCGGGTTGCGCTCGACCCCGAGGCACTCGTACCCGAGGAGACGCGCACGACCCTGGCTGCGTTGCCCACGTCGGTGCGACTGCATGGCGATGCGGCGCCCCTGCACTACGAGATGGAAGAGGGCGTCGGCATCGTGCGCCTGCACCTCCGCGAAGGCCAGGCACGCCGGTTCCAGGATCGGGATCTTCCACCGCTCGACCGGCCGATCAGGTTCGCGATCGTGCGGGCGCGGCAGGCGCCAGCGCTTGGCGCCACTGTGGCCGAGGCGATGCGCGCGCTCCACCGGAACAGCGACGAGGGTGAGGGAAGGGACGGGAACCGGGGGCGTCGCGGGGGTGGTGGCGGCGGTCCACGGGGCGGCAAGGCCGGCAAGGGCTTCCGTGGCGGGCGCGACAGCCAGCACTGGCGAAAGCGCCGCTGATGTCGCCTGCAGTTCCACTGACACTGATCGTCGTGCAGGTGTTGTTCGCGAGTCTCGCCATTGCAGGGCGGTACGTCCTGCCGGAATTCCCCGCGGGATTGCTGGTGACGGTACGCGTACTGGGCGCCGCCGCCGTGCTGCTGATGGTCAATGCACTGCGGGGCGGGCCGTGGGTGACGAACCGGCGCGACCTCGTCGATCTCGCGGTGCTGGGGCTGCTGGGGATCGCCGCCAACCAGTCGCTCTTCCTGTTCGGCCTCAAGCACACCACCGCGATCAACGCGACCATCCTCGTTACCACCGTCCCGGTGTTCACGGTGTTCGGGTCGGTGCTCCTGGGCCGCGAGCCGGCCTCGGCGTGGAAATTCGCCGGGATCGCGCTCGCCGCACTGGGAACGGTGTACCTGATCGGTCCCGATCGCATTTCGCTCGCGCCGGATGTGGCACTGGGCAACCTCCTGATCGTCATCGGCATGGTCTGCTACGCGGCGTACTTCCTCCTGGCCAAGCCGATGATGGCGCGGTACGACTCGATCACGGTCAGCACGTACGTCATGCTCTTTGCAATCGTGGGCGTGCTGCCGCTGGGGCTCCTGGCATTGAGGGGCTTCGACCTCGGCGGAGTGCGCGCGCCGGTATGGGGCTGGGTGGGCTACATCGTGGTGGGACCCACAATCTTCACGTACCTCCTCAACATCTGGGCGCTTCGCCGGGCATCATCGAACATGGTGGCGATCTTCATTTACCTGCAGCCGCTGCTCACCGCTGCGGTGGCACCGTTGCTCCTGCGGGGAGAGTCGATCACGGCGAGGGCAGTGGCTGCTGCCGGCGCCATCTTCGCGGGGTTGGCGACGGTGATCGTGGCGGAACGACGGCAGCAGCGGCAGTTGCCCGACGATGTGCCGGTTGGCGAGTAGTGTTTCCTCCCCGGACTGAGGCGTCCTTGACCAATGGACGGTGCCCGACGACCTTGACCGTCTCGGAATGAAACCTTTCGGTCCCTTGTCGCGTATCTGCATATATGACTGAAGGATCCACCACTACCAGCACCCAGCCATCAGTCTTTTCTCCGCTGGCCCGGGCGCTCCTCGACGGCTTCAGCGAAGGCGTGATCGTGTTCGATGCGCAGGGTCGTGTGATGTACGCCAACCAGCAGGCCCGGGAGGCGTTGCGATCCTTCGACTTGAGTGCGGATGCCCGGGACCTGTTGCCGCAGCTGTCGGCCATCGGTGGACGGCTCCGCCCGCTCCGCATCGGGCAACTCGAGCTGGGTGAGGCGATGTTCATTCCTGGGGTGGCGGGACCGGCGACGTTGGCGGAGCGCGAGAAGGAGGCTATCGTCAAGATGCTGGACGCCAATAGCTGGAAGCTGGCGGACACCGCCCGGCATCTCGGCATCAGCCGCACGACACTCTGGCGCCGTCTCAAGGCATACGGGCTTCACCGGGACGGCCGGACCAAATGGGCGCATTCCTCGCCACGCTAGTCGCTGCGACAGTCCTTTCCCCGACATCACGAGACACCGTTACCCCATTCGCCAGCGCCGCTACCCAGGCGCTGGTTGAGCGCGCCATGGTGCGCCAGCGGGAGCAGGATTCCCTCGTCACCGACTACGCGGCGAACGTGCGATACCGGCTGACGATGTCGATGGGCCGGCGTCGCTGGGGGCGCAGCGTGCCGGCGGCGGTGGAAGAGCAGGAGGCCCGGGTGACGTGGGCGGCGCCGAACAACCTCCGGGTAGACATCGTCGGGCGCCGAGCCGAGTCGACCAACCAGGAAATCGAGCTGCGCAGTGTCTGGGATCGACCCTGGTTCGTGGCTCGCGGGCTCACCGACTCGATCCGCCTTTTCAGCGATGACTTTCCCGCCATTGCTCCGCTGCACCCGCTCGCCCCGAGCGGGCCAGAGTGGTACCGCTACGACCTCGTGGACAGCCTGCAGGTGACGCTGCCCAACGGACGTCGGGTCATGCTGCTGGCGGTGGACGTCGCGCCCGCCAGGGAGGGCCAGTCGCTCGTGGTGGGAAGGCTCTGGCTCGACGCCGAGACGGCGGAGACAGTGCGCTTCTCGTTCCGCTATGTGGGGACATCCCAGTGGGTGGCCCCGGACGGTGACACGAAGAAGGATTCGTCGAGTTCGCGGCGCGCCAACAAGCTGGTGAGCCGGTTGCTGACGCTCGATGCCGACCTGGAGTACTCGCTGCAGGAAGGCCGCTACTGGATGCCGTACCGCCAGGTGCTGTCGGGTCGCGTCAGCATTCCGTTTGCCGGCGACCTGGTGATCCCATTCGAGGCGGTCACGACATTCCGGGACTATGAAATCAATACCGGCCGCCAGCCGGTATTCTCCCTTCCGCTCCCCGACTCCACGCTATCGGCGGACAGCCTCAAGGCGCTGGTGAAGATGCGGCAGGACACCCTCCGCCGGGCGCGGCGCAGTGGTGAAGTGCCCGACAGCATCTGGGCCCGCGACTACGCAGCGGTGTGGACAGGCGGTCGCTTCGAGATCCACCGGGCACCGCAGGACTCGCTCGCCCTGTTCAGCGATTGGGGCGACAGCCTGACGCTGGCCCCGAATCCCGATGCCGCGGCCCAGCAGCGCGAAGTCGAGGGTGAGCTTTCGCGAATGGCGCAGCGCCTGCCATCGGGACTCACCGGCGAGAAGCCGGTCCGCTTCACCTACCAGCGAACGTCCGATGCGTTCGGGTTCAACCGGGTCCAGGGTTACTCGCTGGGCGCGGGCATCGGGGTGACGCTGCCGTGGTGGGACTTCACGAACCTCTACGGCACCGTGCGCTATGGCTTCAGCAACCAGCAGGTGAACGGCCGGCTCGGCGTGGTGCGCAACGGCCCCGGCTGGAAGCTGACGGTGGACGGCTACTACGACATCGTGGACCAGGATCCCATCTCGCCGGGTCGCAACCTGGTGAACTCGTTCAACGCGATCTTCACCGCACACGACAATGCCGACTACATGCTGGCCGGTGGCGGTGCGGCGAACCTCAATGTGCCGCTGAGCGATCGCCTCGACCTCCGCGTGGGCACGAAGGTGGAGTGGCAGGGAACGGTGGAGACCGAGACCGGATCGGGCGTGAATGACTTCCTCGGCGGGTCGGGCGACATGCCGCCGAACGCCCCGGTGACGGAGGGCACCTTTGCCGGCGGGTCGGTGGCACTGCACCAGGGTGGAGCGCTGGGGTGGACACTCACGGCCGATGTACTGGGCGGGGCAGGGACGGTGACCGGCCGGGCCTGGGGTGATCTTCGCCTCAGCATGGGCAGTTCCGCCGGCGCGACGCTGCGGGTGAAGAGTGGTGTGGCCACCAGCCCGGTGCTGCCGCAGATGGAATTCCGCGCCGGCGGCATCAACACCGTGCGCGGATACCAGTACGGCACCGAACGTGGTGCCTCGTTCTGGGCAGCCCAGGCCGACGTGACACCCTTCGCGGGACCGGTGCGTCCGGTGCTCTTCATCGATGCGGGCTGGGCCGGGAGTGCAACGAACTACTTCAGTGGATCACCGCTGGTCGGCGCCGGCATCGGGCTCTCGATCTACAGCAAGCTCTTCCGCACCGGCATCATCCGGTTCGACTTCAGCCGGGCGTTGACGCAGCGCGATACGCCGGGCAACTCCGCATCCTTCCGCTTCGACGTCATCCTGACGGCAGTGCGATGACCCGGCGCCATGGCGTGGCGTGGGTGATGGTTGCCGTGCTCGCAGCGGGGTGCCGGACCAGCACTGGGGGGACGCTGCACGCGCGTTGGGCCAGCATCGACACGACGCTGCGCGGCGGCACACTGTCGGTGCCGCTCAGGGGGACGTGGTGCGAGTCGACGCAGCCGGCTCACGCTGCTCGGCCTGCGGGGCGACACCGGGGTCGGAATCCTGGTGCGCACCGTGACGCTCGCGCCGGGGCGCATTCGCGGTGTCCGACACCAATGCCAGGCGCGTGCCGGGGGCGTCGTCGCGCTGCGCGTCACCGCTGGTGACAACCTGTTTGCGCTGAGCAGCGATTCCGGGGCTGGTGGCGATCACGTCGGTGCGGGAGGGGCGGATTGCGGGGCGATTTGTGGCGTGGCTCTCACGGCCGGCGGCGGGTCCGGTGACTGCTCGTCGGGGATTTCACGGCGGTGATCGGTGGAGCCGGACACGGCGCTCTGCGAGTCCCTTGTCGCGCCAGCCGGCGCCGCCTGTCCCGCTCGATTCGGGTGTAAATTATCCCGATGGACAGCACCTACTACCGGAAGGGGTTCGGCCTCAAGGGCGAGATCGAGGAGCAGCGGAGCGCGGACTACCACAGCGGCCTGGTGGAGCTGCTCCGCGCCCGAGACTACGCACTCGCCGTCGGGCCGCTCACCTTCCGGCTAGCCCGTGAGTTCGGCTTCTGCTACGGCGTCGACCGCGCGGTGGACTACGCCTACGAGACCCGCCACAAGTTCCCCGACCGGCGGCTCCTGCTCGTGGGCGAGATCATCCACAATCCGCACGTGAACCGGAAGCTCGAGCAGATGGGCATCGAGTTCCTGCATCACGGCGACCGACGGCGAGTTCGACTTCTCCCCGGTGCAGCCGGACGACGTGGTGATCATGCCGGCGTTCGGCGTCACGATCCGCGACTTCGAGCGGCTGCGCGCCATCGGTTGCGTCATGGTGGACACGACCTGCGGCTCGGTGCTGAACGTCTGGAAGCGGGTGGAGGGCTACGCGCGCGACGCCTTCACCGCGGTGATCCACGGCAAGCACTACCACGAGGAGACGAAGGCGACCGCGAGCCAGGTCATGAAGTATCCCGGCGGCCGCTACCTGGTGGTGTTCAACATGGAGGAGGCGCGGGTCGTCTGCGACTACATCGAGCAGGGCGGCGATGCGGCGGCGCTGTCGCGCCGTTTCGAGCAGCGCCATTCGCCCGGCTTCGACTTCACCCGGGACCTCGAGCGGGTGGGCATCGCGAACCAGACCACCATGCTCTCGGGCGAGTCACTGGCGATCGCGGAGGAGTTCCGGCGCAGCATGGAGCGGCGCTACGGCACCGCGGCCATCGCCGACCACTTCCGCACCTTCGACACGATCTGCTCCGCCACGCAGGAGCGGCAGGACGCGGTGGTGACGCTGCTGCAGGAACCGCTCGACGTGATGGTGGTGGTGGGCGGCTACAACTCGAGCAACACGACCCACCTCGCCGCGCTCGTCGAGTCGCAAGGCGTGCGGGCGTACCACATCGAGGATGCCAATTGCGTGGACCCGGCCGCCGGGACGATCCGGCACCAGCCGGTGGGGCAGAAGCAGGAGGTCGAGGCGGCGGGCTGGCTGGGCGATTCCCGGCGGATCGGCATCACCGCCGGCGCATCGACGCCCAACAACAAGGTGGGCGAAACGATCGCGCGCATCGCGGCGACAGCCGGGCTCGAGCGCGAGCTGGGCGTACTGCTGGCGTCGTAGCGGCTATGCGCTGTTGGCCTGGTCGATCAGCATCCGGGCCACGGCGATGATCGTGAGTGGAGCACTTCCCTCCGCGCGGTTGTTCGCAATGACATAGGCCGGGAGCCGCAGGGCCAGCGCCGTGCGCACCAGGGACACGAGATCGGCGCGAAGCGCCGGTTGCTCGTCCCTGATCCGGTCATAGGGCGAGAAGGCCTCGACGGCATCGGCGTAGAGCCTTCCAGGTCGCAGCAATGCACGACAGATGACGAACGGCCCGGTCACCGAGTCGGCCAGCGCGAGTTGCTCGCCGATCGACGGCATCCGCGTCCATGAATTGAAGACGTGCGCCACACCATGCTCGCGCAGCACCGCGAAGTACGCCGGGGTGAGGTACTCCGGATTCCGGATCTCCACCGCCCACGGCCCGCCCGCTGGCAGCTCCCCGAAGAACCGATCCAGTCGCTCGGCGAACTCGCTGGCCGACACACCGCCCCGTCCCTGCGACTGGATCGCCTGGAACTCGAAGACGAATGGGCCGGTGTGGCTGGCGAAGTGGGCCAGGTACGGTTCGTAGACCGACTCCAGGAAGAGCGCTGCATCGAGGAAGTGCGGGTTGACCTCACCCGCCCTCGTCTTGCTCTGCACCTTGGCCCAGGTGTGCACGGTGATTTCCTGCCACACCTTGCTGACGCAGGGAAAATCGGGCGGGAGACTGGCGGCGTAGCTGTCGAGGACGGCGTCGGTGGGCGGGCCGTAGAAGCTCGAGTCGATGCCCACGGTGCGAAAGAGCGGAAAGCGGCTGTACTCGGCGAGCATCGGCGCCGCCGTTCCCTTGCTGCCGTAGTCCTGCTGGTAGACGAGTCCCTTCCAGCCCGGGTAGGTCCAGGATGAGGTGCCGAAACGAATGAGCGGCGGGATGCCGGCGGCGAGGCGTTCGAGTTCCTCGCGCGTCACCGCCAGCGCCACCCAGGTTCAGTTCGCGACGATACGGTAGACGCCCCCCGCGGCGGTGAGCACGTAGAGTTCACCTGCGCCATCCTCCCCGAAGCTGGGCACGCCGCCGCCTGGGGCGAGGGCGCTCCAGCTTCCCTCGCTCGTGACCTGGCCGCCAGTGTACCGGAAGCTGCGGACCCATCCACCGCAGTAATCGGAATAGAAGTAGGTGCCGGCGAGGTCGGGAATGGCGCTGCCTCGGTAGACGTACCCGCCGGTGACTGAGCAGCCGTCACTGTGCGTGTAGTCGAGCACCGGAAGCGTGAGCCCAGTCCTGTCGCAGCTGCTCGCGTTGTAGCACTGGGTTCCTTCCATGATGTTCCAGCCATAGTTCACGCCCTTGCCGCCGCCGGACGCTGCAGTCGCGACGTCGATCTCCTCGCGTTCGCCCTGACCCACGTCGCCGATGTAGAGGTCGCCGGTGGATCGGTCGAAGCTGAAGCGCCACGGATTGCGCAGGCCCCAGTTCCACAACTCGCTCCTGGTGTCCGCCACCCCGACGAGGGGATTGCTGGCGGGCACCGCGTATCCGGTGGCACCGCTGACGTCGAGGCGCAGGATCGAGCCCAGCAAGTCGTTCCTGTTCTGCCCATGCCCGTCGGAGTCACCGGCACCGCCCCCGTCACCGATGCCCATGTAGAGATAGCCATCAGGACCGAAGGCGATGTGGCCCCCATTGTGATTGTCCTGCGGCTGGCCCACCGTGAGCCGGACAACACCACTGGACGCGTCCGCCACGTCGGCAGTGCCGGACACCTGGTAGGACGCGAGGACATTGTCACCCGCCGTGTTGGTGTAGCTTACGAAGAAGCGCCCGTTCGCGCCGTACTGCGGGTCGAATGCGAAGCCGAGCAGGCCCTGTTCGCCACCGTTCGACACGAGCCGGGTGATGTCGAGGAAGGGTGTGGGCAGGACGGTGCCATTCTTCACGACCTTCACCACGCCGCCCTTCTCGACCACGAACAATCGAGTGTCGCCGGCGGGGGCCGTGGCAAGGATCGGAAAGTTGAAGTTGGTGGCCACGGGCTCCAGGGCGAGGTCGAGCGCACCCGGTGGCGGCGCCTGATTTTCAGAGGAGGAGCAGGCCGCCACCAGGAGAAGGCCGCTGGTCAGCACTACGCTGAGCGGGCAGGGACGTCGGCGCATTGTGCATGACCTCGTTGAGGGAATTGCCGTATTCATGGCAGGGCTGCAATCCCTGTACCCCCGGGGACCCATCAACGTATCACGGTGAATTAGTGCAAATGCGCGCAGCCTGGTACAACGGTGCAGGCGGCACCGAGGTCATCGAAATCCGCGAGGTGCCGCTGCCGACGCCGGGGCCGCACGAGATCCGCGTACGGGTGCACGCCGCGGGACTCAACCGGGCCGACCTGCTGCAACGACAAGGGCACTATCCCGCGCCATCAGGGTGGCCGTCACAGATCCCCGGGCTCGAGTACGCCGGCACCGTCGAGCTCCTCGGTCCGGGCTCATCGCGCTGGCAGACCGGTGATCGCGTGATGGGCCTCGTTGGTGGCGGCGCGCAGGCGGACGCGCTGGTGGTGCGCGAGGATGAGGCGATGCCGATACCCCGCGCGCTGTCGTACGCGGAAGCGGCGGCGATTCCCGAGGCGTTCCTCACGGCATGGGATGCGCTGGTGCACCGGGCGCGGGTCTCCCGCGGCGATCGCGTGCTCATCCATGCGGTCGGCAGCGGCGTGGGCACCGCGGCCGTGCAGCTGGCGCGATTCCTCGGCGTCCGCACGGTGGGCACCTCGCGCACGGCAGCGAAACTGGATCGACTGATGGCGATGGGGCTGGACGAGGCAATCGACACGAGCCTGGGCACATTCGCCACCCAGCTCTCCGCTCCGGTGCATGCGCTGATCGACTGCCTGGGCGGTCCCGTGCTCAAGGAGAACCTCGACCGCGCTGCTTCCGCGCGGCCGCCTCGTGCTGATCGGGCACCTGCTGGGCGGTCGCGGCGAGGTGGACCTCGGCCTGGTGCTGCGACAGCGGCTCGAGATCATCGGGACGGTGATGCGGTCGCGCGGCCAGGCCGAGCGAGCGATCCTGGTCCGGGAGTTCGTGCAGGAGGTCCTGCCCGCCTTCACCATCTCGCCGACCGGCGCCGGCGCCATGCTTCGACCGGTTGTCGACACGGTACTGCCGATGACGAAGCTTGCCGGCGCGCACGAGCTCATGCAGGGCAACGAGACGTTCGGGAAGGTGGTGTTGACGTGGACGTGAGGACGTGAAGACGTGAAGACGTGAGGAGCGGGAGAGGACAAGCGTCTAGATCAGCAGGGCCATCTGCTCGTCGGTTTCCGCATCGGTTTCATTGATTGCATCGATGTCGCGGGTCATGCCACCTGTTGGAAAACCAAACTCTACCTGCAACTCCGTGAGGCGCCGGGTCAGCGCCTTCCGGTAGGCCGGCTCGGCGTTGCTCGAGTGGGAGAAGTGCTTCTCGTAGCGCTTCAGGTGTTCCGGAAACTCGGCCGCGATCTGGGCGAGGAACTTCTTCCTGGCGGTGGGCCCGAGGCGCAGCACGCCGCCGTTGACGCGCCGCGCGTTCGCCTCGCGCGCCGCGGCGAAGAGCCTTCCCAATCCTTCACGAGAATCGGTCAGCAGCGGGACGATCGGGGCCATGAGCACGCCGGCATCGATACCGGCGGCCGTGAGCTGTGCCAGCGCGCGAAGCCTGGCGTGCGGCATCGGTGTGCGAGGCTCGAGCCGCCGAAGCAGCGCGCCGTCGCAGGTGGCGAGCGAGATGTGGACCTTGAGCCGGTGCTTCGCCGAGATCTCGCGCAGCAGCGGGATGTCGCGGGTGATGAGCGGCGACTTGGTGATGATGCCGAGATGGAGCCGGTTGAAGGGCAGCAGCGCTTCGAGCACGCTGCGGGTGATGGCGAAGCGTCGCTCCGCCGGCTGGTATGGATCGGTAGCGGTGCCGATGACGATGGCCGCGTCGCCGACCCGCGCCGGTTCGAGCGTGCGCGTGAGCATCGCCGCAAGGTTGCGCTTGACCAGGATATGGCGCTCGAAGGCGTCGACGGCCGGCTTCGACAGCAGCGCAGCATCGTGCTCGGCGACCAGGCCGCCGCTCGCCGCGTGGCGCTCGACGGTGTAGCGATGCGTGTCACGCGCGTAGCAGTAGCTGCACCCGAACTCACACCCGATGTACGGATTGATGGACCAGAATCCCATGTGCGTTGCCGCCGCGCTGTTGAGCGCGGAGCGCACGGACAGCTCACGGAACTCGGTGCCGCGCTCGCGGGTATCGAGCACCGGCAGGCCTCTCGGGCTGGCGCTCCCTGCGAGGTGACCGAGCTCGATTTGCCGTTGCAGTCCGGGGTCGGACTGACGGCCGCGAGGCTAGCCGCATCGGCCCCACCCACACTGACGACAGCTGACGCACCCTGACGCGCGGGCCAGGGGGCCAGCGCACTCGGGACAAACGCGTATCTCGCTGCTGCTTAAGTTCTTAGGTACTGAAATCTTGGTGGCGTGATTGGCAGGGAAAGGCATGGCTCGCTCCGGGTTCGAATCTTCGTACCCGAAGAAATACCGAACTACATTTTGTTCGTCAAGTCGCCGTTACTGCCGCGGATTCCGAGCGCTGCTCAGCGAGGTCCTTCAGCCGGTTCACGCGGCCCACGATATCCACCAGCACACTCCCGGTCCATCCAAATGTGAAGAGCCCGGAGATCGCCATGATCGGGGCCAGCATCTTCCAGGGCGGTGAAAGAATGACCGAGCCGTAACCGAGCGTCGTGTAGGTGTTGGCCGCGAAAAACCCCGCCTCACGCCAGTCAGTGACGAGATGCGAGCGGACCAGCACCGTGGTCCAGATCCCGGTCTCCACCAGATGGGCCAGAAGCATGGCGAGGATGATGCTCGCCAGGAGCAGGTCGGCCCGCCACTGGGTGGGCTTGAGCGCCAGCACCTTCGAGCGGCGAATTACATGTGTGGTGATCATGCGCATGGCGGCACCGTGCACGAGCGCGATGCCAACGAGCATGGTGCCGCCCAGAATGAGGTCACCGGCCGGCAGGGCCTGGAGGACGGGGAGCACACGGGTGACGTCATCAACGCCCCTGGCAGCGTCGGTGGCGATCTGACTGGATTGGAAGCCGAGCATGAGGTGCACCTAGTGCTCCCGGGTTGAGGGTCGTGCGCGGCGTCGCTCCTCCGGCGCCGCGAAATCATCGGGCTCCACCGGATGGATGAGCAGGTCGAAGGCGAGAAAGATGGTATGCGACATCTGGTAGAACCCGACCGATGTGCCCGACCAGAACCACGACGGTGCTCACCTGCAGGAAGCGCCAGGGAACGTCTGGCCAGCTCCACATCATGACGCCAAGCAACCACGCGCAGGCCACGACTTCGATGGCGACTAGCCCCACGAAGTAGGCGCCGAGCCAGTAGCCGCGTTCACCGCGCTCGAGGGTGAGGCCGCAGCTGGGACAGGCGGGGAGCAGGCGGGCAAAGCCCACGAAGAGCGGCCTGCCCCCGCAATGTGGACAACGAAGCCTGACAGCCCGCCAGAAGAGTATCCGTGCGCGGGGCTTCACTCGAGCGATTCCATCCAGCTCGAGAGATCGGCCAGCCGCTCCTCATACCCCAGGTCCGCGATAGAGCGCGTGCCACGCATCGTACTCGAGCAGCCGAACGCGCGCCGCTGCCGGACCGCTGGCGAAGCGGCGGCTGCCGTCGATGGAGACCATGCGATCGCCCGACACCATGCTGGATCAGCGCCGGTCCTGCAAGCGTCGCCGCGCGCGCGTGCACCGATGCAATGGTGGCGAAGACCTCGGTGGCGAGGCGCGCTGACGCACTTCGGTGAAAGAGCGGGTCATCGAGCACTGCGCGAATGACTGCCGGGTCCCGCGCCAGACCGGAGAGATCGAGGCCGGTCTCGAGCGTAAAGGTGGGCCAGGTGCGCGACAGCAGCCGCGCGAGCCAGAGCAGCGGCGCCGGCGTGCCGATCGATCCGAGCACCGGTGCCGCCGCTGCAACGCCGCGAATCGTCGAGGGGTGCTCGAGGGCGTAGTCGAGCACCATGAGCCCGCCCAGGCTGTGGCCCAGGAGGACGGGCGCCGTGCCTTCGCGCTCCCGCACGAACTCCACGAAGTGATGGAGATCGTCGCGGTACTCCCTCCATCCATCGATGTGTCCGCGGCGTCCTGGCGACCGGCCGTTGCCCCGGGTGTCGAGCGCATAGACCGCCACGCCCCGCGGCGGGAACCACTCCGCGATGCTGGGATACATGGCGCTGTGGTCGCCGAGCCCGTGCACATTGATCAGTACGGCGCGGGGATGGTCCGGTCGCCAGTGCTGCCAGAACAGTTCCTTCACCGCTGCACCAGCATCACCCGGTCCTCGGCGAGCCACCCATCCGGATCGGCGGCGAGGTCGGCGATGCGTCGGGGCGTGACGGCCGTTGCCGGAAGCAGTGGCGGTTCATCGTGCGCGCTGAAGCCCAGGAGCCAGGCACTGTCGCCGGCGTTGCGGGCATGCTCCCTGACGAGGCGCACGAGCGCGTCGGGCTCGGCAGCGCGTCAGTACCGCCGCGCTCCGGCGATGGCGCTCGAGTGCTCGTATCACCTGCGCGCGTGGCACTCGACGCTCGCGGTAGCGCTCACGCAGGTGGGCCTCGTCGGTGTGGGCGGCGCGGAAGCGGGGTCGCAGCAGGCCGCAGGCACAGTGCCCCGCGCGGAGAATGACGGCAGTCTGGGCTCCGGGGAGCAGCGCGCGATAGGGCGCCTGCATGGCGGGACCCATGGCGTCGGCGTGGGTGCCCACGGGGAGCATGGAGCGGACTTCGCTGAGGGTCAGGGTACTGACGAGCACCAGCTGGTAGCACATCGGCGTGTTTCAGCTTCGGCGAGGGGAATCCTGGCGTTCGCTCCGTCCCTTGAGGATGAGCTTGGCGGCCTCTGCAGCGGGGCCGCCGCGCCTGACGATGGAGGCGAGTGTCTCGTCATCCTTGCTGCCGAGCTCCGCGGCAAGGAGGACGATCATGCTGCGTCGGGAGGAGATTTCCTGGTCGGTGAGGGCGCGGTTGTGGGCCCGCAACCCGAAGAAGAACGCCACGACGGTGGCGGCCACACCGAGGCTCAGTCCGAGGAGGCCGGCAAGGCGGGGAACGTGGCCTCGCACACCGGCGATGCCCACGGCGTACCCGGCAACGGCGACGCCCGCCAGCGACCCACATGGCACTGCGGTATTCCCGTGCGGCATCACTCAGCGCGTGGCGTCGCATGAAAGGGAGCCCCCCGGCATCAGATCGGGGGATCCTCCCGCACGATGACCAGCAGCGCCGCCTGCGGAACCACCAGGTACTTCTTTTCCTCGAACGTGATCTCCACCGCTGCCTTGCGGAAGAAAATGGCGTGATCCCCGACTCGCGCCTGCATGGTGGACTTCCGCCGCTCGCTGCGCGTCTTCCACGGCTCGTCGTCCGGGGCGATGAGGTCGGCCACCGCATCGCCGGGTCCCGTGGCCACGATGAGGCCGCTCTGCACCTGCTGTGCATCGAGGGCGGAGGCGGGGAGGTAGAGTCCCACGCGGGTGCGCTCGTCGCCCTCCTCGGGCGTGATGAGCACCCGGTCGCCGACGAGGATGAGCTGCTTGCGGGGGAAGTCCATGTCAGGCCTTCGCACCTGCGTCGTGAACGGTGATGAGCTCGAGTACCACGAGCCGACGCGTGATGGTCGGCAGGCGGAGTTGCACCTCGTCACCCACCTTCCGGTCGGCCAGCGCGCGCCCGAGCGGAGAGGCGAGTGAGATGTGCCCGGCATCGATGTCCATCAGCTCGGCGAGCACCACCATGAACTCCTCGACCTCGTTGGTGCCGAGGTCGCGCACCTTCACCTTGGATCCGAGGCCGACGCGATCGGTTGGCGCCTCGTGGTTGGCGAGCTGGGTAACCTGCTGCATCCGCGTGTGCAGCTGTCCGAGCCGGGCCTGAACGAACTGCTGGCGCTCGAGCGCGGCCTTGTACTCCGAGTTCTCGCGGAGGTCGCCCATCTCGACGGCGGTCGCGATGGCCTGCGGCAGGGTCACGTTCAATTCGTAGCTGAGCTGGTCGATCTCCCGGCTCAGCTTCTCCTTCATTTCTTGTAGCATCGGCTGGTCCGGCTCACCGTGATGAGAATCGACCAGGGCACGGCGAGGTGCCGGCCCCGGGCATGAACTGCACGGTCCGGGGTGAATGCCTCACCCCGGACCCGTCGGCTAGCTTGAAGTTACTCGAAAGATACACCAATGGCTGGGGACCGCGAGATCATGGACAGGGAAGCCAGACGGGGAGCAATCACTTTGCGTAAATCATTGTGCACTAATGGCTTAGACGTCCTTGTGCCGCGCCTGCCACTGCTGGGCTGGCTCCTGATGGTGGCAGCATGCAGCCCCACCCAGCCGCCCGCCCAGATCAACGCCCCGCCGGTGCCGATCGCCAGCGCTGCTGCCGCGGAGTCGCTCCTGGTGGATGTCCGCACGCTGGATTCGACAATCACCGTGAGCCTGCGGTATCTCACGCCGGACAACTTCACCGGCGCACCACTGCCAGGGTACGAGGCGAACCGGGCCTTCCTGCGCCGCGAGGCGGCGACTGCGCTGGCCAGGGTGCAGCAGCAGCTTCGCACCGAGGGGCTCGGCCTGCTTATCTGGGATGCGTACCGCCCGGTGAGTGGAACCGAGGGCATGGTCGCGTGGGCAGAACGGACGGGGAACATGAAATACTTCGAGCAGGGGTATATCGCCCGACGGAGCCGGCACAACATGGGGGTGGCCGTCGACCTTACGCTCGTGCGCCTCGACACGGGAAAGCCGCTCGACATGGGAACACCGTTCGACACCTTTTCGGATGCCGCGCACACAGCCAATGCGACCGGAGCCGCCGCCGTAAACCGCCAGCACCTCGTGACTGCCATGGAAGGACAGGGATTCCTGAACTACGACCAGGAGTGGTGGCACTTCTCCTACGACGTGCTCGTATCCCGTGCCGTTTGACGTGCCGGTGAAGTGAAGTGTCTCCCGGCTACCGCTTTTTCCAGGCCTCCAGGTTCCTCAGGATCTGTCGTTCGTGCTGGTGCAGGTGCTCAGCGTAGATCTCCATCCACTGTTCCACTCCGTAGGACCCGGACTCGGTATGGGTGCCGCGCCGGGCCCATTGCTCCGGTGTGAGCCGGCGCAGTAGCGGGACGGTATTGGCGCGCACAGCTCGCGTTGCGACCAGGGCCGGCATGATGGGATGCGCGTCGTAGTCCAACTGGTCCACCCAGCGGTCCTGATCATAGCCGACGATGGTCGGCGAGTCCTCGCCCAGCAGGTAGCGCAGCCGCATGTGCGAGTTGGTCTCGCTGTCCCCGCAGTGAACGATGACCTGGTGGACCGACCACTTACCGGGCCCGGGGACCCATTTGCGCGCCTCTTCCGGCACCAGGTTGAGCGCGGCCTCGAGGCGGTCGGGTCCTTCAGCGTACCGGGCGATCAGTCGTTCCTGCTCAGCAGTGGGCATCGGGTGACCCCCCTTCGGATTCAATGATAGGCGCCGCCTATCGGTCAATCGGCCAAGTTGTTGTGTGACCGTGTCTTCGGTGCTTTACAGTGTCGCCTGGATCGGCATTCCGACAACCATATTCATGATTGACTGGGCCAGTGCTGACGGCTAACATCTAGCCTCTTGTCGCTTTGGACTTGCGGCATGCTCCTCCCCGCACCGGGAAGACCCAGGATGGATCACCGATTCAAACGCTGGCGCACGTTTGCCGGGGCCTTGCTCCTGCTGACGCTTCTCGTGGTCGTAGTTGGCAGCGCGCAATCCGATCCATTCCCCCAGAGCACACTCCGTCCCAAGGGCGATTTCGCCCAGATGGTGGACAAGCTCTTCCGCACCACGCTCTTCTGGGCCACCATCGTGTTCGTGCTGGTGGAGGGAGCGCTGATCTTCGTCATCTTCAAGTTCCGCGGCAAGCCGGACGATCCGGAGCCGAAGCAGGTGCACGGCAACACGATGGTCGAGGTCATCTGGACTGCCATCCCGGCGCTGGTGCTGGCGATGATCGCGGTGCCCACCGTCCGGACGATCTTCCGCACCTACGAGATTCCGAAGGGCGACGGCGTCCTGCAGGTCGAGGTCATCGGCCACCAGTGGTGGTGGGAGTTCCGCTATCCCGAGCTTGGCCTGACCACGGCGAACGAGCTTCACGTGCCTGTCGGCCGCACGGTTGCCCTCAAGATGGTAACGCAGGACGTCCTGCACAGCTTCTGGATCCCGGCCCTCGCTGCCAAGCGCGACGTCTTCGCCAACCGCAGCACGACGCTGTGGTTCAAGGCGGAGCAGGCCGGGTGACTACCCGGGCCAGTGCGCCGAGTTCTGCGGCCTCGAGCATGCCCGGATGGCGTTCCAGGTCATCGCGGAAGGCGAGCCGGAGTTCGGCGCCTATGTCGAGCGGATGAAGGCCACCGGCGTTCATGCTGCCCCGGCTGCACCAGGCGACAGCACGGCCCCGGCCGCGGTCGCCGCGGCGGCACCGGCCGGCGCTTCGGACACGACTGCCGGCGCGCAGCTGTTCATGATGAAGGGCTGTGTCGGTTGTCATTCGCTCGACGCCACCAAGCCAATGGGCATCGGCCCGAACCTCGCCGGTATCGGCCGGCGGCGGTTCATTGCGGCCGGCTGGCTGGAAGACACCGATGCGAACCTGGCGAAGTGGATCCAGCACCCGCAGGTGATGAAGCCCGGCGTGATCATGCCCGACCTGGGCGTCACGGACGCCGAGGCGCAGGCGCTGGTCGCGTACCTCCGGCAGCACTAGCCGCCAGAAACCACGAAAAGGCATCATCAATGGCGACCTCTGTTCTTGACCATGCAGGCGCAGCCGGGATCCACCCCGAGAAGACCGGCTTGTGGGCCTGGATCACGACAGTAGATCACAAGAAGATCGGCATCCTGTACGGGGCGTCGGCGTTCATCTTCTTCCTGATCGGCGGGCTCGAGGCGCTGCTCATCCGCTGGCAGCTGATGAAGCCGGACAACAACTTCGTCTCGCCCGAGTTCTACAACCAGCTGTTCACGATGCACGGCACGACGATGATCTTCCTCGCCGTCATGCCGCTGTCGGCGATGTTCTTCAACTTCTTCATCCCGCTGCTGATCGGCGCCCGCGACGTGGCATTCCCGCGGCTCAATGCCTTCAGCTACTGGGTGTTCCTGTTCGGCGGCCTGTTCCTCAACTCGAGCTTCCTGTTCAATGCGGCGCCGAACGGGGGCTGGTTCGGCTACGCCAACCTGTCGAGCAAGCAGTACTCGCCCGGCCTGAACATGGATTTCTGGGCCATCGGCCTGCAGATCCTGGGCATCGCGTCGCTGGCGGCCGGCGTCAACTTCTTCGTGACGATCCTCAACATGCGGGCGCCGGGCATGAAGCTGATCCGGATGCCGATGTTCGTCTGGATGACCCTCATCACGCAGCTGCTGGTGCTGCTGTCGTTCCCGGTCATCACCGTCGCGCTGATCCTCCTCATGTTCGACCGGCTCTTCGGCACCCACTTCTTCGTGCCGCTGGGTGGTGGTGACACGATGCTGTGGCAGCACCTGTTCTGGGTGTTCGGCCATCCCGAGGTGTACATCCTGATCCTGCCGGCCTTCGGCATCATCTCGGAGATCCTGCCGGTCTTCTCGCGCAAGCCGCTGTTCGGCTACACCGCGATGGTGTTCTCGGGCTGCTTCATCGCCTTCCTCGGCTTCGGCGTGTGGAGCCACCACATGTTCTCGACCGGCATGGGGCCGATCGCAGACTCGGTGTTCTCGCTGGCGACGATGCTCATCGCCATCCCGACGGGCGTGAAGATCTTCAACTGGATGGGCACGACGTGGGGTGGCTCGATCCAGATGAAGACGCCGATGTACTTCGCGCTCGGGCTTCATCGCGATGTTCATCATGGGCGGCCTGTCGGGTGTCATGCACTCGGCGGCCCCGGCCGACCTGCAGCAGACCGACACCTACTTCGTGGTGGCGCACTTCCACTACGTGCTGTTCGGCGGCAGCATCTTCGCGCTGACGGCTGGCGCCTACTACTGGTGGCCCAAGATGTTCGGTCACATGCTCGACGAGGGCCTGGGCAAGGTGCATTTCTGGCTGATGCTCATCGGCTTCAACCTCACCTTCTTCCCGATGCATATCGTCGGGCTCGAGGGCATGCCCCGCCGGGTGTACACCTATCCCGCCGGCCTCGGCTTCGAGTCGCTCAACCGTCTCGAGACCATCGGCGCGCTGATCCTCGGCTTCTCGTTCCTGGTGTTCATCTTCAACGTGATCAAGTCGACGCTGTCGAAGGTGCACGCGCCGGCCGATCCGTGGAATGGTGCAACGCTGGAGTGGTCGATCCCGTCACCGCCGCAGGAATTCAACTTCCCCGCGATCCCGACGGTGCACGGGCGTGATACCCTGTGGGAGGAGAAGCGGAGCCACGGCGGGAAGCTGCCGGAGCCGGCGCGGGTGAGCGGTGCGGACATCCACCTGCCCAGCCCGTCCTACTGGCCGTTCCTGGCCGCCGTGGGCGTGCTGCTGCTCTTCATCGCGCTCATGCACCATGAGGCCAAGTTCGGGCCACTGTACATCTTTGCCGCTGTGTCGGTGCTCTTCTTCAGCATTTTCAACTGGGTCTTCGAGCCGTTCCACGAAGGCTGAGCCGGCCCAAGGCCGAGGAATATCTTGGACGCACACGCGCTGCATCCCGCTACGTCGACCGGCATGCCGAACCGGAAGCTGGCGATCTGGACCTTCATCGGGTCCGAATGCCTGTTCTTCGCGTCACTGATCTCGGTCTACCTGGTCTACAAGGGCAAGAGCCTGGTGGGGCCGTATCCCCACGAGATGTTCGAGATCCCGCTGGTCACCGCCGGCACGGCGCTGCTGCTGTTCAGCTCCCTGTTCGTGGTGCTGGCGCTCAACGGATGCGAGCAGGGCAACCGGAAGAAGTTCCTCGGGTGGCTGGCCATGACCATCCTGTGCGGTTTCTTCTTCATCGGCATGCAGGTGTACGAGTTCACGCACTTCTTCCATGAAGGGCTGACGATGCAGAAGAACCTGTTCGGCGCGAGCTTCTTCACGCTGACCGGGTTCCACGGCACGCACGTCACCATCGGCGTGATCTGGCTGATCTCCATCTTCATCGAGGGTGTGCGGGGGCACGTGCCGCCGGCCAAGGCCCTCAACTTCGAGATGGCCGCCCTGTACTGGCACTTCGTCGACGTGGTGTGGATCGTGATCTTCCCCGTCGTCTACCTGATGAACTCCTAGAGGCATCATGGACTCTTCCGCCCAGGCCCACGAGCACAACTTCCCCGAGCGCGCGGGGGAGTACGTCAAGATCGGCCTCGTGCTTTTCGTGCTGACCGCGATGGAGGTTGGCGCCTACGAGATCGCCCACCGCGAGGGTGTGCCGCTGCACGATTTCATGCACACGTCGCTTATCCCGGTGCTGATCGTGCTCTCGGCGATCAAGTTCGCGCTGGTGGCGCTCTTCTACATGCACCTCAAGTGGGACGGTCCGCTGCTCAAGGGGATCTTCTCCTTCTCGCTCTTCCTCGCCACGTTCGTGATCCTGGCGCTGCATGGCGCTGTTCATCTACGAGGGGAAGTTCTCGGCGTGGATTGGGCCGTTGACAGGAGCGACGTGAGGACGTGAAGACGTGAGGACGTGAAGAAGGGGGCCGGATGAATCCGGCCCCCTTTTGCATTCCCGACCTCGGTCACCTCACGTCTTCACGTCTTCACGTCCGGCCGCAAGCGCAAGACACGCCCATCCCGCGAGAAAGCAGATGCCGCCGAGCGGCGTGATTGCGCCAAGCGCGCGCACGCCACTGAGCGCCAGGGCATACAGGCTTCCGGAGAAGAGCACCACGCCGGCGAGGAAGCACCAGGCGGCAACAGTCGCCAGACGGCCGGGCCAGCGATCCGCCACCCAGCCCGCCCCGATGAGGGCGAGGCCGTGGTACATCTGGTAGCGTGCCGCGGTCTCGAATACCTGGAGATCTCCCGGCTCGAGCCGCGCCTTGAGGGCATGGGCACCGAACGCCCCGGCCGCGACCGCGAGGCCCGACATGGTGGCGCCGAGGGCTACCAGGTGGCGTGAGGTCACGACGCGGCGGGCGGCTCGATGCCGGCCGCGGAGACGGCCATGCCCATCGCGTGGTAGCCATTGTCGACGTACACCACGCTGCCGGTAATCGCGGCGGCGAGCGGGCTGGCGAGAAACGCCGCGGTGGCGCCCACCTCGGAGGCTTCCAACCGGCGCGGCAGCGGGCTGTTCGCCTCGGTGTAGCGGATCATGGTGTCGATGAAACCGATGGCGGTGGCGGCGCGCGAGGCAAGTGCCCCCGCACTGATCGTGTTGATGCGCACGCCCCAGCGGCGACCGGCCTCGAACGCGAGCGTGCGGGTGTCGGATTCAAGGGCCGCCTTGGCCGATGACATTCCGCCGCCGTATCCGGGCACGACCCGTTCGCCCGCCATGTACGTGAGTGACAGGAAGGAACCACCGGGTCGCATCATCGGCGCCAGGTTCCGCACGAGCGAGATGTTGCTGTAGGCGCTTACGCTCACGGCGGTGAGGTAGCCGGCCCGTGAGGTGTCGACGAGGGGCTTCCTGACCTCCGGTCCGTTGGCCAGGCTGTGCACCACGATGTCGAGGCCGGTATCGCCGAAATCGCGACGGAGGCTCGCGGACAGCCCCTCAATCGTGAAGTCACCCTGCTCCCTGTAGCGCTTGTTCTCGAGGATTTCGGGCGGGACATCGCCCATGGTGTCGTAGGCGGCATCGAGCGGATAGATCTTCTCGAACTCGAGCTTGCGGCCGTCACTCAGGGCCATCGACTCGTCCATCTTCCCGCGCTCCAGCATCTTGAGGAAGATGCCAAGCGCCGGGGGCCAGGTGCCCACGGAGACCAGGGCGCCCGCCTCGGCGAACGCCTTGGCAATGGCGAAGCCAAAACCGCCGTCGTCGGCGACACCTGCGATGAAAGCCCGCTTGCCGGAGAGATCGATGGGAAGCATGTGCGTGGGGTTAGGGTGAGGGAAAAATAGCCCCCTACTCCCCTCGAAGCACCTCGAGCGGCGCCAGCCGAACGACGTCGCGGCTGTTGAGGAGCCCGATCAGGGCGGTCCCGGCGACGACGAGCCCCCCGAGGAGGGCCATGCTCGCCGGCACCCCGAACGGCGACTCGAAGACCCACCGCGCGAGGGCCCATGCCGCGGCAATGGCGAGGCCCAGTCCCGTCACGGCGGCGATGAACCCCAGCGTCGCGTACTCCGCCACCACCACGCGGAGAATCTGGCCCCGGGTCGCGCCAAGTGTGCGGAGCAGGGCACCCTCGCGCACTCGCTGGTAGCGACTGGTCGCAACAGCACCGGCCAGCACCACGGCGCCGGTGATGAGGCTGAAGAGCGCCATGAAGCGGATGGCCAGTGTCACCTGCCCGACCAGCTTCTCGACCGCCGCCTGCACGTTCGAGATATCAACGGTGGTGAGGTTGCTGAACCGCTCGACGAGTTGCCGCTGGACCTGTCCCCGCTTCGCCGGATCATCGACCCGGGTGAGCAGCAGCGCGCTCTGCGGCGCCTTGTCCAGCACACCGGGACCGAAGACCACGAAGAAGTTGGGCTCGAAGCGGGCCCAGTTCACTTCCCGCATGCTGGTGACCTGGGTGACGATGGGGAGGCCTTGTACGTCCCAGGTGATCGTGTCGCCCAGGGTGACGCCGAGCTCGGAGGCCAGGCCGACCTCGACCGAGATGGGATAGGGTGACACCGGCGCCGCGCTTCCAGCCGTCCACCACTTCCCAGCCACGAGCTTCTCCGAGGAAACCAGGGTGTCGCGGTAGGTGGACCGATACTCGCGCCGGACGGCCCAGCCGGCTCGGCGCTGCAGGCCACCGGGGCCACTCGTCGTGGAGTCCACTTCCACCGAGTCGTCACCGGCGCGCAGCACCGGCCGCCCGTTGATGGCGCTGATGCGCATCGGCACGATCGGCACCGGTCCCATGAGGCGCAGCTTGTCCGCCTCGAGCAGTGCGGCAGCGGGCGCCAGCTGATCGGGCTGGATGTCGAGGATCACCAGGTTCGGCTTGTCTGCGCCACCGGAGAGATCGAGCTGGCGGAGCAGGTTGTGCTGGACGAGGTAGAGGGTCGCCAGCAGGAACGCGCCGAACCCGAGTGCCAGCACGACGGTGGTCGTCTGGTTGGCGGGACGATGCAGGTTGGCCAGGCCCTGGCGCCACACATAGGGCCAGCGCGCGGGACTCCACCGGCGCACGGCGCGCGTGAGCCCCAGGCTCACGAGCCAGAGAACCAGGACCGCACCGCCCGCACCGAGCGAGAAATAGAGTGCCGTGCGCCAGTTCCCCACCTGCAGGGCGGTCAATGCCACGATGCTCAGCGCGAGCAGGGCCAACGTTGGCAGGGTGAGGGGATCGCGGCGCGAGGGCGACGGATCGACGTCGCGCCGAAGGGCAGCGAGCGGCGGGACGCGTCGCACGGAAAGAAGTGGCAGCAGCGCAAAGACGGTGCTGACCCAGAGCCCCACCGCCAGCCCGAGACCGATCGCGCGCGGTGAGGGCGCGGACGACACCGCAACCGGGAGGAAATCGCGCAGCAGGAAGGGAAGTGCCTGCTGGATGACGATGCCACCGAGCACACCGATCACGCTGCCGAGCAGTCCCATGCCAGCGGCCTGGAGCAGGTAGACGGCGAACACCTGGCCCGAGGTGGCACCGAGGCAGCGCAACACGGCGATGGAGTCCAGCTTGCGCCGTATGAACACTGACACGGCGCTGGCGACGCCGAGCCCGCCGAGCAGGAGCGCCATGAGGGCGACGAGCCCGAGATAGTTGCCGAGCCGGTCGAGGGTCTCCGTAAGGTTGTTGCGGTCCTCCTCGACGGTCCTGATGCGCACGCGCTCGGCCCGCAATGGTGCGCGGAACCGTTCGGCGACCTTCAGGGCATCGGCGCTCGGCGGCAAGGCGCACGTACGCGGCGTACTCCGCGCGGGCCCCGACGCCGAGCAGATCGGTTGCCGCGAGGAATCGGTAGGGAATGAAGACGCGTGCACCAAATGCGGCGCGAATGCCCACGTCACCGGGAATGCTGGTCGTGACGCCGATGATGGTGAATCGCCCTTCACCGAGCGAGAGGGTGTCACCAACGTGTGCATTGAGCTGTGCCAGCAGCGTCGGCTCGACGATGACGAACGCGCCGTCGTGGAGGCGGCTCCACGCCGTGGCCGGCGCGGTGCCGATCTCGCCATAGAACGGATAGCCCGGTTCCGCCGCCGTGACCTGTACCAGCTGGGTCCCGGCGGTGCGCGCCACATAGGCCATCGCCGCGAACTGCGCGACACGCGCGACCGCGCCGCCGGCACCGATGGTATCGAGGACCGCATCGGCCAGCGGCGGAAACGGGCGCCGGCTTACCAGCGCCAGGTCGGCGCCAAGCAGCGAGCGCGCCTGGTCCTTCACCGAGAGCCGCAGGTTGTCGGAGAAGGCGTTGATCGCCACGAGGGCAGCGACGCCCACTGCGACGGCCCCGGTGAGGACGAGGAGGCGACGCCAGGAGGCACGGCCTTCCCGTGCCGCCATGCGGAGGACGAAGCCCGTCGAGGTCACGCGGCGGAATCGCTCGCGAGGACGCCGTCGGCCAGCCGGATGATCCTGCGCGCGCGACCGGCGAGGGCCAGGTCGTGCGTGACGAGCACGATGGTGGTGCCGTAGTCGCGATTGAGCTCGAGCATGAGCTCCACGATGCCGCCGCCGGTGGCGCTGTCGAGGTTGCCGGTGGGTTCGTCCGCGAAGAGGATGCGGGGGCGATTGACGAAGGCGCGGGCCAGCGCCACGCGCTGCTGCTCACCGCCCGACAGCTGGGCCGGGTAGTGATGGCTCCGCCCGGCGAGCCCCACGCGGGCAAGCAGCTCGCGCGGCCGTTCGTCATCAGCGCGACCGGACAGTTCCAGCGGCACCTGCACATTCTCCAGCGCCGTGAGCGTGGGGATGAGCTGGAACGACTGGAAGACGAACCCGACCTTTTCTCCCCGCAACCGGGCCCGCTGGTCTTCCGTCATGCCGCCGAGGTCGGCGCCCTCCAGGAAGACGTTGCCGCGGCTGGGGCGGTCGAGACCGGCGAGCAGGCCCAGCAGCGTCGTCTTCCCGCTGCCGGAGGGCCCGACGATGGCGAGGAATCCGCTGTCCTCGAGAGTGAACGTGATATCCTTCAGCACGGTAAGTTCCCGGCCGCCGGAGCGATATGTCTGGGTCAGTCCTTCACAGCGAAGCATGCGAATCCCGGGAGAACAGAAGCGCGAATGATAGCTAGGTACGCTGCACTGGCTGTGCTGGTTGCAACACTCGGCTGTGGCCGTGAAAAAGAAGGCAGCCCACCCGCTGCAGCCGGGGTCGGCAGGCAGGATACGACCCAGGCGGCACCTGCAGTTGCCGTTCCGGTGATCATGTTCGTCGGTACCAGCCTGACGGCCGGCCTGGGGGTGGAGCCGGACCAGGCATACCCCGCGATCATCCAGCAGAAGATCGACTCGGCCGGTCTTTCCTATCGGGTGGTAAACGCCGGCGTGAGTGGCGAGACTTCGGCCGGGGCGCTGCGACGCATCGACTGGCTGTTGCGCGATCCGGTGGCATTCCTGGTGCTCGAGACCGGTGCCAACGACGGGTTGCGCGGGCAGGATCCCGACTCGGTTCGGGGCAACATCCAGGCGATCATCGACCGGGTGCGTGCGACGCAACCGGCGACACGCATCGTCCTGGTCGGGATGAATGCCATGCCGAACCTCGGTCGCGCCTACGCTTCGCGCTTCGAGGCGATCTACCCGGCGATCGCCAGGGCCAATGGCCTGCCGGCGGTGCCGGCCCTGCTCGAGGGCGTGGGCGGTGTCGACTCGCTCAACCAGCCGGACGGGGTTCACCCCACGCCCGAGGGGCACAGGAGACTGGCCGCCAACGTATGGCAGACGCTGCTTCCGCTGCTCACCCCATCAAGCTGATCGCCTTTGCCGCCTCACTGCGGCGTGAGTCCCTGAACCGCCGGCTGCTCGCACAGGCAGTCGTCGCGGCGCGTGCCGCCGGGGCCACGGTGGATGTGCACGACTTTCGCGATTTCATATTCCCGGCCTATGACGCGGACGTCCAGGTTGCGGAGGGGATCCCCCGGTCAGTGCAGCACCTTGGCAGGCTCGTGACGGGAGTCTGACGGCCTGCTGCTGGCGTCACCGGAATACAACTACTCGATGCCCGGCACACTCAAGAACACGATCGACTGGCTCTCGCGAATCCGGCCGCATGTGGTGCGCGACCGATGGGCCATGCTGCTCTCCGCTTCCAACGGGCGCGTCGGTGGCAACCGCGGGCTCTGGCAGCTGCGCATACCACTCGAATCGATGGGCATGATGATTTTCCCTGACATGTTCTCCCTGGCACTGGCCGCTGAGGCCTTCGCCGAGGACGGGACGCTGCGTGACCCGGCGCTGCAGGAACGCCTGTCGGTGATGACGGCTGCCTTCTGTGGCATGGTGGGGAAGGCGAGGGCATGAACCGGCCACTGGTGGTGCTGCTCGTCGGCGCGCTGGCTTGCCGCGAGCCTGCGCCGGTACCGATCACGACGAATACGGTGGACAGTGCCGGTATCCAGGTCGTCACCTCCAGCGCGTCCGGCCTGGGGCGACCGCGCCCAGTGGAAGGTGGCAAGTAGTGCCACGCTTACCCTGGGCGGCGTGGCGGGCGACTCAGCGCTCGACTTCCTCGGCATCGTCGGCGCGAAGCGGTTCGCTGATGGCAGCCTCGTGGTGGCAAACGGGGGCACCGGTGAACTCCGCTGGTTCTCGGCCTGAGCGGAAAGCACCTCCGGACGGTGGGAGGACGCGGAACGACTCCCGGCAAGTTCGCCGTGCTCACGAACCTCTACTGGCTGGGCGATACCCTGCTCGCCTGGGATGGTCGCGCGCGCACGATCTCACGATTCACGGCCGCCGGCGCGTTCCTGAACGTTGAGGTGCTCAGGCTCGCCGACAGTACGAGGGCGTTTGCGTGTCCTGGGCGCGTTTGCGAATGGTGACGTGCTCGCGGAAGCTGGCGCCCCACTGGAACTGGAGGGCCGCCAGCCAGGGTTCGTGCGACCGGGACGCAGCCTGTTCCGGTTCGGCACCGGGGGAGCGTCCGACAGCGTTGGTGTCCTGCCAGGCGAGGAGTTGTACTTCTCCAACCTGGATGGGCAAGCGACGGTACGAGCAGTGCCCTTCGGGCTGGGCTCGCGACTGACCGTCCTGCCCGATGCCTTTGTCAGCAGCGAGGGCGACCGGCTCCAGCTGGAAGAGCGCGATGCCGCCGGCCGGCTGCGACGCATCATTCGCTGGCCGGGGAGTCGCCTCCCGCTGCTGCCCGACGACATCGACCGCCAGGGACGAGTACTCCTTGGCAGTGCCAAGAGTGGTGTGCAGCGTGCACGGCTCGACTCGGCATGGCGTGCCAGCAGGAAGCCCGATTCGCTGCCGGCCATCATCGGGCTGGTGCCTGATCCGCTTTCCCTGGTGTGGGTACGCCGGGGCGGCCACGTCGCCGATGCCGACGCGCTCTGGTGGGTGTTCTCGAGGGATGGCGCATGGCTTGGCTCGCTGACCCTGCCGACGGCGGCGTCCCCGCTCGACATTTCGGACGAATGGATCGTGCTACGAACGGTGGATGAGGATCGCGTCGAGCGGATTGAGCTCCGGCGCCTGCGCCGCTAGCGAATTCGCGGTGGCTCGTCGAAGTATGCGGCGAGCTGGGTGAGGTAGCGCTCGACGGGGCCGGCGTGGCCGGAGGTGAACTGTGAGATGAATCGCTGCGCCGTGCCCGGGATGGTGCCGCGTTCCGTGATGGTGAGATCGACGCCAGACGGCGCGCGGGCAATGGCATAGGTCCACTCGCTTGAGGGACCGTGTGCCTCGGTGATTCGCCCAGTCACCAGCCGCACCGGTGGAAGTTCCTCGAGGACCACGACCGTGGTTGCCCGGCCATCATCGCCGATCTCGCGCCAGACATGATGTGATGCGGAGTCGGGCAGGTGCTCGAGCTGGATGATATCGCGCCGCCACGACCGGATGCGCACCGAGTCCGAGAGGGCACGCCACACCGCCTCCGGTGTGCGCGACAGCGTGAGGGTCCGCGTTACCTCATGCTGCTCCGGCAGGAGCAGCCCGCCCAGCATGACCGCCAGGCCGGCCACCAGCAGCACCAGTCCCGCGCCCGCGAGCCATCGCCTGAACAGCACTTCGATACGCATGGGGCCGGAGAATGTCTTCCCCGGCCCCGGTTCACAAGCGCCCTACCGCGACGCGAGTGCCACCAGCGATCGAAGCTCCGCCTCGATGTCCGCCTGCGTAACCTGCACGGGAACGGTCCACCGCCCGTTCTCGACCTTCTTCGTCGGTACGCGGATTCCGCGGATATTCCCGTCGGCGATACTCACGAGCGCCGTGACGGACCCGTCGCCCGGGGCGCCGGTGATCACGATGACCCAGTCACCAGTCTCCGGCCAGGACTGCCTGAGCGCATAGACACCATCGCGGTCGGTGCGCTCGAGCGTGAGCGGCAGTGTCGTGCGCTGGCCATTGACCAATCCCTCTGCGCGCGCCTCGACAACGAATGAAACCGCCTGCTCGTGGTGAAAGGTGTGCACCAGGAGATACGCGCCCTGGGACGACTTGTTCATCGGGTTCGCCGGGAACTCGATGGAGAGCCAGGGCGGCCCGGCAAGGGCAGGCGACGCGGTTGCGGCAGCGAGCATGGCAGTGACAGCGAGCGACATCAGGGAGCGACGCATGGGACACCTCGGTGGCAAGGGGAGACTACCGACTCGTCCCTGAGATGCCGCCCGGCGCTGCGGGGTTTACGTCCACCTCCGGCTGCTTGACCAGTGAGATCTGCCCGCGGAAGGTCCGCGCGGTGATGGCGGCACCGCCATCGCCGATGGTAGTGCGCACGGTGCCGCTCGGTCCCGGCTTTCCCCGCAGCGTGAACTCACTCTTGATACCGCCGGCAGGTGCACTGAGCTCGAGATCAGCACCGAGCGCTGGCGGCAGCCGAAGCTCGATGTTGCCGCTGTGCGTCTGGGCGTCGAGTGTGCCGCCGCGATCAATGGTGCCCTTCCAGGCAATCTCGCCGGACACCGTTTCCAGCCGGGCGCGCGCAACGCGCGCACCGCCGATGAGGATGGCGCCGCTCACCGTGCTTGCGGTGAGGTCGCCCCGCACGCCGCGAAGGACGATGGTTCCTCCCGCCGTTCGCACGCGCAGGGACGCTGCGGGCCCGGCCACCTCCACATTGCCATCGAGGGTTTCCGCCGTGACCGTTCGCGGGGCGCCCTCGAGGTGCAGCCGGCCGGTCGTGGTGATGAAATCGAGGTCACCCTCGAGGCCGTCAGCATCGAGGCTCACCGTGGCGCCACGCACGCTGACGCGGGCGTGCCGGGGCACGCGCACCTCGAGCGTTGCGCTGATCACTGCCGTCGCGGTATCGGTGCCCTCGAGGCCGAGCTTCGCCGCATCGCGGGAACCGCCGAAGTAGAGCTGCCCGGCCCGCGCCGGCAGTTCGCCCACCACCACCAGGCTGTCCCGGTCCCACCCGACCAGTCGCACCATGCCGACGAGATCATTGATGCGGATGGATGCCGTACTGCTCACGGCCATGCGGCGATCGATGCGCTGCTGCGCCACGAGCTGGGTGGGGAGCAGCAGGATGAGCAGCAGGGCGACGGGGCGCATCATCATCTCCTCAGGAGCGGGGCAGGCGGGCCGCCTGCTGCAGGAATTCGACGCGCTGGCGGTACGCGGCACGCACGAGCCCGGCGAGCACCGGGCTGCCAGGGTCAGCGTCGAGCGCGCGCTGCGACTCGGCAATTGCCGAGTCGATGACGACCAGGTTGCGCGCCAGCACGGCGCGCGTTTCCGGGGCGAGGTTCGCGGTTCCGAGTCCCTCCTGCATCATGTCGCCGGCCCGCGCGAGGCGGGCGAGCCCTGCGCGGTCGACCGGTGCGGTCGCGACCAGCGCCGGGCCCGATCGCTGCACCATGAACCACGTCACCGCTGATGAAGCGACGATGAGCGCGATCGCGGCCGCCAGCTGGAGCAGCACAGGGCGCGCGCGCGACGTCCCGCGGGGAGCGAGCCGGGCCGCGATGGGCGGCCAGAGATCGCGCGGCGGCTCGATGCTGCGCGGCAGGTCGCTGATGTGCGACTGCAGGAACGCCTCGTCGTCGGGTCGTTGTCCGGTCATCGGTCCAGGGCCTTGCGCAGGAGACGGCGAGCCCGGAAGAGCTGCGCCTTCGATGTGCCTTCCGCGATGCCGGTCAAGCCGGCGATCTCGGCGTGTCCATATCCCTCGATGTCGTGCAGCACGAAAACGGCCCGGGCACCGGGAGGGAGCTGTGCCATCGCCGCCTCGAGGTCCATGCGGATGCCGGGGTCGGTCGCCAGCTTTGGTGTCTCGAGCATCTCGGGTTCCTCCACGACGGTGACTCGCAGGTCCCGTCGCCACTCGGCTCGTCGATGCGCCAGCACGACGTTCACCGCGAGACGATGCAGCCAGGTACCGAACGCGCTCTCGTGCCGGAACCCCGGAAGCCGGTCCCACGCGCGGACAAAGACGTCCTGGGTCCGCTCCGCGGCGGCGGCCGGGTCGCCCTCGAGCCTGAGGCACACGGCATGGATGCGCCCCACATGCGCCCGGTACAGCGCCGCAAAGGCATCGGCATCGCCCGCCTGGGCGCGGCGGACCTCCAGGCTCAGCGCGCTGGCGTCCACGATCCTGGCTTGTTCGCGGTCATTGGGCACTGGTCCTTCGATGCCGCCGGGGCCATGGTGGTTTGAAACGACATTGGCATGCCCCGGCCCGGCGCGATAGCTTCAACCCCCATGTCATACCTCGCCGATCGTCAGCAGCGTGCCGCGCTCCTCATCTTCATACTGGGTGCCGGGCTGCTCTGGGCCACCTGGCCCTACTTCAGCGGGTTGCTGGGCGCGCCGGTGCTCTATGTCATCTTCGGCGGCCTGCACCGAAAGCTGGCTGCGAAGATTGGCCCGTCGAGCGCGGCCATCGTGGTGATCCTCATTTCCTTCCTGGTCATCTTCCTTCCCGTCGTGGGCGCGGTCGGCCTCCTGGCCTCGGAGGCGCAGGGGTGGGCCGTCGCCATCAAGGACAGCACCCTGCTCGCGCGCCTCTCCGAGCTGCAGGTCGGGGACATCCACGTTGGCGAGGAGCTCAAGCGCGTGAGCTCCAGCGCCGTGTCGTGGCTCGGGGGGAGCGCCTTCAGCCTGGTGGGAAGCGGCGCCAAGCTCCTCATCCAGTTCACGCTGACGTTCTTCGGGCTGTTCTACCTGCTGGTGCAGCCCGATGACGGCCGGAAGATGCTGGAGTCCTTCATTCCGTTCTCGCCGGAGAACCGAGCGAAGCTGATCGAGGCCTTCAGGAACGTGACGGTCTCGATGCTTGTCGGCACGTTCGCGACTGCGCTGCTGCAGGGCATGGCGATGGGCCTGGCGTTCTGGGCGCTGGGCCTGTCGAGCCCGGCGTTCTGGGGCGTCGTCACGGTGATCTTCGCGATCCTGCCGCTGGTCGGAAGCGGCCTGATCTGGGCGCCGGCCTCGGTGTACCTCTTCCTGAACGGGCGGCCGGGCGCGGCGCTGCTGCTGGCGGTGGGTGGCGTCTTCGTCGTCGGCAACATCGATACGCTGGTCCGGCCGTTCGTTTTCCGTCGCTATGCCAAGATGCACCCGTTCATCACGGTGATCGGTGCCTTTGCCTTCGTCCCCATCGTCGGCCTGCTCGGACTGCTGGTCGGCCCGCTGGCCATCTCCTACTTCTTCGAGCTGGTGCGGATGTACCGGGGCGAGTACCTGCCCGAGACCGTCGACGCGTCATCACCCGGTCCGCTCGACCTGCCGGCGGCGGCGCCACAGGTATAGCGGCACGCCGAGCAGGATGAGCGCGGCTGCCGCGCAGGGCGTTGGCCGGGCTGGCGATGATCGAGCCGGCCAACGACGTAGGCCGCCGCCGCGCAGAACAGCATCACCGAGAGTTTCCAGGCCGGAGTGACGAACTCCGGCCTTGCCGTGCCTGCCAGTGCATCCTGCCGCCGGAAGTAGAACAATGTCGCGGCCGTCAAACCGAAGAAAATCCAGTCGCCGAAGACGACGTAGTCGAGCAGCTCTCCGTAGGTGTCCGAGAGCACGAGCACTGCCGCCCAGGCGCCCTGCGCCACCAGTGCGAGGACCGGGGTGCGGAAGCGGGGATTCAGCCGTGCGAAGGCGTCGAAGAAGAGCCCGTCGCGAGCCATGGCCTGGTAGACGCGGGCGTTGGCGCAGATGGCGAGGTTGAGGAACCCGAAGGTCGAGAGCGCAATGCCAACTGCAATGAAGGTGCGACCGGCCGGCCCGAGGAAGATCTGCATGGTGTCGGCCGCCGGGGCGGTGCTGTCCGCCAGGCCCGCCAACGCCGAGTGCCCTCAGGTAGACGAGATTGGCCAGCAGGTACACCACGACCACGATGCCGACGCCCCACAGCAGCGCGCGCGGAAGGTTGCGCGGCGCGTCGACCATTTCCTCCGCCACGAAGTTCGTCTGCTGCCATCCGCCATACGCGAAGAGCACCGGCACCAGCGCGCCCGCGAGTGCCACCGTGGCGCTACCCCTGGCGAGCGGGAGCATCACCGGCGTGGGCAGTGAGCCCTTCCCCAGCATCGCAGCGAGACCGGCGAGGATGAGCAAACCCAGGGCGGCCAGCTTGAGGATGGTGAACAGGGCGGTCATCACTGCGCTTGGCTTGACGCCCAGGATGTTGATGGCGGTGAGGAGCACGATGGCCCCGAGCGCCATTGGAGTGATGACCGTGGCGGGCAGCCCCACCACGGCGCCGGCGTAGCTCGCAAAGGTCATCGCCACCGCGGCGATGGCGCCGGTCGCGATGATGAGCAGGAGGGTCCACGCGTAGAGGAACGCGGGGAGGGGACCGAAGGCGTCGCGGAGATAGGCGTAGCCGCCGCCGGCTTCCGGTCTCCGTCCGCCGAGCTCGGCGTAGATGAAGGCACCCAGGATCGCCACGGCCCCGCCCACGAGCCATGCGGACATCGTCAGCCCAGCCGTGCCGGCTCGCTGCGCCACCACCGCCGGGTTGAGGAAGATCCCCGAGCCGATGATGCCGCCCACCACCATCATCGTGCCCTCGAACACGCCGATGCGCCGCGCGTAGGTCGTCGTCATGAGCCCCAATCTAGGCAAAAAAACAGCGGGGAGTCCGAAGACTCCCCGCTGGTACTGCCGTTCAACCGCCCGCGCCTAGTTCTGCGGGATCGGGGGCGGTCCCTCTTCCGTCGGTCCACCGAACAGCGACACACGGCGGTTCAACGTACGACCATCCGCCGTCTTGTTCGTGGCAACCGGCTTCGTCGGGCCATAGCCCTTCGCCTCGAGCCGGTCGGCCGGGACACCCTTGGTGATCAAGAACGCCTTGACCGCCTGGGCCCGACGATCCGAGAGCTTCATGTTGTACGCCAGCGACCCGGTGCTGTCGGTGTGGCCCTGCACCCAGATCTTGTAGTCTGGCGGCAGGCTCGGCATGATCGTGTTGATCTTGATCGCCGCATCCGTCAGCGCAACCTTCGCCTCTGGCTTGAGCGTCGAGCTGCTCACCGCAAAGCTGCTGCCCTTGATGGTGAACGTCCCGCCGGTCTCCTCAAAGATGATCCGGCAGCCGACAGCGTCGACCTTGTTGCCAGGGTTCGTGGACGGGCAGCGGTCCTTGCAATCCGGCACGCCGTCGCCATCGGAATCCTTCTGGCAATCCGAGCAACCCTGCGCGTCGACCTTCTCGCCGGCCGGGGTGTTCGGGCACTTGTCGGCGGCGTTCGGCACGCCGTCCTTGTCGTCATCCAGCGGGCAGCCAGTCGCGTCGACCGGGGTGCCAGCAGGCGTGTTCGGGCACTTGTCGAGGGCGTTGTTCACGCCATCGCGGTCGTCGTCGAGCTGGGACTGCGAGCAGCCAACCGAGTTGACCGTCTCACCAGCCGGGGTGTTCGGGCACTGGTCGCGGTCGTTCGGCACGCCGTCCTTGTCGTCATCCAGCGGAATCGGACAGCCCTTGTCGTCAACCTTGGTGCCCAGCGGGGTGTTCGGGCACTGATCGAGCTTGTCGATCACGCCGTCCTTGTCGGAGTCCTTCGGCTTCTCCTTCGGGAACATGAGGGAGAGACCAGCCTGAAGGCCCCAGTTACCGGCGTTATCTGGCGGGCCGGTGAATTCAGCCGGCGAGGTGACGTAATCGTAGGTGCCGTCGATACGCGCCTGGAGCACGCCGCCGACGCCGAAACGCAAGCCGACGAGGAACGCCGGGCCGATGCCGTCAGTGTGGCCAGGGATCGTGTCGTAGAACCCGCCGTAGCCGCTGTACGCGACGCCAGCGCCGAGGATCAGCGCCATCGGCTTGAAGTTGATGTTGTACTCGAGGAAGCCACGACCCGAGAGCACGCCGACGTTCTCATCGAACGATGGCCCAAGCGAGTCGGTGGAGTTGGTCGGGATGTAGCTGACCTGGCCCTCGATCTCGAGGTTGCGGAGCAGGAAGAAGCCAAGCCGCCCGCCGAATCCAATCTTGTTCTGGAGCTGGTACGCATCATCGAACCACGTTACGCGCCCAAAGGCACCGATTTCCACCGTGCCTGCTTTTTGGGCGGCGGCGGGTGCGGCCGCGATAACCAGGGCCGCAGCAGACACGAACAGAGATCGCATGGACACTCCGAGACTTGAGGGGAACGAAAAACGCCAAACCGCCGGCCGAGGCCGACGTCAGGTGGGGAAACTTACGTCTAGGCGCCAAAACGTCAATACAGCCACAACTTGAGTACCCATGGCCATGAAATATGTCTCACGAAGGGCTGCAACCGATTTCACGGTTGAAACGTTGCGAACGAGGCCTTGACTTTCGATGAGGGCTAAATAGTTTAGTGCTCAAGTAACTCAACGAGGCTCAGGAACCAATGGCTGGATACGCTGGAACGTCCCAGGAGCGACTCGCACTCCGCACCTTCGTCAAGATGGTGCGGGCGGCGAACGGGCTCAGCGCCCGACTCAACCGTCCCCTCGCCGATGCAGGCCTGAGCGAGAGCCAGTTCGGGGTGCTCGAGGCGCTGCTGCACCTGGGGCCGCTTCACCAGCGCGAGCTGGCAGCCAAGATCCTCCGGACGCATGGCAACGTGACGCTCGTGGTGGATCACCTGGAGAAGCGCGGCCTGGTCCGGCGTGAACGCGGTTCCACCGATCGCCGCTACATCCGGGTGCACCTCACACCCGAAGGCGAGTCACTGGTGCGTGGCCTCTTTCCGGCGCACGCCGCGAGGCTCGCGGAGGAAATGAGCGTGCTCAGCGAGGATGAGCAGCGCGAACTGGGACGGCTATGCCGGCGCCTGATGCGCCAGGCGACCGAACTGGTGACCAGCGGCGAGGTGCCGGCGGCGATGGATGAAGGCGAAGGCGAGTAGCAGGCGAACGGCAGCACACACCACGAAGGAGCAGGACAATGACCGGCATACATCACGTCACCGCCATATCGAGCGATCCCGCGGCGACGGTGCGTTTCTACAGTGACACACTCGGGCTGCGGCTGGTGAAGCAGACGGTGAATTTCGATGACCCCGGCACCTTTCACCTCTACTTCGGGGACCGCACCGGCGCACCGGGATCGATCCTCACCTTCTTCCCGTTCCCTGATGGCATGCGGGGGCGCACCGGCACAGGCCAGGCGGCGGTGACCAGCCTCGCGATCCCGGTCGAGTCGATCGGCTGGTGGATCGAGCGTCTCGGTGCTCGCGGCCTGGCGGTGGAGACGCCGGTCGGACGATTCGACGAGCGCGTCATCGCGCTGCGCGATCCCGACGGGATGCTGCTCGAGCTGGTGGGCGCGGCGCGGTACGCCGACCTCGAGGGGTGGGCGCACGGAAGCGTTCCCGCCGAGCATGCCATCCGCGGTGTGCATGGGGTGACGCTGTGGACCGACGGGCCGGCGACAGGAACCGAAGAGGTGCTGACCGGGCTGCTCGGCTTTGCGCCGAGCCGGCGAGGAGGGTGGCACGCGTCGCTTCAGGGGTGATTCACCGCTCGGGAGCGTGGTCGACCTCCGCCGCACGGACGGTTTCTGGCGCGGCGTGGGCGGAGTGGGCACGGTGCATCACGTCGCGTTCCGCGCGGCTGATGAGGCACGGCAGCTCGAGGTGCGCGCGGCGGTCGAGGCGTCGGGGCTGCAGGTCACGCCGGTGGTCGATCGGCAGTACTTCAAGTCGGTGTACTTCCGTGAGCCGGGCGGCGTGCTGTTCGAGGTCGCGACCGATACCCCGGGATTCCTGTGGGATGAGGCCGAGCCGGAACTCGGCACATCGCTCAAGCTGCCCGTCATGGCTCGAGGCGCATCGTGAGGAAATCGTGCAGGCGCTGCCATCGCTGGAGAGTGCGGTCGGGGTGAGCCATGACTGATGCGCTGAAGCTGGTTCATCGGTTCGAGCCGGGCAGCGCGGAGCTTCCGAGCGCTCCTGCTGCTGCACGGCACCGGTGGAGACGAGAACGACCTGCTCCCGCTCGGGCGGGCGCTGCTGCCGGGCGCCGCGCTGCTGAGCCCGCGCGGCGCCGTGCTCGAGCGGGGCCAGCCGCGGTTCTTCCGCCGGCTGGCCGAGGGCGTCTTCGATCTCGAGGACCTGCGTGTCCGGACGGCAGAACTGGCGACGTTCGTGCGTGACGCAGCGGCGACGTACACGCTCGATGCCAGGCGCATCGTGGCCGTCGGCTTCTCCAACGGAGCCAACATCGCGGCGAGCCTCATGCTGGCAGACACTGGTGTGCTGGCCGGAGCCGTGCTGTTCCGGCCGATGGTGCCATTCGAGCCGGAGGCACGGCCGAACCTTCAGGGCGTACCGGTGCTCATCTCGGCGGGACGCGCCGACCCGATCGTGCCGTCGGCACTGGTCGAGCGGCTCGGAGTACTACTTGGAGGAGGGCGGCGCCGCGGTGGAGCTGCTGTGGCAGCCCGGCGGTCATGGACTGACGAAGGGTGACGTGGAGGCTGCGTCTGCGTTCCTGCATGAGCACGCCGCCGATTTCGGCATTTCTTCGCTAACGGGCGACGCGGCTCCGGGACATCTAGACAGGTAACTGCAAAGGGGAAACTCCTATGTCGCTGGTCGCCCTCGAGCTTGATCGCCAGGTCCGCGCCGATCGCCTGGTTCAGGAGATCGCCGCCCGTCATGGTCTTCCCCCCATTCACAGCATTGCTCGCCACTCCGGTCCCGACGGACCGCTTCCTCGTGGCCTATGTGCCTGATGTCGGTGGCATCGCCGGAACGCCGCACGCGGTGGAGTACGCCTTCGCGTCGTCGATGCAGGCTTCGATCGAGGAGTTGCGGCGGGTGGTGACGGAATCGCCGGGGGGCGCGGGGTCGGCGGCGTATGTACACGACCTGGATGGTGGGATGGACTAGCGGCGCCCTCGCTTCGCCCAGGATGTCGAGTGGCACTCAAGCCAGACCGGCGCATTACCATTGGTAATGCGCCGCTTCTTTTTTCCTTCTGCTCATCATGTCGATGGTGCTCGCCGTCCCGGCGCTCGGGCCAGGGTGCTCAGCCGACATCACTCGTGGAGCGGTTCGCCGCGTTCAGCGCGGTGACGGGGTTCGAGCAGGCGGTGGTCGATACCCTGTTGCGCGAGTTGCTTCCCGGGGCGATCCGCGATCGATCCGGCAGCGCGGTGCTGGTGCTCGGGTCTGGTACGCCCCGACGCCTCGTCGCCTGTCCGCTGGACGAGCCCGGCTGGGTCGTTGGCAGTGTGCAGTCCGATGGCTACCTCACGCTCCGTCGCGCACCGGGCCGGTTGCCGTCTCCACTCTTCGACCAGCAGCTCGAGGGACATCGCATCACGTTGTTCGGGCGCTGGGGGCCGGTCCCCGGCGTCGTCGCCGTCCGCTCGGTGCACCTCACCCGGGGGCGCGACTCGGGTGCGGACGATCCCTTCAGCGTCGATGACGCGCGGGTCGACGTCGGTGCGTCGAGCCTGACGAGTGCGCGGGCGCTGGGTGTCGACGTGCTCACGCCGGTCACGCTGGCGAAGAAGCCGCTGCGCTACGGCACGGACCTGCTTGCGGCACCGATGGCGGGGCGCCGCGCCGCATGCGCTGCGCTGGTACTCGCGGCGCGTGAGACGAAGCCGGCGATCGGGCACGGTCGTGGTGGCATTCGTCACCGAGCAGAACCTGTCGCAGCGAGGCTTGCGCACGGTGCGACTGACGCAGGGACCGTTCACCGAGGAACTGGTCATCGATGGCGGCGCCGGAGCGCCGGGGCTGCCGACTGAGGGAAGGAGGGATGGCTCCTCCCCGCGGCGAACGTGAGCACGCCGGTGGAGACGGTGTCGCTGGCTGGCGCGGATTCACTGCGAGCGCGGCTCGGTCGCTGGATCGCGGGGGCACCGTGAAGCGCCTGTTGATGGCGGCAATGCTCGTCCTGCCGGCCCGAGCGCCGTCGGCGCAACAACAGCCGCTCGCTGGATGACGTGCGCTCCGTGCTCGCGCCGTTGATCGAGACCTATGGCGTGTCGGGCATGGAAGGTCCCGGTGCGCGATGCGGTGAGCCGCATGCTGCCCGCATGGGCGAGCGCCACCACCGACAGTGCCGGCAACCTGATCGTGAGCGTCGGTGAGGGGGAACCGCTGGTGGTGTTCGTGGCGCATCTCGACGAGATCGGCTTTGTCATCACCGCAATCCGGGATGACGGCACACTCGAGCTCAAGCAGCGTGGCGGATTCTTCCTCTCGCTCTTCGAGGCCCAGCCCGCGCTGGTGCACACCGGTGACCGGAGCATCCCCGGCGTCTTCCTGCCGCGCGACTCTGCTCGGCGCATCCCCGCGCCGCACACCGGCACCGTTCCGCGCCGACGTCGGCGCGGGCTCACGCGCCGGCGTGGAGGCGATGGGGATCCGCGTCGGTCACACGCTCACCATGCCCAAGCAGTTCGTGCCGCTCGCCGGCACGCGCGCCACCGGCCGCTCGTTCGACGACCGGGTCGGGCTGCACCGCCCAGATCCTGGCGCTGCGTCGACTCGACCCGAAGCGGCTGCATCATCGCGTCATCTTCGTGTGGAGCGTGCGGGAGGAGACGGGGCTCGAGGGCGCGCGTGTCGTTGCGGATGCACTCGGCCTCACGACGGCGCGCGTGCACGCGGTGGACACCTTCGTGTCGTCGGACTCGCCGCTCGAGATCAAGACCTTCGCCGATGTGCCGCTCGGCTCCGGCGCGGTGGCCCGCGCGCTGGACAACAGCAGCGTCACGCCGCCGGCACTGGTGGACTCACTGGTGCACGTGGCGGTGCGCCGGAAGGTGCCACTGCAGGTGGGCACGACGAACGGTGGCAACGATGGATCGGTCTTCGCGTCGTGGGGCGTGCCCGACGTGCCGCTCGTCGTGGCCGCTGCGCTATGCCCACTCTCCCGCCGAGGTGATCGACCTCAAGGATGTGCAGGCGCTGGCCCAGCTCATCCAGGCGGTGGCGGAGGACTGGTAGCGCCGGGCCGGGCTCATGCTCCCGCAGCACTTCCTATTTCCCCTGCCTTATCACGGAAAAAATGTGATAGCCGATGCCAATCACAACTGCAGTCATGGCCTTCGGCAGCGGGACATCGGCGGAAGGCACCAGTTGGATGGTTCCTTCCACGAACAGGGGGATGTACAAGAGCGTGCCAGTGACTACGCCGGGCGAGTACGCTCGCAGCTTGAAGACGCCCCAGATGTGAAAACAGGCGTTAGCCGCCGCGATAGCTGCGACGTAGTACCACACGGCATACCCATTTGGCGTGCTGCCAAGATAAAGTGCGAATGCACAAGCGCACATCATGAAGCGTATTGATCCATACCAGGAACCCCGTGTTGCTCTTCTTGACCGTCCCTGGAGGTATCAGCCTGGCGAACCATTCAGGGAACCCCCCGGGAAACAGGAATTCCTCGGTCACGTGCAGCATGACGGCTGCCGCGAGCGCGATCGACAATTCTGAAAATGGCATGCGGTAATACTAGCAAGGAGCCTGCGCCTTGCGTCGGGGCGGCCAATACTGCATTTTTATGCGTTATGCAACCAACCAAGCCCCTGGTCGCCCTGGCCTTCTCCGGCGGCCTCGATACCTCGTACTGCGTCCCGCGCCTCGCCGACGACGGCTGGGCGGTGGAGACGGTTTTCGTCAACACCGGCGGCACCACGCCCGATGACCGCGCCGCGATTCGCCGGCAGGCGGAGGCGGTCGGCGCACTGAGGCACCATGAAGTCGATGCGCGCGCTGCGGTGTTCGATCGCTTCGTGCGCTACCTCATCCAGGGCAACGTGCTGCGGGGCGAGGTCTACCCGCTGAGCGTCGCCGCCGAGCGGACGCAGCAGGCCATCTCGGTCATCGAGGCGGCGCGCGCGATGGGTGCCACGGCCGTGGCGCACGGCTCCACCGGTGCCGGGCAACGACCAGGTGCGCTTCGACGTCGCGTTCCGGGTGCTCGCGCCGGAGCTGCAGATCATCACGCCCATCCGCGAAGCGAACCTGCAGCGGGCCGACTCGATCGCATACCTCGAGGCGCGCGGCCTGCCGGTGCCGGCCAAGGCGAGCGCCTACAGCATCAACCGCGGCCTGTGGGGCACCACGTACGGTGGCGGCTGGACGCACGACACCTGGGCCGGTCCGCCCGACGAGCTCTTCGAGCCGCCGGCCGATGCGCCGGCACCGCGCGAGATCGTGATCGGCTGGGAGCAGGGGGTGCCGGTGTCGATCGACGGCGTCGCCATCGACGGGCCGACGCTCGTCGACCAGCTGGGCGATCTCTGCGCCGAGTACGGCGCGGGCCGCGGCATCCACGTGGGCGAGACGGCGCTCGGCATCAAGGGTCGCATCGGCTTCGAGGCGGGTGCGGCACTGCTGCTCATCCAGGCGCATCGCGAGCTGGAGAAGCTGGTGCTCACCAAGTGGCAGGTGTTCTGGAAGGACTCGCTGGGGCGCTTCTACGGTGACCGGCTGCACGAGGGGCAGTACTTCGACCCGGCGCTGCGGGACATCGAGGCGATGTTCACCAGTTCGCAGCAGCGGGTGACGGGCGAGACGCGCGTGCGGCTGTCGGCGGGTCGGACGCAGGTGACCGGTGCGCGGAGCCCGTTCTCGATGATGGACCGCGCCGTGGCCACCTATGGGGAAGAGAACCGGCTCTGGACCGGCGAAGAGGCCCGCGATTTCTCGAGGATCGTGGCGATCCCGTCGCTGCTGGCCCACAAGGCGGGTATGGCGGGTAAGGCGGGTCAAAGGAGATCGCTCATGATTACGACTCGTGTGAAGCTGGACAAGATCTCCTCCTCCACCCGGAATGCGGCTCTCGCGTCCGAGGTGATCGTCGGCGACCAGATCGTGGCCCAGGAGGGCTACGTCCTCGCGGTGCGCATCAAGGAGGACAAGTCCACCTACAACTCGGTGGAGGATCTCGCCGGCCGCATGGTGACGCTCCGCGCCGGCGACGTGCTCGCCGGTACGCTCGGTACCCGGCGCGCGCTCCGCGGCTACGCCGGCGTGGTGCCGGCGCACATCGCGGTGGGCGACATCATCGACGTGCTCAACCTCGGCGGCATCCTGGGCAAGTGCACCTCAGCCAATCCGGAAATCGGGCCGCCGTTCAAGGCGGAGGTGCTGGGTGCGGTCCTGACATTTCCCGAGCTGGGTGACCGCGTCGGTCGTCCGGCGCACATCAAGGACAAGGCGGTGCCTACCGCGGACACGCTCGAGTGCACGGTGCCGGTGGTTTACATCGCAGGCACCTGCATGAACGCGGGCAAGACAGTAGCGGCGACGGAACTGGTGCGCGGACTTTACCGCAGCGGCCTCAAGGTGGCAGCGGCGAAGCTCACCGGTGTGTCGCTGATGCGCGATGCGCTCTCGATGCGCGATGCCGGCGCCAGTGCTGCGCTCACGTTCAATGACATCGGTATTGCGAGCACGCACGCCGGCGTCACCGTCTCGAGCGCCAAGGGCATCCTCAACCGGCTGGCGCAGGGCAAGCCCGACGTGATCGTGGCCGAGCTGGGTGATGGCATTCTCGGTGAGTATGGTGTGCAGGACATCCTCGCCGACAAGGAGCTCTCGGGTGCCGGCGCGGCGTGGGTCATGGCGGCACCCGATCCGGTCGGTTGCTGGGGTGCCAAGGTGCTCATGGAGCAGCGCTACGGGCTGTCGATCACGGTGCTGACCGGTCCGGCGACGGACAACGAGGTGGGACGCGACTACGTCAACGCCGAGCTGAATCTCCCGGCCTTCAACGCGCGGCGAGAGCCGGATGCGCTGGTCGAGGTGGTGCGCGCGTCGATTGCGGCGTGGCAGGCGGCGCGGCCCACGGCCGAGCTCGTCACGGTCTGACGATGCGCGTCGCCGTCATTGGCGCCGCCGGTTATGCCGGCGGCGAGCTGCTCCGACTCCTGCTGTCCCACCCCGACGTCACCGACTGGGTCGCGACGAGTCGCAGCCAGGCGGGGAAGCCGGTGGGCGACGTGCATCCGCAGCTGCGTTCGCTCACTGATCGCGCCTTCGAGGCGCTCGAGCCCGCCGAGGCGGCGCGCGGGTGTGATGTCGTCTTCCTGGCGCTCGAGCACGGAGAGTCGTCGAAGGTGGCGCCAGCCCTGCTCGCATCAGGCGCCGGGCTGGTCATCGACATCGCGGCCGATTTCCGCGTCGCCGACCCGGTGCTCTACGCGAAGTACTACGGGGCTCATCCGTCTCCCGACCTGCTGTCCCGCTTTCGCTACGGTCTGGCCGATGTCGAGGGAACCCGGCTGCGCGGCGCCACGGCGATCGCCACGCCCGGGTGCTTCGCCACCGCGGCGCAGCTCGCGCTGTATCCACTCGCGGGAATTCCGGGCATGGAGCCGGCGCTCTTCGCCGTCACCGGCTCGAGTGGTGCGGGCGTGCAGCCGCGCCCCACGACGCACCACCCGGCGCGGGCACACAATCTCTTCGCGTACTCCGTGATGGGACATCGGCATGAGGCCGAGGTGCTGGCCAGCTGGCGGCGCTGGACCGGGCGGGAGGATGCGGCGGCAAGGTTGATGACGCACAGTGGGCCGTTTGTTCGAGGGATCCACTTGACGTTGCATGGAAGGGCGGGGAAGGCGGGGATGGCGGGGAAGGCGGGTGATGCGCTGGAGCTCTTTCGGAGCGCCTATGCCGGCCGGCCGTTCGTGCGGGTGCTGGATCAGCCGCCGGAGCTGACGCATGTGATCGGCACCAACGAGGCGCACATCCATGCCGTGAACTCGGCCGATGGCCGGCGAGATCCAGGTGATGGTCGTCATCGACAACCTGGTGAAGGGTGCGGGCGGACAGGCGGTGCAGGCGATGAACCTGGCCCTTGGGATCGCCGAGACGCGTGGACTCGTGGGTGGGGGGATTTTCCCGTGTTGAGTAGACGTGAGGGCCTGAGGGCGTGAGGACGTGAAGAGCTCCTTGCTGCCGGTCTACGCTCAGTTTCCTGTTCGCCCTGCGAGGGGCGAGGGGAGCTGGATCATCGACGTCGACGGCCATCGCTGGCTCGACGCGTACGGCGGCCACGCCGTGGCGAGCACGGGGCACTGCCATCCGCACGTGGTGCGCGCCATCGCGGAACAGGCGTCGCAGCTGATCTTCTATTCGACGGTGCTGCCGCACCCGAATCGGGAGCTGTTGGCGGCCCGCATTGCGGCGCTCATGCCACCAGGGCTCGATCGGTCCTTTTTCTGCAACTCGGGCGCCGAGGCGAACGAGAATGCCATGGGCCTCGCGCGGAAGCGCACCGGACGCGAGCTCGTCGTTTCAGTGACCGGTGGCTGGCACGGGCGCACCGTGGCGACGCTGGCGGTCACCGACGGCGCCAAGTATGAAATCGGCGCGCGGCGCGCCGGCATGCCGCTGTCGCAGAAGATTCCGTTCGACGATGTCGATGCGCTCGAGCGCGCCATCGACGACTCGGTTGCGGCACTCATCGTGGAACCGGTGCAGGGAATGTCCGGTGCCCGCGACTGTTCGCATGCGTTCCTGCAGGCAGCGCGCGCGGCGTGCACCCGTCATGGCGTGGCCCTGATCTTCGATGAGATCCAGTGCGGTGTCGGCCGGCTCGGCGCATTCACCGCTGCCGAGTTCTATGGTGTCACCCCTGATGCCGTTACGATGGCGAAGGGCCTCGCTTCCGGTTTCCCGATTGCCTCGGTCACGGTTGGGGACTTCCTCGCCGAGGGCGTCACGGTCGGCGACCTGGGCAGCACTTTCGGCGGTGGGCCGCTCGCGTGTGCGGCAGGGCTCGCGACGCTGGACGTTATCGAGCAGGAGGATCTCGCCGGGAATGCCGCGCGAGTGGGCCAGCAACTGCGCGAGGGCGCGCTCGCGATTGGAATTCCCCAGGTGCAGGGTCATGGCTTGCTGCTCGGATTGAGGCTGGGCCGCCCGGCGCAGCCGGTGCAGCGGGCCCTTTTCGAACGTCGCATCCTTACTGGAACCTCGGGTGACCCGGACATCCTGCGCCTGCTCCCGCCGCTTTCGTTTTCTCACGCGGAAGCGGACCTGCTGCTTGCGGGACTCGCGGAAGTGCTCGCGTGATCGAGGTGAGGGGCAGTACTGGCCCGATTGCGGTGGATGACGGTGGCAGCGGCGAGCCGGCGTGCCTGCTGGTGCACAGCCTTGGCGGGCGCCTTGCCTTCTGGGATTCGACGCTGGCGGAGTTGCGGAAGCAGCATCGCGCCATCGCACTCGACCTGCGGGGACACGGCGGCGTCGGCACCCGCGTCATTCGCCGAGTCAGGGCTGGATGACTTTCGTCGACGATGTCCTGCGCGTCGCCGACGCGCTGGGACTCGGGCGGTTCGTGCTTGTGGGGCACAGCTTCGGCGCCACGGTGGCACTTGCCGCGGCGGTGCGGGCCCCAGGTCGCGTGGCAGCACTGGTGATGGTTGACCCGGCCGGTGCCTTCGACCAGGTGCCGGTGTCGACGCTGGAGGCGTTCATCGATACAGTCCTGCAGGACGAGAGTGGCGACTTCGTGCGCACGGCCTATGAGGCCAACCTCGAGCGTGCCACTCCCTCGACACGCGCGGCGGTGCTTGCCAGCCTCGCCGGGACCAGCCGGGAGACGCTGGCCGGCGCCTACACCGCGATGTTCGCCACTGACGCGCGCGCGCTCCTGCTCCGCTATCCTGGCCCGGTGCGGCTCATCGTCGATGCGGCAAACGACTCGCCAATGAGCCTGCATGCGCAGTTGCCCGACCTCGATATCGTGTCGATCGACGGGGCGAGTCACTGGCTGATGCTCGACCGACCGGAACAATTCGACCTCGCGCTCAAGGAGTTCGTGGATGCGCAATCGGTGCCGCAATGAAGCGTGACTTTCTCTCCATGGAGTCGTGGGGCCAGGAGCAGTGCCTGGCGTTGCTCGACCTGGCCGACCGCGTCAAGCGCGGCGAGATCTCCGGCGGGCTCGAGAAGAAGATCATGGCGATGGTGTTCATGGACCCGAGCCTGCGCACGCGCGCCAGCTTCGAGGCCGCGATGTTCCTGCACGGCGGGCACGGTATCGTGCTCGAGCCGGGCAAGGGCAGCTGGTCACTGGAGACGGAACCGGGCGCGGTGATGGACGGCACGACGGTGGAGCACATCAAGGATGCCGCGCGCGTGCTCGGGACGGTACGCCGACGTGCTCGGCGTGCGCACCTTCCCGCGCCCCGGCAACTGGGACACGGTGCGACAGGACCTGGTGATCAAGCGCTTCGCGGAGTACTGCGAGAAGCCGATCATCAACCTCGAATCCACGCGCCGGCACCCGTGCCAGGGGCTGGCCGACGCGATGACGCTGCGCGAGAAGTTCGGCGGCGACCCGCGCGGCAAGCGCTTCGTGCTCATGTGGGCGTGGCATCCCAAGGCGCTGCCCACTGCGGTGCCCGCGAGCGCCGCCATTTCGGCGGCGATGCTCGGCATGGAGGTGGTCATTGCGCGACCGGATGACTACGAACTCGATCCCGAGGATACGCGCGCTCATCCGGCAGCTGGCACGCGACAACGGCGCCATGATCCATATCAACAACGACCCGGACGACGCACTGGTGGGCGCCGACGCGGTGTACGTCAAGTCATGGGGATCGGTGAAGCACTACAACCACCCCGAGGAAGAGGCGGCGATGCGCGCCGGTCTTCGCGACTGGCGGCTGACGGGCTCCGCGGCTCAAGTCGACGCGCGGTGGCAAGGGCATCGTGATGCACTGCCTCCCGGTGCGCCGGAATGTCGAGCTCGATGATGAAATCATCGACGGCCCCACCTCGGTGGTGGTGGACCAGGCGGAGAACCGCCTTCATGCACAAAGGGCATTGCTCCTCGAGATGCTGGGTTCGAAGTGAACAACGGGAACAGGGAACAGGGAACAGGAGAGGCGACGTAACGTGACCATCGATTCGTCCAAGGGAATTGCCGGGCTCAAGGGCGCGCTGCGCTACGTGCGCGCCTACCGCGACCGCGTCTTCGTGGTGAAGCTGGGCGGCGACGTGGTGAGCGACCCGGATACGCTGGACCAGGCGGCCGCGCAGCTGGCGCTGCTCTCATCGCTCGGCATTCGGCTCGTGGTGGTGCACGGCGGTGGACCCGCAGGCCACGGCGCTCAGCCGCAAGCTCGGCACCGAGCCGACCATCGTGGCCGGCCGGCGTGTCACCGACGACCAGGCGCTCGAGGTGGCCAAGATGGTCTACGGTGGCCAGCTCAACACCGACCTGCTGGCGTCGCTGCGGGAGCATCGGCTGCAGGCGGTGGGGCTGTCAGGTGTCGATGCCGACCTGATCACGGCGCATCGTCGGCCGCCCGTCGCCATGGTGGACGATGCGGGCAGGAAGCAGACGGTGGACTATGGGCACGTCGGGGACATCGACCGGGTCGATCCGCGGGTGCTCAACACGCTGATGGACGGCCGGTTCGTACCGGTCATCGCCAGCCTGGCGGGCGATGACGACGGCAACGTCTACAACGTGAATGCCGACACCGTGGCCGAGTCGATTGCGGTGGCGCTTGCAGGCGATGAAGCTGATCTTCATGACGGGCGCGCCGGGGGTGCTGCGCGACCGGAACGATCCGTCGTCGCTGGTCACCTTTGCCGACCCTGACGACCTCACGACGCTGATGGCGAGTGGCGCGCTGGCCGGCGGCATGCGGCCCAAGGTGGAGGCGTGCATCCGGGCCGCGACCAGCGGCGTCGAGCGCACCCACATCATCGACGGCCGCGCGCCCGATGCGCTGCTGCTCGAGGTGTTCACCGGGCGCGGGGCTGGGCACCATGATCGTGGGCCGGAAGGAGAAGGCGACCTACCTTGGCGTCGACCTCGCCGGCTGAGATCGCCCTGCTGCACGAACTCGTCGCCATTCCCTCCGTGAGTGGCGACGAGGAACCCATTGCGCGCTTCATCGAGACGACGGTGCGCGGGTGGGGGCTCGACGTGGTCCGCGACGCGACCGGAGTGAAGGTGGAGGTGCGCGCGCAGGAAGCCGGGCCCGACGCTCGCGCTGGTGTCGCACGTCGACGTGGTTCCGCCGGGTCAGGGGTGGACTCGTGATCCGTGGACACCGGTGGTCGAGCAGGGCCGTCTCTATGGTCGCGGGTCGGGCGACGCCAAGGCCTCGGTGGCGGCGATGCTCTGCGCGCTGCGCGATGTCGCCGACGGCGGCGGACCGGCGCATGGCCGCCTGCATGGTGATCCTGGGCTTCGGCGAGGAGACGAAGCACACCTCGATGCCCGAGGCGATCGCCACCGTCGGCACCGTGGACGCGGCACTGGTGGGGGAGCCGACCAATCTCGAGCTCGCCGTGGCACAGCGCGGCCTGATGATGGTGGACCTCATTGCGCGCGGCGACCAGCGGCACGCCGGCTACGCCGCTGGCGCCAGCTTCACCAATTCCGCCATCGTGCTCGCGCGCGACCTGCTCAAGCTGGGTAGCGCTCTGCCAGGAGCGGGAGCATCCGGTGCTGGGCCACGTGATCGATCACGCCCACGATGGTGGAGGCGGGCATCAGCCGCAACGTGACGCCGCCCGCGGCGAAGGCGGTGCTCGACATCCGGAGCACGCCGTCGTGGTCGCACGAGGAAATCGGCGAGGCGATGCGGGCGGCGCTCGAGTCGGAGGTCGTGGTGACGTCCCAGCGACTGGTGCCGTGTGAGACGCCGGCACACTCGCGGTTGCTCGAGGTGGCGCGCCGGGTGCGGCCTGCCGCGAAGACCTACGGGAGCCCGACCTGCTCCGACTGGGTCTTCCTCAACGATCGCGACACGATCAAGGTGGGTCCCGGCACCAGTCAGCGTTCGCATACGGCGGACGAGTGCGTCGATCTCGCCGAGGTCACGGAAGCACGCCAGTTCTATGCGAGCGTGGCGAGGGAGTACTTGAGTGAGAACTGACGTGAGGACGTGAGGACGTGATGACGTGAAGAACACCTTGTGGGGTTCGGCTCCCGAGGCGGCGCTGCTGGCGTATACCGTCGCGGATGACCGCGAGTGGGATGCGCGTCTCCTGCGCTGGGACATCCTGGGGAGCCTCGGCCACGCCGAGGGCCTGCGGAAGAGCGGGATCATCTCCACCTGCCGCGCACCTGCGCATGCAACGCCTGCTGCGCGCCGCACTTCGCGCCGCAGACTCGGGCCGCCTGGCGCATCGGCACCGAGCATGAGGACGTGCACTCGGCGGTCGAGTTCTGGCTCACGCGACGCGACCGTCGAATCGGCGGCATGCTGCACACCGGGCGGTCGCGGAACGACCAGGTGGCGGTGGACCTCCGCCTCTACCTGAAGGACCGGGTGCTGTCGCTGCACGCGCGGGCGGCGGAACTGGCTGATGCGCTGCTGGGGTTTGCCGCGGCCAATCGCACTGCGCTCTGGCCCGGCTACACGCACCAGCGCCGCGCGATGCCTTCGTCGGCGGGACTCTGGGCCGCGGCGTACGCCGAGGGACTTGCTCGATACCATCGAGGCCATCGGCGGCCTGTGGCCGAGGCTCGACCGATCGCCGCTCGGGAGCGCGGCGGGGTACGGCGTGCCGCTGCCGCTCGATCGCCAGGCAACGGCACGGGCGCTGGGTTTCCGGGACCTCGACCACAACGTGGCCGGAGTGCAGAACGGGCGCGGCAAGCTGGAGGCCGCGGTGCTCCACTGGTGCACGGAGCTGGGTCACGAGATGTCGAAGCTCTCCGCCGACGTGATCCTGTTCAGTGCCGACGAGTTCGGGTGGCTCAGACTTCCGGCCGACCTGGCCACCGGCTCGAGCATCATGCCGCAGAAGCGGAACCCCGACCTCTTCGAGCTGACGCGCGCGCGCTCGGCGCTGGTTGAGGGAGCACTGTTCACGGTGCACGCGCTGAAGGCGAAGCTGCCGGGGGGATACCATCGCGACTTCCAGTTCCTCAAGGCGCCGCTGATGCGCGGCATCGAACTGACCGACGAGATGCTGGTCATGCTGACTCTTGCCGTGCCGCGACTCGAGGTTGACCGCGCACGCGGCCGGGCTGCACTCGACGGGTGATATCCTGGCGACTGATGAAGCGCTCCGGCGGGCGATGGATGGGACACCGTTCCGCGAGGCATACCGCGCCGTCGCGAGCGAGCTCAAGCGCGGTGTCGCGATGCCGGCGACTTCCTGACCGCGACGCTGCATCGCGGCGCGTGCCAGCGCCGGCGGGCATCGGTAACCTGGGGCTCGGACTTGCGCGCGCCCGCGTTGCGCGGGCGCGTCGCTGGTGGCGCGCCGAGCGACGGCGCCTGGACGATGCGATGCAGAAGCTTGCGGGACGGCGGCGCGGATGACAGCCGACCGTCGCAAGCGTCACCTCAAGATCCTCGAGCTGATCAGCACGCGTGCGGTGCGGACGCAGGAGGAGCTGGCCGACGCGCTCGCGGCCGATGGCTGGCAGGTGACGCAGTCGTCGGTGAGCCGGGACATCGCGTCGCTTCGGCTGGCGAAGGTGGATGGCACCTATCGCAAGGCGCCGGCGTCATCGTCGCGAGTGCGCGACCCGATGAGGTGCGCATTGCGGAGGGCGTGCTCACCGCTGAGCCGGCCGGCGATGCGCTGGTGGTGGTGCACACCCCGCCGGGCGAGGCCAACCGGGTGGGCATCGCACTCGACCGGCTGGCATGGCCCGAGATCGTCGGCACCATCGCCGGGCGATGACACGATCTTCCTGGCGGTGCGGGACAGCCGGGCGCAGCGACAGGTCATGAAGAGGATCCGCAGCATCTCGCCCGGGTCGCAATAGGAGCAGGTGCCGCATGCTGAAAATGAAGCGGGCGGCCCCGTCAGGGGCCGCCCGTTTCATCTGGTATGAACGGTCCTACTGGATTACGACGCCGGGCACGACGCTCGCGTCAAAGTAGGTGGAGCCACCGCGGTCGACCGCGATGACGACCACGGTATTGCTGAGCGGCGACAACTCCGACAACGACAGCTTGAAGTCGCCCCGGTTCGGGCAGCCCTCATGCTTCTGGAAGCCGGAACCCGAATCGAACAGGCTCCCGCTGCCGTTGAACACGACTGCGGACGTCCGGTCGACCCCGTTCACGTAGACCCGGAAATCATTGTCCATCGCGAACTCCATGGTGCCGGTCGCCGCTCCATTGGGCGCAATGAAGTCGCGACGGAATGCGATAACCTGACCCTGGCCAAAGAGCGTAGAATTTGTCCAGGCGAACGCGGCGTTTTCCGAGTTGTACACGTCGCAGTAGGTATCGGGAGGCAGGAGCATGCTGAATGCCCCCTGCACCGGGCCTGCATAACCACTGGCGCTCCCGACCGCCGCCGCGATCGCGTCAGCGTTGGGGTACGTGCCATCAGTCCCCAGCAGCTTCCAGCTCCAGCCGAGCGCGCTCCAATCGAATGGCGCTGTGGGCGCCACGCCGGTGGCGGTGAAGGTGACCGGCGACCCGATGAAGCTGAGACCAGCCTGGTTCGGCGTGGCCGTCAGCGTGTTGTCCCCGAGACCCAGCAACCATGAGCCGACAGTGGCGAAGCCGCCACCGGAGGTGGCCACGGTTCCGCCGGATGCGAACACAATGGAGACACCATCCACCGGACGATTCTGGAAAGTCCGCACCTTCACGGACGGTAGCGCACCCGCCTGGGTGCCTGCTGTCCCCGACTGGGTGGTTGCCGAGTTGGCGCTCACCGCCAGCAGCGGATCAACCGCGGCGAAGGGGCTGTAGGAGCGCACCTTGCCGCCAGTGGTCGGGGGACTGCCAAGGGCATAGAGGCGCTGTGGCAGGAACATGCGCTCGAAGAAGCCGACCTGCTGGCTGCAGTTGACCAGCGGAAAGGGCACCCGATGTCTCGCAATGATCTCGATGTTTCCGAATCGGGTATTTCCAGTCCCAAGCATCCCCGGACGCGTTGTTGTGCGCGAGGCGCAACCGCTCGTCGACCGCCGAGTTGCTGGATGACGCTATGCAGGCGGCGACGAAAACACCGCCGCTTGCCGCCGTGCCCAGCGGCACACTCGGCGTGACGCTGAACTCGTAGCCCGGCCCATACTGGTCGAGCTGGGTGTCGAGCCAGGGGGGCGACTGATTCGGCAGCTTGGTGATCGTGATGAGGACTGTCTGCGGCACGTCGCCGGTGGCGATCTGCGTTGCCGCCCTCAGGTTGCCGGTCTTGACCACGGTCGTCGGACTGGTGGGCGTCACGACGGCAGCACCGCCATCGGGACCGAGATCGATCGGCGGCGTTGGCAGGCCGACGAGACAGAACAGGAGCTTGATCAGAGCCTCGAGCTTACCGCGCTTCACCGGGTCGTTTGCGTACAGGCCACTGTTCCGCGCCTTCACCAGTGCGTCAACGATCTCGAACATCCTGGCCCGCGCGCGGTCGACTCGCCCGCCGGTGCGATCCAGGTTCAGCGAGGCGAGCTTGCAGTGCCACCACCGTCCCAAGCGGCCCGGGAAGGATGGCCTTGACCAGCGCGGTGATGTCGGTGGGGCTGCAACCCTGGGCAACGAGGAAGGCGTCATCGGCAATGTTTGGCGGCTGCTGCTGCTGGAGCTGGCTGTGCGGGTTCCTGCGGACCAGTCGGAAGCGGGCTGTTGTCGGTGCCACATGAGGCGAGCACGACGGCGAGCATCAATCCGAGGCAAAGTCGAAGATGGCGGCGCACTGGTACGGTCCCTCGCAAGCGGCGTGGTGAGTCTGGATCGACTGCGGGTCTGATTACAACGGGTGGCAATATACTTGCCGCTCAGGAGTTAGCCAGTAGCTGCAATGCTAAGTCATTGATCATTGCAACGAGTTAGTCTCCAAGACAATTGCTTTGGGTGGGCAGAATCGTGACGCTCGCGTGTTGCGTGGCAGGAGCATGAATGGTGTGCGCCCTACACGCAGCGTGTCAGGGAGCGCCTACCACCTTGCTCCATTCGGGGTCGGATTGGAGTGATTCGAACCTCCATCCGGCGCTCTCGGCCATGGCCTTCTGCTGTGTCGGGTTCGCCGTCCAGAAAGTCTTGAGCGCCTTGAACGCCGCCTTGCTGTCGCCGAGCAGGGTGTAGACGTAGGCCTCCTCCTCGGCGAGGTCGTGGGTCGGGTCGATTTCAGTTGTTCCCCGGGACCGCTGCACGACACTACGGGCGCTGTCGGCGAGCTTGGCCCGCGCGATCACGGCGGCGGCGATCATCTGCGCCTGCAGTGTCCGGAACTCACGTTCCTGCTCGGGGGCGAGCGCCGTCAGCGCTGTCACGCAGCCGCCAGGCGCGCGCTACGTCGGGCTCTTCCGCCCGGGTGGCGAGCAGGCGGAGGCGGCAGGTGGCGAAGTGGTAGTCGGCCGGGAAGCGCCGCTGGCCCTCGTCGCACCACTGCTTCGCGTCGGCAAACTGGGCCAGGTCGTAGGAGGAGTAGAACAGCCGGTCGATAACCTTGTCGATGTTGGCGAGGTAGGCGTCCTCCTCGTACGCGCGCCGGGCAGCGAGCTTCGCGTCGGTCGGGCCCTTGGTGTGGTTGTAGAGGTGTGCGAGGGACGCCCAGGCCCGGGCCTCGCGAGGGATCGATCTTGACGGCGAGCTCGAGGTCGGCCTGCGCCGACTCGAGCAACTTGTTGGCCGCGACTGGATCGGCCTCGAGGCCGCAGGAGCCACCGCCAGTAGCGGAGCTCGCCGCGCTGGAAGAGGGCTGCGGGATCCTGCGGGATCGAGTGCCAGTGCCTGCTCGACGAACCCGAGTCCCTTGGTGATGTACGGCGCGGCGAGCACCGGATCGGTGTTGACCCGGTATACCTGCTGCGACGCGATGGTGCCGCGCTGCACCAGCGGTTCCGTCCACTTGGGATCGAGAGCCGACGCCTGGGCCAGGAGCGAGTCCGCCTGCTCGAACGCGCGTCCCGCTGCGGCCGGTGTCGGCATGACCAAGCGAGTCGGCCTGACGGCTGAACGCCTCTGCCCGCTGCACGAGTATCCAGGCCTGCGGGATTGGAGGCACGCTGGCGCTGCTCGCGGATTCGTACCTCGGCACCGAGGCGTTCGCGCAGGAAGACGCGCTGCCTTCTGCGCGAGTGAGTCTCCAAGGGTGAGGTACTGGCTCGCCGGCTGCTCGAAGCTGGCCCGCTGGAACTCGGCACCGCTGGCGGCGTCTACCAGTCGAACGGTGACGCGAACCTTGTCGCGCTCCTGCTCGACGCTTCCCTCGACCAGCGTCCCCACCTTGAGCAAGCGGGCGATGCTGTCGCGCGGCACGTTGCCGCCGCGAAAAGGCGCCACGCCATTGCTGGAGATGACCTCCAGTTCGCTCACCTGGCCGAGCTGGGTGATCAGTCCCTCGGTGAGACCGTCGGCGAGGAAGCGGAGGGAATCGCCGGTGCCCGCGGTCTGGAAGTAGAGCACGGCGATCCGGCGGGCGTCGTCTCCCGCCGCCACCGGTGCCACCGCCTTGCCGCCACGGCCCGACATGAACTTCCACCCGGCGATGCTGGCCAGGGAGAGGAGGACCGCGATCGACGCCACCGATGAGCCACTTCCGGCGCGGGGCTGGCTCCTCCGCCGCCTCGAAGTCCTGAACCGGGGTCGTGCCCGTCCGGCCGCCTGGCCGCATGATCCTGGCGGTGGTGCGCCGGGTGGAGATCGGAACCTGCTGCGGCGTCCGCGGGGTATTGGCGCGCCGGGCGGATGTGCGCAGGAGCGACGCTTCGGCCTCCGCTTCGCCGAGGGCCTCGGCGAAATCCTTCATGCTGGGAAACCGGTCGGCCGGTGTCTTCTCCAGCGCCCGGAAGGTGGCGTCCTCGACCGCGTCCGGAATCGAGTTCCGTACCACCTGCATGCTGGGCACCTGCTCCAGGGAGTGGCGCGCCAGGACTGCCATGGCATTCGGTCCGTCGAACGGCGGCTGGCCCGACGAGCAGCTCGTAGAGCACGCACCCCAGGCTGTACTCGTCGCTGCGACCGTCCATGTCGCCGCCCAGCGATTGCTCCGGGCTCATGTAGTGGGGTGTCCCCACCGCCATCCCCGTCTCGGTCAGCTTCTGGCCCGAGGCTGCCTCGACTGCCTTGGCAATCCCGAAGTCGGCCACGAGGGCATGACCGCCCTGAAGCAGGATGTTCTCCGGCTTGATGTCGCGGTGGATGATCTTGCGTTCGTGGGCGTACTGCAGCGCCTCAGCCGACTCGCGGACGATGCGGAGCGCGTCCTCGATGGGAAGCTGGTGTTCCCGGATGAGCCGGTCGCGAACCGACTCGCCCTCGATGAAGGGCATCACATAGTAGAGGAGGCCGTCGGCCACCCCGGAGTCGTACAGGCCGAGGATGTTGGGGTGCTGGAGCTGGGCAGCGACGCGGATTTCGCGGAGGAAACGGTCGGCACCGATGGTGGCCGACAACTCCGGCTTGAGCACCTTGATGGCCACCATGCGCTCGTGCTTCGAGTCGCGGGCCAGGTAGACGAAGGCCATCCCGCCCTGACCCAGCAGGCGCTCCACGTCGTAATGGCCGGCCAGGGCTTCCCGCAGTCGTTCCAGCTGATCGGCCACGGACACTCAGGTAAAGGGGAGGAGTCGAAACAGTCAGGTTACAGAATACTAGCCGATTAGTGCCTCCCGCATGGCCGAGGCGGTGGGGTAGCGGTCAGCCGGTTCCTTCGCGAGCGCCTTGTCGAGGACGTCGGCGAGGCGCTTCGGCGTGTCCGTCCGCAGCGTCTCGATTCGCGGCGGCGGTTCCGAGAGGTGCTTTTGCAGGACGATGCCCTCCACCTTGTGCACGAAGGGGGGCCGGCCGGCGAGGCACTCGAAGAGGACGCAGGCCAGGGAGTAGAGGTCGCTGCGGTGGTCGATGTCGCGGAGGCCGCGGATCTGCTCGGGGCTCATGTAGGTGCAGGTGCCGAGCGCCACGCCTGAGCGGGTCAGGTTCTCGCCGGCAGAGTCGGCGATCGCCTTGGCGATGCCGAAGTCGAGCAGGATGGTGCGGCCATCGGAAATGACGATGTTCTCCGGCTTCACGTCGCGATGAACGATGCTGTGCTCGTGGGCATGTTGCAGCGCGCCCAGCAGGTCGACGCCAAGGCGGACGACATCGTCGACGGGAAGGGAGCGGGCCCTTGTTATGCCCTCGCGAAGGGTAGGGCCGGGGCAATACGACATCGCGTAGTAGACCACCCAGTCGGCTTCACCGGAGTCGAGCAGGCGCGCGATGTTGGGATGGTCGAGCTGGCTGCAGAGGCGGACCTCGCGCAGAAAGCGATCAGCCGCCACGGTGACGGCCAGCTCGGGATGCAGCACCTTGAGCGCCACTTCATCGCCGGCCCGGCTGCGGGCCAGGAACACGCGCGCGCCGCCGCCCCGCCCGACCTCGCGATCCAGCGTATAGAGGTCGCCGAGGGCCGTCTGGACTGCGGTGAAGAGGTCACGCGCCATGAGTAAGCGAGCTTCCCTTCGCCCCGTATCGAACAGCGGTAATCTCGGCGATGATGGCGAGTGCGGTCTCCATGGGCTGCTTGCCGCCAAGGTCGAGGCCGACCGGCCCGTGGAGGCGCTGCAGGTCAGCCTCACTGAAGCCTGCGGCGCGCAGCCGTGCCCGGCGCTTCTCCTGGGTCTTCCGTGAACCGATCGTGCCGATGTACGGCACCGGGGACCGGAGGGCGATCTCGGTGGCGGGCTCGTCGAACTTCGGGTCGTGCGACAGGAGCACCACGAAGGTGCGCGCATCGAGCCCGATTCGCTCGAAGGCTTCCCCGGGCCACCCGAGCACCAGCTCATCGGCATCGGGGAACCGCTCGCGCGTAAGCCAGGCAGCGCGTCCGTCGGCAACGTAGGTGCGATAGCCGAGCGCGCGCCCGAGCAGCGTCAGTGCCTGCGCGATGTGGACGCCGCCGAAGATCAGGAGCCTCGGCTGCCGGGGAAACACCTCGAGCAATACCAGCAGCTCGCCGCCCTCGGGCATGGTGAACTTCTCGGTCCGGCTCTCGCCCCGTGCAAGTGCGTTGAGCGCAGCCGCCTCCACCTGGGTGAGCACCGAGTCGAGTTCCAGTTCGGCCTGCCGGGAGTCATTTCGCGCCGCACCCATGGGCGGCATGATCGGCTCCCGGCTGTCATCGTCACGCAGGATATAGGCGGCACCGATGACCCCGGGCGCCTCGATGACGGTGGCGACCACCACACCACCCTCGCCCCGCGCGGCCTCGAGCACGGCGGTGCGCACGGCAGGCTCGATCAGCACGGAGATCGTGCCGCCGCACGAGAGGCCGACTTCCCAGGCCGCATCGTCAGCGACGCCATAGGTGACGAGTTTCGCCGTTCCCCGGGTCGCCGCCTCGGCGATCTCCAGCGCCACGGCGTTCTCGACACAGCCACCGGACACCGAACCGAGGATGGCACCCGAAGGCGTCGCCAGCATGACGGCCCCCGCCCGGCGCGGAGCGCTGCCCCAGACCTGCGTCACCACGGCGCGACCGATCGGCTCGTTGCGGGCGATCAGGCGCTGATAGTCGGACAGGGTCTGCAGGGTCACGGCGGCGGTTCGTCTCGGGGCAGGGGTATGGGAAGATGCGAGCGCCCACGGGGCGAAGTAAAGAGCGCGGACGCCGAGTCAGGCGGCCGCTGCGGCGCCAGCGCGACGGGCGAAGTCCTGCCAGAACTGCTCGGTGAGCTTGCCCGCCATCCCGTCCAGCAGTCGGCCGCCGATGCTGGCGAGCGCCCCACCCACCTCGCACTCCGATTGCCAGCGCATGGTGGTGCGAGCGGGACCGGCTTCCACCAGGTCGATGTTGGCGGTGACATCTACCGTCGAGCCCGGGGCACTGCCACGCGCGCGCATCACCAGGTGCTCCGGAGCCTTGAGCTCCAGCAGCTCCACATCGAGCACAAAATGGAACTTGATGGCCCCGACGCCCACGGCGGAGACGACCTTGAAGTGGCTGTCGTCGATGCGCTCGACCCGCTCCACCCCGGGAGCCGACGCTGCCACGAACTCGGCGTCCAGCAGCCGTTGCCATACCACGGCACGCGGGGCGCTCACTTCGGGCGAGCCGGAAAAACTGAGCCGCATCACGCGTTCTCCTCGAGGGGAAATTCTGCCAGGTCGGCCGGGGTATCGATGTCGGGATTCCTGCCGGGCACCTGCACCAGCTCAACCGCACCCTGTTGAAGGAACCGGCCGAGTCCGGCGTCGCCCTCGAGGCGGGCTACCTCGGGCCAGATCCGCCGATCCAGAAGGACGGGATGGCCCGGGTCGCCGGGACTGCCGGCGTACTCGGGACGCACCGCAGCCGCGCCGGTCGCCCGCCATCGGCGCACTACCTCGGCAATCACGTCGCGCCGGAGCCCCGGCTGGTCGCCCAGAACAATGAGGGCGGCGGCTCCATTGGCGGGTGCCGACATTGCCACCCGGTCGAGGCCGGCCCGCAGGCTCAGCGCGAGTCCCTCCCCCGCTCGTTCCGCCACCACGACGATGGCACCCACCTCACGCGCGAGGGTCGCCCCGGCGTCGGTGTCGTCTCTTGTAACCAGGTAGACGGCGCGGAGAATACCATCGTGCGCGCTCGCCGTCACCGTGTCGAGCACCCGGCCGAGCACCGCGCGACCGGCAAGCGGCGTCGTGAGCTTGTCGCCGCCGAACCGGGTGCTGCGACCGGCGGCGAGGATGACGGCGAAAACGGGGGGGACCGGGGACATGGGGCAGGGTACCGCTGTAACAGCAGGGCGGTCAAGAACGCCGAACCGCTTGACCAAGCGGCCATCCTGCCCTAGAGTCGTGGACCCCGCCAGAACTGTCCAGCTGACGGGGGTTCGCTTTGGGGTGTAGCTCAACTGGCAGAGCGTCCGGCTGTTAACCGGAAGGTTGCTGGTTCGACCCCAGCCGCCCCAGTACGACGTCCGCCACCGGCGGACTATCCGCGGTGGTCCCCCGGGCCACCTGCATCTCCGATGAATTCTCGCCTGACCGTTTTCGCGCTGTGCCTGCTGCTGCCTGGGAAGCTTCACGCCCAGGCAGAGCCGCAGGATTGCCCGCGCCTCCGGGCCAGCGGCGCCAGCGCCGACCTCTACTGCATGCCGCTCGTTCCGGCGCCCGGCGTCAACGCGCATGGAGCGGTGGAGCTGGGCTGGGTTCCGGGGCCTTTCACAGTCGCTGTCTCACCAGCGGGTGTCCAACGCTGGAACCTCCTCATTGCGACATCCGGGCTAGTTCAGCCCAGCGCGCGTTCGGGCAAGGCCGGGCTCGTAGTCTGGGCGGCACCGCCGTCACTCACCCCGCTGGTGAAGCTGGGCGTGCTGCGCACCGATACCCTGCTGGCGGGGACAGTGACGTTCGACCGGTTCCTGCTCTTGATCAGCAACGAGTCCGATACTGCCACCAAGGAGATGCGCGGCCGGGTGGTGCTCCGCGGCGAGTCTCCCAGCAACCGGCTCCGTCCGGCCGACACCTATCAATTCTTCCTGGGTGCACTGGGGCCGCGCGGTGCGCAGGGTGAAGCGATGCACATGAATCATGGTGGGCCACCCATGAGTGCGATGGGCACATGGGCCGCGGCACCCATGTACCCCGGTCTCGACATGCTGCCCTCGGAGATGGCGCTCCGCCCGGCCGAGGAACCATGGCTGCCGGCTGCGCCCCGACGCGCCGCTCGCCAGGCCGAGGGAAGTGGTGCTGCTCAAGGATGGTGACACGCTCAACCTCAGCGCAGGCGTGGTGCGGCGCTCGATCGCCGGGCGCGAGTACACCATGTTCGGGTTCAACGGCCAGTATCCGGGGCCGCTCCTTGCCGTCACGCGCGGTTCGACGGTGACGGTGCGGCTCAAGAACGAACTACCGGTGCCGACAACGGTGCACTGGCACGGAGTCCGGCTGGACAACCGCTATGACGGCGTGCCCGACGCGGCGCGTCCCGCGGTCGAGCCGGGAGCGTCATTCACCTATCAACTGAAATTTCCGGACGAGGGACTGTTCTGGTATCACCCGCACGTGCGCGAGGACATCCAGCAGGATCTCGGACTCTACGGCAACATCTTCGTGTCGCCGCCGGGTGCGGGCACGGTGCCGGGCCCGAACGAGAGCTTCCTGATCCTGGACGACCTGCTCATCGGCGACGCCGGGCTCGTGCCGTATGGCGCGGAGACGCCGACCCACGCAGCGATGGGACGGTTCGGCAACGTGCTGCTGGTGAATGGCGAGACGGCCTGGAGTGCCACGGCGCGGACCGGCGAGGTGCTGCGACTTCGCCTGACAAATGTTGCCAACACGAGGACCTTCAACCTGTCATTGGGTCCTGACGCGCAGCTTCGCGTAGTCAGCTCCGACCTGGGCGACTTTGCGACAGCACAATCGGTGGAGAGCGTCGTGATCGCGCCGGCAGAACGCTACGCGATCGACGTGAGCTTCTCGAAGCCGGGAACGTACCGGCTCGTCAACCGGGTGCGCGCCATCGATCATCTCTACGGCCGGTTCTTCGACGCCGTTGATACGCTCGGCACTGTGGTGGTTACGGCTGGATCACCGGGGCCGGCGCCACTCAGCCGCAATCCGGCACCCGGTCGTGACGCCGAGCAGGTTGGGGCGCTGGCCAAGGCGAACCTGGGCCTTCCGCCGCAGCACACGCTCGAGCTCAGCGCCCGGTTCACCGGCCTTCCGTTCGTCAGTGAGCAGTTGATGCGAATCGACTCGATCTACTTCAACCCGGTGGAGTGGGAAGGCACCATGCCAGGGATGAACCAGGCGACCACGGGGAACCAGGCACACTGGATCCTGAGGGACCCGGACACCGGTGCCGAGAACATGGATATCCACTGGTCTTTCAGGCAGGGAGACCTGGTACGGCTTCGGCTGGTGGGTGTGCGGAACACCCTCCACGGGATGCACCACCCGATCCATATCCATGGCCAGCGCTTCCTGGTGCTGGCGGTGAACGGTACGCCGAACGAGAATCCTGTATGGAAGGACACCGTCCTGCTGCCGGCCGCCGGGGCGCTCGACCTGCTGGTGGACATGTCCAACCCCGGAAGCTGGATGCTGCACTGTCACATCGCGGAACACCTTCAGGCGGGGATGATGATGCATTTCAACGTGGAGCAGCCATGAGACATCCCAAGGCCATTGGGTTCCTGCTGTTGATCCTGCCCTCGGTGTTGTGGGCTCAACGTCCGAAGCTTTCCGAGGGAGTGCGGATCTACGTGGCGAGTGACAGCGCTGTCGTCGCGATCACCGGGGTCACCGTCATCGATGGCAAGGGAACACCGGCACTCGCCGGCCAGACGGTGGTGATCCGCGATGATCGCATCGCCGAGGTGGGGCCGGTGGCGAAGGTGAAGGTGCCGGCCGGGGCGCAGGTGGTGGACGGCAGCGGCATGACGCTCATTCCGGGCATCATCGGGTTGCACGACCACATGTACTACTCCGCGGCTGGCGGCGTGAATACCCAGATGAGCTTCACCGGTCCGCGACTCTACCTGGCGAGCGGTGTCACCTCGGTACGCACCACCGGCAGCATCTCGCCGTATGCCGACATCAACCTGAAGAAGTCCATCGAATCGGGGGATACGCCGGGACCGCGGATCCATATCACCTCGCCCTACCTGACCGGCGGTGCCGGCGGTGGTGAGATGTTCGCGACCGACGAGCCGGCTGCGGCGAAGGCCTTCGTGACGTACTGGGCGCACGAGGGTGCGACGTGGATCAAGTTCTACGCTGACATCTCGAGGGCGTCCATGAAGGCGGCGATCGACGAGGCGCATCGCCTGGGCATCAAGACCACCGGTCACCTCTGCTCGGTGACTTTCAGGGAAGCAGTGGGGCTCGGCATCGACGACTTGTCGCACGGCGCGTTCACTGCGACCGACTTCATTCCCGACAAGGAGCCGGACAAGTGTCCGCCCAACTCCTACAAGCTGCTGGATTCGCTTGCCTCGGGGGAAGGACCGGTCGCGACCAGCCTCATCGACCTGATGGTGCAGAAGAAGGTGTCGATGACCACCACAATGGCGGTGATCGAGGCGTTCTATCCCGGGCGTCCCGTGACGGACGAGCGCACGCTCGACCTGATGACGCCGGCGGTTCGCACGGCGTACATGGCGCAGCGTGCCTACATCGACACGACGAAGGCGTGGCTCTTCACACCGGCCGGTTTTGCGCGGGCGCTGGCGTTCGATAAGGCGTTCTTCGCCGCCGGGGGCATTCTCGGCAGCGGGGTCGATCCGACCGGTAACGGCGGCGCACTCCCCGGGTTCGGTGACCAGCGCGGCTATGAGCTGCTGCGTGAAGCAGGGCTCAACGCGGAGCAAGCGGTACAGGTGGTCAGCTACAATGGTGCGCGCGTACTCGGCGTGGACGACAATCTCGGCACGGTGACCCAGGGCAAGATCGCCGACCTCGTGCTGCTGCGCGGCGACCTGGTCGCCGACCCGTCGGTCATTCGCAACGTGGTGATCGTATACAAGGACGGGGTCGCCTACGACCCGACAAGGCTCATCAAGGCGGTTCGCGGTCGCGTAGGCGTCAACTAGACATGGCCAACGGAGGCACAATGAGCCATCGCAACGTATTCGCGTTCCTGTTGTGGATTCTGCCCGCTGCTGCGGCGGCACAGCGGCCCACGTTATCCGACAACGTGCGCAAGTACGTCAGCAGCGACACGAACCTGGTCGCGATCACCGGCGTCACGATCATCAACGGCCGGGGCACGCCTGCAGTGCCGGGGCAGACGGTGGTGATCCGCGACGGGCGCATCGCCGAGGTGGGTGGGGCGACCAAGGTGAAGACGCCGGCCGGCGCACAGGTCGTGGATGGGACGGGCATGACGCTCATCCCGGGCATCGTCGGGATGCACGATCACATGTTCTACACGGCGGCGGGCGGTGTGGGGGTCACGATGAGCTTCACCGGCCCGCGGCTCTACCTGGCAAGCGGGGTCACGTCGGTGCGAACGACCGGTACCCGGTCGCCGTACGCCGATATCAACCTCATGGCCGCCATTGATTCCGGGTTCGTCCCGGGACCGCGGATCCATGTCACCACGCCTTACCTGACTGGCCCGGAGGGCGGTGGGTCGATGTCCATCGCCGCCTCGCCGGAGCAGGCGCGCCGCTTCGTGGCGTACTGGGCGGCCGAGGGCGCCACGTGGGTCAAGTTCTACACCGACATCTCGCGCGCCTCGATGAAGGCGGCGATCGACGAGGCGCACAAGCAGGGTATCAAGGCGACCGGCCATCTTTGTTCGGTCACTTTTCAGGAAGCGATCGACCTGGGCATCGACGACTTCGCGCACAATGTGCTCACGGCCAGCGACTTCATTGCCGACAAGCAGCCGGACAAGTGCCCGAACAACCTGTACAAGCAGCTCGACTCGCTGGTGAGCGGCGACAGCCCGATGGCGAAGACGCTCATCCAGTCGATGATCTCGCACAAGGTATCGATGACGACGACGATGGCGATCTACGAGGCGCTTTCGCCCGGCCGGCCGGTGCAGGATGAGCGTTCGCTGGAGTTGATGACGCCGGTCGTTCGTGCCGCCTACGTGAAGAACCGTGCCTACATCGACTCGATGCCGGGATACATGTTCACCAAGGATGGCTTTGCGAGGGCGCTCGCCTTCGACAAGGCGTTCTACGCGGCAGGTGGTGTCATGGCGAGCGGCGTGGACCCGACCGGGAATGGCGGGGCACTGCCGGGCTTCGGTGACCAGCGCGGCTACGAGCTGTTGCGCGAGTCGGGGCTGACGGCGGAGCAGGCAGTGCAGGTGGTGAGCTTCAATGGCGCGAAGATTCTCGGCGTCGACTCGAAGCTTGGCTCGGTGGAGAAGGGCAAGATTGCCGACCTGGTGCTGCTCAAGGGCGACCTGGTGGCCGATCCATCGGTGATCCGGAACGTGGTGACGGTATACAAGGACGGCGTCGCGTACGATCCGACGAAACTGATCGACGCCGTGCGCGGCCGGGTGGGTGTCGATTGATCGTCGCCTTCCTGGGACTGGGCCAGATGGGGCAGCCCATTGCACGAAACCTCGTGACGGGTGGCTTCGATGTCCGCACCTGGAATCGTTCTGGCGGCGCGGTGGAGGGAGCGACAGCTTGCCGCACGATCGAGGAGGCGGTGCGTCCAGCCGCTGTGGTCATCACGATGCTGTCGGAAGACGCCGCTGTGCGTGCCGTCACCTTCGGTGAGGGAAAGCTCGCGGCAAGCCTCCGACCGGGCGGCATTCATGTCGGCATGAGCACGATCTCGGTGGCGCTCGCTGCGGAACTGGCCACGACGCACGCAGAGGGCGGCCAGCGATACGTCAACGCCCCCGTGTTCGGCCGCCCGGACCGGGCAGCATCGAAGCAACTGTTCGTCGTGCCGGGCGGGAACGCGGCTGATATCACGGAGCTGGCGCCTCTCTTCGCTGCCGTGGGCCAGGGGACCTTCCCGATGCCCGGTGCGGCGGAGTCGGCGATCGCAAAGCTGTGCGGCAATTTCATGCTCGCGGCCCTGCTCGAGTCGCTGGGTGAAGCGCTTACACTGGGAGAGAAGGGTGGCGTGCCGCCCGAGCAGCTCCTGGGAATGCTTACCGGAACGCTTTTCGGCATCCCGGTGGTGCACGGCTATGGCGGCATGATTGCACGGCAGCAGTTCAAGCCTGCGGGCTTCGCATTGCCGCTCGGGTTGAAGGACATGAAGCTCGTCCTCGAGGCAGGCGGAGGCCTGGAGGTACCCCTCCCCCTTGCCGACCTTTTGCGGACGCGCTTCCTCCAGGCGATGGCGCAGGGCAAGGGCGACCTCGACTGGTCGGGCATGACCACGGTTATCAGGGAAAGCGCAGGCCTCAAGTGATGTACATGGTGTCGCCTCGTACGAGCGCCGCCGTAGTTGCGGCGCTTCTCTTTTCGGCCCCGCTTGTGGCGCAGTCGCCGCCGGTGGCGAAGAAGGTGCCTCATGTCACCCAGCCGCACGGATACCATGTCGAGGACGACTACTTCTGGCTCCGCGAGCGGGAGAATCCCGAGGTGCTCACATACCTTGCGGCCGAGGACGCGTACGCGGATGCGATGATGGCCGGCACGGTGGCGCTGCAGGACACGCTGTACAAGGAGATGCTGGGCCGCATCAAGGAGACGGACGAGAACGTTCCCTACCGGCGCGACGGCTGGTTCTACTACACCCGCACGGAAGAGGGAAAGCAGTACCCCATCTTCGCCCGCCGGCACGGGAGCATGGACTCGGCGGAGCAGGTGACACTGGACCTCAACGTGATTGGTGAGGGCAAGGCATTTGTTGGCATCGGCGCCTACGCGCCGAGCGACGATGGGAACAAGCTCGCGTTCACGCTCGACACCACCGGATACCGGCAGTATGTCCTGTTCGTGAAGGACCTTCGCACCGGTGTGCTCAGTGCGCCGATGGCGGAGCGAATTGATGAGGTGGCGTGGTCGACCGATGGCACGACGCTGATGTACGCGCAGGAGGACTCGATCACCAAGCGCACTTACCTGGCGGTGCGGCAGAAGCTGGATGGGAAGCCGGAAGTCGTGTTCGAGGAAAAGGACGACCTGTACGAACTGGGTGTCACCCGCACCCGCAGCAAGGCGTACTTCCTGATCGAGTCGTCGAGCGCCACGACGACGGAAGTCCGCTACGTGCCTGCGAACCGGCCGCAGGAGCCGGCGAAGGTCATCGCGCCCAGGGTCGACGAGCAGGAGTATTCGGTGGATCATGCGGGCTCGGCCTTCCTGATCCTCACCAACGACAAGGGCCGCACCTTCAGGCTGGTCTCGGCGCCGGTGACGAGCCCCGGTCGGGCCAACTGGAAGGAACTGATCCCGAACCGCCCGACCACCATGCTCGAGGACGCGGACGCGTTCTCGGACCACATGGTCACGACGGAGCGGGAGGACGGACTGGTACATTTCCGCGTGCGGGACCTCAGTGGTGGGGCGCCGAGAGACATCAGCTTCCCCGAGCCAACTTACTCGGCGCACGCAGCCCAGAATTACGAGTTCATCACACCCCTGTTCCGCTTTGCGTATACCTCGCTGGTAACGCCACTGTCGTTGTACGACTACAACGTGAAGACCGGCGAACGGACACTGCTCAAGCGCCAGCCGGTGCTCGGCGGGTACGACCCCGACAATTACACGTCGGAGCGGGTCTGGGCCACCGCGGGGGATGGCACGAAGGTGCCGATCTCCCTGGTATACCGGAAGGAGCTGGTGCGGAACGGCCAGCGCCCGATGCTGCTCGAGGGCTACGGGTCATACGGCTACCCGAACGACGTCTCCTTCTCCTCGAACAACGTGAGCCTGCTTGACCGGGGCATGATCATCGCCACGGCGCATGTGCGCGGGGGCGGTGAAATGGGGAAGCCGTGGCACGACGGCGGCCGGATGATGACCAAGATCAACACCTTCACCGATTTCATCGAGTCGGCGGAGTTCCTGGTCGCGCAGGGCTACACGTCGCCGGACCGGCTGGTGATTACCGGTGGCAGTGCCGGCGGGTTGCTGATGGGGGCGGTCACGAACATGCGGCCCGACCTCTTTCGCGCCGTTGTCACCTACGTGCCGTTCGTGGACGTGATGAACACGATGCTCGACGCATCGATTCCGCTCACGACCGGCGAGTACCTGGAGTGGGGCAACCCGAACGAGAAGGCGGCCTACGACTACATGGTGCGGTACTCGCCCTATGACAACATCGCGGCGAAGTCCTACCCGGCGATCCTGGTGCGGAGCTCATTCAACGACAGCCAGGTGCCCTACTGGGAGCCATCCAAGTACGTGGCCCGCATGCGGGTGCTCAAGACGGACTCGAACCCGCTACTGTTCAAGATCAAGCTGCAGCCGGGCGGGCATGGGGGCGCGTCCGGCCGGTATGATCACTTGCACGACGAGGCCTTCGACTTCGCCTTCATCCTGAAGCAACTGCCGCCGCAACCGGCCGTTCCGTAGCCGGTACTCAGGCCCGGAGGAGAGCGAGGATATCCCCGGGCTTCTCGATCCAGTGGTCGGGCTTCGACGGTTCCAGGTCGGCCCGTCCAAACGGCCCCCACAGTACCGCCGCTGTTTCCACTCCCGCCGCCCGCCCCGAATTCATGTCGTGCACGCTATCGCCAAAGAACACTGCCCGCTCCGGCCGCGCACCGAGAAGCTCGAGTGCCTTCAGCACCGGCTCCGGATGCGGCTTGGGATGGACCACATCGTCGGCGCAGACCAGGACCTCGATGTATGGCGTGAGCCCGGTCAGGTCGAGGCCGCGAAGCGCGCCCTGGCGGTTCTTGCTGGTGACGAGTGCGGTGCGATAGCCGTCGGCTCGCACGGCCCGCAGCACCTCGGGGATGCCGTCGTAGACGGTGACCATCGAGTCATGGTGCGCCAGGTTATAGTCGCGATAAGTCGAGACAAGTTCCTCGAGGATTCCGCTCCCGTCATTCCACTCGGCGAACTGCACACGGAGTGGGGTGCCGACGCCGCGCAGCCAGGCCTCATCGCTTCGCGCCGGGATGCCGTGGACCCGGAGGGTATGGTGATAGCTGTCCAGGATCAGCTGCACCGAATCGATGAGCGTCCCGTCGAGGTCGAAAAGCAGCGTGTCGTAGCGGTTCATGGCCGCCAAACGTATCGCGTCGCTGCGGGAACGGAAGCTCGCCGTCGCGAATGATGATGAGGCCGCTAAGGCGGGCGCCGAGCAGGCCGTTGCCACTCGATGATGCCGGCAGGCTCGACAGGCGAGCGAGCAAGTCGGCGTCCGCGGCAGCCGAGAGTTGCTGGATCAGCATTCGTTCACCGGCGGTGTGGCCACCGCCGACAAAGCGGATGGCATGTTCCACCATCGCCAGTGTCTCCCGGTCCCGGGCACGACTCGCGGGGCGCGCCAGCGCATAGAGCCGCTGCAACAGGGTGCGTGCAGCAACGTCACCCCGGCGCCACCACGCGGCCGCCTCGTGTTGCCGGAGCAGGTCGCGCACCCGGGCGGCGAGCCAGGCCAGCGCGGCCCGCCGTTCAGTGCGCGTCACGCTCATGGCGTCGTTCTGGGTAGCGGCCCATTTGAGGATCGGCACCGCTTCCGCCTCGGTGCCCTGAGTATTGTCGGCACCGGTCCACAGGAGTGACCGGCCCACGATGTTTCCAGGAGGGCCACGCTGTGCACCTTCCTCCACGATCTCGATGCCCGCCAGCAGGGCTGGCCCAGTTCCCCGTATCGCCGCCACGCCGGCCAGGCGCGGGCCGTCACCCAGGTCATGGGCGAGTGCCTCACGCCAGCGCCAGATGCTGTCGGCACCCCCGCCTATCCCAATCCGCGTCGGCAACGCCCGCTTGCGATCGAGAATTCCCGCCAGTTGCAGCCGCTCTTCAAGCGCGCGCGAGACCGGGATGACATGGCTCGTGCTCAGGTGTGCGTTGATGCCGCGGCGACTCCGTCCCTCGCGCTGTTCCACACGGGCTGGGGTCCAGGGAAGGTCGTAGTGGACCACACGCCGCAGGCGCGCGAGGTCGAGACCTTCGGCGGCGACGTCGGTGCTGATGAGGTGGTGTGGTGCCAGCAGGCCTTGTGGCGCATCGCTCCGGAACCAGTCGAGCACCGTGCCTCGCGGTGCACGCAGTGCGCCGATGCCGGCGGTCGAGCCACAACACCACGCCGGCCGCAGCGCAGCGAGGCGATCACGCAGGTAGCGAACCGTTGCACGGCGCACGGAAAAGATGAGCGATGGTACGCCATCGGCGAGAAGCGTCCTGAGCTGTGCCACACGTGAATCGTCGGCGCGGCATGCGGTGCTGGCCTCCCGGCGAATGGCGGCGAGAGCGGGAAGGTCGGCGATGGAGAGAATGCACTCTCCGGGGTCGGCGACCAGTTCCCAGAGCACGAGCTGTGCGTCGTCGGCGCCAGTGAACCGCTGGATGTCGCGCCGGGTGACGGCGCGCCCGGTGCGGGCAGCGTCCATGGCGTGCAGGAGGAGGCGCTCGTAGGCCGCGGTCGTCTCCGCCAGCGCGGCCGGGCTCGATGCCGCGGCGCGCCAGAACACCCGGCGCAGGAGTGCCGCAGCAGGCCGGTCGGCGGAGAGCTCGAGGGCATCAATGAGCTGGACGATGCCGTCCTCACCGCTCATGCGATCACCAGGTCGCTCAATGCCGGGTGTCCCAGTCCACTCGAAAGGAGCAGTGACAGCGACCCGATGCCACTCGGGGCCAGGGCGTCGTCGCGCACTGCGAGTCGCAGCTGGGCGCCGAGATCATCCAGCCGGTTCACTACCGGGGTGGCCGACAACAGGAGCGCCCGCCTTCCAACGAGCCATGGGGCCACGGCGGCATAGCGTCGCGTCAGCGGGTTCCGGAAGTGGTGACTCTCGTCGATGATCACCATGCCCACTCCGACGGGCAGTGATCCACGGCTTGCCCTGGTGTGTGACACGATCTCTACCGGCACGCCGAGCGCGAGGGCGGTGCGTCGCCAGTGCGTGAGGAGCGGTGCCGGAGCGAGCACCGCCGTCGCGGCAGTGCCGTTGAAGTGCCGGGCCAGGGCGAGTGCGATCCAGGTCTTGCCGCTGCCGACCGGGGGCGCAAGCAGCGCCCCACCATGGTGCGTGATCGCATATCTCGCCCGCCGGAAGTGGACTTGCTGCGATTGCCAGAGCCACGCGGGCGGCGTCACCTCCGCCTCGGCGGGGAGGAGGCTGGCGGCGATCGCGCGCGCAATCGATGCCACCGGCGCCATGGGGCCCGCGCGCAACGCGGTGGACCATGGGTCGAGCACCTGTTGCAGCGCCTCAGCAACGATGCTCGGTGACAATCGCGGAGAGGGCATTGCGCTCCTCGAGGGTGAGTCGGAGGAGCAGTGCGACCCGCTCCTCGACAACGGCGTTCGTTTCGTCGCACTGAACTGAGGAGACAGCGCATGCCAGGGTCGTGTCCTCGAACACCCCGGATGGCAGGGGCAGGTCTTCGATGACGCGGGCGTTGAATCGGCGGAAGCCGCTCGCCGCCAGCGGTGCGCGAATGGCGGCCAGGGCACGCATCCAGGTGGTGTTGAGGAGCGCTGCAAGCACCTCGGCGGTGCGAGCGTCGGGCGTGGTGAGCACGTAGCAGGTATTCAAGGGCACCAGCCTGCCGTGGGCAGCGCTGACGAGCGCCGCCGCCTCGAGGCGGCGGGCGAGGTCGGGCCACACCACCCGATGCGCACCCAGGGCAGCGCGGGTGCGGAACAGTGTCCACGGTGGGCCATCCCGATAGTCGGCCCGACGAGTGAGCCGATCGCGCTGCGCCTTGAAGTACGCTGCCGCCCGGGGTGGCAGCGCGCGGAGCGCATCTCCCGCGGCATCGCAGGGCCAGCGGATCCACATGCTGGATGTCACCTGTCCCGCCTTGATGTCACGGCCCCGCACCGCGCGGCGCATTACTTCCGGTTCGATGTCGGGGACGGAAGTGAGGAAGACGTCATCGGCACCGGTCTTCACGCCGAGGCTGCACCGCCAGCGATGGCGGATGGGCAGGCACTCACGCGCGAGACGCCCAGCAGCGCGACCGACGGCGTCACCCGCCAGCATCCATGGCCCGTCGCCCTCGAGTGACGACTGGACCACCATGGGAGCGGCCGCCTCGAGCGTGGTGCGGGTAAGCTGGCCGCTCGCCGGGCGCGCCTTCCGCGACACCAGTGCCATGGGGTAGACGGTGGCATCGAACGCCTTCGCGTCATCGGCCGGCATGTCGGCCACCGCATGCAGCGTCGTTGTCCCTGCCAGCGCGCGCCTCAGGGTGGAGGCGTACCCAGCGTGACGGAGCTTGGCCGGGATGAGCAGCGCCACGGTGCCACCATCGCGGGTGAGCTCGAGGGAGCGCTCGACGAATGCCACCGAGAGATCGGGATAGTTCTGGTAGCCGCGCGTCGGGGCAGGGCGAAACCAGCGGTAGCGCTCGGCCAGCCGGTGCCGCAGCGGGCGCGTGAGTGCCTCGCTTCGCACCCACGGCGGATTGCCGACGACCAGGTCGAAGCCGCCGGCCGCCATGACATCGGCGAAGTGCACCGAGTAGTCAAAGCTGGGAAGGCCGCCGTCGCGCGCGAGGCGTCGCCGGGCCGAGCGGAGTTCGCGCCTGAGCCGGCGCGCGTTCGTGAGATGCGCCCGCTCTTCGCGAGCCAACCCACGCGCCTCCCCGAAGAGTGTTGCCGCGCGTGCGTGCTCCAGCAACTCGATGATTCGCGCCTCCACCGCCTCGATGGACCGCGCCAACGACGATGCCTCGGCCGATTCCTCGGCATGACGAAGGGCGCGCAGTGCGTGACGCTTGCCGGCGCCCGACGCGGTGATCGCCACATGGCGCGCGCGGCGGAGTTCCACGGCCTGGGCAGCGTCGGGGCGATGGAGTCCCTGGCGGCTCCAGAGCGTATCGCCCTGGCGCACTACGGCGTCGAGGTTGGGAAGCGGGGGCACGGCAGCGGGATCGGTGGCGTCGTCGTCGGCGATGACGGCGAGCCAGAGGCGAAGCTCGGCGAGGCGCACGGCGGTGGGATCGACGTCGACGCCAAAGAGGTTGCGCGCGAGCACGCGCCGCCGCGCCCCTGAGGCAGTCTCATGCGGTTGCTGCGTGAGCTGCGCGACCCGCTCGAGCGCACCCAGCAGGAAGGCGCCCGAGCCAACTGCGGGGTCGAGGACGGTCACGTCGGTGAGCGGCACACTGGAATGCTCGCCGTGGACCGTGATCACAAAATCGACAAGTCGCTGAACCAGCGACGCGGGAGTGTAGTAGGTGCCGGAGCGATGCCGTTGCTCCGGGTCCATCAGCCCCTCGAAGACGCGACCCAGCATGTCGGGCGCCACAACGCTGCCATCCCCCTCGCGGGTGGTGAAGTGGAATCCCTCGAACAGGTTGTCGAAGGCATCGCGCCACGCCAGCGTCGGGAGATCCACCTTCCAGCGCCGCTCGAGTGCGTGCGGCTCGAACAGCCCACCATTCAGGAAGGGAAGCTTCCCGAATCGGCGCGCAATCGCTCCGCGCTGCTCGAAGGGCCGATTGAGGGCACCGAAGAAGAGTGGCCGGAGCAAGTCGCGATGCAGCGGGCGTCGGCGCAGCAGGCAGTCGTCCACAGCGCGCGCGATGAAATCAGGGCGACCATCAAGCCAGCCCTTGCTCTGGACGAAGTAGAGGAAGAGCACGCGGGTGAGCTGCAGCAAGGCGAGCGCGCTCCGGTCACCAGCGGATGGCCCGGCGGGCAGGGCACCCTGGAACGCCTCGAAAGTGCGGCGGAACTGTCGAAAGAACCTGGTGCCGAGTGGTTCGATGGACAGAAGCTCGGCCAGGCGCGCCGCCGCCTCGAGTGGCGGGAGGTCGCGCAGGGCGGTGATGCGTTCCAGCGCCGTGATTGCCGCCGGGTCGGGATGGTCCAGGGAGAGTTCGAGGACCGGAGGGTGATCGATCGCCACGGTCAGGACGAGTCGCCGGTGCTCCGCGTCGAGGCAGGCTATTCCTGCCGGGCGTCCCAGTGCTGCGCGAGCCCGGGCAACGGCCCGCCCGGCGACGCGCCCGTCCCGCGCCGACAGGGTGATCCACGGGAGGGTGCCCTGGGCATCGAGCGTCGCCATGCGGAGCACCTGCGCCGCCGGCGAGGTCTCAAGCGCTGCAGGATCAAGGGGATGCCACGCGCCCCTGACCTCGAGCGCCGCGAAGAGACGGCGGAGGCCGGACCAGGAGATGACCTGTGGAAGAAGCGTTGCGATCGGCATGGTGTGGTGCCCCCTGGGCGACACACCATGCCATGCCCGGAGGGAGCGACCGGCACCCCGCTACCGCGCGAGGGATCAATCGATCGCTCCCCCCGTTCCGTTCCGGGCCCATCGGGTTAAGACTTCCGCCCCGGATTGCACCCAATGGAGGTTGTATGCAGGGCAGGTTGATGGCAGGACTGATGGCCGGCGTCGTGGCCACCTCACCACTCGCGGCGCAGGCTGCCGCGACGGCGCCGACCGACTCGGCGGGCTTCGTTGTCATGAAGAATGCCAGGACACGGTGGCCATCGAGCGGTTCGAGCACAGCGACGTGACCTGGCGCGGCACGCTGGCCCTGGCCTCGAAGAAGGACGTTGCCGACAGCTGGTCGCTCGTGACGGCGCCCGATGGCACCGTGCCGCTGGTCGAGGTGATGGAGTCGCAGAAGCCGCCCGATCCGCGCATGAAGGCTCGCGTCATTTCGCGGGCGCGCGTCATCATGAAGGGCGATTCGGTGTCGGTGGACCAGATGACGCCCAACGGACTCGTCACCCGCCTGTTCGGGTCCGAGGCGGGAGCAGTGCCCTACCTCAACCTGTCATTCGGCATGCTCGAAGTGGGCCTGCGCCAGGCGCAGATCTCGGCGCAGAAGGATTCCCTCGGACTCAAGGTGTTCTTCTTCAACCTTGGGGGCGGGCAGACGGTGCGGGGAACGCTGGTGCAGAATACCGACGGCAAGGCAGTGCTGAGCATCGGGGAGATAAAGATGGACCTCGTGCAGGCGCCGGATGGCCGGCTCCTGTCGGTTGCTATCCCCGCACAGGGGTTGAGGGCGGAGCGGGTTCAGTAGCGATACCAGTTACCTCGTCGTACACCCGGCCGCGCCACTCCACGCGCCGGGTGCCCCGCCATGCCGAACGCGCCATGATCCACAGGAACATGGCGGCGCCAAGCGGATAGAGCAGGCCATACCAGGTCGGCACCTGCATTCCGAAGCTGATGAGCGCCCAGAAGACCACCGAGAGCAGCGTGGCGATCGCTGCCGGCGCCAGCAAGTCTGGCGTGTGCCCGGCGAATGCGCAGAACAAAATGACCGGCGGCACGAGCCAGAAGACCCCGCCCAGCGCCATGGCGACCGGTGCGAAGAACCGAAGAACCGGGTTCCTGCCGAGTGAAATGCGCGACCCGATGAAGACGTTCTTGGACCATCCCTCGACCAGCTGGCGCAGCGTCTGGTACATCCGGGTTTCCATCAGGTCGTAGGCGAAGACGAAGTAGAGTTTCTTCCCCATCTCCACCACGCGCTGTGCCAGCGCCAGGTCCTCGACCACCTCGCCCCGCACCGCGGCATGCCCACCGATCGCGGCATAGTTCACGCGCCCGAACATCATGAACTGCCCATTCGCAACAACACCCCACGGCCTGGTTGCCTTGTTGACCGTGCTCGGGTGATAGCGAACACCGAGCATGACCCAGACGTGCGGCATGATGACACGCTCCCAGAAGCTCAGGACGATCTGCCTTGGCGCCACGGTGAGCAGGTCGGCCCTCGACTGCTGAAGCATGGAGACGGCGCGTGCAAGCAACTCCGGGTGATGCTTGGTGTCGGCGTCGGTGAAGAGGAGGATCTCGCCGGTTGCGGCATCGGCGCCCTGCTGGCACGCCCACGGCTTTCCGTACCATCCGCGCGGCAGTGCTCGCCCGGAGACGAGGCGGAGCCGCGGGTCGGTGCGCGGCCAGTGCCGTCACCTTCCGCGCCGTGTCGTCGGTGGAGCGGTCGTCCACCACGATCACCTCGAGCGGCGCATAGGTGGAAGCGAGCACTGAGGCGAGGACGGTCTCGATCTGCGCGGACTCGTTGCGGGCGGGAATGATGACCGTGAGGGGCACGCCGGTGACCGGCGGCACATCGTTCAGGCTCGGCTTGCTGCACGCCAGGCGGGGGATGCCGAAGAAGGGTGCCAGCCAGGGCAGCGCCTGGAGCCACGCCACAGTGAACATCAGCTGCGGTGCGACAGGTTGGCGAGCTCGCCTTCGAGGTGGGTGAGGTGCCGGTCGATCTCTTCGAGGTCGTGCTCGGCGTCGTCGGCCACTGGAACGCCATTGCGGGCGAAGAGCGTGGCGACGAGCGCGTCGGTGTAGCCCACGACGGCAGTGGCGAGACCGCGATCGACCAGACGGTTGAGCCGGAGCATGATTGCGAGGGCCTGGCGTGGCCGGAGGGCAGTGACGATGGGTGCCAGGCGCAGGGTCAGGATGTCGCGCAGGTGCTGCAGTTCCTCCACCACCTCGCCGGCGGCGAGCCCGCGCATGGAGCCGACACGGCCGTACTGCTCACACGCCTTGATCCAGATGGGCATCACCTCGCGCCGGAAGGGCCCGACGCTCTGGCCCGACAGGTCCACGAGCAGGCGGAACTCCCGCTCGATGAAGAGGCGGGGAATCATGCCCGTGGCCGTGAGCTTGTCGTCGAGGCGCCGCGACCAGTCGGCGATCAATGCTTCCCGGGACTCGGCGATGACACGGCCGGCTGCCAACAGCGCAGGTTGCGATGCGCGCAGGGCGTTCTCCTTGGATGATGCGGCGGCAATCTATATTGGCTTGTATGACCCGGTCAAAAGTCGTGACACTGCCGCCGCGCCTCGCCGCGGGTGCCCGCGTCGCCATCGTGGCACCTTCCGGCCCTTGCCTCGAGCAGGATGACTTCACGCGGGCCATCGAATTGTGCCGCGCGCTCGGCCTCGACGCGGTGCTGGGGCCGCATGTGCGCGACCGACTGGGTTACCTCGCGGGGAGCGATGCCGACCGCCTCGGCGACCTCAACGCTGCATTGCGCGATCCGGCGGTGGATGCGGTCTGGTGCATTCGCGGCGGCTACGGAATGACGCGCATCCTGGAGGAAGTGGATTTCGCGGCGCTCAGGAAGAGGCCCAAGGCGATCATCGGGTATTCCGATATCACGGCGTTGCTGAACGGCGCGCTGCAGGAAGCCGGAGTGGTGACCTTTCATGGTCCCACGGCGCGGAACCCGATGCCCGAGTTCAGCCTCCGACACTTCGACGAGGTACTGCGCAACGCTGAGCCCGCCGGCAGGCTGGAGCGATTGCCACAGGTGCCCGGCGTGCAGGCGGCGCGTGAGAACCGCATCGTGACGCTCCGCGAGGGCGTGGCGGAGGGCCCGTTGGTCGGCGGCAATCTGTCGCTCCTGCAGTGCCTCATCGGTACGCGATTCTTCCCCGACCTCACCGGCGCGATCCTCTTCATCGAGGATGTGGGAGAGGCGCTGTACCGGGTTGACCGCATGCTCTCGCACTTCCGCGCCGTCGGTGCGCTGGGCAACCTCGCCGGTGTCCTGGTAGGTCGCTTCACAGAGATGAAGCGCGAGACTGGTGACGGAGCCTTCGGCTTCGACGAAGTGCTCGAGCAGTACTTCGGCGGCCTCGGTATTCCCGTCGCGTACGGCTTCCCGGTGGGACACATCAAGGACCAGTGGACGCTTCCCCTCGGTGTTCGCGCGCGGCTCGATGCCACCAATGGCGACGTGGACCTGCTCGAGGGGGCAGTGACCTGATGGCGACCCCCACGCTCACGAGCCACGAACTGCCGCGGCGTGCTGGGCCCGATCCTGGTGGATGTTCGCGCCGGGGGACGGGACACCCCGCGTCCAGCCGTCGTGGTCGTGCACGGGTTCAAGGGCTTCAAGGACTGGGGAATGTTCCCCCCGCTTGCAGACCGGCTGGCGCGGGCGGGCTTCGTGGCGGTGACACTCAACCTCAGCGGGTCCGGCGTCGACGGCTCGGGCGCCTTTGTGTTTCCGGAGCGATTTGGTCACGCCACCTTCAGCTCCGACCTCGAGGATCTTGGGCGGGTGCTCGATGCGCTCTCGGCGGGAGCGCTTGACGTCGCGGCGCCTTCGAGTATCGGCTTGCTGGGTCACTCGCGCGGGGGGGCGACCGTCATCCTCGACGCGGCTCGCGATGCGCGGGTTGCCGCGCTGGTTACGTGGGCGTCGATCTCCACAGTGCATCGCTGGCCGGCCGAAGTCGTGCGGATGTGGCGGAAGACGGGCCGGCAGGACGTCGTAAATGCCAGGACAGGAGAAGTCCTTCCGCTCTACATCGACGTGATCGACGACAACGAACGGAACGCTGACCGCCTCGACGTGCTGGTGGCAGCGGAGCGGATCACTGTGCCATGGCTGCTGGTTCATGGCGACGCCGATGAGGCGGTGCCGCTGGCGGAGGGCGAACGGCTCGCGGCGTTGCTGCGGCATCCATCGAGCAGGCGGGAGTGGATTGCCGGCGGACAGCACACCTTCGGCGCGAAGCAGCCGTGGGCTGGCAGCACGCCGGAGCTGGAGCGGGTGTTCGCCGCGAGCGTTGCCTGGTTCGCGCGCTACCTCACGTGATGGAGCGGGTCGCGAGTCGTCACTGGTGCCAACCGGGGTATCGGGCAGGCGATCGCTGAGGGGATGGCGCGCGCCGACTTCCGAACCGTGCTGGTCTGTCGTCGCCGGGAGGATGGCGAGCGCGCCATGGAGGGGATTGCGTCGCGCACCGGCAACCACGCGCTCGAGGTAATGACAGCGGATTTCTCGAGCCTGGCGCAGGTGCGGCGGCTGGGCGAGGAAATCGTGACGCGATTCCCCGCCATCAAGGTCCTGGTGAACAATGCCGCGCTGGCGAAAAAGCAGCGGGAGGAGAGCGTCGACGGTATCGAGCTCACGCTCGCGGTGAATCATGTCGCTGCATTTGAACTGACGCGGCTCCTGCTGCCGGCGCTCACACGCGGTGCGCCATCACGGGTGGTCACCGTCTCGTCTGCGGCTCAGCGACGAAGGAAGATCGTCCTCGACGACCTGCAGAATGTCCGGCGACCATACGGCGGGGTGAGAGTGTACGGCGAGACGAAGCTCATGAACGTGCTCTTCACGCGAGAACTGGCACGACGCACCGCGGGCACCGGGGTTACCGCCACGTGCTGTCATCCGGGGGTCATCGGCACCGACGGACTGGTGAACTACTTCCCCGCGCCGCTGCGGCCATTTGTCGCTGCGTTCACGGGCACCGTCGAGCGCGGGGCTGACACGCCGGTATGGCTGGCGACAGCACCTGAGATACAGGGACGAGACAGGCGGCTACTACATCCGCCGCCGGCTCGCGAAACCGAATCCCCAGGCGGAGGATACGGAGCTGGCGCGCCGGTTCTGGGAAGCGAGTGAGGCGCTGGCGTCGAGTGGGGCCTCGTCATGAGTGACCTGATTTCCAGCGTAATCGCGCGTCGCTTTGGGCGGCCTCCAGTGCAGGTGGAGCCGGCCCCGGTGCTGCGCTGGGCCGCGGTCGCGATTGTTCTGGTGCCAGAGCCCGATTCGCTCCTGCTGGTGCGACGCGCCGAGCGATCGGGAGACCCCTGGTCGGGCCAGATGGCACTGCCCGGCGGACGGCGTGAGGGCGAGGAGGACCTGCTCTTCACCGCGATCCGGGAAACGGAAGAAGAGGTCGGGCTGGTTCTCCCTCCTGAGATGCTGGTGGGTGTCCTCGACGACATGGCACCGCGCACGCCGGTGCTCCCGCCGATTGCGGTGCGGCCATACGTCTTCCACTTGCCGCGCCGGGCACCGGTCGACCGCATCAGCGAGGAGATTGCAGCCACGCATTGGGTGCCGCTGACCAACCTGCTCAGCGACGAGTATTACGCTACCGCCGAGGTCATGGTGCGATCCCAGCAGATGCGGGTGCCGGCGTTCCGGCTGGAAGAGGGGACCGTCTGGGGAATGACGGAGCGGATATTGAGCGATCTGCTCAAGACGTGAGGACGTGAGGACGTGAAGACGTGAAGAACTCCGCGAGAAGTTCAAGGCTGTCCACGAGGCGCGGACCGGGACGACTCAAGTAGGCATTGCCGTCGATGACGTGCACCCGCCCAGTGCGGGCGGCGGGAAGGTCGGAGACACCAGGCAGCGCCAGGAACGCCGGCATGTCGAGCATCGTCCGCTCCACGTCAAACCCGCAACACGCGATCACCAGCACATCGGGCGCCGCCGCCAGCAGTTCATCGAGCGCCATCGTCCGGCTCCGCTCGCCTTCCTTCGCCACCACCTCAGTTCCACCCGCCAGGCGCACCAGCTCCGGCGTCCAGTGACCGCAGGTGAAGAGTGGATCGAGCCACTCGAGCACCACTACGCGGGGTTTTTCGCCGTGTTCGGCCGCCTCAACCACCGCCTGAACACGTGCGCGTAGTCCAGCGATCGCGCGCCGTGCCTCATCCCGGCATCCTGCTGCTTCCCCGACCACCGCGATGCTCTCGAACACCTGGTCCAGTGTCTCCGGCTCGAGGTTCACGACGCGCGGCTGGCCCGGCAGGCTGCATGCCGCCGCCTGCACCTCGGCTTCGGCAACCGCGCAGACATCGCAGAGCGCCTGCGTCACCAGCAGCTCGGGTCGCAGCTTCTCGAGCACAGGGAGGTCGAGGGTGTACAGCGCATTGCCAGTCTTCAGGCGCTCGCGCACCAGCGCATCGATGGCGCCGCTGCTGGCGTCGTGCGGAATAAGCGTGTGGGTGACCTTGGGAAGCCGGCGGACGGACGGCGGGTAGTCGCACTCGTGGGTGACGCCGACCAGCGAGTCCTCGAGGCCGAGGGCGCAGATGATTTCGGTGGCGGAAGGCAGGAGGGACACGATGCGCACCAGCAGCTCCATGCTCGGGACCTGCGGAAGCTACTCCGGGCCGCCGCCGCTCGCCTTCCACTGCGTGCTGAACCCGATCCAGAGCCGGCGCTCGATGAGCCCGTTCCAGTTCTGGGGAATCTGGTTGAAGAGGTTGTCGACGCCGGCGTTGAGGCTAAGCGCCTGGAAGACGCCGAGCTGGAGGCCGACGTTCCATTGCAGGAAGGCACCCTGTTCGCCCGACCCGGTCGAGCCGAATCCATCCTCGAGAATGGGTGCCACCCCGGTGTAGAGCGCGGTCACATCGGCCCGGAAACCGCGGAGCAATCCCCACGTCTTGGTGCCGCGCAGGCGGCCGGTGTGTGCCGCGCGGCGATTGAGCGGCTGGTTGTCGACCAGGTTCTTCGCGTCGAGGTAGGTGTAGCCGGCCGCGACGACCCAGGTGCCGGATGCCCACCGTGCTGTGGCCTCGATACCCTGGGTGCGTGCCAGCGCGATGTTCGTCGGGGTGAAGACGCTTCCGTTCACTGCGAAGTCGATCAGGTTCTTCACGTTGTTGCGGAACCCGGCCACCTCGAGGGTAACGGTGGGCGTCGGTGCATACGCCACCGCGACATCGAGCGCCCAGGAGGACTCGGGCACGAGGTTGGGATTTCCCTCGATCCGGTACCCGGCGGCGACGTTGATGAAGTTCCAGCTCCGTTCCTTGAAGCTCGGCCCGCGGAAGCCGCGCGCCAGGGAACCCTTGAGACGAAGCTGCTTCACCGGTTCCCACGCCACTCCCAGGCTGGGCGACAGGTTGCCCTGCCACTGCGAGTTCCAGGTGTAGCGCGCCCCGCCATTCAGCAGCACGTGGCCCAGCCGGAGCACATCCTGCACGTAGCCTTCCACCTGTTCATCTGACGCCTGCTCCGTCAGGAGGCGATCGGGCGCGTCCACGGAGCGCAGGCTCGCCTGCGCCCCGAGCTCGAGTGAGTTGGCTCCCGACCTGCGGCTGTGCGCAACCAGCGCTCGCACCAGCCCCTCGCTCTGCGACGCGCCGGTGTTCTCGATGGGAAGGTCGCCCCTCGCGCTCCGGTACTTGTAGTCGAATTGCTCGGCGAAGAGGCGTGCCCGCCACATAGCCGCATCATTGCCTACGATCGCCTCAGTCCAACCCGACACACCCTGAATGTCGGTGAACCCGTTGAAGCCACCACCGAGAGGCCAGCGTTGCCGCTCGTAGTTGTACATCACGTCGGCGCGGAGCGCGACGCGCCGACTGGCGGCATAGCGAAAGCTCGACCGGACGTCGTACACGCGTTCCAGGGGATCGGACCCGAGCTCCACGCCGGGCACGGCCGCCTGCTCCCGCGCGCCGCCGGTGACACTGAAGCCGAACTTGCCGACCGTGCCGCCCGCCTCGCCGTAGCCTTCGAGCCGGCCGAAAGAGCCGGTGCGTGCCGTGACGCCAAGCTGCAGCGACTGTGGCGGACCCTGGGTCACCAGGTTGATGACGCCGCCGAGCGCGTCGGATCCGTAGGCGGCGGACATCGGCCCCTTGGTGACCTCTATTCGCTGGACGGCGACAGTAGACAGTCGGCTGAGGTCGGTGTTCTGCAGGAGGTTCCCGCCAACCGGCTCGCCGTCGACGAGGACGAGCACGCGCGACTCGCCGATGCCGCGGATCGAGATGCTGGTGCCGGCGGGTGGGCTGGGAATGGTCTGGAGACCCGGCAGCTGCGACACGATCTGGTCGGCCGCCACTGCGGCCTGCGCCTCTATTTCGGCGCGCGGGATGTTCACCACGGGCGCGGTGCTCTCGGCGGCGCGCTTCTCGAACCGTCCCGCAGTGGTGACGAGATCCGGAAGGACGATGGTGAGCGGAACGAGATTGACGCTTGCGTCGCCGGGCCCGAGAGCCACGCGCGCTGCTCCATACCCGATTGCGATGATGCGGAGCGAGTCGGGGCGCGTTGTGACGCTGAACCGGAAGCGTCCCTCGGAGTCGGTCCACGCGACCGGGCCCCGGGGGAGCGCATTCACCTGGGCACCGCTCACCAGGTGCGCGGTGCCGGCCTCACGAACAACACCCTGCACGATCTCCTGCGCGCTCGCTGTCAGGGGGACAGCGAAGGCCAGGAGACCGGCAAGGCAAAGCGGTCGGATCACTGGATCCGTTCGTACCGGATGGTCGGGAAGCCGCTCAGCCCGGTGGAGCTGTAGTAGGTGACGACCTGCAGCTTGTAGACCGCCGACCCCACCTTGACCAGGAAGGTGTTGAACATCGGGGAAAGGCGGTTGTCGCCGGCCAGGTTGTAGAGGAAGACGCCGCTCTTGCTGTCGATGGTGTTCGGGATCGGTCCCGACACGAGTGACAGGTAGGCCGCATACTCCGGTGCGTTATCGGCCCGGGTCACGCCGTCGAACGTCTCGCTGACGTCGAACGGGAAGGTCCCGGCGAGGCACGCGGCGTTGATCTCGAAGGTGTATGCCTGCGTCACCTTGAGGTCCCAGCTGCAATCCCCAGCGGTCGGGGTGACAATGGCACCGGTGGTGAGGTTGATCCCAGCCTCGGTGGCCGTGCTGAGATCAACGACGACCGTCTGCGGTGTGCCCAGGGTTCCGGGCGTGGTCTGCAGGCGGTAGCCGATCGTGATCCCCCGCATTCCGTCAGCCGGTGACGGCGGATTGGCGTTCACGATGTTCTCCACCCGGATGACCGCGTAGGCACCAGCACCGGCGCCCGATGCCCGGCGGAGCTTCCACACCGCGGATGGATTCGCGTCCAGTCCGGTAGCAGTGGGGCGGAACCAGCTGGTGTAGTCAGGGGCCAGGACTTCGCTGGTGAAGCCGGACGAGGGGATGTCCGCAGCAGCGACGGCATCGAACGCGGGCAGCTCGCTTTCAGCGGTGAACGCGAGGATCTCCGGATTGGTCGCGTCGGCGTTGTTCTCGAGGTTGAAGGCGGTGACGCCCTTGGGCCCCGCCACGCCGCCATTCAGCCGGACGGAGTAGCGGCGGAAGGCCAGGTCCCAGCCGCTCGACGTCGACGGGTCGGCGATGGTCACCACCCCATCATCGGCGAAGCTGAAATAGGTGAATGCGGTGTTGGAGCTGGCGTCGATCTCCAGCTCGCCTGCCTGCGGCGGCGGGGCGCTGGTGTCGCTCTCGCATGCGGCGAGGAAGAGCAGGGTGGCGAGGGCGGGTGCCACGAAACGGGCACGGCGCGCGGTATGACTCTGCGTCATCATGAGGTAATCCATGGAAGGATCAGGGTGATTGCTGGAGCGGCGAAGGTAGGGCGGGGCACCCGGTCACAACAATTCGGATGGATACGGGCACGGAGTGGGGAGAACTACGGAACTGCGGGAGGCGGGACGAGGGAAGCGGGCTCGTTGCATCCGCAGCTATTCAGCGCTAAGTCTTCCTCAGGCCATTTCATGAGGGCTGCTGCCATAGTACGAGAAGACGTTGCTCGCGAGCCGCTCAGCCGCTCGGTTGAGGACTATCTCAAGGCCATCTATCACCTCTCCGAGGACGGTCGGCCTGCGTCCACCAGCCAGATCGCCGAGGCGCTGTCACTCGCGCCGCCCTCGGTGAGCGGCATGGTGAAGCGGCTTTCCGAACTCGGGCTCCTGACACATGAGCCATATCGCGGGGCCACGCTCACGGCCGAGGGCCGCCATGAGGCGGTCCGGGTGATCCGGCGGCACCGCCTCATCGAGGCCTACCTGGTCGGGTTCCTGGCCTATACCTGGGACAGCGTGCACCAGGAGGCGGAGCGACTCGAGCACGCCGTGTCCGACGAGCTGGTGGAGCGGATGGCGGTGGCTCTCGGCCATCCTACAGTCGATCCGCATGGTGACCCGATACCCGACGTCCATGGTGCCGTGGCTCGGCCCAAGCTGACTCCACTGGCCGAGGTGGATTCGGGGAACAACGCGGAGATCCGTCGGGTGGATACGAGTGACGCCGAGCGGCTTCGTTACCTGGCGGGGGCGGGGCTGGTGCTGGGGGCGCGGGTGCGGGTGCTCGAGCGGGAACCGTTCAGCGGGCCGATTACACTCGAGGTGTCAGGCCGGAGCCAGGTGCTGGCGTTCGACCTGGCCAAGCTGGTGTACTGCTCGGTGTAGAACAACGGGAACTGGGAACAGGGAACAGGTATCAGGGTTCGGCGGCCAGCGCGTTCTTGATGTGATCGATGGACGCGATGGTGTAGGGATTTACCTCATTCAGCGCCGCCAGATAGAGCGACACGAAGTCTCCCAGGAGTGCCAGGCTCAGCATCTTCGCCAGCAGCGTCGAACCACTCGCCTTCACTCGATATGCCTGGCCCGCCCGCGTCACCAGATCAAGCGTTACCTTCGCCCGCAGCTTCATCCGGTCACTCTCGGCTCCATCCTCCAGCAGCAGCGCCACCCACTGCCTCACGCCGAGCCGCGCAGTTCCTTCCCATCCCAGGATCTCGTTGTGGTTCATCTCCGGCAGCGCATGCGCAAAGATGTGCTGCTTGGCGTTCTCGTTGATCTGTCCCTTCCATCGTCCGGCAACGACGGCCTGCCAGCCACCGAGTCCGTAGATCACCCCGAGGGCGCCATGGAGCGCGATCGCGAGACGCTTGGCCTCGTTCGCACCGGTGGGCGACTCGGCCTGCCACGACTTGCCGGCGGCCTCCATTTCGCCGGCGGCGCCGGCAACGTCCTGTGCCGGAAGCAGTCCGAGCTTCGCTGACGCCACCAGGACGGGCACGAGCATGAATCCCATGGCGGTGCGGGGCGGCTGGCCACCGGGGATGGTGACGATCGGTACGTGATCAGCGGCAGCGCGGCGGGCGAGCTCACCGCCGCTCGTCACCGCGACAATGCGCGCCCCGCGCTGGCGGGCGTCCGCATACGCCGAGAGGGTCTCTTCGGTGTTGCCGGAATAGCTGGTGGCAAAGACCAGCGTGTCGGGGCCCACATATCCCGGGAGCAAGTAGTCGCGGTTTACAGTGAACGGCACCCTGGCCTGGGCCTCGAAAAGCGCCCGGGCAAAATCTCCCCCGGCCGCCGACCCCCCCAGCCCGGTGAGCACGACCTGCCTAACCCCGGTCGCGTCCAGGCTGATTGGGGTTGCCTCCGCAATCCGAAGAGCCGCGCGGCACTGGGCCGGAAAGCCGACCGCCAGGGCGTACATCCCTTTCGGGTCGCGGCTGGTGACGAACGCGGGATTGTCGAGCAGGGCATTCACCGAAGACATGGAAACTCGCCTGTGATGGTGGCTTGGGATCGCTCCAAGTCTAGCGAGTTGGCGCCCGGCAGCCATCCGGGCCTTGACAATTAGGCTTGCCTAATATTAGAGTGTCGGCAGCCTATAAAGCACCGTATCACCACTGTTGAGCCCCGGTTGAGGGCTCAACTCGAGGTTTGAACTGATGTCCGTGGCCACCAAGCCCCTTCCCGAGGTACCTGCCTGGCGCTTCCCGCGCCTGCGGCCATCGCTGCCGGAGGCGCATCGTACCGTTGCCGTTCCGGTCGGTGCCAGCGTGTGGCGGAAGGTGCTGGCGTTCGCGGGTCCGGGATACATGGTGGCGGTGGGGTACATGGACCCCGGCAACTGGGCGACGGACATCGCCGGCGGATCCAAGTTCGGCTACACGCTCCTGAGCGTGGTCCTGCTCTCCAACCTGATGGCAATCCTGCTGCAGTCGCTGGCGCTCAGGCTGGGGCTGGTCACCGGTCGCGACCTGGCCCAGGCATGCCGCGATCACTATTCACGGCGGGTCAGCTTCGTTCTCTGGGTCCTCTGCGAAATCGCCATCGCTGCCTGTGACCTCGCAGAGGTAATCGGCTCGGCGGTTGCCCTCAACCTCCTGTTCGGCATTCCGCTGGTGTGGGGCGTCGTGCTCACCGCGGCCGATGTGCTGCTCATCCTGCTGCTGCAGCAACGCGGCTTCCGCTGGCTCGAGGCGTTCATCATCGCGCTCATCGCGATCATCGGCGTCTGCTTCATGGCTGAATTGCTGCTGGCCAAGCCTGCGATCGGCGCGGTCATGGCGGGGTTCATTCCCCGGACCGAGATCGTCACCAATCCGGTGATGCTCTACATCGCCATCGGCATCCTGGGTGCGACGGTGATGCCGCACAACCTGTACCTCCACTCTGCGATCGTGCAGACCCGCGACGTGGCCGACAACCCGGCGGCCACCAAGGAGGCGATCAAGTACGCCTCCATCGACTCCACGCTGGCGCTGCTCTTCGCCTTCTTCATCAACGCCGCGATCCTGATCCTGTCGGCGGCGGCATTCCACACCACCGGCAACACCGAGGTGGCGGACATCAACGATGCCCATCGCCTGCTCACGCCGCTGCTGGGCACCACGGCGGCGGGCATCCTCTTCGCGGTGGCACTGCTGGCGTCGGGCCAGAACTCCACGATTACCGGGACGCTGGCCGGCCAGATCGTCATGGAGGGATTCCTCGACATCCGGTTGCCGCCCTGGCTCCGGCGGCTCATCACCCGGCTGATCGCCATCGTGCCGGCGGTGATCGTCACCGCGATGTATGGTGAGCGTGGCATCGGCGCGCTGCTGATCCTGAGCCAGGTGATCCTGAGCCTGCAGCTCTCGTTCGCGGTGATTCCCCTCGTCATCTTCACCAGCGACAAGCGGAAGATGGGCGCGTTCGCAAATGGCCCACTGCTCAAGGCCGCCGCGTGGGTGGTGGCCCTGGTCATTGCGGGGCTCAATGCGTGGCTGCTCGTCGGCACCGTTCGCAGCTGGGTCGCGTAGGCGCGCCACGCGCGCGCTGATCGCCTCGCTCCTCTTCGTCGCCATCTCCCCCATCAGGGGAGATGCACAGCAGGTCGCCTCTCCCTCCAAGAGCCAGTACAACCTCTTCCATCGCACGCCACGCGACCTGCGCCGGCCGCTCACCACCGACCGCCCCGACCGCACCGAGAGTCCCTACACCGTCGATGCCGGGCTCTTCCAGGTGGAGATCGACGTCTTCACCTACGGCGTGGATGCGTCGGAGGACGGGCAGCCAGGGGTCACAGGCAACTCATACGCCGTCATGCCGTTCAACATGAAGGCGGGCTTGCTCCACAACGTGGACCTGCAGGTCGTGCTCGAGACATGGGCGTGGAAGCAGGAGACAATCGACGGTGTGGTGGAGCGCCAGCGCGGACTCGGCGCGGTTTCGGTGCGTACGAAGATCAACCTCTGGGGAAATGACGCAGGACGGACCGCGTTCGCTGTGATGCCCTACGTCGCGTTCGTGGCGGACCCCGGTTCTCCCCGGCGGGTCGTGAACGGGGGCGTGATCCTCCCGCTCAGGGTGGACCTCGGTGCGGGATGGGGCATCGGGACGATGCTGCAGTTCGAGGTGGCGCACGACGTCGCCGACGCACCGCGGAAGGTGGCGATGATCGGATCAGCGTCGATAGGCCGGAGCATCACCGGTCCGCTCTCGTTCTTCGTGGAACTGTATGGCGGGACGGTGCTCGCCGATGAAACGAGTGCCTGGGAAGGCACCGGCGATGTCGGACTCACGCTGGGGATAGGGCCCAACGTGCAGGTCGACGCTGGCGTGAATCTTGGATTTACCCGGCTGGCCGAGGACGTCCACCCCTTCCTCGGCCTGTCGGTACGCTTCTAGTTGCCGGCGACGCCCCGGTTCACCACGATCGTCACCACGACCCTGCGGTTCTCGGCCTGACCCTCGACGGTGGCATTGCTCGCCGCCGGGTGTGAGGCGCCCATTGCCGCGGGTGCCAGCATGCGGTAGAGCGGCACGTTGCCCGTCTGCTCGAGGAACTCGATGACGTTCTGGGCCCGCTCGTCGGTGAGCTTGTCATTGATTGCGGCGTTGCCGGTCGCGCTGGCGTAGCCGGCGACCTGCACCAGGTACCCATTGATGCCCTTCGTCTTCGCTGCCAGCGCCGCGAGGTCACTCTTCCCCTTCGCATCGATGACACTGCTGCCGTTGGCGAAGTAGACGGTGGCCGTGGCCTTTACGTCGTAATTCCCCATGTTGTTCATGCGGTTCTTGAGTGAATCCTCGCCGGCCGCATTGGCGGCGACGCCCTGTGCGTTCTTGGCGATGGCCTGCTGGTTGGCACGAGATGGCCGCAGCGTTGGCACCGGCCTGTTGCGCAGTGGGATTCACCCCTCCGGCGATCTCGCTGGCGGTGGTCATGTCTCCGGCAGAGAACTTGACGGTGGTGGCCACGACGGAATTATTCGGGCCCGGCGTGCCATCGACCTCGACCTTGAGGCCGGGGATGAGGCTCGTCATGGCCATCGACGACTTCTTGAGCTTGAGGGCGCCCTTCTTCTCCTCAACCTTGGTGTCGTTGTTCAGGGTGACCGTGGTGGTGCCGGTGGCCGTGCGTACCATCATGTCGGCCCCGCTCCGGCCGGAAATGACGCCGCTGATCTTGGTGGGCTTCTGAGCCTGGCTCACCTGCGGCGCTGCCGTCAGTCCCGCCAGGGCCAGCAAGCCTGCAACTGCCAGAACCTTCCGCATACATCCCCTCCCGAATTTTGCGCCTTGAGCGAGTTCCCTTGGGGGCGAATCTACGTCTCACGGGCCGGGCGGCAAGTTTGATCGTGGAGTTCCTGTGGCGCGTGACGGTGCGCTAGCTTTACGGCATGACAGACTCGACGCCGGAACTCGGCCGCCAGCTCATCGACACCTTCGGCCGCGGCTGGTCGAAATTGCGGGTAGACCTCATCGCCGCGGCGTTTGCGCCCGACGCCGTGTTCGTGGAGACCCCCTTCTCCGAGCCGGTCCGCGGGCTCGATGAGATCAAGAAGTACTGGGCTGACGTGCCCTATCATCAGTCGGAGGTGACCTTCACCTCGGGCGAGATCTTCGCGGTGGGCCCCTGGTTCAGCACCGAGTTCAAGTGCGTCTTCCGCCGCCGCCGCACCGGCGAGTGGGTGGATGCGCGTGGCGCGCTCTTCTGCGAAACGGCGAACGGGTTGATTACGGAAATGCGGATGTACTGGCACCGATGGAGCGGAGGTCGCGACACCAGCAAGCCGTGATTGCGTCCGAGGCGGTGGGACACCGATCCGACGCCTGCAACACAACTCCTTCCAATTACAATGAGTTACATAGCGGCACATAAGTAGCAATATGCCCTCGGGTTCGCCGGCTGCAGTCCTCTGCCGGGTTCACCGCTGACAGAATTTCGAGGGCACCATGTACTACCCGATCCTGTTGTCCATGATCGCCGGCGCCGCTGGCGTGCCGGCAGGCAATCCCGAGCCCACCATTCGCGTCACGCTCAACAATGAGGGGCAGTACCTCCCGGGCGACCGATCCAAGGTGCAGGTCATCACGCGCGATGATGGCTACCTCCTCGTATTCCAGCTCGATCCAGACGGCCACTTGCGGGTGCTCTTCCCGCTCGATCCCACCGACGACAACTACGTGCGGGGCGGCAAGCGCTACCTGCTGCTCGGTCGTGGTGGTCGCGAGGGGTTCACGGTAGACGCGCCCGGAAGCGGTGTGGTGTTCGCGGCGGTGTCGCTCGATCCGTGGCGCTTCAACGGATACACGCAGAACGATCACTGGGACTCCCGCGCGCTCAATACGGTGGTCTACGACGATCCCGAGCCGCAACTGGTGGACGTGGCCCAGGCGATGGCCGGCGGCCGGTTCGACTATGACATCGTGGGTTACGCGGTCGCGTCGCCTGCCGCAGCTGCTTCCAATGGCGGTGGTGGCTCAGCCAGCGTCGGCGCAATCGACGGCTGCCTTGGTTGTGGCGGCGTCACGGTCGTGAATGCATGGGGCCTCTACGATCCATGGGGCTGGAATGCCGGCTGGGGCTGGAACGCTGGTTGGGGTCCCGGTTGGGGACCGGGCTGGGGCCCTGGCTGGGGGCCCGCCTGGGGTTGGAATGTTGGCTGGGGCTGGAACGCCGGCTGGGGCTGGGGTCCTGGGTGGGGGCCGGGCTGGGGCTGGAACAACGGCTGCTGCTGGAATGCGGGTTGGGGTCCGCCTGTGGCGGTTCCATTCACGCCCTATCAGCAGAAGGCGTGGAACCGGCAGTGGAGCGGGTCGCCGGTGCCGTACCGGCCGCGTGGAGCGATGGGCTTTACCGCGACGAATACCGTGGCTGGCGTGGTGCCAGGGATCGGCGTGGCGCGGCATGTGAGCTTCCGCGATCGCACCTCGGTGGACGTAATGGTTCCAGTTCCGTCGTCGCGGAGCGCACCGGTGCTGCGAGGCAGCTCGGGTAAGTCCAGTAATACTGGCAACTCGAGCGAGGGCGGGCGGCGTCGCGATGCAGCGCCGGCCAACCGTGTCGAGGCGCGCCCGTCCCGTCCGGCAGCCCAGCGTCCGACGGTGGTGGCTACCTCGACGCCTATTGAAGGCGGCTCGTCCCCTGAGCGCAGGATGCCAATGCCGAGTGAGCAGCCGAGCGAGCCCAGGGCGGTGCCGGTACTGCGAGAGGCACCTGAAGCGACTGCGCCGGCCAAGGCCAGTGGTGAACAGAAGGGCTCAGAGCCAGTGCTGCGCCGCCGGGAGGTGGAACAGCCCACCGCGGTCGCACCGGCGCCGCGACAGGAGACACGGCAGGAGAGCAGCGCACAGCCGAGCCGAGCGCCCGATCGCGCAGCCAGTAGCTCGCCGGCGACGAGCCAGCGATCGCAGGGATCGTCGGGTGGTGGGAGTAGTGCAGGTGGCGGCCGGTCGGCCCCGGCTTCATCGGCCGCGCCATCAGCGGCCGCTAGCGGGCGGCGGCGCTAGCGAAGTTTCAGGTGGCGCGTTGGCGCCGGGTGTAGCCGAGGCCCCATTCCATCAGCTCGGCGCTCCGGAGGCCAACGCGCATCGCGGCATCGACCGCGTCCTCTTCCTCCATTCCCCGGTCCAGCATCAGCACCGGGATCAGCGCGCCACCAACACGATTCCCGGAACCGCAGTGCACAAACACCGTCCGCTCGCCGGCTTCGGCGAGCGTCGTGCGCAGCGTCTGCAGGGTCGTGTCGCTCATGGTATGCGCACCGACCGGAATCAGCTTGTACTCCATGCCGAGTTCCCTCACCAGCGCCGGCTCATCAAATCCGCGCGGCTCCATCGCCTCGCGCATGTCCACCACAATGGCGCTGCCGGTGGCTGCGAGGTCCTTGAGCTGCTGCGGTGTCGGCTGCCCACCGGTCACCACGGTGGGAAGAATCTGGCAGGCGTTGGGGACGCCGTGAATGGCTTCGTATGGGGTCATGATGAACCAGTCGTCAGTCGTCGGTCGTCAGTGGTCAGTGAGTCGTGAGTCATCGAGAGTCAGTGCGGGAGCAACTGTCTGGCGGTGAGCAGCCCGATCCAGGCGGCGGTTACTGAGAGCACAACGCTTGCGAGGACGTATGCCCCAGCGCGTCCCAGTTGACCACCCTCGAGAAGTGTCACGGTCTCGAAGCTGAAGGCGGAGAAGGTGGTAAAGCCACCGCAGAAACCGATTGCAAGAAAGGCACGGGCCTGGGGCGATACGGGGCCGCCGTCGACGGCGAGACCGACGACCGCACCCAGGATGAACGAGCCCAGGATGTTGATGAAGAGCGTGCCGAACGGAAAGGTGAAGCCGAACGCCTTGTGAATGACCGGTCCCAGCAGGAAACGGCCGACACTGCCCAGTGCTCCGCCAAGTGCGACGAGCCAGATCATGCGGCTAATCTAATGGGGGGTGGCAGCTTAGATTCCACTGACCGATGCTGACCGTCTCGCTGGCCCAGCTCCGGCCCCGCAAGGGCCGCTATGCCGAGAATCTTGCCCGGCTGGGCGAGATGTTCCGCGAGGCATCGCTCCTTCCCACACCGCCCGGCCTCATCATCGGCCCCGAGAGCGCGCTCACGGGATACTTCCTCGAGGGTGGTGTTCGCGAACTCGCCATCGAGGCGGAGAGGCTGTTCGACGACCTGGCCCGGGTGCACCGCGAAAGTGGTGCTGCCGACCTGGAAGTGGCGCTCGGCTTCTACGAGCGGCACAGCAATCACATCCACAACTCCGCGCTCTATGCCTCGCTCGGCGGCAGCGACGCGGGCATCCGGCACGTGCACCGCAAGGTGTTCCTGCCCACCTACGGCGTGTTCGACGAGGAGCGCTTCGTCGCGGCCGGCGACCAGGTGCAGGCCTTCGACACGCGGTGGGGTCGCGCGGCATTGCTCATCTGCGAGGATGCGTGGCATTCCATCGTGCCCACGATCGCGGCACTCGATGGCGCAGAGATGCTGATCGTGCCGAGTGCCAGCCCCGCGCGCGGACTGCAGCGGAATGGGGAGGATGATGAGCGTCCCGCAAGCATCGGTCGCTGGGAGAGGATCATGCAGGACGTTGCGAGCGAGCACGGGCTGTACGTGGCGTTGACGCACCTGGTGGGATTCGAGGGCGGCAAGGCCTTCGTTGGCGGCTCGCTCATCGCGGGGCCGCGAGGGAACATCCTGGTCGAGGGCCCGGTGTTCGAGGAGGCGCTGGTGACGGTGTCGCTCGACCTCAGCGACATTGCCCGGGTGCGAGCCGAGATGCCGCTTTTGGCTGATCTCAAGACGCGGCTTCCGTCGCTGGCGCCCCAGCTGATGCGCGCGGCGTCACCCGCGGAGCCCGATGCTGCGGAAGATGCGGTCGCGCCGTCGGCTCCCGCGCGGAGGCCCCGCGCAGCAGGCGTGCCGAACGTGACTGACGACGTACTCGACATCGACGCGCCGCTTGCGAAGCGCTGGCTGGTGGAGTTCCTGCGCGACGAGTTGACGAGACGCCGCGGATTCGAGAAGGCGGTGATCGGGCTGTCGGGCGGCGTGGACAGCGCGCTGGTGGCGTACCTTGCCGCTGAGGCGCTGGGGCCGGAGAACGTCACGGCCATCCGCATGCCATATCAGCGCGTCGAGCGCCGATAGCCTAGACCATGCGCAACTGGTCATTGACGCACTCGGCATCGAGAGTCGCACCGTGGACATCTCCGCGGCTGTTGATGGAATGGTAGCGGCGATCGGTGACACCGACCCGGCGCGGAAGGGCAACATCATGGCGCGCTGCCGCATGATCGTGCTCTTCGACCTCTCGGCGAAGCTCAGAGGCACTGCCGCTGGGGACGGGCAACAAGAGCGAACGGCTGCTGGGGTACTTCACCTGGCACGCGGACGATTCGCCGCCGGTGAACCCGATCGGCGACCTGTACAAGACCCAGGTGTGGGCGCTGGCCAGGTATGTCGGCGTTCCGGCCGCGATCGTGGACAAGCCTGCGACCGCCGACCTCATCCACGGCCAGACCGACGAGATCGATCTCGGCGTCTCATATGCGCGCGGCGACCGGATCCTGCACTTCCTGCTGAGTGGGTACACGCCCGAGGCGCTGGTCACGGCCGGTTTCACCGAGGCCGAGGTGGAGGCGGTACGTCGCCGGCTCGACTCGACCCATTGGAAGCGGCGATTGCCGACGGTGGCGATGGTGAGCCAGACGGCGATCGGGGAGTGGTATTTGAGGCCGGTGGATTACTGACGGTTAAGCGTTGAGGGTTGAGAGTTGGGAGTGACTCACTGCCCACCCACTGCTCCCAACTCTTAACTCCTAACCCTTGACGGCAACCGCCATGCACTCGACTCCGCACGCAATCCCAGACTCCCGCCTCATGTCCTACTCCCGCGGGGAGATCACGACGCTGGTCATGCCGAACATGCAGAACGTGCTCGGCGACCTCTTCGGCGGGAACCTGATGGCGCTGGTGGACCAGGCGGCCGCCGTGGCGGCGCTGCGGCATGCCGGCAGCCGCGCGGTGACGGCATCGATTGACCGGGTCGACTTCCGGGAGCGCATCCCGGTCGGGGCGCTGGTGACCTGCATCGGCACCGTGGACTACGTGGGCAACAGCTCGATGGACATCACGGTGGAGGTCTACTCGGAGCAGCCCGCCACGGGCGAACCGCGACGGAACACGCACACGGCGCACGTGGTATTCGTCGCCATCGATGATCACGGCAGGCCGACCCGGGTGCCCCGGCTCATCGCCACGACCGACGAGGAGAAGGAACGGATGGAGCGCGCGCGGGTGCACCGGGAGAGCATCAAGCGGTGAGCGGCGTCATTCTCGTACTGAGCGGCGGAGGGGCCAAGGCAGCGGCCCACTGCGGCGCGGTGCGGGCGCTGCGCGAACGGGGCATCGAGCCGACGCGCTACGTGGCGACGTCGCTCGGCGCGGTGGTGGCGGCGGCACTCGCGTCGGGCGCCGAGCCGGATACTGTGGTGCGGGCGCTCATGAACGAGGCCCCCGCCGGCATACGTCCGCATCCACTGGCAGCGGTGGCGGGTATCCACTTGGAGGGGCTGGTTCGTGCACGACCGTTCCGCGAGGCGATCGGGCGCATCATCACGGCACGGAGCTTCGCCGAGTTGAAGGTGCCGCTGACGGTAACGGCGGTGGACGTCGACAAGCTGGAACTGGTGACTCTTCGGGCACGGCGGCATCGACGCGCCGCTGCTCGACGTGCTGGCGGCGTCCTGCGCACTGCCGCCCTACTTCCCGGCGGTTCGACTCGGCGGCCGGATGCTCCGGGATGGCGGCCTGATGGGCCATGCTCCCCTGGCGGTGGTGGGAGATACCGGCGGGTTGCCGGTGATCGCCGTGGATGTGGGTCCCGGGTTCGACAACGGCCGCGAGCCGAAGCCGCCGGGTGGCCCGCCGCTGATTCGCGCGGTGGATGAATCGATCGGGATACTCATGGCGCAGGTGACGGAGGACCAGCTTGCGCGCTGGCGGCGACGAGCGGGGGCCCATCCTCTACGTGCGGCCGCGGGTCGAGCGAAACGCGACGTTCAGCGCCGGTCGCGCGAGGGTGTATGCCGACGAGGGGTATCTTGCGATGCGCGAGGCACTCGGTGGTCTTGATTCCGTGGCCCGTCCCACCAGATTGCCGTGATCCGGCCGACCAGCCTCCATCTCACCCGGACAGTCGATGCGTGCTTCTGAAGTGATGGTTGCAGACCCGATCGTGGCGGTGGCGGGCGCGATGGCGAGCGAGGTCGCCATCATGTTCCGCAGCCGAAATATTTCGGTGGTGCCGGTGGTCGACGACCACCGGACGCGCCGGTTCCTTGGCACGTTGAGCGACCGCGAGCTGGTGACGCGTTGCCTCGCCGAGGGAAAGCACCCGTGGCACACTCGCGCCGATGCGCTGATGCGCACCAATACGACGGTGGTGGGCCCGGAGCATGAACTCGAGGGCATGGAGCTTCGCATGGACCTTGAGCCCAACGAATCGCACCTTCGCCCGACCATCACGGTCGTCGACGCGGAGCGCCGCGTCGTCGGCTTCATCAGTCACCCTGAGCAGGTGCCGGGCATCCGCGTGGTGTGGGGCTGATGGCCGAGCCGCGGCTGTTCACGCGGGACGAGGCGGAGCGCACGCTGCCGCTGGTGCGTCGCATCGTCGCCGACCTGATGGGCGGAGCACCCGGCGTGGCGCCGGGCGATCTCGCACTATGAACTGCTGGCGGCGGGCGCGGTGGCGGACGATGGCGAGTCGCCGGAGGTGGCGGCGGCCCGGGTGGCGGCGGAGCAGCTCGCGGCCCGCATCGACACGCTACCTGCGCGAGATCGAGCAGATCGGCTGCATGTTCCAGGGGTTCGAGGAAGGGCTGGTGGACTTCCGGTCGATGCGGGACGACAGGATGGTGCTGCTCTGCTGGCGCTACGGGGAGCAGCGCATCACGCACTGGCACGAGGTGGGGGCCGGGTTCGCCGGGCGCAAGCCGATCGATGATGCCCTGCTGAGCGAGATCAGCACGTGAGCCTCTGGCTCTTCCTGCACCTGCTAGGCGTGGCGTGGTGGATGGGTGGTGGGTTCTCGTCGCTGGTGGTGTCCATTGCAGCCAGGACGGAGGCGCGACCCGCGCTGGCGACGGTGATGCGGATCCAGTGGGCCATCGCGCGGTATCTCGTGTTCCCGGGATCGCTGCTTACCGTGGTATCGGGGTTGTTCCTCACCATGCGGCTCATCAACACGCCAAGCATGGGGAGCGGGTGGCTGGTGGCGATGCAGGGGCTGGGCATGGTGGGCGCGCTCATCGCGCTGACGATGCTGGTGCCCAACGCCGCCAAGCTGTCACGGCTGGACCCGAGCGGCGAGCATGCGGCGTACTTCGACCGGCTGCGCAAGCGGCAGTGGTATACCGGGGAAGTCGCGGCGCTGCTAGGCCTGGGCGCGCTGCTTTCGGCCGCGATCTACCGATACGGAGGCTGACCTCCGGCCGGTCTTGCAAGCGCCCCGCACCGGGCAGACGTCGCATCGCGCCACCCTCGCCGTACAGACCAACGCTCCCAGCTCCATGATCGCCTGATTGAACGACCACGCGTCGCGGCCGCGGCGGGGAATGAGCCACTCCGCCGTACTCCAGATGCGCGCCTCTCCACTTGCCGTACGCGCGGCGCGGGGATGGAAGGCGCGCCGGATGACGCGCGAGACGTTGGTGTCCACCGCCGGTTCGCGGCGCTCGAAGGCGAAACAGGCGATCGCGCCGGCGGTATACCTTCCGACGCCGGGCAGCTCGCGGAGCTGGGCGGGATCATCGGGGAAGCGGCCGTCCCGGGTGTCGACGACCTGGCGGGCCAGTGCGTGCAGGTTGTGCGCGCGCCGGTAGTAGCCGAGTCCTTCCCAGGCCTCGCGGACAGCGGAGGGCGGGGCATCGGCCAGGTGATGCACGGTGGGGAACCGAGCCAGGAAGTCGTGGTAGAAGCCCTCGACCCGGCCCACCTGCGTCTGCTGCAGCATGAACTCGGAGACGGCCACGCGGTAGGGATCACGGGTGCGCCGCCAGGGCAGGTCGCGCCCATGACGGCGAAACCAGCGCAATAGCCGGCGGCGGAACTCGCGGGCATCGTCGGCAACCCTTGGCCTAGACTTATCGGGCATCGGCGGACAAGATACCTCACGAATGACAGCCGCAGCGATGGACCTCAAGCACCAGAACGGCACCTTCCTCACCAGGATCGCGGCGCGGGTGGGCCGCTTCGTCATTGAGATCGTGGCGCAGATCGGCCGGTTCTGTCTCTTCCTGCTGGAGACGTCCCGGGGTCTCGCCGAGGTGCGGATCTGGTTTCCCCGCTTCCTCATCGAGGCATGGAACATCGGGGTCGGCAGCTTCGCGCTGGTGCTGCTCATTGCCGGCTTCGCCGGTGCGGTGACGGCGCTGCAGACCGGCTACCAGTTCAGCGCCAGCATCCCGTACTACGTGGTGGGCACGCTGGTGGTCTCGTCGATCATCCTGGAGCTGGGTCCGGTGCTGACAGCGCTGGTGCTGGCCGGCCGCATCGGTGCGCGCTACGCCGCCGAGCTGGGCACGATGCGTGTCACGGAGCAGATCGACGCGCTGGAGAGCCTGGGGCGGGCGCCGTCATCGCACCTCATCGTGCCGCGGGTGCTGGCGGCGCTGATCATGATCCCGGCGCTGACGGTGTTCGCGAACGCGAGCGGCATCCTGGTGGGGTGGTGGGCGGTGAAGCAGGTGCTGCCGGTGACCAACATGGACTTCACCTACGGTGCGCAGGTGTACTTCCGTCCGTGGGACGCGTGGTACTCCCTGATCAAGTCGTTCTTCTTCGGGGCCACCATCGGCGCTGATCTCCTGCTACAAGGGCATGAACATCCAGCAGGGCGCGGAAGGCGTCGGCAAGGGCACGACCGGCGCGGTGGTGACCAGCACCGTCATCGTGCTGATGCTCGACTCCCTGCTGACCAAGCTGCTGCTCAATACGTGATCGAACTCCGCGGCGTCAAGAAGCGCTTCGGCGCGCAGATCATCCTGGACGGCGTCGACTTCGACGTTCGCGAGGGCGAGACGGTGGCCCTGCTGGGCCCCTCGGGTACCGGCAAGAGCGTGTTGCTCAAGACGATCATCGGGCTCATCAAGCCCGATTTCGGCCAGGTCATCGTCGACGGCAAGGATGTGCCGACGCTCAAGCGGGACGCACTGTCGGAACTGCGCAAGACGATCGGGTACGTCTTCCAGAACGGCGCGCTCTTCGACTCCATGAACGTGTTCGAGAACGTCCGCCTCGGCATCGTGGACGAGGCGAAGTTCAAGGATGAGAAGTATGCGATGGAGCGGGTCACCCAGTGCATCAAGCTGGTGAACCTGCAGCCCGACGTGGTCATGGAGAAGTTCCCGGCGCAGCTGTCGGGAGGCATGCGCAAGCGGGTGGGGATTGCGCGGGCGATCGCGGGCCAGCCCAAGTACCTGCTGTATGACGAGCCCACGTCGGGGCTCGACCCGGTGAACTCGGACATCATCGATGCGCTGGTGCAGCGACTCGACCAGGAGCTCGGCGTCACCAGTGTCATGGTGACGCACGACGTGCGGGGCGCGTTCCGCGTCGCCAACCGGCTGGCGCTCCTGAGCGAGGGCAAGGTGGTCATGCAGGGCACGCCGCAGGAGTTCCTCGCCTCGGATCATCCCAAGGTGAAGGCGTTCCTCGAGCGCGACTTCGACAACACTCAATTCGCCGCCTGAGGCCCATGGACTCGCGATTCGGCAGGGAAGTGGTGGTCGGCAGCATCGTACTCGCTGCGGCGGCGCTGTTCACCATCGGCACGTTCTGGCTCCGGGGGAAGTCGATCGGGCCGAAGGACGACCAGGTCATCATCCAGTTCCCCGACGCCGGTGAACTGCAGCAGGCATCGCAGGTGCGGGTGTCGGGGGTGCCGTCGGGGAAGGTGGAGGACATCAAGCTGATCGCGCCGGGCAAGGTGCACGTCACCATCTCGCTCAGCAACAAGGCCATTGTCCCCAAGATCGATGCCAAGGCGGTGATCGTCTCGGTGGGGCTCGCCGGCGACGTCACGCTGATGTTCATCCCGGGCGACTCACCCACGGTGCTGCCCAAGGGGCAGGTGGTGATGGGCATCTCGCCGCCGGGGTTGATGCAGATCGCGGGCGGGCTCTCCGACCGGGCCGACAGCGTGCTGATCAACGCGAATGGCCTGGTGGGCCCGGCGATGCAGCAACGGCTGGCGACGACGCTGGAGGAGGCGACGAAGGCGCTGCAGGGATCGCAGCGGCTCATGGCGACCCTCAACGACCCGAAGCACGGTGCCAACGCCGAACTGGCGCTCACCATGCAGGCACTGCGCGGAACGCTGGCGAAGCTGGACTCGACGCTCGCGGCACCGGCCGTCGTGCGCGCGCGGGACAAGGCGGACACCCTGGTGACCAACCTGAACGCGATGTCGGCGCAGTTCACCGCCACCGGTGCCCGGCTCGACTCGGTGCTGATGCTGGTGCAGACGGGCAAGGGAACTCTGGGGAAGTTCGCGACCGATTCGGCGCTCTACGGGAACATGGTGCGGCTGACGGCGTCGCTCGACTCGCTGGTGAACGACATCAAGCAGCATCCGGGGAAGATCGGGATTACGGTGAAGATGTTCTAGGGGACGTGAAGACGTGAAGACGTGAAGACGTGAGGTCGTTCCGTCCGGCTTCCAGTCCACATCACGTCCTCACGTCATCACGTCCGTTTCTTCCCGATCCCGACTCCCAGTAGAAAGTGGACGGCATAGTTGGGAACATCTGCATCGCCATTGGCGACGTTGACGCGGGCCCACCCGATGGATCCCCTCACATCAGCCGACACAAAGAAGACGCCGACGACGCGGAAGCGGCGGTTGACGCCGAGCTGCACCTGGGCGCCGTCGACGTAGTAGCCGCTCCCGAAGATGCCGCCCGCGTGGTCCTTGAACTCGCCGCGGACGATCGACGTCGGGTTGGTGATGACCGGGCCGGCACCGGCGAGGAAGCTCCAGTGTCCGGTGCGGTAGCCGGCGCCAAGGGAGAAGAGGTTGTAGCCGTAGGTGACCTCGAACTTCTCCACCTCGGGCGGGTTGTTGGTGAGGTAGAGCTTGTGATGCAGGTCGTCGAAGAAGACTCCCCACCGGCTGAACCAGCGGGAGACGCGGAAGCCGTAGTAGGGCGCGCTCGAGCTCTTGATCGGCTTGGTGGCGTAGTGCGCGGTGAAGCTGATGTCCGGCTGTCCGGCCTGGCGGATGGTCAGGTTGCTGGGCGCACTGACGGCAGTGCCCAGGAACGCCTCGACGGCCCACTGGGCCTGGAGGGTCGTGGGCAGCACCAGCAACAGCGTCAGCGCGAGTATCTTCCCCGCCATGCTGTCAGTCACCTTTCTTGGAACGGGCGCTGCCTGTCCAACCGTTGATCGCAACGTCACCAGTCTCGCGGTGCAGCGGGACGGGGAGATGTTCCTGTTCGACTGCGGCGAGGGCACCCAGCGGCAGATGATGCGCTACGGGGTGGGGTTTTCCTTCCGCGACATTTTCTTCTCCCACTATCACAGTGACCATATCCTGGGCGTAACCGGGCTGATCCGCACGATGGGCCTGCTCGATCGTACGGCGCCGGTGGTGCTGTATGGCCCCCGTGGGGCACAGCGGATACTCGGCGGCATGCTCACCGTCGGGATCGAGAAGGCGCGCTTCCCGGTGGAGATCGTCGAGGTGAAGCCGGGCGACTGCCTGTCCCGGAATGGCTACGAACTGCAGGTCTTCGCGACCGAGCACCGCGCCGACACCGTGGGCTACGCGCTCAAGGAGCATATCCGCCTGGGCCGCTTCAATCCCGACAAGGCCCGCGAAATGGGCGTGCCGGAGGGGCCGCTCTGGGGCAAGCTCCACAAGGGCGAGACGGTAGTACTCCCAGATGGACGTCGCCTGGGCCCGGAAGATCTCGTGGGCCAGTCGCGGCCCGGTCGCACGCTGGTGTTCTCCGGCGATACTCGGCCCACGACCTCGCTCATGGAGGCGGCGCGCGGCGCCGACCTGCTGATCCACGAGGCGACGTTCGGCCACGAGGAGGCCGACCGGGCGGTGGAGACGGGTCACTCGACGGCAAGGGAAGCGGCAACTATCGCCCGGGATGCAGGGGTGAGGCAACTGGTGATGACGCACATCAGCGCGCGCTACAACCGGGATGCGCCGGAGCTGCTGGCGGAGGCGCGGGCAATCTTTCCTGAGACGGCGGTGGCGAGGGATGGCCTTACGGTTGACGTTCCGTATCCGGAACAGCGTGAGGAGGAACGGCAACGGCGTGAGGAGGAACAGCAACAGCGTGAACGGTGAACGATCAACGGTGAACGGGGGTTCATGATGCTGTCACGCACACTGCTCCTCATCGTGGTGGCGGTACTGGTGTGGTCCGGCATTCATCCGGCGGACCGGTTCACCTGGTGGCTCGAGGTGGCGCCGGTGCTGATCGGGCTCCCGATCGTGATCCTCACCAACAGGCGTTTCCCGCTGACACCACTGCTGCAGGTGCTCCTCGCAATTCACGCGTGCATCCTGATGGTTGGCGGGCGGTATACCTACGCCGAGGTGCCGCTCGGCTTCTGGTTCCGCGATGCACTCGGCCTGGCTCGGAACCACTATGACCGGCTCGGTCACTTCGCCCAGGGATTCGTGCCGGCGATCCTGGCGCGCGAGATCCTGTGGCGGACGTCGCCGCTCAAGGGGAGCAAGTGGTTGCCGTTCATGGTGATCTCGATCTGCCTGGCGTTCAGTGCCACGTATGAGCTGATCGAGTGGTTCACGGCGGAGATGACGGGGAGCGGGGCGACGGCGTTCCTGGGAACGCAGGGTGATGTGTGGGATACGCAGTGGGACATGTTCATGGCGCTCATTGGGGCGGTGACATCGCTGCTGCTCCTTTCGCGACTGCACACGCGGCAACTCGAAAATCTCTAGTCATTTCGAGGCCGCGTAGCGGCCGAAGCAATCCGGATGCATCGGCACGGAGCCCCGCGCGAAGGCGCCGGGATTGCTTCGTCGTCGGCTTCGCCGCCTCCTCGCAATGACACCTTGGCCTCAACGATGACTCCCAGCACCGTCACCGCTCCGCTCGACGACTACCGCATCCATGCCCCGCCCGACTCGAAGCCGCGGCATGGCGGCGAGTTCGTGCTGTACTGGATGCAGACCACCCAGCGGGCGCACGACAACTTCGCGCTCAACTTTGCCATCGAGCAGGCCGATGCGCTCGGCCTTCCGCTGCAGGTGTATCACGGCCTCCGGCACGACTATCCCTGGGCCAGCGATCGCTTCCACACGTGGATCCTGGAGGGTGTAGTCGATCTCTACGCCGGCTTCGCCGCGCGCGGGATCAACTACGCGTTCTGGCTGGACGAGGGGACGGAGAGCTTACGCAGTGGCCGGCTGGAAACGGAAAGCGGGAAGACGGACGAGAGCGCAACGGGGACGCTGCCGCTCTCGCACACATCTCGCGGAGCTCGCCGACCGCGCCGCGCTGGTGGTCACCGATTTCTTCCCGACCTTCATCGTGCCGCGGCAGATACGCGCGCTGCGTCGCGACGTGGCCACACCGGTCATCGCCGTCGATTCGGCGACGCTCGTGCCGATGGCGTACCACAAGAAGGAGCATGGCAACGCCCGCGGCATCCGGACGGTGCTGATGGATGCGCTGCCGCACTACCTGTGGCCGGTGGACAACCCGTCGCCCAGGGTGCAGCGCCCGATCGACCTGCCCTTCGACCCGGTCCGGCCCGACGCGCGAGACGATCGCGTCGCTGGTGGCGCGGTGTGACGTCGATCATGCCGTGGCGCCGTCACCGATGTTCCGCGGCGGCACGGTCGCGGGCCGGGCGCGGCTGCGCGACTTCCTTGCCACCGGGCTCAGGCACTACGCCGACCTGCGGAATGATCCCAACGAGCCCGATGCGGTGAGCCGGCTCTCGCCGTACCTGCACTTCGGCAACCTCTCCATCCACGAGATCCTGCTCGCGGCGCAGGCCGCCGGTCCCGCCGACCAGTACGCCAAGTTCCTCGATGAGGCGCTGACCTGGCGCGAGGTGTCGCACAACTTCTGCTACTTCAACCCGAAGCACCGCACGCCCGAGGGGATGCCGGGCTGGGCGCGGGAGCAGCTGCGGGAGCACGAGTCCGACCCTCGCCCGGAACTCTACAGCGATGAGGATCTCGAGTTCGCGCGCACGGGCGACGAGCTCTGGAATGCGGCACAGCGCTCGTACCTGCGCGATGGGTGGATGCACAACTACATGCGGATGCTCTGGGGGAAGGCGGTGCTGCAGTGGACCCCGAACGCCGGTGAGTGCCTGCGGGTGCTCGAGCACCTGAACAACAAGTACTCGCTCGATGGCCGGGACCCGAACAGCTACGGCGGGATCATGTGGACGTTCGGGAAGTTCGACCGGCCGTTCTACCGGCGCGCCATCTACGGCACAGTGCGCTACCAGTCACTCAAGGCAGCGCGGGACAAGTTCGACGTGCCGCGATACATCGCGTCGTTCAGTCGATAGCGCCGACCACGGTCCATCCGCCGCTGCCTGGCGCGGTAATCGTGAGGGTTCCGCCGGTGATCTCCCCGCTGCCGAAGATGTCGTCGAAGTCCCCGGTGCCCCCGTTGTAGCTGCTCGGTGCCGACGAAGTTGAAGGTGGTGGGGTTCACCTGGGTGCCGGTGCCGGTGATCGCACCCACCATGATGTCAGTCTGGCTCGTGGAGTAGAACGAATCCCCGGTGATGACGAGGGTGTTGTTGGTGGTGTTGGAGGTGACGACGTAGTCGATCACCGCGCCCACCTCACCGATCTCGGAGCCCATGTTGCAGTTGGCCACGCACCTCGAACCGCACCACGGTGGCGGGGTCGGTGTCGAGCGTGACGTTGGTGACCTCAATGACGTCGCAGCTGCCCGAGAAGGTGAAGGGGCCGTTGAGGTCGTCGTTGGAGCAACTGGCCAGCACGGTGACAGACGAAAGCACGAGCAGCGCGGCCCGGTTCATTGGGTCACTCCAAACTGTGGGGAACTGGCTCAAGATCAGGGAATGACGGAATTTAACCTCGATTTGACGGGGCAGGCGGGGTCCCATATCTTTGCGGCCCTGTCACGGGGCTGTAGCTCAGCTGGGAGAGCGCTGCATTCGCATTGCAGAGGTCACGGGTTCGATCCCCGTCAGCTCCATCGAGTGAAGTTGTTTGACCAAGCGAAGTTGCTCCAAGACCGCGGGCGCCGACACTGGCCCGCGGTCTTTGCTTGCCGGCAGGCGTGCCGTTCTTACCGGGCGGCTGTCGCCGCTGTAGGTTATCCGCGCTGAGCATTTCAGGTGGACGTCCGCTGCCGTCACCTCTCACCGGAGAATGATCATGAGTACGTCATCCGCCCCCGGCTCGAACGCTCCCGAACGCAACTGGTTGCCCTGGGTAATCGGTATTGCCGTCGTGTTGCTCCTGGCCTGGTGGATGCGAGGGTGCGGCAAGATGCCGGAGACGGGGGCAGCGGCGGACACCACGCAGGCCGTGGACACGGCGCAGGCCATGATGGCGCCGGTACCGGTGGATACGACTCCGGCGCCCGCGCCCGAGCCGGCCATGACGACTCCCACCCCGGCAGCCAATCCGAGCCCCACTCCACAGGCGACTGCACCGGCGATGGCGCCGGCTGCTGCGCCCAGCGCGAGCACGCCGTCGCGTGCCGACACGATCAGGGCCCCGGCCGTGGCACCACCGCCGCCGGCACCAAGGGCAGGTGCGATGGGCGGCCGCGGCGCCCCCGGCAAGAAGCCGCCTCCGACGACCCCGTAAGCGCCGCATCCTGACGGCTCCGCGTCCACGCGACATGCGGGCGCGGAGCGTGTGTGGGAGGCACGGTTGTTCTGGCCTCCTCCTTGCCCCTCCCCGGGGCATGACCACCAATCTCAATGACTTGGCCCCTCCGGCCTGGGCAGTAGCGGGCATTCTGCCAGAGCAGGGTGTCCGACTCTCCGAAGTGGTTTCCGCCCTCTCATACGCGCTGGATATCACCGAGGGCCAGCGAGAGGGACACGCGGTCCGGAGCTGCGTCATCGGCATGCGGATCGGGCAGATACTCGGCCTGGGTGACGCCGAGCGGTCGGACCTCTTCTATGCCCTGCTGCTCAAGGATCTTGGCTGCTCCAGCAACGCCGCCCGTCTCTGCAATCTCTTCGGCGCCGACGACTTCCGTCTCAAGCAAGCGCACAAGCTGAACGACTGGACCAGCCCGAAGGCGTCGGCGTCATACGCGATGTCGCATGTGCCGGGCGGGAGTGCCATCGCGCGAGCGTGGCAGGTGCTCGTGATTGGCTGTGAAGGGGCGGGGCAGCGGACGTGAGATGATCGAGACACGCTGTGAGCGCGGCGCCGACATCGCGCGGATGCTCGACCTCTCCAACGCCACGGCCGCGGCGATCCGGAACCTGGATGAGCACTGGGATGGCCAGGGCATGCCGATGGGCGTCTCGGGCGACGGGATCCCGCTGCTCGCGCGGATCTGCTGCCTGGCGCAGACGGTGGAGGTGTTCCTTGCTGCGCATGGCCAGCCGGCAGCCTACGAGATGGCGCGTTCACGAAGCGGCACCTGGTTCGATCCGGCGCTGGTGAATGCGATGGAGAGCTTCGAGTTTGACGCCGCCTTCTGGGCGAGCATCCGGCAGGAGGATGTGCGTCCACTGGTGGCAGCGCTGGAGCCGAAGGACCGGATCATCGTGGCCGACGCGAGCCGCATCGACCAGGTGGCCGAGGCATTTGCGCGGGTCATCGATGCCAAGTCACCGTATACCGGGCAGCATTCCGGTGGCGTGGCACGGATCGCGATCGGGATGGCAGCACACGTCGGGCTGCCGCGCGAGGAGCGGACGCTGCTGCGCCGCGCCGCACTGCTGCATGACATCGGCAAGCTGGGTGTGTCGAACCTGATCCTCGACAAGCCCGACAAGCTGACGGAAACCGAGATGGCAATGATGCGGCAGCACCCGCGCTACACAGACGCGATCCTCGGACGGGTGCGCGCGTTCCGCGACGTGGCGTCAGTCGCTGCGCGGCACCATGAACGGCTGGATGGGACAGGGATATCACAGCGGCCTGCCGGGAGAGAAGCTGGGACGACTGGACCGGATGCTGGCGGTGGCGGATGTCTGCGAGGCACTCTCGGCGACGCGGCCGTACCGCGCGGCGCTGCCGCCCGAGGAAGTGCGAAAGATCATTCGGAGCCAGGCGGGCACGGGGCTGTGTGCGGAGGCGGTGGAGATGCTGGAGGGGGTCGGGATTCGGCACGACGTGCGGAGTCATGTTTCGGCGCCCTCACCCGGCTGACCTACCGCCATCCCCGCAGCTGCCTCACGTACTCGTGCAGCGCCAGGAACTTCTCGTACACCACCACGCCCTTCCGCTTCCGCCCCAGCTCACTGAACAGGTCGCGTAACCGGCCGAACCGGGTGACGTAGAATCGGAACGTCTCCGCGAAGTCTTCCTGCGGATGCTGCATCGCGTACGCCGAGACATGATCCACCGGCGCGGTGGCCACCTTCCGGCGCTGGAAGTCGACCCAGGACTCGTCCTTCACCCGATAGGCCTTGTCCACCTCACCGAAGACGCGGCGGAAGGAATCGGACCGGGTCCATCGCCAGTGATGATAGAGAAAGCTGTGGCCGAGCTCGTGGACGATGAGTCCGGTGAGCATGGTCCACGGGATCTCGTCCTGGCGGCGACCGGTGGCGTAGCGCTGCTCGATCTCCACCACCTTGGGATACTTGGGATCGACGCCCGACACACCGGGCCGGAGCAGCACGCGATAGCCCCACGGCTTGATGCGCGACACGAGCGAGCAGTCGTCGCGACCGGGTGAGCGCACGCTGGATGAGGTCCTGCCCGGTGGCATCGTTGCCGCACCAGGGACACCAGACCATCCAGTCGTCCACGCCGCGGGTGCAGTGGGGACAGTTGCCCTCGAACTTGGTGTCCTCGTTCCATCCCTGGGGCTTGCCGCACCAGGGGCAGTGCTCCATCGGGTAGCTGACGCGTCCGCCACAGCCCCAGTCACAGCGCGTGTCGAGGCGGAACCCCCTGGGGTTCTTGAGCGGCTCCTCGGCGGAGACGCCCTCCTCGTAGATGTCGGTGCCGCACCAGGGGCACCAGGAGAAATGGTCGGAGACCATCCATCCGCAGTTGTAGCACTCGGCGCCGGTGATTCGCTGTGAGTCGGGCCAGCGGAGGGAGCGATCGCAGGTGGAGCAGTAGTTCCAGTATTGCTTGACCGCGTGACCGACGGGACAGCGAGCTTCCGGGCTGGGAGACCGGCTAGGCATGCGTATGACCGTGTCGTTCGAGTGCCGTCTCCACCAGCCGCTGGATCAGCGCGGTGTAGGAGAGCCCACTCTTCGCGGCCGACTCGGCGAAGTCGTGACCATTGCTGATGTAGGGATTGGCGTTGGCCTCGAGCAGCCACACCTGGCCATCGGCCGCGAGCCGCACGTCGCAGCGGGCGTAGTCGCGGAGCCAGAGGATGCGGAAGGCGGTGCGACAGATGTGCTCGATGGTCTCGCGGGTCTGCGCCGCGACCGGACGGGCGAACTGGTTCCGGATGCCACGACGGGTGCGGTAGCCCTCGTGCCACTTGGCGGCCTTGGTCGCGATCCGCTCCTCGGGCAGGTTCTTCTCCTTGTCGAACACCAGCTCGGTGAGCGGCAGGATCTCGAGCTTGTCCCGGTTGCCGATGATGCTCACGTAGAGCTCGCGGCCCTCCACGAACTCCTCGGCGATGGCGGGCTGCTGGAACTGCTGGTGCACGAACGCCACCCGCTCGGCGAGCGCTTCGGCGTCATGGACCACGGACGCCTGCGAGATCCCCTGCGAGGCGTCCGTCTCCATCGGCTTCACGATCATCGGGAAGGTGAGGTCGCCGGTATGGGGCGGCGCCTCGCCGGGATAGCAGGTGATGAAGCCGGGCACCTTGATGCCATGGTGGGCCAGGACCTTCTTGCTCAGGCCCTTGTTGCGCGACACCATGAGGCCGAGCGGCGGCGAGCCGACGTAGCAGACGCCGAGCGCCTCGAGCATGGAGGGGACGACATACTCGAGGTTGTCGTCACCACCGAAGCCCTCGCAGCAGTTGAAGACGAGCTCCGGCTTCCACTCGGTGATGCGGCGGATGAGCTCGCCGAGATCGCCGCGGAGGCCGATGAGATGGATGTCGTGCCCGTTCTCGCGGAGTGCGTGCGCGACCTGGTACTCCATCTCGGGTTCGGGGACATTGATGCGCCCCGCGAACTCGTCGTCCATCTGCTTGACGTGCTCGTCGTGTCCCCATCCGGCAGGATAGGGCGTGTCGAAGACGATGGCGATGCGGAGTGGCATTGAGTGGAGAATAGCGAGGGAACGGGAACAGCAACAGCGGGGAAGAGGGAAGTGGGAGGAGGAACAGGGAAGAGGCAAGAGGAGCAGGCGCGCTCGGCGCGCAGAGTGCTTAGCATTATGCTACCTAAACACTGGTGCCATGAATCTCTCCCGACGTGACGACTACGATGTCTGCATCATCGGTTCCGGCGCAGGCGGTGGTATGGCGGCGTATGCCCTGACCAAGGCGGGTGCCCGCGTCGTGGTGCTGGAGGCGGGCGGTCCCTGGGACAACATGTCGAGCGACAGTGCCATGCTGAGGTGGCCCTACGACTCCCAGCGACGCGGCGCCGCGACGAAGGAGCGGCCGTTCGGGGAGTTCGACGCCTGCATCGGCGGCTGGGAGATCGCCGGCGAACCGTACTCGCGCGCCGAGGGGACGAAGTTCAGCTGGTGGCGGGCCCGGATGGTGGGGGGGCGTACCAACCACTGGGGCCGCATCTCCCTTCGGTTCGGGCCCGACGACTTCCGGCGCGGTGAACTGGACGGCTTGTCACCCAACTGGCCGATCGGCTATTCCGACATCAGTCCCTACTACGACCAGCTCGATCGCCTGGTGGGCCTCTTCGGCAGCAACGAGGGAGTGCCCAACTCGCCGGACGGGATCTTCATGCCTCCGCCGCGGCCGCGGGCGTACGAGCTGCTGGTGATGAACGCGGCGAAGAAGCAGAACGTCACCTGCATTCCCGGACGCCTGTCGGTGATCACCAAGCCGCTCAATGGCCGCTCGGCGTGTCACTACTGTGGGCAGTGCAACCGCGGCTGCGAAGTCAACGCAAATTTCTCCAGCACCAATGTGCTGCTGGCGCCGGCAATGCAGACAGGGAAGCTGACGCTGGTGACGCATGCGATGGCGCGCGAGGTGACACTCGATGCGCAAGGCCGGGCGAACGGTGTCAACTATGTCGATACGCTCGACCGGCGGCGACAAGAATGTTCGCGCGCGCGTGGTGGTGCTGGCGGCGAGTGCGCTGGAGTCGGCCCGGCTGCTGCTGAACTCGAAGTCATCGAAGTTTCCCAACGGCCTGGCGAACTCGAGCGGGCAGGTGGGGAAGGATCTCACCGACACGACGGGGACGGATGTCGCGGGGTTCATCCCGAGGCTGGTGGGCCGGACGATCTACAACGAGGACGGCGCCGGCGGCGGTCACGTCTACATGCCATGGTGGCTGGACAACTCGAAGCTGGATTTCCCCCGGGGATACCATATCGAGGTGTGGGGCGGACTGGACCAGCCGAGTGCCGGGTTCATGGGCGGTATCCAGAGGTATCCGAGTGGCGGCGGCTGGGGAGCAAAGCTGAAGAACGACTATCGGCGCTACTACGGGACGACGGTGGGGTTCTCGGGACGGGGCGAGATGATCCCGAACGCGGGGACATACTGCGAGATCGACCCGACGCTCAAGGACAAGTACGGGATCCCGGCGCTCAACTTCCACTGGAAGTTCACCGACTACGAGTACAACCAGGTGCGTCACATGCAGCAGACGTTCCGTGGGCCTATCGAGGCGATGGGAGGCGAGGTGTTCGACTCGATGCCGACGGCGCAGGAAGGCTATGGCATCGCGGATGGCGGGACGATCATCCACGAACTCGGCGGCACCAAGATGGGTGCAAATCCCGCGACGTCGGTGCTGAACACGAACTGCCAGGCGCACGATGTGCCGAACCTGTTCGTGGCCGATGGGGGACCGTTCGTGTCGCAGGCGGACAAGAACCCGACGTGGACGATCATGGCACTGAGTTGGCGGACAGCCGATTACATCGCGGCTCAACGTCGCGCGGGGGCCTTGTGACGGGCCGGTCGGGCGGGGCGCCCCTCTCGGGGAAAGGGGAACGCACGCCGGAGTTCCCCGTCGATTGCGTCCACGGGTGCGTTCCACGATCCCCTTCGAGGGGCGCCCCATCCCTCCCGGCCCATTTCACCTTCAATCCGCAATCACATGACTGACGCTCGGATCGACCGTCGTGAAGCGTTGGCCGGGATCGGCTTCAGCGCCATGGCCGCGTACGGCATCGGGACGCCAACCTGGCAGCGCTTCCAGCGGCTCCTCGCCGAAGGGGGGATGCGGGCGTTCTTCACGGCCGCCGAGCTGGCGAAGCTGGGGAGACTGGCAGACCTGATCATCCCGAGCGACGAGCGATCGGGGAGTGCCACCGACTCGGGTGCCCTGGTCTACATGGACTTCGTGGTGGGCGAGTCGAGCCCGAAGACACAGCAGGCGTGGCGCGATGGGCTCAAGTGGTATGACGACGAGAGCCAGCGACGCTTCCAGAAGATGTTCATCGAGTGCACAGACGCCCAGCGCGGGGAAATTCTTGATTCCGTGGCATGGCCTGCCAAGACGGACCAGGCCCTGAAGCCACAAGCAGAGTTCTTCAATCGGCTGCGGGACCTCACGGCGTCGGCATTCTTCTCGAGCAAGATGGGCGTCGCAGACCTGGGCTACGTCGGCAACGTGCCGAACCCGGTCTGGACGGGCGCGCCCAAGGCGGCGCTCGATGAGCTGGGCGTGAGCTACGCCGAGTGGGACAAGAAATACGGGAACCTCAAGTGAAGACTCCGAGGAAGCTCGGTATCGGGATCATCGGCAGCGGGTTCAATGCGCAGTTCCACCTCCGGGCATTCCAGCAGGTGCGCGACTGCGAGGTGCTGGGCGTCTGGAGCCCCAACGCCCGCAATGCTGCATCGACCGCTCGCATGGCGCGCGACCTCGACCTGGGCGACACGACGGCGCACAAGTCGATCAAGGAGATGGTCGCAAACCCCGACATTCACGCGATCTGGCTCTGCGGACCGAACCACGCGCGGATCGAGAACGTGGAGGAAATCGTCCACACGCTCGAGCGCGGGAAGGGCGAACTGATCGGGCTGGCCTGTGAGAAACCGCTGGCACGGAACGTTGCTGAAGCGAAGGAAGTGGCGGCGCTGGCGCGTTCGGTGCGCCTCAAGACGGGGTACCTGGAGAACCAGGTCTTTGCACCGCAGGTGGAGGCTGGGAAGGCGCTGCTGTGGGCTCGTGGTGCCAAGCTGACCGGAAGGCCGTACCTCGCCCGTGCGGCAGAGGAGCACAGTGGTCCGCACGCGCCGTGGTTCTGGCGGGGCCGGCTGCAGGGTGGCGGGGTCCTCAACGACATGATGTGCCACTCGGCGCTGATGGTGCGGCACCTGCTCACCGAGCCGGGGCAGCCGTTGTCGAGCGTGAAGGTGAAGCGGATCACGGGGCATATCGCGTCACTCAAGTGGACGCGGCCGGCCTATGCGAAGCAGCTGGCGAAGGAGATGAAGGGGACGAACTACCGGAACGCCCCCGCCGAAGACTTCGCGAGCATCAACATCGAGTTCGAGACGGCCGATGGGCACACGGTAATCGGCGAGGCGACGACGAGCTGGAGCTTTGTCGGCGCGGGGCTCCGGTTGTCGGCGGAACTGCTGGGACCGGAGTACTCGATGTCGTGGAATTCGCTGGATGCGGGGCTCAAGCTGTTCTTCTCGCGGCGGGTGCGGGGGAAGACGGGCGAGGACCTGGTGGAGAAGCAGAACGCCGAGATGGGGCAGATGCCGGTGGTCGCCGAGGAGTTCGCCGCGTACGGATACACGAACGAGGATCGGCATTTTGTGCGGGCATTCCTGGGGAAGGAGAAGGCCAGGCTGACGTTTGCCGACGGCGTCGAGGTGGTGCGGATGCTGATGGCGGCGTACCAGAGTGCGGAGCAGGGAAAGACGATCGCGTTTCCGCCCGCGGGGCTGGACAAGTTTGTGCCGAAGGTGGCCAAGGGGACCTGGCGGCCACGCTGATCTGGACGGGTCGGGGTGGTCCCCCTCTCGACCACTCGCTGCGGCCTGGAAATACATCCGTACCATGACTCCTCCGTCCGTGCCGCCGCAGATAGTGGTCTCGAGGGGATCACCCCGACCGGCCTAGGCCGCCTGTTTGACTGCGGGCCTGAACACCACTGCGAATAGCACCAATATCCCTACCGCGAGACCCGCCGGTACCAGCCAGATCCCGCGCCAGTCGTGACCGCCTCCCGCCAGCACATGGGCGTCCACCACCACACCTGACACCCAGCTGCCGATGAGGTAGCCCAGGCCCTGCGTCACCAGGGTGATGAAGCCCTGCGCCGCCGCCCGGATCGACTCTCCCGCCTGTGAATCGACGTAGATCTGCCCCGTCACGAAGAAGAAATCGTAGCAGACGCCGTGCAGCAGGATTCCGGCGTAGAGCATCCACACCGCCGGCCCGACGTTGCCGAAGGCGAACAGGGTGTAGCGGAGCGCCCAGGCGAGCATGCCGACGATGAGGATGCGCTTGACCCCGAACCTCGCCAGGAAGAATGGCAGGAGGACCATGAAGCCGATCTCGCTCATCTGGCCCAGGGTCATCTTGCTGGCGGCCTGGGGCCAACCGGACTCATTCAGGAAGAGGTTGGTGAAGGCGTAGTAGAACTGGAGCGGAATGCAGAGCAGGAACGAGCCAACAACGAACGCCGCGAAGGAGCGGTCCTTCATGAGGCTCAATGCATCGAGCCCGAGCACGTCGCGGATGCTGAGCGGCTTGCCGGCCGCGTGCGGTGGCGTGTGCGGCAGGAGGAAGGAGAAGAGCCCCAGTGCCACTGATGCGCCGGCCGCAATGCGCATGGGGACGGCGGTGGCCTCGAGCGCCAGCGCACCGACCACCAGTCCTGCCACGATCCAGCCGATGGTGCCGAGCACGCGAATGAGGGGAAACTCCTTCGCGGTGTCCTTGATATGGTCAAACGAGATGGAGTTGGTCAGCGCCAGCGTGGGCATGTAGCAGAGTGCGTAGGCGATGAGGACCGGGTAGAACGCGCCGAATGTCGTGAGTGTGGATGCGTACCAGAGGAGGGCGCCACCGGCCAGGTGGAGGATGCCAAGGATCTTCTGGGAGGCGAAGAAGCGATCGGCGACCATGCCAAAGAACAGTGGTGCCACGATGGCGCCGATGGCCATGGAGCCGTACGCTGCACCGATCTGGACGCCATCGAAGTGGAGCGTGGTGCCGAGGAAAGTGCCGAGCGTGACGAACCAGGCGCCCCAGATGAAGTACTGGAGGAACATCATGACCGACAGGCGAGTTCGGATCACTGGCTGCTCCTAGTGTTGCGCGCGTAGCCCGGAATGGTGGTCGCCATCTCGACCACCCGCTGCAGCTTGGAAATACCTCCGCAATGCCAGGCCCCTCAATCCGTGCCGCTGCAGATGGTGGTCTCGACGGCGACTCACCATTCCGGCTACGGCGCTACTTCAAGAAACTGCAGTCCCTTCTCGAACTCCTGCACGGTGCGGAGGCTCCACTCGTTCTCGAAGATCATGACCGGGTGGTTGTTCGTGTCATACAAGCGGAGACGTCCACCAACCGCCGCCGCGCGGTCGATAGCAGCCGTGGGCCCCACTACCCAGCGCGGAAAGCGGAACCCGATCGGCTCGATGCGGCAGGGCGCCCCGTACTCGTTCTGCAGCCGGAACATCATGACATCGAACTGGAGCTGGCCCACCGCGCCCACGATCGGGGTGGGGCCGGCAGCGCCATCGAGATAGTACACCTGCGCAGCACCCTCCTCCGACAACTCACGCAGCCCGGTGTCGAGATGCTTCCGTCGGAGCGGATCGGCGGGATAGACGCGCGCGAAGTGCTCGGGCGGAAACCTGGGGATACCCTGGAACTCGAGGTCTCCCGCCTGCGACAGCGTATCGCCGATGCGCAGCGCGCCACGGTCGATGACACCAATCACGTCTCCCGCCCACGCCTCCTCGACACTGTTGCGCTCGCGTCCCATGAGCTGCTGTGCCGCTGAAAGACGAATGGTCTTGCCGGTGCGCACATGCTCCACCTCGATGCCGGGCTCGAAATGGCCGGAACAGAGCCGTACGAAGGCGATGCGGTCGCGATGGCGCGGGTCCATGTTCGCCTGGATCTTGAACACGAAGCCGGTGAACTCGGTGCGGGTGGGCTCGATGGGCCCGATGGACGATTCACGCGCCGTAGGCGACGGAGCCAGCGCCAGGAAGTACTGGAGGAACGCCTCGACGCCGAAGTTGGTGAGCGCACTGCCGAAGTGCACCGGGGTCATGCTGCCATCGAGCAGGGAATCATGATCCCACTGATGGCCAGCCTCATCGAGCAGGCTCACCTCGTCCCGCAACTGCGCAATGCCCTCGGCGCCGACAATCTCCGTCAGCTCCGGCGCGTCCATGTCATAGACCAGCGTCTCGGCGATGCTAGCACCATGGTCAGCGGTGCGCTCGAACAGCGTCACCTTCTTCGTGCGGCGATCGTACACCCCGGCAAACCCGTGCTGGCGAACACCGGCCACGTCACCGGATAACAGTCGATACCAAGCTCGGCTTCGACGTCGCTCAGGAGCTTTAGCGGGTTCTCCCCGGCGCGGTCGCACTTGTTGACGAAGGTGAAGATCGGCATGCGACGGCGCTTGCAGACAGCAAAGAGCTGGCGGGTGCGCTCTTCCACGCCCTTCCGGTTGTCGAGCAGCATGACGGCGCTGTCGGCGGCCACCAGGGTGCGATAGGTGTCCTCGGAGAAGTCCTGGTGCCCCGGAGTATCCAGCAGGTTGATGCGGTAGCCCTCGTAGTCGAAGGCCATGACGCTGCTGGTGACGGAAATGCCGCGCTGGCGCTCGAGCTCCATCCAGTCACTGGTGACATGGCGCGCGGCCCGGCGGGCCTTGACGCTGCCGGCCAGGTGAATGGCACCACCGTACAGGAGGAGCTTTTCCGTAAGGGTGGTCTTGCCGGCGTCGGGATGGCTGATGATGGCCATCGTGCGCCTGCGAGCCACCTCGGCGGCGAGGCGGGCGTCGGGACTTCCGGCAGGGGCCGGTACGGTCACTTCAGCAGGGTGGTTCATGACGGCGGGTAAGGTAATCAGGGCGGATTGGAGTTATGCTATCGGCGGGGCAATGCACCTGCCTCGAAACCGGAGGTTCACGATGGCGCAACCGTCGGACTACTACTCGCCGAAGAGCGTGCTCAATTCGATTGTCAGCGGTGCAACCGCCGCATCCGGCTGCCAGGTGACGTTGTCGAGCAGTACCTCGGGTCGGCTGTCGTCCGGGCGCCAGCGCTCGACCAGCCGAGCCTCGGGGTCGACGATCCAGTACTCGTGTACTCCGGCCTTCTGGTATCCCCGGCGCTTGAGGCCGCGATCGTAGCGCACAGTTGACGGTGACGCGACCTCGATGGCAAGGATCGGGACCGGAGCGTCGCTCCAATCCTGGGCGAAGCGGCCATGTGGCAAGACGAACATGTCTGGCTGGGCAACCTGCCCGCCTAGCAAGGGGAGGTCAGCCGGCGACAGCAGCACCTTCCCGAGCTTGACGTCGCGGCAATAGTTGCCGACGAGAAGCAACAGCCGGAAGAGGACATCCTGGTGGCGGTAGCGAGGTGCCGGGCTCACGATCAGCTCGCCATCGAACAATTCGTGGCGCATACCGTCGTCGGGCAGGGCGAGCACCTCTTCGCGGGTCCAGCGGCGCAGTGCTTCGGGCATACCCATATCGTACGCTCGGCCGGGGGAGCGGGACAAGACCTCATACGACAAGGTGGGTACAGCGCGAGGATGCACTGTACCCACCGTTACGCCAGAAGTACCGCCGTCACGCCGCGCTATTGCACGAGCTCGAGCCTTACTTCCTCGATGCCGCGGTTGAAGGGGAACGCGCCCTTGTGCTCGTACTCGGGTGACACCGGCGAGATGTCATCCCGCCCGACCTGGAACGGCTCCAGGCTCCACCGGAATGTGATGTGCGGGAGGGTTCCCTCACCTGCCGGCTTGCCATCGATGGTGAGCTTCACCAGGGCAGGCTTGCCGTTCCCGCCCTCGGGGATGATCTCCGCTCCAACCGTTGTGGCGCCGGCCGGAATCGGGATGGTGGACCGCACGTACGACATGCCGTAGCTGAGCCAGTTCACGGCATAGACCAGCTTGCCATTCACGGCGTAGAGAGCCCAGCCGCCGAAATCACCGCCGGTACCGACGATGAAGCCGTTGGCCGTCGGACCGGCATCGATGCTGGCGGTGACGGTATGATGCCGGGGCCACACGGCGGGACCGATCGGTTCCGGCATCCGGGCGCCGTTGCCGTAGGTCCATGAGGTGCGAGGCGTCCCGGCTACGCGATTCGCCGGATCGAGGCGCTCCGAGAAGCGATCATCGAGCGGCAGCACATCGTACTTCTTCGCCTCGACCATGAACGCCGCCTGCAGTTCCTTCACCTTCTCCGGATTGCTCGCCGCGAGATCGTTCGCCTCGGAGAAATCCTCGGTGATGTTGTACAGCTCCCACTTGTCCTGATCGAAATTGGGCGGGCCAGACTTGGCCTGTTCCCAGGGCAGCCGTCCGTGTCGAGTGGTCGCCACCCAACCGTCCTTGTAGACACCGCGGTTCCCCAGCATCTCGAAGTACTGTACCGTGCGATGACTCGGTGCGCTGGCGGAGTCGAAGGTGTAGACCAGGCTCAGGCCCTGTATCGGCATCTGCGGAATGCCGTCGACCTCGGACGGCGCGGGAATGCCGGTGGCCTCGAGCACGGTGGGCACGATGTCGATGACATGGGAGAACTGCGAACGCATCCCCCCGACGTCCTTGATGCGCGCGGGCCACGAAATGACCATGGGGTTCCGGGTGCCACCGAAGTGTGAGGCCACCTGCTTGGTCCACTGGAACGGCGAGTCCATGCCCCAGGCCCAGCCAACCGGGACATGCGGCTCGGTCTCGGGCCCGCCGATCTTGTCATACATCTTCTCGACGGTGGCCAGGTCGCCGGGGAAGCCGAGCAGGCTCGCTGATTCGTTGGTCGTGCCCTCGAGGCCGCCCTCGGCGCTGGCGCCATTGTCGCCAACGATAAAGATGATGAGGGTGTTGTCGAGCTGACCGGTGCGCTCGAGGTCTTTCACCAGCCGCGCAACCTGGTCATCGGTGAAGGCGAGGTAGCCGGCGTAGTTCTCCATGAGCCGGGCATACACCCGGCGCGCCGCGGGAGACTGCGTGTCCCAGGCGGGAATCTCCTCCGGTCGAGGCGTGAGCTTCGTGCCGGCGGGGATGATCCCCATCTTGAGCTGCCGTTCCCACGTCTGCGCGCGCACGCTGTCCCACCCCTGGTCGAACTGGCCGGCAAACTTCTTCCGCCATTCCGGCGCCACCTGGTGCGGCGCATGGACGCCAGCCGTGGAGTAGTAGACGAACCACGGCTTGGCCGGATCAGCAGCATGCACGTTGTTGATCCAGTTGATCGTCTCGGTCGTCATGTCGACGCCGAAGTGGTAGCCATGCTCCGGCGTGTCAGGCGGGTTGACCGGCGTCGTATTGCGATAGAGCACCGGGTAGTACTGGCTCGCCTCGCCCTGGTTGAAGCCGTAGAAGTAGTCGAAGCCGAGCCCGGTGGGCCAGTGATCGAAGGGACCGGACGGGCTGATCTCGTTCTCGGGGGTGTTGTGCCACTTGCCGAATGCGCCGCTCACGTAGCCGTGGCCGCTGAGCATCTTCGGCAAGAGGGCGGCCGACTGGGGGATGATCCCGGTGTAACCGGGGAATCCGGTGCCCATCTCGGTGATGACGCCGTTGCCGACGGAGTGATGATTGCGCCCGGCGAGCAGGGCTGCGCGCGTGGGCGAGCAGAGCGCCGTGGTGTGAAAGGTGTTGTAGCGCAGCCCATTCTTCGCCAGGCCGTCGAGAGTCGGGGTCGGGACGGGTCCGCCGAAGGTGCCGGCCATGCCAAACCCGACGTCGTCGAGCAGGATGAGCAGGACGTTTGGCGCGCCGGCCGGTGGCTTCACCGGCTGCGGGTAGCTCGCCTTCGAGTCCTGGTAGGTCTCGCCGATGGTGCCGGTGAATGCGGGGTCGGGCCTGGGAATGCCGGTTGCGGAGGTGGCGGCATCACTGGCGGGACGCTCGGGGGCGGGAGTGCACGCGGACAGAGCCAGCAATACCAACAACCCTGAGCGGATCTTCATTTTGGACCTTTCGGGTGGCCTTACAGGGACCCCCACGTCTACAGCTTGCGAACCCGGATGTCTCTAAAGCTGACCGCATTGCCATGATCCTGCAGTGCAATGTGCCCCTTCTTGCTCATGCCATAGCCCGGCCACTGCTTGAACTTGGATGACAGGACCCGTGCCCTCCACTCCGGGCTCCAGAGCTCGTACTCCACCACCTTCACGCCGTTCAACCAGTGCTCCACGTGCGCGCCATTCGCGATGATGCGGATGTCATTCCACTCGCCTGCCGGCTTCACGATGCCTGCCGGTGCGGGATAGAGACCAAAATCGCTGCCCGCCGCAGTGAGGCGCGACTTGCCGTCGGGATGGCCGGCATCGTCGAGCACCTGCATCTCGGGTCCACTCTCGTAAGGCGCGTCATACGCCTCCGACACGCGATACATGATGCCGCTGTTGCCATCCTTCGCGATGCGCCACTGCAGGCGCAGCTCGAAGTTCCCGTATTCCTCGCGGGTGACGATGTCGCCGCCGCTCGGCTCCCCGTTCCCGCCGGAGAGGCCGAGTGTGCCGTCCACGACAGTCCACTCGGTCGGCAGCGTCTTCTGGCGATAGCCCCGCCAGTCACTGGCCGTCTGGCCGTCGAAGAGGAGCTTGAACCCGGCAGCCTTCTCCTCTGCGGAGAGGGTGTTGGGTGCCTGCGCCGCTGCCGCCGAGCTGACGAGGACCGTGAACGCGAGTGCGAGGTGGTGGGGCTTCATCTCTAGGTGTCCTGTTGGACGGAATGGATGGCGAAAGGTAACATCAGGACAGCGCGGGGAATGCCGCGCGGTGGGTGACGCAGCACGATGAGAGGAACCACCAATGGGCGACCTCGAGCGGATCCAGACGATCATCATCGGCGCCGGGCAGGCAGGGCTCTCCACCGGGTATCACCTCGCACAGCAGGGCCTGCCATTCCTGATCCTCGATGCCAACCCGCGCGTGGGCGACGCCTGGCGGAAGCGCTGGGATTCGCTCAAGCTCTTCACCCCGGCCCGATACGACGGGCTCGATGGCATGCCCCAGCCTGGTGACCAGGACACGTTCATCACCAAGGATGACATGGGAGCATACCTCGAGTCGTATGTGGCTCGATTCAACCTTCCGGTGGTCTGTGGTGCTCGAGTCGAGAACCTCCGGCGTGAAGGCGACCGCTTCCGAATTTCGGCGGGAGGCCGGGAGTACGAGGCCGACCAGGTGGTGGTGGCGATGGCGACCTACCAGGAGCCAAGAGTGCCCGTCTTCGCCCGTGAGTTGCGAAGCGACATCTTCCAGATGCACTCGAGCGCCTACCGGAACTCATCGCAACTCAAGGATGGGCCGGTGCTGATCGTCGGCGCCGGCAATTCGGGGGCGGAGATCGCGCTTGAAACGGTCAAGACGCGGTCCACACTGCTTTCGGGCCGGAACACCGGCCACATCCCGTGGCGGCTTGACGGAATGGCGCAGAAGATCGGGCTGGTACATGTCATTTTCCGCGTGCTGTTCCACCGGATCCTCACCCGGGACACCTTCGTGGGGAGGAAGGCCCAACCCAGGATTACGTCGAAGGGGACGCCCCTGATCCGCATCAGGCCGAACGAGCTGGAGCGGGCTGGTGTGAGGCGCGTCGCCCGGGTGGCAGGAATCGAGAATGGCCGGCCGAAGCTCGAGGATGGCACGGTCGTCGACGTGGCTAACGTGATCTGGTGCACCGGGTATCACCCCGGTTTCTCCTGGATCCATCTTCAAGGCGTCCATGGGGATGAGCCGGTGCAGCAGCGCGGCGTCGCGCAGGATGCACCGGGCCTCTACTTCGTCGGGCTGGAATTCCTCTATGCGATGTCGTCCACAATGATCCACGGGGTGGGACGGGACGCCGAGTATGTGGCGAATGCGATTGCGGAGCGAGTCCGGAAACAGTCCGGTCCGCGCCTGCAGGTGGCATAGGACGCCCTAGAACGAGGCGCCCACGGACAGCACGATGGTGGGTGTCTCGTCGGGGTTGAAGAGATACACGCCGGTGTCGAACCACTTGTAGGTGGCGCTGGCAAAGAAGCCGCGCTCGATGTCGCGTCCCGTGTCGAACAGCCGGGTGCGCTGCACCACGCCTCCGAGCTGGAGCCAGTGCACCGGAAAGATCCCGAGCTGTGACCAGTTGTAGAAGAAATTCTCGGGTTCGTCGCCCAGGTCGATGACGTACTCGCTCTGGCTCGAGAGCTCGAGCTTCCACCATGTCATGGTCAGTTCACCGCCAGGCGCCACTCCGTTGAGTTCCCCGAACACGACGCCGAACATCGGTGTAAAGTCGAGCGTCACCTTGCTTCCCACGCCCAGGTTGTAGCCGACCCAGAGGGAAGCGGTGTGCACGTGCTCGTAGTTGTAGCGAGCCTCGAGGTGCAGCCAGTGACGGTCGGCGGTGACGGTGGGTTGGAGGAAGTCGGGGCTGTCGGGCACGAGATACCCGTACACAGATGCGGTGAACGCCCACGCATGGGTGCCAGTCGAGTCCTGGGCCCGGGCAACCGGCGGCAGGAGCCAGGCGGCAAGCAGCGTCATGACCAGCGGTCGCAGGGGGTCCCGCATTTCCCGGATGTCCTCGTGGTTGCTTGGCGCCTTATCTTACCCCGGAAAGGAGATCCATTCATGCTCAATGCTGCGTTGTTGCTGCTGGGCGTCCTGTCCACGGATGCCGACTCGGTACTCAAGCGGGGCAAGACCGTTCCCGCCACTCCCACTGCGACGATCGACGCCATCCTGTCCGACCCAGGCAAGTTTCCCGGCACCGAAGTGGTGGTGATCGACGGGATGGTGATCAAGTCATGCACCGCGATGGGCTGCTGGATGCAGTTGGCTGACTCGGCGGGCGGGAAGGGCGTGCATGTGGACTTCCACGATGCGGGGTTCGTCATTCCGCTGGGTGCGTCGGGCATGAAGGCTCGGGCCATGGGGACGGTATCGGTGACGGTGCTCAAGCCCGAAGAGGTTGCCGAAGCAGAAGGCACGGGGTCGGCGGTGGCGAAGAACGCAAAGGGGGAGCCGATCGAGGTGGGGCTCACCGCGTCTGGAGTGGAGTTGTATTACACGGACTGAACTGCGGGAACAGGGAACAGGCGGGAAGAGGGAAGAGGTGAAGAGGGAAGGCGTCGCGCTTGACAGTCACACTATAGTCACATATATTAGTCACACTATAGTGCCATGTCATTATAAATCAGCAACTTAGGAAAGCTCAAGATGAGCGTTCTCGTGAGCAGCGTTCGATCGCAGGGTGCCTCGGTGGTCACCACGCTGCCCGCCGAGGTGGCTCGGCGCCTGGGACTGACGGCGGGTCAGGAACTCGAGTGGATCGAAGACGGCCTGGGTGGGTTCCGCGTGGTGCCTCATTCGGCCGAGACGGCTGAGGCGCTCGAGGCGCATGCGAAGATCATGACTGAGTACGACAGCGTGTTCCGTGCGCTGGCGAAGTGAGCGCGCGAAAGCTTCCGCAGGAACCTCGCTGGATTTCGGAGTCGACACTGCTGGCGATGCACGCGCAGCAGGTCGAGCGGTTTGGTGGAGCTCACGGAGTCATTGACGCCAACATCGTGCTCTCCGCCCTCGCGCGCCCGATTCATCGCTGGCACTACGACGAGAGCGCCGACCTGGCCGATCTCGCTGCGGCATACCTGGTCGGGTTTGGGCGGTCACAGGGATTTCGTGACGGCAACAAGCGGACTGGGCTGTCCTGCGCACTTGTCTTTCTCTCGCTTAACGCCGCTGCGCTGCACGTCCCAGCGGGAGAGATCTACATCTTGTGCATGAAGGTGGCGAACAACGAGGCTGATGATGCTCAGGTGACGAGCTACATCAGGTCGCGGCTGAGCCGTACGTCCTTATCTTCCGGCGCATGACCACTCGCCGCCGGCTCATGCTGCTGGGTGCCGCCCTCCTGGGCGGCACCCTTTTCTACTTCGGCTCCTTCGCGTTCGACTACGGTGCGCCGTTCCGGAAGCGCGATCCGCTCGTAGCGACGGACAATGCGCGGCTCGATCCAGCTCGCGTGGTGGCGGTGAACCGGCTGGAGACTGTCGAGGCGCTGCAGGCGGCGCTCGCAGATGCGCGAGCCAAGGGGCTCAAGGTGTCGATGGCGGGAAGCCATCACAGCCAGGGTGGCCAGACGTACACCGCGGGCGGGGTGCAGTTCGACATGCGCGGGTTCAAGAAGGTGCTGGCGATCGACACCGTGGCGCAGACGATCACGGTGGAGAGCGGGGCCACCTGGGACGAGGTGCAGCGGGCGCTGGCGCCGGTGGGTCTCGCGATCAAGGTGATGCAGTCGTCGAACATCTTCACCGTCGGCGGCACGATGAGCGCCAACGCCCACGGCCGCGACCTCGACGTGATGCAGATGGTGTCGGTGGTGCAGCGCTTCCACCTGCTGCTGGCAGACGGCAGCGTGGTGGAGGTGAGCCGGACGGAGAACCCGGAGCTGTTCTCGCTGGTGATCGGCGGGTACGGGATGTACGGCGTCATCCTGGACGTGACACTCAAGGTGACGAGGGACGAGCTGTACGAGCAGCGCGCGGTGTCGATGGACTACAAGGACTTCCCGGCGTACTTCACCGACAGCGTGAAGAGCGACACCGGCGTGGTGTTCATGCTGGTGCGGCCGTCGATCGATCCCGACCCGGACAAGTTCCTGCGGGAGATGGTGGTGGTGACGTGGCGCCGGGCGCCGGCGGGAACGCCGGGTAGCTTTGCGCTCACCGAGGAAGCCAACGTCGTCCGCGACCGGTTCTTCCTGGGCATCTCGCGGAAGTTCGACTGGGCCAAGAAGCTGCGCTGGTACCTGCAGAAGAAGGTGGAGCTGGGGGCGGGTGAGCAGCGGATCGTGTCGCGGAACAACGCGATGCGGCCGCCGCTGGCACCGCTCGAGCTGCTCCGCTACCAGTCGGGCAAGGACACCGACATCCTGAACGAGTACTATGTGCCGATGCAGCACTTCGTGGCGTTCATGGACAAGTTCCGGCAGATCCTGCTGGACAACGACATGAACGTGATGAGCTCGACGGTGCGGTACGTGAGCCCGAACGACACGCCGGTGCTGGCATACGCCCCCACGGAGCCGGTGTTCGCCATCATCCAGATGAGCAACGTGGGGCTCGACTCGGCGAGCCAGGCGAAGACGGCCGACGTGACGCGGCAACTGGTGGATGCGGCGATCGAGTATGGCGGGACGTACTACCTGACGTACCAGCTCTATCCGACACCGGCGCAGCTGCTCAAGGCGTATCCGCGCGTCGCGTGAGGCGTTTGCGCGGAAGCGGTTCTACGATCCGCGGCGAGGTCTTCAGCAGCAAGTTTTATGAGAGGTACGGGCATGCCGAAGCACAATGACTGGGGAAGGGCGGGGATGGCGGGGAGGGCGGGGAGGGCGGGGAGGCTACGGGCTTGTCCTGCTCCTCGTGCTTGCTGGTGCCGGTGCCTTCTGGCTGTTCGGCTATGAGCCGGCGTACTGCGGGCACGCTGGTCGCGAAGCCGGCGCAGACGCTGGTGTTCGCGCATCGCGGGTTCGGGGACCTGGCGCCCGACAACAGCCTGTACGCGGTCGAGAAGGCGATGGCGGCGGGGATGGACGGCGTGGACGTGGACGGCCAGTTCACCCGCGACAGCCAGCTGGTGATTTTTCATGACCTGAGCGTGGACCGGCTCACGTCGGACACGGGACGAGTCACGGGGAAGACGCTGAGCGAGATGCTGGCGCTCGACCTTGGGCCCAAGTTCGACACCGCATTGACGGGTGCCAACGTCCACACCTTCGAGGATTTCGTCGTAGCCACGCAAGGGCAAGGGCATCCTGATGGTCGAGCTCAAGGTGCCGAGTGCGAAGCGGAGCGGTATCGAGGAGCGGGCGGTCGAGATCATCCGGAAGCACGGCGCGGAGAAGGATGTGGTGCTGAGCTCGTTCAATCCGCTGGTGCTGTGGCGGCTCAAGAAGATCGACCCGAATATCCGCACCGCGCTGATCTTCATGGACACCAACTGGAACCCGGAGCTGGTGGCGGAGATCAAGAAGGGTGATGAAGTGGACCTGCCCTGGGCGCTGCGGCAGGAGTGGATCCGGCGGGGCATCCGGAAGCTGGTGAAGCCGGACCTGCTGAGCGTGAACGTGGCGGTGGACACGGCGGTGACGCGGCGGCTGATCGCGAAGGGGTGGCCGGTGTTCCTCTGGACGCCGGATGAATCGGCGGACATCCAGGCGGCGCTGGACAAGCATCCGTACGGGGTGATCTCGAACGAGCCGGTGCGGGCGAAGGAGTTGCGGGGGCAGTAGCTATCGCTGGGGTTCGGAAAACCGAAGGCAGTCCCTCAGCTCCTCATCGGTCGCGTCGTCGAAGCTGCCGCGGAGCTTTCCCTTCCTGAGGCCGTGCATGGGGGAGCTGAAGGTGACGGTGGTCCAGCCGGACCGGGCCGCGGTTCGCCCGCTGAGGACCCAGGCCTCCCAAGTGTGGTCGGAGTCGTCAGTTACGTGTCGCATGGCACCCTGTCTTGCCGGGGGTAGAGGCGGTAGGTAGCTTACCCCGCCCAGAGCTGGAAATATCTGCCCCTTGGTGTAACTGGCAACACGCCTCACTCTGGATGAGGAGAGTCCTGGTTCGATCCCAGGAGGGGCAATACGAAGGGCGACCGTCAATCGACGGTCGCCCTTTCTCGTTTCAGGCGGCGGACGTGCCGCCGCCCTTGCGCCCGAGTCGCCTTTGCCGTATGATGGTCGTCATATGAAAGCCACCGCCCCGAGGAAACCTGCCCCCAGCCGCAAGGAAGCGACGCACGAGCGCATCGTGCACACCGCCGCCCGCGCCGTCCGGCGCGGCGGCTACGACGGCGCCGGCGTGGCCGAGATCATGAAGGAGGCCGGGCTTACGCACGGCGGCTTCTACGCCCACTTCGATTCGCGCGAGGCGATGCTGGCCGAGGCGGCCGACCGGGCGGGTGCCGACGGGATGGCCGTGATGGCACGGATGGCTGCCGCGGCACCGCCCAGGAAGGCGCTCGAAGCGATGCTCCGCGCCTATCTCTCGAAGGAGCATGTGGAAGGCGTCGAGACGGGGTGCGCGGTCGCCGCGCTGGGCTCGGAGTTGCCGCGCCAGTCGCCCAAGGTGCGGCGGGCCGCGACCCGCCGCATCAAGGAGATGATCGACCTGGTCGCCCGCCAGTCGCCCGACTGGGGGCAGCCGGGCGCGCACGAGCGGGCGCTCGTCACCATGGCGACCGCACTTGGCGCGCTGGTCGTGGCGCGTGCCGTGGACGACCCCAAGCTCGCGAGCGCGATGCGCGAGGCGGCGCTGAAGCACCTCATCCCGACAGGCTGATACACCATGCACCCCTGCCTGGTCCGGGCTTGTCACAGAATATGATGACCATCATATAGACAATGCGTTGTGACCTCAATGGAAAGCGAGCACGGTATGTCAGGCGATCAGGAGCAGCAGGTTCGGCCCGTGGCGATCGTGACGGGAGCAGCCGGCAGGGATCGGGGGGGCGACCGCGCGGGCACTTCACGCTGCCGGCTATCGGGTGTTCGGCACCTCTCGGAAGCCGTCGGCAACGAGGGCGCCGGGTATCGAGTACCTGACGTGCGACGTGACCAGCGACGATTCGGTGCAGGCCGCGGTCGGTGCCGTGCTGTCACAGGCGGGCCGAGTCGATGTCCTCGTCAACAACGCAGGGGTGGGATTGGTCGGTGGGGCGGAGGAGTCATCACTGGAGCAGGCGAAGTCCCTGTTCGACGTCAACCTGTTCGGCGTGATTCGCATGACCAAGGCAGTCCTGCCAGCCATGCGCAAGCAGGGAGCGGGGCGGATCGTCAACATCAGCTCGGTCATGGGCCTGATCCCGGCGCCATTCATGGCCCTGTATGGCGCCAGCAAGCACGCCCTGGAAGGCTATTCCGAGTCGCTGGACCACGAGGTCAGGAGCTCCGGGGTGAGAGTGGTGCTGGTCGAGCCGGCCTACACGCGGACGTCCTTCGACGGCAATGCCTACCAGGCCGACCAGCAGCTCGACGTTTATCAATCCGCACGAACGAAGCGCGGAGGGAGTCCTGCGGGACGAGATGACGACTGCCGACGCGCCCGAGCTGGTCGCGAGCGTTGTCGTGAAGGCTGCAACCGACGCCAACCCGCGCCGGCCGCTACACCGCGGGCCGGATGGCCCGACAGGTCAGCCTGCTTCGGCGCTTCGTTCCTGCGTCGGCGTTCGACAAGAGCCTGCGGAAGCAGATGCGCCTGCCCGCATAGCTGCGGTCCGGAGGGGCAATACGGAAGGCGACCCTCACGATGACGGTCGCCTTTAGCTTCTCAGGCAGGGGCGGGGAAATCCTCCGGCTCCCAGACCGGGCGGATCTCGAGGTCGCTCGGACCCGGCATCGGGTTGGGGCACCGCCTGGCCCACTCGACCGCCTCTTCCATCGACCGGACCTGCCAGATCCAGAACCCCGCCACCAGCTCCTTCGTCTCGGCGAAGGGACCGTCGGTCACCGACCGTGTGGTCCCATTGAAGTGGATCCGCTTCCCGAACTTGCTCGGCTTGAGTCCGTCCCCTGCGAGCATGATCCCCGCCTTGACCAGCTCCTCATTGAACTTCCCCATCTGCTCGAACATCTCCTCTGCCCCTTCCGCTTCGAGGGGATGCGACTCCGCCTCCGACTCCGCGGTCGCCTTCACGATCACCATGACGCGCATAGGACCTCCTCCATGGTTGGGAGCGGCCCTGGTGGCCTGCTCTACCCATACGTCGATCGGGGGTACGGGAAATCGACATCACCGCAGGCTCAAGTCGCGCCGTGCCCGCAACAGGAGCCAGGTCAGCAGGACCGCCTTCACTACCGTGAGCAGGAACAGCATCCCGAAGTTGCCTGGTGCGAAGTTGTGGGTGGTGACCGCCTGCCGTACGTGACCGATAGCCACGCCGACGTAGAACAGCACCACGTACCACACGACGGCTGTCTTGAACTCGAGCCCGCGCCAGAACGACACGACGGCGACGATGCCGGCCGCAATATCCGCCACGCCGATCTCGAACTGGAAGGGGCTGTCCTGCCAGCCGATGAAGCTGGCGGCGACGTTCGGGAGGAACACGTGATAGAGACCGGCCCAGAGCATGTCCGCGCCGACGGCCAGGACGAGAAGCCACGAGAGATATCGATAGGCCGCGGGCTGCGGCGTCTTCCGCACATACGCTATTAGCAGTGCCAGCACGAAGAAGACGCTGGGGAGATTCATAAGGATGAAGCGAATGGCGGCAGCGAGCATCGGGGTCTCCGTCGGGTAGGAAGTATGCAGTTCACTGGCGAGCAGATTCTCGGCTTGCGCAGGGATTCTTGCAAGCGCAGAATTCAGCCCGACCCCCTCGGAGAGATCCCGCTTGAAGATGATCCTCGCCGCCGGAATGGCTGCAGCCATTCTGGCCCCCTCGGTACTGTCCGCCCAGCAGACCACCGGCGACGCCAGGTTCACCGAGTGCCACGACCACCGTCGACGGGCGCTACCTGCCGAACCCAGCCGCAGCCCAGTTCGGCGGCGTGATCAACCTCGAGCGCGCAGGATTCCACTCCGGCTGGCCGGCCACGGTGGTACCGCCCAAGGGGGCGCCGAACGTCCTGCTGATCATGACCGATGACGCAGGGCTACGGCGTCACCGGCTCCTTCGGTGGCGTGATGCCGACACCGACCATGGACCGGATTGCCGAAGGCTGGGCTGCGCTACACGCAGTTCCACTCGACGGCCCTCTGTTCTCCCACCCGCGCGGCGCTGATCACCGGGCGCAATCATCACTCGGTGGGATTTCGGCGTCATTCGCGAGCAGTCCACCGGCTTCCCGGGCTACAACTCCGTCATCGGACCCGAGAATGCCACCGTTGGCGAGATCCTGAGGGAGAACGGCTACGCGACCGTCCTGGTTCGGCAAGAACCACAACACGCCGACCTACCAGTACAGCGCGGCGGGGCCGTTCGACCCAGTGGCCCATCGGGATGGGCTTCGACTATTTCTACGGCTTCATGGGTGGCGAGACCGACCAGTGGACGCCGTACCTGTTCCGGAACACGACGCCGATCTACCCCTGGATCGGGAAGACCGGCTACAACCTGATGACGGACATGGCCGACGACGCTATCTCGCACATCCGCGGCTCAACGCCGTCTCGCCAGACCAACCGTTTTTCGTCTACTACGTGCCTGGTGCCACCCATTCGCCGCACCAGCCCAAGGCCGGAGTGGGTCGCGAAGTTCAAGGGCAAGTTCGACATCGGGTGGAACGCGCTCCGCGACACGATCTTCGCCAACCAGAAGCGGCTTGGCGTCGTGCCGGCCAATGCGCAGCTCACGCCGTGGCCAGACGAACTGCCTCGCTGGGAGACGCTGCCGGCCGAGAACAAGAAGCTCTTCGCGCACGCAGGCTGAGGTGTTCGCCGGGTACGCGGCCTACGCCGACTACGAGATCGGCCGCGTGGTGGAGGCGGTGGAGGCGATGGGCAAGCTCGACAACACGCTCATCATCTACATCAGCGGCGACAATGGCACGAGCGCCGAGGGCACGCTGGTCGGCACGCCGAACGAGATGACAGCGTACAACGCGATGCCTCGACATCCCGATCGCCGACCAGATGAAGTTCTACGACGCGTGGGGCTCGGAGAAGACCTATCCGCACATGTCGGTGGCGTGGTCATGGGCCTTCGACACGCCATTCAAGTGGACCAAGCAGGTAGCCTCGTTCTTCGGCGGCACGCGCCAGGGCATGGTCATGTCCTGGCCGGGGCACATCAAGGACCCGGGCGGGATCCGGAGCCAGTTCCACCACGTAATCGATATCGTCCCGACCATCCTCGAGGCCAGCGGAGTCCAGGCGCCGGTGATGGTGAACGGCATTACCCAGAAGCCGATCGAGGGCGTGAGCATGGCCTACACCTGGGACCCGGCCAACGCGACGGCCAAGTCCCATCGCACCACGCAGTACTTCGAGATGTTCGGGGACCGCGCGCTGTATCACGACGGCTGGATCGCCGCCACTCCGCCGCCCGCGGCGCCGTGGCTGATGGGCACCGCGAAAATGCCGGACGTGGTGAGCGGGTATAAGTGGGAGCTGTACAACCTCGATGAGGACTTCACCGAGGCGAACAACGTCGCCGACAAGTACCCGGAGAAGCTGCGCGAGCTGCAGGATTATTTCATGATGGAAGCGGCGAAGTACCAGGTGTTCCCGCTGGACAACTCCATCCTGACCCGGCTCATCACGCCGCGCCCGAGCTCAACCGCGGGGCGGAACGTGTTCACCTACTCCGGCGTCATGCCTGACATCCCGACTCGGCGACGCGCCCAGCTTCCTCAACCGCTCGTACAGCATCACCGCCGAGGTGGAGATCCCGAACGGTGGCGGCAACGGCATGCTGGTGACGGAGGGCGGGCGCTTCGGCGGGTTCGGCTTCTACCTGCTCAAGGGGAAGCCGGTGTTCCTGTACAATGCCCTCGACCTGAAGCGGTTCCGCTGGGAGGGACCGGCGCTCACCCCGGGCAAGCATACGGTGGAGTTTGCGTTCACCTACGATGGGCCGGGCTTCGGGAAGGGCGGCACCGGCGTCCTGTCGGTCGACGGGAAGCAGGTGGCAACGCAGGCGATGCCACACACGATCCCGTTCATCATGACGATCGACGAGGGCTTCGACATTGGCACCGACACACGGTCGAGTGTGGCGGACACCGACTACCAGCCGCCGTTCAATTTCAACGGCACGCTGTCGAAGCTGACGGTGAAGCTGGAGCCGCCGCAGATCGCCGTCGGCGACGCGGGTGACGCCTCGCACAAGCTCGCGCGCGCCACGGACTGATTCGGAGCGGAAAGGGGGGCGCCGTCCGGAACACCGGGCGGCGCCTCCTTTAGCATCGCAACAGGGCTCGCTGAGGCTGGAAGACCTCGAGAAGATCACCACATAGGCTACGCGCGCTTCCGGGCTCCTGTCAGCAGCAGCCCAGCTCCAGCCGCGATTCCAAGATACGCGACCCATGGCGGGATCGACTGCTTCTCGTTGGCGGTGAGCTTCACGTCGCCAACCTTTACGACATCCTTCTGGGTAGTGAAGCTCCCTCCGCGTACGAGCAGGAAAACGCTGAGGAGGATCAGGGCGATTCCAGCGATCAGGTTCGGGCGCATAGGTACTCCCATTCGGGTGGTCTGCTGTCCGAATGGGGTACCCCGCGGCGCGGAGACTGTTCTCCGCTAGAAGATCCTCACTATTCGCGCGACTGACGGAACCCCGTTCGCGTCGATGAGGAACAGCATGTAGTGCCCAGGCGGGGCAACATTCGCTGTTGCCGGGGCATTTACCAGGATGCTCGACGCCCCGCTCACCGCGAAGGTCAGGTTGTTCATCCGCTGGTTCATGTTGGTCGCGTGCGTCACCGATGACAGCCGGATCCAGGTTGCCCGGGTAATCGTGGACGCTGCCGGCGTCTCGACGGTGAAGGCCTGGCCATACGACACCTCGGTGGGTGCGCTGGTGATGGTCGGTCTCGTCGCCAGGGTACCATCGAGCTTGAAGAGGTACGGAGGGGTGAAGATCTCCGCGGTGAAGTCGTCCTGCAGCCCGGTGGCCGCTGGCTGACCACTGCCGACCGAGAGGATGCGCGCATCGGGCAGGAGCAACGCGGTGGAGTGATAGACCCGGTGATGCGTCATGGCCGCGAGCGACGTCCACTGCTCAGTAACAGGATCCCACCGCTCGGCGCTGAGCACCCTGCTATCAGTGGGCGCGGAGTTGAATCCCACGGCGTTGCTGCCGCCGGTGGCGAGTACCGCGCCGTCGGCCATGATGGTGGCGTTCAACTGCCGACGGGGCACCGCCATCGAGGCGACGTAGCGCCACGCGGCGCCGGTGCCGCCGTTCAAGTCGATCACCTCGGCAGTCGCAGTGGGAGCTCCTCCTCCAACAAGCAGGATCTTGCCTGCGTCGTACATCACCGCCGAGCCGTAGTCGCGGGAGCCGTAGTTGCTCACGGCAGCGGCGGACCAGGTGCCGTTGCCTTCGGTGTTCAGGTAGAAGGTCCCGGTGTTGGGGCCGGCCATGTACGCCCGCCCGTCGGGCGCGGCGAACATCATGGGATAGAGCGGCACGCTGCGCGCGGCGTTGGGGAGCGGTCTCCAGCTTCCGTTCTGCCACACCTCGGGGACGTAGTTGTTGATGCCTGCGGTATCGCCGCCGGCGATGGTCAGCACCTCTCCGCTTGCCAGCGTGGTATTGGTTGGATACCAGCGACCATTCTGCATGTCCGCCACTCGGCTCCAGCCACCGTTCACGTCGTAGATGAACGTGGTCTTCGTGCCGAACATGTCCACGCCACTGTGTCCCCCCGCCACGAGCAGCCGGCCATCGGGCAGCAGGGAGTGACCGCTGCAGAAGAGGTCACCCGGGACGGCCATGCTCTGGAACATGCCGCTGGCAGGATCCCAAAGGACGGGAGCGTTCGGCATGCGGCCGTAGGTGAGCACCTTGCCGTTGGGCAGCAGGTGCGCATGAATGGCCACGGCGGGCCAGGGAATCGGCGCGGCCCAGCTGCCGACCCTTGCTTCGTCGGCGCTGGTGCCGAAGGAGACCACCACCGCCTGCGCCTGGCTCATCGTCACCACGCAGGTGCCGACGGCGACGCCGATGCCGGTACCGCTCACGTCACACCCAGCGCCCGACCAGGCCTTGAGGAAACTTCCGCCGGCGGACGTCGCGGTGAGGGTGACCGACGCCCCGGTCGAGAAGGAGGCGCCGCAGCCGGTGCCGGTAGTGCCGGCGGTGATGGTGCATGTAATGCCGGCTGGATTGGAGGTGACACCACCGCTGCCATTGGAGCCGCCTTGCACACTCAGCGCAAAGCTGCTCGGCGCGGCGGTGAACTTCGCCGTGACGGTGCGGTCCGCATTCATCAGGATCAGGCAGGACAGAGGCGCGTCGGTGATGGGCGCGTCACACCCGGTCCACGCCACGGTTCCGCCCGGCGCCGGGGTGGCGGTGATGGTGATCGTCAGGCCCTCGTCGTAGTCCGCGGCGCAGGTGCCGGTCGTGGTGACGTAGCCGGAACTGTATGTGACGGTGCAGGCGACGCTGCCGCGGTTCGAGGCCAGGGAGCCGTTTGCCGTGCTACCGGTTGCCGCGAGGGTGAGGCTGTGCTTGGTGGTGACAGGCGGGGGCGTAGGAGGCGCGCTGGATTCGCCACAGGCGTAGAGGAGTACGGTGAGAAGCGAGAGACATATTGTCGCCCCGGCAACCAGCCAGGGTGATGAAGGCTTGCTCATTCAGCTCTCACACCTTTAGGGTCGGTTTTGTTGCACCCAGAAGGTACCAAGCCGGTGCAGGTCCCGGGCCAGTCGCTGGCACGTCCTCGCCGTCAGCTACGGAGTCCTCCTTCGGGAACGAGAGTCGCGTCCGTGCTTTCCCGGCGACACACGCGATGGGGATTGCTCCCCGATCCCGCGTGCGAGGAGGGAAACGGCCAGTGTATTGAGCGAGACACCCTCGACGTCGGCGTATGACGCCAGGAGGCTGTGAAGCGACTTGGGCATTCGAAGCCGGATCTGTCCGCTGTGGTTCACCAGTTCGCGTGGCACCGGGACCGGCTCTCGGGCGGCCTTCAGGACATGGAGAGCCATGTCGATGGCCTCACCGAGTTCGGAGAGTGCTTCATCGGGTGCTTCCGCCACCCCCGACAGCCCGGGAAACTCCGGCGATGCTGCCACGTAGCTGGCGTCCTCGGCGCTCCACGTCAGGACCGCACTATACCTGTTGAGCACGTCACCTCCTCAGCCAGTCCGTAGCTCGTCGATCGCGAGCAACACCTGCCGTACCTGATACGGCTTCGCCATTCCGGTTCGATCGGGCTGCAGGTTGAGCAGCCGGAGCAGGCCGGGTCGCTTGTAGACCCGGTGGGATCCGCGCTGGCGCGCAAGCGTGAAGCCGACACCTTCCGCCAGTCGACACGCCTCGTCAAAGCGTAGCGATGCAGGATTCGCGTGCGCCCGCCGCAGCAGCTCGTTGAAGCCGGCCATACGCGGTCACCTCAAGGGTAGTGGTACCACCTGTGGAACCGCAAGACGGCGAGTGCAGCGGCAGGAATCGCCGCGCCAACTCCTCATTCTCCAGCCAGGAAGTTTGTCACCAGGGATCACAGAAGCGGCACCATTGTGACGTACGGCGGTGCCGAACTCCGCTGCCGGGCGCACGCGACCAACACTGTCACAGGGCCTCTTGCCAAGCGAGCCGGAGAGGGGAATGTTCGAAACGACCCTTGTTCCCTCGTAGTACCAGTGTCGCCGGAGGCCTCCCCGCCATGCCTCGCTGCGTCGTCTTGGCGTTATCCGCCCTGGTCCTGGCCAGTTGCTCCGGCGACAACGGGCCGAACGAGCCACCCCGCCTCACATCCATCACTGTTTCCCCATCCAGCTCCAGTATCGGCGTTGGCCAGAGCCAGACGTTCACGGCGGAGGCGAGAGACCAGAATGGGCATGCCATGTCAGGTGTCACCTTCGCCTGGGCCTCATCGAACAGCGGCGTCGCCACGGTGAACAATGGAGTTGCGACGGGTGTTGCGGCCGGCACCACGAACATCACGGCGTCGAGCGGTAGCGTCACCAGCAGCCCGGCTGCCGTCACCGTCGTCATCGTTGCGGCGGGCAGGCTCGTCATTGAGAAGGCGTCGGTTTTCCTGAGTCAGGTTGGCCAGACGGCGCAGCTGACGGCGAAGCTCGTGGATGCGCAAGGTGCGGCCTCACCGGTCACCGCAACCTGGACGTCGAGTGCACCCGGGGAAGTGTCGATCGATGCCTCTGGCCAGCTGACGGCCAGGGCCATCGGCTCGGCGGTAATCGTGGCGGAAGCCAACGGAATCCGGTCGATCCCCGCGCTGGTGACCGTCGCCGAGCCGCAAGCCGGCGCGCTGGTCGTGAGCGACGCGCAGGTGGTGTCCGTGGGTCCGCTGCAGAATGGCCCGGGCGGCACACCCGGCGTCGGAAGCACATATGAGGTGGTAATCCAGGGGAGCGTGGGCGCGCCGGCACCGGGAACCGTCGTGCTGGCCGGCGAAACGGCACCGGTTGCCGGAACGGTCGTCAGCACCGCGACAGGTTCTACCGGGCTGGTGGTGACGCTCCGGCTGGTACCGTTGCCGGAACTGCTGAGGAACTACGACATCTCCTTTGCGATCGACCTTGCGACCGTCCCGGCGGTCGCGGTGACGCCGCAGGCGTTGCAGCGGACGCTGGCGCAATCGTGGAATGCGATGCGACTCGGCGGGCCTCGGGCGCAGAGCGCACGTCTCGACGACCTGGAGCCATTCAGGGCCTTCGACTGCGACGGAGAGATAAAGCCGAAGCTGGTCAGCGCGGAGGTCGGCATGACGCTGACAAACCGGTTGACGCTCGTGCTCGATGACCGGCCCGGATACAGCAAGCATGCGCTCGAGGGAACAGCGAGCCTCACCGGCGGCGCCAGCCTCAAGCTCCAGGCGGGCTTCAATGCGAAGGGGAAGTGCCAGGCCCAGGCCCAGCTCCGCTTTCCGGTGCTCGGATGGGTCAGTGTGCTGATCATGCCGGCGGTGCGTTTCGGGGTCGGCGCTGCGCTCGACGGTGAGGTCCGGGTGGTGCAGGGGGAGCTTGCCGTGGACGGCACGGTGGGCTTGACGGCGAAGCTCGGATGGGAATGCGGCGGTGCGACACCCAGCTGCCAGGGACTGGATGATGTCACCGGCATTCGGGAGCTGAAGAGCAAGTCCAGGATCCCGTCGGAGAATGACATGGAGGCGAAGATCTCGGGACAGTTCTACGCCGTGGCGGGACTGGACGCATCACTGCTCCTGGGTGTAGCCAACGCCGAGATCGTGGAAGCGAGAGTGGGGCCCAAGCAATCCTTCACGCTCGCGTTCGAGGAGGACCAGGCGGCGCGGTCAGATTTCGCCGCCAACTACGATCTCAAGCTGGAAGGCGTGGTTGAACCTGGCAGCGCGCTGCAGAAGGCACTGGAGCAGGTGCTGCCCGGTGGCTTGACCGTGGCCCTCGGCGCGGAGTTCTCCAACGACATCTCGGAGTCTCCCAAGGGCACCCTGTCGATCAGCACCCAGAGGGTGCGACCGGACGCGCCGGTGGACTTCACCGTGGACTTCTCGCCCGCATCATCCATCTCCTACTTCCTGCTGGGAGACAACGTCACCGGGGTCGAGCTGTGGCGGAAGCGCGAGGACGAGCTCGCGTTCACCCGGTGGAAGGCGATGGACCGGATCGCCAGCAACCGGGCGACCTATCGATGGGTACCGGTCGAGGCGGACGCCGGCAAGTACGAGTTCGCCGCGTTCGTGAACACCCAGCTGGTGACGCCGCTGCTGGAGGTCGCGGCGAACTCGATCAAGCCGCTGGAGGTGGCGTGCTTCTCGGGCAGCGTGGCATCGGGTGTCAGGACCGCGGCACTGCAGCCGCCGGTCTGCGTCGACCAGTGGATCGGGACGTCGAGCTTCACGGCCCAGACGCCGGGGTTGCCGGGCGACAACATCGCGACCAGGTCGAACATCACCTGGACATATGACCCCACACAGAGCTCGGCCACTGTTACCGCCTACAAGCCCAGCGGCACGTTCGAGCTGTCGTTCAGTTCCTCGAACGGATGCACCTTTGTGCTGTCTCCCAGCACGTTCAGCATTGCCCCGGATCTCCTGTCATTCGGCCTGATGACGATCATCAACACCGGGGTGACTCCCCCGACCTACTCGATGGTGGGCTCGCAATTGGTGGATTTCACGACGACTGCGTACTGCCCCGGCAATGACCCCGTCATCACGCCCTTTCAGGGCTTCAATGTCAGCTACGTCAGCGGCACGGGTGACTATGCGCCCGGCCAGGCCAGGCTGAATGGTTCATTCAATGACGGCGCAATCGTAAGCATCTGGGACTTCAGCAGGCCCTGAGCACGGAGGACTCGAGGCGCTCTTGCACCGCCGATTCGTTCAGGTCGCGGAAACTTGTTCGCAATCCAACCTCGTACAGAGGCGGTGACTCTCCCTGCCATAATCTTCACGGTGGTACTGGCGTTCGGCGCCGGCTCGCTCGCTGCGCAGCAATCCGATACTGCGCCGGGCACGCTGCAGGAGGTGGTGGTGAGTGCCACCGACACGACGCAGCGCTTCGCCTTCTTCTACCCGACCGGCTACGACAGCACGAAGAGCTGGCCGGTGCTCTTCGCGATGGATCCGCGAGCGCAGGCGCTGTCGCCGCTCAAGCGCCTGCGGACGGCGGCGGACCGGTATGGCTACGTCATCGTCAGCAGCTACCGCACCCAGAGTGATTCGGCTCCCAACCCCAACGAGGCGGCATTCTCCGCGATGTACGCCGAGTCCAGGCGCCGGGTCCGGATGGACCTGCATCGCATGTACCTGGTGGGATTCTCGGGAACGGCGCGGGACGCGTGGGTGTTCGCGTACCGGCTCGTGGGCCATGCGGCGGGGATCCTGGGTGCCGGGGCCGGCCTGGCGAGCAAGTGGACACTGGTCGATCCACCGACCGGGGGCCCGGCGCCGGTGTTCTTCGGAACCATCGGCAACTCCGACTTCAACTACGAAGAGGTCATCGGGATCGACTCGGTGCTGGACCGCACCACCGTGCGCCACCACGTGGCGGTGTTCAGTGGTCCCCACAGCTGGCCGCCCGACGGGCTGATGCTCGAGGGAGTGGAGTGGTTCGACCTGCAGGCGATGCGCACCGGGATCAAGCCGACGGACCGCGCGTGGGTCGACTCGCTGTACGCGGCACGGGTCGAACTGGGGCGAACCCTGGAGGCGGCGGGCGACTCGTTCGCGGCGTGGCAGCGGCATCGCCTGACCGTGGGCGACTTCGACGGGATCCACGAGACGTCGGCCGCCCTGGAGCAGGCGGCGCGGCTGCAGCGCACCCAACCGGTGCAGGCGGCGCTCAAGCAGCAGCGCAAGAATGTGAACCTGTCCGGCGAGTACCTCGCCGTGGTGCGGCAGTACGTGGCGAAGGTGAGGGCATCGAGCGAGCCGCCCGGGGTGGAGAGCTCGCTCAAGGAACTCAGGATCAGCCAACTCAAGCGGGAGGTGGAGACCGGGACGGACACGCTCACGGTGCAGGCGGTGCGCCGTCTCCTGTCGTATGCGTTCCTCGTGCTCGCGTCGTACGAATCGAGCGATGCGTTCCGGGACAACAACCCGGCCCGAGCGCTGGCCCTGCTCGATGTGGCCGATGTGATCCGGCCCGGTTCGTCGAGCGTGTGTGCCAGGCGAAAGCGGGCGATGGGGATGCTGGGCCGGGACACATCGGAGGCGGCTGCGCCGTGTCCGGCAGCCCCTCGGCTCAAGTCGGGAAGTTGAGCCGCCTCAGCAACGACTGGAACCGCAGCTCCGACCGCAGCGGCTTCCAGATTGGATCCACATTCAGCCAGAACACCTGCTGGGAATTGGTGGCGTAAGCCTGTTCGAGGTAATCGAGTGCGCGCGCGCGGTCGCCGAGGCCGAGATTGACGAGTGCCATGTTGAACGGGGCCACTTCGCCGCGTGGCGACAGGCTCTTGAGTTCCCCGAGCGCGGCCATCGCACGGGCGCGGTCGCCGGCCATGCCATAGGCGTACGCCACATAGGCGGTGATGTACGGTGCCGCACCAAGAGCCCGCGCCCGCTCCAACTTGGCGATAGCCCCGGGATAGTCCTCCGCGTAGAGTGCAAATAACCCTTCCTGAAACACCGGGAAGTAGTACGCCGGGTCGAGTTCGGTCGCCCTCCGGGTGAGCTCCAGCGCCTGTGCTGTCTTTCCCGCGTACCCGTACACCCCGGCCGCATCGTCCAGGTTGGCCGGCGAGAGCGGATCCAGCGCGATGGCCCGCTGGCCCTCGGCGATCGCCTCGTCGAAGCGCCCGAGGCTCGCCAGCAACAGACCGAGCTGGTCGTGGGCAAAGCCATAACTCGGATTGAGGGCGAGTGCTCGCCGAAGGTCTCGCTCGCCCCCCTCCCAGTCGAACTCGAACCATGCCTTGTACACACCCAGCGAGGTGTGAGCTTCCGCTGACATGCTGTCGAGTTGCACCGCCCGTTCAGCCGCGGCCCTGGCGAGCGGCTTCGCATCGAGGACGCTGATGAAACCCTCGTTGAAGGCGGCCCAGGTATAGGCATCTGACAGCCCGGAATACGCCAGGGCCAAAGTCCGGACTCAGCCTGATGGCCTTGTTGAACTGCGCGATGGCCTTCTGCAGGTTCTCGTCGCTCGGCCGATTGAAGAAGAAGCGCCCCTTGAGGTAGGCGTCGTGGGCCGCGGGGTCCACGGTCGGCGCCGCCGAGAGGCGGGACTGCTCCCCCGGCGTCAGTTGCACGTTGATGGCACTGGCAATGGCCGACGCCAGCTCGGCCTGGAGCGCCAGCACGTCGCTCGACTGGCGCTCGAAGGTCTGGGCCCAGAGATGCTTGTCGGCCCGGGCATCGATGAGCTGGGCGGTGATCCGCACCCGGTCGCCCGACCGGTTCACCGATCCCTCGACGATGGCATCCACGTCGAGCAGCTTCGCGATCTCCGGCGTCGCCGGGCGATTCCTCCCCTTGAACTGCATGGCCGACCCGCGCGACGTGACCCGCAACTGGCTGATCATCGCGAGGTCGCTCGTCAGCTCGTCGGTCATTCCCTCGGCGAAATAGTCCTGGGTGGAGTCGGCGGAGTAGTTGTCGAGCGGCAGCACGGCAATCGAGCGAATGGTGCCCGCCGGCCCGGCCGCGGCCGGGGCGCCGCGCCGCCAGAGGAGGAACGCCGCGACGGCGAGGAGGAGCAGCCCGGCGGCCAGCGCCGGACCCTTCCATCGGGCACGAGCGGGCGGCGTCGACATGACCTGAGTATCGGCTGGTCCGCTCACGAGTGCGTCGGCGTACTCGCGCGCGGTGGCGAAGCGGTCCTCCGGCGCCTTGGCGAGTGCCCGCATCACGGCCGCATCGACGGCCGCCGGAATGCCGTCGCGCAGCATGCGCAGCGACGTCGGACGTCTCGGTCATCAGCTTCGCGATGATGATCCGGGCCGATGCTCCCGTCACGGGCGGCTCGCCCGCGAGCATCTCGTACGTCACGGCGCCCAGGGCGTAGATGTCGCTCCGGGCATCGATGTGGCGCTCGCCCGCGGCCTGCTCCGGGCTCATGTAGCTCGGCGTACCGAGCGAAAGCCCGGTGCCGGTGAGGCGGTCGCCGCCGGCCTCGCTCACGGCCAGCGCGATGCCGAAGTCGGTGAGGAACGCCTCACCCTCGTGGAGCAGGATGTTCTCGGGCTTGATGTCGCGGTGGATCACGCCCTGGCGATGGGCGTAGTCCAGCGCCGAGGCGACCTGCTTCGTGATGTCGAGTGCGTCCTTGAGGCTCGAGCTGCCGTTCCCGCGTGATCCTGGCGCGCAGGGATTCGCCGCGCACGAAGGGCATGACGTAGAAGAGGGTGCCGTTGACGTCGCCCGAATCGATCAGGGTCAGGATGTGGGGATGGTCCAGCCGGGCGGTGATCTTCACTTCCGCGAGGAAGCGTTCGGCGCCCAGCGCGGCGGCGAGCTCGGGGCGGAGGACCTTGATGGCGACGTCGCGATCGTGCCGGAGGTCGCGGGCGAGGTAGACGGTGGCCATGCCGCCGGCGCCGAGTTCGCGCTCGATGCGGTAGCGTCCGGTCAGGGCCGCGGCGACGCGGTCGATGGCCTCGGTCACTATTCCCACCTTCCGCTCGATTGAAGGGTCTGGAGCAGTCCGGTGGGAATAGTAAGGCCGCGGCACGTCGGGCTGGTTGCTAGCCCAGTGTCAGCGTCTCGTCGAGCACGCGCACGGCGTCGGTCCACCCGCCGCGATGTCCCTCCAGCGCCTTGGGAGTGAGGCCCTGGTGCGTCAGGACCAGCTCGGTGCCCGTGCCCGTCTCGAGAAACTCGATGGTGACGGTGGTCGGCTTGTGGTCCGTGCCCTTCGAGATCCAGGTGAACGCCAGCATCGAGGGTGGCTCGATGGCGAGGTACTCGCCCTGGTGGTCGAAGTCCTCTCCGTCGGGTCCGTGCATGAGGATGCGGAAGCTGCCGCCGACCCGGGGCTCGAGAGTGACGGTGGAATGGGAGACCTTTCCCGGGCGCATCCAGTGAGCCATGGCCTCGGAGTCGAGCCAGGCGTCGAAGACGTTCTGGCGCGGTACGGCGATGTGGCGGCGCACCACGAGTACCGGTGCGGCGACGCTGTCGATGGCGGTCATGAGTGGTTCTCCTTCTTGAGCAGGTGTTCTTCCAGTGCTGCCAGCCGTTCGTTCCAGAACCGGCGGTAGTGCTCCAGCCACGTCGGCGGCCTCGCCGAGCGGTTCGGCGTTGAGGCGGAGCCGGTGTTCCCGGCCGAGGATGGTGCGCTTCACCAGGCCGGCCCGCTCCAGGACCTTCACATGTTTTGAGACCCCGTTGAGCGAAATGGGGAACCGTTCCGCCAGGCTTCCCACGTTCGCCTCCCCCTCGGCGAGGATCCCCAGGATCTGCCGGCGGGTCGGATCTGCAATGGCATCATAGACTTGGTCCAGCATGGCCCTCTCCGGAATCTTCAGGGTATTGCGCTCAACCATCTGGTTGAATAATATAATCAACCGAACGGTAGAATGTTAGAGATGGGGAGTGCGAAAGCGCAACTCACAAAAGAGGAGGATGGTATGGCAACGGAGATGAGCGCGGTCCAGGCCCCCGACGTGGTGTCCCATAAGGAGTGGGTCAGCCGGCGGGCGGCGTTCCTCAAGAAGGAGAAGGAGTTCACCCGGCTCCGGGACGAGCTGACGCGGGAGCGGAGTGAGCTGCCGTGGGAAGAGGTGACGAAGTCGTATGTGTTCGAGGGACCCATGGGCAAGAAGACGCTGGCCGAGCTGTTCGGGAACAAGAGGCAGCTGATCATCTACCACTTCATGTTCGACCCGTCGTGGGAGAACGGGTGCAAGAGCTGCTCGTTCGTGGCTGACAGCTTGGATGGCTCGACGGTGCACCTCGGTGCGCGGGATACGGCGTTCGCGGTGATCTCGCTGGCGCCGTTTCGAGAAGATCATGCGTTTCAAGCAGCGCATGGGGTGGAAGTTCCCCTGGCTGTCGTCGTTCGGCACGGAGTTCAACCACGACTTCCGGGTGACGACGGACGAGGTGCAGACGGAGTACAACTACGCCGACGTCATGGCGCAGGAGGCTCGTCCATACAAGGGGGAGCGGGAAGGGCTGAGCGTGTTCGTGCGGGATGGTGAGCGGGTGTTCCACACCTACTCGACGTACCAGCGGGGGCTGGACCTGCTGCTGAACACGTACAACCTGCTGGACATGACGCCGAGCGGGCGGAATGAGGCAGCGGGGATCATGTCGTGGGTGAAGTACCACGACCAGTACGAGGGCTGAGGGGTGCCGGGGATGCAGCATCACGGCGGGCATCTGGGCGCTGTTGCGTGCCTTGGGATGTGCTTGGCGATGATGGTGCCGATGATGCTGCCAGCCCTGGTGCCGATGCTGTTGCGGTATCGTCGGGGCCTTGCGCGAGGCGGGGGAGATGGGAAGCGTACGGGCTGACGGGGCTGGTGATGGCGGGCTACTTCGCGGTCTGGGCCGTGATTGGAGTGGGGGTGTGGGCGGGGGGGGGTCGGGTTGATGGCGGCGGACGAGAGGTGGGGAGGCGTGGGGGAGTGGAGGAAAGTTGGGGTGGGGGTGGTGCTGGCGGGTGTGGTGCAACTCAGTAAGTGGAAGGCGAGCTGCGCCCAACTGGGTCAGGAGGTTGCGCAGGGTGGCCATGTCTGCGGGCGATCTACTGGACCCGTAACGACCTGCCGAGGCCTCGCAATCGTTGCAGCAGGCGGACGGTGGCCCACGTATCTCGCTCGCAATAGTCTAGCAGATCTTGGCGCAGCTGACCCCGTTCCGCCACCGAGATCTTGTGCGCCACGAAGAGCAGGCGTGCGATCTCCACACTTGCAAGCAACCCGTCCACGATCACCAAGTCATTGTAGGTGAGGTCAGGGACCAGTGGTGTCAGGATGTACTTCAGGCTGAAACTGCCGCGAAAGTCGGGATGGTAAATGTTGTTCCGCACCACGGGCAGCAGGTCCACCAGTTTCTCCAACAGCTCCTCGAGCGGCTCGGCAAGGTCAGGCACCAACGCCTGCAGCTCTCGGATCCGCGTCTTCTCATAGGCGGAATAGGTGACGATTCGCCGGGCACCCGCTGTTGCCGCTATCATTGCCTCGGCCAGTTCTCGGCGCGGATCATCGGGCCCTTCCGCCAGCCAGCCAACGTGGCGGTAAGTGCCATCGGGCAGCTCCTCGTGATAGCTGAACTGCGCAATGGCCGGCATCCAGGGAGACAGTCCCTCCCATACCGGAATGGCCCTTCCCACCGTTTCGAAGTCCAGAAACCCCAAGGGGCTCTCGAACAGCTCCAGCGCCTTTGCCAGACCCGGCTCCACCACCAGCTCTCCCGCCTTCAACGAGCGGATCTGTCTCTGCGCCGTCGCCGATAGTTTTGTGCCTAAGGGGATGTCCTGAATTCGGTGAATGCCACTCTGGAGATAGCTCGCGGTTGTCTTTGGCCCACACAGGTAGAGCGTCGAAATGTGTTCCGGGTCGTCGGGCCAGCAGCGATCGTGAAACGCGCAGTTTCGAGGTTCAAAGCAATGGAGCCCGATGGCCCGCTCAGGACGCGGACCGGCAATCATCTGCAGCTGCTGCGCGATAAGCCCAGGCACGAGTGGCAGGAAAGCGTCGACCAGGTCCGTCACATCCTCACGCACCAACAGGGGCCCGTGCTCGGGATGCCGGTAGTCCTTGTTGAGATGCATGATCTCGACGGTCTTGATCGCCAGCCCCGACTCACGGAGCACCCAGGTCTGGATGGCAGCGTCGGGGATGTGTTCTTCCTTGGTGGACGAGGAGGACTTGACCTCGATCAGGGTGTAACCACCCTCAATGCGCATCAGCACATCAACTGCGACGAAGACGTCCCCCGCGAGAAAGCTGGCCTCGAAGATTGTCGGCGCGCCGGCATAAAGCGCTGCCTGCGTGGCAGCAACGCGCTCCTGAACAGCGGTGTGCGGCAGGTCGATCAGCACACCACCGGGGAACTGCCTGCCTGGCGAGCCGGCCAACCTCCTCTCCCTGGTCGAATCGGTCCTGTAGCACCCTGTCGGGTTGCAGCTCGGGGGCACTTGGCTCGTGGACCTTCCACCAGAGCAGCTTGGGACACTGCCATCCGGCCACGAAGCGGGACTTCGAAAGGCGATTCATGAGCCTCGAATATGCTCGATCGATGTGACATTGGGATAGTCAGAAGAGGTCCGTAGGACGATCGTCCTATATATGGGTGCGGGCCAGGTCCATTGTCGCACCGCCTAAGTAGACTTCGCGGTCCCCTTCCTCACGGTTCCGATTGCCGACGAATCCCGGACTCTACGACCTCATCGTCACCGAGGCGCTCGCCGAATCCCTCCGCGGCGTCGCCGATCATCGCCGCCAGGAGCAACCCCTCGGTGCTGAGGAAGCCGCTTCTCGCCTCGCCGACGCGTTGGGAATTCAACTGGAGCGGTTGCTCGGGGAACTGAGCGAGGAGGAAGGCGAGGGGACCCGGAAACAACTCGACCTCGTGAATGGCCTTCTCGCGCATCTGAGAGGCCTGCGAGAATCAGACCCAGCGATTGACCTCCTTTCCGAGCCGGCCCGGGTCCTTCGAGCCATTCACCCGGTCGGCGTGGATGCGCTCCTCGCCCCGGAAACCGGGCTTGCCGCACCCTGGCTTTTCACCGCCGGGCGAGGCTCCCCATCACTCCTGACCGAGCTTCGGCGCGAGGCTGCCGCCTGCGATCAGATCGATATCCTCGTCAGCTTCATCACCCTCTCGGGCGTTCGGAAGCTCATCGATGTGCTGCAGACTGCCACCGCGGCCAACGCGGAGGGCATTGGCCGCACCCGTATCCGAGTTCTAACCACCACGTACACGGGGGCAACTGAGCTCGAAGCTCTCGACGCCCTGGCTCGCTTGAACGGGTGCACGATCAAGATCTCGCTGGATGGGCGCCGCACTCGGCTCCACGCCAAGGCCTGGATCTTCAAGCGCGATACCGGCTTTGGATCAGCATATGTCGGCAGCGCCAACCTGTCTGGAGCGGCTCTCATGGGTGGGCTTGAGTGGACGGTCAAGTTCACTCAGCGCGGCCAAACCTCCCTCTTCGATCGGGCTCAAGCGCATTTCGACACTCTTTGGCTCGATCCGGAGTTCACCCAGTTTGATCCCGACAGTCCCGAGTGTCGGGCTGCCGTGAAGGACGCGCTTCGGCGCGAGGGCGGGGAAGGAGAGCTGGGTACGCTGTCGTTCTTTGACATCGTTCCCAAGCCGTATCAGCAGGACATGTTGGATCAGCTAGAGCACGAGCGCGCCGCGGGGAGAAATCGGAGCCTATTGGTCGCTGCAACTGGGACGGGCAAGACGGTTATCGCGGCCCTGGACTACCGGAACACCTGCGCGAAGCTGGGTCACCGCCCACGGCTTCTCTTCGTGGCGCATCGGGCTCAGATCCTGAGACAGGCGCTTCGTACCTATCGGGAAGCGTTGAAGGACAACTCGTTTGGAGAGCTACTGACCGGCGGGCTTAAGCCCACCCAACACGAGTACCTGTTTGCGTCAATCGATAGTCTCGCATCCCGAGACCTAGTGAGTCGATTTGGCCCCGGTTACTGGCACACTGTCGTCATCGATGAGTGCCACCGGATGGCGGCAGACCGCCTCGACCGGCTCGCCACCCAGATACAGCCTAAGATCCTTCTCGGCCTGACCGCGACCCCTGAGCGGACCGACGGGCAGTCCATCCTCAAGTACTTCAGCCCTCGTCCAGACAACGCGCCGGCGGTCGAACTGCGCCTTTGGGATGCGCTCGACATGCAGCTCCTGGCTCCGTTCGAGTACTACGCCTGTGACGACGATACCGACTTTTCAGAGGTGCCCTGGAACCGGGCGGGTGAGACAGCCGCGATCGAGCAGCTCGTCACCGGGAATGACGTCCGGGCCAGGCTGGTGATCAATGAATGGCGCCGCCTCGCCGGGGACCCACGTCGGCGCCGAGCCATCGTATTCTGCGTATCGGTGGCCCACGCGGAGTTCATGACCAAGAAGTTCAATGAGGCTGGTATTCCCGCGCTCTGCATCACGGGAAGCACGCCGAAGATGGAGCAGCTTCGCGCACCTCGCGTGCTCAGAGATAAGGACGTGTGCGCCCTCGTTACGGTCGATCTGTACAATGAGGGGGTCGACCTCCCCGATGTTGATACGCTCCTACTCCTCCGACCAACCGAGAGCCCCGTTCTGTTCCAGCAGCAAATCGGTCGAGGCCTTAGGCTGGCGCCGGGGAAGGAGTCCTGCCTAGTGCTCGACTTCGTGGGCCAGCATCGAGCGGACTTTCGATTCGACAAGCTCTTAGGTGTGATCACTGGCCTTACCCGGAGCGAGCTGATCACCGCGGTGGACGAGGGATTCGGTATGCTGCCACCCGGGTGCCATATCCAGCTGCAGCGCCAGACGCGTGAGCAGGTCCTCCATAGCTTACGGGCGCTGGTCAACCAGAGCTGGAAGCGGCTCACTTCGGAACTACGGAGCTATGCCACCCTGAAAGGGTCAAAGGACGTCTCACTGGCCGCCTTTGTGAGCGAGCAGCGGCTGAGCATTGACGAGATCTACCGATCATCGTCCACGGCTCCAAGGGGGTGGACCACACTCAAGAGAGCAGCGGAACTATTGCCGGGAGCGGCACCCGAGGGGGAAGCGAACTTTTCGCGCCGGTTCGGGGCCCTGCTCCACGCGGATGACCCAGAGTACTTAGGTCTTATCCAACGGTTGGCGGCCGCGCCGGGCACCTGGAAGCCGGCATCCGAGACCGATGCCCGGCGGGCCCAAATGCTCACCTACCAGGTCGATAGCAGCCTCAAGCCGATGAACTGGTCGGAGATGGCTCAGCGGCTGGCGTTCCTGCCCGAATGCGCCGCGGAGCTACAAGAGCTGGCGACCATACTCTCCACGCAATCGCGGTTGGACCCGCGCCCAATCCTGGGGCTGGAGGATGTCCCCTTGGCGCTTCATGGCGCTTATCGCATCCGTGAGATCCTGACCGCCGTCGGTTTCCTGACCGTGGAGCGGCGGACGCCATTTAAGGCGGGTGTACTGCCGCTGCCTGCGCGCAAATGCGAGCTGCTATTGGTGACGCTCGACAAGTCGGATGGCTACCATGATCGAATTGCGTACCACGACTACGCCTTGAGCTCCAGCCTCTTCCATTGGCAGACCCAGAACGCTTCCGGTCCAGATACGCCTGCGGGGAAGAGGTACATCGGCAGCGGGCAGAATGGCTGGAGCTTTCAGCTCTTTGTTCGCACGACGAAGGATCAGCCCTATCGGGCCTGCGGCCCCGTGGTGCTGGCCGGTCCGGACGCCATTTCCGGCGACCGGCCCATGAACATCAACTGGGCGCTCACGGTCCCGTTGCCGCCGAAGCTTTTTGCGGAGTACAGTGTGCTCCGGAGCCAGGCCTAGTGCTCGTATGCCTTCCGGCGGAGCATGCTCGCCATGGCTGAGCCAGTGATAAGAGTCATTGCGGCGGTTATCCAGCGAGGAGATCGCTTCCTGGTCTGTCGGCGGCCACTGCACAAGCGGCACGGGGGGCTGTGGGAGTTTCCAGGAGGGAAGGTCGAAGAGGGAGAAACCGACCGCCAGGCAATTGAGCGTGAGCTCCGAGAGGAGCTTGGCTTGGAGGTTGTGTCCACGGTTCCTGAGGCCTTCTCGCTTCACGATCCTGGCTCACCGTTCCTAATAGTCTTCGTTCCGGTTGAGGCCACGGGTGAGCCGGCGTGCCGAGAACATGTGGCGATGAAGTGGGGGAGCTTGGAAGAATTGGCTGCCATGCCCCTCGCCCCGAGTGACGCCAGCTTTGTCGCCTTCCTAAGCACGCATGACTCTTCAGGTGAGTCGGCGCGCCGAAGCAGTATTCGACCCAAATGAATAGCGATCCCAGCGCCCCGTTGGTCGCATCCTTGCCGGCCGCCCCAAGCGAACTGTCCTGAGCCCCCGCTTCGTGGACGGGCGTGTCGAGCTGGTTGAAGTCGATCTCGACGCTTGCCCGGTTCACCGGCCCGTCCCGCCGTGCGCTCATACCGTCTGGCATGCCAGTCGTGAGCGCACAACCGACTACATCTGCCGGCCAGGCGGACAGAGCTCCACGACAAGGCGGATCGTCGCGTAGGCACCAACGTCACACCCTCATTGCATCCTGGTGGGCAGCAGCTCTACCCCAACCAGGAGTTCCCATGCGTCGCTTGCGGATTGTGACCGCCATCTTCGCGAGCGCCTTGCTCGCCTCCTGCAGCGAGCCATCGGCTGCCCCCGAGGGGCCCGACGCTGTGGTTCCAGCTGACGGTGACTTCGAGACGGCCGAACTCCGGATGGGTCAGGTCCGCACCCGCCCGGTCTGGGTACCGCGCGGCTACACGCTGGTAGACATGAACAACCGTGGCGACCTGCTGCTCGGTGCGGCCTGGCTGCCGAAGGGCAGGGTGCGACCGCTCGCCATTCCGTTCGTGGGGCGGTCCATCAACAACCATCGACAGATCCTGGGTCCCGGGCGGAAAATCTTCAACAACGGCCGCGTCAATGAGCTGCCGGATCCATGCATCCCCTTCACAGCGCTCCTTACCGAGGATGACGGTACAACCCGGCAGATTGCCTTCGACTGTTCGCAGGTCCTGGTGCACAGCGATGCCCTCGCTGAGAATGGTGACGCAATCATCTACTACTGGCATTTTGGCGTCGCCAGTGAGCTGTCACCCTATCAGTACTTCAAGGTCTGGCGCGCAGCCGAGCGCGAGTGGAAGACGATCCGCGAGTTTGAACTTGATGAGCACATTCTTATCCATCCGGTCATCAGTGACGCCGGCGTCCTCGCCCACACCATGAATAACAGTGGCATCTCTCAATCACTCGTGTCTGACAGCGTTTACCTGTCGGGCGCTGAGGCTTGCCCCGGGTTTCCTGGCGCGAATACACGCGTTCTGGCCGTCAATGACGCAGGAGAGAGCGTGGGCCTGGTGTACTGCCCGGATGCGGGGAACGCTGGGGTGGGCGTCAGGTGGTCGCGCGAGGGCATTCCGACTCGGCTGGGAGGCTCTCCTTCCGTGATCGACAACTACGGGAACGCCGCAGGCATTCGCGACAGCGACGGGCACACCGTGCTCTGGCTGATGGACGGACTGGTAATCGATCTATCAGCTGCAGCCGGGGTTCAGCCGGCGAGCGTGCGGAAGTTTCTGAAGCGGGGGCAGATCTACGGGTTCGTCGGCACGGAGCCCGTAGTGTGGCGGTTCGGTTTCTAGTACGCCGGCTGGCGTCGGGGACGGCCTGGCTCAGTTCTCCTGCCTTTATCACCAAGCCTTCGTAGCGGCCAGGACCCGGGCCTCGACCAGGGCGAGAACCTGCGCTTCCGACGTCCCTCCCTTGCCCTGCAGCGCCAGCAGGAACAACTGCGCCGCATAGCACCAGGTGAGCGTGACCAGTGCGACGGCATCGAGCCAGTTGAGCAGGTCGGTCGCAACCTTCACTTGATGGTTTCGGAGCCGTGCAGCCTTCGTCGTGCGCGCGATGTCCGCCAGCGCTTCCAGTGCCTCGGCGGTGTCCTTTACATAGCGCAGCGGCGAGAACTTGACGCCAATCTTGACGCCCGTTGCCAGCAACTCCATGAGCAGGTGCTTCGCGGCCTCCGCATCCTTGCCTTGCGATATCAAGTCGGCGGACGCGAGGTGAGCCTTGAATGCCGACAGCGACTGAACCGCCGAGATCTGGACGATCCGGTTGCCGGTTGCACTCGACCGCTGCTTTCCCGTCGCCACTGCCTTCCTGTTGTAGGCCGCGACCGCCGTCTCCAGGTGCGCGAGGCTCGCACTCATTGCGCCGAACAGTGCGTGCACCTGCTGGACCCTTACCACCAGTGCCTGGTGCGTGTCCTTGGTGACAAGTGCTCGCACCGTCCTGCGGCGGCGGGAGAGGCGGGTAAGCACTGCTGCGACCTTGGCCATGGAACTCTCCTGGAGCGGGGCACTGGGGGAGGATCACTCCAATAGTACCCCGTTCGAGAAATCGCGATCGAGCGCGCGGTCATGGCCTTCTGGTCAGGCCGGGCATGGCGAGGGCCGCGAGGAACCCCAGAAGCACCAACACCCCGACAGCGAGCGCGGGCAATAGCGGTCGAACACCTCCTGCGTTGACGATGGCCTCAGGGTCGGTGTGGTGTGCCTTCGTCTGGGCGAGTTTCCAGTTGGTGTGGCGATAGTAGAACCAGCTGCCGTACGCGCCGAAGAACACGGCAACCAGGAGGTTTCGTGGGATATCCAACCAGCGGGCCCCGGGCGGCACGCCCAGGAGCGCCTCAACGACGCCCCCGACAGCACCCAGCCCGATGAGCGCGACAAGGGAGATGAAGAAGTACTTGTACATCCGTCGATACAGCATCCACATGACATTGAAGAAGAAGGCTGGCCAGTTCCAGCGAAGCGCCTGCAATCCACCATTCGGGTCGGCCTCAGTCCAGGCCTGCAGGTAGTAGTCCGCGTTCGGCCCGACGAAGGCGCGAACGTCCGCTTCAGGATGCTGCATGAGACTCGCCTTTTGGGGATAGGAGAACGTACGCGGCGGTACCGCAGCGGAGAAGCATGGGACGAACGACCTATGGAGGAACGGCGCTCGGAGCCAGGTCATCGCGCGCGGGCGGCTACTGTCACACCATAGCCCCATCCTGGTTGCAAGAGTTCTACTCACCCAGGGGTTGCCCTCGTGATACTCATTCTGGTCTCGCTCTTTGTGGGCTACTTCGCGGGCTACCTGCGCGGCACCCACATCGCAGACGCCGAGTGCGCCGCGTGGCACGGCGCCTCGCCCGTAGACTGGCAGGACGGCGACACCGTGCCCCACTGTCACAGGCGTTAGCATACTTTTCATGCATGGCCAAACTTCAGCGCTGGGTGGACCTCCTCGCCGCACTCCTCCGGCGCCGCAATGCCGCGAGCCTCGAGGAACTGAAGCCCGACGTCCCTGAGTACCTCAGCGCCACCAACCTCGCCGCGCTCCGTCGCATGTTCGAGCGGGACAAAGTGGAGCTCCGGGAGTTCGGCATTCCCATCGTCACCGTCTCCGACTCGGCGGGAGAAGTGGTGGGCTACCAGCTTCGCCGCGACGCCTTCTACCTCCCCTACCTGACGCTCATGCAGGGCGCCGCCCGGAAGTCAGCGCCGCGGCGCGTCGATCGCTACGGCTATCGATCGCTTCCCGAGCTCGCCTTCGAGGCGGATGAACTCGAGGCGGTGGTCGAGGCGGCGCGCCGAGTGCAGCAACTGGGTGACCCCACGCTCACGACGCTGGCAAAGTCCGCCATGCGGAAGCTCGCGTTCGATATGCCGGTTGACCTGGGCGTGCGCGAGATGAAGGCCGTCTTCATGGGACCACTGGCAGATGCCGTTGCACCAGCAGCTCGAGCCCCCGCCGCCGACATCCTCCAGGTGCTCGACGAAGCCCTCCGGCTGCGGAAGCATGTCACCATCCACTACCACTCCATCGGCTCCGACACCCTGGGCTCGCGCGAGGTGTCTCCGTTCGGCCTCTTCTTCCTTGGCTCGCACTGGTACCTGGCGGCGCAGGAAGATCCCGCCGGTCCGGTGAAGAACTTCCGGGTAAGCCGGATCAGCGATGCCACGGTGAACCTGCGGCGGCCCGGAACACCGGACTTCGAGATTCCCGCCACGTTCGACCTCAAGACCCATGCGACTTCGCGCCACGCCTGGGAGCTCGGCGACGCAGGAAGCATCGAGGCGCTGGTGGATTTCCGCGGAGCGAGCGGCCCGACTGTCGCCGCACAGCGCCTGGGTGAGGCGGTTCCGGGTGCACCGACACAGCGGCGCTTCCGCGTGCGACGGGTCGAGCCATTCACCCGATGGCTGCTTTCATTTGCCGGCGAAGCGGTTCCGGTCTCGCCTGAGGAAGTGACCGCACCCTACCAGGAACTGGCCCGGACCGCGCTCGCCGCCGCGAGGGAGTCCGCATGACCGACACCGCTGCCGACCAGCTCCGTCGCGTGCTGCAGCTCATTCCGGAGCTGGCTGACGACCAGAAGCACTCGCTCGACGGCATCGCCGATCGCCTGGGTGTTGACCGGAAGCAGTTGCTCAAGGACCTGCGGAGCCTGGCCAACCGGTTCGATGATCCCGGCGGGTTCGTGGAAGGAGTGCAGGTGTATGTCGGCAGCGACTCGGTGTCGATGCACGCCGATCACTTCCTTCGCCCCATGCGCCTCACAGTGCAGGAGCTTGGCGCGCTCGAGCTCGGCATGGCCCTGGTACGCGCCGAGCGGCCGCCAGAGGAGCGTGGAGTGGTGGATCGCGCGCGGGCGCGCCTTGCGAAGGTGCTTTCACAGACACCGGGTGACCCGCCGCCGCTCGATGTCCGCACCGCGTCCACCGGCTCCGACGCCGACAACGAGACCCTCGCTGCGGTGCGCCGAGCGATGCGGCTCAAGCGCATGCTCAACATCAGCTATCGCAGCAGCAGCGCGAATGAGCCGAGGGAGCGCGCGGTCAGGCCGTACGCGTGTGTCTTCGCGTCGGGGGCGTGGTACCTGGTGGCCTACTGCGAACGAAGCGCGGGGCTCAGGGTGTTCCGGCTCGACCGGATCGAGGCGGTGTCGCAGGGAGAGACGCCCTACGAGATGCCGGAAGGATTCTCACTGGATGATGTCGTGCGTGACGGTCGGGTATTCCTCGGTCAGCCCAATGAACAGGTTCGTATCTGGTATGGTCCAGCGGTGGCGCGATGGGTGGCGGAGCGGGAAGGGAAGTCGCTGGAGAAGGATGGCAGCGTGACAATCAGCTATCCGCTTGCTGACACGCAGTGGGTGGTGCGTCACGTGCTGCAGTACGGCGCGGAGGCGAGGGTGCTGGAGCCGGAGAGTGCGCGGGTGGCGGTGCGGGAGGCGCTTGAACGGATTACCTCGGCGCCCGCGGCCTAGGAGAGGCCCGCGAAAAGTGCCGCGACGTCGATAACGAGCGGCTCACCGACGCCTGGCGTCCACGGCAATTCGCGATCTAGAACCTCTGGCCGGTCGTCGCCCGGCGTCCAGCGCTCCACCACCCCGCCATCGATGTCCACGATCCAGTACTCAGGAACGCCCGCGCGCTGATAGAAGCGCCGCTTGAGGCCACGATCGTAGCGCGCGGTTGATGGGGACAGCGCCTCGACGACCAGGAGGGGCGGCGCATCCTCCCACCTCTCGAAGTTGATCGATGGCAGGACGAAGATATCGGGCTGGTTCACCTGGCCAGGTTCCAGCTCGAGGTCGGCCGGTGACCAGAGCGCCCGGCCCAGGCCGGCCGATCGAACGTATGGGCTGAGCACGTCGTAAAGCGCGCTGAGCACCACCTGGTGCCGAAAGGCGGGCGACGGGCTCACGATGAGCTCGCCGTCCACCAACTCGTATCGGTTGCCGTCGGCTGGGAGGTTGAGCACCTGTTCGCGGGTCCAGCGGATGGTGTCGGGCATGCCCATAGCGTACGCTCGGCTCGGCGGGATTGGCAAGGAATGCCGGTACACTGTCACACCCCCCTTCCAGATTCCTCCCCGGATCAGCCGCCATTCCGCGGCGCCAATGCTCAGGGAGGCACGATGCGCGCTCAAGTCCATCTGTCCACCAAGTTCCTGACCACCCAGAACGCCCACCAGGTCGGCATCCTCACCACGCTTGCCGGTGACACGCCGCCAACCCGGGCACCGATCAACGTCATCCTGGTGCTCGACCGGTCGGGATCGATGTCGGGCCAGCCGCTCGCCGCGGCCCTCGAGGCGGCGCGCCGCTTCGCCGGCTTCCTGGGTACCAACGACCGCCTGGGCGTGGTGGCTTTCGATGACGAGGTGACGGTGGTGAGCGCCCCGGCTCCCGCGGGGAACCCCGCTGTGCTGGACGCGATCAGCCGGATCCAGGCCGGCGGCAGCACCAATCTCTCTGGCGGCTGGCTCAAGGCGTTCGAGCTGGCGCGGGAAGGCATGGTGGATGGCGTCAACCGGATCGTGCTCCTCACCGATGGCCAGGCGAACGTCGGCATCACCGACCTGCAGGCGCTCACCGCGATGACGCGTAGTGGCGCTGAGTCGCGTATCAGCACCACCTGCATCGGCTTCGGTTCCGGGTTCAATGAGGACCTGCTGCAGGCGCTCGGTCGCGAGGGCCGAGGCAACTACTGGTACGTTGAGCGCGACGACCAGATGGCGGGAGTGTTCGAGGGGGAGATCGAGGGACTGGTGGCACTCGCCGCGCAGAACGTGGTGGTCGAGGTGCGGCTGCTTCACCCGAAGGCTTCCGGAGTCACGTTCTTGCAGCAGTATCCGGTTACCCGCACTGCTGACGGCGGCTGGTCGGCGTCGCTGGGAGATCTCTACGCCACCTCACCGCTCGCGCTGGGGCTCATCATCCATGTTGACGAGCTCGAGTCACTGGGCGTCACTCCCGTGGCCGAGGTGAGGTGCATTGCCGATGTGGTGCTGGCGGACGGCATCGAGCATCGCACGATCATCCAGGAGGTGAAGGCCAACCTGGATGGTGCGGATCATCCCGAGCCGGTGGTGGAGAAGACGTTCCTGCGCTTCGCTGCGGCCACGAGCCGGGATGAGGCGATCAAGCTTGCCGATGCGGGAGACACCGATGGTGCGGCGAGCGTCTTGAACAACGTGGCGGCGCAGTTCTCGCCCTACCTGGACGATGCGGAGATGGTCCAGGAGCAGTCAGACCTTGCCTCGGAGGCGGCGCGGCTCAAGGCACAGGAGTACGCGCCTGAGGATCGGAAGTACATGCAGGCGTTCTCGATGAGCATTCGGGAGGGGAAGCGGGCGTACAAGGACAAGCTGCGGAGGCCGGGGAAGAAGTAAGCCTGAGATGATCTACCTTGCGGCGGCCGCCCGAGCACTGAGCTCGGCGGCCGCTGTCTCGACCCTCCAGGTGCCATCCTTGTAGCCGATGACACGGACGGTGCCGTCCATGTCGGTGCGGTAGATCGCTTTCGCGTAGTGACCGTAGTACTGAAGCACCCACTGATCGGGATGACCGTACGAGTTGTTTCGGCCTACCGAAACAACGACTATCTCGGGCTTCGTGGCCTCGGCCCAGCCTGGAATGATTCCGTTGCGGGCGCCATGATGCGCCGCCTTCATCAGTGTGACCTGCGGCATGCCGAGCGAGAGGAAGTACTGCAGTTCCTCGTACTCAGAATCGCCGGTAAAGAGCGCCTTGAATTGTCCGAACTCCAGCAAGACTCCAACCGACTCATTGTTTGTGCTCCCACCAAGCCCGGGTGGCGGCAGGATGCGCAGGCTAGTGCTTCCAAGCGCGAACGTATCAGGCGTCGCTGTAGTGCGAGGAACGCCCATTCGTCCGAGAACCCACTCGACGAGGTTCCAGTCGCCCGACTTGTACCGTTGTCCATTGTCCATATAGGACGCGACCGCAAACATGCCGAGTACGGTTGGCATGCCGCCGATGTGATCCTGATGCGGGTGTGAGGTGATAACCAGATCCAGGGAATCGACGTGCCATTCCCTGAGACGGTCGAGGATAGCTGCGTTGCGCCCGGCATCGATCAGCGCCGCCCGTCCCTCGAACGACCGCACCAGCACCGCGTCCCCCTGGCCCACGTCGAAGAAAATGACCTCGATCGAGTCCGCCTGCTGGGCACCGAGCGGGTGCCCGAGACCCAGGACGAGGGCAGTAAGAGCAACAAGTTTGCGGAGCATGCCCGCGCAACCAGCAGGGAGCGTGCCCAAGCCCGCAGACGAGCGTCAAGGCGCCCGGTAGAACGGCTCCCCTGCCTCTGCCTCGAACCTTGCCCGCTTCTTCCGCGACGCTCGGTCCAGCAGCAGGCAGGCCCAGTCGCCCTTGATTGGCATTCCCTCAATCACTGCGCTCCGCACCTTGTTCAGGTGCTCGCGCCGGTCGAATGACGTCGCGTACTGCCAGATGCTCTTCCGGGCCAGCACCGCCAGTCCGTAGAACGGCATTTCCGGGAAGTGCTGGACTTTCTTCCGCACCAGCGTGGCACTGCTGATCTCGGGAATCGCCTTGAGTGCGTCTCGCAGGAGCTGAAGCTCCGACTCGGGGAGCCCGTGCGGCTCGATCGGGTCGCCGATCACGAACGTTGCCCGCTCCTGCCGTGCCACATCAACGTTGTCGATGTGTGCCTGTGCCCGGTTCACGTATCGCTCTGCTTCTGCCGGCCGGCCACGAGCCGTAAGGAAGCTGTGCGCCTGGCGGCACGCTTCGAGCACATCGATACCGCCGAGCGCGAGTGCGCGATCGACGAACACCAGCCCTGCCTCATCACCCGCGCGGAGAAGGCCCAGGCCCCACGCCACCTGGGCCGGCGCGAACTCCGGTGTGTCGGTCGCGATCTGCTTGATGAGAGCGTCTCCTTCCTCACCCCGCTCCTCGTCCCAGAGGAGCCTCGCCCGCTCCCATCGCTCCGCAGCGCTCAATGAGCCCGCCTCGGCCGCATCGAGCTTCGCCAGGCGCTCCCGGTTGGCGAGCACCTCGGCGTGGGCCTTCTGCCACTCCGAAAGCATCGTGTCGCTCCACAGCTTGTCCGCCTCCTTCATCAAGGCTGGCAACGCGTCACCCAGGATTTCCGTCATGGCGCTCACCCCGACCGGATCAGGCAGCCTCGGCGCTTCGCCCAGCGCCTCGAGTCGTTCCCTGAGGCACGGATGCGAGTCCAGGAGGCCGGTCTGCTCCGATAGCGCCGGCATCAGCCCGCGTGCGATCTCGTCATGCCTGGTGGGCTCACCCACCCACCGGCACAGGGCGCTGATGGTGTCGTTCGTGGGTAGCGGATGCTTCCGGACATGTCGCTGGATGTGCGGGATGCCCACTCCTGCAATCCAGCGGCTCGCGAGTTCGATGCGAACCAGGGCGTCGGCGTACTCCCGGTTGGTGACCAGCGAGGCGCCGAGTCGATCGGCCCGATACTCCACCACGCGTGACATGACCACACTGTAGGCGTTGAAGAGCGGTGCGTACCACTTCGCGAAGCGGGCAAGCTGCTGGTTCGCCGCGGTGGGATTCTTCCTGAGCTCCACGAGCAGGCTGTTCCAGGACTTGTGCTGCCGATAGATCCAGGCTCCCCACCCGGGGTCGGCATTCAGAAGGTGGGCCATCTCGTGCGCCAGCGCCGCGCGAAATTCGCGGACGCTCAACACCTGCATGAGGGCCAGGCCGAGGACGAGATAGTTGCGATGCCACCCGAAGACGCCAAGCCTCGGCACCTGGACCACGCCTGCGTTGACATCCATGTCGAGCAGCACAGCGTCGATGCGGGGCCCGCCTATCTCCTGGCGGACCTCCTCGACGATGCGGAAAAGGTCCGGAAACCGCTCCGGCGTAGCCGGTATTCCCCTTGGCGTGGGGATCTCCACCCAGAGCGCCCGCAGCACGATGACCAGCCCGGCCAGGGCCGGAGCCAGCAGGGTGAGGGGGCCCTGCATTCCCGGCTGGGTGAAGGCGCTCCAGATCCCGCCGATGACAAGGGCAACCAGCAGCACGACGACGCCAACGAGGACGAAATAGCCGAGGGCGACGACGCCCAGCACGCGAAGCTGGTACAGGCGGGGGTGAGCAACAGCAGTCCGTTGGAGCCCGAGGACGAGTGCCTCGAGCTTCCGGTATTCATCGGCGCTCCTGATCATGCGGACAAAACTACCTGCAGTTCCAGCGCCGCGTCAGCGCTCGCATCCCTCCCGCACGAAGGTGTCGGCGATCGACATGATGCGCCAACCCTGCGGCGTCTTCAGGAGCTGGACCGCATCGACCCCGCAGTGACTGAACTCCTGCCCGAAGTGGAAGTCATACTGCGCCCACACCGTAGCCAGCGTGCCACTGACCCGAACCTCCGGATTGAAGGCGCGCTCGGTCCATGCTGGCCGGGTGTCGCGCGCCACGAGTGCCGCGAAGTCCGCCCAGGTGATATGCTGCACGTGGGGCGGATTCCCATCACGACCGGGACGCATTCCCACCAGCACAGCCTGCGAATCGAACACCTGTCGCATCGCCGCAGTGTCCTTCGCGTGCATCGCATCGAACAGGCGCTGCACCACCGCGAGCACCTCCCGCTGGTCATCGGGTGAAGGTGCTGATGCCGGGGCCGCCGCCTTCTTCTCCTCCATCGGTGCGGTGACCGCGACGCGCGCCTTCTCCTTGAACGCCTCGAGTGCCGCCGAGTCGTACCAGGCGCCTCCTGCGACCACGCCAACGATCGACTGCGTGTTCGCGATATCGGTGAGTGGATTGGCGGAGAGCAGCAGCATGTCGGCTCGCTTGCCCACCTGGATCGTGCCCTGCTCGTCGGACACGCCAAGCCACGCGGCTGGCACTACCGTCGCCGCGCGGAGTGCCTGATAGGGCGTGAGCCCCGCAGCCACCAGCGCCTGCAGCTCGCGATGGAGCATCCAGCCGTAGGACATGAGCCCGCCGGGGCCGTCGGATCCCGCCATCACCTCGCCGCCCGAGTCCACGATCGCCTTCACCATGCGGTTCCGGACCTGCTGGTAGCGCGCGCGCTGCGCCGCTGTCGGCGGGTTCTTCCAGTAGAAGGTGCGGGAGCGTTCCCATGGCCCGAGCATCGCGGGCGGCAGGTACTGGTACTCGGGCCGTGCCTTGACCTGGGCGTCGGTGTACTCGATGGCGAACCAGGAATTGAAGAAGGCCGCCGTCGGCGTCACGAACACGCCCGCCCGCGCGGTCGCACCGGCGAGAGCCTCGAGCTTCGCTTCATCGACGTATGCGAGCGAGTTCCAGTTCTTCGCCCGGTAGGCGTTCACGTCGCTCACCGACACGCGGCTCGGCGCGGAGTCGGCGAGGATCGTCTCCATGTAGTTGTCGAGATGCTCGATCTGCTGCCCCGCCGCGAGCGCCATCGGCACTCCCACGCGCGGGTCGACATGGCCCGTGACGCGAATACCCGAGGCCTGCGCCTCGGCCATGATCGCGGCGTACACGTCAGGGGTGATGTTCGTCGTGAGCTTGATGAAGTTGTAGCCGGACGCGCTGGCGCTCCGCACCGCGGCACGCGCCTCCTCGGCGTTACGCACGAGGAGCGTGTTGATTCCCGAGTCACCCGAGAGTTGCGGCGACGAGACCCAGAGCCGGGGGCCGGGCAACGTCCCCTCACGCACCTCGCGCTGCAGTTCGAGGTGCTGTGGGCGGCCGATCTGCAGGCGTGCGGAAGTCGTGCCGAGCGCCAGGTAGAGGCCCAGTTCAGCGGGGGCCGCCGACTCGGGGGCGTACTCATCGGAGAAGAGGTGCGCGTGCATGTCGGTGAGGCCGGGCATGAGGTACATGCCGCGTCCGTCGATGCGCCGCATGCCTGTGGGTACCGGCGTGGTCCCGGCCGGCCCCACCGCGGCGATCCGTCCGGAGCGCACCACCACCGTGGCGTTCCGGAGCGGCCGGTCGCTCGTCATGGTGATGACGGTGGCACCGGTGATCGCGAATGGTTCGGGGTCGGGTCCGCGGCTGGACAGGAGCGCGCCGGTAGCGGCCGCCAGGAGCAGGGCGGGGGAGATAAGCATCGGAACCTCGCAGGGAGACCAGGGCAGGGCGGCGCGGGGCGCGCCGGCTGCGGTGCATTCCCATACGGGATTGAGGGTGAGCGAGTGTCGCGAGGGCCCGTTGCGCTCTCCTGTCCGAAGGATGAGGCTTCTGCATGCTCGTTTTCGAAGTCGTCATCGTGCTGCTCCTGCTCGGCGCGGCGCTCGCCGCGCTGTCGCGCCGGATAGGCGCGCCCTACCCGGCGCTCCTGGCCCTCGCCGGTGCCGCACTCGCGCTCCTTCCCGGGCTGCCCACCGTCGTGCTCGATCCCGAGCTGGCGCTGGCACTGTTCGTGGCACCGGTGTTGGTCGATGCCGCCTTCGACGCATCGCCGCGCGACCTGAGGGCCAACTGGCGCCCCATCGCCAGCCTCGCGCTTGGTGCCGTGGCGCTCACCATCGCGAGCGTCGCAATAGTTGCGCGGATGCTGGTTCCCGACATGCCGTGGCCAGTGGCAATCGCCCTCGGCGCTATCGTCGCACCGCCTGATGCGGCCGCTGCCACTGCGGTTCTCCGGCAACTCCGACCGCCGCATCGGCTGCTCGTCATCCTCGAGGGCGAAAGCCTCTTCAACGACGCGAGCGCGCTGCTGGTGTACCGGCTCGCGGTCACCTCCATGCTGGCCGGCGCCTTCTCCGGATGGAGCATCGTGCCGACGCTGCTCGCCGTCAGTGTCGGCAGCGTGCTGCTGGCCCTGGTCCTGGCAAGGATCGGCATGGCGATCAGCGCCCGCATCACGGATGTGTCGACCGCGGTGATCTTCCAGTTCTGCACCACCTTCGGCGTCTGGATCCTCGCCGAGCGACTGCATCTCTCGGCGATCATCGTGCTGGTGGTGTATGCGATGGCGGCGTCGCGCCGGGCACCCGAGGTGGTACCGGCGCGCATTCGTATTCCGGCGTGGGCGGTGTGGGAGGTGGCGGTGTTCGTGCTGAACGTCCTCGCGTTCATCCTCGTTGGATTCCAGCTCCGCTCCATCGTGGAGCGCGCCTCGGGGGAGACCGGTCTTCGCTACACCATGGTGGCGGTGATCGTGTGCGCCGTGGTCATCCTCGCACGCATCGTGTGGGTGACGGCGGCGACGACGTTCTTCCGCTGGCGCTCCCACCACCGTGCCGATGGCACTGCGAGCCGGAGCGAGGCAGTGAGGCTCACGCCGGCGGCTGCTTCGGTGGCGAGCTGGGCGGGCATGCGCGGCACAGTAACGCTCGCTACCGCGCTGGCGCTCCCGACAAGCCTTGGCGACGGCACGCCGTTCCCGTACCGGGACCTGGTGCTGGTGGTGGCCTTCGGCGTGGTGGTCGGCACGCTCGTGGTTCAGGGCCTGACGCTGCGGCCGCTACTGCTTCGGCTCAAGTTGGTGGACGACGGCATGGTGGACCGCGAGGTGCGCCTTGCCCGGTTCGAGTCGCTGCAGGCGGCTCTCGCGGCGATCGAGGATTGTCCCGGTGCCGAGACGGCGGCGCTGGTGCGGCATCGCTACGAGGTGCAGTTGCGTCGCGCGTCGATGGAGCATGAAGCGGGAGATGTGGAGGTGCCCGACACGCCAGAGACCGCCGCGATCCGGAGCGCCGACACCGCCGTGGTTCGCGCCGCGACCGAGGCGCAGCGTCACCGGCTGGTGGCGCTACGCGACAATGGCACCATCGGGGACGCGGCATTCCAGCGGCTGGAGGTGGAGCTCGACTGGGCGGAACTGGACTGGGCGCAACTGCTGCGCGAGGGTCAGGCATGACACTCCCGGTTGTCGTGATCGGCGCGGGAGTGGCCGGACTGTCAGCCGCGCATCATCTCGCGCAGGCAGGTCGTCGCGTAGTCGTGCTCGAGGCGCGGAACCGACCCGGCGGCCGCATCCTTACCCAGCGACATGACGAATCGGGTGCGGTCGAGCTTGGCGCCGAGTTTGTGCATGGGAATCCGGCGGTGACGCTCGACCTGATGCGCGCTGGAGGCATCGGCCTGATGCCGCTCGAGAGCGATCACTGGCTGCTTGACCACGGCCGGTTCGTACCGATGGACGACGAGATGGGTGACCTGCACGAACTGATGGCGATGGCCCGGACGGAGAAGACCGACCGATCCGTCGCGGCGTTCCTGGCAGATGTGGAGCATGACCCCAGGTTCGTCGAGTCGGCGAGGTGGATGCGGAACCTGTTGCAGGGTTTCGATGCCGGCGACCCTGAACGCGCGAGTCTCCATGCGATCGTGCGCGAATGGAGTGGCCCCAGCCTGGGTGCGGGGCAGGGGCGTCCCTCTGGCGGCTACGGGAAGCTGGTGGACTTCATGGTGCGGCAGCTCGACCCGTCCCTGGTGGAATTGCGGATGGGTGTGCCGGTAGGAGGCGTGTCATGGTCACGGGGCAAGGTGCATGTCGAGCTGGGCAATGGCCGCGAGCGTATTGCGGCGAGCGCAGCAGTCATCACGGTGCCACTCAGCCTGCTCCAGTCCTCGCTCGGGAGTTCGCCTGCCATTCGCTTCGACCCTCCACTCACTTCCAAGGCTGACGCACTGGCCGGACTCGCCATGGGTCCGGTGCACCGGGTGATGATCCGCTACGCCACTCCGCCGTGGGAGGCTCAGCTGGGCAGGCCGACTCCTGCGGCGACCTTCCTGCATGCGCCCGAACAGCCGTTCAGGACGTTCTGGACTGGTGACGAGGGATCACCGTGGCTCACCGCCTGGTGTGGCGGTCCGCCCGCCGCGCGCATGGGTGAGCTCCCCGACTCGGGCATCATCGACCAGGCCATCGCGTCAGCGCACGCGATGTTCGCCGAGTCGATGGGCAGGGTGCCCGATCCGGTGGAGGTGCGATTCCACAACTGGTCGCGCGATCCGTGGACGCAGGGCGCGTACAGCTACGTCGCGGTCGGGGGGATGGGTGCGCAGGCGGCGCTGGCGGCGCCGGTGGAAGGAACCTTGTTCTTCGCCGGCGAGGCGACGGATGCGAATGGGGAGGCTGGGACGGTGGCGGGCGCGATCATGTCGGGTGTGCGGGCGGCGGGGGAGGTTGTCGCTCCAGGGGTAGACCGTCAATTCTGACTCGCCGGTCTCCTCGAGAAGGCGACAATGCACAACAGCATCAGCCCGAGCAGCGTCGCTGACGCCGAGTAACGGCTCAATGCCAGCCCACCATTCGCTATCGGCTTGTCCAGGAAGTCGCCCACTACCGCGCCGAGAGGCCGCGTAAGGATGAAGGCTGCCCAGAACAGCACTGTTCGCGAAACCTTCGTGAAGTAGTAGGCCGCCGCGATGACGGCCAACGCCCCACCGAACAGGATTGCGGCGCCACCATACCCGAAACCCGCCGTATCTGCTGTCCAGTCCCCCAGCGCAGTGCCCAGCGTCTGGGAGAACATGATCGTGACCCAGTAGAACATTTCGGACTGGGACGAGCTGACGGAATTGACGGCGACCGTGCCGAGTGTGCGATACCAGGTAAACAGTGACGCCAACAGCAGGGAGAGGAGGATGGCCGATCCCCCGGCATAGCCGACGCCGAGTGAGCGGGTCGTGAAATCGGCGAGGGTGGTCCCCACCGTGGTGGTTGCAACGATGGTGGCCCAGTAGAGGAAGGGATGGAATTTCCTTGCGGCGACCTGCGCAATCACGGCGACAACGAAAATGGCCCCGAAGATTCCGGTGCTGACGAGATAGCCGAGGTTCATCGACATCGACACGGCGTCCCCGCCGGTCTCGCCGAGCGTGGTTGCGAGGATCTTGATGACCCAGAAGGCCAGCGTGACTTCAGGAACCTTGCTGGCCTGGTCCATCAGATGAGGTGAGTCAATCCGGCAGTACGAAGCAGCCGCGCGTACCGGGCATCGACGGCAAGCCCCTTCCGGTTGTACGGCAGGTCCATGAGCACCCGCCGCATCCGGCCCGGCCGCCGGTGATATCCCTGTTCCAGCCAGTCCATCGCGCGGTTCCACTCGCCCAGCTCCGCCAGCACGATGATGAGCTTGTCGGACAGCTGCCTGCTTCCGGCCGCGTCCTGGAAGGGATCTTCCAGTTGCGCCTTCTCCAGCAGCTGCTGCAACTCCTGCCTCAGGTCGGCCTCGCGCGCCGCGGGCCAGCCCTGACGGTCGTTCGCCTCGGTCAGCGCCTGCAGGCGGGCCGTCTCACCCCGTACGCCAAGCATTGAGCGTCGCGCATCGAATGCCTCCTCGATGAGGCCGGCACGGTGGCAGCTCATTTCCAGCCGCTCGAGCGCGGCGTCGTAGTTGGGCGATAACCGGAGCGCCTCGCGCAGTGGCCCGCGCGCCTCGTCGTAGCGGCCGAGCGCCATGAGGACGTCGGCCAGGCCCACCGCCATGAATGGTGAGCCGGGCGCCAGCAACGCGGCGGCCCGCATTTCTTCAAGTGCCTCCGGGAGGCGTCCGGCAATCTTGAGCCAGGCACCATACAGTCGGCGTCCCAGCGGAATGCTGAGGGCTCAGTTCGGCGCCGCGCTGCAGCTCCACACCCGCTACCTCGAACTCATCCTCCCAGTAAAGAAAGGTGACCCCAAGCGCTGTGTGGACCTCGCCGACGTTGTCATCGGCCGCGAGCGCGCGCAGGCGGAGCGCGTGTGCTTCACGGGAAGCTACAGCGAGATCGGTGAAGCCCCTGATGCCGGTGACGTGCACCACGTCTCCCAGCTTTACCAGAATCAGGGCGTTCTCCGGCGCGCGAGCCAGCGCCTTCTCGAGGTAGATCTTCGCCAGCTCCAGCTTGCCGCGCGCTCCCGGCCCACCGTGAATTCCAGCCTCGAAGAGCGTGTCGCCCTGCTGCACCAATTGGGCGACGTCGGCCGGAAGGTTCCCGAGCGGTGACACCGGAGCCGGCATATCCACGATCGTGACTGGGGAAGACCCGGAGTCGATCGCCCGCAACTCCTGAAGCAGGACCACACCAGTCGCGGGCCGGTCTTCCCTGGCCTTCGCCATCATTCGCTGGATCAGTGCCGCGAGCCGGGGCGGGACATCGGGTCGCTCAGCCGCGCGCATCGGGAACCGGAGCCGTCAGGTGCGCCGCAATGGTGGCGGTGGCGCCGCGGCCGCCGTAGGGCGCCTGCCCGGTGAGCAGCTCGAACGCGACGCATCCGAGGCTGTAGAGGTCTGACCGCCCGTCGATGTCCGCCGTTCCCGCGACCTGCTCCGGGCTGATGTAGTCGAGGGTGCCGATCACCATGCCGGCCTGGGTGAGTCGCTCCGCTGGAGCGGCAGCCGCGCGAGTGCGCAATGCCGAAATCAGCGAGCAGCGCCCGGTCCTGGTACCAGAAGATGTTCTCCGGCTTGAGGTCACGGTGCACCACCCCGTTGGCGTGGGCATACGCGAGCGCCTCGGCGAGGTCGGCGATGATGCGCCGTACCTCCGCGGGCGGGAGCGGGCCGATATCCTGCAACCGTCCACGCAGTGTGCCGCCCTCGATAAGCGGCATGACGAAGTAGAGACAGCCGGCTGCTTCACCGCTGCTGAAGAGGGGTACGATGTTGGGATGAACCAGGCGCGCGGTGAGGCGGATCTCCTGGGCGAACCGGTCCGGGCCGAGCGCACGTGAGATGGCGGCGGGGAGCAGCTTGATCGCCACCTCGCGCCCGAGCTCGCGGTCGTGTCCCTTGAGGACGGTGCCCATACCGCCGCGTCCCAGTTCGCCCTCGACCTGGAAGCGCAGGGAGAGGGCGGTGAGGACGTCGGCGGGAAGGTCGGTCACCATGGCGACGGAAGTTAGATTGAGGGTGTCAGGTAAGTAATGGTCTCCCACCTGGAGTGACTTCGTGAACAGACTACGGCGATTGCTGGTCACTGGGGCTGTGGCGCTGGCTGCCGCCAGTTCGGCGAGCGCCCAGCTGAAGCCAGCAACCATTGCCGCAGTGAATGCCGCTGTCGACGCCGACAGCGCGCGGCTCATCGCGATCTTCAAGGACCTGCACCAGCGTCCCGAACTGGCGTTCACCGAGACGCGCACTGCCGGGATCGTGGCGAAGGAACTGACGGCGCTCGGTTATACGGTGACCACCGGCGTCGGAAAGACCGGCGTGGTGGGCGTGCTCAAGAACGGTCCCGGCGCAACGCTCTGGTTCCGCGCCGACATGGATGCCAATGGCGTGCGAGAGGAAACCGGCCTGCCCTGGGCAGCCACCGAATCGCAGCGCATGGCCGATGGCAGCGAAGTTCCCGTGATGCATGCCTGCGGGCACGACGCGCACATCACCTGGCTGCTCGGCCTCGCGAAGGCGATGGTGACGCTCAAGTCGAGCTGGTCGGGGACACTGGTGGTGTATGCCCAGCCCGCCGAGGAGATCGGGATGGGTGCATTGGCGATGGTGAAGGACAGCATCTGGAGCCGCGGCTTCCCGAAGCCCGACTTTGCGCTGAGCAGTCATGCAGTGCCAGGACCGGTTGGTGTCGTCGCCAATGCCGCGGGTGTTCGCATGGCGGGAACGGACCAGCTCGACATCACCTTCCGCGGTATCGGCGGCCATGGCTCGGCGCCGGAACTGGCGATTGATCCGGTGGTGATGGCGGCGCAGGCGGTGCTTGCCTACCAGACGATCATCAGCCGGACGGTCGATCCACAGGCGGCGGCGGTCCTGACCGTCGGGTCGATTCAGGCCGGGCGCGACAACAATGTCATACCGCAATCGGCGAAGCTGCTGCTCAACCTGCGGTGGCTGACGTCCGACGTGCGCGAGCTGATAATCAAGCGGATCGACCAGATCGACAGCGGGGTGGCCATCGCGGCGGGTGTGCCGCGCGACCGGATGCCGATTCGGGAGATGAAGGGGACGGCGCCGCCGCTGGTGAACGACTCGACGCTGGTGGCGAAGGTGAATCCATCGCTCACCGAACTGCTGGGCAAGGGCAGGGTGATCAACAACTTCCCGACGGTGATGGGTTCGGAGGATTTCCAGGTGCTGTACGAGCCGATCGGGACGCCGTACGTGTTCCTGCTGATCGGTATCGCACCGATGGAGAAGTTCATGGCGGCGCAGAAGGCAGGGCGCGCATTTCCCTATGCCAATCACAACCCCGACTTCTTCGTGGATATTCCTGCTATCGCGGTCGGGACGAAGGTGGATGTGGTGGCGGCGCTGGCGCTGTTGACGAAGCCGAAGTAACCCGGCGCATGTATGCGCGCAGCACGGCATTCATGCGCGTTTGGTAGTGAGGACCCTGCTGCCGGTACCAAGCGAGGACCTCGCGGTCGACGCGGAGGGAAATTGCAATTTTCTTGCGCGTATCCTGCGCTGGCGTGGCGCTCTCGTGGCGCTTCTGGATGCGAGCGAGATTGGCGCGCCGCTCGCCGGAGAGACCACCCCATCTCTCATCAGGTGGTGCCCAAAAACGCGCGTTACTTCGCCTGAACCGCCCCGATGACGTACTCCGGCACCAGCTCATCCCGGAACTTCCGCCACACCCGATAGCGGTTGTAGTTCCCCGCGTTGAACGCCACCACGATGTCGAGTTCCGGGAGCACGATCATCAGCTGGCCGCCGTTGCCGCTCGCGTCGTACTCGCGATACGCCTTCCCGTTGTGCATCAGGGTGTGAAGGTGCCAGGCATAGCCATCGTGTGAGCTGTCGGGTGCGGTGGCATGAGGCATGGTGGACTGTTCCACCCACTTGCGGCTCACCACTCTCGTTCCATGCCAGGTACCGCCATTCAGGTACATCTGTCCGAGCTTGAGGAAGTCGCGCGGGAGGAGATACAGCCCGCCGCCGGCGTAGGCACGGCCATCGGGCATGAGGTTCATGTGCCAGATGCCCATCTGCATCGGCCACGAGATGTTCTGGTAGAAGAAGTCGAGCAATGACATGCCTGAAGTCTGCGCCACGACAGCACCGGCGAGGTTGATCGTCGCGGAGCAGTAGGCGTAGGTGCTGCCTGGCTCGTTCGCCATCGGGAGGCCCAGGGTAAAGCCGTACCAGTCGGGCAGCTGGCCGCCCCAGAGCTTCTCCTCGTTGCCGGGAGAGTTGTCGTCGTTGTCGTCGCAGGCCAGGCCGGAGGTGTGCGTCAGCAGGTTGCCCACGGTGATCTTCGCGCGACGCGGATCGTTGTCGGGCTTCACGGAGTCGAGTACGGAGTACACCGGGGTATCGATGGTGAACTTCCCCTGGTCGATCGCGATGCCCGCCATCAGCCCGGTAAATGTCTTGCCCGCCGAGCGGAGGTCGTGTGGCTCGTCGGCAGTGAAGCCGAAGAAGTACTCCTCGAGTACAAGCTTTCCCTTCCGGGCCACCAGCACTGAGTGGATCTGCGGTGCGTCGCGGTCGTTCAGGTCTGCCGCAATGATCCAGCGAACGAGGTCAGCCAACACGCTATCGCTCATGCCGACGCTGGTCGCAGTCCCCACACTCCATCCATCCACCCTGGGAGCCGGCGCGCGATAGGTGTACGGCGGCTCGGTCCGGGGACGCGGCGTGTAGCGACGCGCCTGTTCGAGAGTGATCGGCGTGAGGTTGAACGGGGTGCCGAAGTCCATGGTGATCGTGTGCGCTACGGGATTGTACGCCTGGTTGAAGCGCACCTTGCCGGTGGCGGGGTCGGTGAGCGCAACGTCGTCGCCCGCGACGGCGACTCGAAACGAGGAAACGCCACCGTTCCATCCCATCTGCGGGTTGCGGAAGCTGCCGCGCAGCGTGCCGCTGTCTCCCGGCTGGATGTTCAGGTAGATCGACATGCGCTGGTCGAGTGGCACTACCACGCCATGAACTACCGGCTGGGGTGACCAGACGATTTCCACTGGAACCGGCGATGCGAACCAACCGAGAGGGCCAGGCGGCTGGGTCCAGAATCCGGCCAGCGGCCTGCCAACAACCGGCACGCCGGCGTCGAGCCGGCTGCTGTCAGGGAAGGTGAAACGCCAGCCATGCCCGGTCCAGGTCGACGGCACTTCGAGGCCGCCGATCTTCGCGATCCAGGTGGTGGGTCCGGTAGCGGGAATGACGATCGGTCCGCGGAGGTCAGGGCCGAAGACGGTGTCGATGCCCCAGAGTCCAATGAGGGCAGAGCCTGACTGTTGCGCGGGGAGGGGAGAAGCGGCGAGCAGGAGGCAGCAGGCGATTCCGCTTATGGCTCCCACACCGGCGGGCGTTCCAGGATTCGCCAAATCTGTCTCCGGTGAACAGCGAGGTGGAGCTGCCCCGTGCCAATTGCGTGGGACACAGTGCTGCCGGGCCCAAGCCTCGCCAGGCAGGCCCGCAGCGTGCGAGAGTTCTCATCCCAGAGGCGTCGCACTTCCAGCAGCGATTTGGCACCGTGCGACATCATCCCCGATGACGGTAGCCGCACTGGAATCCGGAGCCGTCGAAGAAAAGTGAACATCGCCAAGCGATAGCGCTGCGGCAACTCCGGCTCCCGCAGGTTCAGCAGTGCAGCTTGCTCGGCGAGGGCGACGTGCTCGAGAATCTCGAGTATCGACCACTCGCCGGCACGGTGCCGGAATGAGAGCAGGATCGGGTCGAGGGCATCCATCTCGTCAAGCAGTGCGCGACGTTCCCGGTCATACGCATCGAGCTTTCTCTCGAGCGCCATCGACGGAGCGTAGCTCCCGGTCACCACGGCACGGTTCATTATGAATGTCATGCAGACACGATCGCCACGGCGGTCACGAGCGCGTGAAGCTCGAGCCACCGTGGCGAAACAGCCGACGCTGGAGGGCTATGCGTCGCGGGTGTACCAACCTCGATTCGCGTCGCGGGGGCGCGCGGAGGGTCACCTGGGTGATCTCCGACCATGCGCCGAGCCGGAAGGGAATGCCCCAGTAGCCAGTGCCGGGATTGATGTAGAGGAGGGCGTTACCCTCTGCGTGCCCGCCCATCGCGTGCTCCAGGAAGGGCGACGCCATGCTCCACCCGAGCTTCGGGATGGCGAACTGTCCCCAGTGCGTGTGACCGGAGAGCGTCAGCACCACGCCACGCTGTGCGAGTGCGGGCCAGAGGGCGGGGTTGTGAGCCAGCGCAAGGACAGGAACGCCAGCCGGCACCTGCGCCAGCGTCGCGGCGATGTCCACACCGCCGTTGGCGGCATCGTCGCCGGCGGCTGGGATCCCCGGATGCCCGCAATCGCGAGCGTTGCCCCTCCGCGCGTAATGGTGCGCGACTGGTTCACCAGCACGTGGCTTCCCAGCCGTTCCTTGAGGCGTCGCGCGACGTTGTTCCAACCGGCGTAGACGTCGTGATTGCCCGCGATGACGTACACCCCGAGCGGCGCATCGAGCATTCCCACCGCATCGACATACGGATCAGTGTCCTCGGCGTGATCATCGACCAGGTCGCCAGTGATGGCGATGAGGTCGGGTTCGAGTGACTGCACGGTGGCAACGATCCGCTCGAACCTTGCCGCGGGAAGGTGCGGCCCGATGTGCAGGTCGGAGAGCTGCACGATGCGGGTGCCGTCGAGTCCCGCGGGCAGGTTGGCGATTTCGGCGGTGACGTTCCGCACCACCAGGCGCCGCGAGCCGACGTAGCCGGCGAGCAGGAAGATGCCGAGCAGGACGGCGACGGTGCCGGCCAGGATGCGACCACCGACAAGGGCAGCGCCGAACGGGGTGCCGATCGCTGCGCCGAGCGCGCCGGCAATGGCCACGAACGGGAGCATCAGCTGAACGTACCAGAAGGGCCGCATCACCCAGAGGCGATAGGCTGCACCAGGTGCGGCGCCGAAACCGCCCCGAACGAGGAGCAGGAGCAGCGGCAGGATGGTGAACGCCGCCAGCGCTCCGAGGTAGAGGGGGGCGCCGGGCACGACACCGTACGCCAGCGTGAGAATGGTGCCCCAGGTGGTGACGAAGTAGAGCGCCAGATAGGCGTAGGCGCGCGCCGGTACCGGCGGAAAGTTGCGGCGGGGCTTGGTGGCGAGAGCAGGTGCGGTCATGGAGCTCATGATACAATCCTTCAAGTAAACGGTCGTTGACTTGAGGGACTCTAACAGGTGATCTGGGAATTTGTCAACACGCGTTTACTTTGCGGCATGGTGAAGAAGAAGCGGGACGCAGCGACCACGCGAGCGGCCATCCTCAAGGCGGCGCGCCAGGCATTCTCCAGCCACGGTTACGACCGGGTCGGGGTGCGGGACATCGCGGCGAAGGCCGGTGTCACGGCGGCACTGGTCAACCGCTACTTCGGGTCGAAGAAGCAGCTCTTTGCGGAAGCAGTACTGGAGGCCAAGGGGGTGGGAGAGCTGCTGCTGGGCGACCGGGGCACGGCGGGAGCGAGGCTCGCGGCCATGATGCTGGACAAGGATCCGCATGGAAAGGACGGGGGCGACCCGTTGATTGCGATCCTGAGGTCGGCGCCTGATCCGGAGGCGGCGGGCATCGTGCGCGAGTGGCTGCAGAAGGTGATGGTGGGGCCGATCGCGAAGTGGCTGGGGGGCCCCGATGCGGAGACGCGTGCCAGCGTGATGGTGTCAACGCTGCTCGGGTTCATCATCCTGCGTCAGGCGATTGCGCTGCCGGGCCTCAGTGCGTCACGGGGCGCTGCCCTGCGGTCGATGATGTCGGCGGCGCTGCAGTCGCAGATTGACGCGAGCTTGCCTCGCGGCTGAATACCAGGGGAGGCACCGGCACACCGGGCCGGGGCACCCCGACGACCAGCGCCGGAAGGGTGGAGGTCTCCTCCGCGCCATAGACCAGCGTCCAGGAGCAAAAGGCTTCCTTGGTGCGACTCAGCATGCAGAGCGTGCCGTTGTCCGCCGATATGGTCGTGGCGTCGAGGGCATCGAGCTGGGGGAGCTGGCGAAGCTCACCAAAAGACCAGCTGGCGATCCCGGCTGGTGTCGTGACGTAGCCTTCCTGCCAGCCAACATCGAAGAGCGGACCCATGACGCCCGGGATGGTGACCTGAAGCGGGACGCTCGACTGCTGGGTCAGGAGGCCTGGCTCACCCCAGCACCACACCGTGTCATCCTGTTCAACGCCGCAGGCAGCAGCAAACGAAAGCTCGACCTGCTTGAAGTGATGGTTACCCGACACGCGCACGGGGGTTTCCGACGGGGTCAAGGTACCGTCGCCCAGCTGGCCCTTCCTGTTGTCATTGCCCCAGCACCATGTCGATCCGTCCTCCTCAATTCCACAGGCGTAGGTGAACGCGACCCCAATGAATCCGCCCCCCGCCTCAATGCGGGTGAAGTGCAGGGTGGGCGACACCTGGGTCGCGTGGAACGCTGGTGTGTAGGCGTCGTCCCAGCACCAGGCTGTGAGGTCTGCGGCACGACCACAGAAGGTGATGCCGCCTCCAGTGAGATGGGTGAGCGGAGGTGCGCCAGTCACTGGCACCCACTGCTGGTCATTCGAGAAGCCGGTGCACAACGGCACCCCCGATGTCCCAACCACGCAGAGGGCGTCAATGACGGCACTCAACTCGATCGCCTCAACTGTCGCGGGGAACTCGACGAGGTCGCGCTGGTGCCAGCCATCGGGCACGGGGGCCACGCGGTCGAGTCCATAGCCCCAGCAGGAGAGGCGGGCACCAATGGTTCCGCAGGCGTAGATGCTCCCAGCATCGACCTGGTCGAGCGTCAGGGCGTGCGCGCTGGTACCCATAGTGAGCTCGGCGTCCCCGTACCTGGCTGTGAGCTGGTAGTCGCCGGGCAGGCCGCCGGTGTAGTAGAAGTCGAAGTTGGGTATTCGCGGAAGCGTCCAGCGGACAGTCGCGATTCCGCGGTCGTCGGTGACAGGGTCCGCCGGTTCCACGGTGCCGTCACCCGTGAAGGAAACAGTGACACCCCGCTGGGGGTCGCCATCGCGATTCCGGACGCGAAGACTGACTTGCTCGAACAGCTGGCCGGGAAGTGATTGCCCCGCCGGGAGCTGGATGGCCTGGAAATGGAATGCCGCGCCCGAGGGCTCGGATCCGGAACTGCAGCCTGCCACGGCCAGGACCGGAAGGACGAGCCCAAGGGAGCGGACGCGCACGAAACGTCTCCTCTGGTTCTGTTCGGTTATCGCATTGATGGGTCCGCGGCCACGGTCCCGGATTCAATGACGACGAGGGGCGAAACTCCTGCACACCGGGTTCCGTCTAAGGCCACCACCACCCTTTTCCGGAATCCCGATGCGATCTGTCGCCCTGTTGCTGCTCGCCGCGCTGCCGCTTGCCGCCCGCCCGCTTTCCGCCCAACAGGAACCACCCCGCGCCATCCGGCGCACCGTCCCGATAACCCGGACCTTCGAGACGGGGCTCAAGGCGGGTACCCGGGACTCGACCGGCCGGCCGGGCGCCCGGTACTGGCAGTTCGGCACCGACTACAAGATCGACGCGCGGCTGGACCAGCTCACCGGCCGGATCACCGGGCGCGAGGTGGTGACCATCCGCAACCCAAGCGACTCGGCGATCAAGCAGCTGGTCATTCGCCTCTACCAGAACCGGTTCGACCCGATGAGCCCCCGGAGCCGGGTGCCCCCTTCGGTGACGAGCGGACAGACGCTCTACAAGGTGGTGGTCGATGGCGTTGACATCGACACGAAGTCACCGGCGGCAGTGTGGTCCACCGGCACGCTGGTGACGATCCCGCTCGCGAAGCCCATAGCCGCCGGGGGCACATCCACCGTCGAGATCGAATGGGCCGGTGACATCCCCGATATCCCCATCGGTCGCGGCGCGGCGCGCGGTGGCCGTCGCGGCCTGCGTGTCTTCCAGCTGGCGCAGTGGTATCCGCAGGTGTCCAAGTACGACGACCTGCGCGGATGGGACCGCGAGCCGCACCTGGGCGGGAGCGAGTTCTACAACAACTATGGCCGCTTCGAGGTGAACATCGACGTGCCGTCAGGCTACCTCGTCGGTGCCACCGGCACGTTGCAGAACCCCGACGAGGTGCTGACGGCCACGGCGCGCGAGCGGCTGTCGCATGCACTTGAGAGCGACAGCCAGCGGGTGATCGTGGGTCCCGATGAGCGTGGTGCAGGGAAGGCGACGGCCGCCGGCAACCGGCTGGTGTGGAAGTTCACCGCCGACACGGTGAACGACTTTGCCTGGGCCACCTCCGCGGAGTACCGGTGGGATGCGACGCGCGCCACGATCCCGGGGCGCGGGGCAATTCCCATCAATGTGTTCTACCTGCCGGAGGACACGCTCTACCTCAAGACCGGCGCGATGGCCCGGCATGCGCTCGAGTACTACAGCACGCTCTGGTTCCCGTACACCTGGCCGCAGTTCACCCAGGTGGATGGCCCCGAGAACGGGATGGAGTACCCGATGCTCACGATGAGCGGACCGGGCTTTGGCGTCACTGACCACGAGATCGGGCACCAGTGGTGGCCGATGATGGTGGGCGTGAACGAGACCTGGTACGGCTGGATGGACGAGGGATTCAACCAGTACATGAACATCCTGTCCGAGGATGCCTGGAACAACAAGCCGTCGCTGCTCGACAGCCTTGGCGGCCAGTTCGGCCAGACGTCGGGGATGGAAGCCCAGGCCCCGATGATGTGGAACAACAACTACGGCGGCCCCTTCACCGGCTATGTCACCTACTCCAAGGCGCCGATGATGCTGTCGATGCTTGGTGCCATCGTGGGCGACAGCGCGGTCCAGCGGGCGATGAATGCGTACGCGAAGACGTGGCGCTTCAAGCACCCGTCGCCGTGGGACTTCATGTTCGCGATGAACCGGGAGCTCAAGCAGAACCTGGACTGGTTCTGGTACTACTGGCTGTTCACCACCGAAGCGGTGGACCAGTCGATCGCAAAGGCCAGCATCTCAGGTGGCAGGGCGCAGGTGACGGTGCGGCAGGCAGGCGAGATGCCGTCACCAGTGGTGCTCAGGGTCGAGTTCGCCGAGAGTGGCCCCGCGCCAAGCAAGATGAAGAATGCGGTGATCAACGGACGGACGGCGACGGTGACGTGGCCCGTGGATGTCTGGTTCAGCGGGAGCAGGACGTTCGTGGCGAACCTGGACTTCGGTGGGGCCAGGATCGAGAAGATCGTGCTCGACCCGGGTCAGCGGTTCCCGGACCGGGACTTCAGCGACAACGTGTGGCCGAGGGCTGCTGCGACGAAGTAGCGGCAGCCGGGCTCAGGGGATCTGGCTGATCTGTGCCGCGTTGAAGGTGCCGGTGACGACGATCTGCACCGGCGTGGGGTCGCAGCAGGGACTGGTACGCACGGCACGCAACTCGAAGTTGCCGGCTACCCCGTTGTAGGCGCTGCGGGTGAGGGTGATGGTGCCGCTCCGGGTGGCGTACTCTTCCAGGGCGCCACCCACCACGAGGCCCACCGTGCCGCCGAAGACGGTGTCCTTGCCGGCGGGGAAGGTGGGCGACTCAATGTCGTAGGTGCCGGCGAGCGGTCGGGGCGTGCTGGTTGATGCCAGGAAGATGCGCGCGGCACCTCCCTCTCCCAGGATCAATGCCAGGCCGGCCGCGTTCGAGCCGTCATCGACGGTCACACCGAACACCGCTTCACCGGCAACGCTTGCGGTGTGCGCGCCCGTGATGTCCCCGGCGAAGGTGGAGGTGCCTGGCTCGTTCCCGGTGTCGTCACCGCAGGCCATGAGAAGGAGGCTTGCCGCGGCAACGGTCCGCATCGTCGTGCGCATCATCCCCGAGAGTTCCCCTGCGAAGCTAGTCGTTGACCACGTCGTAGTCGGTGACCTGACCATCGGCGGTAAGGTACACCAGCGCGAAGGCACCGGCTTTCGAATCGTTGAGCCGGTAGCATAGCACCGTTGTCACCTGACCTCCATGGCGCTCGATGCCCCGCCCGGTGACATCCTCCGCCAGGATGTAGCTGATGCTGGAGAACCCCTTCAACACATCCTGCGACCGGCCGGCGAAATCGGCCTTTGCCGAGGCGGTGATGCTGGGCGACTCGTTCAATGCCGGGCCGCCCTCGCCCAGGGCGCGAAGGGCCGCCTCGGCCTTCAACGTGCGCGCCGGATCGGGGTCGCGCTGGGGCTTTGCGTCCCGGAGCAGTGGGCTCACCCGCGGTGCAGTGACATCCTTGCCATTGATAGGCCGCGAGAAGCCCACAATGTTACCCGCGGCGTCGCGCATGAACGTGAAGCGGCGCGACTGGTCGTCGCTGGTGACCTGCCACTCGCCGGTCGGCAGGAAAACCCGGTCGGGCAGACCATCGGTCATCGAGACGAGCTTGTCGCCCTGCGGTACCAGCGTCGCCAGCTGGTTGTTCGCCACCTCATAGCGACCACCGAAGGAGGCGATCCGCGCCAGGGGAATGCGGACCGGCGTCAACGCGAACTGCGGCGCGCTGCCGGGCCAGCCATACTCGCGCGCCACGAACTCGTAGATGCGACGCATCATCCCGGAGTTGTCATTCGCGTTGATCATGATCGCGATGCCCTGGCCGGTCTCGGCGAAGCCGCCCATGTAGGCGTCGAAGCCGTCGTCACGCCCGCCATGGAAGAAGAGGACCTTGCCACTGCTCGCATCGAGGAAGACGCCGAGCCCGTCCTCGCCCTTCACTTCGGTGAGCATCTGTCGCGTCATCGCCTGGGAGATGACGGGGTTGGCGGTGCCGGCGTACGACTGCTGGATGGCGATGATGAAGCGACCAAGGTCGGTCGCGGTGGTCCAGAGCCCGGCGGCGGCCATCTCGGGATACAGATGGAAGCGTCCCGGCACGGGGGTGCCGGGGGCATACTGCCCGGCAGCAACAAAGGGGAGCATCGCCGTCGACGGTGGCTGCTGGAAGCTGCTCTGCGTCATGCCGAACGGGGTGATGACGTTTGTCGCCATCCACTGGTCGAATGGCACGCCGGTCACGTCGTTCATCATGAGCTGCATGACGGTGTAGCCGCCGCCGGAGTAGCGCCAGATCGTGCCGGGGGTGGTATCAACTCGCACCGGTGGACTGTTGGCGGGCGGCGACCCGTCGAGAATCTGGGTGAGCGTCGGCACCGGGGTGCCGACTTCGTATCCGCCGAAGCCGTGCACGGTGAGGCCCGCGGTGTGGCTCAGGATCCGCTCCAGCGTGACCTTCTCGGTACCGGTGAAGCCGTTGTCGGGCACCTTCCAGGTGGTCAGCTTGTCATTGACGTTGCCGTCGAGCGACAGGGTGCCGGCCTCGACCAGCTTGAGGGCACCCACCGCCGCGACGCTCTTGCTGATGGACCCGGCCAGGAAGCGGGTGTCGGTCGTGACGCGGGCCTTTCCGTCGGGGGCGGTGACGCCGTATCCCTTGGCGTAGACGACCTTTCCCTTGTCGACGATGGCGAGGGAGAGGCCGGGGATCTTCCGCATCGCCATCTGCGCGCGGATGAAGGCATCGAGGCTGTCGGGCGATTGTGTCGGGGCGGCGAGGAGCAGCGCGGACAACAGGATGTTTGGTATCATGGGACGTTAAGACGGTGCTGGATCGGGAAAGGTTGCAGGGTGATACGGTTGAAGGGCGGGGAGGGCGGGGAAGGCGGGGAAGGCGGGGAGGAACGCACCAAGAGGAGTTGTGAATGGCAAACGACGCTGACGTCGCCTTTCCGGTATTGAGCGGTCGGGATCTTACTCGTCTCGTGGCGCGGGGGCATCCCAAGGATATCAAGCCGGGAGACGTTCTCTTCGCCCAGGGCGACCGGAACTTCTGCTTCTACGTCATCCTCGAGGGTGCGGTGGAGATCATCGAGCACGCCACCGACACCCCCCACGTCGTCACGACTCATCGGGCCGGCCAGTTCACCGGCGACATCGACACGCTGACGGGGCGCGTGGCGCTGGTCACGGCCCGCGTCGTCGAGGGTGGCAAGGTGGCGATGCTGAGCACCGGCGAACTCCGGAAGGCGATCGACGAGATGCCGGAGGTTGGTGACATAATCATCAAGGCGTTCCTGACGCGCCGGCGGATGCTGGTGGACGCCGGATTCGTGGGCGTCACGATGATCGGCTCGCGCTTCTCGCCCGCAGCGCACCGGTTGCGCGACTTCGCGGTGCGAAACCTGGTGCCGATCCGCTGGATGGACCTCGACTCCGACGTGCAGGCCGAGGAGATGCTGCGCACCTTCGGCGTCTCGGCGGCGGACACGCCGATCGTGATTGGCTCCCAGGGCCAGGTTCACCGGAACCCGTCGCTGGAGCAGTTCGCCCGATGTGCCGGGCTGGTGGTGACGCTCGACGCCGATCATGTCTACGACCTCGTCGTGGTGGGAGCCGGGCCCGCAGGCCTTGCCGCCTCGGTGTACGCGGCGTCGGAAGGACTCGACGTGCTGACCGCCGATACCGTGGCCGCCGGCGGACAGGCGGGCACCAGCGCGCGGATCGAGAACTACCTCGGATTCCCCACTGGCATCTCGGGCCGGGAACTCACCCAGAACGCGCTGGTCCAGGCGCAGCGGTTCGGCGCCCAGATCACGGTGCCATGTACCATCCGCTCGCTCGGCATCGATGGTGGCGACCGGGTGGTGACCCTCGCCGACAGCACCCGCATACGCACCCGCTGCGTGCTGGTGGCAAGCGGCGTGGAATACCGGAAGCTCGACGTGCCGAGGTTCGAGGACTTCGACAGCGCCGGCATCTACTATGCGGCGACCGAGATGGAAGCAAAGATGTGTGGTGGTGAAGAGGTGATCGTGGTGGGCGCGGGCAACTCGGCGGGCCAGGCGGTGGTGAACCTCGCGCGCCATGCGCGACGGGTGCACCTGGTGGTGCGCGGCGGCGACCTCGGCGCCAGCATGTCACGCTACCTGGTGGATCGCATCGAGTCGATGGACAACGTCACCATTCGCCTCAACACCAACGTGACGGGACTCGAGGGTGACGGCCACCTCGGCGGGGTGCACATCAAGAGCAAGGACGGCGCCGAAGAGACGATCAAGACCAGCGCGCTGTTCCTGTTCATTGGTGCCGACCCGAATACCAGCTGGCTCCGCGGCTGCGTGGAACTGGACAAGAAGGGATTCGTGCTGACGGGGATCCAGCTCGCGCCCGACACGGCGCGGCTGGAGCGGTGGACGGCGCTGGGGCGCGCGCCGTTCCTGCTGGAGACGACGCTGCCGGGGGTGTTCGCGGCGGGCGACGTACGGAGCGGATCGGTGAAGCGAGTGGCGTCAGCGGTGGGGGATGGGGCGATGGCGGTGAGTTTTGTGCATGCGCATATAGGGGCGAGGGTCTAGGGGAACTGAAACAGCGTGAGGGGGAACTGAAACTGCGTGAGGGGGCCTGCTGATCATGGCACTTGAGTGTGAGCACGTAGTTCAAGCCAGGAACGTGAAACCGCACACGCCGAACGGGTGCGAGGAGTGCCTCAAGCTGGGAATGCGATGGGTGCACCTGCGGCTCTGCCAGGAATGCGGGCACGTCGGCTGCTGCGACAATTCCATCGGGAAGCACGCCACGAAGCACTTTCATGCGACGAAGCATGCCATCATGAAGAGCTTCGAGCCGGGAGAGGACTGGAGCTGGTGCTACGTTGATGAACTCTTCATCGAGCCGGCGGTGCGGCCGAAGGCGTAGCTACACGTCCCTGGCCAGGCGAATGCCGGTGAACTGCCAGCACGCCTCGGGCGGGAAGAAATTGCGATACGACGCCCGGATGTGATCCTGGGGCGTGGCACAGGAGCCGCCGCGCAGCACGAACTGGTTGGACATGAACTTCCCGTTGTATTCGCCGAGGGCGCCGGGAGCGGCGGCATAGCCGGGATACGGCGAATACTGGCTCCGGGTCCATTCCCAGACATCGCCCCACATCTGGTGAAAGCGCACACCGGGCGTCCGCCGCCAGGCCACCGGATGAAGCACCTCGATGTCGGCCAGGTTGCCCTGCACTGGCTCACCGCGCGCCGCCACTTCCCATTCCTGTTCGGTCGGCAGACGGGCTCCCGCCCAGCGCGCGTATGCGTCGGCCTCGAAGTAACTCACGTGACATACCGGCTCCGCAGGGTCCACCTCGCGCATGCCACCCAGCGTGTACGTCATCCAGCGGTGGTCGTGCTCCTCCCAGTAGAAGGGTGACGCCCAGCCGCGGGACTCCACCGCGGCCCACCCCATCGACAGCCAGAGCTCGGGGCGCGCGTAGCCGCCGTCGCCCATGAAGGCGAGAAATTCGGCATTGGTGACAAGCCGGTCAGCGAGGGCAAACCGATCGAGGAAGTGCCGGTGACGGGGCAGTTCGTTGTCAAAGCAGAATCCGTCGCCCTCGTGCCCGATCTCGTAGAGCCCCTCGTCGATCTCGATCCAGTTGAGCGCAGGTACGTTGACGCCGGAGAGCGGCTCGGGCTGGTGATACGCCGGCCGCAGCGGGTTGACGGAGAAGACGTGCTTGATGTCGGTGACGAGCAGCTCCTGGTGCTGCTGCTCGTGGTTCAACCCGATTCGGAGCAGGGGCTCGAGAGTGTCCGGCGACACCACGGGCGAGGCGAGCAGCTCCAGCATGTGCCGGTCGACCCATGCCCGGTATTCATACACCTCGCGCACGGTGGGCCGGGACAGATATCCGCGCTGGTCACGTGCGTGACGGGCGCCGGCCTGGACATAGTAGGAGTTGAACAGGAAGGCGTATCGCGGGTCGAGCGGCTTGTAGCCGGGAAGGTGCGGACCGAGCAGGAACGTCTCGAAGAACCAGGTAACGTGGGCCAGGTGCCACTTGGTGGGGCTCACATCTGCCATGGTCTGCACGACACAGTCCTCGGCGGCGAGGGGTGCCGCCAGCGCCTCGGTCCGCTCGCGCACCCGGCGATACCGCTCGATCATGGTGCCGCCCAATCCCTCTTCATCTTTCAGGTGTATCATCATCCTATAGGATAAACCGTACGGCTGCCGGAGGTGCGCAGGGTGTCGACGATATCAGCTGGCCAGGCAGCCCGGGCGCAGAACTGGGAAATGCTGGACGAGGTGCGTTCGGGGCTGGGCCGCCCGCAGAAGGAGTTGTCGCCCAAGTACTTCTACGACCTGGCGGGATCGCTGCTCTTCGAGGAGATCACCCGGCTACCGGAGTACTACCTGACCCGGGTGGAGCGCGAACTGCTGGTCGAGCACGCGCCACAGCTCATGACCAGCACTGGCGTCCGCACGCTGGTGGAACTGGGTGCCGGGAGCGCCTCCAAGACACGGATCCTGCTGGACGCGATGGCTCGAGTGAGCGCCGGCGGCACGTACGTGCCGATCGACGTCAGCGGGGCTTTCCTGAGCGAGACGGCGAGCGGGCTCCGTGCCGCCTACCCCGGCCTCCGCATTGCCCCGGTCACCGCCGACGTGTCTCGGGACTTCCAGCTGCCGCGGCATGACTCACCGGTCCTCTTCGCCCTGCTCGGCAGCACCATCGGCAACTTCGACGAGATGCAGGCGCGGCTGCTCCTGCGTCGGATCCGCGAGCTGATGGGACCGTCAGATCGCTTCCTGCTGGGCGCCGACCTGCAAAAGGATGCCGCCCAGCTCAACGCGGCGTACAACGATGCCGCCGGCGTCACGGCCCGGTTCAACCTCAACATGCTCCAGGTGCTGAACCGTGAACTTGGCGCTGACTTCGACCGCCCAGCCTTTGCGCACCGGGCCTTCTACAATGAGCAACTGCACCGCATCGAGATGCACCTCGTCTCATTGGTGGACCAGGTGGTGACGATCCCGGGGATCGGTGGTGTCGCACTGGCGAAGGGTGAGTCGATCCGGACGGAGATCAGCTGCAAGTATGACCGCGCCGGCATCGAGGTCCTGTTCACGGCGGCGGGCATGTCGCTGGAGACATGGCACACCGATGACCTGCAGCGCTTCGCACTGGCGGTTGGCCGGCTCGGCGTTAGCTGACGCTCCCGCCGTCAGTCCTTCTCCAGCACGGCACAGGCCAGTCGCGCGCCGGACCCGCCATTCGCCGGGGAGTTGCCGAGGTTATCGGGGTTGGCGTGCAGTATGACGGCGTGGCCCAGGATGCTGGTGCTGTCGGAGAAGAGGTTCACCCGGCCCTCGGTGATCTCGAGCTTGCCGGTGCCGTCGGGGCCGACGGTGATGTTGCCGAGATCGCCGGCGTGCCCGATGCCGTTGGGGCCGGCATGAAAATTCTTCTGCAGGGGATCGAAGTGGGGGCCGGCGCCGGCGAATGGGCCCGCTGAATCCGCAGGCGTGCCGCAAGTGGCGTTGGCGTGCACATGCAGGCCGTGCCTGCCGGGCGGAAGGCCATGTACTACGACCTTGATCCGCACTCCCTTCGCCTCCTGCTTCACCTCGATCTTGCCGACCTCGGCGCCGCTGGCATCATGCAGGACGCCCCTGGCGCCAAGCGCGAACAGGCCCAGCAGGAGAATTGTCGCGCGACCGGTCATTGAATCCATGACAATACAATAACGGTATTGCCCGCCGGCTAGCGCCCCCTTCGCGTCTTCGCCGTACGCCCTTCCTGCTTCCGCTGCTTGTTCACCGTGGCGCCGGCGATTTCCTTGGCGCGTTTCAGCGAGCGACCCTGCTTCCGCTCTGATTCCTTGATGTGTTCGTATTGCCGCTCGTCCTTGCTGCTCCATGCGCGAGGCATATGGCCTCCTCCTGGTTGCGGGCCTCATTCGAAATACCGCCGCGAGGCTGCATTTGTTGCCTGCCCGGGGTACTCTCACTGACACGACTGCGGTGACAAGAGGAGCAACCTGATGGCAGACACGAACGATGCCGCCAAGCGAGACCTTCGCGCGGGCGTTTCGCTCCAGGACCTTCCCGATGGCGGGATGCTGCAGGGTACGGTCGATGGCGATGACGTGATCGTCGCGCGTCGAGGGGACGAGGTGTTCGCCGTGAGTGCATTCTGCACCCACTATCACGGGCCGCTCGCCGAGGGTCTCGTGGCAGGAGATACGGTACGCTGCCCTTGGCACCACGCCTGTTTCAGCCTTCGCACCGGCGAGGCGGTGCGGGCGCCGGCGCTGGACGCGATCACCTGCTGGCGGGTCGACCGGGAGGGTGATCGCGTCCTTGTGCGCGAGAAACTCGCGGTACCTGCCCGGCCGGGCGCCGGTCGCCCGGGCAAGGCGCCGGACTCGATTGTCATCGTTGGTGGTGGTGCGGCCGGGCTTGCCGCGGCTGACATGCTGCGTCGCGAAGGGTACGACGGCCCGCTCACGATGATCAGCGCCGACGACTCCCCGCCGTGTGATCGTCCCAACCTCTCGAAGGACTACCTCGCGGGCACGGCACAGGAGGAGTGGATTCCGCTCCGCCCGCCGGAATTCTACGAGGAGCGACAGATCGACCTCCTGCTCAACGCGCGGGTGTCAGGGCTCGACCTGCGCCACCGGAGACTCGAGCTCGAGGATGGCGGAAGCCGGGGCTACTCCGCGCTGCTGCTGGCGACCGGTGCCGAGCCGGTACGACTGGAGATTCCGGGTGCCGCGAAGGACCAGGTGCTGTACCTCCGCACCTTCGCGGACAGCAAGGCCATCGTGGCACGGACGGCGTCGGCGAAGCGAGTGGTGGTGATCGGGGCGAGCTTCATCGCGCTCGAGGTGGCGGCCTCACTGCGGGCGCGCGACATCGAGGTTCATGTGGTGGCACCTGATCGCGTTCCGCTCGAGCGAGTGATGGGGGCCGAGGTGGGTGCGTTCATCCGGCAGGTCCACGAGGGTCATGGCGTGGTGTTCCACCTGGGCCAGACTGTGGCTCGGGTCGACGGACGCGCCGTGATGCTGACCGACGGCACCACGCTCGATGCCGATTTCCTCGTGGCCGGTGTCGGGGTGCGACCGGTGACCGGCTTCGCCGAGAAGGCCGGGCTCAAGATCGATCGTGGTATCACCGTGAATGAGTTCCTCGAGACATCGGAGCCCGGCGTCTTTGCCGCGGGTGACATCGCGCGGTGGCCGGATCCGCACACCCGCGAGCGGATCAGGGTGGAGCACTGGGTGGTGGCGGAGCGCCAGGGACAGGTGGCGGCGAGGAACATGCTGGGGCACGAGGAGCAGTTCGACGCGGTGCCGTTCTTCTGGAGCCAGCACTATGACCTGGCGATCAATTATGTGGGTCACGCCGAGAAGTGGGACGGGGTGGTGATTGACGGGTCGCTCGAGTCGCGGGACTGCAAGGTGAGCTACATGCTGGGCGGGAAGGAACTCGCGGTGGTCACCATCTTCCGTGACCAGGAAAGCCTCGAGGTGGAGCGTGCGATGGAGCTGTCGGTGCGCTAGCGGATACGACCTTGCGCTTCAGGTACCGGCGCTCGACGTTATGCGATCCCGACTACCCCGGAGAGACAATGCGCGCAGCTGTCGTTCTTTCGCTGGTGCCGGTCCTTGCCCTGCATGCCATCCTGGCGAGCGCCCAGGTAACCGCGATCAAGGCGGGGCGTGTGGTGGACCCCGACGCCGGGACGGCGGCGAAGGACCAGGTGATCCTGGTGGAAGGCGGCCGGATCACGGCGATCGGCGGCGACGTGAAAGTGCCGAGCGGTGCGAAGGTGATCGACCTTTCGCGGGCGACGGTATCGCCAGGGCTGGTGGACGCGCACACCCACCTGTGCATGGATGTCCAGGCCAAGCGTGACGCGGGGAACTATTACATCACGACGCTGATCGACCCCGACGCCTACCGCTCGATCGAGGGCGTCGTCAACGCGAAGACAATGCTCGAGGCGGGCTTCACCAGCGTGCGCGACGTGGGCAACGAGGGACGGTATGCCTGCGTACAGGTGCGGCGGGCCATCCAGCGAGGGCTGGTTCCCGGACCGACGATGATCACGGCCGGGCGCATCATCGCGCCGTACGGCGGCCAGTTCCACCTGCAGCCTGACAAGCCGGCGCTGGCGGAGCCGGAGTACTACTTCGCCGACACCCACGATGAGATGGTGAAGGCGGTGCGCGAGAACGTGCACTATGGCGCCACCGTCATCAAGATCGTGGTGGACGACCAGCAGTACATCTACTCCACCGACGACATCATCTTCATCAAGAATGAGGCTGCGCGTGCCGGGCTCAAGCTCGCGGCGCATGCGTGGACCGAGCCTGGTGCGCACAACGCGGCGGAAGCGGGCGTCGCATCGATCGAGCACGGCTTCGACATGACCGATGCCGACCTGGAGATCGCAAAGAAGAACGGGGTGGTCCTGGTGGGAACGGAGTATCTCGCCCTCGACGATACGCCGGAGGCGCACAAGCAGTGGGTGGACCGCCTGGCGCGGGCCTACAAGGTGGGCGTGACCCTGGTGTATGGCACCGATGCCACCAACCTGCTCGCCGACAAGACCCGCGGACAGGATGCCATGATGGGGATCGACCCCTGGGTGGAGGCGGGCATCCCGGCTCCGGACATCCTCAAGGCGATGACGACCAGCGCGACGCGACTGCTGGGGGTGGACAAGCAGAGGGGCACATTGAAGGTGGGAATGGCCGCCGACCTCATTGCCACGCCCGACAACCCGCTCACGAACATCCAGACGCTCAAGCAGGTCAACTTCGTGATGAAGAACGGCGCGGTGGTACCGCTACCCGGCCAGGGCCGTTGAGATCGGCAGCTTTCGCACGCGCTTGCCGGTCGCGGCAAACACCGCATTGGCTATTGCGGGCATGACCGCGGAGGTGCCGGGTTCGCCCATGCCCCCCGGCTCCTCCGTGCTCCTCACCAGGTGAACCTCGATGACGGGCGACTCGTTCATGCGGAGCGCCCGGTAGTTGTGGAAGTTGCCCTGCTCGACCCGGCCATCCTTGAGGGTAATCTCCCCGTAGAGCGCCCCTGATGCCCCGAAGATGATCCCGCTCTGCATCTGCGCCTCGATGATGTGCGGGTTGACCTGGATGCCGCAGTCCACCGCGGCCACCACACGAGTGACCCGCACGTCACTGCCGGTGACCTGCACTTCAGCCACCTGGGCGACAAAACTCCCGAACACATGCTGCACCGACACCCCGCGCCCGTGTCCGGCGGGCATCGGCGTTCCCCATGACGCCTTGCTGGCGGCGAGCTCGAGGACGGCGGCGGCGCGGGGCGAATTCGCCAACAGCGCCCGGCGGAAGGCCACCGGGTCCTGGCTCGACGCGGCGGCCAGCTCATCGATGAAGCTCTCGACCACGAAGATGTTGTGGGTGGGGCCGACGCCGCGCCACCAGCCGGTGGGAATGCCGGGTGGTTCCACGCGCACATACTCGACCAGCATGCTGGGGAAGTCGTACGGGGTGTCGGTGGCGCCGTCGACGGCGTCGAGGTCGATGCCCTTGATGGTGGTAACCAGTCTCGAGAACCCGGCGGCCTTCAACCCGCTCACGCTCTTCTCTGCCCACCGGAGCAGGATGGATGGCCCGGCGATGCGATGGCTCCACGCCACCGGCTTGCCGCTCGCGTCGAGCCCGGCGGCGATGCGGTCGTAGTAGTACGGCCGGTACATGTCGTGCTGGATGTCCTCCTCACGGCTCCAGGTGACGCGTACCGGACCATCGACCTGCTTCGCGATCGCCACTGCCTGGGTGACGTAATCCACCTCGAGCCGGCGACCGAACCCGCCCCCGATGAGATGGTTGTGCACCTTCACCTGGTCCTTCGAGAGGCCGGTGACCTTCGCAGCGGCTGCCTGCGCGCGGCCCGCGACCTGGGTGCCGAGCCACAGGTCGCATCCATCGGGTCGCACGTGCACCGTGCAATTGATCGGCTCCATGGTGGCGTGAGCGAGGAACGGCGCCTCATAAATGGCCTCGACCCTGGTCGTGGCACCGGCCATGGCGGCGCCGACGTCACTATCCTCCCTCGCCACCTTGCCCGGCCTGGCTGACGCCTCCTCGAGCTGCTTCACCACGTCGGCGGTGGAGAGCGACGCATGCGGTCCGTTGTTCCACTTGATGTCGAGCGCGGCGAGACCCTGTCGCGCCGCCCAGGTGTTGCTCGCGATGACGGCGACGGCGTCATCGATGCGCACGACCTGGGAGACGCCCTTCACGGTCATCGCCCTGGCCTCATCGACGCTGTCGACGGTGCCGCCGAAGACGGGTGACGCTGCAACCGCGGCGAAGCGCATTCCCGGAAGGATGGCGTCGATGCCGAACTTCGCCGAGCCGTTGACCTTGTCGGGCGAGTCGAGCCGCTTCGCCGGGGTGCCGATGAGCGTCCAGTCCTTCGGGTCCTTGAGCGCCACCTTGCCGGGCACGGGCAGGGTCGCCGCCCGATCGGCCAGCTCGCCATAGGTACGCTTGCGACCACTCGCGTCGTGAAAGACGACGCCATGGCCGGTACGGCAAGAGGCAGCGTCGACGCCCCACTCCTGCGCCGCCGCCGCGACGAGCATGGTGCGAGCAACCGCGCCAGCGTGGCGGAGCGGCATCCACATCACCCGCACCGAGGTCGACCCGCCAGTGCCCTGAAAACCGAGCGCGGGATTGAAGTACGGCCTGGCCGGTGGCGCTGCCTCGAGTGTCACCTGGTCGAGGCCCACATCGAGCTCCTCGGCGAGGAGCATCGGCATGGAGGTGTAGGTGCCCTGTCCCATTTCCACCTGGGACATGACGAGGGTGATGACGCCGTCGCGACCAATGCGGATCCAGGCATTGGGGGCGAAGGTGCCGGCGGCCGCGGTGTCGTCGCGCTGGCCGAGCCGGCACGAGAGCAGCAGGCCACCACCGGCCGCAACACTGGCCACGATGAACTCACGACGGGACCAGGCCACCCTATGGCTCCCGAACCGCGAGCGTGGAAGAGAGGGCCGCCCGCATGATGGCGGCGCGGATGCGGGTGTAGGTACCGCAGCGGCAGATGTTGCCAGACATCGCGTTGTCGATGTCGCTATCGGTGGGATGCGGGTTGGCCGCGATGAGCGCAGCGGCGGACATGATCTGTCCCGACTGGCAGTATCCGCACTGCACCACGTCGAGATCGAGCCAGGCGTCCTGCACCTTTTTCCCGGCGGGGGTGTCACCCACGGCCTCGATGGTGGTGATCGTGCCGCCACTTGCCGCCATGACCGGGGTGACGCATGACCGGATCGCCTGGCCGTTCAGGTGCACGGTGCAGGCGCCGCAGGCGCCAATACCACAGCCGAACTTGGTGCCGGTCATCTGGAGCACGTCGCGGATGACCCAGAGGAGGGGCATGTCGTCGGGGACGTCGACGTCGCGCGGCGTGCCGTTCACGTTCAGGGTGGGCATCGGGGTTCCGTTCTGGAATTGCCAGATTGCTTCGGCCACTGCGTGGCCTCGCGATGACACTTACAATACAACAATGGAACTTGGACTCTGCAGCTTCGTGGAAATCTCGCCGGACCCCGCTACCGGCACCCTCATCGGCCCGGAACAACGGGTCAAGGACCTCATCGAAGAGGCCGAACTCGCCGACCAGCTCGGCCTCGACGTCTTCGGGATCGGTGAGCATCACCGACCGGACTTCGTGGCGTCGGCGCCGGCGGTGGTACTGGCGGCGATCGCGATGCGCACCAGGCGACTTCGTCTCACGAGTGCCGTGACGGTGCTCAGCTCGGACGATCCGGTGCGCGTCTTCGAGGAATTCGCCACGCTGGACCTGTTGTCGGGTGGCCGAGCCGAAATCATGGCGGGGAGGGGATCCTTCACCGAGTCGTTCCCGCTGTTCGGGTACAATCTCGACGACTACGACGACCTGTTCGCCGAGAAGCTTGCGCTGCTGCTCAAGCTCCGGGAGGACGCACCGGTAACGTGGAAGGGCCGGCTTCGCCCTCCACTCCGGGAGACAGTGGCCTATCCGCGGCCGGTGCAGCAGCCGCTGCCAGTGTGGATCGGGGTGGGCGGCAATCCGCCGTCGGTGGTACGGGCCGCGACGCTCGGGCTACCGATGGCACTGGCGATCATCGGCGGGGCACCGGAGCGCTTCGTGCCGCTGGTGAACCTGTACCGCGATTCGGCGCGGAAGGCGGGGCATGACCCTGCGACGCTGCCGCTCAGCATCAACACCCACGCGTATGTCGCCGAGAAATCACAGCAGGCGGCCGACGAGTTCTACCCGTCCTATGCATACGTCATGTCGAAGATCGGGCGGGAGCGTGGCTGGCCCCCGATGAACCGCGCGCAGTACGAGGTGCTCCGGTCGCCGCGAGGGGCGCTGGCGGTGGGGAGCCCACAGGAAGTGATCGACAAGATCCTCTTCCTGCACGAGCTGTTCGGGCAGCAGCGGTACATCGCGCAGTTCAGCGTCGGGACGATACCGCATGACAGGATGATGCGGTCGATCGAACTGTTCGGGACGGTGGTGGCGCCGGCGGTCAGGAAGAGCTTGGGCAGGTGACCGCGGGAACAGGGAACAGGGAAGCTTATTCCTTCGGCGGCGGGGACTGGAGGCGCTCGACAATGTCCCGGGTCGAGTCGAGGATGCCGACATCGGGCAGCGCGTTCTCCGCGACCCACGCCTGAAAGAACGGATTGTCGAAGATGACCGTCTTGCCATCGCGCGTGAGGATCTCGCGCTTCTCCAGCCACTCGACGGCCTGGGCCACCTCGGCGCTACTGCGGAAGCCGAATCGCTGGAGGCTGTGGCGGGCGTAGAGCTTCGGTTCGCCGACGGCCACCGCGCGGAGCACGTTCTGCTGGCTGGGCGGCAGGTCATCCCACAGGCGCCGGAATGCCTCGCCGTAGCTGTCGAGGAGCTCCTGGAGGGCATCATCCAGGGTGGCCGTCGTGACAGCCCCCACTGGGGCCGCGACGTCGTACACGGCTCGCGCGAGTTCCACGATATCCCGGGTGCGGGGTCCGGCGGTGGCCACCACGCGGGCGCCGATGCCACCGGGGGGCACACGGGCCCCGGCGAGTCGCTCGTCGATCCAGCGCGCCATGTGGCCGGGGTCGATGGGGCCGAGATGCAGCGGGCGAAAGAGCTTGTAGAAGGCCCGACCCTCGCCCTGCATGGCGGCGAGCAGGGAGAGTTCGGACCCGGCGCCGACGTAGGCCACGTGCTGATGACGCTCGATGATGCCCCGCAGGTGCCACTCGGCGCCCTCGCCACCAAAGCGCGCGATGGTCTGGAATTCATCGAGCACGATGCCGATGCGCGCCTTGCGCTGGGCCGCCACCTGGTCGATGGTGTCGAGCACGCGCTGGAGGGTGGCACGCTGTTCCTCGAGGGAGTCGCTGCGGCCCTCGAGACTCAGGCTTGGCAGCGCCAGGCCGGTGACGGGGTCGAGTGAGAGGCTGACCCTGAGGGTCAATGCCTTGAGGAACCCGGCGAGCACGTCCTGCCACCTCCGCCCGATGGCCCGGCTGGCCCCCTGCAGGATCCGGTTGGCGATGTCGGTGACGGTGGTGGCGCCGGACAGGTCGGCCCGAAACGCGACGCCCTTTCGCGCGGTGACGCTGGCGATGGCCCGGTCGAGCGTGGAGCTCTTGCCCATGCGCCGGGGCCCGAACACCAGGAGCTTGTCGCCGGGGGACAGCAGGGCCTTCTCGATGCGGCGCAGTTCGTCCGCCCGGTTGGTGAAGAAGCCCTCGGCCACGACGCCGCCAATGCGGAAGGGGTTGATGGGCGGAAAACCGGCCGGGCGTGACATGGATGTAATATAGTTATTAGTAATACGAATGCTAGCTCATTTTGGTCTCCAGCGACAAAATTGCAGTAATACACTTATTAGTTAGTTCATCTCGATGCACTTCGGCTCCCGCTCCCTGCTGCTCCTCCTCGGCGCCGTCAACGGTGCCATCCTCGCCGTGCCATTGCTGCGCGCCCGGGTCAACCGGACGGCGAACCGCCTGCTGGCCGCCCTGATCCTCGTCACCGCCATCCGGCTGATCCCGTACGTCGTGGGCTATGCGGGGGCATATGACGAGCACCGATGGCTCACCTTCGCCCCGTTCGACCTCACCTTCGCGTTCGGGCCACTGCTCTGGGGCTATGTCGTGGTGCTCACCACCGGTGCGCTCCCGAGCCGGTGGCGGTGGCACTTCGTGCCCGTCGCGCTGCAGCTGGCATACTCGCTCGCCTGCTTCACGCTCCCGATCGATGCCAAGTGGGACTGGTATACGGGGTGGCACCTGCACCTGGTGGACCCGGTCATGCTCGGCCTGTTGCTGGTGTCGCTCAGCGGGTACCTGGTGGCGGCGGGGCGCCAGTACCGACGCTATCTCACCTGGCTGGATGACCACCTCAGCAACAACGACGACGTACGCCTTGCCTGGCTCCGCAACATCCTCCTCGCCTTTGCGGCGACGGTCGCCGTCACCACCGGCTTCGCCCTCGCGGGATGGTTCGTGACCCCGCTCAACTTCTTCGATCGGTTCCCGGTGATGGTATGGCTCGCCGGGCTCACCTATTTCCTGGGTCTCGCGGGCTGGCGTGATGGTGAGCGACGCTATCCGCTCCCGTCGGATGTTGCCGACGGGCCGGCGCTGGTCCCATCCCGGCCCGAGCCGCGCGTCGACTACGCCGCCATCGCGAAGGGGTGGGTGAGCACCATCGAGGCAGGGGCGTGGTGCCGCGATGAGACGCTGACCCGGGAGCGGCTCGCCGAGCGACTGGGGACCTCGCCGAGGACACTGTCGCGCGTGCTGAATGAGGGGAGGGGGGAGAGCTTCCACCGCTTCATCAATGGGCTCAGGGTGCGGGCCGTGCAGCGGGAACTGGAGGATCCGGCTTCCGACCGGGACCTCCTGCAGGTGGCGCTCGATGCCGGCTTCTCGGCGAAGGCATCGTTCAACCGCGTCTTCAAGTCGGTGACGGGCATGACACCCTCCACCTACCGGGAAATGGCCCGCTCGGGAGGTCTCACTTCGGGCCAAACCGTTGGAACGGCGGAAGCTGAGACGCAGACAAGGGGGGAGTAGGGTAGGATCGCCGGTCCCTCAACCCGGCGCCGTTCATCGATGAGAGCAATTCCACTCCTGCTGGCGTTCCTGACGTTGGGTGCGGGAGGCGCACCTGCCCAGGCACCCGGCCCCATTGCTGCCCACCCCGACACTGGCACGCTGTCCGCAGCGGCGCTGCAGGCCGACGTGCAGGTGCTCCGGCAGGCGTATGAGGCACTGCATCCGGGCCTCTATCGATACAACACGCCGGCGGCGATGAACCTCCACTTCGACTCGCTGGCGGCGGCCCTGGGTCACGACCAGTCGCTGGCGCAGGCGTACGTCACTATCGCGCGCTTCCTCAACCTGATCGAGTGCGGGCACACCTTCCCCAACCCCTTCAACCAGAAGGACCGGGTCCTGGGCGAGGTGGTGACTGCCGGCGGGAGGGTGCCCTTCTACTTCCGCTGGCTCGATGGACGGATGATCGTCACCCGCAACGTGTCGAGTGACTCATCGCTGTCGCGGGGCACCGAGGTGCTGGCGATCAACGGGGTGTCGTCGGCAGAGCTCCTGCGACAGCTCACGCCACTGTCGCGCGCTGATGGCAGCAACGATGCGAAGCGGGTGGCCAACCTCGAGGTGCTCGAGGTGGAGAGGTACAGTGCGTTCGACGTGTACTACCCGCTTGTCTTCAATGTGCCGGCTGGGCCGTGGATGTTCGAGGTGAAGTCGCCCGCGGGGCAGGTGCGGCGGGTGGCACTGATGCCGGTGAATGCGGCGGCACGCTCGGCGGTGGCGGACTCGGTCGGGAGCGAGGGACAGGACTCACTGACGCCGCCGTGGACACTCCGCCAGGCGGACGGCGGCATCGCCGTGCTCAGCATGCCGACATGGGTGACGTACAACAACCACTGGGACTGGCAGGGGTTCATCCATCGCGCGTTCGCCGAGCTCGTGGCACGGGGCACGCCGAACCTGGTGATCGACCTGCGCGGGAACGAAGGAGGGACGAGCGTAGGCGAAGTCATCCTGCAGCACCTCGTCGACGCGCCGCTGGCGCTCTCCACCTCCGATCATTTCACTCGCTACCGGAGCATTCCGCCGAGCCTCAGGCCCTACCTCGATACATGGGATCGATCGTTCGACGACTGGGGTGCCGCGGCGACGCCATCTGCAAGCCGGCCCGGCTTCTACCGGATGACGAAGTACGACGATGACCAGGAGGGCGTCGTCATCCAGCCGGCCGCACCGCGGTATCGGGGCAAGGTGTGGGTGCTGGTCGGCCCGGAGAACAGTTCGGCGACGTTCGAGTTCGCACTCGCGGTGAAGCAGCACAACCTGGCGACGCTGGTGGGACGCCCGACGGGTGGCAACCAGCGCGGCATCAATGGCGGCGCGTTCTACTTCCTGCGGCTGCCCAATTCGGGGATCGAAGTGGACCTGCCGCTGATTGCCCAGTTCCCCAGGGAGCCGCAGCCAGATGCCGGGATTACGCCCGATGTGCTGGTGGAGCCGTCGGTGCAGGACATCGCGGCGGGAGTGGATGCGGAGCTGGAGGCGGTGCGGGCGCGGACAAGATAGGAACTGCGGGAACAGGGAACAGGGAACAGGGAACAGGGAACAGCGAACAGGAAGGGGCGACTCGCCTTTCCGGTACTATTCTTCTGTATGCCCCTACTTGGATTGCACCACGTCACCGCCATCACTGGCGACGCGCCAGCCAACCTGCGCTTCTACCGGGACGTTCTGGGCCTGCGCCTGGTGAAGAAGACGGTGAACCAGGACGATGTCTCGGCTTACCACCTCTTCTATGCCGACGCGAAGGGAACTCCAGGCACCGACGTCACCTTCTTCGACTGGCCGCGGGCTGCGCCGCACCAGGCGGGAGTGAGCGACATCTCGCGCATCGGGCTCAGGGTGCCGAGCGGTGCGTTGCCGGCGTGGGAAGCTCGATTCGCCGAAAGAGGCGTGAAGCACGATCCGGTCGCGCCGGTTGCGGGCCGGCCGACGCTGCACTTTACCGATCCAGAGGGACAGCGCCTGGCGCTCGTCGCCACCGACGAGCCGGCGACGCCACCCGTCTCGGTGCCATGGACGGCAGGAGGAGTGAGCGAAAGCGAGGCGATCCGGGGATTGGGCCCGATCTCGCTCACGGTGCGGAAGGCCGACTCCACCGTCGCGGTGCTCACCGAGATCATGGGCTTCTCGCCCATCAGTGATACCGAAGTAGATGGTGGCCGCGATCTCGTGCTCCGCTTGGGCGATTCCGGCGCTGCGGGTGAATTGCAGGTCGAGGAGCGTCGGGCGCTCCCCATGGCGCGCCAGGGCCGGGGCGGCGTGCACCATGTCGCGTTCCGCACCCACGATGACGCATCTCAGAAGGAGTGGCTGGACCGGCTGCAGCGCTCCGGCGTGCCGAACTCCGGGATCATCGACCGCTTCTATTTCCGCTCGCTCTACTTCCGCGAACCCAACGGCATCCTCTTCGAGCTCGCCACCGATGGACCGGGATTCTCGGCCGACGAGTCAGCCGAAAGCCTGGGCGCAAAGCTCGCGCTGCCGCCTTTCCTCGAGCCTCGCCGCGCGAGTATCGAGGCGGGGCTGGTGCCGCTTTGACCATCCTGCTCGCGCTTCTCGCGGCGATCGTGCTGTATGTCATCCTGGCATTCAACTCGCTTACCCGACTCCGGCTGCTCGCGAACAACGCCTGGGCAGACATCGATGTACAGCTCAAGCGACGGCACGACCTGGTTCCGCGCCTGGTGGAGACGGTGAAGGGGCACACCGGGTATGAGCGGGGCACGATCGAGGCAGTGGTAGCAGCCCGGAACCGCGCCACCGCTGCCACCGGGCCATCGGCGAGTGGGGTCGCCGAGGGTGAGCTCACCGGTGCAGTGCGACAGGTATTCGCCCTGGCCGAGGCGTATCCCGACCTCAAGGCGGGAGAGAGCTTCCTGTCGCTTCAGCGATCGCTCGTCGAGATCGAGGATCACATCCAGAACGCGCGCCGCTACTACAACGCGGTGGTGCGCGACCTGAACACGAAGATTGCGCAGTTCCCCTCCAACCTGATCGCCGGTCCCTTCGGCATCGCGCCGCGCGAGTTCTTCGGGCTGGCTGATACCTCCGAGGCGGCGGCGCCCGGCATCGAATTCGGCAAGCAGTCGTGAGGCGCGCCGTGCTGGTGGCGCTTGCCACGCTCACCGTTTCCACCACAGCACAGGCCCAGCGTACGCTGGCAATCCAGGATTTCCACGCACAGATCGTGGTGAACACGGACGGTAGTATCGACGTCACCGAGACGATCACGGCGCGCTTCGACGGCAAGTGGAACGGGATCTATCGCACGGTGCCGGTGGACTATCACAATCCGCAGGGATTCAACTGGTCACTGCGGCTCAGCGAGACAGCGGCAACAGGCCCCGACGGCGGCGCACTCAAGGTCGAAAGCAGCCGCATGGGGCACTACCAGAAGTTCAAGATCTGGGTGCCGGGTGCCGAGGACGTGACGAAGACGGTGTCGTTCCACTACAGGGCGGTGAACGGCCTTCGGTTCTTCGAGGATCACGACGAGCTCTACTGGAACATCACCGGCGACGAGTGGGACGTGCCGATCGAGTCGGCGAGTGCCACGATCACGCTTCCCGAGGGTGCTGCGGGAGTCCGGGCGATTGCCTTCAACGGCGACTACGGCAGCCGGGCGCAGGACGCGGTGGTGAACATCGATGGCAGGACGGTGAGCGTGCGCATGCCGCATCCGCTCGGCTTCCACGAGGGTGTCACCGGCGTGGTGGGATGGAACACCGGCCTGGTGAAGCGCCCAACGGCGGCGGCAAAGGTGATGGGCTTCTTCGCCAGCAACTGGCCGCTGATGCTGCCGCTGCCGGTGCTGCTCGGCATGCTGACACTCTGGTGGAAACGTGGTCGCGACCCGCGGAAGCGCCCGGTGACGGTGCAGTACGAGCCGCCGAAGGATGTATCCCCGGCCGAGGCCGGAGTGCTGATCGACGAGAAGGTGGACATGCGTGACGTGATGGCCACGCTCGTCGACATGGCGGTGCGCGGCTACATCCGCATCGAGGAAAAGGAGGAGCCGCACCTCTTCGGGCTCTGGACGTCGAAGGAATACGTGTTTCACCGACTCAAGCCACCAGCGGAATGGCGCGACCTGCAGCGGCATGAGCAGCTCCTGCTGGAGGGCTTGTTCGACGGACACGGCACCTCGGTGGAACTGTCCGACCTCAAGAACCAGTTCTACCGGAGCCTGGGCGGGATCCAGACGGCGGTGACCCGCCGGCTGGTGGACCAGGGGCACTACCGCGCCGATCCCGCCACGGTGCGGGGGCGCTGGCGCTTCGGCGCCATCTTCGCCGGCTTCGTCACCTTCGCGCTTGGCGGTGTCGTCGGCGCGAAGTTCGGGTTTACGCCGCTGCCCTTCATGGTGGCCGGGGTGAGCATTGCGCTGATCATCGCCATCATCGGGCAGCTGATGCCTGCGCGGACGGTGCCGGGCACGCGCACGCTGGAGCAGGTGCTCGGGTTCGAGGAGTTCCTGTCGCGGGTGGAGAAGGAGAACTACGCGCGGGTGGTGAAGACTCCGGAGATGTTCGAGCGGTTCCTGCCCTATGCGATGGCGTTCGGGGTGGAGCGGACCTGGGCGAAGGCATTCAAGGACATCGTGCGCGCGCCGCCGCAGTGGTACAGCGGGGGGAACATGTCGGTTTTCGATGCATCCCATTTCAGCAACCGCATCGGTGCCCTGTCCAGCAGCGCGGGGAGCGCCATGACGTCGTCGCCGCGGAGCTCGGGCGGTTCGGGCTTCAGCAGCGGTGGGTCGTCGGGCGGGTCATCGGGTGGTGGATCAGGGGGCGGCGGTGGCGGGGGCTTTTAGCGGTGCCTTCCTGCCGCCCCACCAGTAGATCCACGTTGTGCCGATGGTGTTGAAGTTGCCTCCCGTGCGAGCGTACAGGCCGGTGGTGCCGAAGATGCGGAGCGCGTTGTGGCGATTCACGGGAAAGACGAGTGTGGCGCCGAGGCGCCCGTTCTGCTGGAACTCAGGGTCCTTCACGCCGTCCGTGGTAATCCTGCCCCCGCCGTACAGCGTACCGCCCACCGCGCCCCAGATGCCCGACCTGAAGGTGTAGACGACGTTCAACTGTCCGGAGTAGAGTGGCGCCTGCTGGCGAACGTGGCCATTGAAGAAATCACCGTTCGCGGTGTAGAAAGTGACCGCGCCGAGGAATTCGAGCGTCAACCGACCAAGGGCCTGGGAGAGGCCGACCTGGGGCCGGAACGACCAGCGGTGAGTGCCGACGTTGATGAGCTTTGTGTTGTCATACTGTCCGATGGGCGCGGTCACGGTGAGGTTCGCGCCCATGAGCAGGCCCTGGTGGTAATGCGGCAACTCGCTCAGCGAGAGCGCCGGGGCGCCGAGGAAGTTCACCGATACCGCGCCAGTGAAGTCGCTCAGCCCGCAGACATTGCGGGACTCCGCGACGCCTCGAACCTCGCCCGTGCCGTGTATGCAGGCGAAGGCGTTGCCAAAATTGGCCTTGGCCGACATGCCGAAGAAATTGAAGGCGTGCGAATAGCCGGCGAGGGGGCCATGAAAGGTCACGTGGGCGTTCTCGATCGGCACGGACGGATCGAACGAGACACTTCCCCAGGAGTAGCCATATCCGCCGATCAGGAAGTTCATCCCGACGGGGGTGTTGACGAAAAAGCGGGGGTCGAGGGTCTGGGCGCGCGCCGGTGCCGAGGTGCCCAGCAGGAGGAGGCCCAGAAGGGGCACGGTGATAGAGTAGGGGCGCACGGACGAACAAGGTACGGCATCGATGCCAACTGCGGGAAGAGGGAAGCGGGAAGAGGGGGTCTTGCGCGATTTCCCGATAACCTGTACTGTGTCTGCGCTTGACCGGGAGTCGCGTCCCAGAGGTCGTCGATCCAGAGCAGTGCCGCACGGCACCAGCAGGGTCGGCTATGGTGGCTGAGCCTGGCTCTCCCCCTACGACCACCGAGACGCGGCTCTTTTTGTTTTCCGTCGATTGACGATTTCCTGATGTAAGGAGTGCACTGTGTCCGCGATGTCACGCAGGTCCATCCCAGCACGACCCTGCCGCTTGCATGGGGCAAAGGTGCGCACGGTCGCGCTCGCGACGGTGAAGGGGGACGTGTATGCGGACCGGCGAGCCTTGGTCGAGGGCGGTCGTGGAATTGATGCGATGCAGGTGGGGAGCGTGAACCGGGGGCCATAAGCGGCCTGGGTTCGGCTCCATCGGGCGAGAGGATCGCCCCACCTGCGCAGAAGATGCCGGGTGGGGCTTTTTGTTTTCGGGAAGAGGAGTTTCGCTCTTTGACAACCGAAGGATGCGATGAAAAGACGTGATGACGTGAAGACGTGATGACGTGATGACGTGATGACGTGATGACGTGATGACGTGAAGGAACTGCAGGCTGTGGCCGACGCGCGGATGGCGTTCTCATGCGAGACCGCGACTCCCGGATGGGGCGTCATTCGTTCGTCGTGCCATTTCCTGAAGGCGTTGCGCAATGGGAGCGCGCCCGACTGTCTCTCGGGAGGGTGCGGGTTCGAATCCCGTCGGCTTCGTTGGTGCCGGACGTGAGGACGTGAGGGGTTATCCCAGGTGCGTAGCTCACTCGGCAGAGCGCGGGGATGTGGCCCCCGAGGAGGTGGTTCGAATCCGCCCCACCTGATGTCAACCGCCCGTAGCTGAGGCTGGGTCAAGCGCCCGTCTGATACACGGGAGCACGGAGGTTCGATTCCTCCCGGGCGGACTGCAGCACAATCCTCGTAAGCATTGACGCGTGATGCAGCGGGCTCTTAACCCGCAGAGCGGGGTTCGACTCCCCGACGGGGGACTTGCTCCAGTGGCCGAGCGGCCGAGGCACCAGCCTTCCAAGCTGTGGACGGGGGTTCGATTCCCTCCTGGAGCTTTGAACTGCGGGGGACAGGGAACAGGGAACAGGAAACGCGCGGATAGCTCAGCGGGAGAGCGCCGGTCTCACATACCGGAAGGCGCTGGTTCAATCCCAGCTCCGCGTATCGTCATGACGTGAAGACGTGAGGACGTGAAGACGTGAGGAAACCGAAAGGAGGGTCAGGTGAAGATCTTTGGAACGCACGACGACGAACACGCGGGCCCAGCTCGCCACAGGTGGCGGAGCGGGCCCGGAAGGTGGCGCTGATGGCCGACGGTCACGTGGGCTACGTGATGCCGATCGGTGGAGTGGCGGCCTACGACAACGCGGTCTCGGTGGTGGGAGTGGGGTTCGATATCGCCTGCGGCAACGCCGCGATCCGGACCGACCTGACGCTGGCCGACCTGGGCGACACCGGTGACGCAGACCGCTCGAGCCTGACGAATCTGGCCGACGAGATCGCCGACACGGTGAGCTTCGGCGTCGGCCGGAAGAACCGGGCCGACGATGCGCCGACCGATCGATCCGCTGTTCGAGGACGCCGCGTGGGACGCCGTGCCGGCCAAGCATCGCCAGGCGCTCAGGACCAAGGCGCGCCAGCAGCTCGGCACGGTGGGAAGCGGCAACCACTACGTGGACGTCTTCGCCGACGAGGCGGGAGCGCTGTGGGTCGGCGTGCACTTCGGAAGCCGGGGATTCGGTCACACCGTCGCCTCGAACTTCCTGGCGCTGAGCCAGGGCAAGGCAAGTGGGGCGATCGGGCGCCCGAGGTCGAGGTGCTGCTGTCGCTCGACCAGCCGCTGGGTCACGACTACTGGGCCCTGATGGAGCTGGCGGGTCGCTACGCCTACGCCGGCCGGGAGTGGGTGGCCCGGAAGGTGGTCTCGATCCTCGGCGGGCGGGAGCTGGAGCTGGTGCACAACCATCACAACTTCGCCTGGAAGGAGCAGCACGAGGGCGAGGAGCTGGTGGTGGTGCGGAAGGGAGCGACGCCGGCGTTCCCGGGTCAGCTCGGCTTCATCGGCGGATCGATGGGTGACGATGCGGTGATCGTGCGGGGCGCCGACGTCAGGAGATGCAGCGGTCGCCGAGACGCAGCGAGAGGCGCTCTACTCGACGGTGCACGGGGCCGGGCGAGTGATGAGCCGGACCGCCGCGGCCGGCAAGCGGAACCGGAAGACCGGGGAGATCCTGACGCCGGGACGGGTCACGCCCGAGATGATGAAGGGCTGGATCGCGGAGAAGGGTGTGGTACTGCGGGGCGGAGGGCTCGACGAGAGCCCGCAGGTCTACCGCCGGCTGCCGGACGTCCTGGCGGCGCAGGGCGACACCATCGAGGTCCTGCACACGCTCCGGCCGCTCATCGTGGTCATGGCTGGAGCGAATGAGTTCGATCCGTACAAGGACTGAACAGCGTTAGGAGGAACTGCAGGAGCATAAGGAGGAACTGCGACAGCGGGTGCTGCGTGGGCCGTCCGCAGTTGCTGTTCCTCCTCACGTTCTTCTGTTCCTCCTCACGCTGTTCATCACTGCTCCGTGGCCGAACGGATTCAAGGCACCCGGCTTCGACCCGGGAGATTGAGGGTTCGACTCCCTCCGGGGCATTCTGTCCATCGCATCCATCGGTTGACACACGGACACTCATGCAGGTGGAAGGGAGGGGACCATGTTGCTGTGCCTGGTATACAACACGACCGGAGAGCCGATCGAGCTCGTGCCGTCGCTCATGGGCCTCGTGCTTCACCTGCGGGGCAAGGCGGTGATCCTGGAGACGGTGCCGGGGCGGTTCGCGCGAAGCCCGCGACTCAGTCTTCCCGCTGCCGGCAAGCGTAGTGCTGCGACAGCACCGGCGAATCGGGTCACGCGTGGCGGCCCTGACCAACGAGCACCTGTTCCTGCGGGACGGGCACCGGTGCGCGTACTGCGGGCGGCATCGCCGGGAGCTTGGTGCACGGGAGCGACTGACCCGTGACCACCTGGTGCCGCGGTCAAAGGGAGGAGCCGACACCTGGCTCAACGTGGTAACCGCATGCAGTTCGTGCAATCACGAGAAGAACGACAAGCTACTGAAGGATGCGGGCCGGAAGCCACGGGTGGATCCGTGGGAGCCTTCGCGAGGCGAGCTGGTGACGCGACGGCTGTCGGCTCGACAGGCCACAGTGGCATGAAAGGAGACGACAATGACAAGCGCCCGAACAAAGCGAGAGGAGGGATCGGCGGAGATCACGGCAGGCAGCTACTTCGTGGTTACGGGCGCGCACTTCTCGGCCTGGGTGAGCACGGAGATGGCCCGCCACATCGAGGCTTGCCTCGACGCGACGCCGCGTCCGGAGTGGATCGCGTTCGTCGACCTCAGCGGAGCACGCATCCGCCTCCGAAGCGGGCAGATCCAGTCGATCTGCCAGAGCACGGTGGAGCAGCGCCAGGTGTATCGTGACTTGTGGCGCGCGCTGCAGCAGGAGAAGCAGGCCGATCGTCGGCCCGACGAATACTGAGTAACGAGCGCGTGACGCGTCGACGCGCCAGAAAGGGGGTATTATGGTGAAGTGGCCTCCCGGCAACGGGAGGCTCTTCATCCAGCTTTTCAGGAGAGGTTCCCATGTCACGTACCGCTGCCCCATCCCGTCCCGCTCGCCGCTCCCAATCGCCCAACGGATCCGCGGCGGACAGCACCCGGCTTTACACGACCAAGAATGACCTGCCCCACGATACCCGGGTCCAGGTCGTCGAACTTCTCAGCCAGCGCCTGGCGGATGTGCTCGACCTGCAGTCCCATTGCAAGCAGGCGCACTGGAACGTGAAGGGTCCTCACTTCATCGCGCTGCACAAGCTGTTCGATGAGATCGCGGAGGAGGTGGAGGACTACGTGGACGTCATCGCCGAGCGGATTGTGCAGCTGGGTGGCGTGGCAGAGGGCACGGTGCGGGCGGTGGCTGCGAAGTCGGCGCTGATCGACTATCCGCTGGCGCTCAGCAGCGGCGAGGAGCATGTCGCCGCGCTCTCCGATTCCCTGTCGCAGTTCGGGCGGACCGTGCGGATGGGCATTGAAGAGATGGGCGAACTGGAAGACGCCGACTCGGCGGACATCCTGACGGGGGTATCACGCGGCATCGACAAGTGGCTCTGGTTTGTCGAGGCACACCAGCAGGGGCGCAACGGCTAGGTTCCGCAGCCGATCCGGGCCTTGCTGACAATGAAGTTGTCCAGGTATCGCTCCTCCACCTTCGGGGCGCCGGCGTTCCAGTAGTTCTCGATGAACACGGCGTTGATACCGTAGGTGGAGTAGCTGCCGACCCAGTTGAGCCCGCTGCGGGTGGCATCGAGCTTTCCGTCCACCCAGAGCTCGAAGAGGCCGTTGGACTGGCCGGCGGTGTTGAGCTTGGCATGCGCTTCCACACAGTGCCATGCCCCGAGGCTCGGCGCGGTGAAGAGTGGGGTCAGCCCTTGGGCCCTGCCGAGCCAGCGGAGATGGCTGAAGTCGTTGTAGGTGGTGGTGCGGACGGTGCCGGCAGCATCAGTGCCGGAAGCGGGATCGATGAACAGGTAGTTGAAGGAGGGCGTGGTCCCGCCACTCCAGACATGGGCAATCATCGCCTGGGCCCAGCTCGAGCTGGACACAAAAATGGTGGCTCGTGACAGCTTTTCCGCGCCTCCACCCTGCCAGTTGGTCGGGTACCGCACGAAGATGCGCCAGTAGACCTCGCGATATTTCGCGGTACCGCCATCCACGGGCCGGAAGTAGGGCTGCGGCGTCTTCCCGAAGGCGAGGTGCAGCGCGCCAGACGATGTCTGCGGCGTCGTCGCGTAGACCGAGCGCATGGCGTACGAGCTACCGACACCAAGGCCGGGCTGGCGGGTGAATCGTCCCCCCGCCTTGGCGAACTCGAAGTAACGGGCGAGCCGGTCGGTGTCGAAGTCATCGCACCAGATCCACTCTGGACGGGCGCGCGAACACTCGTTCACCAGCGAGGCGGGACTCACGGCGAGGGCGGCACCAGACAGCGTGTCGAGAATGACGGCTGTGTCGTCACCCGAGTCGCTGGACGCCTCACCTGGCACGGTGCTCGTCTCGGATGGGGCCTTGTCGCAGGCGGCGGTGCCCAGCAGGATCGACAGGAAGAGCCACGGTGCACGTGGCAGGCGCATTGGATTCATGGCACAAGGTAGGACATTGCATCCTGGCCTTCCGTGACCAAGGGCGCATTTTCATAGACATTTTCCAGACGGTTCGTCACACTGCTCCGTCACACTGTATAGGAGTGCCGCATGCCAGACCGGGATCGTGACGCCATTATCGCCGTGGCCCTCATGGCTGCGCTGTCCGACGGAAATGCCACGGTTGAGGAAAAGCGCCAGCTGCAGGCGGCCATGAGCCAGGCCGGCACTGGGGATCTGGACGCGCTCACCATGCGCATCACCACCGGTCAGCTGAGCCTCCAGGACGTCGCGTCGCGGCTCCCTGACGAGTCGGTTCGGCGCGAGGCCTATGAGCTGGCTGTGCTGGTGTGTCATGCGGATGGGCCCGCGAATGCCGCGGAGGCGAGCTTTCTCTCTGCCCTCCGGGGCGCCCTGGGCTTGAGCGACGCGTCAGCTGGTGTCATCGATCGCGAAGCGGCGACGGTGAGCGCGGCGGCCAGTTCGGCGGTGGCTCCGGTGGGCAGCGGCACGCCGCCGTCGCCGGCCGGACTCGACGAGCTGATCCAGCAGCAGGCGATCATCACCGGTGCGCTGGAGATCCTGCCCGACCGGCTGGCGAACCTTGCCATCATTCCGCTCCAGTTGCGGCTGGTCTACCAGGTCGGCCAGGCCCACGGACAGCAGATGGATGCGAACCAGATCCGTGACCTCGCGGGCGCGCTCGGCATCGGTGCTGCGGCGCAGGTCATGGAAGGCGCCGTGCGAAAGCTCCTGGGTGGTGCGGCCTCGAGCATACTGGGCGGACTGCTCGGCGGGACGGCGGGGCTTGCGGCGGGTGCCGCCGTCACGTTCGCCTCGACCTATGCGTTGGGGCACGTGGCGAAGCAGTACTATGCGCAGGGCCGCCGGCTCAGCACCGCCGACCTGAAGGCGCTCTTCGCCCGCTTCCAGGAGGAGGCCAAGACCCTGTATCCGAAGGTGCAGTCGCAGGTGCAGTCGCAGGCCAAGTCGCTCAACGTGCAGCAATTGCTCTCGGGATTGCGCCTGCCCTAGGGGGACGACGACCATCGCCACGACGTTCCGTCTCGACCAGCTGAACGCGGCCCTCGCGGGTCGCTACGACATCATGGAGCCGCTGGGCCAGGGTGGCATGGCCACGGTCTGGCTCGCGCGCGACCTGAAGCACGATCGCCTGGTCGCCATCAAGCTGCTCCGCCCGGAACTCGCGGTTCCGGTGGGTGCCGACCGCTTTGCCAGCGAGATCGGCATCGTCGCCAAGCTCAACCATCCCAACATTCTCGGTGTGCTCGACTCGGGCGTCGTGCAGATCGACGGCGTGACCGCGCCGTACTATGTCATGCCCCATGTCGAGGGTCCGTCACTCAGTGCACTGCTGAGCCGGGGCGAGAAGCTCGAGGTAAACGAGGCGCTGCGGCTTGCTGCGGAGGTTGCCGATGCGCTGGCCTTCGCGCACTCGCGCGGGGTGGTGCATCGCGACGTGAAGCCGGGCAACATCCTGATCCAGGCGGGCCACGCGCTGGTGGCCGACTTCGGGGTCGCGATCGCGCTCGACGCGGCGACGAGGGGCGGCCGGAACACGATGTCGGGCGAGATCCTGGGGACACCGGTGTACATGAGCCCGGAGCAGGCATCGGGAGCGACGCGGCTCGACGGGCGGAGCGACATCTACAGCCTCGGTTGCGTGCTGTACGAAATGCTCTCGGGCGACCCGCCGTTCACCGGGAACACGCCGCAGGCGATGATCGTGGCGCACCTGAGCGAGCCGCCGCCGCCACTGGCATCGAAGCGGCCGGGCATCTCGCCAGCGCTTGCGGCGACGGTGCATCGCGCGCTGGAGAAGAAGCCGAGCGATCGCTACGCCAATGCCGGTGAGTTCCGGGATGCACTCGAGCGGCTTCGCACGTCCATCGCGCTTCGCCGGCAGTGGTGGCCGACGGCGGCACTGGTGGTCGCGGTCGCCGCGTTCTTCTGGTGGAGTCCGTGGCGGCGTCGCGCCGGCGAGGCGGCACCGGGGGGGGAGACGGTGGTGCTGCTGAGCGGCTTCAGGGATCGAAGCGGCACGATGCGGGCGGAAGGTGCGGCGCTCGACGACGCGATGCGGCTCGAATTGCAGAAGGTGCCCGGGCTCAAGGTGATCGACGTTGGTGACCAGCCCGAATTGCCGGTGGACACGCTGCGCAAGCGCTACCGGGCCGACTGGATCATCCGCGGGGTGGTAGACCAGATCGGAGATAGTGTCGGCGCCACAGTGCGCGTGGTGGATGCCAGCAATGGCGCCGAGGTGCGAAGTGGGATGCTGCGGCAGGCGTCGCCCGCCACGCTGCAGGCGGCGGCAACGGCACTTGGCGAGGAGAGCCTGTTCGGGACGGTGCGGTACGCGATGGATTCGGTGCTGCATAGACCGCTGGTTGCTCGAGCCTCGGTGCCGATAGCGCAACGGCCGAGTGCGCGCGCGCGTGCACGGGTCGATCGTGGCGCGAGCGAAAGACGCGCTGACCTCGGTAGGGCCGCGACGCATGCTGGAGGAACTGGCCCTTGCTGATTCCCTGCTCGCCGTCGGCACCGGACCGTCGTCCCTCCAGCGCCCTGGCGCCGTACGCCCGCGCCGAACTCGGCAACGACGTCGGCTTCGCGCTCCTGGCGGCGTGGCAGTACTTCCCCGACTCCACCTGGCTTCCGCAGCCGACCGAGGCACTCCTGCAAGGCGCTGCCATTCGCCAGCGAGGCGATCAAGCGCGCGCCCGAGTCGGCCGATGCCTGGTTCCTCAGGAGCAAGATCTACGGCTGGCTGCTGCTGGCAACGGCCGACACCGGCCTGGCGCGACAGCGCGCTAGCCGACCTGCGCAAGGCGAGTTCCCTCGCCGGTGGGCGAGCCGATATCTGGGCAAGGCGCGCAGACGTCGAGCACATGGCTGGCCGGTCGGCTGACGCGCGTTTCTCTGCGGAACAGGGCCAGGCGGTGGACTACCTGCACACCCACGCCGAGACGCTGCTCAGTAGTCGTGCCGGGGCGGAAATGGTATTGGGTGAGTACGGCAGGGCTCGGGAGAGTTGCCGCGCCGGGTCGCGCCAGTTTCCTGGCAATCCCTATTTCATCCCTTGCGAAGCGGAGGTGCTCGGCCGCAGCTCCCGGGCTCCGCGGGACGCCGCCACGATAGTAGCGCTCGCGGATTCTCTCGACGAGTATGGAACAGGGTACGTGTCACGCATCATGCCCGATGACATCCGGTTCTGGGCCGTTGCGATCCTGGCGCGGGCCAGCCAGCACGCCGCCGCCGCACGCCTGTACGATGGGGTCGCGGGCGGCTGGCACGGTGCGGTCGATGCTAACCTGTTGTTGGAGGCCGCCTACGCGCGACAAGCCATGGGCGACCGGGACAGCGCCCTGGCCCTGGCGGCGCGCGCTGTACAGCAGGACCCTGGCACTGTCGGAAGCTTCGAGCGCCTTCGATGGTTTCAGCCCCTCCGCGACCACCCGCTCTTCTCCGCTGCGATGAAGGGGATCCCGCCGACAGAGGCTGAACGTCGCTGACGGTGCCTGAACCGAGCCCCATCAGAACAAATGGCTTGTCAGTAGTGACATGGCGGTGGAGCAGGAGCTTGATCGCCCGCAGCGTGCCATTTCCCTTTCCCATCAAGATGTCCGCGCGGCTTCCGACGATCTTCTCGACCTCGGCAAGAAACACGGCCGGATCATCGGGATCTCCGTCCGGCTCCTCAAGGCCAGGGTACGGGTCCGCAGGAGTGCTTTCCTGTGCGCGGCCGCACTCGACGATTGCTGATGCAGAGCAGAACTGCTTGCCTGGAACCTTGATGCAGATCTGGCTGGCGAACGTGTTCATGACTGCTCCGTGAACGAGTCCCTAGGGAGTTATCACCCCTCGCCGAAAATCGGAAGGCACAAGAAAGCCCATGGGCCGTTTGGCCCATGGGCTCCCAGTACCGATATGTTGGCCGACTACTGCCTGATCCAGGTGGGCCTGAAGGTCGCGGGTCACCTGCGCCACCATCTGATCAACCATCTGCGCATAGGCGGCGTTCGGGTCCTTCCCCGAGATGCTCGGCAGGCGACCGGGGCTGACCGCCACCTGGCCCACGCTCTGGCTCGCGGCACCACTTGAACGCCAGAGCGTGCCGCCGGTGCTGGTGGAGATCAATCGCACATTCAGCTCCGCCGAGACAGTGGCGCCGACGTTCACGTCACCTGCAGCGCTGACACCGCCATGCGGCTTTGCATTCGACACTGCGAGCTGTCCGAAGAACACCGCGGGGATGTGCCGGTCACGCCCGAGTTCCTGCGCCGCAGCCGGTGCGTCACCAGCCGCGAGAAGGCGGGCCACCGCTGTGTCAGCGGGCCCAAGTTCGAGCAATTCGAAACCGGTCTGGCTGGCGAGAACTTCTTCGGCGAAGCGCTGGGTGGCGAGCTGGCCCAGCCCGTTCTTCGACTGGTCGGCGGAGAAGTTGACCAGGGCAATGCGGTCGTAGTTGCCGAGGTCGAGCCTGGGTGGGACCCGGGCCATTTGCGAGGAACAGGCGGTGAGCGCCACGGCCACCGTTGCGGCGGCCGTGAACGCGCGAATTCCACGATTTTCCAACCCATTGATCGACAACATCTTGCCCTGCCTCCTGGGGGTTCGCCCCAGGAGAAAAGGCAAGAGACAGGCCTGCTAGGCGCCGATCTTTTCCGCTGGCGTGACGGCGGCCTGGTCGCGTTCCCCGGTGCGGATGCGATGCACCTGCTCCAGGTCGAGCACGAAGACCTTGCCATCGCCCACTTCACCGGTGCGCGCAGCGGCCAGGATGGCCTTCACCGTCGGTGCGACGTACGGCTCCGATACGCCAATCTCCAGCCGCACCTTCTCCTGCAATGCCACTTTCACCGTCGTGCCGCGATAGGTCTCGGCGCGTTCGGTCTCGCCGCCGTGTCCCATGACGCGGGACACGGTGAGGCCACGGACTTCGGCGCGGTACAGTGCCTCGAGCACGTCGTTGAGGCGCTCCGGCCGGAAGATCGCGATGATGAGGTTCACTGAAGTGATCTCCGGTCAGCGAGTGGCGGGGAAGGGAACGGCCACGGGCATTCCCACCTTGGCGACTTCATCCGGCAGCACGAGGATCGAGCCCTCGCCGGTGCTGTAGGCCTCTTCGCCATGCTGGGTAACGTCGAGCCCAAGTCCCTCGGACTTCTGGTCGGCGCGCAGCGTCATGACGAGGCCGAGCACCTTGAGGATGATGAACGTCATGACGCCAGCGTAGACGAACGAGGCGCCTGCGCCGAGCGCCTGCTTGCCCAGCTGCGCCGGGTTGCCGGCGAGAAGGCCGTCGGTGCCGCCCCACGCCTTCGCCGCGAAGACGCCGGTGAGGAGTGCGCCGGTGAGCCCGCCGACACCGTGACCTGCGAACACGTCGAGCGAGTCATCCAGTCGCGTGCGGGAACGGTACAGGATGACGAAGTAGCTGGGGAACGTCGCAATCGCACCGAGTGCCAGTGCCCCGATCGGGCCGACGAAGCCAGCTGCCGGCGTGATGGCCACGAGGCCCACCACGATTCCGGTCGCACCCCCAACCGCCGTGACGTGACCGGTGCGGATGGTGTCGAGAATGCACCAGACGACCAGGGTGGCCATCGGGGCCAGGAAGGTGTTGGTGAATGCGAGCGCCGGCGGACGCATTCGCCGCGAGCGCGCTGCCGCCGTTGAAGCCGAACCACCCGAACCAGAGCAGGCCTGCACCGAGCAGGACGAACGGCACGTTGTGCGGCAGGATGGCCTGACGACCGTAGTCCTTGCGGCTACCGAGCACCAGCGCTGCCACCAGCGCCGACACGCCGGCGTTGATGTGCACCACGGTGCCGCCGGCAAAGTCGAGCACACCGGCAGCGCCCAGCCACCCGCCGCCCCACACCCAGTGTGCCACCGGAGCGTACACAACCAGCAGCCACACCGAGATGAACACGACGTAGGGCCAGAAGCGCATGCGCTCGACGATGGCGCCGGAGATCAGGGCCGCCGTAATGATGGCAAAGGTGCCCTGGTACGCCATGAACAGCAGGTGCGGAATGGTGCCCTTGGGGGCGAGGTCCACACCGTTCAGCAGCGCGTTGCTGAATCCGCCGAGCCACGGGGAGCCCTCGGAGAACGACAGGCTGTAGGCAATGAGCGCCCACAGGATGCCGATGAACCCGAGTGCGACGTAGCTCATCATCATGGTATTCAGCGAATTCTTCGACCGGACCAGACCGCCGTAAAAGAACGCCAGGGCAGGCGTCATGAGGAGCACCAGGGCCGTGGACATGAGCATCCAGGCGGTGTCGGCAGGCACGAGGGCCGGAACGACGTCCTGCAACGCGAGTAGAACGTGTGGACTGGTCACAGTGCGACGGCCTCCAGGGGGAGGGGGTGAGAGGGCGCGTGGACCTGTTGAGATAACCTAAAATCGGGGTCGGCGCAAGCTTTCTTGCACAAGAATTTGTGCACTTTTTGCATGATTCAGTGTGCATCCATGCACGGTGCTTGCGCCACGTGGCTAGCTAAGTCGTTGCCACTGGAAATCTTGGTGTTGCTATCGTGCATCGGTTAGTGCCTTTCGGGGCCCCTGAAGCGGGATTTTTCCGCCGGTAGGCGGCCCTTCGGGGGGCGTATATGTTGCAGCAAAATTTCGCTTTCCCATTACGCGTCAGGACCACCCGTGTCAGCTGTTAGCCCCCGTTCGGCAGAAATCGCCCGCCTCGGTACCGCCGCCCTCGTTGCCCTGATCATGGCGGCGTGCCTCACCGAGCCCGAGCCGATGGGGCCCAACGAGGCGCCGGCGGCCACGATCGCGGAGCCAACGGCCGCCCTGACGTTCAAGGGTGGGGACAGCATCGCCTACGCGGGGAGCGCCACCGACCGGGAAGACGGCACGGTGCCGGGATCGCGGCTTACCTGGTGGGTAGACCTGCATCACGACACGCACACGCACCCGTTCATGCCGCGCACTGCCGGATCGAGCGGCAAGCTGTTCGTGCCGCCGATTGGCGAGACGTCGGACAACGTGTTCCTGCGGCTGTACCTCGAGGCGATGGATGACAGCGGCAAGGCGGACACCGTCTTCCGGGACATCCAGCCGCAAAAGGTGCAATTCACCCTGGCCACCAACCCGGCGGGGCTCAGTGTGACGCTGGATGGGCAGCCCAGGGAGGTCCCGATCACCATTACGGGCGTGGTGGGGATGGAGCGCGAGCTCGGGGCCGCGGCGCAGACGGTCGGTTCCACGTCCTACAATTTCACGAGCTGGTCGGATGGCGGTGCGGCCACGCATCGCATCAGTACACCGGCCGACGCCACCACCTATACCGCGCGATTCACGGCGGTGGTCAACCAGCTGCCCACGGTGTCGATCACCGCGCCGTCGAATGGTGCTGCCCTGACCGTCAACACCGCCACGACCATCACCGCCAACGCCACGGACGGCGACGGCACGGTGAGCAAGGTCGAGTTCCTCGATGGCTCGACGCTGCTTGGCACCGATACCTCCTCGCCCTACTCGCTGGCGTGGACGCCGAGCGCGACCGGCACCCACTCGCTCACGGCGCGCGCGACCGACAACCAGTCGGGTGTGCGCACCAGCTCGGCCGTCACGGTCAGCGTGAACCTCCCGCCGAACCAGTTGCCGACGGTGTCGCTCACGGCGCCGGCGAACGGTGCCAGCGTGACGGTCAACACCTCGGTGACGCTCTCAGCCAACGCCTCGGACCCGGATGGGTCGGTGGCATCGGTGGGCTTCTACGACAATGGCACGCTGCTCGGATCCCCGGACGCGACGTCGCCCTACAGCTTCTCGTGGCTGCCCACCGTGACCGGTGCACACTCCATCACCGCGCGTGTCACTGATGATCGCGGCGGCACGACCACCAGCGCGGCGGCCAACGTGACGGTGAATGCAGCGGCCAATGTGCCGCCCACCGCGACACTGACGGCGCCGGCGAGCGGTGCGATCCTGGTGGCAGGCGTTGCGACGACCCTGACGGCCACGGCATCTGATGGCGACGGCTCGGTGAGCAAGGTGGAGTTCTACGATGGCGGCACCAAGCTGGGCGAGGACGCCACGTCGCCCTACAGCATCTCCTGGACGCCTGCCACCACCACGACCGGCACGCGTTCACTCACGGCGCGGGCGATCGACAACCTGGGTGCTGCGGGCTCGTCGGCTGCGGTGCCGGTGACGGTGAACCTTCCGCCCAACGTGAATCCCACCGCGACGCTCACGGCGCCCGCGAACGGGGCAACATTGCCGCGGGGCGTTGCCACCACCCTCACCGCCACCGCGGCCGACGCCGACGGTACGGTGACCAAGGTCGGCTTCTACGACGGGGCCACGCTGCTGGGCGAAGACACGGCGTCACCCTACTCGTTCAGCTGGACGCCGTCCACCACGGGGACGCATACCCTCACGGCGCGAGCCACCGACAACCGGGCCGGCACCGGTACGTCGGGCGCGGTGAACGTGACGGTGAACAACCGGCTCCCGACCGCGACGCTGACTGCTCCCGCGTCGGGCGCGACACTGGTGGCGAACAACGCGACGACCCTGACGGCCACCGCCGCGGATCCCGACGGCACGGTGGCAAAGGTCGGGTTCTACGACGGTGCGACGCTGCTGGGTGAAGACGCGACGTCGCCCTACTCGTTCAGCTGGACGCCAACCGCGACGGGATCGCACTCGCTCACCGCGCGGGCGACCGACAACAACGGCGGCGTGGGCAACTCGCCGGCGGCATCGGTGACGGTCACGTCGTCGGGGACCGACACCCAGGCACCCACGCTCACGCTCACGAGCCCGGCAGGGCAGACCACCGGGATCACGGGGTCGCCGACCTTCACCGTCACGACGGCCGACAACGTCGGAGTCACGGCGGTGGACTACCAGGTGGACGGCGACGCGGTGGGCCAGGCCACCTCGTCACCATGGAGCTTCACGCTGCCGGCGACGTCGGCATACACCACCGGTGTGCATGTCATCCGCGCCCGGGCGCGCGATGCGGCAGGAAACCAGTCGCCGTGGTCGGCGGCACGTGTCACGTTCGGTGGCAACGAGAACATTCCCGACGGCTTCACGCGCGCGACGTACGTGCAGGGACTGACGAGCCTCGGAACATCGATGGCGTTCAGCCCCGATGGCCGCCTCTTCATCTGCGAACAGAACGGGCAGCTCAGGGTGGTGAAGGCCGGCGTCCTGCTGAGTACCCCGTTCGTGACGGTGCCCACCAGCCAGGTCGGGGAGCGAGGGCTGCTCGGGGTGACGTTCGACCCGAACTTCGCGTCGAACGGTTACGTGTACGTGTACTACACCAGCGCCACGGGCGGCGCCCACAACCGGATCAGCCGCTTCACCGCGTCGGGTGACGTGGCGGTGCCCGGCAGCGAAGTCATCATCAAGGAACTCTCGACGCTCTCGTCGGCCACCAACCACAACGGCGGTGCGCTCGCCTTCGGGCCCGATGGCAAGCTGTACGTTGCGGTGGGCGAGAACGCCAATCCGTCCAACGCCCAGCTGCTGACCAACATCTTCGGCAAGATGCTGCGCTTCAATTCCGACGGGTCGATCCCGACCGACAACCCGTTCTTCAGCAGCACCACGGGGATCAGCCAGTCGATCTGGGCGTATGGGCTCCGCAACCCGTTCACCTTCGTGTTCGAGCCTGGCAGCAGCACGATGTTCATCAACGACGTGGGCCAGGACACCTGGGAAGAGATCGATCTCGGCCGCGCCGGCGCCAACTACGGGTGGCCGACATCGGAGGGTGTCACGACCAACCCGAGCTTCGACTCACCGTTGTTTGCGTATGGGCACTCGTCCAACAGCACGCTGGTCACCGGCAACGCCATCGTGGGCGGCGCCTTCTACCGGCCGAGCACGGTGCAGTTCCCGTCGTCGTGGGTGGGGCAGTACTTCTTCGGCGACTATGTGGCCGGGTGGGTGAACCGGATGGACCGCAACAACGGCAACGCGGTGTACGCCTTTGCCCGCCTGGGGAACCTCACCGATGTGCGAGTGGGGAGTGACGGAGCGCTGTACGTGCTGGCGGACGTCGGGAATGGGTGGGGGGTGTACCGATACAGCCGGCCGTAGGGAGACGTGAGGACGTGAGGACGTGAGGACGTGAAGACGTGAAGACGTGAAGACGTGAAGAGTTATTGAAGAACTACCGTGCCTGGGCCTGAGACCTTGTTGATGTGACATCCATCGGGGACTGAGAAGACGTAGTCAACCGTCATTGCCTGCGTGCCCTTGGAGATGCGTGCCTGCACCGACTCGCCCGACCGGCGAATGGCGCTGGTGCTGCCGTCGTCGACGAGGATATAAGTGCCGGGCACTGGAAGCATCAGTGACGTGGGCACGAGTACCTGTCCCGTGCGCACCAGGGTGGCGGTGACGGACGCCTCTTGCACCGGCTGGCCCGATCCATCGACGACGGTGACCCCGACGGTTGCGAACGAGGCAGTGCACGCGTCGCCCGGCATGCCATCGCTGCTGCAGGCGGCGATGGAGAGCAACACCGCCGGGAAGCCAACCTTTGCTATCCGCATGGTTCCCCCGTCATTTCGGCTTCGCGCCGAGCATCGCCGCCGCTGACCGCATCATGGCCTGAAACGGGCCCCGGTCCGGGGCGTCGTCGTTGGCGGTGTTGAACGCGATGATGAATGCCTCACTGGTGGCGGGATTCAATGCCACGAACAGGCGGAATCCGGCCTGCGATCCGGTATGTCCCACCAGCTTCGTGCCGTTCAGCGAATCCACCGTGAATGAAAGCCCGAATGGGCTCACTCCGCCACCAGTGAGGGGGGTCGGCCGCCACATCTCCTCCAGGGTGCTGTGCTTGAGCACCGTCTCGTATCGACGAGCGAGCGCCGTATCACCCCTGCTCGCATTGGTGAGGAAGCCAACCCACGTCACGACGTCGGCGAGAGGCGCGTTCCATCCGCCGTTCGGGATGGTGATCCCCGGATCGAAGTCGCGCCCGTATGCGACCACGGTTTCATGTCCCGTGCTGTCCCGCTCGATGTCGTAGCTGTTGGCGCGGTCTGCGGCCAGGAAGTAGGGCGTCGTGCCGAAGTAGCTGCGGGTCATGCCGAGCGGGGTCCAGATGTTCTTCTGGATGTAGGACTGGTAGGGGTCGCCGGTGATCGCCTCGATGATCCGCGCGAGGTAGATGAACGCCGGGTTGCTGTAGCTGGACTTCGAGCCCGGCGGATAGAGGACCTGCTGGTAGGGCATCATCGCCACCAGCTGCTCCCAGCGGGTCGGCTCGAAGGGCTGCCAGGGCGCACCGCTGCCGTACGGCCAGGTGCCGTCCATGAACCCGGAGGTGTGTGACAGCAGCATGCGAATGGTGATGTCATCCATGGAGCCGTACGGGTTGTGCACCTGCCGGAGTTCGGGCACCCAGGTGGTGACCTTGTCGTCGAGGGTGAGCTTGCCGCGATCGCGCAGCTGCATGATGGCGACGGCGGTGAGCGTCTTGGTGACCGATGCCCAGTGATAGATGGTGCGCTCGTTCACCTTCTGCATGCTGTCCCGGTCGGCGATGCCGTACTCCAGGTGCCGCACCACGAGGCCGTCCCGGACCAGCACGGCACTGGCCCCGAAGATCCCCTGGGCCGTTACATAGGCCTGGAGGTTTTCGGTGAAGGTGTCCCAGCCGGGGGCGGGGGCTGGGGCTGGGGCCGGTCGCCTGGACTGGGCGTGGAGGAGGCCGGGGAGGGCGGGGAGGGCGGGGAAGGCGGGGAAGGCGGGGAAGGCGGGTGTCGAGATCGCCAGAATCGCCATAAACCGCCGCCAATTCAGCATTTTCGGGGTCACCGTTGTCCTTGAGGGGGCTTTGGAGTAGGTTTTACGGCTCTACGGGTGCGCCTTGGGCTCACCCCTGACTCAATGTTCAGCGAGGCTGCAATGATCGAAGTTCGTCTGAGCGACACCGACTCGCTGGAGCGGGCGCTCAAGGTCTTCAAGAAGAAGCTGCAGAAGTCGGGTCTCCTTCGGGAGCTGCGGCGCCGTCGGCACTACGTGAAGCCGAGCGAGGCGCGTGCGCTCAAGACCGCCGCGGCTCAGCGCCGGGCCCGGAAGAAGACCGACACGAAGGAAACCTGGTAACGCTGCTTCAGCGGGGCCAGAGCCATCCAAAAGCTCCTGCCGTAACCAGGCCGTAGATCAAGCCGTCAAGCACTTCCTTGGCGGCAATGGACCACGGCTTCCCCATCCAGATAGCAGCAGGCAACTGACCTGCCGCGTACGCCAGAAACGCCACCAGTGCGACGGTGTGGAACACCATCATGTACGTGGTGCCGACTGGCAGCACGGTACAGGCGACGCACGCCACGAGGGTCGATACCACCAGCGAGAACACGAACCACTGGCCCAGGCTCTTTCCCATTCCCACCACTCCGTTGGGCCGCAGGTTGAGCACCGCCACCGGTCCCTCCGCCAGCTTTGCGAGGTGCTCAGGACTTCCCATCTGCTTCATGTCGGAAATGTGCGGGATGATGTACTGCCCCGGGGGCGCGCTGGTGCCCCGGAACGCCGCGCGAAAGGCGTCCTCATTGGGCAGGATCTTGTAGTCCGAGGCGTGGTACTTGAGCACCATGTGGATCAGGGTGCTGCAGACGAAGACCAGGACCGCAGAGAGCACGATGGGGAGCCAGAGCGCGCTGAGCGAAACCATTGATGGAGCTCCGAATGGGGGCGGGACTTAGGGTAAGGCGAGAAGAGGGAAGAGGGAAGAGGGCTAGGGCGCCGCAACGGTTCCGGTGACGCCTGTCGTCACGAGGCGGAATAGCCCGTGGTAGTCAATGTCGGGGGTGTCCCCCCGCCCGGTGATCACGGCGACCATATCCAGGTCGCGATGTACCACCACATACTGCCCGCCCTGGCCTGCCATGTAGGGAGTGCCGTCGGGAGCAATCCACCAGAGAAAACCATATCCACTCGCCGTCGGGTCCGGTCCGCCGGCCTCCACCTGCTTCGTCATCGCCTGGTGCAGATAGTCGGCGGGAACGAGCTGCTGTCCCTCCCAGCACCCTCCGCGGAGTGCCAGGAGGCCAAGCTTGCCGAGTTCGCGCGCGGTCAGGAGAAGGCCGGCAGCACCGTCACCACTGCCATCGAGCTCGAGCCTCGGCCAGCGCGATTCATCCACGTCAATATCGAGCGGCTTCCACAGCGCCGCCCGGGAGAACTTGAGCGCGCTCTCCTTGCTGGACTGCCCGATCGCGCGAACCAGGAACTGCACACCCTCGTTGCTGTAGTGGAAGGTGGTACCCGGCTGCGACATGAGCCGGAGCATCAGCGGCTTGTCCTGGTACCAGACGTCGCTGAGCCCACTGGTCATGGTGAGGAGCTGGCGGATCGTGATCTTCCCTGCGGGGCGCCCTTCGGGCGGCGCCACCTGGGGCACCAGCTGGATCAGCGGCTGGTCGAGTGAGTCGATGAACCCGCGCTCGAGCGCGATGCCCACCAGGTATGAAGTGACGGTCTTCGTAACCGACGCCACCGGCGCGGGCTGACCGCGACTTCCGCCATGGAAATACTCCTCGACGGCAACCTGACCATGGCGAACGACGAGGAGGCTGGTCACTCCAGGCATGGCGCGGGTCCGCGCCACGAGCGCGTTCACCGAATCGGCATTCAGCCCCAGCGCCGCTGGCGTCGCCACCTGCCACTTCTTCGTGGGCCATACCTCGGCTCCGGTGCCGCAGGTCGCCGCAGGTGTTGCCACCTGTACCAGGAGGGCCAGAATGCCTGCCATCACCATCAGGACTACCTCCGGTTGCTGATCGGGTCGTGCAATACGACGGCCGGGGTGCAGGCTTTCGCACATCGTCCCGCGAGGGTCGCGGGCAAAGTGCCGTGCGTGGAGCGCTGCAGGGAATTGCTCGCGCGAAACGTCGCCAGAACGCCTTGCGGCATCAACGGTTGGAGCGGGGGTTTTCGCGAGCAGAACGGTTCGCCACGTGCAGTAGTTCTGGGCGTCCCCAACCTGACACTACGTGCCCCCAGCCTCGCGCAACCTGCTGCAGGCCTCATCAGCTCATGCGACCCGCTGGGTAACGGGCTCGCTGTCGCTGGGCGCCGGCCTTGCCACCATCCTCGCATCCGCGCATTCCTGCGGCCTCATCGGCGACGCCTCTGCGACGCGACGCACCGTGATGGACTTCGGTGTCCACTGGGTGGGCGTGACGCCCGCGCACGATACCCTGGAATCACTCGGTGACACGGTGCGGCTCGCCGCCTCGATCACCGACCAGCGAGGCACGGCGCTGATCGGCGCGTCGCTCACCTGGAGCAGCGAGAATCCCCAGGTGGCGACGGTGGACAGTTCGGGTGTTGCCGTGGCACAGGCACCAGGTGCCACCTACATCGTGGCGCATGTGGGCGAGAAATCAGGCCGGTCGCGCCTGGTGGTGGCGCCGCGGATGGCGCGGCTCGAGATCATCGACACGATAGTGACCATCGGTGAAGGCTACAGTCGCCGGGTGGTGTCGCGGGCCCTGGACGCGCGGGGCCATGTGGCGCCGGCGGTCCCGGTGACATGGGTATCGTCGGACACGGCGGTGCTTGTCGTGAACGATTCAGGCGTGGTTACCGGCGTCGGGGCCGGCGAGGCCGACGTGACGGTAATGCACACCGGGGTGCTTGCCACCGTGCACGCATCGGTGGCGCCGGTACCGGGGCGGCTGCTGTCGCTCGATGGCAACTCGCAGTCGGCGGACGCAGGAACAAAGCTCGCCACCCCGGTGCGCGTGCTCCTCGAATCGCGGCGCGGCCGGCCCATGGCAGGCGTCAGCGTGCACTTCGTCGCGGAGCGTGGCGGCACCGCCGACCCAGCCTACGCGACCACGAACGCCGAGGGGATTGCCGTAAGCAACTGGACGCTGGGTCCGCTGCCGGGGCGGCAGCGCCTCTCGGCGTCGTGCGCCGAGCTGGACAGTGTGGCGGTGCTGGTGGCGGAGGCAGAGCCAACGGCGACCAATACCCGCGTGACGCCGGTGGGGTATCCGTGGAGCGGTGTCGCCGGCGCTCCCGTGCCGCTCCACGTCGCGGTGCAGCTCACCGATTCATCGGGGCGGCTGCTGCCGGGCGTGCCGGTGACCTGGGTCGCGCTGGACAGCGGCACCATCACCACGGTGGAGTCGCGCACCGACTCGATGGGTGAGTCGCACGCTTCATGGCTCCTGGCGCGTCGCGCCGGGACGCAGCGTGCCCGGGTACGGGTTGGCAACGGGCGCAATGTTCCGGTGGCACCGGTGATCGCGGCGGGTGTTGCCGGAGCGCCGGCGCTGCTGCTCGGCGGCGATGGAAATGCGCAGAGGGGCATCGCGGGTGAGGCGCTGCGGAAGCCGATCTCGGTGGAAGTGCGCGACGACGCGGGAAATGCGGTGCCGGGCGCCAGCGTCGTGGCATCGGTGCTGGCGGGGACGGTGGCGGACAGCGTCGCGATCACCGATTCGATGGGCGTGGCGTCGTTCCGCTGGTCGCTTGGTGCCAAGGCGGGACGACAGCAGATGGTGGTGCGCTCGGGCGCGCTGCCGCCCCTCACGGCGACGGTGCTCGCGGCCCCGGGTACCCCGGCCAACATCGAGTTCGTGTCGCCGCCGACCAGCGGCACGGCGGGGAAGGTGCTGTCGCGACCGGTGCGCCTGGTGATCACCGATGTACACGGCAACCGTGTCACCGATCGCCAGGTGACGCTATCGGCGACGTCGGGCTCACTGGCGCCGACGCGCGCAATGCCTGCGCCCGACGGTTCCGTGACGGCGAAGTGGCGACTGGGAAGCAAGCGCGGAGTTCAAGTGCTCACCGCCGAGGTGCGGGGGACGGCGGTGAGGGCAAAGACCGAGGTTACGGTGCGGTAGACCGCGCCATCGCTACGTCCTGCTCCATGGTGTTGCCGAAGAGGTAAGGCGCGGTTCCCACCTGCACGAAGCCACACTTTCGATAGAAGGCGTGCGCCCGGAAGTTCTTGAACCACGCCAGCAGCCAGATGGTCTCCCGTCCACGCCGGCGTGCCTCGACATCGACAGCGGCCATGAGCTGCCGCGCGACGCCCTTTCCCTTCCACACCTGGTCGACGTAGAAGCGCCGGATCTGCAGTGGCGCCGGGCCGGTGACGCATTCCGGTACCGGGTCCACACCGAGCAGGGTGTAGCCAATGGCGTTGCCGCTGTCGTCCTCGAGGATCAGTGTCGTCGTGTCGGGGTCGGCGAGCTCGGCGGCCTGCTGGGCAAGGCCAAAGTGCCGGTCCATGTGAACCTGGAGATCAGCGCTCGAGTCGTCGCCACTGTAGGCGTCGTGGAAGGTGCGACGCGCCACGGCGGCGAGCAGCGCCGCGTCAGCGGGAGTGGCGTGACGGACAGATGGCACGGTCGGTCAGGTGAAGCGCGCCGCAAACGCCGCGGCGAGCTCGGGGCCGGCGGTGTCATTGTCGTGCTTGAAGTAGATCCACGCCTCTTCCCAGGGCTGGGCCTTGATCGTGGCCGCCCAGGTATCGAGCTCGGCGGGCTCATAGGCCGGCTTGTGGAGGCGGAGGTAGCCGTAGGGAGCGGTGACGGAGGTAACGGCCTCCGTGTCCTCGCTCTCGGCGGTGACAAGCGCTACCTCGTGCTGGCGCAGCAGGGTGTACACGTCGTCGGTGAACCAGGTGGCGTGGCGGAATTCGATCGCGGCCTTCCAGCGCTTCGGAATGAGTGGCAGGAAGGCCGCAAGGCGTGGCAGGTCGAGCTTCATGTTGGGCGGCAACTGGAACAGCGTTGGCCCGCGCTTGTCACCGAGCGCAGTGCAGACGCGGAGGAGGTAGGTCATCAGCTCCTCGGTGTCCTTGAGGCGCGCGTGGTGCGTGATGCGCTGTGAGGCCTTGATGCTGAAGGTGAAGGTGTCGGGCACGGCGGCGGCCCAGTCCATCACCACGGATTCCTTGGGAAGGCGATAGAAGGTGTTGTTGATCTCGACGGTCGGGAAGCGGGCCGCGTAGAAGGGAAGCATCTCGGCGGCGGGCAGGGACTTGGGGTAGAAGGAGCCCTTCCATTCGGGAAAGGAATAGCCGCTGGTGCCGACGTGGATGCGCATGGGGGAAATGTAAAGGCGGGGAGGGCGGGGAGGGCGGGGAGGTTCGACCCTCCTGGCCTCCTGCTAGCTTTCCCCCATGGCCAGCGCGCGCGAGCTCACGATTCCGGTGGATGGCGGCTCCGTATCCGGCATCCTCGTGGTTCCCGATGTAGCAGGGGCGTGCTACGTGATGGCGCACGGCGCCGGGGCGGGGATGCGGCACGCATTCCTCGAGGCGACGGCAGCGGCGCTGGCCGCGCGCCAGATCGCGACGCTGCGGTACCAGTTCCCCTACATGGAGCAGCGGCGCGGGCGACCGGACACGCCCACCGTGGCGATGGGGACGGTGCGGGCGGCGATCGGCGCTGCAGCAACAGAGTTGCCGGGCATGCCGCTTTTTGCCGGTGGAAAGTCCTTCGGTGGGCGCATGACATCGGAGCTCGCGAGCAGGGAGGAGTTGCCAGGGGTGCTGGGGCTCGCGTTCCTGGGCTTTCCACTGCATGCGCCGAACAAGCCGGACGTGAAGCGCTCGACGCACCTGTACCAGGTGACGCTGCCGATGCTGTTCCTGCAGGGGACGCGGGACGACCTGGCGGAAATGGGCAGGATGCGGAGTGTGTGCGCCGACCTCAACAACAGCGGGAACAGGGAAGAGGGAAGAGGGGCGACGCTTCATGAGGTGGAGGGAGCGGACCACTCTTTCCACGTGCTCAAGCGCTCGGGGCGGACCGATGCGCAGGTCCTGGATGAGCTGTGCGATACAATGCGCCAATGGATGTCGCAGGTGGGCGCTAACTTTCCCGTGTGACCTTCTCCCCTAGTCCAAGCCAGCGCGCCGCCATTGAATCACCCGCAGGGCCAGTCCTTGTGCTGGCGGGCCCAGGCGCGGGCAAGACCTTCTGCCTCATCGAGCGGATCCGGCATTTCGTCGACGTGCAGGGCATCCCTGCCGCGAGGATCTGTGCGGTGACGTTCACCAACCGCGCTGCGGGAGAGATTGCGGGCCGCCTGCGCGAGGCGGTGGGCGATCGCGCCGGTGACATGTTCGGCGGGACGATCCATTCCTACTGCGTCTCCCTGCTGCGCGAGTTCGGCGAGCGGATCGGCGTGCCCCGCGGGTTCGGCATTGCCGACGAGAGCTACCAGGTGCAGGTGCTCAGGCGCCTGGGTGTTCCCAAGGAGGCGTGGGCCAAGTCGCGACTGGGTGACTTCACGCGGCATCGGCTGGCGGGTGCGGAGCTGCATCCCAACAGCGTGCCGCTGCTGGCCGACTACAAGGCGTGGCTCGAGCGGCGCAAGCTGCTCGACTACGACGACCTCGTCATTCGCGCGGCGCAGTTGCTGGAACTACCCGACGTGCGCCGGGAAGTCGCGGGACGGTGGGACGCCGTGCTGGTGGATGAGTGCCAGGACCTGAACCCGGTGCAGTACGCCGTCATCAGCGCGCTGGCGAGCCAACACCGCAACCTCTTCGCGGTGGGCGACGACGAGCAGTCGATCTTCTCCTGGGCGGGCGCCGTCCCGGAAGTGCTGCAGCGACTCATGAACGACTTCAAGATCACCTCGGCCATCGTGCTGGAGGAGAACCGGCGGTCGGCGCGGAGCATCTTCGAGACGGCGCGCCGCCTGCTCACGCCTCAACCCGACGCTGTTCAAGAAGGCGCTGCGTGCCACACGGGAATCGGCGTGGGGCGTGGAGGTGAAGGTGTTCGACGACGACGACGCGGAGTCGGCGTGGTTGCTCAACGACATCGTCAGGGACCGGGGTGAGACCGGGCTCCCGTGGGGCGAGTACGGCGTGCTGTACCGCACGCACGAGGCAGGATCGCGCATCGAGGGGATGCTGCTGCAGGCGGGGGTGCCCTGCCGCCTCGCTGCCGGTCGCGCACTGCAGGACGACCCCGTGGTGCAGTACCTGGTGGCCGCACTCAGGGTCATCGCGGCGCCGGGCGATCCAGTGACCGAGGAAGCGTTCGCGAAGGTGGTGCTGCCCGAGACGCTCTACCAGCGCATCCGCACCGAGGCCGAAACGGCCCACACCGAGTTCCTCGAATGGCTTCGGCTCACGGCACGGCGGGGCCAGAGGGAAGATCCCGAGATCAAGAAGCTCCGGCGCTTCCAGGTTGCCCTCGACAACCTGCACGCGCTGGGCCGGAAGCACACCACCATCAACGGGCTGGTGGACGAGCTGCTGGCGCAGCGGGTGGGCGAGTATCGCACGCTGCTGGAGGAGCGACACGAGGAGCTGAGCGACCCGGCGGGCGACGCCGGATGTGCGCGCCCTGGCGAGCGAGCTCGGCCACCGCGATGCACGGCCGCCGGCGCGTGTGGGTCAAGCGACTTGGCGGGGTGGAGATCGCCCTGGCGGGGATGCTGCGCGGCGGCGGCGTCACCAGCGTGGGCCTGCTCGATGCTGGTGTCGACGTGGCTGCCGGCGACCTGGTGCTCGATCCGGGTCAATGGGCCGACTCGGGTCCGGGGCTCACCACGTTCAAGGCACTGCAGCTGGCGCACAGCCGGGCGATGCCCGACGCCTTCCGCGATTTCGTGGCCTTCGACCTCGAGACCACCGACAAGGACATCGAGGGACTGCGAGATCGTCGAGATCGCCGGGGTGCGGGTGCGAAACGGTGTCATTGTCGACGAGTTCCAGTCACTCGTCAAGCCGCGCGTGCCCATCGCGCCCAAGGCATCGGAGGTGCACGGGTACACGGCGGAGACACTGCGCGATGCGCCGTACTTCGAGGCGGTGTGGCCGGCGTTCCGCGCCTTCGTGGGCGATGACGTGCTGGTGGCGCACAACGGTCACTGGTTCGACTTCCCCATCCTGCGGCGGATGGCGGAGCCGATCGGCGGCGCGGTGGACATCCCGGTATACGACACGCTGCCGCTGGCGCGCGATCTCCATCCGGGCAGCCGGCGCCTCTCCGACCTCGCAGAAGCGTTTGGCGTTCCGCTGCTCGAGGCGCATCACGCGCTCGACGATGCCCGGGCGCTGGCGCTGGTGTTCCTGCGGCTGGAACAGGACAAGCTGGCGCGCGGGCCGGAAGACGGCCCTGGTCAACCTGCTCGACTGGCTCGGCCTGGCGCTGGTGCTGGGCGACTGGGCGACACTTTCCGACGAGGCGGGACTGCTGCTCAAGCTCACCCGTGCCTGGGCACTGGGGCGCTACAGCAACTGCCTCGATGAGTACGCGGTGGAACGGGAGCGACCCGGTGCCGCTGGGGCGCCCACACACGACGAGGTGATCGAGCGGCTGGGTGGCCGGGAGAAAATGCTGCAGATCCGCGCGGAGAAGACTGCCCACGACCGCTATCCGGCGGCGATGGAGCGACTGGGGCGGATCCTCGACGCGCTCACCGGCACCACGCTGGAGACACAGCTATCCGAGCTGCTCGAGCGGGTGGCGCTCTCGAAGTCAGACGCCGCCGAAGTGGAGACGGATCATGACCGGGTCAACCTGCTGACGCTGCACGCGACCAAGGGGCTCGAGTTCAAGAGGGTCTACATCGTGGGTGTGGAGGATGCAGAAATGCCGGGCATCAGGCAGGGCAAGCAGATGGCGAAGAGTGACATGGAAGAGGCGCGCCGGCTGCTCTACGTGGGGATGACGCGCGCCGAGGACCGGCTGGTGCTGACGCGCGTCCATGAACGGCATGGTGTGCCCACCGGCGGGGCACAGTTCCTCGACGAACTGGGGCTGTAGGGCTAAGCCGACTTCCGCGCCTTCTTCTTTGCCGGCTTGGCGGTCTCGGCCTCGTCGTCCTTGTCCTTGGCACCGCCCTTCGACAGGCTCGCCTTCAGCGCCTCCATGAGGTCGATGATCTTGGTCGGCGCCTGTTCGGCGGGCTCCGAGGTGATTTCCTGCCCATCCACCTTGGCCTGGATGGCCTGCATGCACGCGATCGCGCACCTGGTCGTGATACTTCTCCGGGTGGAACTCGTCGGTGGCGGTCTGCTCGATGAGCTGCTTGGCCAGCTTGAGCTCGGTGTCCTTCACCGTGGCCTCGGGGATCGGCACTTCTGACGCCTTCTTGAGCTCGTCGGCGTAGTGCAGCTGCTCCATGACCAGCACACCGTCGGCGGTGGGGCGCACGAGCACCAGGTTCTGCTTGCCGCGGGCGGCGTACTGTCCCAGCGCCGCGCGACCGGTTTCCTCGAGCGCCTTGGCCAGCAGGTGATAGGCGCGCTCGCCGCCCTTGTCGGGACCGAGGAAGTAGGCCTTCTCGAGGTAGACGCGGTCGATCTTGTCGAGCGGCACGAACTCGGCGATATCAATGGAGTTGGTGGCCTTCTCGTCGAGCGCCTTGAGCTCCTCGGGAGAGAACACGACGTACTGGCCCTTGGAGAACTCGTAGCCCTTGGCGATCTCGTCCTTCTCCACGACGCGGTTCTTGTCGGTCGGGACGACGTACTGCTGCTTGAGCCGGGTGCCGGTCTTCTTGTCCAGCATGTTGAACGACACGCTGACCGACGACTCGGAGGTGGAGAAGAGGCTGACCGGAACCGAGACCAGTCCGAAGGAAATCGTGGCGGAGCCAATGGATCGTGCAGGCATAAACGGAAGTAGTCTCCAAAAGCGTTGCGCGTCAACCCGGGCGCGTCACGTCCTCACGTCTTCACGTCTTCACGTCCAATAATGCCGCGTGACCTAGAGAAATACCGGGCCAAACGCACTGCCGATAGTACCCCGGAACCGGCCGGCGTCGGTCTCGCCGGAGCTGGGCGGGGTGTTCGTGGTGCACCAGCATGCCGCCCGCAACCTCCATTGGGACCTCCGGCTCGAGCTGGACGGGGTCCTCCTCTCCTTCGCCGTTCCCAGGGGCCCGTCGCCCGACCCCGCCGACAAGCGCCTGGCGGTGCAGACCGAGGACCACCCGATCGAGTACGCCGACTTCGAGGGGGTCATTCCTGCCGGGAACTACGGCGCGGGTTCGATGATCGTCTGGGACAAGGGCAAGTGGATTCCCCACGGTGACACGCGCGAGGGACTGGCGAAGGGGAAGCTCCTGTTCGAGCTCAAGGGCTACAAGCTCAAGGGGATGTGGACGCTGGTGAAGCTCAAGAAGGGCGAGAAGGAGTGGCTCCTGATCAAGGAGCGCGACGGGTATGTCGAAAAGGGCGGCACGTTCCCGCCGGAGTCGGTGCTGTCCGGGCTCTCGGTGGAGCGCCTCCGGGACAGCGCCGAGGTGGTGGCGGCGGTGACGGGTGAACTCGAAAAGCGGAAGGTGCGGAAGGCCGACCTCAAGGCCGATGACATCAAGCTGATGCTATGTGAGACGAGCGAGAAGCCGTTCACCAGGGAGGGCTGGGTGTTCGAGCTCAAGCTCGATGGATGGCGGCTGCTGGCAGAGCGGCGGGGGACGGAAGCGCGGCTCCTCTCGCGCAACGGCCTCGATCTCTCGGCGTCCTTCCCGGAAGTCATACGATCGCTGCGCGCCTTGCCGATGACCAATGCGGTGATTGACGGCGAAGTGGTGACGCTCGACGAGAAGGGTCACCCGAATTTCCAGCGCCTGCAGCAGCGCGCGCGGATGCGTCGGCCGCTCGACATCCGCCGCGCCGCGGTGGAGTCGCCGGCCACGCTGTACGCGTTCGACCTTCCGTCTCTCGAGGGATACGACCTGCGCACGCTGCCGCTGGTGGAGCGGAAGGCCCTGCTGGCGCGGGTCGTGCCGCCGGCAGGTCCGCTCAGGTACCTCGACCACATCGATACGCAGGGCGAGGCGTTCTTTGCGCAGGTGGAGCGCATGGGGCTGGAGGGGATCATCGCGAAGAAGGGCGAGAGCCCATACAAGGGCGGACGCTCGCCGGTGTGGCTCAAGATCAAGGCAGCGCGGAGCGATGATTTCGTGGTGGTGGGCTTCACGGCACCCAAGGGAAGCCGCACCGGGTTCGGGGCGCTGCACCTCGCGCAGTACGTGGGGAAGCAGCTGGTGTATGCGGGGCGGGCCGGCAGCGGTTTCGATGACCAGCAGCTGGGTGACGTGCGGAAGGAACTGGAAGGCATGACGCGGAAGACGCCGCCGTGCCTCCCCCCGCGCGACCCGCGCGCGGGAGTAGTGGCGGCGAAGAAGGGTACCAAGGCGAAGAAGCCGACGGCGGGCGACTACGGCATGACCATCGCCGATTTCGAGTCGACGACGTGGGTGGAGCCGAACCTGGTGGCCGAGGTGCGGTTCACCGAGTGGACGAACGAGGGCGTGCTGCGGCATCCGGTGTTTCTGCGATTCCGAGATGACAAGAAGCCGGAGGAGTGTAAGCGTCGGGAGGGCGGGGAGGGCGGGGAGGTCGGGGAGGGCGCGAAAGACGCGAAGAGCAAGGGCGGGGAGGGCGGGGAGGAAGTGAAGCGTGAGGTTCCGTTCTCGAACCTCAAGAAGATCTATTGGCCGAAGGACAAGTACACCAAGGGCGATCTCATCGAGTACTACCGGATGGTCGCCCCCGCCCTGCTTCCGTACCTTCGCGATCGACCACTGGTCCTCACCCGCTACCCCGACGGCATCGAGGGGAAGTCGTTCTTCCAGAAGGATGCGCCGGACTTCGTTCCGGAGTGGGTGCGGACGGTGCGGCAGTGGAGCGAGGACCCGCACCGCGAAATCGACTACATCGTCTGCGACGACGTGGAGTCACTGCTGTACGTGGTGAACCTGGGGTCGATTCCGCTGCACATGTGGGGCAGCCGAGTCGCGTCGCTGGAGAAGCCCGACTGGTGCATCCTCGACCTGGACCCGAAGGAGGCGCCCTTCACCGACGTGGTGAAGGTGGCGCAAGCCATTCATGCGCGATGCAGCGCGATCGACCTGCCGCACTACATCAAGACCACGGGGTCGAGCGGGCTGCACGTGATGATCCCGCTGGGGCAGCAGCTGACCTACGACCAGTGCCGGTCGTTCGGGGAGCTGCTGGCGCGGCTGATCGTGGCGGAACTGCCGGAGATCTCGACCATCATGCGACAGGTGGAGAAGCGGTCGGGGAAGGTGTACGTGGACTACCTGCAGAACGGGCGGGGCAAGACGATCGTGGCGCCCTACAGCGTGCGGCCGCTGCCGGGCGCGCCGGTGTCGGCGCCTCTCGAGTGGAGCGAGGTGACGCCGAAGCTGGATCCGCGGGAGTTCACCATCGCGAACATGAAAGCGCGGCTCAAGAAACTGAAGACCGACCCGATGCTGCCGGTGCTGAGCGAGGCACCGGATATCGTCCGGCGATATCGAGGCTATCGAGTTGAGGGTTGAGGGTTGAGGGTTGAGGGTTGAGGGTTGAGGGTTGAGGGTTGAGGGTGCAGACTCCCAACCCATAGCGCTCAACTCTGAACTCTTAACTCTCGTCTTCCTGCCTGAGCGCCACCACCGCAGCCCTGACGCGATCGGCCAGCGTCCGCTCTTCCCGCAGCTGCTCGATGACCGATTCCGCCTGCTTCATGTGCAGCGACAGGCTGCCGGCCTTCTCGAGCGCCTGATCGAGCACGGCGCGCTGACCGTGCAGCGACTCGAGGCTGGCCCGCAGGTCGAGCGTCATCGCCTCCGCGCGTGACAGGCGCTGCTCGGCGCGCTCCACCTGCTGGCGGCGCAGCTCGAGCGCTTCGACGGCGCCACTGGCCTGGCGCAACTGGGCCTGGGTGTCGAGGACGATGCGCGCCGTCTCCTCCACCTCGCGGCGGGCATCGGAAATCGAGCGTGCCGCCGCCAGGGTCTGCGCCGCCTCGGCGTGCACCTGGCGCACTTCCTTCTGCAGCGTATCCACCGCTTCCTGCCGGCTGAGCACCGACTCGGTGGCGCGGGTCATCTCCCGCTCCGCCACCTGCCAGCGCGAGAGATGCTCCTCGAACTGCCGCAGCTGGTCCTGCACCAGGCTGAGCGCGATGCTGCGCTCGCCCAGGTCGGCGCTGGAGCGCTCCAGTTCGCGCGACCGCTCCTCTGCGGTGGCGAGTGACGCCGTAAGGACGCGCACCACTTCCTCGAGCCGTTCGGCGCTGTCGGCGCCGTCGCGACGCAGTTCCTGCGCGCGGGCCAGCTGTTCCATGGCGCGCTCGAGCCCGCCCTCGCGGCGTGACAGCTCGTCCTCCAGCTGGCGCAGGCGCTCCTTCAGTTCGTCGGCCATGCGGGCCTTGCTGCCGAGTCCATCAAACGCCTCGGCGAGCGACGACATGCGCCGGTCGGCGTCACCGATCCAGTTGGCCACCTCGGCGATGCGGTCGGCGACGGTATCGGCTTCGTCGGCGCGGCCGGCGATGTGGCCGAACCGCTGCTCGGCGCCGTCCATGCGCGCGGTGAGCGCGGACGTGCGCTCGTTCAGCTCGATAGCCGAGTGCATGCATGTTGGCCACGCGCTGGCTCAGGTCGTCCAGCTGGGCGACGCGGGTGTCGGCGAGGTCGAGCGAGGTGGTGACCCGATCGACGTCCTTCCGCACGCGCTCGACCAGCGGCTCCAGCGCCAGGAGCTCGTTCACCTGGACCTTGAGCGTCCGGGTGGACTCGTCGCTCCGCGACAGCCACTTCTCGGTGTCGCCCTGCGACTCGCGCAGGCGCGCCAGCTCCTGCTGTGCGCGACCCACTTCCTCGAGCGCGTCACGCACGGCATCCTCGGAGCCGCGCAGCACGCCCAGGTCGCGCATGGCGATCTCGACGGCGGGGCGGGCATCCTCGATCTTCTGCACCCGGAGCCCGAGGCCGGCCAGCAACTGCTCGAGGCGCGCCGCCTCGGCCTGAAGGATCCGCGCGCGCTCCGCCTTCTCGCCCAGTGCCTTGAACTCGGTGGTGAGCCCGGACACCTGCTGGTACAGGTGCTGGGTCTGCCCGTGCAGTCCCACGATGTGGCGGCTCGACTCGCTCAGGACCTGGAGCTTCGTCTCGTACTCGCGGATCTCGGCGCGGATCTCGGCGATCCGCTCGGCGAGCGAGTCCATGCCGCGTCGCTCCTGCTCCACCAGTGACACACTCCGCTCCATGTCGGCGCGCAGCCCGGTGAGGGCCTCACGCAGGGTGGCCTCTTCCGCGCCCAGCCCAGCCTGGCGCGCGCTGAGCGACTCGGTTTCGTGGGACACGCGGCGCTGGGTCTCGTCGGCGGTGGTGACGCGCACCTCGAGTTCACGGAGCAGGCGGAGCAGTTCGTCCTGGCGGCGGAACCCGCCCTCGAGCTGGGGCAGCATGCCGAAGAGGTGGGTGACCTGGCCGCTGGTGCGGTCGATCAGGTCACGCTGCTGCTCCAGGGCCGCGAGCTTCTGCGTGGTCTGCTCGGCGAGTGCCCGGAGGACACCGATCTGGTGCTGTACCTCGGGAACCCGCTCGCTCTGCTCGCGCAGGGCGCTGACGATCCCGGTGGCCTGCCCGGTGCGCTCCTCGACCGACGGCGAGCCTCGCTTCCGCGCTGCTCCAGGCCTCGTCGAAGCTGTTGAGGCGCTGCATGGCGCGCTCGAGGGTGGGTGACAGGGCGTCGATGGCCCGCAGCTGCTGCTCCAGGGTGGCCACCCGCTCGCCGAGGACGGCGGCCATGGCGGCGCTGTCGCCGGACTGGGCGGCCTGCAGCTCGCCCGCTGCCGCCTCGGCTCGCGCGACGAGGGCCTCGAGGCCGCTGCGTTCACGCTGGATGGCGCACAGGACCGTGCGGATCTCACCGGCAGTGGGGCCGGTCTCCTGGCGATTGAGGCCCTTGAGGAAAGACATGGAAAGGCTCCTTCGGCGTGACGCCAGCTGCAACGGCGGAATGAACGGCGGATATCTATTTGCGCGCAATGCACGTGCCTCTTGCAGTGCATCGATGACGACAGCGGCGACGTTTTTTACACCGGACGGTGAGAGGGCGAGGAAGGCACTTTCCGCCTCGGCCGAGTGCCGAATACTGCACGAAGGACGGCATGAATTGGGCGTGATGGCGTGAGGACTTGAGGGCTTGAAGAAGGGTTCCCGCCAGGCCGGAGCTGTGCGATGCGCCGAGTTCTGCAGAGTGCGACGATAGCGAGCTGCCTGATCCTGCTCGCCGGGTGCGGTGGATCAGAGGCGGCGGGGAATGAACCGCCTCCGGGGGGCAATCCGCCCGCCAATCCACCGGTGCTGCCGCCGGCCAGCCCTGCCGGCACCCCGGACCTGGGAACCAATGCCAGCCTCAACGGGAAGATTCCATTCCCGGTGGACAATGCCTGGAATGTCCGGATCGACACGGCACAGGTGGATCCCAACTCGAATGCGCTCATTGCCAGTATCGGGCTGACCACGAGCCTGCATCCGGACTGGGGCACGACGGAAACGGAGTACGGCATTCCGTATGTGGTGGTGGCCGGCAGCGCGCCAAAGGTGAACGTCACCTTCGACTATGCCGATGAGAGCGACGCGGGCCCTTACCCGATTCCACCCAGCCCACCGATCGAGGGCGGCAGCGGGAGCAGCGGTGACCGGCACATCCTCATGCTCGACCGGGACAACTGGATCCTGTACGAGCTGTACTCGGCGTATCCGCCGGCGTCGCCGGGCCAGCCGTGGACGGCGGGTTCGGGCGCGATCTACGACCTCAACTCGAATGCACTCAGGCCGGAGGGATGGACGTCGGCGGACGCCGCGGGGCTGCCGATCTTTCCGGGGCTTGCACGCTACGACGAGGCGGCGGCGGGGCAGATCCGCCACGCGCTCAGGTTCACGGTGCGGAACAGCCGGCGCGCGTACGTGGCACCGGCCCGGCACTGGGCGAGCAGCAACAGCAGCACCAACTTGCCGCCGATGGGCATGCGGGTCCGGCTCAAGCAGGACTTCGACATCAGCGGATTCCCGGCGCACGCCCAGGTCGTGCTGCAGGCGATGAAGACGTACGGGATGATCATGGCCGACAACGGCTCGAACTGGTACGTGAGCGGCGTGTCGGATACACGCTGGGACCCGGCCATCTTCGACGCCTTCCGCCAGGTGCACGGCAGCGACTTCGAGGTGGTGAAGATGGGGACGGTGGTGACGCCGTAGCGCCGCGGTTCAGCACCCGAAGTCGCACATGCCTGCCGCGGTGGCCGCCACGAGCACACCGAAGGTCAGCGCGGCCACCCCGACCACCAGGACAACCGTCCCGCCCGCGTTGCTGCCCCTCGTCTGCACTGAAGTGACTTCGGCAACCGGGAATCCCACCTCAGGGCCGTTCTTCTTCACCAGTCCATAGAGCGAATCATTGGCGACGCGCGGGTCGTGAAGCTCGATCGTCCCGTGTGTTGCGGTCGTCACCCTGAGCTCGCGCACGCCTTGTGACCCTTGTGTGGACACTGGCTGCTGAGCAAGTCCCGGTACACCCGCTGGAGGTGCCGGAGCGTCGGGTGACGCCTTGGGGGGCGGAGCCACAATGGTCGCGACGTCGCCCTGCTGGTTATGCCAACCGGTGCAGCCGGTGGCCGAGACGACGTACGCGCCGAGCAAGAGTGCGGCTGTGGCGCGGCGCAGAAGGGCGCCACGGGTGACGGTAATGGTTGGCATCAGTAGCTGCCCCCAAAGTCCAACCCGATGGTGTCGAACTCGTTCAGCATCACAACGGTCCCGATGACGAGCGTCGCTCCAAGCGCGAGGCCCACGCCCAGACCGACGGTCTTTCAAACACTTGTCCCCCGGACCTGGACCGAGGTCACCTCACTCAGCGGCAGCCCGATCTCTGGCTGTCCGCGGCCGGGCGAGCCGTAGAGCGAGTCGCCACTGATTCGCGGGGCGTCCAGCTTGATCCGGGTCGTGGCGGTGGTGATCCGGATCGACTGCACTTGATTCGGTTGCTCCTGAATCGCCTCATTGCCGGGCATGCCCAGGGCCGGACCGGCGGGAGCTGGCGCGGCGACCGGATGTGCCGCGAGCACCGCGGCGGCGTCCCCGGACTGGGTTTGCCAGCTGGTGCACCCGGTGGCTCCCAGGACCTGGGTGACGAGCAGCAGCGAGGCGGTGGCGTGGCGGCTGAAGTCGAGGTGGCGCATGGCACAGCTCCGTTGGAGGACGGGGGGAAGCTGGGACCGGCCCGTCAAGCAACGATCAAGGGGCGCGGAACCTTCCCTGACCCCCTCGCGTAGGGCTGACATCCCCATCAGTCCAACCCGGAGGCCCGATGCGCAGCGCCCGCACCGCCGTCATGTGTCCGACTCTTTCCCTCCTGCTCTCGCTCATCGTCCAGTCCACACCGCTCGCGGCCCAGGCGTTCACCCTGACCGTCCCATTCGGCAGCCAGCGAGCAACCGTGACCCAGACGATCGGCCTGACCGACATCTCGATGTCATACGACCGGCCGGGAGTGGACGGGAGGAAGATCTGGGATGGGCTGGTGCCGTACGATTCGGTGTGGCGGGCGGGGGCCAACGTGAACACGGTGATCGCATTCACGTCACCAGTCACCATCGGTGGGAAGCAGTTGGCCGCGGGACGATACGGGCTGTTCATGATCCCGACCGCCCAGCAGTGGACGGTGATCCTGAGCCGGGAGGCGAATGCCTGGGGACATTTCAGCTACAACGAGGCGGAAGACGCGTTACGACTCACCGCGACGCCGGTGGCGGGCGAGATGACGGAGCGGCTGGAATACACCTTCGACAACCCGAAAGCCGATGCGGTGACGGTGACGCTGCGCTGGGAAAAACTGGCGCTGCCGTTTGTCATATCAGTGAACAGCACGCAGGTAGTGATGGACAGCCTGCAGCAACAACTGCGAGGAGTGCCGAAGTTCTTCCCCGATGCCTGGCGTCAGGCCGCGGCCTGGGCGTTCCAGCACGACCAGCTGGCGACGGCGAGTTCGTGGGCCGACACGGCCATCGGACTTGGCCCTACCTACCAGAACCTCATGCTCAAGTCGCGGATCCTGGCGAAGCAGGGCAACCAGGCCGGGGCGGACTCACTGAAGGCCCGCGCGCTCGCCGTTGCCACTGAGGCGGACATGAACCTCTATGGATACGCGCTGATGCAGCAGGGCAAGAAGGACGAGGCGCTGGCAGTGTTCATCAAGAACACCAAGACCTATCCGCAGTCATGGAACACGTGGGACAGCCTGGCGGAGTGCTACGGCAACATGGGGAACAAGAAGCTCGCGATCGCGAACTACCAGAAGGCGCTCGGCATGGTGGGGGACCCGGCGCAGAAGCGGCGGATCGAGGGGGCGATAGCGGTGTTGCAGAAGACTTGAAGACTTGAAGACTTGAAGACTTGAAGGCTTGAAGACTTGAAGGAGTGGGAAAGACAGGAGGACGGAATCATGGGATTCCGTCCTCCTGTCACTTCAAGTCCTCAAGTCTTCAAGTCCTCACGCCCTCACGCCCTCACGCCTAGAACCGGAAGCCGAACACGAAGGGCACGTACCCCGACGTTGTTCCATCCACCCACACCTTCTGGTACGTCACCTCGATAAAGATCCGGCGGGAGTTGAGCCCGCCACCGATGCGAGCGCCATAGAGCGGGTTCCGCGCGTAACCGACGAATCCCGGCGGTGGCGAGGTGTTGCGAACGCCACCCACGCCACCAATGAGACCGTAGGGCGCCAGGAAGCCGGGAACGCGCTTGCCAACGAGCACATCGAAGGTGCCGGTGAGGTCGTAGAAATTCGCGTCCGTGCTGCTCTCCGCCCAGTAATTTCCCGCTCCTCCCAACCGCAACTGGGTCACCTTTCCGACGCCAGCGGAATAGGCCAGCATGCCGGCATATCCAATGTCGGTGCTCGTGCCCATGTCACCAGTTGGCGCCGAGCCACCGCCACCCACGTACCAGTGGGAGAACCTCGCGGGCTTCTTCTCTGCACTGCTGCTCGCCTTCGCGGCCTTTGCTGGCGCTGCCTTGGCGGGCGCTGCAGCTGGCGGCGGCTCGAGGCCGTCGACGACGGGAGCCGGAGAGGGCGGAGAGGGCGGAGAGGGCGGAGAGGGCGGAGAGGGCGGGGAAGGCGGGGAGGAAACAACAGCAGGAGCGGACAGAGCAACGGCGGCCGGGGGCTTGGGAGTCGGCGCTACGACCGGTGCCGCAGGTGCCGCAGGTGCCGCAGGTGCCACTGGTGCTGCGTGCGGCTTCACGATGCTGTCGATCCACACCGTCTTGAGCAGGAAGGTGGTACCCGACTTCGCACTCTTGATGCGAACGCCGTTGGGGTCGTTGTCGTTCAGGATCTGGCCCTGAATGACGCCGCCTTCCTTGAGGTAGATGGTGGCCATCGCGGGTGCGCCCTGGGCTGCGAGCGGCGTGACGCCACTGATCGCGCTCCACGCAAGGACAACCACCGCGAGACGGGGTGTGAAAGTGGGCATGGCAAGCGCTCCTCTGTTAGGAATGCCCGAGGACCCCGGGCATCGAGCCCAACGCGGCAACGGCAGTGCCAGCGAAGCTCCGCGCGCTCGCCCAAACCATGGACGGTGACGCGATGCGATTCAGGCAATCAAGCGCTTGTCAGTGCAGGGGTTACTGAAAAGAGACGTGCCGCCCGATGAGGGCGGCACGAGGGACTGCAAAGATGGGTGCGTGGGCCGGCTTCGGAGCGCCCGACTCGTTGCGGATTCCGGCGCTACTGCGCGATCTGGCCCAGCTCCCAGGTAGTGCCCTGCCGGGTGAGTTGAACCTGCTCATCCACCACGCGCGTGCTGCCATACGCCCCGCCGCGGATCTCGGTGGTTGAACCGGTCAGCTGCGCAACGGCACGGTTTCCGTTGACCTGCAACCCCGACACCTTCCAGCGGACACTATAGCGTCCACCGGTGGCGAAGAAGCCGCCGAGCTGCTCCTGCCGCGCGCCGGGCATGCCGGGATAGCGACGAAGTGCCTCTGCCATATCGCCCAGCGTCAGCGCCTGACCATAGCCCTTGAGCACCCGTTCGATCGCCGCGCGTGTCTCGGGGGATACCGCGCCGGGCGCGGCCACTCGTCCGAGCAGCGCATCGCTGCCGGAGATCTCGCGCTTGGGGGCACCGGCGTCTTCCGGCTCCTCCATGTCCACCACCGACACCGCCACCACCACCGGTGCGGCCTCGGCAGGAGTCGCCTGCGCGGGCGTTGCTGTCTCGGGCGTCGCAACGCCGGCAGCCGCCTTGGGCCCACGCTTCGGGGCACCAGTGGTACCGGTGCCGGGCGTCTCGGCAGGGCTGGCCGCATCGGCGCCAACCGTGGCGCCAGGCTGCTGGGCACCGTCGACGGGCTGGTTGGCGGCGACGTCCACCGGAGCGACTGGTGGTGCCTCAGGCGCCGGGCGCCGCCAGGGCGCGAAATAGATCGCTGCAGCCACTGCGAGCCCAACTGCGGTGACGGCCGCGCCCATTCCCCGGCGGCTCTTCAGCACGCCGATCTGGACCGTCTTCGCCTCGGACATTCCGAGACTGGCGCGGTGGAACGGAATCGGGCTCCGCGGCGTGGTGTAGCGCACCGTCAGTGGGCGCGAACCGGTGGTGGCCAGCGTGATGAGCTGCGTTCGCGTGGGCTCGTCCTGCGACGCGGTCAGGTGACCGAGGGCCGCGACTGCTTCCTCGATGGACGGCCAGCGGTCAGCCGGCTCCTTCGCCAGCATGCGCATGACCGCGGCCGCGAGTTCCGGCGGGCACTCGGCGCGCAGTTCCTCGATGGCCGGCACCGGCACGTGCACGTGCGCATACATCACCGACATCATGGATGTACCGGGGAAGGGCAGGCGGCCGGTCAGCATCTCGTACGCAACGACGCCGAGCGCGTACTGATCGGACGCGCCGCTGATGTCGTTCGAGAGGCACTGCTCCGGGCTCATGTACGCCGGCGTGCCGACCATCATGCCCGACGTGGTGAGTCCCTCCGACTCGGCGACCTTGGCGATGCCGAAGTCGGTGACGACACACCAGCCCTCGTCGTCGATGAGGATGTTGCCGGGCTTGATGTCGCGGTGCACGACACCGTGGCGATGGGCATACCCGACCGCGCTGGCGACCTGGCCCAGGATGGCCTGGACGGTGGGGACGGGCAGTGCGCCCGTTTCCCGGAGGACGCTGTCGAGCGGGCGCCCCTCGACGTGCTTCATGACGAAGTAGAGCAGCCGGTCGGCGTGCCGGACGGAATAGATCGGGATGATGTTGGGATGGCTCAGGGACGCCGCAGTGCGGGCCTCGCGGCGGAACCGCTCGACCAGGGCAGGACTGGCGCCGAGGGACGGGGCAATGACCTTGATGGCCACCCGCCGGTCGAGTGCAATATCATGCGCGGCGTAGACCGTGGCCATGCCGCCGCGACCGAGCTCGCCGAGTATCTCGTACTCGCCCAGCGTGGTCGCGCGGAGGAGGTCGAGTTCGTCGGTGTTTGCGGCGTCCACGGGGGTGGCCATCCGGTCGGTTTCCTGAGCGGAATTCACGCTTGGTAACGTGCCTCCTTGGGGAGCGGGACGCAAGCTAAGTCGGCAGTCGGCAGTCGACAGTCGACAGACAGTCGTCAGCCGCTCGTGAAGCCTGTCCGGGCATGGCTTCCGTCGCAAAACGGCTTTGTACCAGAGTGGCCACAACGACAGAACGTGGCCTCCGGGGCGGTGCCCGCCACGGTGCCGCTTGCATCGAGCACGCGCATGTTGCCGGTCAGCTGGAGTGGGCCGTCGCGCTCGGGCTCGATGCGAAGCGGACCCGACGCATCGACGCTGCTGGTCTCCAGGCTCGCAGCGCGGAATCCGCTTCCCGTCATCCTGGAAGCGCACCTTGAGGTGCGCGTTGTCGCAGTACGGCTTGTGGGCCGACGCACCGCAGCGACAGAGCGTGAGCCGCGTCTCCTGCTTCACCGTTCCGTCGGCTGCCACCAACTCGAGTTGCCCGCGCAGGAAGAGCGGACCGTTTCGTGAAACCAGGACGTCATTCTCGGCGCTCGGCACTTCCGCGGGGCCGCCATCCTTGCGGACGTACTTGAGGGAGCCGGAGGGGCACAGCTCCACCGCGGCGGCAATCCTGTCCGCGGTGCTGTTGCCGGTGATGACCCATGGACGACTGCCGGGATCGAAGACGCGAGGCAACGCGCGGATGCAGGCGCCCACATGGATGCAGCGCGTCTTGTCGTACGTGACGTCAATGGCGGCACCGGTGTAGAGGTGCAGCTTCTCGGGCAGGGCGTCGCGGGGGTCCAGGTCGTCAGTCATCAGTCGTCAGTCGTCAGTGAGTCGTGAGTCGTCAGTGAGTCAGACGCGCAGGTGGTCGGGGCGCCATTCCTTCACGGCACGCTTGATGTCCCCTGGCTTGGCAAACTCGCCGGCAAGGACGCGGCGCGCGAGGTCGGGCAGCTCCGCGTCGCTCGCAAAGCGGAGGGCGACGAGCTGCTGCTTGTTGAGCTGCGTCGATCTTTCCGGCAAGCTCCGGGGCCAGGGCCTGCAGGCGGAGTCGTTCCTCGAGGCGGATGACGCGGTCCTGCACAGTGACCGCCTGGCGCCGGCTAACGCCGAGCACGACGATCAGGCCGAAGGCGACCACGAAGAGCCACGCCGATGCGGCTGTCGGCACCCGGTACCAGTGCACCCCGGCGATCACGAGATTGGCGACGAAGATCGGCATCGCGACGAAGTGGAAGAGCGGGTTAAGGCGACGGTGCGTGGCGTAGGATTGCATGGGACCCTGATAAGAAGCGGGAACAGGGGACAGGGAACAGGGAACTGAAACTGCGTGAGGAGGAACTGCAACTGCGTCAGGCGGACTACGCCAGGATCTGGCTCAGGGCTGCGATGACGCTTACAAGTGCCTCCTTCGAGGGGAGGCTGCCCTGGGCGATGCGCGGAGATCCGCCGCCGCGTCCGCCGGACGCGGTCAGCAATTCCTTCAGTACCTTGCCCGCGTCGACGCTACTCGACGGAGACGTGGCGAACAGGATCGAGGCGGGGTTGTCGAGTGCGCCAATGAAGATCGCATCGTCGTGGGCGGCAATCGCCTGGGCGAGCGGGCGCAGCGCCTCGAGCGAACCGGTCGACACGAGCTCCATGATCACCCGGCGTCCACTGCCGTTCGGCGCCGTGGCAGCGATCCGCTCACTGGCCTGATAGGCAGCGAGCTGGCTGATGAGCGCCTCGCGCCCGGCGTGCGCATCGCGGAGTTCGCCGCGCTGACGATCGACCAGGCCCGGAGTGTCATCGAGTGCCGCCGAGTAGCCGGTGGCGATATGTGAGAGCGCCAGGTAGTCGGCACGGGCGCGTCGCACCGCACGGAGCCCGCAGAGGAAATCCACGCGCACCCGCTTCTTCACCCGTTCAACCCGGCGCACCAGGATGGCACCGATCTCCGCGGTGGAGCGGACGTGGGTGCCGCCACAGGCGCTCCTGTCGAGTTCAGCGATGGTGACGAGGCGCAGCACACCGGCACGCTCGCTCGGCTTCCTGAGGCCGGTGGCAGTGGCGGCGTCCTCGAAGCTCACGGTGACGGGGCGATTCTCGGCGGCCACGGCATTCGCGCGATCCTGCACATCGGCGAGCTCGCCGGGCGAGACTTCACCGACGTCGAGGTCCAGCGTGGCGTAGTCGGCGCCGAAGTGCACGCTCACCGTCTCGGCGTTCAGCAGTTCGATGAAGACCGCAGAGAGGAGATGCTGGCCGGTGTGCTGCTGCATGTGGTCAAAGCGCCGGGGCCAGTCTACCAGTCCCTGGACGCTGGTGGCCGAGAGCGGTGCGGCGAGCAGGTGCGCCACGCGATCCTCTTCATCAACGACGTCGAGCACGGGAATGCCGTCGAGGGTGCCGAGATCGTGCGGTTGTCCGCCGGACGTCGGGTAGAAGGCGGAGCGGTCGAGGTAAACGCGACGGCCGCCGTCAGTGCTTTCGCTGACAGCGGCCGAGAACGAGGCGAGATAGGCGTCGGTGTAGTAGAGGCGCTCGGTCACCCGGGCAATTTAACGCTCGCGATTCTGCATCGCCTCGATGGACGCCTTCACCGCGAGGGCGGAGAGGGTGGCCATGGTGATCTGTACGGTGATCAGGTCCTGCCAGATGGCGTGGCGGCCGGCGGGATCGACGGCATCGCTGCGGCGGAGCAGGGTGCGGCGGTCATTGGGCCGGGCGCAGCCGGTGGCGATGGCGGCGTTCATTTCGGCGGCAATGCGACGCGCGCGGTCCATGAGGCTCTCGGACTTCTCCGCGGCGGTGCGGCACTCGAAGACGGGATCGCGGCCGTAACGCCAGTCCCAGGACCAGAGCAATCGCACATCCTTGAGGTAGACGTGACCGTCAGCCCCATAGTGTGTGATGCGATAGTTGTGGACGGCTCGACTGGCCACGGAATCCTCGGCTCGAGTGACAGCAGCAGAGGATCGCATATAGCGCGCCGCAGGATGCGGGAGGGGTCCTAGTTGCTAAGTGGTTAGGAGTTAAGAGTTTAGAGTTAAGAGAAATGGGTGCTGCAAATTCTTGCAGCACCCACTTTCGTTGCGGTGGCCAGACAGTGTCGGGCTACTTCACGCGCTCGAGGTACTCGCCTGTGGTGGGATTGACCCGCACTTTTTCGCCGCTGCCGACGAACTCGGGCACCTGAATGGTGGCGCCATTCACCAGCGTCGCCGGCTTGCTGCTGGCGGTCTTGGTGGCGGTCTTCATGACCGGCGCGGTGTCGGAGATCTCGATGTCCAGGGTGGCCGGGAGCTTGATCGAGATCGGGCGGCCATTGAGCCACTCGGCCTGGAACTTCATCTCCGGCTGCATCCAGGGGCGGAGCTCGCCCACGACTTCGGTGTCAAAGGTGAACTGGTCGTAGGTATGCGAGTCCATGACGTGCACGTCGGTGCCGTCGTCGTACATGACCTGCATTTCCTTCGTGTCCAGGCGGGCGGTTTCGAGGTCTTCCGTGGAGCTGAAGCGGGTCTCGAAGCTGTTGCCGTTGGACAAGTTACGCATGCGGACCTGGACGAACGCCCGGAGGTTCCCGGGGGTGCGATGCTGGAAGTCCATCACCCGGCAGGGCTGTCCCTCGTAGATCACCACAATGCCCTTCCGGATGTCATTGGCCTTCATGCCTGGTTCCGCCTTCAATTCGGTGGTCAATCAAGGGCGGGTGCCCGCGCCCAGTGTGTGGGGACAAAATAGGGCAGGGCGGGTAGGGCGGGTAGGGCGCTGGTAAGGCGGGTAGGGCGGGTGGATGGTTCAGGGTGAAACTCGTCGTGCGGGGGGACGTATATCACACGCACGACCAACCGCTTCAGCGGAGACGACGATGTCGAACGAGATTACGACGGTATCCAAGGGAGAGATCATGTCCACGACAGAGCAGGTCCACACCGAAGAGCACAAGGTGGCTGGCGATCGCCTGGTGGAGCGTATCAAGGAACTGGTACGCCAGGGAAATATTCGCCGAGTGATCGTGAAGAACGATGATGGGAAGTCGCTGATCGAGATTCCGCTCACGATCGGCGTGGTGGGCGCAGTGCTGCTGCCGGTGTGGGTGGCGCTTGGTGCCATTGCGGCACTGGCGGCGCAGTACACGATCGAGGTGGAGAAGAGCGACGAAACAGCGTAAGGCGGCACAGCGACAGCGTAAGGAGGAACCGCGACTGCGGAAGTTCATCCCGCAGTTGTAGTTCCTCCTTACGTTTTTTCAGTTCCTCCTCACGCTCTTGCTCCTCCTCACGTTTTCCGCTTCACCACAACCTCGGTTGCGGCCGGGTCGATCTTGAGGCCGATCCACTCCCCGGCGATCGCGTGAGCGGGCACCCCACAGAGCACCCAGAACCACCCCCCGTCCTCGGCCTCGAACGAGGTGTCGTCAGTGCGCCCGACGGGCAGGCCGGGAAGCACGGCCCGGGTCATGGCATTGGTGAACACCGCCTGGCCACCCTGCTGGGGGAGCTTTTCGCGCTCCGCGACGACCACCAGGCTGTGGCTGGCGGTTGAGTCCTGGTTGATCCAGTGCCACTTGATGGTCCAGCCGCGGGGCACGATGACCTGGATGCCGCCGTCATGTTCCCCGCTGATGAGGGCGCTGGCAGCGCCTGCCGGGTGGGTGACGGTGAGATCAAGGAGCACGGTCTTCGCGGCCGGGTCGGGATGGACCCAGCTGGGCAGATCGGCGGCCTGGGCCGAGGCGGGCTGGGCGAGAGCGGTGACCAGGAAGGCCCCGAAAAGGCCGAATCGCATGCCGGACAAAACCTTAGACATTGGGCTCCAGGGTAAGACGCATCTTGACATGGGGCGTACTAACCGGAAATTTGATACACCTCAAAACCACCAAATTCAAATAAAGCAGGTCACCGGATCCGTTGGGGAGCGGGGCCGGGCGTGGGTTCGATCCGGACCGCGCGAACATCACCACATCACGGGAGCGCACCACAGATGAACTTTCGTCGACTGAGTTGGTTGCCGGCGCTGTGCCTGATCACAGGCACCGCGGCTGCGCAGAAGCCGACCGGAGATGACTGGACCACGTACGGCGGAAGCCAGTGGAACCAGCGTTATTCCGGCCTGAATGAGATCAACGCCAGTAACGTCGCCCGGCTGGTGCCGCGCGGCATGCTGCAGACCGGCATCGCCAAGGTCGGGTCGTTCGAGAACACGCCGGTCATCGTCGGCAACCGGGCCTACGTCACGACGCCGTTCAATACGGCGATCGCGTACGACCTGGACACCGGCAAGCAGCTCTGGCGCTATGAGCACAAGCTCGGCACCACGATCTACTGCTGCGGCCCGAACAATCGCGGAGTCGCCATCCACGGCCCGCACGTGTACATGGGAACCCTCGACGCCCGTCTTGTCGCACTGAATGCGACGACGGGCGAAGTTGTATGGGACAACGAGGTCGCCGACCCGACGTACGGGTACAGCATCACGCACGCGCCGCTGATCGTGGACAACACGGTCATCGTGGGCGTGTCCGGTGGTGAGTACGGCATCCGCGGCCACGTGACGGCGTATGACGCCGTGACCGGCAAGCAGGTGTGGCGCTGGTACTCCATCCCGGCCCCGAAGGGCGATCCGACGTTCGACGACAAGGCGCCGAACGGCTGGTGGGGCACGTGGGAGCGCAGCACGCCGGATGGCGCGAGCCTGCACCGTGACATCGCGCAGGAAAAGGCCGACAGCGCGAAGAACGGCGATGCCTGGACGCGTGGCGGCGGCGGTGTCTGGATGACGCCGGCGTACGATCCCGAGACGCACACCATCTACGTCGCGGTGGGCAACCCGTCCCCCGACCTGTATGGCGCGATCCGTCCGGGCGACAACCTCTACACCGATGCCGTCGTGGCGATCGATGCCACCACCGGCAAGACGAAGTGGTTCTACCAGACCGTTCCGCACGACGTGTGGGACCTCGACGCCGTCTCGCCGCCAGTCGTGGCGACGATCGGTGGCAAGAAGGTCGTAGTGCACGCGGGCAAGACCGGCTGGGTGTACGTGCTCGACGCCGCGACGGGCAAGCTGGTGCGCCGGTCGGATGCGTTCGTGCCGCAGGAGAACATGTTCGCGCTGCCGACCGGTGGCGAGGGCACGCGCATGCTTCCGGGCGCGAACGGTGGTGCGGAGTGGTCGCCGATTTCCATCGACCCGACGCTGGGCTATGCCTACGTCGCAGCACTGCACCAGCCGATGTGGTACCGCGCGAACTTCGCGCCGTGGGAGAAGGGCCGTCTCTGGCTGGGTTCCGCCTTCGTGGCGATCCCGACCGAGGAGCAGTACGGCCTGTTCTCGGCTGTTGACCTGGCCACCGGCAAGATCGCGTGGCAGAACAAGGTGCCGCAGCCGATGATGGGTGGCGCGCTGTCGACCGCTGGTGGCCTGACGTTCACCGGCGAGGGCAACGGCAACTTCAACGCGTACGAGTCGAAGACGGGCAAGCTGCTCTGGACGTTCAACGCGGGCGCCGGCTGCAACAGCGCCCCGATGAGCTTCAAGCGCAAGGGTGAGCAGATGATCGGCGTCGCGTGCGGCGGTAACTACCAGCTGAACTACCCGCTGGGCAGCACGATCCTCTTCTTCGGGCTTCCGAAGAACGTGGCGTCGAAGTAACTATCGGCAAGTCGTTTGCACTGCTGATGGGCGGGAGTGCCTCACGGGGTGCTCCCGCCCTTCAGTTTCTACCGGCCATGATGAGGATTCGCAATGATTTACCGCTCGTTTGCCACGACTGCGCTGTTGTTCATCGGTGTCACCGGCATGGTCCACTGCCAGGGACAACCCGCCGCGCGGAAGCCGGATCCGACCTGGCTCAAGTGGAATGCTGATACCAAGACCGTCACGTTCCAGCTCATCGCTGGAGTACCGGCGGCGTCGAGTCCGTTCAACTTCAACGGCTTCACCGACGGCAACCTGACGCTGGTGGTACCGGCGGGCGCCACCGTGGTGATGCCGTTCGTCAATGAAGACGGCGTGCCGCACAGCGCTGAAGTCATCTCGGGTACGCTGCCGATCCCGAACATGGGTGGTGACGCCGCGATCCCGAGGGCGTATACGATCAACCTGCTCGAGGGACTTCCCCAGGGCGGGAAGGACGTGATGCGCTTCACGGCCGCCCCGAACGCGACCTATCGCATCTTCTGCGGTGTGCCGGGCCACGGACTCTCGGGGATGTACATCGACATGAAGATCGACCCGACCGCCAAGGAACCGTCGATGGTGGTCAAGAAATGAAGGCGGGGAGGGCGGGGAGGGCGGGGATGTTCGGCGCGGTGGCCGGGTCCCTCCTGACGGCCGGGTTCATGAGCGCCTGGCAGGATCGGTCGTGGTTCGAGCTCGATGGAAGCGACTGGATCGCCATGGAGGCCCCGCAACGCATCGCGTGGACGCAGGGGTTCCTGGCGGGACGCGCGGTGGGGCAGGTGCCCGATTCAGTGGCTCGCGACACGATTGCCTTTGCGCGGGACCTGACGCGGCTCAAGCAGGATCGCGCGCTCGCCTTTCCGTATGCGGCTTCGCTGTATGTCTCCCGCATGGGGGACTACTACTACTGGGAAAACAATCGTCCGCATCCGCTGTGGTGGGGCATGCAGGACGTGAATGGAGAGTTGAAGAGATGAAAGACGTGAAGGCGGGGAGGGCGGGGAGGGCGGGGAGGTCGCTTGTTGCTGCGGTCGCGATGGTCGCGTTGGCTGCGCCACTGGTTGCGCAGACGGCGCCGACGAAGCCAACCACCCTGGCGTTCGACAGCGTGAACGCCGTCATCGCGGCGCTCATCCCGGCGAAGGACCGCGGCAACGTGCGGAGCATCAAGCTCTCGGCCGCGGGGAAGGAACTGCAGGTCGATGCCGATGTGCGGATGTCGGCGGTGCCGGGACTCGAGATGTTCGGGGCCATGGGCTTCGCGCATGTGACCGGCGTGGGTCCGGTGAGCCTGATCAAGCCCGGTACGGTGGGTTGGCAGATCCGCTCGATCGAGGTGGCGGGTGCGCCGATTTCGCAGTCGCTATGGGGGCCACTCCTGAGGAAGGGCACGAAGCGCACGGACAACGTGGTGCCGGTGCCGGTGGGTGCGTGGGTGAAGGGGGTGGAGGTGGTGCCGACGGGGTTGCGACTGTACTGAGCCGGAGGAACCAAACGCGGAGGAACCAAGAGCGGAAAAACGGCGTGATGAAGATCACTGCTGAAAGCTGCACTATGTCAAAGAGCTGAAAGCAGTTGCACCACCCCGCACTACGCCTCGAATAGCACCGTTCTTGCCTCGTTGATGGGTCGAGTTTCCCAAGTCATCCAGTGACAGCGTCTTGGATAGAACCGACCCCGCATCACGAGGTCAGTATGCAAACGTCCCGTGCGATCTGCGCTGCAGTTTCCGTTGTCAGTTTCTTGTCGCTCTCGTCATGTACCGCGGTGTCCGAACCGGACCCAGGTGACGGCGGGACGCCTCCACCAGTCGTGAACGCGAACTGGTCGGATCCGGCAACGTGGGGCGGTACGGTGCCCGCTGCCGGCGCTGACGTCGTGATTCCGGCCGACAAGAACGTGCTCCTCGACATGGACACGCCGGCGCTTGGCAGCCTCACGATCAATGGCTCGCTCACGTTCTCCCCGGCAAAGGACCTGGCGCTCACGTCACGCTACGTGATCGTGCAGGGCACGCTGCAGATCGGCACCGAGTCGTCCAAGCGGACGAAGAAGGCGACGATCACGCTGACCGGCGACGGCAGCGGCGAGATCCAGGGCTTCGGCGACAAGATGATCGGTGTGCTTGCCGGTGGCCGTATCGAGCTGCATGGCGAGTCGCGGCTGGCCTGGACCAAGCTGGCGTCGACCGCTGCCGTGGGTGCGACGCAGATCACGCTGGCGCAGTCGCCCAACTGGCGCGTGGGCGACCGGATCGTGCTCGCCTCGACGGACTTCGATCCATTCCAGGCTGAAGAAGCGACGATCACTGCCAGGTCGAGCGGCTCGAGCGTGACGTTCGAGACGCCGCTGCGCTATGCGCACTGGGGCGTGATGCAGTCGGTCAGTGGTGTGTCGCTGGATGAGCGGGCGCGAGGTGGGCCTGCTGACGCGCAACATCACCATCCAGGGCGACAGCGCGTCGCTCACCACCGGCATTGGTGGTCACGTGATGGTGATGCAGGGCGCCACGGCGCACGTGGAGGGCGTGACCTTCACCCGCATGGGGCAGAAGGCGCGACTGGCGCGCTACCCGATGCACTGGCACATGGCCGGCGCGGTGGATGGCCAGTATTTCCGCAACAACTCGGTGTGGAAGAGCTTCAACCGCTGCCTGACGGTGCATGGCACCGACAACGTGGTGGCCGACGGCAACGTCTGCCATGACCACATCGGTCACGGCTTCTTCCTCGAGGATGGCGCCGAGTCGGGCAACACCTTCACCGGCAACCTGGTGATGACGACGCGCGCGCCGGCGACGGGCGAGGCGGTGCTGCCGTCGGATACCCGGCCGGCGAGCTACTGGATCACCAACCCGGACAACACCTATCGCGGCAACGTGGCGGCAGGCTCGCGCGGCATCGGCTTCTGGTGCGCGTTCCCGGCGTCACCCACCGGTCTCTCGGTGGGCGCGGCAGACCTGCCGCGGCGGACGGCGCTGCGCGAGTTCAAGGACAACGTGGCGCACTCCAACCGTTCGGTCGGCCTGAACGTGGATGACGGCCCGACGATGGACGGCACCACCGAGGTGACCAACTACTCGCCGAGGACGGATCCGGCGACGGATTCGCCGGCGGTGATTGGCGACTTCACCGGGCTCAAGGCGTGGAAGAACAGCGGCCGCGGTGTCTGGCTCCGCGGCAGCAACCTGCGCATCACCAACGGCGCTGCATGGCCGACAACGGCATCGGCGCCACGTTCGCGGCGAACGAGACGTTCGTGCAGAACTCGACCTTCATCGGCGAGAGCGAGAACGTGGGCACCGCGGCGCTGGGCTTCTACCGCGGCTACGAGTTCTACGATGGGCGGGTGGGTGCCGACAACGTGAAGTTCATCAACTTCACCAAGATGGGCACGATCCCGTCGAGCGCGCTGGGCCAGAACCGGAACAACTCGTTCCCGATCAGCACCGGCAACTTTGCGCGGCAGCTGCAGTTCATCAACTCGAACGAGGTGTACTTCGAGGACCCGCATGCCGACCGCGACGGCGACAAGGCCGCCGCGTTCTACGACTCGACGGGCTCGGTGTCGGGCACGACGGGCGCATTCGTGGTGGCCAACGTGCCGTTCATGGTGGATGGCACCTGCACGCTGCGCTCGGCCTGGAACTCCCAGGTCTGCACCGGGCGGCGGGTGAACCTGCGGATCAACAACAACGGCGCCGAGGCGGCGGGCCCGTTTACGCGTGACGCGCGATGACGGCGCGGCGATTACGCTGGTGGGCGTGCCGAATACGCAGACGACAGGCACCACCACGGCGCTGCCGGGGCGGAGCTACGTGGTGTCGTGGGGCGGCGCGGTGCCGCCCAAGCCGCGGGTGTTCATCAACCGGACCCAGGTGGGCGAATGGGCCCGGGTGACGGTGCCGTACCCGACGGCGAGCATCCGGGTGATCCGGGACTATGACTCGGGGCATCCGCTGACGCAGGTGGGGAGCGTCGCCGAAGTGGATGCTGCAACCGATGCCGCGTGGTATTACGACGGAACGTCGGTGCACTTGAAGCTGATCACCAAGACCGGCAGGGATTACGCGGCGATGTTTATCGAACCACTCTAGCGGCGAAGCCGCTCGAGCGGTTCTCAGGACGTGAGGACGTGAGGACGTGAGGGGGGGCGGGCCGAGAGGGTCCGCCTTCTTCATTTGTGCCGCCGGGCGTTCGCCTGCGCCCTCGGTATCGGGCGCACGCGTCTTCCCTCTTCCCCGCCTCTCCTGTCACGTCCTCAACTCCGCCGGTACCTGCTCGATCATCACCCGTGTGATCGGGCGACGGAGGAGCGTGTACACCCGCAGCGTGAGGATGGCGGCGACGACCGCCAGGGCCGCGGCAAGGCCCCACCAGAGGCCTACAGGGCCCATGGAGGTATGAAAACCCAGGAGGAGGCTCAACGGGATCCCGAAGAGCCAGAAGCCGCCCAGGTTGATGAGCATGGGCACCCGGGTATCGCCGGCACCGCGGAGGATGCCGGCCGTGACGGCCTGCCCGCCATCGAAGAGCTGGAAGACGCCGGCAACGGGCAGCAGTGTCGCGGCCAGGGCAATGGTGGCGACGTCGTTGGTGTACAAGTGCGCGAGCCAGTGCGGCACGGTGAGGAACATGAGGCTCGTGATCGCCATGAACCCGACGCCATAGACGATCGCGGCGCGCGCCGCGCGGCGGGCGCTCGGCATGTCCGCGGCACCGATCGCGTGGCCCACGAGCACGGCCGCGGCCTGGCCCATACCGAGTGGCACCATGAACGTGAGTGAGGCGAGGTTGATGGCCACCTGGTGCGCGGCGACAGGAATGGTGCCGATGTGTCCCATCATGAGGCCCACGCCGCCGAAGGCGGTGAACTCGAGCGCGGTCTGGATACCGATGGGGAGGCCGAGGCGCAGCATGCGGCTGAGCGGTGCCAGTTCGAGCGTCTCGCGCCGCAAGGGGCGCAACGCGGGCCTGAGTTCGCGCCATGCAATCGCCAGCAGAATGAATGGCAGGATCCAGCGACCGATGGTGGTGGAGATCGCGGATCCGGTGACGCCCAGCGCGGGCGCACCGAGATGGCCGTAGATCAGCACCCAGTTCATGAAGCCATTGATGAGGTTGCCGACGAGGATGCTGATGACAATGGGCCGCACGGCGCGCAGCGCCTGGAGGCTCTGGCGTAGCACCACGAAGAGGTACAGGGGCAGCACGCCCGGCGCGCTCCACCGGGCGAACGCGCCGGCGAGGGGCACCACCTCGGCCGGCTGGCCCAACCAGCGAAGCAGCGGCTCGGCATAGAGCAGCGCGATGACGACGGGAGCCGAAAGCCCGATGGCGAGGAGCAGGCCTCGCTGCACTCCACGCGCCACCGCGGTATGGTCCCTGGCACCAAGGGCCTGTGCCACGATCGGATCGAGGCCCGAGAGGGCACCCATGCCGAGAATGGCGCAGCCGAAGAAATACAGGTTGCCGAGGGCCACGGCGGCGAGCGCAGTGGCGGAGAGGTGGCCCACCATGATGGTGTCCACCACGCCCATCGCCATGATGCCGACCTGCACCACCACCACGGGAAGGGCGAGGCGCAGCAGGGCCCGGCTCTCCTCCCCAGTGGGGAAGGCGCGGGCGACTACATTTCTCATGTTCAGTCTGGTCCCAGGGTTTCGCAGGCCGAAAGGTACACAGGTACTCCGTGGCGTCAGCCGAAGAGAAGAAAAAGAACCGGGTTACCACCGAGGTGGTCTGGCGCGAGGCGCGCGAGCTCGTCTGGGCACACCGGGGCAAGCTGGCCGTCGGCATGCTGCTGATGGTGGTGAACCGGCTGGCGGGACTGGTGCTTCCGACCAGCTCGAAATTCCTCATCGACCGTGTGCTGCCGCAGCACCGCGTTGACCTGCTCGGCGAACTGGCGCTCGCGGTGGGCCTGGCAACGCTGGTGCAGGCGGCCACGTCGTTCGGGTTGTCGCAGGTCATGAGTATTGCGGCACAGCGGGCCATCACCGACCTGCGCCGGTCGGTGCAGGAGCACCTGCTGCGACTGCCGGTGAGCTACTTCGACTCGACCAAGACCGGCGTGCTGATTTCCCGGGTCATGAACGACGCGGAAGGCATCCGGAACCTGGTGGGCACCGGCATCGTGCAGCTGGTGGGCGGCTTCATGACGGCGACGATCGCGCTGGGTGTGCTCTTCTGGCTCAACTGGCGGATGACGACCATCACGCTGGTGGTCCTGATGGCGTTCGGCGGCGTGATGGCGGCAGCGTTCAACCGGTTGCGGCCGATCTTCCGGCAGCGGGGCGCGATCAACGCCGAGGTGAGCGGCCGGCTGGCGGAGACGGTGGGCGGCATCCGCCTGGTGAAGACGTACACCGCCGAACGGCGCGAGCGGCTGGTGTTCACGCGCGGGGTGCACAAGCTGTTCCGCAACGTGGCGGCGACGATCACGGCCATATCGTGGGTGTCGGCAGTGACCACGGTGATCATCGGCATCGTGGGGATGCTGCTCATCACCATGGGCGGTCGCGCGATCCTGAGCGGCCAGATGACGCTGGGCGACTTCATCATGTACGTCTTCTTCATCGGGCTGGTGGCGGCACCGCTGGTACAGATCGCTTCGATCGGCACGCAGGTGAGCGAGGCGTTCGCGGGGCTGGACCGGATCCGCGAGGTGCGCGGGCTGGTCACGGAGGATGCCGGCGACGCAGGGCGGCGCGAGGTGCCGGTGATCGACGGCGACGTGCTGTTCGACGACGTGAGCTTCAGCTACGTGCCGGACGTGCCGGTGCTGCAGGAGGTCAGTTTCCATGCGCCGGCAGGCTCGACCACGGCGCTGGTGGGTTCGAGCGGATCGGGGAAGAGCACGATGCTGAGCCTGATCCTCGCATTCAACCGTCCCGTGACCGGACGGGTGATGGTGGACGGGATGGACCTGACGTCGCTCCGGCTGCGCGACTACCGGAGCCAGCTGGGTGTGGTGCTGCAGGACAACTTCCTCTTCGACGGAACGATCGCCGACAACGTGGCGTTCTCGAAGCCGGGGGCGACGCGCACGGAAATCCTCGCGGCGGCCGGCCTGGCGCACTGCGACGAGTTCGTGAGCCGCTTCACCGAGGGCTACGACACGGTGGTGGGGGAGCGGGGCGTGAAGCTGTCTGGGGGCCAGCGGCAGCGGGTGGCGATCGCGCGGGCGATCCTGGCCGATCCGCGGATCCTGATCCTGGATGAGGCGACGTCGAGCCTCGACAGCGAGAGCGAAGAGCTGATTCGCGATGGCTTGCGGCGGCTGCGCACGGGGCGGACGACGTTCGTGATTGCGCACCGCCTCTCGACGATCGCGAGCGCAGACCAGATCCTGGTGCTCGAGGGTGGGCGGATCGTGGAGCGGGGCACCCAGCCGGAACTGCTGGCGCTGGGCGGTCGGTACAAGCAGCTCTACGACAAGCAGTATGGGCTGGAAACGGACCGGTTCATCAATCCGGGAGAGGATTTTACGCCGGAACTCGAGGCGGAGAAGGTGGTGGCGAAGACGGGAGCACTCTAGGAACTGCGTGAGGAGGAACAGCAACTGCGTGAGGAGGAACTGAACAGCGTGAGGGGTGAGGGGTGAGGGGGATCCGCTAGGCTGAGATCACAATGAGGTCGGCGCGGGCGGATTCGACCCGGTTCCTTCCCAGGGCCTTGGCGCGGTAGCAGGCCGTATCAGCGCGGTGGAGAAGATCATCCGGCAATTCGGGCGCCGGCTCGGCGGTGGCAGAGCCGATGCTGATGGTAAGATCGATGGAATCGGTGTTGGGATCCTTGCCCAGCGGCTCATCGGCAACGGCGCGGCGAACACGCTCGGCGACAGCGGCGGCCTCGGGCGCCCGGGTATGCGGCAGCAGGACCACGAACTCCTCACCACCCCAGCGGAAGAGCACGTCGTGCTCGCGCAGGGCTCCAGACACCCTCCGACACAGCAGGTGCAGCACCTCGTCTCCCACTTCGTGGCCGAAGCGGTCGTTGAGCTGCTTGAACCGGTCGATATCGAAGAAGAGGAGCGAGACTGGGCGGGAGAGCCTGCGACTGCGGTCACCTTCGCGGCGGTAGAGTGCCCCGAAGGCGCGTCGATTCAAGCAGCCGGTAAGGGCATCGCGCTGGGCGCGGGAGTGATCGCGCTCGCCGAAACGCGCGAGGGCCATGGCGAAGGACATGGCGAGCGCCACGGCGATGAGCAGCAGCAGGCCCATGAAGCCGAGTCCCTCGCGCAGGCGGGTCATGATGGCCTGCGCCTCGGGAGACGACCACAGCGGGTTGGCCGAGACGCTGTGGAGCATCAGGGCGACGCCGCGTGCCACCATGATCGCGAGCAGCGCAATGATGGCAATAACCAGCGTGGTGGCCCGGGTGTAGCTGACGGTGAGGCGCGGCGGCGCCGGCACCTGTTCGTCGATCCACTTGCGGACGCCCGGCCCGAACAGCCGGAGCACGATGGGCGCGAGCACGGCCATTTCCAGGAAATCTCCCACCAGCCAGCCCTGCCAGATGCGCTCACCCGACAGCACGTCGAGCCGGTGCACCTCGATCCAGATCAGCCCGCCAAGCGACGATGCCGCGGCCGCCACCAGGCCGATGCCGGCGAAGAGGGCGAGGTCGCGGGTGCGTGGCAGGTCGGGATGAATCTGGAGGAGGACCATGGTGCCCCAGATGATGAGCACCTCGACGGGCGTGGCACAGGCGAAGATGAGCGACTGCGGAAGCGTGAGCCCGCCGATGAGCCCGCTGATGAGGCCGGCGGCGTACCCCGGAATGATGCCCCACATCGGGCCGAGCCAGATGGCCAGCAGCAGGGAGAAGAAGAGCGGGGGATAAATGGTGAGCCCGACGGTCGCGTCGCCCACCTGGATCGGGATGCCGCTCCAGTTGAGGCGCGCCTCGAGGATGGCGAGCACCACGGCAACAGCGCCGACGGCAAGCCAGACGACACTGAGTCGCCGCACACCGGGATGGGCTCTTTCACGGAGAATCTTGACGGGCCACCAGCTGGGGCCCGCGTACTCACCTGCGCGCATTCGCAGTCCCCCTCACGGAAACGAAGCGACGGGAGGAGAATGTAGGCCGGTCCGGTCGGCTCCACAACGCATGCAGGCCCGGGAAACCGCTTCCGGCTACAGCTGTCCAGCGGCGGTACCAGCTGCCTCCTTCGTGAGCCACGCATCGAGTGCCTGTGGCTTGCGCCCGGTGAGCAGCTCGACGGCATCGGTGACGGTCGCGAGCTTTCCCTCGCGCGTGTTCTGGTCGAACTCCACACTGAGGCGCGCCATGACCGCGGGAACGCCGGCGGCGAGAAGTCCCGCAAGCATCTGCTCATCGTTGACGTGCACCGCCTCGATGGGCTTGCCGTATGCCCGGGCCACGAGGGCGGCCACCTCATCCTGGCTCCACGCTTTACCGCCGGTGATATCGTACCGGATATTGGACGATCCCTTCATCATTGCCGCTGCGGCAGCGCGCGCCGTGTCCTCCCGGGTGACATAGGCGATCTTCCCGTCCCGCGCGGCGGTGTACCACTTTCCCGAGGCGAGCGCGGCCGGAATGGCGTGCATGAGATTCTCGGCGTACCAGTTGTTGCGCAGCATCGTCCACCGCGCGCCGCTGGCCTCAATTGCCTGCTCGGTGACCCAGTGGTCGGGCGCAAAGGACACGGCGGAGGGCGGCTCGGGACGGGGCATGGAGGTGTAGTAGATGTCCCCGACACCGGCGCGAGTGGCGGCCGCGACTGCGGCCAGTTGCTGGCGCTGGCGGACACCTGGGACGACAAGGGCGTCGGTGGAGATGATGAGGAGCCGATCGACGCCAGCGAAGGCAGCATCGAGTGACGCCGGATCGTCGAAATCGGCGGGCCGGGCCTCGGCACCGCGATCCACGAGGCCGGCGATGCGAGCGGGACTCCGGGTACCGGCGATGATGTGGCCGGCGCCGGCGTCGAGCAGGCACTCAATGACCGTGGTACCAAACCGTCCGGCGGCGCCGGAGACGAAGAAGGTAGGCCGGGTGGTGCCAGGCATCTATTTCACCCCCATGAGCTCGACGTCGAAGATGAGTGTCGCGTTGGGGGGAATAACCGGCGGCGAGCCGGGGGCGCCGTAGCCGAGATCGGGCGGAATGACGAGGCGACGCTTGCCGCCGACCTTCATGCCGGCGATGCCCTCGTCCCATCCGGCAATGACGCGTTCCTGGCCGAGCGGGAACTCGTAGGGCTTCCCGCCGATGCTGGAGTCGAACTGCTTCCCGTTCGCGAGCCATCCGGTGTAGGCCACCTGGACCGTCTTTCCGTTGACGGCCTCGGCGCCGGTGCCTTCCTTCACGTCGAGCACGTAGAGGCCGCTGGGCCGCTTGGTCATGTGGTCGAGATGCACGTCGAGCTCCTTGGCGTACTTGATGGATTCGGGAGGGCCCGACACCTGGGCGCTGCTGTCGCCCTGCCGGCAGGCAACAAGAACCGTCAAGGTGGCGGCGAGGTATAACTTGCGCACGGGAATCTCCCGGGTTGGGTTGACCCTGAATCTAGCCGCTTGACGCTCCCACCTCGTGCCCCTAGCATCCCCTCGCTCCATGAGACTCAACCCCTTCCGCGCCCTGCGTCCGCCCCCGGAAATCGCCGCCCAGGTGGCGTGCGTGCCGTATGACGTGGTCAACCGTGACGAGGCGGCATCGCTGGCGGCGGGGAATCCGCGCAGCTTCCTCCACGTCGGGCGCCCGGACATCGACCTGCCGGCAAGCACCGATCCGTACGATGCGTCGGTCTACGCCCAGGGCCGCAAGGCGCTGGACGGGTTCCTGCGCGACGGGACGCTGCTGCGTGATGCCGATTCCACGGTGTACATCTACCGGCAGGAGATGGACGGGCGGGGCCAGACCGGCGTGGTGGGCAGCGTGCACGTGGATGACTACGAGAACGACATCATCCGGAAGCACGAGAAGACGCGGAAGGACAAGGAAGACGATCGCACGCGCCACGTGCTGACGCTCAACGCCAACGCCGAGCCGGTGTTCCTGGCCTACCGCCCGAGTGCGGCGATCAATGCCGACGTCGCCGCTGCGGTGAAGGGGAAGCCGCTGTACGACTTCGTGGCCGATGACGGCGTGCGGCACATCGTGTGGAAGGTGGCCGACCCGTCGCCGTTGCTGCAGCACTTCGCCGAGGTGCCGCTGGCATACGTGGCCGACGGCCATCACCGCTCGGCCAGCGCCTGGCGCGCCGGACAGGAGCGCCGCAAGGCGAACCCGAAGCACACCGGCGACGAGGAGTACAACTGGTTCCTGGCGGTGCTGTTCCCGTCGGACGAGCTGGCGATCCTGCCCTACAACCGGGTGGTGAAGACGCTCAACGGCCAGACGCCGGCGGCGTTCCGCGACCGGCTTGCCCTGCTGGGCCGGCTCGAGGCGGTGACGGATTCGCGGCCACCGCGGCCGGGGTCGTTCGCGTTCTTCCTCGAGGGCCGCTGGTGGCTCCTCACCATGGACGAATCCACGATCGACCGCCGCGACCCGATCAGGTCGCTCGACGTGTCGCTGCTGCAGGAGCGGGTCCTGGCGCCGATCCTGGGCATCAGCGATCCGCGCACCGACAAGCGGATCGACTTCGTGGGCGGCATTCGCGGCGCGGCGGAGCTGGAGCGCCGGGTGACGAGCGGCGAGATGGTGCTCGGGGTCTCGATGTTCCCGACGACGATGGAGCAGCTGCTGGCGGTGTCGGATGCGGGCGAGATCATGCCGCCGAAGAGCACGTGGTTTGAGCCGAAGCTGAGGAGCGGATTGTTTGTGCACGAGTTGAGTTGAGGGTCGAGGGTCGAGGGTCGAGAGTATTCGACACTCCGTGCCCTGAACCTCTGACCACGACCCCACGACTCAGACTGGGAGACCATGCGAGTCCTCATCGCAGACAAGTTCGAAAAAATCGGCATCGACGGCCTGAAGGAACTGGGCTGCGAGGTGGAGTCACAGCCCGACCTGGGTGCCGAGACGCTGCCGGGGGCGCTGGAGCGGGTCGACCCGCAGATCCTGATCGTGCGAGGCACGAAGGTGTCGGCGGCGGCGCTCAAGTCGGGGCGAGCCTGAGCCTGGTGATCCGGGCCGGCGCCGGGGTCGACACCATCGACGTGCCGGCGGCGTCGAGCCTCGGCGTGTTCGTCACCAACTGCCCGGGCAAGAACTCGATGGCGGTGGCGGAGCTGGTGATGGCGCTGCTGCTCTCCTGCGACCGGCGGATCCCGGACCAGGTCGCAGAGCTCAGGGCGGGCCAGTGGAACAAGGGCGAGTACTCCAAGGCCCGTGGCCTGCACGGCCGCACGCTGGGCATCGTCGGGCTGGGGCAGATCGGCCGCGAGATCGTGGCGCGGGCGCACGCCTTCGGGATGAACGTGGTGGCCTGGACCCGCAACCTGACGCTCGCGGAGGCGACGCGGCTGGGCATCGCCTACGCGGAGACGCCGATCGAGGTGGCGCGCCGCGGCCGATGCGGTGACGATCAACGTCGCGGCCAACGCGGAGACCAAGCACCTGGTGAACGCCGAGTTCCTGGCGCGCGATGCAAGCCGGGCGCCTACCTCATCAACACGTCGCGCGGCTCGGTGGTGGATGAGGCGGCGCTCGCCGAGGCGGTGCAAGACGCGCGGCATCCGCGCCGGTCTCGACGTGTACGAGGGCGAGCCGGGCGGCGCCAAGGCGGAGTTCGCGCCCGCGATGGTGAAGCTCCCGGGTGTCTACGGCACGCACCACGTCGGGCGCATCCACCGACCAGGCCCAGGTGGCGATCGCGCACGAGGTGATCCGGATCGTGCAGCAGTTCCTGCACGCGGGGCTGGTGCCCCACTGCGTCAACCGGCTGGCACGCAGCTCGGCGACGCACGTGCTCTCGGTCCGGCATCAGAACCGTCCCGGCGTCCTGGCGCACGTCTTCAAGGTGCTGTCCGATGGTGCGATCAACGTCGAGGAAGTCGAGAACATCATCTATCACGGCGCCACGGCGACGCTCGCGCGGATCCACCTGGACGGCCGACCGGCCCCCGAGGCGCTCCAGGCGATCCGCAGCGGCAACTCGCACATCATCTCGCTCGACCTGACGGAGATCGACAAGTGACCGATCGCATCTGGAATTTCGGCGCCGGCCCCGGCCGTGCTCCCCGAGTCCGTCCTCAAGAAGGCCCAGCAGGACATCTGGAACGTGGCCGGCAGCGGCATCGGCATCGGCGAGCACAGCCACCGGGGCAAGGTGTTCGACAAGATCATCAAGGACACCGAGCAGGCGTGCCGCGACCTGGCGGGCATCGACGACGACTACCGGGTGCTGTTCCTGCAGGGCGGCGCCTCGCTGCAGTTCTCGATGGTGCCGATGAACCTGCTGCCGCCGGATCGCACGGCCGACTACCTGGTGACCGGTGTCTGGTCGGAGAAGGCGGTGATCGAGGCGCAGCGGGTCGGCAGCGTACACGAGGCGGTGAGCGCGGCCGGCACCAAGTTCGACCGCATCCCGCCGGTGGCGGACATCAAGTACTCGCCGAACCCGGCGTACGTGCACTTCACCACGAACAACACGATCTACGGCACGCAGTGGACGGCGGAGCCGCCGGTGCCGGCGGGCGTGCCGCTGATCTGCCGACACGTCGAGCGACATCTTCAGCCGGCCGATCGAGGTTGGCGAAGTACGGGATGATCTACGCCGGGGCCCAGAAGAACCTGGGCCCGTCGGGCGTGGTGCTGGTGATCATCCGCAACGACCTGGTCGAGGTGGGCAGCAAGGACCTGCCGACGATGCTGCAGTACCGCACGTATGCGAAGGAAAACTCGCTGTACAACACGCCCAACACGTTCGGCATCTACGTGATGGGCGAGGTGTTCAAGTGGATCAAGGCCGAGGGCGGGCTGACGGCGATGGCCGAGCACAACGAGGCGAAGGCGAAGGTGCTCTACGACTACCTGGACCAGAGCAAGATGTTCACGGCGCGCGCGCGGCCGGGCAGCCGGTCACTGATGAACGTCTGCTTCTACACGGCCGAGCGAGGAGCTGGACAACAAGTTCGTGGCGGAGGCGACCAAGCGCGGGTTCGAGGGGCTCAAGGGCCACCGCTCGGCGGGCGGGCTGCGGGCCAGCATCTACAACGCGATGCCGGCGGCCGGCGTGAAGGCGCTGGTCGACGTTCATGAAGGAATTCGAGCGCGCCAACGGCTGAGGCAGGTCGCCCTCAGTGCGCCGGTCCCGTCGAGGGACTGGTGCGCTGGGGATCGTCGAGGTTGATGGTCCACTCGTCCGCCATGAACGATTCGCGGTAGTACAGCGGCTCGTCATCCTCCGAGCCGCCCGCCAGCTTCCAGAAGTAACTCACCAGCGGCAGCAGTGCCGACGACGTCCCCGTCAGGAAGACGATCTCCCCGCCCGCATCCTCCTTCGGCTTGCCGGTCAGGAACTGCCACTCCGCCCGCGTGAAGGCATAGCTGCTGTCGATGCGCATCACGCCCGCAATGCCGGGACGCGTGGTGCGCCTGGTGCAGAACCCGATGGTCCATCCGGTCGGGCCCGACGAAATGGTGTAGAGCGCATTGAGCTGGCCGAACTCCGGCCGGGCGAAGTGGTCGGCGTTCCAGGTGCTGGAGCTTCGGGTACCACCAGGGGCCGGTGCCGCTGGTGGCGATGATGCCGACCGATCGTCCCGGCTTCCGGCGGATCGCGTAGCCCGAGTCGAGGATGAACTGGGAGGTTTGCGCCCGGGCCTGGCCACTCACTCCCCAGCGCGTCGTGCCCCAGCTGTCGGGCGACGAGACTTTCGAGAGGATCGCCGTTTCCTGCGGTGCCGCGCCCGACGGCCCAGTATCGGCGCTCAGTCGGGAGGAGGGTGTAGCGCATGGTCGCGGCCTGCCAGACGCCGCGCGCAGCGGGCTCGTCCTCGCGACACTCGTACCGGGGCAGCGCCTCGACGACGATGTCCGGGATCCGCGGGACGACCTTGCGCGAGCCGTACCTCGAGCGTGTCCGCTGCGGCCCACCGGGACCGAGGCGGCCTGATAGCCGATCGCCCGCGCAGACGACCGAGGTGAGTGACGGGAGCTTCTTGCGCTGGGCGAAGGCGAGCCCATCCTCCCGCGTGCTGAGGGTGAGCACGCGCCGGGTGCCGGCCCAGAGTTCGACGGCAGCGTTCGCGATCGGGGTGCCATCATCGGCGACCATCACCCGCACGACGAGCTGTTGCGCGGCGAGCGGGCGACCCAGGACCGTCAGTGGCCGCCAGCGACAGGCACAACCACAAGGCCTTCACGAGGGATCGGAGGGCCTAGCTCCGCGCTCCAGCCTTCGCAAACGACGCGATGAACTCGGCGTTGGTGGGATAGCGCTTCAGCTCGTTGACGAGGCGCTGCATGACATCGGCCGGTGCGAGCGAGGCAAACCCCGCCCTGCACCTGCCGCACGTGCTTCCAGCGCATCGGGCGACATGAGCAGTTCCTCGCGCCGGGTGCCGCTCGCCCTGCAGGTCGATGGCGGGGTAGATGCGCCGCTCGGCCATCTCGCGGCTCAGCACCAGTTCGCTGTTGCCGGTGCCCTTGAACTCCTCGAAGATCACCTGGTCCATCTTGCTGCCGGTGTCGATCAGCGCCGTGGCGATGATCGTGAGGGAGCCGGAGCCGGCCTTCGGGTCCACCTGGCGCGCGCTACCGAGCAGGCGCTTCGGGGTTTCCAGCGACTGCGCATCGAGGCCGCCCGACAGCGTGCGACCGGTGCCGCGCTCGGTGGTGTTGAAGGCGCGGGCGAGGCGGGTGATCGAGTCGAGGATGATCACCGCGTCGCGGCCCTCCTCGACGCGGCGTCGCGCGCGCTCCACCGTGAGCTCGGCGAGGGCGACGTGCCGCTCGGCGGGGTGATCGAAGCTGGAGGAGATGACCTCGCCCACTCCCGCCATTTCCATCTCGCTCACTTCCTCGGGCCGCTCGTCCACCAGCAGGATGAAGAGCTGGGCCTCGGGATGGTTGTGCGCGATGCCGGCGGCGATGGTCTGCAGCACGGTGGTCTTGCCGGCCTTGGCCGGCGCCACGACGAGGGCGCGCTGGCCGAAGCCGAGCGGGGCGATGAGGTCGACGAGGCGACCGGTCATGTCGCCCTTCCGGCCCGGGGCCTGGGCGCCCTCGAGCTTGAGGACGCGGAACGGATGGGTCGCCGGGAGCCGGGTGAAGTCGGGGCGGCGCCGGGCCTCCTCGGGGGGACGGCCGTTGACGGCGGTGACCTTCCGCAGGAGTGGCGGCTTGCCGCGGTTGGGCGCGAGCACCTCGCCGGTGAGTTCGTCACCGGAGCGCAGGCCGAACTCGCGCACGGTGCGCTCGTCGACGCGCACGTCGTCGCGCTGCGGATCCCACGCCATGCTTTGCCGGCGCAGGGAACCCTGGCGCCCATCGAGTTCGAGGACGCCGAGGCTTTCTGGTGTTGCCGTCATATGCTCAGTGGCTCAGTTCTTCAGTCAGGGACGCGGCTGCGCCGGAGGGTGGGAGGTCGGGTTCCGCCGAGTGCGCGCGCGATGCGGCGCGAGGTAGGCGAAGACGAGGTGTTGTCGGATTCGTTGTCGAGCTGTGCGATGTGCGCCTGCAGCCAGTTGGCGAGGACCTGGTACTCGTCGGCCACTGACGGATCGTCGAAGGAGATGGTGTTGCCGCTGATCTCGTACTCACCCCAGTGCCCGAGCAGCAGGGTGTAGAGGTTGTCGGTGTAGGTGAGGAGGGAGTCGGAGAGCTCGGATCCCTCGTAGCTCTCCTTGAGCGTGGCGCGGGCCTTCCAGTCGGACTGCTGGCCGCGGCTCCACCCCATGCGGGTCACCTGGTAGGTGACGGTGTCGCGGTAGGCCCGCTCGATCTGCACTTCATCGGAGTGGTAGACGCGCACGATGTTCTGCGCGCCGCGTGATGAGCCGTCGGCCGGCGCGGAGGCTGTCGCGACTGGTGAGGCGCGCAGTCGAGAAGAGGCGCGTCACACCGCCCAGGGCGAGGTCGGAATCCATGGCGGCGCGGGCGTTGGCGTACGCGGCGGCATAGCTGCGGCGCAGCTCGATGGGCGTCATGGGGCGCAGCCCCTCGACCGATGACCGCGGCTGCGACCCGGGGATGAGCCGCCCTGGCCGACTCGTGGCGCGCGGCCCCGTGCCTGCTGTCTCGGCCACGGCGAGCAGGGCGATCGCCTGCGCCAGGTCCCTGTCGGAGACGGAATCGACGGCCTGCACGGCGAGTGCGGTGTCACCCGGTGTACGGAGTCGGGCCTCGGTGGCCTGATGCACGGTCGCGGGACGATTGGACCACCACTGCCAGCCGAACCAGGCCCCGGTGCGAGACGAGCAGGACCAGGGCAACTGCCCCACCGATCAACGCCAGGCCGCGGAATCGCGGCTCCGGCTTCCACTCGAGCGGCTTGTACTCCGTCGAATCAGGCTCGTCCTCCGGCAGTGGCGCGAGCTCGCCGTCCAGCGGCGGCTCGTCCATGTAGGAAGTCGGCGATGGGATGGGAGCGCGGCCGCTCGTTGAGGGCGGGGAGGGCGGGGAGGGCGGGGAGGGCGGGGAAGACGGGGAAGACGGGGAAGACGGGGAAGACGGGGAAGACGCGATGGGGACGAGAGAAGGGATGGGTTCCTTCAGCGTCAGGAATTCACCGGCGATCGCGAGTCCGTCGGCCGGCTTCACCTCCGGCGGCGCCGAGGCCATCTGCGCGGCGGTATCGATGGCGATGTCGGTATTGATGACGAGGTCGGCGATGGGGGCGACGGGCGGTTCAGGGACCTTGGGCGCCATGCCCTTGATCTCGGCGTCGCTCAGGAGATCGAAGTCGAGCCCGACCTCATCGGCGGTACCGTCCTCGGAAACGAAGCGCGTCCCGAGCTGCGGGTGCCGCGTGACCAGCACCCATTCCTTGGTTGCCGGATGAAAGATCAGCGCGTCCTTCGTGATCACGCCAAGCTCGACGTCCCAAACCATCTCTTCGACGGTTCGATACGTCTTCTCGTCTCCCGAAGGCAACCGGACGTAGTACACGGCTAGCGCACCGGGGTGACGGGATGGGCGGCAACGATCAGCAGCGGCCCTCTCATGGAGTGACCGTGAAAAGTAGGCACATGGTTGACGCAAGTCTATGAGCCAGCAGGGGATCAGGCCTCGAGGCGGGTCAGGGAACGCGCAATGTTGGCGCGGGCGCGCGGTTCGCGGGACTGCATCACCGGGGTGAAGAAAAGCGGCCGCCGGGACGCAAAGTCGGCGAGGATCGTGGCGCGCCCAGCGCGGAACTGGCCGGCCGGGAGCATGGCGTACTCGGCGCGGATGGCGTGTTCGTACGCGTCAAAGGCATCGTCATCGGCGGCCAGGATGGAGAGGTCGGCGTCGCGCACGACGGCGGCGTCGGGTGATACAGACGCGGCGGCGAGGTGGCGGGTTTCGAGTATGAGGGCGGGGAAGACGGGGAGGGCGGGGAGGGCGGGGAGGTGCTCCATTCCCCATTCAACGCTCCGCTGCTCGCAATCGTTTCGCATCGGCTCCCAGACGACGTCGTGCAGCCACAGGGCGAGTTCCGCTACGTCCGGATTGGGGGCGAGGTGGCGGAGCTCGTCGAACGTGGCGAGCACTGCGTCGAGGTGCGCGAGGGTGTGATAGTGCCGACCGGGTGCGGAGTACTGACGCTCGAGCTCGGCAAAGGCGTCGTCGGAGGGCACAGTACCGAGGCGCTGCCAGAGCGCATCCCAGCGCGCCCGGCGCGGGGTCATGACGAGCAGCTGAGCTCGATTGACCCAGCCCAGGCGGGTGAGACGGTGGCCCAGGCCTCGCGCCCCGGCTGTTCCTCAAAGGGGCGACCTCAGGGTCTGCATAGCGCATCGACCACGCTGAAGTCACCCTTCTGCGCGGCGGTGATGGCCTCGTGGGCCATCCAGGTGCGAAGCACGTACTTCGGGTTGGTGGTGTCCATCCGCGCCGGGCGCAGGGTATCGTCGCTGTTCTCGGCGCGGAGCCGCGCACGGTATGCGGCGAGCCAGGTATCGCATGCCACGCGATCGGCGAACTGGGACGAGAAGGCCCGGCTATCGGTGTCGACGCCGATGCCCCCGAGTGCGCGCCAGGTGATGGTCCAGTCGGCGCGCGCGTTGTGCATGAGGACCAGGAGTTCATCGAGCAGCTTTTCGTCGCCGGGCTGTGCCGTCTCCAGGCCAAGTTTCGCCCGCATGATGCTGGCATACGCCTCTTCCCACGCCGGGACGTAAGTGTCGAAGGCAGCGACTGCCTGCTCGCGCGGCATGAGTGGCAGCAGGGCCTGCGCCAGCGCACTCACATTCCACTGCCCAATGGCGGGCTGCTGGTCGTAGGCGTAGCGGCCTTGGGGATCGGAGTGATTGGGAATGAACCCGCTCTCGAACGCCTCCATGAAGGCGTAGGGGCCGTAGTCGATGGTGAGGCCGGTAATGGAGAAGTTGTCGGTGTTCATGACGCCATGCACGAAGCCGACGGCCTGCCACCGGGCCATGAGCGACGCGGTGCGACGCGCGACCGTCTCCAGCATGCGAGCGTAGCGATCGTCGAGACCAACGAGCTCGGGGAAGTGAAGCTCGATGGTGTAGTCGGCCAGTTGCCGGAGGTAGTCCACCTGGCCGCGCGACGCGAAGACCTCGAAGCTGCCGATCCGGACGTGGGTCGGCGCCATGCGGATGATGCTGGCGGCGGTCTCCACTGTTTCACGGCGCACCGGCTCGGAGCTCCCCACGACACAGAGTGCCCGCGTGGTGGGAATGCCGAGGGCGTGGAGCGCCTCGCCGCAGAGATACTCGCGGATGGCGGAGCGGAGCACGGAACGGCCATCGAAGCCGCGGGAGAATGGCGTGGGTCCGCTGCCCTTGAGGTGAAGGTCCCAGCGATCACCGCGGTTGTTCACCACCTCACCCAGGAGGATGGCGCGGCCGTCGCCCAGCTGGGGCACGAAGCTGCCAAACTGATGGCCGGCGTAGAGCATGGCGACGGGATCACTGCCGGGGATCGACTCCGCGCCCGACGCATAGCGCAGGAATTCAGGGCGCGCACCCTCGGCGGGATCGAGGTCGATGAGGCGCGCCGCATCGCTGTTGAAGTGGACAAGCACGGGATCGGGCAATGGCGTGGGGTCCACCCGCACGCCAAACGGCTCGCCGAGGCGAGCGTAGCTGTTATCGAAGGCGAGGCCGGTGATCGGGCGCAGCGCGGTAGCAGTTGCGGTCATCCTTTAATGATACCTCGGCACTCGCCGAACCCGATGCGGACAAACCCCTCGCGTTCGCAGGCGCCGCGCATGATGACTTCGTCGCCATCCTCGAGGAAACGACGGGTTTCGCCTGAGGGGAGCTGGACTGGATCGGCACCGCGCCAGGTGAGTTCCAGGAGGCAGCCCCGCGCGTCCTTCGCCTCGCCGGAGACAGTGCCGCTGCCGAGCAGGTCACCGGGCTGCAGGTTGCAGCCGTTCGACGTGTGGTGGGCCAGGAGCTGGGCCGGCGTCCAGTAAAGATCGGCCAGGGTGGAGTGACTGATGCGCGCCGGGGCGATTCCCTCGGCGCGCATCCGCGCACTGGAGAGCAGCACCTCCAGCCGCACGTCGATTCCGCCGCCGGCCTGGTCGGCCTCGTCGGTGAGATACGGCAGCGGAGCGGGGTCGCCGTCGGCGCGCGGGAAGGCGGGCACGCGGAACGGCGCGAGCGCCTCGAGTGTCACCACCCATGGGGAGATGGTGCTGCTGAAATTCTTGGCGAGGAACGGCCCGAGCGGCTGGTACTCCCAGGTCTGGATGTCGCGGGCCGACCAGTCGTTGAGGAGGCAGAGGCCGAAGAGCCGCGCGCCAGCGTGCTCGATCGGCACCGGTTCGCCCTGGGCATTGGCGCGCCCGACGAAGAACCCGACCTCGAGTTCGTAGTCGAGGCGTCGCGTGGGCCCGAACGCCGGCGGCTGGGCGGCGTCATCACGGGCCTGCCCACTGGGTCGGGGCACCGCCGTGCCACTTACGACGATGGATGACGCGCGGCCGTGGTAGCCGATGGGGACGTACTTGTAGTTGGGCAGCAGCGGGTTGTCGGGCCGGAACATCTTCCCGACGTTGGTGGCGTGATAGATGGAGGCGTAGAAGTCGGTATAGTCGCCGATGGTCGCGGGGAGCAGCATCTCGGCGTCATCCTGCGACACGAGCTTCGTGCGCGACGCATCGGCACCGGAGCGGAGCAGCGCGCTGATGGTGTGACGGAACTGGAGCCGATGCGCGTGCGGGAGCGACATCAGGGCATTGAGGGTGGGCGCCTCGCAGGCCTCGCGCAGGCTGTCGGCGCCGGTGACCAGGTTCTCCTGCGTGGCGTGGTACAGGTCGAAGATGGCATCGCCGATGGCGACGCCGATGCGGGGCCGGTCGTTCGAGCCGCGCCGGCGGAAGATCCCGAGCGGCAGGTTCTGCACGGGAAAGTCGGTGCCGCGCGCATTGGCCGATGGGACCCAGCTGCTGAGCGCGGCGTCGTGCGTTTCGTCTACTGGAAAGCGAGTCACAGGAGTCCGAGGGAGCGAAGGTCATCCACGGGCTCCTGGAAGGAACAGGAGCCGAAGCTGAGTGCCGCGTGGTGCCGAATGGCGGAAATTTCGGTGCGTGTCACCGTCTTACCGCGCCAACTCGCGCTGGTTTCGGTGAACTCGAATGCCGTTGCGTCCTTCTCCTCGAGCAACTGCGCCAGCTCCTTGAGCGTGAGACCGGCGCGGGCGAAGGCAGCGGCGAGGAAAACGTTGAGGAAGCCGAACATCATGCCGTGCGGACTGGCCGGTTCGTAGGTGAGGCGATACTCCCCACGCAACGGATGGTGCAGTCCGGCCGTGGCCTTGAACGGCACGCCCGCGTCGGCGCAGGACTGAATGAATCGAGCGAGGGCGTGGCTCGCCGGAAAGGCCCCGGGTGTGACGCCACCGGTACGGACCTTGGCGCGGCCGCCGGCCCGGGAAATGGCAGCGAGATGCGGGGCGAGGTCATCGTCGATGGGGAGCTCAACGTAGGTGGTGAGGGTGGACGGCAGGATCGCGAGGGCGGCGTCGAGATCGGGCACCGACTCGAGCTTGAGCTCGATGGTGTCGACAACGGCCGAGCGGGGCTGGGCCACCTTGTTGCTCTGGTTGAAATCGCCGATCGCCGCTACCGTGGCGTCGAGGTCGGCACTGGGGAGGACGCTGAGCTGCCAGACGTCGCCAATAGTGGAGCTGCCGAGCGAAGCAAGTGCAGTCTCGAACTCGGCGAGGCGGCTGACGGGGAGGATGAAATGGCCGAGCATCCAGGCATGGTCGCTGGCGCGATGGAGCGCGTATTCGTGAACGGCGGCGTTCATGTCGAGGGCGGCCGGGGGAAAGAGGCCGGCGTAGTCGACGAGGGAGTGGAGGAGGGTGCGGAGGGTGGTCGAGGTCACGGGTGAAGTATAGGGCGGGGAGGGCGGGGAGGGCGGGGAGGTTAGCCGCCCCACCCGCCTCCCGCGCCTTCCCGGTCCTACCTGGCGCCCACCTCGTCGTTCTCCCCGCCGCCCATCCCTCGCGCGACCTCGGCGAGGCGGACGAACTCGGCGCGGTACCCGCCGGGATCGGTGCCAATGTTCTGGCGGGCCATCGCAATGACGTTCTCCCAACTCGACTGCGCCTTGTACTCCGAGTTTCGGAGGAGCATGCCGTACTCAGCCACGGCAGCAGCGAAGCGGAGGTTCTCGTTGCCGCTGGCATTGTCGTCGCGGCGCACGGTCTCGGAGATGAGGCGACTGGCGCCCACACCAGTGGGCTGCTGGTAGCGCAGCTTCACGGTGAAGAGTTCGTCGGTTGAAGCGCCGGTGTTCTTCGGCGCCTGGTACTTGAGCGGATCGACGCTGGTGCCGGTGCCACCCTTGCCCACCAGGACCACCTCGTAGATCGCCGTGACAGCGTGACCCGCGCCGAGCTCGCCGCCATCCTTGGTGTCGTCATTGAAGTCTTCCGCCGCCATGAGGCGGTTCTCGTAGCCGATGAGGCGGTACTCCGCCACCTGCGCCGGATTGAACTCGACCTGGACCTTCGCGTCCTTCGCGATGGTCACCAGGGTGGCGCCCATTTCCTGCACGAACACCTTTCGTGCCTCCATGATGTCGTCGACATAGGCGTAGTGACCGTTGCCCTTGTCGGCGAGGGCCTCCATGCGGCTGTCCTTGAGGTTGCCGGTGCCAAAGCCGAGCACGGTGAGATAGGTGCCCTGCTGCTTCCTCGACTCGATAAGCCGCACCAGCTCGCCCTCGCTGGAGACACCGACGTTGAAGTCACCGTCGGTGGCGAGAATCACGCGGTTGTTGCCATTGGCGAGGTGATTCTGCTGCGCCACCTGGTAGGCGAGCTTGATGCCCTCGCCGCCGGCGGTAGAGCCACCGGCCTGGAGCTCATCGAGCGCCGCAAGGATGGTGCGCTTGTCGGAGCCGGGCGTGGATGGAAGCACCAGGCCCGCGGCTCCGGCATAGACGACGATCGCGACGCGATCCTCCGGGCGAAGCTGCTCGACCAGGAGACGGAAGGCGCGCTGCACGAGCGGCAGCTTGTCGGGCGACGCCATGGAGCCGGAGACATCGAGCAGGAAGACGAGGTTGCTGGGCGGCAGCTCGCGCGCATCGATGCGGCGGCCCTGCAGCCCAATGAGTACGAGGCGATGGTCGTTGGCCCATGGTGCCGGCATTTGCGCGGTAGTTACGGAAAAGGGGTCGCTGCCGCGGGGATCGGGATAGTTGTAGGGGAAATAGTTGATGAGCTCTTCGACACGCACGGCATCGGCGGGCGGACGCTGTCCCTGGGTGAGGAAGCGGCGGACGTTGGAGTAGGATGCAGCGTCAACGTCGATCGCGAAGGTCGAGAGCGGGCTCGTCGCGGGGCGCTGGAACCCGTTGTCCCTGAAGTTGTGGTAGTCCTCGGTGTTGAACGGCTGCTGCCTGGCGTACGCCACACCCGGCATGTTGAAGGTCGAGGTCGCGCTCATGCCGAGGGCACGGACGCCGGGAGGCACGGCCTGCTTCGAGGCTACCTCGTCGCGTGCCGCGATGTCCTTCTCCTTCTCGTCGAGGCGTCCGGGTACCAGGCGAATATCGACAGTGGTGGCCTGGCCGGCGCGCACCACCACATTTGCAATTACCGCGGTCTTCCACCCGGTCTGGGTAGCGCGAACGGTGACCATGCCTACGGGTACGCTGGTGAGGGCGTAGTGGCCGAGTGGATCGCTGACGGTGGAGATGCGGGTGCCGTCGACGGAAACAGCGACCCCGGCGATCAGGGCACCGTTGATGTCACGGACGGCGCCCTCGATGCGGCCGGTGGCCACGGGGCGGTCGGCCAGGGGAACCGCGGGGATCAGGGCGCAGGCGAGTGCCAGGCCCCGGGATTCGCGCAGCAGGTGCTGGAGAAAGGTGAAAGACATTGCACGGCTCCATTGTGATGGTCGCATGGGGATGCGGGGAGCCGGGATTGGTGCACAAGACAGTCGGCAGTCGGCAGTCGTCAATCGGCAAGGAGTCGTCAGTCGACGTAAGTGGCTGTTGACTCTCTGACGACTGTCGACTGCCGACTGCCGACTTGGACCTAGACGCGACGCTCCGGTGAGATGATGTCGGCGAACAGGAGGCCTGCAACGAGCGCGATGGCAGTGAGGACCATACGGAAGGCGGTCTGCACAGCGGGGACAACCTGGGCGTCGAGGAGCGACGACAGACTATTGAAGCCGATGGTTCCGGGGACGAGCATGAGCGTACCGGGAACGAGCATCACCACCGACGGCCGATTGCGGAGGCGACTGAAGAGGTTGCTGGCGATCCCGACCACCGAGGCGCCGACGAAGCTGCCCAGCTCGAGTCCAAGCGCCTGGGCGCCGATGCGTCCAGAGAGGACGGCGAGGAGCCCGGCGAGCACGACCCAGGGTGCATCGCGCAGCTCGGCCTTGAGGATCACGGTGAAGGCGAGGCCGGCGAGGAGTGCGCTGAGGAAAAACGTCCACTCGGGCAATGGCTGAATGGGTGCCAGCATCGGCGGCCCGACCACGACAAGAGCGAGGCGGTTGCCGAGTGCGACGCCAAAGATGATGCCGAGAAACGTGATGCCGGCACCGGCGAGACGGGCGGTGCCCGACGCGAGGTGGCGAGTGGAGAGCTCGCGAATGGCGATGGTGAGCATGAAGCCCGGAATGAGCACGATGAGCCCGGCGAGCGTCGCGGTCATGGTGGCGAACGGCATCCAGATGACGCTCAACACGCCGGCAATGAAGCTGGCGGTGCACGCGGCGACCGGCTCGTAGACGTCGCCCAGTGGCTTCACCCTGGCGGCCAGGAGTGCCAGGAGGCCGGTGATGATCCCGATGACCACGCCGACACCGATCTCGCGCAGGCCGCCGCCAAGGAAACGGGCGACGGCGCCAGAGGTGAGGGCGAAGGCGGTCACCAGGAGCACATCGCCGTACGGCGCGGGGGACGCCTCGATCTCGTCGATGCGGGCGAGGCCGGCCTCGGGCGACATGGTGCCACCCACGACGTCGCTCACGATCCGGTCCAGCCGGGTGAGGTGCGTCAGGCTGATCGAGCCGGGCTCGACCCGGAGGAGGTGCGTCCGCTGATTGTCGAGCGCACCGAACGCCGCATAGATGGCGGTGGGCGTGGAGAAAATCTGGGGAAGGGGCAGCCCGAGCTTCTCGGCGAGCCGGGCCATGGCGCGTTCGAGGCGGCTGGCGGAGAACCCGGCGCGGTGGAGTGCGCGGCCCATGCGGAGCACGAACTCGACGGCATGCGGTGAGAGCGGTGCGGATGACGTCACGCGCCGAAGATAGCGGGAGTGCCGGGGCAGCGCGTTAGGTTATGCGCGTGACTGACGAGCGAGCGGAAGGTCCGGGAAGAATCGTGATCGTCGGTGCCGGCGCGACCGGTACGATGGCGGCAATTTTCGCGGCCGAGGCTGCCGCGTTGCGGTTGCCCCGGCGTGAGGTGTTGCTGCTGGAGCGGACGCAGGATGGGGGGCGGAAGATCCTCATCAGCGGTGGCGGACGCTGCAACATCCTCCCGTCGAAGGTCGACGTGACGCGGTTCGTCACCGACTCATCGACCAACAGCCTGCGCAACATCCTCAAGGGCTGGCCACTGGAGGAGCAGGTTCGCTTCTTCAACGAGCGGCTCGGCCTCGACCTTACGCTCGAGGAGGAGAGCGGGAAGCTCTTTCCGCGATCGAACAAGGCGCGGGACGTGCGCGACGGGCTGCTCGCGCTGGCGACGTCGGTCGGTGTGCAAATGCGCTTCGGCGTGACAGTGGAGAGCGTGGAGCCGCCGGGCAGGCTGGGCGAGGAATGGCAGGTCGTGTTGACGGGCGGCGAGCGGATTGCAGCAAGTGCCGTGGTGCTGGCGACGGGAGGGCTCTCGGTGCCGGCGACGGGGAGCGACGGCACGGGGCTCCGGGTCGCGGCAGCGCTGGGGCATGAAATGCATCCTACTTATCCGGCGCTCACCCCACTCACGGCGAATGAACCTCGACACTCGGCGCTCTCGGGGATTTCGCTTCCCGTCACACTGGGCGCACGGGTGGATGGGAAGCGATTCAGTGCCACCGGTGGATTCCTGTTCACGCACAGGGGGTACAGCGGGCCATCGGTGCTGGACCTGTCGCACCTCGCGGTGCGGTCGCGGCTCGGGGGTATGGCGAGGCAGGAGATCACGGTGCAGTGGACCCCACTCGACGCTGCAGCCTGGGAGGAACGGCTCCGCGCCGGCGGGACGGTGCACGTGGGTACGCTGGTGCGGCGCGAGCTGCCCGAACGCCTGGCGGAGATGGTGCTGGCGTCGGCGGAAGTGAATGGTTCCACGCCGGCGGCGCAGCTCAAGCGCGACGATCGACAGCGCCTGGTGACGGCGCTCGCGAGCATGGCCCTGCCGTGGACGGGCGATGAGGGCTACAAGAAGGCAGAGGTGACGGGCGGAGGTGTCGCTCTCAGTGAGATCGATCCACGGACGATGGAGAGCCGGCGGCACCGAGGATTGTTCCTGTGTGGTGAAATGCTGGACGCGTTCGGGCCGATCGGGGGATACAACTTCTTGTGGGCGTGGGCGACGGGGAGGGCGGCGGGGATTGGAGCGGGAACAGCATGAGGAGGAACCGCAACTGCGTGAGGAGGAACTACGACTGCGTAAAGCGGGTCGTATCCAGCACGAAGGCATACCTGAAGGCGACTTCCCTCAAGTAATCGTACCTCCCACTGGCCCCGGCGTGACCGGCGCCCATGTTGGTGCGGAGGAGCAACCGATTGCTGTCGGTCTTCAGTTCGCGAAGCTTCGCGGTCCACTTGGCCGGCTCCCAATAGGCCACGCGGGGATCGTTGAGCCCGGCCGTGACGAGCAGGTTGGGATACGCCTTCGGCGCCACGTTGTCGTATGGTGAATACGACAGGATGTACCGGTAGGCCGACTCGTCGGCGGTGGGATTGCCCCACTCGTCGTACTCGATGACGGTGAGTGGCAGGCTCGGGTCGAGCATGGTGTTGACGACGTCCACGAAGGGCACGTCGGCCACCACGGTGGTAAACAGGTCGGGCCGGAGGTTGGTGACGGCGCCCATGAGCAGGCCGCCGGCGCTGCCGCCGGTAATCGCCAGGCGGTCGCTGGAGGTGTAGCGCTGCGCGACCAGGTGCTCAGCGCAGGCAATGAAGTCGGTGAAGGTGTTGCGCTTCTTCTTCTGCTTCCCGTCGTCGTACCAGCGACGGCCCATTTCCTCGCCGCCGCGCACGTGGGCGATGCCCACGATGAATCCCCGATCGAGCAGGCTCAGGTAGTGAGACGAGAACGAGGGATCGAAGTTGATCCCGTAGGAGCCGTACGCCTGGAGGTACATCGGGCGCTGGCCGTCCTGCACGAGCGGCTCCTTCCACACCAGCGAAATCGGCACCTGCACACCGTCGCCGGCGGTGGCCTGGAGACGGGCAGAGCGATACTGCGTCCGGTCGTACCCGCTGGGGATGACCTGTTCCTTCCGCAGGCTCCAGGTGCGCGCGTTCATGTCATAGTCGACGACCGACGCGGGGGTGACGAGCGAGGTGTAGGTGAAGCGGACGGTGCTGGAGTTCCACTCGGGGTTACCGTGGCGGCGCACGCTGTACACCGGCTCCGGGAAGGCCACCCGATGGCTCATGCCGCCGTCGATGTCGATGATCCTGACCTGCGGCAGCCCGCCCTCGCGCTCGTACACCACGAGGTGCGAGGCGAACGCCTCCACCGCGTCGAGCTTGATGGACTCGGTGGGCGGAATGACGACCTGCCACGCGGTGGACGGATCGCTGGTGGGCACACTCACCAGCTGGAAGTTGCGGGCACCCTTGTTGGTGACGAGGTAGAACCGGTCGCCACGATGGGTGACGTCGTACTCGATGCCGGCCATGCGCGGGCGCACGATCCGGAACGGCGCTTCCGGCTGCGTGGCCGGGGCGTAGCGCGTCTCGGACGTGGCGTGACTGGCCGACTCGATGAGAAGGAAGGCGCGACTCTTCGTGAGCTCGACGCCCACCCAGAAGGCCTCGTCCCTCTCCTCGTACACCATGGTATCTGCGCCCAGGGTGCCGACCCGATGGCGCCAGACCTGTGAGGGCCGCTGGGCGGCGTCCAGGGTGACGTAGAACAGCGTCTCACTGTCAGCGGCCCAGGCGAGATTACCGCTGGTACCTGGAATGGCCTCGGAAAGAATGGTGCCGGTGACCAGGTCCTTCACGCGCGCGACGTAGACCTCGGAGCCGGAGATATCCTCGCCCCAGGTAAGGCGCCGCTGGTCAGGGCTGACGCGTGAGGCCGGCGGCCCGGTAGTAGGCGTGCCCGGCGGCCCGCTCGTTCTGGTCGAGCAGCACTTCCTCGGCAGCATCAGCGGCGTCGCGGCGCCGGCAGAGGATCGGGTACTGGCTTCCCTCAGCGGTGCGCAGGTAGTAGAGCCACCCGCTCTCGAGCTCGGGAACGGTGAGGTCCGTCTCCTGGATTCGTCCACGCAGCTCCTGGAACAGCGTCTCCTGCAGCGCGCGCGTCGGCTGCATGACGGTGTCGGTCCAGGCATTCTCGGCCCGCAGGTACTCGAGCACGGCCGGGTCTTCCCGGTCCCGAAGCCAGAAGTACTGGTCGACGCGGGTATCACCATGCACTGTCGTGACATGGGGGCGCCGCGGGGCTCCCGGAGGGGTGGGGCCCGACGGGGCCTCCAGGGCAGGACCAGGGATGGTGGACGGGGTACTCATAGGGGGCGGGAAATAGCGGCAACCAGGGACGGGCGTCAAGCGCGTGTCCAGTTTGGGAGGTATCTTTGACGACACAATCTCCGCCCGACGGCAGGGAATCCAGTGGCGCAGGTTGGCCTCCTAACTCACTTCGTAACAAGAGGTTGAAGCATGAAGCGGTGCATCATATCGATGCTCCTTGCTGTCGCGACGGTGGCCTGTGCCACCAACCCTGTTACAGGGAAATCCGAGCTCTCACTCATCTCTGAATCGCAGGAGATCGAGATCGGGCGCCAGGAGGCCCAGAAGACGCTCCAATCGATCGGCGAGTACGACAATGCCGCGGCGCAGGCGCTGGTGCGGCAGATCGGGATGCACATGGCGTCAACGTCGGAGCGGCCCAACCTCCCGTGGGAATTCCACGTGCTCGACGACGCCCAGGTAAACGCGTTCGCCCTGCCGGGCGGCTACATCTTCGTGACGCGCGGGATCATGGCGTACATGAACGACGAGGCGGAGCTGGCATCGGTGATCGGTCATGAGATCGGGCACGTGACGGCGCAAGCACTCGGTGAGCCAGATGAGCAACCAGCAACTGGCCCAGGTGGGCCTGGTGGCCGGGATGGTGATCTCGCCCACGGTGCGGGGCATGGGCGCCGAGCTGCAGCAGGGAATGCAGCTGCTCTTCCTCAAGTTCAGCCGGGATGACGAGTCGCAAGCCGACGTGCTCGGCTTCCGGTACATGGCGAAGGACGGTTACGACGTGCGCGCGGCGACGGACATGTTCCGCACGCTGGACCGGATCAGCGGCCCGCCAGGACAACGGCTGCCGGAATGGGCGTCCACCCACCCCGACCCCGACAACCGGGTGCACAAGGCGGAGCAGCGGGCGGACTCACTGCAGCAGGGTGGGCGCAGCCTCAGCGGCGCAACGATCGGCCGCGAGTCGTACATGAAGCTGCTGGACGGATTCGCCTTCGGGGAGGATCCGCGGCAGGGCTACTTCAAGAACGGGGTGTTCTATCATCCCGACCTCAAGTTCGAGCTGACGTTTCCCGCGGGGTGGCCGACGCAGAACAAGCCGGAAGGGGTGCTCGCGGCGTCGCCGCAGTCAGATGCGGCGGTGCAACTGCGCCTGGCGGGGAAGGGCACGTCGGCGGCCACGGCGGCCAGTACGTTCTTTTCGCAGGAGGGAGTGCAGACCGCCGGAACGAGCAATGCGCGGATCAACGGACTGCCGGCGACCGCGGGCGATTTCCAGGCGCACCTCGAGGACGGCACGACCGTGGCCGGCAGCTGCCGCGTTCATCGAGTACGGCGAGTACACGTACATGATCATGGGGTATACGCTGCCGTCGCACACGCAGTCGGTGGCGGCGATCCGGCAGGTGATGCGCACCTTCAAGCCGCTCACCGACCCGGCATACCTCAATGTGCAGGCGGCGCGACTCGACATGGTGAAGGTGCCGCGCGAGATGTCGCTGGAGCAGTTCAACCGCCAGTTCCCCTCGACGATCAGCATGGCCCAGCTGGCCGCGATCAACGGGGTGGACAATGAGAGCTCTGCGTTGCGGGCGGGGCAACTGGCGAAGCGGGTGACCGGGGGACTCAAGTAACTGTCACGCTGGAGCGCAGGTTTGCCGGAGTCGCCACACAACGTCCGATTTCCCATCATGGCACCGCCGCGTCCGTCGACGGTGCATGAGGTTGCGTCCGCGTCCGACGCCGGTCGCCGGCGGGGTCGCAACGTGGACGCGGTCGCCGTCTTGGGCCTTGGGCTGCCACAGGACGACCTCGACATCGTGGTGCTCGCGGTGTCGGATGGCCTGGGCGAGCATGCGCGGGGTGACGGCACCAGTTCGGTGGCGGTCGAGGCGTTCGGGGATGCGCTGGGCGGGCTGGTGGGTTCGCTGCATATCGGGCCGCGCTGGCAGTTCGCGATGGCGGAGATCGTGGAGACGGCGGTGGCCGACACGAACGCGAGGGTTCGCGCGCTGCCGGAGGTGAGCGACGGCGTGCCGGCGGCCACCACGCTCACGGCGGCGGTCCTGATGGGCGACTGGCTCTGTGCGGTGCACGTGGGGAACAGCCGGGTATACCGGTTGTCGGCGAACGAGCTGGAGCAGCTCACCGAGGATCATGCGCAGGACCCGCTCGCGCTGCTCACGCCGCCGCGCGAGGACATGCTCACGATCAACGACACGGGGCGCCTGGCGTCGGCGCTGGGCGTGTCCGAGGTGGCGACGCCGAGCGTGCTGTTCCGGCGGATAGCGCCGGGTGACGTCATCGCGGTGTGCAGCGATGGCCTGCATGAGCAGCTGGAGGGTGAGGAACTCGCGCGGCTGCTGAATGCGCCCGGTTCGCTGGAGGACATCGCGGCGCGGCTGGTGGCCGCGGCGAATGCGCATGGGGGCGACGACAACGTCAGTGTTTGCCTGGCGCGGGTGGGGAAGGTGACGACCCGGCTCCCGGCCCCGGATGAGCGGGCGGCCCGCCTGTACGGCGACGTCGCGGCGACGATCCTGCCGAGGTACCAGGCGGAGGCTCCACGGCAATGGCTGCCCGACCGGATCGGGCTGGTGGCGGGATTCCTGGGTTCGCTGGTGTTGCTGGTGGGGTTCGTGGCGTGGGATGGTTATAAGGCGGGGAAGGCGGGGAAGGCGGGGAGGGCGGGTGAAGAGAGGGCGGGGATGGCGGGGATGGCGGGGAAGGCGGGGAAGGCGGGAGACGTTCTCGCAGAGTCGGTGTGGAGTGCGGGGCCGGCACCTGCGCCGCCCCCGGTGGCGGTGGCAGCAGATACGCACGCCGTTGCAGAGAAGCCGACCAAGTCGGCTGTGAGTATCGACTCGACCCCGCGTGTTCCGTCGGCGGTGGTTGCGGACTCGATCGCGGGGGCACTGGCCCTCAAGCGAGAGGCGGCGCAGGAAAAGGTGCAGCGCCTGCGCGATTCGCTGGTCGAGTCGCGCATGGCGGAGGCGGAGCGTCAACGGCGCGACTCGGTGGAACTGGCCGACGCGGCCGCGGTGAGGCTGGCAGAGCAGCGCTCGCGAGATTCCTCTGCCGCCGCCGAGAAGCACCGGCGCGACTCGGTCGAGGCACAGGAGCGGGTGGAGGCGCAGGCGCGGGCGGCGGCGCAGGCGGAAACGACGCGGGTGACCCAGGAGCGCTTGCGGGAGACGCGGCTGGCCTCGGGGCGCGCGGCGCTCAACGGGTGGTTGCAGCGCGTGGTCGCAGCGGTGAGTGCGGGAGAATCACACGCGGCGGTACTGACGGCGGGGCCATCGAGCTTTGCCGCGTTCGTGGAGAAGAACAGCCCGAAGATCTCGGACGCGAGCATGACGTCGCTCGAGGTGGATGAATCATCGGGCGAGGCGACGGCGGAGTGGCTGCTCAAGTGGCGGAGCAACTTCGGCACGGCGACACAGCGACGGGTGAAGGCATCGGCGACGGTGGTGCGCGATGGAGAGACATGGCGCCTGCTGGGGTGGAAGATTCTCGAGGGGGAGCCGTGATGATAAAGGCGGGGAGGGCGGGGAGGGCGGGGAAGGCGGGGAAGGCGCTGGGGTTCCTATTGCTACTTGCGGTGCCGCTCGCGGCGCAGTCGCGGGAGCTCGTATCCGTCCAGGTGTCCGGGGAACTGGTGTTCCCGACGGAAGACTACGGTGTACTGGAGAAGAGCGTGACGCTTGGGTGGGAGGCGCAGGCGCGCCTCACGTTCGGGCGCTTCTCGGTCGGTGCCGGCTACCAGCGGAGCACGGTGTTCAAGTCTGACGCGAGCGTCGGGGATATCACGGCGACGCTGTCGGTGGGCTTCGTGGAACCGAGATATGTGCTGGGGGTGTTCGGGAATGTGGCGGCGCCCTATGTGGCGGCGCGACTCGGTTACGGCGGGCTGCTGATCCGCTCGCCGAGTGACCTGGTCCGCTCGACGGAGAACTCGTTCATCTACGGCGGCGGCGCGGGCGTGATCTTCCAGCTGGCGCAGCGGGTCGGCATCGACCTCGGCGCACAGTACTTCGTCGCGGACTTCACTGGGAACCAGGGAAGCGCGGGTTATTTCCTCACTCGACTTGGGGTGTCTGTTGGTCTCTTCTAGGTACTTGCTGCTCGGCCTGCTGGCGGTCACGGGCTGCGGTGGTGGCGGCGGCGACGGCGGGGGTGACTGTGACCCGATCGCGGCGACGCTGGTGTCACGCATCGTCGTGACCCCGGCCTTGCCGACCCTGTCCGACGGGGCGTCGGTCCAGCTGGTGGCGACGGCATTCTCCTGTGACGACACCCCGCTGAGTGTGCCGTCGTTCACCTGGTCGAGCGGCGATGCGACCACGGTATCGGTGAGCACGTCGGGGATGGCGGTGGGCGTGAAGGTGGGCGGGCCGGTGACGGTGACGGCGGTGGCGCAGGGGAAGCAGGGGACGGCCCACGTACTGGTGGCGCCACGCTCGGTGGCATCGGTCGAGGTGAGCCGGCCACCGCGAACGTCGCGGTGGGACGCACCAGCACGCTGGTGGCCAAGGCGCTCGACGCCCAGGGCAACGAGCTTGCCGGGCAGCGCGCGGCGACGTGGAGCAGCAGCAACGAGGCGCTGGTCACTGTGTCGCAGGGGGGTGGCGATCACGGGCGTGGCCGCGGGCGGACCGGTGACGGTGACGGCCACGATCGAGGGCCATTCGGGCACGGCGCGAGGTGACGGTGGTGGAGGCCGCAGTGGCGAGTGTCACGGTGACGCCGCCCACGTCCAATATCGAGGCTGGATCGACGGCGCAGTTGAGTGCGGAGCTGAAGGATGACGAGGGCAACGTACTGACGGGCCGGGCGATCACCTGGAGCACGTCGGATGCGCTTCGCGCGTCGGTATCCAGCACCGGCCTGGTGACGGGGCTGGCGCCGGGTGGTCCGGTGACGATCCTGGCGACGTCGGAAGGGCGGAGTGGCGGATGCGCAGGTGACGGTGACGCCGGCTCCCGCAGTGCGGCTGGCGTTCGCCGCTCAGCCAGGCAATGCGGCGGCGGGTGCCAACATCCCGCAGGTGCGGGTGGAGATACAGAATTCGCTTGGCGGGCGAGTCACCACGTCGAATGCATCGGTGACGCTCTCGCTGGGTTCCAACCCCGGGTCGGGCAACCTGACCGGCACGCTGACGGTTGCCGCCGTCAACGGTGTGGCGACGTTCAGCAACCTCAAGATCGACCAGCCGGGAGCGGGCTACACGCTGGCCGCGGCGTCGTCCGGGCTGACGGGTGCGACGAGCACGCCGTTCAACATCACGGCTGGCGCGCCGACGTCAATTCGCTTCCTGGTGCAGCCGACCAATGTTGTGGCCGGCGCCGAAATGGCGCCGATGCAGGTGGAATTGCTCGACGCGCTGGGGAACCGGGCCAGTGGTTCAAGCGCGCAGGTTACCCTGTCGCTGGGGAACAATCCGGGGGTGCCACGCTCAACGGGCACGGCGACGGTGAACGCGAGCAGCGGGGTGGCAACGTTCGCCGGATTGAGCCTCAACCAGGCTGCGAGCGGCTACACGCTGGTGGCCGCTACGGCAGGGCTCTCCCGCGTTACCAGCAACGCGTTCGACGTGTCACCCGGCGAGGCGGCAGCGATCGTGTTCACTGTGCAGCCGAGCAACGGCGACAGCCGGGGCGCCGATTGCGCCGGCGATCGTGGTGGAGGTACGCGACGGGTTCGGGAACCGGGTGACGAACGTCGGCGACGCCAGTGTCGCTGTCGCTCAGCAACAATCCCGGTGGGGCGACATTGGGCGGCACGGTTGTCGTCAACACCGTCGATGGCGTGGCGACATTCGACGCGGTGACGCTGGACCTGACGGGTGCAGGTTACACGTTGGTCGCGGGATCAGGGGCGCTGAATACCACCAGCGCCGCATTCGACGTGACACCGGGGCCGGCGGCGAGGCTGCGGTTCTTCGTGGGGCCGCCCCCGTCGGCATCGCTCCAGCAGACGCTGGCCCCGCCGATACAGGTCGAGATTCTCGACGCCCATGGCAATCGGGTGACGACGTCGGCCGCCAGAGTCGCCGTGAGCAAGACTGGCCCCGGCGGCCCGAACAGGCTGGCGGGAACCAAGGACAGGACAGCGCAGAATGGCGTGGCGGTGTTCGATGACCTGCGGTTCACGAGCACGGGAAACTTCGCGATCATGGCGTCATCCCCGCCGCTGAGCGCCATTACGCAGTGCACCAATCGCTGTCGGTTTCTGAAGGGGGTACTCGTCAGAGCTTGCGCGTCTTCCGCTTCATGAAGTCCATCAGGATGAACTGCCCCAGCGTCATCGTGTTGGTGAAGTAGGCCTTCCCGCGACAGATCTCCGACACCTGCTTCACGAAATCCACCAGCTGGCGATCGCGCGCGAGCATGAAGGTGTTGATCATGATGTCCGATGCGCCGGCAGTTCGCCACCTCGCGGTAGGTCGCCTCGAGGATCTTCGGGTCGAGTCCCATCGAATTGACGTAGATCCGGCCGTCGGGCAGCGTGCAGCGCCGACGGCTTGCCGTCGGTGATCATGATGATCTGCCGCATGTCCTTCTTCTGCGCCAGCGAGGATGCGCCGCGCCAGCTTGAGGCCTTCGGCGGTGTTGGTGTGATACGGGCCCACCTGCACGTTGGCGAGCGCCGCCGAGCGGAATCTCCTCGGCGGAGTCGTGAAAGAGCACGACCTGGATGCGAGTCGCCGGGGAACTGGGTGCGGATGAGGTGGGTGAGCGCCAGCGCCACCTTCTTGGCCGGGGTGAAGCGATCCTCGCCGTAGAGGATCATCGAGTGGGAGCAGTCGAGCATCAGGACGGTGGCCGCCGACGAGCGGTACTCCGTCTGGTTGACCATCAGGTCGGGATAGTCGAGCTCGAGCGGCACCTTGAGCCCGCCGCGGGCGATGGCGCTGGTGAGCGTCGCCGGCACGTCGAGGTTCAGGGTGTCGCCGAACTCGTAGGGGCGGCTGGCCGCCTCCGCCTCGACGCCGGTGGCGAGGAAGCGGGGTGTCGTGGGCACCGAAGCTCGACTTGCCGATGCTGCCGAGCAGGCCCTTGAGCGGTCTTGTAGCCGAGGAAGTCGATGCCCTTCTCGGTGAGGCCGAACTGGACCTGCTGCGGCGGCCTCGCGGGCCTGGCCGTCGGGGCCGAACAGCGGACTGGTAGCCGGCAGGCACCTGCGGGGCGTTGTCGACCTTGAGGAACCCCTCGTCGATGAGGCGCTGGACGATCTGGTCGAGCAGCTCGGCGAGCTGGCGCTCGAGGTCCTCGTCCTTCGCCGGGTCGCCGGTGGACTCGCCGCGGAGCAACTGGAGCATTTCGGGGGTGAGCTGGCCCGACTCCATCAGCGCCTGCAGGATGGCCTCGCGGAGGGCGTCCATGCCGCGGTCGGGCTCGCCGGGATCGTCGTTCCACGAGGCCACCGCCGCCGAAACCCGACTGCAGCAGGAAGTCACCCAGCTGGTCGAGCAGGGCCTGCAGGTTGACCGCGTCGGCGAGTTCGGGGAGGAATTTTGAGTAGGTGGTGAAGCGCATGTGAGTCGGCAGTCGTCAGTCGGCAGTCTACAGTGAGTCGTCAGTCGCTTCCCATGGTACCCCGAATTGGCGGAGAGTTCAAACTTCCGCTTACGTTTCGAGACGTGACTGCCCCCGGCCTCATATCCCGGATTCCCGGGTCCCTTCCTGCGCTCCGTTCCCGGAACTTCCGGTTGTTCATCACCGGCCAGCTCATCTCGTACACCGGATCGTGGCTGCAGACGGTGGCGCAGGGGTGGCTGGTGCTGCAGCTGTCCAACTCCGCGTTCATCGTGGGACTGGTGACGGCGCTGGGGTCGCTGCCGATCCTCCTGTTCACGCTGTATGGCGGGGTGCTGGCGGACCGGGTAAACCGCCGGAAGACGGTGATGGTCCTGCAGGCCTTGCTGGCGGTGGAAGCGCTGGCGCTGGCGATCCTCGTGGTCCTCGGACACGCCACGGTGCACTGGATCATGGGGCTGGCGCTGTTCACCGGGCTGGTGACGGCGTTCGAGGTCCCGATCAGGCAGTCGATGGTGGCGGAGCTGTCGGGTCGGGAGTCGCTCATGAACGCGATCGCGCTGCAGTCGTCGGTGTTCAACCTGGCGCGCGTGCTGGGGCCCGCGTTCGCCGGGGTGATCATCGGGATCTGGGGCGTGGCCGCGTGCTTCTTCCTCAACGCAGCCAGCTTCCTTGCGGTGATCTGGGGACTGTGGCGGATGGACCTTCCCAATACGCCACCAGCCAAGCCAGGGGTGGACGTGATCGCGGCGTTCAAGGAAGGGGCTCGCTACGTGCGGCATGAGCGGTGGCCGCGCGCGCTCATGATCCTGATCGCCTCCACGACAATCTTCGGCTTCTCGTTCCTGGCGATGCTGCCGGTGTTCGCCCGCGACGTGCTGGGAAGCGATGCCGGCGGGTATGGTGCGCTGGTGTCGTCGGTGGGCGTGGGCGCCCTGTCGGGTGCGCTCTTCCTGGCGGCGTTCGGCGGCGCCATGCGGAAGCGGCGTCTCGCGCTCATTTCCGCGGCGGGCTTCGGGACTGCCCTGGTGGCGACGGCGCTCGCGCCGAACTACTGGGTGGCGTTCGGGTTGCTGGCGGTGGTGGGGTGCAGCATGGTATTGCAGAGCATCAGCGCCAACACGCTGCTGCAGCAGGAGGCACCGGATCACCTGCGTGGCCGGGTGATGGGCTTCTACTCGTTCGTGGTGCTGGGGATGGCGCCATTCGGGGCGCTGCAGATCGGGTGGGTGTCACAACACTTCGGGACCCGGGTGGCGTTTGGGCTGGGCGGGGCGCTGTGTGTGGCGGTCGCGATTTATGTGTGGAGGGTGGTGGTGGTGGGGCGGAGAGGAACCACAACAGCGTGAGGGGGAACTGCGACTGCGTGAGGAGGAACTGCAACTGCGGAGGTAGCGCTTGATCATCACAATATCCCGGCAGTTCGGGGCGGGCGGCGCCGAGGTGGCGAAGCGGGTCGCGGACCGGCTGCAGTGGCGCGTGGCGGACAATGAGTTCGTCGATCGCGTCGCGGCGCGGGCGGGGCTCACGCCCGATGAAGTGGCACTCCGGGAGGAGCGGGTGCCCAATTTCATCGAGCGACTGGCCTGGGCGCTCGCTTCCGCCTCGGCGGAGCTGGCGGTGCCGACCGGTGCCACGATGGAGGGATTGAGCGAGCCGCTGATGGTGCGGGTGACGGAGAGTGTCGTCGCGGAGATTGCGCGCGAGGGACGGGTGGTGCTGGTGGGGCGCGGTGCCGCCGCCGTGCTGGGAGAACGGGAGCGGACGCTGCACGTGCAAGTGGTGGCACCGGTTGGCATCCGAGCGGAGCGGATTGCGGGGCGGCTCAACATCCCGGTGGAGGAGGCACGAAAGAAGATCCAGGAGACGGACGGGCGGCGGGCCAAGTATCACAAGGAGTACTACGGGCGGGACTGGGCGGATCCGGTGAACTATCACATCGTGATCAACACGGGATACCTGGGCCTGGACGGAACGGCGGACCTGGTCGTGCGGGAAGCGGGGAGGAGGGGGTGGGCGTTTCGACAACAGTCGTGAGTCGTGAGTCGTGAGTCGTCAGCCGTTCCTAGCCGAATGAGATTCCGCCTTGACCGTGACCCTGATCCTTCTTGCGCTCGGGGCGAATGCGAGAGTAACCCAGTTCATCACTGCGGGTGATCTTCTTCTGTGCGGCAAGACCTTCCAGGATCAGTTCGCAGGCGGCGACGACCTTGGCGGTCTCGTTGCGACCGGCGAGTTCACCAGCCACCACGGCGTTGACGAGGCCGGGCACCACCGAGAAGCCCTTGAGGCAGACGTCGGTCTTTTCGTCTCCTGCAATCTTGAGCGCGCCGCCGCTGTCGAACCACGCCACGATCGAAGCGAGGTCGAGATGACCGATGCGCTCCATCATGGTGGCCCCGGCAGCGCGGCGGATCAGCTCGCGCGCGATGGCGTCGGCGCCCTGCAGTTCTCCCTCGTATTCCAGCTCGAGCTTGCCGGTGATGGACGGCAGCGCCGCGTAGATGTCGGTGATGCGCGGCGACGACCGTCGTCTCCTTGTGCGCGAGCGCCCGACGCTCGGCGCTGGAGATGGCGTGCTCGAGCACGCTGATCGGCAGGCGCTGGCTGACGCCGCTCCGGCGATCGACCCGCTTGTCCTCGCCGCGCCTCGAAGGCGACCCGCTCGACCACCTCGAGCACGAAATCGGGGACGTCCACCGGCTTGGCGCCGCGGTCGATCCACGCTTCCTGCGCGCGTGATCTCCATGCCGAGCTCGACGGTGCGCGGATAGTGGGTGAGGATCTCGGAGCCGATACGGTCCTTGAGCGGCGTGATGATCTTGCCGCGCGCGGTGTAGTCCTCGGGGTTGGCGGTGAAGCACGATGCAGGACATCGAGCGGCAGCCGGACCGGATAGCCCTTGATCTGGACGTCACCCTCCTGCATGATGTTGAAGAGGCCGACCTGGATCTTGCCGCTCAGGTCGGGCAGCTCGTTGATGGCGAAGATGCCGCGATTGGCGCGCGGCAGCAGGCCGAAGTGCATGCGTGAGCTCGTCGGAGAGCAGGTGCCCGCCGCGCGCCGCCTTGATCGGGTCGAGGTCGCCGATCATGTCGGCGATGGTGACGTCGGGCGTGGCCAGCTTCTCGACGTAGCGGTCCTCGCGCTTGCAGCCAGGCGATCGGCGTGGCGTCGCCGCACTCGGCGACCAGGTCGCGGCCGAACTTGGAGATCGGGCCGAAGGGGTCGTCGTTGACCTCGCTGCCGGCGATGACCGGAATGACTGGGTCGAGGAACTCGACGAGGGCCCGCAGGAGCCGGGTCTTGGCCTGTCCGCGAAGGCCGAGCAGGATGAAATCGTGCCGGGCCAGGACGGCGTTGACGATCTGGGGGAGGACGGTGTCCTCGTAGCCGACGACGCCCGGGAAGAGGGGCGTGCCTGCCTCGAGGGCCTGGATGAGGTTGGCCCGAAGCTCCTCCCGGACGGTGCGTCCGCGGAGTGGGGCGTCGTTCCAGGGGCTGTTCTTGAGGTCAAAAAGCGAATGTGGCTGGCGCATGCGTGATTATACCCGGGAAGAGCGATTGGGTTTTGGAGGGCGGGGAGGGCGGGGAAGGCGGGGAAGGCGGGGAAGGCGGGGAAGGCGGGGAAGTTGTATGGCTTCGCGTCCTCCCCGTCTTCCCCGCCCTCCCCGCCTTCATTTGTGCGCAACCTCACAAATCCCAGCAACTTACCCGTTGACGAACGGTAATACGTGGGTACCTTGCGCGCGGTCGTGGGCGTTGGTCGACGCCGGGCAGTGGTTGGGGGGCAGGGTCATTCAACTTCGAGGAGTTCGAGCAAATGCGGAAGTTCCTGATGGTGGCCGCGGTGGTTGCGGTTGCGGCTTGTGGCAAGAAGCAGGCGGATACGACGGCTGAGTCGATGGGCGCGGCGGCTGGTGCGGCGGTGGACACGGCAGCTCACGTTGCCGACAGCGCGATGGGTGCGATGGCCGATTCGGCCCACGCAGCGATGGCCCCGGCAGCGGCAGCGGCAGGCGCGGCGGTTGATACCGGCAAGACGGTGGTGCAGAAGGCTGCTGACGCGATGAGCGCCCCGGCCGCGCCGACCACCACCAAGATGGAAGCCGCGCCGGCCGCTCCGGCGAAGCCGTAGTTCAGTAGTTAAGACAGGGGCAGGGCAGTGACGGTGGCGGGCAGTCCGCCGGCCGTCACTACCTGACCGGTCTCCACCTCGCGGCGAATGAGCGCGAGGGCGACGCGCCCGGTGGGCAGCGTGAGGATACTCCTCACGCTGCCCACTTCCTTTTCGCCGAGGAAGATCTTCGCGTCGGTGAGCGGTTCGGTGCTGTCCCAGGCCAGGCCTCGGAGGTCGCGGTTGGTGTGCCCGCGGAAGTGCAGTCGCGCGACGGTTTCCTGCCCGGTGTAGCACCCCTTCTCGTACGACACGCCGTTGTTTTCATCGAACCGGACTTCCTGCACCAGGGTCTTTTCGTCGATCTCGGCGCCGCGCTGGGGCCAGCCGGCGAGGATGCGGGCTGCCTGCCACTCGTCATCGGTGGCGGTTCGGGCGCCGTCGAGGGCGAGGCCCTTGAGGGTGTGGGCCATGTCGTCTGCTGTGCCGAGAACCAAGGCAGTGAAGGGGCTTCGGCCGCTTTGCGGCCTCGCAATGACGGCGGGGGGCAGCGGTGTCGCCGGACCCAGGACGCGCCATACCTGCCACTCGTCGGTAAGGTCGGTGACCTTCGCGAGACGGGGCGGAAGCTGCTTCTTGAACAGCTCAGCGGCGGTAGTGCGCGCATCGAGGTCGGTGATGAAGCAGGAACCGATCGGCGAGCTTGATGACCCAGCAATCGAGGATGATCAGGCCCTTGGGCGTGAGGAGCGCGCCATAGACGAGCGATCCCTCTTCCGGCTTGTTCAGGTCGTTGGTGAGGAGGCCCTGCAGGCACTGCAGTGCACCGGGTCCGGTGATCGAGAAGACCGCCGCGGGCATGCGGTGCACGAGTGTCCCGGTCTTGAGGCGCTCGAGGCTCTCTGCGTTCAGCGTGGCCTCAACCATTGCCGTTGACCCAGGGCAAGTCGGCGGGCAGCCGGCCGGTGAAGTCAGGCCACACTGAGTCGGCGCCGGTCAGTGCGTCGGCGGGATGCGAGGTCGAGAGCATGGCGCAACGAAGTCCCGCGCCGCGCGCCGCCTTGAGACCGGGGAGGGAATCCTCGATGACCATGCAGTCAGCGGGATCGGCGTTCAGGGCGGCGCGGGCCTGGTTGTAGCCGGCGGGGTCGGGCTTGCAGTCGGGGACATCTTCGGCGGCAACGACGAGCTCAAACAGGGGCGCGATGCCATCGGCCGAGAGAACGAGGTCGATTTCCCGCCGGAGGGCGCCGGATACGATGGCCAGCCGATGCCCCGCCTCGGCGCAGGCGCGGACGAATTCGGAGGCACCGGGGACCATCGGCATGTTCGCCTTCACCAGTCGCTCCCAGGCGGCGTTCTTCCGCTCGGTGGCATCCGCGATGCTGGCGGCGTCGGAGGGGCGGTTGGCCTGGGTGAAGCTGTAGCGGAAGCATTCGCGGTCATCGAAGCCGAGATAGTCGCGATAGTAGGTATCGCGATCGAGGTCGATGCCGTACTCAGCGAGGGTGTGGATGAGCGCCTCGCAATGCAGCGGCTCGTCGTTGATGAGGACGCCGTTGAAGTCGAAGAAGATTGCTTTCGTCATTCCCGGAAAATAGGCGGGGAAGGCGGGGAAGGCGGGGAGGGCGGGGAAACAGGTCCTACTGTTGGCGGCTGTAGAGGCCGCCAACGCGATAGGACTCGTCCAGCAACTCTACCGGGTGAAGGACGGCGGTGTCCATGCCGGCGACGCGGAGGCCGGCGCCGATCTGCATGTGGCAGCCGGGATTGCCGGTGGTGACAACGCGCGGCACCGGCGAGGCAGTGGCGATGCCCTTGATCTTGTCGTCGAGGACGGCGCGGGCCATGTCGGGGTGCAGCATCGAGTAGATGCCGGCGCTGCCGCAGCACTTGTCGGAGCCCGGAAGCAGCCGCAGGCGCAGTCCGGGAATGGCGTTCAGCACGGCGAGCGGCTCGGCCTGGACCTTCTGCGCATGCTGAAGGTGGCAGGGGGCATCGTACACCACATCGAGCGGCAGGGGGCCTCCCTGCCGAGGTCCCTTGGCGGCGAGCAGTTCGGTGACGTCGCGCACCCGGTCGCCGAACTGTTCACCCTCGCGGGTGCCGAGGAGGTGGCCGTACTCCTTGAGCAGGGCGCCGCAGCCGGCACTGTTCACCACGATGAAATTGGCGCGGCTGCCGAACGCCTTCACGTTCTGTCGCGCGAGCGACTCCGCGCCGGCGCGATCGCCGGCATGTTCATGCAGCGCGCCGCAGCAACCCTGCCCGTCGATCTCCACCACGCGATAACCATTGGCCTCGAGCACGCGCCGGGTTGCGTCGTTGACGTGGCGAAAGACGGTGTCCATGACGCAACCGCGGAACAGGGCGACCGTGGGTGCGGAATGAGAGATGTGAAAGCTCGGGAAGGAGCGGGGCTTCTCGGCGCGCTTGGTGGAGGCGAGCATGCCCATGCTGAAGCCAAGGCGGCTGCCACTCGACCAGCGAGCCGGCAGTCCAGTCATGCGGAACCAGCGCGCCAGCGTGAGCAGCTGTCCGCCAGATGACCCGATGAGAGAAGACGGCGAGGATGGCCCGCGCGGCAGGGGCGATGCCGCGCTTCGCGGCGAGGATCTCGCGCGCGGCTTCCAGGCCCTGACCGTAGCCCACGCCAGACGGGCAGGCGGGCTCGCAGCCGCGGCAGCCGAGACAGGCATCGATGTGCTGGGTGAGGGCGGGATCGTCGGCGCCGATCTCGCCGCGCTCGAGTGCGCGCATGAGCACGATGCGCCCGCGCGGGCTGTCGGCCTCGTCGCCGGTGGCGAGGTAGGTGGGGCAGGCGGGAAGACAGAATCCGCAGTGGACGCAGGGGTCCAGCGCGGTGAACCGCGAGTCGGTACTACCGGCCATCACCATCGCCCTCGAGCGCCACGCTCAGCAGCAGGCCCGGATCGAATGTCTCCCTGAGCCGGCTCACGAGCGCACCGACGCCCTCACGATAGGCACCGAAGTGCCCGAGCTGCTGGCGAATGGCCCAGGGCGCGCGCTCGAGGGTCATGGGAATTTCGCGCGACGCGGCGGTGCGACGAAGCGCGCGCAGGGCATCGATGCGTGCCTCACCACTCCAGCGAATGCCACCGGCGCTGCCGACACCGGCCGTGATGAGGCCCTCGTCGAGCGTCGCGGCGAGCATGTCGAGCGAATCGTCGAGTCCCGGCTGCAGCACACCGAGCCGGAGCGTGACGGCGCCGCCGAGCACGGCGCGCGCCGAGAGGTGCCAGAAGGAACTGGCGCGCTCGACGGGGAGCTGCTGCCAGACGAGCGACGTGGCGGCGACAAGCCGCCGGGCCTCGGCGGCAACGCCGTCCTCGGTACCCATGAGGCGCGCGGCCAGGATCCAGTCAGGCTCGGCCGCAATGGCGGGCGAGAAGAGCTCGAGGGCCTGCAGCGAGAGCCGCGCATCGGTAAGGTCGCGCGCGACGCTCGTGAGGTGGTCGCGACTGGCGCGGGTGATGAAGGTCTGGTCGGCGCGCGGAAGGGCACGGAGCCGGAGGTTGAGCTCGGTGATGACACCGAAGCCGCCGAAGCCACCGATCTGCAGCTTGCCGAGGTCGTAGCCGGCGACGTTCTTGACGACACGCCCGCCGGCGCGGACAACGCGCCCGTCTCCGGTGACCACGCTCAAGCCGAGTACGTGATCGCGAACCGGACCGAAGCCCTGGCGCAGGGGGCCGGCGGTGCCGGCGGCCACAATGGAGCCGATGCTCCGCTCCGGTCGACCGGGCGGGTCGACGGCGAGCCACATGCCATCGTCGGCAAGACGCCGGCGCAGCGTGCCGATGGCGACACCGGCATCGACTGTGGCGACGAGATCGGCGGGACTGACACTGGTGACGCGATCGAGCCCGCGGGTACTGACCGCGAAGTCAGCGGGGGCGTCGCTGGAGAGCCAGGTGCCCTGTCCCTCGATGCGCGCGCGCCAGTTGCGTCCGTGCGCCAGCGCAAAGAGCCGCGCCATCGACTCGGTGTTGTCGGGAACCACGCGCGGGAGCCCGGCGGGGTCGCGCTCTACACCGGAGGCGCCGACGATCTCGCGAAGCCGAGCCAGCATGCCGTCAATCATGGACCACCTCCGCCAGCGTGAGTCCGCGGGTGCCATTGGTGCGAACAGCGGGTGTCGCACACCACTCCCTGCACGCGTGGACTGGTACAACCTTGCCAGGATTCGAGCGCTCGCCGGGGTCGAAGACCCGACGCACAGCCTGCATGGCGCCGAGTGTCTCGGCGTCGAAGATGAGGGGCATGTAATCGAGCTTGTCGTTGCCGACGCCGTGCTCACCGGTGATGCTGCCGCCGGCGGCGACGCAGGCGGTCATGATCTCGCGACTCGCATCGCGTACCCGCGCGGCGAGGGCAGCATTGCGACGGTCGAAACTGATGTTCGGGTGCAGGTTCCCGTCGCCGGCGTGAAAGACGTTGCTGATGTGCAGCTGGTAGCGATCGCGGATCTCGAAGATCTGGTCGAGCACATCGGGAAGCGCGGAGCGAGGCACCACGGCATCCTGCACCACGAGGTCGGGGGCGATGCGGCCCATCGCGCCGAAGGCCTTCTTGCGCCCCTGCCAGAGCCGGGCGCGATCGGCGGCGGTCTCGGCGGTGAGGACGTTCCGGGCCTTGTGGGCGCGAAGCAGCGGCTCGACCACGGCGTGCTCGGCGGCGACGCTCTCGGGCTGGCCGTCGAGCTCCACCAGGAGCACCGCCGCGGCATCGGTGGGATACCCCGCTGCATAGATGGAGGCCTCGACCGCCCGCACGCAGGCCTGGTCCATCATCTCCAGCGCGGCGGGTACGATGCCGGAGGCAATGATGGCGGAGACCGCCTCACTGGCGGCGCGAATGCTCGGGAAATCGGCGAGCATGGTGCGCACGGTGACCGGAATCGGCTCGAGCCGCACGGTGATGCTGCAGGCGATGCCGAACATTCCCTCGCTGCCGACGAAGAGTCCGACGAGGTCGGGGCCCCAGGCGTCGCCGTGCGCGGAGCCAAGGCGCGCAAGCGTCCCGTCGGGGAGAATGATCTCCAGGTCGGTGACGTGATTGGTGGTGACGCCGGCCTTGAGGCAGTGCGGGCCACCGGCGTTCTCGGCGACGTTGCCCCCGATGGTGCAGGCGGTCTGGCTGGATGGATCGGGGACGTACTGCAGCCCGTGCGGCAGGACGGCCTCTGACAGCCGGGCATTGACGACGCCGGGCTCGACGACGGCGCGGCGAGTAGCGGGGTCGACGCTGATGATGCGGTTCAGGCGCGTGAGTGCCACGAGCACCGCATTGCTCTCGGCGAGTGCACCTCCACTCAAGCCGGTCCCTGCGCCGCGCGCGACGAACGGTGTCTTCGTGGCATGAAGCTGTTTCACGACAGCGATGAGCTCGTCGCGCGAGCCGGGGAGCACCACGACGCCAGGGTATGACTCGTGAGTCGGGAGCCCGTCCATGGTATAGGTGGCGAGCTCGGCGCGGCGATGCCGCACCCAGCGGGGACCGACGATACCGGCGAGGCCGGTGAGCAGCGCCTCGTTCACGAGCCGGCCAGGTCGGGAGGGTGATGCCCCTTCCCGTTGGAGTGCGACTTCTTCCGGGTGCGGAGCCCGGCATCGAGCGCGCTCACAAGCGGCGGGAGCATGTCGAGGAGGAGGTCCACGCGCTCGGTGGTGGAGCGGATCTCGAGCAGGGCCTGCTTCTCGGCGGCGCTGCAGTCGAGCGCGGCGGCGACATGAAACGAGAGTGCCGTGGGCTCGCTGGGGATCGCGCGGGTATCCGGCTCGAGGTCGTTCAGCTCGCGAAGCGCCGGGAGATAGTGTGCGAAGGCATCGGTGAGGGCGGCGCAGCGCGCGGCCGAAGGCAGGCTGTCGTCGCGGTCGTCAAAGGCCTCGACCATTGCGACGAGGTAGGGCGCGGGGTCATCGAGGTAGCGCGTGACGAGGAAGCGCGTGGTGCCCTGGACGACGATGTTGGAGCGACCGTCGTCGAGGGACTGGGCGCCGCGAATTCCGGCGACGCAACCGACGGCGCCCAGGGACGGCGCTTCGTGGGCGATACCGGGGAGGGCCAGGCCGAACCGTTCGTCACCAGCGACGCAATCGGCGAGCATCCGGCGGTAGCGGGGCTCGAAGATGTGCAGGGGGAGCAGGGCGCCGGGGAAGAGGACGACGCCGAGTGGGAAGATGGGGAGGCGGAACGTCATGGTGGAAGATAAGGCGGGGAGGGCGGGGAGGGCGCGTAAGGCGGGGAAGGCGGGGAAGGCGGGGAAGGCGGGGCGTGGCGCAGGTTTCGAAATTGTCATGATGAATTCATGTCCGGGCAATGGCGTGTCGAGGCTGGCCTAATCCGGGGATGGCATGATCCTCCGGACCACGAAAACCGGAGGCCGCGTGTTCGAGACGCTGATCGAGTCATCGGGTTCGGTAAGGGGGCGGGGTGGAGAGGCGGCGGTATCAATGGCATTGCATCTGGTGGTGCTGGCGGGGGCGGTGCACGCGACGCAGGGGGCCATGACCAGCGGCGCACTGCGCATTGTCGACACCACCATGGTGTTCGTGACGCACGCGCCGTCGCCGTCGCGCGCTGCTGTCCCACAGGCACCGAGCGAACCGCCGCGAGCGCCGGACCCCCTGGATGGATTTGTGCCACCGGATATCGTGCCGAGCGATATCCCACGCATCAGCCTGAGCGGTGGGCCATTCGATCCGGTCGCCGTGATCAGCATGTCGAGGCAGGCGGGAATTCCTGACGAAACTGCGGGCACCGCGCCGCGGACCGGCATGGATGGCGTGTACATGTCCGCCGAAGTGGAGGTAGCAGCGGAGGTGGTCGCGCAGCCGCAGCCGAAGTATCCACAGCTCCTGAAGCATGCGGGCGTCAGCGGCTACGTGGACATTGCCTTTGTCATCGATGCGTCGGGGCGAGTTGAGGCGGGCACAATGAAGGTGCTTGCGTCATCGCACGACGCATTCGTGGCTCCTGCCCTGGAGGCGATCCTCAACGGGGTGTATCGCCCGGCGCAGTACCGAGGGGTTGCGGTGCGGCAACTGGTGCGGCAAAGGGTGTCGTTTGTCGGGAAGTAGTCACTTCCCGGCGCAGGACGAGCATGCGCAGCAGCCAGAGGAGGGCAGCAGCAGCGAGCAAGTGCTTGAGGGAGTGGCCGCTCACCCGATTGCCCGTCGCAGTGAAGATGGCCTGATCGAATTGCTCGGCGCCCTTCGACAGGGCGTAGAGAGCGAGCGCGCCAAGGATGTCAGCCCCCCGCGTGTAGCGGGAGGGGAAGAGGGCGATGAGTAGGAGCAGCAGCAGCAGCGACCCGAACTGCACGGCGGCGTAGGGATTCAGGTTCTCGACCCCGTGCCGGACGCTCCAGCGCCAATACCAGACGGAAGCGATGCCCACCATGACGAGGGGCGTCAGGAGGCGGCGACCCGCGGTGCCACTGATGCGCTCACTGACCACCGCGGCCACGAGGCCCATGAAAGCAACCGCCATGGGCAGCCTGTCCCAGGCCAGGCGGGGGCTGTCGGGAGCGAGGTGATAGAACATCGATCCGAAGCAGGTTGCGGTGGCGCCGAGGAACACAACACCCCAGCACCCGCGCTCGGACGATTCCTCGAAGGCGGCCCCGCCATCGCGGCGGGTTCCGCGAATTACGAAGCCGAGGCCCATGAGGCCGACCACAAGGAAGCCGATGTTGGAGGCGACGTCGAGGAAGTTGGGAATGCCCAGTGCGGCGTGCTGGTCGGCGAAGTGGTGATACGCCTCGGGCTGCGTGAAGCGCGGCGCAATGGCGGCCGCGAGTGCAATGATTGCGGCAGTGAGGCAGACAAACCAGATCCGACCGTTAGTATTGCTGCGCGATGTCATTGCCGAAGCTACCATCATGGGAGTCGAGCGGAAGGCTCACATACCTGAGGTGGGGGTTCGATCCCTCATGTGCGTTGAAGACGTCATCGAGGCAACGGAGGAATCGGACCACCGAGCAGACCCGCAGCAGCGAACTCCTCACACCGGTCTCCTACGGCAACCACCTTCTGCGACAATGAATCCTGGACCCGTCGCCACTGTGCTGCCGTCACCTGTTCCTTGACTCGGCGTCCAGCCTCGTCCAACAGCACATTCAGACTGTCGAGACTTACTAGCCGGCTCAGGCGTATTCCTTCGCAGAAAACCACTTCTTGGACCGCAGCCGGATCCTTCGCCTTGACTTGCTCCAGCCTGAGAGCAACAAACCTGTTGATCAAAGTGTCGGCCTCCAGCGATCTCTGCCGGGGGGTCTTCGTGCATCCAGAACAAAGCAAGGTCAGTGCGCTCGCCACCACAAAGGTCCTGCATGGTGTGCAGTTAGAATACCAACGCGACCACTTCCCCATCATCAACTTCCTGAAGGCCATCGGCATATCCTTTCACGTCTTCAACTCAACAATGACTGAGCCGCAGACACTAGCCGTGTGTGCTGAGGACCATGCCAATTGCCGTAGCACACAGAGATGGGCTTCTTGGGTTGGTGCGAGTCGCTCCGGCTTGCAGCCTAGCCGAGACTTAAGGCCGTCCTCGCCTACTCGCTCCCACACTGTTGCCAAGTCTGCCGCACAGTGGAAAGGTGGCGCCAGCGGTTCCACCGGATTCGATGCCTGTTCCACCCGGACTGGGAGCCACACTTTCAAGAGGCAAAGCTAGATCGAGATCTCAGTATTCCAATACTGTTTGACTCATTGGCGTGTACTGGTAGATAGTTCGATCCGGTCGTTGCCTATCGTAGGCTTTCCCTTCAAGCAGACAGTTTGAAGCCTTGGCTCGCGTCACCGGCAAGGGCCCTGAACAGCGCTCGGTCTCTTCCGTTCCACGCAAAGGGAGTCGATCAGCCGGTGACAATCTCGAGGGGTTCCATTGCACTGGGCTTCCTGCTGGTTGCCGGTCGCGCCAATGCCCAGGCGCCGTTCAATGCCTGCTTCGACCGGCTGGGGCAGCCGATTCCCACTGTCGCGGACGACGCGATTGGCCGGGGAGGTGTCGCGACCTACCAGGGAGGCCAACGCGTCATCCTCTGGAACAGCGACGCGAACAAGAGCGCGTCAGCAACCACGCAGCTGTTCCTGTACCTCCGCGCCTGCGCGCACCACAACCTGGGGCACCTCCAGCAGCGCGCGAGCGCGCAGACCGAGGGCGAGGCCGATTGCTGGGCCATCCAGCTGATGGTGGATGGCGGCATGATCGGAAGCCGCAACCTCGACCTGCTGCAGAAGGAGCAGGTGGCGGTGCGGGGAGACAGCACGCGCCTGAGCGGGAAGGCGTTGATCGACAGCTATGAGCGGTGCCTGACCATCAGGACGGATGCCAGTGCGTGGGCCGACGCGCTGTCGGCATTCACCGCGGCGGCGCCCGACAGCTTCGGTGCGATTCGCGGGCACCCGGTGGAGGACGCGATGCCGGGAATTCACCAGTCGAGGCAGGACGCGCCGGGCACGTACGATTGCGAAGTCCGGGGAATGGACTCGGTTCGCTGCATGGTGTTCGCGGCGCGAAAGACGAGTGCGGCTCGGAAGCGCTACCAGGAACTGATCAAGATCTTCCGGGGGTGGTTGCCGCCCACATGGACATCGGTCGAGCAGGAAGGCACGGCGAGCCTGGTGGAGCGGCAGTTCCTGGCGCAGGACAGCGAGAACAACACCGTGATCGCGCTGCTGGTGACGTCTGAGGCGCGGGTGTACTTCGTGGTGCGAAGGATGGCGGCTGACGTGAGTTCGATACAGCTGCAGGGAGATTAGGACGTGAGGACGTGAGGACGTGAGGGTGGCTGAAGGTGGGAGGGTTACTCAGCGAGCAATGCAGCAGGCTCCGTGCGGATTGCGCGGCGCAGGGGGCGGATGGCACCGATCATCGCCGCGAGTGAAAGCAGTGCCGCCGGCACTAGGAGATCGCTGACAGGGAGGAGCGGGAGGTCGCCCAGGATCTCCGAGAGTACGGCGCGCAACGATGGTCCCACCGCGGTGAGTGCCACCAGGATTCCAGCCGCAATAATCAGGACGGTGCGCCCCAGGACGGCCGCAGAAATGTGGCGGCGCGTGGCGCCGAGCGCGCGATGGATCGCCAGCTCGGGCACGAGGGCTGAGGCCCAGATCGAGACGCTGACCATGGTGCCCAGCGCGCCGAGCAGCAGCGCCGCGATGGCCTCAACGCGGAACCAGCGGGCGAACCAGAGCATCGGCAGGGTGGACGCCCGACGGAGCGCGGATTCCGCCATGCCGCTCGAGTGCCTGATGGTGGAGAACTTCGCGAGCGTGGCCTCTGCGTTGGCCGCAGCGGCAGCATTGCCGCGAACGACGAGATCGGCGGCGGCGATGGGGTGCTGCAGCGTGCTGAGATAGACCGCGAAGCGGGGCTGGAGTCCGCCGCTCCGTCGCGGTGCCATTCCATCGTCGACGACACCAACAACGGTGTACGGCACGCGATCGGTGCCCATGAAGATGCTGCGGCCCACCGCGCTGCCGTGCTCGAAGTGGAGTGCTGCCATCTGGCGATTGACGATCGCGACGCGCGGTGCCTTCCAGTTGTCATCCAGCGTGAAGGTGCGACCGGCGACAAGGGGAATGCCCATGACCTTGAAGCTGTCGGGGCTCACGACGGAATGTATTGCCCGCTCGTTGTGCCACTGCAGGAAGATCCCGCCGACGAAGCACTGTCCGCAGTCGGTCTCCACCCAGTCCACGGTACCGAGTCCCGACGAGTGCACCGGGGCTGGTGAGGCTCGCCCCTTCGATGCCCTCAGTGGCCGCGAGATCGCGGAGCATGTCCAGGTACTGTGCGGAGCGAGCAGCGGGGTCGGCGTCGCTGCCCGCGAGCTGGTAGACGGTGCCGTCGGCGGCGGTGTTACCGGCGCCCATCAACAGCGTCGCCTGCCTGCTGACGAGCGTGGCGGCGAGCAGGATGGCGAGGCTTGCGCCGATCTGCACGATGGGGGGAAACAGGCCCAGCGGATTTGCCGGGAGGTTGACGAGCCGCTTGCCGCGAGCGTGGCGCATTGGAAGCATCGCGCTGAGAAGCAGTGCCACTGCAGTGCTGATGGAGACAGCGACGGGCGCGTAGTGCCAAGGGCCGAGTGCATCAGGCCAGGTGCGGAGCGCCACGCGCAGCGCGATGTATCCCGCGGCAATTCCGAGTGGAACGGCCGTCAGCACGATGACGAGGCCCTCGCTGAGAAAGCTGAGGGCCAGGTCGCGTCGGGAGGCGCCAACAGCTCGGCGGACTGCGGTGTCGGCTGCGCGTTCGCCAGAGCGAGTCCACTGCAGGATTGCGGCGGTGACGACGGCGACGGCGCAGGCGGCTGCAGCGATGACAAGAAGCAGGGCCAGGAGCTGCGCGATCGCTCCCGATTGAAGTGCCGCAGGTGACTGTGCGGTGCTGGTCCAGGCGAGGCCGAGGTCGGTGTCGCGAATCGGGCTGGGCTGGAGGGCCGATGGTCCGAGCGAAAGAACAGGTGCAAGGGTGGCGATGGCGGCGGCTGACGCGATGCCGAGCCAGGCGGCGGTGCGCCCATGATCACGAAGGGCGTCCGTGAGCGGGACGAGGATGCGCGTTATAGCGGAGTGTCCACCGTTGCCATGCATTCGAGTTCCATTCGTGCGCCGAGTGCCAGTCCGGTGGTGCCAAAGGCACTGCGCGCAGGGAAGTGCTTCGTAAAGTATGTGGCGTATACCGCGTTCATCGCGGGCCACTCGCTCATGTCGGCCAGCATCGCGGTGCACTTCACGACGTTGTCCATCGACGATCCGTTTCGTTCCAGCGCGGCCTTGATGTTCTCAAGGGTCCGCCGGGTCTCGGCCTCGATACCGCCAGGCACGATCTTGCCGGCACTGTCACCAAGCTGGCCGGACAGGTACAGCATGTTACCCACGCGCACGGCCTCGGCGAAGGGTCGCGCGGGACCGTTGTCGGCGCGCGGAATGTACTGGACAGTGGGGGACGACGGCGGGGCCGGTTGTGACGATGGCCGGCTGCGATCGCAGCCGGCCAGGGTCAGCACCACGAGTACCAGCGGGAGGGACTTCAGGCGGCCACCCAACGGCCCTTGAGGTGCTGGATGTCGGGGCAGTGCCGGAGCTTCTCGAAGGCGCGCTCGCGGATCTGCCGGATGCGCTCGCGGGTGACGCCGAGCCGCTCGCCGATGGCCTCGAGCGTCAGTGCCTCGGAGCCTTCCTCGAGCCCGTAGTACATGGAGAGGATGGCGCGCTCGCGCGGCGTGAGGTGGCGCGCAAAGAGCCGGTCGACGAACTCGCGGGTGAGATGCTGGTCCGTCAGGGACTCGATTTCTGAATCGGCGTTGCCGGCGACGCGCTCACCGATGGTGGCACCGTGACGATCGCGGCCGTCGACCGGGGCGTCGAGCGACATCTCGATGGTGGACATCTGCCGGGCTTCGCGAATGGTCTCGACCTGTTCGCCGAGTGCCCGCGCGAGTTCGCCATCGGTGGGCGCGCGGCCGAGCTCCTGGGAAAGGAGCGACTGCACGCGGCTCATCTTGATGAGCGATGAATTCTGGTTGAGGGGAATCCGAACGCTGCGTGTCTGTTCTGCGAGAGCCTTGAGGACTGCCTGGCGGACCCACCACACTGCGTAGCTGATGAACTTGACGCCATGATCGGGATCGAACTTCCGCACTGCCTTGAGGAGCCCTTCATTGCCGATCGCCACCAGTTCGCCGAGGTCGAGTCCGTGTCCCTGATACTTCTTCACGTAGGCGATGACGAACCGGAGATTGGCGGTGACGAGTCGCTCGGCCGCCGTCTGGTCGCCGCTGAGTGCGCGGCGAGCAAGCGCGCGTTCCTCGGCGGGGTCGGTGATCATCGGGAGACGTTGTATGTCGACGAGGTACTGGTCGAAGGATCCCTGGGCGACTGCTCGGCCCACGTTGCGGACGCCAGGGCGAGCAGCCTTGCGAGCGACAGGACGAACAAGGCTAGCGCGGGTGCGAGCCATTCATACCCCCTTCAGGGGAACCGTCGAGTTGTTTGGATGCTACGGAACAGCATTGCGGTAAGGGCAGCCAATATAGGAAGCGACAGTAATGCGGTCAAGCAAGAAAACTTCTCCACATCACAAATATTCGTGGGGCATAAGCTTGTGGAGGTTATACAGTTATCCACTTATCCACAGAAACCGGTGTGACGTCGGTGGCAGTATGGGACGATCGACCTAGTTGGGATGCTAAGCTGCGGGAACAGGGAACGGGGAACAGGGAACAGCAACGCGGGGAGAGGGAAGAGGGAAAGCGGCTGCGGGTAGAGGGACCCCGCGTGGAAGTCGCGGGATTGCCGCGTCGGCCGCGTTGCGGCCTCCTCAGCAATGACTCAGAGAATTGCGGCGAGACCCGCGTCGATGGTGGCTTCGTCGAAGGCAACAGTCCAACTGTCGTTGCGCGCGCCCATCGTACCGATGTCGAGTGGCACCGCGAAGCGAATCTCGCCGGCGACATTTTTCTTGTCGCGCGTCATGGCCTGGCGCACGCGTTCGGCGTTGGTGCGGAACGTTGTTCGCACCGGGAGGCCGAGCTGCGTCAGGAGTGCGGCGAGGCGCTCGCAGGTGCCCGGCTGAAGCAACCCACTTCGCTCGGCCATGGCGGACTCCGCGAGGAGACCCAGCCCCACCGCCTGGCCGTGGAGCAACTGATAGCCCGACACCTGCTCGAGCGCATGCGCCACGGTGTGACCCGCGTTGAGCATCGCGCGCGGACCGGCTTCGCGCTCGTCTCCCGACACGACTCCCGCCTTGATCTCGACGCTGCGACGGATGAGGACCTCGAGCGCGCCAAGATCGCGCGCCAGCAAGGGCGCCACGTTGGATTCAATCCAGGACAGATAGCCGGCATCGGTGATGAAGCCGTGCTTCACCGCCTCGGTGAGGCCGCTCGCGTATTCAGCATCGGGAAGGCTCCGCAGAGTCGCCGGATCGATGACCACAGCGACCGGCGGATGGAATGCGCCGATGAGGTTCTTGCCGTGCGAGGTATCGACACCAGTCTTGCCACCGACCGAGGCATCGAGCATCGCGAGGAGCGTGGTGGGGACGAGGACGAAGGGCACGCCACGATGGTAGGTGGCGGCCACAAAGCCGGTGAGGTCGCCGATCACGCCACCGCCCAACCCGATGAGCGCGGAGTCGCGCCCGAAGCCCTGATCAAGCAGAGCATCAGTGAGGCTGGCCCAGGTGTCGCGCGTCTTGAACTTCTCTCCCGGTGCGACGCTCAGGCGCGTTGTCCAGTCGTGCGCCGAGTGCTTGCCAAGGCGATCGACGGACCAGGAGGAGTTTGCGCCACTCTCCCACGCTTCGTACTGGCGGCCCACCGCCGCATCGGTGACCAGCGCGATCGCGCGCGCACCGCAGTGCGCGGCGACGATCTCGGGGAGGTCGGCCAGGGCACCTGGAGCGATGTAGACAGGATACTTGCCCAGCGCGTGGCGTACGAGAATCGGTTCCATGCTACCAGGTCACGTCGCCGGTGCCGGCGCGATGATTGGCAAGGCGCGCCAGCGTGAAGAGGAGATCAGATAGGCGGTTGAGATACACGATGAACAGCTCGGGCACGGTGTCCTGGCCCGCGAGATGAACGACCTGCCGCTCGGCGCGCCGGCAGACGGTGCGGGCGAGATGCAGTGCCGCAGCCTTTGGTGTCCCAGCGGGCAGCACGAACGCCGTGAGGGGTGCGAGCTCGAGGTCGGCGGCATCGATGACGCGCTCGAACTCGGTGACTCGATCGGCGGAGAGGCTCGCCTTCTCGAGCGCCTTCCGGACCTTGTCGGGATCGGGCGTGGCGAGATGCCCACCGATGGAGAAGAGGTCGCGCTGGATCGACTCGAGCAGGGCGTCCTCGAATTCGACCGGTGCGGTGGCACGGACCAGGCCAATGACGGAGTTGAGCTCGTCAACGTCGCCGTAGGCAACGACGCGAATATGGTCCTTGGGGACACGGCCGCCGCCGAAGAGGCCAGTGGAGCCGGTGTCGCCGGTCTTGGTGTAGATCTTCACGCGACTGCAACAGCGTGAGGAGGAACTGCGACGGCGTGAGGAGGAACTGAAACAGCGGGCATGATCAGGGTCCTCCTTTCAGGGCAGACAGCATTTCGGGGATGCGGGTGAACTTCTCTCGCGGGGCGCCGCGGGTCTTGCCGGCGGCCTGCTCGAGTTCATCCAGCTTCTTCCAGTCGGCGAAACGTCACGACCTGCACGCCACGGGACTTGAGCATCTGATCGACCGCGGTACGGATACCGCGTGCCTTCGGCTTGAGGGCGCCGCTCGCCACATCCTCCAGCAGCAGGTCAACCGTCTCGGCGGAGTCGGGCTTGTTGGTGCCGATGACGCCGCTCGGGCCACGCTTGATCCAGCCGACCGCGTATACCCCGGCGAGCATCTCCATGGCACCCGGTGCCACGAGCACGCGTCCCTCGACATTGGGAATGACGCCGGCGCGCTGGTCGAATGGCACGCCCGGAATCGCCACGCCCTTGTAGCCCACGGAACGAAAGATGAGGCCGGCAGGTAACGTTTCGGTCTCGCCGGTGGCCTCGGCGCGAAGCTCACCATGCGGCGCCCGCACCAGGCGGTTCCTCGAAATCTTCACTCCTTCCACACGATTGCTACCGAGTATTTCTACGGGCGACACGAGGAACCGAAGCACGATGCGGCGCTTCCGCCCCGATGGCTTGCGCTCGGCGAACTGGTGCAGGGTGTGAAGGTTCTTCTCCGCGGTGCGGTCCTCGTGGCCGGTGAGCTGGTGCGCGCTGTGCTCATCGAGCTCGAGTTCGCGAGGGTCCACCACCACATCCGCCTCAGCGAGCTCGCCCAGCTCCTTGAGCTCGGGATTGGTGAACGCGGCCTGCGCTGGACCGCGGCGACCGAGCACGTAGATGGTACCCACCTTGCTGGCGCGGAGCTCCTCGAGCGCGTGACCCGAGATGTCGGTGGGGGTGAGCTCGTCCATGCTGCTCGCCAGGATGCGGGTGACATCCATGGCGACGTTGCCCATGCCGACAATGACGGCGCTGGTGGAGCCGAGCTCGAAGCGCCGATCGCGATAGTCGGGGTGCCCATTGTACCAGCCGACGAACTCGGTGGCGGCATGACTCCCGGCCAGTTCCTCGCCCGGTATGCCAAGGTGCCGGTCGGTCTGTGCACCCGAGGCATAGATGACGGCGTCGTACAGCGCGTGCAGCTCGGAGTGATCGATGCTGCTGCCGATCCTCACGTTGCCGAGAAAGCGAAAACCGGGATGTGCGGCAATCCGCTCGTACATGCGGGTGACCGACTTGATCTTGGGATGATCGGGCGCCACGCCGCCGCGCACCAACCCATACGGTGTCGGCAGTCGATCGAACATGTCGATCTCGACGGCGGGCACCTTCTTCTGCAGGTGCTCCGCGGCGTAGAACCCCGACGGGCCGGACCCGACGATGGCAACGCGGAGCGATCCAGGCTGGGCAGTCACGTCAGCGTCCCTTCATCATCTCGACCACAACGCTATCGAGCTGGGTGAGTATGGCCGAGCTGGGCAAGGTGTGGTGGTTCGCCTGCACCGAGAACGTGATGACCTTGCCGCTCTCGAGGTTTACCCAGCCCGAAAGCGTGTTGGTGCGCGAGATGCTGCCGGTCTTGGCATGCACGCGCCCCTCGATGGGTGTCCCGACGAACCGGTTCTTGAGCGACCCGCGCTGGCCGGACTGCGGCAGCCCGGCAGTGAACGTGGCCGCATGCGGGTGGGTCCGGATGAACCGCAGCACCTGGGTGAATGCCAGCGGGCTCACCAGGTTGGACGCGGCGAGCCCCGAGCCATCAACGAGCGCGATCTGGGTGGAGTCGACGCCAATCGAGTCGATGAGGAAGCGGCGCTCGATGCGGAGGCCCTCATCCCAGCTGCCGGCGCGACCGAACTGCTTCCCGAGCTGCTTCAGGGTCATCTCGGCGTACCAGTTCTGGCTGGTGTTCAGGATCGGGAAGATCCAGTCCTTGAGCGGGCGGCTGGTGACCTCGGCGAGCGGCGTGCCGCGGCGCACGATCTCGAACGTCATGGAGTCGGTGGTCGAGCGCGTGGTGCCAAGGACTGCGATGCCCTGTGCCGCGAGAGCAGCGCGCAGCGCCCGCGCAGCGAACATGTTGGGATCGGGCAGGGCGAAGGACTCGGTGCGGGGGCGGCGCCCCGCCTCGACGTTGCCCTGGGCCCAGACGGAAAGCGTGCCCGCCGTGCGGAAGAAGTCGATGGTCTCGTCCTGCCCGCGGGCGACCGTCTTCGTCTGGTTGTCGAGGGTGACGTCACCGAAATCGGGGGTAAATGTCAGCGTTGCGGGCGGGCCCACGCTGTCGCCAGTGGAGTACTTGATGTCGATGCTGTTGTCGTTGTAGCCGAGCCCGCTCACTGGTGCCGCGTACCACCAGTTGAGGTCGTAGCCCTCCCATGCGGGGTGCACGATCATGGGCTCGAACCAGCTCCCGTCTCCCACCACGTTGCCGGACACGGAGGTGATGCCGGCACGCGCGAGCTGGGTGGCGAGGTCGCTGAGCTTCTGCATCGGGTTCGTGTCGCAGGCGCCTGCCACGGTGGTATCGACGGCGTAGCAGCGCTCACTGAAGGTCGGGTCGCCGCGGCCGTAGAGCACCAGGTCTCCCTGCAGCACGCCATTCACGACGGGACCGCTGCCGTAGAGGCTCGTCCGCACGGTGAAGTCGGGCGAGAAGAGCGCGGCGGCGACGGCGCTCACCACGATCTTGGTGTTGCTCGCGGGCACGAACAGGCGATCGGCGTTGCGACCGTAGAGCAGGGTGCCCTTGTCGTCCACGAGAGCGACGCCCCAGAGCTGGCGGTTGTACGGCGGCTGGTCCAGCCGGGAGTCAAGTCGCTTCTGAAGAGACGCCGCCTGGGCGTGAAGACGTGAAGACGTGAAGACGTGAGGTGACAGTAGGACAAGAAGTGTGAGAACCGCAAGGAATCTCCTCACGTCCTCACGTCCGCACGTCCTCACGTCCTCAGTCATACGCCACTCGCGGATCAGCTTTCGCATAGAGCAGGTCGGTCACCAGGTTGACGAAAACAAACAAGACACTCAGGAACAAAATGCTGCCCTGCACCGCGGGGAGGTCGCGCTTCTCGATCGCGGTCAGCACGTAGCGCCCCACGCCGGGCCAGGAAAAGATCGTCTCGGTAAGAATGGACCCGGTAAGGTAGCTGCCGAAGTCGAGTCCGAGCACCGTGATGACCGGCAGGAGCGCATTCCGGAGCCCATGATGCAGCAGCACCCGGGCCTCGCCCAATCCCTTGGCGCGGGCGGTCCGGATGAAGTCGCTCTGCAGTGCCTCCTGCAGCGCCGCCCGGGTCATGCGCGCGATGACCGCAATGGAGCGCATGCCGAGCGTCGTGGCCGGGAGGATGAGGTAGATGAACCCCCATGATCCCGACGGCGGGAGCCAGCGGAGCTGCACCGCGAAGACGAGGATCAGTACCAGGCCCACCCAGTACACCGGGAACGATACGCCGAGGTACGCCCCGAGGGTGAGGAAGCGGTCGAGCCATCCACCGGGGCGCCAGGCGCCGTAGATACCGACGGCGAGGCCGATGGTGGTGGCGAAGATCATGGCGGCGAGGGCCAGCCGGAGTGTCGCCGGGAAGCGGTGGCGCAGCTCGGAGACGATGGACCGCCGGGTGATGTACGACGTGCCGAGGTCACCCTTGAGGATGTTGCCGACATAGTGCGCGAACTGCTTCGGGAGCGGCTCGTCGAGGCGGAGCTCCTTGCGGAGTCGTGCCAGCGTCTCGGGGTCGGCGCGCTCGCCCACCATGGCCTGCACCGGATCGCCGGGGGCGACGTAGAGCAGCAGGAAGGTCACCAGCAGCACGCCGAGCAGGGTCGGGACGAGGAGGGCAACGCGAAGCCCGAGGAATCGCATCATGGCTTCGCGTCCCCGCCGATGATGTGTGCCTGCTGCCACCGCTGACCGTTGAAGATCGCGGGAATGCTCCAGCCTTCCACCCTCGGGTTGCGCGCGTAGAGATCCACGGGATGCCAGAGAAAGATCCACGGCGCCAGCGCAAAGATGCGGGCGTCGGTCTCGCGGGCGAGCCGGGCCTTCTCGGCTTCGTCCACCGTGGTGCGGACGCGGACGGTAAGGCTGTCGATGACCGGATCCTTCAAGAAGGCGTAGTTCCCACCGGTACCAGCATTCCTCGAGTTGAAGAGCGGGTAGGTGAAGTTCTCGGGATCGGGATAGTCGGCGTACCAGTCGGTGAGGAAGAGGTCGGCCTCGCCCTTCCGGACGGCGGCGCGGGCACTCGACGCGTCACGCTGGACAATTTCAACCTGAATGCCGACGGCCGCGAGGTCCTGCTGCACCGCCTGCGCGATGCGGGCGTACTCGGGTCGCTGCGAGCGCCAGAGCTTGAGCGAGAGCCCGTTGGCATGACCTGCGGCGGCGAGCAGTGCGCGCGCGCTGTCGGGATCGTGGGGAAAGGGTGCCCGGGTGGAGTCGTAGCCGGTGATCCCCGGCGGGATGACACCGTGGGCCTGGAGTCCACGTCCCGCCATCACCGTCTGCAGCAGTGTGGGCACGTCGACGGCAAGGTTGAGCGCCTGGCGCACTCGCACGTCGCTCAGGGGACCGCGCGTGGTGTTGATCGCGATGTAGAGGTCGCGAATGGTGGGTCGCCGCTGGAGTTCGCTGCCGTGCCGCTCCTCCCAGCGCCGCGTCTCACCGAAGGGAATTTCCACGACGCTCAGTCCGCCGCGCTCGTACTCGGCGGCCTGGGTGAGGGGCTCGGGGATGATGCGGATGCGCATGCTGTCTGCCAGCGGAACGGATCCCCAGTATGCGGGGTTCTTCGCGAGCACGATGTAGTCGTCGTGGGACCAGGAGACGAAGCGCCAGGGCCCGCTGCCAATGGGCGCCTGGTCGAAGTCGTCTCCCGTTGGCGTGGGCACGATACCGGTGGACGGCATGGCCACCAGCTTGGGGAAGATGTTGAGCGGTTCCTCGAGGGTGATGACCAGGGTGGAATCGTCGGTGACGACGAGGCCGCTCACGCCGGGTGCGTCGCCCTTGTTGAAGGCCCGCGCGCCGAGAATGGGGTATAGGGGCCAGGGGCGTCCGCCGAGTGACTTCGGGGAGAGGGCGCGGAGCCAGGACGCCTCGACATCGGTGGCACGGACGGGCCGGCCGTCGTGGAAGGTGGCGTTGGTGCGGAGATGGAAGGTGTAGCGCGATCCGGTGGGGTCCACGTCCCACGATTGCGCGAGGCCAGGCTGGAGCCGGCCGTCGACATCGAACTGGGTGAGGTTGTCGAACAGGAGCGCGTCCACCTCGCCGGTCGGGACGTCGGTGGAGAAGGCCGGATCGAGCGAGCGCGGGTCGTAGGTGAAGTAGTACTCGAGCGTGCGGCTGGGTCCCTTCGGACTACAGGCCGCGAGCCCGATTGCGATGCCGAGGGCGGGAAAATGGCGCTTCAGGGGTGATATGATCGAGGCGCTCCGGAGGCGCTGGGGGGCAGGCGGCGTTCGGCTACCGGTCAAAACATTGACACTGCGCCCTAACGCTGCAAAAATACATGGGTTAGCTAACGTCGTCAATCGTCGCTGTGGCTCCGAATGTGGGTCGTGGAGCGAGCGCAAGCGGCTCGGGAGTGTCGTATTTCTTTGCAGATAATCAGCTCTCCGCCCGCCAGGCGAAGCGCGTGAAGTTCGCGCGGGCCAGCCTCCTCGCGGGGGCGCTGGTAGTTGTGGCGTTGGTATCACCCGCTCGCGTGCTGGCGCAGGATGGCGAGCGGATGGTGCGCGCGCTCCACTTCGAGGGTAACAAGGCGATCGACAACGCGACGCTTGCGGCGTCGATCTCGACGTCGAACTCGAACTGGTGGTCGCGGACCGGGGCGGTGAAGTGGATCGGGCTGGGCACGCCCAAGTACGTGAATGAGCGGGAACTGCAGCGGGACGTGCTGCGCATCCAGGTGCTGTATCGCCGGAGCGGGTTTCCGTCGGCCACGGTGGACACGGTCATCAAGCGCACCGAACAGGACATCTGGATCACCTTCAAGGTCACCGAGGGTGCGCCGATCGTGCTGGAGCGCCTGGCCTTCGACGGGCTGGATTCGCTCCCGCCGAAGTTGCAGAAGGAAGTGACGGAGGACCTTCCGCTGCGGGAGGGGAAGCCATTCAACCTGACGCGACTGCAGATGAGCATCGACACGGTGTCGCTGCGGCTGCGGAATCGCGGGTACCCGACGGTGGACATCTTCCGCGCGTTCTCGTCGGACAGCGCCACGCGGAAGGCGGATGCGACGCTGACAGTGGAGACGGGGAAGCACTACAGCTTCGGCTCCGTGCGGGTGGTGGGGACGGAGCGGGTGGACACGAGCGTGGTGCGGGCGCTGCTGGTGGTGAAGGAGGACCGCCCCTTCTCCGAACGCGAGATCACGGCGAGCCAGCTGAACCTCTACCGGTCTGACCTCTTCAGCCTGGCACAGGTGACGCTCGACACGGCGGCCTTCGAGAAGGCCGACACGGTGGTGCCGGTGCTGGTGACGATCGCCGAGGCAAAGCGGCGGACGGTGCGCGCCAGCGCCGGCTACGCGTCACAGGACTGCTTCCGGGTGAGCGCCGGCTGGGCGATGCGCAATTTCCTCGGGTCGGGGCGCATCCTGGACATCAGCGCGCAGGCCTCGAAGATCGGCGTGGCCTCGCAGCCGGGGTTCGTGAACTGGAACCTGGAGAACAGCCTCTGCCCCGGCGTGGTGGAGAACGGCGAGGTCGAAATCGGCTCGCGCAAGATCAACTACAACGTGACGGTGTCGGTGCGACGCCCGGCGTTCCTGTCGACGCAGAACTCGATGACGCTGTCGGGTTTCTCGGAGCGGCGCAGCGAGTACAGCATCTACACCCGCGATGACATCGGCGTGGGGATCGCGCTGCTGCGCGAGTCACCGGTGCGGCGTGACCCGCTCACGATCGCCTACACCTTCTCGTACGGTGCCACGCAGGCGACACCGGCGGCGTTCTGTTCGTACTTCAGCGTGTGTACTCCCGAGGTGCGTGCCGCGCAGTCACTGCGGCGGCCGATCGCGGTGTTGAGTGCCACGGCGACGTGGCCGCGGGTGAACAACCCGGTGGACCCGACGCGGGGCCGGCTGTTCTCGGCGGAGGTGGCGTGGAGCTCCGCGCTGATCGGGTCGTCGTCGCTGCAGCAGTTCACCCGGTTTGCGGTGGAGGGTCGCTGGTACCGCACCATCGCGCCGGACGTGGTGCTGGCGTGGCGGGCGCGCGTGGGCCGGGTGTTCGGGCGGAGCACTGACAACCAGGTGAGCGGCAACTTCGTGCCGGTCGAGCAGCGGTTCTACGGTGGCGGGCCGAACGACGTGCGCGGTTTTCCCTACAACCAGCTCGGCCCGATCGTCTACGTGATCTCGGATGCCGACACGGCGGGGTACGCCGCGAACCCGCAGGTACTCGACGACAACGCGGTGCCGTTCGCCACCGGCGGCAACGTGCAGCTGATCGGCAACGTGGAGGTGCGCTTCCCGGCGCCGGTACTGCGGGGCCGGATGCGACTCGCGGCGTTCATCGATGCCGGCGGCGTGTGGCAGACGAATGACCCGGTCAACCGGGAGAAGCGCATCGTGGCGACGCCGGGCATGGGCCTGCGCCTGGTGACGCCGGTGGGGCCGCTGCGCTTCGACGTGGCGTACAGCTGGAACCGGCTGCAGTACGGCACGGTGTACGTCAGCAACTCGGTGACGGAGGACCTGACCGAGCTGCGCCCGGTGCCGGGTGGCCCGCCGCTCACGTTCCAGCCGATCAACCCGGGCGGGTGGCAGCTCAACCTGACCGTGGGGCAGCCGTTCTGATGCGGTACCTCATCCGGGTGTTCGTGCTGCTGGTAGTGGGCGTCGCGGCGTCGCTGGTGGGCGTCCTGGTGGCGCTGACGCTGACGCCGCCGGGAAGGGCGCTGCTGGCGCGGAACGTGTCGCACCAGCTGGGCGTGCTGCTGCGGGGGCAGGTGCTGGTGGGGAACATCGAGGGCTCGTTCCTCCGCGACCTGGTGCTGACCAACGTGGTGGTGCGCGATACCTCCGGGGTGCTGCTGGTCTCGCTGCCGGTGGTGCGGGTGAGCTACCTCATCCCGAACTTCCTGGCGCGGCGCTTCATCCTCGAGAAGCTCGAGGTGGACCGTCCGGTCATCAACCTGGTGCGGCATGCATCGGGACGGTGGAACTATGAGGAGGTGCTGCGTCTCTCGGAGGGGCCGCCGGGGAAGAAGAGCACGCCGCCGCTGATCGAGTTCCGCAACATGAAGCTGACGGACGGCGCGCTCTCGCTGGCGTACCCGTGGCCCACGGGCCACATGACGGACGCCGAGCGGGAGCGGCAGGTGAACTCGGTGCGAGCGACCCCGGGGCGGATCGTGTCGGACACGCGCGAGGGCACGAAGCGGATCATGACGTTCTCCAACCTGACGACGGCGATCCGGCGGCTTCGCATCTCGACGCCCGACCACAAGCCGGTCCTGGCGGTGATCGACACGCTGCGGACCGACGCGAGCGAGCCGGCGCTGCAGCTCAGGCAGCTGCAGGGCACGATCGAGCAGCAGGGCGACTCGCTCAAGTTCTGGCTGACGCGTGCGGCGCTGCCGGGCACGTCCGCGGTGGCGGAGGGCATGGTGAGCTGGCCGCGGGACACGATCATGTGGGACTTCCACGCCGACGCGAGCCCGGTGGACCTGGTGGACCTCCGGTTCATCTCGCCGGAGTTCCCGGCGATGTCGGGGCATGCGACGATCGTGGCGCATTCCCATAGCGGGCGACGCACCGACTACGCGCTGACGAACCTGCTGCTGACGGACGGGCCGGAGCGCATCGAGGGGAGCCTGGTGGCGGAGGTGGATGCGGTGGATGGACTGGGCGTGCGGCGGCTCAAGCTCCGGCTCACCGACCTCAACCTCGACAAGGTGCGCCCGTACATCGATTCGCTGCCGTTCATCGGGGAGGTGAGCGGCCCGGTGGAGGCCGACGGCGACCTCAATGACATCGCGACGCGGGGTGACATCGTCTTCACCGATCTTGCCGTGCCGGGCCGACCGGCTACCAGCCTCTCGTTCAACGGGCGACTCCAGACCGGCAGCGGGGCGCTGGTGTTCGACAAGGTGGCGATCGCGCAAAGCGACATCGACCTGCGCACGGTGCGGAACCTGGCGCCGGCGGTGATCCTCGACGGACGGCTCAACGCCGTGGGCACGCTCAACGGGCCGCTGACGAACACCACCTTCACCGGCGTCGCGCGACACAAGGACGCGGCCCGCCCGGAGAGCGTCATCGACGGATGGCTGCGCCTCGACAGCCGGGAGGAGACGATGCGGGTGGCGGCGGACGTGACGCTGGCGCCGCTCAGCTTCGAGGGCATCCGCGGGACATTCCCCACGATCCTGTCGGAGGGCACGCTCCGCGGGCGCGTGAAGCTGGACGGCCCGGTGGACCGGCTGTTCGTGGATGCGGACGTGCAGGGCGAGATCGGTGCAGTGAAGGGATCGGGTACGGTGACGATCCTGCCGCCGCGCTGGGGTGCCGACAGCCTCAAGCTCGACTTCGCGCACCTCGACCTGCAGGCGCTGACGGGGCGCGAGGGGCGCACCAGCCTGGACGGGCGCATCGAGGTCACCGGCGTCATGGACACGCTGCTGGCGCCCGAGGGGTCGATGCACCTGGTGCTGGGACCCGGCGTGTTTCGCGGCGTGCACATGGACACGCTGCTGGTGCAGGCGAAGGTGCGCGACAGCATGATCACCGTCGACACGGTGTGGGCGACGGGGTCGGGGATGATCCTGGCGGGGGCGGGCACGGTGGGATGGGCCAAGCCGCATCGCGGCAGCATGGAGCTGGCGCTCGAGGCGGACCACCTGGAGGAGCTCGACTCGCTGGCGCAGGACCTCACGGGCTTCGTGCGCGACACGATCCCGGGCTGGCGTACGCTCAACGGCGTGCTGCGCATGAAGGGGCAGGTGGCGGGCAGCCTCGATTCGCTCGAGGCCACCGGTGAGGGAACGCTGCGCGGCTTCGTGTTCGAGCACATCCACGCCAATGCCATCGCGGTGACGGGCAGCTGGACCGGTGGCGCCCGGCCGCAGCTGACGCTGAATGCGAGCCTCGACTCGATGAGCCGGCAGGACCGCTTCGTGCGCGACGTGAAGCTGTCGCTCGCCGGGCCGGCGGACTCGCTCAACTGGGGCCTGGAGGGTGACGACGGTGGCATCGTGGAGATCGCCGGTGCCGGGCGCGCGTGGCAGGACAGCGGATTCCGCGCGCTCGCCATCGACTCGCTGAGTGTCGGCCTCCCGACGCACGCCTGGCGACTGCTGAACCCGTCGACCATCACGCTCGCGGACTCGACGCTCCAGGTGTCGCCGTTCCGGCTGCAGGGCACGGATGGCTCGGGGTACATCAGCGTTGCGGGACGGGTGCCGTGGACCGGCAGCGGCGACCTGGCCGTCGAGGGACTGGGCCTCCAGCTGCGCGACCTGTCGGCGCTGGCGCAGCTCGACACGACGGGCCTGGGCGGCTGGATCGGCTTCCGCGTGCAGCTGGGCGGCACGCGCGCCAATCCGACGATGGAAGGCACGATCGGCCTGGAGGACATGCGCCTGGGCGACACGCGCGGTCCGCTGGCGCAGGGCGTCTTCACGTACTCGGAGCAGCGGCTCGACGGCGGCCTGCTGCTGTATCGCACCGGCGACCCGGTGGTGCAGGTGGGCTACTCGCTGCCGATCGACCTGGCGCTGCAGAAGGTGAAGGAGCGGCTGATCCCGGGCCCGCTCAGCATCCAGGCCACGGCTGACAGCGTGCAGATGAGCGTGTTCGAGCCGCTGACGCGCTCGGTGCACCACCTCACCGGCGTGCTGTCGGCCGACGTGCGGGTGCTGGGCAGCTGGGACCAGCCGGCGCTCGGTGGATTCCTGGCGGTGATGGATGGCGGCGCTCACGGTGGACGGACTCAACGTGCCGTTCAACGCGATGAACGGCCGGGCGGATTTCCGGGGAGACTCGATCCTCCTGCCGAAGTTCACGCTGCAGAGCCCGAAGGGCAGCATGACGCTGTCAGGCGTGGCGCGGCTCGAGCGCCTCACCCGGCCGATCCTCGACCTGCAGGCCACGCTGGACCGCTTCCGCGCCATCGACCAGCGCGACTTCCTGATGCTCACGGCGAGCGGCGACGTGAAGGTGACGGGGCCGCTCGACAGCCTGGTGATCTCGGGCAAGGTGACGGCGGACGAGGGCACGCTCTACTTCGCCGACCTGCTCAACAAGCGGGTCATCGACCTCGAGGATCCCGGAGAACGTGGCGTTCATCGACACGACGCTGGTGCGCCGGCGCCGGCTGGGCTCGGACCTCAAGTCGCGGGTGCTGGAGACGCTGCGGGTGCGCGACTTCACCCTGACGATCGGCGACGAGTTCTGGCTCCGGTCGTCGGAAGCGAAGATCCAGCTCGACGGCAAGCTGCGGGTGGAGAAGGCGCGCAGCGTCTACCGCCTCGACGGCACGCTGCACGCGGTGCGCGGCACCTACCGGCTGAGCCCGATCCCCGGCTTCAGCCGGGACTTCGAGGTGGTGCGCGGTGACGTCCGCTACTTCGGCACGCCCGACCTGAACGCGGAACTGGATATCCAGGCGAAGCACGTGGTGCGCACCACCAAGGGCGCGGAGCTGCCGGTGATGGCGCGGGTGACCGGGCACGCTGTTCGATCCCAAGCTCAAGCTCGAGAGCACGCAGCGGCCGCCGCTCTCGGAACTCGACATCGTGTCGTACCTCATCACCGGTGCGCCGGCGAGCGAGGCGATGGCGCAGGGCCAGGCGCAGGCGGCACTGGTGACGAACGGTGCGGCGTGGCTGCTGAGTGCCGGTGCCAGCGCGCTGGAGAACACGCTGGTGTCCGACCTTGGCCTGCCGATCGACATGCTGCAGATCCGGCCGGTGGTGTCCGGCGGGACGCAGGGACAGAGCCTGACCACCGCGTTCGCGCTCGCGGCCGGATGGCAGCTGGGACGCAAGGTGTTCCTCACCTTCAACGCCGGCTTCTGCCCGAGCTCGCTGAGCTCGTTCGACTACCGCAACTTCGGCGCGGGCATCGAGTGGCGCGTGTCGCAGGAGTGGCGGGTGCAGGGCGTGGTGGAGCCGCTGCTGCGACTGTGCGGCGTCGCGGCGGTCGGGCAGAATGTGTCGACGTCACTCCGGTACCAGGTCGGTGCCGACGTGCTCTGGCAGCGGGAGTTCTGATGACACGCGCCCTGGTCATCACCAACCCGGCAGCGGCCCGCACCGACCCGATCGCGGTCGAGGTGGTGATGGCGACGCTCCGGAGCGCGGGCTGGGACGCGGAGGTGCTCGCGACCGGCGGGCCGGGCGATGCGGGCCGTCTCGCCGCATACGCGGTACAGGAGAAGGTGGACGTCTGCGCCGTCTTCGGCGGCGACGGCACGACCATGCAGGCGGCCGTCGTCGCTGGTGGGCAGCAACGTGACGCTCGGCATCATTCCCGGGGGGACGGGCAACCTGCTCGCCGGCAACCTCCGGATTCCCGCCAACCCGGCGCGCGCGGCGAAGGTGCTGGTGAGCGGCGTGCCGCGGCGCATCGACCTCGGCCGGCTCGACCGCGAGAGCGGCTCCGACTACTTCGCGGTGGCGTGCGGGGCGGGGTACGACGCGCTCATCATGACCCGCACCGCCTCGGAGCAGAAGCGCCGCTGGGGGATGCTGGCCTACGTGGCGACGACGATCAAGTTCATCGGCGAGATCCGGAGCCGCGAGCACCACATCACGGTGGACGGGGTGGAGTACGAGGCCCACGCGTCGATGGTGCTGGTGGCCAACTGCGGTGAGGTGATCGGGCCGATGATCAAGCTGCGCACCGGCATTGCGCCGGACGATGGCTTGCTCGACCTGGTGGTGCTGCGCGCGAACGGGCTGGGTGAGAGCATGCGCGCAGTGTGGGACCTGCTGCGGGAAGGTCACGGGGGCGATGCCTTCGTCGGCTATGCCCGCGGGCGGGAGATCCGGGTGGTGGCCGATCCCGTCCAGCCGGTGCAGCTCGACGGCGACGGTGGCGGCTTTACCCCGTTTACGGCAACGTGCGTCCCGGGTGCGGTCAGCATCATGGTGCCGGCGCCGTAGGCGCCGATGCCCGGGCAGTGATGGTCAACCTTACGGACCGGAGTGGCAGGCATGGCTGACGCGGTGCTCCTCATCGACGACGACGTAGACGTCCTGCGTGCTGGCGGCGCCCAACTCGAGCGCGCCGGCTACGAGGTGACACGCGAGTTGAGCGGCGAAGCGGGCCTCTCGACCTGGGACCGGATCCGGCCGGACATCGTGGTGCTCGACCTCGACCTTCCCGGCATGGCGGGCACCGAGGTGCTGCAGCACCTGCGAGAACGAAGTGCCGCCGTGATCGTGCTGGCGCCGGCGGGCAGTGCCGCGGCGATCGCCGCGCTGCAGGCCGGTGCTGAAGCCTGGGTGCTCAAACCGGTGGACCAGGCGCATCTCGAGGCCGCGATCGGCAGGGTGTCGCAGACGGTGCGCCTCAGGCGGGTCGCCGAGGCGCTGCTGGGGCCGGCGGCGGGACAGAACCTGGAGTCGCTGGGTCTGTCATCGGGGATGCAGGAGATCGCGCAGCAGGTGCGATTGCTGGCGGGCAGCGAGCGCACGACGGTGCTGCTCGAGGGCGAGGTGGGGAGCGGGAAGGGATGGGTGGCGCGGCTGATCCACGCGCTGAGCCAGCGGGCGAAGCAGCCGTTCGCCGCGGTGAGCTGCGCCGGCACCACGCCGCAACTGCTCGAGGTGGAACTGTTCGGGCAGGAGAAGGGCAACGACGCGAAGGAACGGAAGCAGGGACTCTTCGAGATCGCCGACAAGGGCACGCTGTACCTGGGCGAGATCGCCGACCTGCCGCCGGAGCTGCAGCCGAAGCTGCTCAAGGTGCTGGAGACGCGCTCATTCCGCCGGGCGGGTGGAACGCGGGAAATCTCGGTGGACGTGCGGTTGATTGCGGCGACGAGTCGCACGCTGGCGGCCGAGGTTGAAGCGGGGCGCTTCCGTGAAGACCTGTATTATCGTCTCAGCGTCATGCCGCTTCGCCTGCCGCCGGTGCGCGACCGGGCGCGGGAGGATCGCGCGGCGCTGGTGTCGCGGATGCATCACGAGCTCGGTCGCGAACTGCCGGAAGGACCGACCAGCATGGCGGGTGAAGTGCTGGAGCGGTTCCTGGCCTATCCGTGGCCCGGCAACGTGCGCGAGATCAGGAACGTGCTGGAGCGCGCGATGATCCTGGGGCAGGGGCTGCCGCAGGTGGCGATCGAGCACCTGCCGGGCGAGTTCCGCAATCGCCCGGGCATCGGCGACCGGCGGCACACGCCGATGACGCTGGACGAACTCGAGCGGCAGCACATCGAGCGGACGCTCCGGCATCACAACGGGAACCGGACGCGCGCGGCGCACGAGCTGGGGATCTCGCGGGCGACGCTGATCAACAAGATCAAGCGGTATGATTTCAAGATGTGAGGTGTGAGGCGTGAGTCAGGAGTCGGGAGTTGAGGGTTAGGAGTTTAGGGTTAGGAGTTAAGAGCTGGAGGCTGCATGGCACAGATCCACGAAACCGATGCGATGAACTGCCGCGCGTGCGGCAGGCAGGAGCGCGCATCCGAGGGATACCCGTGTGCGACGTGCGGCACGTTCATCTGCCTGATCTGCACGTTCCAGGGGGTGACCCAGTGCGCGAAGTGCCGTGGCATCCCGGTCCCGACGCCGCCTGTTCCGCCGGCGGCGAGCGCTTGACGCTCGGCCCCGAACCCGACGAGGTTGCGCGGCCATGTCCGTGATCTGCCGCGCCCCGGTGGCGCCCATCCATGCCGATGCCTCGCTGCGCGCGGAGCAGGTCACCCAGCTGGTGCTGGGTGAGACGGGAACGGTGCTCGAGCGCCGCGACCGAGTGGCTGCGCGTGCGCACCGACATCGACTCGTATGAGGGATGGGTGCACGAGGGGTACGTGATCGCCACCGGCGCATGCGCGGAACTGGCGCGAGGCAGCCACCGGCTGGAGCGATGGGGCGCGCGTGGAGGTCGATGGTGCCGCGGTGCGACTGCCGCTTCGGGCGCGAGTGGTGCTCGAGAATGGCGCGGTGCGCCTTCCGGGCGATCGTGTGGGCACGGTGATCGACGGGAGTGTGCGCGAGGCGGCGGAGGTGCGGCGGAGCTGCGGAGGCGATGCGCCCCGATGAGTGGGCGTGGGCGGAATTCGCCGGTGCGCCCTACCAGTGGGGCGGCGTGACGCCGCTCGGCGTCGACTGCTCCGGGATGATCCAGACGACGTTCGCCGCGCGCGGGCGTGAGCCTGCCGCGAGACGGGTGGCAGCAGGCTGCGCTGGGCACCGTCGTGGCCCGCGATGCGCTGGCACCGGGTGATCTCTGCTTCTTCCGCGGCGAGGCGACGGAGCGCATCACCCACGTGGCCATCTACGCGGGTGACGACACCATCGTGCACTCGACGGTGGCATGCGGCCAGGTGGTGCGCGAGCGGTGGGGCGACGGCTCGCGTGCCGCGGCGCTGCGCGAGCGCTTCGTCTCCGCGCGGCGCGTGCGCTGATGCCGCATCGCCGGCTGGTGCTGTTCGACATCGACGGCACGCTGCTGCTCACCATGGGCGCCGGTCGCCGCGCGATCACCGCCGCGATGGCGGAGGTCATCGGTGCCGGGGCCGTGTTCGATGGCATCCGCTTCGACGGCAAGACCGATCCCCAGATCGTCTCCGAGCTCCTGCATGCGGCCGGCGATCCCGACCCGGGCGACGCCACGCGCATCAGCGCGGTGTGCGACCGCTATGCCGACCTGCTGGAGACGGAACTGCAGCGACCGACGGCGCGGGTGCAGGTGATGCCGGGCGTGCCCGAGCTGCTCGATCGCCTGGAGCGGGAGCCGCGCGCGGTGCTGGGACTGCTGACGGGAAACCTCGCGCGCGGTGCCGCGCTCAAGTTGCGGGCAGGCGGGATCGATCCTTCGCGGTTTGTCGTGGGGGCGTACGGATCGGACCATGCGCATCGTCCGGCGCTGCCACCGATTGCGGCGTCACGGGCGGAGCCGCTGCTGGGGCGAGTCCCCCATGGGCACGAGGTGGTGATCATCGGGGACACGCCGGCCGACGTGGCGTGCGGTGCCAGCCTGGGGGCGCGCGCGGTGGCGGTCGCGACAGGCGGGTACACGGTGGAGCAGCTCACCGCGTGCGGCCCGTACGCCGCGTTCAGCGACCTCACCGATACGGACGCCGTCGTGGCGGCCATCCTCGACTAGCCGGTCAATCCGTCATGACCACGACCGCGATCCTGCCTGAACTCGGGCCCTGGCTGGGGCGCCTGTGCAACGCGCCGACTGCCACCCCTGGCATTCGCCACTTCGTCCCCCTCGATGACGTTCGCCTTGCAACTCGCAACGGGGGTCCTCGACCTGGCCGGTGCGGCGCGCGGGTTCTCCAGCGACGATCATGCGGCGATCGTCGGCTCGCTGCACGCGCGAAGCTGGCGGCAGCTGTGGGAGAAGGCGCTGACCGATGCGTCGGCGCGCACGGCGGAGGCGATCAACACCGGGTTCGCATCGGCTGCCGCCGAGTCACGCTTCCCGGCGCGGCGCCTGGCGCGACTGCAGGTCAGCGAGACGGAGCTCGCGGCGATGGCGGCGCGGCTCGGTGCCGGCGCGATCCCGTTCGAGTCGTCGCTTGCGCGCCTGGAGGAACTGGCGGGCGCCGCCGGCTCCTCGAGGCGCAACGGCGACAGCGCATTTGCCCGGTGGAGTGAGGGCCTGGCGGGTGCGGCGCGACAGCTCGAGTCGGCCTGGATGGCGCTGGAGGAGGCGGTGGACCGCGAGGGTGCGCGGTGGCAACCCGAGATCGAGAAGGTGCGCCGGTGGACGCGTCCACGCTGGCCACTGTGGGTGATCACGGCACTGGTGCTCGCCGGGGCGACGTGGCTGGGTCTCGTGCTCGGTGGTTTCCTCAAGGTGCCCGGGTGGCTCGCATCGTTCGCCGAGTTCTGGTGGACGCGGCTTCCGTTCGCGTGAGCATCGTCGGCATTGGTATCGACCTGGTGGATATCGAGCGGGTGCGCCGCCTCTTCGAGCGGCATGGCGCGCGGGCGCAGAAGCGATTCCTCACGGCGGCAGAGTCAGCCTACGTGAACGACTGCGCTGATCCGGCACGTCATGCGGCGGCGCGGGTGGCGGCCAAGGAAGCGGTCTACAAGGCGATGCAACCGCTGCCGGGCGCGCGGGCCATCGGGTGGACCGATATCGAGGTCATCCGGGGGCCGGAAGGTGCGCCGGTAGTGGGCCTGCATGGTCGAGCGGCTGAGATTGCGCGGTCGCTTCCTGGTCTGGTGCTGCATCTCTCGCTGACGCACGCGGAGCTGACCGCCGGTGCGATGGCGATCGCGGAACTCCCTCCTTCCAATTCCTAGCTGCGCACTCTACTTTAGCTCGTCTTCCACATAATTCGGTTGAAAATGATTCTCATCCATGCGGCTGCGTTGTTGTTGTTCTTTACGCATCCGTTACATGCGGCACCCCCGATGTTACCGCCAGGTCCCGATTCGTTACGCGTGGCCGTTGAACCGGCCGCGGCGGTGCGGCGTCTCGCGGCGACGGCGCAGCTCGCGGCGCAGGAGTATGGGCTCGGCGTGGTGGATGGGCGGGTGGTGGCACCGGCGGAGGTGGAGGAGGCGCGGCTCTTCCTGGAAGAGGCGAAGCGGAGTGCCGGGCAGCTGCCGCCGGAGTGGTCGGTGGCGGCGACCAAGGAGCTGGACGCGGTGCTGGCGCTGGTGGGGCGTCGTGCCGCGGCGACCGAGGTGGCGTCGCGGGTTCGGCGACTGACCACGACGCTGTCCACCGGGCTTGGCGTCTCGCTGGATGAGGTGCCGGGGGTGACTCCCTCGCTCGCGCATGGCGCGGAGGTGTACCAGGCGCAGTGTGCGCAGTGTCATGGGAGCCTTGGGCGCGGCGATGGTCCCGCTGCGGCGGGGCTGGATCCGGTGCCGGCCAATCTCGCCGATGCAGCCGCGCTCTACACCCAGTCTCCCCTCGACTTCTACCGCCGGATCACGATCGGTGTGGTGGGCACGGCGATGCCGTCGTTCGAGGCGACGTTGTCGGCGGAGGATCGCTGGGCGGTGGCGAGCTATGCGTCGCTGCTTCGCCTTGCCGGCGGCACAGGGTGACGTGCCGGCGTCTCTGACCGCATTCGGCACCACGGCGCGACTCTCCGACTCTGCCCTTGGCGAGGCGCTCACTGCGACCGCCAATGGGGCATCTCCGCTGGCGCGCGTGGCGGCGGTGCGCAGCTACCAGCCGCTCCGGCCCGAGGTCGCAGCGGCGGCGACATTCACCAAGGTGCGGACGCAACTCGACGAAGCGCTGCAGCTCGCGGCCAAGGGACGGCCCGATGACGCGAGCGCCCGGGTGTTCGATGCCTACATGACGTTCGAGGGCGTGGAGCGCGGCGTACGGGCGAAGAACCCGTCGCTCGCCACGACACTCGAGGGATCCTTCGCTTCGCTCCGCTCGCTGGCCGCGGGTGGTGCGCCGGCCCCTGACCTGGCCACGGCGCGCGCCGCCCTGCTGGGGCAACTGGAAAATGCGGAGCGGACGCTGGGTGACACGCTGTCGCCGATGTCCCTCTTCGTGCAGTCGTTCTTCCTGCTGGTGCGTGAGGGTCTCGAGGCAATCCTGATCATCGGCGCGCTGCTCACGTTCCTGGCCAAGACCGGGGCGCAGGAGCGGAAGCGGGATATCCATGTTGGCGTGGGTGCGGCGGTACTCGCGAGCCTGTTCACGGCGGTGCTGCTGGAGACGGTGTTCCAGGTGACGCCGGCGCGGCGCGAAGTGCTCGAGGGGGCGGTGATGCTCACGGCATCAGCGGTCCTCTTCTACGTGAGTTACTGGCTGCTGAGCAAGATCGAGGTGGCCCGCTGGAACCAGTTCGTGAAGAGCCAGGTGCAGGATGCGGTGAGCAGCGGATCGGCGCTGGCGCTGGCGACGGCGGCGTTCCTCGCGGTGTATCGCGAGGGATTCGAGACGGTGCTCTTCTACAAGGCACTCGTGCTGTCGGGTCCGGCCGGGAGCACGTTCGTCCCGGTGACGGCGGGTATCGCGCTGGGAGCCCTGGTCCTGGTCGCGGTGTACTACGCGATCAACCGGTTCGGCGTGCGCCTGCCGCTCAAGCCGTTCTTCGCGGTGACGGGGCTGTTCCTCTACTACATGGCGTTCCTGTTCGCCGGGCGGGGCATCGCGGAGCTGCAGGAGGGCGGCGTCATCGCGACGACCGTGCTCCCGTGGGCGCCGCGCATCCCGGCACTGGGCATCTATCCGACCGTCGAGTCACTGCTGGCGCAGGGAGTCCTGCTCGCGCTGCTGCTGGGCGCACTGATCTGGAGCTTCGTGCTGGCACCGGTGCGCGCTGTTCGATCGCAGGCGACGCGCGCGGCATCGCCCGGGCCGATCATGCTCGAGGAACGCACGGTGGATCCCGCGGTGGTGGAGGGGCATCGCCCGGTGTCGCCGGGCACGCGCCAGGGGCTGGAGCGGTCGCTCGAGCGGATGGAAGGCGACCTGGCCGCGCTCCGCGCCGAGGTGGAGCGGATGCGCGACCAGATGCGGAAGGACCAGTCGCCGGCGCGGAAGTAGTCGGCGCTACTGGCGGCAGGGGGCGTTGGGATCGCCCTTCGGGCCGTTCAGTGCGGGGCGATGGTCGGCGTTGCCAATGAGCATGGCGGCGTTGTAGACCAGCTGGGTGACGCGGGCCATGTTCACGTAGTCGATGTACTGCGCCTCGTCGGTCACCTGGTGGTAGTCGAGGTGTTCACCGCGTGAGAACGCGACGGCGGGAATACCATAGCGGGCGTAGCTGTAGTGATCGGCCCGGCAGTAGTACTGCAGTGGATGGCCGGGCTGGTCGAAGGTGTAGTTGAAGACGAAGGGCAGCGGCAGTTCCGCGTTGGCGGCCTCCAGTTGTTCCCCGAATTGCACCGACAATCGCTTTGCGCCGATTACCTCGAGGTAGGTGGGCCCGCCCCCGGCCACCTCGAGGGCGCTGCCGCGTCCGATCATGTCCTCGTCGATTTCCGCCACGATGCTGTCGAGCGGGACGGTCGGATGATCGGTGAACCACTTCGAGCCCACCAGGCCATACTCCTCACCGGTGTGGGAGACGAAGAGGATGGAGCGCCGGGGTCGCGAGCCCGGGCGGCTGAGTGCCTGGGCCAGCACGATGAGTGATGCGGTGCCGCTCCCATCGTCGTCGGCGCCATTCCTGATGGAATCGGGTCGCGCGGGGCGCAGTGCGCGCAGGCTATCGAGGATGTGCTGCACCTTGACCGCTTCCTCTGGGGTCGCGGCGCGCTCGGGACTGTCGGCGCCCATGAAGCGGACGACGGCGTTGTGGGCGCGGATGGAATCGTGCTCGACGAGCTGGCCGATGCCGACGTGGTCATTGTGGGCGGTCAGGGAGAGATACTCGCCCTTCAATTTCGGGTCGGAGCCGGGCAGCACGCCAATGACGTTGCGTGCAGGATACGTGGTGGGATCCTTCCGCACCGACGTGCTCGCTGCGACGTCCTGGCCTCCGCGACCCGGAGTCAACGTGCCAAGTGGGGCGCCAAAGAGGCGATCGGCACCGTCCGTTGAGACGATGAACAGCGGGGGCAGGGCGCTTTCGCGCGGGACGTCGACCATCAGCACGCCGCGCACCTGATCGCTGCGAACCGCGGGGTCGAGTAGGTCGAGCTGCGCCACCACCACCGCCATGGCGTCGTGCCAGCGCGGATGAGAGATCAGCGCAAAGGTGCGGACGTAGCTGCGGTCGCTGCCGCTGCCGACGCTCAGCACGACGACCTTCCCCTTCGCCTGGTCGGCGGTAATCCAGTGCGTGCTGTCGCGCGCATCGCCACCGTAGATCGCCGGCGTCGCGTCGAAGCTGCGGGGCCGGCTGGGGATCCAGGAGGCAGGAATGAAGTCGACGCCGGCGCGCAGCACGGTGGTGCCCGCCGTCATCGTTCCCTTCGCGTCGAGACGCTGAATGACGAACGGCACCGACTGGAACCAGGTGCCGTTCTCGCCCGCCGGCTTGAGCCCTGCCTTCTTCCACTGGGCCGCGACGTATTCGGCGGTGAGGAAATTGCCCTTCGAGCCCGGGTCCCGCCCGCCCATCGAATCATCGGCGATGATGAAGAGCTGCGTGCGCAGGTTCTCGGGGGTGATGACGGTCGTGGCCTTCGGCGCCTGTGGCGATGCTGGGGTCACGGCAAGGACGGTGGCAGCGGCGAGCAGCAGGCTGCCCCGGCGCAAGTCGGTCACGTGTGCTCCAATGTGGGTACGGGCTTGGTCACTCGCCAAACTGACGCAGGTGATGGTCGAAATGTTTCCACGCGATACGACCCCACTCCTTCCCGCTGAGCGGGCCGAAAGCCGGGTGCCGCCCGTTCGCCTTGCCGTGTCCCACCTCGGCGATGAGCCGCTCACAGGTGGCCATGTCGGCGGCCCAGGTCGTGGGCGCGGTGCTCAGCATCTCGGGTACCGTCTGCACCTTGCCGGGCGGGGCCTTCAGCGGGGAATTCACCACGATCCATTTCACGACGGTGCGCCGCATCAGGGAATCGCGATGCCGCCCAATGATGATGCCGGTCGCGATGCGGAGCTGGTCGGTGACATGACAGAGCATCTTCCGCGCGGTGAGCGTGCCCCAGCGCGGCGCGCGATCGGGGGTGACGCGCCGGAGGCGAGCGACGATGGCGGTGCGATCACCTGCCGAGAGCAGCGTGGGCATGGTGGGGCCGGGTCAGCGAATCTCGACTGTCTGTGATGCCATCGGGTCGCCGGAGTTCTCGACCAGCAGTGTCAGGCGCCGGGGCGGCCCGGCCTCGAACTCGAAGTCGTACGTCTCGCCCACGCTTGTGCGCACCGTGGCTTGAACTGGATTGTTGAGGCCGGGCGCCAGGGGGATCGCGTCCTTCGCGAGCGGGCGCCACACGACTGTCCCTGAGCTGTCGACCAGGGAGACGTCGCCGGTGTTGCTCTCGGTGATGTTGATGAGGCGCACGTGGTAGCGGTGGCCCGCCGCGAGCGTCAGCGTCGGTGGGTGCTGCTGCCCGTTGATCTCCAGCAACCCGGTGACGAAGAGATCGTTTCCTCCCACGATCCAGACGATCTCGTCCTCCGGCCTTCTCACCTCGCCGGGCTCCAGCACGATCAGGGCGCCGTAGAGACCCCCGCCCACCTGTTTCGTGGCCAGGTTGTGCGCGTGGTAGATGAACGTGCCTGAACGCGGGGGCGTCATGCGCGCCACGAACGAGTCACCAGGGGCGATCATGGGGGCGAGCCGCGCCGCGGTTCCGCTCCAGCCGGGCACGCCATCGTAGTAGCTGTCGAGCTCGATGCCATGCCAGTGCATGGCGGTAGGCTCGGAGAGGTGGTTCACGACGGTGATGGCAGCGGGCTCGCCGCGTGTCAGCACGAGCGGGGCGCCGGGTGTGGCGGCGGGAATGCGTGGCGCTTCCCGCCTCCTCGAGCGATACCTGGAAGCGCTGTGCCACCGGACCCGGCTCAACCGCCAGGCGGACTTCCCTCGCGGATCGGGTCGCGGCCGGCGCAGCATCGGCACGGGTGGTGACATTGATGCCGAGCACGAGCCCGGCCATGTCGTCCATGTCGTGCTCGCCGTTCGCGCCAGGCCCGTGCGCCATCGAGCCCCGGTTCCTGGGGTAGTCGGCGCCCCAGGTCGAGTCCGGGGCAATGTGGAAGTGGATATGGCAGTGCATGAGCCACTGTCCCGCGCGCTCCGGCGACCATGTCATGGCCATTGTCGTGCCTTCATCCATTCGCTCGGTCACCACCTGCCGCTGCTGGTCCGGAGCGTAGACCGTATCGGTGATGCTCGTGCCTCGGCTGTCCACGCGATAGTAGAAGCCGTGCAGGTGCATCGGGTGATTGTCGTTCGTCGGGTTGATCCAGCGCCAGTGGATGGTGTCACCCACCGTGAGGTTGATGACGCTCGGTGTAGGGCCAGGACCGCCCGTTGATTGCGGTGGCGAAGGGCGCCGCTGGCGTGTTGGGCGGTGCCTTCGGGTCGGTAAGATCGTAGAGGCCGAGGACGAAGATGCGATCGGGGGGTACCGTCACCTTCGGCGGGGTCCACGATGAAGGCGCCAGAAAGCTGGCTGTCTTCCCCGTGGCGCTCCACGATCGGCTCACCGAACGTGGATGCCCAGTAGAAATAGGTGCCCGGCGCGCCCGCGGGGAAGGTGATCTCGCGCGTTGCGCCGGGGGCAACCTGCACCGTGTCGTCGGTAGTGGACGGGATGGGTGTGCAGCCCGTGCACGATGAGCGGCAGGGTGTCGAGACGATTCACCAGGCGCACGCGAATGGTGGTTCCCGACCGCACGCGGATGAGCGGCCCCGGAATTGTCGGTGCCTGGCCTGGTTCACCGAACGCGGCCACCAACAGCGCCGTGGCGCGACGATCCTTGTCAGGATACCAGCTGCCCATGCGCGCCTCGAGCGTCACCGTCAGCGTGCCGCCGGCGAGGCGTCCAGCCGATGCGAGGTTGTCGTTGGCGCCAACGACGGGAAGGGCAGTGCCTGGTGCGCCGGTCATCCCGGTCAGGGCCAGCACGAGGAGCACCGACGATGCAGCTGCGCGGGGCATGGGGATCCCGAAGAAGTGGTGGCCAATAGTGGCGCCCCGGCCACGACCGAGCCAGTCCCCGGCACGCCGAGGCGATATCTTCCGGCAGGTTCCCTGGCTCGCACCCCGGAGGCATTGATGTCCTGCTCGATCGGCAGCCGCGTCGCGGCCGCCCTGTTCGCCGCGTTGTTCATCGCCCAGCCCCTTGCCGCGCAGGCGACGAGCCCCATGGCCCGTCAGCAGGCCGGCATCGTCGCTCCCTCGGACGTGCGCCTCGCCTCGGGCCGGCCGGGTCCGGGCTACTGGCAGCAGCGCGCCGACTACAGGATCGAGGCGACGCTCGATCCCGCCCGCGAGACCCTGCACGGCAGCGAGCGGATCACCTATCGCAACAATGCGCCCGAGAGCCTGCCGCATCTCTGGATGCACGTCGAGCAGAACATCTGCGCCCGGGAAAGCCTCACGAACCAGCTCAACCAGCCGCCGCTCGTCTTCCTGAGCACCGCCTTCGACTTTTCCTGCCAGGGCTTCAACGGGGGGCTGGTGCTCGAGTCGGTGAAGGTGAACGGCGCCGACGCGACCTACCTCGTTACCGGCACCACGATGCGGGTCGATCTCGCGCGACCACTTCCCTCCGGCGGCACCCTCGCCATCGACATCGTCTGGCACTTCAACGTTCCGCCCTACGGCGCCGGACGCATGGGCCACGACGGCACGCTCTACGAGCTGGGCCAGTGGTACCCGCGCATGGCGGTGTACGACGACGTGAAGGGCTGGAACATGGAGCCGTACATCGGGGGCGGCGAGTTCTATCTCGAGTATGGCAAGTTCGACGTCACCCTCACGGTGCCGTTCGACTACATCGTCGCGGCCACCGGCACGCTCCGGAATCCCGATGACGTGCTGACGCCGGCGCAGCGCGAGCGACTGGCGCGCGCGAAGACGAGCACCACGCCCATCGCCATCATCGGCGACGAAGTGGGCACCGGCGCCACCCGGCCCGAGACGGTGGGCACCCAGGTGTGGCGCTTCAGCGCCGACTCCGTGCGCGACTTCGCCTTTGCCGCGGCACCCGACTTCCGCTGGGACGCGAGCGGCTACGACGGCATCCTGATCCACACCTTCTATCGCCCGACCGCCGACACGCTGGCCCGAGGCCAACAAGATGGCCCGCGAGGCGGTGAAGTACTTCAGCGAGCAGTGGTTGAAGTATCCCTACCCGCAGATGTCGAGCGTCGAGGGGCCGATCGAGGGCATGGAGTACCCGATGATCACCTTCGATCCGGCGGGCCCGAGCCGCGAGGAGCTGCAGTGGGTGGTGGCGCACGAGATCGGGCACCAGTGGTCGCCGATGGTCGTGGGCGCCAACGAGCGGCTCTATCCCTGGATGGACGAGGGGTTCAACACCTTCATCGACCTCGCCAACACCGCGAAGTACTTCGCCGGCACGCCCTACGGCGACTCGATCGAGGTGCACCCGCTGCACCTCTACCAGGACCACGCCGTCGAGGGTCAGGAACAGCCGCTCATCACGCGACCGGTGGAGAGCCGCGACCTCTTCTGGACCGGGTACCAGAAGCCGGCGCTCATGATGCAGACGCTGCGCTACCAGGTGCTGGGCAAGGACGTCTTCGACCCCGCCTTCCGCGACTACCTGCGCACCTGGGCCTTCAAGCACCCGACGCCGTCCGACTTCTTCCGGATCATGCGCGACAACAGCGGCGTCGAGCTCGACTGGTTCTGGAATGACTGGGTCTATGGCACGACGCGACCCGATATCGCAGTGGAGGGAATCGACAACGGCGAGAAGGGCGCGACCGTCACCCTGGTCAACAAGGGCACGATGCAGCTCCCCATCCTGCTGAGGCTCACCTTCTCCGACGGCAGCGTGGAAAACGTGAAGCTGCCGGTGGAGGCGTGGAACCTGGGGCCGACCTTTGTCTACCGGGTGAAGAACGGGAAGCGGGTGGTGCGGGCGGAAGTGGACCCGGAGCAGCAGCTGCCGGACACCGATCGCACCAACAACGGAAGGGAATTGCGCTAGCGCCCCGCCTCAGCGCGAGGCGGACGTCGTCTCGGCGAGCTTGCTGAACGCAGCCAGCACCACCGCTGGCTGCTCCTCGTGGATGTACTGCCCCGAGCCCGCCACAAGCTCGACGCTGAAGTCGGGGATCTGGCTCGTCATCAGCGCGATCTCGTCATCCTTCACCGAGCTCTTGTGCGGCGCCGTGCCCACCAGCAGGCGCACCGGCACCTGGGTCTCATGCAGCCGCGCGCTCAGCGACTCCGGCTCATTCACCTTCGACATCCGCCTCAGCCCGTCGATCGTGCCGTCGACATCGGCGGCCTGCCCCGCGGTGTACTCATCCACCACATACTCGGTGACCCAGGTGGTGTCGCCCGAGTTCGCCACCATCTCGGACTTCACTTTTCCGTGCAGCATGCCCTTGGTGACGAACAGCTTGGTGAGGAATCCGCCGTACTTGAGCGACCGCTTGAGGCCGGGCGTCGCCGGCGTTTCCGCGGGGCCACCGTCGATCGACAACACGCCCCGCACCAGGTCCGGCCGGCGATACGCCAGCCGCAGCGCGATCGACCCCGCCGTCGACTGGGCCACGAGGATGGCGTGGGTCACGCCGAGCGTATCGAGCACCTGGCCGATGCGATCGGTCTGCGCCGTGAAGGAGTAGTCGGCCTTGTTCGGGTGCGATGAGAAGCCGAAGCCGAGCGGCTCGACCACGATGCAGCGGAAACCGAGTTCCGACAGTGGCCCGGTGAGGTGCCGGTAGCCGAATGCACCACCGAAGATGGCCGCGATGAAGACGACCGGCTGTGCGCCGTCGCCGATCGTGGTGGTGCGGATGGTTTCGCCGGAGCCGAGCGACACGTCACGGATGACGGGCGGATGACTGGCAGTCGCAAGCTGGAACAGGGCAAGGAGAAGCATTGGGAAAGATACCCCCGTTTCCCGTTCCCCGGGTCCTCATTCCCGCTATCCTCTTCCCCCTGTTCAGAGAACCGCGAACGCCCTCACCGGAAAGGTCCCGAAGCCCGCCACTTTCACCGGTACCGCAAAGAACTTCGAGCCGCGCTCCGGGATCCGTGCCAGGTTGCACATGTGCTCCACGATCGGGATGTCGTGGCCCAGCAGGATCGAGTGCACCGGCCGTTCCCCGGTGCTGATGCTGTCGATGTTGAACGAGTCGATGCCCACGAGCACCGCACCCGACGCAACCAGCCACTCCGCCAGCTCGCCGGTGAGGTGCGGATGGTTCTCGAAGTACGGGTCGGTGCGCCAGTGGCGGTCCCAGCCTGTATGCACCAGCACCGCTCGGCCCCGCACGTCGCGCTCGGTCAGGTCGAGGCGATCGATCACGGGCCCGCGGCCCTCCGCCACTCGAACCACCACGCAATCAAGATTCGCCAGCGACTCGAGCGGCAGCGCCGCGAGGTCCTTTCCATCGGGATACCGGTGAAAGGGACTGTCGACATAGGTGCCGGTATTGGCCACCATCTCGATCTTCCCGATCTGGAACTCGGTGCCGGGCGCATAGCGCTCGCGCGACGCCGCCCGGCTCAGGTAGTCACAGATGACAGGTGCTGGCAGGCCCTTGTAGGTGATCATGCCGTGCTCGACCGTGTGACTGACATCGACGAGACGTGCAGCAGGAGGGATCTGCGTCATGGGCCGCTCCAGGCAAGGGACGCTGTCGCCGCGCCGAGTAGCAGCGCAATGGGAGAGAAGTACCTGGTGTCGAGCACCGCGAAGCGGGTGTCGCGCACCTTCTTGAAGAAGCCGATGTAGCGGAAGTCGCCCACCGACCGGGCCAGCATCACCACGGCGATGACCGGTACGCCGAGTGTCACCATCCACCGTGGCAGGAGCATGCCGGGCCCGCGTCCCGCATGGGCAAGCACCAGCAGCGCCGCAGACGCGAGCAGCCCGGCCACTACGAGCGTGCTCGTGAGGCCGGGCTGGAACAACGGTGCGCCATCACGCTCGGGGAGCACGGCGACGGCGCCGGAGCGCCCGCCAAGGGCCCAATAGATGTGCAGTGCGGCAAGGAGGGCGAATGCAGTGGCAACGGGTATCGAGAGATCCATCACCGGCACCCGCGTAGCGTCAGTAACCGGTGTTGTGGAACGCCTTGATGAGGTCGGGTAGGTCGGAAGGATCGGCCTGCAGCAATCTCCCCGTCGGCGACACGTAGATGGTGACATTGCTGGCGCCCGGCAGCCGGGTCGGGCCGAAGGCAAACTTCCATGCCTTGGGGTGATCCTTCCGGTTCGGCATGCCGTCCCAGAGGAAGTTGACCGAGCGCTTCCCCATGTCGGGAGGCGGGGCGCCGAGCGCGTCGCCCACCGCAAGGTAGGCGACGCCGAACGAGGCACCGGCCAGGAGCGCGCCGACGATGGCGGTCATGAAGGCAAGCCAGATCAGACGGGCCATGGCTATCGGCCCCCTTCACGAGCGCATCGCATGCAGGTCCTGTCGCAGGGGTAATCCCCGTTACTCGAAGGGGATCTTCTGCTTGTTCTGTGCCAGCCACTGGGAAAATGTCTGAATCGAAGGGTTGAGCCGTCGCGACAGGGCCACACTTCGCGCCTCGCTGAACACGTCGGCGAAGTCATGGTACATCTGGAACATGTTGCCCAGCTCGTCAGCGCCTGGGAAGCCGAAGGAGCGGTAGGCTGTCGGGCGGTACAGGCTGGTATCGCACATTCCGGCCGAGTGCCTTGGAAAGCTCGGCGGCCATTTCAGTGCCAGTCAGCTGTTCGCCTGCGATCCCCACGTTCTTGCCGATGAATTCCTTCCCCGCCTTGAAGATGCCGTACGCGACCTTGCCAATGTCCTCGGCCCCGATGCCGGCGAAGCTTCTGCTCCCCCATCGGCATTACGAGGTTATAGCTGCCGTCTTCACCCCGGTTCTGGCCGATGCCGAACCCGACCAGGTTCTCCCAGTAGAATGCGGCCAGCAGGTACGTGGTCGGAACGCCCGGAGTCACGGAACGCCTGGTCCGCCTCGGCCTTTGCGTCGAAGTGCGGCACTTTCCACTTGCCCAACAACGTCGGCATGCGGTTGTCGCTGAGGGGGATGAAACTGCGGCTGTCCTCCAGGGTTGACCAGATCGCATGCTGGACCCCCGCCGCCTTTGCCGCCTTCGCCATCGCCGTGGCCTGGGCGATCTCGCGGTCCGGCGAGAGGTGCTCCCAGAAGGGAGTGACGCAGAAGGCCCCGTGAGCGTTGCGGAACGCGCTCGTCATGCTTTTCTCGTCATCGATGTCGCCAGCGATCACCTCGACGCCCGGCAGCGCTCAGCGCCTTGGCATTGTCAGAATTGGTATTGCGCGTAATGGCGCGCGCGGCGAAAGGGCCGCCCTTGTCAGCCAGGATGGCGCGCACCAGCCCGCCGCCCTGCGCACCGGTAGCGCCCACCACGGCGATGATCTTCTTGTCACCCACGAGAAACTCCTTGTCTGTCGTTCACTCTAACATACCCTGACTCACGACTCACGACTCACGACTCACGACTCACGACTCACGACTCACGACTCACGACTCACGACTCACGACTCACGACTGACGACTTCTTCACTACCGCCACCAGCATCAGCATCAGGTTCACCACGGCCGACGCCGCACCGAGCATGATCAGCACCCGAGCCACGCGACGCAGCAGGCTCAGGCGCAGCACGCCGATGCCGACCAGCACGATCTTGGCCGCAAGCAGCGCCGCCGCGGCCGAGAACAGGAACAGCTGCAGCAGGAGCAATGGCCGCACGCCCATGCCCGCGTACAACCAGTAGAACGCCACCGCCACCAGCAGCCACGCCAGCAGGCCGGTGCGCGTGGTCTGGCCCAGGGGCAACTCCCGGATCAGCGGCACCGCCAGCATATAGAGCGCGAGGAGCCACAGCACCAGCCTGAAGCTCGCCCTCCAGAGCGCGGCGGCACTCTCGCGCTGGTCGGGGCCGGGCGGGGTCGTCACGTTGGCAGGTCCTGGGGATGTCATGCTTGAGAGTCGTGCGCGGGACCGCTGGCGTCAAGCGCGGCACCAGCAACGGCGCGCTGCACGTCACGACATGATACCATTCGCATCATCGCTGGAGTCGCCTGTGTCCCGTGCATTCGTCAACGAGGATGGTCCAGAGGGTCCCCCGCCGCTCTACGGACTGCCGGCGCGGGACGATGCGGCATATCCCCTCGCCGCCGCGCGCGCACTCCTCGCCGGCGCCAATGCCGGTGACACCGCGAGTGCCGAGGCAGCCACCGGGTACTTCTGGGGCGACCCCACGCTGAGCAGCGAGATGAACCAGCTTGCCGACGAGGCGATGGACCGCGGCGACGACCGGACAGACCAGCTGGCCCGCCGCTTCCTGCGCGCAGCAGGGACACCGAGGGAGGATTGATGAGCGAGACCGAGCGCATTGCCCAGCAACTGGAGCGGACCTGGGATGGCGACGCCTGGCACGGCCCGTCGCTCAAGGAACTCACCGACGGCCTGACGGCGAAACAGGCCGCGGCGCATCACCTAAGCGAGGCGCACTCCATCTGGGAACTCGTGCTGCATTGCCGCGGATGGATGCGTGAGGTCGAGCGCCGGCTCGACGGGAGTGATCCCGCCGAACCAGAGGGAGGCGACTGGCCTGCGGTGGGGAAGGTGGTCGACGAGCGATGGGCCGCTGCGCGCGCCGATCTCGGCGTTGCGGCCGCCGACCTGGCCAGCAAGATCCGCCGTTTCGACGAGTCGCGACTCGGTGACCGGGTTGGCCAGCAGCGCGACGCCGCACTCGGTACCGGTAGCACCTATTACGTCATGCTACACGGGGCCGTCCAGCACAACCTCTATCATGCTGGACAGGTCGCGCTGCTGCGGAAGCTTGCCTAGAAACTCGTGATCAGGATCCAGGCGACCATGGCGATCAGTGCCATGATGCCCCAGCGCAACGCGACATGCTGCTTGCGGAACCGCTCCATCAGCCGCGCGCCCGCCGGCTTTTCACCGTTCGTCATGAGTACTCCCGTTCAGTTGGTCCTGGTCCCTGTTCCCTGTTTCCCCTTCACGTCTTCACGTCTTAGGTACTCCCCTGGCTCCACCACCGCCGCCGGCTTCAGCTTCGCATACACGATCGCACCCGCCACCATCACGCCGATGCTCGTGACCTGCGCGATCGTAAGCGGTCCCACGAACCGGTCATCCTTGGCACGCAGGATCTCCACCAGGAAACGCTCGACGCCGGCGAACATCAGGTAGGCCCCGAAGATCCACCCCGTGCCGCCCGGCGCGTTCCGCCTCGACCAGAGCCACGCAAACACCGCGAGCATGATGAGCGTCTCGTAGATCTGTGTCGGATGCACCGCGAGCACCGTGTTCGGGTCGAGTCCGGCCGGCACCCGCACACCGAACGATTGCAGGTTCGCGACGGTCGAGGGCGGCAGCCCGTCCGGAAACTTGACCGCCCACGGCAATGTGCTCGGCCCGCCGTAGTCGTCGCCGATGAGGAAGCATCCCACCCGTCCAACGGCGTACGATGCCGCGAGCGCCGGACCGACGAGCAGCATCGTCCATTGCACCGGAACCTTGTGCCGCATCCCCGCAATCAGCACCGCGATCACGCCGCCCAGGAACCCGCCATACCACACCAGCCCCCCGCGGCTGAACAGCGCCCCCGGGTCCCGCGTGAGCGCCACATACCAGAGCTTTGCGCCGAGAATGCCGCCGATCACGCCCGCCACGATGATGTCGCCCGAGTAGGCCTCGTTGAGCCCGCGCTGCTGCAGCTCGACCCGCATGATCCACCCAGCCACCAGGAACGCGAACATCATCATCAGGCCGAAGCCGGTGATGGTGAAGCTGCCGATATGAATCGTGAACGGGTAGACGTTCATGCCGTGACTTCCGCTGGGGTGGTGCTGATGAGGCCGGGGAGGGGCAGGGTATCGCGCGGTTCGAGATCCCACCCGCTGCGCTCGCCCCGATGAAGGCGCCACGCCCCCGCGGCGGCGATCATCGCGGCGTTGTCGGTATTCAGCCTGGGAGACGCCACCGCGACCCGCGCCGGCGCCACCCGCGTGCGCATCCGCTCGGCGAGTGCCCTGTTGCATGCCACGCCGCCACCGATCACCACGGTGTCGTAGCCGAGCGCGTCTACCGCGTGCGCCGTTTTCTCCACCAGTACGTCGATCGCCGCATCCTGGAATGCAAGCGCAAGGTCAGCGCGATCAGCGTCGATGTCGGTGCTCTGCTGCACCGCTCGAAGTACCGCCGTCTTGAGGCCGCTGAAGGAGAAGGCGTACTGCTGCGCCCCCGGACGGTCCATCTCCTTCAGCATCGGGCGGGGGAACTTGAATCGCCCCGGCCGCCCCTCGCGCGCCAGGCGCTCGATGTGCGGTCCGCCGGGATACCCGAGACCCAGCAGCTTCGCCACCTTGTCGAACGCCTCACCGGCGGCATCGTCGATCGTCTGGCCCAGCAGGCGATACTGCCCCCACGCCGGCACGTCCAGCAGCATCGTGTGACCGCCACTCACCAGCAGCGCCACGAATGGTGGCGACACCGTGGGATCCTCGAGCGTCGCCGCGAACAAGTGACCCTCGAGATGGTGCACCCCGATCAGCGGCAGCTCCCGGCGCCACGCGAGCGTCTTCCCGTACATCACGCCCACGAGCAGCGCCCCCACCAGGCCCGGTGCGGCGGTAACTGCGATCCCGTCGACATCACTCAACGCCACGCCCGCGTCAGCCAGTGCGCGATTCACCACCGGCGCGATCGCCTGCACATGCGCCCGGCTCGCCAGTTCGGGCACCACACCGCCGAAGATCGCATGCACATCCTGCGACAGGATGACGAGGCTGTCGAGCGTGGAAACGCCCCCCTCCGCCGTGACGACGGCAGCGGAGGTTTCATCGCACGATGTCTCGATGCCGAGGATTCTCACTTGCCCCCGGCGAGATACCTGTCGACGAGTTTCCGGTTCGCCACCGACGCCCAGTCATGCGCGCCGATCACCCGCTTCACGATCGTCCCGTCGCGGTCGAGCAGGAAACTCTCGGGCACGCCGGTGGTCTGGTAGAGCTGCTGGATGGCGCCGCTCCGGTCCTGCAGGATGTCGAACGTGATCCCCAGGCGCTGGGCGAACTCCTTCACCGCGGTGCCGTCACCATTGTCGATGCTCACCGCCAGGATCTTGAAGCCGCGCGGTGCCAGGTCGGCATACATGCGCTGCATCGCCGGCATCTCTTCCTTGCACGGCTCGCACCACGTCGCCCAGATGTTGACCAGTGCCACCTCGCCCTTGGCAAGCGTGCGCAGCGACACCGAGTCGCCGCTGGCCACGTCCACCATGCGGAAATCCGGCGCCTTCTTGCCGATCTCCACGCCGGTGTTCTCCGGCCCGAAGCGCACCATGGCATAGGCGCCTCCCACCAGCGCGGCAATGACGCCGATTACCACCATCCACTGCTTGCTCATCAGCTCCCGTTCCCTGTTCCCTGTTTCACGCAGTTACAGTGCATCGCGCCTTCAGCGCCCGCACCGCCGCCGCCGGGTCCGGCTTCCCGAACACCGCCGTGCCCGCGACGAACGTGTCCGCACCCGCTTCCCACGCCGTGCGGATCGTCTCCGTCGTGATGCCGCCATCCACTTCCAGCGCCGCACTCGATCGCCGAAGGTCGAGCAGCTGCCGCACGCGCCGGATCTTTCCCGTGGAGGCCGGAATATAGGCCTGCCCCCCGAACCCCGGATTCACGCTCATCACCAGCACCAGGTCCACGTCGTCCACCACTTCCTCGAGATACGACAGCGGTGTCCCCGGGTTGAGCGAGAGCCCAGCCAGCATTCCCCGCTCACGGATGCTCGCGAGGTGTCGCTGCACATGATGAGTCGCTTCAGGATGGAAGGTGAACACCGACACGCCCAGGTCGGCATACTCGCTGATGTAGCGCTCCGGCCGCTCCACCATGAGATGCACGTCGATCGGTCGCTCGCTGATCTTTCGCAGCGCCGCGATGAGCGGTGCCCCGAACGTCAGGTTGGGCACGAACTGCCCGTCCATCACGTCTACATGCAGCCACTCGGCGCCACCTTCTTCCGCCTGTCGCACCTGCTCGGCGAGACGGCCGAGGTCGGTGGACAGGATGCTGGGAGCGATGCGCACGCTCATCGATGAGTCTCCTGGCTGGCGGAAGGCAGGGCAGGCCTGCCGGAGCTGATCACGAGCTGGATGCTGGTGCCCGCCGGCTGCACCGAGCCGATCGCCGGTCGCACCTCGACCACGATCCCGGCGGGACCGGCCGACCGCACTGTGTCCACCTTGCTCATGCGGAATCCGCTCGCCTCGATCACCTTCGCCGCGAGCTCGAGCGGCAACCGCGACACATCCGGCACGGCGTATGGCGCGATCCCGTCGCTCATCGTCAGCGTCACCGGCGTTCCTTCCGGGAGTACCGTCCCTGCAGCAGGCTCCTGCCAGATCACGATCCCCGCTTCGTACGTCGGGTGCTGCCGCGACTCCGCGCGCTTCGTCTTGAAGCCCGCCTGGCCCAGGAGCCCCTCCGCCTTGTCACCCGGCATCCCCACCACGTCGGGCGTCGAGTGATCCGACGCGAGCAGCGGTCCGGGCGACAGCATGATGAACGCGATCGTGAACCCTACCACGAACAACAGCAGCAGCAGCCCGAGATCGCGCATGATCCGCCGACCCGAACCCCGCCGCGCGGGCACCACTGCCTCCGTCTCCACCTCCGGCACCGCCTGCGGCGCCGCCTCAGGCACGGCCGCAGGCACAGCCTCGGCCTCGACCGGCGTCACCGACAACTCACGATTGCGGCGGCCGAACTTCACGCCCGCCTCCGGAGCCGAGCCGCATACGCGCCATCGGTGCCGTGACGGAACGGCAACAATTGCAAATCGCCTCGCGCAGTACGCAACTCAGCAGGCACGGCGTCTCCAGGATCGCGCTCGAAACGGGGGTCGCGCGCCAGCAGCGCCTCGACCTGGTGCTCGTTCTCCTCCGGTTCCAGCGAACACGTCGCATAAACTAACCAGCCGCCCGGTCGCACGACTTGGGCGCACGCCTGCAGCAGTTCCCCCTGGCGCCGGGCCAGGCGCGACAGCGCTTCGGCGCTCACCTTCCACCTGGCATCAGGGTGTCGCGCGAACGTGCCGGTGCCGAGGCATGGAGCATCGAGCAGCACGACATCGGCGGAGGCCACGGGAGGATGCAGCGCATCGGCCACCACCGCGCGCTCCCGTCCGCTGCCCGCCCGGGCCAGGTTCTCCGCCAGGCGCCGTACCCTGTCCAGCTTGAGGTCGGCACTCACCACCATCGCAACTGATCGCCCCAGCGCGATCGACTTTCCTCCCGGTGCCGCGCACGCATCGTACACCCGCATCCCCGGCTCCACGCCGGCGAACGCCGCGACCATGGCATGCGCCGGGTCCTGCACGATGAACGCTCCTTCAGCGAACCCCGGCACCTCCGCCGGCTTGCGCGCGGGGCTCATCCAGCCGGAAATCGCCGCGCGCTCCGGCTCCACTCCAGCCGCGCGCCAGCGCGCCTCGAGAGCCGCGTCGTCCTCCCGCGCAGCCTGCAGCACCAGCGAGGGCGGCATGTTGTTCCACTCCATCAGCGTGACGGTGTCGTCCTGCCCATAGCGCTCGAGCCAGCGCGCCACGAGCCAGTCAGGATGGGAGTAGAGGGCGGCGAAGTGCGCAGCGGGATCGATGGCGAGCGACGGCGCCGCGGCGCGCCCCCCGAGGTTGCGGAGGAGTGCATTCACGAAGCCGGCGGCCTTGCTGCCGCCCACCGAGCGCGCCAGGTCGACGGCGGTGGAGACGGCGGCATGGGTGGGCACCCGGTCGAGCGCCACCAGCTGGTAGGCGCCCAGCCGCAGCACCTCCCGTAGTGACGGCTCGACGTTGCCCCACCCGTGACGCACCAGCGGAATGAGCCGCGCATCGAGGTCGCTCTGGCGACGGAGCACGCCAGCCGCGAGTTCATGCGCAAGACGCTTGTCGGCATCGGGCAGGGAAGTGAGCGCGCGCGCGAGGGCAGCATCGAATGGCTCGCCCTGTCGCACCGCGAGCAGCACCTCCATCGCCGCGCGGCGCGCCGGGAGCCCGATTTCCTTCATCTCTTCAGCATTCCATGCTCGGGCGACGACGGAATGGCCACCTCGCGCCTCGGCATCCGTCCCGCGAGATACGCCGCGCGACCAGCCTCGACGGCACCACGCATCGCATGCGCCATCAGCACCGCGTCCCGTGCCTCGGCGAGCGCCGTGTTCATCAGGATCCCGTCCACACCCTGTTCCATCGTCAGGCACGCATCGGATGCCGTACCCACGCCGGCGTCCACGATCACCGGAACGGTGAGCCGCCGCTTGATGGTGCGGATGCTGTACGGATTCAGTAGCCCAAGTCCGCTGCCGATCGGCGACGCGAGCGGCATCACCGCCGCGGCCCCAGCCTCCTCCAGCCGCAGCGCCGTGATCAGGTCGTCGTTGGTGTAGGCCAGGACCTTGAAGCCCTCCTTCACCAGCACTCGCGTCGCCTCCAGCAGCCCTTCCGCATCGGGCAGCAGCGTCTCCTTGTCGCCGATTACCTCCAGCTTCACGAAGTCGTTGAACCCCGCCTCACGCCCCAGGCGCGCATAGCGGATCGCCTCGTCGGCGCTGTAGCATCCCGCCGTGTTGGCGAGCAGGAAATACCGCTTGGGAGACAGGTGATAGAGCACCCCCTCCTCCTTCGTGCGATCGAGGTCGACTCGGCGCACCGCCACGGTGACGACGTCGGCGCCCGACGCATCGATCGCAGCCACCATCTCGGCGTTCGAGCGGTACTTGCCTGTCCCCACCATCAACCGCGAGCGGAAGTGCTGCCCGCCGATGATGAGCGGCGTGTCGAACTGCGGAATCGTCTCGAGTCCTGCATCGGTCATTGTCATGTCCGGTTCCCCGTTGCACCCAGAGCGCCGTCGTAGCGCATTTCGTTGGTGGCACTGAAGCCGAGCCGCTCATAGAGCGGTCGTCCCGCCGTCGATGCATGCAGCACCAGCGTATGCATGCCGGCATCTCCGGCCCACTGAATGACTCGCTGCATGAGCAGTTCGGCGACGCCGCGACCGCGCCACGCCGGCTCGGTGTACACGTTGAGCACGATCGCCTGCTTGCCGTGCGGCGTGCCGTCGGGCTCGCGCGGGTGCGGCAGTGTCCGGCGAACCTGCACCCCGGCGCCGGATACTATCGAGCCTGGCGCGCCAACAGGTGACGCGAGCCACCCGAGGTACTCTCCCGACGTCAGCGCCACCTCAAGGTAGCGCGTCGACCGCGCCTCGAGATCGCCGACCCGTGACGCTTCCAGGTCGTGCATCTCGAGGAACATTGCCGCGCGGTGTCGTGCAATCAGCGCCGCATCATCCGCGGTGGCCTGGCGCACGAGGAACTCGCCCGGCGCGCTCATCCGCCACCTACGAAGTGCACGATCTCGATGTTGTCGCCGCTGGAGACGGGAACCCCGGCCAGCGCCGCGCGACGCACGATCGTCCGGTTGTGCTCCACTACGACCGTTTCCGGCGCAAGACCGAGATGCGCCAGCAGCCCAGGCAGGTCGAGACCCGCCGGCACTCGTCGCGCATCGCCGTTGATGGTGACGTCGATGTCGCTCATCGTGCTTCCCACGGCTCCAGCATCTGCGTTACCGCATGCGCCGGGTCACTCGCGCCCCAGATCGCCCTGATCGCGGCGATGCCATAAGCACCCGCCGCCTGCAGCTCCGGCGCGCGCTCGATGGTGACGCCGCCGATCGCCAGCACCGGCGCCCCCGCGGCGGCAATGTCGGCAATGAACGCGGTGCCACGCGCTGTCTCACTTGCATGAGACGGCGTCGCGTACGTGGTTCCGGCGACCACATAGTCGGCACCATCACCCGCCGCACTCCGTGCTTCGTCCACGCTATGCACCGAGCGCCCGATCCAACCCTGCGCATGCACCCTGCGAGCATCGGCGATCGTAAGGTCGCCGGAGCCGAGCTGCACGCCCTGTGCACTGATCGCGGCAGCCAGATCAGGCCGCGCATTGACGATCAGCGGCGTACCCGTCCCCGCCAGCGCATCGCGCAGCGCCACCGCATGATCCGCCAGTACTCGGCCCGTCGCCGTACGGTCCCGAAGGTGAATGGCGACGCGCGCACCCAGCGTCGCGAGGCGTTGGGCCGCGTCCAGGAAGCCCGGCAGCGCCAGCACCTGCGCATCGGTGACGGCATGCACCCGCGGCAGCGTCACGTGAATCGCGCTCCCACGGCGATGCCGCGCCCGCGCACCCATTCGGACACCGGCTGCCGCTTCTTGCCAGCCGGCTGCACCTCGCCCACCGTCAGGACCCCGTCGCCGGTGTCGATGTGTAGCTCGTCGTCCGCCCTCAGCACTGTTCCCGCCGTTCCCGCCCTCCCCGCCCTCCCCGCCCTCCCCGCCTTGAAAACCTTCACATCTCCACCCGCCACCGTCCCCCACGCCCCCGGCACCGGATCAAACGCCGCCACATGATGCGCCAGCGTCTCGGCCGACTGGCTCCAGTCAATGCGCGCCACGCCACGGTCGATCTTGGGAGCCAGGGTGACGCCGGCTTCATCCTGTGTCACCGGTCGAGCGCCGCTGCCCAGCAGGGGAAGCGCCTCGAGCAGCGTCTCTGCGCCAAGTACGCTGAGTCGACTGGTGAGTGTGCCTCCAGTCTCATGCGCGTCGATCGGCGTGCTGCGCGTGTGCCAGACTGGGCCGCTGTCGAGGCCCGCCTCCATCTGCATGATGGTGACGCCGGTGTCTCGGTCGCCGGTGCGTATGGCCCACTGGATGGGTGCCGCACCGCGCCAGCGGGGCAGCAGGGAGGCGTGGACGTTGATCATGCCGAGGCGGGGAAGGGCGAGGACCTGTGGACGGAGGATGTGGCCGTAGGCCACGACAACGCCCAGGTCTGCCGGGAACGCATTGAGCTGGTCGATGAATTGAGCGCCAACCGGCTTGTCGGGTTGCAGCACCGGAAGGCCGGCGGCGAGCGCCGCATCCTTCACCGGCGGCGCCACCACGACGCTCCGCGATCGGCCGTGTGGGCGGTCCGGCTGGGTCACCACTGCCACCACTTCGTGACCCGACCCGAGCAGCGCCTGCAGCGATGGCACCGCGAACTCTGGCGTCCCGAAGAAGATGATTCGCATCGCGGCTACCCCCGCCGCGCTTCCTCCGGCTCCACGTCGCGCACTTCCTTCAGGTACCCCTTGCCCGCGTTCTCCTTGCGGAACCGCTTCAGCAGCATCGCGCGCCGCAGCGCGCCAAGGTGGTCCAAGAAGATGATCCCGTCGAGGTGATCGATCTCGTGCTGGATCGCGCGGGCCACCAGCCCGCTCGCGTCGAGCCGGAACGGCTGCCCATCGCGGTCCAGCGCCTCCAGTGTCACCTCCGCCGGCCGCGTGACGTCGCCGAATACATCCGGTATGGAAAGGCACCCCTCCTCCGCCGTGTCCCGACCCTGGCTCGACACGATCCGCGGATTCACCATCGCGAAGCGCTGTCCGTCGGCGTCGATCACCGCCACGCGCTTCGCCACGCCCACCTGGTTCGCCGCCAGTCCGACACCCTTCGCCGCCGCCATGGTCTCGAACATGTCGTCGATGAACTTCCGGATCTCGTCATCCACGACCGCCACCTCGGCGCTGCGCTGCCGCAGCACCGGGGAGCCGAGCAGGTGCAGCGTCAGCAAGCTCATACCGGCGCAGGCGTTCCCGGGGCGGACGCGTTGCCAACCCGGATGATGCGCGACCGCTCGACCACCACCTGCGCGGTGCCGGACTCGATCGTCACCCGTGTCTCCCCGCCGTCCTTCACCTTGATGTCCTTCACGATGCCGATGATCCCGCCCACCGTCATCACGTCGTCACCCTTCTTGAGCGAGTCGAGCAGCTCCGCCTGCTTCTTCCGCGCCTGCGACTGCGGACGGATGATAAGGAAGTAGAACACCAGGCCGATGCCCACGATCTGCAGTGGCAGCCAGATGGGGCTCAGGCCGCCGGCCGCCGGTGCCTGCAGGATCATCGTCGAGGCAAGAACATTGGTCACGCGCTGTCTCCAGTGCCGTTGTGCCGCGCGAGCCACTCGCGCCGCCATGAGTCGAACGAACCATCGAAGATCCGCCGCCGCGCTTCCTCGCCCAGTCGCACCAGGAAGCGGATGTTGTGCAGCGACACGAGCCGGAGCCCGAGGATCTCTTCCACCACGAACAGGTGACGCAGGTACCCGCGCGAGAACGTCGTGCAGGTCTCGCAGTCACACTCAGGGTCGAGCGGGCCGTCGCTCGTCTTGTTGGCGGCGCCCCTGACATTCATCCGGCCGGTGGGCAGCCAGGCCGTGCCATGCCGCCCATTGCGCGTCGCCGCCACGCAGTCGAACAGGTCCACCCCGCGCGCGATTCCTTCCAGCAGGTCGGCCGGAAATCCCACCCCCATAAGATAACGCGGCACCCCCGCCGGCATCATCGGTCCGAGGTCATCCAGCACCTGGTGCATCACCGGCTTTGTCTCGCCCACCGAGAGACCGCCGATCGCGATTCCCGTCCATGGCCCGCGCGCGAGAATTCCCTCGAGCGAGCGCTTCCGCAGGTCCGGATGCGTTCCACCCTGGATGATCGGCCACAGCGTCTGTTCCGGCCGCTCAAGTCCGCACGCCCTCACGCCCTCACGCCCCAGCGCCGCATGGCGCTGCACACACCTGTCGAGCCAGCGCAGGCTCCGGTCCATCCCCTCTTCGGCCAGCGCCCACGGCGCCTGCCCCGGCACCACGTGATCGAACTGCATCGCCACGTCGCTGCCCAGCGTCCACTGGATCTCGGTCGCCTTCTCCGGCGTGATGTGACGCAGGCTCCCGTCCACATGACTCCGGAAGGTCACGCCCTCTTCCGTGATCTCACGCAGCCCCTCGAGCGAGAACACCTGGAACCCGCCCGAGTCGGTCAGGATCGGCTTGTCCCAGTGCATGAAGCGGTGGATGCCGCCCAGCGCCGCCACCGTTTCTTCACCCGGACGCAGGTGGAGATGGTAGGTGTTGCCGAGCACGATCTGCGCGCCCGTGCGTCGCACCTCGTCGGGGTGCAGCCCCCGCACCACGCCATGCGTCCCCACCGGCATGAACGCCGGTGTCTGGATCTCTCCATGCGGCAGCGTCAGCGTCCCCGCGCGCGCGAGACCCTGCTCAGCCTCCAGATGGTATTCAAACACGCTGTTGCTTCAAGTCCTCAAGTCCTCACGTCCTCACGTCATCGAGCGCAGAATGCGCTCGACCTGCCGGCGATGGACAAGGTCATGTCCTGCCGCCAGCCGCAGGTACAAACCCGCACTCTCCGGCCCCCGCTCACTGTGATGCCCCACCCGCGCCAGCTGCGCCGGCGTGAACGCACTCCAGAGCCGCAGGTTCGCCTCCCGCATCGCAGTGAGCATCGCGAGTGTCGTCTTCAGGTCGGCATGGGCATACCCGAACGCAAGCGCCCATCCATCCTGGTCGTAACCGACGATCGCCGGCTCCCGTTCTGCCACGATCATTCGCGTCCGGTGCCCATGCACCAGCTCCGCGTCGTTGAGGTGCGCCACGACCTCCATCACCGACCACTTGTGCGGTGCTTCCGGCTTTCGGAGCCGCGCGTCGTCCAGGTTCTTGAGCTTGAGCCGGAGCCACTCCGGTAGCTCCGCCAGGACCTCGAGCGGATCCCGCTGCCCGATGAGTGCGATCACCGCCTCGCGATACGCATTCGCGTTGCCGACCGCCGCACCGGCCGGATTCGAGAATGTCATAGCACCACCATGGCGTCACCGTAGGAGTAGAAGCGATACCGCTCAGCCACCGCATGCCGATACGCATCCATCGTCCGCTCATGGCCGGCAAATGCCGACACCAGCATCAGCAGCGTGGAGCGGGGCAGGTGAAAGTTCGTGATGAGATGATCCACGACCCGGAACCGGTAGCCCGGGGTGACGAACAGCGCCGTCTCGGAGATGCCCTCGCGCAGTGCCCCGCGCTCATCCGCCGCACTCTCGAGCGCGCGCACCACCGTCGTCCCCACTGCCCACACCCTCCCACCCGCCGCGCGCGTCTCCGCAACCGCCCGCACCAGTGACGCCGGTACCTCATACCGCTCGGCGTGCATCACGTGCGCACTCAGGTCGTCCGACTCTACCGGCTTGAATGTTCCCGGCCCCACCTCGAGGTCGAGATCGGCGATCTGCACTCCGCCCTCCGCGAGACGATCCAGCAGCGCACCGGTAAAGTGCAGCCCCGCCGTCGGCGCCGCGACCGATCCCTCGCGGCGCGCGTACACCGTCTGGTAGCGCTCCTCGTCCACGTCGCCCGGCGCATGCGTGATGTACGGCGGCAGCGGCAGCTGTCCATACCGCTTGATCGCCTCCTCCGCAGTGGCGCCCACGAACCGCACGACGCGATTGCCGTCCTCCAGCACCTCCAGCGTCTCCACGAATACGTCGGCCGCGAGCGTAATACGCTTCCCCGGCCGCATGGCGCTTCCCGGGCGCCCCATCGCGATCCAGGTGTCGCCGGTGCCCGGATGAATGAGCAGCACTTCGGCCTCGCCACCCGATGGGCGGGTGCCGAGCAGTCGCGCGTGACGCACACGTGTCGAGTTGAGGACCAGCAGATCCCCGGGAGGGATCAAGTTGAGAAGATCCGAAAACCGGCCATCCTGCAGCGATGCGTCTACCGTCGTCCCCGCCCATCCCGCCCTTCCCGCCCTTCCCGCCCTTCCCGCCCTCCCCGCCCTCCCCGCCATCACAAGCAGTCGACTCTCACCCCTCACCCCAACCGGCTCCTGCGCAATCAGCTCAGCCGGCAGTTCGTAGTCGAAGTCGGACAGCACCAGCGCACGATCAGCCACCAAAGATCGTCGTCTGCTGCGGAGGAGGCGTGAGACCGAACCGCTTGTACGCCAGCGCCGTGGCGCAGCGCCCGCGCTGCGTGCGCTCCAGGAAGCCCTGCTGGATCAGGTATGGCTCGTAGACATCCTGCAGCGTATCGGGATCCTCGCCCACCGCGACGGCGACGGTGCCCAGCCCTACCGGACCACCGCCGAACTTCTCGATGATCGTGGTGAGGATCCGCGCGTCCATGTCGTCGAGCCCGAACTCGTCCACGTTGAGCCGGCTCAGCGCTTCATTGGCGACGGGTCCCGTGATCTTCCCCGCCGCCTTCACCTGCGCGAAGTCGCGCACGCGCCTCAGGAGACGGTTCGCGATTCTCGGCGTCCCTCGGCTCCGTCGCGCGAGCTCGCTGGCGCCCTCCTCGTCCACCGGCACGTTGAGGATGCTCGCCGATCGCGTGATGATCCGCTGCAGCTCCTCCGCCGAGTAGAACCCGAGCCGCTCGACGATGCCGAACCGCGCCCGCATCGGTGGTGTCAGCAGGCCGAACCGCGTCGTTGCCCCGATCAGCGTGAACCGCTCCAGCGTCATCGGGATCGTCTGCGCATTCGGCCCGTCGCTGATCCGCACGTCCACCCGGAAGTCTTCCATCGCCGGGTAGAGAAATTCCTCCAGCACCGGCTTGAGCCGGTGAATCTCGTCGATGAACAGCATGTCGCCCGGGGCCAGCCCCGTCAGCAGCCCCACCAGGTCGCCCGGCTTCTCCAGCACCGGCCCCGAGCTCACGCGCAGCTGCACTCCCATCTCGCGCGCCATCAGCATCGCGAGCGTGGTCTTGCCCAGCCCGGGCGGCCCGAAGAACAGCGTATGGTCGAGGGTATCGCCCCGCTGCTTCGCCGCGTCGATCGCGATCTGCAGGGAGGACTTGACCTGCTCCTGGCCTACGAACTCGTCCAGCCGCGAGGGCCGGAGCGCCGCATCGGCCGCCGGTTCATCCGGCAGCACATCGGGAGTCGTAACCTGAAGGTCGCGGGGAGGTCACCGCTGGCCGCGCCTCCCATCGGACCGGCGTCTCGCCCGGCTGGAGCTCATGCTTCGCACCGCACGTGACGCACCGGTCTCGTACCCGCGTCGTGTCGGCCGCCACCAGTTTCCGGTTGGTCGACCCGCAACGCGTGCAGAGCCATTCGGCGGTCACTGCGGCTACCGGCATGAATCAAGTCTCCCTGTTCCCTGTTTCCGCTCCTCGAACCTACCGCACCGCCAGCAGCTTGAGCGCTCCCCGGATCAGCGATGCCGCGTCATCCGGTCCGCTCGCCAGCGCCGACTGCACCGCCTTGTCCGCCTGCGCCGATGCATACCCCAGCGCCACCAGAGCGCGCACCGCTTCCTCTGCCGGCCCGAGCGTCGCCACTGGAGACGGCGACACCGCGATGTCGTCCAGCTTGTCCTGCAGCTCCAGCACCAGCCGCTCCGCCTTCTTCTTGCCGATGCCCGGCACGCTGCTCAGCGCCGCGAGGTCCTTCCCCTTGATCGATCGCACCGTCCGGTCGCCGCCGAGCGCCGAGATGAGCGCCAGCGCCAGCCGTGGGCCGAAGCCGCTCGCACCGAGCAGCTTCTGGAACACCTCGCGCTCCGTCGGTCGGTCGAACCCGTACAGCGACCACCCATCCTCGCGCACCACCAGCTCGGTGTGGAGACTGATCCTCGTGCCGTTCTGCGGAAGGCGCTCCAGCACGCCCAGCGGCACGCGCACTTCGTATCCAACCCCGCCATCGGTCGCGAGAACAATCGTCTCGCCGCTTCTCGCCACGCAGAACCCCCGTCACACTGCGCGATCATCCGTTGCCCGCCTTCCCCGCCATTCCCGCCCTCCCCGCCTTCCCCGCCTTCCCCGTCGCCAGCGCTAGCGCCCTGTTGTTGCGCGTACCGCGCAGCAACAGGTGCGTCAGCGCAATGGCAACTCCATCCGCCGCATCCGCCGGGCTCGGCGCCGTCTTCAGCCGCAGCAGCTGCGTCACCATGTACGCCACCTGCGGCTTGAGCGCGCTCCCCGTGCCCACCACCGTCTTCTTCACCAGTCGCGGCGCATACTCCGCGATCGTCACCTGCGCCGTCTCTGCCGCCAGCAGGATCACCCCGCGCGCATGACTCAGCACCGCCATCGTGTGCACGTTCTTCGAGTAGAACGCCGTCTCGACCGCGACGATGTCCGGCTGGTGACGCGCAATCAACTCGGCGATGCCATCGTGGATGAGGCGGAGACGGGCGGGAAGGGACTCGTCCGACCGCGTGCGCAGGATCCCGCACTCGACCAGGCGATACGGCTCACGGGGCGAGGCATCCACCACCCCGTAGCCCAGCGTCGCCGTGCCCGGGTCGACGCCGAGGACGCGCAAGCCGGGGATCTCAGGCCTCGGCGGCCGCGAGCTGCGACGCGTCGATGTCGAAGTTGGAAAAGACCTTGGAGACGTCGTCCAGCTCCTCCAGGACCTCCATCAGCTTCAGCAACCGCTCGGCGTCGGCACCTTCCACCTTCACCGTGTTCTTGGGCACCTGCGCCAGTTCCGCCGATTCGCTCCCGAACCCGCGTCGCCTTGAGCGCATCGATCAGCGCATGCACCGTGAACGGCGACGTGGAGACGACATACTGGTCGCCCTCGCGCGCAAAATCCTCGGCGCCGGCGTCGAGCGCTGCTTCGAGTGCCTTGTCCTCGTCGAATTTCGTCGCGTCGATGTAGATCAGCCCCTTGTGATCGAACATCCACGCCACCGATCCGCTCGCACCCAGGTTCCCATGGTTGCGGCTGAACGCATGACGCACCTCGGCGACAGTCCGATTCGGGTTGTCGGTGGTGGCTTCGATCAGGATGGCAGCACCGCCGGGGCCGTAGCCCTCGTACGTCAACTCCAGGTACTGCGCCCCCTCGAGCTCGCCGGTGCCCTTCTTGATGGCGCGCTCGATGTTTTCCTTCGGCATGTTGACCGCGCGCGCGCCGTCCATGGCCAGGCGCAGCCGCGGGTTACCGTCGGGGTCGCCGCCGCCCGCTCGCGCCGCCACGGTGATTTCGCGGATGATCTTGGTCCAGACCGACGCGCGACGCGAGTCGGTGACCGCCTTCTTCCGCTTGATCTGCTTCCATTTACTGTGGCCAGCCATCGCCACGGACTCCTTGCTCGATTGGAACTGCTGGAATCACGGAAACATAAGCCGGGCCACATGTTGCAGCAACGCGAACGTTGACCCCGGGCGCCCCTTTGGCTACTCTCCTCGCCCTATGCGACTCCCCAATTTGCTGCTCCCGCTCGGCGCCATCCTGGCACTTGCCGCTTGCCAGAAAGAGAAGCCGATCGAGGTCCCCAGTGCGCTCGATGTCTTCCCGGCCATCATCATGCCGCCGAATGCCTCGTTTGTCTCCAAGGCGGGCAGCAAGGAGGCGCTGGCCGTCGTGGTGCGCACCACCCTGCAGCCCGAGGCCGCGGCCAACTTCTACCGCGCCGCGCTGCACCCGCCCGAATGGCGCCTCGTCAGCGACTCGAAGGACAACCAGGGCCGCACCATCCTTTACGCCGAGCGCGGCGGACGACCCCTCTGGGTCCGGGTGTACCCCGACTCCGAGTTCAACGCCACCTTTGTCGAGATGACCGGCGCCGTCGCCAAGCTCCACCCCGATTCCACCAAGGCGCCCACCGATAGCGAAGCCATTGCGGCAGGAGAGCTTCCGCAGCCGGCGGCCACCTTCAAGCCCATCGCCCCGCCCAGGATGGTGCAGCCGAGATAGTCGACAGTCGTGAGTCGACAGTCGTCAGGGAGTCGTCAGCCCTGAGTTGCTGGTCATGCGGGCCCCTGCCGACTGCGGGCTGACTGCCCACTGCCGACCGCCGACTGTCGACTGGCTCTCGCAATCACCTCCCCCGCCTCCACCCCCAGCGTCTCCCGCACCGGCGCGGTCAGTTGCTGGAGCGCCATCGCCGCCGGGCGCGTCCCCGGGTCTCGCAGTAGCGCCAGCGTCCCCGCCAGCGCTCGCCGGAGCGGGGGAGACAGGCTCAGCCGCGCCAGCCGCCGTTCCAGTGCCTCGATCCGTCGCCTCTGTGCCCGCTCTGGAAGCGGTGGATCCAGCCCCTGATCCAGCGCCACCCGCGCCGTCAGCCAGACGGCAAACAGCCCCTCCCGCCGCGGTCCCCGCGCCGACAAGGCCAGTAGCTCCAGCAGTGGATCGGCGTCATTTGAAGTGAGCATGGCAGTCGTCAGTCGTCAGTCGTCAGCAAGTCGGCAGTCCTCGGCCGTAACACAATCGTCGCCAAGCGCTGGAAGCAGCTCAAGACTGACCACTCTCTGACGACTGACGACTGACGACTGCGTTCACCACCGTCTCCACCAAAATCTCTCTCAGACATCGATGATGCCCGAGAGGGCAGGCCGCCCCGCCCTGCGCACTGCACGGTCGGCACCCGAGCGCCACCTCCAGTACCGTGGCCGGCGACCGATACGGGAAGAACCCGAACTGCCGCACCGTCGGCCCGAACAGCGCCACCACCCGCGTTCCCACCGCCGTCGCCAGGTGCATCAGCCCCGTGTCTCCGCTCACCACCACGTGGGACGCGCGAAGTACCGCCGCCGTCTCCTGCAGGCCCAGCGCACCTGCCGTCGACGCCGCATGCGCCCCGCCCGCCGCCGCGATCAGTGCGCCCTCTTCCCGGAAATCCCCGCCCGTCAGCACCGCGACGTCGTAGCCCTGTGCAACCAGTGACGAGCTCAGCCTCTCCCAGTATTCCGTCGGCCATCGCTTGGTAAAGTGTGCCGCGCCCGGCGCGAGCGCCGCAATCGGTCGGCTGCCGAGCCCCTGCTTCCCGAACCAGGCCACACCACTCGCCGCTGCGGCCGTCCCGATCCCCACCTCCGCCGGCCCGCCGTCAGGTGTCACGTCCAGGTCCCGCGCCGCCTCGAAGAACCGCTCCGCCTCCGGCACCGAGTCGCCGTACACGTCCCGCTTGGTGTGTACCAGCATCCACCTCGCCCCTCGCCGCTTGCTGTACCCCCGCCAGTTGCCCGGAACCATCACCCTCAGGAGACGGGTGCGCGTGACGCCATGCAGGTCCAGCAGGTGGGTGAACTCCCGCGCCCGGAGCCGCGCCGCCAGCTCCCCCAGCGACTCGCTCTTCGGATCGAACGTCATGACGTCGACACCGGCCGGATGATCCGCCACCAGCGGCGCAAACGCCGGCCGTGTCAGGTAGACGATCTCCGCCTCCGGGTGCCGGGCCCTGAGTGCCCGCACCAGCGGCGTCGTGAGGATGACGTCGCCCATGGAGCTGAGCCGGACCAGGAGAATGCGTGTCATGGAAGGCCGGAACTTACCTTGCGGACTCCGCTGTCGCAGTTCCTCCTTACGCCGTCGCAGTTCCTCCTTACGCCGTCGCAGTTCCTCCTCACGCCGTCGCAGTTCCTCCTCACGCCGTCGCAGTTCCTCCGTCACGCCGTTAGCTTTACCCCCATGCCACGCCCGCGCTCGATCCTCTGGGTCGACGACGAAATCGAGTCCCTCACCTCGCACGTCATGTTCCTCGAGGAGCAGGGCTTTGTCGTCGACACCAGCGCCCATGGTGACGACGCCCTCGTCATGCTCCAGCGCCAGCCCTACGGCGTCGTGCTCCTCGACGAACAGATGCCCGGCCGGCGCGGTCTCGAGCTCTTCCGCGCCATCCGCAGCATGGACCAGTCCATGCCCGTCGTCATGGTGACGAAGAGCGAGGAACCCGAGACCTTCAAGGACGCGCTCGGCGCCGAGATCTCCGACTATCTCGTCAAGCCGGTCAACCCGCGCCAGATCCTCACCGTCATCACTCGGCTGCTCGAGGGCGACCGCATCAAGCAGCAGCGGCTCTCCCGCGACTTCGCCTCCCGTTTCCGCGAGCTCGAGGCGCGCCGCGGCGCCGCACTCGGCTGGCGCGAGTGGATCGAGCTCGTCGTCGAGCTGGCTGAATGGGAAGTGCGCCTCGGTCAGGCCGAGGAGCCCGGCCTGCAGGACGCCCTCCGTACCCTGCAGGAAAGCCTCCGCGCCGATTTCGCGAAGTTTCTGCAGCGCAACTACGCCAACTGGCTCCGCGATGGCCGCAGTGATCGCCCGCCGCTCTCGGTGGACATCGGCGCCGAGTTCCTGCGGCCCGCGCTCCAGTCTCACGGCAAGGCACTGCTGGTAGTGGTGGACTGTCTCCGGCTCGACCAGTGGGCCATGATCCGCCCCCTGATCGGTGAGCTCTTCGATATCGAGACGTCGCACTACTTCTCCATCCTCCCCACGGCTACACCCTACGCGCGGAACGCCATCTTCTCCGGGCTTTTCCCGTCCGAGATCAAGCAGCGCTATCCCAAGTGGTGGGCCGACCAGGACGAGAACAGCCTCAACGCCCACGAGGGACAGCTGCTCGTCGAGCAGTTGAAGGACATCTGCGGTACACCGGTGCCGGTGCGTTACGAGAAGGTCTTCAGCGCCCAGGATGGCGAGGCGCTCCTGCGCCGGCTGCCGGCGCACCTGCAGCAGCCTGGCGTCACGGCTCTGGTCTTCAACTTCATCGACCAGCTCACCCACGGCCGCTCGGAGAACTCGACCCTCTTCGAGGTGGCGCGTGACGCCCGCGCCATGCGCGCACTCACTCGCACCTGGTTCGAGCGCTCGCCCCTGCTCGATGCCCTGCGCGAGGCGGAGCGTCGTGGCGTCCCGGTGCTGCTCACCACCGACCACGGCTCCATTCACTGTCACACGCCTGCAACCGTCTTCGCCCGTCGTGATGCGACCAGCAACCTTCGCTACAAGTTCGGCGACGACCTGCGGGCCCAGGAGGATGACGCCGCCATCGTGGTGGAGGACCTCCTGAGCTTCGGCCTGCCGCCTCGCGCTCCTGGTACCCGGCTCCTGCTCGCCACCGGCGATCGGTTCTTCGTGTATCCCACCAAGCTGCGCGAGTACCAGGCCCGGTATCGCGGTGCCTTCCTGCACGGTGGTGTGGCACCCGAGGAAGTCGTCCTCCCGATCGCCCTGCTCCTGCCGAGGCGCGGCTAGCGGTGCGCGACGAAACCAGCCGGTTGATGGCGCTCGCCCGCCCGTACCGCGGGCTGATGATCGGGGCCCTTCTCTGTTCGTTTACCGCCTCGGCGCTCGACGGCATCACCATCGTGCTCCTGGTGCCGCTGCTCAAGCACCTCTTCGGCACCACCGGCGCCATGCGCGAAGGGGCGACACCGCTCGAGCGCTGGCTCACCGATACCTTCGCGCCGCTTCTGGCCAATACCACGCCCGGCCAGGCGGTGGCACGCATGGCGGTGGTGCTGGGCATCGGGCTGCTGCTCAAGAACCTCGCCGACTACGCCGCGTCACAGTTCAACGTCCGCATGCAGGAGGGCCTTGTCGCCACTCTGCGCCGGAAGCTCTACGACCATCTCCTGCGGCTCGACCTCGGCTTTTTCCATCGCACCCGCACCGGTCTCCTCGTCACCGCCGTCATCAACGAGACCGACCAGGCCAAGAACATCGTCACCGCGTCCATGGTGACGCTGATCCGCAATGTCTTCCTGCTGGCGACGACGCTCTTCATCCTCGCGAGCATTTCCTTTCGGCTGACCCTGTTGAGCCTCGTCGTGGTGCCGCCGCTGGTGCTGGTGCTGCGCACCATCACACGGCGCATCCGCCGGCACTCCCGCGCCCGCGCCGATGAGCGGGGCGAGCTCGCGGCACTCGCCACGGAACGCCTCGCCGGCATCCGGCTCGTGCGTACCTCCGATGCCGCTCCCGAAGAGCAAGCGCTCTTCTCCGATGCCGTCGAGCGCTACCGCAAGCGCGTGGTTCGCACCAACCGCTTTTCCGCCCTCACCGCGCCCATCACCGAGACGGTCGCCGCCATTCTCGTCATGCTCGTCGTGTATGCCGGCACCAATCCCCGCATCCTGGGCCTCTCGGCGCCGCTGGCTCCCGAGGTCATCATCGTCTTCCTCCTCTCGACGCTGCGGCTCACCTCGCCCATCAAGGCCATTTCCCAGTTCCCGGCCAACTGGGCGCAAGGCATGGCCAGCGTGGAGAAGGTGTTCTCGCTCCTCGATGAGCCGGTGCTGGAGCCGGACGGCGGGCCCACGCGTCAGGCGACGTTCACGAAGGACCTCGTCTACGACAACGTGAGCTTCGAGTACGACACCGGCACGCGGGTGCTGCACGACATCTCTTTCCGCGTCACCCCGGGCCGCATGGTCGCCCTCGTGGGACCGTCCGGGGCAGGGAAGAGCACCCTGGTCGATCTCCTGCCGCGCCTCCGCGAGCCCACGGTGGGTCGCGTCCTGCTCGACGGCGTGCCGCTCACCGATGTGAGCCGTGCCTCGCTGCGCCGGCTGCTCGGTGTGGTGAGCCAGGACACCGTGCTCTTTCACGAGAGCATTCACGCCAACATTGCCTACGGCGTGCCCGGTGCCACTCGCGCCGACGTCGAGCGCGCCGCCGAGGCGGCCAACGCGCACGAGTTCGTGGCGCGGCTGCCGCAGGGCTACGACACCATCATGGGAGAGCGCGGCATGCGCATCTCCGGCGGACAGCGCCAGCGCATCGCCATCGCGCGCGCCCTGCTGCGCAACGCCCCGATCCTCATCCTCGATGAGGCCACCAGCGCCCTCGACACCCAGTCCGAGCGCCTGGTGCAGGAGGCGATCGAGCGCCTCATGGCCAACCGGACCGTGCTCGTCATTGCCCACCGGCTGGCGACAGTGCGTCAGGCTGATGAGATTCTCGTCCTCGACGAGGGCCGCATCATCCAGCGGGGCAGCCATGCCGAGCTGCTCGCCGCCGGCGGTCTCTATCGTCGCCTGTACGAACTCCAGTTCCGTGATGATGTGGAGCCTGCCATGCCGGTTGCCTCAGGGGAGATGCACGCATGAACGGTCCGTACGCCGGCACGCGCGTGCTGCTCGTCGATGTCGAGAACGATCCCACCGGCCACGCCGGGCTCCGGAAGCGGGCCCTCGAGCGGCTCGGCTGCGTCGTGGCGACCTGCGACCTCAAGGAGCGGAAGGGCCTCATTGCCCGCTGGCGTGGCGGCAACGTGCAGGACCGCCTCGGCAAGGCGGTGCTGCAGCACCAGGCGCAGCTGGTGCTTGTCATCGAGAGCGCTGAGCTCACGGCGGGCATGGTCACCAGCCTCAAGCGTGACGCCGACGCCGTCTGGGCCGCCTGGTTCATCGGCGAGACCCAGTCGATTCCGCTCATGGAGGCATTGAGCGCCGCCTACGATGTGCTCTTCGTGCCTGGCAGCGACCTCGTCCAGCAGCTTCGCGGCCCTTCCCGTCCGCCCACCATCCATCTCCCGCCGGGATGCGACCCGTCGGTGCATCGCCCCATGCGCGCGCGCGACCAGTTCCGCGCCAACGTGGTCTTCGTCGGCGCCGCCACGCCCCGCCGCGAGCAGCTGCTGGGAGAGTTGACCGGTTTCGGCCTGGCCATCTGGGGAGCTGGATGGCGCCGCACGCCGCTCAAGGACTACTGCCGCGGCGAGTCACTCGAGCTGGACGACTACGTGCGCGCTTATGCCGGCGCGTCGGTGGCGATCAACATCCACCGCGAGGGATCCGGCAACGGCGGCACCGCGACGGGGTGCAACCAGCGCCTCTTCGAGCTCGCGGCCATCGGTGTCCCCCAGGTCGTCGATAACCGCGTCGACCTGCCGCTCGCGTTCGACACCGGCAAGGAGTTGCTGACCTTTGAGACGGGATCGGAACTGCGCCAGCTCGTCCAGGACCTCTTGAACGATCCCACCACTGCGGAGCGCCTCGCCCAGGCCGGGCGGCGGAGGGCGCTCGCCGAGCACACGTATATGCACCGGTTGGGGGCGATACTGGGGGCGACGAAGAGATAGAGTCGTCAGTCGACAGTCATCAGTCGACAGTAAGTGGTCAGCTGCCGACTCACTGACGACTGCCGACTGTCGACTGAGAACTGCCATATTCCCGCAAATAGTTCTCCGCCATCACCCGATGCGTAAAGAATCGCTCCACTCGCGCTCGACACGCCTCCCCCTCGATCCCCTCCACGAGCTCCCTGCCCGCGCCCAGTTCCTCCACGCTATCCCCCAGCACCCCCACATCCGCCGACACGATCTCCGGCAGCGATCCCCGATGCGTCCCCAGCACCGGCGTTCCGCTCGCAAGAGCCTCGATCAGCGTCAACCCGAACGGTTCATCCCATAGTGCCGGCATCCACAGGCACCGCGCCCCGGCGAGCAGCTCCACCTTTTCCATTCCCCCCACCCGTCCCGCGAACGAAATGCCGTGCCTGAGGCTCGGCCTCCACCCACCCGCCAGCACCAGCCGCCGCTTCGCCAGGCGAGCCCCCGCAATCGCCCACTTGTACCCCTTCACCGAATGCAGACGTCCCAGGAACAGGTCGTAGTCGCCCTTCTGCGACTGGAACCGGTATTCCGACAGGTCCAGCCCGTTGTAGACGAACCGCGTGCTCCCGAACCGCTGCGCATGATTGGCGCTGAGGTAGATCGTGTTCGCCGGCAGTACCGTCCCCGGTGGATAGTTGCCATGGAGCGTCCACACCAGCGGCACCGGAAGCGTGTCGGGCATCTGCCGGTGCGCATGCACGATCTCCGCACCCGCCGGCAGGAGTCGCGAAATGTCCAGGTCCGGGCGCTGCAGCTCCGCATGCGGCAACGTCACCACCGTCGCTTCAGGTAGCGTCGAACCCTCCGGCGCGATCAGGGTCACCCGGTGCCCCATCTCCACCAGCGCCCGGGTCAGCCACACCACCACCCGCTCCGTGCCGCCGTACTTGGAGACGGGTACCCGCTCATTCACCAGCTGGACGATGTGCATGCGACGAGTATAAGCGAGACCAGTCGTCAGTCATCAGTCGGCAGTCGTCAGTAAGTCATCAGCTGTCAGCTGCCCTCTCTCTGCCGACTGCCGACTGTCGACTGCCGACTCTATCGTGTTATTCTCGTTCATGTCCCCCATCTCCGGCCTTACATTCGTCTCCAACGCCATCAAGCTCGACTTTCCCGTCGTCCCAGCCATTCACTCCATTCTCCCCCTCTGCGACGAGCTCGTCGTCAACGTCGGCCCCTCCGACGACGCCACCCTCGACCTCATTCACGGCATCGACGATCCCCGCATTCGCGTCATTCACGGCGAATGGGACCGGGGCGCCGGCAGCCGCATGCTTTCCATTGAGACCCAGCGTGCCCTCGACGCCGCGCGCGGTGACTGGGCCGTCTATATCCAGGCCGACGAGGTCCTGCACGAGGACGGTATCCCCATCCTCCGGAACGCCATCGCCGAAGCCGGCGACGACCCCCGCATCGAGGGTTTGCTTCTCGACTACCGCCACTTCTACGGTTCCTTTGACTGGATCGCCACCAATCGCACCTGGTATCGCGACGAGGTCCGCGTCGTCCGCCTCGGCGCTGGCGTCCACAGCTTCCGCGATGCCCAGGGTTTCCGTGTCGGACCCGACGATCGCCGCATCCGTGCTCGCCGCACCCGCGCGGTCATGCACCACTACGGCTGGGCCCGCCCCAATTGGGCGCTCGACCAGAAACGCGCCACCGACGCCACCATCTACGAGGGCAGGGTCGCGCCCACCGCGCCGGTGAAGCTCGAGTGGATCGCCGGCCTCTCTCGTTTCAAGGGAACCCATCCCGCCGTCGCCCGCGAATGGATCGCCGCCCGCACCGGACCACCCGTTGAGTTCGGCCCCGTGCGGCTCCGTGGCCAGCTTCGCCTCATCGCATCCGGCGTGCTCGAGCAGTTCACCGGATGGCGGCCATTCCCTTACCGCAACTACGTCGAAGTGTGAGCCGCCCACTCCAGGGACTCCGCGTCCTGCTCGTGGCCTCCTTCAATCGCAGGTACCACCAGATCGGCTTCGACCTGGCGCGTGCCCTGCGCAACCTCGGCTGCGTCGTGGCGCGCCAGGAGGATGGCCGTCGCTGGATCTACTCCCTCTGGAATGTTCCGCTGGAGACGAGACTCGAGCGCGCCCTCCGTCGTCATGCGCCAGACATCGTCCTTGTGTACAAGGGTGAGCGCCTCGATCCCGCAGCCATCGCGAGGTTGAGGACACATTCGGCGGCGCGGTGGGCCAACTGGTTTCCCGACGATCCCCATCTCCTCGAGCTGAGCCTCAGGCTGGCGCCGGCCTACGACGCCTTCTTCACCCACGACAGCTACAGTGCTGCGCTGCATCGTGAGCGCGCCTACCCGACGCACTACCTGCCGTTCGGCGTCGATCCCGATCGCCTCCACCCCGTCGCTGTGCCACCTCAGCAGCGCTCCGCCCTCGCCTTCGTCGGAACCCGCGACGTCCCTCGCGCCCACCTGCTCGATTCCATCGCGGACCTCGATCTCTCAGCCTGGGGTCCCGGCTGGCCCCGCGGTCCCCTCTACGGGAACGAGTTCATCCGCGCGCTCGGCGGCGCCGACATCGGCCTCAACGTGCACCAGCAGGTGCCCCCGCTCGGTGATCCCGCTCGCTACGGTCACGGTGCCAACCTCCGCGTCTTCGAGCTCGCATCACTCGGCACACCACAGCTCTGCGACGCGAAGGCCGATATCAGCCCCCTCCTTGAGCCCGATCGCGAGATCGCACTCTACCGCGACGTCGCCGAGTTGCGTGCGCAGGTGGAACGCATGAGAAGGGATCCTGCCTGGAGGGCATCGCTCGGAGCCGCTGCTCGACAGCGCGTGCTCGCCGAGCACACCTGGGAGCATCGCCTCCGCAATCTCATCGCGATCGCGCTGCCGTGAGCTCGCCGTGCTGACCGTGAAGATTTCCACCGCCGCGCGCGACTGGCCCTGGCTCCGCCAGACGCCCGGTGGCACCGGCGTCTGGGGCAATTGCCGCTTTGTCGTCGACGAGCCAGTCGAGTCCTGCGACCTCTGGGTGGTCTACGACGGACTGCTCGAGTCGGAGACGACGACGTGTCCCCCGGGAGCGACCCTGCTCATCACGGCGGAGCCTCCCGGCGTGAAGCTCTACCGCCCCGGTTTCGTGGAACAGTTCGGATGCCGTGCGCACCACTCATCGGCAGCTTGTGCATCCGCACGTCACGCTCGGCCAGCCCGCACTGCCCTGGCACGTCGGACGCCGCCAGCAGGGTCATCGCAACATCGAGTTCACCTGGAACTACGACGAGCTGAAGGGATTCAGTACCGGCCCGAAGGAGCGCCTCATCTCGGTGATCAGTTCGGACAAGACGCAGACCGCGGGGCACCGTCGCCGCCTGGAACTGGTGCGTCACCTCAAGGCGCATTTCGGCGATCGGCTCGATGTGTTCGGGCGGGGCATTCGCGAGGTGGAAGACAAGTGGGACGCGATCGCGCCCTATCGCTATCACATCGCACTCGAGAACGGCGTCTATCCGCACTACTGGACGGAAAAGCTCTCCGATGCCTTCCTGGCCGGCGCCTTCCCCCTCTACCTCGGCTGTCCCAACGTGGGAGAGTACTTTCCCGCCGGCAGCTTCGCCCCGCTCGATGCGAACGACGCCGCGCGCGCCATCACCACTATCGAACAGGCCATCGCCGATCAGCGTTACGAGCGCTCCCTCGGCGACGTCGCGGAGGCCCGTCGACTCGTGCTCGATCGCTACAATCTCTTTCCGCTCCTCGCTGATATGCTCGCCGCCTCACCACCGGTCGGCGAACGAGTACGAACCACGCTCAGGCCCGAGACCGATTTCCCTCGAAGGGGGAAGCTCCGGCGGATACTACAGCGCTGGCGCGAAGGTCGCGGCTGATCGCTCGATCAGGAACATCCCGCAGGCATAGTTCTGGTCTCGCACGTCCGCTGGTGCCGCCTCCGGCCGGAACCGCCCCGCGTCATCCACCGCTGCGAACTCGCGCAGCGTCAGCCCCTCTTCCGCGATCCACTCCACGATGGTCACCGGGTCATGTACCCGGTGCGCGTTGAACACCACGCTCGGCCTGCCCACCGGCAGGCCGAAGTAGAACCGGCCATCCGGAGCCAGCACCCGGGACAGCTCGGCAAACGCCTTTCGCGTGCCGAGCGGATCGATCGGGTCTCCGTAGCGACCCAGGCCGACGTGTTCCGCGACGTGGAGACAGGACAGGGAAGACACGCTGTGGTCGGGGAAGGGAAGGCTCAGCACCGTTCCCGCCCGGGACTCGAGGTTCTCGACCTCTCCCAGGAACGGTCGCACGTCGATGAACACCACAGGGGCGACACTCGCAAGACAGGTAACCCACCCGATCTGTCCCGCCACGTCGACGTGCTGCGACGGGTGTGCGCGCGTGATGTGCCGGAAGGCCCAGGCGCCGAGGTAGACGTAGTGCGCGTCGAACCCGTGGGAGGCAGTGCGTTCCTCCAGCATCGGCTTGAGGGTCACAAGGCGCCACGGCTCGGCGCCGGGTGCCCGCATGTATGACCGGAGGTCTTGCAGGTATCTTGGCAGGCTCAGGAGCCGGGTGAGCGGCTTCATGCGCGTCCTCTCAGGGCAGGAGACCCATGCTGGTTGCCAACCTGGTCGGCGGTCTCGGAAACCAGATGTTCCAGTACGCCTCGGCCTGGGCACTGGCGAGCGAGCACAGCATGGAGCTCAAGCTCGACATTTCCGATTTTCACCGCTTTCCTCCGCGTCGGTACCTGCTCGATCACTTCAATGTTGACGCTGTCATGGCTCGGCCCGATGAGCTCAAGATGTTCGACAAGGACTCGAACCGTTTCCGCGCCTCGACCCGGAAGTTCGTGGCTCGGCTCCGCGGCATCAACCGCGTCACCGGCCGCACCATCTTCGAGCGCGGTTTCCCCTGGCAGAGAATCCCGCTTGACCGTGCCGTCGACACCATGCTCATCGGGTACTGGCAGTCCGAGCGCTATTTCTTGCCCATGGAGCGCCAGGTCCGCCATGTCTTCACGCTTCGGGCGCCACCGGATGAGCGCACTCAGCGCATGCTCGAGGACATCGACCGCCACCGCGCCATCAGCCTTCACGTGCGCCGCGGGGACTACGCCTCCAATCCCGTGGTCCAGGCGAAGCACGGCCTCCTGGGCCTGGATTACTACGCCGCCGCCGTGGCACATATTCTGGCACTGGAGCCGAACGCGAAGTTCTATGTCTTCTCCGACGACATGGAGTGGGTCCGCGCCAATCTCCCCATCGCCGCGCCGGTCGAGCATGTCGACCTGAACGGTCCCGACGAGCCGCATGAAGATTTGCGCCTCATGAGCCGCTGCCGCCATCACATCATTGCCAATAGCAGCCTCAGCTGGTGGGGTGCCTGGCTCAACCCCGATCCTGCGAAGGTCGTCATCGCCCCGCGGCAATGGTTCACTCCCGAATCCCGCCGCGACGCCCGCGACATCGTTCCCCCCACCTGGCTGCGCATCTAGTATCGTCGCCCTCACCCCTCACCCCTCACCCCTCACCCCTCACCCCTCACCCCTCACCCCTCACCCCTCACCCTTAACTCTTAACCCCTAACCCTGTACCGTTCGCTGTCCCCGGCCGGAGATCCCAAAGAAAATGCGCCCCCAGCTCCTGCTCACTTCAGAGTTCCCCCCGATGTCCGGTGGCATAGCCCGCTGGATGGGCGAACTCGCGCGCCGCTATCCCCAGGGCAGCATGGTCGTGAGCACAGGCCAGGTTCCCGACAGCGACGAGGTGGATGAGCGCCTCCCCAATCGCGTCGATCGCCTCGCCATGCCGGTCAAGCGCCTCAAGACCCTCCCGGGCATTCTCCACTGGTCACGCCACGCCTCCGTCCTCGCCCGCACCCTCGACGCCGAATTCATCTGGTGCGGAACCCTCAAGCCCTCGGCATATCCCGCCAAGTGGGTCCGCGAGCGTGTCGGTACGCCGTTCGGCGTCATCGCCCATGGCAGTGATTTCCTGACACTCCGGCACGAGACCCATCGCTCCGCCATCAAGCGCCGTGTCGCGCAGGGACTGCTCGAGGCCGCGTCGGTCATCGTGGCGAACAGCAACTGGACCCGCGATCTCTGCCTCTCTGTGCTCGGCGAGCTCGGCGTTACCCTGTCGGAAGATCGTGTCCGCGTTGTACCGCTTGGCACTGATCCCGAGTTCTTCCGCGCTGGCATCGACACGAAGGGGGTGCAGCAGAAGTACGGACTCGAGGCGGGACGCTGGCTCCTCACTGTCGCCCCGCTCGCGCCTAGCAAGGGTGTCGATACCGTGTTGCGTGCCCTTGCCGCCGCCAACGGCGAGTTCGGAGATCTTCGCTATGCCGTGGTTGGTGCCGGTGCCGAGTTGGCGCCGCTCAAGGCATTGGCAAAGAAGCTCGGCGTCACTCAGCGTGTGAAGTTCCTCACTGAGGTTCCCGACGCTGACCTTCCCGCGCTCTACAACCTTGCCACCGCGTACGTGGGGCTCTCGCGTCAGACCGGCCTCGACGTCGAGGGCTTCGGTATCTCGTTCGCCGAAGCGGCGGCGTGTGGGCTGCCGGTCATCGCGGCGCGGAGCGGTGGCATTCCAGATGTCGTGGCTGATGGTGAGACGGGACTTCTCGTCAACGCAGAGAAGCCCGACGAGATCGTGAAGGCGCTTGGGAGGTTGCTGAAGGATTCCAAGCTGGCGTCGAAGTTGGGCAAGGAGGGCAGGGCGAGGGTCGAGCGTTTCCAGAACTGGGATCGTGTCACGCGCGACTTGCGCGCGATCGCCCAGGAGTTCGCCGGCGACGTAGCGAGATCGGGCTGAGAGGGGCGCCCCGCCCGACTGGCCCCTACCCTCCGTGCTCCACATGAATCGCATGCGTCGGACAATGACTCACATAAGTCCCGTCAACCGGTGACCACTGGTGAACTGGCGCGATCACATGCGCCCGCCCATCCGACCCCATCCTGAACACCTCTGGCGCCCACAGCGCGCACGCCCCGCACCCCACGCACTTCGACGCCTCGACGGCGATCTTCACCGGCCGACGCGGGTGGATCCCTGGCCCCAGCTTCTCCAGCGATCCCCCCACCAGGTCCAGCGCTGCCGACATCGACCGGTATCCTTCGTCGATCAGTTCCGCCGTCTTGTCGAACGCGAACATCGAGATGTGCCCGACCCGTGGCTGCACCAGCATCAGCGGCGGTGACTGCCAGTACTTCAGTCCCTCGGCGCTTTGCGCCTGCATCACCATTTCCAGCCCCCGGATGTACGTCGCCGCGAACCCCTGCGACTCCGTGTCGCTCCGCTCCAGGTCGAACGGCCCCAGCGGGTTCAGGTTCACCGCGATGATCGGTCCCTTGCCCGCGCTCGCCGCGATGCGGAGCGGCAGGTTCTCCACTACGGCGCCGTCCACGTAGTAGCGCCCCTTGATCAGCCGCGGCGGCAGGATTCCCGGCAGTGCGCACGACGCGAAGACGGCGTCGGCCACCCGCACATCTTCCAGTCCCGGCAGCCCCCAGAGCACCTGGGCACCCGAGTTCAGGTCCACCGTGTTCACCAGCAGTTGCCGCGGCAGCTCCCGGAACGTCAGGTCCGCCACCAGTCCGTTGAGCAGTAACTCCAGTGGCTCGCGCCGGTATATCGCGGGGGCCTGCATGCGCCGGAGCGCCATGTCCGCATGCGCCACCGCAAACACGTGGCGCCGCTTCACCTCCATCGCCCGGATCCGCATCTCGGCGCCCGACATCCCGGTCGCCCACGTCGCGGCCACCATCGCGCCCATGCTCGAGCCCACCACCAGGCTCGGCACCAGGCCACGCTCCTCGAGGGCCAGCAGCACCCCAACGTGCGACAGCCCCTTGAGGCCACCGCCGCTCAGGACGAGCTTGAACTCTGGTGAGATGTTCATGGTGACATTGACGCGGCGAGAAATGGGCCGGACTTTACATCGGAGGTGTGCTGCAGTGACGCCGTCATATCTAAGAATAGCGGGTTCAATGACTTATTCGACGACGCATCCCACCCGGTCGGTTGCCTGAGCAAACCGACCTGCATTCTGGGCATCTCCGCCTTCTACCACGACAGTGCCGCCGCGCTCCTCAGCGACGGCGAGATCGTGGCGGCGGCCTCGGAGGAGCGGTTCACCCGGAAGAAGGGCGATCCGGACTTTCCGGCGCAGGCCGTTGCGTTCTGCCTTCGCGAGGCCGGCATCAGCATCGACCGATCTCGACTACGTCGGTTTCTACGACAAGCCGCTGCTCAAGTTCGAGCGGATCCTCGAGACCTACCTCGGCGTCGCCCCACGGGGCTTCGGGTCCTTCCTGAAGGCCGGGTCCGCTCTGGATCAAGGAAAAGCTCTATCAGGACACGACGCTCCGCGACTCGCTCGGCGGGTACGAGGGACCGCTTGCTCTACGCCGAGCATCACGAGTCGCACGCCGCGAGCGCGTTCTTCCCGTCGCCGTTCGAGGAAGCCGCCATCCTGACGATGGACGGCGTCGGCGAATGGGCAACCGCTTCGATCGGCGTCGGCCGCGGCAACGACCTCACGCTGCTCAAGGAGATTCGCTGGCCCGACTCGCTCGGCCTGCTCTACTCGGCGTTCACGTACTACACCGGCTTCAAGGTCAACTCGGGTGAGTACAAGGTCATGGGCCTCGCGCCCTACGGCGAGCCGAAGTACGTCGACCTGATCTACAAGGACCTGATCGACCTGAAGGAGGACGGCTCGTTCAGGCTCAACCAGAAGTACTTCAACTACCTCGCCGGCCTCACGATGACGAACGAGGCCTTCCACGAGCTGTTCGGCGGTCCGCCGCGCGAGCCCGAGTCGAAGCTGACGCAGAAGGAGATGGACCTGGCCCGCTCGGTCCAGGTGGTGTGCGAGGAGGTCATGCTCCGCATGGCGCGCACCGCCCACAAGGAGACGGGCCTCGACAATCTCTGCCTCGCCGGCGGCGTGGCGCTCAACTGCGTCGGCAACGGCCGCATCCTCCGCGAGGGACCGTTCAAGCAGCTCTGGATCCAGCCCGCCGCCGGCGATGCCGGTGGCGCACTCGGCGTGGCACAGCTGATCTGGCATCGGCAGCTCAAGCAGCCGCGCACCGTCGCGCCCGGCAAGGACTCCATGAAGGGCGCCTATCTCGGCCCGTCCTTCTCCGACGACGAGATCGAGGCGTTCCTCGACTCGATCGGCGCGCGGTACGAGCGCCTCGAGCGCCCGTCGACTGCACGGAGCGCGTGGCCCAGCTGCTGGCGGACGAGAAGATCGTCGGCTGGTTCAACGGCCGGATGGAGTTCGGTCCCGCGGGCGCTCGGCAGTCGCAGCATCTCGGCGATCCGCGCAGCCCGCGGATGCAGGCCGACATGAACATCAAGATCAAGTTCCGCGAGGGCTTCCGGCCCTTCGCGCCGAGCGTGCTGCGCGAGCGGGTGAGCGACTACTTCGAGATGGACTGCGACTCGCCCTACATGCTGCTCGTGGCGCCGGTGCAAGAAGGAGCGCCAGATTCCGCCATGACCGCGGAGCAGCAGGACTTGTGGGGCATCGACAGCTCAACGTCCCGCGGTCCGACATTCCGGCCATCACGCACATCGACTACTCGGCCCGCGTGCAGACGGTCTCGCGGGACACGAACCCGAACTACTACGACCTCATCCGCGAGTTCGAGCGCCTGACCGGCTGCGCGGTGGTGGTGAATACGTCCTTCAACGTGCGCGGCGAGCCGATCGTCTGTACGCCGGCCGACGCGTATGCCTGCTTCATGCGCACCCACATCGACTACCTCGTTCTTGGGTCCTTCCTGCTCGAGAAGACAGAGCAGCCGGAGTGGAAGGAGACCGAAGATTGGCGACAGGAATTCCAGCTCGACTGAGCCCTGGCGAGGGCCGCAAGTTCGGCCTGACCGTCGGCGGGGCATTCCTCGTGCTGGCATCGCTTCTCTGGTGGCGGGAGCAAGGGCGGCTGCGCCCGTGCTGGGCGCGCTGGGCGCACTGCTGGTCCTTGCGGGCGCTGGCTGTCCCGACGCGCCTCGGCCCGGTCCAGCGCGCGTGGATGGGTCTCGCTCACGCCATCTCGCAAGGTGACGACGCCGATCTTCATGGGCGTCGTGTACTTCGTCGTGCTCACGCCGGTCGGCCTGCTCCGGCGGGCATTCGGCCACAATGCAATCGTCCGCAACGCCGCGAACGGTAGCTATTGGGTCGACCGGCGCGCCGAAGCCGCGCAGAAGACCGGCATGGAACGTCAATTCTGACACGGAGGGTGTCGATGGCATCCCATCGTGGCTTGATGAGTGAACTCTGGGCCTTCATGAAGGTGCGGAAGAAGTGGTGGCTTCTTCCCGTCATCGTCGTCATGCTGGCGGTCGGCGCGCTGCTCGTCTTCGCGCAGGGGTCGGCGCTCGCGCCGTTCATCTACACCATCTTCTAGTGCCTGCCCGCCCTGGCGTCCGGTTCATTGCACTGGTCGCACTGGTCGTCGTCCCGCTCATTGTTGTCGGTCTCATTGGCGAGGGTGTTGTCCGTTGGCGCGAACGCCATCGGGCCACCCCTCCCGGCACCATGCCTACCCTCTACTATCAGCACGATCGCCTGCGTCCCGCGCTGATCCGCGATCGCGACTACTTCGGCTGGGTCCACACCGACTCGCTTGGGCTGCGCGGTCGCCCGGTTGCCGTGACGAAGACGCCCGGGCGACTTCGCATCCTGGCCGATGGCGGCTCGACAACCTTTGACGCCACCGTCACCGCTGACGACAGCACCTGGCCCGCGCAGCTTGAGCGACTTCTCGCGGCTCGTCGTGGTCCCGGTTCGGTGGAGGTGCTGAACGCAGGTGTTCCCGGCTACGCTGTCGTCGACAACGTGATTCGCCTGCAGACCGAACTGGGTCGCCTCGAGCCGGACATCGTCATCCTGCTCCAGGGCCACAATGATCTCTACTACGCACTGGTTGGTGTTCCGCCAGGTGACGCCGGCAGGCCTGGTGCAGTGGCGCCCCTGACGCCCTGGGCCAGCTGGCTCGCGCGTCACTCCCTCTTGTACGGCAAGCTCGAGGGCGCGCGCCGCTCGCTCGCGGCCCGATGGAGCACCGGAAGCTACGTTTCGCCCGGGCGCGACCCCGCACGCGCTGATTCAGCGCTGGCGGCGGGCGCAGCCCGCTTTCACCGCGATCTCACATCGTATGTGCTGATTGCCAGGCAGGGCGGGGCACGCGTCGTCCTGGTCCAGCCGGTGCAGGTCTCGGGAGCCCTGCCAGCACCACGCGATTCAGTTGAGCGCGCGGCCTGGGAGAACGCCTTCGCTGGTGTCCCGGCCGATGTCGTCTTTCGCGGCTATGGAGAGTTTGTGACGGTCATGCGGAACGTCGCTGCGGAGCAGGGTGTGACATTTCTTCCGACTGAAGCTTGGGGCATTGAGGGTCCGGCCCTTTACGACACCGGCGATCCCATTCACCTCAATGATGCCGGTGCGCGGCTCCTCGCCGAGCGAATGGCATCTGCCCTCGACTCTTCAGCTGTGCTCGTGGACTCCCTTGTGCCCTAGGCTGATCAAGAGCCGGCCCCGTGTCGCGCGTACCATGTCCCCAGGTCATCGACAGACTGCACGGAGTACTCCCGATCCAGCAGGCTGCGCAGGCCTGGTGAGTGATGGGTGAGCATCGAGTCATAGACGGGCTCGGCGAAGACAAAGACTGGGCGTGCCGCCACCAGCTCTGCCTCGAGGCGCTGCCACACTACCGGTGGCTGAAGCTCCCAGGCCCAGCCATGGACGCTACTCGCGGATGGTCGCCGTGAAAGCGTGTGAATCAACGGATCGCCAAAAACGTAGATTGGACCTTGCGGACTCCCGGTGTCACGCAGGAAGGCAGTGGATTGCCATATCCTTTCATACTCCGGACTCACGGCTCGCTGGAATGCATGGTCCTCCCCCGATGCGAGGCCAGAGTAGAGCACCATGCGCTTTGCCTTGCCCGCCCAGGACAAGCCCGCCGGGAGAGTCGCGAGGGCAAGTACAACCAGGGCGACGCGAATCTTCTCGGCTGCCCCCGGGCCGACGTTCAGCATGCCGATTAGCCCCTGTACTCCTCTGACCGCGAGGATCCCAAGGGGGGTCGTCAGCAGGAGGAAATCAAACTGCCATCCGGCGAATGGTTCGAGAACAACGCTCATTGCACCCGTCACCAGCCAGACCAGGGCCAGGACGAAGATTCGCTCCTCCACGAGCCCGCGCCATCCCGCTCGCGCAAAGGACGATAGCAGCAGGACAGGCGCGAACGTCCCGACGAACCATGTCAGCGAGGACACGATTCGGTCTACGGGATGGGCACCACGCACCTGCAGCGCGAGGGGGACCCATGTCGTGATTGTCCAGATGAAGGGCTGGAGGGCGTCGTGTCGTTCCAGCCACCAGGCGGAGAGGAGCGTTACGGTGAGTCCGCTGACCGCGGCGGGCACCAGTCGGTCTCTCCAAAGGTGGCCGGCCGTGGTGCCACGCGCCTTCCGGTCGATCACCCAGCTCGCAATGAAGAGCGCGACGACCACTGGAGCCACCGCGAACTTGAACAGGACCGCGACCGCACCTGCGGCGCCAGCCAGGACCGATCGCCAGCGTGCCGGCGGCGCCGTGAGCAGCGCCAGGACGCAGAACAGTGGTGCGGAAAGCAGGATGGCGGGTTGCGTGAGGTGCCACTCGGTCGACAATGCGTAGTAGCTGCCGATGGTAAGGAGCGGCACGGCCATCGCAAGCCACTCGAAGGCCAGGTATCGGCGCAAGATGACTACTTGAAGTGCGGCGAACACCAGCATGTAGAGGAGTTCAAACGTGTGCAGGCCAACTTCCGTGAAGCCGAAGAGAGTTCCCGCACCCCAGTGAAAGAGGTAGATGCCGGGCTGCTTCAGGTCCCAGATGTCCCGGTACAGCGCGCCGCCCTCCGACATTGCCTTCGCACCGAGCTGGTAAAGTGCGGCGTCTCCATGGAGTGGCATGGGTAGATTGACCCATCCCGCAAGTCCAATCGCGGCGACAACCGCCAGGATTTCCACTCCGAGTCTGGGCTCAATCCGTGCAAATGACATTCACGGCCACGGAGCAAGCTTGGGGCCGCATCGGGTCCACCGTCGGCCCCGGCCCGGACCGGCAATTACGTTTCATCCGTGACCACTCCCTTCGCCCAACGGCTCCGTCGCGACCCACTGTTCCAGCTTGGCCTCGTCTTGGTGGCCTTGGTCGTTGCATCTGCGCTACTGGCACCGTGGGTCGCCCCCGACAGCCCCATCCTGGGCGACCTGCAGAAGGCCTACCTCCTCCCGCCCAGCCGTCACCACTTGCTCGGCACTGACACGCAGGGCCGCGACATCCTCAGTCGCGTCATCTACGGTGCCCGCATCTCGCTCGGCGTTGGCCTCATCGCACAGTCAGTCGCGACCACACTGGGCGTCACCCTCGGCCTCATCGCCGGCTACTACGGCCGCTGGATCGACGCCCTCGTCATGCGCCTCGCCGACATCACCCTCGCATTCCCGACCCTGCTGCTCCTCATCGCAGTCGCAGCTGCCGTGCGACCATCGCTACCCGTCGTCTTCGTGGTCATCGGTATCGTCGGCTGGGCCGCCATGGCGCGGCTGGTGCGAAGCCAGGTCCTCGTTCTCCGGACTGCGGATTACGTCCTCGCCTCCCGCGCACTCGGTGCGCGCGATAGCCATATTCTCTGGCGCCACCTGCTCCCCAACATCCGGGGCCCCGTTATCGTCGCCGCCACGCTCGGCATCGCCGGCGCCATCATGGCCGAGGCCGCCCTCTCGTTTGTCGGGCTGGGAGCACAGCCCCCGACGCCCAGCTGGGGCGCCATGGTCGCCGACGGCCGGGACCTGCTCCGGGTTGCACCGTGGGTCTCCGTGGCTCCCGGCATCGCGATCGGACTGGCCGTGATGGGCTTCAACCTGGTGGGAGATGCGCTGCGAGAGCTATACGACCCGAAGCTGCGGATCAGGAGCTAGGGTAATGCCGACGTAGCGTCCGAAACACGGTTGGCCTCGCGCAGGCGCGAACGCGAGGGGCTGGGCAGGGTGGGGTGGAAGGGCGTCGAGAGCGCCGAAGCGAGGTCAGCCGTGCGAGGACGCCGGCGACGAGTACTGCCAGGCGTGCCCCGCCCAAAGGGGCGCCAAGGAGACACCACGTGTTTGATCCAACAGAGCTTCGCAAGTCCGATTTTCCCTGGACCTCCGACACCGCCTACCTCGACAGCGCCAGCATCGGTCCCGTGCCTGCGCGCGCCCGCGCCGAGCTCGACGCCTTCAATGCCATGCGCTCGACGCCGCACCTCATTCCCAAGGACGTCCAGTTCGGTGCCCTGACTCGCGCCCGGTCCCTGGCCGCCCGATTGCTCAACGTCAGCCACGGCGAGATCGCACTCGCCACCAACACCAGCTTCGGCCTCAACATCGCCGCCCGCGCTCTTCCCCTCGGCCAGGGTGACATTGTCCTGGTCAGCGATCGCGAGTTTCCCGCGAACATGTATCCCTGGATGCAGCTCGCTGATCGCGGCGTACAGCTGGAGATCGTTCCCGTCACTGCCGAAGGCTGGCCCGACGAAGCGCGCCTTCTCGAGCGCCTCGCCGACCCCCGCGTCAGGTGCCTTACGGTATCGCTGGTCCAGTTCAGCAACGGCTACAAGGTCGATCTCGCCGCGCTCTCGAAGGCCACCCGCGCCACCGATACCTGGCTCGTCGTCGATGCCATCCAGGGCCTGGGCCAGTTTCCCGTTGATCTTCAGCAGACCCCGGTTGATATCCTCGCCACCGGGGCCCAGAAGTGGCTCTTGTCGCCGTGGGGCAGTGGATTCTTCTACGTGCGGAAGGAAATCCTGCAGCAGCTCACCCCACCATTCGCCGGTTGGCTCGCCTTTCAGGGTACCGACGACTTCTCGAAACTCACTGACTACAACCCGGAATGGCACGACGACTCGCGCCGCTTCGAGTTGATCACGCTTCCGTTCCAGGACTTCGCGGCGATGAACGTCTCCGTCGAGATGATCCTCGACATTGGCGTCGCCGAGATTGCAGCACATTTGCAGCGGGTCCAGGAGCCCCTCCGCGCGCTCGCGGCCCGCCGGGATATCCCCATCACCTCACCCTCCGGTGCGCACGGCTCCGCCATCATCTGCCTGAAGGCTCCTGATGCCGCCAGGGTCCACGGTGTGCTGCGCAGCAAGCAGGTCATTTGCAGCCTGCGCGAAGGATCACTCAGGTTCAGCCCGCACTTGTTCAACAGCGTCGAGGACGTCGCCCGAGCTGCCGAGGTGCTTGAGGCTAGCTTGTAGAAAAAGGGCGGCCACCGGGCCGCCCTTACATCACGTCCTCACGTCCTCACGTCCTCACGCCCTCACGTCACTACCAGCATCGCGTAGTTCTTCTTTCCCTTCTGCAGCACGATGTACCTGCCCGGCCAGCAAGTCCTCCTCCTTCAGCACCCGCCCCGCCTCCACTACCTCGCCGTTCACCGAGAACCCCTTCTGCTCCACGCCCCGCTTCGCATCCGCCTTCGAGCTTGCCAGCCCCGCCGTCACCAGTGCATCGACCAGCGACACACCGTCCGAGAGCCCGGCGATCGACAGCGACGCAACCGGCACCTCTCCTTCCAGCACCTCCAGCACTTCCGGCGACGCCGCCACCAGCGGCTGCCCGCCGAACAGGATCGCACTCGCTGCAATCACCCGTTCCGCAGTATCGGCGCCGTGAACTCGAGTCGTCACTTCCAGCGCCAGTCGCCGCTGCGCTGCGCGCTTGCCCGGATCGCGAGCCTGCTCCGCCAGCAACGCCTCGATCTCATCCAGCTCCATGAACGTGAACAGCTTGAGCCATCCCGCCACATCCCGGTCATCCGTGTTCAGCCAGAACTGGTAGAACTTGTACGCGCTGGTCTTCTTCGGGTCGAGCCACACATTTCCGTCTTCGCTCTTCCCGAACTTGTTTCCCGCCGCCGTCGTCAGTAGCGGAAACACCAGTCCGTGCGCCGCCTTCTGTGTGCGCCGCCCGATCAGCTCGATCCCCGCCGTGATGTTCCCCCACTGGTCGCTGCCACCCATCTGCAGCTCCACATCCATCGTCTCGTGCATGTGCCAGAAGTCGTACGCCTGCACCAGCATGTACGTGAACTCGGTGAACGAGATCCCCGAATCCATCCGGCTCTTCACCGAGTCCTTCTGCAGCATGTAGTTGACGGTGAAGTGCTTCCCGGTGTCCCGCAGGAACTCCAGCAGGTTGAGCCCGCGCAGCCATTCGGCGTTGTCCATCAGCCTCGCCGCATGGTTGCCCGAGAAATCCAGGAATTTTTCCAGCTGGCCCCTGATTGCCGCCGAGTTGGCGTCCACCTGTTCCTGCGACAGCATCGGCCGCTCATTGCGCTTGCCGCTTGGGTCCCCGACCATTCCCGTGCCGCCACCGACAAGGGCTACGGGCCGGCCGCCGGTGCGCTGCAACCACGCGAGACCCATCACCGGCACGAGGTTGCCGACGTGCAGGGAGTCGGCCGTCGGGTCGAACCCCACATACGCTCTGATTGGGCCGGTCGCGAGTCGTTCCGCGAGTCCCGGAGTAGCATCGTGCAGGAATCCGCGGGTGCGCGCCACGGCGAGAATGTCGGTCATGGGGGGCAACATTAGCCCGTCGGCGGGTGGTGGAGCAAGGCGAACGGAACCATGCAAGTCATGACACAACAGGATGACAGGGCACGCAGCATCCCCGTACTGATTGCGGCCCTCATCTGCACCCTGGTGGTCGTGCTTGCCACGGTGCCAGAGAACACCGGCGACGCGGTCGACTACGCTCGCGACGCGGCCCGATCGCCGTCGGTCAGCACCCTCGCACTCTATGAGCCAGGGCACCTCCTTTGGCGCCCCACCGGCGTCCTGCTCCGCGAGGCGATTGGTACGCCCGCCTCGAGCGACCCCGCCTTCAGTCGCAACGCGCAGCGCCGGTTCTCTCGAGTTTCCGTCGTTGCGTCGGTCGTCGTGTCGGCGACCATCGGCCTGCTGGTGCTGGGCAGCGTCGGCTCCCTGGCCGCCGCCATCGCCGCGACGGCAATGACCGCGTTCGGCGCAAGCATGATCAACTTCGGTCAGGCGGGCACGCCATACGTTCCGGGCCTGGCACTGGTCTGCCTGGCGCTGCTCCTGGGGACCGGCGGAGGGCAGCGCCCCTCGCTAGCTCGCGCGATAGTCACCGGCTGCCTGCTCGCGGCCGGCGTGTTCTTGTGGCTCCCCTTTGTGCTGGTGGTCCCCGCTGTGCTGGTCGCTACCCTGGTTTCGCCCGGCGACACCCGGTACCGGGTCCGCGTCACAATCGCGGCGACCCTGGCGTGCGGACTGATCGGCGTCTCGGTCTACCTCGGCATCGCGTCGATGCGGCGGAGTGCGGTCGCCCCTGGCGTTCATGCAATGGATCGGCGCCAGCGCGCACGGTATCGCCCGGCCCGGACTTTCCCGGGTGATCATCGGACTGCCGCGGAGCTTTGTGCACATGGGCGACGATGGTCGTGAGGTGCGCCGCTACCTCCTCGCCGACCCGTTCAACCCGGTGATCGCGAGCCCAGCTTGCCACACTGCACCTCTGGCCCAAGCTCCTGCTCTTCTACCTTGTGCTCGCTGTGGTCGCCTGGTTCGCCGTGGGTCGGCCTCGGGTCGCACAGCTGCTGCTGGCCTTGCGGTGTGGCAGCGGTTCCCGTCATCTGGCTTGGAGCGGCATGGAGCGGGGGAGAGGAGGAGCGCTATCTCGCCCTCTATCCCTTCATCATTCCCCTTGTCAGTCTGGGCCGCATGGACCGCGGCCGCCGAGCGCCGTCGCTTCGTCCCCGCTGCCGTGGGCGCCTTCGCGCTGCTCTGGCTTTCAAACATTATTGCATTCAACCCGTGGGTGACCCGGGCGCGATCCGCCGCGATGGAGGCCCGGCTCGGCTGCGTGGCGCCAGTCCTCGATGACCGTTCGCTCATCGTCGTGCCCCGGCCAGTCGGACCCACTCGTCACCTTCACCCGCGACCGCCTGGACGAGCGCCCTCGCAGCGCAGGGGCCAGCGTCACCTACCTGCTGCCGCCCATCACCATCCCCGGGCTGCACGTGGAACGCCACCCTCGATTCCCTCGTGACCAGGACCCTGCGGTCCGGTGGCAGGGTCTGGATTCCCGCATATGCGCTGGACAGCATCCCTCCTCGTTCATCAGGCTGGGTCGAGGGAGGGCAGGCCGTGAAGTGGAGCCAGATGCGACAGGCCTTCAGCACGCTCACGGTGACCAGGGGGTGCACTGACACGTCGCTGCTCGAGGTGGTGGCTCGGTAGCTGGCCCCTTAGTCTTCTCCTCAATGTCCGACTCTGCCACCACCCGTACGCCCCGCTGGCGCTCGCCGGGCGTCATCCGTGCCGTTGTCCTCGGAATCCTCGGTGTCGCCACCCTTGGGTTCGCCATCATCCTGGCCGCCTGGCTCACCGTCTGTCGCGGCAGCGCCTGTCCCTCGCTCGACGCCCTCGGCGAGTACGATCCCGCCCAGGCCTCGAAGGTGTACGCCGCCGATGGCCGGCTCATCACCGACCTCGGCCTCGAGCGCCGCACCGTGGTGCCCCTCAACGAGATCTCGCCCGCGGTCATCCAGGCCTTTCTCGCCACGGAAGACAAGCGCTTCTACGAGCATCATGGCATCGACTGGATTCGCGTCATGGGCGCGGCCAAGGGCGCCGTGCTGGGCGGCCGTGTCACCGGCGCGTCCACCATCACCATGCAGCTCGCCGGCAACCTCTTCCCCGAGGACATCAACCGGCGCGACCGCAACCTCGGCCGCAAGCTCCGTGAGATGCGCGTGGCGCTCGACATCGAGAAGCGCTACAGCAAGGACAAGATCCTCGAGCTCTACCTGAACCAGATCGACCTCGGCAACCGCGCATACGGTGTCGAGGTCGCGAGCCAGCGCTACTTCGGCAAGAGCGCCCGCGAGCTCAACATCGCCGAGGCCGCGACACTGGCCGCGATCCCCAAGGCGCCGACCACCTACAACCCGCGCCGCAGCCCCGCGCGCAGCGTGCAGCGCCGCAACCTCGTCATCGGCCTGATGCGCGACGAGGGCCTCATCAACGACCTCGAGACCGAGCGCTGGCGGGCCTTCCCGCTGCTGCTCTCGTCGCAGGAGCGATTTCAGCGGCGTCGCCGAGTACTTCGTCGAGTACGTGCGCCAGCAGATGCAGGCGCGCTTCGGCGAGGACCTCTATCGCAAGGGCCTTCGCATCTACACCACCCTCGATCTCGACATGCAGCTCGCCGCCGAGCGCGCGCTCGAGGGACAGCTGAGTGCCATCGAGGCCGGCGGCACCCGCTACGGCAAGTTCCCTCATCGCACCTACGCCCAGTATCTCGAGCGTCGCGACGACAACGCCGACCTGCCCACCGTATCGCCTTACCTGCAGGGCCTGGTGCTCACTCTCGAGGCCAAGACCGGCTACATCCGCGCATGGGTAGGTGGTCGCGATTTCGACGACAGCAAGTTCAATCGCGTGAACCAGTCGCGCCGCCAGCCCGGTTCCATCTTCAAGCCCTTCGTCTACACCGCGGCACTCGAGGCGGGGCATCCGCTCTCCGAGATCATCGTTGACGACTCGCTCTCGATGGACTTCCCCGGTCAGGAGACGTGGACGCCCCAGAACTACGACCTCAAGTTCGAGGGGCGCATGACGCTTCGTCGCGCGCTCTACCAAAGCCGCAACATCCCGGCGATCAAGCTCGGCATGCAGGTGGGCCTCGAGAACGTCATCGACGAGGCCCGCCGGTTCGGCGTCACCACCGACGTGGCGCCGGTGCCGTCCATCAGCATCGGTGCCGCTGACGTGGTGCCGCTCGAGATCATTGCCGCGTACACCGCCTTCGCCAACGACGGCCAGCGCGCCGAGCCGCAGGCCATCCTCCGGGTCGAGGACCGCGACGGCAACATCCTCTGGCAGCCCGCGTCGCGCCGCATCCAGGTGCTCGAGCCCTCGGTTGCGTGGCTCATCACCGATGTGTTGCGCGACGTCGTCCGTCGCGGCACTGCCGCGGGCACCGTTGGTTCGCAGATCAACTTCGCCGCTGCGGGCAAGACCGGCACCACCAACGACGGCTTCGATGTCTGGTATGTCGGCTTCACACCCGAGCTCGTCACTGGTGTTTGGATCGGCTTCGACCAGCCAAAGAAGATCATGAACAACGCGCAGGGCGGCCGTCTCGCCGCCCCGGCGTGGACCACGATGATGAAGGAGGTCTACGACCGGCGCCCCACGAACTTCCAGTGGAATCGTCCGGAGGATCTTCAGGTCGCGGAGATCGACAGCACCACCGGCTACCTCGCCACACCCTTCTGTCCCCGGCCCCTGCGGTACGTGGAGTCGTTCGCGCCTGGCACCGTCCCCGCGACGTACTGCCCCGTGCATTCCCAGATGCTCGGCGTCCCTGGCATGACCCCAAGTCCGGGTGGAGCAGCCAACGGAGCGCCCGCCATCCCCGCCGTCCCCGCCCTCCCCGCCCCCACCGGCGGCGGGACCGCCGCCGGTGCTATGGGCGGCCAGGGCCCACCCACCGCGACACCGCCGCCGCGCTGATGCAGCCGCGGCGCATCGCGGCAGACTGGGTCTTTCCGGGGATAGCGCCGCCGTTCCGTGACGGCGCTGTCCTCTTCGATGACCTGGGCCGCGTCGCCGCCATAGGTCCCGATGTGGGGGGCGAAGTCCCCACACCGCCGGGTGTCATCACCGAATACTTCCCCGACGCCGCACTGCTGCCCGGCCTGGTCAACGCCCACACTCATCTCGAGCTCACCGGTCTCGATCCGATCGTCGACGAGCCCGATTTCCCCTCCTGGATCCGCCGGCTCAGGGCGCTCAAGGCGGAGCATACCCCCGAGCAGTTCCTCGAGGCGGCGAGACAGGGCATTCGTGAATGCTGGGCCGCTGGCGTCACGACGATTGCCGATACCGGCGATACCGGCGCGGTAGCACGGGCGCTCGCCGAGCTCGGCGGTCGTGGGGTCGCCTATCAGGAAGTTTTCGGGCCGCATCCCGCACAGGTGGACGAGAGCATGGCGGGCCTCAGGGCTGCGGTCGCGGCGCTGCGGCCCCTGGAGTCTCCTGGTCGGCTGCGGATCGGTGTCTCGCCCCACGCGCCCTATACGGTGAGCGGTGATCTCTACCGCGAGGTGGGGAAGTGGGCCCGCGCGGAGGGTCTGCCGCTCGCTGTGCACCTCGCCGAGTCTGCGGAGGAGTCGAGCCTGCTGCGCGACGGTACCGGTGGCTTCGCCGAGGCCTGGGCGAAGCGGGATATACCGATACCTGAACCGATCGGCGTGAGCCCAGTGGCCTTTGTCGATCATCACATGGGACTGGTCGATACCCTCTGCATCCACGCCGTACGTGTTGACGCATCCGATATCGATCTCCTCTTTCGCCGGGGAGCATCGGTGGCGCATTGTCCGCTCTCGAACCGCGCGCATCGTCATGGCGAAGCTCCGCTCGCCGCGATGCTGGAGGCAAAGATCCATGTCGGCGTCGGAACCGACTCGGTGCTGAGCGTCGGGCGGCTGGATCTCCTCGCCGAGGCGCGCGCGGCGCGGGCGCTGGCCGGGCTCAGTGCCTTCGACACCATCGGTCTGGTCACCTGGTACGCCGCCGGTGCCATAGGCTTCTGGGACAGGCTTGGAATGCTGGTGGCGGGTGGTGAGGCGGATATCGCAGTGATGAGCATGCCGCACGATACCTCCGAGCCCGAGGAGGAGCTGCTATCGGGCAGGGGCGCTGTGCTCGCTACGTTTGTGGGGGGCAGGGAAGTTTACCGGAGGGGAAACGGATGAAGCTCCAGCGACACGCGGCGATTCTGCGACTGGTTCGGGGTCAGCGCATTGCCAGCCAGGACGAACTCAGGCAGGCGCTCAAGGCTGCGGACTTCTCCGTCACTCAGGCGACGCTTTCACGCGACGTACGTGAACTGGGCCTGGCCAAGCTCACCGATGCCCAGGGCTCGTGGTACGCCCAACCAGGCGAGAGCGGGGTCCGTCCCGATTTTCAGGCGGTGCTTGGTGCGCTGCTCACTGGCGTTGACGGTGTGGGGCCGCTGCTCGTGCTGCGTACCGCAAACGGCTCGGCGGGTGCGGTGGCGGTCGCCATCGACCAGGCATCATGGGGGGAAATTATTGGTACCGTGGCTGGAGAGGACACCCTGCTGGTCATTACCCGCAGCGAGAAGGCGCGCGAGCGCGTAGCCGGGCGTCTGCGGGGGATCATCGGCCGCTAGGGCCCTCGGCGCCCGTCAGCCGGTCTCGAGCGCCGCAACCACCCTTTCTGCTGCTTTCCCATCCCAGCCGGGAATTGCTCCACGGTCATGGTCTCCGCGTCCGCTCTTCATCGCGTCGTCGAACGCCTGGAAGATGCCATGCGGAGTCAGGGGCCAGGGGGCCAGTCGGTTGGTACCCTGTGTAATTGTCACCGGGCGTTCAGTCTGCTCCCGCAACGTCACGCACGGCACACCGAGGCTTGTCGTTTCCTCCTGGAGCCCGCCTGAGTCCGTGAGTACCACGGCGCTCTGCGCTGTCAACGAAAGCATGTCGCGATAACCAAGAGGCTCGGTGACCCGAAGGGTATTGAGCAGGTGGTCGATCCCGAACTGCTCCGCATTGCGTCGCGTGCGGGGGTGCAGCGGCAGCACAACGGGCATGCGCGACGCGACCAGCGCCATACCCTGTAGCACCGGGGTAAGCGTCGCTGGATCATCCACGTTGGAAGGTCGGTGAAGGGTGCAGACGGCGTACCCCGCCGCCTCGAGCCCCATTTGTCCCGGTACGTTCGCAGCGAGCGCGGCGGGCAACTGCTGTCGCAGTGTGTCGATCATCACGTTGCCGACGAACACGATGCGCTGCGGCGGTATCCCTTCGCCAACCAGGTTGTCGAATGCATCGTGAGACGGGAGGAGCAGGAGGTCCGAGATGCGATCGGTGACCAGCCGGTTGATCTCCTCCGGCATTGACCAGTCGCCGCTCCGAAGCCCGGCCTCGACGTGCGCCAGCCTCGATCCGAGTTTGGGGCGAAGCTTGGCCGTGACCAGCCCGCACGCCATGGTCGAATTCACGTCACCAACCACGACCACCCAGTCGGGCTGACAGCTTTCGAGAACCGGTTCGAAAGCGAGCATCACCTTGGCCGTCTGGTCCGCATGCGTTCCGGAGCCGACTCCGAGGTGAAAATCCGGCTCGGGTATCTGGAGGTCGCGAAAGAAAGCGTCGGACATCTGCGCATCGTAGTGCTGGCCGGTGTGTACTAAGACACCAGTGTGCCCAGCCGCGGAGAGCGCACGGAGGATGGGTGCCACTTTCATGAAGTTGGGGCGTGCCCCAGCTACGACGAGCACCTTCACGAAAACTCCTCCCTTGCTTGCGTGGCCGGCACCGTTTCGCCTCGACTGTTCCGCTCCCATGGCGGCAAGCCCGCGGGCAGATGCATGTTATGTGCTCCTTGGAAGGGTCCGCCGGATGTCCAAGCCTTCACTGCGCGTTGCAGTCGTCGCATACCATTTTCCTCCTAGTCCCTCGGTCGGCGCACAGCGACCGGGGCGCTGGGTCGCGGAACTGCGGTCGCGCGGACATGAGGTCGAGGTCGTCACCGCTGGTCCCCCGGGCGCCACAGCTGATGGGAGCCGTCCTGGGGCGGAACCATGGATTCATGACGTGCCCGTGCGCTGGGACCCCAGGCGTATGTGGGCGAAGCTCAAGCGGACGTTGCGCGGGAAGCAGGCAGTCGCTTCCCGGCCGGTGCCATCCGCTGGGTATGGCAATGATGCTGCGCCGAGGAAGATGCCCTTCCTCAGGCGCCAGGTGGATGCCTGGTTCTGGCTTCCAGACGACCGTCAGGGATTCATCGTGCCGGCCGCGCGCAAGGTGATCGCATTGCATCGGGCAAGTCCCTTCGATGCGATCTACGCCTCTGGCCCCCCCTTCTCGGCACACGTCGCGGGGTTCATCGCCTCGAGCGTAACCGGTGTACCCCTCTGGGTTGAATACCGCGATCCGTGGCTGGAAGGCAAGGAGCAGCACACCGAATCGTGCAGCGCCCCCGCCACACAGGTTGAACGCATGCTGGAGAAACGGATCCTCGCACGCGCTCACGGCGCGGTAGTCGCGACGCCCGCCATTGCCACGATGCTGTACCCCAAGATCACGGCTACGCAGCATACCAAGGTCACCGTTACCTACAACGGCATTCCCTCGCTGTGCCCTCTCGAGGCTCAGCCGCGCATACGGCCGCAATCCAGGCTGACCTTCCTGTATGCCGGAACCCTGTACCTTGGGCGCGATCCGCGCGCACTCCTGGGTGGCTTGGCCTCGTTGCGTCGTGCGGGCCGCATCGACGCAGAATCCGTTCGCCTGCTCCTCGTGGGGCACTGCCGGCACTTTCGCGGTGCCTCGGTTCGGGCAATGGCCGACGAACTGAACCTGGAGGGCATCGTCGACTTGCAAGATCCGGTGAGTGTCGCGGCCGCCGGCGAACTCATGTACGGCGCCGACGTGCTCGTCCTGCTGGCCCAGGACCAGCCCGCTCAGATACCTCAGAAGCTGTTCGACTACCTCGGAACTCGAAAGCCCATCCTCGCCTTCGCAGACCAGGGCGGTGAGGTCGATCGACTGCTGAAGGAGGTGGGCGGGCACGTTGTGGTTACCGGCGGCGCGAGCAATGACGAAGTGGCAGAAGCCATCGCCAAGGTCGTCGACCTGGCGGCGCAAGGGGTGCAGCGAGGGTCCCCTGAAGTTCTTGAAGGGCTCACGTCGGAGCGTCAGCTGGGAGCCCTAGCGAACCACTTCATCAATGCGATGGACTCGGCGAAGAAGGCTACGAATGGGTCTGTCTGAAATTACGGAGCAGGAGGCCCTCCGTATTGATAGCCTGGAGGCCATGCTGCCGGCTGGAATTGCCGATCTGCTGGAAATTGGCAGCCGAGACGGTCGTGTTACCCGGATGCTCGTGAAGCACAGCAAGTCCATAACTGCGCTCGACCTCGAGCTCCCGAACCTCACGCTCCCGAGCGTGACATGCGTACAGGGGAACGTTACCGCACTCCAGTTTGCCGATCGGTCCTTCGATTGTGTCGTATGCACTGAGGTCCTGGAGCATGTCGTGGAGCTCGATCGAGCATGTTCAGAACTGGCCAGGGTCACGAGAAAGTGGCTCCTGGTTGGAGTGCCATTTGACCAGGACCTGCGGCTCGGCCGGATGACCTGCGCTGGGTGCGGTCGCGTAAATCCACCCTTTGGACACGTCAATCGGTTCAGTGAGGGGCGCCTCGAAGCCTGCTTCCCATCACTGAAGTTGGTGCAGGTCGCGAGGCTCGGCAGCACCAGTGGAGGAACAAACGGCATATCCGCCTGGCTTCTCGATCGGAGCAGGAATCCCTGGGGAACCTACGGCCAGCAGGAACCCTGCATGCACTGTGGCGCCACGCTGACGCCGCCGAAGGCACGGTCGTTGCCTGAGCGTGTCATGTCGAAAGTCGCGGTGAGCATTAACAAGGTTCAGAAGCGGCTGGCGCACCCCAGGGCAATCTGGATTCATTGCCTGTTCTCCAGGGTGTGAGTGCTCGACTGTCGCCGACCCCTCGCGCGAGGTCACTCGTCCACAGGAAACTCAACCACGGCAAACGGCTTCGTGCTGCCAGTCATCTGGTGCGTCACGCGATGCTCCGCGGTCCATCGCATCAGCAGTTCCTGTTCCCCATCCCGTGCCGCATCGTCCAGCAGGATTACGCAGTCAGCCGCCAGTGAAGGCCGCAGCTCCGGCAGCAGCCCGTAGCGACCGCCCATGGTGGCCCCCGGCGGCCCGTCGCACAGCACGAGCGAGAAGTCTGAGGGGAAAGTGCCCGGCGCGTCGTACCAGGCGTACCCATTGTGCACGATCAGCGGCGCCGAGATCACCCTGACCCGGCGCAACTGCAGGTAGTCGACCACCGCCACCACGCGTGCGTGCCACGCCTCATCGTGCTCGAGGCTGTACACGTCGTAACCCTGCCGCTCCGCGGCAACGCCGAGCAGCAGGGTCGAGAGGCCCGAGCCACATTCAAGCACGGGACCGCGCGTGTGCCAGGCCCGGTGCCAGAGTTCGGTGATCAACTCCTCACGCAGTGAGCAGTCGCTTCCCCAGCCGTACAGCAGGCTGTTGACCGCCTGGTCGCTTAGCGGCACGTACTCGTCGTGCCTCCGGATATGCCGTATGGTCCGGCGCAGCACCACCTGCCGGTGCATTGCCCGCAGGCGGTGCCGTGTCTCCGCCGGTATCAACTGCCGAAGCTGGTCCAGGATGGTCGGGGTCCTCCCTCTCTTGCCGATACCCCAGCGGCCTCATTAGCATCCATGAGTGCTGTGTTGGCATGTAACGTTTTTGACACAAACACCTTAGCGCGTGAAGTCGCTCCCATCAGGGAGGTGTACGTGCGCTGTCTCGCCCTCAATGCGTCGTTCGAACCGCTGACCATGGTACCCATGCGTCGGGCGCTTCGGCTCGTCATCGAGGGCAAGGCGGAGATCGTTGAAGCGGATGGACTCGACCTTGTTCGAAGTGCCAGGCTGGCGTTGCCCAAACCTGTCATCATCCGCCTCGTCAAGTTCATCCACGTTCCCCGCCGCTTCCGCCGCCAAGTCACGAATACTTTCCTTTTCGCTCGCGACAGTTACCGCTGCCAATATTGCCATCGCGGTCACATCGAGCTGAAGCCGCGAGAGTGCCTCACGCGCGACCACCTGATCCCGATTTCCCGTGGTGGTGGGAACGAGTGGACTAACGTGGTTACGGCGTGCAGTTCGTGTAATACCCGGAAGGGCAACCACCTTCCGCATGAAATCGGCATGTTCCCGCTGACGCAGCCGCATGAACCTCACTTCGTGCATCTGTCATGGGCAGTGCGTCGCCTGACGCCGATTCAGGCCAAGTACATCCGGCTCTTCTACGGTGAAGAGGCCTTGAGGGCGCTGGGCGGGTAAGTCTGTCGGGATTGCGGATAAGAGGCATTCTGGCCGCGCCATGCGCGGCCTTTTTTGTGTCCAGCTCACAGGCGCCCAGTGACCCGAACCGTAGGTCGATCATGGACGTTCCGTGCGAAAGCCATCTGAACTGTCGATTTTTCAATAGTGCGTAGTGTGATACCGCTCACAAAAATGTGTATAAATTGTTGAAATCAAAGCTGTTACACGAGTTTCAGTAGCGCGATATAACCCGTGCGTTTTATTGTCGCCCGTCGCGCAAGATTTCACGCGACCGACATTACGCGCCCGGGTTTCTCTGTTCTGCAGGTTGGTCGGGCCCTCCGTTTACGAAGTCCCAGAGGAAGCAAACTCCTGTGTCGACACTTCGAATTTGCCGCTTTAACGCGGCTGCGATTCTCATTATGGGTGCCCTCGCCGGCGCCTGCTCCGATACGCCTAGCAGCCCAAGCGGTGACGGCCTCAACCCACCACCAGCGGCTTCGCAGTTCGACATGCTCAATCTGAGTCCCATGGCCGCCTCCTCGGAGGCAGGAGCTCCGATGGCGCTCCTGATTGCGCCGACAACCTTTTGGGGTGCGGGCATTGGTTCCACGGTGACATGGAGCGTTCAGTCTGTTGATGGCGCATCCTCCGCCACGCTGCGCGAGGCACAGGACACCGGCACGGTCATGGTTGCGACAACTCCCGGGATGTACCTGCTCAAGGCGTCGAGCGAAGGTCTCGAGGGCTACAGCTTGATTGAGGTCGTCGAACGCGCGGCGGGCGCCGCGCTCCCAGCGGCGGTTGACAACGATGTGGCGGCGGCGAAGCTGACTACCCTGCGCATTCAGCCGCGTACTGCTAGCGTTGCTCCGGGCGGCACGATTCAGTTCATGACCAGCTACTCATGGAGTGAACCGTCCGGCCTGCCGACACTGACCTGGTCGGCATCGGGAGGCACCGCAACAGGAACCTGGGTGCCGGCGGGTGACTGGTATGCTCCTGGTGGGCGCTATGTGGCGCCATCGACCCCAGGGACCTACCGGGTCGTCGTCAGCTATGGATACGTTGCCGATACGGCGTTGGTCACCGTGGGTGCGGCCTCCGTGAGCTCCGCGGCCTCGGGGAGCAGCGCGCGACGCTTGATCTCCATTTCGACGACGCCGAGTGCGGTAACGCTGGCGCCTAACGCCACTGTGCTCATTCGTGCGGACTACAAATGGAATGTCTCGGCCGGGCCCCCGACCCTGAGCTGGACCGCAAGTGGCGGCACAGTGTCGCGCACTTGGGTCCCTGCGAATGGCTGGTATGCGCCGGCTGGCTTTTACACTGCCCCGGCGCAGCCCGGTAGCTACAGAGTGATCGCGAGCTACTCCAACATCGCGGACACCACCATCGTCACCGTCACTGGCACGCCAGTGCCAGCCCCGCCGCCGCCGGCTCCTAAGCCGACGCTCACTTTCTCGGCGGTGGTGCTGACCCCGGCGTCCGTGTCGCTGGCGCGTGGCGCGACGCAGCAGTTCAGTGCCATCGGGCGGATGAGCGACGGGAGCACCTCGAGCGTGGCGGTGACCTGGTCGGCTACAGGGGGGACGGTGTCGGGGACGGGCCTCTATACGGCGGGGGCGACCGCGGGGACGTACCGGGTGATCGCGGTGCGGCAGGGCGATACGAAGGCGGATACGTCGGCGGTGACGATCACGGTGGCGGCGACGCCGACGTTGAGCGCGGTGGAAGTGACGCCGGGGAGCGCGTCGGTGGGGACGGGCGGCACACAGCAGTTCAGCGCGCTCGGGCGGATGAGCGACAACAGCACCAGCGCGGTGACGGTGACGTGGAGTGCGACGGGGGGCACGATCAGCACCGGGGGCCTGTATACCGCGGGCAGCACCGCCGGCGCGTACCGGGTCATCGCGGTGCAGCAGGGGGGCACGCGGGCGGACACGGCCGCGGTGACGGTGACCGCGCCGGTGACGGGCGGGTTCACGGTGACGATGCCGGAGGGGCCGCGCGTGGTGTTGAACACGGCGTATACGGCGCCGACGGGGAGCTCGATCGCTGTGGCGGCGGGGGGCAACCTGCAGGCAGCGTTGAACGGGGCGAGCTGTGGCGATGAGGTGGTACTGGCGGCGGGGGCGACGTTCACGGGCAACTTCGTGTTGCCGGCGAAGGGGTGTGGCGCGAGCAACCGGATCCACGTGCGCTCGGCGGGGACGTTGCCGGCGGAGGGGCAGCGGATGACGCCGGCGCAGGCGGGGAGCCTGGCGAAGCTGGTGTCAGCGAACAGCACCCCGGCGCTCCAGACCGCCTCGGCGGCGAGTGGGTATCGCGTGATGGGGGTGGAGATCACGGTGAGCGCGGGGGCGGGGACGAACTACGGCATCGTCGCGCTGGGGAACGGCGAGACGACGTTGAGTCAGGTACCGACGGATCTGATCCTGGATCGGGTCTACATCCACGGGAACCCGTCGCAGAACGTGCGGCGCGGCGTCGCGCTGAACAGCCGGTCCACCGCAATCATCGATAGTTATATCAGCGAGATCCATGAGTCGGGGGCCGACAACCAGGCGATCTGCGGCTGGACGGGCCCGGGCCCCTTCAAGATCGAGAACAACTATCTGGCCGCCGCGGGCCAGAACATCATGTTCGGCGGGTCGGACCCGTCGATCGCGAACCTCTCGCCCTCGGACATCGAGATCCGGCACAATCACCTGTTCAAGCCGTTGGCGTGGCAGTCGCAGGGCTGGATCGTCAAGAATATCGTGGAGTTCAAGCACGCACAGCGGGTGGTGGTCGAGGGGAACGTGCTGGAGAACCACTGGGTGGGCGCGCAGGCCGGCTTCGCGGTGGTGATGTTCTCGGTCAACCAGGGCCAGACGGCACCGTGGACGGTGGTGCAGGATATCCTGTGGCGGAACAACGTGCTGAAGAACATCCCCGCGGGCTTCAACCTCGCGGAGACGAACAGTCACGACAACCAGATCGGACAGTCGGCGCGGCGCATCGCGCTGGTGAACAACCTGCTCGAGCGTGTGGGCGAGAGCGCGGTCGGGGGCGTGGGCCGCATGGTGCAGGTGCTGGGCGACATCAACGGGGTGGCGGATGTGACGGTCGAGCACAACACGATGGTGTTCTCGACGGCGGGGGGCGCCACGCGCAACTCGTTCCTCATGTTCAGCGGGCCCAAGGCGCCGCGCCTGACCTTCCGCAATAACATCGCGGAGATGGGCAGCTACGGCATCATCCGCGTGGATGACGTGGGCGGCAGCGGGACGGCGGGCCTCAACAACTCCGCGACGCCGTGGCAAGTCCTGGGCAACGTGTTCGCCGGGAGCACGAGTGGGAACGCGTACCCCAGCGGGAATCCCGTGGCGGCGAGCACCAGTGTGGTCGGCTTCAGCAACGCCAGTGGCAGCGACTACAGCCTGAGCGCCAGTTCCAGCTATCGCGGGCAGGCCACCGATGGCACCGACCCCGGCTACAATCGCGCCGCCCTCCTCACCGCCACCCAAGGGGTCGTCCTCCCCTGAACTCCCCGAACGGCGAACGCATGATCCCGGACCCCGCCACCCACATGGGTGCCGGGGTCCGTAGGCTTCTGGACAGGTGGCCAATTGAACTTCCATGAGGAACCAAGCGGCAGTGTCACTTCACTGTAGCAAAGAAATGACACTAAAAGCATCCGTGAATTTGGGGAGTTGGCAGCCAGTCAAGATGCTACCGTGCAATAACTTTCGCAAAAATTGTGTGAGCTCCATCACAATGTTTGGCGTCAAGAACTTAAACATTGCAAGCGACCCTGCAGTGCCTGTAGGTTTTCCCCGTTCGTAACGCCCAAAAACTGTTTTTCAGGCACGCTGCCTCAGAGCAAGGCCGTCGAAAGGCGGCTACGCAGAGCCACGGAGCTAAGGTGCTCAGTCGAGCACTAAGCCAGCCGAGCCGCCGGCGAGCCGATCTCATCGATTGAGGTCGTGCTGTCCGGCGGCTCGATCGTATTGACTGGTCAATCTGCGATCCCGTCGGGGTGCCTTGATGGTGACCACTAGCTTCGAGTCACGGCTGATTGCCCGGATCCAACGGGCGTGCGTTGCTGCGATCCTCGCGGCCTCAGTGTCATGCACCCTCCAGGAGCCGGTCGTAACTGACCCCCTTGATCCGCCGGACGCCACGGCTGATACACTCGCCATTTCGCCCCAGAATGCCTCGGTTGCCACAGGAGACTCCATCACCTTTGCAGCTCCTGGTGAGACTGTGGTTGGCACGCCCGTTTCTGGGCCAGTCGAATGGACAGTCTCAGGTGGCACCGGTGCCTCGGTTACGAGCGCCGGAACCTTCCGCGCTTCAGCGGGTGGCGACTATGTGGTGCAGGCGGCCCGCGCCGGCCACTCGGGTCGGTCACGAGTGCACGTTTCCGGCTCCTCATCGGCGCTCTCCTCAGTCAGGATCGCGCCCAACGTTCTCACTCTGCAACCAGGCGCCGCCTTCACTCTTGCGGTGTCGGGCTTGCTGCCGGACGGGACGGTGGTCCCGGTCAGCGGCAATTGGACGGCGACGGGAGGAACGATCACTTCGGGTGGGCGCTATACCGCAGGGAGTGCTCTGGGCACGTTCCGCGTCGTTGTTACGCAGCAGGGCGGCACGCTCGCTGATACCTCTGCCATTACGATTTCGAGTGCTGCGCCCACACTCACCGCGATCGAGCTTTCCCCACCCACCGTCAGTCTGTTACCGAGTGCATCACAGCAATTCAGCGCGATTGCACGGATGAGTGATGGCAGCACCGGAACCGCATCAATAGCCTGGAGTGCAACGGGAGGTACCATCAGCTCCTCGGGGCTCTATCAGGCTGGGGCGACGACCGGCACGTTCCGCGTTGTTGCAGCGCAGCAGGGTGGCACCAAGGCCGACACCGCCGTCGTCACCATTACTGCCCCGCCGCCCACACTTCAGGCCATCGAGGTGAGTCCGGGCAGCGTGAGCCTCGCGCCGAGCGCGTCGCAACAGTTCTCTGCTGTCGGACGCATGAGCAACGGAACGTCATCGAGCGTGACGGTCTCGTGGTCGGCCACGGGTGGCACAATCACTTCGACGGGCGCGTACGTCGCCGGTTCAATCGCCGGAACGTTCCGAGTGATCGCGGCACAGCAAGGTGGCGCGAAGGCCGATACTGCAAACGTGACCATTACCGCCGTGACGCCTCCCCCAACGGTCACACTGCAGGCCGTCGTGGTCTCGCCGGTGAACGCGAGCCTGGAGACGGGCGACACGCAGCAATTCTCGGCGGCTGGCCGGATGAGTGACGGCAGTACTTCGAGTCTTGCGGTGGCTTGGTCTGCTACGGGCGGCAGCATCTCGAGCGCCGGGCTGTACACGGCGGGCAGCACGGCGGGCAACTATTCGGTAGTTGCGAGACAGCAAGGCGGCACGTTGGCAGATACGTCGCTGGTGACGGTTACGGTGCCGGCGCCTACGCTGCAGGCGATTGTCATCTCACCGGCATCTATCGCACTGACGACCGGCGCTTCACAGCAGTTTTCGGCGACGGGGCGGATGAGCGATGGAAGCACGGGGAGCGTGTCGGTCACCTATTCGGCCACCGGCGGCTCCGTGAATGCAGCCGGTCTCTTTACCGCTGGTACGGTTGCGGGCTCATACCGGGTTATTGCCGTGCAGCAGGGCGGGTCGAAGGCCGATACGGCGGCGGTGACGATTGCTGTACCGGCGCCGACCCTGAGCGCGATCGAGATCTCACCGGGTTCCGTGAGTCTGGTCACGGGTGGATCCCAGCAGTTCTCTGCCGTCGGCCGGATGAGCGATGGGAGTACGGCGAGCATCCCGATCTCGTGGAACGCCACCGGTGGCACCGTCAGCTCGAGCGGGGCCTATGTGGCTGGTAATACTACCGGGACGTTCCGCGTCATTGCCGGGCAGCAGGGCGGCACGAGGGCGGATACATCTGCCGTTACCATCACCGCTCCTGCGCCGACATTCACCGCAGTTGAGGTGACTCCAGCAACTGCTACCGTCGCGGCAGGCGCGACGCAGCAGTTCAGTGCCATCGGGCGGATGAGCGACGGGAGCACCTCGAGCGTGGCGGTGACCTGGTCGGCTACAGGGGGGACGGTGTCGGGGACGGGCCTCTATACGGCGGGGGCGACCGCGGGGACGTACCGGGTGATCGCGGTGCGGCAGGGCGATACGAAGGCGGATACGTCGGCGGTGACGATCACGGTGGCGGCGACGCCGACGTTGAGCGCGGTGGAAGTGACGCCGGGGAGCGCGTCGGTGGGGACGGGCGGCACACAGCAGTTCAGCGCGCTCGGGCGGATGAGCGACAACAGCACCAGCGCGGTGACGGTGACGTGGAGTGCGACGGGGGGCACGATCAGCACCGGGGGCCTGTATACCGCGGGCAGCACCGCCGGCGCGTACCGGGTCATCGCGGTGCAGCAGGGGGGCACGCGGGCGGACACGGCCGCGGTGACGGTGACCGCGCCGGTGACGGGCGGGTTCACGGTGACGATGCCGGAGGGGCCGCGCGTGGTGTTGAACACGGCGTATACGGCGCCGACGGGGAGCTCGATCGCTGTGGCGGCGGGGGGCAACCTGCAGGCAGCGTTGAACGGGGCGAGCTGTGGCGATGAGGTGGTACTGGCGGCGGGGGCGACGTTCACGGGCAACTTCGTGTTGCCGGCGAAGGGGTGTGGCGCGAGCAACCGGATCCACGTGCGCTCGGCGGGGACGTTGCCGGCGGAGGGGCAGCGGATGACGCCGGCGCAGGCGGGGAGCCTGGCGAAGCTGGTGTCAGCGAACAGCACCCCGGCGCTCCAGACCGCCTCGGCGGCGAGTGGGTATCGCGTGATGGGGGTGGAGATCACGGTGAGCGCGGGGGCGGGGACGAACTACGGCATCGTCGCGCTGGGGAACGGCGAGACGACGTTGAGTCAGGTACCGACGGATCTGATCCTGGATCGGGTCTACATCCACGGGAACCCGTCGCAGAACGTGCGGCGCGGCGTCGCGCTGAACAGCCGGTCCACCGCAATCATCGATAGTTATATCAGCGAGATCCATGAGTCGGGGGCCGACAACCAGGCGATCTGCGGCTGGACGGGCCCGGGCCCCTTCAAGATCGAGAACAACTATCTGGCCGCCGCGGGCCAGAACATCATGTTCGGCGGGTCGGACCCGTCGATCGCGAACCTCTCGCCCTCGGACATCGAGATCCGGCACAATCACCTGTTCAAGCCGTTGGCGTGGCAGTCGCAGGGCTGGATCGTCAAGAATATCGTGGAGTTCAAGCACGCACAGCGGGTGGTGGTCGAGGGGAACGTGCTGGAGAACCACTGGGTGGGCGCGCAGGCCGGCTTCGCGGTGGTGATGTTCTCGGTCAACCAGGGCCAGACGGCACCGTGGACGGTGGTGCAGGATATCCTGTGGCGGAACAACGTGCTGAAGAACATCCCCGCGGGCTTCAACCTCGCGGAGACGAACAGTCACGACAACCAGATCGGACAGTCGGCGCGGCGCATCGCGCTGGTGAACAACCTGCTCGAGCGTGTGGGCGAGAGCGCGGTCGGGGGCGTGGGCCGCATGGTGCAGGTGCTGGGCGACATCAACGGGGTGGCGGATGTGACGGTCGAGCACAACACGATGGTGTTCTCGACGGCGGGGGGCGCCACGCGCAACTCGTTCCTCATGTTCAGCGGGCCCAAGGCGCCGCGCCTGACCTTCCGCAATAACATCGCGGAGATGGGCAGCTACGGCATCATCCGCGTGGATGACGTGGGCGGCAGCGGGACGGCGGGCCTCAACAACTCCGCGACGCCGTGGCAAGTCCTGGGCAACGTGTTCGCCGGGAGCACGAGTGGGAACGCGTACCCCAGCGGGAATCCCGTGGCGGCGAGCACCAGTGTGGTCGGCTTCAGCAACGCCAGTGGCAGCGACTACAGCCTGAGCGCCAGTTCCAGCTATCGCGGGCAGGCCACCGATGGCACCGACCCCGGCTACAATCGCGCCGCCCTCCTCACCGCCACCCAAGGGGTCGTCCTCCCCTGAACTCCCCGAACGGCGAACGCATGATCCCGGACCCCGCCACCCACATGGGTGCCGGGGTCGTTTTGTTCCTGCTCCACGATACGCTCCTATCACGGCGATTGTGGCCCCCCGAGCCCCATGACGGTACAGTGAATGCAACGTTGGAATGGGTTGGCCGTTGCTGCTCTAGCCCTCTCAGGCCTAATGCCGTGGCGCAGGCGGAATACAAGGGGCAACGGCGGCCAATGGCTATCTTGAACTGGATCTCCTCGGGGCGGAGGTGTTATGAGTGCAGGAATCTTCACTAAGGTTGGGCGACCGGTGTGCATCCTGGCAGCCGTGGCCCTCATTGCCTGCGCGCAATCCGATGCACTATCGGATGGCCTCAGCCCACTTGTCTCCAGTGTTGAGATCACCCCTGCCTCAGTCAGCCTTGCCGTGAGCGGCGTTCAGCAGTTCAGCGTGCGCGCGACTTATGTCGATGGCTCGACGGGCGTCGAAACCGTCACCTGGTCCGCAACCGGCGGCACTATGTCGCAGTCAGGGTCTTACACGGCAGGCTCTGTCCCGGGATCATACTCCGCGATTGCAGTGCATGCCGTGAGCGGGAAGGCGGACACGGCCGCGGTGACGGTGACCGCGCCGGTGACGGGCGGGTTCACGGTGACGATGCCGGAGGGGCCGCGCGTGGTGTTGAACACGGCGTATACGGCGCCGACGGGGAGCTCGATCGCTGTGGCGGCGGGGGGCAACCTGCAGGCAGCGTTGAACGGGGCGAGCTGTGGCGATGAGGTGGTACTGGCGGCGGGGGCGACGTTCACGGGCAACTTCGTGTTGCCGGCGAAGGGGTGTGGCGCGAGCAACCGGATCCACGTGCGCTCGGCGGGGACGTTGCCGGCGGAGGGGCAGCGGATGACGCCGGCGCAGGCGGGGAGCCTGGCGAAGCTGGTGTCAGCGAACAGCACCCCGGCGCTCCAGACCGCCTCGGCGGCGAGTGGGTATCGCGTGATGGGGGTGGAGATCACGGTGAGCGCGGGGGCGGGGACGAACTACGGCATCGTCGCGCTGGGGAACGGCGAGACGACGTTGAGTCAGGTACCGACGGATCTGATCCTGGATCGGGTCTACATCCACGGGAACCCGTCGCAGAACGTGCGGCGCGGCGTCGCGCTGAACAGCCGGTCCACCGCAATCATCGATAGTTATATCAGCGAGATCCATGAGTCGGGGGCCGACAACCAGGCGATCTGCGGCTGGACGGGCCCGGGCCCCTTCAAGATCGAGAACAACTATCTGGCCGCCGCGGGCCAGAACATCATGTTCGGCGGGTCGGACCCGTCGATCGCGAACCTCTCGCCCTCGGACATCGAGATCCGGCACAATCACCTGTTCAAGCCGTTGGCGTGGCAGTCGCAGGGCTGGATCGTCAAGAATATCGTGGAGTTCAAGCACGCACAGCGGGTGGTGGTCGAGGGGAACGTGCTGGAGAACCACTGGGTGGGCGCGCAGGCCGGCTTCGCGGTGGTGATGTTCTCGGTCAACCAGGGCCAGACGGCACCGTGGACGGTGGTGCAGGATATCCTGTGGCGGAACAACGTGCTGAAGAACATCCCCGCGGGCTTCAACCTCGCGGAGACGAACAGTCACGACAACCAGATCGGACAGTCGGCGCGGCGCATCGCGCTGGTGAACAACCTGCTCGAGCGTGTGGGCGAGAGCGCGGTCGGGGGCGTGGGCCGCATGGTGCAGGTGCTGGGCGACATCAACGGGGTGGCGGATGTGACGGTCGAGCACAACACGATGGTGTTCTCGACGGCGGGGGGCGCCACGCGCAACTCGTTCCTCATGTTCAGCGGGCCCAAGGCGCCGCGCCTGACCTTCCGCAATAACATCGCGGAGATGGGCAGCTACGGCATCATCCGCGTGGATGACGTGGGCGGCAGCGGGACGGCGGGCCTCAACAACTCCGCGACGCCGTGGCAAGTCCTGGGCAACGTGTTCGCCGGGAGCACGAGTGGGAACGCGTACCCCAGCGGGAATCCCGTGGCGGCGAGCACCAGTGTGGTCGGCTTCAGCAACGCCAGTGGCAGCGACTACAGCCTGAGCGCCAGTTCCAGCTATCGCGGGCAGGCCACCGATGGCACCGACCCCGGCTACAATCGCGCCGCCCTCCTCACCGCCACCCAAGGGGTCGTCCTCCCCTGAGCCCGCGGCGCCCGAGTGGCAATGCCTAGGTCGCCCCGCGTGCGAGATGCTGCCGTGCCGTCGCCGATTGCTGCTGGACCACATCAGCGAGTACCAGCAGCAGCGCTAGATGAATGTAGAGATATGTGAGGAAAGCGAACGTCCCCCAGATCCCGGCAACAAGATATCCGAAGAGGCTGAATTCCAGGAGCTGTAACCGCCGCCATTCCGGACTTCTCGATACGTTGCTCGCCTTCCTGCGCACACTGCGCGCTCTCAGAATGATCACCAGGACAATCGAGCCGAAGAGGATCAGGCCCGGGAAGCCCGTCTCGGCGAGGACCTCGAGGTACGTGTCATGCACATCGCGCGCGCCCAAGTGGGGACTGTACTCCTTGTTGGCCTTCTCGTAACGCCCGAGCCCGACTCCTAGCACCGGGTGATCACCGATGACCTGGAAGCTTGTCTGCCAAATTTCCCAGCGCTGGGTCGCCGAGCCTTCCGGGTCAACCTCTGCCAGGTTCTCGGTGTTCGTCGCATTCTTAAGTCCGGCCAGACGTTGCCACACACCGCTCGGCGCTACGAAGATTGCGACGAAAGCGACGGCGGCGGTAGCGAAAAGCAGCCGTCCCCGGTTCCGCTTCTCGCCTGAGATAACGAGCAAGACGAAGAGCGTGAGCCCGATAAAGACTGCGCGGGACTGCGTCATGAGGATGACAATCGGAAATACCACCACCGCGGCGAGCGCGCCAAGCCGCACAAGCTTCGGGACGTCGCGGCGCACGTAGCTTGCCGCGACGGCGAGTGGGAGCAATGTCATTGCTGCCATATCATTAGCGTTGCCGAATGCGCCGCGCCAGGCGGGGCGGCCAAAGTCGGCATTGTGATAGATGGCGTAATTGAAGATCGTGCCTCTGGCAGGGTAGAGTGCAAAGAGCACAATCAGCATCAGCAGGAAGAGGTTTAGGACTCGTGGATCACGGAGGGCGTTGTAAGCCACGAGAAAGATGATGCCGACCTTGGCGAGATCCTCCACCGGGGCCATCGTTCCCGGCATTGTGCTGATCGAGTCGCCGATTGCCGCCCAGAAAATGAAGAGTGCAAGCAACCAGAAGGCGAGCGGCCACTTGAGGGCCTTTCCGCTGGTTACCAGTCCAACGACGGCGACGGCCATCGCGATGTACGCGATCGGGGCGATGAACGTCGTGATGGCTATGAAGTACGCAAAGAAGCCGATGCGGTCCAGCGACCAGCGGACCTGCTTGAGCTGTAAAAAGCTCCGAAGTGATTGGTGCCGGGCACTTGGCTCAACTCCTGTGACCGGGGGCGGTAACGGGGCGACCGCTGTACTGGGATAGCCGGAATAGCCCCTTTCGCGCTTCATGCGACGAGCGCCTCAATTTCGGAGCCATCACCAATGCGCTTCATGACATGCAGTGCGCGGCCGTGCTTGGTGAACGCCGTTCCGTGATTGATTCCGTCACTTCCGGTGCGCGCGACAACCAGGACGCCATTGTTCCCCAGCCAGTCGCGTACGTTCGCAATTCCAGCCCGTAGCGTCGGTTCGTCGAAATACGAGCGATTCAGCAGGTTCGCCACCCGGATGACCCCGAAGCGGCCTTGCCACTCGGGTCGCGGAATGAAGATGTCGTGGGCAATCACGCTCACATTGGGATTGCCCGTCAATTGCCCACTGATCAGGGACACGACTCGTTGACGCCCGAAGGCCCGGCTGACAGTGCTCATGGCGCTCCCGGCGGCGAACGCCGCGTGCGATACCAAGTTCCGCAGCGACCCGTTCCAACTGGTCGGCCGGACGAGCAGCCTGCGACTCGTGCGGAGCAGCATTGCCCGTCCCCCCTCATCCGATAGCAACTCCACGCCGCCGATGCTGGTGAGTACGCCGTTGAGCGTGCGATCGCACCCCACCACGCGCAGGGTCCGCACGATCGGCCTGAGGGCATCGACCAGCTCGGCGGTCGATATGCCACTCGAAATACCTACATCCAGCAGGTCGAAATCCGTGCGCCCATCCAGCATTGAGAGGATCAGTCGGTTCACGTCGTCCAGCCGGCGCGACGAAGTCATCTTCGTCGTGCCATCACTCTGGTGCATGTGGGAAAGGAGGAACTCCCTGGCAAGCTCGTTCTCGGGATCGCTGACCCCGCTTTCGAGAATCTGCGCTAAGGAGCGATCAGTTCCCACGGCATCCTTCAGCGATGACATGCCAAGCCCTTCTACCAGCAAATGCCCGTGTAGCGCGCGGCCCCCCAGGCGTCGCGCGAGGTCGCGCGGGCGAGGTCCAAGACCGTCTGGTGCTCCGTGAGCAGGGGGCCGAGGTTGCGGAATTCCCTTGAACTGTTGCCGATCACGATCACCTCGGACCGACTGGTGACCGCTTCGACCACCGGCTGCATGAGCGACCAGATGTGCGGAATCTCCTTCTCGATATACTCACGATTAGTTCCGATGAGCCTTGCCTGTGACACTTCGGCGTCGTAAATCGCGAGTTCGTAGCCCTTGCCCACGAGGCGCTCGATGAGCGCGACCATTGGTGACTCCCGAAGATCATCAGTTCCTTCCTTGAAGGCCATGCCCAGGATGCCGATCCGCCGGTGGCCGAGTGCCGCGATCATCTCGAAGGCCCGGTCGATCTGCCGGGCGTTGCTCTCGAGTACCGATTGCAACACCGGGGTGGAGATGTCGAGTTCCCGGGCGCGATAGGTGATCGCGCGGAGGTCCTTCGGGAGGCACGACCCGCCGAAGGCAAAGCCCGGCTTCAGGTAGGCCGCGGAAATGTTCAGTTTGCGGTCCTCGGAGAAGAGCCGCATCACTTCGTGGCTGTCGACGCCGACTGCCTTACAGATGTTCCCGATCTCGTTGGCGAATCCAACCTTCAGCCCGTGATAGCAGTTGGAGGCATACTTTACCATTTCCGCGACCGCGACGGGAACCACGTGAATCGGGGCGCCAACCGCGGCATAGAGTGCGGCCACCGCGTCACCCGCCGCCCGGTCGTCTGTGCCGACGATTGTAAAGGGCGGATCATAAAAATCCTTGATCGACGTTCCCTCGCGAAGGAACTCAGGGTTCATGCAGACGTTGATGTTGTTGCCGGGGGCCCGGCCCAGGCCGCGTGAGATAGCTGGCCGCACGACACCCGCGATGGTTCCCGGGAGAACAGTGCTCCTGATCACCACCGTGTGGCGGCGGTCACCGACATCGCGCAGCGCTTCGCCGATCTGTTCACAGACGCGCTCGACATACTTGAGGTCGAGGCTCCCGTTCGGGCGGCTTGGTGTGCCGACGCAAATCAGCGATAGGGTAGATGCCTGAACCGCCTCGGCGGGACTGGTTGTGGCCCGCAGGCGCCCGCCGGCGCGCGCCGCGCCGATCAGTTCGGAAATACCGGTCTCGACGATCGTCGCCTCGCCCCGGTTGACCAGGTCCACCTTGAACGGACTGACGTCGACGCCGATGACATCGTGCCCGTCCTTCGCAAAGCAGGCGGCTGATACACATCCGACGTATCCCATTCCGAAAATGCTGATCGCTGTCACGGGGCGCTCGAGATCGAGGTGGTGGAACGACGGCGGTCGATTGTTGCCTCACACGCCGTCGCGAACGCGGAGGAGATGCTTGTCCAAGAGAAATGCTGCCGGACGTACGCCGTCGCGTGGGCGGCAAGTTCATTCGCCGTGACACGGTTTCGGAGAAGCGAGATGCATGCCGCCGCCTGTTCTTCCGGGCTGTCGGCGCGCAGGAAATGCCGCCCGTCCTCCACCGGTAGGCCCTCGGCGCCGATGGCTGTGGATACCACGGGGCAGCCCATGGCCATGGCTTCAAAGATCTTGAGTCTGGTGCCGCCGCCAACACGCAGTGGCACCGCCATCAACGCCGCGGAGGCTAAATACGGTCGTACGTCGGGCACCGAGCCGGTTACCTCAACTCCCGGATGGCGGTCGGCAAGGCGTTGCACCCTCGTCCCGGGCCTTCGCCCGACGATCTGGAAGCGCGCACCCGGGACTTCGGACTGGATCAACGGGAGGACGTCCTCGGCGAAATGCTCCACCGCGTCCTCATTGGGCATCCAGTCCATCGACCCCACGAAGACAATGGCGTTTGCCTGTCTATCGGTACCCGGCTCCGGCCGGAAGTAGTCAGTATCGACGCCAGTGGCGACAGTTGACACGCTTGCCGTGCCGTACTGCTTCGTGAAGTACTCAGCATCCACGTCCGAGACCGCGACGACATGATCGAAGCGGCGGCAAGTTTCACCCTCGAAGCGGGCCATGCGCCGCCACTGCTGCTCAAAAAATGCTCCCCGCAGCCGGCTTCCCGGCACCTCCGCATGCCGGCGCCATATTTCCGCCTCGACATTGTGCTGAAAGAGGACGGACGGTACACCCACTGGGTGCGCCACATTTACTGCGGGAGCGAGGAAGTCGCATACGAGGACGTCCACGCCACTGGCCGCCGTCATGCGCGCGACCGCTTCGGAAAAGCCCCGCACCTTGTAGCGCTTGAGGGCGTACGGCAATGGCGAGGCCAAGCTCCTCGCGACGTCGACCGCAAATGCTGCGGTGCCTCGCGCCGGAGGGTGGAATGGCACGCGTACTACTTGCGTAGCATACTCGGAGCTCCGAGCCAAGGCATCCGGCGCGGCTGACCCATCGTCCAGGCAGACGTAGGTCACCTCGTGCGAACGAGCCAGTCCACGCAGCATTTCGTAGGTGCGGATGCGACCACCCTTGTCGACCGGATGCAGGAGCTCCGTCTTGAGCCACAGGATGCGCATCCTATGCGGCCCGGGTCGTGGCGAAGGTCGCAGGGGTGCCGGCTATGTCCTCGTGCGACTCGCCGTCCAGGAAGATGCGCTGCCAGATCTCCAGGTTTGCGAGCAACCACAGGCGCTCTCCATGGTTCACGCCCCCGGAATGCTCCGCGAGAAGGGCGCGGACACTTTCGGGCCGGAAAAAGCCCCGCGCGAGCGCCCGGTCGGAGCCCACGAATTCTTCCACCCAGTCCTGATAGGGCCCACGGAACCAGCTCGCGACAGGCACCGGGAAGCCCATCTTTTTCCGGTGCAGGATGCTGTGCGGCAGGATCCCCCGCATCGCCTTCCGCAGAACAACCTTCGTCGTCGCCCCATGGATCTTGAGACGGTCTGGTAGACGCGTGGCAAACTCCACGAGGGGGTGATCGAGGAACGGTACCCGGCTCTCGATGGAGGCGGCCATGCTCATCTGGTCCTGCTTCATCAGGAGCTCATGCAGGTAGGTGCTCGAGTCCGCATACAGCAACTGTGTGAGGAGTCCCGATCCGGCGCGGCGGGCGAGCGCCTCACGCACGGTGGCATACGGATCTACATCACCCAGCACCTCCAGCATTCCACCCGACAACAGCCATCGCTGCCGCGCTTGCCCGAACACCGCAAAATTATCGAGGTAAAGCGCGTCGAGATCGGGCCCCAGGGCCAGGAAGGTTCGTCCCAGGCGCCTACCCACTGGACCCTTTCGACCGGAAACCAGTCGCTGCACGGCCTCGCGGAGTGACGCGGGAGTGCCGCGCGCCCAGAGGGCCCCAAGTTCCACGTTCGCGCGTGTCACGCGGTACTTGTTGTATCCCCCCAGCGTCTCGTCACTTCCCTCGCCCGTGAGCACCACCTTTACGTGCTCGGCCGCGAGCTCAGAGACAAAATTCAGCGCAACGCTAGACGGATGCGCGATTGGTTCGTCCTCGTGCCACAGCAGGCGCGGGACTTGGCGGAAGAACGCATCGGGCGAGACCAGCACCTCATGATGACGAGTGCGGAACCGTGTGGCGATGAGCCTGGCGAAGGCGAGCTCGTTGGCTTCCCGCTCCTGGAAGGCGACGGAGAACGTGCGCACCGGTTCGTCCACCATCCCACTCATCAGCGCCGTGATCGCGGCAGAGTCGATGCCCCCCGAGAGGAATGCGCCCAGCGGCGCGTCAGCCATGAGTCGCAGCCGGACGGCCTCCGTCAGTCGCGACCGGTACTCCTCCACGAGTTCGTGATCGTGATCGGGGGATGGCGCCGCCTGATGGGAAGGCAGGTCCCAGTAGCGCCGCAACTGGAGCGCGCCGTCCCGCCATACCAGCAGGTGCGCCGGCGGTAGCCGTCGTACGCCTTCGAACATCGTCTCCTCGCCCATCGTGGCTCGATTCGCGAGAAAGTCCGGGACCGCTTTCCGATTTAGCCTTGCCGTCACGAGGCCTGATGCAAGCAGGCCCTTGATCTCCGAGGAGAAGGCAAGCGATCCGTCGGCAAGGTGCGCGTAGTACAATGGCTTGACGCCGAACCGGTCGCGGGCCAGGAACAACTGACGGTCACGCCTGTCCCAGATGGCGATGGCGAACATTCCGCGAAGCAGCGAGATGGCTGCCTGGCCGCGCAGCTCGAAGAGCCGCAGCACCGTTTCGGTATCGCACCGCGTGCGATACACCGTACCGTCGCGCTCGAGGTCCCGCTGGAGCGTCGGGTGGTTGAACACCTCCCCGTTGTATACGATGACATAGCGACCATCGTCGCTGGTCATCGGCTGGGCGCCATGCGCCACGTCAACGATGCTCAGGCGCCGATGCCCCAGACCGACCCCCTCCTCCAGGAACGACCCTTCCCCATCGGGACCGCGATGCCGCATGACGTCGCGCATCACCTCTACGTCTCGCTGGCGTATACTGGGGCTGCCCGCCGGCCGAACGATTCCGCAGATGCCGCACATCAGGATTGACCTCGCGCCGACGCTGGCTCACGTGTAGCCGCCCGTCTGCGCCCGCTCGACAGGAGCACCGGGTCACCGAGGACGCCGTCATGCACCGGCATCCACACCACCCGTGTCTCAGCCAGTGTCGTTTTAGGAGTCTGCCAGCCAGTCTCAGGCCCAAGATCGAGACGGCCGCTGACACTGCCCATGCGGATATCCCAGGCTACGGAGGAATCGGCAGTGTCCGCGCGGACGGCGTAGGACGGCGTGTTCGCTGCACCGAGTACAGCTAGCAGGTATCCGGTCGGCCGTTCGGGCGGACGGAGGCAGATGACGGATGTATCCTCGAATCGGCCATAAGCAGGGGAGATTTTCGTGGCAAGCACGGATAGGTCGGTGTCCGAGGTGACGGTGAAATGACGTGAGGCGTCGTTCAGCTGGACGCTGCGAGGTCCCGTGAGTGTCGCGACGAGGTCGCTTGCCAGATGCAGCCGGGCTTCGACCTGCACCGCCGAGTCGGCGCTCCACTGATCGATGACAACCCAAATGTTCTCGAGCCGCACGAAGCGACGGCGAAGCCGTACTTGGTCCGCGCCTCGAGCGTAGCCATCGTGCTCGACCTCGAGGAAATCGAAGCTGGCATCGGAATGCCATTGCACGACATGTGTCGCAGGTGTCGCGGTCCAGCGGAATGGCCCTGCAGTTGCCCCGCAGGACCGCCCTTCGACGAGCAGCACATTGTGTGCGAAAGCGGCGCGGAGCTCTTCCCGCTCGGGGCCAACGTAGCGTCCGGTGCCCGAGTCGACCACCACAATACGGTCTTCAAGCGCAAGCTCAAACGTGGTTGGGTCGGCATGAGCGTGCGCGCCAGTCAGCGCGCCATGCGGGCCCGCGTCGACCAGCATCCAGGATCCTCCCTCACCGGCGAGACGGTAGATGCCGCCTTCGGCGAAGGCTCGTGAGGGCAGGGCCGGCGCCACGGCGTACTCGCGCAGCTGTGTGAATGCACCGAGGCCAGCGACCCAGGCGACGGATGCCGGAACTGGTTGGCCCTCGCGCGGAACCTTGGCCCAGCCAAGGTCCAGGGTGGCGAGACAGATGGTGCCGCGGTGATCGGCTGGATCGGCGAGATCGACTCCGCACAATCGCCCTCCATCGTCGTCACCGATACGGGCTACGTCACCACCAGGCCTGAGGTCGTTCAGCAATGCGAGAGCGGCCGCTTCAGACCTGTTGCGGAACGCCGCCGGTATCTCCAGCCCCGCCTGCGACGCCAGCCGTAGTCCGTGAAGCAGGAAGTCCACCGTGTATCCCTGATACCACATGGTCTGCTCGAAGTAGGTGCCGTCGTCGCGCAACTGCCGCCCGGCTTCCCGAGTGAGCAGGGCGAACCCCTTCCGTGACCACCGATGCGCTTCCGGCAGGGAGGGCAGCGTGGCCCCCAGATAAAGCAGCCCGAGGGCCTCACCGGTGAGGTGGGTGTTCGGACTGAAGTAGGTGGACAGGTGGCGCTCGATATGACGACCGTGTGCACGGAGGGACCCCGCAATGACGCTCCGCTCGGCGGACGTTGGCCGCGCGACGTCGCGCAGGAGGTGGAGTGTCCAAATCCAGGCAATCGTCCGCAGGGCGAGTTCAAGACTGCTCGCCCAATTGACGCCTTGACCCTCGGGGTTGGCCCTGATCCAGTCTAGGATCGCTGTGACCGCGCCCTCGGCGTACTGCGGCTCGGCGGTAAGGCACGACGCCTGACCAAGCGTCACCATCCATTGGTGCCGATTCAGCTCCCAGGTGACCTTGTGGTCACCCATCTTCTCGAAGTCGAGAAAGGGCACTCGACTCCAGTGGACGCTGGGCCCGCGACGGCCTGAAATCGCGTCCCGTTGCCAGTCGATTGGCATCCCGACCGGGACGTCATGGTAGCCGAGCAGGTTGAAGTGACCCCCCAGGATTCGGTCCGCGCGCTGGATGATCTCAACGACGTGCTTCGGATCGACTTCGCGGAGAGCCGTGACGTCGGAGTGCGTGAGCGATCCAAAGGGCATGACTGGTTCATGTGCGTCGATCGCAAACGCCCGATTCGCGCGTGCCCCAAGCGCACGCTCCAGGGCTATCCACCCCGCTTGGTGAATGCGATCCAAGAGCTCGGCCGGGCTCCGTTCGAGGAACCGCAGCGACGCCAGCATCGTTACGCCTCCACCTCGCGCCCAAGACTTTCATAGCAGGCCACCCATCGGGCCGTCGCTGCGCGTGCAGTGAAGTGCTCCAGAACCTCAGCCCGCGCGTTGTCGCTGAGCTGGAGTGCCAGCTCCGGGCAATCGAGCAGTCGGCATGCTGAGTCGGCCAGCCCACTCGCATCACCGACCGTGACGAGGAGCCCAGTGTGACCTTCGTGGACCAATGAGGGGATGCCGCCCGCGTCCGTCGACACGACTGGTAGCCCTGCGGCGAATGCCTCAAGGATCGACAGGGGGACATTATCAATCGCCGACCCGTTCAGGAAGATTTCGGACTCGCCATAGAGGCCGTCCATGTCCTCGGGACGCACCGGACCGGTGAAGCGGACGTGCCTCAAGCCGAGAGCAGTGGCTTGGTGGCGCAACTGCTCACTGAGCGAGCCATGTCCGGCGACGATCATTTGTGCGTCCGGATGGCGCGTCTGAATCAGCGCAAAGGCGGATATCACATCTGCTACGCGATACAGGGACTCATGGTTACGGTTGACGATGAAGCGCGGCTGCACAGCGGCGCGACGCCGATAAGTGACGTGCTCAATCTCGACGAAGTTGGGCGCCACTTCCGCGCGGAAACCGAAACGTGCGAATACATCAACCAGGTATCCGGACGGAACAACGATGCAATCGGCCCATCGCAGCGCGCGACGCATCAGCCACTCCCATCGGGTGAGGTGATCCTCCGCCTCGCCGCTGTGATAGTTGAGGAGAACCCGCTTCCCATGGCGCCGCGCGGCCAGCATCGCTGGCAGGGGTGCCAGTACGAATGACCAGTAGCTCGCCGAATAGGCGTGGATCACATCGTACAGGGGCACCGACTCCCGAAGGGACCAGGCATATGCCAAGCTACGGGCCGCAGTCCGGAGGTACTTGATCCTGCCCAGCGGGGCGAGCCAGCCAGTGAGGTCTGGATCGACTGGCAGAAAGCCGGCAGAGATGGCGCCCGAAGCCTCCAAGGCCCGTCGGAGCCGCTCGAGCTGCACCGCTTGGCCGCCGAGGTAGCGCAACGACGGCCCGACCAGCAGCACCCGGAGCGGCCGGTGATCGGCGCGACCGGTCAACCCTAGTGCCCCATCTAACTGCTTGTCAAGCATGGTGTTGCGCACGGTGCCCTGAGAGTGGCGAAGCTGTCGTAGGGGAGCAGGAAGTGTGCCCTCCATTATCAGTCCGGGGTCGCAGAGAAGCTCCACCGCGGACGCCTCGCCAGGTGCGCGAGCCCATTTACCCATGCCCGGAATGCGCCCTCGGACTGTCGCATCGTGTCAATGAAGCGCGGGAGGAGCAACTGGGGATCGCCAGGCGTGCCCAAGCCGGGCACGCAGGTTGTGGCCGTCTCAATCCCCTCGGCTTCGAGCCAGGGAAGGAACTCCGGGCGGTGCACTCCGCTGGGATAGCAGAAATGTCTCGCGGTTGCTCCCACGTTCTGCGTGAGCCAGTTGCGGTTGTCACGAATCTCACGGCGGAAGAGCTGTTCGTCCCTGGGCGTCCGGTGACGGTGTGTGTGCAGTTCCATCGCGTGCCCGGCGGCCACAACATCTCGCATCTCAGGTCCTGTCATCAGGTGAAAAAGGCGGTCGCGTAGCAGCTCGTCGTAGTCTAGCGAGAGTCGCCCGGCCAGCTGCGCGTTCAGCGAATCCTTCTCTTCCGCCGTAAGCGCTGACCGCTCCGCGTGCGACCGAAGGGTTGCCAGTACCACGGCCCGCCCGGCCTCGGACCGAAGGCTGGCCGCGGCCTCGAGGCCCACCTCGCGCCATGACGGAAGCGTCTGGCCTCGGCCCCGCCACAGGAGGTACGAGGTAGAGGGACCGAAAACCGGTCTCTGGTAACTGGCGTAGTAGGTGCTCGCGTAGTTGGTCGCCGGATAGTTCCGCTCCGCGAGAAGTGGTAGCGCCCTTGAATGAAAATCGAAGTTCCCATCGTCAAACGTGATCACGACGGCACGCGGTGGAAGGGTTCCTGCCCGGAGCGCCGCCGCACCCTCGTCCAGCGACATGACATTCGCGTGCTCTTCCGCCAGGATCGTCAGGCGCCGCCGCAAGAACGTCGGCGAGATGTAGAGCTCTGGCGACCACTCATGCTCGTCGCGTTGCGAGACGCCATGGTAGCAGAGCACCAGCAGGCGCTGCGTTCGCCATGAACTCCGGCCGATTGCCCGCGTCAGGCCCACAGCTTCGCCGATGGCAAAGGCGCCAGCCTTGATCCCGCCCATCGTCACGTCGATCGTTCCATCGTCGCGCCGGTCAGCCTGGCGTACACTTCGGTAAGCGTGCCGATCGTCGCCTCGGCACGATAGCGCGCGAAGGCGACCGACCGACCGGTGGATCCAAGCTTCGCTCGCAGCATCTCGTCTCCAGCCAGCTCTCCCAGCTTTCGCGCGAGTTCGGCGGCATTCCCGGAGGCGACGAGCATGCCGGTCTCGTTGTCCGTCACGGCGTCTGCGACCCCGCCTACATCAGTGGCGATTGTCGGGCGACCGGCGGCCATGGCCTCGACAAGCGTATTGGGAAATCCTTCGCTCTCCGAGGTGAGGGCGGATATCTCCAGGAACTGGTGCGGGTTTGGCTGCTGTGGCAGCTGTCCCGTGAAGTGCACGCGGTCGCTGATCCCAAGCGCCGTGGAGCGGGCCTTCAACAGTGCATGCTGACTCCCCTCACCCACGAGAACAAGGTGCAGACGCGGATCCCCCACGGCAGCTACCGCGTCCACTAGGCGCTCAAGTCGCTTGACCGGCTCGAGCCGGGCGACAGCACCCACCGCCACGGCATTGTCGGGAACGCCCCAGGACCGTCGGACACTCAATCGCTCCTGTTCGGTGACGCTGTCGAACGCGTGATCGTCCACGAAGTTCTCCACGACCGCGATGCGCGCGTGCGCAACCTTGTCTTCGCGCTGGAGCAGGCCTGCGACCGCGGCACTGTTCGCGATCACACGGTGCGCGAAGCGATACGCTTGCCGGTTGATGTGTATGAGGCTGGGACGGGGAGCATGATGCCACCAGCGGCGGCTCGCGATGACACCTGGAACTCCGGCAACGCGTGCAATTGGGACCGCGAACACGTTCGAGTAGATATCGTGAGCGTGAAGAATCTGGACCCGCTCTCGTACCAGGTGACGTGCAAGGCCAAGCGCACGCACGCCGGTCGATGGTTGCATGAAGCCCGTAAGCCGGAAGCGAATGACCGGAATTTCCAGTCGTTCGTATCGTGCCAGCAGCGGACCATCCGGTCCAAGTACGAGCAATTGGACCTCTGCGCCGGTACGTTGGATTCTCTCGGCCGTTCGCACGGCGTTCAGCTCCGTGCCACCCGGGCTCAGGCTGTCGACGCAGTACGCAATTCGGAGCGGCCGTCCCGAGTCATCCATCGCGCGCCTACCCGACCTTCCAGTGAAGTTAGCTCGCAAAGTCGATCCGATATATTGGCAAGATCGGGACCGTTTGTGAAAGCTTTGCGGCAGTGATAGAAGCCACGGAAGTTGTTGACGGCACAAGGCTTGCGCCCACAGTCACAAATCGAACCTGAAGGTGTGTTGCGGCGTCCTCTCGCGTGGTTGGGGCCGCAACGTAACCCATGATGGGGCCGCGGAGAGTGCGTCGATGAACATCCTGCTCCTCACTGAAGTCTACCCTCCGGAGCCGGTGGTAGGATCATTTCGCGCTCAAAAGGTGGCCCTCGCGCTCGCACATGCCGGTCATCGGGTCTGGGTCGTTACCAACCATGCGGGAACGGGCGATGCGCTGCCGGAGCAGGAGGGCGTCACCCTGATCAAGGCCCCCCCCCGGCGCAGCCCGATTCAGGTAGCCGCGGCACTCCGCAGTCGTTTTCGAGCATTTCGCGGTCAGGTGCGTGGACGCTCGGAGAATACTGCGACTGGTCAAATGGCCAGTCTTGGTTCTGATCAGCAGTCCGCCCGGAAGCGGAGGGGACTCGTCGCTGAGCTGTTGAGTGTACCAGACGAGGCGCAGGGGCTCATTCCGTCACAGCTCGACGCGGTCACGTCACTGGATCGCACCGATTTCGATCTGGTGTATTCAACAAGTCCAAGCCATAGCGTTCAGATCGCGGCCCTGCTCGTGGCGCGGCGGCGTCGGCTGCCTTGGATCGCGGAGTTTCGGGATCCCTGGACTGACAACCCGGAGCTTCGCCTTGCGAGCCGGAGCGGTGTGGCGCAGGGGATCAATCGTTGGCTCGAGCGCTTGGTCTTTCGCAGGGCGTCGGCCATCGTCGCCGTGACCCGCGATGCAGGCGACCTGTTCCGGCGGAAGCTCGATGGAGGCGATGTCAATAAGGTGCTGGTGGCGCTCAATGGCATTTCCCGTGTCGCGTCGTCCCGTCCGCCGCGAGAAGAGTCCGCGCCGTTGCGGCTCGTGTATGCCGGGTCGATTTATCCGCCGCGCACCGCCGTGCCGTTCATCGAGTCCCTGGCGCGAGTGCGGGATGCAGGGTTCACCGCCCCACTCGAATTGACTTTTGTCGGCGATTGCCGGATGTACGAGGGCATCAATGTGGAGGCGTTGTGCCGGGACCTCGGCCTCGGCGACGTCGTCCGATTCCGGGATTGGCTGCCCCAGCAGGCCGCGCAGGAGCTCGTTGGTAACGCCGACCTGCTTCTGCTGCCCGCTCAGCGATGGGTGCATCAAATACCGAACAAGGCTTTTGACTATCTCGGTTCGCGCGTACCGGTTATCGCCCTTTGTGAACCGGACAGCGAACTCGCAAGGCTGCTCAAGGCTGTCGGAGGCCATACTGTCGTGGAGCACCTTACTGATCTGGATACCGCCCTGCTCCACTCCCTGAACCGTGCGGGTGGTTCACGGGAGACGGTTGGGGATGACGCACTGCTGGCCGAGTTGACTGTTGAACTACAGATGCGGCGAGTGGTGGGACTCGTCGAGCGCGTTGCAGGGCGTTCAGGTGTCGGCATGTGAGGACCCGGTCCCAGTATTTTGTGTTGCATGGCTGCAACAGGCCGCGTCACTTGTCGTCGGAGTTCCACCGGGGCGTGGATCTTGAATTGACCGTTCTTGGACACCGTATTCTTGGCCTCACAGGGGGGCCAGTGATTCGCTTACATCTCGGAAACCACTCGTGCCAAATACGGTGTCGACGGCGCAACTAGCAAAGCTTCCCGTCACGCGGCTATGGCTGTACGTCGGGCTTCTGGCGGTCGTGACGCTGGGCGCGGGGGCGTACGGATTGCGCCGTGACGGCATTTTCGCTTGCCAGGCCGCTGGCTACCAGTCGGGCAGGTATCTCTCGCTCTGCGATGCGGAGAGCTACGGGGACTACGATCATGGAGCCTTCTGGTTCGGGCTCGAGCCCGTCGCGAGTGCCCATGCCCAAGACGCCGAGGTGCTCTTTCTCGGGAATAGCCGCATGCAACTGGCGCTCTCAACCGATGTGACGGCTCGCTGGTTCGCCGGAGCGTCCGCCAGCTACTACCTGCTCGGCTTCTCACACAGCGAAACCGTGAATTTCGTCGCGCCGTTGTTGCGCGCACTGCAGCCGCGTGCCAAGGTCTACGTGATCAACCTCGATCGCTTCTTCACCAAGGTGGTCACCGACCCTGCTCGCGTGGTCATGCGCGACGGTGCCGCGCCGGGGCGCTACAAGCAGAAGCGTGAGTGGCAGGTGCTGCACCGCGCGACCTGCAGCCGGTTGCCTGCCATCTGCCGGGACGCGCCCGCCTTCTTTCGCTTTCCAGAGACCGGGGCGTGGATCGTCGCCGGCGGAGAGAAGCGCCCCAAGCCCACCTCCTACGCAGACGCGGTTGACGATGAGCTGCTCCAGGTCTATCTGGCAAACGGGGGGGATTTCATCTCGCATCTACCGGTACCTGAGGAATGTGTCCTCCTGACGATGGTGCCGACTGTTGGCACGCCGGTCGCAACCGGGGAGGCGTTTGCCGACTCCGTCGGGCGCCGCTTTGTCGCGCCGGTACTCGACAGCCTCAACACCTTCGACCAGTCGCACCTCGACTCCGCCAGTGCCCAGCGCTGGTCCCAGGCCTTCTTCGACGCAGCAGGCCCGTTCATACAAAAGTGCCTCGCTGATGCGAGTGGGGTGCTGCCGACCCCGGATGCCCGCTGATGCAGTGGCTGCCCCCATGTGCCGACGTGCGATCCGCATTGCACGAAGCAATGGCCGCCCCGGAGGTCAAGCGTCTTGCCAAGCTCGCAGCATTGGCCGGCCACCGACTTAGCTACTTTGAGATTCTTCAACTCGACCGCGCAGTGTCGCGACTCGTTGCTGATCCGCCGACGGGCTGGGCGAGGGTTCGCTTGGCGATCATCGGATCGGCGACGCTCAATCATCTGGCGCCGGCCATCCGTGTCGCTGGACTCCGGCGGCAGGTGCTCTTCGACACCTTTGTCGGCCACTATGGACAGTATCGGCAGGAGGTACTCGACCGCACGTCCGAGTTGCATCAGTTCGCGCCCGAGGTAGTGCTCCTGTCGCTTGGCGCGGGGCAGCTCGTCGGTAGCGTACCACTAGGAGCGACGTCGAGTGAGGCGGAATGTGCGCTGGGCACCGCGCTCGACGAGTTGGGCCAGCTCTGGCGAAGCATCCAGCAATCACTGGGCGCCGATGTCATTCAACAGACATTCCTCGACGTGGCGGAGCCGGTGTTCGGCAGCTTCGAGGCGCGCGTGCCGGGGTCGGCGGCAAGCCTTACGGCACAATTGAATGCCCGGATCGCGGCGGCGTCGGCCACGGCGGGGGTACATCTCCTTGATATCGCTCGGCAGGTCCAGCGGGACGGACTGTCACGGTGGTACGACCTGTCCCGCTGGCTCCAGGCAAAGATGGAGATTGCGCCGTCTGCCACACCGATGTTTGGCGAGCTGGTCGCCCGTGTGATCGCGGCCCAGCGAGGCCTGTCCAGGAAGTGCCTCGTCCTCGACCTCGACAACACCTTGTGGGGTGGTGTCATTGGTGACGATGGGATCGGCGGCATCGTGCTCGGTGAGGGGAGCGCGGCTGGCGAGGCACACCTCGCACTGCAACGCTACGCACGTCAGCTGGGCGAGCGCGGCGTCATCCTGGCCGTTTGTTCGAAGAACGATCCCGCCATCGCAGAGGCAGCTTTTCGCGATCATCCAGAGATGGTGCTCCGGCCGCCAGATATCGCGGTCTTCATCGCCAACTGGGAAGACAAGGCGGTGAACCTGAAGCGCATTGCGTCTCGACTTAACATCGGCGTAGACAGCCTGGTGTTTGTCGACGACAATCCGGCGGAGCGCGACCGGGTCAGGCAGGCCCTGCCGGGAGTAGCGGTGCCAGAATTACCGGGCGACGTTGCGGGCTATGTGGGGTGTCTCGCCGATGCAGGCTACTTCGAGGCGATTGCCTTTACCACCGAGGATCGGCAGCGCGGCGAACAGTATGCGGCCAACGCAGCTCGAGAGGCCCTGCTGGAAGCATCAGGCGGCATGGATGAATACCTGCGCAGCCTGGGCATGGTACTCGATCATGCACCCTTCCAGGATGTGGACCAGGCGCGCGTTACGCAGCTCATCAACAAGACGAACCAGTTCAACCCCACGACGCGCCGCTACACCCAGAAGGAGGTATCCGCGGTGAGCACGTCGCCCGTTTGCCTCACACTGCAGCTTCGGCTCGCTGATCGCTTCGGTGACAACGGGCTCGTGAGTGCACTCATCCTGCAGCCAGTCGAGGGACGGGCGGATCAACTCGAGATGGATACGTGGGTAATGAGTTGCCGCGTCTTCGGGCGCCAACTCGAGCACGAGGCGCTCAACCTGGTGGTGGAAGCGGCCCGTTCGCGCGGCGTAACGTCACTGCGGGCGGACTACCTGCCCACCGCAAAGAACGGCGTCGTCGGCGACCTTTACCCCCGTCTCGGGTTCCGCGCCGCGGAAGAGGTCGCGTCCGTCCCCGGGGCGACCCGGTGGGTCCTGGATCTGGCGGACTATGCGCCGCTGTCCAGTCACATTGTTCGCAAGGGAGGCTCGGCATGACGGAGGAGGAGATCCTTGAACGTTACACCCGGCTCTTGCGCGACCTGCTCTTGGATGAGTCGATCGTGCTGGGGATGGACACGCGCCGCGATGAAGTCACAGGCTGGGATTCCTTCACCTACGTGAACTTCATTGTCACAGCGGAAATGGAGTTCGGTGTCAAGTTCGGGGTGGCGGAGATCGAGTCCTTTGAGAATGTCGGTGCGGTCGTTCGCCGCACCAAGGCATTGCTCGGCTGATGCTCTTCAACAGCTACGAGTTCATCTTCGTCTTCCTGCCGCTTACACTGGCGTGCTACTTCTTGCTTGGTCGCCGGTCCCGGGGTGGGGCGCTGCGATGGATCATCCTGGCGTCGCTCGGCTTCTATGCCTGGTGGCGGCCGGTCAACGTACTGATTATCGCGCCTTCCATCCTCATCAATTTCGCCCTGGCGCGGATGCTTCAGCGCTTGGTGCGAGATGGGCACGCGAGCAGGGCGCGGGCCGTGCTGATAGTCGGGCTCATCTTCAACGTGGCCTTCCTGGGCTACTTCAAGTACGCCAATTTTGCGACGGACGTCGTGAACGACGTGACGGGTACGAACTTTGTCTTGGCCCGAATCATCCTGCCGCTCGGCCTCTCGTTCATCACCTTCCAGAAGATTGCCTTCCTCATCGACGTGCACGCCAGGCGCGTTGAGGAATTTTCGCTGCAGGATTACTGCCTGTTCGTCCTGTTCTTCCCGCAGCTGATCGCGGGTCCGATCGTGCACTACCGCGAGATGATGCCGCAGTTCCAGAAGCTTTCTGGGCGGCCCGAGCCGATGGACTTCGCGGTCGGCCTGACCCTCTTTGCCTTTGGTCTCTTCAAAAAGGTTGTTCTCGCCGACCGCATCGCACCGATGGTCAGCGAGATCTTCGGCCATGCGGCGACGGGGGCTCCTACCACGCTTCTGACGTCCTGGCTGGCGGCGATCGGGTTCACCTTCCAGATCTACTTCGATTTTGCCGGCTATTCCGACATGGCGCTCGGACTTGCCCGCCTCTTCGGCGTGCGATTCCCGCCGAACTTCGATTCCCCCCTCAAGGCGTCGAACATCGTCGACTTCTGGCTGCGCTGGCACATGACGCTGACGCGGTTCCTGACGGGCTACCTCTACAACCCGCTGGCGCTGGCGCTCACGCGGCGGCGGCTGGCGGCGGGACATGCTGGTCTGTTGGGCGGTCGCACGTCGGTCTGGGCGTTCATGCAGTTGCTCGTATTCCCCACATTGCTGACGATGCTCGTCTCGGGGTTCTGGCATGGCGCGGGGTATCTGTTCCTGCTGTGGGGACTCCTGCACGGCGTCTACCTGTCCATCAACCACGCGTGGCGAATGTTTGGGGTCAGGCAATTCCGTGACAAGGCGCGCTATCTCCGCATCATGAAGCCCATCGGTTTCGCGCTCACATTCGGCTGTGTCGTTGTCTCGATGGTGATCTTCCGGTCCGACAATCTTTTGTCAGCGCACTCGATGCTCATCGGGATGACGGGCCTGAGTGGTATCGCACTGCCCGATGCCATCCACAGCCGGCTCGGTCCACTGGCCGGCATCATGGACAAGCTCGGGGTAACGGGCAAGCTCGAAGTCGATGTAGACCTCCGGCTCATGGTGGTAAAGGTCGGCCTCCTCGGCTTCATCGCGCTGCTTTGTCCGAATACCCTGCGCCTCATGGCGCGCTACGAGCCGGCGCTCGGCATCGGACCTGAGCCCACCGAGCGTCTGTTACGTTCGGGTCGCTTCGCCTGGCGCCCGTCCCTGGCCTGGGCACTCGTGGCGTGCGCGGTGATGGCGCTTGGCGTAATGCGGCTGGGCGGTCGGAGCGAGTTTCTCTACTGGCAATTCTAGTGGCGAGTGCTCCCCGGACCCGGGATATCAAAGACGAAGAGCACCGATCCCGCTGCGATGGCGAGGCGCAACCTCCCGTCAACGCGGAAGACAATTGGCGCGCCGCGGATGGGTGCACCGAGGTTGGCATGCCAGACCCGCTCCCCGCTCAGGGCATCGAGGGCGAAGAAGGTGTGACTCTGGCCCCCGAGGACAATCCGGTCCCCGATGGCGAGAAGGCCACCGGTGGTTTCGGCTCGATTCTCGAACGCGGGCGTTCTCCATCGAATGCGCCCCGAGGCGAGGTCGAGGCCTACGACCGAGAGCGGGCGGTTCTCACCCGGAATCGGCTGCGTGCGTCCGCCGGCGTACTGGCCGTCCTCGGTGAGGATCGTGGAGTCCCTAAAGAAGATGGATCCACCCTCCTGGATGGCCACGAACATCAGGCCGAGTCGGCTGCTGTAGGTCGCTGGCCACCAGCTGGTCGCGCCGGCAATGCCGGGGTACACCGCGGCGCCCCGGATCGTTGGCCGTGATGAAGGACGGACCTTCGGTCGGCCCGATGGCTCGAAGCCGTAGTTCCAGGTCTGGCGCGTGAAGGGAGTCGCCCGGAGAAACTCTCCCGTCGTGCGGTCCAGGACGTAGAAGAACCCGTTCCGGTTGGCCCAGAGAAGCAGGGCACGGTTCTGGCCCTGCCAAGGAGCGTCCACAAGAATCGGGATCTGGCTGGCATCCCAGTCGTTCGCATCCGACGGCGTGAACTGGAAGGCCCAGCGAAGCTTGCCCGTGTCGATATCCAGGGCGATGGCGGAACTGGTGTAAAGATTGTCGCCAGGGCGGACGTCGGGTGCGAAGCCGGGCGCGGGATTCCCGACGCCCCAATAGAGGAGCCGGCGCACCGGGTCGTACGCACCGGGCACCCAGGTGGCTCCGCCGCGTGGCGCTGCGGCAGCCGGAGGCCAGGTCTCGCGCCCCGGTTCGCCTGCCTGGGGAAGGGTGTGAAAACGCCAGAGGCGTTGGCCGGTCCGCGGTTCGTAAGCATCCAGGAATGCGCTCGCTCCGAGGTCACCGCCCCCGACGCCGACTATGAGGTGGCCATCCACGACGAGTGGGGCGCTTGTGATGCTGATTCCGTCGGCGGCTTTGCCGACGGCCACATCCCATTGCTTACGCCCGGTGGCAAGGTCCAAGGCTATTAGGTGGGCATCCAGCGTGCCGACGAAGACGAGCGTGTCCAGCACGGCGACACCGCGATTACTGCGCGTGCAGCAGAGGCGTGGTGAGGCCATCGGCTCACGAGCGAACCGCCACACGACGTTTCCGGTTCGCTGGTCGAGGGCAAGAACTTCCTGTGCCGAGGTAACGATCAGGAGCCCGCGTATCGCGAGGGGCGTTGTCTGTGATGGGGAAGGATCGGCGGAGAACTGATGAGCCCAGAGGAGATGCATCTGACCCAGGGACTCGGTCGTGAGCTCTGGCACGTCGCGATTGCGCTGACCGGAAAATCCACCGGTGTAGCTCAACCATTCCGCTGTGTTGGTGTCCGCGCCGGCGAGCTCAAGCATGGTCACCGGAACCGCTTTCCGTCGGCCAGCCCCCGCCTCGCGGCCGCCGGGGTCGCGCTGCAGTTCGCGAAGGTAGGCGATGACCTTCCAGGTGTCGATGAACGAGAGGCCGGTCGGCGCCATGGCAGTCGACGGAATGCCGTCCTGCAGCACACGGAACACGGCCCAGTCATTTGCGCTGCGGTGTCGCGGACCCTCTGCGAGGGCCGGCCCATGACCGCCTTCCCCGCTCGAGCCATGGCACTGGGCGCAATGCGTCGCGAAGATCTGCCTGCCGGCGTCGGTTTCGGATGCCAGTTGGTCGGGCAGGGAGAGCGCGGCGCTCGGGTTGAGGCTATTCTCCAGAGCGGCCAGGTCAAAGCCACGCCGGGTCGTGAGGAGCTCGAGCAGTTCACGCGGGCGCACGCCGGGGAGTTGGCCCGCGAGCTTCAGGGCACCGAGATGAATTCGGAGGCGGACTTTGGTTGGCGCTGCCCATCCGAGGATCGCGATGATCGCCAGCGCGAGCATGACCCAGCGCAGGCTCCGGAGTTGACGCTTGGGGCCAGAAAAAGTCGCCAGCGAACGGTCTCCGGTCTCGGTCACTTTGGCCGTGCCTGCAAGTCCTGTTCCCGGTGTTTGTCGAATGGCATGCTGTTGAGCCCATCGTCCCGCCGTGCTGCCCGTGGGAGTGCGCACTAGTGCGCATCGCAATCCTCACGGCCGGATTTCCGGTGCTCTCCGAGACATTTATCGTTGACCACATTGTTGGGCTGTCGCAGCGTGGGCACTCCGTTGACGTCTACCCGTCGGAGCTGGTGCCCCATCAGGAAAGCGCGTGCGATGCGCAATGTACGGCCGCGATGCGGCTCGTTCGTCGGCCATCAAACGAAAACCTCCCTCCACATTCAAGGGCGGCCCTGGTTGGCCGTGCGTGGCTGAGTTGTTCCGCGTCCGAGCGGCGTGCCTTGACTTCTACGATCATGGAGGAATGGCGCGTTGGCGGTCGTGTGCAACTGCGAATCGCGACGCGGGCGGTCGCTTTCCTGCCGAGGCGCCGGTTCGACGTGATACACTGCCACTTCGGTGACATTGGAGAGAGGGCGGCCCAGCTCGCGCGCTTGGGCGTGCTCGATGGCCCGATCGTGACCTCCTTTCATGGCTATGATGTCTCGTCGTTGCCTCGTGCTGTGGGTCCGAATCTCTATCGAGAGTTGTTCGTGCGAGGTGCCGCCTTTGTCGCGGTGAGCGGTCATGTGCGCAACAGGCTACTGCAGCTGAACGCGCCTCCGGATAAGACTCTCGTCATTCGGCTTGGGATTGACCTCGAGCGATTTCGTGTCACCGATACTCCGGGGAACGATGCTCGGCCGACGCGGCTGGTGAGCGTGGGGCGCATGGTTGACAAGAAGGGGCATGACACGGCGATACGTGCCGTGGTGCGGGCCCGCGCGCTGGGCGCCGCTGTCGAGCTCACGGTAATCGGCGACGGCCCCAAGCGCGCGGAACTGGAGGCGCTGATCGCGGAGCTCGACTGCAGTTCAATGGTGTCACTCCTCGGTGCGGCGCCGCGCGCCACCGTGCAGGAGGTGTTGGGTCGCTGCCATGCCTTCCTCATGGCCAGTCGGACCGCCGCCGATGGTGATCAGGAGGGGCTACCCGTCGCCCTGATGGAGGCTATGGCGCGAGGCCTGCCTGTGGTGGCAACGCGGCACGGTGCCATTCCGGAGCTGGTCGAGGACGGGGTCTCGGGTCTCCTCGCCGATGAAGATGATGTCGAAGGCCTGGCAACGAGCATTGCCAGACTGGCACGAAGCCCAAGTGAGCGCCGGACCATGGGGCGTGCCGCGCGCGTCGCGGTTTCACGTCAGCACGACGCGACCCGGCAACTCGACGAGCTGGAGCGCTTGTACCGGACTCTCGCATGATCTCGAAACGCGACCGACTGGACCATGCGTTCCTTTCGGGCGTCGCCTGGCTCGGCACGCTTCGTTGGGCAAGCCAGATGTCGTCCTGGGTCATCACGATCTGGGTTGCGCGGCTCCTCGGTCCCTCTGCGTATGGGATCGCGGGGATGGCCATGGTCGTCATCGGCCTTGCCGCGGTGCTGGTTGACTTCGGGCTCGGTGCGGCCGTGATCGCGTTGCCCGAGCAGCAGCGTCGGGCCCAGCAGCAGCTGCATGGCGCCGCGATCATGCTCGGTGTGTTGGGGATGGGGGCGGTGGCTGCAGCAGGTCCGGCCGTGGGGCGCTTCTACGGTGACTCGCGCGTCACGAGCGTACTGGTATGGCTCAGTCTCACCTTCGTTGTTGATGGGCTGCGCACTGTCCCGGCCGCCATCCTGACGAAGCAGCTGAAATACCGTGCTGTTGCCATCTCCGAGCTCGCGCGAACACTCGTGGCCAACATCACCACGCTGGCCTGGGCGCTCTTCCATCCAACATACTGGGCGCTGGTCGCAGGTGCCCTGGCCGGCTCGGTCGCCGCCACCATCTCCATTCTCTTCCGAGACCCCATCAGGCCGCGCTGGCCTGACCTTCACGAAGCTGAGGAGGCGTTGCGGTACAGCCGGCGCCTGCTGGTCGGTCGCTTGGCATGGTACGGCTATACGAGCTCTGACGCACTGATCGCCGGCAAGCTGCTGGGTGCACCCGCACTCGGTTCCTATTCCTGGGCGATGAACGTGGCCCTGCTCCCCTCGGAAAAGATTACGGCGATTGTCACGAGCGCCTCACTCGCCGCGTTTGCGGCCGTCCAGGATGATGTCGCGCAGTTGCGTCGCTACTTCAGCGGGCTAACGGCCGGGCTCTCTCTCGTGATGTTCCCGACGTGTGCTGGCCTCGCCTTGGTGAGTCCCGAACTCGTGCGCACCCTTGTTGGCGCGAAATGGGACGCGGCGATCGTCCCGCTGCAGTTGCTCGCGGTTTACTCCATCTTCCGTTCAGTCACGACATTGCTGTCGCAAGTGCTCAACGTATCCGGGCAGGCAAGGTTTACCATGTGGAACGGCTTGGCCATTCTCGCGGTGCTGCCTCCATGCTTTCTGGTCGGGTCACGACTGGCAGGAATCAATGGCATCGCCGCGGCATGGCTCGTCACGTTTCCGCTGGTCGTCGGGCCAATCCTGTTTCGCACACTACGGACTGTAGAGATGCCGCTCTTGGGCTACTTGGTCCTCTTCCGGCCTGCGGCGCTCTCCACCCTCGTCATGGCCATAGTCGTGTGGGTTGCTGGGCTGGCCCTCGCGACGCGGCTTGCCGAAGCGCCGCGACTCTTGGCCCTGTCTTCCCTCGGTGCCTTCACGTACGCGGCGTTCCTGTGGGGCGCCTTTCCCAATACCTGGCGCACCTACGCTGGCGTCGCTCGCCGGATGATCGGGTCCCTGCGCCCATCGGCGACACCGGGGCGTGTTCCCAATGAGGTGGGAGTACCGGGGTCAAGCGAACTCACATCTGGTCTCAATGTGGTGGGCGACACCGGGAAGGCAGAACAACCAGCAGCGTGAAGCTGGCTACGACGCGCCGCTGGCGCCGACCTATCGAACGCGGGCGAGCAACTTGTTGCGATACCTGTTGAAAGCATCGTGCCATGTGAAATCGCTCGTGACCCGCTCCCTTGCCTTAAGGGCCAGGTCGTGCTGTAGCGGTGGATCTGTCAAGAGCTGCAGGATGGCGGCGGCCATGGCATGGGGATCCTCCGATGGAATGAGCACCCCCGTAACGCCGGGCACGATAATCTCGGGGATGCCTCCCACACGTGTCGCGATGACGGGCACTGAGAAGTAGCCGGCCTCCAGCAACACGATTCCGAAGGGCTCCTGGCGGGAGCTCAGGACCATCAAAACCGCGCCCCTGATGGTGGCGAGAGCATCGGGATGTTCGGCGTCCAATATGAATTCAACGGCATCGGTGAGTCCGAGGTCGCCCGCGAGCCGCCGCAATGCCTCAAGCTCAGGTCCGGACCCGCCTAGCATCGCCAGCCTGAGCTCGGTCTGCGTCTTCCGAACCTCAGCAAACGCGTTCAGGAGGATGTCGAGTCCCTTCTTTCGCTCAAACTTGGCCACGCTGACGAGATAGCGGCTCCCTGCCAGGCGCGACGAAAGGCGCCCGCGCTCCACCTCCGCGTCCAGGCGCACGGGATCGATGCCGTTGTGAACAACTTCTACATCGTATTCGCGCCCCGCCGCCTCGAGGAGACGGCGACGCAAGTTGTCTGAACAGCAGGTAATACCATCTGCCGAGTGCAGGAGGAGCCGCCACCAGTACCGAATAATGGCAGATCCAGTCTCGAGTTCCGTGAGGTCTGCTCCATGAAACGAGAGGATGAAGGCTCCCGCCGGGCAGGCGAGGCGGTAGGCCCAAAGCAGCGTGAGCGCGGACAGGTCGGGGAAATGCACATTGACCGCGGCGGGTCGGCTCGCCTGCAAAAGGCGAAAGAGCTTCCACCCTGCTACCGGGAGTCGGATGGGAAGCGTCAACAGGTGCCGCAGTGTCCGAGCGCTGTGCCAGGGGCTCACCCATCGTAGGTGCACATGTTCAACGCCATCATACCGCGAATGGACCGGATGTCCTGCTTCCCACTCGTTGAACAAGACGACGACCGTGGTGTCAGAGGCCCGCAATGCCTGTACTATGAGGTTGCGAAGCACCTCACTGACCCCACCCGGAACATTCAGGCTCCATGGCGCGACGAGAAAGATGGTGGGTGGCTGCTGTGCGGTGCCTGGGCGGTTGTCCTGCGCGGGGACCGTACTGGAGCGCTCGTTGCTGGGCTGGGTCAAACAAGAACTCCTCTCACAGGCACCTGGCAGTCACGAACCCCTCGGATCTCGGTATACTATCGGGGATCGTCAGACCAAGCCAAACACTAACAGGGCGATGAGCTTAGGTCATGATCCGTGCCGTTGCTCCCCGTCCGTGCGCGGACCCAGTGACCGTCGGAGTTCCGTCTTGGCTGCCGTTTGGATGCATCAGTTTTCGTGCCATACGTGGCGCATCCGCGGCATCTACCCATGACCGGGTTTCATTACCGATTTTTGCTGTGCCAAGGTCAGGTACTGAGGTGGCGCTGATTACCGGGCGTGCGGCACGCCGGCACCGCATGGCGCTTCTCGCGCTCCTCCTTCTCGGTGCTTGCCGTGGTCGTGGGGAAACCACTGCCGCCCCCCCGAACAACGTGCTGTCCTTGGCGCCGTTCCGCGCGGTCATCTTTACGCGGGATTCGCTGCAGTACCACTCGGACGGCTTCAAGGAGGCTGGGGCCGACGGTGCTGAGCGCCCGCGGTACAGAGTGACCGGGGGCGGGGTTACGGGGACTGGCCTGTATTCGGCACCGGATTGGGAGGGACATTTTCTGGTTATCGCCACGCTGGCCGGGACCGGGCAAGCCGATACCAGCCACATCATGGTTGTTAAGCGAGGAAAGCACAGCTATCAGAGTGCCTTCCCATCTACGGAAGAGGTGCTCTCTGACGGTGGTCGCTGGGCAAACGGAGGCCTGATCGGCCTCGAGTGGTCGAACGTGGCGACTAGGCCCGGTCGAGTGTTTGGCCTTCAAACCGGTCGGAGCTACAGTGATGCGACGGCGTTGCTGACAGGGGAATGGTTGCCCAACCAGATGGTGGCCGCCACTGTCTACGTCGTGTCAGCTCAGTGGGAGGAATGCTACCCAGAAGTAGAACTCCGTCTGCGAAGTACACTGTTTCCGCGCTGGAATGCGGGTTACGAGGTCAGTTTCGAGGTATCGAGTGATCATGAGGCGTATCTGATTGTCGTGCGCTGGAACGGGCCATTTGGCAACTTTACCTACTTGCTGAAGCGGAAGGGCCCCGAATTCGGGGTGCGAGACGGGGACGTGGTGAGCGCCAAGGCACAGGGTGACACAATCTTTGCTTACAAGAACGGTGTAGAATTGGCCCGGGTAACGGATGCTGCATACGCCGGCGGCAACCCAGGGATCGGATTCAATCTCGAGAACGCGCGACTGGCGTGTAGGGGCACGAACAGTCGGTACGGCTTTTCGAGCTTTCTGGCGACCGACGAAGAGCTTGAGCCACGCGGAGTCGCTCACTGACGCGCCGGGCATCAACCTTGCTCGTAGCGTGAGTTTGTACCGTCGCCTTTCCTGGGAACCCATGGAGCCATGCTAGGCATCGTCCCTCAACTTCGCGAAGTCTTCGATCGTCGCGACCTGCTGTACATCCTCACTTGGCGTGAGATTGCGCTGAAATACAAGCAATCAGTTATGGGCCTCCTCTGGGCAGTCCTGATGCCGATCGTGGTCATTGGCGCCGGAGTGATTGTCCGGTACGCGATAGCGAGCACCTCCGGCACGCCATTGGCTAAGGCTGACATTGCTGCGGTTGCCGTAAAGGCTGCTCCATGGGCCTTTTTCGTGGCGGCGCTTCGGTTCGGGACGAACAGCCTCATCGCGAGTGCCAACCTGCTCACGAAGATCTACCTGCCGCGGCTCATCTTCCCCATGGCAGCCGTGCTGTCACAGCTCTTTGACTTCGTTGTGGCCTCAGGGGCCATACTCATTCTCCTCGCACTACTCGGCGTTGGGGTCAGTTTCCAACTGTTGTGGCTCCCCGTGCTGCTCGGGCTGCTTTTCCTCCTCGCAGTGAGCTGCGCGATCCTCTTGTCTGCCGGTAGCCTCTTCTTCCGCGACGTGAAGTACATCGTGGAAATCATCCTCACCTTTGCCATTTTCTTCACGCCGGTGCTTTACGAGGCTTCCATGATGGGCAAGTGGCAGCCCTTGATCCTGCTCAACCCAGTGGCGCCCATTCTGGAGGGCCTTACCACGACCGTCATCAAGCATGGCGCGCCATCGCTGCCATGGCTCCTGTACAGCGGCGTCTGGGCGTGCGGCCTGCTGCTGATCGCATTGACCATGTTTCGCCGGCTTGAGCCCTACTTCGCCGAGAGCGTCTGATCGTGACCAACACGGTGCTGGAGGTGAATGCGGTCTCTAAGCGTTTTCGGCGTGGCCAGCTGCATGACTCGCTGCGTGACCTGCTTCCGTCGCTGGGACGCAGGCTGATACGCGCTGGAGCGGCGCCAGAGCACAGCGTGCTCGACTTCTGGGCACTACAGGATGTGTCATTCACTGTTGAAGAGGGAGAGGCTTTTGCGATCGTCGGCGGTAATGGGGCGGGCAAGAGCACCATGCTCAAGCTATTGTCGCGTATCATGCGGCCGACCAGCGGGGCTGTGAGCGTTGAGGGACGCCTTTCGGCGCTGATTGAGGTGAGCGCCGGCTTTCATCCTGACCTGACCGGAAGAGAGAACATCTACCTCAACGGCGCGATCCTCGGGATGAGCCGTTCCGAGATTGCGCGTCGGTTCGACGAGATTGTCGCGTTCTCAGGCCTGGAGCAGTTCCTGGACACCCAGGTCAAGCGCTATTCCTCCGGCATGTACGCCCGGCTCGGGTTCTCGGTCGCCGCACATGTTGATGCCGATGTCCTGCTGATCGACGAGGTGCTTAGCGTGGGCGATTACTTGTTCCAGAGGAAGTGCGTTGAGCGGATGAACGAAGTCATTCGCGGTGGCACGACGGTCGTATTCGTGTCTCACAATCTCAAGGCGGTGACCGAGCTCTGCCACCGGAGCCTCTTGCTTGAACGGGGCCGGGTTGGAATGATCGGCCCGACCACGGACGTTGTTCGCACTTACCTCTCCCGCGGCGGTGTACGGCATGACGTCAAGCCGGGCCAGCCAGTCAGCATTGTCAGTGTGACCGTGGAGGGACCGGACGGGACTGCGATCGGGTTGCCCTCCGGGGGGCGTGCTCGGGTGACGGTCGACGCTCACGCTCTGACGGACATCGACGACGTAACGCTGTTGATCCAGGTCGCTGACGAGCAGCAGTATGCGCTGTTCGACACGTGCAGTCAGCGGCTCGGGGCGGGACCCCTATCAATACGGCGTGGTGAAACCGCGAAGTGTGTCTTCGATCTCGATCTCGAGCTGGCCGAGGGCACCTACTACATCAACGCATATATCCACCAGTATGTCACAGGCACCACGTATGACCGGTGGGACACGGCAGCGACGTTCTTTGTGCGCGGAACACCGTCCATGCGGGGCGTCGTCAATCTGCACCCAAGGCTCACGAGCTGTGCGGTGTGCGCCGCGAGTGCAATTCAGGCCCCGGTGTCGGCTGGGTGAAACCGTTCCAGCCAGATCTCCCTCCAGAAGATCCACTCGTTCTCGGGGTTGAAGTCCCGGAACTCTCCTGTCGCGGTCACACCTTCGAGGATGATGGATGGCCTGCTTAGGTGCACGAGCTGTCCCGTCGCCTCGACCATCGTCAGCTCCACACGGTCGCGGACACGATAGATCCCGCCGCAATACCGAAGCATGTCAGGGTCAAATCGCAGCCCTCGATTTCGCGACGCGTCGTTCAAGGTGGCTTCAATTTCTGCCTTGGTACGCACGCGAACGAACTCCCCCGGGCGGAGATTGAGGGAGAGCTCCGGCGTTGAGTGCCCGGCCGCCGGGGTGTAGAACGGGGACTCCACGCCACTGCGGAGGTTCTGAATTCGATTGAACGCGGCGAGTGACAATCCCGCGAGGAACGCTCGCGGCGGAACATTGCCGTTGAGCAGGTCCCGGAAGTAGCGCCCATAGATGCCGCTGCTCATCGGAGTGGTGCCGGCGGTAAGTTCGGTGGCCTGGCATCGCATCCTATTGCCACGGCGAGTGTGCATCACAAGCCGATTGCGATCGTACTGCTCCGTGGCGTAATGAACCGCTGCAGCCGCACTAGTGCGCTTCGCAGCGGCAATGTTCGGCCTCGTGGTTCGCACAAGCCAGGATTCGTTCCATCGAATGTGACAGTTTGCCTGGCAGCCTTGATGAGCGGATCCATCACATCGGATGTCCACTAGCTGCACCGTTGAGCGCACGCGGCGCAAGCCAGTCTTGCCGATCCAGTCATGCAGTTTGTCGATGCGACGTGCGACCTGGGCTGTGCGCCCGCACCAGCCAGCCATTTCAGGCATGAACGGCAGTCCGCCGAGCGCACCGTCCTGGTCGAGCGTGGAGGCAATCTCGGCGAGGGTCCTGACCTGCACCCAGTCACCGGCGCGAAGGCCGCGCGATGACGCGGCTGAACGAAGGACCGAGAAGATCGGCGCCGGAAGCCACTCGCGGGGCCGGTCGGTGTGATAGGGAAGGCCTCGTGCTTCCATCGCATCTCGACGCAGGGCAATCACGCCACCCAGCACCACAAGCGCGGCGCTGCTCGCCAGCCAGAGCAGTGCCAGGAAGAGCAACACGAATAGGAGCGGCCCGGCGTGGGAAGCGCCATGCACCTCGGGCGGCGCCAGTGCAACGGCCACGCATGCGGCGCTCGCCAGGCCGCAAATGGCACCTGCAGCGACGACGGTCTTCAGGTAGCTAGTGCGCAATCCGGACACTCGACCAATTCATCCTGCGATAGGTGAGATTGCGCAAAATGGCATGAAAGTCGCACAGCAAGGTGGCCCTAAGATAGCTTCCTAAACCTTGATAGGGCTTCAGGTTGGGTCTGCGCTGTGACGGTGTGGCAACAGACCAGCGGACGCGACCTCCCGTTGGCGAGTGACAACAAATGAGACCATCCATGACCGAATCTAGAATGCCGTTGGTAAGCGTCGTCATTCCGGTCTACAATGGGGCCGAATTTCTCGCCAACGCGATCGACAGTGTTCTGAAGCAAACCTACTCCAATTTCGATCTCACGATCGGCAACAACTGGAGCACAGACCGGACCTTGGAGATCGCGCAGGAGTATGCCGCCCGCGATTCACGAATTCGCGTTGTCACGTATCCAAAATTCGTGTCTGTGGTCGATAGCCACAACACGGCATTTACCCTGATCTCACCGGAAGCAGAGTATTGCAAGATCGTTGGGGCAGACGACTGGATATTCCCTGATTGCCTGCGGTGCATGGTAGAAGTCGCTGAGGCGTATCCCAGTGTCGGAATGGTCTCATCGTATGTCTTGCACGGGACAAATGTAGGCCGCGTTGGTATGCCATACCCGAGACAGTTTGTGCGGGGTCGGGAGATATGCCGCATGCGCTTCCTGGAGGAGGTAAAGCCGTTCGGAGGGCCCTCGGCGTCACTCATTCGGGCAACCATTCTCAAGACGCAGCGGCCGTTCTACAACCCACTGAACTACCATGGTGACATCGAGGCGTACCTGGAATTGCTGAAGGATCACGATTTTGGCTTTGTTTTTCAGGTCCTTTCTTACAACAGGAAAGGCGAGAAGTCACGTACCACCGCCTACCTCGATCGAGTCGAATCATCGTACGCTGCCGAAGTAGATGAACTGACGAAATACGGCCCAGTCTACCTCACGCCCGAGGAACGGGAGCCGCGCCTGCAGGCGGCTTGGCGGCGGTACTATCGATTTCTGGGCGAAAATGCCCTCAAGTTCCGGAACAAGGAGTTCTGGGACTATCACTTCAAGCACATCAAGGCGATGGGCTACTCCCTCAGTCGCGGCAGGATTGCGGCCAGTGCCCTCCAACGGGTTCTGGAGCTCGCCTTGAATCCTCTCAATACGGCCCGCGCGATCCTGCGAAGGCTGGCAGCAACCTGAGCCGTCTTTCGTCAGCGTTCAGGTGCCAGCCCTTGCTGCCTTGCGAGCCACTCAGGGGGTATCTGTGGCCACAAAGCTTGTAAATCCATAATCCCCATTGGTGCCGGAGCAACCGGCCGGCGCGTTCTCCAGGTTGAACCCCATGCCAGGGCTTCCGCCTGTGTATGTATTGTCGACCGCCGTTGCCATCTGGACGCCGTTCTTGTAAGCCGTTATCTGGTTGCCCACGACCTTTGCGCTGATCACATCGCCCTCCTTCACGCCATACTGGGCGCCATTCTGGTTGAACAGGTAGGTGTAGTTGCCCAGCGGCCCGTTCCATCGAACGATGATTAAGTAGGCGTCGGAGGACGACGACACCTTGAAGCTGATCTCGTACCCGTTGTTCAAGTGTGCCGCCACGGTGCTCCGCAGGCGCAATTCAACTTCCTGGTAGCAGGCGTCCTTAGGGTTCACCGCGTGAACGGTTGCCGTGACCGACTGGTTGGTGCCCCATTGGCCATTGAGCAGCGCTGTTGCGTCCGTGTAGCTGGCGCTAGCTTGGCGGCCGATCGCGAGTCCCGGCGTGGTGGAGACATTGCTCCAGTCGAGGCCAACGCTCCCGCCGTTGATCCAGCGCCCGCCCTCAGAAATCGGGTTCTCGTTGAGCGCGAAGCTCGTGCTGTAGTCATGTCCCACCGGGCTGGCGGCCGCGACTGTCACCAACGAGGTGTCCGCCTTCGCGCCACCTTGCTGCAGGGCGATCACCTGGTAGGCCGTGCCAGCCGTCGCGCCAGCCGTATAGAGGCCTCCACCCGAGATCGTGCCGCCCGTCGCACTCCAGGTGACCGTGACTGCCTGGCTGCTGTTATCAGTCATCCTGCCGATGGCGGTGAATTGCTGCGTCGCGCCCGCGACCACCGTGGCGGTCGCTGGGGTCACCACGACGGCGGACAGCGTCGGCGCAGGCGCCGAAATCGTGATGGACGCTGTATCCGCCTTGGAGCCGCCTTGTTGCAGCGCGATCACCTGATAGGAGGTGCCAGCCGTTGCTCCAGCCGTGTAGAGCCCTCCACTCGAGATCGTGCCACCCGTCGCACTCCAAATGACCGTGACCGGCTGGGTGCTATTGTCACTCATCTTGCCGACCGCAGCGAACTGCTGTGTCGCGCCCGCGGCCACTGTGGCGGTCGCAGGGGTTACCACGACCGCGGATAGTGTCGGAGCAGGCGCCGAAATCGTGATGGACGCTGTATCGGCCTTGGTGCCACCCGCCTGGGTCGCAATGACCCGGAAGGATCCGCCAGTGCCGCCAGCGGTGTAGAGGCCGTTGCTGCTGATCGTGCCGCCCGTTGCGACCCAGCCAGCGCCGACGGCGGCGCTGCTCCCATCACTCATGCGGCCGACCACGGAAAATTGCTGAGTCGAACCCGTAAGCAGGCTAGCCGAACCGGGGGCGATCTCGACCGCGGTGAGGGTGGGTGCAGTTGCAGCGATCGTCACCGCTGCCGTGTCAGCCAGCGTGCCTCCCTGCTGGACTGCGATCACTCGGAATGACCCTGCGCTAGCGCCCGCGGTGTAGAGTCCTGCAGCGCCTATCGAGCCACCTGTCGCGGTGTAGTTGACTGGCACGCTCACCGAGCTGCCATCCGTCATCTGGCCGGTAACGGTGAACTGCTGTGTGTTACTTGCCGAAAGTGTCACCGACGCTGGAGTCAGGATCACCTTCTGCACGGTTGGTGGAGGCGGCGCGATGGTGATGGTCGAGGTATCCGCCAGTGCACTGCTCTGGTGAGTGGCGATCACACGGTATGTGCCCGCGGCGCTGCCGGCGGTATAAGCCCCGTTGCTGCTCACCGTCCCGCCCGATGCGGACCAGGTCACGGCGACGGTCGACACACTCCCATCACTCATCCGCCCCGTAGCCGAGAACTGCTGCGTGCCTCCCGCTGCGAGGCTGGAACTGCCGGGTGCAACGACGATGGCTTGCAGCGTGACGGACGGCGGTGTGCTCGCAACGGTAACCGCTGCGGTGTCAGCCTTGGTTCCACCCTGCTGCGTTGCGATAACTCGGAATGCGCCGGCCATGGCGCCGGCGGTGAAGAGACCAGCCGGACTGATGCCTCCTCCGGTGGCAGACCAGGTGACGGAGACACCCGCAGTGCTTCCATCACTCATGTGACCCACCGCAGCAAACTGCTGCACTGTACTTGGGGCGAGCGAGACCGTACCGGGTGAAATTTCGACTGTCTCTAGCGTCGGCGTGGCCGCGGTAATTGTGACGGATGCGGTGTCGGCCAGGGTCGCGCCGCTCAGCGTCGCAATCACACGATACGTTCCGGTCGCTGTCCCCGCGGTGTAGCTGCCTCCACTGCTCACGGTGCCACCCGTCGCACTCCATGTGGCAGTGATCGCCACAGTGGTGCTGTCGGCCTTCACGCCCACCGCAGTGAACGTGAAAGCGGCGCCCGGCTTGAGCGACACCGTGTTCGGTGACAGTCGAAGTCCTACGGCGGCCCCACTGCTTCTCGGAACATGCACTCGACCCCGCCCAGCGCGACTGGCGCGGCTCGCTTGCACGACGAAGTCACCAGGCTCAGCGGCAGTGAACACGCCATTGCCGTCGATGGTACCGCCGATGCCAGCAACGAGCGTCCACTCGACAGGGCCATCGACTGGCTTGCCAAGAACGGTCGTATCGGGCACTCGGAACGCAACTGAATCGCCTACGGCAGCGGCAAGCTCCGTTGGCGAAAGCAACAGGGAATCCTGGACTGCGGGAGGGCTTGTGGGGTCGAGAGGCTCGAGACTCGCTGGCTGTCGCATGTCGCACGCCGATAGCAGCAGCGGGAACAGGAAACCGGTTGCGAGCGCAGCGTGCGTGACCTTCAATGCCTTCAAGGGAACCCCACAATGTTTGTTTGAACGAGACCACCATGCTTGCGCCACGCATCGAGATCAACTAGTCAGAAGCGTGTGTCGCAATCAAATACCCTTGTTCCGGGCATTCGGCTCGAAAGCGATGATAGCGTTGCGATTAGGTCTTCAGCAATGCGCATAGAACATTGACAGTCTCTCTTCGTGACGACGGTCACACAGTGGCACCGATGTGAAGGCCTATGGCTTCGCTGTGTGGCACCGTAGCAACAGTACCGACGGCCGTGGGACACGGCCCGTGCGAGGGGTTGTATTCTTCTCCAACTCGTTGTCTGGCTGGGCTTAGCGGCTCAGGTCCCGGAGCACTTGCGAGTCCGACTCTTGCAGTGTGGCCTTAAGGATTCCAATCCAGCGCTGATAGGAACTCTGCCGCATGCACTTCCGCTATACCGAGATCCCGGGCGCGATGGTCATCGACCCGACGCCGCACGGCGACCATCGTGGGCGCTTCATGCGCGCATGGTGTTGCAATGAGATGTCGGATCAGGGAATCGACTTCGTGCCACTGCAGGCCAACATGGGGCGCAGCAGCCAGGCAGGCACGGTCCGCGGACTTCATTATCAGGTGGGGCCCAGCACCGAGGCGAAGCTGGTACGTTGCACGTCGGGATCTGTTTTCGATGTGCTGGTGGATCTCCGTCGAGGCTCGACCACCTTTGGCCAGTGGACTGCCGCCGAACTTTCGGCGGACAACGGCCGCATGCTATATGTCCCGCCAATGTGCGCTCACGGCTACCAGACGCTGACGGACGACGCCGAGATCTACTATCTCACGTCGGCCGTGTATGCACCGTCCTCGGTCCGCGGCCTCCGATTCGACGATCCAGCCGTCGGCATCGCGTGGCCATTGCTGGTGAGCTCAATTTCCGATCAGGATGCAGCCTGGCCCTTGCTTGGTCACCTCGAACAGGAAAGAAGCGACGTGTCGCGATGAACATTGACCTTGCACTCAGGCAGCGCGCAGCTGAGGGACGGCCGATTCGAGTGGCCATCATCGGCGCCGGCGCGACTGGCCGCGCCATTGCGCTGCAGCTCGGCACCCCGGTGCCGGGATCTCGCCTCGCCGGCATCGCCAACCGCACGCCGAGTCACGCCGAACGCGCCCTTCGCGAAGCCGGGATCGGTCAGTGGGCAAGCTCGAGTTCGCCCGGTGCCGTCGCGGACTCGATCCGCGCGGGTGTTCCCGTCCTGACGGACGACCCCGAGTTGCTCGTGCGCTCGCCCGCCATCGACATCGTCCTGGAGGTCACGGGCACGATCGACTTCGGTGCGCAAGTCACCCTCGACGCGATCGCTCACGGCAAGCACACCGTGATCGTCAACGCAGAACTCGACTCGACCATTGGACCGATTCTCAAGACCAGCGCTGACCAGGCCGGGGTCGTCCTGACGAACACGGACGGCGACGAGCCTGGCGTGGCGATGACGCTGTTTCGCTACCTGCGTACACTCGGGCTGCGACCGGTCGCGGCAGGAAACATCAAGGGCATGGTCGACTACTACCGCAACCCGGATACACAGCGGGCGTTTGCGGAGAAGAACGATCAGGATGCGTGGAAGGTCACTTCTTTTGCCGACGCGACCAAGCTCTCGATGGAGACGACCGTTCTCGCCAATGCGACTGGATTCGGGGTCGGAAAGCGGGGGATGTACGGACCCGCCTGCTCCAACGTCAGGGAGATGGCCAGCTTTGCTTCCTGCCTCGGACATGCTGTCGGGCGGCATCGTGGACTACGCTCTCGGTGCTGCGCCGCACACCGGAGCCTTCGTCGTGGTCCACGAGGACAATACGCTGAAGCAGGCCCAGCTGGCATACTACAAGATGGGCGACGGTCCGTTCTACGTGTTCTACACGCCGTTCCACCTTCCTCACCTGCAGATCGCATCGACCATCGGCCGAGCAGTGCTCTTTGGCGACGCGACGGTCACGCCGCAGGACGGACCCCGGTGCGAGGTCGTCGCGATGGCCAAGAGGGACCTGAGGGCGGGCGACCGCATCGATGGCATCGGCGGTTTCACCGTCTACGGCCTGATCGACAATACCGACCACGCACGCGCCGGCGAATGCCCTGCCGATGGGGCTTGTCCGAGGGATGCATCGCTCGAGCGCGATGTCGCGAAGGACAGCGTGTCATCACGGTCAGTGACGTCGCGATGCCGGCCGAGCGCCTGAGCGACCGGCTCTGGGCCGAGCAGCAGTCTCGCGCTGGGCACCGCGGGTGCGGCCACGCTCGCGGGACGTCCGCGCCGGCCTCGGGTGCCGCGGTGCCGTCATGAAGGTCGTTCTCTTCTGCGGCGGCCTCGGCACGCGGCTCCGGGACTACGACGAGAACGTCCCCAAGCCGATGGTCAGCATCGGGTACCGCCCGATCATGTGGCACCTGATGAAGTACTACGCCCATTTCGGGCACAAGGACTTCATCCTCTGCCTCGGCTACAAGGCCGATGTGATCAAGAAGTACTTTCTCGAGTACAACGAGTGCCTCTCGAACGACTTCGTCCTGGTCCGGCGGCGGGCAGAAGGTCGAGCTGCTCAACAGCGACATCCACGACTGGCGGATCACGTTCGTGGACACCGGCCTGGCCTCGCCCATCGGTGAGCGGCTGCGCCGGGTGACGCGAGCACCTCGCCGGGCGAGGAGATGTTCCTGGCGAACTACACCGATTGCCTCACCGACCTGGATCTGGACGGCCTACGTGGATGCAGTTCAAGGCTCGAAGAAGCATCGCGGGCATGGTGACGGTTCCGCCCAACGTGAGCTTCCACTACGTCGCGGCGCAGGGGGGCATGGTCACCAGTCGATCGACGATGCGCGGAGTACGCCCCTCCGGGTCAACGGCGGATTCTTCGTCTTCCGACAGGAGATTCTTCGACTACCTCAACGAGCGGCGAGGAGCTGGTTGAACGCGCCGTTCCATCGGCTGATTGAACGAGCACCAGCTCCTGGCCTACGAGTACAACGGGTTCTGGAAGGCGATGGACACCTTCAAGGACAAGCAACAGCTGGACGCGCTGCTGGCCAAGGGGGCTCCCCCTTGGGAAGTCTGGCGTCGCTGGCGGCCGGTGCCGAATGACCGAGCTAGCCTGCGATTCTGGACCCGGGCAGCTGTCTGGTGCCCTCGATCGCGTCGTTCTGGCGCGGTCGTCGCGTCTTCGTGACCGGTCATACCGGCTTCAAGGGCAGCTGGCTCTCCCTCTGGCTCGAGTCTCTCGGCGCCGACGTCACCGGCTACGCGCTGGCGCCGCCGACATCGCCCAGCCTCTTCGAGCAAGCCGGATGTCGGCCGGGCGGTGCGATCGATCACCGCCGATGTCCGCGACTTACCGACGGCTGACCGCGGCGCATCGGGAATGCCGGCCGGACGTCGTCCTCCACATGGCCGCCCAGTCGGTGGTGAAGCAGGGTTACGCCGATCCGGTCGAGACCTATCGCCTCGAACGTGATGGGCACGGTGCACCTGCTCGAGGCGGTCCGGCCGCTCGGGCGTCCATGCTGCCGTCGTGAAGTGACGAGCGACAAGTGCTATGCCCATCGCACGTCCGGCGCCGCCCTACCGCGAGACGATCCGATGGGCGGGCGATGATCCCTACTCCAACTCCAAGGGGTGCGCGGAGCTGGTCACGACTCGCGTACCGCCGTCGTACTTTCCGCCGCGGACGCTCGCGCGGCACGGCGTGGCGCTCGCGAGCGCGCGAGCCGGCAATGCCATCGGCGGCGGCGACTGGACGGCCGACCAGCTGATTCCCGACCTGATCCGCGGCGTTCAGCTCCGGCAATGCCCTGCCTCATCCGCAGCCCGGCGGCGATCCGGCCCTGGCAGTTCGTGCTCGAGCCGCTGCGAGGCTACCTGATGCTCGCGGAACGCTGGCAGCAGGACGGAGCCGACTTCGCGTCGGCGTGGAACTTCGGTCCGGCCGACGACGGATGCCAAGCCGGTGTCGTGGATCGCCGACCGGCTGAGCAGGCTGGGTGGGGAAGTGGTGCGGCGTGGACCCGGGATGCCGCACGCCCATCCGGCCGAAGCGGCCGTCTTGCGGCTCGACACGACCAAGGCGACGACCGCGCTGGGCTGGAGGCCGGCGCTGCCGCTCGCCGAGCGCTCGACTGGATCGTGGAGTGGTATCGGGGGTGGCACCAACGGGCGTGACCTCGGCAGCTCACGATGGCGCAGATCGAGCGGTACGAGCAGCTGCTGTCACCCGGTCGCATGGCCCCAACCGACTAACGCGGAGATTGCTCGATGGAGAACATCGTCGTACTCGGCAGTGGCATGGGCGCGCTGGGGCGCGGCCTACCGCCTGCAGCGGGGAGGGCATCCGGCCGGTCCTGTACGACCAAGAACTCCTATCATGGCGGCCACACCGCCTCGTTCGCGCATGACGGGCGGGTTCCTCTTCGACATCGGACCGCACATCTCGTTCACCAAGGACAACCGGATCCAGGAGCTGTTCGCCGACGAACGTTGACCACCAGTTCGAGACGATCCAGATCCACCTGAACAACTACTGGCGAGGATACTGGCCGACACATCCGGTGCAGCTGCATCTGCACGGCCTGCCCGAGGACGTGATCATCAAGGTCATCGCGGACTTCGTGGCGGCGAGACAAGGCCGAGGACGCGCGAGATCAAGAACTACGCCGATTGGCTGCTGGCGAGCTTCGGCCGGACCTTCGCCGAGCTGTTCCCGATGCAGTACACCCGCAAGTACCACCTGACGACGGCCGAGAACATGAGCACCGACTGGCTGGGACCGCGGATCTACCGCCCCAGCCTCGAGGAGGTACTGCGTGGGCGCCATCTCACCGGCGGCGCCGAGACATCCACTACATCACGCATTTCCGGTATCCGACGCGGGGCGGCTTCGCCGCCTACCTGCAGCAAGTTCCTGCCGCTGGGTGAGCTCAAGCTGCAGCACGAGCTCGTCGACGCTCGATCCACGGGCCCGGGAGACTCACGTTCGCGCAACGGGATCGGTGACCGGATACGACGAGCGTGGTGTCCTCCGGTCCCGCTACCGGAACTGGTCCCGATGATCGCAGGAGCGCCTGCGCACGTGATCGCTGCCGCGGCGACGGCTCGCCTGTTCGACCTGCGTGCTGGTCAATGTCGGCGTCGATCGAGCGGATCTGTCCGAGGCGCACATGTCATACTTCTACGACGAGGACATCTGCTTCACGCGCCTGAGCTTCCCGCACATGCTGTCGCCGGAACAACGTGCCTCCAGGGCGCCGGCAGCATTCAGGCAGAGGTCTATTTCTCGAGCAAGTACCGACCGCTCGACCGTCTCTCCCGACAGCCTCATCGAACCGGTCATCAGCGACCTCCGCCGCTGCGGCCTGATTCGCGAGGACGGACACGATCCTGTTCAGGAACGCCATGCTGGTGCCTTATGCCAACGTGATCTTTGACCTTGAACGGGCCGAGGCGCTCAAGACGGTCCACGGCTACCTGGATGAGCTCGGGTCGGCATATTGCGGCCGCTACGGCGACTGGGGCTACATGTGGACGGACGAGAGCTTCATCAGCGGTGAGCGGGCGGCCGGGACGGCCCTGGCATGAACGCAGCTGACCCTTCGCGACGGACCGGCCGCGAGCCGCTGACGGTGCTTTGCCTCGGGGCGCACTCCGATGACATCGAGATCGGCTGCGGCGGGACCATCATGCGGTTGCTCGCCGAGCGGCCCGGAACGTCGGTGTTCCTGGGTCGTATTGAGCGGGGCAGGGCGAGCGTGCGCGCGAGGCGCGGCGGAGCGCCCGCCGCTTGCTCCGGGGGGCGCACGCAAGCGAGGTCCGGATCGACCCTTTCCGGGACGGATTCCTGCCCTACGTAGGCGTGCAGGTGAAGGAAATGTTCGAGGAGCTGAAGCAGGAGGTCCAGCCCGACCTGATCTTCACACACTACGGCCACGATCGGCACCAGGACCATCGCCTGGTCAGCGAGCTGACATGGAACACGTTTCGAAGCCACCTGATCCTGGAATACGAAATCCCGAAGTACGACGGTGATCTCGGGCAGCCGAACCTGTTCGTCTCACTTCCAGCCGGTGTCAGGCGGCGGAAGGTCCGAATCCTGATGTCGGCCTTCCCGAGTCAGCGCGGGCAAGTCCTGGTTTTCAGCGGCGACCTTCGAGGGATTGATGCGCCTGCGAGGAATCGAGAGCGCGGCACCTGATGGCTATGCGGAGGGATTTCATGCGAGGAAGATCATGCTGACGCCGTGAGGTAAGATGCGTTATCAGTGCCAGACGTCCCATTGCCGCCGCATGCCCAGCACCACGCCAATGCCCGCCGCCGAAACCATGTAGGCTCCCCACACAACCGCCTCTCGGAGCACCCTGAGCGGCGGAAGCAGCGCAATGGCCGCGATGATGAAGACCACCGCGAAGGCGACGACCAGAAAGTTGCCAGTGCCGACATGCTCCCAAGCGAGCGCCGATAGCCACAGTGCCGTGACCATGGCCAGCATCGGCGTGGCAAGTCGCATGAGCTTGTGAAAGACAAACTGGAACCAGATCGGATTCTTGTCCGGCCGCAATACTCCGGGAAGCCACATGCAGAGCTGAACGTTGCCTGCGAGCGTCCTGACTTTTCGCTGATACTCGAGCTTTGGCGTGGTCTGACGCGTTTCGTGCACCACGGCATCCGGGCAGAACATGACGCGCTTGCCCTCGAGCACGAGGCGCATTGGAGTATACAAGTCGTCGAGGATGAGCCCGGCGGGCAGGGGTGCCCAGAGGGCACGCCGCATCGCGTAGAGCGACCCACTGACGCCGACAGCGGAATGCCACCGCGCTTCCGCGGCTCGTAATCCCACCTCCAGGTTCCAGTACCAACGGATCGGCGAGCTTCGCCGCTCAGCGCCAAGGGCGAGCGCCCCGGAGATAGCGCCGACGGTCTCGTCGAGTAACGGCAACACGAGCTCCCGGATCGTGTCGAGCGCAACACCCTGGCGCGTGTCGGTGAAGACGATCACGTCCCCGGTGGCCTGCCTCACTGCCGAATTCAGGGTGGCGGCCTTTCCGCCAGGGCCGTCTCCAAGCACGGTCACGATGCGCGCGTCGGGCCCGTTACGCAGTACAGGGATCTGATGGTACGTCGACCAATCGAAAGCCACGACGACCTGCAGGCGATCCGCTGGATAGTCAGATGCCAAGACGGAGTCGATCTTCGAATCGATGAGCGAGACGTCGTCACGGGTTGCAATCAGGACGCTTACGGTTGGCGTGTATGGGCGAATGGGGATCGAGCTGCGGCGCGTGAGACGCGCCATGGAATGCGCAATAAGCGGATACCCCAGCCAAGTAACAATGAGCAGGGCAAATGCTGCGGAACCGAGGACAGCGAGCGTATTCATTTGCTCCTAGGTCAATCGTCCTATGATGCGCAAACCCTTCAACCCCATCAGGCAGCTGCAGCGCCGACCCACAACTTGCCACCTTGGTATCGCGCACAGCGCTGAGCCAAACTATTGCATGGTAATGATTTACGACTTCTGTCCTGAGGGATAGTCTCGGACGCAGCTATCCAGAGCCCCAGAAGGGCAATAATCCTGCCGGATGATCCTGAATTGCAGTTCGGAAGAGGTTTATGCGGCGTCCTGGCGTGCGGGGGCGATGTCAGTGCACCTGGACCTCCCACACAGCTGTGCTTCGCGCCTGACGGCTTGCCAGTTCCATGACCGGCGTCAAATACCATCTCCAGCGAGGTGCCCATTGGCGGACCCTGCTGGCTCGAAAGGCGAGCCGCCCCTTGGGGGTCAGCAATTGGCTCAGCGCATGGTCTGCCCCTTCATGGCTGATCTCTCGACGCAGCTGCTGCTGGCAGGCCGCGCTGTGGGCCTTTTCCGTAGCGACCATTTCGGGCCGCAGTCCGGCAGGAATGTCACGCGTGCCTGGATACTGGGCAAAATTCGGCCAGAACTCCCGAAGGCAGGAGCGTTGGATGTCGGCGCTGTGCTTGTCGCTTGACGATATCGACAGCAGAAGGGACAGGTAGTCTGGATCCAGGTATGGGTAGAGCGGCAGCACGCCGGGCGGAGGCAGGTGCTGCGACCACAGGGCCACCGCCCGTCGCTGCCGCAACAGCAGGAAGGAGAGTTCGCCTGCGTTCGGACGGTCGGTAAAGCGACTGAGGTAGTTGCGCAGGTCCTCGCGCACCTGCTCGGCACTGTGCCACGCGCCTTCCGGTAGGACGCTGTCAAACTCCGTCCCAATCGCGTGGCTCGCCACTTCGTCCATTTCACCGTGGGTCAACGTACCTGGAGCGGAGACCCCAAGCTGCTCCGTCCATCCAACGGGATCACCCAGAACATCGCCCGCAATGCCATCGAGGATCGCGCGATATTGGGTCGGCGCTCCATGGAGGACTCGAATGGCCCACGTGTGCTCGACTGATTCGCCGTCCAGAAGCGTGCGGCGCATCAGGTCATCGGCCAGATAGCGGTCCTCCGCCGCCTCTACCACGGCGTGGTCGAAGTTGAAGTCTCGGGCCATCGCACTGGCAAACCTGGCGTCGAGGTCCATGCGTTCCGACTGGATGAGCCGGCAGGTGACCGCAGTAAACGGTGTTTGGCGTTGCACCAGCCCTGCGAGTATGCGCCGGCTGTCGAACCCGCTGCTCAACGGGAGCATCAGCTTGTCGTCACTGAGCCGAACGCATCGCGTCAGTGCCTGTTGGAATACCTCTTCGATCTCCCTGAGGGTTCGACTGTCCATCCGTCGGGTGCCAGGGGGAATGGTGTCGAGGCGCGACTGATCGATCGTGACTCCCGCCGCTGTTACCCGTACTGCTTGGCCGGCTGGGACGCGGCGAATCCCTTGTGTAAGGCTGCGATCTGCTGCAATCCACGACGACTGGATCAGGCAGCGCCAGGCGAGCCGGTCAGGCGCGTCACCGGCGCACGCGAGGAAACGCGGGTTCGTGGAGAACAGCACAGTGGAGTCCAGCTCGCGCCAGTACAGCGTGCCCATGCCGAGCAAGTCGGCGTCCAGCGTGAGCGCGTCGCCTCCTCCCTTGATCGTGGCCACTGAGAAGACGCCATCGTGACGTCGACTCGGCCCTTCGAGCCAGTAGCACGCGATGGCGGCGGACGATGAATAGCTTTGGATGTCAGGCAGGACGTAGCCCCGGAAAGCGACGGCACCGCCGCTGCCATCGGCATGGACCAGTCCGAGGTGCTCGGGGGAGACGGCACTCGCCAGGAACCAGTTGCGCCCTCGCAGCGCAGTTATCGGAAACCCGGGTGCTTCTGCCCACGACACGTGGAGCGATCGGCGAGCATCGAAGACGCCAAGAAAGAAGTTGTCGGAGCCGCCCTCCGGCTGCGCCGGCGGCCAGTGCACCCGGAAGTGGCGCGCGCCCTCGGGCGACACCAAGGCTTCCTCGCTCATGGCCGCTTGCCGCGCCATCCGCGCAGCAATCCTAGCACGTCACTCACCGCCGGGCGAAGGGCCACCAGGGCGAGGGCGATATATGTCGCAACGCCAACCAGGATCGCGGCCGCCATTCTCAACACCTGGCCCACTTCCAGTGTCGGCGTCCACCTCCTGAACACACTGACCACAAGCAGCATGGTCAGGCTCGAGAGGAACGGTCCGATCATGCTGCGTGCCACCGACGATGCCTTCATGCCCAGGTGAGGTACCGATCGCAGTACAGTGGAAAGGAAGTAGATCGGATACGCGACAACCCATGTGAGCGCGAGACCCGTCACCCCCCATCGCACGCCGACGGCGAAACCAGCGAGCATGATCCCTGCCCCGAGCAGCACATTCCTAAGGCTAACGTCGGCCCGGCCAACGGCCTTGAGAGCGGAGAGGAGCACGCCGCTGACCAGCCCCAGCGGCAGCGTTACGGCGTACGCACTCAGGGGTAGTGTTGCGCCATTCCAGCGCGAACCCAGTATCAGCGGTATCAGATCACCCGCAACCGCGGCTAGGCCAAAAAAAATTGGAAATGCGATGAAGCTCATGACACCAATGCCCTGCCGCAGTCTTGCGCCCAGTTCAGGTCGATCCTCCTGAATCCGCGCCAATGCGGGCAGCACTACCTGCTGCATGCCCGGGGCGAGTTTCTCGGCTGGCAGTTCCGCGAGTTCCTTGCCGACGACGTACAAGCCTGTCGCTTGACTGCCAAGCACACGGCCGGCGATGAAGACGTCGGCCTGTGAGTACAGGTACCAGATGACCCGCTCCGTCGTTACTGCTCCTCCAAACCGTAGCGCGTCGGCAAGGCCGCGAACGGAAAAAAGCGGCCAGCCGGGTGGCGGGCTGGCTACGTTGAGCCCGGTTGCACGTACCACCGACTGCACCAGGGCGCCGACGACCAGTGCCCACACGCCAGCGCCCCTGAGTGCGAGGGTCAATGTAGCCGCCGAAGCTAGCAACGCTCCCGCGATCTCTGCGGCCGCGATCCGCCGAAAAGCCAGCCGCCGCTCGAGCAATGATCGCGGGACCACGATGAGCGAACCCGTCACGAGCAGTATGGCCAGCACGCGCAGTAGTGGGGCCACGGCCGCATTCCCGAGGGCGCTAGCCAACGTCTTAGCGGAGGCGAGCATCGCGCCGCATAAGACGACGCCCAGGACAAGCACCAGCCCAAAGACCTTACGAACCAGTATGTCGTCCAGCTGTGGTGCGCGCACAATCATGGTGCCGAGTCCACCCTCCTCGAAGAGCTGGAACGCAGAGACGGCTATCATGGCCATGGCCATCACGCCGTAGTCCGACGGCCCCAGCAGGCGCATCACCCAGATGGTGGCGACCCACGCGATGCCCTGTGCCGCCAGCCTTCCGGCGCTCGCCCACGCGAGCGTGTGCAGCAGGCGAGGAGCTTCCGGGAGCGCGGAAGTCAACAGCCCCCCTGGCTGATCGCTAGTGCCCTTCTGTAGCCCCCCACGCGGGCGGCGACAAGGGCAGGCAATATCACGCGCGTTGTACGTTGATGATCACGTTCGGATGGTAAGGCAGGGGCCGGGGATCGCGCTAGCGTGGATCACCTTCCCGGGGCATTCGACCTATCCCGCAATTCGCTCCAAGTCGGGTACAGCCAGAGGCACGAGCATCGCAGAGCGCATCACGAGTGATTCGACGATGTCCCCGATTCGCCCTGCGATCCCGTTCCAGTCATGGGCGCGTGCCACCGCGAGCCTCCGACTGCGGTCCCGCTGAGTATCTCCTGAAGCAAGAACTTGGCTGAGTGTGGCGCTCCATGCCTCCTCGCCGTTCGCGAGGCGAACGACGTCCGGAAAGTGTCGCAAGGTCTGAATCGGTGATCCCACGACTCGGATGCCGGCGGCCAGATATTCGTGCAGCTTCGTCGGGTAGATACAGTTGGTGTATTCGCTGATCGCATACGGCAGCATGCCAATATCGAGGTGCTGCATGTACGGTGGCAGTGCTGCCGCCGGACGACCACCGATGAAATGCACGTTCGGCAGCTTGCCAATGCGACTCAGTGTATCCTGCAAGCCCTCCTGCGGTCGGGCAGCACCGACGTACACAAATGACCACGCCGGATGCCGCAATGCCAGGCGCTCGAGCAGCGCCCAATCCAGTTGCGTCTTGAGGTAGCCGACATAGCCAAGGCGTGGACGCGGAATGCTGGCGTACTCAGTTGGCTCTGGAAGTGGCGCGGCGAACGCCTCGAAGTCCACGCCGTTCGGAACCTCGTGGGCCTGCTGCGCATGCTGCGCCTTCCGTTCCCACAATCGCCGCGAATGGATGATGCAGGCGTCGGCATCCCGCATCAGCGCCTCTTCTTGGGCCCTAAGGGCCCACTGGTCGTCCCCGAACTGGTAGTCATCGTCAATGTGATAGAGGCTCGCGTCATGCGCGACCTGATCGAGCGCGTCGGCGTACTGTGGCCTCCAGAGGTAGAGCAGGATCTTGTTACAACCCCGTTGAAGCAATGCACGCCTCGCCGAGCTCAGACGTGCGGACTGCACAGCGCTGGAAAGGAAGCGCGGCACGGCGAAGCCGAAGCGTGGGGCTTCCTGAACGTCGAGGCCATCCGGTGCCTTCGTCGCGTCCGCCCACGGCTCGCGCCACTCGCCGATTGGTTCGACCCATGCCACCGGGAAGCGCTCCGCTAGTCGTGCCAGAACATGATGACGCGGCTGCCACGCAAGCCCCCAGGCGTCGGGCACGAGCGCCAGAATGCCGATTCGCGTGTCAGGTGTTCTCGTCAGCATGCAGGATGTGGCTCCAGAATCGAGGGCTGGGGCATGGAGAATTCAGCGTTACTTCGGCAAGATTGGGACCGCGCGCACCGGTTTCTAGGCCCGAGGCATCTCGTCGTGGAACTCATTGACAGTGAAGTAGTTGACTCGTGTTAAGTCGGCGAATGCGCCATTTGAAGTGCGACGCTCTGCCACTCTTGAGGTTCACGGCCAGTGGAAGCGCGCAGGGCCAAGGTGCGCCCACAAGCTCGGCGGCGCCCAGGGCGGTGGACGGACACCGCTGCGGTGCCACCGCAACAGGCCTCGGCTTTGATGTGGTGGACACTGGCGTGAAAACCTGAAGGGCACGAAGCTTCGCAGTGAAAAGCGTCGCGGAAACCGGCGGTTTTATTGGGGTTGGGCGGCAGGCTTTTTGCCCGGATAGTTGAGCGGATCATAGATCAAGAGTACGCATCCCGGGAGGCCGCAGATGGAACGATTCGAGAAGGGTGAGCCGACCGGCGCCTCGCCGCGGGATTCATTCTCGGTCTTGGTCCTGGGTTTGCTGATCATCGGGCTCCTCGCCATGGTCGCCCTCAGGTCTGGTGACGCAATCCTTGTTCGCGCTTATCATGGCGACATGGGTCTCGCGAGCCGGATACTTGCGGGCAGGGCAGTTACACCAATCGAGCGCTATCTCGCGTACTGGGACCACATCGTTCGACAGAGCGCTATTATCGCGGGATTCTGCGTTCTTGCCGTTGCGTTGGCATCCAGCAGCGCCATGCAGCGGTTCCTTGAACGCAAGCTGGCCAGTGCGCCGAAGGAAATCGAGGTCACGAGCACAGCGCGCGCTCGCTTGCCATTCATCGTCGCCACGATTTTCCTCTTCCTTCAAGGGCTGGCCATTCTCACGGAGCAAGAGCTCTGGCCCTTCAGTCCCTACCGGATGTACGCGGAGATCCAAACTAGCCAGCTTGAATCGTTCCAGGCCTGGGCCGTCACGGACTCGGGTGAGAGACCGCTTTATGCTGACGACTTTCTCCCGCCGTTCAACAATGCACGCCTGTCGCAGGCTATCGAACTGCTGGGCGCCGAGGGTGATTCAAGTGATGTCAGGCGTGGTGCCCAAAATCTGCTGCAACTGTACGAGCACGCACGGGTGGCAGGGCTTCACGATGGACCGCCGATAGAGGGTATTCGAATGTACGCGGTTCGATGGACGATTGAACCCGAGCTGAGGAACGTCACGACTCCTGACGCCCGCCATCTGGTCGGCGAGTACAAGTCCCCGTGAACGCTACAGCTCCCTGGAGTGCGGCCATTCAAGGTTCCAGGTGGATCCGCGCTCGGTTCGGCGAGTACCTCCTCGCGCCCATGTCAGTTGCCGAAACCGGATGGTTTCGGATGGGGTTCTTCGCGATTGTTCTGAGCAGCTCCTTTATCGGCCAGCGGTACGTGACCCTGTGGAGCGAGGTCGACGAGGTATTCTGGCGACCGATGCTTCTGGGCCGCATGCTGCACATCCACCCTGGGTCAGCAGGGCTGCTCGCTATCCTGCTCGTCGTATGGAGGGTGGCACTGGGACTCGCGGCGATTGGTCTCTTCACCAGCTTCAGCACTCGCATTGCGGCACTCCTCGGCGTCTATCTCTTGGCACTTCCTCACACCTTCTCAAAGGTAGATCACGGCGACACCATGGTTGCCCTGGGCCTCCTGCTCTTCGCCATCGTGCCGAGTGGCGGCGGATGGTCTTTCGATTCGCTGATCCGTCGTGCGAGACATCCGGAACCCATGCGCGCGGGCTCTGACACTGACAGGCTCACTGCGGGGGCCGGTTGGCACGTACAGCTGTTCAAGATGCTGCTCCCTTTGGCATTCTTCAGCGCCGGTATCGCGAAGCTGCGTGTAAGCGGACTGTGGGCGTGGGCCAGTGCAGACAACCTCCGATATCAAGCGCTTCGTCACTTTTACACCCATAGGCCTCCGACCCAGATTGCCCAATGGATCGCTAGCTATCCCATCCTGACCCAGAGCCTGGCGATCAATACCCTAGTGATCGAGCTTGGCGCTCCGCTCTTGGTCGTGCTCCGCGGCTTTTGGCTGCTTGCGGCGCTTGGAGCCGTCGCGGGCATGCAGATCGGTTTCTGGCTCATCCTGGGCGTTTTCTTCTTCCACCTACTGCTGCTGATCCTCTTTTTCTTCCTTCCCTGGCGCTCCATCGCCGCCCTGCTGCGCGCCCGTTGGCCCGCGGTGCCGATGGATGTGCTGTTTGATGGGTCTTGCGGGATCTGCCAACAGACAATGTCGGTCCTTAGAGGTCTGGATGTTTTCGGTCGCCTCCGCAGACGCGACGTCCTTGCCGACTGGAGAGGGATCTCGGTTGATCATCCTGCTCTAAGTCAGGACCGCTGTCTCGACACAATGCACGTCATCGCCTCGGATGGCGTGTACACGGGATTTGAGGCGTATCGACGCATGGCCCGCGTCCTTCCGCTCATTTGGCTGGTCCTGCCGCTCCTATATCTTCCGCCTGTCCCTTGGTTTGGCCGGCGCATTTATGCGCGCGTTGCGCACTCGAGGCTCCTCAATGGTTGCCCCATCCCGGAGCGCTCCGGTGTCGGGCCAATTGCCTGAGCAATCTAAGTCTCTGCCATTGAGCGTCACTAGTCTGGTGGTGCACTCCGGGCGAGCGATGCAAATCGGCATCATGGCGCTGACGGGCTTGCTTGTGTCCGTCGGGTTCGCGTTGATGCTGCGCAACAACAGCACCCTCAGCATTTGGACAGATGAGGCGTACTCCCTCCACACAGCTACTCAGTCGCTCGGAAACGTTTGGAGCGAGAGTCTGGGCCTTCAGCGGCAGGGGCCCGTCTACTTTCTCTCCCTCGCCACCTGGCTCAAGCTCGCTCCCGGTTTGTGGGGAGCTCGCCTGCTGTCGACCGTGTTTGTTGGGGGTGCGGTGCTCTTCGCTGGGCTCACGGCGCGTGACGTCATGCCAAGGGACCGTTGGTTGTACCCCCTGCTCGTCGCGCTGTGCCCATATACGCTCTGGGCCGGCTCCGAAGCCCGCGTGTACGCGATGAGCCTCTTCCTCGCGTCCCTGTCGACATACCTCCTTCTCAGGGCGCTCGCGCAGCCGCGCCCCCTCGTCTACTGGATCGGCTACGCACTCACGACCGCCTTTGGAGTCATCGCGTTCTACCCGATGGCCCTGCTTCCCGTCGGTCAGGTGCTGGCGGCCTACGCAGTCGGTTCGCGGGAGGCGCGCCGCAGCCTGTGCATCGCCGCTGGAGGTACGATCCTGATGCTCCTGCCATGGGTGCCGATTGCCTGGTCGCAGGTGAGCCAAAGCTGGCTGCCAGAATGGAACAACCTCATCCAGCCGTTCGATGCGCCACAGCAGCATGTCTCCATGATCGGGAGCATCGTGAATGCCGCGGGCTTCATGGCCGGCTCGGTGATGCGCTCACCGATCATCATCGATCGTGCACCGGTGCGACTTTTTGCGATTCTCCTGGTCCTCGTCGCCGGCGGCATTGCAGTTGCCCGTGGCAAGACAGCGATGAACCCGGCTTGCCGCTTCTTCTTGCTCTGCTTCGGGATCATCGCGTCCGGCCTCATCCTGCTCATCGTGCTTCGGCCCGGCTTGATCCGGGATCGCTACGCGGTGATTCTCGTCGTGCCCACCATGGCCGCCATCGCCAGTTGCGTCACTGCAATTCCGGCTGAACGCCTGCGCACCGTGCTGGTCGTGGCCTGGTGCGGGCTAATGGGCGTCTCGATGATCAGTTACCAGCGCAACAACCAAAGCGTGCAGGACTGGCGCGGAATCTCGACCTACATCGCCGCGAGGGGGCAGCCGCACGAGCCCATTCTCGTTCATTCCGCCGACGGTGTGCTGCCTCTAAAGTTCGAGATGCACGGCTCTAACCCGGTGCGCGGCATCCCTGCCGAGCCCGATCTTGTGGTCTATGACCCCGGCGAGTTGCGTGTCTCCTCCGTCGCGCAGGTCGATTCCGCCTTGACTCCGCTTCTGTCGGGGCAGGGGACCATCTGGCTGGTCCTCAACCGATCGCTGACTCCCCGCTTCGGGACGGCGTATGTCGACCAGTTCAGGGTGGCGTCACTGCGGACGATCGATTCGGTAAGTGCGCCCGGGCTATCGGCGTATCACGTACAGTTACGGTCGCAGAACTAGCGGGAACTCACAGGCGGTCCGGCGGTCGAATTGGCGTTCACCAGCCACGACAAGGCACCTGCAAGCGCCCAGTCGGTGTACTTTTCATTGCCCTCCCTTGTCACATGGTCGAAGTCATCGGCAAAATCGGCGTCCGTCAGCGGCGACGTAGTTGTCATGTCGACGACCGCTGCTCCATACGGTTCCGCGATCCTCCGGACTTCGTCGGCAAACGTCGAAAGGGTCGTGCTGAGGGCGAGCGGGCTGATCGTCCCTGGCTTCCTGGGATACAGGATGATCGTCACGTCGATGCCGCGTGCCTGGAATGACGTCAGGATGTTGCGGAGCGACTGCATCTGAGTCGAGTCACCGATGCACTGGGCGCCGCGCTCCATGGCGCGCTGCCAGCTCGCATTACGCTGGTTGAGGTCGCTGGCGACTTCGTCCGCTGGCACAGGTCGGAAGCGCTGCCTGAGCAGGGGCAGGAGCATCTGCTGGCTCCGGTTGCGCACCAACACCGATACGCGCATCAGGCGCGACCAGTGATACTGCAGGAAGTTACGATTGTACGCGTTGAGTCCGTTTTGGCGCACGTCTTCCAGAAAATCGATAGTAGTCCAGGCGCGAGCAGGCAGGTTCGGCACATATCCGCCAGCGGTGCCGGGCGCGCAGGAATCCCACCACTCTGTCAGCAGGATCGCGTGACGCACGGCACTCTTGTCGCCGAGTTCAGGCCAGACCCGGTGATTCAGCAACCACTCGTAGCTGCTGAGCTTGCCCCATTCCAGCGGTACCGCGACGATCCGCTGCTGGCCCGCAGTTCGCTTCGCCACCTCGGCCCCGACCTGGTCGAAGGTTCGCGCATGGCTCGAGCCGATGACGAGCACAGTCGGGTTGACCTGCCGCATGTCGCTGATCGCGTCGTCGACCTCGCGCCGCGGTCGTGGGTAGGCGCTAAGGCGCGCAAGGGCGATGTCGAGGCCAGCCACTGCCACGACAGCGAACAATGCGACGATGGCGACGTTTCGCCATGTCTTGCTGACGGGAGCTGAACCCGATTCGAGCGGGGCGCTCACTTGGACTCCGCGGCGCCGAGCTGTGTCGCGACGGACAGCGACGGATGCCGTGAAATAGCCGCGAGCGAAGCAGGGTTCCTGAGTGAGCTGAGGTTCGCGGGGACCTTCCCGTTCAGCACGTCCCGTGCAGCCCGCTCACTCACCTTGCCGCTGAACGTTTGTGGAAGGTCCGTCACCTCAGCGATGACGGCCGGCACGTGATTCACCGACAGCGTCGTGGCGAGCATCTTCTTGAGTTGCAGTGTCAGCTTCCGGTCGAGGGACTTGCCAGTGGCCATCGTAAGCAAGAGAACGAGCCGGCTCCCTCCCGGTTCACGACTGTCTATCTGCTCGACGGCGAGGGCCTCGGACACCTCCGGCACTCGCTGCAGGGCATTGTAGATCTCCGCCGGACCGATCCGGACTCCACGGATGTTGAGGACGCCGTCTGTGCGGCCGAGCACTCGCGCGGTATTCCGGGGAGTGAGGGTGATCAGGTCCCCGTGCGTCCAGACACACGGATGCTGGTCGAAGTAAGAGGCGCGCATCCGCTCCCCACCGGGATCATTGAGAAAGCCGACCGGACGTGAGGGGAAGGGCGTGCAGCAAACGAGCTCGCCGGTGCCGACCACCATTGGACCGTCGTCAACCCAGGCGCGCACGTCGAGGCCAAGGCTGAGGCACTGACTTTCGCCGGCAAACACCGGCAACTCCGGGTTGCCCAGCACAAAGCAGCCAATGATGTCGGTTCCGCCGGAGATCGATTGCACAAGGCACCCGCCGAACGCGGCGGTGGCCCACTCATGGAGGTCGTCGCGCAAGACAGAGCCGGTGGAGAGAACGGACCGGACCCCTGACACGTCGCCACGTGTTCGGGGCTCGATGGACGCCTCCCGGAGCATCTGCAGGTAGGTCGGATTTGTCCCGAAGACGGTGACGCCCCGGGCAAGGGCTGTGACCAGCAGGCTGTCAGGCTCAGGATACGTGACCGAGCCATCATAGACCACGATCTCCGCGCCCGTACCGAGACCGGAGAGCAGCCAATTCCACATCATCCAGCCGCACGTGGTCTGGTACAGCATCACGTCGCCGTACCCAAGGTCGCCGTGCAGACGGTGCTCCTTGAGGTGCTCGAGCAGGGTCCCACCCACACCGTGCACGATGGCCTTGGGGCGCCCAGTCGTCCCGGAGCTGTAGAGCACGAAGAGTGGATGGTCGAACGGGACCCTCGGCCACTCGTGCTCGCCGTCGCCAGGCTTCGCAGCTGCACTCAGGCTCTGGATGGTGTGAGTCGGGCAACCCCCCGTTGCGGCGGCGCCATCCAGTGCAATGATCCCAGCAATGCTCGGAATATCCCGCGAGAGTCGACTGAGTACATCCGTCACGTTGCGGACGACACCGTGATGCTGGAACTGTCCATGCGCCACCAGCAGCCTGGGCTCGAACTGCCCAAAGCGCTCCCGGATCGCGTCATAGCCGAGATCTGGCGAGAGCGCGCTCCACACAGCACCGCGACCGGTCACCGCGAGGCAAGCCACCGCCGTGTCGATAGTGTTCCGCACGATAGCGGCAACATGGTCCCCAGGACCGATACCGAGCTGTTCAAGTCCCCCAGCCAGTGCAGAAACACGCGCGCGGAGCTCACCCCTCGAGATCGAGCTGGTCGCGCCCGCCTCGTTCACCTCTCGGATGGCGGGCCAGCTGTCATCACCGGGAAGCTGGCGCAGCAGGTTCTCAGTGTAGTTGAGGCGAAGCTCCGGAAAAAACCGGGCACTCGCGATCTCGTCTCCGGTGCAAACCGGGTAGATCGAGCCAATGGCGATCAACCCGCTCCAGTCCAGGAATGCCTCCCAGAACGCGCGAAAGTGCTGTATGGAGAAGGCGTGAAGGTTATGCCACTCACCGAGATCGACCCCCACCTTTGCCTGCAGGAAGTCGCGGAACTCGCCGAGGTCGGTGGCCGACTGCGCAGGTGGTTGCCATAATGGTGCCAGGGTGCTGGTCATGGCGCGGGCTGGAGGCGCCGAACCTGGCCAACGATCTTCCCCAAGCTGTCGAAGTTCTCGCGCGTCAGGCTCTTTCGATCGACGGTGATGCCGTAGCGCTGCTCCAGATACACCACGAGCCGAACGAATCCAAGGCTGTCGAGAATGCCATTCTCGATGAACGAGCGCTCGTCATCGCCGATCAATGTCTCGGCGTCGCCGAAATGCACGTTGTCATCGAGCCAGTCGATGACGTCGCGGCGGATATCAGAACTGGGCATAGATGAACGCCCCGTCGCCGATCGGCGCGAAGAGCAGCAGGAAGGCGATGAGCGCACCATACGCAAGCCCGCGTACCGGTGCGGGCAGCCGGAACAGCCGGTCACGGATGCGCGTACCGAGTGAGGATGACTGCCCGTGGTAGGCTGCCACGATCACAACGGCCAGCAGCAGGGTCTTGCTCGTCAGTACCAGCGAGTCGTTGCCACCCTGTAGGAGGCCTGGCCAGAAGCGCGCGATGTCACCCAGCGTCGCGGCGCGGAACGGCAACATGCTGGCGACGAAGAAAAACTGCGTGACGGCCCAGGCAAACATCAGGTACGGGGTACTGCGGCGCAGCGTGACCCAGCGCCGGTCGGCGCGCGACCTCCGCTTGAAAGCCTCATCCCACCAGGCATGCACGGCGAGCCCGATCCCCTGAACGAGCCCCCACAGGACGAAGGGCCAGGTGGCCCCGTGCCAGAGACCGGAGAAAAGGAACACGGCGGTGAACGCGGCCGGAATACTCTTCTTGAACCAGCCCTTCCCTGTCGTCATGGGAACGAAGAGGTACTCGAAGAGCCAGGTGCTTAGGCTGATGTGCCAGTTGCGCCAGAAGGCGAGCAGGTTCGTGGTGGCGAAGGGGAATGCAAAGTTCCGGGGCAGTTCCAGCCCCAGCAACTTGCCGGCACCAATGGCGATGGCGCTGTACCCGCCGAAGTCGCACAGTACTTGTCCGGCATAACAAGCCAGGGCAACCCAGTGAGAGATCGTGTTGAAGCGCTCGGGGTCGGCGAACACCGGATTGACCGACTGGGCGAAGATCGGGGCGAGGTAGAGTTTCGCAAAGAGCCCGAAAAGTATGTGTGTGGCACCAGATGCCCATTGTTCCGCCCGGGGGCTCCGAGGAGCGGCCAACTGTGGTAGCATGGCGCGCGCGCTGCTGATCGGACCAGCAAGGAGTTGGGGAAAGAACGATACAAAGAGGGCATAGTCGAGCAGTGACTCCGACGGAAACACCCGCTCATGGTAGACGTCGATCAGGTAGCCCAGCTTGCTCAACGTGTAGAAGGAGAGCCCGATCGGAATCGCGAGGTGCAGCAGCGGAAGCGCCGATGGAAACCCGGCGCTCGTCAGCAGGGAGTTGAGGGACGATGCCAGGAAGGGCTCGTACTTGAGCAGTGCCAGCACGCCGACATTGACGGCGATTCCCGACAGGAACGCTGCTTGTCGTAGACGAGGCCTGCCGGAAGAACCGCCAGCTACCATCAGCCTGGCGACGGCGAAGTCACATAGCGTGAGCGCGACAAGGAGCGGGAGGAGCCTCAGGCTCCACGAAGCGAAGAAGAGGTAACTCGCCAGCAGCAGGAGCGCATTCTGCAGCATCCGCTGGCGCGGCATGAGCCAATACAGTGCCCAGACCACCGGAAAGAAGAACGCGAACTCAATGGCGGCGAGACTCACGTCAGTCGACCCCTATGCAACGGACCCACCACGCATCGCGGCGAGGAAGGCGGCGCCCCGGTGCCTGAGTACAGGAAACATGGCAAGAGAATAGGCCACGGCGCCTGCAAGAATCTCGAGGGCTAATCGCGGTATTGCCGGAAAGTCGGCTGCGAGCAGCGTCCGCACCGCATATACGGCTGCTACCATGACCACGGACCCCGTGATCGCCGGGAGAAGCGAGGCGACGTACTTCACGAACGAGAGGTCGATTTCATGGAGGACCGCCACGAGGAGTGGCCCGCTCACCACTGGATAGAAAATCAGCCAGGCAACAGCGACACCCGGGAGGCCGTACCGCGCCCCCACGGCGAAACTGCCAATCAGGAGCGCGCTTGCAAGAAGGCTGTTCTTGAGCACTGCACGGGTCTTGTTGCGGGCGATGAGTATCGACGGTAGCAGCACGAGGACCGAGCGCATCACAGCGAGCACGCACAGGATCTGCATCGGCACGACAGCTGGGCCCCACTTCGCTCCCAGGACGCCGACCAGGAGATGGTCCGCGATCATCGCCAGTCCCAGGGAGGCCGGGAATGTCACGAGACTCAAACCTTGGGTGACCAGCAACAGGTATCGGCGCATGCGCGCCGAATCATGCTTTGTTGCTGAGAAATAGGATGGCAAGACCCGGGTGACGAGGCCTGAGATCTTGTCCAGTGGCGCTGCGGAGAACGACAGTGCAAGCGTATACGCGCCCAAGGATGCGGCACCCAGGAGCCGTCCAACGATCAATTGGTCCGCGTTGGAATACGCGAAGTAGCCCAGCCTGCTCAGTAGCACGTCCCGCCCAAACCCCAGGGCATGCCCAAGGCCCTGCCCGGTTGGTCGCCGGAACCCGATGGGTACCGCTCTGCTCAGCATGATGGTAGAGAGGAATTGAGCCATGACGCCGCCGAGCACAAGCGACCAGTAGCGAAACCCCATGAATGCAAGGGCAACCGTAATGAGGGCCTGCGTTGCCGCCTGGGCAGCCTCGATGATCGAGAGGCGCTTGAAGCCGAGGTCCCGCTGGAGCACCCCGGAGCGAACAGTCTGAAGCGACGCAAAACAGGCCGTGAGCCCGAGAACAGCAAGCACCGGGAACAGTTCGGGGTACCGGAAGAACAGGCTGAGTGGCCAGGCAAGTGCAAGAGTAAGCGCGTAGGCGCCCGCGCCAAGCAAGGCTGCCAGGCCGTTGAGCTCCTCCAATTGTGTCGTGGTCATCTGTCGAAGGTTGACCACCGCACTCCCTAACCCGAACTCGCTCAGCATCGTCATGAGCGACAGATAGACCGTCGCCATGCCGAAAATGCCGTAGTCGGCGGGGGCGAGGAGCCGAGCCGTCGCGAGCGTCGCCACCCACGAAAGCACTTGCGCGCTCCACTTCGCCGCGGCCGTCCAGGCGACCCCATGGGCAAATGAGCGATCGAGCTGACGAGCTGGTGCACCAAGAGCGTCTGTAGGAAAGGATTCTCTCAGCGCACTCTGGTGGCTGTCGCTCGCGGTCGGAATACTCATCAGGTTTAGGCGAACGCCGTGACGGGCTCGCCAACCGCACCTAGCGCGCGCCGGACCAGTTGGGACGCGAAGCCCGACTCAGGTGGCGGCAGCGCCGCGCCTTCACTCACGATCGCGCAGCCGGTCGGGCAGGTCCCCGCGATCCGCTGCACCTCGCTGAACTGGACCCGGTTGAATGACGTCGGCGCGTAGCGCACGTTCAGGAAGCGCACCAGCTCCGCCACCTCGTTGCCGACACCGGTTTCGACCGCCCGGAACCCCGCATATACCGCCTCTACCAGCGCCGCCGACGGCGCCTGTCGCCCCCGGCCAATGCCGACATACGCGAGGCCGCTCGCCTCCACGTCCGCCGCCCGCATCAGGTTGCACGCATCCACCACCTGCTTCGCCTTCGGCGCCATCGCAGCAATCGCCTTCCACTGCTCCGCGTACACACGGTGCGGACAGCAGAGCACGATCACCTCCGCGTCGCCCACCGCCTCGGCTAGGTCACGCGTGAACACATCCGTCATGCCGAAGATGCTTCAGGTTCGCGTCCGTCGCATACACATACGGGTCATGGATCTGCACCTGTACGCCGTGTGCCCGGAGCACCTTCGCGAAGTACAGCGTCGGCGAGTTCCGCGTGTCCTCGGAGTTGCCCCGGTAGGCCGCGCCCAGCAGCGCAACACGCTTCCCCTTGAGGCTACCGAACGCGCGCTCCGCCAGCCGCAGCGTCTCTGCCGGCGACTGGTCGTTGATCCGGCGCGACTCCAGGATCAGCGACCGCGAGTTGTCCTCCCCCGCCTCGAGCGCCCGCCACCAGAGCAGCACGCCGTCCTTCGGCAGGCAGTGCCCGCCCACGCCCAGCATCGGCACCAGCAGCCCGCCGCTCGGCACCGCCTGCGGGTCGCTCGACGCCGTGTCCTCCTGCTTCGCCTTCGTGTTCACGGCATCGCGCAGGGCGAAGAAATCGATGTCCTGCGCGTCGCAGTAGCGCACGACCTCGGCCGCATACGCGATGCGCACGTCGCGGTAGGCGTTCTCCAGCGTCTTCACCACCTCGGCCGTCATGCTGTTCGTCGCGTGCAGCTCGCCCTGGGTCACGATCTTCGAGTAGAGCCGCCGGATCAGCCCCGGCGTCTCCGGGTGCAGGCCCGCGATGATCTTGTCCGACGCCGCCACACGCTCCACCAGGCGGCCCGGCATCACCCGGTTGGGGCTGTTGCCCAGCAGGATGTCCTTCCCCTCGATCAGGCCGTGCTTGGCGAAGTGATCCGTGATCACCGTCGCCATGGACGACGGCGCCAGCGTCGACTCGAACACGATCACCGGCACGTTGCCCTGCGGGCCGCTTCTGCAGCGCCAGCGCGATGCCCGTCAGCGCCTCGAACATCGGGCCGTAGTCGGGCACAGCCCCCTTCTTGTCGGTCTGCACGGAGATCAGGATCATGTCGGCGTCGCGACAGCGCATCGTAGCCGTGCGCCGCGCTCAGCAGCCCCGCCGCGACCGATTCCTTCACCACCCGGTCGAGGTCGGGCTCGACGCCGCCGATCGGCGACTTGCCCGCGTTGATCGCGTCCACCTTCCAGCCCGAGGTCGGCGAGTTGCGCTGCACCACGACCACCTTGGCCGGCTCCGTCGAGCCTTCCCGGATGCGGGCGTGAGCCAGCATCGCCGCCATCGGCATGCCGACGATGCCAGGGCCCACGACGGCGATCTTGCGGACGGTCCAGGCGGTGACCTTGTCGTTCTCTAGCGTGAGCGGCATCGGTCTCGTCGGGTCAGGGTCAGTCGGCGTCGATGAACTGCCGGTGCCACAGCTCCAGGTTCAGGAGCCCCCACAGGCGACGGCCGAAGGCCGCCTCCTTGCCTAGCAACTGCTGTACCTCGGCCGGGTCGAAGATTCCCCGCTCCCGGCAGCGCTGCGACAGCAGCACGTCGTGGAAGAAGTCCCGCGCCCGGCCCTGGGCCCACAGGTGCAGCGGCACCGGGAAGCCCATCTTGTCCTTGCGCTCCAGGATCCGCGTCGGCAGCGTGTGCTGCACCGCGCGCTTGAGGATGTACTTCATCTCGCCGCCGCGGAACTTCATCGCCGGCGGCATGCTCGCCACCAGGTCCGCCATCCGGTAGTCGAGCATCGGCACCCGCGACTCGAGCGACACCGCCATGCTCACGCGGTCCTCCACCTGCAGCAGCGCCGGGAGGGTGGTCACCATGTCGAAGTGCGTCATCTTGTTGTAGTACGACGACGTCTCCGGGTGGTTGAACACCTCCTGGAACCGCTCGAACTGCGCCTCGGGCTGGTAGCCTGCCCGGAAGTCCTCGCTCAGCAGGTCCAGCGCGCCACCGCTCCGGTCGATCAGCCGGAAGTAGCGCCGGTCCATCGGCGAGAACAGCTCATCGTTCCAGAACTGCTTCAGCATCGGCACGTACTGCTTGAGCGCCGCCAGGTTGGGCACGATCGAGCGGAGCGAGACGATGTGCTCCTGCTCTTCGTTCGTCTCGAAGATCGCGCCCTTGAGCGCCTGCTCGAGGTACGCCACCAGGTAGCGCGCGTAGCCGCCGAAGATCTCATCGCCGCCCTGGCCGCCCAGGCACACCTTCACCTGCTTCTGCGCCATCCGCGAGACGATGTACTGCGGAAACAGGCCCGGCCCCGCCACCGGCTCGTCCATGTGGTAGACGAGCTTCGGCAGCAGGTCGACGAACTCCTGCTCGGTCGGGAAGATCTCGTGCGACTCGGCGCCGCAGGCGCGGCCACCTCGCGCGCATAGTCGAGCTCGTCGAACTCCGGCCCTTCCTCGAACGCGCCCGAGAAGGTGTGCAGCTTGCCGCCGACATGCGGGGCGGCCAGCATCGTCACCAGGCTCGAGTCCATGCCGCCGCTCAGGTAGCAGCCCACCGGCACGTCGCTGCGCATCTGCAGCCGCACCGCGTCGGTGAGCAGCCGCCGGACCTCCTCCACGAAGTACTCCTCCGTGTGGTACGGGTCGAGCTGGAACGTCGGTTCCCAGTACTTCTCCGTTCGCACCTCGAGCGATGCCAGGTTCACCACCTGGTAGTGCCCCGGCAGCAGCTTGCGTACGCCCCGGAACAGCGTCGCATCGCCCAGCACGAACTGGAAGGTCAGGTAGTCGTGCAGCGCCTCGGTGTGCGGGGCTCGCATCGCCTCCGGATGCCGCAGCAGCGCCTTGATCTCCGAGGCGTAGCATACCTGCCCCGCGATCTCGGCGTAGTACAGCGGCTTGACCCCGAAGTGATCGCGCGCCGCCAGCACCGTGCCCCGTTCCCGGTCGTACAGCAGGAACGCGAACATGCCGTTGAGCAGCTCGACGCAGCCCTCGCCATGCTCGGCGTAGAGCCGCAGGATCACTTCGGTGTCCGACTGCGTCCTGAACTCGTGGCCCTGTCGACGCAGCTCGTCGCGCAGTTCCACGTAGTTGTAGATCTCGCCGTTGAACACGATCGTCAGCGGCCCGCTCGTCATCGGCTGCTGGCCGGTGGCGAGGTCGATGATCGCCAGCCGCTTGTGGTGGAAGCCCACCCGGTCGTCGATCTGCTGGCCCTCGCCGTCCGGTCCGCGATGCTGGATCGTGTGCGCCATCGCGCCCAGGATCTCCGCGTCCACCGGCTGCGCCGGGCGCGTCAGGATCCCCACGAATCCGCACATGCGCTAGGCCGCCACGGCCGGCGCGCGGAGCGCCAGGCCCTTCCGGTCCATCAGGGCGCGCGCATGGGTGCTCATGTTCACCAGTTCGAAGTGCTCACCGAGCACCTTCAGCACCCGCTCGAAGAGCTCGATCTTCTTGCTGCTCTTCACGTCCATGCCCGGGAAGAAGGCGAGGGCCGGAGCCTCTTCGCCGCCGAGCAGGTCGAGCGGGTGAAGCAGGAACGAAGGCTCGAGTCCGGTGGCGCGGCACATGGTCACCGCCGTGCGGAGGTACGCCGCCATCGCCACTTCCGAGTAGCGCGCCAGGTAGAGCAGGTAGCTGAAGTGGAATGGCACCTTGAACACCGGCATCGTGGTCACCGGGATCTCGAGCAGCGTCTTGCCGCCATCCAGGTTCCAGTGATACGGCTTGTTCGGGCGGAACCCCTCGCTCAGTGAACCGAAGAGGTAGCTGCGCTTCTCCCGCTCTTCCTTCGACAGCTTCGCGGTCCAGAAGTAGTAGGCGCGCGCCAGCGGTCCGAGGAAGGTGGGGAAGGTCGAGGCGTCGTACAGATACCCTCGACGCGAGAGCACGCGCAGCAGTTCCGGGCTCCAGCTGAAGCCCGGTCCGCGGAACCCGAGGGGTCGCTGCCCAGTCGCCGCCTGGATCGCCGAGCTCGGCGCCGGTGATTTCCTTCTCGAGCTGGTCCGGCGCGTACAGGTGCAGCCACGGCTCGTGCTCGTAGGAGTGGTTGCCCACCTCGTGCCCCGCCGTCACGAACGCGCGCAGCGCCGGGATGTTCTCCTCCCGCGCCGCATCAACGCCCACGATGAAGAACGTGATCTTGATGCCAAGGCGCTCGAGCGACTCGAGCACGATGGGCGAGAACGTCGGGAGGTACGTCGGGCGGCTTTCCCAGCCGGCGTCCCCGTGCGTCTTCATGTACGACCAGAGGTTGTCGACGTCGAGCGAGACGCTTGCTAGCGGACGGCTCATGCAGCCCCCGTGGCGGCCAGTACGGCGGCTCGCTTGCGCGCAGGCGCGTGAGAAGCTGGGCCGCCTGGCTGTTGGCGAGGCCGATGGTCTCGTTCACGTTGAGCGTCCCGTTCGCGATCTGCGCCGAGTTGACGATGGAGACCGCCGGCAGGGACGTCGCAAGGGCCGGAAGTCGCTCCGCCGTGTAGTTGAGCGTTGATACTGCGAGCACTTCCCTCACACGCGACACCTGGAACGCGAGCACCTGGTCGCGCTTGAACGCGGGATACATCCGCTCCAGCGCCGCGAGGAACAGTTCACGGATTTCGTCGTCGGTCTTGCTCCAGAAGGTGTCGTCCTGTGCCAGGTACCGCGGCAGGTACACCAGGCTCCGGCCGCCGAACCGTTCCTTGTCCACCAGCGTCGTCATTTCGATCACGCCAGTGAATGGAACCCAGTCGTCAGTGAGGTTGGTGACGTAGTAGTCCGCCAGGGGTCGCTCCAGCAGCAGCGACGCGCAGGCGATTCCCTGATATACCACGCCATTCAGTCGCTCGCTCTCGGCGGCGCTCAGCTGGGGCGCCAGCTTGGCCACCCGCCCGCACGGTACCGTGAGCACTACATGATCGAAGGTACGACTTGTCCCGTTGGCGAACTGTACCTCGGCGCCGTGATCCAGTTGCTTCACTTCGGCCACCGGGTGGTCTGTCAGGGTCTCGACGCCCAGCGCATCGAGGTGCTTCTGGAAGCGGTCCAGCACCAGCGTATATCCGCCGTCCACATAGCCGAACCGTTCCACCTTGAGGCCGGACCGGCGGGCGGCATACATCCGCTGGATGATTGCCCAGATGAACGACGCACTCGCGAGGCGGTAGTTCTCTCCCAGCTTCGACCGCAGCAGCGGCAACCACATCTTCTGGAACACCCGCTTCCCCGAGAGCTTCTCGAGCCACGTCGCCACCGGAACCTCTTCGAGCGCGCGCCAGTCGGTCACGCGTGAAGCGTAGAGGATGGTGCCAGCCAGTCGCGCCTTGTCGATGAGGGACAGCGGGGGGAACATGGCGAAGTCGAGGCTCGTGGAAAGCGAATAGAGCTTGCCGTCAGTATAGAAACCGGTGCGCGTGGTGCCCCATCGCAGCCGGTCGGCGAGCTCGAGATCCTCGAGTAACGCGCGAAGGTTCAGGTCGGAGAGGAGGATGACGTGGTAGAACCGGTCCCAGGTGTACTCCCCGTGACGCGCGGCGCTCGCCAGCCCACCGGTGGTCGGTGCCGCCTCGATGAGCGTGGCATTGCAGCCAGCCTCCTTGAGCCGCTTGGCCAGGGTCATGCCGAGCATGCCGCCACCAACGATGCCGATGCTAGGAGTGGACACGCGTCGGCGGGACAGGGGAGGGAATTGCCGTCCGTGGCGCAGGTGCCGGGGTGGCACCGCGGGTCCTGAGAGGCGCACGACCATCAGCTTGCGCAGCAGGCCAAGCTGGCCCACGATCGTCTTGAGCACCTTCATCTTTGAGCGGCCCAGCATGCGCACCTCGAGCCGCGTCGGGTATTCGACGATGCGGGAGCCGGACAGGTCGAGCCGCCCGATGAACTCCGCGACGCCGAGGAATCCTCGCTCATTGATCGGGATCTTGATCGCGGCGCTGCGGCGATACACCCGGAAGCAGCTGGTGTAGGTGTGGAGGTTGTTGTGCAGCACATGCCGGTAGAGTCCCGAGAGCGACCGCGACAGGAACAGCCGCCAGGCCGCCACGTTGAGCACGCCGCCGTCCGGGTGATACGGCGAGGCGGTCACCAGGTCCACGTCATCGGTAAGCAGCGGCATCATGCCGGCAAGCTCGTGCGGGTCATAGCTGCAGTCCGCGTCGATCGAGGCAGACGATCTCGGTGTCGGCCTGCCTTGATCCCGGTCATGATGGCAGCAGCGACACCGCCATTTACCTCGTGCCGCACCACCTTGCAGTTGCTCCTGGCCGCCGAACGTCTTCTGGAGGCCCGCGAAGGTGCCGTCGGTGCTGCAGTCGTCCACGAACACGAACCGCAAGTCGAATCGAGTCCCCCAGTCGCTTCTCCACCGACTGCAGCGTGTTCCGCAGGTACGCGAGGCCGTTCTCCTCGTTGAAGCAGGGAACCACCAGCGTCACCGGGATCGGGGCGGGGATATCCACGCCAAGCTGGAGCTGTTGCGGCGTGGCGAGGCGCGATGGCGCCGGGGTGCGAACCCGGACATTGGCCAGGTGTCGCTGATACCTCCGGCGCCATCCGGAGCCAGTCTACTACGCTGGTGAAGCGGTAGGCTGAGAGCGTCTCCTGCAGCAGGCCGTACATCTTGTCGAGGTTGCGATACTGGCGCACCCGTTGCAGGAAAGGTGCGGCCTCGATCCGCGGCTGGTCCGGGTCGATCTCCCACACATTGAAGTACGTCACCAGTGGCACAGCGAGATGCGACGCCCACCGCTTCAGTTCGTGCCGCACCAACGGGCGGGGGAATTGACGCAGGAAATTTCCGCCCAGCGGAAGCCGATAGCCCGCTAGGCTGAACGAGGAGATGGGAAGCACCCACAGGTCGCGATCACCCACCGCTCGGCGATGTGTAAACAACAGGTCGGGACGATCCTTGGCCCGCCGCATCCACGGGACAGAAGCTGGAGTCGTACTGGTAGCCCGCCTCGGCGATCAGGTCCAGTATCCACAGATGATCCGGATTGTTCCAGACTTCCCCTGCGCGGAAGCCGCGTACTGTCTGGCGCGTGGCCTTCTCCACCACTTCCTTCGACCGCGCGAGATCGATAGCGAGTTCTTCCGGCGTGAGCTGTGAGATGTCTCGTGGATACATCCCGCGGCTGCCCACCTCGTGCCCCCGCTCCACGATCTTCCGCACCAGCTCCGGCATGCTCTCCGCCAGGTTGCCGAATACGAAGAAAGTTGCCTTCGACTTTGTCTCGTCCAGAAGGTCGAGCGTGAGGTTGGTGTTGCGCTCCAGCCGGTTCTCAAAGCGATACCACTGACCGGCGTGGATCAGCCGGTTGAATGCCTTGACGTGGTAGTAGTCCTCCAGCGTCACCGTCAGCACATGCCGTGGTGAGACACCGCCGCCCCGCTTCATTGAGCGCCGCTCGACACTCGATGAGGGGGCCGACTGGCTGGGCAGCTGCGTCACGCAGGGATCCGGTTTGGCGTGGTGCGGAAAAAGGAACTGGGACAGCGCCCTAGCAGGAGCAAGCCGGAGGCCAGCCCCAGGCCAGAACGTGCCGGGACAAATGCCTGCTCAGTGAACTGACGTTGAATCGTAAGCGTATGTCCTGTATCACTTTCACAGCGATGGCGGCACATCCAGCGCGCCCTGGCTGGCCGACACCTGCCAATGGTTGCACTCGTCCCACAGGCAGCCGCCCTTAGGCTGGCAATACGCCGTTCAGCGAGGGGACCAGCCGCCTTACCGCCTCGTCGGCCAGTCTATCCGCTGCGGCGTCTCCGGAGGCGTCTCCCAGCGGCACGACGATACGTACCATCGCCTCCTCCGTACGCGCCTTGAGCGCCGCGTCCCTCAGCAACTCCCACTTCACCTGGTATTCACTCGCTGCCACCCGCCCTCGCCCCTGATACCAGTAGTACACCAGTGCCCGCTGTCCTCCCTGTGCCAGCACATAGCGGTTCACCGGTACGCTCCCCCCATCCACTGTCACCTGCCTGACGTCGGCGGACAGCGGTTCCCACCCCGAACCCGGCAGGCAGTTCTTCGGTGAGTGGATTGTCTTTCCGTTCCGCTGGTGCGCGTAGTAACCCACATACACCGAGAATCCCGCGGCGCTGGACGAGTCGGTGAAGTAACGGAGCAGGTAGTCGCTCGCCCCGTTCGCGGCCAGCTCATCGGCAGCCAGCGCCCGGTCCTCCGACCCGTACGATCCCATTTCCGCGGGCAATGTCGAAAGCGGCTGTCGCAGCTCCATGCCGCTTGGATCGCGGATCCCGAGCACCAGGAGCGCTCCGGCGCCGAGCACCATGGCAGGGAGCCACGCCCGGCGCTCAACTGGCATGAGCCCGCCTCGCTGCGAGCCTGGTTTCGAGGCCACGGGCCAGCCACGTTACCCCGCCCAGCACCGCCAGCGAGACAACAAACAGTAGCCACCCTTCGCTCAAGTGGAGGAACCCTTGTCCCATCTCCGGCGAGATGAAATACACGAAGAATCCCGTGAGGAATACCCGCACTGCGTTGACCAGCACCGCCATCCCCACCGCCGCCACTATCAGCAGCACCCTCAGTACCCGGCTGTGTAGCCACAGCGCTCCCAGCAGGAGTCCAATGCTGAGCAGTGCCGTCAGCGACCTGAGCCCGCTGCACGCCTCGGTAACGAACAACTGGTGTCCTGGCAGCAGGATCACGTTGCCTGCCAGGCGCACCGGGATCTGCCGCCACTCGAGTAACGCTGCCCCCATGCGAGAGGCCTGCAGCTGCAGTGGGAGGGCTAGCTGGTTGAGTATGATCGTCGGCAGGGGAACTGACAGGATCAGGAGCGACGCCGGAAGCCACCAGCGCTTCAGCTGGCGCCATCCGAGGAAGAAGAGGGTCAGGCCGGCAAGCCCCCCCAGCATCGCCACCCGCTGGGAAAAGAGTTCCACGGCCAGGGCACCGGCGAAACGCAGCAGCACCGAACCCAGCAGGAACAACAAGCCCCACCACGGGGCGGGACGCGAAGTACGGTCGATCCCGGCGCGGTACGCTAGCCAGAGCGCGAGCGGCACCAGCAGTAGCCCGTGCCCAGCATCGGGGTCGCTCCACCACTGCCGCACCAGGCCCGCCGCCGTCGGCGCGAACAGCACGCCGAACGCCCCCAGCGCCGCCCATAGCGGCAGCTTGAGGTCGCCGCCCGCGACGGCTACAACCGGGGTTGTCCGGGTTCCAGAAGTCATGCGCGCCCTGGCTGCAATTGCGATACCCTCTTCGCTCTTCCGTTCCCGTCTACTGCACCACAAGCACACTGGTCTCCAAACCTACCCGACTCATGCGCACGCTGCGCGCTTCCACTGTGCCGCAGCTGCAGCGTGGCTTGGAAAAGAGGCGGCCCCTGGAGGGGGCCGCCAATGTGTTGCTGGGTCACACCCGCACGGTCTGCTCGCGTCACCCGGTCTCTTGTTTCCGACGCCTTGCGGCCATGCCGATTCCAGCGAGGCCGGTACCCAGGAGTGCCATCGTCATGGGCTCCGGAGTCGTCGTGATCGGGCCGCCGTTTCCGATCGGGCTTGGGTTGACCGTTGGCCGCGGAAAGCGCCTGGTGGGAGTGTTCCTCATGATGCAGCCTAGCGTGTGGCAGTTTGGCAGCGGCTGAAGCCAGTGCTGCAGGCGATCCGGCAGCTGAGCCTCAGCGTCGGGGGAAGCCGCGACTGCAAGCAATGCGACCGCAAGAAGAACTCGGGCTTGGCGATTCACTATTTGAACTCCGGGCAAGGGCCTGAATGTGACCACTCAAGCCTTATTGCACCCGGCGCGCCACGCCGCAGATCACCGTGTAACGAGCGGCTTAACGCATTTAATTGCAGTGTATTAGGACGATCGTCCCATGTCCCGTTACAATGCGGATTTTCGGTCTATGCGAATAGGGCTCCAGCAGCCGCGGCCACTTCCTTTCCGCCGCCGCCTGCCCCGCCTCCTGAAGTCTCGTCCGTCCCGTCTCCTGACTATGTTGCACCACTAACACAGTTGTCACGGCACCCGGAGTCTAGCCCAGCCACATGACCTTCAAGCTCAAGCGCCTCATTCCCACCTCGCTGCGTCGCTGGCGCGAGGTGCTGGCGACCCTCAAGCCTGAGGAGCGCCGCGTGCTCATTCGAACCGCCATTGCCGCCACGCTCCGTCCGCGTCGCCGGGACTGGCGGGAGCTCGTGCGGAACGGCAGCAATTTCGTAATGGTTTGCCACGGCAACATCATCCGGAGTCCGCTCGCCGCGGCGGCACTTGCCCGCGAGGCCGCTTCGCGCCAACGAACTGCAACCCTGTCGAGCGCCGGCCTCTTCGCCCGGCCCGGCGAACCCGCGGATCCCCGCGCCCTCGAATCAGGCAGGGCGCGCGGGCTTCCCATCGAGGCCCATCGGTCTCGCCTGCTCGGCACACCCCAGGTGTGGTCGGCGGACGCCATCTTCGTCATGGACCACTACAACCTCGGTCGAATCATCTCGCGCTTTCCGGAGGCAGCCGAACGGGTCTTCCTCCTGGGCGGCTGCCAGCCCGATGGGCGCATGACACTTACCGAGATCTACGACCCCGTCTCTGGTTCGCTCGCCGACGTTGAGCTTGCGCACGATCAGGCCATCGCCGCCGTGCGCATTCTTGCCGAGGCATGGGACACCTCGCCAGCGTGACGGGGAGCGGGCTGGAATCGCTCTTTCCCGCGGGCGTCGTGGTCGAGGTTGCGACCGCCGCCGATGAGGACGAGCGTCTCCTGTTTGAAGCCGAACTCGCCCTGATGGGCAGCATGATTCCAGCCCGCCGTCGTGAGTTCGCCTCGGGTCGGAACACCGCCCGCCGCGCCCTCGCCCAACTTGGCATTCCCCCCTCGCCCCTGCTTCGCCAAGGCACGGGCCGCGACATCGCCTGGCCCGCCGGTCTCATCGGGAGCATCAGCCACACCCGCGGCCTCTGCGCCGTCGCCTGCGCCCGCATCTCAAGCCAGCTGCAGTCGCTCGGCCTCGACGTCGAACAGCCCGGCCTGCTGGGCGACGATATCGTGCCCACAGTCTGCCGCTCCGATGAGCTCCAGATGCTCGCCGCCTTTCCGCAGCCCTGGCCATCCGACTGGCCCCGCCTGCTCTTTGTCATGAAGGAGGCGGCGTACAAGGCGTGGTATCCCGTCACCCGTCGGGAAATCTCGTTTCAGGAAATGCGCGTCACCATCGATGTCGCGGAGCGGAGTTGTGTGGCCGAAGTGGATGGAAATGTCGCAGCCGGCCTGAAGATCAACGGCCGATTCGGGTGGGAAGAACATCTTGTCTATGCGGGAGCGGTACTGACGCGGCACTGACGAGCTGGGTCCCCGATTGCTACGCAGCGGTGGGGAGATGTACCCGGCACTCCACGCCACCAACCTGCAGCCGGGCTGCGGGGCGAAGTCCTTGTCCGAAGAGTCCGTGCACCCGCGCTGGAATCGACACCGATCCGTCGTTTGTCGGGAGCGTTGTGCCCAGCTCGATCATCCCGGTGACCTGGCTGCCATCGTGGCTCACGACGGTGAGTTGCCCCGCTTCCTCTCCCTGGCAACCGAAGCGGTACCGCCCCGCCACCGCGCCCGTTGGAGCCACGGCCCGCCACAGCGGATGGCTCGCATCGAGAATGGTTGACACCGTGGCACCGCCAATGACCAGGTTGGCATACCCCACGCGTCGCAGCGCATTGGGCCACGCCTGACGGAGGGCCTGCCGCACCCGCCCCGCCAGCCGGAAAAAGGCGCGCACGCGCTGCTGCTGAAAGAGGAAGCGGTAGCTCGCCAGGTCGTCCACATCCACCACGTAGTCGTAGTCGTTGTAACTCGAGATCAGGTCGAACACCCGTGCGACGGGAAACCCTGCGTCGCGCAGCAGGCGTCGATAGCTGGGCGGGTGGTACAGGTAGGTGCGGAACTGGGTGCCGGTGCGCATCCGCGTGACGGCGTTGGCGGCCCAGCGCGGCAGCACCGTCGGCCAGATCACCCCGGTGTGGGTGTCCGGCATGCCGAGCAGGCTCTCGAGTGCAAACCGGTTCTCGATCGCCACGGCGAGGTGGCCCTTGCCAGGCGCGAGCACGCGTCGTGCTTCCCCCAGCATCCGCAGTTGCAACGCTCGCGGGTTGCCCTCCGCGTACACGCCGGCCCACTCCAGGACACCATTGAGCGTCACGAGCCCGAAGGATCCTGCCGCGAAGGGCAGCGCAAATCCGCTGGCCCGCACGAAGCGGCAGGCGCTGCGGGCGTCCTCGGCCGCGCGCGTCGAGGCATAGGCGATGCGATTCGGCAGGAACTCCGCACCCACCGCCTTCCGGTAGTATTCCGCCAGTCCCAGCGGGAGCGACCCGAAACCGCAGCCGATATCCAGGGCCGAGTCGTCGCGGTCACGGAGAAGGAGCAGGTGCCAGTTGCCCAGCGCCAGGTTCCGCATCCGCTTCACGAAGAAGGGGGCGTTCGGCTCGATGTCGTTCAGCGCCTGGCGCCATCCCTTCTCGCGGGTGGCAGCAAGGAGGTCGGCGAGCTGTTCTGCGTCGAGATCAGCCCAGGCTCTTCCGGTCAGGTACGGTGCGACAGTCACGAACGCTCCATAGTCATCATCCCGCGTGGGCCAGTTCAGCCGAGGCCGCCGCAAGCTGTGCCTCCCTGAGCCGGGTGCGGAACAGTTCGCCGAACACCGGATCGTGCACCAGCGAGTTGTGCGTGCCTGGCGCGTCGATCACTTCGATCCGTCCGTGGACCGATGCCGTCCACCCCATGGTCGGATCCGAGAAATCCGCGTCGGCATCATCCAGCGCCCGGAACAGCACCACATCGCCCTCGTAGACTTTCGGCACGTATTGCCGTAGTGCCGCCATGTTCGCGTGCTCCACATAGAGGTAGCGCAGGCTGTGCGGCAGTTCGCTCCCGGTCGCCCGGAGCACTCGCGCCGCCGTCAGCTGGCCATAATCCCGGAATCTCTGGATACCCCGGCGGAACAAAAGTCTCACTTCGCCCGCTGCACCCTCGCGCTGCGTGCGCCGCAAGTGCCCCTCGATCCGCCGCCACAGCCGGGCGGGCGCTGGTGGCTGGTGCTCCGTCGAGAACCACGTCGGTCCCCACGAGTCGAACATCGTCAGCAGGCCGATCGTTTCACCCTCAGCCTGCAGGCGCTGCGCGATCTCCAGCGCCACGATACCGCCCAGTGAGCCGCCACCCAGGAAGTAGGGTCCGTGTGGCTGGATGCGCCGGATCTCCTCGATGTACTGCTCCGCCATCTCCAACAGGCTGCGGAACGGCTCCGTCTTGCCGTCGAGCCCCCGGCACTGGATGCCGTAGACCGGCTGGTCCGCGTCGGTGAAATTCGCCAGTGCGCGATAGTTCAGCACGGCGCCACCGCGGGCATGCATGCAGAAGAACGGCGGCAGGTTCCCACCCGGCTTGAGCGGTACGACGTGGCTCCAGAGCGGGCGCAACCAATCCTCATGTGCCCGGGGATCCCGCACGGCGTCCGATGAGGTCAGGATGTCGGGCGCCGGCGCGGTGAACGCCGGCATCTGCTGTGGCGTGCGCGGCACCGATGAGCTGATCTGCTGGTCGAATCGCACCGCCAGCGTTCGCACCGTCTGCGCTTCCAGCAGCGTGGCCAGTGGCAGGTTGTGCCCGGTCAGCTTCTTGAGGCGGGTGAAGAGGCGCACCGCCAGCAGCGAGTGCAGCCCCAGGTCGAGCAGGTTCTCGTCCAGTCCCACGCGCGGCAGCGAGAGCAGCCCCGACACGAGCGTCGCGATCTCCCGTTCCAGCGGGGTCGCCGCGGCCTCCGCGGCCTCCACCACCGCGAGCGGACGGGTCAGGATCTGGGGCCGGCTGCTCTCGCGCAGTTGCCGCAAGCAGCAGGGCGAGCGGCAGCGGCGACACCGCGACCTGCGGCACCGCGCCCGCTGCGAGGATCCGCTCGAGGGCGGCGACACCCTCCTCTGCGCGAATCCCCTCGCGGATCGTGAGGCCGAGTAGCGGGTTCGCCGGCGCCGTCTCGCGCCCGCGCGGTCGCGGCTGCCGCTGGCGGTGCCGCGAGCCTGGTCATGTCACGCACCGCGAGCAGGCTCAGCTCCAGCACTTCCACCAGCACCCGGCCCGACGCGTCGCACATCGCAGCATCGAACACCGCCACGTCGCCTGGGGTCGAGAGGTCCTCCCGGTACCGCACGCGGCTCGAGATCGCCCGCGGCAGGTCGCCATGGATCCTGACCGTTCCGATCGAGAGTGGCACCAGCAGTTGGGCCTTGCGGTCCAGCCACGGCACCAGCGCCTGCGCCCCCGCCATCGCGATGTCCACCAGCGCCGGATGCAGCGGGAAGGCCTCCAGGTCGCCGGCGAATCGCGCGTCCAGCTCCAGCTCGAGGAGTGCCTCGCGCTGGCCCAGCCCTATGCGTCGCAGGTTGTCCCACCGCGGCCCGAACGCCAGGAACGGCGCTGCCGTCGTTACCGATGCCGGATCCTCCGCCAGCCTTGCGCGGCGGGCCAGGGCACCGAGATCCACGGGGGGCGCCGTGTCGATCACCGTGCCGATGCGCGCGCGCGCATGCAGCCGCCACGACGCGCTCGCGTTCGGCCGGCTCTCCACCGACACCCGCCCATCAGTGGTGTCGAGGCGCACCCGGATATCGCTGCGACCTGCCCTCCGGCACGATGAGCGGGTCGACGAACTCCACGTCGCGCAGTGCCGCCGGTCCCGCTGCGCCCCGACAGTCGGTCGGCCAGGTAGGCCAGCGCGAGGAACCCCGTGCCCGGTACCATCGGCTGTCCACCCCGCACGCGATGCTCGGAGAGCAGCCAGTGGGTCTCCGGCGCAATGCTGCCGAGGTATGCCTGCTCCCGCGCGTTCAGGTGCACCCGGCGGGCGAGCAGTGGATGCCCCGTCGGTTCGCCCGTGAGCGGCGCACTCACGCCCAATCGCTGATGCCAGCGATGCCGCCATGCCGACATCCGACCACGGCGCCCAGTTGATCGACACGACCCGCGTGCCGCCGAGCGGCAAACTGTCGCTGCGACCAGGCGTCCAGGAACGCGTTTGCGGCGGCGTAGTCGAATTGCCCCGGCAGTCCGGTGAGCGCACTGATGGAAGAGAACAGGACAATGAAGTCGAGCGGTGCGCCCCGCAGCGCCTCCTCCAGCGCCAGCGTGCCCTGAACCTTGGGCGCCAGGACGCGCTGCGCACTCTCCGCGGCGCGCACCTGCAGCGCGCCGTCGTCGAGCGTGCCGGCCGCATGGAAGACCCCGTGCAGTGCGCCGAGGCGCTGGCGCACCAGCTCGACAGCCTTCTTGAGCGCGCGCGCATCTGTCACGTCCGCTTCCACCGGGAGCACCGTGGCCCCCGCGGCCTCCAGCTCCCGTACCATCAGCATGCGGCGCACGGATTCGTCCTGCGCATCGTGTGACGCGATCCACTTGTCCCACGCCTCGCGGGGAGGCAGGAAGTGCCGGCCCAGGAGCGCGATGCGCGCGCCGTGCGCATGAGCGAGGTGCCGCGCCACCGAGAGTCCCAGTCCGCCAAACCCACCGGTAATGACGTACACGCCGCCATCCCGGAACGGTGACACGGTTGCCGGCCCGAGCGGCAGGCTCTCGAGCGAGGGAATCCACCGGTCGGGGCCGCGCAGTGCCACCACATCGTGATCGATCGCCACCAGCTCTGCCGAGCAGCAGGTCGGTGAGGCGCGTGCTGGCCCGCTCCGCCACGGGGATGTCCACCAGGCGCGCACTGATCCCCGGCAATTCCGTCGGGATCACCCGCACCGCACCGACCAGCGTCCCCAGTCGCGGGTCGGTGGCCTCGTCGCCCGTCACGCGCGCGGCGCCGGTGGTGAGTACCGTGAGCTGGACCTGGGAAAGTTCCTCGCTGCCCATCGCCTGGCTCAGCGCCAGCAGCGACAGGAAGCCGGTTTCGATCGATGCGTCTTCCAGTGGCCAGGCGAACACGATCCGCCGCGGGCTGCGGCCGGCATCGCGCAGCGCCGCGAGCAAAGCCGCCGCATCATCCGCGTTGGCCTGGTTGAGCGTATAGCCATTGGCACCGGCCACGCTGAAGCGCGTTCCGCGCGATGCCACGATCACGTCCAGGCCCGCGCGACGGCACTGGTCGACGAGGCCTCGTGCCACGGCCGACCGGTCGGTGAATACCAGCACCGGTCCGTCCAGCGGGTCACCTGGAAGCACTGGTGCGGCGCGGCGCCACGATGGCTGCGTGAACCAGTCGCCGGAGGTCTTCGGCCCTGCGTCAGCACCGCACCCGGCACCGCCTCCACCGGCCGTGGATCGATCCAGTGCCGTTCCCGCTCGAACGGATAGGTCGGCAGCGCCACCCGCCGGCGCGCTTCACCTTCGTGCAGCCGCGCCCAATCCACCTCGACTCCCGAAATCCAGAGGCGCCCCAGCGCCGCCAGCATGTGCCCGGCGTCGTCCACCGGTTCGTCGGGATGTGGCATCGAGGTGAGGGCCACTGGCGGAGTGCCACCCTGCTGCTTTGCGAGCGTGGACAGCGTGCGCCCCGGCCCCACCTCGAGCAGCACGCTCGCGTCAGGCTGCGTCAGCGCGCGCAGTCCATCGGCGAATCGCACCGTCTGCCGCAGGTGCCGCAGCCAGTAGTCCGGATCGGTCGCGTCCGCCTCCGTCATCCAGGTGCCGGTCAGGTTGGAAGCGATCGGGATGGTCGGTGGACGCAGGTCCAGCCGTCGCACAAAAGCGTGAAACTCCGGGAGGATCGGCTCCAGCAGCTTCGAGTGCGCCGCCACGTTGATGCGGAGCCGCGAACTCTCTATTCCGCGCCCCGCCAGCGCGCGCATCAACCGCTCGATCGCTGCCACCGGGCCGGACGCCACCGAGAGCGCCGGCCCGTTGGCCGCGGCGATCGACAGTTCCGTCCCCAGCAGTGGCTCGAGTTCGGCGGCGCCAAGCGGCACGCTCAGCATCGCACCCTCGGTCACCGTCTCGAAGAGCCGCGCCCGCGTGGTCACGAGGGCCAGCGCGTCGGCCAGGGAAAACACTCCCGCCAGGCACGCCGCGGTGTACTCGCCCATGCTGTGCCCGATCAATGCCGCCGGCTCGATGCCCCAGTGCATCCACAGCCGTGCCTGCGCGTACTGCGTAAGAACAGCGCCGGCAATCCTGTGAGCGGTTCCTGCAGTCTGGCCGCTGCCGTCGCATCAGTCACCGGCGACAGCAGAAGCGCGCGCACCTGGTCAGCGTGGTCGCGCTCCATCAGTGCGAGGCACTCATCGACCGCTGCCCGGTATACGGGCTCGTCACGATAGAGCGAGGCCCCCATGCCCGGATGCTGCGCACCACCTCCGGCGAACATGAAGGCAACCGATCGCGCCCGGTCAGGTGCCTTGCCGCTGAACAGCACCCTCGCATCTCGCGCGGCCAGCCCCTGCGCCGCGGCGCTGGCGCTGTCGGCCACCACGTATGCGTCGATCTGCCATCGCCGCGCGGCCTGCCTGCAGTGTCCAGGCGGCATCCGCCAGCGACGGCGCGTCGGGAGCAGTCAGTGCGTCTGCGAGCCGGTCAGTGGCGCGTTCCAGGGCCGCTGATGAGCGCGCTGACATCACGAGGAGCTGGAGGTGCCGGGTGGGTGCTCGATGCGGCGGGGGCTCGGGTGGCTGCTCGAGCACCACATGCGCATTGGTGCCACCCACCCCGAGTGAACTCACCCCGGCGCGGCGCGGGTATGGCGCGTCCCACTCCTTGAGCAGCGAGTTCACGTAGAACGGGGTCTCCTCGAACTGGCACGCCGGATTTGGGGTGGAGTAGTGCAGGGAAGGGGGTAGCTGTCGGTAGCGCAGCGCCTGGATCGCCTTGATCATGCTGGCGGCGCCAGCCGCGGTGTCGATGTGACCGATGTTCGTCTTCACCGACCCGATCGCGCAGTAGCCCCGCTTGTCGGTGTGCCGGCGGAATGCTTCGGTCAGCGCCGCAATCTCGATCGGGTCACCCACCAGCGTCCCGGTGCCGTGCGCCTCGATCATTGAAACGCTGGAGGCATCCACGCCCGCCACCGCGAGCGCCTCGCTGATCGCGCTCGCCTGGCCCTTCACGCTCGGCGCCAGGTAGCTCACCTTCTCGGAGCCATCGTTGTTGACCGCCGTGCCCTTCACCACCGCATAGATCGTGTCACCATCGGCAATGGCATCGTCCAGGCGGCGAAGCACCACGGCCCCCGCGCCACTGCCGAACACAGTTCCCGCCGCGCGCGCATCGAACGCGCGGCAGCGGCCGTCCGGTGACAGGATCTCACCCTCGGCGTAGAGATAGCCCTGCCGGTGCGGCAGCTCGATGGTAACGCCACCCGCAACGGCAAGGTCGCACTCCCCTGCCAGGAGGCTCTGCACTCCCAGGTGCACTGCCACCAGCGACGTCGAGCACGCCGTCTGCACCGCCACACTCGGCCCATGCAGGTTGAGTGCGTACGAAACGCGCGTGGTGAGGAAGTCCTTGTCGTTGCCCGTGTGCCGCAGCAGGAAGAAGCCGACCGAGTCCACCAGCTCCGGTCGTGTCAGCAGGTTGTAGCCCAGGTAGGCGTTGTGGCCCGAACCGCCGAAGACGCCGATCGGTCCGTTGAATCGTGAGGGCGCGTGACCGGCGTGCTCCAGCGCTTCCCACACGCACTCCAGGAAGTGCCGGTGCTGCGGGTCCATGATCGCCGCTTCATGCGGGCTGAGCCCGAAGAAGCCGGCGTCGAACATCTCCATGTCTTCGAGCGGGGCACCGCGGGGCACGTAGTGCGGATTGCCGAGCAGCGTCGACGACACGCCTGCTGCACGGAGCTCGTCGATGCTGTAGGACCGTATCGACTCGACTCCGTCGCGCACGTTTCGCCAGAACGCCTCGGCGTCGGACGCGCCGGGCAGGCGGCACGCCATGCCAACGACGGCGATGTCGGTAGCCTGCGAGTCGGTCTTTGTCGCGGACATCAGGTGCTCAGGCTCCCTCGCCGCCGGCACGTCGCGAGCGCCGCTGCAGGCTGCGCCGCGCTTCACCCCGTGCTGCGCTGTCTCCCAGCCGCGCGTCCCCGCTGTCGCCCCCGCCCAGGAACTCCGCCAGCGCGGCAATCGTGGGGAAGCGGAACAGGTCGGTGATCCCGACCGGACGTTCTGGCAGCAGTTCGCGCAGTCGACGGTGCACCTGCACCGCAAGGAGCGAGTGTCCGCCGAGGTCGAAGAAGTTGGCGTCGCGGCTCACGTGCGGCAGTTGCAGCAGGTCACGCCAGATACCGGCAATGGTTTCCTCGATGACGTTGGCCGGCCGGCTCTCGATCGACGGCGTGGCGGCAGTGATGACCGAGGGGTCTGGCAGCGCCCGCCGGTCCACCTTGCCGTTGGGCGTCATCGGCAGGCGATCCAGCGACACGATATGCGAAGGCACCATGAAGTCCGGTAGTGCCCGGCGCAGGTGCGCCCGCAGGCCCGCCGTGTCTGCAGCGCCGGCTCGGAAGACGACATACGCCACCAGCCGGGTCTCTCCCGGCCGGTCTTCCCGCGCCATGACCACTGCCGTGCGCACGTCGGGGTGCGCCTCGCAATGCGCTTCGACATCGCCGAGCTCGATGCGATAGCCGGTCAGCTTCACCTGCTGGTCCAGTCGGCCCAGGAACTCGAGCCGTCCATCGGCGCGCCACCGCACCCGGTCGCCGGTGCGATACATCCGCACGCCCGGCGACTGGAACGGGTCGGGCAACGAATCGGCTCGCGGTGGCCTCCTCCTGGCCCAGGTAGCCGCGTGTCACGCCGAGACCGCCGATGTGGAGCTCCCCGGGAATGCCGACCGGCAGCAGCTCGCCCCGCGCATCGAGTACGTACACCTGCGTGTTCGCGATCGGTCGGCCGATCGGCACTGGACGCTCGTCGGCCGCGACGTCATGCATCGTGGACCATACCGTGGTCTCCGTCGGGCCGTACATGTTGTGCAGCCGGCCTGCGGGAAGCGCGGCGCGCAGGTCGACCGCAAGCGGCTCGGAAAGCAGCTCACCACCCACAAGCATGTGGCGTAGCGCGCCCAGGGCCGCGCGTGATCCGGCGTCGGCCAGCAGCAGTCGCGCGAGCGAGGGCGTGCACTGCAGGTGCGTCACGCCATGCCGTGCCACCAGCGCTGCCAATCCATGCTGGTCGGCGGCAGCCGGCCGGTCGACGCTTGCGCGCTGCCGCAGCTGGTCCAGCGGCTCGAGGTGCTCCAGGGTGACGTTGGTCGGGACCCCGAAGTCGATGAGGCAGGCGATCTCGTCCACGCCGATCGCCGCGAGCCGGTCCACCCGGGCCGTGCAGGAATCCACCGTCCCGAAGAGGCCGCTCGTCTCGTAGTACCGCTCGAAGGCGTACTCCAGGACGCTTTCGCGCTCCTCTTCGCTCAGCTGGTCCAGGTCGAGCGCGCCGCCGCTCGCCTCGTCTCCCGGGCGCCGCTTGAGCGCCGGGAACGACCAGGCGTACCCCTTGAGCAGGTCCACCGAGCTCCGCAGGTATTCGATGAGCGGCTGTCGAACCAGCGCCTTGATCTCCCCCTCATCCCGCCCGATCAGCGTGTGCAGCATCAGCGTCACCCGACCCTCGCCCGGGTGCCCCGCCTCGCGCCATGCCTGTCGGTACAATGCCAGCTTGGCACCGAGTTCCTCGATGCTCTGCCCCAGCAGGTGGGTCAGCACGCGCGCACCAATGAGTCCTGCCTGACGATAGGTCTCGGGACGCCCCGCCGCGGTCAGCCAGATGGGCAACTCCGGCTGCACCGGGCGCGGCAGTGTGCGCACCGGTACCATGCGGCCATTTACCCCCGGGAGCTCCACTGCCTCGCCCCGCCACAGCCGTCGCACCACGTCGATGTCGCGCGCCATGACCGCCTTGTGGTCGCCGTACGCCTCCGGCCGCAGCACGAAGTCGTTCGGCTGCCACCCCGACGCGAACGCCACCCCAGCGCGTCCCCCCGAGATGCTGTCCACCACTGCCCACTCCTCGGCGACGCGCGCGGGATGATGCAGCGGCAGCACGACGCTGCCGCCGCGCACGTGCACCCGGTGCGTGACGGCAGCCACCGCAGCGCCCGTCACTGCCGGGTTGGGATAGATGCCGCCGAAGGCGTGGAAGTGGCGCTCCGGGCGTCCACACTGCCTCGAATCCGCGCGCATCCGCGAAGCGCGCGCCATCGAGCAGCAGCCGGTACTGGTCGGTGCCGCCCGATTCGGCGCTGGCGAAGTAGAACAGGCTGAACGACGGATGTCCGCAGGCTTGCTCCGCCCGCTGCAGCGATCGTCCCTCGCGATGCAGCACCACGGTGTAGCCGCGCGCCAAGCGTCCAGAACAGTTCGAGCACCGAGATGTCGAACGAGACGCTGGTGACGGCGAGCCACGTACCCGGCGTGGTGCCCAGGCGCTGGTCCATCGCGGCGAAGAAGTTGAGCACGTTGCCGCGCTCGACCATGACCCCCTTGGGGCGCCCGGTGGAGCCCGAGGTGTAGATGACGTAGGCGAGATGGCTGGCGCCAGCGATCGCGTCAGGGAGCGTGGCTGGCTGCTCCTTCAGCTCGCCCGCGATACCCTCGAGCGTGACCACGTCGCACGCCGCGTCGCGAGCGCCGCCTCGGCGGGACTCCTGCGTCACCAGCAGGCGCGCTCCCGAATCCTCCAGCATCAGCGCCAGTCGCTGTGGCGGATACTCCGGGTCGAGCGGCACATAGGCGCCGCCAGCCCGCAACACTGCGAGCAGGGCCACAACCAGTTCGAGTTCCCGGTCGAGCAGCACTGCGACACGGTCGTCCGGCCCAATGCCGCGTGCCCGGAGCAGGTGAGCCATGCGACTCACCCGCTCGTCCAGTTCGCGATAGCTGAGGCTTCGTCCGCGGCATACCAGGGCCACCTGTTCCGGATGCAGCCTCGCCCGGTCGTGCACCAGCATGTCGATGGAACGATCGATCTCCACCGGAATGCTGGTGGCATTCCAGTCGCGCACCATGCGCCGCTGTTCCTCCTCGGCCAGGAGGGGCTGCTTTCCGAGCGGAAGGTGGCGCGACGTGCGGAAACCGCGCGCCAATTGCGACAGACGCTCGCTGAGCGAGGCCGCCTGTTCCGTGGTGAGGCGCGCCGTGTTGTACTGCAGGCGCCCGCGGCTCCCATCCTCCGACACAACGAACGTCACTTCGCTTTCGCCTCGCGGCGCAACCAGGTCAGGGTCGGCTGCCACCACGAGTGCGATCGGCATCGCCGCCGGTATGTGCCGCAGCGTCGGCTGCCGCAGGACGAGGTCGGCCGAATAGGTAAGTCGCTCTCGTACCGCCGACAGGTCGCGTTCTACCATCTCGACTAGTTCACCGAGATGGCCCTCGAACGGCACTGACAGGCGCACCGGGACCGCCCCGGCGTACCATCCCTTCACCTCTTGAATCAGCGAGCGCAGTGCCGGACCCTCATAGGTCACGCTGAACTCCGCCCGTCCACGCAGTCGCGCGAGCAGTCCGGCAATGAGCGCGAGGGCCACATCCGCAGGGGCATGACCCGGAACGATGGGAAGGGCGGAGAGGTCGAGCGCCAGTGATTCCATGCCGCCGTCTGCTGTATTGCCGCGCTCCGGAAACGGGAGGGTGCCTGGCTCACAGTGCACCAGGTGCCGGATCCACCAACCCTCATGCGCCGCGACGCGCGCGTCGATGGCACTGATTGACGCTGAGAGCGACTCCGGCAGCCGCAGGATATCTCCCTCGCGCAGGTTGAAGCGCAGCGCGGCCTCACGCGCTGAGAGCGCCTCGCCCGCGAGGGTGCGGAACCTCGGGATGCGTACATCCTCGCTGCCCGTTGCCACCGTCAGGCCGTCATCGGCAACCGCCAGCAACGTTCCTGGTGCTGCACCGGAGGTGCGCTCCAGTACCTGCAGTTGCGGCACCGCCAATGGCACGCCGCCAGTCACCGCCTTGGCAAGGCAGATAGGGTTGGCGTACTGGCCATAGTCGAGTCCCCGAACCAGCGCCGATAGCTCCGCTGCTGGCCGGCGCCAGTCCAGCGCCCCCGCAGCTACAGGTCGCATTGCCCCGCGGATGAGCTCGCGCGGCCTCTCACCGGCTTGGTTGCCGGGGGCGACGCCTGTTCGAATCGCTGCAACCACGTCGGGGAGGGAACTGATGGCTGCATCGAAGCAGCGCGCATTCAGCGTGAGCGCCGTCTCGTCAGCCGCAATGCGGAAGCGACGCTCTGTGAGGATGGCCCCGGCATCGACGGCGCCCGTCATCCAGTGCCACGTCACCCCGTGTTCAGCGTTTCCACGCATGATCGCCCACGCCGGGGTGTTGAGTCCGCCTAGCTCGGGCAATGGACCGTCATGAAAATTGATGCCGCCGATGCCGGCGCGGCGCAGGATGGCTGGCGGGATGATCTTGAGGTTGCCGATGCTGAGGATGAAGTCGAACGACAGTTCCGGTGCATCGCCAAGTTCGTCCAGCCCGGAGAAAATGCGCAACTGTCGGCTCTCAGCCCACGCTGCAATCTCCGGTGTGTCGGTCACGACAGCGGCCACGGAGTCCCCCGCATCCAGCAGGGCGTTTCCGCAGTGCACCAGCAGTGATTCGTTTCCTGCGAGAACATGCGAGCGTGCTGGCAATCAGTGCTCCTGCTGAAACTTGTCCTTGCGGCCCCGGTAACAATATGCAGATACCGGAGCCGGGGCCGGACGATTCCTCGACGGACCCAGAAGCACCTGTTGCGCCGGTGCATCATCGTGGGGAGATAGGCAGAAGTTCGCGAAATCTGGGCCGCTTGAAGGGTTACCGTGGTCAGGGCCGGAACACCTGCCCTCCCCGCCTTTCCCGCCCTCCCCGCCTTTGCCTCACCCATGGCCCACGATTTGACGAGGGGAGAGGGTTCAGCCCTTGTCAGTGTAGCGATGGTGTCACATTATCCCGAATCCAAGCTGTCCCCTGAAGGCTATCCCGGAGCTCAAGTGGCTGTGACGAATAGCGGTCCAATCATGCGCGTGCCGCCTTCGCTCACCCGGAATGCGAGTCACATCTTTTCAGTGGACGTGGAGGAGTATTTCCACGCACTCGCCTTGGCCCCTTGTGCACCCCGCTCGCGCTGGGCTTCCATGCCGAGCCGGGTTGAAGCCAATACCGGCATCCTCCTCGACCTGCTGGCGCGCAATAACACCAAGGGAACCTTCTTCGTCGTCGGCTGGGTCGCGGAACGGTGCCCACAACTGGTGCGACGCATCGCGGCCGAAGGCCACGAAGTGGGCTGCCACAGTCAGTGGCACCGCCAGGTCTTCACGCTTACTCCTGCCGAGTTCCGCGAGGACCTGAAGCAGTCGAAGGACACACTGGAGCAGGTGTTGGGTGAGCGGATTCAGGGTTTCCGCGCCCCCGGCTTTTCCATCATTCCCGGATGCGAGTGGGCCTTTGACGTCCTGCTGGAGGAGGGCATCACCTACGACTCCAGCCTCTTTCCCATCGTGCGGCCCGAGTATGGCTACCCCAGTAGCCCCGGCGATCCCTATGTAATCCGTCGCGCTTCCGGTACCCTGCTCGAATTGCCCCTGACCACTACACGCATCGCAGGGGTCCCGTTCCCGGCCGCCGGCGGGGCCTACCTGCGCCAGCTTCCCTACGGCCTCATTCACCGCGCCTTCAGCGAGTATCGCGCGCGCGGTGTGCCGGCCATGTTTTACGTACACCCATGGGAAGTCGACCCCGGCCAGCCGCGCCTCCCCGTCCCGCTCATCTCGCGCCTGCGCCACTACCGCGGGCTCGACGGCATGCTCGGCCGCCTCGAGCGCCTGCTGCGCGACTTCAAGTTCACCTCGGTGGAACAGGCACTCGACGTTCCGGCCCTTCGCGCCGCAGCGTGAGGCCACTGCAGGATCGAGCGTGATCCGCGTCGAGCGGCTCACCGGAGTGGCCGCCGACTGGGATCCATTCGTTCGAAGCCAGCGGAACTGGACCCCGTTTCACCTCCTCGCCTGGCGCGATATCATCGCCCAGGTGTTCGGGCATCAGACCGTCTATCTCGCTGCTCGCGACGACGATCGCCTTGCAGGCGTCCTCCCCCTCGTACTGGTCAAGAGCGCGGTCTTCGGGCGCTTCCTCGTCTCCATGCCCTTCGTCAATTACGGTGGCCCGCTCGGCACTCCCGAGGCGGTGCGCGCGCTCGCCGGTGAAGCGGCTCGCATCGGCAACGAGGAGCGGGTGAAGCTCCTCGAGTTGCGCAGTCGCACCGAGCTGCCCATCGACCTTCCCGTTTCGCACCGCAAGATCACGGTTGTCCTCGACATACCCGCTGGATCGCCCGACGCCTTGTTCAAGTCCTTCGACGCCAAGCTGAGGAGCCAGGTGCGGCGTCCCCAGAAGGCTGGTATTGTCGTACGCTTCGGCGCGGATCAGCTCGATCCCTTCTACCGTGTCTTTGCCCGGCACATGCGCGACCTCGGCACGCCGGTCCAGCCGAAGAAGCTCTTCACTGCACTGTCGGAGGCCTTTGGAGAGGATCTCTGGATCGGGGTCGCCTGGCACGGTGATGAGCCAGTGGCAGCCGGCGTCGGCTTTCGGTGGGACAGCGAATTCGAGATGACCTGGGCGTCGTCGCTCTACGCCTGGAACAAGCTGTCGCCCAACATGGCGCTCTACTGGGCGTTCATGGAGCGCGCGTGCAATACCGAAGTGACCCTCTTCAACTTCGGTCGCTGCTCGGTGGGCGTCGGGACGCATCGCTTCAAGAGGCAGTGGGGCTCGCGCGACGAACAGCTCTGGTGGTATCAGCAGGGCGATGGTGTGGCCAGCACTCCCTCTCCCGATGACGGGGCGTACTCCTGGGGTCCCCGTCTCTGGAAGCACCTTCCGGTCGGCATCGCCAACCTTATCGGCCCGCCCATCGTGGCGGGAATTCCCTGACATCGTCGTTGTCGTGGCGCTACCTCGCACCGGCCTACTCGCCAGTGACGGTGGGATCAGTTGCGGGTGGGCTGCGGGGGCTTTGCATCTGGGGAACGGGCCGGCCGGGACCAGTGGCTCGCCCATCGTTATGAAGTCGACGTGGCGCTGCTCGTTGACAGCGGCACTTCCGCCCTTCGCCTGGCACTCGAGGCTGTTCGGGCGCCCGGTGGTTCACCCCCGTCCGTGGTACTTCCTGCTTACGGCTGCTACGACCTCGCCACCGCCGCCATCGGCGCAGGCGCGGTGGTCTCCTTCTACGACCTCGACCCGGCCACGCTCGGGCCTGACTGGCACTCGCTCGCTACGGCGCTCTCGGCCGGAGTCGACGCGCTTGTACTCGTGCATCAGTACGGCGTTCCGGTGGACATCGACCGCGCACGGGCGCTCGCCGAGGCCTGCGGCACGGTTGTCATCGAGGATGCTGCGCAAGGCGCTGGAGCGTGGTGGCGCCATCGCCGCCTTGGCGCTCGAGGTGACCTGGGCATTCTCAGCTTTGGCCGGGGCAAGGGCATGACTGCCGGCGGGGGAGGTGCTCTCTTCGCCACCGGACCTCGCGGGCGCGAGCTCATCGAGCGCGCCAGGCCTCGGATGGCGCCTGGGGGGCGCGGCGTCGGCAGCGTGGTCCGGTTGGCACTACAGGCAGTGCTGAGTCACCCGATGCTCTACGGTGTTCCGGCTCGCCTGCCGTGGCTTGCCCTGGGCGACACGCCCTTCCATGGACCATGGGCACCTCGCAGCATCGAGGCGGCGCAGGCCGGAGCCCTCGAGGCCGCAGCGGCACTCGCCGACGACGAAGCAGCGACGCGCCGCCGGGTCGCGGAGTTCCTGAAGGCGGAGCTCCACCAATTGCCCGCCCTGAGCCTTGTACAATCGCCAGCAGGCGAAGGGACCTTGCCCGGGTGGCTCAGGTTCCCGGTGGTCCTGAACGAAGCGAAGTGGGCCAGGGCCATCACTTCAACCCTCCGTCATTTGGGCGTGGCTCCCGGGTACCCCATGCCGCTCCCCGACCTTCCGGCCTTCCAGACCCGCTCCAGGGCAGCCCAGTACCCAGGCGCCGCGCGGCTGGCCGCACATCTTGTTACGCTGCCCACCCACCGCTGGGTCACCTCGCGCGATATTTCCCACCTTCGTCAGTCCCTCAATAGCTGAACCAGCGATCTCCGCGGTTGAGGTTCCTCCTTACGCGGTTGCCGTTCCTCCTCACGCTGTTAATGTATCCAAGACCGACATCGCTGCATGTTTTTGCACTGCCTCTCGCACCTCCTCCAAGCGACCTGCTCCTTCCCCCCGGACTGTATTGAATCAATATCAGACGACGGCAAGAAATTGCACATGTAATACAAATCACATAAGTCACTTGTTTTCAAAGTTATAGCTATTAGTCTCACCCGATGAAAAATTCAAAATCAATACAGTCTCTACTACACCTCTATTGGCTTGCTCCTTGCCCTCGTTGTTCTCTCGAAATCGGGTCTTTCGCCCACCATGCTCGGCCAGCGAACTGTAAGAAATGAACAGCTATACTCAGCTGAGTTCTCTGCACGGCTTCTCCGCGCGGTACCGGGCCGTATGCCTGTTTTCCCTGGCAGCGGCAGGGTGCGGCACGGGGGCGAGCGTGGACGCCTTGGATCCGCCTGTCTCCGGTGCAAACCGGGTGCTGTCCGGGGAGTGCCAGCGGCCTGGATCCGGGTGGATCTGGTGTGACGACTTCGATGTCGATCGGCTCAGCTCCTACTTCGAGTTCGATGCGGCCGGCGGCAGGTTCTCGCGTGTTGCCGGCGTGGGGGCCGAGGGTTCGGCTGGCATGCGCGCTATCTACGCCACCATGCCCCAGACATCATCGGGATCCCTGAAGCTCGCCTTCGGGCGCACCCCTCAGCCGTACTTCCGGCCCGCCGACGCCGGCACAGCGACCTACCGCGAGCTCTACTGGCGCGTCTACCTCCGGTATCCCGCTGGGTGGCAGGGTGGCGGCGCAGACAAGCTTTCGCGCGCCACCAGCTTCGTTTCCGCTACCTCCTGGGCCCAGGCCATGATCGCCCACGTCTGGAGCGGCGGTAGCGCCGCCACCTGGGACTACCTCGTCATCGACCCCGCGTCGGGCACCGACTCCATCGGCGCCATTCGCACCACCACCTACAACGACTTCCCCAACCTCCGCTGGCTGGGAGGCGTGCGCGGTACCACGCCTCTCTTCGCCTCCGCAGCGCGCGATCGCTGGCACTGCGTGGAAGCTCATGCACGCCTCAACGACGCCGGCGCGGCCAATGGGGTCTTCGAGTTGTGGGTGGATGGACGGGTCGATGCGCGGCGGGAAGGGCTCAACTGGGTCGGCAACTACGCCGCCTACGGGCTCAATGCCGTCTTCATCGAGAATTTCTGGAATGCCGGCGCGCCCGTCGTCCAGGAGCGGTACCTCGACAATCTCGTCGTCAGCACGCAGCGGATCGGTTGCCCCTCGTAGGGGGGCGACTGGTCAGCAACAATCACGGCGGGCCCACGTATTCAGGAGGAGGCAGGGTGAAGTATCTTTCGAAACTCTCTCGGCGAATGGCCTCGATGTTATGCATCCCGATGCTGTTGTCCTGGTCCCTCGCGGCGTGCAACCTCCCGGAGCCTCAGGCGCTCACTGACGGTCTCGAGCCCCCGCCACCCGTGGTGGATCTCCCGTCTGGGCCGCCGGTCGCTGCTACGCGCACCTGCGACAACCAGCCGGCGGACTATGCCACCGTGCTCAATGTGCCGTGGAACGCACTGCCTCTGCAGAAGCCGGCGGTGTCGAGCGAGGGCTTCTGGTTCGCGCCGGGTCAGGCGAACACGCTGTCCCTGGTTGACGTCCCTGACGCGCCGCTCTCTCCCGGCAAGGCATTGCGCATCGGCTTTCCTCGTGGCACTCCTGGTGGCGGCGCGCCCTCACGCTGGGGTTCATCACCGGAATTCCCCGCCAACGGGGGGAGTGTGTATGTGTGCGTGTGGGTGCGGATGAGCCAGGGCTACTCGAACAACGGCAACGTCGGGACAAAACTGTTCTTCATCCGTGACCCGTGGAACAATCATTTCGTTGGGTTCGACTCCCCTGATCGTGATCGCGATGCCTACGTGATGACCGGGCTGCAGTTCCGCGACGCGTCCCTGAGCACCAACGTTGGTCAGGTCCACCCCGCAGGCAACAACATTGCCGGTGGCGCCTGGCACAAGGTCGAGGTCTTGTGGCAGGCCAACACGCCCGGCCTGAAGAACGGACGCTACCGCCACTGGGTCGATGGAGTGTTGATGGCGCAATCCAATACCGTAATGTGGTGGCTGGCAGGGCAGGTGCCCCGCTGGAACTCCATCTGGTTCGATCCAACCTTCGGTGGCGGGTTGAACCCCGTGCCGCATGATCAGTGGATCGACCTTGACCACCTCGTCGTGGCGCTCAAGTAACCGGTGAGCGATTTGCGGCTGTCGGCGCGCCCCAGGCTGCTGTTCCTGTCACACCGCTTGCCTTTCCCGCCGCACAACGGCGCCTCCATCCGTACCTATCACACCCTGCGCCAATTGGCGCAGGAGTTCGATGTGGTCATGCTCTGCTTCGACCGGGTGGACCCCGCGCTCCGGAACACCTCGATCGACGATCGTATCGCTGGGCTCTCCCCCTGGGCCACCGTCAAGGTCTTCCCGATTCCTGAGGAACACTCGCGGGTGCGCTTCGCGTGGAACCATGCGCGAAGCCTCGCGACCCGGCTGCCCTACGTCCACTACGTGCACGAGAGTCACGACTTCGAGCAGGCCCTCCGTCGTGAACTGGACACCGGTGCGTTCGACCTCGTGCACATCGACAGCCTCGATCTTCAGCGCTTCCTCCCGCTGGTGCGCCACCTGCCGGTCGTCTGCACCCACCACAACGCCGAGTCGGTTCTCCTCGATCGCCGCGTGGCACGCGAGCTTGGGCCACGCGCCTGGTATCTTCGCCATCAGGCTGCATTGTTGGCCCGGAGCGAATCCGCCCTGCTGCCGCGCGTTGATCTGAACGTCACCGCCTCCGAGGTGGACGCGGCGCTGTTGCAGGAGCTGGCACCCTCGGCCCGCTTCGCCACCATTCCAAACGGCGTGGACACCGAGTTCTTCACTCCGTCTGGCAATGGCGCCGGCGCCGGCTGCGTCTTCGTGGGTGGCACCACCTGGTTCCCCAATCGCGACGGCCTCGACTGGTTCGCTGCCGACATCCTGCCGCGAGATGCGAAGTGCCGGAATCGCCGCTCCGGTCGAGTGGGTCGGGCGCGTCACCGAAGCCGAGCGCGCCCAGTTCGCGGCCCTCCCTGGCTTCAACTTCACCGGCTATGTCGATGACATCAGGCCGCACGTGCACGCGGCCGCGTGCTTCATCGCGCCACTTCGGGTTGGTGGTGGCACCCGCCTCAAGATTCTCGACGCGTGGGCCATGGGGATGCCGGTCGTCGCCACCAGCATTGCTTGTGAGGGACTCGACGCGGTGATCGGGGAGAACATCCTGGTGGCAGATGACGTCGCCGGCTTCGTGGGGGCGGTGTCCCGGGTGCTCGGCGATCCGGGCCTGGGCGCGCGGCTGGGCGCCGGTGGCCGCGCCACCGTCGAGCGCACCTACAGCTGGAATGTGCTCGGCACCAAGCTGCGCCGATTGTACCACGACGTCATTGCACGGCGCGCGCAGTATGGGGCGCCGACCCCGACGCACTGATCGCTAGCGGGCCAGCGTCGGCATCGGCGGGTCTCCGCTCCCTCGCCGGAGCCCGCTGGAATGCACCCAGCTCGTAGGCGCCTAGCAGCGCCGCGCCCAGCTTCCATCCCGACCGGCGCTCCGACATCGAGAAACGCGGCATTCCCCTCTCATCCCAGCGGCCCACATTGCGCGGGGCGATGCGCAGCACCGCCTCCATGCCGGCGCGCTTCGCCAGCGGTGCCGTGCGCTCGTCCCGCAGGCCGTACGGAATCGCCAGTACCGGCAGGACCTGCGGGGTCGCGCCACGCAGCCATTCGTGGCACCCTCTCACCTCGGACTCGATCTCGTCGTCACTGAGGAGCGGAAGTGCGCGATGCGTGACGGTGTGTACTCCGACCTCGAAGTGTGCATCGGAGGCCAGCGTCGCAGAGTTCCGCCGTCGTCATGGCGCGATCGTATTGCCCCGCCGCCCCATGTCGCGTCTCGGCGGCTTGCAGGAGCTCGAGCGCCTTGGGCGGCAGGGCGCCACGGTGCCGGACGATGACGGTGTCGCGCGCCAGCCGGCCTGGATCATTCTCCGGCACCGTCAGCGGCGGAATGTCGAGCGAGACGAACAGCGATTCCCACTCAGCTGGGGACAGGAGCGGTCGCCAGTTGGGAGAGCCGGTCCCACCAGAATGGCGTTCCCGACTCGCTCGCCTCGCGCACGCCGAAGACGGTGGCATGGGTGCCCGTCTCGCGGATGATCGGCGCCGCGACCCGAAGCACGGACAGGCAGGCGTCGTCGAATGTCAGCGCCACGAGCCCGGCGACCTGTCTTGCCGGCACGGGACCGCGCGATGAGCTCGCGCAGCGGCACCACGGTGCCAAGTCGCTTCGCCAGCCCGATTGCCTGGCGCAGGTACGGTTCGCGGACATGAATGCCGCCCCCATCGGGCTGTTCTTGGCCCCGGATGCCGTGAAAGCAGAAAATCGTGGCGCCCACGTCAGAACTGGAAGTAGAGGAAGGGCGACGGGCGGTTGCCCACGATGAGCGCGAGCGCGGCGCCGAACGCCGAGGCCAGCGCCAGCCGACCCGGCCAGCGCCACTCGTGCTTCAGCTCGAACGCATTCGGGCCGCGCATCGCCCACGAGGCCCGCCACCAGCAGCGCCACGAGCACCAGGGGCAACTGCTCCGGCACGAGGCCCTCGGCCGGTAGGAACATTCGGCGCAGCAGCCCGAGGGCCATCGCGAAGTCGGTGGCGCGGAAGAACACCCAGCCGATCACTGCCGCGAGGAACATCGCGCCCTGGCGGAACCAGCGTCGGCAGCACGTCCCACCGCTTCGCCTGCCACCGGTGCACCGCCAGCAGCACGCCGTGATAGCCGCCCCAGAACACGAACGTCCACGCCGCCCCGTGCCACAGGCCGCCGATGAGCATCGTCAGCATCAGGTTGCGGTACGTCTCCATCGTGCCGCCGCGATTGCCGCCGAACGGGATGTACAGGTAGTCGCGCATGCACGTGGAGAGCGAGATGTGCCACCGCCGCCAGAAGTCGGCGGGATCGAGCGCCTTGTACGGCGAGTTGAAGTTCTGCGGGATGCGCAGCCCGAACATGTAGCCCAGGCCCACCGCCATCGTGCTGTAGCCGGAGAAGTCGAAGTAGAGCTGGAAGGTGTAGCCCAGCATCGCGATCCAGGCGCCGGCCGTGGAAAGCGACGTGTACTGCGCCAGCGCCGGGTCGACGAATGCGGCGAGGCTGTCGGCCACCACCACCTTTTCCACCAGGCCCACCACGAAGAAGGAGATCCCCCGCGTCAGCCAGCGCGTGCGATCGGCCCGACCCAGGTTCTCCAGGTCCTGCTCGATCTGCCGGAACCGGACGATCGGGCCCGCGACCAGCTGCGAGAAGAGCGACACGTACGCCGCAAACTCGAAGAAATTCCGCGTCGGCTTGATCACTCCCCGGTAGCTGTCGACGATGTAGCTGATCGTGTGGAAGGTGTAGAACGAGATGCCGATCGGCAGGATGATGTCGAGATGCGGTACCTCAACCGGGTGCCCGAACCACCCGCGTCACCGTGCGTGTCGTGGCCAGGCCGAAATTGGCGTACTTGAAGAACCCCAGCAGCAGCAGGTCCGCAGTCACCGGGATGGCCACGCAGAGCTTGCGGCGGCGCTCGTCGGTCCAGTGCAGCAGGCCGAGTCCGGCGCCGAAGCTCACCACCGTCGAGAAGAGCATCAGCAGGGTGAACCAGGGGTTCCAGTAGCTGTAGAACACGTAGCCGGTCACCGCCAGCCATACGTACCGCGCCTTGGCACTGGGGAGCCCCCAGAACACCAGGTAGGTGATCGGCAGGAAGACGAAGAGGAATTCGACGCTGTTGAAGAGCATTCTTTGGTGTCCGAAGGGTAACAGGTGTAGCGTCGAAGCCACGCCGGCCAGCGGCAGTCGCCTGGCTCTTGGCTAAGTCGTTAATCTACATGGGTCTTTGGTCCCCCGGGCTGTCCCGGGTGTCCGGCGGGATCCTTGCCCCGGAGGAAGTCACGTGAATACCCCAGCCCCCCTACTTCGTCGGGCCATCTGGCTCGCTGCCGGGCTGGCGGCATTCGGATTCACTTTTGAGGCCACGGCCCGGCTCGAGGACCTGATCCGCTACGGCATGCCGGTGGCAGCGCCTTACGGCTCCGAGGCCGACCTGGTCATCCGCGATTCGCTGGGGGTCCATGGACGCCCCGGGGCTCAGTATCTCAAGTGGACCCTTAACTCGCTGGGCACTCGGGGTCCCGAGGTCCCTCTCCTGCCGGGGCCGGGGGTGCTGCGTGTTGTAACCACCGGCGCCTCTGAGACCTTTGGCCAGTCCGAGGGCCCAGGCCAGGAGTATCCGAGGCAACTCGAGGATTCGCTGCGCACGCGACTCGCTCGCCTCGGGTCGCCGCCATATCAGGCGGCGGAAGTGCTCAACGCGGCTTTCTTTGGAATGTCGCTGCCCACGGCGACCCAGGACGTGAAGCTCCGGGTCGCCGGCTTCCGGCCGCGGGTGGTCGTGCTCTACCCGACGAGCGTGCAGTACCTCCACGAGGTGCTGCCAAAGGCCGTGCCGCCACTGGTGGGGCAGGCGGAAGTCCCGGGTGTCTGGGCCATCCTGCGGCCAAGGACTTTTACGCGGCTGAGGGAAGAGCTCAAGCGGCTTGCGCCGGTGGCATGGCGTGAGCGCCTGTGGCAGAACGAGGTGCGGCGCCAGCTGGCTCAGCACGAGGCGGGCTGGCGCTACAGTTCTTTGCCCGCGGACCGGCTTGGGTTCTTCGATGCCGACCTCCGCGCGTTTGTCGGGGCGGTACGCGCCATCGGCGCGGAGCCGGTGCTGGCGACACACGCAAATCGGTTCGTTGATGCCAACGTGCAGGACTCGTCGCTACTCAGCGCCTGGGGGCGATTCTACCCGCGAGCGGAGGGAGCAATCATTCTGGCGTTCGACTCCGCGGGCGCGGACGTGACTCGTCGCGTTGCCGCCGACTCTGGCGTCGCCGTCGCTGATATCCGCTCGACGTTGAGCGGCTGCGGCAACTGCTTCGCCGACTATGCCCACTTCACTGACGTGGGCGCGGCACGCGCTGCAGGTACCCTCGCCTCCACGATCGCCGACTTGCTCGTTCGCCTCGACACCGTAGCGGTTCGGCCTTGACGCTGGCGGCGCAGTCCCGTGCCCGCGCGGGCCACGCGCCACGCGCCGACCGCCTGCGCGTGCGGCTGGACCCGCTGCGCCTCGTGGTCTGCCTCATCATTGTCCTGGTGGTGAGCCGGGTGCACCAGTACGTGCCGGCACTCGCCAAGGCGCGGCCGCTGCTCATCCTCATCGTCGTCGCCGCTGGCTACGCCTTTGCCAATCCCCGGCTGCTCATTCGCGAAAGCGTGTTCAGCACCTGGCCCGCCAAGGTGATTGCGGGCCTCGGGGTCGCGGCGGTACTCGCCGTTCCGTTCGGCATTTCCATGGGGAACTCGGGCAAGTTCGTCCTGGAGGTGTACTGGAAGAACCTGCTGCTCGCGTTCCTCATCATCGCCACGTGCCGGCGCGCGCGCGATCTCTACGCCTACGCCTGGTCCTACGTCCTCGGCGCGCTGATCCTCACCTACTTCGCCCTCTTCTTTTTCGACCTGCAGCGCTACGGCTCTGACTTCAGCTATGCCCGGCTCGCGGGCCTGGCCACCTGGGACGCCAACGACGTGGTGCTCGTGCTCATGCCGGCCCTGGCGTGTGCGCTCCTCCTGCTTCAGGTCAGCCGGGGTACCGGTAAGATCGTCGCCGTCATGGCCCTCATCGGCGTCGGCGCAACCGTTGCGAGGAGTGGCTCGCGCGGCGGCCTTATTGGGCTGGTGGCAGTCGGCGCAGCCCTCCTCTTCTTCGGCCGGGGCGTCTCATTCGGCAAGCGCCTCGTTACGGTGGTGGTCGTCGGCATTGCGCTCGGCGTGTGGGCCCCACAGGGGTACTGGCGCCAGATGCAGACCATCCTGAGCCCCACACAGGACTACAACTACACGTCGAAGGATGGCCGGAAGCAGATCGCAAAGCGTGGCATCGGCTATATGATGAGCCATCCGATCTTCGGCCTCGGTATCGGCAATTTCGAGAAGGCCGAGTGCACCATCTCCGAGAAGGCGCGTGCGACGCCGGCCGGGTACGGCTTCCGGTGCACGCCCCCTCACAACTCGTTTGTCCAGGCGGGAGCCGAGCTCGGCGTCCCGGGCCTGATCCTCTGGTCGTCCATTCCGATCCTTGGCATCTTCGCACTGCTTCGCCTGGGCCGCCGGCTCCCCTACCGCTGGCGTCGCGGTACCCGTGAGCAGCGCTTCCTCAGGCTCGCCTGCCCCTACTTTGCCGTGGCGCTTGTCGGCTTCACTGCTACCTGCTTCTTCCTCAACTTCGCATGGATGGAGCCGTACTACGTTCTCAGTGCCTTCGTGGCCGCACTCATGGGCGTCATCACCTCCCGGGTGGCCGAGGAAAAGGTGGAACTGCGGGCAGCCGCGCGTGCCGATCGCCATGCGCAGGTCGAGACGCCGTCGCTGGCGGAGCCGGTTCCGGTCCTCCCTGGACAGGCGCGCTATCCTCGACCTCTCGTCATGCTGCCGGCTGGTCGCCTCAAACCGGGTGACATGGGTTCGTGGTGACGGGCACCGTCCTGGTTACTGACGCAAATGAGCGCGCGGCGCTCGCTGTGGTGCGCTCCATCGGTCGGTCCGGAACCCGCGTCGTCACCTGCGCCTCCACCACTCCCTCACTCGCCGGGCGTTCGCGCTACGCTGCTCGCTCGGCGGTTGTCCCCGATCCCCTTCGCCAGCCCCAGGCATTCGCCACTGCGGTCGGGAACCTTGGCCGTGAGGAAGGAGCCGGGGTCATTCTTCCCATCAGCGAGCCGGCCCTCCTGGCGCTGCTGGAACACCACGAACGGGTGGCGCCCGCCGTCATCCCCTGGCCGGGTCTCGAAACGGTCCGCACCATCCTCGACAAGCAGAGGGTACTCGAGGCCGCTCCGGCTTTCGGCATCAGGGTACCACGGCAGGCGGTCCTGTCGTCGAGCGCCGCGCGCCTGCCCGAGCTGGAATTCCCCGTCGTCATCAAGCCCGCTCGCTCCGTTGGCGAAGCGGGTGGGATACGACAGAAGCTCACGGTGCGGCACGCTGCCTCATTGGAGGAACTGCAGCAGGTGCTTGCGGGATACTCTGAGGCGGCATTTCCACTGCTGTTGCAGGAGCGAGTCACGGGGCCCGGCGTCGGTGTCTTCCTGCTGCTGTGGAACGGGGTGCTCCGCGCCACCTTTTGTCATCGGCGACTTCGGGAGAAGCCGCCTGCTGGTGGAGTCAGTGTCTACAGCGAGAGTGTCGCGGCCGATGAGGCGCTGGTGCAGCGCGCCTCCCGGCTCCTCCAGTCACTTGGTTGGCAGGGAATTGCCATGGTCGAGTTCAAGACCGACGATCGGAACGGTGAACCGGTGTTGATGGAGATCAACGGCCGGTTCTGGGGCTCGCTCCAGTTGGCCATCGATGCCGGAGTCGACTTCCCCCGGCTGCTCCTCGAGTGTGTCACCGGCCAGCCTGCCGCAGCACCACCGCCGTATCGCATCGGCGCTCGCCTTCGCTGGTGGTGGGGCGATGTGGACCAGCTGCTGCTGCGCCTGCGGAAGACCCCGAAGGAACTGCACTTGCCCGCTGACGCCGCGGTGGGCGGCGCAGCCCTTCGCGATTTCCTCCGGCTCCGAATGAGCGATCACGGCGAGACCCTCCGCTGGAGCGATCCGCGGCCCTTCCTGTTCGAGTCCCGGCAGTGGCTTGCGGAGGTGCTGTCATGAAGCCGCTCACCATTTTGCAGATGCTCGAGTCCGACGGTCCCGGTGGGGCCGAGACCGTCATGCTCCAGCTGTCCGATGAACTCCGCGACCGGGGTCACCACATCATTCCCGTGGGTCCGGTGAACCGCGTCGGCTGGCTCGGCCAGCGTTTTCGCGATGGTGGCTATCAGCCGGAGACCTTCACCCTTTCCGGCCCCATCGATCCCCAGTGCGTCCGCCGAATGGTGGCATTGATCCGAGCCAAGGGCGCCGACCTGGTACACAGCCACGAGTTCACCATGGCGGTGTACGGCGCGGCGGCGGCCGCCATCGCCGGCGTCCCGCACGTCATGACGATGCACGGCAACCAGAAGATGACCGCTGTCTGGCGCCGTCGCGCTGCCCTGCGACTTGCGTTCAAGCACGGCGGCACCACTGCTGCCGTGTCCCGCGCCACCAAGCTGCAGCTCGACCATGACCTGGGCCTCGACTCCAGCATCATCCGCGTGGCCCACAACGGCGTGCCCACCCGCCAGGGAGATCCCGAAGCAGTTCGCCGCGAGTTCAACCTGCGGCCTGACGAGTTGGTTCTGCTGGCGGTCGGTAATCTCGAGCCGCGGAAGGGACACGCGATCCTGCTGCGGGCACTGGCCCAGGTGGTGCGAGGCGGGCTCGAGCGCCCGTGGCGCCTGCTCATCGCCGGTGGACGCGGCGGTTCCGAGGCCGAGGGGCTTCAGGCCTTCATCCGCGAAAATGACCTGGGGTCACGCGTCCACGTGCTGACGCACCGCGCCGACGTCCCCGATCTGCAGGCCGCAGCTCACGTCTTCGTCATGCCGTCGCTCTGGGAGGGGCTGCCGCTCGCGATGCTCGAGGCCATGGTTGCCGGCCGTGCCCTTGTTGCCTCGGACACCTCCGGCATTCCCGAAGCCGTCACCACCGAGGTCGAGGGCCTTCTCGTTCCCCCCGGCAATGAGGAAGCACTGGCGCAGGCGCTTGCGCGCGTCCTCACCGACGACGCGCTCCGTTCCTCTCTTGGTCACGCCGCCGCCGAGCGCGGTCGGCGGGAGTTCAGTGTGGGGGCCATGGCTGACCGCTACGAGGCGCTCTATCGTGCGCCCTGAAGGGCCCGGGCTGCTGTGCGTGGTGAACTTCCCGGCCAACACCGGCTTCGCCTGGGATTTCATCGAGGGACTCTACGCTGCAGTCGCCAGGGAAGGGCAGGCGCTTGGCTGGCGGACCTTCGTGGCCTACCCGCGCATTGACCAGCCACCCCGCACGTTGGGGGGATCGCCCGCCGTCCCCGTGACGCTGAGCCTCGACCTTGGCAGTGTGCCCGGTGCCATCAACCTCTGGCGCTTCCTCCGGACAAACAGGATTTCCATCGCCTATCTCACCGACCGGCCAGCCAGGAGCATGGTGCATTTGTTCATGCGTCTCGCGGGCGTGCGGCGCATCGTGGTACACGATCACACCTCCGGTCATCGAACCATTCCTGCCGGTGTTCGGCGCTTCTCAAAACACCTGCTGAGCGCGCTGCCGGGCCTCGAGGCCGACCGGGTGCTCGCGGTGAGCGACTACGTGGCGCGGCGTCAGGTCGAGGTCGGCCTCATGCCAGCGGCGCGGGTCGTCCGCGTCTGGAACGGGATACCGCTGCCCGCTGAGCCCAGTGGTGGCATCCCCGAGCTGCGCGCGGCGCTCGGCCTCCCCGCGGACCGGCCCATCATCACCTGCTGCTGTCGGGCGGCTCCCGAGAAGGGTGTCCATCACCTGCTGCGCGCCTTTACCGTGGTGCGGCAGGCCGCGACGGCTGAGCGGCCACTTCTGGTCTACGTCGGTGACGGTCCGGAGTTCGAAAGGCTGCGGAGCCTGGCGATGGAGCTCGGCATCGCCGATGACACCCGGTTCGTGGGCTATTCCCGCGAGGTTGCCCGTTACCTGCAGGCATCGGACATCGTCGCCGTGCCATCGGTATGGCAGGACGCACTGCCGCTCGGCGTGCTTGAGGCGATGGCGGTCGGGAAGCCGGTCGTCGCCACCCGAGTTGGTGGCATTCCCGAGATGTGTCGCGATGGAGTGGAAGGCCTGCTGGTCGAACCAGCCGCCGAGGCAGCACTCGCCCGGGCGATCAGCCAGTTGCTTGAGTCACCCTCACTGCGCAATGACATGGGCCGGCGCGGGCGGCAGCGAGTCGCTGAGTTCTTCTCGCCGCTGAAGCAGGTTGCGGCAATCGTGGAGCAGCTTGGCCTGCAGAACCCCGATCAGGCTCCAGAAGTGTCGTCGCCCGTGCCAAGCAGTCGGCGGTAGATCGCCGCATGGGCCCGCGCCACCTTGTCGGCCGAGAATTCCACCGCGCGGCGCCGGCCTCCTGCGCTGAGCTCACGGCATAGCGGTTGGTCGGCGGCCAGGCGTTCCAGTGTCGCGGCGAGCTGGGCCGCGTCGCCCGCCCGCACCAGCAGCCCACTTCCCGCATCGATGATCTCTGGCGGGCCGCCGGTATCGCTCGCCACCACCGGGACTCCCATCGCCATCGCTTCCACCAGGACCAGTCCGAACGGCTCCGGCGAGGTCGACGCATGCACCATCACGTCGGCTGCACTGAGCAGGTCGGCGACGTCGCTGCGTGATCCTAGGAAGGACACCGTGGCAGGGTTGTGCAGGCGCGCAGCCTGAGCCCGGAGTCGCTCCGCATAGGGCTGGTCGTCCTGCGATGCCTCACCCGCCAGTAGCACCCGGAGCCGCGACTGCAGTCCATCGGGCAGCCGCGAGGCGGCGTCGAGTAATACATCCTGCCCCTTCCAGTCGCGAATATTCCCCAGCATCAGTACCACGAAGTCGTTCGGGGCAACGCCGAGCGCTGCGCGCATCGCGGCTCGCGTCGTCGTGGCGGAGTGCACGAAGCGCTCGATGTCGATGCCAAGGTGTACCACCTCTATTCGGTCCGGTGGGAGGCCGAGGTGCCGCAGCGACGCCGCCATGTACTCACTGCAGGGCAGGATGGCGTCGAAACGCTGCGCCAGCAATCGCAATGGCCAGCGGCCCGTCGGGGTTTGCCGGGTCATTGCCGTGGCCACGCAGGGCAGTCCCAGGAGGCGGCTGGCCGGCAGCCAGTCATCGAAGCCCACGAACGGTGAATTGTTGAGGTGTACCAGCGCGATTCGCTCCTGCTTGAGGAAGGCGGCGCGCTCACGAACCGCCCGGAACGCCTTCGCGAGGCGCCGCGGCAGGGCGCCTCGCTCGTTCACGTCGCGTTCGTGCGCGCGCAGGGCGCCCAGGATCCTCACGTCAAATCCCGCTGCGGCGAGGCGCTCCGCTACGCGATTGTCCTGGTAGAACACCGGCACCATTTCGAAGCCCAGGCTGGAAAGACCACCGGCGAGCAGTTCGAGCGCTCGGTGCGAGCCGCCGGTCGTGCCGTCCTCATTGACTTCAATGCATGCGATGCGGGGTGTTGCTGCAACAGGCGCCACGGGGTCAGGACCGCTGGGTCATGAACGACCATGCGCCGGCGGGGTCGGTCAGCAGTCGTCGCAACAACTGCTTGTCGTCGCGCTCGAGGATGAACGTGTGCACGCCGGCGAAGTAGATCACCATGAGCAGGGCGCCGGCGCCGACCAGGCCGGCGATCGGGAGCGCGGGCAGCAGGAAGGCCACCAGCGACACGCCTGCGCCGATGCCCGCGAGTAGCAGCGGTCGCCGGAACGAGTAGGCAATGCGCCACTCGCGCTGCGCCCATCGGTACATCAGGCTGGCCCGGAAGAAGGAACCGGTCGCTGTGGCCGCGGCTGCTCCCAGCGCACCAAATGGCGGGATCAGTGCGGCGTAGAGCAGGACCACCAGCACCACGGTGATCCAGGTCGCCTTGGTCACCAGTGCGGTGCGCTCCGAGACGTCGATCCCGAATCGGAACGACTCATTCCACGCCTCCGCTGTATATGCGAGCAGGATCACCGGCACGATGTAGGCGGCGCTGTGAAAGGCGGGCGTAGTCATCAGCCGAATGACCGGCCTGATGAATACCGCCAGCCCGGTCGCCATGGTGATCAGCAGCAGGTTGAAGTACATGAAGCCCATGTCGTAGTGCCGGTCGCGCTCGGCCTGGGGGAGTTTCGCCAGTTCATGCCGGTGCGGGTTCCACGCGCTGAGGAAGGGCGTGCAGCCCAGCTGGACCAGCAGGAACCCGAACTGGTACGCCAGGGAGTAGAGGCCGACCGCCGTCGCCCCACGAGCCGCCTGAAGGAAGAATCGGTCGCCGAATGTCAGGATGAATGACCCGGCCCAGCTCACCTGGTAAGGCGTACCGAAGCGCCGGAGGTCCCGCAGGATCGCGCGGTCGAAATGGAAGCCTGTCTGGCGCAGCAGCCATGTCGTCATCGCCGTGCCCAGCACCAGGTTGGTGATGAACGTGCTCCAGAGCAGGCCCACCACGCCCAGCCGGAGCACCACAATGAAGTAGATGTTGAGCGACAGCTGCAGTACCAGTTTGCACGTGGACGTCAGCAGGAACAGGCTCGGGCGTTGTGTCGTTTGCGCAAAGCTCTGGGGAAAGTTGAGCAGGAACGACAACGCGAAGTTGATGGCCGCCAGCCGGATGAACCACGACTTTCCCGCCTCCTTGAGGGCGAAGTGCCATAGTGCCGGGCTCAGGATCATCAACACAACGGTGCACGCTGCGGCGAGCGAGAGCACCGTGAAGAACGCCGTCGACACGATCCGGTGTCGTTCGTCCGCGGAGTTCGCCTTGAAGTAGAAGCGTTGTACTCCCGCCGTGGTGCCCGCCGTGAAGAAGATCGCGGCCACCTCCACCGTGATCTCGAGCAACTGTACCAGGCCATAGTCGGCTGGCGTCAGGAACCGGGTGTACACCGGCAGCATCAGGAAGCTGACGGCGCGCCCGAGGATCACTCCCATGCTGTAGATCGCCGTTTGCCGGCCCAGCGTCCGGAACGACGTGACGCGCGTGATGGGTGCGGTCACCGGCTCGGGCATTCCCAGAGCAGGGTGGTGTACTGCTCGAAGTCGAGTCGCAGCTTGCTCGTGGTCAGGACTCCACTGCAGTGCTGCGCCAGCCACTGATGCTTGTGCCCGTCGGTGTCGGTAATGAATCCCTTCCGCCGTTGCGAGGTAATCACCCAGAAGCGGTCCTTCGAGGCCGCCAGCGAATCGAATAGCGCGACGTCGGTCGTCTGGCGGAGCTCGATGGCCTGCAAGTCCGGCGCAGCCCAGGTCGCTTGCACCAGCGGCCATAGCACCACGGTGCCGCCTGGATCCTGCTCCCTGATGCGGGTCAGTGCCTCGCGGTAGTCGAAGCGCGATCCGTCGGAGAGCTGCGACACCGTGCTGGGAGACAGTGCCGCGGCCAGGACCAGCAGGAGCGCCACTGCTGCCCGCCATTCGCCGATCGCGGTAGACTCGAACCATGTGACAAGGGCGCCGGCCGTGCCCAGCACCAGCGGGAATGCCGCCGACACGTACAGCACCGACACCGGCAGGAACTGCAGGTACCCGCCGATAAGAAGCGTCACTACCGACACCATCGTTCCCAGCAATGCCATGAGCGCGAAGCGGCGCGCAGTGGCATCCCTGCGCTGCATAAGGCAGACAAAGCCGAGCGCGCTCGCCGTCACGACGGCGGGCGACAGGTTGAATGCGAGCGACCGGAGCAGCAGGTCCGGCGATCCGGCGGCCGCGCCGACCAGCCTCTCCGTGGTAAAGAAGAGCCACAGTCCGGTGTAGAACGCCATCAGGAGCACCACCGCCGGGATCCAGCTGAAGCGCCACGCTATCGCCGTCGGCCACCGCCACGCCAGCCGGCCCGTATCGGTCACGAGGTGCGCGGCCAGCGTCATCCCCACCGCGGAGATGGCGAACGTGGGATGTGTCAGCGTGCCCAGCAGCAACCACAGGAGCGTCATCAGGTGGTCGCGCTTCCGTCCGCTGTCCATGGCGCGCAGCAGCGCGCCCGCGTAGAGCGCCCCCAGCAGGTAGATCAGCGACCAGTAGCGGATGATCTGGGAAGCGTTGATGTGCAGCGGAAGGATGGCGAGCGTTCCCGCCGCGACGATCGCGGCATTCCGGCCCAGGTTGCGGTTCGCCAGGTTCCACGTGGCCGCGATACCCAGCAGGCCGAATACCAGCGACGGCAGGCGCAGCAGGACGATCGCCCTCGGCCACGCCTCGACCAGTGGGTGCAATGCCAGGAAGTAGAGCGGCCGCAGTTCCATGCCGCCCGGACCGAACGGCGAGTGGATGAGGTCGCGTGCCTCGTAGATCGAGTAGATCTCGTCCTGCCATACATCGAATTGCCACAGCCCCGGCAGTCGGAGCAGTGCTCCCACCGCAAGGATGAGGAGCAGGATGCTCCTATCATTCATGCCCGTGTCAAGCGATTTTGCGGCGGCCAAGACCAGCCTGAGTTAAGGTGACAATGACCAACAGTGTAAGCGCGACAGAGACCCATCGGTTCCAGGCCGTGGACGCCATGCGCGGCCTGGCGGCACTCGCTGTCGTGTTCTATCACGTGCAGGGCGCCATGAGTCGCGGCGCGCAGCCCTGGTTCCCTGGCGCGTTGAGCTGGCTCGCCGAGCGCGGCCATTTCGGTGTCAACGTCTTCTTCGTCCTCAGCGGCTTCGTCATAGCCCGCTCCGTCCGCCACGGGTCCATGACACCGGGCTACTTCGGGCGCTTCGTGCTGCGCCGCTCGATCCGGCTCGACCCTCCATACTGGACCGCCATCGCGCTCGAGGTACTGCTCATCTACGGCGGGCTCGCCCTCTTCCCGTCGCTTGGCACCCCTGCGCCCACCTGGCCGCAGTTACTCTCTCACCTGGCGTACCTGCAGGACATCCTGGGCTACGGCCAGCTGATTCCGATCTTCTGGACTCTCTGCTATGAATTTCAGTTCTACCTGGTCCTCGTCGGCGTCCTTGTTGCCGCTCAACAGGTAGCGCGATGGACCAGCCAGCGCGTCGCCCACGGCACCATGGTGATTCTGTTTGTTGCCCTCTTCTTCGCATCCGTCGGCGCCCATCACGGCTGGCTCAAGGGTGTGCCGCATGGGCTCGCGCTCGACCGGTGGTACGAATTCTTCACCGGCGTCATCGCCTGGTGGGTCGTATCCGGCATTCTCCCACTGGCAACGCTCTTCGCCGCCTGGGGTGTCAACGCTGTCCTTGCCCGACACACGGACTCGCTCACCGAGGGAATCCTCGTGGTCCTGGTCAGCTCCATCTGCCTGCTCAGTGCTCGCTACCCGTCGTTCGACCGCCGGTTCAAGCTGCGACCGCTCCAGTTCCTCGGGGCGATCTCCTACAGTCTGTACCTGTACCACGCCTCGATCAGCTGGCGTGTGGTGTCACTGGTGCAGCACTTCGCCGGGACGTCACTTTCGGCCGTGGTCGGCACACTGACATGGTTGGCGGCCGTCGCGGCCGCACTGGTCGCCGGATACCTGGGATGGCGACTGATCGAGGTTCCCTCGATGCGACTCGCGCGGCGTATCACCTTGCCGGTGCGCGTCGAGCCGGTGTCGCCAGTTACGTCGCCCGGCGCAGCGCCGGCTCTGTAACTGCCTGGATCGACTCGAAGCTCTCGCCTGGTGACGCTTCCACCAGCACCAGGCCCGTGGATGTCACGTCGATGACGGCGCGCTCCGTGATGATGCGGTCCACGCAGCGCCGTCCCGTGAGCGGCAGGGAACACTGCTCCAGGATCTTGGGCCCGCCGTCCCGGGTGCAGTGCTCCATGATCACTACCACCCGGCGCGATCCCGCCACCAGGTCCATCGCCCCGCCCATCCCCTTTACCATCTTGCCCGGGACCATCCAGTTGGCCAGGTCTCCCTCGCGGGACACCTGCAGCGCCCCCAGGATCGACAGTGGCACGTGCCCGCCCCGGATCATCGCGAAGCTGAGTGCGCTGTCGAAGTAGCTGCAACCCGGCAATTCGCTCACCGTCTCCTTGCCCGCATTGATGAGGTCGGCATCCACCTCACTCTCCAGCGGGTAGGGCCCCACACCCAGCATCCCGTTCTCCGACTGCAGGACGACCGGAATGCCTGCCGGCACGTAGTTGGCCACCATCGTCGGCATCCCGATGCCGAGATTGACGTAATAGCCGGTGGCGGGCGTCAGGGCGCTCAGCTCCTGCGCCGCGCGGCGGGCGATCACCTCACGGACGTCCATTCGGCGTGGCCTCCCGGACGGTGCGGCGCTCGATGCGCTTGGAATTCTCGCGACACACCACCACGCGCTGCACGAAGATCCCCGGCGTGTGGATCGCATCGGGGTCGAGCGCCCCTGCTGGCACCAGTTCCTCAACCTCGGCCACGGTGATACGCCCTGCCATCGCCACCAAGCGGGTTGAAGTTCCGTGCCGTCTTGCGATACACCAGGTTGCCCTCGGAGTCTCCCTTCCACGCATGCACCAGGGCGAACTCGCCGGTAATGCCACGCTCCAGGATGTATTCCCGGCCGTCGAAGCCACGCGTTTCCTTGCCCTCAGCCACTCGGGTGTTGACACCCGTCGCGGTATAGAACCCCGGTATGCCAGCCCCACCCGCGCGGAGCCGCTCCGCCAGCGTGCCCTGCGGCACCAGCTCGACGTCGAGTGTCCCGGAGAGCATCAGCTGCTCGAATACGTCGTTCTCTCCGACATAGCTGGCCATCACCTTGCGCACCTGGTTGTTCCGCAGGAGCTGCACCAGCCCGAAACGGGTCGTGCCGGCGTTGTTGCTGACGACGGTCAGCCCCGTACGGCCCAGGTCCCGTACCGCCTCGATGAGTTCCTCTGGAATGCCGCAAAGCCCAAAGCCACCGACCAGCAGCGTGGCACCCTCGGGAAGGTCCGCAACAGCGCTGCTGGCGTCAGGAAAGAGTTTGCTCAACGCGGAATCGCCTCGAACGGGGAAGGCCTCAAATCTATCTCAGAAGCTGTGTTCGCGGCGCGGAAGCAGGGGCAGCACCGGCAGGAGCGCCAGGTGCGCCAGGGCGCTGAGGCGCCGACCGGGCCACAGCAGCGCGCGGCCATAGAACGAGGCCGCCTTGCCGGCGTCATGCTGCCAGAAATATCTCCAACCCAGGCCGCAGTGCTCCGCGGCGATCCGGCGGCGCAGGATGGCGCGTTGCTCATCCGTCAGGCGGGCCTCCGCCATGAAGGTTAGCACGCTGCGGAGCGTGGCGTTCTGGATATGATCGCCGCTGACATAGCTGTTCTTGCCGTGGCGCCGGACTTCAACCAGCACCTCATCCAGGAACGCAATCGGCATGCCCCCGGCGTACACGTTCAGGATCAGGTACAGGTCTTCCGCCGACCTGATGTTCGTGTTGGACCACCGTCCCTCCAGTGCCGCGCGCCGGAACACGCTCGCCTGCAGCCACCCCGGAAGGCTGGTACTTGGTGCCAGCGCCGCGAACGGATCCATCGTGATCACCCGGCCCTCGCCGCCGGCAGCCGGGCGAGTCGGGAGTTCCCTGAGCCGCGGTGCCAGGTCGAACTGCGTACCCGGTATCGCGTGTCCGTGGTCTGTCCGGATGAAGTTCGCGAAGCAGTGCCCCACTTCGGGCTCCGACTCCAGCAGGGTGACCATGCGCTCCAGGAAAGTCGGCCGCCAGAGGTCATCGGCGTCGAGCCACGCGATCAGCTCACCCCGCGCTTCTGCGCGCCCCCGGTTGCGCGCCGACGCCGTTCCCCCGTTTTCGCCGCTGATGAGGCGCACGCGCGCATCGGTAAACCGCCCCACCACCTCTCGCGTGTTGTCCGTCGAGCCATCGTCCACCACCACCACTTCGAGATCGCGAAATGTCTGCGCCAGGATGCTCTCCAGCGCATCTGCGATGTACTGCCCGTAGTTGTAGGTCGGGATGATGACGCTGACGAGCGGTTGCCGCGCAGTAGTCACAGGCGAGTTCCAGGACCTTCGATAGCGGTCGTGATGCTGTTGCTAGCGGCTGCCAGGCGGACCGGATCGATGCCGGTGGCTCCGGGGAAGGCCTGTACCAGTGCCTCGGTGCTGACATTGCCCGGTGCGCCCGGCGCATACGGGCACCCGCCGATGCCACCAGCGCTGCTGTCAAACACCCGTACGCCCATTTCCGCGGCGGCCAGCACGTTCCTCACCGCCTGCCCAAAGGTATCGTGGCAGTGCAGCGCGATCTGCTCGACCGGTATTTCCAGCAGGACCGACTCCAGCAGCGCGCGCACCAGGTCTGGGGTGGCTCGGCCGATCGTGTCGCCCAGTGAGATCTCGTGGCAACCGAGGCCGATGAGGGCCGTCGCCACCTCACGCACTCGTTCCGGGGCCACCGGTCCCTCAAAGGGGCACACGAACGCCATCGATACATACCCGCGCACCGGAACCCGGGAAGCGGCAATCACGGGCGCGAAGCGTTCCAGTGTATCGGCAATCGAGGCGTTGGTGTTCTGCCGCGAGAACGTCTCACTCGCCGCCGTGAAAACCGCCACCACATCCACCCGCGCCGCAACTGCCCGCTCCAGTCCCTGAAGATTTGGCACGAGTGCATGGTACCGGACCCCATCCTGCCGTTGGATGAGCCGGAACACCTCTTCTGCGTCGGCTAGCTGCGGTACCCACTTGGGCGACACGAAGCTCGAGACCTCGATATCGGTCAGCCCGGTGCGCGACAGGGCGTCCACAAACGCCACTTTCTCTGCAGTCGGCACGAACCCACTGATGCTCTGCAGCCCGTCTCTGGGACCGACCTCTACTATCCGCACTTTCTTCACGTCCTCACGTCCTCACGTCCTCGCCTGTCGTCTTAGCACCGCCCAGACCAGGTCCCCAAGATGATACGGCAGTGAAATCCGTCCGATGCGGTAGCGCAGGCCATGCCGCGGCGGACCCCCGTTGCGGGTCGGGTGTGGCCCAAGTCCCAGCGCGTGCAGGCCATGCGCCAGCGTGATCCACTTGGTTCGCGCGCGATACTCCACCAGCGTCCAGTGCTCCGGAGCGAACAGTGTCGACAGAGACCGTCGGTTCAGGTAGATCGGGGTGTCGTTGGGCCGGTACTTGTGCCACCTCATCCCCGAGATGCGCGCTACAAGTGCGTCCACATCCCATGTTTCAAGCGCGAGCAGCCCTCCTGGCACCACCATGTCCCGCAGGATCCGTTCAGCAGCGTGGGGATCGGGGAGCTGTTCGAAGACATTGAGAAAGGTCACCGCATCGTACTGCTGCGGGCCCAGGAGTGGTGTGGGGAACGGAGCCAGTATCACGTCCAGACCGAACCGCTGCTGCGCGAAGGTCGCCGCCCACTCGCTCACTTCGCAGCCCCGAACCTTCCATCCAGCCTTCCGGGCCTCGTCCAGGAAGAATCCCGTGGCGCAACCCACATCCAGCAGGCTCCCGGCGGATGGTGTGTGCGCCATCAGGTCCTGCAGGTAGTCTCTCGCCCGGTCCCGGTGCAGATCCTCATCTGCTTCGTACGCCGGGTACCCGGCAGGCGACCCGTGGAAGTACGCCTTGCTGTACATCTCGGGGAGCTGGCTCACCTCCGGTGCACGCTCCGAGTACTGCACCGTGCAATTGCTGCAGCGCAGCACCCGCAAACCATCCTTCACGCCAACCGTCCCCGCTGCTGCGCTGCCGCAGATGGGACAGTTTTCCTGGATCATGCGCGGGATCCTTGGACGGGTGGATGTACTTGGTGCCTCCTGCCAGATCTGCATCCAGATACCCCTCGGAAAGCCAAGGTAGTCGAAGGTGCGCCCTGGGTCAGGCGGCAGGGGAGCTTGGAACGGCACAATAGTGGCAAGGAAGGGGCCATTGACGATGGCATTGAAGTCGTTGTATTACACTGACTTATGAGATAAGTTCCATTCATGACACCCCACTTGTGGCCCGGCGGCAACGCGAGTGTGCTGCACGCCATCGCTCCCGGGCCCGTGGGGGGCGCCGAATCGGTCGTTCTGGGCCTCTCCGCTGGTCTTGCCGAGGCTGGGGTAGGGGTGGTTATCGCGGTCCTGGCAGACCATGGGTCTGGGCCTTTCATCGAGCAGGCGCGCGCCCAGGGCCGTCAGGTGGAAGTCCTCCCCTCCTCTGGTCGCAACTATTGGCGTGACCGCTCGCTGCTTGTGCAGCTTATCCGGGACAGGCGCATCGATGTTGTTCATACCCACGGCTACCGTGCCGACATGATGGGTTTCCTCGCAGCTCGCGCCGAGCGGCGCCCAGTCGTGTCCACAGCGCATGGATTCACTGGTGGCGGTCGCAGGAATCGACTGAACCAGTGGCTCGCCATGCGTGCCCTCAGCCGGGACGACTGCGTCGTCGCGGTATCCGCCCCCCTCGCAGCGCAGTTGGAGGTCATGGGCGTCCCCGCCGACCGCATCGCCACGATTCCGAACGCCTGGCGACCACCGACGATTCCGCCACTCGAGCGCGCTGCCGCTCGCGCTGCACTCGGACTCGAAGGCGACGGCCCGATGCTCGGGTGGGTAGGGCGCCTGAGCCGCGTGAAGGGCGCCGACATTGCCCTCGATGCTTTCGCACTCATGCGAAACAGGCAGGCGCGCCTCGTTCTCGTTGGTGACGGCCCCGAGCGCGGGGTGCTGGAGGCCCAGGCGAGAGCCCTCGGGTTCGGTCCGCAGGTGCGGTTCGTCGGGATGATGGCATCGGCTTCGTCCCTCTTGAAGGCGTTTGATGCCGTCGTCCTCAGTTCCCGCAGCGAGGGCACGCCCATGATCCTGCTCGAGGCCATTCATGCAGGCGTCCCCATCGTGGCGAGTGCCGTCGGTGGTGTGCCCGACTTGATCACCCCAAGCATTGGTACACTGGTCCCCCCGAACGATTCCGCGGCACTCGCAGGAGCATTGGACGACGTGCTGTCCCATCCTGGCGCGGCGCATGCGCGGGCACTCGCTGCCCGAACCCGTGTGGCCGAGCTCTACTCCCCGGAAACATGGGTCAGTCGGCATCTCGCGGTGTACCAGCGTGTCATGGAGCGTCGCATCACCTCATGAACGATTCCGTTGGCCTGCTGCTGCTGGCAACCCCGGGAGCGCTGTTCGGTTACGCCCTGGCCGGCTATCCCGCATTGCTCTGGCTCGCTTCCCGGGTGGCGCGTCGGCCTCGCACCTGGGGTGACCCGGCGGAGTGGCCCCGGATTGCCATCCTGGTGCCGGCCTACAATGAGGAAGCATCGATCGCCGGCACGCTCGACAGCCTGCTCGCCATCGACTATCCCGCCAATCGCCGTGAGATAGTCGTCATGTCCGACGCCTCCACCGACCGCACCGACGAAATCGTCCGGGCGTATGAGTCGCTTGGTGTGCGGCTCGTCCGCATGCAGGTGCGTCGCGGAAAGAGCGCCGCTGAGAATCGCGCCCTTGGTCTCGTCGACTGCGATATCGTGGTCAACACCGACGCCACCATCCGCATTCCGCCCGCGTCCCTGAAACCGCTGCTGCGCGTCTTCCAGGATCCCACTGTCGGCGCGGCATCAGGTCGTGATGTCAGCGTGGGCGACATCAACGCTGAGGCTAACGCCAGCGAGGCTGGCTACGTCGGGTATGAAATGGGCGTGCGTGCGCTGGAAACCCGTCTTGGTGGGATCATTGGCGCGAGCGGCTGCTTCTACGCCATCCGTCGCGAACTGGTGGATACTGCCTTCCCCGAGGAGTTGAGCCGCGATTTTGCCTCGCCTCTCCGCGCGCGGCAGCTGGGCTATCGCACCGTATCCGTCGATGCGGCACTGTGCATAGTACCCCGCGCTCGCTCGCTTCAGGCCGAGTACAAGCGGAAGATCCGCACCATGCTCCGCGGGCTCAACACCCTCTGGTTTCTCCGGTCGCTGCTCGATCCTTTCCGCTACGGTCGCTTCGCCTGGATGCTCGCGAGCCACAAGCTCGCCCGCTGGCTCGGCTTTCTCACGCTGCCACTCGCGCCGCTGGGACTCCTGCTCCTGGCACCGTCGCATCGCTGGGCTGCCGTGGCTGCGGCAGTCGCCTTGGCGGGCGCTGCCACCGGGGCGCTGGTCCTTGCTCGACCGGACTCGGATTCGCTCCCCGGCCTCCTCAAGCGCGCCGGCTTTGCCTTCGCATCGGCACTGGCTGGCTTCATTGCCTGGATGAAATTCTTCAGCGGCACGAACGCCGCCACCTGGGAACCCACCCGCCGCCCCGACGCTGCGAGTAGCGGACCCTGAAAGCGAACGCGGGGACCGATAGGCCCCCGCAGTTGTTCTTCCTCCTTACGCAGTCGCGGTTCCTCCTCACGCAGTTTCCCTACCACCCACCGCGTCGGAAAAGAATCACCGGCACCGTCCTCAACATGATCTTCAGATCCTCCGCCAGCCCCCGGCGGTGGATGTACTCATGGTCGAACTGAACCTTGCGCCGCACGTCATCCAGGTTCGTGTCGTACGACTGGTTCACCTGGGCCCACCCGGTAATGCCCGGGCGCGCCAGTTGCCGCTTCTGGTAGTCGGGAATCTCTTCCCGCAGCTTCTTGAAGATGCTCGGCCGTTCTGGCCGCGGCCCCACCAGGTTCATGTCACCGCGCAGCACGTTGAACAGCTGGGGCAGCTCATCCAGCCGGAACTGCCGCAACACCTTCCCGATCGTCGTCACCCGCGAATCGTCATTCGAAGCCCAGACCGCCCCGGTGCTCTTCTCGGCATCGGTGCGCATCGTGCGGAACTTGTAGATCGTGAACGGAAGTCCGCCCGCGTCATCGCGCCGCCGCGTATCGCGCCGCGCCGCCCGCCCTGCGCGTCGGTCGAGACCCACCCGGGTCTGGGTGTAGATCACCGGGCCCGGTGAGGTCACCTTCACCAGCACCGCGATCACCAGCATGATCGGTGCAGTCACGATGATGAGCACCAGCGATACCGCCACGTTCAACAGGCGCCGCGGGACCTCGTGATTCAGCGCGTCGGGTTGCGGCTGGTTCAGCACCTCGGCCAGCCTCGGCGCCCGGCGCTGTTCCGGCCTGAACGCCGGCACCGAACTCGGCGTGTTGCGGGTCGTGTGTCGGCCCGGGAGGCGCTCATCCGATTGCGGCATGACAGACTCAGGCATTGGCATCAGGGTCAGTTCCCGAAGAGACCGGCGAACGCGGCGACGGCGAATGCTATGCCCGTCACGGCAGCAATGATTGGCAGGACGTTGGTGCTGCTGCGCCGGCCGACGCTGAACTGGTCTCCCGTGCGGAGGCCGATCCCATCGAGTGACGAGCCGTCGATGTAGAACTGCCGCACCTGGTACTTCGTGTACAAGGTCTTGTTGTCCCGCCGGATGACCGTGCGCTGCGGATCGCCCGCCGACGCGAGGCCGCCGGCTGCCACGATGACTTCCGATGCCGCAGCGTCCGGCGGCAAGTCATAGAACCCTGGCCGCGCCACCTCGCCGACCACCGCCAGCCGGATCAGCGACCGCGCCTGGACGTCCGGGTTCGTCATGTACCGGCGCAGCTGTGTGTCAAGGTAGCTGTCCAGCTCTGAGCGCAGCACCCCGTGCAGGCTGATCGGGTTGATGTTCGGCAATTCGAGCGTCGTGTCCGGCCGCACCGAGAACGAGTTGCTGAACGCCGAGTCGCCTACCACCACGAGCTGGATCCGGTCACCCGGGATGAAGTCGCCATTGGTGAGCCGGTTACGTATGACGTCCGCTACCTCGCCGTTCTTCTCATTCGCCGGCAGGGCATCGAGCTGCTTCTGGAGCTGGGCGCGCGTGGCCAGCGGACGCGGTGTCAGGTCGGGACCCTGGGCCGACGCCGTGCCGGCAAGAGCGCCGAACAGGAGGGCGCTGACGAGCAGCACGCGCATTCAGGCTTCTCCCGGTGTACGACCTAGGGGTGTCGTCAAGCGTTCTCCTATCAGGCCCAGTTGTGTGAGACGCGCGCGGAACCCCGCCAGCTCTGCCTCGGTGTCGGGCGGCAGCAACCAGGTGCCGCAGGCAGGGCAACGAGGAAAACTCTCGTTGCTCCGCTGCACTGGCTTTGCATCCGCATGACAGGTTGGGCAACTCATCGAATCGCCGGAACCGGGTTGGGGGGTCCAACTGATCACTGCTCCTCAACTTGCAGTATCAAATCTGAAGCCGGGAGGGCTCCCAGCGATCTTCGCCCTGCGGCTAGTCCGTAACACTATAATTGACAGGTACTTACGCCAGCGTAACTGTAATGGCATCGACTCGAGCCATTCCTTGACCGACCCCGGGTGTGGGGTCTGCTCAACGTCTCCGGCCTTGAGTGCGTGCTGCGGACCACAGCCTCGAGGCTTCGGTCCGCCGGTGACGATATTGTTGACATGTGCGCCTATCGGCGCGGAGCCCCACAATGATCCATTACGCGGTGCCATGCGCAGGGAACCAGCTTGGGTAAGGTGATCCTGATCGCCAACGATCAGGAATGGACGGCGCGCTCCCTGGAGAGCGTGCTGGCCCCAAGCGGCTATGTCATCCTGCGTGCGTTCACCGGCCAGCAGGCGCTCGATCGCGCCCGCTCGGGTCAGCCGGCGCTCATCCTGCTCGATGCCCAGCTCCCCGACATTCACGGCTTCGAAGTCTGCCGCACCCTTCGCTCAGACCCCACAGTCGGTCCAGGGGTTCCGGTCATCATTACCACGGCCGGTCCCTCCGGCCGCCAACAGCGGCTCGAAGCAACCCGGGCCGGTGCCTGGGAGTTCTTCGGCCAGCCGCTCGACAGCGAGCTGCTGCTGGCCAAGGTCGAGACCTTTCTCCGCGCCGCCGATGCCCTGCGGGCGATTCGCGCGGACTCGCTGCTCCACGAGATTGTCGCCGACCCTTCCTGACCCAGCCGCGCCTGTATCGCAGGCAGAAAAAGGGCGACCAACCTGGTCGCCCTCTTTCGTACACCGACCTAACTGATGTGATCCTATCAGGTTGACGCGCCAGACCCGCTTCCGATTTCGCTCATCGGGCTGATTTCATCGGCCGTGTACCCGTATACGTAGGCATAGTGGCGGTACGCGCCCTCGGCACGGATGTCATTCAGCACCGCACCCAGCACTTCCACCGGAAGCCTGTCGAACAAGCGCAGCTTGGCCAGCGCGAACTCGCGGTCCGTCTCGCCGGCACGGAGCACCAGCATCACGTTCTTCGTGAGCGTCGAGAGCACGAATGGATCGACGCCGGCACCCAGCGGCGGGCTGTCGACGATCACGCAGTCGAATCGGCGCTGCAGCGTTGCCATCAGCTTCACCATCGCCTCGCTGCCCAGCATTTCTGGCCCGCGCTCGAAGCGCGTCCCGCATGGGATCATCGTCAGGTTCGGGTGCCCACCCGAGCGGAGCACCTGCTCGATGCTGGCAGTGCCGCTCAGGCAGTCGAGCAGTCCCGGCTTCCGGTCCACCCCGAAGCTGCGGTGCAACTCGCCCCGCCGGATGTCGCCGTCCACCAGCACCACCTTGTAGCCTGACTCTGCAAAGCTCAGCGCCAGGTTCGCCGACACCAGCGACTTCCCGTCGCCCGGTCCAGGGCTCGAGATGGTGATCGTCACCGGGCCCTTCGCCGACCCGAGCGTGTGTGTGACGTTCATCCGGATGGTGCGGAATGCCTCGACCACGTTTGCAGCTTCCTCCGGGCTCTGCGCCAGCTTGCCCCGGCGGCGGATCTGCGGCACCGCGCCCAGGATCGACAGGCCCAGTTCCTTCTCCACCTGGTCCGGATAGCGGAAACGGCGGTCGAACCGGTCGAGCAGGATGGCGAGACCGAGCGCGAACGCCAGGCTGCCCAGTGCTCCCAGCGCGATCAGCCGGAGGCGGTCGTTCGCATCGGGACGGGACGGCGGCACCGCAGGATCGAGTACCCGCACATCCGGCAGGGCACTCGCCTCGGCCAGCTTCGCCTCTTCGTATCGCTGGGAAAGGTTCCGGTACAGCCCTTCCGCGCCCAGCATTTCGCGGGTCAGGCGCTGTTCATTGATCGAGCGCTGTGGAATCGACTGCAGGTCGCGCGACGACGTGGCAATCCGCGTGTCGATGGACCGCTCGGTCTGCTCCATCTGCCGCGTCAACTGGCTTACCAGCCCGGGGATCAGGTTGCTGCGAAGCCCGTTGATCTTCTCCTCCAGCTCCTTCACCGGCTTGTACTCGTCCGTGAAACGCTGGCGCATCACCCGCAGGCTCGCCTCGGCGTTGGATAGGGTATCGAGCGCTCGGCTCAATTCCGGCGCACCCCGCACCGCGGCAATCGTTCGGAAGGCGTCGGTCGATGCTGCGCCCGTAGAGAACTGGTTGAGTGCCGACGTCAGCGCCTCGCGGTCGCGCGCAATCGAGTCGACCTTGATCTTCTCGTCGAAGTACTGCTTGATCACCGTCGGCTGGGTCATGGTCAGGCCGGCGGCCACAGGTACGTCGGACGGCAGTGTGATCGTCTGGACCCGGAAGCCCTCGAGCGCCGTCTCGGCGTCGCGCAACTGCGTCGCACTGTATTGCAGCTGCTCCTTCAGGACGGCGGCAGTCTCACGGAGCTTCGCCCGCTTCAGGTCGGCAGCCAGTTCCACGAACTGCGACGGTCAGCCCGTTCACCACGTCGGCTGCGCGCTGCGGATCCTCGCCCGACAGCGATACCCGCATGAAGTTGCCGTTGTCGGCCATCACCACGCGCAGCTTCTTGAGCAGGAGAGCCGAGGCATCGCGGTGCGACGCCACCGTGAACTCCGCCTTCTGTCCCGGCGCGAGTGCGCTCGGTGTCGGCACCCATTCAAAGCCGACTTCGCGGCCCGAGCGAGTCGTTGACCGCGGCCCGCGCTACCTCGCTGCCATCATCCAGCAGCAGGCGGAAAGAACCGGACGACGCGTCGCGCTCCACCGTGTACCGGCCCGGCCGGAACCGGGACGCCAGGCCAAATCCCTTGAGTAACAGCGTATCGCGCGACCGTGCCGGCGTGACGAACAGCGCCTGTCGCTGAACCACCGAGTCGAGCACCGCGTTGGTCTTGAGGAGTTCCACCCACTGGACTGAGGCGAGCAGCTCTTCGGCCCGAATCGGCCCATTCTTGTCGGTTGGAGTCTCGATGTAGATCGTTGAGGTGACGGTGTACTCCGGCTTCACGAAGCGGGAGCCCAGCACACTAAGCGCTGTCCCCACCACCGCCACCATGATCACCAGCCAGCGGTATCGCTTGATGGCCGCAATGAACCGCTCCCACGGGATGCCAGCCTCCGGCTCCTCGAGCGGCGGAAGCTGTCCCTGCCATGGAACCCCGGCGGCGCCGGGGGCGGTGAGGGATGCTCCGAGTACCGGCGTGATGGGACCGGTCAATTCGCTGGCCATGCAGTCTCCTTGGGAATTCCACCCCGGGGCGGGCGGTCTATCGTGCAGCGTTCGCGGCGGAAAATCGCAAGACCAGTACCCGCCCGAACCCCTTCACCCCCGGTCACGCCAAATCACCCAATTCGTTACCCCGGTGGCGGTTAGGTGCTTCTCTCCAGTCTCCGGGTGTGGCGCCTTCGCATCGGCATGTTGCTTGCCTGTGGCATGGTACAGGGATATCGCGTAAACCTGCTTGACGCACGCAACAGGGGCGGCTAGTGTGACCAGACACCCGGACCGCAAACTTTGCAGGCGCAAGACACCCCGGAGCTCAAGCTGACAAGTCTCATGGAGGTGTCGGAAGCGACTCGCGACCCGCTGGCCATTCCCGCCGAGGTGAAGGCCAGCATTCGCATTCTCATTATCGACGATGAGCGCACCCTGCGCGAGAGCTGCGCGTCGGTGCTGCAGGCCGACGGGTACAACGTCACGACGATTGGCCGGGGCGAGGAGGCGCTGGAGACGGTGCGGCGGCGGAAGTTCGACATCGTCCTCGTCGACCTGTACATGTCGCAGGTCAGTGGCCTCGACATCCTCAAGGGCATCCTCACCGAGAGCAAAGATACCATCGTCGTGGTGATGACCGGCAATCCCAGCGTCACGAGCAGCATCGAGGCGTTGCGCATGGGTGCCTGGGACTACCTGCCGAAGCCGTTCTCTGCCACCCACCTGCACGTACTGATCGGCCGCGCCTCTCACGCCGTCATGGTCTCGCGTGAAACCCGCGAGCTGCGGCTGCAGCTGCAGCAGCAGCATGGCAACAGCGACAAGTTCGCCCTCATCGGCATCGCGCCCGGGTTCCGGAAGGCAGTCGAGCTCGCCCGGAAGGTGGCCCCCACCGATGCCTCCGTGCTCATCAGCGGCGAGAGCGGCACCGGCAAGGAAGTCATCGCCCAGCTCATTCACCAGTCGAGCCGCCGCGCCAGCAAGGCACTGGTTGCCATCAACTGCGCGGCGCTCCCCGAGCAGTTGCTCGAGTCGGAGATGTTCGGGCACCGGAAGGGCGCCTTTACCGGCGCCGATCGCGACAAGCCCGGCCTTCTGGAGACCGCCAACGGCAGCACGCTGTTCCTCGACGAACTCACCGAGATGTCGCTGCCCCTGCAGGCCAAGCTGCTTCGTGTCATCCAGGATGGGGTGGTGCGCCGCGTGGGAAGCGAGCAGTCCGAGGGTGTGGTCGATGTCCGGTTCATCTCCGCCACCAATCGCGAACCCCTCGAGGCGGTGGAGCAGGGGGTGTTGCGGAACGACTTGTACTACCGGCTCCGCGTGGTGCCGATCAAGCTCCCGCCCCTCCGGCAGAGGCAGGAGGACATCCCCCTTCTCGCCGCCCATTTCCTGACCCACTACTGGCAGCGGCACCGTCAGGTGGGCGAGCGCATTCCGAAGTTGTCGGAGGGCGCGATCGCCTTCCTGCGTTCACGTCCGTGGCGCGGCAACGTGCGCGAACTGCAGAACGTCATCGAGCACGTCGCCGTGCTCGCGGAGCCGGAACAGGTCATCCAGCCGAACGACATCCCGCTCTATGAGGACAGTCCCGACTGGACGCCGCCCGAGCCGGCCGCTGTAGCGGCGACCTCGTTCGCCGCGGGAATTGACGAGGCGTTCCACATGGCAAAGGACCGCCTCATCGGCCAGTTCGAGCGGGAGTACCTCACGCGGCTCGTTGCGCGTGCGGGAGGCAACATGTCCAAGGCCGCGCGCCTGGCCGGTATCGATCGCACCACGCTGTACCGTCTCATGGACAAGCACGGGCTCGCCAAGGCCGACAACGGAGAACCAGAGTGAGCTCCGGCTCCGTCACGACGGCGGCACCCCTGCAGGGTGCTGCCGCAGGCGCTGTGTCATCCGTACCCGTCTGGGACCCGTCCGGGCCCGAGGCGACCCTGGTCGCTCCCGCCCTGCTCGAGGCATTGCGCCAGGCGGTGCTGGAAACTGACGCCGAGTCCCGGCGCCTCCTGCATCACGCCGGTACCGCGGAGGAAATGGCGCAGCTCCTTCGCGACATCGGTAACGCCGTACGGTCCAGCCTCACCACCGATGCTGGTGAGTGCCCCGCACTTCCGCGCACCATCCTCGCGCGCGCGCAGCTCGGCCTGCTGCGTCATCGCCTCGCTGCAATTCTCGAGGGCTGGCCCTCGCCCCTTGATGCGCAGCAGGTTGTTCGGGTCTTTGCCGCATTTGAGCGCGTCAGCAACGCCCTCGAGCTCGACTGGTCCCAGCAGTTCTCCGACCGGCTCTCCGGTCACGATGGGCTCGAGCTCGTGGTCGAGGTGGCGCACGACCTCCGCTCGCCCCTGACATCGATTCTCTTCCTTGCCGAGACGCTGCAGCGCGGCCGGAGCGGTCCCCTCACGCCGGTGCAGGAGCGCCAGCTGGGGCTCATCTACAGCGCGGCATTCGGGCTCAGCACGGTGGCGAGTGACGTGATCGAGCTCGCGCGCGGTGGCGATCGCCTGGTCGACCTCGAGGCGGTTCCCTTCTCCATCAACGACATCTTCGAGTCGGTGCGAGATATCGTGCTTCCCATCGCGGAGGAGAAGGGGCTCGCTGTCAACTTGAGCCCACCCGATGCGGACTTCCACATTGGGCACCCGGTGGCCCTGAGTCGCGTACTCCTCAACCTCACGACCAACGCCCTCAAGTTCACCAACGAGGGGCATGTCGAGGTACGCGGCACCAACCTCGAGGGCAGCCGCATCGAGTTCTCCGTGCGCGATACCGGGCGGGGCATTCCGCCCCAGGCCATGGCCTCATTGTACGAGCCGTTCCGCCGGCGACAGCGCCAGGCTGAATACGCCTTTTCCGGCTCCGGACTCGGCCTCTCCATCTGCAGGAAGCTGGTCGAGGCGATGCACTCCACCATGCAGGTGGAGACAGAGTCAGGGCAGGGCACTCGCTTCTACTTTGCGCTCGACCTCCCCCGGGCAAGCCACGGCGGGTAGTCCCTCGCCGCTTCCACACTGATGCCACGCCTCCTGCACGTCGTGGGCGCACGGCCCAACTTCATGAAGATGGCGCCGATCATTCGCGCGCCGTCTCCGCAACCGGTCGAGCACATCATCGTGCACACCGGTCAGCACTATGACGCCGCGATGAGCGACGCCTTCTTCCGCGACCTGGCACTTCCCGCTCCCGACGTGAACCTCGGCGTCGGCTCCGGCTCTCACGCCGCGCAGACCGGGAAGATGCTCGCCGATCTGGAGCCGGTGTTCGATCGCTACACCCCTGATTGGATCGTGGTCTATGGTGATGTGAACTCGACGCTCGCCGCCGCCCTGGTGGGACAGAAGAAGGGCATGAAGGTGGCACACGTCGAGGCCGGGGTGCGGAGCTTCGATCGCACCATGCCCGAAGAGGTGAACCGCGTCCTGACTGACCAGCTGGCCGAAGTGTGCCTCACGCCCGGCGCCGCAGCTGACGGGAACCTGCGTCGCGAGGGCATCCCCGACGAGCGGATACGCACCGTCGGGAACGTCATGGTCGACACACTGCTGGCACTTCGCCCGAGTGCCGCGAAGCTCGGCATTCCGGCCCAGATGGGCGTGGCTTCCGGCGACTATGCCGTGGCCACTTTCCATCGCGCCGGCAACGTGGACGATTCCGTCACCCTGGCAGCGCTGCTTGCCGGGCTGGCCCATGTCGCCCGCGACATGCCGGTTCTGTTCCTGGTGCACCCTCGCACTCGCCAGCGCATCAAGGACTTTGGTCTCGAGGAAAAGGCACACGGTGTGCGCCTCCTCGATCCAGTCGGCTATCTCGAGACGGTGGGCCTCGTCGAGCGCGCGGCCCTGGTGGTCACCGACTCCGGAGGCCTCCAGGTCGAGACGACCATACTCGGCGTGCCCTGCCTCACCGCCCGTCCCAACACCGAGTGGACCGAGACCATCGAGAGCGGCACCAACCGCCTGGTGGCCCCCACGCTGGACGCGATCACCGCCGCCTTCGCCGAGGTCCGGGCACAGAAGCGCGCCCAGGCTGCTCCACCACGCCCTCCCCTCTGGGACGGCCACACCGCCGAACGGATCGTGGCACTGCTGACCTGAGCCGGCGGAGGCGCCCGACACCTGTTCCAAGTATGGGGTTCCCGCTACATTTGCCCCCGATCCCGATCGACGCCCAGCGCCGTCGGGATCGCCTGCCCGCACCGGACTCCGGTCACCGCGTGAGCGGCGAATGCGCGCGTCGCCTGGCCAATGGGGCCTCAGGGCGGCGTCGGCATCCCCCGCCGCGGCGACTGAGGGACGGCAGGGTGGCCGCTCGATCCAATGGGGATCCAGCGGATGACGCGACCCACAGAGGATTCACCCTCGTATGCCTTCGCACTTGCGGCCGGCCGCCACGCGCGCCGAACCGCCCGTCCACGCGCCCAACGCTGCACTGCTCATCGATTTCGACAACGTCACGTTGGGCGTTCGCTCCGAGTTCACCAAGGAACTCCGCACCCTCCTCAATAGCGACATCATCAAGGGCAAGGTCGCCGTCCAGCGCGCCTATGCCGACTGGCGCCGCTATCCGCAGTACATCATGGGGCTCTCCGAATCGTCGATCGACCTGATCTTCGCACCAGCTTTCGGCTCGGTGAAGAAGAACGCGACCGACATTCGCCTTGCCATCGATGCCATCGAGCTCGTCTTCACCCGCCCCGAGATCGGCACCTTCATTCTCCTCTCGGGTGACAGCGACTTCTCGATGCTGGTTACCAAGCTCAAGGAATACGGCAAGTACGTCATCGGCGTCGGCATCCGCGAGTCGGCGAGTGACATGCTCATCCAGAACTGCGATGAGTACTTCTCCTACAGCGATCTCGCCGGGCTCACCAAGGAGCCTGACACGCCCGTCGGCGCAGCGCGATCCCTGGGAGCTGGTGAAGGAAGCCGCCGCGCAGATGGTCCGGAACGGCGACGTCATGCGCTCCGATCGCCTCAAGCAGGTGATGCAGCAGATCGACTCGAACTTCGACGAGCGCAACGCCGGCTTCAACCGGTTCAGCAAGTTCGTCACCGAGGCGGGCGGCAAGGGCCTGATCAAGGTCACCAAGCTCGACAACGGACAGTATGAAATAGCGCCGACCGCGAGCGCGCCTGCGCGCGAAGTCCCGAGTTCGAAGAACGAGGGACCTCGTGATGCACGCGCGGAGTCGGCGGCGGCCAAGACCGACGAATCTCGTGAGCGCAGCCGTTCCCGTGGTCGCCGCGGTCGCGGCGGCCGTGGTCGTGAGCGCTCAGAGGAGGGCAGTACCCCGACGTCAGAAACACCGGCGCCGCGTCACGAGACACGTCACGAAGGTGCGGGCGGCCTGTCACTCGCCGCCGCATTCAACCTCATGCGTGAGGCCCTTGCCCAGCTCGGGTCATCCGTCGGCCATGAGGCGCTACGTCTTCGCATGGCAGCGGTTCATGGCAAGGACGACGCGATGCTGACCACCGAGAAGTTTGCGCGCCTGCTGCGCCAGGCCAACGACGCAGAAGTCGCGGACGTGCGGAAGATCGGCGAGGATGATTTCGAGGTCTCGCTGCACCCGACCGAGGACCCGCGTGCCCGGGCAGGCGCTGGGTATAGCAGGCGCCAGCAGGCGCCCGCGGCCCCGACGCAGGCGAACGGAACGGAGCCCGAACCGGCAGTGAGCGCCGGTGTTGAGGCTCCACCCGCTCCGCGCTACGGCGTGCGCTCGCGCCCGGGCACGCGCCCGGCAGGCCGACCCTCCGCGTTGCGGCTGGTAGGCGTGGTCAGTCTCGATGACGACGCTCCCGCCCCGGCCGCAGTCGAGGCGGCGCCGGCCCGAAAGGGCCGCGTCGCGGTTGCGAAGCCGGCCAAGGCTGACAAGCCGGTGAAGGCGGCGAAGTCCGTGAAGGCCGCCAAGGCACCGGCGAAGGAAGCGTCGTCGGCACCCTCGGCCAAGCCGAACCGCCCGCGCGCGAAGGCAGCGAAGAAGGCGGAGTGACGCGCACGTGAGGATGGTGACGTGACCAGCACGCGACGGGCAGCCTTGCTGCCCGTTTCGTTTTTTGAGCGCCCCACCGAAATCGTGGCGCGCGAGCTGATCGGGCGCGTCCTCGTGTCCGGTACCGGCAGGCAGCGCACGGTCGGCCGGATCGTCGAGACCGAGGCGTATCTCGGCCACCGCGACCCTGCGTCACACGGTTTCGCCAACCGTCGCCACAGCCGGAACGAGACGTTGTACGCCAACGCCGGCACCTGGTACGTCTACCTGTCGTACGGCGTGCATTGGTGCGCCAACCTCGTCTGCGAGCGCGAGACCAACGCCGGGGCCGTGCTGTTGCGCGCCCTGGAGCCACTGGAGGGACAGGAGATCATGCGGGAGCGAAGGGGTGGGGTGGAGCGGGATCGGCTGCTCGCGTCGGGCCCCGGGCGCCTGACACAGGCCTTCGGCATCGATCGCGAACTTGACGGCATCCCCATGCGAAAGAGCAGTGTCGCGATCCTGGCCCGTGACCCCGACGACATCAAGGTCCTGGTGAGCCATCGGATCGGCATCACCAAAGCCGTCGACTGGCCGCTCCGCTTCACGGAACGCGGCAGTTCATGGGTGAGCCGCTGACGACTCACTGCCGACTGTCGACGGTCGACTGCCGACTGGAAAGCAGAAGGGGCCCGGCTCTCGCCGCGCCCCTTCTGTTGCGTTGCCCACCCGGGCCTATCCGCTCACTTCACGTCCTCACGCCCTCACGTCTTATCTGTTCTCCAGGCTGTTGTCCCTCGAGCTGCCCAGCAGGAGTCGCAGGCCGACGCTCGCCGTCTGCGTGCTGCCGACGAACGCGTTGCCGCGCGACGGTGCCGTATTGATCTGGTACTGGCCGAAGATCATGAACGGCCCGCCCTTGATCTGGACGCCACCCACCACCGACGCGAAGCCGGTGCTGGTCAGGTCATCGATCGTGTCGTAGAGGGCCAGCAGCTCGGTCGGCGTGTAGCCGGCCACGTTGAGCGCCTGGGGACTTACCGCGTACATGATGCCGCCGCCGACGCCGATGTACGGCTCGACGACACCGCGCCACGGATACGCCATCATGTGGAAGGAGAAGCGCAGCACGTCGTTGAACGCGATCTGCTGCGAGCCGGTCGCGGAAGGGGCGTAGGCAATCGTCGCCACTTCATTGCTGCCGAGCGCGTCGTCGACCGAGACCAGCAGGCCGGTGCGCTTCGCGATGATCATCGTGTGACCACCGACTGAGGGAATCCACCCCCGCGTCTGGCCGGTCGTCTGGAAGTTGAACACGCCACCCTGGCCGCCGATGTACCACCGGTAGTTCGAGTAGCCCCGCGGCCTCTGCTGGGCGGCGAGCGCCGTCGCGCCGACTCCAAGCGCCAGCACTCCCAACGTGATGCTACGCGTGAGCATGCTCATCCGAACGGCCTCCATGGCGGTGGTACGGTACCCGGGGCGCGATGGCGGTCCCGGTGAACGACTTTGGTCAGTGACTGCGGAGTTCTGCACTGGCAGGCCACTTCGTCGGCCAACCCCAACTCCACACCTGACAAGATATTGTTTAGCAACAGGTTCCGTGAAGGGCCAAGCGGCAGGCCCGGGCGACGGACGACCCCGTGTGCACACCCCATCCTGTATAGCAGCAGTCACAGGATCGCGCACACGGCTGCACCAAAGTGCAAAGACCGGGCCTCGGAGGGAATTGGCCCGGTTTCCGGCGCTCAGGATCTATATAAGTCCAAGTCGGCGGCCAACTTGGGAGAAGGCAGCAAGGGCTTGATCGAGGTCGGCACGGGTATGGCCAGCCGAGACCTGACAGCGGACTCTTGCCTGACCCTGCGGCACGACGGGATACCCGAAGCCGGTTACGAAAACCCCTTCCTCGAGCAGCATTTCGCTCATCCGGATGGCATGGGCAGTTTCGCCCAGGATCACCGGCACGATCGGCGTCTCCCCCGCCAGCGGCTTGAAGCCCAGCGCCGTAAGCTGGTCCCGGAAGTAACGCGCGTTCTCCCGGAGCAGGGTTACCCGCTCCGGATGGGCTGCCAGGAACTGGACGCTGGCCAGTGTGCTGGCCGCCACCGTTGGCGGGAGGGCGTTTGAGAACAACTGGGGTCGGGCCCGCTGTGTCAGGAAGTCACACACCGCCTCCGATCCTGCCACGAACCCGCCGGCGGCCCCGCCCAGTGCCTTCCCAAGCGTCGACGTGATGATGTCGACCTGGCCAACCAGGCCGAAGTGCTCCGCCGTGCCTCGCCCCGTGGCACCCAGCACTCCGGTCGCATGGCTGTCATCCACCACCAGCACGGCGCCGTGCTTCCGGCACACCTCGATGAGGTCGGGCAGGGGGGCAATCGCGCCCTCCATGCTGAAGACGCCGTCGGTGATCACCATCTTGATCCGCCGGTCCTTCGCCGCCGCCAGCTTTGCGTCGAGGTCGGCCATGTTCGCATGCAGGTAGACGCCCGTTTGGCACTTGGCGATCGCCTTCGACAGCCGCACGCCGTCGATGATCGACGCATGATTCAGCTGGTCGCTGAGCACGAGGTCGTCCTCGCCCAGCAATGTCCCCGGCACCGCCTCGTTGGCACTCCAGCAGCTCACGAAACTCAGCGACGCCGGCGTACCCACCAGCCGTGCCAGCGACTGCTCCAGTTCCCGGTGGATCGTGAACGTGCCGCAGATGAATCGCACCGACGCGGTACCCGCGCCATAGCGGTCGAGCCCGGCCTTGCCCGCCTGGACGACCTCGGGCTCGTTGCACAGGCCGAGGTAGTTGTTGGAGGAGAGGATGATGACGTCGCCTCGTCCCTCCATCTTCGCCCGCGGCCCCTGCGGGCCATCAAGGTGGTTGAGGCGCTTGTAGACGCCATCCTTCTTGAATTCCTCCAGCTGGGACTCGAGCCGTCTATCGAGCAGCGTCACGTAGTCTCCTGTTCCCTGTTCCCGCAGTTGCAGTTCCCCCTCACGCTGTTGCTGTTCCTCCTCACGCGGTTACCTCGAGAATCACCTTGCCCGCGCTCCCATCTTTTATCACCTGGATCGCATCCGCAATCCGTTCCAGCGGGAAGCGGTGCGTAATCACCGGACGCGGGTCGAGCTCACCGGCCCGCAGGAAGCGCTGCATCTCGTCCCACGTGCGGTACATTCGCCGCCCCGTGACACCGTAGAGCGTGAGTCCCTTGAAGATGAGGTCCCGCGCGAAGTTCACTTCTGTCGTGCGGCTCGGCGTCCCCAGCATGTTGATCCGCCCACCCAGGCGCGCCGCCGCGAACGCCTGCGCGTGCCCGTTCGGGTGGCCACTCATCTCGCAGACCAGGTCGGCACCATCGCCATGGGTCAGTTCCCGCACCCGCGCCACCACATCGTCATTGGCCGGGTTGAGTGTTACATGCGCGCCCATCGCCTTGGCCAGCGCCAGTCGCGTGGGGTTGAAGTCGCTCGCGATGACCTGCGCCGCGCCCGCCGCCCGCGCCACGCCCACCGCGAAGCACCCGATCGGGCCACACCCAAGTACCAGCACGTTGGCCCCAGCCACCACCTGGCCCTCGAGCACCGTGTGAACCGCGTTGCCCATCGGGTCCATGATGGCCCCGATCTCGGTGGGGATCCCGTCGAGCTTCATCACGTTCGACGCCGGCATCGCGATGTAGTCGGCGAAGGCGCCGTCACGATCGACGCCGATGATCTGCGTCCGCCGGCAGAGGTGAGCGTCGCCGAGCCGGCACTGCAGGCAGTGGCCGCACACGATGTGACCTTCCGCCGTCACCAGGTCGCCCACCGCCAGCAGGCCGCTTGCCGCGGCATCGCGCCCGAGCTCGGCGATCTCGCCGGCGAACTCGTGACCGATCACCACCGGTGGCTTGAGTCGGTTACTGGCCCAGCTGTCCCACTCCCAGATGTGCAGGTCGGTGCCGCAGACCCCGGCATGGTGCACCCGGATCAGCACGTCGTTCGGCCCGTAGGTGGGGCGCGGTACGGTGCGCACCTCCATGCCAGGCCCCGCCTGCGTTTTCACCAGGGCGCGCATGGTGCCGCTCATTGTGTCCGCCGGGTGAATACCACGTAGTCGCCCGCTGAATCGACCGGCGACCACGATTGGGCCAGCACCCGGCCAAACTCCGGGAACAGGGCAGGGATGCTCTTGCGCGGGAAGGGCTCTACGCCCGCGAGGGCACCGCGCGTTACCGCGACAAACCGCGTCTGCGGATCATCCAGGCCAGCCAGGTACTCGGCGCGGATGCGTTGCTGCACCGGGCCCGGCTCGAGCGAGCCTGCCGCAGTCGAGGCTGGGTTCACCAGCGGGAAGAAGAAGCCGACACGTGTCGGGGCACGGCGCTGCGCGAGTGCGCCGGCGAGTGGACTGTCCCAGATGATCACGCGGTCCTCGGGCAAAGAGTGCGACGTCAGGTATTTCGCGAGCGCCATGTCATTCTGGACGATGGCCGTTTCATCCGGCAGGAACTGGCGCACGAATGTTTCCTGGTTCATCCTGCCGGTCGCGTAGTCGGCCGCGTCGCGCACGCGCACCTGCAGTGGCAGTACCAGGAGTGCAGTGAGCAGCGCGAGCAGTCCTCCCGCCAGCGCGCGGGCAGGCGCGAATGACACCCCATCCGGCCGGCGGAGTGCCACGCTGAAGCCGATGCCCGCGAGCGGCGCCACCGACCAGAACACCGGCTGCCAATGGTAAATGAAGAACCGCCTTTGCGCCGCCACCGCTACCCATGCTCCCGCAGCCCACGCTAGCAGCAGCAGGGACGAGCGCCGGTCGGACTTCCACAGCCAGGCGACGCCCAGTACCGCGGCCGGCAGCGCCAGGCCGAGCGGTGTCACCTGCGCCCGTACCAGCGACCATGCGGCGGCGCGCCACACGCTGCCCGTCAGGTTCCGCGACAGCTCGAGATTGAGGCTCAGGTACCCCTCGATCAACTGGGGCAGGGCTCCCCGCGAATGGAACCACGCGGCGGCAACCGCCGCTGGCACGAGGGTGACAATCGACAGCAGTGCGGCGACCAGCAGCCGCCAGGCGATCGGTCGTGCGCCGAGCATGATGGCCAGCGCTGGGAGCGGGAGCCAGATGGCAAAGGTTGGTTTCTGCAGGAGCCCGGCACCCAGCAGCAGGGCGGCAACTGCGGCGAGTCCCGGCCGGCGATGCAGGTCGGGTCGGAGCAGCGCCGCCATGGCGATCGCGGATATGGCGGCAATCCACGCGTCCGGCTGCGCGGTGTTGTAGAAGTCGGTGGAGTAGTGAGTCAGGACGAGGAAGAAGGCCGTCAGCACGCCGGCATTGCCCGGCACGAAGCGCCGTACGATGGCTGCCACTGCGACGGCCCCGGCAGTGACGAAGGCGAGGTCCAGGAGACGCACCGGCCACATCACCGGGATCTCGCTGCGCTGCACCAGGGCATACGCGTAGTACGCGAACGGCCCCTTCGCATCCCAGGCGTCCCGGTACGGAAGGCCACCGTGCCGGATGATGTCGCCAACCCAGGTGAAGATCCCCGGGTCCCACGCAAAGGGCCACGTCAGTGACGCGAGACCCACGAGCAGGGTGAAGAGACCGAGAGCCCAGGTCGCGAGTTGCCCGAGGTTGGCCGGGCGAATCACACCAGTGCCGGTTCCCTGGTGCCCGCTTTCTCGATGCGCACGGCGCTCACTTTCAGGCGCCGGCGGCCTGGCGGTGTTCGGTGGGCGTGGGCTTTACCAGGACACAACCGGATGGGCGCGGCCCACGTCGCCGCCGGGGTGTTTCCTCCCGATCCCAGCCGTCGTAAAACGTGAAGACCGCCTCGGGTACAAGGGCGGTCGAGGGGAGCAGCACGTGGAGTCCCCGCGCATTGGTCTGGGACTGCAGGGCACGCAGGGCATCGAATCGGGTCGGGCTGTCGAGTTCGGCCAGCGCCGCCAGGTCCACCACCACCAGGTCAAACGGCTCGGTGCACGGCGGCAGCCAGTCGCCGAACTGCACCATCAGGGCGAAGAAGCGCGCGGCGAGGGACTCGGTGGCAAGCCGCTGCTCCAGCCGCTCGACGACGCCAAGGTCAGACGCCCAGAACACCACGTCAACGTCATGCGCGGTGAGCAGGCAGGCGCACGCCTCGGCTCCCTTGCCTACTACGAGCGCGCGGTCGGTCGGCACCAGCCGCTGGAGCAGCGGTACGACTGGGCACACTTCGTCGAGACCCCAGTGGGTTGGCTCCTTCTGCGCGGCGCGCAGCTTGAGCACATGCTCCCCGAACTTCTTTTGTGTCTTGAGCTTGAGTCGCTTGCGGATGAGCGCGTCCACCACTTCGCCAGTCAGCAGCTCAGTGAGCACGAGCTGGCTTTCATCCGAGTCGTAGAGGCCGGCGGTTGCCTCACCAGCGAGACGCATGATTTCGTCGCGCGTCACCGAGTTCTTGAACGCCTCGATGCGCTGCATGACGTATTCGTGGTACAGCTGGGTCAGGGACGGAGGCGGACGACGGCGCCCGGCGGTTCGGAGGGCGTCGGCGGCCGTCAGCATGCGTTGCGGACGTTCGAAGGGGTATTTGCAGCCATCTCCTTGCAAATTCGGCAATTAGCTCGGATCAGTCAAGCCAGTGCGCGAATCAGGGCTCCCTTTAGATATCCAGTCTCGGGCACGGCCAGGAGCTCCGGATGGTCGGCCCCCTGCCCGAGCACATGTTCCAATATGAGACTCCGACCAGAATCGGCTGCCGCGCCCGCCAGCATGTCCAGGAAGTCGGCCCGGCGCACATGGTGTGAACAGGAGGCGGTGAGCAGCACCCCTCCCGGCGCGAGGATCCGCATCGCTCGGCGGTTCACCTCGGCGTAGCCCTTGAGCGCCTGCGGCACCGACGATCGTGACTTTGCGAAAGCCGGTGGATCGAGTGCGATGGCGTCGAAGCGTTCCCGTCCGCGGTCGAAGCCGCGCAGGATGTCGAACGCATCGCCCTCGAGCCAGTCGATGTTGCCGAAGCCATTCAGCAATGCGTTCTGCTTTCCGCGCTCCAGTGCCTCGGCGCTGGCATCGAGCGCAACCACGGCACCACACCGCGCGGCGAGGTGCAGCGCAAACGATCCATGGTACGCGAAGCAATCGAGTCCGCGTCCACCCGACTTTGCGAGGGCGCCGAGCAGCATGCGGTTCGGTCGCTGGTCGAGGAATGCGCCGGTCTTCTGTCCGGTCCATGGTGCAGCGAGGTAGTGCACCGCGCCCTCCCGCACGTCGATCGACTCCGGCACCGCGCCCATAACCAGCTCGACGCCGGCCGGCAGTCCTTCGCGCTGGCGGGTGGAGTTGTCGTGCCGCAGCAAGACACCTTCGGGCTCGAGCACCTCTCCAATGGCGGCGAGGATATCGCCGCGCATCGTCTCGAGGCCCGCCGACAGGAGCTGGGCCACGACCCAGCGGTCATAGCGGTCGATGATGAGCGAGGGGAGGCCGTCACCCTCGCCGTGAACCGTTCGATAGGCGGTGGCGTCGATGCCCTCGCGCCGCCCGAGACAGGACGCGAGCCGGTCTCTCCACCACGCGGCGTCGACGCTGCGCTCGGTTCGCTCCAGTAGCCGGAGCTGGATCTCTGATCGGGGAGAGAACAGCGCCTGGCCCACGAACTTGTCTCGCGGGTCGAACACGGAAACGAGACCGGCCGCCTCGGGAGCGGCCGTAACGTCGCTGCGATAGATCCAGGGATGCCCGCGCGTCCATCGTTCCGCACCACGCGCCGTAACCCGAGCCACTGGGGCCCGCTCACCGCTCACCGCTTACCACTCACGCAGTTGCGGTTCCACCTCACGCAGTTGCAGTTCCTCCTCACGCTTTTCCCGCGCGATCTGGACGCAGGGCAACTGCCTCGCGCAGGTAGATGTGCCGAATCTCCGACCTTGGCCTGGTCGTGTACGCGTGCACCAGTAGCCTGATACAGCGGGGCAGCGATCCCGGCACCGGGATCTCCGTCGAGTGCAGCAGGGCCACGATGTTCCACCCGTAGTCCTCGGCTGCGCGCGCGGGGAACGCGGCGTCCAGGTCGCTCGTGACAGTGAAGATGCCGCTCACGATGTCGTCGGGCTGGAGCCCGTTGCTCTCGATGAGGTGCCGCAGCAGTTCATCGGTCGCCCCCAGGATCTGGGCGGCATCATTCGCGGCGACCGTGGTGGCCCCGCGAATCCCCTGCAGTCGGTAGTTTTCCCGGTCAGACATGGCGACTAATCTAGCGCAGGCACTGCGCCTCATGCTGGTCACCGACGACACCGTCCTCCGGGGCCGCGATCTCGTCGCCGTCATCCAGGCGGCGGAGCAGGGGGGAATCACCTCGGTGCAGCTCCGACTCAAGCGGGCCACTGCGGCGGAACTGGCCCGACTGGGACGGGCACTCCTGCAGGCGGTTGGCATACCCGTCATCATCAACGATCGAGTCGACGTCGCCATCGCCATCGGCGCACATGGCGTGCACCTCGGCCCCGACGACATGCCGGTGGCCATGGCACGCCGCATCGCGCCTCCCCGCTTCATCATCGGGGCGAGTGTCGGGCTCGAGAGCGAGGTGGGGAACGGTGCTGGCGCCGACTACTGGGGAATCGGGCCCTGGTCAGGAACGAGTACCAAGCGCGACGCCGGTGCCGCGCTCGGTGCAGCAGGGTTCGCCCACATCAGGGCCCATGCCGGCGCCCGTCCCTGCATGGCAATCGGCGGCATCCAGCCGGAGGATGCTGCTCCCGCCCTCGCCGCCGGCGCTGCTGGAGTTGCAGTTGTCTCAGGAATTCTCGGTGCGGAAGACATCGCCGCCGCCGCACGCCGCTACCGCGACTTGTAGCCACGACTCACGACTCCTGTCGACTGCCCACTGACGACTGACGACCTAATTGTCCTCTGGCCCCCTGCTTCGGCGCACGCGGGCAATCGCCCTCAGGTGCTCCCCATACGTCCGCGTGAACACATGATGCCCATCACCGGCAGCCACGAAAAACAGGTACGGCACCGGGGCAGGGTAGAGTGCCGCCTCAATGCTCGCCTTCCCCGGTGAATTGACCGGGCCCGGCGGCAGTCCTGTATTGAGGTAGGTGTTGTAGGGAGACTTGAAGCCGTAGTCCTTGAGAAGCAGTCGCGACTTGCGTGATCCGGTTGCCATCTGGATGGCGTATTGCACCGTCGGGTCGGCCTGCAGCGGCATCCCCTTCTTGATCCTGTTCCAGTAGACAGCGGAGATGACCGGGCGCTCGCTGTTCACCTGGGCCTCGCCCTCGATGATCGACGCGAGTGCCAGCAGGTGCAGGCGCGTCATGCCAAGGGTGTCGAGCCGTGCCGTCCAGGCCGGATCCCACACTTCCAGGCCCTGCTGTGCCATGATCCGCACCAGGGCTCGCGCGTTCACTCCGGCGGGCACGAGGTAGGTCTCCGGCAGCAGCAGCCCCTCGAAGTTCATGGCTCCGACCACGAACGCCGAGGCGCTGGCCTGGTCACTCGCGGCGGCCATGAACGAATCCACCGGGATTTCCAGCGCCTCGTTCGCAATCAACGCGATCTCCGGGAGGGTCAGCCCCTCGGGCACCGTAATGCGCAGCATCAACTGGTCGCCCCGCTTGAGCGCATCCATCACCGACCAGGCGGATGAACCACGCGGCAGCTGGTACACCCCGGCGCGCACCGATCGATCGAGTCCCCGCACCCGCGCGAGCAGCTTGAACCACTTGGGGTGCTCGATCACGCCATGTGCTGCGAGCGAATCAGTCACCACGGAAAACGAACTGCCGGACGGAACGGTCACTTGCTCCACCGGCCCTGTGGCGGGGCCGACACACGCCGCAACGAGGATTGCGAGCACCATCCACGACTGACGACTCACTGTCGACTCACGACTGTCGACTCACGGCTCGGCATTCGCGCGCCGATCTCCCCCACCTCTCCTCGAGTCCAGGAACCCCTGCAGCAGCACACTTGCCGCCAGTGCGTCCACGTCCGCCTTGCGTCCCCGTGTGCTCCCGCCCTGTTCCTGGATTGCCCGGAGGGCGCGCGCCGTGCTCATGCGCTCGTCCCAGTAGGTCACCGGCAGGTGCGCGCGCTTTCCCATGAGCGTGCCGAGCTCCCGGGCGAAGCCTGCCGACTCGCCTTCGTCGCCCTCGAGCGTCAGCGGCAGTCCCACCACGAGGCCGACGGGATGATGCGCCTCGACGTGCCCCAGCAGCACTGGCATCGGGAACCGCTTTCCGTCACGCCGAGTCACGGTAGCGAGCGGCGAGGCGATGAGCTGCAGCTCGTCGCTCATGGCGAGGCCAATGCGGCGCTCGCCCCAGTCGAGGGCGAGGATGCGGCCCTGGCCCGGGAGGTGAGGGGTGAGGGGTGAGGGGTGAGGAGGAAGCGTGTCGGGCATCCACAAAACCTAAGCGGGTACGACCCGTAGGCCGCACCCGCTGGGAACACCCCCTCACCCCTTACGCTGTTGCAGTTCCCCCTTACGCCGTTGCGGTTACTGCGCCATGGTGGCAAAAAATTCCTTGTTGTTCTTCGTCCGCTTCATCCGCTCCAGCAGGAACTCGAGCGCTTCCACCGGCGGCATGTCCGCCAGGAAGTTGCGCAGCAGGTACACCCGGTTGAGCTCGTCCTTGTCCATGAGGAGCTCTTCCTTGCGCGTCGAGGTGCGCTGGATGTCGATGGCGGGGTAGATGCGGCGGTCGGCCAGGCGACGGTCGAGCACCAGTTCCATGTTGCCGGTGCCCTTGAACTCCTCGAAGATCACTTCATCCATGCGGCTGCCGGTGTCGATCAGCGCCGTCGCGATGATGGTGAGGCTGCCGCCCTTCTCGATGTTGCGCGCGGCGCCGAAGAAGCGCTTCGGCTTCTGCAGGGCGTTGGCATCCACGCCACCGGAAAGGATCTTGCCCGAGTGTGGCACCACCACGTTGTGCGCCCGCGCCAGTCGGGTGATCGAGTCGAGCAGGATCACCACGTCGCGGCCATGCTCCACCAGGCGCTTCGCCTTCTCGATCACCATGTCGGCCACCTGCACGTGACGATCGGCCGGCTCGTCGAACGTCGAGGCGATCACTTCCGCCTTCACGTTCTCCTGCATGTCCGTCACTTCCTCGGGCCGCTCGTCGATCAGCAGCACGATCAGCACGCATTCCGGATGATTCTCGCTGATGGAGTTGGCCAGCTTCTGCATCAGGATCGTCTTGCCGGCCTTGGGTGGCGCCACGATCAGCCCGCGCTGGCCCTTGCCGATCGGCGAGAGCAGGTCCACCACCCGCATGGAAAGGTCGCTCGTCTTCCGCTCGAGCCCGATCCGCTCGTCCGGGTACCGCGGCTTCAGGTTGTCGAACGCGATCCGGTGCTTGGTCTTCTCCGGCTCCTCGTAGTTGACGCTCTCCACCTTGAGCAGTGCCAGGTACCGCTCACCCTCCTTCGGCGGGCGCACCTGGCCCATCACCGTGTCGCCGGTGCGGAGGTCGAACCGCTTGATCTGGCTCGGGCTCACGTAGATGTCGTCGGGGCCGTACAGGTAGTTCCAGTCCTGGCTGCGCAGGAACCCGTAACCTTCCGGAAGGATCTCGAGCACGCCCTCGCCTCGGATGACCGTGTCCTGGTCGAGCAGCGACTGCTCGATGCGGAAGATCAGGTCCTGCTTGCGGAGGCCGGAGTAGTTCGTGATGTTCAGTTTTTCCGCGAGCTCATGCAGCTCGGCGACGGACTTCTGCTTCAGTTCGGCGATATCCACGGAGGGACTCCAAGCGGGTCGGAGCCGCCACAGGGCGCGGCGGTCAGCAACGGAGGGTTGGGGAAAGGCTCAGCAACGTGAAAGAATTAATGGCGGCAGGCGCAGAACGGCGTCACTCAGCCATCAAGGTTGTCTGGGGGAGCAAAGGTGTACGGGGCTTGACAGGGGATAACGTAAGGTGCGTCCTGTCATGTCGTCAAGAGGGCGTGCCCCTGGCCCCTGGCACCGGGTGAACCGCCGAACCGCGTCCTTCGCCGCGGCCCTCATGGTCGTGGCCGTCCTCCTGCTCACCCTTTGGCCGCTTCCCGAACAGGCCTACCGGTCGTCACTCTCGCCCGTGACCTGCCTGGTTTGCGGCGACCAGGGCGTTCAGGATGTCTTCCAGAACATCATCATGCTGCTGCCGCTCGGCCTGGCCCTCGGCCTGGCTGGCGTGCGGCCCGGCAGGGCGGCGCTCGGTGCGTTCGGGCTCGCGGTGCTGGTGGAGTCGCTGCAGTACACTGTCGTCCCTGGCCGCGATGCGAGCCTGAGCGACGTGCTGACGAACACCGTTGGAGCGGCACTCGGAGCGGCGATTGCACCGCATCTGCCGACGCTCCTGCGTCCGGGACGCCGTGCCGCGGCGGCCCTTGGCGTCATGGCAATAGTATGCTGGGCGTCAGCCTGGCTATTCGGTGCCTGGGCGTTGCAGGGAAATATTGGCGCGGGGCACTGGCGCGGGCGGTTCCCAGGAGACCTGCCTGACGCGCCTGCCCTGAACGGCGAGGCTCTGCGCGCGAGCATCAGTGACGCGCCCCTGGCACGGGTCCCGGCAACCCTGCCGCTCAGTGTCGAGCAGGGGTTCGCGCGCGACTCGTTCTCGCTGCATGTGGAGGCCAGGCCGGGCCCGCCAATCGCATGGCGTGAGAATGTCGTCACCATCATCGATTTCCGGGACAATGGTGGGGACGCCAACAACAGCCTTGTCATGACACTGAACCGCGTGCGAACTCGCGCGCTCCTGACCTTCCGGATCAACGCGGCGCGGGCGCGGCTCCGAACACCGAGCTTCAATCTCGGCCCGGCTTTCGATGTGCCGCCCGGCGGTGACGTGTCGCTTCAGGTGTCCAGGCAGCGGGGGACGCTGCACGCCGAAGCACAACGTGGCGGACAGTCGCTCGTCACGGAGTATCGCATCGGACCCGAGCTCCTCTGGAGCGTCATGGCGCCCCGAACCCCGTGGCCGGGCCCGGTGTGGATGGTTGAGGCATTCCTCTGGGCGGCGGCACTGCTGGGAGTCGGCGGATACTGGGTCGGTCGCTCGCGGTCCGCAGGTATCCTCATCCTCGTGCTGGCCCTGTCGGTTTCGGTACAGCTCCTGACGCCACGCTTCTTCGCCGTAGCGCCGCAGTCGCTCCTTGGCTGGATCATGCTTCTGGGCGGCTTTGTCATCGGCGTCTTCGTGGGCCGCCGAAACGCTGCCCCGGCTCCTGACTCTTAACTCTTAACTCTTAACTCTCGACTGCCCATGCCCAGAGCGCTCCAGGCCGTCATCCTGCTCATCTTCTCAAACATCTTCATGACCTTCGCCTGGTACGGCCATCTCCGTACGCTGGCCGACCGACCGTGGTACCTGGCCGCGGTTGTGAGCTGGGGTATCGCCCTCTTCGAGTACCTGCTGCAGGTGCCGGCGAACCGTATCGGATACACCGTGATGACGCTGCCCCAGCTCAAGGTGACCCAGGAGGTCATCACGCTGCTGGTGTTCGTCCCCTTCGCCATCGTCTACATGAAGCAGCGAATGCACTGGGATTTCGCCTGGGCGGGCCTCTGCCTCCTCGGCGCGGTGTACTTCGTCTTTCGCCCCAAGTGACGCCGAATGGCGCGAACGCAAAAAGGGCCGCATCCGTGAGGATGCGGCCCTTTCGACGTTCCCTGAAGAACTACTTCTTCCGGGCGACGTTCTCGGCGGCGGGACCCTTGGCCCCCTGCACGATGTCGAACTCAACGACCTCGCCCTCGCTCAGCGTCTTGAAGCCCGAGCCCTGGATCGCCGAGTGGTGCACGAAGCAGTCCTTCTCGCCGCTGTCAGGAGTAATGAAACCGAAGCCCTTGGCGTCGTTGAACCACTTCACCTTGCCGGTGGTACGCATGTGAAACCCTTTCAAAATGACTTGTGCTGTCGGGTGTCCGGACATGCCGTACCCACCGACTGCTGGCGGAAACAACCCTCCGCCGTGGGTGCGGTCACTCGACCGCGATGGCTAGACACAATGAGAGGACCTAGGATGGTCCCAGGTCCTCTTGGAAGAATCTGGCCATAACTGCTCGCGCACCAGCGCGAACCGCAACAATGTACCGTACCCGGCCCCGGTTTGCAATCGGCCCCTATTCCGGGACGCCTTGGAGTCGAATTCGCCATCTTTGGGGCCCCGCCTGCAGGGCCTCCCCGACCTGGAGAATCATGGGACGAGTGGTGCGTGCTTGCATAATCCTGGCCGGGCTGGTCGGCCTGCCGGCATTGGCCGGAGCCCAGACCGACTACAGGAACCTCGACGACGGGCGCCCGGTTCGCACCGAGGACGCGTTCGTTGCTGATCACCATGCCTTCGAGTTGCTCGCGCCGATCATCTTCGATGCCGACGTATCCGGCGCCAACCGCTACACCGCCCAGCCTGAACTCGAATATGGGGTGATCCCCAACGGCCAGCTGAGCGTCAGGCTGCCCTTCGGGGTGGTCGATAGCGCCGGGAGCGACTGGGGCATGGGAGGCGCGCAGCTGTCGGCCATGTACAACTTCAACGCGGAGGGCCCGGTACTTCCCGCGTTCTCGGCGCGCGTCGACCTGGCACTTCCGGTGGGCGCGCTCGCCGGCGACGTCGCCCTCACGACGGTGAAGGCGGTGGCGACCCGGACCTTCGGGCTGACGCGCCTGCACTTGAATGGTGCCTGGACCTTTGGTACCTCCGCAGTGGCTGGGCCCCGCCTCGAGGCATCTCCCCGCTGGTTCGCCGGCGCGGCCATGGACTACACCTTTTTCCGGAAGAGCATCCTGCTGGTCGGCGAGGTGACTGCCTCCCAGCAGTACGAGGCGGCACCCACCGCCGTGGCGGCAGCGGTCGGTGCCCGCTGGCAGTGGACGCCCACCCTGGTGCTCGACGCCGGCATCGCGCGGCGCCTGACGAGCAACGCCGGCCCCGACCTCCGGCTGACCGTGGGCCTCACCCACGTCTTCGGTATTCGTGGCCTCATGCCTGGGGCTGAGGCGGGAGACATCAGCCCCAGCCCGGTGTACGTCAGGGTCCGGGCCGAGCAGTTCTACGTTCCGGGCAGCTTCAACTGGCAGTTCCTGGCCCGGTACCCTGCGGCTGCCCGGCTCTTCAATGCCTTCGACTATGGGCACGCAACACTGTACGAGCACCTCCTTACATCGCCCCCGGGGGAGCGATCGGCCGCGCTCGAGCGCGAGTACCAGTTCCTCACCACAGACCTGCTCCGCCGGCCGCCACATTTCGGCGTGGCTGAAGTGGCAATCGAGCCCCAGTACGCGCGGATCGCGAGGCAGGCCAGGCTCATGTTTGACTGGGCCCATGTGCTGCACCGGCAGGTCTACGACGTCTATGCCGATTCGTCACTGTCAGTGACGCAGAAGGATTCCCTGATCGAAACCCTGACCGATTACTATCTGAGTCGGCGGGGCTATGCCTTCTCCCCGGTGCCGAAATCGATGGCACTGATGGACGGGCAATGGTTCAGCCAGCGCTTCAGGACGGCCGAGATTCGGTTCAACGGATTGATTTGGGCCTACCACTGGCTGCAGGTGAGCCTGTACGAGCCGTTCGTGGCCAGCGACATCCCCGCGGTGCAACGGGCCGGGGTGGATTCGACGGTGGGGCGGTTCTGGGCAATGTTGGAGGCCGGTGGCGAGGCCCCGACGATCATGCCAATGACGGCCTCAGTGGCTCCCGGGTTCTCGCGGCAGCATCCGCGTGCGGCGGTGATCTTCGACAACTTGCACATGATGCACGACATCATCTCCGACATCCTCATTGTGGACACCTTGTCACGGCGGGAGAAGGGTCGGCTCATCCGGGAGCAACTCGCGGAGTTCCGCGACTCGTCCCGCAACGTCATGACGATGGACGAGTGGCGGTCCATGGGCGGGATGACGCACCAGCACTGAGCAGGCACCTGGTTCACTGTTCTACCGATTCAATCGCTGACCCACAGGAGCACGTTTACATGAACCGTCGTCTGGCTCGTCTCGCCGTTGCGATGTTACTGTGGGCAGTGCCGGTTCGCGCCATCGCACAGAACGTCCCCGCCGAGGGATGGAAGTTCACCATTACGCCCTACTTTCTGTTCCCGAACATGAGCGGAACTGTCACCGTGGGGCCGGTCGTGTCGGATATCGACGCCAGTCCCGGCGACATCTTCAGCAACCTGCAGTTCGGGTTCATGCTATCGGCTGAGGCGCGGAGCCCTGAATGGGCCATCGGGTTTAACTCAGTGTACATGGACCTGAGCAAGGACGGTCAAAAACTCGCGACCCAGTTCGATGGCTATCAGGGGAGTTTTGAGCTCACGGGGTTTCGCCGTCTCATGCCCTGGTTCGAGATCCTGGCTGGCGGCCGCCTCAACATCATGGGGGCGAGTGCCAAGCTGCAGCCAGTGGGCACCGTGTTTAACAAGGACATAGCCTTCTTCGACCCGTTTCTCGGCGCCCGGTTCACCGTCCCGAACACCGGCAAGTGGGACATCATGTTGCGGGGCGATGTCGGCGGATTCGGGGTGGGCTCGCAGTTCACCTGGCAGCTGCGACCGACGGTGTCATATCGCCTGTCAAAGCTCGTCTCCGTTGGCGCCGCATATTGGATCTTCAGCGTGGACTACGACCAGGGCACCGGCATCGACTACTTCAAGTGGGACGTGACGACATTCGGGCCGGAAATCGGCATCTCGTTCACGTTCTGAGACTCCAGCACCTGACGCAGCATCCCTGAGCAAAGGAACCCAAAATGACTCCCCACACGGTGCGCCTGGCGCGGCACCTGCCGCTGGCCGGACTCTCCCTGCTCCTGCTCGCCGCCGTTGCCCCGGTCGCCACGGCGCAGGCCCCGAATCCCGGCCAGATGGCCGATGCCTATGCGACAGGCGCCAAGGCGAACGCCCAGTTGATGCAGAAGTACACCTGGAAGATGCGCGTGCAGCTCACCTATAAGGGCGAGCAGAAGCCGGCCTCGCTCTACCAGATGAACTATGTGGGCGGCCAGCTGCAAAAGACGCTCATCAGCGCGCCGCCGGAGGAATCAGGCAGGAAGCACGGCATCAAGCACCGCGTCACGGAAGACAAGATGGCGGAGATCAAGGGTCAGATTGACTCACTGGTCGACCTGACCAAGAAGTACATGGCGCCCACACCAGGCCAGATGTTCGACTTCTACTCCAAGGCGACCATCGGGCCGGCCCCGTCCGGCGGGGTTCAGGCGTCGGGAACCAACTTCGTCCAGCCGGGCGACCAGGTGACCTACTTCATCGATCCTGCCACCAAGAGTCCCACGAGCTTCAACTTCTCGTCGGCGCTGCAGGGCAAGCCCGTCACCGGCACGGCGACGTACGCCCAGGTGCCCGGCGGCCCCAAGTACGCATCGCAGCTGACGATCAACGACCCGACCGACAACCTGTCGGTGGCGGTGACCAATTTCGAGTACGTGCTTGAACCAGTAACCATCATTTGCGGCGATGGAGGATGGGATGAGACAGGTGCTGATGTCGGTGGCCGTGCCTGGCGGCGGCAACGGGGTCGGTGGCGCACGCCCAGACCCCGAACCCGGGACTCGCGGCTGACGCCTACGCCACTCATGCGAGGGCGAACGCCCAGCTGATGCAGAAGTACACCTGGAAGATGCGCGTCCAGCTCACCTACAAGGGCGAGGACAAGCCGGCGCAGCTCTACCAGTTGAACTACGTCAACGGGCAGCTGCAGAAGACGCTGCTCAGTGCCCCGCCAGCCGAGACCGGGCGGAAGCACGGCATCAAGCACCGCATCAAGGAACAGAAGATCGACGAGTTCAAGGCGTGGGCCGCGCAGCTCACCGACCTGGTCAAGCGCTACATGTCGCCATCTCCCGGCACCATGATGGACTTCTACTCCAGCGCCACCTTCAGCCCGATGCCCAGCGGCAACGTGCGCGCGACCGACACCGGCTTCATCCAGCCCGGCGACACCGCGACGTACTGGATCAATCCAGCCACGAAGCAGCCCGTCGACGTACGCCTTCGCGACGTCGCTGCAGGGCGACGCGGTCAATGCCACCGTGACGTTCGGCCAGGTGCCGGGCGGGCCGCAGTACGCATCGCAGGTGAACATCTCCGTGCCGGCGAAGGAAGTGTCGGCCACGATCACGAATTTCAACTTTGTCCTGAACCAGTAACCCAGGGTCAATCACGTGATGCGGTACTGGAGATCAGCTCTTGTGGGCGCAGCAGCGGCGCTGTCACTGGTCGTCGCTCCGCCCGCGAACGCGCAGGAAGTGACACAACTGAGCTGGCCCCGCACGCGCATTGCCCCCAACGGCATGCAAGTCACGCTCTTCCAGCCCCAGGTGGACTCGTGGAGCTACTACGTCGTCCTCGACTACCACATGGCAGTCGAGCTCCAGCTGCCCGGCGCCTCCTCCTCGGTGCCCGGGGCGCTGTTCATGACCGGCGAGACGAGTACCGATCTCGAGTCGCAGACCGTGGCGCTCTACAACCAGAAGATCGTCAGGGTGAACTTCCCCGGCCTGGATGCCGCCACGGCGCAGCAGTATCAGGACGCGCTGCAGTCGCTCGTTCCTGTTGGCACGATGCACCTCTCGCTGCCGCAGCTGCAGAGTTACGCCGCGGCCGCAAGCGCCTCGGCGGCAACCGCAGGCTCTCCGCCCGCTGCCGCAGGGCCCAATCCGCGCCCTACGGGCTTGCCGCCATCCCTCGCGCAGCCGGCGCCGCCGATCTACTACAGCCAGTCTCCGGCGATCCTCGTCATCTTTTCGGGCGCGCCCGCGTTTGCTCCCGTGACGCAGGGCTCCAAGCTCTTCTTCTCCGTGAACACGAACTGGGCGGTGTTCCAGGACAAGACCACGGGCACGTACTATCTGCAGGACCAGGCCAGCTGGCTTCAGGCGCAGAACGTGAACGGCCCCTGGCAGCCGGCGGCGCAGTTGCCGTCCAGCCTGAAGAACCTGCCGCAAAACGCCGAGTGGAGTGACGTCAACAAGAACATCCCCGGCATGTCCTGGTCGCCGTCGCAGGTGCCCCAGGTGTTCGTGAGCCAGAAGCCCGCGGAGCTGATCCTGGTGCAGGGGGGGCCGCAGCTCGAGGCGATTCCAGGCACCTCGCTGTCGTGGGTCACCAACTCCGACAGCGACATTTTTTACTACACGCCGACGGCCCAGTGGTATTTCCTCGTGTCGGGACGCTGGTTCAGCTCACCGACCCTTGGTACGGGGCCGTGGACCTTTGCGACGACGAGCCTGCCGGCTGACTTCGCGAACATCCCCTCGGATAGCCCGCGTGCAGCGGTGCTCTCATCCGTGCCTGGCACCCCCGAGGCCAACGAGGCGGTGGCCCAGGCCCAGATGCCGCACAAGGCCGACGTGAACATTGCGACCACCACCGTAAGCGTTGTCTACGGTGGACCGCCCCAGTTCACGCCCATCAGCGGCACCACCATGCAGTACGCCACCAACACGTCGTACCAGGTCATCCAGGCCAACGGTAGCTACTACGTCTGCAGCAATGGGGTCTGGTTCGTGTCGCAGTCCCCGAATGGCCCGTTCGCCGTGGCTACCGTGGTGCCGCAGGTCATCTATACCATTCCGCCGTCGTCGCCGATGTACAACGTCACTTATGTGCAGGTCTACGACGTCACACCAACGACGGTCACCGTGGGCTACACCTCGGGCTACAATGGCGCCTACGTCGCCGCGGGCGTGGTGATGCTCGGCGTCGGCATGGCGATGGCCTACAGCTATCACCCGTACTATCCGCCCGGTTTCGGCTATCCGGTCTACTACCATCCGCCGTATCCCTACACCGGCTACGGGTATCACGCCGCGTACAACCCCTATACCGGCGCGTATGCGCACGGATACTCGGCGTACGGCCCGTATGGCGGGGCCAGCGCGGGCGCCGGATACAACCCGAGCACCGGCACATACGCGCGCGGGGCGTCGGCGACGGGCCCGTATGGGTCGGCGGCCGCCGCGCAGGCCTACAACCCGCGCACTGGTGCGAGCGCCGAGACCTACCAGCATTCGAACGCCTATGGGTCGTATGGCTCGTCCGTCGTGTCGAAGAACGGCGAGACGGCGTGGACCAGTCACTCATCCAACGCCTACGGAACATCGGGAACCGCGCAGACGTCTGATGGCGGCAAGGCAGCGGGCGTGTCGACCGCAAATGGCACCACGGCGGCGGGCAAGACGGCGGACGGCGACCAGTACGCGACGCACGATGGCAACGTCTACAAGAACACCGGGAGTGGCTGGCAGCAGGGAAGCAGCAGCGGCTGGAGCGACGCGCAGAAGCCGTCGGAGACCGCGAACGACCAGGCTGCGCGCAGTTCGGCCGCCACGAAATCGTCGGCGACCAGCTCGTGGCAGGGCGGGGGCGGCAGCCGCTACAGCGGCGGCAGCAGTGGTGGGTACAGTGGCGGCTACAGCAGGGGTGGCGGTGGTGGCGGCGGCCGGCGCTGACAAATCATGAAGTCATTGATGAGGGTCGCGGCATCGTTCGTCCTGGCGCTCTCGCTGGGTGTGTCGGTCGCGCGCGCGCAGTCCACCAACGAACTGGCGTGGCCGCGAACGCTGACTGCACCCGACGGCATGCTGGTGACGTTCTACCAGCCCCAGGTTGACTCCTGGGAATACTACGCCGTCCTCGACTACCACATGGCCATCGAGGTGCAGTTTCCCGGTGCCTCGTCAACTGTTCCCGGCACGCTCCGGATGACTGGCCAGACAAGTACCGACGTCACCCGCCAGACGGTGGCACTGTACGACCAGACCATCGTCAGCACCACCTTTCCCGGCACCGACCCCGGGACAGCGCAGCGATACCAGCACGTCGTGCAGTCGGTCATCCCCACCGGGACGATGAACCTGACGTTGCCGCAGGTGCAGGCCTACATGGCCAGCACCACGCCAGCGGGCGTCACCTCTGGTCCACCGCCGGTCGCAGCCGGGCCCAACCCCAAGCTGTCACCCGGCCTGCCGCCCACTCTGCCCCAGCCCGCGCCCCCGATCTACTACAGTGAGTCGCCGGCCATCCTCGTCATCTTCGAGGGCAAGCCTGGGTTTGCGCCGGTGGTCTCGGGGTCGAAGCTCTTCTTCTCCGTCAACACCAACTGGGCGGTTTTTCAGGACAGGACCAGCGGCACCTACTACCTCCAGGACCAGGCGAGCTGGCTCCAGGCGCAGGACGTGAACGGTGCGTGGCAACCGGCGGGGCAACTGCCGGCGAGCCTGTCGAAGCTGCCGGCCAACGGCGAGTGGGACGACGTCACCAAGAACATCCCCGGCATGTCATGGGGCCCCGGGACGGTGCCGCAGGTCTTTGTGAGCCAGAAGCCGGCAGAACTCATCCTGCTCGATGGGCCGGCGGAACTTCAGCCGGTTCCCGGCACATCACTCTCGTGGGTTACCAACACCGAGAGTGACCTCTTCTTCTATACGCCGACGTCCACCTGGTACTACCTCGTCTCGGGTCGGTGGTTCGCTGCGAGCGGCATGAATGGTCCCTGGACCTTTGCCACCAACAACCTGCCCGGCGACTTCAGGAATATCCCGGCAGACAGTCCGCGCGCCGCGGTCCTGTCATCCGTGCCTGGGACACCGCAAGCCAGCCAGGCGGTGGCCATGGCCCAGATGCCGCACAAGGCCGACGTCGACATCGCGACCACCAACGTGAACGTGCAATACGGCGGGCCACCGCAGTTCGCCCCCATCCAGGGCACGCCAATGCAGTACGCCACCAACACGTCATTCCAGGTGATCCAGGCCAACGGCAGCTACTACGCCTGCAACCAGGCGGTCTGGTTCAATTCGCAGTCGCCCAATGGGCCGTGGGTCGTGGCCACTGCGGTGCCACAGGTCATCTACACCATTCCGCCGACGTCACCGATGTACAACGTGACCTACGTGCAGATCTACGATGCGACGCCCACGACAGTCGTTACCGGATACACCGCCGGTTACAATGGCGCCTTCGTTGCCGCTGGCGTCGTCATGCTCGGCGTCGGGATCGCCTGGGCCGCCACCAATCCGTACTATCCGCCGGGATTTGGCTATCCCGTCTACTACCATCCCCCGTATCCGTACGGCGCGTATGGCTATCACGCGGCGTACAACCCGTACACCGGCGCCTACGCACACGGCATGACGGCGTACGGTCCGTATGGTGGCCGCAGTGCCGGCGCAGCGTACAACCCGTCCACCGGCACATACGCTCGCGGTGCCTCCGTGAGTGGACCGTATGGCTCTGCCGGCATGGCGCAGGCGTACAACCCGCGCACGGGGGCCAGTGCAGAGAGCTATCAGCGCTCGGATGCATACGGTTCCTACGGATCGTCCGTCGCATCGAAGAACGGGAATACCGCGTGGGGAGCCCACGCCAGTACTGCCAATGGCAATACCGCCATTGGTGGGGTGAACAACAACATGTACGCCTCGCACGACGGCAACGCATACAAGAACACCGGCAGCGGCTGGCAGCAGGCGGGCAGTGGCGGCTGGAGCAACGCGTCGAAGCCGAGTGAGTTCGGCAATGACGAGGCCGCCCGCTCCGCCTCGTCACTGGGCGATTCGAACCTCGACTCCTGGCGCAGCGGCGGGGGTGGCGGCTTCGGTGGTGGAAGCGCTGGTGGGGGCTGGGGCCGGAGCGACGGAGGTGGCTTCGGCGGTGGCGGCTTTGGGGGTGGTGGTGGTGGCTGGGGCCGGGGCGGTGGCGGGTTCCGCCGCTAGGCGGTCACCGCCCGGAGCGCCGTGCAGAACTGCTTCATTTCTTCTGGAGTGCCCACCGTTATGCGGGCATAGTTGGGCCACACCGGCCAGCTTCGTCCGATCAGCACATTCTGCTCCCGCATGGCGGTCGCGAGTTCGGCTGCCGGGCGCTTCGCGTCGAGCATGAAGCAGTTGCTCACCGCCGGGTGGAACCCGTAGCCGTACTTGGTCAGGAAGGCGAAGGTCTCCTCGCGCGCCTGCTTCGTGTAGGCCCGCCGGGTTGGCACCAGCGTCGGGTCATCGATGCTGACCCGCGCTGCCGCGACTCCCGTAATTGAGCTGATCGTTGAGCCGTACGACCGCAGCTGGTCGAGCACCGGCGGCTGGGCGATTGCCAGCCCCATCCGAAGCCCCGCCATGCCGTACAGCTTGGAGAAGGTCCGCAGCACCAGCAGGTCCCCGTGCGTATCGACCAGGTCCACCACCGACACCTCGTCACTGAAGTGGATGTAGGCCTCATCCACCAGCAGGATCGAGCCCGCCGGCTTGTTCGCCAGTGCCCAGATGATCTGCTCGCGTGGCGTGGTGGTGCCGGTAGGGTTGTTGGGATTGCAGATGTAGAGCAGCCCCGCGTTGGGGCTCGCGGCGCACATGGCGCCGGCATCGTGCGCGAGCGTGGACGTCAGCGGCACCGCGATGGCGGGAGCCCCCGAAATCTTCGCCGCCTGCCAGCCCGCCTCGAAACCAGGTTCGCCATACACATACGGGCGATTCGGGCCGGTGAAGGCCAGCACCGCGCGATGCAGCGGGTCACTCGATCCGTTGAAGGTTTCGACGTATTCCGGCCGCAAGCCCCTCGAGTTCAGCGATACGCGTCCGCAACTCCCGGTCGGCCTGGAAGGCGTAGCGGCCATCCTCCGCCCCAAGCTGTTGCATCGCATCGAGAGCCGCCCGCGACGGGCCGAGCGGGTTCTCGTTGGAGTTGAGCCGGACAGCGCCGGCTGGAGGCCGGGTTCGCAGGGCCGCGTAGGCGAGCTCGCCCTCGCTCGACCCCCGGGGCAGGGCGAGCCCCGCCGCCGCCAGGGCCATCAGCCGGGAGAAGTCGCGTCGCGATACGCCAGCCGGCATCGGGGGCAATTCACTTGGATTTGGCATGACGCAGAATTGCCCGCGACACCCCGGCTGTCAAGCAGGGTATTGGTACCTGTGCTGGCGTCGTGGCCACTTTGGCGGCACATTCGCGCTGTCACTCTCTCTCAACTCGGCGGGACCAGTGAGGGCATTCTTCAAGCAGATCGCAGCACGAATGCCACACCGCTGGCAGCAAGAGGCGAAGCGGCACCTCTTCCGCTGGCGCATCGCGCGAAACCAGTACAGTGCCGATGAGCCGGAGGTACGGCTACTCGATGGCTTGATTGAACCGGGCGACTGGGTTCTTGATGTAGGCGCCAACGTGGGTCACTACACCATGCGGTTGTCAGAGCTGGTTGGCCCGTCGGGACGCGTTCTCGCGTTCGAACCAGTACCCGACTCCTTCGAGCTCCTGTCCGCAGCGGCGTGTCTGTCGCGCTTTTCCAATATCACGCTCTTCAATGCTGCCGCCTCTGACAACACCTCGCTCGCAAGCATGTCGATCCCACGCGGGCCCAGCGGGTTGCTCAACTACTATCGGGCCCAGCTGGGCATTGGCCCTGCCGATGTTCGCACGCTGTGCATCCCGATTGACTCGCTCCAGCTCGAGGCACGCGTCACGCTCGTGAAGATCGACGCCGAAGGCCACGAAATGTCGGTACTGCGTGGGATGACCCGGCTTCTCGAGCGCGATCACCCTGTCCTGCTGATCGAGGACAGCTCTCAGGCAATTCCGGCATTCCTCGCTACGTTCGGCTACGGGATGACGCGTCAGGGCGACTCGTTCAACTGCACCTATCGCGCGAACAGCGGCCAGGCTGTTGGCGAGGGCATTGCCGCCCACACGCGTGATGGTACGACTCCGCTATACCGCGACGCTGAGTGTGGCCACGAAGCCGGTGGTGACGTCGCCAGCAATCGACGGGATCTCGAGTGACGCGCCGTCGCTGAAGACGTTGTCGGTCGCCAGGCTCGTCTGGGACAGGTTCAGGATGCTCTGCTCGTAACCCGCCGTTGCATACACCAGGTCACAGGTTGCTTTCGGCAGTGCGAGCTGCGAGGTGGCGACCTTGTTGCTCGCTGACGTCGCCGCGGCGAGGCTCGGGTACACCTCGAAGTGGATGTGCGGCCAGCGCCCCGAGTAGCACGCGGGGAAGATCGTCGTGAAAGTCACCTTGCCGTCGGCATCGGCTTCCTGGACGCCTCGCAGGTAGTTCTGGTTGGTTACTCCCGATGAATAGAGCGAGTAGCGCCCCTCCCGGTCGCAGTGCCAGATGTACACCGCGTATCCCGCCAGCGCCTCGCAACTGCTCGCCGAGATGATGCTGAGGGTTACCGTCAGCGGGATTCCCTCCGCCGTACCGGACAGGCCCGCGAAGCTGGACCGGATATCCCGGCGCACCACACCGGTGGAGGTGAGCACGTCTGGCCCATTGGACCCATCACCCGGGAAGGGACCGGCTGTCTCCTCGGGAATGGTCGCCTGGCAATTGTCGCCGTTTCCGTTCGTGTCCGCGACACTGTTGCCGCTGCCGCAGCCAAGCAGGGACACGACGCCCGCGCCGACGCTGGCACCGAAGACCAGGCGGATGACGTCCCGCCGGCGCATCGCGGAGCCAACCAGGGTGAGGTCCTTGTGCAGCCCCCCAAACTCGTCCTCGTGATCATCACGTGCATGCATGGTCAGCTTCCCGGTTCGGCGCGGCGATATTGGATCGGTTGTCCGGATGAATACGCGTCTGCCCCGGTTACCGTTGGTAGCGAGCAGTTGTGAAGAGGCGAACTCACCTTGAAGTCATGGAGAAGGCATATGCGGATTGAGGATGTGAAGGCCCTGGTCACCGGTGGAAGCGCCGGGATCGGGTTCGAGGTGGCTCGGGCGCTCGTCGAGCGCGGGGCCAAGGTCGCCATCTCCGGCCGCGACGAGGTGCGCCTGAAGCAGGCTGCCGCTACGCCTCGGTGCCACGCCAGTTCAGGGCGACGTGAGTGTCGAGGCCGACGCGGTGCGCATGGTGCGGCGCACCATCGAGGCCTTCGGTGACTACAATGTGCTGGTGAACAATGCGGGAATCGGTGTGTTTGCGCCGCTGCTCGAGACGACCGCAGAGGACATGCGCCGGGTGTGGGACGTGAACGTGCTCGGCGCCACCATCGTGGCGCGCGAATCGGCCCGGCACTTCGTACAGAAGAAGTACGGCGACATCATCAACATCTCGTCCACGTCGGGACTGCGTGGCGGGGCCGGCAGCAGCGCCTACGCCTCGACCAAGTTCGCGCTGCGCGGGCTCAGTGAGGTATGGCGGGCCGAGTTGAGGACCCACAATATCCGGGTCATGCTGCTCAACCCGAGCGAGGTCATCACCGAGTTCGCCCAGAGGGCCGGCCATGCGCAGCAGGATAACCCGTCGAAGCTCCGTGGCGCCGACATCGCCCACGCGGTGGTGGCGATGCTGGCGATGGAGGATCGTGGGTTCATCCCGGAGCTGAGCGTCTGGGCCACCAATCCGAGGTAGGGATCCCCTGGTCTATTGCTAGCGCCACGGCACAGGCGTAGCCGGGGCCGTCGGCATCGCCCGTCTCCAGTGCCACTACCTCGAAGCCGGTATCGCCGAGGACCTGCAGCAACGCTTCATCCGAAATTGGCGTGAACCCGGGTTGCGTCACGGCCAGGCACCGGACCCGCGCGGTCGGCAGGTAACCGACGGCCAGCGTGCCGCCAGCCTTGAGCACTCGGCGGACCTCCGTGAGGCACCGCTCGACGTCGGTCCAGAAGTGGACGGTGTTGACCGTGAGGACGCGGTCGAACGTCCCGGTGGGGAAGGGGAGCCCGAGACGACGGCCTGCCCCGGCACCGACGTGGAGCACCCTGTCGCCCGGGCGCGTACCGAGCAGCGCGACCATGCGGTGCGCTGCCGCAGTGGTCCCGTTCGTCACGCGCGCCGCCGCCGCGCGAGCACCGTTCCAAGCACGATCATCCAGAGGGGCAGCACATAGTTGTTGATCTCGGCGATCGTCGCGACCAAGGGTGTCACGTTGCGCCACATGGCCACGAGTCCGAGCACCGATGCCACGATCCCGGCGCTGGCGACCCAGCCTGGAAACCCGTTCCGGCGAAGACCCAGCGCGGTGAAGAGGAAGAACAGGTTCAGCGACAGTTCGCCGACAAACTCGCCGATGTAGTTGCCGAGGAAGGAATTCAATCCGTCGAAGACACTCGCGATGGCCTGCTGCTCTGCACCTCCTGCCTTCACGTAGTGCGTCGCGAGCACCCATTGAATGCTCGGCCAGCGAAGCAGTCCCGCCATCATGGCGGCCGCCGCGATGACCGCGAAGACGACGGCCTGGCGCATGAGTCCGGGTGCGCGGGCCGCGAGGGCCTCATAGGCCCCGAGGGCGGCCGGGACGAGCAGCAGGGGGATCATTCCGTACAATGCCCAGACGGCGCGGCCGGCCGGGCCGAGCGCCAGGAGCTGGGGCAGCACGTCGGCGGCCTGTCCATCGAGCACGTCCGGATAGTTGAACGCGCGGGCGAGATAGGCGAACACCGCCATGAACAGGACCGCGGCGGCAATGAGCGCCCAGCCGCCGATCTGGACCGACCTGTCTCGTGTGGTCACTTGCCCCCCAGGCGAATATCGAGGCCGATCGTCGGGTTGACGCGGACTTCTCCGTTGAACGCGGTAATCACGCCGACACCGCCGCGAAGTGCCAGCCACTTCACCACCGGCACCCGGACGCCTGCCTCGGTAATGATGCCGTTGCTCCAGTCGTCGTCGAGGCTCACCAGGAGTCCCGGGGAGATGAACGGCGCCACGCCGTGTGAGCGGAGGTACGCCGAGAACCCGAAGCGGAGGAAGTTCGTGTTCTCGTTCTCGGTCTGCCCGTCAGCCTTGAGTCGCGTTGGGTAGAATCCACCGTTCACGGCGAAGGCGCCGCGACGGAACTCCAGGCCGGTGGAGGGCGACCGGAACACGGTGAGGTACAACCCTTGTGGCTTCGGCGCCTGGGCATGGGCCACGGAGGCGGACAGCAGGGCGATCAGGGCGAGGGTGGTGGCGGTAAGCTTCATGGTGTTGCTCCTGGCTGAGGGTGAACTTCGTGCCAGGTAAACTCGGAAATTGGGCGGTCCGGGACATTGATCGCGTGCGCCGTTTGCTTGGCGGATGGCGCCGACCTGGTGGCGGACCCTTGGGAGGGGACGGGATGCGAGAGACTACCGTCGCAACGTCACTCATCATTGACATGGTGAACCAGCTGGAGGGGCGAGGCTTCCCGCCGGCCGAGGTGTGTCGTCGCGCGCGCGTCGACCCGGGCTTCCTCTCCCGGCCGCATGATCGCATCCAGGGGTCGGCGGTCGAGCGGATGTGGCAGGTGGGAGAAGAGCTCACGGGCGACCCGCTGCTGGGGCTGCACCTCACCGAGCACTATCGCACGGGCGCCATCAACATCCTGGGCTACGTCTTCCTCAACTGCCGCACAGTGGCGGACGTGCTGGAGCGCCTGTCGCGCTTCGCCGTGCTGCTGAACGATGGCTTGAAGGTGCGCATCGAGCGCGAGGAGGGGCGGGCGGTCGTGCACCTCGAGGCGGTCGAGGGGCTGGACAACTTCCTCCTCCGGAATGGCCGCCAGGTCATGGAAACGATGGCGGCTGGCGTGGTACTGACGCTGCGGAGCCTCAGTGGCGGCGCATTCGTCCCGGCCCAGGTCTGGTTCCGGCACGCCGCGGCCGGTGACGTCTCGGAGTATCACCGGATCTTTGGCACGATGGTGCGCTTCGGGATGCCCGAACATCGCGTCGCCCTTCGCCTGGCCGAGCTGGATACGGTGATCCCCGCGGCGGATCCGTCGCTGTTGGCGCTGTTCGAGCGCCATGCCATCGGACGGCTGGATGAACTGGAAAAGCTGGGAGGGAGCAGTCAGCGAGTGATGCGCCTGCTGACGGCGCGACTGACCGGCACGGTTCCGCCCGTCGGCGTCATTGCCGCCGAGTTGGCGATGAGCGGTCGTCAGTTGCAGCGAGTGCTGCAGGATGAGGGGACCAGCTATCAGGCGCTGCTGGACCAGGCGCGCCGCGAGCTGGCGATGGCCCAGCTCAAGGTCCCCGACACCACCGCGGCTGAAGTGGCGCTGATGCTTGGCTATTCGGAAGCTGGTGCGTTCACCCGGGCGTTCCGTCGCTGGACCGGGACGACGCCCGGTGCCTTTGCCGCAAAGCAGGCGCCCCACCAGCGACGGGGCGCTGGTGGGGCGACACTTTCTGGCTGATGGGCCCGGCGCGATTCGAACGCGCGACCTCTTGCTCCGGAGGCAAGCGCTCTATCCAGCTGAGCTACGGACCCGGGTGTGACAAGGGGCAGAAAACTCGCTCAGGGTAGGCGGTTACGCAACCAGCCGGCGCCGTGACAATCCGGCGGTAAGATCTGCCATGACAGTCGCCGCCGAACCCCTCCAGCCAGCCACCGCCGAACCCCCTCCGCCTCCGCCAGCTGCCGATGCAGCCATGGCGGCCATCGCCGACGCAGGACGGAGGTTTCGCCGGGCTCGCAAGCGCTTCCTCGAGCGCGAGGACGCCGAGTCCCTCCACGGCCTCCGGGTGGCCCTGCGAAGGTTGCGGGCGGTGTTCACCCTCTTTCGCCCTGTCCTGGTGCTGCCTCGCCGCCTGGCGGACCGGGACCTTCGCCGCGCCGGTCACGATCTCGCCGAGTTGCGCGACCAGGATGTGGCCCTCGAGGCCATCCGCGGCGCGCCCTCCGATGGCCCCGACATGGGCGCCAACCTTCGGCGCCTGGAGCGCCGTCGCCGGCGCGAGGCCGGCCGCGTTGCCGAACGCCTGCGCAGTTCACGGGTGCGCGGCATGCTTCGCGCCCTCCGCCGGTGGGACAAGTCGCCCGCCTTCAGCGTCGATGAGGACACGCCTGCCACGGTGGTCCTGACTGGCCTGCGCGCGCGCGTAGCCGCGGTCGAGCTGCACCCTGCCTGGTCGCTTACGCTCCTCGCCGATGCCACCGGCGCGCTTCGCGCACCAGACGCGATCTATGATGAGGAGACCACCGCCGAGCTCCTTCACCAGTTGCGCCGTCGAATCAAGCAGGTGCGCTATCAGCTGGAAGTGGTGGCTCGCGTGTTCAACCGCGACTGGATGACGGAGCTCGAGCGGTTGCGGGTGCTGCAGGAGTCACTCGGGGTGGTACAGGATCTCCGCGTCCTCGGGCCGCTGGGCACCCTCGATTACGAACGAGTGTCGTCAGCAACCGACGCTTGGGAAGAGTTGCGGGGCGAGCGGCTGGGGCGCGTGCGGGAACTGCTCGACCGGCCCTAGCGTCCGCGTTGCGCGCCCGCCGGTTGCCGCCGGGCGAACTGCTCACGCGGCGCGCGTCCAGGCTGCCATACCGCTCGTCCATCGATGCCCTCGGGTACCCGCACATCGAGCCAGTCCAGCAGGGCAGGGAACACGTCGGCGGTGCGCATCGGTGCGGCCGGCAGCGGACGGTTGGTCCACAGCGGCGTATGCATGTGCGCGCGGATCAGGCTGCCGTGCCCCGACTTGTGCTCCGGAATCTCGTACCGGCCGCGGAAGTCGTACCCCTCACGGGCCGCAATGACCAGGTCGCCGGCACGCGGCGACGAGAACTGGTCGAGCAGGTGCACCGCTGCATCGGGATAGGCGGCATCGAAGGTGTGTGCCAGCCACTCGTCACGGTCTCCCGTGAAGGACGCGCCAAGCTCGAGCGGGTCACCCGAGAGCAGGGTGTAGCGAATCGTGTCCTGGTCCCTGGTAATGATCGCCTCGCCCGAGGATGAGGCGACCCTGACATTCCCGTCACGGTCCTCGGCGGCCACGAACGCCACCGCGGGCTCGCGCACCAGCGCCGCGACGAGATCCTCGCTCGACCCGAACGCTTCCGGACGGCGCAGCTGCTCCATGGTCCAGCGCTCGGTGCGACGGTCGCCGGGACGGGCGTAGATCGACGCGAACGCGTTGCCCGCCACCATCACCGCCACGCGCGGGTTCCGCGCCCACAGCACCGGGTGATGCAGCGTCGGCACCCCGCGGGCGATGAACCACTGGGCCAGGTCCACGTGGGTGTGCATCTTCGTCGCGCCATGGTCGCTCACCAGCACGAACAGCGTGTCGTCCAGTTCGCCCTTCTCGTCGAGTCGCACCATCGTCTGGCCGATCGACCGATCGATCAGTCGGAGCGCCTCGAGCACCTTCGGCGAGTCGGGTGATGCGTTGTGGGTGTAGCCGTCCACCGCCGGGAACTGGGTGAAGACGAATCGCCATGGCCCGTCCACCGCCGCCAGCAGCTCGCGCGCGGCCCGATTGTCGAGCGCCCCGTAGCAGTCCACGTAGTGCGCCACGCCCCCCAGCACCTTGCGCGCGTTTCGCGCCGGGTCGCGCTCCGGCGGCAGCCCGCGCGTGATCATCGTGAAGATGCCGAGGCTGTCGGGCACGAGCTGGAAGATGGTCTGCACCTCGGCTCGCGATGTCGTCATCGAGCAGCGCCGACTGGTAGCCGCAGTAGTTCCGCACTTCGTTGCGGTTCTTCCACCAGCGACCGCCATATGTGCTGCGGTCGAGCCAGCGGATCGACGGGATGTTGCACGTGCCCGGGAAGCAACCGGTGAGGAACGGCAGGTATCCGACGCTGGTCGTGGTCGGAAAGACGCTGACAGCCCGGGCGCGTGAGCCTCGTTCGGTCAGCACCTTCAGGTTCGGCAGCTGGCCCGCCGCGATAGCCGCCTCGGCGATATCGGGCCGCAACCCGTCCACCAGGATCAGGAAAGCACGCTTCACACCGACTCCGGCGTGGGGGTCACCGGCACCACGGGCACGACGGCCTCGAGTGGTGCGCGGTTCATCTGCCGCATCTTGAAGATCATGGCGCCCAGGAACACCAGCCCAAGGCTGAACAGGATGGCCGGCGGCACCTTGAGCGCGATGCCGAGCTGTGCCAGCAGCGCGTAGCGCAGGCCGCGGCCAAGGATCACCGAGCCCTGGTACTTCCACATCGGGTAGTTATCCAGCACCGCCAGGAAACGCATCGGGTAGTGCGGGATGATCGGCAGGATGCAGGTGCTCACCAGCGTCCAGAACGGTGCCTTGCGGTACCAGTAGAGCGCCCACCCCGTGATGCGATGTCCCCGGAAGCCGCGCGTGCCCTCGCGCGAAAGCAGCCGGGCCAGGAGCTCCATGTTCCAGTACTCGATGATCACCGTGCCGACGGTGCCCACCAGCACAATGAGCCATATCGGGTACAGCGGACCGAGGTACACCACGGCGGGATCATACGGCAGCGGCGCCAGCGAGTTTCCCACGAACGAATAGGGAAGGAAGAGCCACATCCTGGCGTGCGACGGCTGCCAGCGGGCGCCGGCGAACGCCACCGCCGTGAGGATGAGCATGACGGCTGGCCATAGCCAGACGGGAACCGCCGGGGGCAGGGCCCGCGGCGGTTCCGGAACCAGCTCAATGATGTCCCGTTCGTCCTTCTTCACTCGCGCTCCTGTCCTGGACCGTTCCCAAGGTGCGGGAACGCTATTCGGGCCGGGGCCTCGAAGCAACTTCCGGGATCCGGTATGCAGGTGACGGCGTTTCAGGGGGACAGAACGTCTCTCCGGAGAAGACAAATGCCACGAATCCTGGCCGCCGCTCCTTTGCTCCTTCTGCTTCAGGTCTTCACGCCCTCAGGCCCTCATGTCGCAGCCACCACGACCCGGCTCCGCCGTGGCACAATACCAGTTGGCTCAACACCGACCAGCCGCTGACGCTGGAATCGCTTCGGGGCAAGGTGGTGCTCGCTCAACTTCTGGACATTTACCTGCTACAACTGCACCAACACCGTCCCCTCGCTGGTGGATTTCGACGCCCGCTTCCGGGACAAGGGCCTCGTCATCATCGGGATGCACGACCCCGAGTTTCCGCCCAGCGGCGGCGAGCACGCCAGGGCGAATGTCCAGGGCGCGCTGCTGGATCACGGCATCAAGTATCCCAATGCGCAGGACAATGACCACGCCACCTGGAATCTCTACGGCATCCGTGCCTGGCCCAGCTTCGTGCTGATCGACAAGAAGGGCAACATCCGCTACGAGGGAGCCGGTGAGTTCCATGTGGGCGACCAGTGGTACAGGCAGTGGGAAGCCCGCATCCAGGAGCTGCTCGCCGAGCAGGTCGCCTCGGTTGACGTCCAGGTCATTCCATCCGGCGACCGTGTCGTGATTCGCGCCGTCGCGGCGCCGGGCACGAAGATCAACGCCCGCCTCGCGCCCCAGCTCGAACTCGCCTCGGGCCGGACCGAGCGGCTGACGAGCTCGAGTGTCACTGCCGATTCCGCCTACTTCACCGCTCCCCCCGAAGTCACCATCCCCGGCAGTACACCGCTGGCTGGCGCACGTTTCCGCGCCAGCGTCTGCGACTCCGGCGCCGCCGTCTGCCGGGTCGTGACCGTGCCGCTCTAGGTACTGCTCCCGGATCCTCCGCAGTTGGTTCCTCCGCTGTTCAGTTCCCCCTCACGCAGTCGCCTGTTCCCCCTCACGCGGTTCAGTTCCTAACAACTCCCAAACACCCAACGCTCCCATCCTCACCCCTCCCAAACGCCCCCAGCTCGTAGCATTCCTCCGCACCCAACATTGAGGCGTCGGTGGACCTGCTGATGATTGGAATTCTCGCGGTGCTGGTGGTCGCAACGGCCGGGTCTGATCCGGCTCTGCGCCAGGCTCTAGGGAGGAGCGGATGAACGGACTCTACATACTCGGTGCCATCGTGGCCGCCGCACTCCTCGGCTACCTGGTATTCGCGTTGCTCAAGCCGGAGAGCCTGTCATGACCGGCCAACGACTGGATCCAGGTCGCGCTCTACTTCGCCGTCCTGCTGGCGCTCGCCATTCCGCTCGGACGGTTCATGGCGCAGGTCATGTCCGGCGAGCAGCAACTGGCTCACCCGGCTCGGGCGACCGTTCGAGCGCGGGCTGTACCGGCTTGCCGGCGTCTCCGAGGACGATGAAATGACCTGGACGCGATACGCCACGGCGTTGCTCGTCTTCAGTGTCGCCTGCTTCGGCGTGGTGTACCTGCTGCAGCGCGTGCAGGGCTTTCTGCCCGCCAATCCCGCCGGTTTCGCGGGGGTGAGTCCGGCTCTCGCCTTCAACACCGCCATCAGCTTCGCCACCAACACCAACTGGCAGGCCTACGGTGGCGAGACCACGCATGAGCTACCTCACCCAGGCGCTGGCGCTCGGGGTGCAGAATTTCGTCTCTGCCGCCGCCGGCATCGCCGTGGTCGTCGCCCTCATCCGCGGCTTTGCCCGCGCGGAGAAGGGCACCATCGGCAACTTCTGGGTCGACCTGACCCGCTGCACGCTCTACATCCTGCTGCCGCTCGCACTCGTCTATGCCCTGCTGCTCGTGTCACAGGGCGTGGTGCAGACGTGGCACGCCGTATCCGGTGGCCGAACTGGTCGAGCCGCTGCACACTCCGATACCACCGTCGTGTCACCAGCAGACGATCGCGGTGGGCCCGGCGGCAAGCCAGATCGCCATCAAGCAGCTGGGCACCAACGGCGGCGGCTTCTTCAACGCCAACTCGGCGCATCCATTCGAGAACCCGACGCCGGTCTCGAACTTCCTGGAGATGCTCGCCATCCTGCTCATCCCCGCCGCGCTGTGCGAGATGTTCGGCCGGATGGTGAAGGACCGGCGGCAGGGCTGGGTGCTGCTCGCCGCCATGACGGTCATCCTTGTGCCCCTGACGATTGCGGCCACGGCGTCGAGCAGCGGGGCACGCCGGTGCTCGCCGCCGCCGGTGTTGACCAGGCGCCGTCCGTCGCTGCAGGCGGGCGGCAACATGGAAGGGAAGGAGACCCGGTTCGGCATCGTCAACTCGGCCATCTGGGCGTCCGCCACGACGGCCGCGTCCAACGGCTCGGTCAACGCCATGCACGACAGCTTCACGCCGCTGGGCGGCATGATCCCGATGTGGCTGATCCAGTTCGGTGAGGTGGTCTTCGGCGGCGTCGGGTCGGGCCTCTACGGCATGCTGGTGTTCGCCCTGATCGCCGTCTTCATCGCCGGGCTCATGGTGGGACGCACGCCCGAGTACCTCGGCAAGAAGATCGAGGCGTACGAGATGAAGATGGCGTCACTCGTCATCCTCATCCCGGCGATGATGATCCTGTTCGGCACCGCCGCTCGCCGTGAGCACCGGCGCTGGTCGCGCCGGCGTATTCAATCCCGGGCGCGCACGGCTTCAGTGAGGTGCTCTACGCCGTCACCTCGGCGGTCGGCAACAACGGCAGCGCGTTCGGCGGCCTCGGGGCCAATTCCACCTTCTACAACCTGCTGCTCGGCATCTGCATGTGGATCGGCCGCTTCTGGCTTGCGATTCCCGTGCTGGCCATCGCCGGTGCCCTGGCCCGCAAGAAGCTGGTGCCCGCCGGCGCCGGCACGCTTGCCGACGCATACCCCGCTCTTCGCCGGCCTGCTGGTCGGCACGGTCCTGCTCGTCGGCGCGCTCACCTTCGTTCCCGCGCTGGCACTCGGGCCGATCGTCGAGCATCTCCAGCTCCTCGGCAGGTAATCGATATGACTCAGCACGTTCCTCGTTCCCTGTTCGATCGCGAGATCGTCACGACCGCCATCGGGGACTCGTTCCGGAAGCTCTCGCCCCGCCACCTGTCGCGGAATCCGGTCATGTTCGTGGTGGCGGTCGGGAGCCTCTTCACCACGCGTGCTCTTCGTCGCGGCACTCGTGCGCCCCGGTACGGAGCGCCCCTGGTTCATCTTCGGCATCGCGCTCTGGCTCTGGTTCACGGTGCTGTTCGCCAACTTCGCCGAGGCGATGGCGGAGGGACGCGGCCGCGCACAGGCCGCGACACTGCGCAAGACCCGGCAGACGGTGCTCGCGCGGCGGCTGCGCGGACATCGACGACCTCAAGGAAATCGAGGCGGTGGCCGGCAACGTCCTCAAGAAGGGCGACCTGGTCATCGTGGCCGCGGGTGAGGTCATCCCCAGCGACGGTGAGATCGTCAAGGGTGTGGCCAGCGTCGACGAGAGCGCCATCACCGGCGAGAGCGCGCCGGTCATCCGCGAGGCCGGCGGTGACCGGAGCGCGGTGACCGGCGGCACGCGCGTCCTCTCCGACAGCCTGATCATCCGGGTCTCCAGCAACCCGGGGGAGACCTTTCTCGACCGCATGATCAACCTGATCGAGGCGGCCAAGCGGCAGAAGACGCCGAACGAGATCGCGCTCGACATCCTGCTGGCGGCGCTGACGATCGTGTTCCTCATCGTCACCGTGACCCTGCTGCCCTTCTCGATCTTCAGCGTGCACGTGGCGGGGCAGGGCACCCCGATCACGCTCACCGTGCTGGTGGCGCTCCTCGTGAGCCTCATCCCCACCACCATCGGTGCCCTGCTCTCCGCCATCGGCATCGCGGGCATGGATCGGATGATCCAGAAGAACGTCATCGCCCTGTCCGGCCGCGCCGTCGAGGCGGCGGGCGACGTCGACGTGCTGCTCCTGGACAAGACGGGCACCATCACGCTCGGCAATCGCCAGGCATCGGCGTTCATCCCCGCTCCCGGCATTGCGCCTGAACGCCTCGCGGAAGCGGCGCAGCTCGCCTCGCTCGCCGACGAGACGCCCGAGGGACGCAGCATCGTGGTGCTCGCCAAGGACCGCTTTGGCCTGCGCGAGCGCGATCTCTCGAGTCACGGAACGCAGTTCGTCCCCTTCACGGCGCAGACCCGGATGAGCGGCGTCGATTTCGACGGGCGCCGGATCCGGAAGGGTGCGGTCGACGCCATCGAGGCCCATGTGCGCGCCGCTGGTGGCGCCATGCCGCCCGCGCTGCAGTCGGCGGTCAATGACATCGCCAAGGGCGGTGGTACGCCGCTCGCTGTCGCGGATGGCGAACGAGGTCCTTGGCGTCATTCACCTGAAGGATGTGGTGAAGGGCGGCATCAGGGAGCGGTTCGCCGAGCTGCGCCGCATGGGCATCAAGACCATCATGATCACCGGCGACAACCCGCTGACCGCCGCCGCCATCGCCGCCGAGGCCGGCGTGGATGACTTCCTGGCCCAGGCCACGCCGGAGAACAAGCTCAAGCTGATCCGGGAGTACCAGGCGGGCGGCCGGCTCGTCGCCATGTGCGGCGACGGCACCAACGACGCGCCGGCCCTCGCGCAGGCCGACGTCGCCGTGGCCATGAACTCGGGCACGCAGGCGGCGAAGGAAGCGGGCAACATGGTGGACCTCGACTCCAATCCCACCAAGCTCATCGAGGTGGTGGAGACCGGGAAGCAGATGCTCATGACCCGTGGCTCGCTCACCACCTTCAGCATTGCGAACGATGTGTCGAAGTACTTCGCCATCATCCCGGCGGCGTTCGTGTCCACCTATCCGGCACTGGCCGCGCTCAACATCATGCACCTCTCGACGCCGTCGAGCGCCATCCTCTCGGCCATCATCTTCAACGCGCTCATCATCCCGGCGCTGATTCCGCTCGCCCTCAAGGGCGTGAAGTACCGGCCCATGGGTGCCGGCGGCCGTGCTGCGCCGCAACCTGCTGGTCTACGGGCTCGGCGGCCTCATCCTCCCGTTCCCCGGCATCAAGCTCATCGACATGCTGTTGACCGCCATCGGCGCGGTCTGAGGAGATAGCCATGCTTGCGGAATTCCGTCCCGCGCTGGTGCTGCTGGGGGCCTTCACGCTGCTGACCGGCGTGGCATATCCGGCGGTCGTCACTGTCGGCGCGCGTGTCGCTCTTCCCACGGCAGGCGGAGGGCAGCCTGATTCGCGAGGGCGACCACGATCCGTGGTTCCGCGCTCATCGGCCAGCCGTTCACCGGTGCCGGCTACTTCTGGGGACGTCCGTCGGCGACGGTGCCGGCATACAACGCCGCGGCGTCATCCGGATCGAACCTCGGCCCGACCAATCCGGCCCTGGCCCAGGCGGTGGCTGAGCGCGTGGCGGCGCTCCGCGCTGTCGATCCAGCGAATACTGCGCCGGTGCCGGTGGATCTCGTCACCGCATCGGGCAGCGGACTCGATCCGCACATCACGCCGGCGGCGGCCGCGTACCAGGTGGCGCGTGTGGCGCGCGCGCGCGGCATCTCCGGGCCGCGGTTCGCGAGCTCGTCGCTGCGCATACCGAGGACCGCACGTTCGGCCTGCTGGGAGAGCCGCGGGTCAACGTGCTGCAACTCAACCTTGCGCTGGACAGCCTGTCGCGGCGCGCGCCCCTGACCTCGTCGAGTCGGCGGGCCATTATCCTCCTGTGAATGACTAACCCGCGCCGGCCCGACCCCGATGCGCTGCTTGCACTCGTCCGCGAGGAGGAGGCCCGGCAGCATCGCGGGCGCCTGAAGCTCTTCTTTGGCGCGGCGCCCGGCGTCGGAAAGACCTACACCATGCTCGAGGCCGCGCGCGCGCGTCAGGCCGAAGGGGTGGACGTCGTGGTGGGTGTGGTCGAGACCCACGGCCGGAGCGAGACGGCACGCCTGACCGAGGGGCTCGCGATCCTTCCTCGGCAGGCTATCGACTACAAGGGCAGTCTCCTGCAGGAGTTTGATCTCGACGGCGCGCTCGAACGGAAGCCGGCGCTCATCCTCATCGATGAGCTGGCGCACACCAACGCGCCAGGCTGCCGGCACGGCAAGCGCTGGCAGGACGTGCTCGAGCTGCTGGACAGCGGCATCGACGTCTACACCACGCTCAATGTGCAGCACGTCGAGAGCCTCAATGACGTGGTGGCGCAGATCACCGGCGTCACCGTGCGCGAGACGGTACCGGACGCCGTGCTCGAGCGTGCAGACGAAATCGAGCTGGTCGACGTCTCCCCCGACGTGCTGCTGCAGCGCCTCCGCGAGGGCCGCGTCTATCTGCCCGACCAGGCGAGCAGGGCGCTCGAGCGCTTCTTCCGCGAAGGAAACCTCATCGCGCTGCGCGAGCTCGCGCTGCGGCAGACCGCCCACCGCGTAGATGCCCAGATGCGCGGGTACATGCGGAGCCAGGGCATCCGTGACACTTGGGCTGCCAGCGACCGCCTCGCCGTCTGCATCGGTGCCGACCCCGCGGCACTCAAGCTCGTCCGCGCCGCGCGGCGCATGGCGGAGCGGCTGCAGGCACCGTGGACCGCCGTTTTCGTCGAGGTGCCGGGGCAGGTGGGCGAGGACGCCCGCGACGCCGTGATCCGCGCCTTTCGCCTTGCGGAGGAGCTCGGTGGCGAGACGGTAACGCTGAGCGGGGCCGGCGTCGCCGATGAAATCCTGGTCTGGGCCCGGGAGCGCAATGTCACCCGGCTCATCATGGGGAAGCCGCAGCGAGAGGGTCTTCGCGCTCGCCTGCGCGGTTCCCTGCTGGATGCACTCGTTGCCGGAAGCGGCAGCATCGACGTCTTCGTGATTAGCGGCGAAGCCGATGACGCACCCTCGCCGGAACCAGTTCGGCGACCGCCCCCGTTGGCCCAGTATCTGTGGGCGGCGGGCGTTGTGGCAGTCGCCACGGCGATCGGTCTCGCCCTGCGGTCGGTGCTCAGCACCACCGACATGGCGATGCTGTACCTGCTTGCCGCGGTGATCGTGGGATCGCGCGCGCGCCAGCGCCCGGCACTGCTCGCCTCGGTCCTCAGCATCGCGCTCTTCGACTTCTGCTTCGTGCCGCCCTACTACACCTTTGCCGTACACGACATCACGTACATCCTGACGTTCGGGATGATGCTGACCATAGCAATCATCATGAGCCGCCTCACCGGGCGCATCCGCGAGCAGGCCGATGCCTCGCGCGCCCGTGAGCAGCGTACCGCCAGTGCCTACGCCCTGAGCCGGGAGATGGCCGCAGCCCGCGAGCCGCCTGAGATCGCAGCCGCTGCTACGCGGCACATCGAGGACGCATTCGCCGGCCGTGTCGCCTTCCTGCTCGCCGGTGCGGACGGGGCGCTTGCGACCGATGATGGCGTGGCGCGGTGGACCTTCGAGCATGGCCAGATCGCCGGGCTCGGCACCAGTACCCTGCCGGCGTCTCCGGCGCTGTATCTCCCGCTGCAGGCGTCGGATCGGGTGTTCGGCGTCGTCCGGGTCGAGCCACGCGAGGCCCTGGATGTGGCAGATCCGGAGCAGCGGCAACAGCTCGAGTCGTTCGTGCGGCAGGCGGCGGTGGCGCTCGAGCGCGCCGCACTCGCCGAGCGGAACCAGGCGAGTCGCATGGAAGTCGAGGCGGAGCGCCTTCGCACCAGCCTGCTGAGCTCACTGTCGCACGACCTTCGGACGCCCCTCGGCAGCATCGAGGGCGCGGCCAGCAGTCTCCTCGATGCCGGAGCTACACTGTCGCCCGATACACGCCGTGAACTTGCCGAGACGATCCTCGATGAATCACGGCGCATGACCCGGCTGGTGGCGAACCTGCTCGACATGATCCGGGTGGAGAGCGGGTCCCTCGCGGTGCAGAAACAGTGGGTGCCGCTCGAGGAGGTCATCGGTGTAGCGCTCATCCGCCTCGACGCGCGGCTCAGTGATCATCCGGTCACGACCACGCTGCCGCCCGACCTCCCCCTCGTGTGCGTCGATGATATCCTGCTCGAGCAGGTCTTCATCAACCTGCTGGAGAATGCCGCCAAGTACACGCCGCCCGGTAGCGCTATCGAGATCTCGGCGACGGCGCGAGACGGTGAGGTAACGGTGAGCGTTGCCGACCGTGGCCCCGGTATTCCCTCCGGCGACGAGCAGCGAATCTTCGAGAAGTTCTATCGCGCATCGCAGGGCGATGCCGTGGGCGGCGTGGGACTCGGGCTCACCATCTGCCGCGGAATCATCCAGGCGCACGGCGGTCGCATCTGGGCTGAGCGGCGCGCCGGCGGTGGTGCCGTGCTGCGCTTCACGCTGCCTCCCGATGGCGCACCACAGGAATCGTCCGACCTGGACCTGGTCGAGGAGGGAGCCGGGTGACCGACGGTCCGCTGGTCCTGCTCATCGAGGATGAGCCGGCGATGCGCCGGTTTCTCCGCGCCGCGCTCGGCACCCACGACTTCCGCCTGGTCGAGGCGGGGACCATGCGCGAGGGGATGGCCCAGGCGGCCGGTCGCAATCCCGACCTGATCCTGCTCGACCTGGGCCTCCCTGACGGTGACGGGCTCGATGCCACCCGGCAGCTGCGCGAGTGGACGACGACCCCGATCATCGTGCTCTCGGCGCGCGGGCAGGAGCAGGACAAGGTTGCGGCACTCGATGCCGGCGCCGACGACTATCTCACCAAGCCGTTCAGTGTGGGGGAGCTGCTGGCCCGCATGCGCGTCGCCCTTCGGCACCGCGCGACTGGCGGCGAAGTGCCCCAGCTCTTCGAGGTCGGTGCGCTCAGGGTTGACCTGGGGCGCCGCACGGTGACGGTCGCGGAGAACGACGTGCACCTTACCCCGACCGAGTACAAGCTCCTGGCGGTACTGGTGAAGCACGCCGGAAAGGTGCTTACCCACCGGCAGATCCTGCTCGAGGTGTGGGGCTCGCACAACGCCACCCAGACACAGGCGCTGCGGGTCTACGTCACGCAGCTCAGGCACAAGATCGAGCGGGACCCCGCGCGCCCCCGGATGCTGATCACCGAGCCCGGAGTGGGATATCGACTGAAGGACGCCTGAGGCCTTGCTCCGCTGGCCACCTGCCCATTTGCTTCCTGTCCCCTGATCCCTGGTGAGCACCGGCCAATGACCGACGCGCTGTCCCCTGAACTTGCCTCCTTTACGGCAGGCACCGCCGCCGTACGCACCGACGAAATAACTGCCGAGAGCGAGGGCGTTCGCCGTGTGCTGGCGGAGGCGCAACGCGTCGTGGTTGGGCAGGATATCCTGCTGGAGCGCCTGCTCCTCGGGCTCCTTGCCGATGGGCATATCCTGCTCGAGGGCCTGCCCGGTCTCGCCAAGACGCTCGCGGTGAAGACTATTGCCACCACGATCGAGGCCGACTGCAGCCGGGTGCAATTCACCCCCGACTTGCTGCCGACCGACCTCATCGGCACGATGATCTACAACCAGCGCACCAGCGAGTTCACGGTGCAGCGCGGGCCGATCTTCACCAACATCCTCCTGGCCGATGAGATCAACCGCGCGCCGGCGAAGGTGCAGTCGGCACTGCTCGAGTCGATGCAGGAGCGGCAGGTCACCATCGGGGGCGAGACGCTGCACCTCCCCGACCTCTTCCTGGTGCTGGCTACCCAGAACCCCATCGAGCAGGAGGGCACCTATCCGCTGCCCGAGGCGCAGGTGGATCGGTTCCTCTTCAAGCTCGTGGTCACCTATCCTGCCCGGGTCGACGAGCGGGCCATGCTCGACCGCATGACGGACGGCACGCCACCGACGGCGCGACCGGTGCTTCATGCCGACGACATCCTGCGCGCGCGGAAGGGCGTCGAGCGCATTCACGTCGACGGCCGGATCAAGGAGTATGTGCTCGACCTGGTCGCCGCCACGCGCCGTCCAGCCGATGCGGGCCTTGCCCAGCTCACCCCGCTGATCGCGTTTGGCGCGTCGCCTCGCGCTGCCATCTACCTCATTCGCGCGGCCAAGGCGCATGCCTTCCTCGCCGGGCGCGCGTTCGTCCTTCCCGAGGACGTGAAGTCGGTGGCCACTGACGTCCTGCGCCACCGGATCGTCCCCACCTACCGCGCCGACGCCGACAACGTCACCACCGACCAGATGGTCGATCGCATCCTGGGACAGATCGCGGTTCCATGATCACTGACGAGATCGCCGAAGAGGTGCGGCGACTCGAACTCGCGACGCGCCGGCTGGTGCGCGACCTCTCGGCTGGCGACTATGCCAGTGCATTCCGCGGGCGCGGCATCGAGTTCCAGGATGTGCGGGAGTACCAGCCCGGTGACGACGTCCGCACCATCGACTGGCGGGTGACGGCGCGACTCGGCGTCACCTACCTGCGCCGCCATCACGAGGAGCGGGAGCTCACCATGCTCCTCCTCGTGGACGAGAGCGCGTCGGCGCAGGTGGGCAGCCGGCGCCGTACCCGCTCGGAGCTGGCAGCCCAGGTAGCAGCAGTGCTGGCACTCACTGCGGCGCACGCCAACGATCGCGTGGGCGCCGCGTTCTTCAGCGATGGGCTCGGCCGCATGGTGCCGCCCAAGAAGGGGCGGCGCCACGCCCTTCGGGTGCTCGGTGAGCTCCTCGCAGCGCGCGCCATCGGCTCCACCACCGATCTCGCTGCCGCCCTCGACTCGCTCGAACCGCTGCTGCCGCGTCGTGTCGTGCTTGTCATTCTCTCCGATTTCTACACCTCGGGCTACCAGCTGCCATTGACGCGCCTGGCGCGGAAGCACGAGGTCATCTGCATGCAGCTGCGCGACTCCATCGAGCAGGCGCTGCCTGCCGTCGGACTCCTCCGGCTGCGCGATCCCGAGAGTGGCGCGCTGGTCACCGTAGACGCGTCCAGCGCTGCCGTGCGCGACTGGGTTGCGGAGCGGCGCGGACGGTTCGAGGAGACGCTCGCCCACGACATCTACGCGAGTGGCGCGGAACTCGTTCGCCTCGATGCCTCCGGTGATTTCGCCGAGCCGCTGGTGGCGTTCTTCCGTCGTCGCGCCCGCCGCTGAACCTTCCAATGCGCCACACGCTTCTCGCCCTGCTGGCCCTGGCCCTTTCGGCCACCCGCGCGCACGCCCAGCACTTCGATCTCGAGCTCAACCGTGACAGCGTCAGGCTGGGCGAGGTCGTGGAGTTGCATGCCCGGATTCACATCGGTCCGCAGCAGACCCTCGCGAGCCCCATTCCCGTGGTGGCGGAAGGCCTCCCCGACGGCGGCCGCGTGGTCGGGGTCGACACCTTGCGACACCAGCAGGACCGAACGCTGCTCCTGGGCACCGTGCGCATGGCGTTCCTGCGCACCGGCCGGCTGCGCATCCCGCCGCTGCGCGTCATCGTCAAGGCCACGCCCGATGATCGCGGCTTCATGCTCGAGAGCGAGCCGCTCTATATCGATGTGGTGCCCTCGCTGCCCGCTGGAAACCCGACGCTGAAGGACATCCGGGACCAGTTGCCGGAGCAGAAGGTTGATCCCTTGATGGTCGCGGCGGGGATCGCGGCGCTCGCCGCCCTGGCGTGGCTGGTTCGACGGCAGCTCGCGCGCCGTCCCGTGGTGGCCCCGGTGGCCGCTCCTGTTGCCGGGGCGGTAACGCCAGCCGATATCGCACGCGCCGCGCTCAGTCGCATCGAGTCGGAGGGATGGGCGGAGCGGGGCGACATGGCCCGCCACTACGAGGCGATCGCGGCGGTGATGCGTCAGTACCTCGAGTCCATCGATCCCCGGGTGCATGCGGCGCAGACGTCGACCGAGCTGCTGAAGGTGCTCGCTGCACGTCGCTCCAATGGCACCTGGCACGGCACTGCACAGGTGTTCGGCGACGCGGACCTGGTCAAGTTTGCCGGCGTCTCGCCCGATACGAAGACGGCGCGCGCCTACGTGGCGGGTGCGCGAAGGGTCATTGATGCGTGGGCGTCCCCCGGGGAGCCGGGCTGATGCGCTTCGCCACCCCCTGGTTCCTCGTCCTGCTGCTCGTGCCGGTCATTCGCCTCTGGCTGCGACGCCGGAATGACCGCCGCCGAGACGGGGCGGTTGCCTGGGTGTCAGCCGGTGTGCTTGAGGGGCTGCCTCGTACGGTGCGCGCCCGCATGGCAAGGCTTCCGCGCTGGCTCGAGTTCGCCGGCGCGACCCTGCTGGTGCTGGCACTCGCCCGGCCCCAGCTGGATGCAGGCAAGGAGCAGATCAGGCTGCGCTCCCGGAACATCATCGTGGCACTCGACATCTCGAGCAGCATGAAGGCGACCGACTTCCAGCCGGGCAATCGCCTCATGGTGGCGCGCTCCACCCTTCGCGACTTCGTGGCCCGGCGCGAGGGCGACCTCGTGGGCCTCGTGATCTTCTCCGGCAAGGCGTTCCTGCAGGCACCGCTCACCGCCGACATGACGCTGATCGGGCGGATGCTCGACCTCACCGACATCGGCCAGTTGCCTGACGGCACTGCCATCGGCACGGCCCTCGCCGTGAGCATCAATCAGCTCAAGAAGCTGCCGGCGGCATCGAGCACCATCGTGCTCATCACCGATGGGGCCAACAACACCGGTTCACCGACGCTTGCCACAGGCCACCGAGATGGCACGTGCGCTTGGCATCCGGGTGCATGCGATCGGCCTCACCTCCGCCGACACGACGCAATACGACCTGAACGGCGTCTGGAGCGTGCGCACCCGCGCCGCAAAGCTCTCCAAGCGCGATGAAGAGACCCTGCGTCGTGTGGCCGATCGTACCGGTGGCACCTTTGCCCGGGCCACCGATCCTGCCGCACTCGACAGCGTCATGCGCGCCATCGATCCGCTCGAGCGCACTGAGGTGCCCATCCGTGAAGTGCGGGATCACCGCGAGCTCTTTCCGGTCATCCTCTTCTTCGGGCTCCTCCTGCTTGGGCTGCAGGCGGTCCTCAGTGCCACCTGGCTCCGGACGGTGCCATGATCTTCGCCGTCCCTGCGGTGCTCATCCTGCTCGTGGCGCTGCCGTTCGTGGCGACGTGGCTCATTCGGCACGCACAGGCCGCTCGTGCCGCCGCGCTCGCGTCGCTCGGCGATCCCGCTGTCCTGGGCAGGACCGGCCTGCGCATCGACCCCGGTTCACGCCGCCTCCGCGCCCTGCTGCGCACGGCGGCGCTGGCCGCGGGCCTGGTGGCGCTCGCCCGGCCACAGGGTGGCGAGTACGACACGCGCTCCAACCGCTCAGGCCGCGACCTGCTGATCGCACTCGACCTTTCCCGCTCGATGCTGGTTCAGGACGCTGGTGGAAACCGTCTCGATCGTGCCAAGGCACTGGCGAAGGATCTCGCCAACGAGCTCCCGGGCGATCGCGTGGGCCTGGTCATCTTCGGCGGCGCGGCGTTCCTGCAGCTGCCGATGACCAACGATCATGCCGTCTTCGATCGCTTCCTGGACGCCGCGTCCACCAACGCCATCGACGATCCGAGCACCGACCTCTCGGCAGCTCTTGAGGTAAGCCGGACGGTGTTTGAGCACGAGGGCGGCGACGGGCATCGCGCGATCGTGCTCCTGACCGACGGCGAGCGGAGCGAGGGCAACCTTGACGGACCGCTCCAGAAGCTTGGCGAGGCGCACGTACCCGTCTTCGCCTACGGCATTGGAACGGCGCAGGGCGGCTTCGTGCCCGCCGACCCCGACATGGCCAGCGATTCCGCCAGTCGATGGCATCGCGACAACATCGGCCGGCCGGCAGAGTCCCGCCTCGACGAAAAGACGCTTCGCCGCATCACGGAAACGTCCGGTGGCGCCTATGCCCGCTGGGATGATCGCGCTGCCCGGCAGGACATGGTCGCGGCAATCCGGAAAGTCGCCGAGCGACCACTCGGTACCCAGCGGGTGCCGCAGCACGTCGAATTGTTCCAGTGGCCCCTGGCCCTGGCCGTGCTGTTCCTGGTGCTCGAGCTGCTCGTCGCCGTGACATGGAGCCGTCGTGCTGCCCCTGCGCTGGTGACGGTGCTCCTTCTCATGATGGTGGGCTGCGGCGGCGAGGCGGGACCCTTCCGGCGGGCCGTGCGCCTGTACCACAAGAGCCGGTATCCCGAGTCATTCGCGCTCTACCAGGGGTTGGCGCAGTCGAAGAATCCGCTGGTACAGCTTGGTGCCGGTAATGCCGGCTATCGCGTCAGCCGGTATGAGGACGCGGCGGTAAGCTTCCAGGCCGCGGTCGCTGCGGCATCGCCCGAGACCCGGGTGGTGGCGCAGTACAATCTTGGCAACGCCTGGTTCCGCGCTGCACAGGCGTCCAAGGAGCGAGCCGCCGATTTCTACGATCGGGCAATTGCCGCGTACGAGGAGGTGCTCCTTGCAACGCCCGGGGACGAGAATGCCCGCTGGAACCTGGAACTGGCCCTCCGGAAGCGCGACGAGGTGGAGAGTTCCGGCTCGCCTGGCCGCGGTGGCCGCGCGCTGGCGGGGCAGAGCAGTGGTTCCCAGGAAGGCCTGAACGGCGAGCGGGAGCAGGCGATCGGCGCCATGGCTGGCGGCGGGTCGGGCGATGCAGCGGGTGAATCAGCCGAGGAGCTGAGCGAGGAGGAAGCGCGCAAGCTGCTCGAGTCGGTGGAGCGCCAGCAACTGTCGGAGCATGAAGGCCGGCGGCCCAAGGGGAACGGGGGTGACGGCCGGGACTGGTAGCCTGGGCGGACAGCTTGTCCCCGTCCTGCGTGCCACTCGCCACGACTGACCCAACGTGCCCGCGTCAGGTGTCACATTCACTCCCGCAACCGGCAACACCCGGCCACCCGTAACGACCTGCGGTACCAACGCTTAAACCACCTGGAGATCCTGTCGCTCAACGCGGCGCGATCGATGCATTGTGTTGGGCTCGTTACCTGTTGGAGTCCCACGAATGATGCTGCACGATCCCACAAACCCGAGCTCAGTCCGTCGCGCCCCATGGCGACGCCTTCGCGCGTGGCTGCTTGCCGGCGTGGCGCTGCTGGTAGTCGAGGCGAGCCATCCGGCCTGGGGCGACAGTACCGCGTGGGTTGGTATCGAGTGGCTGGCAAGCGGCGATGTGCCGGCGAGTGCCTACGATCCCGCCACGACCGCCCTCCTCGCAGACATCCAGCGAAGTTCCTGGGCCTTTATCGCCCGCCGGGCGCTGGGACTGGTCGATTCCATTCCCGTCGTACCACTGCCGCGCGAGCTTGTGGACCCGCTGACCCTGGGGGTGTACGCCGCACCGCACGACATGGTGTACCTGCGCACCTCCCGGCACACCCCACGTATCGATGCCACGAGCGACGCCATCGACGGCGTGCCGATCGGCACTTTCCAGGTCTACGTGCATGAGCTGGTGCACGCGAGTCAGGCGCGCGATCCGGAGGTGTGGCGGGCACTGTTCCGCGGGGTGCCGCGGCAGAAGGACCTTCGCCGCTACGGCGCGCTCAACCCCCTCGAACAGCAGGCCGATGCCGCGAGCTGGGCGCTCACGACGCTGGTGCTCGAGCGCAAGCATGAATGGGTCCGTCACCCGGTGACTGAGGTGAGCCAGGAAATGCCCGGCGTAAAGCGCATGCTGGGGATCTTCCTGCGGCACCCGGTCTTCACCAACCAGCTCGACAGCCTGGGTCGCTGGCGCGCCGACTCGACGGTGGTGCCAGGGGACTCGGTGCTGGCTGACCGGCTCTTCCTGCCGGTGTCGAACAACGCCTGGTCGCGCGCGCTCGCCGTGTTCGGTCTGCAGCAGGAAGATCCCCGCTGGTGGCGCTGGATGCAGGTCGTTGGGCAGATTCCTGCGGCCAGCCCCGACACAACGGGGCCAGCTCCAGCCGAGTAGGTACCCGCCCTCCCCGCCCTCCCCGCCCTCAAACCCCCAGATTCATCTTCCGCAGCAGTGCCTTGAATCTCGGCTGTTCCCGCAATGGCGCGAACAGGAACGAGCCCTTGATCCCGTACATGCCGCCCGCGCGCTCATCGAAGGCTTGCTCCAGGAGGCCGATCGCCGCATCGGTTTCGCCGAGTCCGGTCTGGACGTACGCCAGGTGCACCGGCGACACATACCTGCTCCGCGAAAGCTCCTCGAGCTTTTGAAGTATCGCCTTGGCCTCGGACACCATTCCCAGCGAAGCGAGCGCCTGACCCAGCTGTGCGAGGAAGAGGGTCTCACCTGGTGAGATCGCCACCGCCTTCCGCAGGGCTGCGATACCAGGGTCGTTCATCCCCAGCTTGAGGCAGGCCCAGGCAAGGGTCGCATGCCCCCTCGCAAAATTGGGATCGAATTCGACCACCGTCGCCGCCACCAAGCGGGCTTCCTCGTAGCGCCCGCGACGGAGGAGGAGGGTGGCGCGATCGGACCCCCTCACCATCGGATCCAGTTCGCGGGCCCGCTCAAGCAGCGTGAACGCCTCGTCGTAGCGCTCCAGCGCCATGCACAGCTGCCCGTAGAAATCGCAGGTCGACGCATTGCCCGGATCCAGCTCCAGCGCCCGCTGGAATTCCTGCTCGGCTCCCACCCAGTCGAAGTCGCTCATGAACTTGAGGAGGGCCAGCATGCAATGCGCGTCCGCGAGCCCGCTATCGAGTTCCAGGGCCTTCGCGACCGCGACCTTCGCCCGCCGGTAAGCCGTATCCGGCTTGATCGCAGCAGCGCCGAGGCGCCCCAGTTCAGCGTAAGCCTGCGCGATGCCCGCATAGGCCAGCGCGTAATTGGGGTCGCGCTCGATTGCCTGCTCGAAGAACTCGATGCCCTTGAGGCTGCCCTCCTCCGTATCCCGGATCAGGCAGTGCCGTCCCCGCAGGTAGAGCTGGTACGCTTCCATGTCGCTCGTCGGCGCCTTCCGTATCCGCGACCGCTCCGCAGGATCGAGTTCCGCCTTGAGTGCCGCCGCGATGTGCAGCGCCACGTCGGTCTGGATCGCGAATATGTCGGTCAGCTGGCGGTCATACGTCTCGGCCCAGAGGTGCTGGTCGGTGGCGACATCGATCAACTGTGCCACGATGCGTACCCGGTCACCCGCCCGGCGGACGCTGCCCTCGAGGATGGTCGTGACCTCCAGCATGCCGCCGATGTCGCGCAGGCTCTTCTCCCGGTTCTTGAACTGCATCACGGACGTGCGCGAGATGACCTTGAGCGCCCGGATCTTCGACAGGTGGGCAATCACGTCCTCCGTGATTCCATCGGCGAAGTACTCGTTCTCCGGGTCGGGGCTGAGGTTGCGGAATGGCAGCACGGCGACCGAGCGCTCCACTCCCTTGGCCGCCACGCTCATCACGAGCGCCTCGGCGAAGGCGGTCGCCGACGCAAAGCGGTCGGCTGGCGCCTTTGCGAGCGCCTTCACCAGCGCATGCTCGATGTCGATGGAGACGCCGGTGCGAAGCGGGCGCACGCTCGGCACCGGATCGATGACGTGGCGCGTGATGATCGCCGCCGCCGTAGTGCCGGTGAACGGTGGCGCGCCGGTGAGCATCTCGTGCAGCACGCACGCGAGGCTGTACACGTCGCTCCGCGCGTCGAGATCGCGCTCTCCAGTCGCCTGCTCGGGACTCATGTACTCCGGTGTGCCCACCACCAGCCCGGTCTCGGTGAGGCGCTGCGCCGGCGACGCGCCCGCTGCGAGGGCAATGCCGAAGTCGGCGACCATTGCCTCGCCTTCGTACAGCAGGATGTTCTCCGGCTTGATGTCGCGGTGAATGACCTGTCGCGCGTGCGCGTGCGACAGGGCCGAGGCCACCTGTCGCGTGATGCGAACGGCCTCATCGATGGGGAGCTGTGTCTCGCGCCGGAGGCGATGGCGAAGCGATTCACCCTGGACGTACGGCATGACATAGAAGAGGAAGCCTCCGGCTTCCCCTGAGTCGTGCAGTGCGAGTATGTGCGGATGGTTGAGCTGGGCAGCAATGGCCACTTCCCGGTCGAAGCGGTCCGGGCCGAGCATGGAGGCGAGCTCCGGACGGAGCACCTTGAGCGCCACCTGGCGATGATGCTTCAGGTCGTCGGCGAGGTAGACGGTGGCCGCGCCGCCCCGCCCCAGTTCGCGCTCCAGGCTATAGCGGCCGGCAAGAGCCGCCTGAAGACTCTCGAACTGGCCAGATTGCATGCCCTAGCCTACCGTCTTCACCGGCGCCCGGTCTTCCGGCTTTGTGAGCTGGTCACCCACCGGCAAGCTCCTGATCCGTCGCCCCGTGGCAGCGAAGATTGCGTTGCTGAGGGCAGGGGCCACCGGCGGAACGCCCGGCTCGCCGATGCCGCCGGGCTTCCCCTCGGACTGGACGAGGTGCACCCGGATGTCGCGCGGTGCCACGTTCATCCGCGTCACTCGATAATTGTTGAAGTTCGTTTGCACCGGCCGACCCTCACGGAAGGTGATCTCGCCATACAGTGCGTTGCTGAGGCCCATGATGGTGGCGCCCTCGAACTGCGCCCTCACTCGATCCGGGTTGGCGATGAGTCCGCCATCGGCGGCCACATCGACCCGTGGGATGGACAGGCTGCCGTCAGGCTTCGACTCCACCTCGATCACCATCGCCACGTAGCTCAGGAAGCTTCGATGCACCGCAAGGCCGCGCCCTCGTCCCGCCGGCAACGGCTGCCCCCAGCCCGCCTCGTTCGTCACCAGGTCCACTACCCGCCGAAGCCGCCCGGTGTCGAGCGGATGTGTCTCGAAGCTGTCGCCGTAGTTCCACGGCTTTCCGGTGAGCCCCGCCTTGCTCATGTCCACGATGCGGTCGGGGCCCAGCAGCTCCAGCAGGAACTCGCGCGGGTCCCTTCCCGCGGCATGTGCCAGTTCGTCAATGAACGATCCGATGGCGAAGGCATGCGGGATGTTGATCACCGAACGGTACCAGCCGATACGGGCGTGGGCCGGCGCCGGTCCCATCTCCGCCTGGTAGTTGGGTACCGCATAGGGAAAGTCCGTCATTCCCTGGCCCACTTCCCACTCGGCCTGGTAGAGCACGTCGGGTGCGAACAGCGTACCGATCGATGGCAGCGCCGATCGCTGCAGCCACGACGTCACCCGGCCGTTGGCGTCGATACCACCCTCCAGGTGCTCCGCAGCCACCGTATGATAGAAGTCGTGCTGGATGTCATCTTCCCGCGTCCAGACGACCTTCACCGGTGCGCCCATTTCCTTCGCCAGTAGCGCGGCCTCGACGACATAATCGGGCTTCGACTTCCGTCCGAAGCCGCCACCCAGCAGCGTTACATACGACGTCACGTTCTCCACCGGAATGCCCAGCGCCTTGGCTACCGTCTCGCGCGTCGCCCCCGGATTCTGGGTGCAGGACCAGGTGTCGCAGCGGCCATCCTCGAACACGGCAAGCGCGGCGGGCGGCTCCATCGAGGCGTGGGCCAGGTGCGGCAGGTAGTAGTCAGCGGCGATGCGTGTCCGGGCTGTACCGAGCGCGCGGCCGGTGTTTCCCTGGGCGCGTACCACCTTGCCAGGCTTGCGAACTGCCTTCTCCAACTGCACGCGATACTGTTCCGAGTCGTAGCTCTCATTGGGCCCGTCGGCCCACGTGATCTTGAGCTTCCGCCGCCCCTGCATTGCTGCCCAGGTGTTCGTCGCCACCACCGCCACGCCACCCAGTGCCTGAAATGCAGTGGGCGGGCTCGCCTCCGGCAGGCGGACGATACGCTCCACGCCCGGCACTTTCTCCGCTTCACTCGAGTCGAGTGTCGCCACCTTGCCGCCATACACCGGCGGTCGTGCGACCACGGCGATCTTCATCCCGTCACGCCGGAGATCCTGCCCGAACATCGCCTTGCCCGTCGTCATGTCGTGCAGGTCCAGGCTCGGCACATCCTTGCCGATGTAGCGGAATTGCGACGCGTGCTTGAGCTTGAGGGATGCAACGGCTGGAATCGGCAGGGTGGAAGCGGTTGCCACCAGCTTGCCGAAGGGCAACGAGCGCCGGCTGGCCGAGTGGATGACGCGCCCGTTCTGCGCCTCGACTTCCGCTGCTGGTACACCCCACTCCTGGGCGGCCGCTGCCTCCAGCAGCGCGCGCACGGTGGCGCCAGCTTCCCGGTACTTCGGCAGGAAGTCGCGGATGCTGGTCGACCCGTCGGTGTTCTGCGATCCGTACTTCTTCTCGTCGCCCGGCGCCTGGACGATCGTCACGTCCTTCCAGTCGGCCTCCATCTCGTCGGCCACGATCATCGCCAGCGTCGTCCGGATGCCCTGGCCCATTTCGGAACGGGGACAGACGATGGTCACCGTGCCCGATGGGTCGAGCCGCACGTACACCACCGGCTCGAACGGATCACCCGCCGGTGCGGTCGGGTTCCGTGCCTCTTCACTGAGGCGCCGGCACCCGGTACCGGTGATCGCAATGACGAGGCTGCCGAGCGCGGCCGCCCTCACGAAATCGCGGCGGGGCAGCAACTCGCTCATGACGTGCCACCCTTTGCTGCAGCGTGAATGGCGGAACGGATCCGCACATAGGTGCCGCAGCGGCAGATGTTCCCCTGCATGGCAGTATCGATTTCGTCGTCAGTCGGGTGGGGTGTGGACTCGAGAAGGGCTACCGCCTGCATGATCTGGCCGCTCTGGCAGTAACCGCACTGCGGGACGTTGGCGGCGCGCCACGCCACCTGGACGGGGTGGTTGCCGTTCGCGTCAAGGCCCTCGATAGTGACGATATGCTTGCCCTCGAGCACCTGCATCGGCGTCGAGCACGAGCGGACGGCCGTGCCCTCGAGGTGCACGGTGCAGGCCCCGCACGCACCGATGCCGCACCCGAACTTGGTGCCAGTGAGTCCGAGTTCGTCGCGAAGGTACCACAGGAGGGGCATGGCAACGTCGCCGTCGAAGGTGCGGCGTTCGCCATTGATGAACAGTTGCATGCGGAATCTCCAGCCGGGTTGTCACGTTGCCACCCGGCTGGAAGATATCCGCCTTACAGCATGCAGGTCAGTAGCCGCTGCCGACCGTCAACTGGGACTTGGTCGCACCCAGCACATCCTTTGGCAGGACGTTCGACAGCTGGTCAATCGACTTGTACGGCCGGCCCTTGATGATCTTGTCGGCGTAGGGCTTGAGGCCCGGGATCGACTCGAGCTGGGCCTGCGTGGCGGTATTCACGTCCACGCTCGCGAGCTGCCCCGCCTTCTTCATTGCGGTGTCGCTCATGGCGCCCTGCTTCATCGCGCTATCGCCCATCGCGCCGCCGTGCTTCATGGCGCTGTCCGCCTTGGGTGGGGTCGCTGGAACAGTCTGGGCCGAAGCCACGGCCGCGCCGCCAAGCATCATCAGTGCAGCGGCGATCATTACCTTGCGCATGTTTCTCTCCTCGGCGCAGCGCGCCGATTGGTGTCAAAGAAAAAAGGCGCATGCCGGACCCGATGGGTCCTGGAATACGCCTTCACGATCGGAGGCAGCTTCCCCCCGGCAGTAAGGTGGCGCGAGTTGTGTCCTCGAGCCGCACTCAGTCTACACACCCGCAACTCCAGGCGCAGTGACTGTCATCACAAGCACCTGCACTAGTCAGGTCAACTCAACTCATCCACTATCTACTCCACCGCGGACGGGATGATTCGGGGCTGGCCCCGGCGGTCCGGGACGGCAATCTTCTGGCTCCATCTTCATCGCTCCACCTCGGGAGATCAGTCGTGATCAAGGAGACTCAACTCTGCTGACCGTCATGCGCGGTCCTCGAGCCCGCATGGTGGCGCGCTGGACGGCGGTGACCTGCGCAGCCATCGGCGGTCTGGTGACGCTGGGCTGGGTGTTGGGCGTCGTCGAGCTGGTGAGTGTCGTCGAGGGCTACCCGCCGGTGCACATGAACGCCGCGGTGGCGCTGCTCGCCGCGGGTGCAGGTGTGTACGGAATCGCGGAGGCCCGCCGGGGCTGGATCCTGCTCGGGGCGCTCGTCACCCTCCTTGTCGGCGGGGTGACCCTGTTCCAGTACATGGCCGGCGTCGACCTCGGCGTCGACCGGCTGCTCCTGTCTGATCCCTCCGCGTTCGAGATTCGCCCCGAGTACTCCGGGCGCATGGCTGCCTCCACCGCGCTGGGGTTTGTGCTCGTCGGTGCAGCATTCCTGACGCTCCTGTATGCGCGAGCCGAGGATGCGGCGCGCAGTATCATCGGGACGGTTGGCCTCACCTTGCTCGCCCTGTCCGTCGTCACGCTCCTCTCGTACAGCACCGGCGTCCTCAGCGACCTGCGATTCGGTGCGGTGACCGGCGTCGCCATCCCCAGCGCGGTGGCGTTTCTGGGGATCGGTGCGACCCTGGTCGCGTTTGCGTGGGAGCGGAACCGACCGGCACTGCTGCCGGCCTGGGTGCCGCTGGCAGCGGGCGTGGCGACGCTCTGCACCACGCTTGTCGTGACCCGTGCGGTCACGAGCCAGGAGGAGATGCGCGGGCGCCGCCAGGTGCAGGCCATCGCAGGGACGGCCAGCGCCGAGATCTCCGCCGAACTGCAGACGACGCTCAAGCTCGTCGCACGAGTCGCAGCATTTTCAGCCGACCAGGATCCCGTGATCCGGTCGGACTGGGCGACTGCCATGCTCAGGGTGATGGAAGACAATCACGACATCAAGCGCATCGTCTGGCTCGACTCGGCGTGGGCTCAGCGGGCCGCCGTCGGCGTGGACGCGGCCCCGGTGGACTCAGCCACCCTGCTGCGGCTGCTCGGCGACGAGGCCTCGCGCGGTGCCGCCGGTGGGCGCGCGCCGGTTGGCATCGTGGAGGTGGCCGGCCGCGGCCCCGGCACCATGCTGCTCGCTGGGGCGCCGGCCTGCAACGACGACCGGTGTCAGGGCGTCATGCTTGTCTTCGTCGATGGAGCCCGACTCGCCGGCGAGGCGCTGACGCTCTACCCCAAGGAATACGGTGTTCGCGTGCGCGGCCTGGCGCGCGACCTGTACCGCACCGACACACCCCAGACGGGTGTCGCCTGGTTCGCGACAGATACGGTGCATGTGGGTGGACTTCGCTGGAGTGTCAGCGCCTGGCCGACCAGTTCGGTGCAGGGGCTCTATCGCTCCGACCTGCGCGAGGTCATTGCCGTCCTTGGCGTCATCGTTGCCGTCCTCGTAAGCCTTCTCCTGCGCCTGCTGCACTTCACCCAGGCCGCTGCACGCACCGTGGAGCGGGAACGACTGCAGCAGGCCCTCGACAGTTCGACCGACGGGCTATGGGAACAGGATCTCGACACCGGCGAGTCGCACCGGAGTGAGGGCGTCTGGCGCGGTCTGGGGTATGACCCCCATACGCTTACGCCACGAGGCGCCACTGCAGTCTGGAACAGCCTCGTCCACCCGGAGGACCGTGCCCGTGTGCAACGCGCACTCGAGGAGCATCTTGCCGGACGCACCGAGACCCTCGATGTCGAGGCCCGCCTGCAGGCCAGGGATGGGGAGTGGCACTGGATCGTCGAGCGGGGCCGCGTCGTGGAACGTGCACCCGACGGCCGACCCATCCGCATGCTGGGCGCCATTGCCGACGTCACCGAGCGCAAGCATGCGGTGCAGGCGCTGGCGGCGAGCGAGCGGCGCTTCCGGGCCATGTTCGACGGCGGCGTGCAGCTCAAGACGCTGCTCGACCTCGACTGCACCTGTCTCGAGGCCAACCGGGTCGCCCTCGATTTCGCGGGCATCTCGCTCGCCGAGATGCGTGGCAAGGTCATCTGGGAGACGCCATCCTGGGCCGGCTCGCCGGTGCGGGTCGAGCGGCTCCGGAAGGCCTGTGACGAGGCCAAGCTGGGGAAGATTGTGCAGTACCAGGAAGAGCTGGACGGCCCCGACGGTCGCCGGGCCACGATCGAGTTTTCCATCAAGCCCATCCTGGGCGACGAGGGCCAGGTCATCCAGCTCCTCGCCGAGGGTCGCGATGTCACCGAACGGAAGCAGGTGGAGGCGACGTTGAGGGAACTGGAGTCGATCTCCACCATGGGGCGCCTCGCCGCCAAGGTGGCGCACGAGATCAACAACCCGCTGGCGGGTATCCAGAACTCGTTCCTGCTCGTCAAGGACGCGATCCCGGAAACGCATCCGTACTTCCGGTACGTCGGCGCCATCGAGCGCGAGATCGGGCGCATTGCCGGCATCACCCGCCAGCTGTACGAGACGTACCGGCCCGAGCCCGAAGCGTCGAATGCCTCGATCGGGACCATCATCGCCGACGCGGTCGCCATGATCCAGCAGATCAACCGCAGCTCCAGCGTCACCGTCGAGGTCGACACCACCGGCTCGCCCGGAATCGTGGGCGTGCCCGCCGGCCTGTTGCGCCAGGCCATTTACAACCTGGTACAGAACGCCATCGATGCGTCACCAGAGCATGGCCGCGTGCAGGTGCGGGCCTGGCAGGAGAACCAGTCGTTCCTCCTGTCGGTCAGCGACCGCGGCCCCGGCGTTCCCGCGGCCCAGCGAGAACTCATTTTCGAGCCGTTCACGACGTCGAAGACCGGCGTCAGCAACAGCGGCATGGGACTGGGCCTCGCCCTCGTCCGCCGTTCGGTGCTGGCGCTCGGTGGAACGATCAAGGTCACCGACGCCGAGGGTGGCGGCGCGGTGTTTACGATATGCGTGCCCCTCAAGCCGGCCGCCTGACCATGGGAAGGGAACAAGGCATGGACGCTGCAAGGATCCTGCTCGCCGACGATGAGGCCACCTTCCTGGCCGCCACCGCCGACCTGCTGCGCCGCGAGGGGTACCACTGTGATGAGGTGGGAGACGCGGCGTCGGCCATCGCTCGCGTCGACCGAAGGACAGTACGACCTGCTGATCACCGACCTTGAAATGCCCGGCAACGCCGACCTGCAGCTGGTGCGCGATGTCAGCGAGAGGAGCGGTGGCCTGCCGGTCATCATCCTTACCGGCTATCCCTCGGTGCGCTCGGCGGTGGCATCCATCGAGTTGCCGGTGGCGGCCTACCTCACCAAGCCGGTGAGCTTTCCGCTCCTGCTGGAAAAGGTGCAGAAGGCGGTGGCCCGCTTCCGCTCCTACCAGGTCATGCATCGCACCGAGGATCGGCTGCGCCGCATGCGCCAGGAAATCGGCGAGGCCCAGAGCGTGGCCCAGGATGGCAACGCCGTCGACGTCTTCCTGGCGCTCACGCTCCGCAACGTCATGGGCTCGCTGACCGACCTGCAGCAGCTGAGCCGCGCCCTCAACAGCGCGCCGTCTGACCAGACGCCGTGCCAGCTGCTCAACTGTCCGCGGGGATTGCAGCTGCAGCAGGCGGTGAAGGACACCGTGGATGTGCTGGAGGAAACCAAGGGCGCCTTCAAGTCCAAGACGCTGGCGGACCTTCGCCGGCGGCTGGAACTGTTGCTCGAACATGTATGATGCGGCGTGATGCATATCACGCGGCGCGACTGTGACAGTGCAGGCTCTTGCGCACGAAGCGGAGGGTCTTAGGTTGAAAACTGCAGGGAGGCAACGAGCTGTGCTGGTGGCAGCTACCTTGAACGGGCGAACGATGTCGGTTCGCCAGTCGAAGGCGCATGGTGGATCGGCTCCAGTCGATCCCGTGTGCCTTTTTTCGTTTCGGCGCCCCTGCCGCCGGTGATGGGCATAGATCTGGGCCGGCTCCGGCCGGCCCACCGATATCTCTCGCGGCCTCGCCGCGTACCATTGGAGGATGCAATGAACTGGGATGAGATCAAGGGCTCATGGAAGGAACTGCGCGGCCGTGTCCGGGAGCAGTGGGGCCAGCTGACCGATGACGACGTGGACATCATCGCGGGCCGGCGGGATCGCCTCGTCGGCATGATCCAGCAGCGGTACGGCACCCTCAAGGAAGAGGCAGACTCGCAGGTAGTCGCGTTCGAGCGACGCCTGGCCGATATCCACAGTCCGGTCAATTCGTGACCTGGCCGCTCGTCGGCATCTTCTTTCTCGTAGCAGTCGCGGCACTCAAGATCGGGAGCACACTCGTGCTCCCGATCGTCGTGTCCCTCCTCTTCACCTTCCTGCTCGGCCCGCCCGTCCGCTGGCTCAAGAGGCACCGCATCCCCGAGGCGCTCGGTGCCGGAGTGCTGGTGTTCGGCACCGTGATCGTCATCTGCGGGTCCATGTTTTTCCTGGCCGATCCGGCGTCCGAGTGGATCGAGCGGGCGCCCAAGACCATGCAACAGGTGGAACGGAAGCTGAAGGGTGTGATCCGGCCACTCGCCAGCATCCAGGCCACCGCCAGCAAGGTGGAAGAAGTCACCACGCCCACGGGGAAGGGTGACGACACCCAGAAGGTGGAACTCGCCAAGCCGGGGCTGTTGAGCCGTCTGTCCGGCACGACGGCCAGCTTCCTCGGCGCAGCCCTGACAGTGATTTTTCTCACCTACTTCCTGCTGGCTGCCGGTACCCTCTTCCGGCAGAAGCTCGCGGAAGTGCTTCCCGGCCGCGCTGAACGCGCGCACGTGGTGGAGGCGCTCGCCGAGATCGAGGTGCAGATGTCCCGCTACCTCGTCCTCACCACGATCATCAACGCGGCTGTCGGCTTGCTTACCTGGGGCGCGCTGGCGCTGCTCGGGATGCCCAACGCCGCGCTCTGGGGCGCCGTAGCGGGCGTGCTCAACTACATCCCGTACGTGGGCGCGCTTGCGACCCTGATACTGATTGCGGTGGCGGGGCTGGTCTCTTTCGACGAGCCCAAGACCGCGCTGCTCGCCGCCGGGGCGTTCTTCATCATCAACATGATCGAGAGCAACCTCGCCACGCCGATGATCCTCGGCCGCCGGCTCCCGCTCAACGCGGTGGCGCTGTTCGTGGGCCTGCTCTTCTGGGGGTGGATCTGGGGCATCACCGGTGCGGTGCTGGCCGTGCCGCTCACCGTCATGGTCAAGATCATCTGCGATCATGTGAAGCCGCTCGAACCGGTGGCCCTCTTCCTCGACAGCTAGCCGGACGCCGCTGTATCCTATGGGGAGGCGGGTAACCACGATCGACCCGAGTTCCCTGGAGACAGACATGGATTCCACTGCGCATGGCTCGGCCATGGCGTTCGGCCTGGCGGGCCTCACCATCCTCCTGCTCACCCTGGCCCTCATCGGGCTTGCCATCGGGGCGCTCGCGCGCTTCCTGCTGCCCGGCCCCGATCCGATGAGCCTTCCCTCGACGGCAGGGTTCGGCATTGCCGGCTCGCTCATCGGTGGACTGGCGGGCCACTTCACTGGCCTGGGCATGCTGCCGGGCTATGTGCTGTCGGTGGGCGGTGCCATGGGACTGATCTGGTTCTTCAAGCGACGGGGCGCAAAGCCGGTCGCCTGAATGCGAAAACCCCGCCATGCGCACATGGCGGGGTTCTCGTTTTTCTCGATCGGGGCGCCCGGATTTGAACCGGGGACCTCCTGCTCCCGAAGCAGGCGCGATAACCGGGCTTCGCTACGCCCCGTACTACCTAGTGCGCCCAAGAGGACTTGAACCTCTAACCTTCTGATCCGTAGTCAGATGCTCTATCCAATTGAGCTATGGGCGCGTCAGCGGACCGGCGTCCGCCCCAACACAACTCCTCTACATGGGCGGTACAAGGCTCGAACTTGTGACCTCCACGATGTCAACGTGGCGCTCTAACCAACTGAGCTAACCGCCCTACAGGCGGCAAGGCGGCAGGCATGCCGCCCTGCCGCCTTGCCGCATTCGAAATAGCGGGGGTGGGATTTGAACCCACGACCTCCGGGTTATGAGCCCGGCGAGCTACCAGACTGCTCCACCCCGCGACGCTGCCCGATGTTCCGGGCGATATTCCCTGGAGAGCGGGAAACGGGACTCGAACCCGCGACCCCAACCTTGGCAAGGTTGTGCTCTACCAACTGAGCTATTCCCGCTTGACGGAAGCGGATTGTAGCGCGCGACCTGCGCCGTCCGCAACCGTTTTTTCCAGCTTCGCCGCGACGCTGCTAACGCCCGGCGAACCGAGTGGAGGCGAGGGGGATCGAACCCCTGACCTCGTGAATGCCATTCACGCGCTCTCCCAACTGAGCTACGCCCCCTATATATTGGGCGGCCCCGGAACCGAGGGACCGAAGCAGCACGGGAACCTATGAGCGGGCTCTAGGGGTGTCAAGCGACAGTACAATGCGCGCGTACAGGGTGCCGCGCCGTTTTGGACAGCAATCGGAGCGTCATGCCGAGTAGCGGGAAGAAAGACGAACAGCCGGCGAAGCCGGCGAAGAAGGCGGTCAAGCGCGCGCGCGGCGGACCCGCCAAGGCGCCGGCCGGGAAGAAGGCACGCGCCGGTCGCGCGGCATCCGATCCGGTCGTCGAGGCGCCGAAGAAGGTCGAGCCGGTGTGGGATCCGCATCAGCCGCTCCCAGCGCACCTCACGTACCGCCCAGATCCTCGCGGCCACGCCACCCACCAAGCCGCGTCGCACTCGCAAGCGGGAGACGTCCAAGTCGCTCGGTGTCTACGACGCCGACAAGGACATCCTCGACCAGTACCTGTACGAAGTGAGCATGACGCCGCTGCTCACGCCGCAGCAGGAAATCGCCATCGCGAAGCGGGTGCGCGGCGGCGACCCCGAGGCCATGCAGGAACTGGTGAAGCGCAACCTCCGGTTCGTCATTTCCGTGGCCAAGAAATACCAGAACCGCGGCCTGCCCCTCACCGACCTCATCGGCGAGGGCAACGTCGGGCTGCTCACCGCCGCCCGGAAGTTCGACCCCGACCAGGGCGTGAAGTTCATTTCCTACGCCGTCTGGTGGATCCGCCAGGCCATCCTCGCCTCGCTCGCGCGCCAGGGCCGCACCGTCCGCGTGCCGCTCAACCGCACCGCCGATCTCTCCCGCATCGTGCGCACCGCCGAGACGCTGCGCCAGGAACTGCGGCGCGAGCCTACGCCGGAGGAAATTGCGAACTCCACCGGGCTCTCCCTCGATGTGGTGCAGTCGCTCGCCGCGCTCAACACCGCCGAGGTGCGGCTCGACGCCCCGCTCGATCCCGAGGGCGACCGGTCCCTGATGGACCGGTTCGTCGCCGAAGACGGCAACTCGACCGAGGACCAGGCGATGGACGCCTTCCTCTCCGAGGAAATCGAGTCGGCGCTCCGCACCCTGCCGCCCCGCGATGCCAAGGTCCTGCGCCTCTATTTCGGCCTCGATGACGGCCGCGAGCACACCCTCGAGGAAATCGGCGGCATGCTCGGCGTCACGCGCGAGCGGGTCCGCCAGCTCCGCGATCGCGCCCTCAAGCGCCTGCGCGAGGGCGACGTCGGCCGCGCGCTCGCGAGCTTCGCGGCGTAAATAGCTGTACCTTAGTGGCCATGCTTCGGGCCGCTGAGACTCGCCCTCCTCTCCTGGTTGGATTCTTCGATGAGGTGGGCCGGATCACGCTCCGGGTGTCCCGCGCGTTGCGCGACGTGCGGACATGGCGCCCGGTGCTGCTGGACCAGATGGTGGTGCTCGGCGTGAACTCCGTGCCGATCGCCATCTTTCTCGCCGTCTTCACCGGCATCGTCCTCGCCCTTCTCGCGTCCTACATCTTCACCAACACCGTTCCGCTGTACCTGGTCGGTTCCCTGGTGGGGAAGACGATCATGATGGAACTGGCGCCGGTGCTCACCGGCATGGCGCTCGCCGGCCGCGTCGGCGCCAGCATCGCGGCGGAACTCGGCACCATGCGGGTCACCGAGCAGGTGGACGCGCTCGAGACCCTCTCCTACGATCCGATCGCCTATCTCGCCGTGCCGCGCGTCCTCGCCGCCACCCTCATGTTCCCGGTGGTCACCGCCCTCGCCATGCTGGTGGGCGTGTTCTCCGGCTGGATCGCGTCCACCTTCATCCTCGAGCTGCCGGCGCAGGAGTTCGTGCGCGGCCTGCGCCAGTTCTACCAGTTCAAGGACATCTGGTACGGACTGGTGAAGGCCGCCAGCTTCGGCACCGCGGTGGCGCTCATGGGATGCATGCAGGGCTTCGCGAGCAGTGGCGGCGCCGCCGGCGTCGGTGCCGCGGCCACCCGCGCCGTCGTCTTCGGCTGCATGGCCATCCTGGTGCTGGACGCCTTCTGGGCCGTGGTGCTGCTGTGAGTTTCAGCTGGTCACGTCCTCACGTCTCACGCCGTGGCGCCGTGATCGTCTCCGCGATGTCTACAAGTCGTTCGGCACCAAGGAAGTCCTTCGCGGCTTCTCGCTCGACGTTCCCGAGGGGAAGAACACCGTCCTCCTCGGATTCTCGGGCAGTGGAAAGAGCGTCACCCTGAAGCTGATCGCCGGCTTGCTCGCCCCCGACTCCGGTGAAGTACTGGTCGATGGCAAGAGCGTTCCCGACCTCGATCCCGACGGACTCACGCTGCTTCGTCGCGATATCGCGTTCGTCTTCCAGTTCGCGGCGCTCTTCGACTCGATGACGGTGGAGGAGAACATCCGGCTCGGCCTGCGGAAGCAGGGCATGGACGACGCCAACCAGCGGATCCGGGTCAGGGAAAGCCTGGCCCTGGTCAACCTGGAGGGCGCCGAGGGACGGTACCCGGCCGAGTTGTCGGGCGGCATGCGGAAGCGGGTCGGGATCGCGCGCGCAGTGGCGCTGAAGCCGCGCTACATTCTGTATGATGAACCCACCACTGGACTCGATCCGGTGACGTCGGCGGTCATCGACGACCTGATGGTGCGCACGCGCGATCTCGGTGCAACCGGCCTGATCGTGACGCATGACTTGCGCACCGCCTTCAAGTGTGGAGATCGCATCGCGATGTTGTACGAGGGCCGCCTGCGCGCGGTCGGCACCGGCGACGAACTGCGCCGGAGTGACGATCCGGTGGTTACCGACTTCATCGAGGGCCGGCCCGCCGTGACCGAGGGGGTGACGTGAAGCGTCGGCGTGAATTCGTCGTCGGGGTGACGGTCGTCGCGGCGATCATCGCGGTGGCGGCAGGCGCCCTCTGGCTCTCCCAGACGAGCCTGAACCGCGACCAGGTGGTGCGGAGCGCGCGCTTCCGCGAGGTCGGCGGACTCAAGCCCGGCGCGCCGGTGACGCTTGCGCGGCGTGAAGGTCGGTCGCGTCACGGCGATCCGCCTCGCCGCCGATGAATGGGTGCAGGTGGACATGCAGTTCGAGCGCACCGCCGACCTGCCGCCCGATCCCGCGGTCGTTGCGGCCTCGTCCAGCCTCTTCGGCGAGTGGCGCGCCAATATCCTCGGCCTCGCCGAGCAGCAGGACGATCCCGAGCTGAGCGCGGCCCTCGAGCAGGCGCGCGCACCCGGTGGTGAGGCCTGGCCCGGTGCCACGCTGCCGGACATCGGCGAGCTGACCCAGCAGGCCAGCCGCATCGCCGGCGACGTCGCCAACGTCACCAAGCGGCTCGAGGGCGTGCTCGACAGCAATGCGGTGAAGGAACTCAAGGCGAGCATCCAGGATCTCTCCCAGATTTCGCGACGGCTGTCCGGCTTTGCCCGGGCGCAGACGCAGCGCCTCGACACCGTGGGCAACAACATCTCGCTGGGATCGAGCGCCTTCGTGCGCACCGTCACCCGGCTCGACTCGGCCACCTCCGGGAGCTATGTGCCCGAGGTGGCGGGCAACACCCGCGCGGCCATGGCCGACCTCCGCCAGGCGGCCGCCGACCTGCGTCAGGTCACCGACGCCGCAGCGCAGAACAAGGTGAGCATGGTCCAGGCGCTGCAGTCCGCCGATTCCATCCTGAGGCGGATCGAACGGGGGCAGGGAACGCTTGGCATGCTGGCGAGTGACACGATGCTGTACCGGGAAGCGACGCTCACCTTCCAGGAAGCCCGGGCCTTGATCGCCGATATCCGGAACAATCCGAAGAAGTACCTGAAGGTGAGTGTGTTCTAGGATGGTCAAGCGCCCGGTCGACCTCGAAGTGAGCGCAGGCGGCATCGTCTTTCGGCGGGAGCCCGATGGCGTCGCGCATTTCCTGCTCATCAAGGACTCGTATCACAACTGGGGGTTCCCGAAGGGGCACCTCGAGGACGGCGAGACGCCGGCCCAGGCGGCGCTGCGCGAGACCCAGGAAGAGACCGGGCTCGAGCACCTCAACCTGCACGGGCCCATTCGCCTCATCGACTGGCACTTCCGGTTTCGTGGCCGGCGCATCCACAAGTACTGCCATTTCTTCCTGCTCGAGTCGCCCGATGGCGACGCGGCACCGCAGACCGACGAGGGCATCACCGCGGTGCGCTGGTGCACCCTCGATGAAGCGCTCGACGCGCTGAGCTATGACAACGCGCGTGGCGTCCTCAAGCGCGCGGGCGAGATGGCCCGGACGCTCGTGGCGGTGGGCGCCGGCCGTCCCCGCCGGGAACCAGATCCCTCCGTAACCAGCTAGCCCGCTCCAGGTGTCTGTCATCGCCGTGCTGGCCCCGGGGCCGGGGAGCGCGGTGCTCCGTCGCTCGATGCCACGAGCCGGTGTGCGGCTGGCGCGCTGCCGCGGCGCCGAGGCACTCTGGCGTCTCGCGACCAGCCGTCTCCTCGATGCCGTCATCCTTTCGCCCCTCGGCGCCGGCTTCGCCGTCCTGCGGGACGTGCGGGAGCACCTGCCGGCGCTGCCGGTCGTGGCCTGGGCGCCCGTTCCGGGCCGACGATGGGGAGGCGCTCGCCGCATGCAGGGAGGGCGGCGTCGCCGCGCTGGTCGTCGAGGGGGTCGACGATGCCGTGGCCGGTGAGCTCGTGAGCCGGGCCACGCTGGCGGCCCAGCGTCGTCGCCTGCTCGCCGATGGACCGCGGGTGCTGCGCCTCACCGAACCGCTGCAGCTGCGAGCCTGGGACCTGGTCATCCGCGATGTCGAGGCTCCGCTTCGAACCGAGCAGATCGCCAGTCGCCTTCGCGTGAGCCGCGAACATCTCTCTCGTCAGTTCGGCGCCGGCGGGGCTCCCAACCTCAAGCGCGTCATCGATCTGGCCCGTGTCGCCTGTGCCGCCCAATTGCTCCAGAACCCCCGCACACCGCCTCCCGTCACCGCGGAGATCCTTCGCTACGCCTCCGCGAGCCACCTGGCGGCCACCGTCCGCCGCATCGCCAATGTGGGGGTTGGGGAACTGGCGGAACTCGGCCCGCACGGGGTACTGTCGGCTTTCGTGCGAGGCCGGACGCGAAGCCGGGAGTAGTGAGGGCGGGATGGCGGGAAGTGAATACGCGGCATCCCCGTCCTCCCCGCCCTCCCCGCCGTTTTTCCCTTGCCCGACCCCCGCCTTGTGCCTATTTTCACAAGCTATTCCCGAACCGTTTCCTAACCGCCTTTTCCAGTGCGAATCTCATGGCATCTGAGACCCTCCTCCGTCCCGGCGAGCTCAAGGAAGTCCTCCTCAAGGAAATCGCGTCTGCCGACCTGACGTCGGCGCAGGACGCCGAGGTCGGCACCGTGCTGAGCGTGGCCGACGGCGTCGCCAGCATCTACGGACTGAAGTCGGCGATGTCGTACGAAATGCTCGAGATCACGGCGCGCGAGACGGGCGAGACCGTCATCGCGCTCGTGCTCAACCTGAACGAGGACTCGGTCGGCGCCGCCGTGGTCGGCGACTATCCTGGTGCTGAAGGAAGGCGACGAGGTTCGCCGCACCGGCCGCCTGCTCGAGGTGCCCGCCGGCCCCGAGATGCTCGGGCGCGTGGTGGATCCGCTCGGCATTCCGGTCGATGGCCTCGGCCCGATCAAGGCGAAGACCACCCGGCCGGTCGAGATCATCGCCCCCGGCATCATCGTGCGGCAGCCGGTCACCGAGCCCCTCCAGACCGGCATCAAGGCCATCGACGCCATGATCCCGATCGGCCGTGGCCAGCGCGAGCTCATCATCGGCGACCGCGGCACCGGCAAGACCGCCATCGCGGTCGACACGATCATCAACCAGAAGGGCACCGGCGTCGTCTGCGTCTACGTCGCCATCGGCCAGAAGCAGTCGACCGTCGCGTCGGTGGTCGAGCGGCTCCGGCAGGCCGGCGCGCTCGAGTACACCATCGTCGTCGTCTCCTCCGCGTCCGACTCGGCCCCGCTCCAGTTCCTGGCGCCCTACAGCGGATGCGCGCTCGCCGAGTACTTCATGTATGAAGAGGGCAAGGCGACGCTCTGCGTGTACGACGACCTCTCCAAGCAGGCGACGGCCTACCGCCAGATGTCGCTGGTGCTCCGCCGTCCGCCGGGCCGCGAGGCGTATCCGGGCGACGTGTTCTACGTGCACAGCCGGCTGCTCGAGCGCGCGGCGAAGATTTCCACCGACCCCGAGAAGACCAAGGTCGATTCCCGTATCAAGGTGCCGGGCGGCTCGCTGACGGCGCTGCCGATCATCGAGACCCAGGCCGGCGACGTGTCGGCCTACATCCCGACCAACGTCATCTCGATCACCGACGGGCAGATCTTCCTCACGACCGACCTCTTCTTCGCCAACGTCCGCCCCGCGGTGGACGTCGGCATCAGCGTCAGCCGCGTCGGTGGCAACGCGCAGATCAAGGCGATGAAGCAGGTGGCTGGTCCGCTTCGCCTTTCGCTGGCGCAGTTCCGCGAGCTCGAGGCGTTCGCGCAGTTCGGCTCTGACCTCGATGCCGCCACGCAGCGCCAGCTCAGCCGTGGCGCGCGCCTGGTGGAAATCCTCAAGCAGCCGCAGTACCAGCCGGTGCCGGTCGAGAAGCAGGTGGCGATCATCTACGCCGTCACCAACGGCTTCATCGACGACGTGCCCGATCGACCAGGTCCGCAAGTGGGAGCGCGACTTCCTCGCGGCGATCGACCCGCAGCTGCTGGCGGACATCAAGACCAAGAAGGCGCTCGACGATGCGCTGACCGGCCGCCTGAAGCAGGCGATCGAGTCGTTCAAGCCCAAGTTCATCGCGGGCTGACCGGATGGCCTCGGCAAATCGCGCGCTGCTCCGGCGAATCCGCTCGGTCCAGAACACGCGCAAGATCACCGAAGACCATGGAGCTCGTCTCGGCGTCCAAGCTGAGGCGGGCCACCGAGCGCGTCGCCGCGGCCCGGCCCTACGCCGAGGCGCTGGGCGAGGTGCTGGGTGACCTGCCTGACGGCCGAGCTGGTGCAGCGGTTTCCGCTGCTGCGCACGCCCGCATCGCACCGTCGAAGGGCGGCCCCGGCGCGGGCCGCCGTGCTGCTGGTGACGTCGAATCGCGGCCTTGCGGCGCATTCAATTCGAACCTGATCAAGGAAGGCGCGCCGGCGCATCGCCGCCCTCGAGGCTGAGGGCTACACGGTGGATGTGCTACGCGATCGGCAAGAAGGGCGTCAGCTTCTTCCGCTTCATGGGCCGGAAGATGTCGCTCGAGCGCGTCGACATCGGCGACAAGCCGACGGCCGCACACGCCGCAGAGCTGGCCCAGCCGCTCATCGACGCCTTCGTGGCGGGCACGCTCGGCCGGGTCGAGTTCGTCCACACCAGGTACAACAGCCCGCTCTCGACGCCGCCCACCACGACGCAGGTGCTGCCGGTCGTGGCGCCAATGGCCGAGGGCAGGCGCCAGCGCGACTACCTGCTGGCACCGAGCGCCGAGGCGATCCTCGAGGAGCTGCTGCCACTGTACGTCCGCAATGCCATCTATCGCGGGCTGGTGGAGACGGCCGCGGGTGAGCACGGCGCGCGCCGCACGGCCATGAAGAGCGCCACCGACAACGCGCAGGAACTGCTGGGCACGCTCAAGCGGTCGTACAACCGCCAGCGCCAGGCCGGTATCACGCAGGAACTTTCGGAAATCGTCGGCGGAGCGGCGGCGCTTGAGGGCTGAGGCTTCACGTCCTCACGTCCTCACGTCCTCACGTCCGAAGCACTGAACGAAGATCACCAAGGGAACAGGTTACATGACCGCCACCGCCACCAAGCAGAACGTCGGGCACATCGTGCAGGTCATCGGCGCCGTGATCGACGTCGAGTTTCCGCCCGAGCAGTTGCCGGAAATCAACAACGCCGTGCGCGTGCGCAACACGACCGGCGCGGTGCCCATCGACCTGATCCTCGAGGTGCAGCAGCACATCGGGCAGAACCAGGTGCGGTGCGTCGCCATGTCGAGCACCGACGGGCTGGTGCGCGGCATGGACGCGGTCGACCTCGGCGCGCCCATCTCGGTGCCGGTCGGCAACGCGGCGCTTGGGCGCATCCTGAACGTGCTGGGCGAGCCAGTTGACGGCGGTCCCGCCATTCCGGCCTCGACTGAGCGCTGGCCGATCCACCGCCACGTGCCGCGCGTTCGTCGACCTCGAGCCCAAGACCACGGTCTTCGAGACCGGCATCAAGGTCATCGACCTCGTTGCCCCGTTCGTGAAGGGCGGCAAGGTCGGCCTCTTCGGCGGCGCCGGCGTCGGCAAGACGGTCATCATCCAGGAACTCATCAACAACGTGCAGAAGGGCCACGGCGGCAAGTCGGTCTTCTGCGGCGTCGGTGAGCGCACCCGCGAGGGCAACGACCTCTACCTCGAGTTCCAGGAGGCGAAGGTTCTCGACTCCGTGGCGCTGGTCTTCGGCCAGATGAACGAGCCGCCGGGCGCGCGTCTTCGCGTCGGCCTGTCCGGCCTCACGATCGCGGAATACTTCCGCGACGTCGAGGGCCAGGACGTGCTGCTCTTCATCGACAACATCTTCCGCTTCACGCAGGCGGGTTCCGAGGTGTCGGCGCTTCTCGGCCGCATGCCGAGCGCCGTGGGTTACCAGCCCACGCTGGGCACGGAGATGGGCTTCCTGCAGGAGCGCATCACCTCGACCAACAAGGGCTCGATCACGTCGGTGCAGGCCATCTACGTTCCGGCCGACGACCTCACCGACCCGGCGCCGGCCACGGCCTTCGCCCATCTCGACGCCACGGTCACGCTCTCGCGCGCCATCGCGGAAATCGGCATCTACCCCGCCGTCGATCCGCTCGACAGCTCGAGCCGCATCCTCGCGGCGCAGTACATCGGCGAGCGGCACTACAACGTCGCGATCGGCCTCCAGCGCACCCTGCAGCGCTACAAGGCGCTCCAGGACATCATCGCCATTCTCGGCATGGACGAACTGAGCGAGGAAGACAAGCTCATCGTGAGCCGCGCGCGCCGGCTCCAGCGCTTCCTGTCGCAGCCGTTCCACGTCGCCGAGCAGTTCACCGGCTTCCCCGGCAAGTACGTCAAGCTGCAGGACACCATCGAGAGCTTCGAGCGCGTGCTGTCGGGCGAGTTCGATCACCTCCCGGAGCAGGCGTTCTACATGGTGGGCGGTATCGAGGAAGCAGTCGAAAAGGCCAAGAAGCTGCAGGCGTCGTGATGCGAGTCACGATCATCTCTCCCGAAGCCAGCATGTTCGACGGTGAGGCGGAGGCCGTCACGGCCCCCGCCTTCGACGGACAGGTTGGTATTCTGCCGCGGCACGCCCCTTTCATGACATTGCTCGGAGAGGGCCGTCTGGTCGTACGCCAGGCTGGCTCCGCCCGGGCATTCCGCGTGAAAGGCGGCTTTCTGCAGGTGGTCGATGACCGCGTGCGGATAGTTGCAGAACAGGTTCAGGGAGACGACAATGCTGCGAATTCGCCATAAAGCATTCGCTGTCCTGCTTGCCCTCGTCGCCGGGGGTTCCGGGGTGCTCTCCGCGCAGGAGACGGGCACCCCGGTCTTCAAGGCACCCTATCGTGCCTTCGAGAATTGGGAGCTGGGTACGTCGCTCTCCGACCCGAAGGGAGCATCGTACGCCCTCGAGGGCTTCTACAGCTTCGGCAGCGGGCTCAACGATTTCGGTATTCGCGGCGGCTATGTGGATCAGGGGCCCCAGGGAGCGGTGGCGATTGGCGCCGACTTCCGTCGCCGCGTCATTCGTGCGTCCGACAAGTTTCCGCTCGATGGCGCCCTCACCGCCGGTTTCGGCACCCAGCTCGCCTCCGGGGCGTATGACCGGTTCTTCGTCCCGATCGGCATTTCGCTCGGCCGGCGCATCGACCTCGAGAACTCGAAGACCAGCTTCGTCCCATATTTCCAGCCGGTGATCGTGCCGACCTTCTACTCGGGCGACAATGCCCCGGATGGCGGGGTCGACTTCGCGCTCGGCCTCGGTGTGGACATCAAGTTCGGCGGCCACTTCGACCTCCGGGTTTCCGGCGGTATCGGTGACATTGACGGTGTGGCGATCAGCCTGGCGTTCGTGCACTGACGCCCGGCAATTCGCAGTGCAACAGGGGCCCGGCCGCATCAGGCAGCCGGGCCCTTGTCGTTGGTACGCGACGCGGACTAGCTTGCCCCGCCATGCGCCGCCGGGTGGTGCCGATCATCGCCGCCATGCTGCTCGCGGGAGCCGCCCCGGAGGCGCAGTCGCAGGTGCGTGGGTTCCCGGTCTATGCCGCGCAGGTGCCCCGCGGAGTAACCCTCGCAGGCGATGTTGCGTTCCCGAACGATGATTTCTGCCCTGGGGCGTGTGCGGGTGCGGGTGCCTCGTTCGGCTTCGGGCGGGTAGGGCTCTCGGCAATGGTGGCCACTTCGGGTTTCGGGGGCCTGGTCACCGTAAGCCTGATCCCGCCGGGCCACGGACCGTTCGGCCTGGTGCTGCAGGGCGGCGCATCGGGCACCGCGTCGAGCGGTGCCTTTCAGGCGCCGTTCGGGGCCGGGTTTTCGGTGTGGATCCCGACGCCGGTGGTGTCGGTCCAGCCGTGGATCGGGGTGCGAGGGCAGTACATGCACCCCGGCAATGGCTGGGAGGGGGACGGCGCGGTGCACGTCGGTTTCAGCGCCGGCCTCATCCTCACCCTCCTCAACGGCCTCGGGGTTCGCGCTGCGTACGACCGGATCTTCCTGACCGGCGGCAATCTTTCGACGTTCGGCGTTGGCGTCTTCTATTCCTTCGATCCTGGCCTCTGATGCTTCGCTCCAAAGTCCTGCTCGTCCTGGCCCTGTCCACGCTGAATGCCTGCTCCATGACGTTTGATGGCACCAAGCTCGGTGTCCCTGTCACCATGGGCTCGAAGGCCGGCGCTCCCGCAAAGGGCGCCCCGTTCAAGGTCAGCTCGGGCTCGATCTGGGTTCTCTGGGGTGCCGTGCCGGTGAAGAAGCCGTCACTGCGCGAGCCTCTGGGTTCGCAGCTGGTGGGCGGCCAGAGCATCGAGGACGTGAAGATCACCGTCGGGAGCAGGTGGTATGACGTGCTGGTCAGCGTCGTCACGCTCGGCCTCATCACGCCGCGAACCGTCACGCTCGAGGGCGTGGTGGTGGGCGACCCGAGCGCCAACCTGAAGGGCGCCGACTACGGCCCCGTCGTGCCTCCCCCGGTGCCCGGAGTGGCCGGGGCTCCGTCGGTGACCACTCCGATGGGGGCCAACGACCCCACCTCGACAGCATACGACTTGAGCGCCACACGGAGCCGCTCCGCCTTCGAGTTCACGCCAATGGTGGCGTACGTCTTCGGCGGCGGGTTCAACACCGATGGGCTCGATGACGTGCCGCCGGGCAACCTGACGCTCCGGAGCGGCATCGGGTACGGCGGCGAGATCGGCTTTACGCCGAACGGCCGGCTTTGGCTTCGAGGCCACGTTCCTGAGGCAGACCACTGATATCACCTTCGTGCCGCAGCCGGGCTTCACCGCTCCGCTGACCACGTCGGGATTCGCGTCCAACTACATCCATGGCGGCGCGCGATACGAGTTCGGCCAGCAGAACGTCCATCCGTTCCTGGGTCTCGGCGTCGGCGCCACGATCTTCGATCCGCAGAAGGACGGCATCGGCAGCAGCACCAACTTCTCCCTCTCGGCCGAGGGCGGCGTTCGGATGATGCTGGGGAAGGGCGCCCAGCAGCGGTTCGGCGTCCGCGCCACGTTCCGCGGCTGGTTCTACGTTCGTGCCGAACGGCACCTTCCAGGCGTGGTGCGACTACTACTACGGCTGCTATGCCACCGAGGGAACGTCCGTCGTTACACAGGGTGAAGGTTCCCTGGGGTTGGTCGTCACCTTCTGATCGTGCGGTTCCATCCTCAGCTCCTCCTGCTGTCGGCCGTGTTCGCCGCGGCCTGCTCCGGCGACGACCCGGCCGCCGTCGACCCGTGTGCCCCGGGCCAGGGTGTTGCCGAACTGCGCCAGGACATCGTCTACCAGGATCTTCCCGGCGTCTCGTCGCGCGAACGGGTGCTCGACCTGTACCTGCCCCAGCGCGCTGCCAGCTGCGGGCCGGCCCCGATCGTCGTGTGGGTGCACGGAGGGAACTGGGGCGGCGGCGACAAGCTCGAGCTGAGCGACAGCATCGCATCGAAGCTCACCGGCATGGGCTACGTCCTGGCGAGCGTCAACTATCGGCTTTCGTCGCCGATATACACCGAGCACGACCCGCCGGTCACATGGCCGACGCATGCCAACGACGTGGCGGTGGCGATTGCCTGGCTGCGCCGCGAGGCGGCTTCATTCAACGGCGACCCGGCTCGCGTGGCGCTCATCGGCTTTTCGGCGGGCGCGCAGATCGTGGCCAACCTCGGCACCGACCCGCGGTACATGGCGAGCGCCGGGTTGGACATGGCGCCCATTCGATGCACGGCGTCCCTGGACGTGCGGCTCTATGACATTCCGCTGGCGGCCGAGCAGGTGCCACGGATCGTCCCGGAGCTCGAGACGATCTTCACGACCGATCGCTACAACTGGACGCTGGCGTCGGCCACCCTGCAGGTGAAGGCGGGGTCTGCCCTCCGGCCGTTTTTCGTCCTGCGCCGGGGCGACGATGCTGGCCGTGTCGGGCAGGCGGACAGTTTCATGGCTGCGCTTCGGGCGGCGGGTGGCGTGGCGGTTACCACCACGGCGCTCGACTACCAGCACGACGACGTGAATTTCACGCTCGCCGAGCCGTCCGACTCCATCGTGTGGCCGGCCCTGCGGCATTTCCTGCTCGACCAGTGCTTTCCCGCGAGCTAGAGAAGCTCGTCCAGCAGCGCCGCTGACCTCGCTGACGCACCGCGCTCTGCCTCCACCACGGTACGCGCCCGGCCCCCGGCGGCGGCGCGTGCCGGCTCATCCTGAAGCCAATTAAGCCACACCGTCGCGATGCCCTCGACGGTCCCCGCCGTGGCGGCCGCTCCATCCGCAATGAGGCGCCCGGCGTCCCGACTCTCCTGCCAGTGGGGCCCCACGATCACCGGAAGGCCCCAGGCGGCCGGTTCGAGGACCGAGTGCAGGCCCGCGCGACCGAACCCACCACCGACGTAGGCCAGCCTTCCCCGCACCGTAGAGTGTGGCGAGTACCCCCAGCTCGATCCACGACGACCAGCGAAGTTTCGGCCGTGGCCTCACCAAGCAGTCGCGGTGACGGCGCACCGATCCTGCCCGCCGTGCGGAAGATCAGCTCGACCGCGTCCGGCGTTGGCTCGTGCGGCGCCAGGACGAGGCGCGCATCGGGCCGGCGAGAGCGCACCGACACGAAGGCCGCGAGGAGGATCTCTTCATCGACCGGCCAGGTAGACCCTGCCACGAGTGCAGGCGCTGCCGGGCGCGAGCAGCAGGTCGTTGCCGCGCGCGCGATCGACGCCGCGAAAGGACGCTGTCCGAGCGGGGGTCACCCGTGACCCGGATGCGCTCGCGCGCCACGCCCAGCCGGGCGAGGCGCTCGGCGTCGTCGTTGCTGATCGCGCCGGCAATCCTGAGCGCCTCATAGCCGGGCTTGAGGAGCGCGCGCGCGACTGGCCCCAGGCGCCCGCTCCCGGGGCGCACCGTGGCCGCCACGAGCGCCACCGGAATGCCGATGCGCGCGGCCTGGGTCGCCAGTTCAGGCCACACGTCGAGCTTGGCGAATACGAGGAGTGATGGGTCGAGTGCGTCGAGCGCCTGCGCCGAGGCACTCGCGGTATCGAACGGAAGGCAGTCGGCGATATCGGCACCGACGCCTGGCGGCGAATTTCTCCGCCGACGGGCTGAAGTAGGTGTACGCCACCTGCCAGTCCGGATGCCGTCGACGGAATTCGTCGATGACGGCCCTGGCCTGGAGTCCCTCGCCGACACTGGGCGCATGGAACCAGGCGAGCGGCCGCGCCGGATCGCGGGACGTGCGTCCCCAGGCACTGAGCCGGTCGCCGACGCCGCGGCGCAGCCCGACGGTCCGGGCCAGCTTGTCATCGAAGAGGCCGCCGAGCGGTGCCAGCACGCTGGCGGTGCGCAGCAGCGCGCGATAGGCGAGGGAAGTGCGTGGCACGCTCCAAGGTCGCCGCACGGCGCGTCCCGGGTCAACGCCAGGACGGTTGCGGGCTGGCGCGGCGCCTTGCTAGCTTGAAATCACGTTTCCGCCCGATGTCTCACCCTGAGCGAAGGAGGTGATCCGTTGCCAAGTAGCGACAGTTGCATCAGGGGCTCGAGGGCAAGCGATCGCCTGGTGGCGCGCTGAACTCGCCGGGACTCGACTGAGCCCCATGACAACGAAACCGCGCCGCCTCCCCCCGGGGAAGCGGCGCGGTTTGGCGTTCACGATCAGGCGCGCGCGATGCTGCCGGGCCGTCGTGCCGCCTTGACCAGGATGAGGCCGCCAATGAACCCGAGCAGGCCCAGGACCAGTATCCCAACGAACACCCGCCACAGTACCCGATCGACGAAGATCTCCAGCTGGTGCTCGAGCGTGTAGTCGATGAGACGCTGGGTCGCGGCCTCAGCGTCCTTGAGTGTGGCCACGCGCTCTTCGTGCAGCGCCTCAATGACTGTGGCTCGCTCGGAGGCAAGCCCCGCCAGGACTGCCTCGCGCTCGGCTGTAATCGCCTCCAGCACCGCGATACGCTCCTGGGTCACCGCCAGGAGCGCAGCGAGCCGCTCGCGCTCCACCATGTCGGGGGTGGCCTCGGCGACGACGCGTGAGCCGCTCCACTGACGTCGTGACGCGTCCCAATTGGCCCATCAGGCTGTCGATGACGGGCTGCTTCGCCATGTCCGCGATCAGCAGTTCGGCCTGCCATCGGGCTTCCTTGAGCATGGTCTGCTGGATCTGGTCGACGCGGCTGTCGAGGATGCGCGTCGTCAATTCCATGCTGCCGACCGCCGCCAGCGCCGACCGGTTTCCAGGAAGCGTCGCGGCAAGTGAATCCATGAGGACGTTGCCGCGCCCGACATACGGGCTCTTGATCGGGTGGGCGTCGGCCCACGGCTGCAGCGAGCTGAGCCATCCCGCGCGGCCACTTGGCGTGATATCGTCGGCATAGTTCAGCAGCCCCTCGAGAATGTCATCGAGGGTCGCGATCGCGAGCGGCTGCTGGGTACCGAACATCGTCCGGCCTTCACCGGTGGTGAAGAAGGCCTGGCTCTGGAGGGTGAAGAGGATGAGGGCCCCCAGGCTCACCACCGGGTCGCGGGCCAGGGCGGCGCTCTGCAGCTCGGAAGTGGATACGATCTTCCACTGGATCGCGTTGCGTCGCACCACCGGGTCGCGGGTCAGCGCGGCGATGGTGTCAGCGGTGCGCTCGATATGCTCCGCCGCATTCTGGGACCGGGCCATCACCGACAACCGCATGCCGTCCGGCGACTTCGTAATGCCGGTGCTCGCCATCACCGAGGGCTGCTCGGGCTTGGTGTTGAGTGAGCACGCGCCAAGCGCCAGGACGCACGCCAGCAACGCCGGCAGGGCGGGGGTGCGTTGCAGTAGGGCAGGGGCCCTGCGTGCGGTCATGGCGTGGTCAGTTCGTGAAGGTTGCAGCGAAACGGCGTCCCCAGCGAACTCGCTGCGGACGCCGTTTCTGCCTCAGGTGCGAGGGACCTACTTCGCTGCGGCCGTCGGCGGGAAATCCTTGAACATCTTCGCCATGGCCTTGTAGATCATCTTGGTGTTCTTCTCGGCATCCTTGTTGACCGTCTCCTGGGCCTGGCCGCGGAACAAGAGCTGCTTCGACATGACGTCGAAGATGTCGACGACCAGCGTCCCGATGACGTACTGCGACGTGGAGGTGGTGGCCATGCCCATGCCGCCGCCGCCCCAGCCCCAACCGGCATACCCGCCGCCAGTGTACATCGTGGTGCTGGTCTCTTCCTTGTTGCCGGCGCCACTGACGAGCACAGCGGCGCTGGCCGCGTCAAGCGTCGCCATCTTCTTCCAGCCCCGGGACTGGAGAGCCGAGTCGACGGCGGCAATTACACGCTCCTGTCCAAGCTGGGTACCGAAGGCCTTCTGGATCTGGATGTAGTACGAGTTGTACTTGGACCAGTCAGCGCTGTGATCCCAGTCCGTGCTCACCTGCTGGGCCGAAAGGGCACCGGCCATGGCCAGTGTGACACAGAGCGTTGCGAGCGGCGTGCGAATCGACATCGGTAGCACTCCAGTTGTGGGTCTCACCAGTACAGGCTCCGGGCACTCGTTCACTTCGGGTGCAGGGTCAGACAATCTACAGTCCGCAGGGGAGGGGGACTAGATCCAGCACCCTGAAGGACGCTTCAGTGCACCCGTCTCGTACACGCCAGCCTAGAGGTACTGGCTCATGGTGAAGAGGAACGACCACTGGCCGTCGGCGTCGAGCGTCCGGATCAGGCCGAACCCGAGGAGGTTGCCGAACAGGCCAAGCCTGACCTGTATGCTACCCCGGGCCCCGTTGGTCGGCACCGAGAAGGGGACCGTCTGGTTGTCGCTGTTGACGCGGGTCCCCAGCGAGTTGAGCGAGGCCTGCGCCATCGCATCCGACGCGCCGGTCCAGCCGACGTAGGCAATCAGGTTGATGTTCGGGTTGATGGCCGGGAGCGCCAGCTTCTTGCTGACGGGGATTGGCTGCCGCAGGAAGGGCAGGATGAACCCCACCGAACCGGTCAGCAGCAGGGCCTGGTCACCACCGAACTCGTCGAAGTCATAGCCCGGCAGCGTGAACGACCCACCGATCAGGAAAAGCTGCTGGGAGGGAATCGCAGTCGGTGCTCTCGCAATACCACCGTAGCCGACAAAACTCAGGATCAGCCCGCCGACGTTTTGTCGACCAACCAGGCGGGCATTGATCGAGGTGTACTGCAGGTCGCCCTGCCCGTTTTCCAGGAACACCTGTGCACCGATGCCCGGGCGCGCAAAGTGGGAGCTGATGTCTTCCCGCCAGATCAGGCTGATCCGCGAACGGAAATACGTGCCTGGCTCGACGTTGGCGACCGGGTAGTAGGTCTGTCCGAGCGGGCCGTGGAACAGCTCCTGCGGCGTGGGCTGATCCTGCACCACCCCAACGTCAGCGCGGATCACGCCGCTCCGGTTCTTCTCCAGGCTGTAGCCGCCACCGACCTGGCCTACGAGCCGGTTTGCATAGTCATACAGGTCCTGCGCGAAGATCGGCCGCGTCCCCATCGCGTAGTCGAGTGGGTCCCGGAACTTGGTTACGACCGCGAGTTCGCGACGCGCAGTCAGCTCGCCGAACCAGCGACCCCGGTCGAGGGTCGCGACCAGGCCGCCCTTCAACCGCCCGTCCCACCAGCCGTACCCGATGCCACCACGGAGGGCGAGGCCGGGGAAGGCATCACGCAGGAACAAGGTTCCCACCACGCCCGTATAGAGCCCTTCCACCCGGTTGAAGCGGAAGAACTCGTACGTGGTCGGCCCGCGAAAGAAGAACACCGGGCTGCCAGTCGGGCGAATGCGTGGTGGCCCGACATCGAGCTTGCCGTTGATCAGGTAACGGGAGGGCCAGTCTGTTGGCGCATCGCGCCAGTCGCGAAAGCGCCCGATCGAATCCCGCGGGGCCTCGGTGCGCAGCACTTCCGGCGGCACCGCCCCCTGCCCGAGTGCCACGCTGCCCGGTACAATCGTGACGTCAGTCAGGCGGGTCACCATGCGCACCATTGTCCCCATCGCGGTGGTGAGGGGGATCAGTATGGCCAGGTCGCCCGACTGGTAGGTGGGGATGAGGACCCCGTCGATGCGCTCGTTCTGGAAGTCGATGATCGTGGCGCTGGCGACGAGGGCGTTCCCGATCTTCTTCAGTCCGCGGAGCTGCTTCTCCGGGGGGCGCACCGTATAGATCTGGCCCCGCATGCGCATCAGGGCCCCGGTGCCGACCTCGAGGTAGAGCTCGCCCGTGAACACGCGTGTCGGGTCGGCGTAGGCTGCGTGCGGCGTCACTTGCACGATGACCACGCGCCGCGCCTGGCCCATCGCATCTGTGACGTCAACAGTGTCGCCACCGGAGTAGCTGTAGTAGAGCTCGCGGTCGCTGGCGAGTGGGTGCACCACATTCTGTGCCCGCGCCACGGCGCTATCGGCCTGGTCGCTCTTGTCGGTGACCTTTTCCTTCGGGTTGCTGAGAAGGGTGAAGCGGTCGCCATACAGGTTCGGCGCGATCCACGCCGAGCCCAGCACGTAGCCCGCCGGCAACGGAAGGCCTGTGGTAACGACGCGATAGCCCTGGTTGTGCTGGTTCGCGCTGTCGCCGCTCCAGGTGAGCGTGCCGGCGTACTGCTCCACGCTCGAGATGCCCTCCACCCGGTCGGGCAGGGCCTTGTTCACCGCGATCTCAGACTCGAAATGCGCGCGGTAGCTCTGGGCGGGAACGACGGCGTTGAGTTCGGCGGCGCGCGTAACGAAGGCGCGGAGCGCAGGCGACGAGTAGGCACCCGTGTCGGCCGGTGCCTGCTGCAGCATGAGGAGTAGGGCTATCACAGCGGTGAAGATAGGGTCGGGGGCTGGCGCTCGCCACTAGGTTTAGGGCGTGCCTCGAGACACTTACTGGTCGGCCACGCGTGCGCCGCGCTACAGCCTCCTCTTTGCCCTGCCATTGCTACTGGCATATGAGACGCTGGCGTTTGCGCTCTCGCATGACGCTTACGCCGGCGTTCGCAATGGGGCCGATGTGCTGCTCAAGAGTGCCTTTGTGTGGCTCGGCGGGCGCAACGGCCTGCTCTGGTTCGGTGCGGTGCTCATCGGTGCTGGCGCCATCCTGGTGGTGCGCGATTTCCGTCGCGCCGGCGCTGTTGTGCCGCGCTACTTCCTCGGCATGGCCGCCGAGTCGGTGGCGTACGCACTCGCGTTCGGCACGGTGACCGGCCTGCTCACCTCGGCGCTGCTCCGGGCAGCGCCAATGGCGGTGGGCATGGCCGGCGCATTCGACCTGCCCACGCAACTAATGATCTCATTGGGGGCCGGGATCTACGAGGAGCTGCTCTTCCGCGTCATCCTCGTGTCAGGTCTCGCCGCGTTCTCCCGAAACGTGCTCAAGCTCGCGCCGGTGCCTGCAGGCATGCTCGCGGCAGTGATCGGTGCGCTCGTATTCAGTGCCTTCCACTACGTCGGCCCGTACGGTGATCCGCTCGAACTCGGCTCCTTCACCTTCCGGACCATCGCGGGGCTCATCTTCAGCGGCCTGTACCTCACCCGAGGCTTTGGCATCACCGCCTGGAGTCACGCTCTCTACGACATCTTCCTGACGATCGGGTGACCCGGGCTACTGCCCCAGTTGCTGAAGCGCGTTTCGCATCGGGGCGCTGGACACCTTGATCATGCCGTCCAGCGGCTGGTTCAGTTCGAGGACGAGGAAGATGGCCGCAGAGATCGCGGAGGCTCCGATGAGCAGGACCACGACGGCGGTCACGTTTCTCGGGGCGAACAGGCCGAAACTCACAAACAGCAGTATCAGCCAGAAGACCAGGATCAGCAGCAGCGGAACGGGCAGCTGGTTCTGCGCCTCCTCGATCAACAGCCATCGGGTTTCGCCCAGGTCGGCCGCGATCTGCTGGGCGTGCCCATACGCCTGGCGCTGGGCGTCGTTCTGCGGAGTCAGTTCGCGCAGCTTCTCCTGGATGAGCTCGATGCCATTGACGCGCTCGACCGCAGTCACGACCGACTCTTCAGCCTTGCTGGTCGGCCATACTCTTTCGATCGCCCCTGCAACCGTCCGCTTCAGTTCATCTCGCACGTCCTTCGTCTCCGGGCCGTAGCGGGCCAATTCCCGGTCCAGAAGGATGTACTTTGCGCTGACGTGCACGATGCCGGTGTTGATGGTGTCGAACGAACTCTTGGCGGAACTGACGAGGAGTCCGAGTACCAGCGCCGTCAGTGTTGCGATCGTCCCGGCGCTGAGCTTGACCAGGTCCTGCATCTCCTTGCTCAGGTGATGACCCGGCAGGCGCTGCTGCAAGGCCATGCCGAGAAGCCCGCCGGCGAAGATGCTGCCGGCGCTGATCAGGCCAATGGTCAGCGAGTGCATGGTTTCAACTCCCTTGCGGATCCCCGGCGGCAGGAGCAACCAGGCGAGAATAACGTCCCACCCCCGCGGCGTGCCAGTAGCACGCTCCAAAAACTTGGAGTCGTGTGGCCCGAATTGTCTGTTGTACCTTGGTACAATACGGGCACCTCATTCATCAAGCATTCCTCGCGATCGGCTACGACCTCATGCTTCGTGCGCTTCTCTTCAGTGCCGTCCTCCTTTCAGCGGCGCCCGTTCGCCTGTCCGACGATCTCATCTGGGGGTTCACCCCCGAGGCTTCGCGAGTCCAGCGGGAGTGGGAGGCGCGATTCGCTGCGATGCCATCGGCCGACAGCGCCCGCAGCTACATGCGTCGCCTGAGCAGTCAGCCGCACCACCTCGGCTCGCCAGCGGGACGGGCCAATGCGGAGTGGATCCGCGACCAGTTCCGTGCATGGGGCTGGACCGCGGACATCGAGGTGTTCCATGTCCTGTTCCCGGTGCCGAAGCTCCGCCATCTCGAGCTGCTGGCACCGACTCGCTTCGTGGCGAAGCTCCAGGAGCCGGCGATTCCGGGCGATCCCACCACGTCACAGCGGGGGCAGCTCCCCACGTACAACGCCTATTCGATCGACGGCGACGTGACGGCACCACTCGTCTACGTGAACTACGGCATCCCCGCCGACTACGAGCGACTCGACCGCCTGGGCATCTCGGTGAAGGGTGCCATTGTCATTGCGAAGTACGGAATGTCGTGGCGCGGCATCAAGCCGAAGGTGGCCGCGGAACACGGCGCGATCGGTTGCATTCTCTACTCCGATCCGAACGACGACGGCTATCACGCGGGCGAGGAATATCCCAAGGGAGGGATGCGCCCCGCGGAGGGAGTGCAGCGCGGAAGCGTCATGGACATGCCGGTGCGCACCGGCGACCCGCTCACCCCGAACGTGGGTGCCACTGACAGTGCCACGCGGCTCGACCGGTCCCAGGCCGAGACGATCACCCGCATTCCGGTGCTGCCGATCTCCTGGAGCGATGCGCGGCCGCTCCTCATGGCGATCGGCGGTCGTGTGGCCCCATGCAGAGTGGCAGGGCGGGCTCCCCTTCACGTACCACGTTGGCCCCGGGCCGGCGCGCGTCCGGCTCGCCGTACAGTTCGACTGGCAGATCGTGCCCGCCTACGATGTCATTGCGCGCCTGCCCGGCGCCGTCGAGCCCGATCTGTGGGTCGTGCGGGGCAATCACCACGATGCCTGGGTCAATGGCGCGGCTGATCCGGTGTCGGGGCTCGTGGCGGAACTCGAGGAAGCCCGTGCACTCGGTGCGCTGTATCGGGAGGGGTGGCGCCCGCGGCGGACGATTGTCTACGCCGCCTGGGATGGCGAGGAGCCGATCCTGCTCGGCTCAACGGAGTGGGCCGAGCAGCATGCCGATGAGCTCCGCACCAGGGCAGTGGCCTACTTGAACAGCGACGTGAACGATCGCGGCTTCCTCGACCTGAGCGGATCGCACGTGCTCGAGCGCCTGCTCAACCAGGTGGCCGTCGCCGTCGCCGATCCCGAGACGGGCCTGACGGTTCAGCGGCGCGTTCGACTCGCGCGCGATCAGCACGGCGGCCGCCGGCGACCGCGGCGACATCCGTGGCCGCTCCGACGTGCAGCTCGAGGCGCTCGGTTCGGGCTCCGATTTCACGCCCTTCCTCCAGCATCTCGGCATCCCGTCGGCAAACCTCGGGTTTGGCGGTGAGCAGCCGGGCAGTGGCGGCGTCTACCACTCCATCTACGACACTTTCACCTGGTACGGGCAGTTTGGCGATTCCAGCTTTGCCTATGGAAGGGCGCTGGCACTGGTGACGGGACTCTCCGTCATGCGCCTCGCATCGGCGGACGTCGTGCCCTACCAGTTCGGCGCACTTGCCGATGCGGTGGACAAGTACACGGCCGAGGTGAAGCAGCTGCTGGCATCGAAGGGTGACGAGGCGCGGGAGCGCAACCGGCAGCTCGACGAAGGCGTGTTCCAGGCGGTTCGAGATCCGCGCGCGCCCGAGATGGCGCCTCCGCGCGATAGCGTTCCGCCCTTCCTCAACTTCGCGCCGCTCGACAACGCGCTCGCCTCGCTGCGCATCGCTGCGGGACGCTATGACTCCGTTGCCGCGGGGCGACTGATGCAGGGAACGTCCATCGCCAATGCTGAGCTCGCCGCGCTCAATGCGCAGCTGTTGCAGGTGGAGCGCGCACTGACCGAGCCCGCGGGGCTGCCCGGGACGGCCCTGGTACCAGCACACGCATCTATGCGCCGGGGCTTTACACCGGATATGGAGTGAAGACGCTGCCGGGCATTCGCGAGGCGATCGAACAGGGGCAGTGGACCACGGCGGAGGCGCAGATCGTGGTGGTCGCGGCGGCGGTGCAGCGCGCCGCGGACCGGATCGCGAGGGCGAGAGAAATGGTGGATCAGCTGCGCTGACTACTGCGCGGGCGCCGTCCTCACTGCGTAAATGGAGTCGAGGATCTGCCGGAACACCGCCACTGGCTGCGCGCCCGGCAGGAGGCCACCCTCGATGTAGAAGCTCGGCGTGCTCGACGCGCCCGCCTGCGTCGCACCCCTCGCGTCGCTCGCCACCTCATCGAGGGTCGCTCGGTCGACGAGGCACTTCCGGAAGGCGTCGGGCGGGATCGAAGCCGAGTCGGCCAGCGTCAGGAAGAAGGCCCCCGGCTCCGTCAGCGGTGCCCAGGTCGGCTGGTTCCGGAACAGCAGGTCGTGTACTTCCCAGAACTTGCCGTTCTTCGCCGCGCACATCGCCACCTCGGCCGCCGCGGTGGCGTTCGGGTGGATCATCGACAGCGGGAAATTGATGAACACCCAGCGCACCTTGCCGGTGGAGATGTAGTCGCGATCGAGCTCAGGGAAGGTATTCAGCGCGAATCGCCGGCAGTACGGGCACTGGAAGTCCGACATTTCGTAGACGGTGATCGGTGCCGTGGCGACGCCACGAGTGCGCGGCACGAGTGAGGCGGCGGTCTCGGCAGCTGTCTGCGCCGCGAGGGGCGCCGCCATGAGGATGAGCGCGCCTGTCATGCAGCGGCGGAGACTTGAGGCAATCGACATGTGCGTTCCGGTTCAGTAACGGTTGCGTCGGCGGGCGTTCTCCGGCGACAACACCAGGCTGTCGCCCCGCACGGGGACATTCCAGTACCACTCGGCGTTCGGATCGAGCGCATCCCACGAGCGCGCATAGATCCACCAGCGACCCTTCTTCAGCACGAGCGTGACGCTGCCATCGGCGCTGGTTGTGTCCGTCGCCGGGAGCAAGCCAGCGTTGCGCGACAGCTCCTGCGTGATCTTCTCGTAGTCTCCGTAGGTGCTATCTTCCCACGCCCGTAGCGCAAGGCGGGTGCTGTCGGACCTGGCGCCAAAGGCGGCTCGCGCGGTCTTGAGCGCAGCTTGCAGCGAATCACGCTTCCGGTCAGCGGCGGCGCGCTCGGTTCCGAGCGTCACGAACGAGCCGTACAGCTTGCGGTATTCGGGCGATTCGCGGGGCAGCGAATCGAGCACTGCCTTGATCTGGCCGAGCGAGTCCTGCAGCGTCGTCGACTTTTCGGCCGCCACGGCATACGCGGCGAAGGGTCGCTGGAACCGGGCGAAGAGGCTGTCCAGTGACGCTACATCGGGGCGCAGCGATGTTGCCCTTGCCGCCAGGGCCCCCATGAGGGAGTCGCGGTCATAGGGCAGAGCAACCAGTGCGACACCGGGTGCCGGCTCGAGCCGGCCATCGACCGCGGGAATGAGCGCTCGCACATGGACGCGAGTGGTGCTCTGGCAGGCCGCAAGGACGAGGAGGAGTATTGGGAGTGAGCGTGGCACGGCGCAAAGGTATGCTCGCTGGACTGGTGCTTCAACTTGTACTCCTCGCGGCGCCGCTTGCGGCGCAGGAGGGGGTCGAGCAGCTGTTCCCGGCCCAGCCCACCGGGTACCTCACCGATGTCGCCGGCGTCGTGGATCCGGCAAGTGCTGCGCGCATCGAAAGCATCGGTCGCACGCTGCGCGAGAAGACTGGCGCCGAGCTGGCGGTGGTCACCCTCCCCACGATTGGCCGGTTCGAGGCATCCGACGTTGCCCTGGTCGTCGGGCGTCGCTGGGGCGTTGGGGCGAAAGCCGAGGTCGGCGACAAGCTCCGGAATGCTGGCGTCGTCGTGCTCCTCGTGCCCAAGCGTGAGGGGCAATCCGGCAAGATCCGGCTCGAGGTGGGCGACGGGTTGCAGGGCGTCCTCACGGACGCCACGTCCGGGCGCATCCGCGACGCCATGCGTCCACAGCTCGCCGCTGGCGAGTATGGACCGGGCCTGCTCATCGGGGTCGAGGCCATCGCCGCGCTGGTGGCGCAGGACCTCGGCGTTCGGGACTCGACACTCGTCCCGGCTAGCCCGGTCTCCGCTGGTGCCGGTCCACCGATCTTCCTGGTCTTGCTCCTCGTCTTCGTCTTCCTGGCGATCATGATGGCTGTTGCCGGGTCGGCGAAGCGAGGCGGGACTCGGGGCCGCCGGCCACGGGTATATTGGGGCCCGGGCATCGGCGGTGGCGGTTGGGGCGGGGGCGGTGGCTTCGGGGGCGGGGGTGGTGGCGGCGGATTCGGTGGCTTCGGTGGTGGTGGCGGCTTCAGCGGTGGCGGGGCAGGAGGGAGTTTCTAGATGGCGGACTCGTGGGAAGCGATCGTTGCGTCACTGGTGAACGACCTCGACCAGTCGCTGGCCGGGCGCTACAGCGCGGTGCTGTACGGTTCCGCGGCGCGTGGTGACTGGGTGGCGGGCGTCTCTGATATCAACCTGTTGCTCGTGCTTGACGATACGTCGCCGGCCGCGTTGCGAGGGTTGAGCAAGGCGTTCGCCGGGTGGCGGACGAGCGGCAATATCCCGCCGCTCGTGTTCAGCCGCGAGGAGTGGAGCGGTGCGTCCGACGCCTTCCCGATCGAGGTGACCGACATCCTGCACGCCTACAAGGTGGTCAAGGGTGCGGACCCGGTCGCCGGTATGCGCGTGGCCCCTGCCGACCTGCGCACGCTGCTGGAGCATGAATTTCTCGGCAAGCTCGTGCAGTTGCGGCGCGGCTACGTGGCGCTCGCCAGCGAGCGGGCCGCGCTGGCCCAGCTCGGCACAGCGAGTGTGTCAACCATCGTGCTCCTGCAGCGGGCGCTCCTGGCCCTGCTGGGACGACCGGTGCCACAGGGCACGGAAGCAGTGGTGCAGGAAGCGTCGATCGCGGTGGGCGCACATCCTTCGGCCCAGCTCGAGTTCGTGCGGCATCGCGCAGACCAGAAGTGGATGGCGACGCCGGAACAGTTCGAAGCGTACCTGGCGGCCGTCGAAACGGCCGCGCGATATGTGAATCACCTTCAGCTTGGAGCAGGGTCATGAAGCGTGTGCGTGTGCTGGGGGCGGCACTGCTTGTTGCATTTGCGACAACCGGGTGCGGCTACAACCAGATCCAGACCAAGGACGAGGCCGTCAACAAGGCCAAGGGCAACATCGAGACCCAGCTGCAGCGCCGGGTCGACCTGATTCCGAACCTGGTCGAGACCGTGAAGGGCGCGGCCGCCCAGGAAACGACGGTCTTCAACGGCATCGCCGCGTCCCGGGCCAAGCTCTCCGGCGCCATCCAGTCGGGTGACGTCAGCCAGATGGCTGAGGCCAACGCCGCGGTCCGGTCCGACCTCGGTCGCCTGCTCGCCATCGTCGAGAACTACCCGACGCTCAAGTCGAGCGACGCCTTCCGCCAGCTGCAGGACCAGCTGGAAGGCACCGAGAATCGCATCCAGGTGGCCCGGCAGGACTACAACGCCTCGGTGAACGACTACAACGCGTTCATCCGGCAGTTCCCCACCAACCTCACCGCGAAGATCTTCGGCCTGGACAAGCCACGCCCGTACTTCGAGGCTGAGGCCGGTGCCCAGGAAGCGCCCAAGGTGAAGTTCTAGGCATGCCGCGCATGCGCATCGGGTATGTTGTGGTGACGGCGATGCTCGCGGCCTGTGGCCGCGGCACTCCGTCGGCTGCTGCTGACACCACCGCCGCCGCCGCAGTGCCGGCTGCAGCACAGGCGATGCCAGCTCCGGCCGGTGAGCTCGCCTCCGGTCGCACCTTCAATTCGCTGCTCGGCGACTTCGAGTTCGCCGTTCCCGACGTCTGGGAGCAGCGCTATACCGCCACCGAGCGGGTCAGTGCTCCGGAGTATCCCGGCGCAAAGTCGGTCTCCGAGTTCATGTTCCTGCCGCATGTCGGGTGGGACGCCACCGGTGCTGCTCACGATCATCCAGTACCCTGAGGCGGGCTGGAAGACCGTGTCCGGTTCCGGTAAGGCGGTGGGGTCAGTGGTGGCCGAGGCAGGCGGACGCGTATTCGTGGCCCAGTTGCTGTCGTCCAATCCCTTCCCGGCCGGCAGCGAAGACGCAGTCGCGATTGCGCCGATGCTGTTGACGGCGGAACAGGTGCAGAAGGCGATGAGGGTGAAATAGGACGTGAAGACGTGAAGACTTGAGGACGTGAAGTGAAAGCGAGAGGCCCCGGCGAATGCCGGGGCCTCATTGTTTTCTTCAAGCCCTCACGCCTTCAAGCCCTCAAGCCTAGTCCACGATTGCCCGGTCGGACAGGATGTAGCGAAGGGGATCGACCGGCTGGCCGTTCACCAGCACCTCGTAGTGCAGGTGCGGACCGGTCGAGAGGCCGGTGTTGCCCACGAGGGCGATCTGCTGGCCCCGCGTCACCTTGGCGCCGGTACCGACGACCAGCTTGGAGCAGTGCGCGTACTTGGTACGGATGCCGAAGCCGTGGTCGATGATGATCACGTTGCCATAGCCGGTTTCGCGGCCGGAGAAGACCACGGTGCCGGACGCCGGTGCCTCGATGGGCGTGCCCATGGGGGTGGCGACGTCGATGCCCTCGTGCGGCCGGGACATGTGCAGGATCGGATGCTCGCGCATCGACGAGAACGCGCTCGTCAGCCAGCCCTGGGTCGGCATGATCGATGGCGTGGCAGCCATGCGGTCGCGATGCGAGGCGAGGCTGTCGGCGGCCTCGCTGAACGATCGGGAGAGCAGGTCGGCCCGGCGTACCAGGGCGTTGATGTCCACCCGGACCTGGTCGGCATGCTCGGACAGTGGGTCGGCATCCACCCAGCTGGGGCGGGGAGCGGCTGGACCACCGATACCGGCCGAATGCACTTCCGGATTGAGCGGCTCCAGGCCAGCGAGCACCCGGATTTGCGCATCGTGACGTGAAATCGTGTTGATCGTATCGGTCAGGGCGCCAAGGCGGGCATTGAGGCGACCAAGTTCATCTGCGAGGTGGTTCCGGCGGGTCAGGAGCCCTTCATCGAACCCCGTCTGCGCCGAGCGATAGGCCAGTGCATAGCCTGTCAGGATCGCGACGCCCAAAACCACCGCAAGCCCGATCGCGCCGAGGCGCAGCCAGGAGCTGGTGACTTCGAGAATTCGCGAGCGCTCCGTCCCATGCGGGATGAGCATGACAGTCCAGCGACGCTTGGCCATCGATCTCCAGAACAGGAGCGGGACGGAGGGGAACGACTCCCCTGAAGGGCAAGAAAAAGGCCGAGGGAAAGATAGCCCCCACCTAACCGATGTCAAGGAAAGCATTCAATAGCTATTGTGTTGTGCCGCAATAACTTACGCCGATTCAGGTGCTCACGTAGCAGATTGGGGCTTTGGAAAGAGCCCTTCGGGCTTTTTCACCACCCACCCGTCGACCGCAGGGGCCGTGGCTGTTTCCCACGCCATCGATTGCGCGGCCCCGGGAGCACCCAGGAGAGCCCACAATTCAGCGCTCTTTCCCGGCATGAACGGTGTTGAGAGTACGGCGAGTCGCGCGAGGCAGCGGGCCAGCGCGCCGAGTGCTGCATCGAGCGCCGCGGCGTCGCCGTTCTTCGCCAGAGTCCAGGGAGCGTTCTGCACAATGAAGACATTTGCAGCGCTGACGAGCTGGCCCATCAACTCCGCGGCACCGCTCAGGTCGAGCGCGTCCATGCGCTCCGCGTAGGCGCTGACAACTTCCGCGCCCACGGCGTCGAGGGAGGTCTCTGGAGCCGTTCCCGGTACCGCGCCCTCGCGGTACTTGAGGATCATCGCGAGCGAACGCGACGCAAGGTTGCCCAGGCCATCAGCGAGTTCGGATGTGTACCGCTCCTCGAACCGCTCCCAACTGAAGTTGCCGTCGCTGTCCCAGGGGATCTCGCGCAGCAGGTAGTAGCGGAAGGCATCGGGCCCGAACCGGTCGATCGCCTCGTTCAGGTCGAGCTTCACGCCCGCGCTCTTGCTGAAGCGTTCGCCGCCCAGGTGCACGAATCCGTGCGCCCATACCTGCCCGGGCAGGGGAAGCCCTGCAGCCTCGAGCATCGCGGGCCAGATGACGCAGTGGAAGCGGGTGATGTCCTTGCCGACGACGTGCAGCTGCGCCGGCCACGTGGCACCGGAACCCGGGACGTGCGTGGCGGTCCAGTAGTTCGGCAGGGCGTCGAACCAGACGTACGTCGTCTGCTGCTGTCCGTCGCTGGTGGGGCGCGGAAAGGGCACGCCCCAGCCGAGTCGCGCCCGGCTGGCGGACACATCCTCGAGTCCCTGGTCGAGCAGTCCGAGGATCTCGTTCCTCCGGCTCACCGGCTGGATGAATTCCGGGTGCGCCGCAATGTGGCTGCGAAGGAAATCCTGGTACCGCGACAGGCGAAAGAACCAGTTCCGCTCCGACACCATCTCGAGCGTGCGCGTGGGGTGCAGCTCACACTTTCCGTCGATGATCTCCGCGGGCTGCTTGAACGACTCGCACCCCACGCAGTACAGGCCCGAGTAGGATCGCTCGTAGAAATCGTCGGGATGCCGAGAGAAGATCTGCTCGATGAGCTGCTGCACGCCTGCCTGGTGCGCCGGTGACGTGGTGCGGATGAACTGGTTCCGGGAGATGGCGAGGCGGTCCCACGTGGCCTCGAAGCGGCCGGCGATGCGGTCCACGAACGCCTGCGGGGTGACGCCGGCATCGGCAGCGGCCTGGGCCACCTTCTGGCCATGCTCGTCCATGCCGATCAGGAACCAGACGTCATCTCCCCGGAGCCGGCGATAGCGGGCGATGCAGTCGGTCCCGACCTTCTCGAAGGCATGACCGAGGTGCGGGTCACCGTTGGCGTAGTCGATGGCGGTGGTGATGAAGAACGAAGTCACTCGGTGGCGGGTCCGCTCGGGTTCGTGCTCTCTCCGGTCGCACCGCCTCCACCACGGCGGCGACGACGACGGCGACGCTTCTTGGGTGAAGACGATGCCGCCTCGGGCGCCGGATTCTCTGCCGGCTGGGGCTGGGGCGTCGGCTCAGGGGTAACGGCTCTCGCCGCGCGGTCGCTCCGCGGTTGCTCGGTCCGCGGCCGCTCTGTCCGCGGTCGCTCCGTCCGCGGTCGCTCAGTCCGCTCCGGGCGCTCCACGCGCTTGACGGGCGCGACTACCACTGCCACTCCCCCGGCTGCTCCCTCCATCTCCTCGCGCAGCTCCTCGAGCCCGATGGTGCGTGACTCGTCGGCGCCACGCAGGTATACGCGCTCCCGGAAGATGTCGACCGCGATCACTTTCTCGGTGCCACGCAGCGTTTCGACCGTCTTGCCCTCGCGGGGAAAGCGCTTCCGCGAGGTGACGTAGAACTCGTGCTCGTACTTGAGGCAGCAGAGCAGCCGACCGCATCCGCCGGAGATCTGCGACGGGTTGAGCGACAGGCTCTGGTTCTTGGCCAGCGAGAGATTGACCGGGGAGAGCTCCGGGAGCCAGGTGGAGCAGCAGTATTCGCGGCCGCACCGACCCACCCCACCGATACGTGCCGCCTCATCCCGCACGCCGATCTGCCGCAGGTCGATACGGGTGCGGAAGGCGCTGGCGAGTTCCCGTACGAGGGCGCGAAAGTCCACCCGCTGCTCCGCGGAGAAGAACACCGTCATCTGGTGGCGATCCCACTGCCACTCGACGTCGCTGACCTTCATCTCCAGCTTGTGCTCACGCACCTTGGCCACGATGCGCTGGCGATCCTCTTCCTCGGCCTTGCGCAGTTCATTGGCCCGGCGGATCTCGTCCTGTGACGCGCGCCGCAGCACGGTGGGGAACTCGCTCGTGGTACCATCGGTGCCTGTGGCGGTCGCCGGAAGCGCTGGCCCGCATGCCTCCGCTGCGTGGTCCGTCGCCCCGCTTGCCGCGGCCGGCACGGAGCACGAACCGCCGCACTTCTTTGCGGCGACGTCGCCCACGGCGGAAATGCGCCCGAAATCCTCGCCCCGGTCCGCCGCCACGATGACCGACTCCTTCAGGCGGAGTGGTTCGGTTTCCTCGTGGGGCCATTGGAAGAAGGCGCGGCGGGTGCCCTTGAAGCGTACTTCGACAGTCTGTGGCATCAGGATTCGACGAACTCGCCCATCGCCGCGTACTTCTCGCCACGGCGACGCACCAGCCGGTCGGGCTTCACCTTCCGCAGCTCAGTGAGGTGACGCAGCAGCGCGGCGCGAAGCGCCTCACCGGCGGCGTCGGGGTCCACATGCGCGCCGCCCACCGGTTCCGGCACGACCTCGTCGATCACCTTGAGCGTGAGCAGGTCCTCGGCTGTGAGCTTGAGCGCCTCCGCGGCGCGCTCTCGCTGGCTCGCGTCCTTCCACAGGATCGCGGCGCACCCTTCCGGTGTGATCACCGAGTACACCGAGTTCTCCAGCATCAGGATGCGATCGGCGACACCGAGGGCGAGTGCGCCGCCCGAGCCACCCTCACCGATGACGGCGCTGATGATCGGCGTCGGGAGCACCGACATCTCCAGGATGTTGCGGGCAAGCGCTTCGGACTGCCCGCGCTCCTCCGCCTCGAGCCCCGGATAGGCACCAGGCGTGTCGATCAGCGTGATGACCGGCGCATTGAAGCGCGCCGCCAGCTTCATGAGCCGCAGCGCCTTCCGGTAACCCTCGGGGTGGGGCATGCCGAAGTTGCGCTTGATGTTCTCCTTGGTGTCGCGGCCCTTCTGGTGGCCGATCACCATGACCGACGTGCCGCCGAGTCGCGCCCAGCCGCCCACGATGGACGGATCGTCCATGTAGAGCCGGTCGCCGTGGAGCTCGATGACGTCGGTGAAGATCGTGCTGAGGTAGTCGAGGGTGTACGGGCGTCGCGGATGGCGCGCCACCATGACGCGCTGGATCGGCGTCAGGCCGCGATAGATGTCTTCCCGCACCGCATGCAGCTTGTCCTGCAGCAGCCGGAGCTCGGTGCTGACGTCGATCTGGCGATCCTCACCCAGCCGCTCGAGCTCCTCGATCTGGCGCTCGAGCTCCTGGAGGGGCTTCTCGAAGTCCAGCGTATACGCTGACGGGGGCATGGTCAGTTGTGCCTGGCGTAGTGGATGGCATCGGAACCGAGCAGCTCACGGAGGCCGCGCACGAGATCTTCCTCGAGCGCCACCCGGAGGCTGCGCGACCGCAGTCGCACCGACTCCCCGTTGCCGTCGTTCCATTCAATATAGACCGGCGTCGGGCCGGGGTGGCTGGTGCAGAGCCGGGCCACGGCCCGGACCGCCTCGGCCGCTGGGGCGCTCGGCAGGCGCCAGCGCAGGCTCAGCGCCAGGGCCCCCGTCGCCTTGATCTCGGACAGCGGCTTCACCGACTCGACGATGAACGGGGCGCGGTCCTCCCCCGGTCGCGGTCGCTGTACCCACCGGTGAGGAGGAGCGCGGCATCCGGGCAGGATCGACTGGTTGAGCTTCGCCCAGGCGTCGGGGAAGACGATCGCCTCGGCCGTGCCATGGAAGTCTTCCAGGACCAGGCGAGCGTACTCCTTGCCCGTCTTCTTCGAGATCTGCCGCTTGAGTGCCGTGACCACGGCACCGATCGTCACCGGGTGCTCGCTCCACTGATGCAGCGTGGCGGTGGTGCGCGCGCCGAACAGCGCCACCTCCTCGCGGTAGCGCTCCAGGGGGTGGCCGGAAATGAAGAACCCGATCACTTCCTTCTCGCGCGCCAGCCGCTCGCTCTCGGTCCAGGGTGGCACGTCCGGCAGTTCGATGGGACGATGCTCCTCGGCCGGCACGTCGCCGAACAGCGACTCCTGCCCTGCGTCGCGGTCGGCCTGCTTGAGCTGGGCCTCCTGCAGCGTGGATCTCCAGGGCCTCGAGCAGTTGCTTGCGGTGCCCGCCCAGCGAGTCGCAGGCACCGGCCGCGATGAGCGACTCCACCACCCGCTTGTTGCAGAGCCGCAGGTCGATGCGCTCCACCAGGTCGGAGAGCGTCTCGTACCGGCCTTCCTTGCCTCCCGGCGATGATCGACTCGATGGCGCCCTCGCCCACGTTGCGCACCGCGCCCAGCCCGAAGCGGATCCGCTTGTCGGCCACCACCGTGAACTTGAAGCCCGACTCGTTCACGTCGGGCGGCAGGATCTCGCAGCCGAGTTCGCGCGCCTCGTTGATGTACTGCACCACCTTGTCGGTGTTGCCGATTTCGGACGACAGCAGCGCCGCCATGAACTCCGACGGGTAGTGCGTCTTGAGCCACGCCGTCTGGTACGACAGCACCGAGTACGCCACCGAGTGCGACTTGTTGAAGCCGTACCGGCCGAAGGTCTCGATCTGGGCCGCCAGCTCGTCGGCCAGCTTCTTCGGGTGCCCCAGGGCCACCGTGCGCTCGACGAAGCGGCCGAGCTCCTTCTTGATCAGCTCCGCGTCCTTCTTGCCCACCGCCTTCCGGAGCACGTCGGCTTCGGCGAGCGTGAACCCGGCGAGGATGTTCGCAATGCGCATCACCTGTTCCTGGTAGGTGATGACGCCGTAGGTCGGCTCCAGCAGCTCCTTCAGTGACGGGTGCGGATACCTGACGCTTTCCTGGCCGAGCTTCCGCTTGATGAATACCGTGTGCATGCCGGCATCGAGCGGACCCGGGCGGAGCAGCGCGTTCGATGCGACCAGGTCGTCGAAGCGGTCGCACTTCATGGCGCGGAGTGTCTCGGTGGCGAGCGCAGACTCGAACTGGAAGACGCCGGCGGTGCGGCCTGCGCGCAGCGTGGCGTAGACCGCCGGGTCGTCGAACGGCAGCGTATCCATGTCGATCGCCACGCCATGCCGGTCGCGGATCGCGTTCACCGCATCATGGATTACCGTGAGTGTCTTGAGGCCGAGCATGTCCATCTTGAGCATGCCGACCTTCTCCAGCGCGCCCATCTCGTACTGCGTGATGAGCGAGTCCTCGCCGTCGGTGGCCGCGCCGGCCCCCTTGGTGGGCGCCGTGCAGATCGGCACGTACTCCTGCAGCGGGCCCGGGGCGATCACGACGCCGGCAGCGTGCACCGACAGGTGGCGCGAGATCCCCTCGATCCGGGAGCTCAGCTGCATCAGTCGCTCGAGCTGCGCGTTCCCCTTCACCAGGTCGCGCAGTTCATCGACCTTCTGCACCGCTTCCGGGATGGTCAGGCTGTAGGCGGGCCCGGAGGGGATGAGCTTGGTGAGCTTGTCGGCCTCGACCGGCGGGATGCGCAGCACGCGCGCCACGTCCTTGATCGCGGCTCGCGCCTTCATCGTCCCGAAGGTGACGATCTGGCCCACGCTCTCACGGCCATAGCGCTGGCGCACGTACTCGATCACCTCGCCCCGGCGCTCGAAGCAGAAGTCCACGTCGATGTCGGGCATCGACACGCGCTCGGGGTTGAGGAAGCGCTCGAAGAGCAGGTCGAACTTGAGCGGGCACACGTTCGTGATCTGCAGCGAGTATGCGACGATGGATCCCGCCGCCGAGCCGCGGCCCGGCCCCACCGGGATGCCGCGCTCCCGCGCCGCCCGGATGAAGTCGTGCACGATCAGGAAATAGCCGTCGTACCCGGCGGTGGCGATGACACCCAGCTCGAAATCGAGCCGCTGCTGCACCTGCTCAGGCAGCGGGCTGCCGTAACGCGCGATCGCGCCCTCGGTAGCCAGGTGCTTGAGCAGCGCGGCATCACTCGCAAACTCCCTGGGGCGGGGAAAGCCGGGCAGGAAGTAGCGCTTCTCGAAGTCGAACTCGCAGGTGTCGGCCACCACCTGGGTATTGGCCAGCGTCTCCGGGTTGTCGGGGAAGAGCTGGCGCATCTCCGCTTCCGACTTGACGTAGCTCTCGTTCCCCTCGAAGCGGAACCGCTTCGGGTCGTCCAGGTCCGCGCCGGTCCCGATGGCGAGCAGCACGTCGTGCGCCTCGGCGTCCTCGCGACGGAGGTAGTGCGCATCGTTGGTCGCCACCACGCCAATGCCCAGCTCCTTGCCCAGCTGGAGCATGCCTTCCGCCACGGTCACTTCCTCGGCGATGCCATGCTTCTGGATCTCGAGCCAGAAGTTGCCCGGTCCAAACACGCGGCTGAACCACTCGGCGTTCTTCTTCGCCTCCTCGTACCGTCCCTGCCGCAGTGACAGGGCGACCTCGCCCGACAGGCAGGCGGCGAGGCAGACCACGCCCTCGCTCATCTGCTCCAGTACTTCCTTGTCGATGCGGGGACGGCGGTAGAACCCCTCGGTGTACCCGATGGAGCTGAGCCGAATGAGGTTGCGGTAGCCGGCGCGGTTCTTCGCCAGGAGGACCAGGTGACTGTAGATCCCCGGCGCGCCCGCCGGCTTCTCGCGCGCGGTGCGAGGGCCGAAGGCGAGATACGCCTCGAAGCCGAGGATGGGGCGGACCTTCTGCTTCTTCGCTTCCTCATAGAACGCCCACGCCGCATGCATGTTGCCGTGGTCGGTCACCGCCAGGCTGTCCATGCCGAGCTTCTTCACATGACCGACGAGGTCGGTGATGCGATTGGCGCCGTCGAGCAGCGAGTATTCGCTGTGCGTGTGGAGATGAATGAACGACATGGTCAGCGCGTGCGCTGGTCGAGCTCGCGCCACACCGCGTCGAGCGGCACGCCGCGGGCCTGCAGCAGCACGAGGAGATGATAGAGCAGGTCGGCCGTCTCCGACGCGAGCCGCGCCGCGTCTTCACTGTTGGCGGCGACCACCACCTCGATTGCCTCCTCGCCCACCTTCTGGGACACCTTGGTGATCCCGGCGTCGAGGAGCTGTGAGGTATAGGACCCGGCCGGCCGGTCCGCAGCCCGTTGCGCCACCGTCGCGGCGAGGCGCTGCAAGAGGTGCGCGCCGTGATCCGGGCCTTCTGTGGCACCGCCCGCCTCGAGCCGGGAGATGAAGCAGGTGCGCGATCCGGTGTGACAGGCCGGGCCGGTCTGGCGCACGCGGTACAGCACCGAGTCGCCGTCGCAGTCGAGCCGAACCTCGGCCACATCCTGGGTGTGGCCGGACGACTCACCCTTCCGCCAGAGCGCCTTTCGGCTCCGGCTGAAGTAGTGGGCTTTGCCTGTGGATACGGTCAGCTGGAGGGCTTCGCGATTGGCGTACGCCACCATCAGCAGGTCCCCGGACAGGACGTCCTGCGCCACGACCGGCACGAGGCCATCCGCGTTGAAACGGACCGCCTCGAGCCCAGATTCAGCATTCATTGGCACAAAGCTACCGGGCGACGTCTCAGTTGTCAAAGTAATTGCGTACCAATAGCTTACGCGCATGGAGCCCGACCTCGCAAAGCCTCGCTGGAGGAGACCGCTGATGATCTTTGCCGCGCTGGTGGCGCTCCTGGTCGGCGGGTTCTCCACCGCCTACCTCTCCAGCGGCGAGGTGCGGTACCTCTGGCGGGCCGGCTACGAGGAAACGCGCATCCTCCAGTCGCGTCGGCCGATCGAGCAATTGGCCCGGGACACCACGATCCCGGCCGCGCGCCGCGACCAGTTCCAGCTCGTCCTGGATGTCCGGGCGTACGCCGCCAAACTGGGTCTCGAGGCGGGCGATACCTACACCAGCTTCGCCGACGTCGGGCGTGACACACTCCTGCTCGTGCTCAGCGTCTCCCCGCGAACCTGCATCTGCCCGCACACCTGGAAGTATCCCATCGTCGGCAAGGTGCCCTACAAGGGTTTCTTCGACCTGAACCAGGCGCGGGCGACCGCCGCAGCAGTTCGAGGCGCAAGGGGTTCGACACCTACCTGCGCCCAGCCGGCGCCTTTTCTACACTCGGCTGGTTCGAGGACCCGCTGCTCTCGACGGCCCTGACGCGCGATTCCGTGGAGCTGGCCGCGCTCGTCTTCCACGAGATTGCCCACAACTCGCTGTACGTGAAGAGCGCCACTCCGTTCAACGAGAGCTTCGCCCAGCTCGTCGGGTATCGCGCGGCCGAGCAGTTCTTCCGGGAGCGCGGTGACAGCGCCAAGGCGGCGTCGGCGGCCAACCGGTGGCTCGATGAGATCGTGCTGGGGAATTTCTACACCGAGCTGCTGGCGCGCCTCGACACCTTCTACGCCAGCAAGCCGGACTCGGCGACGCTCGACTCCGGGCGGGTGGCGATCGGCGCCTGGTCGCGCGAACAGCTCGAGGGCCCGGTGACGGCCCAGTTGCGCACCTTCCAGATCGGCGAAGCTGCCCGCGCGACCGGTGAACAATGCGCGCCTCGTTGGCGCGCTCATCTATCGCACGAAGCTGCAGCTGTTCGAGGACTGGTACCAGAAGCACGGTGCCAACATCGCCGAGAGCGTGAAGGCCATGCGCGAACTGCAGGCGGGTGCGGAAGGAAAGGAAGCCTACGAACGCCTGGAGAAAGCGCTCGACGCCAGTAGCCTTCACGTCCTCACGCCCTCACGCCCTGAAGCCTTGCGCTGCACGCTCGATCTGTCGGACATGCCGATCCGAATGATGCGCCAGCATCAGCAGCCACTGGTAACCGTCCAGCGGTCCATATGCCGGATGCGGAAAGGTGTGCAGCCGCAGCGGGTCCTCGGTGTCGCGCACGTAGTCCATGGTGCGCGCGCGCCGCTCCAGGAAGGTGGCCGCGGCAGCCCGCCCGTCGGGAAAGGTGTGCCTCGGCTTGATCGGCTCCGCGGCATTGCCCTTCCACGCGTCGTCCTTCATGCTGTCGATGATCTCGGCGTCCTGCTCACGCACCTGCGCCTCGTCGCGCTCGCTGCCGGGCTCGCTCAAGCGCCTTCCGGGCCAGCCGCGGCATCACTTCCTCGCTCAGGGCGAGGTGCTCCGCCACGTCGGCCGAGCTCCACTTGTCCGGTGCCGGGCGATGATTCCACTGGGCGTCCGTGAGGCCCTGCGTCGCGGCGCGAAACCGGGCGGCGCTGGCGGTCAGGATGTCGAGAAGTGCAGCGCGATCTGCGGCTGAAATGGATGGCATGGAGGGAACTTAGCACGGCGGATATTGCGCCCCTATATTCCACCTCCCTGGTTCACCAACCTCTGCCCGGTCGTCTCCATGGATTCCTCGTTCGTCGCGCGTGAGCAGGATCGCATGCTCCGCGAGCTCACCGATTTCCTGCGCATCCCGAGCGTCAGCACCTATCCCGATCGGGCCGGCGACTGTCGGCGGGCCGCCGAGTGGCTCTGTACGCAGCTGCATGCCCTCGGGTGCAGCAAGGTGGAGCTGCTCGAGGGAGCCGGCCATCCGGTGGTATGGGCCGAGAGTCCGCATGTGGAAGGGCGCCCGACGCTCCTGATCTACGGGCACTACGACGTGCAGCCGCCGGAGCCGCTCGACGAGTGGGTGACGCCGGCGTTCGAGCCCACGGTGCGCGACGGCAAGCTCTACGCGCGCGGCGCCTGCGACGACAAGGGACAGGTCTTCTGCCTGCTCAAGGCCTACGAAGCGGTGCGCGACGCAGAACGGCAACCCGCCGCTGAACGTGCACTTCATCTTCGAGGGCGAGGAGGAGTGCGGTGGCAGCGTCATCTCCGACCTCCTGCACGCGCGTCCCGAGCTCACCCAGGCCGACGCGGTGCTGGTGTGCGACATGTCGTACTACGCGGCCGGCTGGCCCGCCGTCTACACGGCGCTCCGCGGACTCTGCTACGCCGAGATTTCGGTCCGCACGCTGCAGCGCGACCTGCACTCGGGCACCTACGGTGGTGTCGCACCGAATGCGCTCGAGACGCTGGTGCGGATCCTGTCGGGCCTCAAGGACGCCGATGGCGAGATCCAGATTCCCAAGCTGTACAAGGCGGTGAAGGCACCCGGGAAGGCCGAGCTCAAGGGCTGGAAGAAGCTGCCATTCGACAAGGACGAGTATCTCGAGCACGAAGTCACCGGCAAGGCGCTGACCGGGCTCCAGGACTACTCGGTGGCGGAACGGACCTGGGCCCTCCCGACCCTCGAGATCCACGGCATCCGCGGTGGCTTCGTGGGTGACGGTGCCAAGACGGTGATTCCCGCGCACGCGGTGGCGAAGGTGAGCCTCCGTCTCGTGCCCGGTCTCGAGCGCGACAAGGTGGCCAAGTGGCTGCAGAAGGCGGTCGCGAAGCTCGCGCCCAAGTGGGCGGATGTGGAAGTCACCATGCTCCATGGCGGCGACCCGGTCGAGGTCGATACCAGCCACCCGGCGTTCGCCGTGCTCGACGAAGCCTTCGAGGAAGTGACGGGGCGGCGCGCGGTGCATGTCAGGGCAGGGGGCTCGATTCCGATCGTGCCCGAGCTCGGACTGGCCGGCGCGCCCGTCATCCTCACCGGCATCGGCCTGCCCGACGACGGCCTGCACTCACCCAACGAGAAACTGGACCTGGATCAGCTCTGGAGCGGCATCCAGATCTTCGGGCGGTTCCTGGAGCTGTTTGCGGAGAAGGGTGGGGCAGTGGCGGAGGAGAGCGAGGAGCTGCAGGAGGCGGACGCCGCGAGCTAGGCGTCCGCCAGGGGTTCCTTCCGGGGCTGGCCCTGGAACTGTGACTCGGTGCGCGCGTGCAGCTCGTCCACGCCAATCAGGGCGCGCACCGACGCGATGATCCCCGCCACCACATCATCGGCCCAGTAGGGATCGGGTCGCTCGCCTGCCGGCAGCGCCCGGGCGCAACCTTCCAGGTACTGAATCGCGGTCGTCACCCAGTCGGCCTGTGCATTGGCGACGATGGCCCACGAGCCGGTGGCCCGCAACTCGAGCTCCTCGAGGCCCTTGAGGTTGGCCTCGATGCCGGTCGTGACCGGCGCGGAGCGCAGCCGGCTGGCCACCAGGTTGAGCACCGCCTTCCGCTCCGACTCCTGCGGCTCGGGCAGTGGTGCCAGGTAGTGACGCTGGTCGGCCACCATTTCAGCCAGCCGGACGCACACCGCACGGATGGCGGGTTCCAGGGCCTTGGGGGCCTCACGGGACCAGCTCTGCGCCGCCCGCAGGATGGCGGCGACCTGTTGCTCCGCCAGTTGCTCCGGCGACGGACGATCGGACGAGGTCATCATCAGGCGGGGAAAAATAGCAGGTGAGGCCGGAAGGCAAACGGGGGCGCCGAATCTGGCGCCCCCTCTTGACGTAGCGGCCCGACCCATGTGACGCCTAGCGCCTCGGACCCCGGCGCATCCGCGCATGATCCGGGCGCCCGAAGCGCTCTTCCCGCCACGGATCGCCGTGCATGTGGTAGCCGTTGTCCTCCCAGAAGCCGGGCTCGTCGCCGTCGAGCAACTCGAAACCGGTGACCCACTTGGCGCTCTTCCAGAGATACAGGTGCGGCACCAGCAGTCGCACCGGACCGCCGTGTTCCGGCGTCAGGTCCTCGCCGTCATGCCGCGTCGCCAGCAGGTTCGCCTCGCGGTCGAGATCGTCCAGCGGCAGGTTCGTGGTGTACCCGGGGTCTGCATGCACCAGCACATGGCTCGCCTCGGGCCTCGGCTGCGCAATCTTGAGGAGCGACTTCACCGGAACTCCGGCGAAGAGGTTGTCGTAGCGGCTCCAGCGCGTCACGCAGTGCATGTCGCACAGCGTCTCCTGCTGGCCCAGCTGCACGAACTCGGCCCAGGTGAGCACGTACGGGATTCTCCACGGCGCCGTTCACCTCGAACCGCCATGCCGCCTTGTCGATCATCGGCACGTGGCTGTAGTGCAGCACCGGCCACTTCTGCGTCACGATCTGGCCCGGCGGCAGCCGGGTGGCGGCAGGAGTGCGCGCGTCGATGCGGGGCGTGGTCATGTCAGTGAAACGCCTGTCGGCGACGGTTTGGTTCCCCAGTGGCTCGCGATCGAGCGCCCGGCCCAGCGACGCCACCACTGCATCGCGGGTGCGGGCGAACAGCTGGTCGGGCGCCTCCGTGGCACCGAGTTCGGCGGCCACGCTCGTCATCACCACCTGCTGGATGCCACACGGCACGATCAGGTCGAATCCATCGAGGTCGTTCACCACGTTCAGGGCGAAGCCGTGCAGCGTCACCCATCGCTTCACGTGCACTCCCATGCTCGCGATCTTGCGCCCGGCGGTCCACACGCCGGTGTAGCCGGGGTTCCGGTCGGCCGGAATGCCGAGGGACTCGAGGGCGTCGATGAGCGCATCCTCGAGCGAGCGCAGGTACCAGTGCAGGTCTTCCCGCATGCGCCGCAGGTCCACGATCGGGTATCCCACCAGCTGTCCCGGCCCGTGCCAGGTCACGTCGCCACCCCGCTCCACTTCATGCACGCCCACGCCCTGTCGCGCGATCGCCTCGGGCGGGAGCGGCAGGCTCGACGGCCTGCGTGGTGCGACCGAGGGTGACCACCGGTTCGTGCTCCACCAGCAGGAGAATGTCCTCGAGGCCATGATCGGGCGACCCGCGCTCCGCGCAAAGCCGGCGCTGCAGCTCCAGCGTCTCGGCGTAGCCCCGGCGGCCGAGGTCGATGACCCGGAGCGGAAGCATCAGTGCCGCCGACCGCGGCCCCGCCGCCCAGAGCGCGCCGACGGCCACGAGTGCCGTGCCACCCGCCATGACGAGCAGGCCCTTGTCGCCGAAGTGATAGTGAATCGGCGTTGCCGCGAGCGCGCCCACCATCGTGCCCAGCGCGCTGATCATCGAGAACACTCCCCGGCGCCACACGGCGGTGAGCGGCGCCAGCCGCCACCACGCGAGGCCGGCGGCCAGCAACGACGATGACAGCACGCCGCCCACCAGCAGCGGAAAGGCCGGCCCGGCGCCCGGCGACGCGGCCGCGGACCCTGGTGTCCGATCAGCATGCGCACCCCCCAGAGCACCAGCGCCACGCTCGATGTTCCCGCGAGCGTGGCGCCAATGAGGGTCCGGATCACGAGCCCCGGGCGGTCCCGGGCTGGGTCGACGGGTTCACCGCCGACGTTCGTCAGCGTCACGTATTCAGCACCCGTCCCATCGAATCGAGGGCGGCCTCGGCGATCGCCTCCGAGAGCGTCGGATGCGCATGGATGGCAAGATCTACTTCCTCGACGGTGTACTCGTTCTCGCGCGCCACCACCAGCTCGTGGATCATCTCCGACGCATGGCTCGCCACGATGTGCGCGCCGAGGATCTCGCCGTACTTCTTGTCGCGGATGATCTTGACGAATCCCTCCGTCTCGTTCGACGCCCGCGCCCGTCCGTTGGCGCTCATGGGGAAGCGTCCGACCTGGTAGTCGAGCTTCTTCTCCTTGCACTGTTCCTCGGTGAGCCCGATGCTGGCCACCTCGGGATGGCAGTAGGTGACGCTCGGCACGTTGTCGTACTTGATCGGGTGCGGATGCTGTCCCGCGATCGTCTCCGCGACGTTGACGCCCTCGCGGCTGCCCTTGTGCGCGAGCATCGGCGGACCGGCCACGTCGCCGATGCAGTAGTAGCCCGGGGCCGTCGTCTGCAGCGTGCGCAGGTCGACCTTGATGAAGCCGCGATCGGTGAGCTGGATGCCGCACTCCTTCAGGCCCAGGTCTTCCGTGTTCACCGCGCGACCTGCCGCCATGAGCACCTTCTCCACCTCGATCGTCTCCGCCTTGCCGCCCACTTCGACGGTGAGCGTGACGCCATCCTTCCGCACGTCGGCCTTCATCACCTTGGCTCCGGCGTGGACGGCGATGCCGCGCTTCCGGAAGCTCTTGGTGAGCACGTCGGAGCTCTCGATGTCCTCGATCGGGAGGATCCGGGGCAGCGCCTCGATGAGCGTCACCTTCGAGCCGAAGGCGGAGAAGATGTCGGCGAACTCGCTGCCCACGGCGCCGGCACCGATCACGGCCAGCGTCTTCGGGGCCTGCTCCAGGAACAGCGCCTCGTCGGAGCTGATCACCGTCGTCTTGTTGATCTCGAGCCCGATCTGCGGAATGCCCTTCACGCGGGACCCGGTCGCGATCACGATCGCCTTGGTGGCGCTGTGGACCTCGGCGCCGACCTTCACCTTGCGGCCCGGCTGCAGCACGCCGTGACCCTTGATGACGGTCGACCTTGTGCTTCTTCATCAGGAACTCGACGCCCTTCGAGTTCTGTTCCGACACCTTGCGTGAGCGCTTCATGGCGACGCCGTAGTCGGTCTTGATCGGCCCGGTCTCGATGCCGAGGTCCTTCGTGCCGTGCGCCAGGATGCTGGCCAGCCAGGCGCTGTGCAGCAGGGCCTTGGTGGGGATGCAACCGATGTTGACGCAGACGCCGCCGAGCTTCTCCTGCTCAACCACGGCGGTGGAGAGTCCCAGCTGCGCGGCGCGAATGGCGCACGTATAGCCGGCGGGGCCGCCGCCAAGGATGATCACGTCGAATTGAGCCACAGTATCCTCAGTCGTGAGTCGTCAGTCGTCAGTCGTGAGTGAGTCGGCAGGCGCAAGAACCAGCTGCCGACTCACTGTCGACTGCCGACTCACGACTGTCGACTCCCCTACCACACCATCCCCAGCGGGTTCTCCAGCATCCGCACCAGCGTCCGCAGGAACTGCGCGCCAGTGGCCCCGTCGATGATCCGGTGATCGCAGGACATCGTGAGCCGCAGCCGCTTCCGGATCGCCAGCTGTCCCTCGTGCGCCACCGCCTGGTCGGCGATGCGGCCGACCGCCAGGATGCCTGCCTCAGGCGGGTTGATGATCGCGGTGAATTCATCGATGTCGAACATGCCGAGGTTCGACACCGAGAAGGTGCCGCCGGTGTACTCCTCCGGCTTCAGCTTTCGCTCGCGCGCACGCAGCGCCAGGTCCTTCGCCTCGGCGCCGATTTCCCGCAGCGTCTTCTGGTCGGCGTGACGGATGATCGGCGTGATCAAGCCGTCCTCCACCGCCACCGCCATGGCGACGTGCACGTCGGCCCAGTAGCGGATCCTGTCCTCCTGCCACCAGGCGTTGCACGCCGGATGCTGCTTCAGCGCCAGCGCCGTCGCCTTGATGACGATGTCGTTGAACGACACCTTGCCCTCGCCCAGCGCATTGAGCCCCTCGCGTGCCTCGGCGGCGCGCGTCATGTCGGCTTCGGCAGTGAGGTAGAAGGTCGGGATCGGGCCGATCGACTGTGCCAGGCGCTTGGAGATCGTCTTCCGGATCTGGGTCAGCGGAACATCCTGGAAGCTCGCTCCTGCGGCAGGCGTGAGGACGTGAGGACGTGAGGGTGCTGCGGATGCCGACGGGGCAGCGGCTGGCGCCTGCTCCCTGTCCGCCTGCTCGCCTCGCGGCTCGCCCGCGGTCTCCACGTCCCGCAGCACGATGCGACCTTCGGGCCCGGTGCCGGTGACCGCCTGCAGGTCGAGTCCGCGATCGGCGGCAATGCGTCGCGCGAGCGGTGACGCCTTGAGCCGTCCTCCCGCAGCCGGGGCAGGCGGCGCCGCAACGGCGGTTGCCGCCGGAACCGCGGGAGCCTTCTCTCGACCATTCGCCGCGCTTGCCGCCTGCCGTTTCCTGCCGCCCTGCCGCTCCTGCCGCCGCCGCACCCGCCTCCACCACCTCGCCCGCCGCTCCGATGTACGCCAGCGCCTGACCTACCGGCACCGTCGTGCCCGCCGCGACCGCATGCTGCAGCAGCGTGCCCGCGGCACGCGCGAGCAGCTCCATCACCGCCTTGTCCGTCTCGACCTCGGCGAGGATATCGCCGACGGCGACGGCGTCACCCGGCTGCTTCTTCCACTCGACGAGACGACCCTCCTCCATGGTGGGAGAGAGCGCCTCCATCACTACGGTCGTTGCCATTCTGCCTCGCTCACGACTGACGACTGACCACTCACGACTCGAGATACATCACGCGCTTCACGGCGGCGATGACCTTTGGTGGGTCGGCCTTCGAGGCCTTCTCGAGATGCTTGTTGTACGGCATCGGTACATCCGCGCCGGTTACGCGCAGGACGGGCGAGTCGAGCTCGTCGAAGATCTCCCGCTGGATCACGTCGACGACCTGCGCCCCGACGCCGGCGAACGACCATCCTTCCTCCACGACCACGGCGCGATGCGTCTTGCTCAACCGACGCGAGGATCGTCTCGTGGTCGAGCGGGCGGATGGTGCGAAGGTCCACCACTTCGGCATCGATGCCCTCGGCCGCCAGCTGCTCCGCCGCCTTGAGCGCCACGCTCACCGTCTTCGAGTGGCAGATGAGTGTCACGTCGGTGCCCTCGCGCTTCACGTCGGCCTTGCCGATCGGCGTGAGGTACTCGCCCTCGGGCACTTCGCCCTTGGTGTTGTAGAGCATCTCGCCCTCGATGAACACCACCGGGTCCTCGTCGCGGATGGCGCTCTTGAGCAGCCCCTTCGCGTCGGCCGGCGTTGCCGGCATCACCACCTTGAGCCCCGGGATGTGCGCGTACCACGATTCGAAGGCCTGCGAGTGCTGCGCGGCGAGCTGCAGCGCCGAGCCGCCCGGCCCGCGGAACACCGCGGGCACGCTGATCTGGCCGCCCGACATGTAGCGCATCTTGGCGGCGGTGTTCACGACCTGGTCGATGGCGAGGAGCGCGAAGTTCCACGTCATGAACTCGACGATGGGCCTGAGGCCGACCATGGCGGCGCCGACGCCGACGCCGGCGAAGCCCAGCTCGGTGATCGGCGTGTCCACGACGCGCATCGGGCCGAACTCGTCCAGGAGGCCGCGGCTCACCTTGTAGGCGCCCTGGTAGACGCCCACTTCCTCGCCCATCAGGAACACCGACGGGTCGAGCCGCATCTCTTCACGAATCGCCTGGTTGAGCGCATCGCGATAGGTGATGACCGCCACTGATCGACGGCCCTCCCGGCATACACATCGGTCCAGAGTTCGCCGGGCTCCGGGTCCGGAGCGGCGTCGGCGAACCGGTAGGCATCCTCCACCTCGGAGATGACATCGGCGTCCAGTGCCTTGATGCCTTTCTCGTCGATGAGTCCGTCGGCCTTCAGCTTCTCGGACCACACCAGGATCGGGTCGCGCTTGCGGTGCTCCTCGACCTCTTCCCGCGTGCGGTAGTGCCCGTGGATCGGGTCGGACATCGAGTGGCCCATGAAGCGGTAGGTGCGGATCTCGAGCAGGGTGGGGTGCTTGTTCTCGCGCGCGCGCTTCACCGCGCGTGCCATCGCCTCGTACACCACCAGCACGTCCTGGCCGTCCACGATCTCACGGTCCATGTCGTAGGAACCGGCCCGCTCGGAGATGTCGTACACGGCGCTGGCGCGCTCGAGCGCCGTGCCCATGCCGTAGCGGTTGTTCTCGCAGATGTAGATCGCCGGGCAGCTTCCACAGCGCCGCCATGTTGAGCGCCTCGTGGAACGCCCCGTTGTTCACCGCCGCCTCGCCGAAGTAGCACACCGCGACGCGGTCCTCTTCCCGGTACTTGATGGCGAAGGCCATGCCCGTGGTGAGCGGAATGTGCCCGCCGACGATGCCGTGCCCGCCGAGGAAGCCGAGCGAGGCGTCGATCAGGTGCATCGACCCGCCCTTGCCGTGAGAGCATCCCGGCGGCCTTGCCGAACAGCTCCGCCATGGCGGCCCGCGCGCTCATGCCTCGCGCCAGCGCGTGACCATGCTCGCGGTACGACGCGGTGATGTAGTCGTCCGCGCGCATCGCGGCGAGCGAACCCACCGCCACCGCTTCCTGCCCGATGTAGAGGTGGCAGAAGCCGCCGATCTTGCCCAGGCTGTAGGCCTCGCCCGCCTTCTCCTCGAAGCGGCGGATGAGCAGCATCTGGCGGAGCCAGGAGCGCTGGGTGTCGGCGTCCGGAGCCGCTGCGGCCGCGGTGATCGCGCCGCGTCGCGCTGCGGCCTTCGGCTTTCTCTCCGTGGTCTTCACGCCGCTCCTCCTGCCGCCTTGCCGCCCTGACTTCCTGCCGCCTGTCCTCTCGCCGCATCGATCTGCTCCCACGCATGGTACGACGACCGCGTCAGCGGACTCGCCTGCACGTGCGAGAACCCGAGGCGCATGCCGATCTCGCGCAGTTCCGCGAATTCATCCGGCGTGTAGTAGCGCACGATCGGCAGGTGTCCGTCGGTGGGACGCAGGTACTGGCCCAGGGTGAGGATGTTCACGTCGCTCCGGCGCAGGTCGCGCATGCACTCGATGACCTCGTCCCACTCCTCGCCCATGCCGAGGATGATCCCCGACTTGGTGAGCGCGTCGGGCGCGATGCGCCGGGCATTCGCCAGCAGGCGCAACGCGCGGTCATAGCGGCCGCCCGGTCGCGCCAGGCGATAGAGTCGCTCTGCCGTCTCGAGGTTGTGATTGAGGATGTCGGGCTTCGCCGCCATCACGATGGCGAGCGCCGCTTCCGAGCCGCGAAAATCGGGGATCAGCACTTCCACGGACGAGTCGGGCAGGCGGGACTTGATCTCGGTGATGCAGGCCGCGAACGCCTCGGCGCCGCCGTTCGGCAGGTCATCCCGGTCGACCGAGGTGATGACCACATGCTCCAGTCCCATGCGCGCCACTGCTTCGGCAAGCCGGACCGGCTCGACGGGGTCGTATGCGAGCGGCGTTCCGTGGGATACCGCGCAGTAGGTGCAGTTCCTGGTGCAGACGTCGCCCAGGATCATGAAGGTGGCGGCCTTGTGCTCCCAGCACTCCCCGATGTTGGGGCAGCGCGCCTCTTCGCAGACGGTGTGCAGGCCGAGCTCTCGCATCATGGCCTTGACCTGCCCGTAGGTCGGACCGCCCGGTGCCTTGACCTTGAGCCACGCCGGCTTGCGGGCCGTCGCAATGGGCACGGGCGCCGGTCCGGACGGCTCGGCTGGCCGACGGTTCAACTCCATGATTGGCAGCGCCAGGCCCACGCCAAATCCCCTTTCAGCAGGCATTTCCGAAGCGCCCAAAGATAACGGCCCGAAGGGGTGTTCACCACGGCAGCGATGGAGGGTTAAATTGGGCCACGTTCATCCTCACGGAGCCCTGGAATGCGCGCACGGATCCCGCTCGTGGCCGGACTTTTCGCTATCGCCGCTGGTTGCAGTTCTTCCTATGCCGGTCAGGCCACCGGCGTGGTACCAATGAAGGCGCCCAGCGATGCCCTGGCGTGCCTCATCAAGGCCGCCGAGGCCAATGGCTACAAGCAGGTCAGGGCCGATTCCGGCTCCGGCGATGCGCTCGGCCGTCATGCGCAAGGAGCAGACGCAGGAACAGGCGCGGAGCGGCGACGTGAACGAGTACTACCAGGGCGACGAGCTCAAGCTCGCCACGTCGCCCGGCACCAACGGCACCGTCAATGCCAGCGTCACCCCGTTCTTTGCCATCGTGACGCGCACCGCAGCGGGACCGAACACGACCTCGTACCCACCCAAGGACTCCGCCATCGCCGTGGCACCCCTGGTCATGAACGCATGCGGCAAGAGCGCTCCGGCGGGGGCGAAGTGAAGCGCCCCCGCCTTGCCTTCGTGGTGACGGTTGCCACCCTCGTCGCCTGCGGTGCGGCAGCGCAACCGGCCATGGAAACGATCATCCCGCCGGCGAATGGCAACGCCGCGGTCATCAATTGCCTCGTGGACCAGTCAACCGAACTGGGCTACCGGGTGCTGCGGAAGAATCCGGGCCAGGGCTTCCTCGAGGCTGAACGCCGCGGAGCCCCGCTCAGGGGAGATGCGAGAAAGTACGCTGCCGGTGACCGCTTCACCGTGCAGCGCGGCAGCAAGGGCAAGGATGGCATTCGCCCGCTCGACCTGAACATGACGTCGTTCCGGATGGACTTCCTGGTGAATGGCCCGCAGCAGACGCTTGCCGCGCCCAGCGACACCGGGAAGGCAGACCTGGCGATCTTCATGAGGGAGTGTGGCCCAATGGCGCCGGGCGCCTCACAGTAGCGCTCAGGGCTCGTTGGACCGCAATGGTGGAGGGACAGGAAACACAAAGGGCGACCCAACCGGGTCGCCCTTCGCTTGTTACCCTGCGTGGAACTAGAAGAACAGCATCAAGCCAACGGCGCCCTGGTTGCCCTTGGCGACGGTCTCGCTGTTCGTGTCCGTGCCAGTGTAGGCCTTGCTGGCGAAGTTCGTGTACTCAGCCACGAACCGGAGCGACTTGGTCCAGTGATACGTGAACTGGCCAACCCACGCGTTGCGGTTCGCGAACTGCCCAGCGCCGCCGAAGATGTCGGCCTTTTCGTCATCCGTAAGGTGCAGCGAGTTCTGGCCATAGCTGGCGCCAAGGCTCACCTTGCCGTTCGGGAGGGTGTACATCGCCTGAACGATGAAGCCCTGCGAGCTGCGGGCGTTGCCGAAGTCATCGACACCATCGCCGATGATGCCGCCGCCGATGAAGGCGTCGCCCTCGAACGTGCTGCCGAGGCCGCTGGCCAGGAAACCGGACGCCATGATCGAGAAGCCGGAGATGTCGAACTTGCCACCCAGCGCGAGGCCGGTGGTGCTGATGCCCGGGTTGTCGACGCCATCGGGAACGGCCGAGAACTCCTGCACATGGCCGTACATACCGTCAACCCAGACGAGAACGGTGTTCTTGGTGTTCTTCATCTTCGGCTTGAACGTGATTTCCGTCTCGAAGCGCGGAATGTCGCCGTAGGAGTACGGTGTATCGCTGCTGGCGCCGGTCGTGGTCGGCTCGAACACGCCGAACGAGATCTGCGCCGTCTTGCCGGCCGGCGAGGAGTACGTGAACTGTCCACGGAAGTCCGTGTACAGGTAGCCGTAGCCGATGCGGCCGAGGGCCGTGCCACGGAAGCCCGATGTTCACGCCTGCGCCGAACAGGGTCATGTCGGTGAGGATCGCCTGGCGCTCGAAGAGGCCAAGTTCCTTACCGGCGAGAATCTGACCCCAGGTGCCACCGACGGTCAGGTACACCTGACGCATATCGATCTGGGCGCCGGCGGCGTCTGTGCCGAAGCTGGATGCGACATTGCGACCGGCGGACACCTGCGGAGCGAATCCGAAGTGAATGCCGAGGTCGGTGTTGCCTTCCTTGCCCTTCGCTTCGAACGTGAAGAAGGCCGGGAGAAGGCCGGTGCCGATACCGTTCAGCTTGCCGGACGTTGAAAAGTTGCCACTGCCATCGGTATCCAGCGACGAGTTCGTCGTGTAGATCCAGAACGCGTTGACGTTGCCGGCAAACGTGGCGCTCCAGCCATTCGTCATCTGCATGGTCAGCTGGGCGTCGGCGGTATTCACCGCGCCCACGAGCGCGAGTCCCGCCAGAACCAATCCGAGACGCTTCATAGACTCCTTCCCTCACTGTTGAGTGATCGTGCGGAAATCATTTTACTCCTTGACTGCCCGTACATTTGCCCTCGTTACCCAGTCGCGCCATGGCAACTTCGGCGCCGGGGACCCAGGACCCTGCTGTTCAGTTGCTTGACGTCAACACCTCGGCGACAACCTCCTGATGAGAGGACGCCGCGCCGGAACGCCCGAGGACCAGTGGGCGCTCGCGACCGGCAAGCGGGGACGTGGTGCAATTGGATGCGAGTTGAGGCGGAAGCGGGAGGGAGACGAGGTCGAAGGACCGGGAATTCAGCCCAGGCCAGCAATTATTCCAATCCACGCATACCGTCCGGCAGGGCCGGACGACGCGGGATTGGAACACTGGTACCTGTGTCGGCTAAAGCCCATTCAGCTCGCTCCGGTTGCCGCTTACGGCCCGAAAAGTGGCGAAGACCAATAACTGCAAAACATTCAATTACAATGACTTGGAAAGCTGTCACCATATGCGCGACGCGTCAGGAATTGGACGTCGGCGCCGGCCGTAACTGCTAGCGAGACGACGCTGTCTCGTTGTACCACCATGACTTACCGCCTTCCAAAATGGCACAGAGCGCTGTGGCGTCAAGCCCCCCGGGCCATCCGGGCCGCCGCGACAAGCTCTGGCGGCACCAAGAGTTAGCGGAAAAGGAGCGCCGCTTTCTTGAGCGTCATCCAGACTCCCCACAGCATCGGGACCCCCACCGCGACCCACGCCAGCGCCACCACGAACCCAGCTCGTGCTACCCGTTGCACGCTCCTCAGCCGTCAGGCTGCGACTCAGTCATTGTGCCCCCTTTGCGGCGCGTTGCCGCCAACCGGCGTGCCCTGATCGGGCAAGTAATACTTTGGGTTAACAGGCCGGACCGCCAGGTTGCAGAAGAACCCGATCACCAGCAGCGCCGGCGAGGACGTACATCGTCACGTTGTAGGCGTCAGCCGGCGCCACCCCCCGCGCCAGCTGGAACTCGCGGATGGTGTTCACCAGCCACGGGCCCAGCAGCCCCGCCACCGACCAGGCGGTCAGCAGCCGGCCGTGGATCGCACCCACGAACTGGGTGCCGAAGATGTCCGCCAGGTAGGCCGGGATGGTCGCGAATCCGCCGCCGTACATCGTCAGGATGACCACGAAGATCGCCACGAAGGCGGGCAGCAGGTTGAGCCGGCCCGCGGTCGGCACCAGCGCGTACATCGATCGCGCCAAGCGCGAAGAAGATCATGTAGGTCCGCTTCCGGCCAATCGCGTCCGACAGCGATGCCCAGCCCAGCCGGCCGACGATATTCGCCAGGCTGAGGAGGCCGGTGAAGCCGGCGGCGACACTGGCGACGTCGAGCCGCTGCTCGGGCGTCAGTTGGGCCAGCGCACCGGGTACGCCGATCAGTCGTCCGCCAAACATTTCCTGGATGAGCGGCGACGCCATGCGACAGCACGCCGATACCGGCGCTGACGTTGAGGCAGAGCACGCCCCACAGCGCCCAGAACTGCGGCGTCTTCCACGCAACGTCCACATGGACGTTGTGCGTGGTGACCATCGACCGCGCCTCGGGCTTCGGCGTCCAGCCTGCCGGCTTCCAGTCGGGCGCGGGGATCCGGTAGCCGAAGGCTCCGGCCAGTCATCGCCAGGAAATACACCATGCCAAGCACCACGAACGTCTGCCACACGCCCACCGACGTCGGCGTCGCGAAGTGCCGCATGAGCCGGTCGCCGAGCGGCGCGCCGATCATCGCGCCGCCACCGAACCCCATGATGGCCATGCCGGTCGCGAGGCCGCGGCGGTCGGGGAACCACTTGATGAGCGTGGAGACGGGCGAGATGTAGCCCAGGCCCAGGCCGCACCCGCCGATGACACCGAGCCCGAGCCAGATGAGCCAGATCTGGTGCGAGCGCGCGCCGGCGGCCGCGATGAGGAAGCCGCCGCCCCAGCAACAGGCCGCCGCCACGCCGGCCTGCCGCGGGCCGACGCGCTCGAGCCAGCGACCAAAGACCGCCGCCGACGATCCCAGGAAGAAGATGGCGATGGAAAACGTGACGACGACCGTGCTGAGCTTCCAGTCGTCCGGCGCCGGCTGCGTGATGCCGATGGTCTGCGTCAGCGGCTTCCAGAAGACGCTCAACCCGTACGCCATGCCGATCGACAGGTGAATGGCGAGTGCCGCAGGCGGCACCAGCCATCGGTTGAATCCTGGACCGGCAATCGTGCGCTCTCGGGACAAGAGACCCATCGAGGCTCCGGATGTTGACGGGTGATCGCGAGTGGTGAGGCTGGTCAAGCTAGGTGATGGTCCGCGCCACCGCTACGGGGCGACCGCCGGTACTGGCTCGGCGAGGAGGCAGGTCCACCTCGCGAGTGAACTCCGCCACCAGCGCCTCATGCTGGGCGCCGGTGGCGGGGCCGTAGAACCCCGCATGCACCTGGCGCACACGGCCGTCCCGGCCGATGAAGATGGTCGTGGGGAACGCGGTGAAGCCCTCCAGTTGCGGCAGCGTGGCCGCCGCGGCATCGACGTCGTTGGTTCCCGCCAGCAGGAGTGGGAAGGGAATGTCGAACTTGTCGCGATAGCGACGGACCAGCGCGCCGTCGACCGCGGTGTCGCCGGACACTTCGTAGGCCAGTCCCACCATCTCGAGCCCAAGCGCGTGACGGGAGCGGTAGAGGTCCACCAGCGCCGGCGCTGCCTCGTGACAGGTGGGGCACCAGGTCCCGAACGCATCGACCACGAGCACCTTGCCCGCGGAACTGCGGATCGTCGCTCTGCACCAGCGTTGCCGTTCACGTCGCGAAAGGCGAAGCGGAACGGCGTGGTCGTATCCGCTCGTGTCACCTCGGTTGGCAGCTTGAGCGGCGATGGCCCCTGCGCGCGCACCGCAACGAATGGAGTCTGCGCCTTCAACCCCGCGTGAAAGGTGCCGCGCAGCGTATCACCAACCAGTCGACCCGCGAGCAGGTAGACGAACGACCCGTCGAACCGCGACAGCGCGAAGCTGTCGCGCGTCGCTTCGCCGGAAAAGTGGCTGTAGTCTCCCGAGTTCCCGATGATCGTCCCTTCCAGGCCGGCGGGGCCATTGCGGAACTCGAAGATCCGCGGAGTGTCCCCCACGGTCCCGCGGAACCACGCGTACCAGCGACCGGCGAGCCACGCGGGCGCGGCGGACACCTTCCATTGTCCACGTGAGGCACGGAACGGAATGACGCGCGGCCCGCGATTGCCGACGTTCCGGTAGCAGCCTACCAGCGAATCGCCGCGCAGCACTGCTGTGATGCCTGCGGCGTAGTCCGCGAGCTCGAAATGGACCGAGTCACCCAGGACGCGGACCGACGAGAACGCGTCGCACTGCTGCCCGTTGCAGAGCCGCCCCGAGAGTCCCGCGCCTTCCGCCGTGACCTCGATCCGGAACTTGAGCGTGCCGCCCACGAGGTCGAGTGTCGCGCGCCATGGGCCGGCGAGCGACGGGGCAAGAACGCCTGCCATGGCGATGAGCGGCAGGAGCATTACGGCTCCGACCCCTGATAGCGCTCTCCCGCTTCGATCTTGCCCGTGATCGTATTCCCGGGCCACGGCGCCGGACACGGGTACACTGAGCTGTACGCACAGAATGGATTGCGGGCGCGATTGAAGTCGAGCCGGTATCGGCCCCCGGCAATGGGATCGAGACTCACGAACCGGCCGGCGGGATATGAACCCTGCCCGCTCGTGCCGTCGCGAAAGTAGATCTCGAGTTCGCTCTCGTCTTCACTGGCCCCGGGAAACCGTCGAACCCGGAGCGACACCGTCTTGCCGTCGCGCACGACGATGACCATCCCCGCATCATCCGCGAGTGCTTCGATCCCGTCCGGCCCCAGGAACAGCGCCGACTGGCGTTGCGCCGGTGGCGTGAGCGTCACCGTGTCGATGGCGGCGCGCGCGTACGGGAAATACGCCGGCGCGCGCGCATCGTGAGGAGTACCGAACACCAGGAGGGTCGCCCGCTCGATCGGGCCGGTGGCCATCAGCCGATAGTTGCCGAGGGGCACGGTTCGATTGCGAGGAAGGGTCCGGGCGGTGCCGGCGGAATCAAGGGTGATGCGGCCGCCCGAGGCAGCGACTCCGACTGCGCCGACACCCGTCAAGGGGATATCGCTTCCTGGAGGCCCGAGGGTGATTCCAGGACCGATGCGCTGCAGCGCGACCGCGGCAAACGGGGAGGTCGGCCCGCTCGCCAGCCAGGCGGCGAAGTCCGCCCGCTCACGCGCAAGCTCCGCCGGAACCTGTGCCGCTACCTGCGGTGCCCACAGCCCAATCGCGAGCAGGAAGGAGCGGCTACGCACCGGACAGCTTGGCGACCAGGTAGATCGCCGACGTCGGTTGCGGCGACCCACCGAGCGGTTCCTCGGTCACGGCGGCAGCGGTTACTGCGGCACCAGAGGGCACCTGGATCGCCTCGACCTGCGCGCGGCCGTCTGCTTCCGGCCGGAAGGTGATCGAGGGGACCGGCTTCCCGTCCTGGATGAACCAGAGCTGATACGCGCGGTCCGCCGGCAGGGCCTTCACACCGAAGGAATGGATGATCGCGGTGTTGCGCTTCCGGTCCCAGAACAGCTGCACGCCAGGCGCCGGGTCGCCCGTTGCGGTGAGCTGGTACAGCTCTATCCCGGGTGCGAGGAGGGCCTTCAGCGTACGGTCCCGGTTCGCGATGAGTGTGTCACGACTTGCGAGCGCCGTGTCCCGCTGGGCCAGCATCGCATCCAGCTGGTCGAGCTTGGCGCCAAGCCGCGCGCGACCCGCTCCCATCCATGCGGCCACGAGCAGCGACGCAGCCAGCGCCCACGGCATCCAGGCCGGGCCAGCCCTCCGGAGCGGCGTGACGCCGGCTTGGCGCCGTGGCGCACCCGCCACGACCCGGGCGCGAAGTGCGTCGGTTGGTGCCGCGGCCGCCGGCTGGCCAAGCGCCAGCAGGGCGGCGACCTCGCGATACTCCGCGACCTCGCGCGCCAACCCGGCGTCCCTCGCGAGCAATGCCTCGAACGCCTTCGTCTCCGCGTCATCGAGCGCGCCAAGCGCGTAGGCCGCGGCCAGGTCCTGGGGCGTGCCGAACTCGGCGCCGCTCATGCGAACCTCTCGTAGAAGTACGGCTTGAGGGACTCGCGCAATTTCATCATGCCGAGTCGCACGCGGGTCTTCACCGTGCCCAGCGGCTCGTTCAGCCGCTCGGCGATCTCACTGTGTGACAATCCCTCGAAAAAGGCGAGCTCGATCGCCGCGCGCTGCGGAGGTGAGAGGTCCGCCAGCGCCTCAGCCACGCGGCGCTCCCGCTCCCCGGCCTCGACCGCGGCATCGGGCCCCGCCATCGGCGCGCTCATGCCCAGCGTGCGCTCGGGATCGCTCCGTTGCGCCGTGTCGGTAATGCGCTCCCGCCGCGCGCGCGCGCGCACGAAGTCGAGTGCGCGGCTCCGCGTCATCACGGTGAGCCACGCGGCCACGCTGCCTCGGCCCGACTCGAACCGGCCCGCGTCTCGCCACGCCTGAGAGAACGCCTCGGCCACGACCTCCTCCGCATCGCCTTGCTGCCGCACGATGCGATATGCCACCGCGTACATCATCTGGCCATAGCGGTCATAGACGGTGCCCACGGCGCGCTCATCACCGAGCGCAGCCCGCGCGAGCAGTTCGGCGTCGGTCACGCCTCCGGCTCCTCCGCTCATGCCGAGCGGGGAAACGGGACAGGGAGCACCAGCGTGTCGATCATTGAAGTGGAGTCTACCACACGCGGGTGCGGGGTCCAACACGCTATTTCAGTTCCTTCGGCGGGTCACCATTGGAGAAAACCATCGTGGTGGCATGCTCGTCGATCATGGCGCGCAGGAGATTCACCTGGTCGTGGTATCGCTCCCAGAGCATCGCCAGTTGCACGTGTGCGCCGACGAGTCCGCCCCGCACCGTTCCGCGAAACGTCACCTGCGTGAGATCGCCGTCCTGCACGATGGTGACCACCTCGAGGGGGATCACCTGGAGGTCTCGGCCAGTGATGGAGACGTGATGTCGCACGTAGGCGGCGATAGCGCTGTCGCCGCCCGGTGCCACCGCAGCCAGGTCATCGCTGAAGATTCGAACAGCGATCCGTACGACGCCAGCGCCCAGATCCGTTAGTGAAGCGGAACTGGAGTGAAGCGGATGCGCTCGGCTGGGAGGACCCAGCAGGAGCATCAGGAGCCCGAACAGCATCAGTGCGTGGCCCGGATGGCCGCGGCGTGCGCCAGCACGAGCGGATCGCGGATCCCGGTGGCAAGTGCGTGCGGCATCGCCAATCGCGCACCGGCCTCGTCGCCAGTGCGGTGCAGCGCCCAGGCATACAGGTCCCAGGCGTAGACATCCTGGCGGTCCTCGAGGTCAATGCGTGCCTGCGTCAGCACCGCGCCGACTTCACGGCCTTCGTCGAGAAGCGCCAGGCTCCATGCCCTGTGCCAGGCGCCTGGCTGCGCCTTGATCGCCGCCACCATGGCGTTGATGGCCTCGTTCGCCGCGGTGCTGTCGCCGCGTCCCCGCTCCGCTTGCGCCAGGAGCGCAAGTGCCGCGGGGTCGAAGTGTGCGTCGAGCGACCGACCGGCGTGGTCGGCGGCGTCGTCCCACCTCCCTCGAGAGACGGACGCCCTCGCGGCTACGGCATGCAGGCGATAGTCGTCCGGGGCAATGGCGAACCCCCGCTCGAGCGCGGTGCCGCCTTCCCCGGTGCGGCCATAGCGCAGTGCGAACTCCGCTACCCGCAACTCAAACCATGCGCGCTGTTCGCGTGACAACCCGAACGTCGTCGCAGCGCGATCGCGCGCGTCCAGCAGCAGCTGACGAGCGCCGTCGAGGTCCCCGTTCACCTCTCGCCAGCGCGCGAGCCGCATCTGGGCGGCAAGATTGGTTGTCGTCCCGATCTGCCTGAAGCGCTGTCCTGCTTCCGGGTACCGGCCCAGTTCCAGCAGGATCTCGCCGACCAGGCTCTTGATGGTGAGATCGGTGGAGTCCTCCGCCTCCAGTCGCCCTGCTTCCTCCAATGCCTCACGAAAGCGGTGCTGTCCCATGAGCGCGTTGGTCAGTACGAGCGCTCCGCCGCGGTTCCGGCCCCGGCGCATGCCGAGCGATGCCCGTGCCTGCTGCTCGGCAGCCACCAGGTCCTCGAAGCGTCCCGTGGCGCGGGCACGCGCCAGCAGCAGGTTCGCGAGACGGGCGCGATCCCCCGCGCCGTACGGGTCCCCCTCCGTTCGCCGGGTGAAGAAGGCAATGTCGGCGCTGCGCACGTCCGCCTCCCGCGCCGACTCGGCGTTTGCTTCGGCGCGCGCCCGGTCCACGGCGCGGCGCTCGGTGGACCAGCCACCGAGCGCCAGCACGCTGAGCACGAGCACGCCAACCGCAATGCGGCTCAATTCGGCGTTCCCAGATAGGGGAACGTGCTGAGGAACTGCGAATCGTTCGCCACGTTGTCCGTGGTGAGCGCTTCCTTGCCTGCGGCTCCCGCCGGGTCCGCGCCGAACGGGTCACCGAACACCGCCAGCAGGGCGAGGTCGGTCACGTCGTCGGTCAGCTTCCGCCCGCCCCAGCCGTTGGAGAACGGTGCGAGTGGCAGCCAGGTCAGCCAGCCGGCGGTGGCGGGGTCCTTGTCGGTCTGCACGATCAGCACGTCGGGCAGCAACGCGCCCGCGAGCACGCTGATGTACGCGGGGTCGCGGCCCGCTACCGTGGCGATGAAGTTGGCGATTTCCGGTCCGATCGTGGCCGGGTCATCCTTGGGTGCGATGCTGCCGTGCACCGGGTGACTCCGCTTCGACAGCAATACTTCGCTGATGAGCGGATTGCCCAGCCGCTGGATCTGGTTGTACATGCGGGTCGTGGTGGGCGCGGTGCCATTGTCGTCGCTGCACGCGGACAGCGTTGCCGCCGCCGTCAGCGCCAGGATGGCAAGCCGCGGGGCGAGGTGGAATCGTGAACGCATGATGTGAGTTCGCTCCAAGGTGATGGTCACCGGCTGATGGTGCCCCAGATGCCGAGCTTGCCGGGCTGGCCATTCTCGATGAGGCTCGAGGGAAGTTCCACGACGATCGCAAGCACGTTGAAGCCGTTCACGTAGTTGACGGCCTGTCCGGCCGGGCGGAAGTAGAAGGGCGGTGACGGGTTGGCCGGCAGCGCGCAGGGCGCGGATAGCGCGCCCCCCGACGGCCTGCGATCGGGCAGGATGCAGAATGCCGCTTCGAGGTCAATGAAGAACGAGTCATCACGCGGGCCGGCGAAGACCTGCGTGCTGCTGGTGCTACCGAGCGTGGTGTTGATCGTGCCGGTCACTGTGGGAGACGAGGTTGCCACCTCGTTCATCATCGCGCCGACGACCGGGGGATCCACTGGTCCCCGGACCTCGACCTTCTGTGCTGCGCCGGAACCGCTGAACGACACCTGCACCACCTTGTCCTCGATTGCGTCGCCATTGTTGTCGATCTTGAACTGGTAGAGAAGGTTCGGGTCGAAGCTCGCCCCCGGCGTCTCGGCCGGTGTCAGGAAGGCGCGGGTATTCATCACGAGCACTATTCGCCCGGGCTGCGAGCCGGGAAAGACGTAGACATCGGTGAGGTCCTGCTTGGGATTGAGTTCCACTTCGGCGGTGTCCTGATGATCGGACGCGACCGCGAGTCCTGCAACGCCGCTGGCGACGAGGAGGGCGATGCCGGCGAGCCATCGCCGGTGGTGCAACGGGCCTGGTGACATGGGACGTCCTGTTCCGTGGATGGGCGGAGTCGTGCGCGAACGCCCTTCTACGCCGGACCAGTCGAAACTGGATGTACCAGCTGGGCCGAACCATCCAAACAGGATGCTGCGACGTAGATCCTGTGTTGTTTGCGGAAAACCGCAGGCGCGCGGTACGTTATCTCCACCAACATCATGAGGCCCCCTGATGTTTTCAGTTCGGATGGCAGCTTCGCTGGCCGTAGGCGCGTTTTGCGCGCTGGTTTCGCTTCCACTGGCGGCACAGTCGACGCGCGAGGTGCGCGGCACCGTGCTCGGCACCGGCGACGGTGCGCCGCTCCACGGTGCGTCGGTTCATCGCGTTGCCTCGACGACCCCCGCCGTTATCGCCAACGATCATGGGCGATTTGCCATCACGGTTCCTGCCACCGAGGTACAACTGGTGGCTGTGCGCCTGGGCTTTGCCCCCGACACGATGCTTGTTCCGGCCGATCGCAACGAAGTCACTTTCAATCTCCACGAAGCGACCCTCGAGCTCGATCCGCTCGTCGTCGCCGCCGAGCCGGCATACTCCGCCGCTTCGTCCACTACCATCCGCGAACTTGACCTTGCGCTGAGACCGGTTGCCTCGGCGCAGCAACTGTTGCCGCTCGTGCCGGGATTGTTCATTGCGCAGCACGCCGGCGGTGGCAAGGCGGAGCAGATCTTCCTCCGCGGCTTCGACGCCGACCATGGCACCGATGTCGCCATCAACGTGGATGGCACGCCGGTCAACATGGTATCCCACGCGCATGGCCAGGGGTACGCCGACCTGCACTACCTCATTCCGGAGGTAGTCGAGCAGATGAATGTGCGGAAAGGGCCGTACGCTGCGCAGGATGGCGACCTCGCCACGGCGGGGGCCATCGAGTTTCGCACCAAGGACCGCCTGCTTGGGAAGGCGGAAGTGCGCGGAGGAAGTTTTGAAACGGGCCGTGCTCTCGCGCTGATTCCGTTTGGTGGCGACGCCACGAAGTTCGGTGGCTACGCGGCTGGTGCCTATAGCCAGACCAACGGGCCGTTCATCGCGCCGCAGAACTTCAAGGCGGGGAATGGCATGATCCGCATGACTGCGCCGCTGGGCCGCAACACGCGGCTGACATTCACCGGATCCGGGTACGGCGCGTCATGGGAGGCCTCGGGGCAGATCCCTTCGCGCGCGGTGAACGACGGCAGCATTCCCCGCTTCGGGGCGGTCGACGCGACGGAGGGAGGAAACACCCATCGGTATGAGGCGAGTGTGGCGATCGGCGGCGAGGGATCAGGCGGATCGCAATGGAGCGCGCGCGTCTTCGGGGTGAACTACTACCTCAACCTCTTCTCGAATTTCACGTTCTTCCTGGTCGACTCAACCAACGGCGACGGCATCGAGCAGCGCGATGACCGCATGCTCTACGGCGCGCTGGGCTCTTACGAGCGCCCCACGCGGTACGGGTCAGTCCGCGGCAACCTGGCGCTCGGCGTCACGCTGCGCATGGACAACGCGGAGGTGGCCCTGTTCGACCAGGTTGCCCGCGCCCGACTCGACACCCGGATCGCCAACAACATCAACCAGCAGAACGGTGCCGTGTGGGCCCGGCAGAACCTTGCCTTCGGCCAGCGCACCACGCTCCAACTCGGCCTCCGCGGTGACCTTTTTCACTTCGATGTAAGTCCCGACAACTCCTTCCCGCCGGGCGCCGAGCCACCGGCCAGCGGCACCTCCACGCTTGGCCGCATCAGTCCCAAGGCCAACCTGACCTACGAGGCGGCGCGCTACACCACGCTCTACGCGAACTTTGGCATGGGTTTTCACTCAAATGACGCGCGGGATGTGGTCACGGCGTCCAACGAGGCCGCGTTGCTCCCGAGAGCCACCGGCACCGAACTCGGCGTGCGTCAGTCGTGGAAGGGTGGGAGCGTCGCGGTCGCGGGGTGGGCGCTCTGGATCGAGAGCGAGTTGGCCTTTGTGGGCGACGAGGGTGTCACCGAGCTCATCGGGCCAAGCCGGCGCATCGGTCTCGATATCGAAGCCCGCCAGCAGATCCTGCCGTGGCTCTGGGCCGACCTGGACCTGAATTTTGCCCACGGCGTACTGACGGACGAGCCGGAGGGTGCGAATGAAATCCCGCTGGCCCCGAGGTTCACCTACGTAGCCGGAATCAGTATCCGCAACCTCGGGCCGGTGAGCGGAGGAGTACGCGTCAAGCACATGGGCAGTCGCCCTGCCATCGAGGACGCCAGCGTCACCGCCCTGGGCTTCACGGTAACGCAACTGTTCGCGACCGTCGATATTGGCCACGCACAGGTGTTTGCGAACGTGGACAACCTGTTCAACGTGGAGTGGAACGAGGCGCAGTTCGCGACGACGTCGCGTCTGCAAGGGGAGCCGAACGGGGGAATCACCGACCTGAACTTTACGCCCGGTTCCCCGATCGCCGTGGTCGCCGGTTTCCGCTGGATCTTCTAGCTACCAGCGCCAGAACCGGTCGGCGCGCAACGCGCCCATTTCGTCACGCGGATCGTCACCGTCGAGCAGTTCGCGAATGATGACGCCGGTGATTCCCGCGAGCAGGATGCCGTTCCGCCCATGGCCGGTGGCGTACCACAGCCCCTTGAGGCGCGGCTCCGGGCCCACGATCGGCCGCCCATCCGGCGACACCGGACGGAGGCCGGCCCAGGTGCGGCGGAGCGTGAGCGACGCCAGCTGCGGATACATCGCGGTGACCGCTGCACGGATCCGCTCGATCCCTTCCTTCGTCGTCGAATGATCGAACCCAGCGTACTCCATCGTCGACCCGATGAGCGCCTCGCCATCGCGATACACGAGGTAACAATCGCGGTTGTACATGATCGTCGGCGGTACGCCCAGCGGCCACGGTAAAGCCGCCATCTGGCCCCGCACCGGTTCCACCGAGAGCGGGCGCGGCATTCCCGCGATCGCGCCCGACCACGCCCCGGCGGCGATGACCACTTCGGGGGCGACGTAAAACTCGCGGCCACGGACGCCCGTCACCTGGCCATCCAGCTGCTCGAGAGAAACAACCTGGTCGTGAACCACCACCGCGTCGTGCGCCTTCGCGTCGGCCATCAGTGCCTCAACCAGCCGCACCGGATCGAGCGCACCTTCTCGCGGCGCCCACAGCGCGCCGTGACTTGCCCCGAGCCAGGGCCACTGCGCCTTCACCTCAGCGGCGTCGAGCCAGTCGCAGTGGTGACCCTGCTGCCGCTGCAGGGATACGGACAGGCGGAGGTCGGCGGCCGATGATTCATTGAGGGCGAGGTGGGCGATGCCGCTCTGCCAGAGACCGATGTCGATACCGGTCGAGGACAACAACTCCGCGGCGAGGAGGCCGTAGCGCTCGCGGCCAGCCAGCTTGAGGTCGAACAGCGGATCTTCGGGAACCGCCTCGATCTGGGGTGCGAGCATGCCTGCGGCCGCACGCCACGCCTCGCCGTCGGGGGTGCCCCGGTCCAGAATCAGCACCCGTCGGCCGGTCAGGGCCAGTTCGCGAGCGCACGCCGCCCCAATGGCGCCGCCGCCGACTACGATAACATCAAATATGGCAGTCACTTATATTCAGACGAAACTATTTGAAACGTTGGACGTAAGGCACGACACCAACGCGACATCCACGGAGGAAAATAGCATGGTCCGGTCACTCTTTGGCTTCTCGATCTTTGCGATCGTTGCCATCATTGCGTCGAAGCTGTTGTTCGGGCTTCTCGGTGTGGCCATCGGGCTCGCCGGGAAGTTGCTCTGGCTCGCCTTCCTCGGCTGGCTCTTCTACCTGGTGCTGAAGCTCTTCGCGCCGGAGACGGCGTCGAAGGTCCGGGAGACGATCACCGGGAAGCCAGCGTAACCAAACGGGAACAGGGAACAGGGAACAGGACATCGTTCCCTGTTCTCTCACGTCTTCACGTCGTCACGTCTCGCGCGTCAGCGCGATTGCGCCGTCTGCAGCGCGGTGATCGCCCAGCCGTGCCCCGCCCGCTTCGGGACCAGGACCATCAGTCCGCGTCCCAGTCGCACCTGCGTCTTGTCCTCGGAAAACCAGCGATAGTCGAAGGTCGCCCACGCGACATCCTGCCGTACGTTCACCTCACTCGCGGTGACCGCCGACAGGCCACCCGTCTCGACACCTGCCAGTCTCGGGTTGGTGAACCGGGCGGCACCATTCGCAACAACTGAAGCGGACGGCGCAAACAAGGTATCAGTCGAGCGGCCACGAGCGTCACCCACCACGACTGCCTCGATAATCAGCGATACATCGTTTTCGGAGTCGGGATTGGCCAGCTGCTTGCTCGGCGCTGGCACTGGCGGCGCGCTGGGCCCGCAGGCCGCCAGCGTCGCCGCCAGGAAGGCGGCACTCGACAAGCCCCGGAGCCGCCGCATCAGGAGACCAGTTCGACCTCGCGCTCCACGGTGGCCGGACCCTCGACCGGGGGGAGGAAGTGCAGCGAGCCACGCGAGCGCCAGAGCGCCCGGGCCGTGTCCCAGGGACGGAGCCGGCTCGGCCGGTGCCTGAGGTCGTGGCGCTCGACCGTCGCCACCGTCTCGATGCGGCGCGCATGACGCGCCGCCAGCCCGATGAGCTCGGCGTTCGCCGCCCAGCCGTCCGTGCGCAGCAGGGGCTCCGGTGCGGTGCGAAGGGCGTTGCGGAGGGTGATGAGCCGGAAGGCAACGAAGCCCGACACGATGTCGCTGACGCCCGGCACACCGACGCGACTCCGCAGCAGGACTGGCGCCCAGCGTCGCAGCATGCGGAGGCCGCGGGACGGCTCGCCGACGGCGCCGCCCTCGCCAACCACCAGGTCGGCCCCGCCATCGATGTGGCGCACCAGGTCGGGGATGAAATGGGGCCCATGGGCAAAGTCGGCGTGCATCATGATGGCGCAGTCGCGCTTGGGGCGGTCGGTGCGCTCCACTGCCAGGCGCAGCAGGCTTTCCACCGTGCGCGCATAGCCCCTGCGCTCCTCTGAGCGGATGACCGTGAGCGGAAGCGCGCGGGTGTAGGGCTGGAGGATCTCACTGGTGGCATCGGTGGATCCGTCGTCGCCCACCAGGAGCTGGTACTCGCGCTCGAACGCGCTGAACACCTGCCGGACCTTCCAGAGAAGAAGCCCCACGGTCGGGGCCTCGTTGTGGCTCGGTATACAGACGTAGATCATGCGGAAACCGGGTTGATGAGAGCCGAACGATATACGCCGATCGTGCGCTCTGCCATCCCGCCAACATCGTAGCCCTGGACTACCCGCCGTCCCGCCTCCGCCATGGCCGCGGCGGCCGCGGGGTCGCGCAGGACACGCTCGATCTCGCGCGCCAGGGCCGCAGCGTCGCCGTTGGGCACCAGCGCCCCGCTCCCCGAGGCCAGCAGCTCAGGCACGCCGCCAACGGCCGTGGCCACGATGGGGCGGCCGATGGCCATCGCGTCGAGCAGGGTCGACCCGAGGCCTTCGCTCGTGGCGGCAGACGCGACCAGCGTGGCCTCCGCGATGAGCTCGTCCACGTAGTCGATGTGGCCGAGGAAGGCGACGCGCCGTCCCAGTCCGGCCTCCTCGGCGTGCCGCACGAGCCGGGCGTGTTGCGGTCCGTCCCCCGCCAGGGCCCAGCGAACCTCTGGCATCCGGGACGCCAGCAGTGCGGCCGCCTCGATGAGGGTGTGATGGCCTTTTTCCGGCGTGAGTGCGGCGATGCACGCCACCAGCGGGGCATCGGCCGGCCACCCACGCGCCGCCCGCACGTTCGACGGGATCGCCGCCGCGAGTCTCGCGGACTGGAATGCCGTCGGGAATGACCGAGATGCGGTCGCGCCTCACACCGCCGCGAACCAGCGCCGCCTCTACCGCACCTGAAATGGCGATCACGCGCGACACATTCGTCCAGGTGCCGCCTGCGCGCACCGGGAACACGACGCGCCGCGTCGCGACTACAGGATTGGCGCCGCTCCAAAGTGCCAGCCGGAGCGCATGGCCGTCGTGGGCGTGTACCAGTGCCGGACTGGCCCGCCTTTCGCATATAATGCCATAGAGCGCCCGTGGATCGAGGCCCAGGTCCCAGTCCACCTCGATCACTCGCACACCAGCCACGCTTGACGCGGCGCGCAAGCTCGGATCCGCGGCAAGTCAGCAGTGACTGCTCCAGCGGGTGCGCGGCCAGCGCCCGGGCCAGGAACCAGACCTGTCGCTCGCCGCCGCGCCACTCGCGGCCCGACGCCACGTGCAGCACCCGAATCACGAGTTTCGCCTGTAGTGATGGGGGAACCGATGATACGAGCGGATACCAGGAGTCGCCTCGGCTCCACGATCTCCACCTCATGCTCCTGCTGCTCAGTCGCGGGTCGGCGGTTCGCCGGCGCGCCCTCGAGCGTCGCCTGGAGCGTGAGGGCCCCGACGTCCTGCTCGACCATCCCGAATTGCCCGAGCGCCTTCTCGCGGTGCGGACGCTGCTCGTGCCGTCCGACCACCTCTTTTTCTACGTGATGGTACGGCACACCCTGCGGCGGAATGGCGTCGATGATCGTGACCTCTCCGACTACCTGTCGGCGGTCCTCATGACGTTCGGTCACCGGGACCGCGCGTGGCGCATCGACTGGCACGATGATCAGCGGCATCATTATCTCGTGGACATCCTGCAGGACCTCGAGGCCACCAGTGGCGAGCGCCGGTTCCGGGTACTGGTGCACCTCGGCAACTACGCGCTCTGGCTGGCCGGGCTCTTTCCCGACTACATCGCGGCACGACAGCTCCGGAAGGGCGGGCCCGCCGTCAGCTACTACGAATCCCTCGGCAGTCGCGGCTATGCGCTGGCGTCCGATCATGCGCTGGCCGAGTCGTCGGGCCTCGAGCCGATCCTGCGCCTCGCGGCCGGGCGATTCCCGGCGGTGCGAAGTGCGCTCAATGCGGTGAGCGACCAGGTGTTCTTCCCGGTTGGCGTGAGCGCCCTGCGGCTCGAGCGCCAGTTCGGCGGCAACCTGCTTCAGTAGGCCGGCACCACTGCCTCGGTGAGCGCGCGAAACAGGCCGCGCTCCGGGGCCGCGGCATCAGCGAACATCTCTTCCGGGTGCCACTGTACGGCGAGCAGCCACGGCTCGCCGCTCGCACTTTCGACCGCTTCGACCAGGCCGTCGTCCGCCCAGGCGCTCGCCCGGAGCGGCGGCGCGAGGTCGCGAATTCCCTGATGGTGAAACGAATTCACGTCCATCGTCGTGCGCCCGAGTACAGCCTCGGCGCGACTTCCTGCCTCGATGGTGACGCCGTGGGTCCGCACGCTCCGGGCGTCCCGACGGTCATGCTCGAGTGGACGATGGCCGCTCGCCGGGGAGGTGCTGCCAGAGCGTTCCGCCGAGTGCCACGTTGATGAGCTGGATGCCGCGGCAGATGCCGAGGATGGGCATGCCTCGCTGGCGCGCCGCGGCGAACAGTGCCAGCTCGAAGAGGTCGCGCTCCCGGTCCACGTCGCCAAGGGCAGGTGACGCCGCTGCCCCGTACCAGGCGGGGTCCAGGTCCTCGCCACCGGTGAGGAGCAATGCATCAATGCCCTCGAGCGCGCCCATGGCCCGCGCGGCACCGATCGCGGGCGGCAGGATGAGCGGGATGGCGCCCGTCTCCAGTATGGAAAGCACGTACGCCGAGTTGACACCCTGTCGCTCGGCGCCTGCCCACTGGCGACGAATGCCGCTCACGCCGATCCGCACGCTCACTTCGCGATCGAGTCCGGGAAGAGGGGGCACCGGGCATCCTGGATACCTGCCATATCCACCTCGACGCCGAAGAGCGGAATGCTCTTGCCGCCCACGGAAACGAGGCCGAGTCGGGGCGCTGCTTCGATCGGTATTCCCTCGAAGAGCACCACGCCCTGCGGCGCGCCACCGCGCTGCACCACCAGCACGCCGAACGCCGGTGCCGACTTCGCCGGCAGGGCACCCTCCACGCCGACGACCAGGCCCGAATCCGAGCGGCCCGACAAGGGCCGGGCAGCGCCGGCCCGGCGGCGAGCCGCGCGACGACCCGCTCCGGAAGACGCGTCGGCGGCACGGACAGGGTCTGCTGCGGCACCGTGAACGCCGCGAGCACAGCGTTCGGCGCCGGCGAGCGCCGCGATGCCGCAGGCAGGATTGCCGCGGACATCACCTCGTCCGGTGCAGGCCGAGAGCAGGAGTGTTGCCATCAGGATGCGGGCGCATGTCGTGGGTCCTCCCGGGAACGCCGCTAGATGGTGAGGACGAGCAGGATGGCGAACAGGTTGTTCTTCGGATCCAGCGGAGAATCGATGAAGCTGGTGATGGCCTTCATGTAGCGCGCCTCGAGACCGAGGCTCACGCCCTTGCAGGTTCCACTGGATGCCGCCGCCCACGAGCCAGCTCCACTCCACCCCGCGAAAGGTCTCGTCACAACCGGTGAGCGCGAGGGAGTCGACGGCATTCGTGGTGGTGACGTTGCAGCCGAGCTCGAAGCCCGGCGCCCGCCCCGGCGAACACGACTGGCCGGACGCCCCGGCCGCGGCCGTTCAGGCTCGGCGCGAACCGCACCAGCAGGGGAATCTGCAGGTATCCAAACTCGAAGGTGCTGCTCGAGCCTGCTGGCGCGCCGGCGACCGGGAAGGTGCCGCCCTTGATCGTCAGGTCGATCTCGGGCTGCAGCGAGATCCACTTGAACACCCGTGGTGCGCAGGAAGAGTCCGACCGACGCGCCCTGCCGGTCCTCGGACAGGGCATTGAGGCTGTCGCTGGTGGTCGAGATCCAGCTGCGGGCGTAGCCGACCTGGCCCCCGACGACGGTCCGGTCCCGCTGCGCCGCCGCACCGGCGGGGGCGGCGATCAGCAGGACGAGGAGCATGAGGCGGGTACATGAGTGGGGCCGCGGGATTCGCATCGCCTGCAAGATACGACGGCCGCCGGGCCATGGCAGCGCCTGGTCGCTTGACGCGCCGAAGTCCCGCGGCATAGTGTTCCGCGTTCCGCACGTCCGGGGCGCCACAGGAGCCAGCATGTTCGAAGGACTCAAGGTCACGCATGGAGCGATTTTTCGCCGATGCTACGCCACCCGCCGATCGCCGGGCCCAGGCGGGCGCGCTGCGCTCGGCCATCATCGAGGCCAAGGTTGCGGTGAGCACGATGCGCGACGCCCTGGCCGCGAGCGAGCTCCAGCTGGATGTGGAGCGACGCCAGGCGGCTGATGCAGAGCGTCGCGGCAAGCTGGCGGGCGAGATCGGGGACGCGGAGACGGTGGCCGTGGCCGAGAAGTTCGCTGCCCGTCATCGCGAGCGACTGGCGATGGTCGAGCGGCGGATCGCCGTGCAGCGCGAGGAGCTGATGCTCGCCGAACGGGAATTGGCCGAGATGACGGGCTCGCTGCGTGACGCGCCGTCCGATGCCGCCGGCGACAGCGTACGCGATGCGTGGCGCGATCTCGAGACCGCGGGCGGCGTGAACCCGGACACCGACGTGAAGGACGAACTGCTCCAGCTGGAGATGGACCAGGCTCGCCGCAAGGCCGCGGTGGATGAGCAGCTCGCCTTCCTCAAGAAGAAGATGGGGAAGGAATGAAGGGCACCACTTCCCGGTTCCCTGTTCCCTGTTCCCGCTGTTCGTACCCGCACTCCTCGTCGCGCAGCAGCCCGTCGTCGCTCCACCGCACTTCGCCAAGCTCGCCCACACCTACAGTATCGTCGCCTGGGATTCCGTCACCGGAGACCTCGGTGTTGCCGTCGAGTCCAAGTTTCCCAACGTTGGCGGCATCGTGCCGTGGGCCCAGGCCGGCGTCGGCGCGGTCGCGACCCAGAGCCTGAGCAATACCGCGTTCGGTGAGCGCGGCCTCGAGCTCATCGCCATGGGTGCGAGCGCCGAGGAGGCGATGCGCATCGTGATGCGGTCGGATACGATGCTGCAGGACCGGCAGGTGGGAATGGTCGACGCACGGGGTGGCGCCGCGAGCTTTACTGGCACCAGGACGTTCGACTGGGCCGGCGGTCGCGTGGGCAAGCCGGGCACGCCAGGTGGGACGCTGGGCGGAAAGGGCGTGGTGATCGTTGGCCACGGCTACGCCGCGCAGGCCAACATCATGGTGTCCGACCAGACGGTGAAGAACCTGGCTGAGACGTTCGAGCGAACGCAGGGCGATCTCAGCACTCGGCTGATGGCGGCGCTCAAGGCGGGACAGGCCGGCGGTGGTGACAAGCGCGGCATGCAGTCGGCAGCGCTGCTGGTGGTGCGCAAGAACGGCGGCTATCTCGGGGCCAACGACCGGTTCATCGATATCCGCGTCTACGACGCCGCCGATCCGATCGCCGAGCTCGAACGACTCCTCGCGTTGCACGTGCTCTTCTTCTTCCCCAGTCAGCCATCCGACCTGGTGGTCATCACCCCGGCCATTGTCGCACAGCTCGAGCCTATCCTTCTGCGCGAGCCAGTGAACCAGCCGGAGAAATGGCTCGCGAAGCCGCAAGGTTCCGCCAACCAGGCGTTCCTCGAGGCCCTGCGCAATTTCATGTACTGGGAGAACTATGACGTCCGCGTCCGGATGGACGGCAAGATCGACCAGGTCGTGCTCGCCGACATCATGTCGAAGCATCCGTAGCCCGCTCCGGCCTACCGCTTACCCAAGGCTCCCGTGACTGCCGCAACCTTGCCTGACGCCTTTCCTACGAAACAGCCGCGCGGCCTTCCGCTCCTGTTCCTGGCCGAGATGTGGGAGCGCTTTTCCTACTACGGGATGCGGGCGCTGCTGATCCTGTACCTCATCGACACCACCACAGGTGGATTCGGGTGGACGCAGGAGAGGGCCAGCCGCTTCTACGGGTGGTATACCGGCCTCGTGTACCTCACGCCGATCCTGGGCGGCTGGCTTGCCGATCGCTATCTCGGCACGGCCAAGTCGCTCATCATCGGCGGCATCATCATCTCGCTCGGCCACTTCACCATGGCGGCCGATTCCCACTTCACCTTCTTCGCCGGGATCGTGCTCATCATCATCGGCACCGGCTTCTTCAAGGCGAACGTGTCGACCATGGTGGGCCAGCTCTACGGCGACAACGATCCCCGCCGTGACGCCGGGTTCACGATCTACTACATCGGCATCAATACCGGTGCCTTCTTCGGGCCGCTCATCTGCGGCTGGCTCGCCGCCAATCCGCGGTTCGGCTGGTCCTACGGGTTTGGCGCTGCCGGCGTGGGCATGGCGCTCGGCCTCATCTGCTTCCTGCTGCTGCGCAAGAAGTATCTGGGCGACATCGGCATGACGCCGATGGGGCAAACGCGGATGGCCGACGGTGGCAAGGCATCGGCCGAGCCGCTCACGAAGGAGGAGAAGGATCGGGTCGTCGCGATCGTCATCGTGGTGATCTTCGTGGCGTTCTTCTGGCTGGCCTTCGAGCAGGCGGGTTCGTCGCTCAACGTGTTCGCGCAGCAGAAGACGCAGCGGGCGGTGGGGGGCTGGCTCGGCAGCATCGTGCCGAACGGTGAGATCCCCGCCGCGTGGTTCCAGTCGGTCGGGCCCTTCTTCATCCTCACGCTGGCGCCGGTGTTCGCGATGCTGTGGAACCGGCTGGGTACGCGGCAGCCGAGTACGCCGCTGAAGATGACCTGGGGCCTCTTCTTCCTTGGGCTGGGCTTCGTCATCATCGCGGCCGGCGCCTGGCTGGCCGGCGCCAATGGCCTCGCGAGCCCGTTCTACCTCATCGCGCTCTACTTCGTGCATACCTGTGGCGAACTGCTCGTGTCGCCGGTCGGCCTCTCCTTCGTGACGAAGGTGGCGCCGGTCAAGATCGCGTCGATGATGATGGGCGTCTGGTTCCTCTCCAACTTCTCGGCGAACCTGGTTGGTGGCTACATCGCGGGAACGGTCCAGAAGGTGGCGCGCGGTGAGGTGTTCACACTGCTCGGTGGCCAGGCGGACTTCTTCCTGATCTTCGTGATCACCTCCTTCGCAGCCTGCGGATTGCTGATTGTCCTCACGCCGACCTTGAAGCGGTTGATTCACGGCAAGGGGTGACGGCGCCTCGCCTGGTGACGCCGCGCCTTGGCGCGATTGCCACAGGTGTCCATGTCACACCAGCGCCGGGAGCTGTTCTTCGTGTGGTCGAGGTAGAGCCGGCCGCAGCGCTCGGCGGCGCATTCGCGGAGCCGGGCCACGTCGGGTGACGACAGCAGGTGCAGGGCAGAGCGGAGGATGGGACGCAGCAGGTCGGGAGAGGGGCCGGCAGGTATCGTGAACGCGATGCCGTCGGCCCTTGGTGCGAGCAGGAAGGTCGGCGAGTCGCCGATCGCGGCATTGATGTACGAAATGGAGGCCTCGGGAGGCGCTTCCCGACGAGCCGCCGCTCGAAGGCAGTCGTGAAGTGCTCGCCGGAGCGACCAGGCCCGACCCAGCGCCCGGCGCCGCGCGTCCGCGTCCGCTGCGGCTTCTTCCCTCAGCCGCTCGGCGGCGCTCTCAGCCAAGGCTCCCCGTTCAACCGCCCAATCCAGCAGGAAGCCGTAGCCCCTGATCTGGTCGTCCCGGACCATCTCCGGCCCGTCCCACGTGACTGTATTGACGTAATCGAGGCAGAGAAGTTCAGTCATCTAACCTTCAAATATATGTTTGAAGGTTAATTATCTACGCTACAACTTTAACCGTCAATGGCAGTTTTGAAGGTTATTCTGTTCGTTCGACAGCAAAGAGGTAGACGTCGCCAACCTCTTCATCCCATGTCGTGCCGATCCGCCGCATCCCGATGCGTTCAGCGATCCGGATCGATTTGTCGTTCCACGGGGGAATAGTGGCGGCTACCCGTACGACGCCCGGCTGCTGGAGTGCCCACTCCATCAGGCCCTGGGCCGCCTCGCTGGCGTATCCCTTCCCCTCGAACCCGGGATACGTCGCATAGCCCATGATGACCGTGCCTTCCTCGTTGGGCGGTCCACCGAGCCCAACAGACCCGATCGCCTGGCCGGTATCTCGCCGCGTCACCACCCAGCTCCACCAGCCGATCTGTGAAGGATCCTTCCGGAGCCTGTCGCGCAGGTCGGGCAACATGTCTTCCATGAGCGGCGGCGGAGCGAGCGGCTGCGGGAAGGCGCTCGCCGTGATCGCGTTGAGGCGGAGTGCGTTGCCGGCCAGCAGCGCGTCAATCGCATCCGGGGTGAAGACCGTCAGGGTCAGGCGTTCCGTGCGGATCGTCGGGAGCGTCATCGCGGCATGCTTCTCGGGGGAAAGGCCATGGCGTACATTCGTCTCTGGACAAGTATACGCCTTGGAGGTTCGCCGTGACCACCTTCATCAAGACCACGTCATTGCCCACGCGCGGCGCGCTCACGCTGCCCCAGCGCGACTACGTGAGCTCGGCGGTATTCCGGGAGGAGCAGGAGCGCCTGTTCGCCAACCGCTGGCTCTGTATCGGGCGCGAGGAGCAGGTCGCGAATCCTGGGCAGTATGTGCTGGTCGACCTCGGGGCCGAGAGTCTCATCGTGGTGCGCGACCGGAAGGGTATTGTCCGGGCGCTCTACAATGTCTGCCGCCACCGGGGCACGCGCCTCTGTGAGGCAGCGAGTGGCACCATGTCCGAGACGATCCAGTGTCCCTATCACGCCTGGACCTACGGACTCGACGGTCGCCTCATCGGTGTACCCGACCAGCGCGAGCTCGAGGGATTCGACAAGGCCGACTATCCACTCATCCAGGCGAACGTGGCACAGTGGGAGGGGTTCCTCTTCATCAATCTCGCCGAGGAGCCGGAGCCATTCGTCGAGGCATTTGCTCCGCTCATCGGACGGGTGGACAAGTGGAACCTCGCGGCGCTCAAGGTGGGCCGGCGCTTCGAGTACGACGTGAAGGCCAACTGGAAGTTGCTGTTCCAGAACTATTCCGAGTGCTATCACTGTTCACCGTTGCACCCGACGCTGGTAAAGCTTTCGCCGCCCACCAGCGGCGAGAACGACTTGATCGAGGGCCCGATCCTCGGCGGGTTCATGACGATCACGGGTCAGGGCGGGAGCCTCACGCTGAGCGGGCAGTCGTGCGGGGCTCCAGTGGGCGACCTCTCCGATGACGATCGCCAGCGCGTGTACTACTACTCGATCTTCCCCAGCATGCTGCTGAGCCTGCACCACGACTACGTCATGGTGCATACGTTCCGTCCGCTCGCACCCGACCGCACGCGCATTGCCTGCGAGTTCCTTTTTCATCCCACCACCCTGTCCGACCCGGCATTCAATCCGGACGATGGGGCGGCGTTCTGGGACGGAGTCAATCGCGAGGACTGGCACATATGCGAGATGGCGCAGGCGGGGGTACAGAGCCGGGCGTACCGGCCGGGGCCGTACAGCCGGCGGGAAAGCCTCAGCGCGGCCTTCGATCGATACTACCAGGATGCGATGGGCGAGTAGCGCCTAGCGCAGCTCCATGCTGAGAGACCAGATATCGCTCTGGTGCTCCATGACGGTGAAGTAGAAGTGCCCGTTGCGCGCCAGGAAATAGGCGCGCCGCACCCTCGGTCCATCGGCGGCGAACCGCACCAGTTGCCGCTCCGGCCCGCCCCGCGCCGGGATGCTCCAGAAGCCAGCCGTCGAGTCGTTGGCATTGGAGACGAAATAGAGCTCCCGCCCGTCCTCCGACCAGCGTACATGTTGCGCTGCGGTGGCGGTCACCAGCCTCGGCGCGCCAGTGCCGCTCGACGGCACGCTCCAGATCCCCCGTGCATTGATGTACGCGATGGTATTGCCATCGGGCGACCAGGCGGGCCAGCGCCCGCCGTTGCGCGTCTCCCGGCGGATGTGTCCCCAGTGCCCAAGTGAATCGCGCTGGATGACGTAGATCTCCCGCCGGTCATCCTCCCGGGTCGACTCGAAGACGATCTCGCGGCCATCAGGCGACCAGCGCGGACTCCGGTCCTGGCCCGGATCATTGGTGAGCTGCTGCGTGGCGCCGCCGCCCGACGGGACGATGAATACGTCGCGCGTGCCCTGCCGGATACTGTGGAACGAGAGCCACTTGCCATCGGGTGACCAGGCCGGGAGGAAATCATCCCGGCTGTCGGATGTAAGGCGTACCAGTTCACCCGTTTCCAGCGACAGGCGATAAATGTCCTGGTTGCCCTCGCGATCGGAGTCCAGCGCCAGCCACTTGCCGTCAGGCGAAAGATCAAATCCCTCGATCACCTGGGTCCCCGAGGTGACCGGGGTCAGCGATGAAAGCACGGTGAGCGCGCGGGGAATCGGCGTGGTGTACACGTTGGAGCGCAACTCGAGCCGGCTGTACACCAGCATTGTCCCGGCGCGATCGATACTGATGGTCTGCGCCCCGAGCCCGGTGGTGACACGTTCCGCCGGCGCCGCGGCCCCGCCCGCGCGCGTCAGCGGCAGGCGGTAGATGTCGCGCCCTCCGGCCCGGTTCGACACGAACAGGAGTCCCCGCCCATCCGGCAACCACTGCGGGCTGAGGTTCATGGCGCCGTCATCGACCAGCGTCGTCTCGGCGCTGTCCGCGAGTGACACGACCGCCAATCGCGTGGGTGCGAAGTTGGCGAAGTTGCCGACGCTGCCATACACGAAGTCGGCGTTCTCCACGATGAACGCGATGAAGCGTCCATCGGGTGACCACGCCGGTGCTGATGCCCCGCGGATGTCCCACCGCCCCTCATGCAACAACAGTCGCCCGCCCTTCACGACATCGGCCACATAGAGCTTGCCGCCGCTCGAGTAGGCGAGCTGCGCACCATCGGGCGACCAGTCGAGCCCGAAGAGCGGCCCGATCGAGTCACTTCCCGGCACGAGCTGCGCGCTGCCGCCGAGCGTCGGGACCACGAAGATGCCGGCCGGTGTCTGCAGGGCGATCCGGCTCCCGTCGGGTGACCACTTCGGGGATCGCTGCGGCCGCGGAAGCGCTGGTGCGGGACGCACCGGTCGGTCGCCGTCGCGCTGCTTCACCAGGAGCTCACCCGCCTCGGGACCACCGGCGATGTACGCGAGCATCTGCCCGTCGGGCGAGAGGGCAGGGTCGAGCTCGAGGCCGGCGTCGAAGGTGAGCTGCCTGGTCTGGCCCGCCACCACCGTGCCTGATGCTGAGCGGTCATGCAGCAGCACGGCGAGGGCCGCGAGGGCCAGGGCCATCGCGGCCGGCACGATCCACCGGCGCTGTGGGACGGCCTTCACCAAGGGTACCTGACCGTCTCCCAGCCCCGATTCGATAGCCGGGATCAGCTCGGCGGCTGTCTGCCAGCGCTCACCGGGGTCCTTGGCGAGTGCACGCTCGATCCCCTTTGCCAGTGCGATCGGTGTATCGGGCCGCTCATCCTGCACTGGTGCCGGGACCTCCGTCATTTGCCGCACGAAGATTCGCTGTGCGGTCGTGTCGGAGAACGGCGGGTGGCCCGCCAGCATCTCGTACAGCACGGTGCCGATGGCGTAGATGTCGGCGCGATGGTCGACGTCGGGAGCGGCCGCGGCCTGTTCCGGCGCCATGTAGGCCGGCGTGCCGAGTGTGAGCCCGGCGCTTGTGATGCCGCTGTGATCAGTGGCTTCACTCAGCGCCTTGGCAATGCCGAAATCCATCACGTAGGCATGCCCGGCGCCGAGCATGACGTTTTCCGGCTTGATGTCGCGATGCACCACGCCCTCGCGATGCGCGTAGCCAAGTGCGTCGGTGATCTCGCGCCCGATGCGTGCCGCATCGGCAATGGTGAGCCGGCCCATCCGGGTCAGGCGGGCGCGGAGGGTCTCGCCGGTGACGAACGGCATCACATAGAAGAGGAGGCCGTCCACCTCGCCGGAATCGAAGAGCGGCAGGATGTGCGGATGCTGCAGCCGGGCCGCGATCTCGATTTCCCGCAGGAACCGGTCGGCACCGAGAATGGAGGCGAGGTCGGGGCGCAGCACCTTGATCGCAACCCGGCGCCCGTGCCGAAGGTCGCGCGCGGCGTAGACCCGCGACATGCCGCCCCGGCCCACCTCCCACTCGACCGCGTAACGGCCGGCGAGGGCGGAGCGGAGGCGGTCAAGCGGGTCGTCCATGGTGGGCCGTTGCGGGGGATGCTGGAGCATATCCCCCTTACGGATTCACGGCCACGACGGCGTCAGGTGCGCTGGGGGCGGGCCTTGAAGACGCGGAACAGGTAGACGAGCGAGGGCACGAGCAGGACGAAGCCGACCGCCAGCGCGCCGAGCACGAGGTCCAGCGTGACGTCGGGCGCGGCCGCCTCGGCGATGGTGAGATCGGGCGGGAGCAGGTAGGGATACTGGCACAGCGCCCATCCACCCAGGATCAGCACCGCCTGGATGGGCGCGGCGATGCGGGCGAGGCGGAAGCGCCGCTGCCACAGCGCGGTGAAGGTGAGCAGCGCGAGGCCACCCACCACCACCTGGTAGCCGGGTGCCCAGGGACTTGCCGTCAGCCCCTGCCATACCAGCGGCACGTGACGCCGGGCGACGAACAGTGCGGCCATTGCCGCCACGAACACGCCGAGACCGGCGCCAAATGCGCGCAGCCGGAAGTCGTCCTGCAGTGCCGGGTCGTCGGTCTCCATGGTCAGGTACACCGCCGCCAGGTAGGCACAGAGCGACAGGGCGAGCGCCCCGATGGCCAGGGGGAATGGCTGCAGCCACGGGTGCACAAACGCCTCGATGAAGCTGCCGGACGGGCGATCCGGGATGTTGCCTGCGGCGACGGTGCCCGCCGCCACGCCGAGCAACACCGGGGTGACCAGGCTGGCCCACGAGAAGAGTACGCCCCACCGGCGCTGCACGTCGTCCCGCTGGCTGTCATACGTCCGGAAGGTGAACGCCGACCCGCGCAGCACGATGCCGACCAGCATGAGGGTGAGCGGGATGTGCAGTGTCACGGAGAGTCGCGCGTAAGCCGACGGGAAGCAGACGAAGAGCAGGACGACCGCGAGGATCAGCCACACATGGTTGGCTTCCCAGATCGGCCCGATGGCGTCGGCGATGAGCGCGCGCTGTCGCTTCCGGCGTGGCCCGGTGGCGAACAGGTCCCATACGCCGCCACCGAAGTCGGCGCCCGCCATGACGAGGTATGCAGCGAGCGACACCACGACGCCAGCGGCGATGAGCAGGGCGGGCGTGATCTCAGGCATCGCGCAGCACCGGCGTGTAGATCCGCTGCCAGTCCTCGGCGGTCGGGCTCTTCGCGATCTGCCGGTACATGAGCCAGACCACCGCCACCGCGAGTGCGCAGTAGAGGAGCGTGAAGAAGGTGAACGGCACGATGAGGCCCGGCATCGGCGTCACGGCATCGGCGGTCCGCATGACGCCGTGAATGATCCACGGCTGCCGGCCCAGCTCGGTCACCATCCAGCCTGCCTCGACCGCGAGGAATCCCATCGGGGTGGCGAGGCTCAGTGCGCGGAGGAACGCGCGGTCCTCCGCCAGCTCCCGGCCGCGCCAGGCGAGCCATGTGGCCCACACGGTGATCGCCATCATGAAGGTGCCCAGTGCGATCATCACCTCGAACGAGAGATGGACCAGCGTGACATTGGGCCACTCATCGCGCGGCACACGATCAAGCCCGGTGACCTCCGCCAGGGGGTCGCCGTGCGCCAGGACCGAGAGCAGGTAGGGGATCCGGATGGCGTAGCGAGTCTGGCCCGCTTGCTCGTCGGGGATGCCGCCGATGATCAGCGGTGCGCCCGACTCGGTGTGAAAGTGCGCTTCCATCGCGGCGAGCTTGGCCGGCTGGTGGCGGGCCACCATCTTGGCGCTCCGATCACCTGAGATCGGCTGCAGCAGTGCCGCCGGTCCACCCACCAGCAGCGCCACGGTGAGGGCGCGCCGGTGAAAGGCGTTCGTGGGCTTCCTGAGGAGGAGGAAGGCGTGTATGCCGGCCACGCCGAAGCCGGTCGCCGCGTAGGCGGCAAGCGTCATGTGGATGGTATGTGTCAGGGCCGCCGGGTTGAAGATCGCGGCAATTGGATCGATGCCCGCAGGCTTGCCATCCACCATGGTGAATCCGGTGGGCGTGTTCATCCAGGCGTTCGCGATGACGACGAAGATCCCGCTGAGTGCCCCACTCAGTGCAACCACGATCCCCGCCCACAGGTGCGCGCGTGCCGACAGTCTCTCCCAGCCATACAGGTAAATGCCGAGGAAGATCGCCTCCACGAAGAAGGCGAATCCCTCGAGCGAGAACGGCATGCCGAAGATCGGGCCGGCGAACTCCATGAAGGTGGGCCAGAGCAATCCCAGCTCGAAGGAGAGCACCGTGCCTGACACTGCCCCCACGGCGAACATGATGGCGGTGCCCTTGGACCATCGCTTGGCCAGTTCGAGGTAGACCGCGTCGCCGGTCACGAGCCAGCGACGCTCCGCCATCACCATCAGCAGCGGCATGCCAATGCCTACGACGGCAAAGATGATGTGGAAGGCCAGCGACATGCCCATCTGGGAACGCGCCGCGAGAAGATCGTTCATGCGGGGGATACTACCTAGAAGAACACCTCGATGCCGAAGCGCATTGCTCGCGGCGGGCCATAGTAGAACACGGGCTGGAAGTAGTCGTGCGCAGCGGCACGATACAACGGGAGAAGCTCTTCGGGGCCCGAGATCAGGCCATCGTGGTTGAGGTCGGCCGATGCTCGATAGCGCGGTGATTCGTAGGGTATCGGCTGCGGATTGGCGGTATAGGCCGACTCGATCGCGCTATCGATGGTCGCCGGCGACGCGTATGGTGTGCCGGTCTCCGGTCGCACCGAGACCAGGTTCTGGCGGCCCAAAAGGTTGCGGACGTCGAAATACACGCTGCCTTCCACCTTCCCGAATTGCAGCGGCCGGCGGATGAGCATGTCGATCGTGTTGGTCCAGGGGAGCCGGGCGCTATTTGGCGGGAAGGGGATCGGCCGGAGCGGATCAACGGGAGTATAGGGAAGGCCGCTCAGGAGTCGCACGATCAGCGAGCCCTGCCACTTCGCGAACGGCTTGCTGCCCAGCACCGTCGGCCCGGCGTTGGGCGACACGACACCCTGCAGGATCGCCGTGAACGCGTGCCGCCGGTCGAAGTCGAAGGGGAACTCGATCTGCCCCGGTGTGATGGTGTCGCCGGTGGCGGGGTCGATGGTGTATGCCGTGCGCACCAGGAAGGCGTTCGATGAGTTCGCCTCGGCGAACTGGAGCGTGTAGAGCAGGCGCAGCCCCCAGCCTCCCACGACGGCCCGTTCGAGGATGGCCTCGAACCCGCGCACTGTGCCGTAGTCGGCGTTCGCGAAGAGGCTCGAGTCCGGGTTGAAGCCCTGCGGCACCGAGGCAACGAGGCCGTACATCTGCCGGATGTAGACCCCGGTCTTCAGCAGGAGGGTCGCCGTCGGTCGCATCCGCACATTGAACTCGAATTGCCAGGCCCGTTCAAACCCGAGGTTGGGGTTGCCGATGCGGAAGCGCCCTGTGCGGTTCACGTCGTCGAATGCGGCGTTCACGAGGTACTGGTAGTCCGGGGGCTGGCTGAAGTAGCCGAAACTGCTGACGATCGTGAAGCTCTTGAGTACGGTGGAGGCGGCAATCCTTGGATTCAGCGATCGCTGCACCGTGGCTGGCACTCCCTCGAAGTCCGACTTGGAGTCGAACTGGTCGTAGCGCAGTCCCGCCGTGAAGCCGAGTTCGTTGATCCGGTACTGTCCTTCCACATAGAGCGCGGCGGCGGTGGGCGAGAAATCGGAGGCAGTGGCGGGCGGGACACTGTCACCCACCGGGAGATAGCCGAGCACCCGCTGGAAGGTCTGCACCCGCTGCTGGATGAACTCTCCGCCGACGAAGAGGTCGCCCTTCGTCCCGAACCCGAGCGTCAGGTCCAGCTGACCGCGTAGCTCGCGGAAGCTGTTCCAGTCGACCGTCCCCAGTGATCCCTGCGTCTGGAAGAAGGCGGGCACACCCCAGGGCGACCGACTGGAATAGTCGGGCAAGTAGAGGCCCGGGATGGGCTGCTGCGCCGCGATGGTGTCGCGCGCGCTCGCGATGTCCTCACCGACAACGTTGAACGGCGAGGTGGTGAACGCGCCGAAGAGGAATTTCACCGAGTCGGCCAGCATGCCACGCGCGAAGCTGCGGTTGAAGTACCCCAGCCTGGCGTCGATGACGAGGGGCAGCTTGGCCGTGGGCGACGAAGTGTGCTGGAAGCTCGCGCTCGCGAGCACGCCGTCGAAGTTGAGGCCGGGCGCATAGCCGAGGTCGTACTTGTAGAGCTGGTCATACAGCAGTTGCTGCTGGGAGCTGTACAGCCCGAAGAGCCGCAGGGTGTTTCCCTTGCCGGCTGGGATGATCAGCTTGCCCGCGTAGGAGAGTTGTTGCCCGCTGTTGTGTGGCAACGGTGCAGGGATGCTGTATCGGGGATCTTCGGGATTGGTTGGCGCGGGCGCGCTGGTCGGGTCGAAGTCGACGCGCGCATTCAGGTCGATATCGATGACCGCCTTGATACCGGCGACAACAGGGCCGCTGCCCGACAGGATGAAGTGGTCCAGGCCCAGGTCGGCGGGTCCAGTGAAGATCCGGTCGCTTTCGTACGCGATCCGGCCGGTCCACTTCGGTCCGCCATCGGTCGTGACGACGTTGACCATCCCCGAGATCGCCTGGCCATACTTGGCACTGAAGCCGTTGGTCACCAGTGTGGCCTCAGTCAGCATGTCCAGCGGAATGCGGAGCCCGATCTGGTTGGTCGACGCATCGAGCTGGTTCTTCACCCCAAGTCCGTCGAGGATGAACGATTGCTCGCCGGGCCGACCACCGCGGTAGCTGGTGCCCACAGCACCAGCGCTGAGCATCAGGGCCTCGTCGAGAGAACTGACCGGCAGGTTGTAGAGTTCTTCCGCCGTGTAGCGCTGCTCGGTGCGCGTGGAGAGCGCATCCAGGGGGTCGGTGGGACCCGCTTCGACTGCGAGCTCATCGAGTTCGATCGTACTGGAGACGAGGACGATGGAAAGCGTGGTCGTCTCCCCGGACCGCACGATCACGTTCCTGATGGCGGTGGGCTGGTAGCCGATGCGACGGGCCCGTACTGTGTAGGTGCCGCTTCGAACCTGGCGGACGCGAAACGTGCCAGAGGAATCGGTGACCGCGCCGCGGCCTGTTTCCTCCACGATGATCGTCACGCCAGCGAGATACTGCCCACCCGTCGAGTCGCGTACCCGTCCGCCGATGGCACCGTCCTGCGCGCTCGCTGCTGCCGGCGCCGCTACCGCGAGCGCCAGCCAGCAGCGCAGGGCTCGCGCGAGTCGCGGCGAGCGGCTCACTGCAGGTCGATCCGGTACAGGTCCTGGCCGGCCTCCGCGATCAGCGACCCGCGCGTTGGCCGAAAGCGCGGGACGCTGGTACGCTCCCGGGATGTACTGTACCTGACCGCTCGCCAGGTTTACCAGCGCAATGCTGCCCCCGAAGTCAACCTGGAGCGGCACTCCTTCACCACTCGTCCAGCGCGTCGCGCTCCCGCCCACGATGGCCACGAGCTGGTCCCCGACGAGCATCGGATCGCGTGCCACTCCCTGGCCGCCGAAGTCGAAGAGGGTCACCGTGCTCCCATTCGCCTGGCGCTCGAAGATCCGGCTGTCGAAGGGCAACGTGTACAGCACGGTTCCGGCAGTTCTTCCCGCGGCTGCAGAGGTGGCGTAGTCCGTTCCCGCCAGCACCACCGGGTCGGCTGTGTCCTGGAGGTTGAGCCGCGCGACCTCGCGACCCACCCGAAGCAGGGTGGGGCGGTCGCAGAACGGATGCTTCGCCCGGACAGGCGGAAACGTCGACCATCGCGAGGTACGCGAGGTCGTTGCCGCCGATCAGCGACAGGTAGCTCGCGGAAATCTCCAGGACGCCGGCGACAGCAGGATGGGGAACTCGACCCGCGGAACCAGCTGGTCGGCGGTACGCCATGGCGCGGTGCCAAGCAGCGTGATCGCATCGGCCCCAGCGCCCTTGCGACGCGCCGACTGCACCAGGACGATGATCGAGTCATTGAGCGGCACCGGGTTCTCGTAGCGCTGGACCGAGTCGAGCGCGGCGGCTGTCCTCGGGCAGCTCTCACTGATCGCCGTGCCTCCCGGCACCGGGAGCGCGCCGATGCACTGGTTGGATTCGGTGATCCCGCTCCGGTCATAGCTGTAAAGCACGATGGTGTCCCCCGGGAGGAAAGCGGGGGTGAGGTCAGGACCGGGGTTGTAGGTGAGCTGGACCGGGAGCGCCGGAGAGAACGGACCGTGGTTGGTTTCTCCCGGGTCCTGGAAAGGATCCGAGTGCGCGCAGGCGGTGGATGCCACGAGGAGCAGTGGCAGGAGCAGTGAACGGATGCGCCTGCGGAGGGGCACGGGTGCTCCGCGAGAATCGGTGGGTCGCATGTGATGAGCGGGCGCGCGTACCCGCGGCTGACCGGCACGCAAACGAAAGGACGCCGATGTGCGAAGGGTTCGCACACCGGCGCCTCACTCAGCGATTGTCACTCTAGGTCGATTGGCCTATCGGCGGGGGGACCCGACGATCGGCGCCATGGGCTCGGCGCTCCGGGGTGGCTCCATGCCGCCGCTGGCACTGCGACACGCCAGCCCGATGAACACGAGTGATCCAGCCATGATGAGATTCTTGAAGATGGCCCGGGCGCCGGAGAGCACGATCGGCAGCTTGACCTCAGCCTCCGCCGTGGCCCGCAGCTCGATGACGTCGAGCGCCAGCAGGCCGCAGATCGCGAGCAGCAGCAGCGCCGCCAGGAAACTCAGGATCCCGATCCAGCGCAACACGAATCGGTGGTTCATCAGGCCCGCCACCACCATGGCCAGCGCGATGCCCAGCAGCGGGGTCAGGAGGAAGCCGGCGAAGAGGGAACTCGACGCGAACCGCCACTTGGTCGATGATGGCAGGTACGGGACGACGCTGGTTACGAAATCGACGAACGGGAGAACGATGAGGAGCGCGCTGATGAGATACAGCGAGCCGCTGATCCTGCGAAAAGGGGCCCCATAGGGCCCCAGGGCGGACGTCAAAGGGCGCTCCTCGTCAGGCGTTGCCTCGGGTTCGGGCGAAAGCTAACAGGACGAGGAGCCCCGTGCCCATGACGCCAGCATGGGGCACCGCACCGCGGGGTCGGCTCAGGCCTTGATCCAGAGCCTCACGGCAACCAGCACGAGGAACATGGCGAATGCGCGCTGCAGGGTGGTAGACGAAAGCAGTCCCGCCAGCTTGGCTCCGCCCAGCGCACCGAAGACGATGCCGAGTGCCACGAGCAGCGACGCGCGCGGCTCCAGGTTCCCGGACTTGTAGTAGGTGATCGCGCCGAGCACTCCGACCGGCAGCAGCAATGCTCCGAGCGACGTGCCGACCGCCTGCTTGAACGGCATCTTCGCAAACTGGACGAGCGCCGGCACGATGAGGATGCCGCCGCCGATGCCGAAGAGGCCGGCGAGGATGCCAGCGGCCAGGCCGATCGCGATGAAGATGAGTGTCATTGGCTTATCGCGCCTTCAGCGCGTCGCGGATTTCGCGGAGCAGGATCACGTCTTCCGCCGGCGCAGCAGGGGCGGGTGGAGTCGACTTCTTGAGCCGGTTCATCGCCGTCACCATCTGGAAGATGATGAACGCGAGGATGGCGAAGTTGATGGCCACCGTGATGAAGTTGCCGTAGGCGAACACCGGCACCCCGGCCTTTCGCACCGCGTCGAGCGTGTGCGGTACGTCGGGAGGTAGTGCGGCGAGCGGGATGAACAGGTTGGAGAAGTCGAGCCCGCCGGTAAGCCGGCCGACCAGCGGCATGATCAGGTCGTTCACCACCGAATCGACAATCTTGCCGAAGGCACCGCCGATGATGACGCCGACGGCGAGGTCCATCACGCTGCCCTTGAGGGCGAACTCCTTGAATTCCTGAACCATGCCCATGGGTAGTGCTCCCGATTGAGATGTTGCGCGACGTGTTCGATTCCGTGCCTGCAGTCCGCGTGTCCGGGCCGCGGTTCCAGTTTCCTAAAGATGTAGGCGGAGGCACCCCTTGCGCCCTCGTCGTCCGCGCTTTACTGTACAAAGCACTTTGACAGATCCACGCCCGGATGTGCCCGCCCTGCATTCCAGGGCCATGGATAACCTCAGCTTCATCCGTCGTGCGATGGAGCGCTCATCGGCCTTCACCGCCGTGCCGGGTTGGGGCGGGATGGCCATGGGAGTGACGGCAGTGCTTCGGCAGCGTTGCGTCGGCCCGGGCCACCACGCCGCGCGCATGGACCGTCACCTGGCTGGGAGTCGCCGCCATTGCGAGCGCCATCGGCGCCGTGACGATGGTGCAGAAGGCGCGACGCGAGGAAGGTGTGGTGCTGAGCGGCAAGGCACGGCGGTTCTTTCTCGGCTACTTGCCGCCGATCGGTGTCGGGGTCCTCCTGACCCTGGTGCTCGTGCGACACGAAGTCTACGGCGCGCTCGCCGGCACCTGGCTGCTGCTCTATGGAACGGGGCTCGTCACGGGCGGGGTCTTCTCGGTGCGGGTGGTCCCGATCATGGGAGCCTGCTTCATGGCACTCGGGGCGGTCGCGCTGTTCACGCCGCCTTCATTGGCCAGTGTCTGGATGGGACTCGGGTTCGGTGGGCTGCACCTCGTGTTCGGTTTCCTGATTGCGCGGAGGTATGGTGGCTAGGCACTCGCACGCGCGACGCGTTGATCACCCTGCCGCTCCAGCTGTGCCGCGGACCCTGGGCACGGTGCCGGGAGCGGCGAGTGAGGCGCTCGAGCTCGACAAGCGTGATCCATGAGCGCATGCGTCTCGCCATCGTGAGCGCATTGGCCGTGAATCCGGCGCTCAGCTTCAACGAGCTGAAGCAACTGCTGGATACGACGGACGGGAACCTGAGCGTGCACGCCCGCAAGCTCGAGGACGCGGGATACGTGCGGTGCAGCAAGAGCTTCGAGGGTCGCACTCCGCGCACCGACTACCAGCTGACTGGCGCCGGTCGCCAGGCGCTCGAGCGGTATCTCGCGCACATGGAGGCCCTGATCCGGGCGACGAGGAAGGGATAGGAACAGGGAACAGGGAACAAGGAACAAGGAACAGGGGATCGATCGCGGTCCCCATTTTCGGCAGTTGTAAACTTTGTGAGACAAAGTACTTGTTCAGGAGGGCATCATGCTGCGAATCGATCCTGAGTACCACACTCGGACTGCTGCTGCGACTGGGGGGCCTGGCATCCTTTCTCCTGCTCTCCGCGTCCATCACCGGCGCACTTGCTGGTCGCGGCCATCGCGGTGGTCCGCGGTAACACACCGCTGTCGCGTCGCGCGGGAATGGTGGGCGTGACACTGCTCGGCACGTACGGAGCGCTGCTCCTCGGCGGTCCGCTGCTGCTCGGACGTCGTACCCTGGCACCGGGACAGGAACTCGCCTTCTGTGGTGTCGACTGCCACCTCCACCTCACGACGACACATGTGGTCCGCAATGGCGGCATCGATGTGACGATGCGGGCGCGCAGCGACGCGCGTGAGGTGCCGGAGGATCCGCGCTACGTGGCAATCTCCGTGGTCGATGCGCGCGGCACACGATATCATGCCGACTCGATGACGCTCGATACACCGCTCGGGCCGGGCGACTCATACGAGCGAACCTTGCACTTCGCCGTGCCGGCATCGGCCACCGGGCTTCGGCTCGTCGGCACGTGGCAGGGATGGCCGGCCTACGTCATTCCTGGGCCCGACAACATTTTCGTGCAGCGGCGCAGTGGCATCGTCCTGACGTCCGACTCGGTGTCGAGCTGATGCGCGGCCGGGTCGCGCCGTTCCTGCTCGGAGGCGGCATCGCACTGGGTGTCGGCTGGCGGATGCTGCAGCAGTCGGTACCTGAGCGGCTCGACTTCGCACTCGGGTTCGGGCTGTTGTTCATCGTGCTGGCTGTCGTGAGTCATCATGGTCACCTGCATCTTCCCGATTCCGACCGGGTAGTGGTCGGTGTACCCGCACTCCTGCTGGTGATCGCGCTCATCTGGCGCGACTCCGAAACCCTTTTCCTCGTCAACCTGCTCGCGCTGGCCGGGCTCGTCGCGCTTGCTCGACCGGTGCGGGTTGGGCTGAAGGCGCGCCTGCTGGACAGCGACGTTGGTGACCTGGTGCGTCGCGGCGTGCACGCCGTGCGTGGGGCGACGTACGGAGCCTGGCCGCTGCTCCGTGCCATGCGCGGACCCGAGGCCAGCCGTTCGCCGAGGTCGCGATGGGCGGCGGGGTTCGGCGTCGTGGCTATCTCGCCGGTGCTGGTGCTGTTCAGCCTGCTGCTGGGCAGCGCCGACCCGGTATTCGAGCGGCTCCTTGGGCGTCTCGTCAATCCTGAGCTGGTCATCCAGCACGTTGTGCCCCTCATGCTCTGGTCCTGGCTCGGCACGGGCCTGCTCTGGGGCCTGACGCGCGCGCCGTTGGCTACCGAGACGGGGCCTGCCGGCGGGAAGGTCAGCTCGCCATTCGTCATCGGCGCGCTGGCGCCAATCGCCCTGCTCTTTCTTGCCTTCCTCGTGCTGCAGTCGCGCTACCTGTTTGGTGGCCGGGCCGTGGTGCTCGGCACGGCAGACCTCAGCTTCTCGGAGTATGCGCGTCGAGGCTTCTTCGAACTGGTGACGGTCTCGGCGGCGATGCTGCCGGTGCTCCTTGTGGCTGATTGGGCTGCCGACCAGCGATCAGCGCAGGACCAGCGGAGGTTCCGTTTCCTCGCCCGCACGCTGCTCGTGCTCCTGGCCGGGCTGCTCGGGTCGGCGCTCCTGCGGATGGCGATGTACACCGGCGAGTATGGCCTCACCGAGCAGCGGCTCTTCACCACGGCGTTCATGGCGTGGCTGGCGTTCGTCCTGGCGTGGTTCGCCGCGAGCGTGCTGCAGTCGCGCCGGGACCGCTTCTCCGCGGGCGCCCTGGGCGCCGCGCTGGCCACGCTGCTCCTGGTAAACGTTGCCGGGCCGGAGCAGGTAATTGTCCGGGTCAATGCGTGGCGCGCGGAGCGGGGCCGTCCATTTGACGCTCAGTACCTGGCGAGCCTGGGCGCCGGTGCCGTTCCCGCGGCGCTGGACGTGCTCGCCGGCCTGCCGGCCACCGCCCGGTGCGACGCGGCACGCCGCCTCGACGAGCGATGGAGTGGCGCGGCCAGCCGGGTACAGCAGACCTGGACCATCGAGCGGTGGCGCGCCACCGGCTCGATGCTCGAGGAATTGCGACATGCGGTCGACACGGCGTGCGACCTGAAGGGTAGAAGCTGAGGTGCGTATCATTCAGCCCGGCATGAAGACACCTTCTCGCGCTCCCGACCGGTCGCAGGTCGACCGCGTACCGCCCAGTCTCGCCGGCGGTCGCGGGTCGCTTTCCCGTCGCCACTTCCTCGCCGCGGCTGCGACGGCGGGCGCGGCGGGGGTTGGCCTGTCTGGATACGCCTTCGGGCCAGCGGCAACGACGGTCGAATTGACCCGGCACGAGCCTGCCGGTTCCGGGTCTCGCACCGTCTCTCAAGGGCCTGCGCATCGCGCATGTGTCTGACGTGCACCTTCCTGCGAACCAGGGCGCGGTGCGCCACGCCCTGGCCCTGCTCGAGGCGGAGCGACCAGAAGTGGTCATCCTTACGGGTGACATCGTCGAGCGCTACCAGGCGCTGGACGCCCTCATCGAGTTCGCGCGACGCGCGCGCGGTACCGTCGGCACGTACGCCGTCATTGGAAACTGGGAGCGGTCTGGCGGGATCCGGCCTGACGATGCCCGAAGGGCGTACGCGGCGGCCGGCGTGCAGTTTCTCTGCAATGAGACGGCGATGCTCAAGGTCGGCGCCGCGCGACTGGGAATTGTCGGCCTCGACGACTGGGTGAGCGGTCGGCCCGATCCTGCGGAGGCGCTCGCGCGCGTGGATGGCGGTGACGCCATGGTGTGGGCGCTTCACGCCCCCGGCTATGCCGACCTGTTGCCCGTGGGCGCGCCAGCGTCAGTGGTGCTCGCCGGGCACACGCACGGAGGGCAGATCAGGCTTCCGCTGCTCCCGGCCCTGAGGCCGTCGGGGTCGGGCCGCTTCCTGGAGGGGTGGTACGATACGCCGGCCGCGCCACTCTACGTGTCTCGGGGCGTTGGTACGACGGACATCCGCGCGCGATTCAACTGCCCTGCGGAGCTTCCCCTGTTCACCCTGGTACCCACCCGATGAATCCGATTGGGTGCTGGTGACGTTACCATGCTGACCACTACCGGACAGGCACGATGATCAGGCGATTGCTGGGCTCCATCACGCTCGCGGCAGCGCTGCCGCTGCTGCTTGCCTCGACCCCTCGCGCTGGGGCGCGAGGCGAGCAAACCATTGTGTTCGCTGGCGGCTGCTTCTGGGGCGTCGAGGCGGTGTTCGAGCACGTGAAGGGAGTGACATCTGCGGTATCCGGCTATGCGGGCGGCACGACGCAGTCGCCGACGTACGGGGAAGTGAGCACGGGGAACACCGGTCACGCGGAATCGGTGCAAGTGGTGTTCGATCCTTCGCAGGTAAGCCTCGAACAGTTCCTGCAGGTGTTCTTCATGGTGGCGCACGACCCGACGCTACTCAATCGCCAGGGGCCGGATGTCGGCACGCAGTATCGGTCGGCGGTTTTCTATTCTGGGCCGGCCCAGCAGCAGGCAGTCCAGGCGTATATCGCGGCGCTGACACAGAAGAAGGTGTATCCCCGGCCGATCGTCACCCAGGTGGCGCCACTCACCGTGTTCTATCCGGCGGAGGCTTACCACCAGGGCTACTTGGCACTTCATCCGTACCAGCCGTACATCGTGATCAACGACATGCCCAAGCTGGACAACCTTCGCCGCAACTTCCCGGCGACTCTACCGGGAGTCGCCCGCGACCTGAGGGTCAGCCGACGGCAGCGAGGTTGTACATCGCGCGGAAGGCACGGAACACTTCGCGATAGTCCGTGTGGGTGTACGACAGGGTCCGTCCGTCGCGACGCTCCGAGCCCGGCACCAGTTCCGCGTTGTCGGCGTGCTGCGTCAGCGCGAACTCCACCTCGAGTGTCACCGGCGACGTCAGCGTGAACGGCGCATGCTTCCGCTGCAGTGCACCGCGTGGCCCCGGCGCGAATGCGCCGGCACGACTCGGTCGGTGACACGCTGCGCGCCGAGAACCGGCCCACCGCTTCCTTCACGACTACCGCCTCGAGGTCCGCGCCCAGCAGCGCATGCGCTTCCGCCGCCAGGGCCTGGTCGCCCGAGACCATCACGACCGGCACACCGAAGGCACCGGCCACCGCCGCGTTGAGCCCGAGTTCTCCCACCGGACGGCCGTTCAGCTTCACCTGGTGGATCTTGTCGGTATAGGTGTGATCGATGGTCGCGTGCTTCGTGCCGGCCATCGCGTGATATCCGATGCACATCACCGCGTCGAACCCGCCGTCCACGCCTTCCATCATCGAGAGTCGCTTCGGGCCGCTGGAGATGAGCTCGGCGGCCTCGTGCAGTTCCTCGGCGAGCAGGTTCCGCATGAGCCAGTGCGAGTCATTGACGAGGATGCGGCTGGCGCCGGCACTGGCGGCACCCTGGATCGCCGCGTTGGCCTCGTCGGTCATGAGGCGACGGAATCGGGCGTACTCGACGGCGTGCGCGGGGTTGACGGGATCGGTCTGGTCCTCGTGCGCCACGCCGGCGACGCCTTCCATGTCGACCGAGATGTAGACGTTCATCGGGAAGTTCCGTCCTCAGTAGACGCGCCCGCCCAGGGGCACGTCGCGATCGGGGGCGATGAGCACGACGTGCCCATCCTCGTTCGGCAGGCCCAGCACGAGCACCTCGGACGCGAATCCCGCCACCTTGCGCGTCCCCAGGTTCACCGCCGCCACGATCTGTCGGCCGATCAGGTCGTCCGCGGTGTACAGCTCGGTGAGCTTGGCGCTCGACGTGCGCATGCCGAGCGAGCCGAAGTCGATCCACAGGCAGAAGGCCGGTACGCGCGCCTTGGCGTTCGGTTCGCAGCGAGTGATGCGACCGACGCGCAAGTCGAGGATGCCGAAGGCGTCGAGGGGGGTGGTCATGCGAGCAGCTCCCCGCGCAGCACGGTGACGGCGTGTCCGCTGAGGAGCACGCGATCGCCGATCCAGCCGCACCCGCACCGTGCCACCGCGGGGCGATGCCTGGAAGCCGACGAGTGCATCCCGCCCGAAGATACCGGCCCAGTAGGGAGCCAGCGCGCAGTGGGCGGAGCCGGTCACCGGGTCTTCGTCGACGCCCGACTGCGGACCGAAGAAGCGGGAGACGAAGTCGTGCGCGCCGTCATCGCCTGGTGCCGTGACGATGACGCCGCGGCAGGGGAGGGCACCATACCAGCGCGTAGTCGGGTGTCGCGCTGCCGCACCGCGTCCGGCATTCTCGAGGCGGGCCACCAGGTCGAACCGTGACCGTCCGGCCCACTCCACCGGCGCGCACACGGCGGCCGCAAGGCTCGAGGCGAAGGCGGGAGCCGGATCAGCGGGTGTTGCCGGAAAGTCGAGCTCGATGAGGCCGTCTCTCTGGTGCGGCGGTGAGCCACCCGCTCTTCGTGTGGAAGCGCGCGGTGGTGCCGGTCGGGAGGCGCCTTGTTTCCCAGAGCGCGTGCGCGCTTGCCAGCGTGGCGTGTCCACAGAGGTCCACCTCGCAGGTGGGCGTGAACCACCTGAGGTCGAAGCCGTCGTGGCGCGGCGACACGAACGCTGTCTCGGCGAGGTTCATCTCCGCCGCCACCGCCTGCATCCAGTCCTCGTCGCGGGCCGCCTCGAGCAGGCACACCGCGGCAGGGTTGCCGTGGAACGGGCGGTCGGTGAAGGCATCGACCTGAAAGAGTGGAATGGTCATGGGTCCTCGTCGATGACGGCGTCGACCTCGATTTCCACCAGGTGCGCGGGGTCGATGAGCCGGCGTACCTCGACCATGGTGGCGGCGGGGCGCACATCGCGGAAGAACTCACCATGTGCGCGGCCGACCTCTTCCCAGCGCGAAATATCGGTCACGAACATCCGCGTCCGGACGACGTGGCGCAGTCCGGCGCCCGCCTCGTTGAGTGCTTTCTCGATCGTGACGAGCGCCTGCCGTGCCTGCACATAGGCATCGCCCTCGCCCACGACCTTGCCGTCGGCGCCAGTCGCGGTCGTGCCGGCCACGTGGACCAGGTTCCCGGTCCGGACGGCGCGGGAGTAACCCACGATCGATTCCCACGGTGCGCCGGAGCTGATCAATTGTCGCATGACGACTCTCGCATTCAGGGTGTCGACTCAGCGTAGTGACATGCCACCTGCACGCCGGCCAGCGGCCGGAGCTCCGGACGTTCGGTGCGGCACCGCTCGTCGCGCTTCGGGTGGAAGCAGCGCGTGTGGAAGGCGCATCCCGGTGGGGGCGCTGCGGGGCTCGGCGGGTCGCCACTCAGGACGATGCGGCCGGCCATCGGCGTGACACTGGCCTCGGGCACCGCCGAGCGGAGGGCCACCGTGTACGGATGCCGGGGCGCACTGAGGACCCGGTCGGCCGCGCCCGTCTCCACGATACGCCCGAGGTACATCACCGCAATGCGGTCGGCGACCTGGCGCACCACGGCGAGGTCGTGCGCAATGAACAGGTAGGACAGGCTCCTGGCCCGCTGCAGGTCGGACAGGAGGTTGAGCACCTGCGCCTGGACCGAGACATCGAGCGACGATACCGGCTCGTCGCAGATGATGAGCTCGGGTTCGACGGCGAGCGCACGGGCAATGCCGATCCGCTGGCGCTGGCCACCCGAGAATTCGTGCGGGTACCGGGTGGCATAGCCGGGGTCCAGGCCCACCTCCTCCAGCAGCGTGGCGACGCGCCCGCGGCGCTGCGGCTGGGTGCCGATGTGATGGATGTCCATCCCTTCCGCAATCGCGTCACCCACCGTCATGCGCGGATTGAGCGAGCCATAGGGATCCTGGAAGATCATCTGCACCCGCCGGCGAAAGGCGCGCAGTGCATCGGGGCCCAGCGTGAAGATGTCGGTGCCATCGAGGAGCGCCTGCCCCGATGTCGGCTCCTGCAGCCGGATGATGGTGCGCCCCACGGTGGTCTTGCCGCATCCCGACTCGCCCACGAGGCCGAGGGTCTCACCGCGACCGAGCGTCAGCGATACACCGTCGACCGCTCGCACCGGTGGCGCGCTGCGACCGAGCAGCGCGCGCGCGCCATAGTGCTTGACCAGGTCGCGTACGTCGAGCAGCGGTGTGATGCGAGTGGCGCCGTCATGCGTCGTCACCGGCCAGCCAGCAGCGGGCTTCGTGACCGGGAGCTGCCCGGCGCAAGGTGGGCATCCTGTCACACCGCTCGAATCGCTCCGGACACCGCGGGCCGAAGCGGCAGCCGGTGGGCCATGCCGTGGGTGGCGGCACCGAGCCCGCAATGGGTGTGAGTCGCGCGCGGGCGCCGGTAATGGTCGGCACGGAGCCGAACAAGCCACGGGTATACGGGTGGGCCGGTGCCTCGAACACCTGGCGCGTCGAGGCGCGCTCGACAATCTGTCCCGCGTACATCACGCACATGTCATCGGCCCGCCCCGCCACGACGCCGAGGTCGTGCGTGATCAGGAGCACCGCCATGCCGCGCTCCTGGCGCAGGCGGTCGAGCAGCTCGAGGATCTGCGCCTGCACCGTCACGTCGAGCGCCGTCGTCGGCTCATCGGCGATGAGGATCTCCGGCTCGGCGGCAAGCGCGATGGCGATCATGACGCGCTGGCGCATGCCGCCGCTCAGCTGGTGCGGATACTCGCCCAGCCGACGCGACGGGATCGGCGATGCCGACCTCGCCCAGCAGTGCCTCGGCGCGCGCCAGCGCGTCGCGCCGCGAGACGTCGCGATGTGCTCGCACCGCCTCGGCGATCTGGTCTCCCGCCGTGAGCACCGGGTTGAGGCTCGTCATCGGGTCCTGGAAGACCATGCCGATGCGCCCACCTCGCACGCTGCGCATCGCGTCCTCGTCGAACGACATGACGTCCTTGCCCTCGAGCCGGATCACGCTGGACGCGTCCACGCGACCGGGCGGCGGCACGAGGCGCAGCAGCGCCAGGCCGGTGAGGCTCTTGCCGCAGCCCGACTCGCCCACGAGTGCGAGGGTGCGGCCGCGCTCGAGCGCGAAGCTCACGCCATCCACCGGGTGGATGGTGCGACCGCCACTGGCGGGGAAGCTGACGCGCAGGTCGCGCACTTCGAGGAGGGGTGTCATGCGCTCCGGGGATCGAGGGCCTCGCGCAGCGCGTCGCCGACCAGGTTCACGGACAGCACGGTCAGCACGATGACCAGGCCGGGAAAGATGCTCGTCCACGGCGCCGTGACGAAGACGGCGCGGCTGTCGAGGACCATCCCGCCGAGCGACGGCGTCGGTGGACGGATGCCGAGGCCAAGATACGTGAGGCCGGCTTCCAGCAGGATGACGTCACCCACGCCGAGTGTGCCGGCCACGAGGATCGGCGCCGCGACATTCGGCAGCAGGTGACGAAGCGCGATCCGGAGCCTGCCGGCGCCGAGCGCCTCGGCCGCGCGCACGAAGTCCTCGCCCCTGAGGCGAACGGTCTCGGCGCGCACGAGCCGGCTCGTCCCGTACCATCCGGTCAGTGCCAGCAGCAGCACGAGCGCGGGCAGCGGCACTCGATCCCAGACGGCGAGCACGAGGAGCAGGACGAAGAGCCGGGGTATCGCCAGCAGGGCATCGACCGTCCGCATCAGCAAGGTGTCCACCAGGCCCGCGCGCGTCCCGGCGATGAGCCCCACCGCGGCACCGAGTAGCACCGCAAGGAACGCCGAGACGAGCCCGATGACGAGGGAAAGCCTCAGCCCGTTCACGATACGGGAGAGCACGTCACGGCTCAGCTGGTCGGTGCCCAGCAGGTGGCCCGCTCCCGGTGGACAGGAGCGACTCGGTGAGCAGGTCGCCTTGCACGGTGGGGCTCGGGAGCACGAAAGGCCCGATCAGGGCGATGAGCGCCAGGAGCACAAGCGCAACGATGCCCGCGCGTCCGCCCGGGCGGCTCCAGACCGCCTGCAGCAGGGCGACTGGTCGCGAGGTCACTCGACGCGCGCTCGCGGATCGAGCAGGCAATGGAGCACGTCACTGACGAAGCTGCCGGTCACCACCGCGCGGTCGCCACGACGGCAGTGCCCATGAGCAGGGGATAGTCCCGCGCGGCCGCCGCACCGGCGGTGAGGCTGCCGATGCCCCTGCCACGCAAAGACCTGTTCCACGAAGACGGCGCCCACCACGAGAATCGGGAGCCAGAGCCCGAACAGGGTCAGCACGGAGGGCAGTGCCGATCGCCAGGCGTGTCCCCACGTGACGCGGCGATCGGTGAGCCCGCGCGCGCGCGCGGCGGCGACAAATGGCTGCCGCAGCGCTTCCAGCATTGCGGCGCGCTGGTAGCGCATGCTCGAGGCGATGCTGACCGCGGCCAGCGTGAGCGCGGGAAGGATGAGGTGTCGCAGCCGGTCGAGAGACGACGACAGCACCGCCAGCTCCCTCGAGGCCGGGATCCTGTGAGCCAGCGGCGGGCAGCCAGTGCAGCCGGACCGCAAAGGTCAGCACCAGCATGAGGCCGAGCCAGAAGGACGGCATGGCATAGCCGGTCAGCGACAGCGTCGTGAGGATCCGGTCGAGCGGCCGACCACGATGCAGGGCCTGCTGCACGCCCAGCCAGAGTCCCAGCGTGAAGTTGATGAGCAGGACCGTGGCGCCGAGCAGCAGCGTGCGCGGAAGGCGTTCGAGGACGAGCTGCGTTACCGGCCTGCCGTACTGGATGGAGGTCCCGAAATCGCCCCGCAGCGCGCCGCCCATGAAGGCGGTGAACTGGCTGCCGATCGGCTGGTCGAGCTGGTAGCGGCGTTGCAGGTCGCGCACCTGCGCGCTGGTGAGCGGGCCGGTCTTCGGTCAGGACCGCGAGCGGGTCGCCGGGCAGGCTGCGAATGAGGAAAAAGAGCAGCGTGAGCGCAACGAGGGCGGTGACCACCGCCTGAAGCGCCCGACGCGCGAGCCAGTTCACCTCAGTGGCTCGCGCCGGCCAGCGTCCATGTCCAGACCATGAGCCAGGGCGACTCCACCTGGAAGTTCACGTTGCCGTACACGTTCGGCATGGCGAACTACGCGGTCCGGGGAAAACACGAAGACCGCGGGGAAGTCGTTGGCCACCGTGCTGGAGCCAGGCGCGGATGGGCGGCGCTGGATCGCGCAGGGTGAGGTGTGCGGCCCGCAGGAGCGAGTCGGCAGTCGCGTTGCAATAGTGGCCATAGTTGCCGTCAGCGCCGCAGCCCCAGCGATCGATCAGGCTCCAGGGCGATGGCTCGATCGCGACATTCTCCATGACGACGTCGAAGTCCCGAGTCGCCGGCGTACCGCAACACTGTGAACGTTCCAGCGTCTCGATGTCCACCTTCACGCCAAGCTTCCGCCATTGCTCCTGGACGATGAGGGCCATCTGCACCCGCGCGACGCTCGAGGTCGCGAACCAGCAGCGAGAACGCCAGCGGAACTCCGTTACGATCCAGCACACCGTCGCCATCACTGTCGCGTCCATCCGCGCGCGGCCAGGAGGCGAGCCGCCTCCTTGGGATCGAACCGCGCCTGCGATGGGGCGAGGCCGCTGAACCAGGCGGCAGAGCCGGCCGGCGTGGAGACCAGCGGGGCGTACTTCCCGAACAGGGCCTGGGCTATCGTGGCGCGATCGAGTCCGATGGTGAGCGCGTGGCGCACCTGCTGGTCCGCAAAGAGGGGATGCGGGCGACTCGTGTCGGCGGGGGCACGCTCGTTGAAGAGCAGGTAGTTCACTGCCATGGACGGAATGTGCGCGACGCGAAGCGAAGGCCGCTCCCTGAGGCGCGACAGGTTGCTCAGCGGGGGAATGATGTCCTCCTGCACGTCGGCCTCTCCGCTCAGCAGCAGGTTGAGCCGGGCGTCCTGCGAGCCGGTGACGCGCCAGACGATCTGCTCGATGGCCGGCGTCCCCAGGAAGAAATCAGGCACCGAACGAAGTAGGAGATACTGGGACGGCTCGAGCTTCTCCCATCGATAGGGTCCGCTGCCCACGGGTGCCCGGGCAAAGGCACTGGTGCCCAGGCTGTCGGCCGGGATGGCCGCCACGAGATGCTCAGGGAGGATGTGCACATGATAGGTGGCATCGTACAACTGCTCGCCGTACGCCCGTGCAAACCGGAAGATCACGCGACCGTCGCCGTCACCCGTTACCGAAGCGATCTCGCTCAGGAGCGGCGCAACCATGGGCGCCAGCTTGGGGTTGCGCGCGCGGTTGAAGCTGAAGACGACGTCGCGTGACGTGACCGGTGTGCCATCGTGCCAGCGGGCCCGCGGATCGAGTTCGAAAACCAGCGTCAGCGAGTCGCTCCGGGTCCAGCTCTTCGCCAGCCCCGGAAGTGCGGCGCGATCGCCGAACGATGTGCCGCCGTAGCGCCCGAGCCGGAGGAACAGGATGTCACTGACCTGGTTCTCCGCGCTGGACCGGCTGATGCCCGGCACCGCCTGCGTGATTTCCTCGCCAATGGCTATGACCAGGCGGCGAGGTCCGGCGGGCGCCGACTGGGCTGGCAACCGAAGGGCGATGCCGGCCAGCAGGAGTGGAAGGAGGCGTCCGCAACGACGGAGCATCAAGCCTCGTGCTGAATGGTGGATATGCCGGCGTGGTGAGTTCAGGTGCCGAGCGGACCTTGGAATAATACGACAACGGCTTGGGCGAGGGCAGCGCTCAGCGCTGCCAGGTCCACGCGGGATCGCGGAACCGCGACGCCCGGCCCTTCAAGTCGGCGAGGAGGTGTGCTTCACCCTCGAAGGGAGCCCATGCGCCCCACGATGTCGCGGCTTCGCGGATGCTCTGCGCCACTTCTTCCCACCCTGCCTGGCGACCGAGGATCCGGGACAAGGGCTGGACATCGGGTGTCTCCGCCGGGCCTGTCGTGACATCGCGTACGAGCGACTGATCATCGTCCAGCAGCACCGAGCCATGCTGCAGCAGCACGCCCTCGCTGCGCAGCTGCGCGCTGCCCACCACCTTGCTTGCGTCCCGCACGACCTCACCGCCGGCCGCTGCCGCGAAGCATGCCCCGGCCCCGACGGGAAGGATGCGGCGCTCAGCGGCCAGTTCGACTGGGGCGCCCAGGGCCCGCAACGCCGATGCAATGGTGTGGTGGATGGTGTGGTAGGCGCTCCGCAGCGATCCCATCACCGATTCGGGGGCGGCCACGGCGTAGGTAAGCTCTCCAGCATGCCACACCGCGCGCCCGCCGGTTGGCCGGCGCACGGTGTCGATACCCAGGTCGGCAATGCGCTCGCGATCGTAGCGCTTGAGCGCGGGCTCGTGCCTCCCGAACGAGAGGCACGAGGGATCCCAGCGGTAGAAGCGGAGGTAGCCGCTCCCCGATTGCATGGCCAGCGCATGGAGACCCATGTCGAGCGACATGTTCTGCCATCCCGGGCGCGGGGTGCGATCGAGCCATAGCTGCCAGGAAATGGCGTCAGGCGCCTGCAAGTTCCTCCATGGAGACACAGGTGCAGATCAGGTTCCTGTCCCCGTAGGCCCCGTCAATGCGGCCAACCGTCGGCCACACCTTCGATTCGCGCACGGCCGCCGAGGGGAACCCGGCGCGTTCCCGCGGGTACGGTCGCTTCCAGCTGTCGCCGATCACCTGTTGAAGCGTGTGCGGGGCATTCGTCAGCAGGTTGTCGTCACGCTGTGCCGCACCCTCCTCGATCTCGCGGATCTCCTGCCGGATGGAGATCATCGCGTCACAGAATCGATCGATCTCCTCCAGCGATTCACTCTCGGTCGGTTCGATCATCAGCGTGCCCGCCACCGGGAACGAGACCGTCGGTGGGTGGAACCCATAATCGATGAGCCGCTTGGCGATATCCTCGACGTCGATCCCCGCGGACTGCTTGAACCCGCGCGTATCGATGATGCACTCATGCGCCACGAGGCCATGCCGCCCGGAATACAGCACCGGATAGTGCGGCGACAGGCGGGCGGCGATGTAGTTCGCGTTGAGGATCGCGATCTTGGTCGATTCCGCCAGGCCGTCATAGCCGAGCAGGTTGATGTAGGCCCACGAGATCGGCAGGATGCCCGCACTGCCCCAGGGGGCGGCCGAGATGGTGCCGCAACTCGCATCGTGGCCGAGATCCACCACCGGATGGTCGGGCAGGAACTGGCCCAGGTGAGCCGCCACGCCGATGGGCCCCATGCCGGGGCCGCCGCCGCCGTGCGGAATGGCAAAGGTCTTGTGCAGGTTGAGGTGGCAGACGTCGGCGCCGATGTCGCCGGGCCGGCAGAGGCCGACCTGCGCGTTCATGTTCGCCCCATCCATGTACACCTGTCCGCCATGCTGGTGCACGATCCGGCAGATCTCGCGGATGCCCGACTCGAAGACGCCGTGCGTGGACGGGTACGTCACCATCAGGGCCGCCAGGTTGTCGGAATGCTGCGCCGCCTTGGCGCGGAGGTCGTCGATGTCGACGTTGCCCGCCGCGTCGCTCTTCACCGGCACCACCGTCATGCCCACCATCGCGGCACTCGCGGGGTTGGTGCCATGCGCCGACATCGGGATGAGGCAGATGGTGCGGTTCGTGGCCCCGCGGCTGTGATGGTACGCGCGGATCACCATCAGGCCGGCATACTCGCCCTGTGATCCCGCGTTGGGCTGCAGCGACACCCGGGCGAAGCCGGTGATCTCGGCCAGCTGGTACTCGAGCTGGCGGAAGAGTTCCTGGTATCCCTGCGCCTGGTCGCGCGGGGCAAAGGGATGGATGCGGTTGAAGCCGCGCCAGCTCACCGGCATCATCTCGCTGGTCGCATTGAGCTTCATGGTACAGCTGCCGAGCGGGATCATCGCGTGACACAGCGACAGGTCACGGGCCTCGAGGCGCTTGATGTACCGCAGCATCTCCGTTTCCGACTGGTGCTGGTGGAAGACGGGATGCGCCAGGTAGGCGCTCGTCCGGCTCAGGTGGTCGGGGATCGCGCGCTCCGCCCGGGCACCGATGTCCTCGAGCATGAACGGCAGCGCTTCGTTGAGCGAGAAGATCGTGATCAGGTCGGCCACGTCGCCCAGGCTCGTGGTCTCGTCGAGGGCCACGCCCAGCCGGGTCGGCGAAATGACCCGCAGGTTGATCTGGCGTGACCGTGCCGCGTCGACGATGCGGGGCAGGGCCCAGCGCTCCACCTCGACGCACAGGGTGTCGAAGAAGTGCTCGTGCACGATCTGGTAGCGCAGCCGTCGCAGGGCATTCCCCAGGATCACCGCGCGATTGTGCGTGCGCTCGGCGATGCGCCGCAGGCCATCGGGGCCGTGATACACGGCGTACATGCTGGCCATCACTGCCAGCAGCACCTGCGCAGTGCAGACGTTGCTGGTCGCCTTTTCCCGGCGGATGTGCTGTTCGCGCGTCTGCAGCGCCATGCGAAGGGCCGGGTGGCCGTCGCGGTCCTTCGAGACGCCGATGATGCGGCCCGGCATGTGGCGCTTGTACTCGTCCTTCGTCGCGAAGAACGCGGCGTGCGGGCCACCGTATCCGATGGGCACGCCAAAGCGCTGGCTGTTCCCGACCGCGATGTCTGCGCCCCATTCACCGGGCGGCACCAGCAGCGTGAGTGCCAGCAGGTCGGTGGCGGCGGTGACGAGGGCGCTGGCGGCGTGCGCGGCCGTGCACATCGCGCGGAAATCGCGCAGGCCGCCGTCGGTGGCGGGGTACTGCACCAGGCAGCCGATGACGCCGGGCCCGAACTCGAACTGCTCCGGTGACTGCACCTTCACGGCGACACCACGCGCTTCCGCGCGCGTCACGACGACGGCGACGGTCTGTGGATGGCAGTCGGCATCGACGAGGTACACCGGCGCATCGTGGCGAGGCGCCACGGCATGGGTCAGCGCCATGGCCTCCGCTGCCGCGGTGGCTTCGTCGAGCAGGGACGCGTTCGCGATGGGAAGACCGGTCAGGTCGGCTACCATCGTCTGGAAGTTGAGCAGCGCCTCCAGCCGGCCCTGTGCGATCTCGGCCTGGTAGGGCGTGTAGGCGGTGTACCAGCCGGGATTCTCCAGGATGTTCCGCTGGATCACCTGCGGCACGAAGGTGCCGTAGTACCCCATGCCGATATGAGTGCGGAAGATCCGGTTCTGGTCTGCCATCCCGCGCAGCGCCTGCAGCACCTCGCGCTCACCACGACCGGGCGGAAGGTCGAGCGGCCGGCGCAGCCGGATGTCCTCTGGGACAACGGCGTCGATCAAGTCATCCAGTGAGTCGTAGCCAAGGAGCTTCACCATCTCGGCCACGTCTTCCTTGCGCGGACCGATGTGGCGGTATGCGAAGTGGTTCGGATGCATGACCTCGAAGGAGGGCATCCGGTGCGAGCGGATCTCGTCCGTCTCGGGCGATTCGGCGGTGGCGGGGGGACGACGTGTCGCAGTCATACTTTGGGATAGCTCCAGCTCGTGAAAAAAGGCACAAGGTCAAACGAAATGCGCTCCGGACAGGATGCCCGGAGCGCAGGTAGTGATGGCACACGAGAAAACCTACTCGCCGATCTGAGCCTTGTAGGCCTCAGGGGTCAGCAGTGTGGTCAGGCTGTCGGGGTCCTTGATCCGGAGTCTGATCATCCAGCCGGTGTCGTACGGATCACGATTGATGAGGCCAGGGTCGGCATCGAGCGCACCGTTGATCTCGGCCACCTCGCCCGCCAGCGGGGAGAACAGGTCGGAAACCGCCTTGACCGCCTCAACCACGCCGAACACGCCGTGTTCCTCGAAACTGTCCCCAACTTTGGGCAGGTTTACGAACACGATGTCGCCGAGCTCGCCCTGGGCATAGTCGGTAACACCGATCTGGACGAGTCCCTTGCCCAGCATCTTCACGTATTCGTGATCGGCGGTGTAACGCAGGTCGGCGGGAATGTTCGACATGAATGCTCCAGAAGGAGGCGATCGGGGGCAAGGATACCGGATGCCGCGGGGTGGGTCAAGGAACCGCGCGCGCTTCCAGTGCAGACCAGATTTCGGCCGTCCGGGCTTCGAGGGAAGCCACGTCGCGGTCGTTGTCGATGACGTAGTCGGCGCGAGGTCGCTTCACGGCGGCCGGCAGTTGCGCGGCCATCAGCCGGTCGGATTCATGGCGCGGCAGCCCGCTTCGCTCGAACAGCCGTTGGCGGCGCAGGTCGTCAGGCGCGTCAACCAGTATCACCACGTCGAACGAGTCGGGGTCGGCCACCTCGAACAGCAGCGGGATGTCGGTGACGACCACCTGCGCGCCCGCGTCCCGCGCTGCGGCCACGCGCGCGGTGCGCAACTTGTTCACGGCGGGGTGCACGATCGCGTTCAGGTCCTTGAGCGCCTCGGCCGATGCGAGCACCATGGCGCGCAGCTGACCCCGGTCGAGCGTGCCGTCGGGGCGGAGGACACCCGGGCCGAAGCGGCGAACGATGGCGGAGAGCACCGGGCTGCCTGGCGACTGCACCTCGCGCACGAGCTGGTCGGCGTCGATGACGACAGCGCCCCAGCGGCGGAAGAGATTCGCCACGGTGGACTTGCCGGAGGCGACGTTGCCGGTCAAGGCGACGTTTAGCAAGGCGTGAAGACTTGAGGACTTGATGGCGTGAAGACGACACACCCTGGGGCCGAATGGTGACTAGTTCCGGCCTGCCCGGCAACAAATTCTTCCAATGACTGCTGCATCATCCCCCCGGTTTGAGAAGCTGGAAGCCTGGAAGGCCTCTCACCAGCTCACGCTCTGCGTGTATCAAGCTACCAAGTTGATGCCGCCGAGCGAACGCTTCGGACTGACCGCGCAGATGCGTCGGGCTGCTATCTCGATCGCTTCCAATATTGTCGAAGGTTCAATGCGACATGGCAAGCAGGAGTATCGCCGATTCGTGGGCATGGCGGCCAGCTCCTTCAATGAACTGCGGTATCAGATTCGGTTGTGCGAGGAGCTGGGGTATTTACCGGCGGAGAGCATCGAGGAATTGAGACATGCTGTCGACCACGCCGGCCGCCTGGTGTGGGGACTCTACCGGGGTCTGGGCGGGGTGGTAGCGTCCAAGTCGTAGCCCCGCAGTTACCTCAAGCCTTCAAGCCCTCAAGCCTTCAAGTCCTAAAGCAGTGCTGTTTGATCCTCATCCGCCCTCGGCACCCGGTGACAATGCCGACAGCGCGCCTCGTACGATTCGCGCCCGCCCACCATGATCGTCGGCGAATCCCATCGTGCGGGACGCCCATCCACCAGCCGCTGGTTTCGGCACGCCTCGCCACCGCACACCATGCAGATCGCGCGGAGCTTGTCCACCAGCTCGGCCACGGCCATCAGGTCACCCATGGCACCGAACGGCTCGCCCCGGAAGTCGGTGTCGGTGCCCGCGAGGATCACGCGGATGCCCCGCTGGGCCAGGACGGTCGTCACCGCGACGATATCACGATCGAGAAACTGGGCCTCGTCGATCGCCACGATTTCCGTGGCCGGTCGGACCTGTCGCAGGATCTCATCCGAGGAATCGATGGGGATCGCCTCGAGCTCGGTGCCGTCGTGGCTGGTGACGTTGTAGACGCCGGCGTATCGGCTGTCGAGATGGGACTTGAAGACCTGGACACTGCGGCGGGCAATGATGGCTCGACGGACCCGGCGGATGAGCTCCTCGCTCTTGCCGCTGAACATGACACCCGAGACGACCTCGAGCCATCCGGTGCGCGACCCCTGATACATCGACGAGTCTCCAGCAACGGCGAACGGGGACGGACGACCGGCGAGCGGTGGGCCGCCAAATGTACGGGCCGGGGACGCATCACCGCCAGCGGTGCTTGCGTGACGGGGATAGTCGCAGCTATCGTCGCCCGGTGACCAAGCAACAATTGATTGTGGCACTCGCGCAGCGCCTCGACGTTTCCAAGGTCCGTGCGTCTGAAATCGTGGATGCGCTCTTCGCCAGCGACGGACTGATTGCGTCCGAGCTTCGGAAGAGCGGCCGGGTTCAGATCACGGGGTTCGGCAACTTCGAGGTGCGCCGTCGCGCCGGTCGCTCCATGCGAAATCCGCGCACCGGCAAGACCATCTCGCTTCCCGCGTCCTCCATGCCGGCCTTCAAGGCCGGCAAGCGCCTCAAGGACGCGGTCGTCCGGCGCCGCTCCTAGGCTTGCGGTCGGTGCTGGCGCCGGGCACCCGGTCGAGCCGCGCCGTTACCCGCACCTTTCGGATCATCTTTCCGCTCAGCGCCTGGGCAATCCGGTCTGCATCTCCCGCCGGCAGTTCAATCAGGCAGAAGCCATCTCGCAGTTCTACCCTCCCGATCGCCGTCCGCTCTACCCGCAGCTCCTTCGTCAGCGCGCCGACGAGGTCGGCCGGCGTCACCCCGTCCTTCTTGCCGATCGACACCCACACCTTTGCAATGGCGGGTGGCAACGGTGCGGATGGCGCAGCAATCGCTTCCTCTTGCCGCCTTGCCGCCTTACTGCCTTGCCGCTCCTCCCCCTTCCACAACGCGTAGAGTGCCGCCGCGACCCGCGTCGGGTCATGCCGCTCGAACAGGGGCGCCAGCGCCAGGAGCCCCGCCGCGCCGTCGCCGGACTCGAGCTCGGTGCGAATGCGCGCCCGGTCAGAGGCGGAGATGGCAGCGTGCTCTTCCAGCAGGCCGGGCAGGCGAAGGGGCCGCGTCGGTCGGGCAATGCCAGCCACGTACGACTCGGTGCCCGGAGGAACGAGGAGTACGGTGTCGCCGGCCTGGACCAGTTGTGCCAGGCGTTCGTGCGACGGCAGGTCGAACGCAATGATCAGGCTGGACTTGGGGGCATCGCCAGTGACGAGGCGGATGGACTCGCCATCGATCGGGATGGCCCGCGCGATGTCGGCGGCGGCACTCCGGTCGTGAGCCCAGACGGTGACGGTGGCGGGATCGAGTAGTTGCAGCAGCTCGCCCAGGGCCGCCGCGCGACGGGACCAGGCCACACTCACAGTCCGGACGGGACCGACTGGCGCGATGGGCGGCGCTTCGGCGGGCGGCGTGCCCAGGACGAGGGCCTTTCGCGCGTACCGCTCGACCAGGTCTGCGGCGGCGCCGGGATCAGCGGTGAGGATGACGCGCTGGGCCTCGAGGGGCAGGTCCTGCATCAATGGAGATACGGCGGAATGATCGGCCCACGCCTCGGGCTGTGCGAGCACGATGACGCCGAGCCCTTCCGCCTTGAGGGCGGAACTGGTCATGAGTTCCTGGATGACCGAAGGGGAGGCCACGAGGAGGTCGAGGGAGCCGCTGCGGAGTTCGCGGAGCGCGCGAGGCGAGGCGAGTGCGGCGCCCACCTTGAGTCCGGTGCCGGCAGCTACCCCGAAGACGACGCCGGCCCACTCGGCCAGCATGCCCGGCGGCACCACCATCAGGCCCCGCACTCCTCCCCCGAGCCGACCCAGGACGGCCCCGATGAGGGGGGCCGCGGCGGCAGGCGACGGGGGCAGGACGGCGACCAGGTTGTGGCCCCGGGCCACTGTTGGTATCGCGTCCCTCAGGAGGGGATCGGACGCTTGCCAATCCCACGACTCAAGGGTGCGCGCCACGGGCGCGCTCAGGTGCTGCTCTAGCTCCGGCACAGGCTCCTCGATTCTCAAATAGCGGTCGCGACTGTCGCGGCGAACGAAGCTAGCCCGGCCAGGGGCACGGGCCAAGGGCAATTGGCGTTGACAGGGAGCACGCCCGGAACGAACCTTCCCGGTCCGCGTCGCCGTCCTTCGCCCTCACTCTGGACCGTCCATGCCCGACCCGCTTTCGATCAACCTGGCGCACCTGAAGGCGTCTGAAACCGTCGCGATCAGCAATGAGACCAAGCGACGGAAGGCGGCCGGGGAGGACGTCTATGACCTGAGCGTCGGTGAGCCCGACTTCGACACGCCGGCGCCCATTCGCCAGGCCGCCATCGAGGCCATCAACAAGGGCATGACGCGGTACCCGCCCAACATCGGCCTGCCGGAGTTGCGCACGGCGATCGCGCGGACGCTGTCACTCATGTCGGGCGGCCGGGCGGTCAATCCTGATCACATCGTGGTGAGCTCGGGGTCAAAGCAGTCCCTGTTCAATACCTGCTTCACGCTCTTCGGCCCCGGCCAGCGGGTGCTCATTCCGGGCCCGGCGTGGGTGTCATATCCCCAGATTGTGCATCTGGCACGCGCGGAACCGGTCCTTGTGCCCGGGGACATTGAATGGGGCATGAAGGTGAGCGTCCGTGATCTCGATGCCGCCTACAGCAAGTCGGTGAAGGGCCTCATCCTCTGCTCGCCCTGCAACCCGACCGGCGCGGTCTACACGCTGGCCGAACTCAAGGCGATCGCCGAGTGGGCCCACAAGCACCAGGTGTGGATCATCTCCGACGAGATCTACCGGACGATCAACTATGGCCCGGGGCCGGCAGCTTCGATGCTCGACCTGCCCGATGAGCTGCTCGAGCGCACCGTGCTCATCTACGGTGTCTCCAAGGCTTACGCCATGACGGGCTGGCGCATTGGCTCGGCGCTGGCGCCACCGCACGTGGCGAAGGCGATGGCAGCACTGCAGTCGCACACCACCACCGGTGCCAACCATCCGGCGCAATGGGCGTCGGTTGCGGCGTTCAACGATGAGCGAGTGGCCCAGGACGTGACGAAGATGGTGGCGGCCTTCCGGCGCCGGCGGGACCTGCTGGTGAGCCGCTTCCGCAGCGAGGTGCCCGGGGTGGAGTTCGTCGAGCCGCACGGGGCGTTCTACTTCTTCTTCCGGGTCGATGGCATCCGTGACGGGGCGACCGGTTCGAAGTTCTGCGAGGAGCTCATGCAGCGGGAGGGCGTAGCACTCGTGCCCGGGGCCGCGTTCGGCGACGACCGCTGGGTCCGCATGAGCTACGCGGTGTCCGACAAGGAGCTCGAGGCGGCGATCGACCGCATCATCCGGGTCATCCGGACCATGGGAGCGGCCCGTGCCGCCTGAGACATCATTGGGACCGCGGTTCACCGTCGAACGCCAGACTGGCGCCCTCCCCTCCATCGCGTGGCGATGGGATCCCGAGACCGACATCCTGTCGGGCACCTTCCGGAGTTCGGGAAGCTCCCGTCTCGACGGTACCATCGAGTTGACTGACGCCGAGGGCGCCATTGCGGTGCTCGATGTGGCCGACGGGGCGGTCGCTGGTCTCGATGTTGTCGTGTGGCCTGAGGTCACCTCGACCCGTGGGCTCGCGCTTCCCTCGAGCGTCGAGAGTGGTCGCGTCGTGCTCCGTGGTCCCCGGGCCGACCGCACGACGTCGGTGGAAATCGAGGCGGTGCTCACCATCCGCACCAATCCCGGCGAGAGCATCTATCACCTGAAGCTCGGCACCCTGCCGGCGGCGCGCGCCGTGCGGGTTGCCGATCAACTGCTGGTCGAGCTGGATGCGGAAGACGGTCTCGCGGGTTGCTGGCTCATGGGCGTGCCGCCGTTCCCGAGCCTGGATGACTAGCGACCTTACTGCTCTTCGCCGGTCGCTCGCTGCCGCAGGAATCACCCCCGCATCAGTCATACCGCCGGCGAGTGCAGGCCGGCGCGAGGAAGCCGAAATCCATCTCGCGAAATTGCTGGAAGGTGACCACGTCGAGGCTCGCGATGTGGGCGAACCGGCCGGCTGGCCCGATCCGGTGGCGTTCCTGGATGGGGTACAGCACTCCGAGGTTGTCGGCTACGCCGGGTCATCCCCGATCGTGGTGGCCTCGGTCGCGGCCGCAGTGAGGGAGCGCACCGGCCGCGTGCTTGCCACCAGGCTGGTAGAGCGGCGCGACCTTGTCATCGGCCGCCGGGCGGCACTCGACGACGCAGGCTCCGCACTCGATGCCTTCGAGCGGCTCGAGCTCTCCGATTCCGATCCACCCCATCCCATTCGCGAGCTGGCACAGGCCGGTGCTGCCCTCGACGACGCGCGGGGAGCACTCGAGGTCGCAGCGGGAGTTGCCTACCGGAATGTGAGTCAGGCCTGGCTGGTGGTGGATGGCTCGCTGGCCGAGAGCCCGGTGTGGGCGCAGGATCCGCGCATGGTGGGGGTGGCGAAGAGTCATTCTTCGCTTCCGTTCGACGGCGCTGACCTCGAGGCTTACCTCAGGCTGCCGCCGGGACATCGCTCACCGATCTTTGCCCCGGCATCCCGTCGTCTCGCTCCCGTCCGTGCATGGGCAGTGCGGCTCTGGCCGTGGGAGGGGAAGGACCTGCTGCATGGCCTCATCCGCGTCGAGGTGGCCCCGGTCAACGGCACGCCGGAGATGGCCGACCGGATCTCACGCTGGTTGCTGGCCGAGCGTGCGCCGATCAGCGCTCCCGACCCGAGGTGGGATCGGATGCTGTACGGGATCCGTAGTGTCGAGGAGTTCCTGAAAGCGACGCGCGTCTCACCCCACCGTTAGGTTTGTTGAATGCCAGCGCCCATTGGTCGCGTCGTTGCCACCGAGCTCAAGCCCAGCACCCCGCACCAGTTCTACTTCTGGACCGCGACGGAGTCTGAGGTCGGGATCGGTGCGATTGTGCGCGTCGATCACCCGGGGCGAACCGTGTACGGCGTGGTTACCGATGGCATGGCCTACGCCGACCTGGCATCGCCGCTTCATGCCGTCATCGGCGCGGAAGGCGACCCCTCCGTTGTGGCGAACGAGCCCACCGCCCGCACCGAGGTGCGTCTTTTCCTGGCGGCCGTGCTGCGCCAGGTCCCCGAGGAACCGCTTCAGCCGGTGCCGCTCGGCGCCGTGCACCTCGCCACCGATGCCGACGTGGAGCTGGCGCTCCGCATGGATGCGTACACCCGCTCCGAGCGGCCCACCGGCATTCCTGTCGGCGTCTACGCCCTGGGAGGCCATGAGTCGCCGGTGCTCCTCGATGCCGATTTCCTCCTCGGGCCCGAGGCGGCGCACCTCAACATCACCGGCGTGTCGGGCCTGGCCACGAAGACCAGCGCCGTCGAGTTCCTCCTCTCGAGCATCTTCCAGACCTTCCCGGCGCATCGCGGTTCCATTGCCGCCGTGTGCTTCAACGTGAAGGGTCCCGATCTCTGCTTCCTCGACCAGCCGGGCGAGATCTCCGAGCGGGATCACGCCCTGTACGACAAGCTGGGACTCGCCGCCGAGCCGCTGACGAAGGCCCGCTATTTCGCGCCCTTCAAGGCCGACGGCGTCAACCTCAACACCTTGCGGACGCACGAGGCGCTGCAGCACAACACCGAGCCGCTCGTGTGGGGCCTTCGCGAAGTGCTGGACTATGCGGAAGTGGTGATGAATCGCGATGACATCGACGCCAAGGCCGATGCCTTTATCGATTTCCTCGGCGAGCGTGTGGTGGGACGCGAGTTCACCGATGACCTGCTCCGTGGCAAGCCGTTCAAGGTCGAGAGCTTTGCCGACCTGGAGGAGTTCTTCCGGGCCATCTTCGATTTCATGGAGGCGATGGGCCGGGGTGGAGAGGTGTGGCGCACGCATCACGTCGCGACCATTCGAAAAGTGCGCAACCGGCTCGGAAACATCAGCACCCGCGCGAAGGGCCTGGTCATCGATGACGGCGCCCCAAACGACCTGCCGTGGGGCAAGTTCGAGGACCGTACCGTCTACGTGGTAGATGTCGCCGGGGTTGATCCACTGGCCCAGGACCTCGTCTTCGCCCGGTGCGTCTCCAAGCTGCGGGAGCACCTCGAGCGTCGAGATCTTGGCGTCGACCACGTCGTCGTTTTCGTGGACGAACTGAACAAGTACGCCCCCGCCGACGGGCCGGACACCTACGTACGCAAGATGCTGCTCGACCTGGCCGAGCGCGGGCGATACCTCGGCCTCGTCCTGTTCTCGGCGCAGCAGTTCCGTTCGCAGGTGCAGCGCCGCATTGTTGGCAACGCCGGCACCTCTGTGTTCGGCCGGATGGACATGGACGAGCTGGCGACGCCTGCCTATTCCACACTCTCGCCGGCGATCAAGATCAAGCTGGCCACGCTTCCAAAGGGCGAGCTGATGCTCCGTCATCCGCACTTCACCCAGCCAATCTTCGCCCGCTTCCCGCGGCCGGCCATGCTGAGCGGCCGCGAGGGCGTCGAGCGCTTTCCGCCCGGGGCCGAGTTGCCCTTCGCGGATGCCGTGGCGCGGCAGCTCAGGCAGTTGGATCGTCGCGTGTCGACTGACGCTGTGCGCGCGCTGGTGGAGGGTCGCCCTGAGCTTGATGTCCGGCGGGCACTCGCCCTGACACGCCGCACCCGTCCGGACGATGTGCTCGCCTTCTTCACTGCGAAGCTGGGGCGCCGCATCGGCGGGGAGGTGGTCACGCCGCGGAGCACGGTCCGTCCAGTCGCGAGCGGCGTGGACCCCTATCAGTAGCCGCTTGCCCCTCGGGGCGCATCGCTCCATTCTCTACTCGTGAAACTCGCCCATATCGCGGATTCCCACCTGGGAATCCGTCAGTACCATCGCCAGACCCCCACGGGCATCAACCAGCGGGAAGCCGACGTCGCCAACGCCTTCCGCGGCGCCATCGACGACGTCATCGCGCAGCGTCCCGACGTGGTCATCATCGCCGGCGATCTTTTCCATTCAGTGCGTCCTACCAATGCCGCGATCGTCTTCGCCTTTCGCCAGTTCCAGCGCCTGCGGGAGGCCCTGGGCCCCGATGTCCCGGTCATCATCGTCGCCGGCAACCACGACACGCCCCGCTCCTCCGAAACCGGCAGCATCCTCCGGCTGTTCGAGGAGCTTGGCATTGCGGTCGCGATCGATGAGGCGCGCCGCTTCGACTTTCCGGCGCTCGACCTGAGCGTGCTGGCGGTGCCGCATCCCGCGCTGCTCGCGCCTGACCCGCCGGAGATGAGGCCCACCGGCTCAGCCAGGTATCACGTCCTCGCGATTCATGCCGAAGCGCCGGGGCTGCTGCCCGCGGACCGGTCAGGCCTCGAGTATGGTGGCGTGATCGTCACCCCCGAGCAGATCGGATCCGGGGCCTGGAACTACGTGGCATGGGGCCATTATCACGTGCGTCGGCAGCTCGCGGAGAAAGAGTGGTATTCAGGCTCGCTCGAGTACACCAGCACGAACATCTGGGGCGAGCGCGCAGAGGAAGAGGCGAACGGCATCGACGCCAAGAGCTGGCTCATGGTGGATGTCGCGACGGGGACCGTGACGCCGCACAGCGTCAAGCACGCCCGCCGCGTAATCGACCTCCCGCCGATCTATGCCGACGGGCTCGGCGCGCCCGAGCTGGATGCGGCGATCGCCGACCGGGTTGAGTCCGTCCCTGACGGAATCGCGCAGCAGATCGTGCGGCTCGTAGTGTTCGACGTGCCTCGCACCGTGGCGCGGGAACTGAACCACGCACAGATCCGGGCCTGGAAGGCGGCCGCATTGCACTTCCATCTCGACCTGCGGCGGCCGGTGCGCAACCGGGCCACGGGTGTCGGTGCGCCGGGCCGGCGGCAGACCCTGCCCGAGGTGGTACGTGACTGGCTCAGCGATCGCGTCCTGCCGGGTGAGATCGATCGCGAGCGCTTCGTTGCGCGCGGCGTGGAGCTGGTGGAGCAGGCCGAGACCGACGGTGGGGATGTCGTCGCATGATCATCCACCGCCTGCGACTGGTGAACTTCCGGCAGCATGAGAACACCGAGATCGAGTTCGGCAACGGATTGACCGGCATTGTCGGCCCCAACGGCGCGGGCAAGACGACGCTGCTCGAGGCCATTGCCTGGGCGATGTACGGCATGCCGGCGGCACGCGGCACCAGGGAGAGCATCAAGCGCCGAGGTGCCCCGCCGCGCGCCAGCGTCGAGGTCGAACTGGTGTTCTCGCTGGGAGCACATCGCTATCGCGTCGTGCGGAAGATGGGCAGCGCGGAGCTCTATCTCGACGCCTCGGACGCACCGATTGCCACCGGCATCGGGCCGGTCACCGACCGGGTCACGCGGCTCATGGGCATGCGGCGCGACGAGTTCTTCAACACCTACTTCACGGGGCAGAAGGAACTCGCGGTCATGTCGGCGATGAAGCCGACCGAGCGGGCGCAGTTCCTCTCACGCGTCCTGGGTTACGAGCGGCTTCGAGTAGGGCAGGATCGCCTGCGCAACGAGAAGACTGCGCTGCGCGCACGGCTCGATACGCTGCGGAGCGGGCTGCCGGACCCGGTCGCGTTGCAGGAAGCGGTCGCGGCCACCACCGAGCGATGCAACGCGACCGAGAAGCTGGTGACTGCCGCTCGCGAGCAGGTACAGAAGGCGGATCGCCGCCACGCGGAGCTCGGCCCGCAGTGGGCGGCGGCGCAGAAGCAGCGCGAGGCGGCGACGGCGCTCGATTCCGAGCTGCGCCTGGCTCAGCGCGACGTGGAGACGACGGGCCGGGAGGTGGCGCGGGTTACAGTCGAGCTGCAGGCGGCGACGGTGGCGGCCGCCCGAGTAGCCGAACTGGGAACGCTGCTCACGCTGCTTCCTGCCCTCCGCGAGGAAGCGGCGTCGCTCACCAGGGATGCGGAGGGCAACAATCGGCGCGCGGCCAAGGGGGCCGAACGGAAGGAGATCGTGCGCCGGCGGAAGGAACTGGCGAAGCTGCTGGACAAGGCGCCGAGCGAGACACAGCTCGAGAATGCAACGGTTGCCCTGAACACGGTGCGGGAAGCACGCGACTTCACGTTGCGGTCCCTCGAGGCGCGGCGCACCCTCTGGGTCCAGGACACGCAGGAAGCCAAGACCAAGCGCGAAGGCCTGCGCGACCAGTACAAGGACCTGGCGGAGCAGCGGAAGCAGATCGTGAGCGCCGGTGTGGAGGGGGCGTGCCCGACCTGCGGCCGCCCGCTCCGCAAGGAATATGAATCAGTGCTCGGGGTACTCGACCGTCAGGCTGAGGAAGTGAAGTTCAACGGCAGCTTCTATAACCAGCGCTTGGAGCAGCTCAAGGATGCGCCGGCAGAGGTGAAGCAGCTCGAAGAGCAGCTGCAGGAGCTCGAGCGCAAGCTGCAGGCGGCGGTGCAGGCCGGTGCGAGCCTCGCGGCGGCTGTCACGGAATCCACCAAGCAGCGGACCGAGGTCGCCCAGCTGGACAAGCGACTCAGTGCAATCGAGGCAGATCTGGCCGAGTTGCCCGGCGTGGTGTACGATCAGGAAAGACATGCCCACGTACAGGCGGAGCTCAAGCGCCTCGAGCCGCTGAACCTCGAACTCGAGCGGCATCGCGTCGGCGCGGAGAAGCTGGCGGGCCTGCAGGACGCGGCCGCAACCGCAGAGACCTCCCGGGTTGCGGCCCAGGCGCGGGAAGCCAAGGTGCGGGTGTCGCTGGCGGAGCTTGGATTCAGCGAGGAGGGCTACCGCGACCTGGAGGAGTCGTGGGGCGGCGCGGAAAAGGCGCGCCAGGATGCGGCGCTGGCAATGATCCGGGTGCAGGGCGACATGCAGTCGGCCGTCACGGCGAGGGCGCAGGCGTTGCGGCAGGTCGAGGAGCGGTCCAGGCGGGCGAAGGAAGCTGACGACGTGGCCCTGCAGCTCCGCACCAACCAGGAGCTCGATGCCGCCCTCGGCGACCTGCGCGACGAGCTGAATGCGGCGCTGCGTCCCGATCTCTCCGACCTGGCATCAGTGTTCCTGCGCGACCTCACCAATGGCCGCTACTCGGAACTGGAGCTCGATGAGGACTACAAGACGGCGCTGCTCGACGAGGGCGAACCCAAGGGCGTCATTTCCGGGGGCGAAGAGGATGTCGCCAACCTGGCGCTGCGCCTGGCCATCAGCCAGATGATCGCCGAGCGCGCGGGACAGCCGCTGTCGCTGCTCATCCTCGATGAGATCTTCGGGTCGCTGGATGAGGACCATCGCGCCTCGGTGGTCGAGCTGCTGCGCAACCTCGCGGACCGGTTCCCCCAGGTCATCCTCATCACGCACATCGACTCGGTGCGTGACGGCTTCGATCGCATTGTTCGCGTCACCTTCGACCAGCGCCGCGGTGCTTCCATGGTGGCCGACGAACAGCTTGAGGGACATGATGTGGCGGCCTGACCGGAGCGTTCACGGCCCGGACCGGGGAACGGTCGACGACGTCGAGCCGCTCAACCGGCTCTTCACCGAGGCATTCACCGATCGGTATGCTCGAGACGGGCTCACGGGTGTGCGCGTGCCGCCACTCACGCCGGCGGTGTGGCGCTATGCCGTGGAGGATGCCGCCGAGGGCGCGATGCTCTGGCGCGATTCGGATGGCCAGCTGGCGGCGTTCAACATGGTGCACCAGTCAGGCACCGAGGGATGGATGGGGCCCATTGCAGTGCGGCCGGACCGGCAGGGCGCCGGCGTTGGCCGCGCCGTCGTGCAGGCCGGCGTCGACCTCCTGCGATCGCGCGGGGCCACCACGATCGGCCTCGAGACGATGCCACGCACCACGGACAACATCGGGTTCTACGGCACGCTGGGGTTCGTGCCGCGCCACCTCACGATCACGCTCCTGCGCGATGCCGTGCGCGCGGTCGCGCGTGACGCATCACGGCTTTCTGCCGGTGACATCGCTGCCGGGGTGGCGGAGTGCGCGGAACTCACGTCGCTCGTGGCACCGGGCATCGATTTCACCAGGGAGCTGGTGCTGACGCACGAAATGGGGCTGGGGGACACCACGATGGTGCGCCGGAGTGGCCGACTCGTGGCCTTCGCGCTCTGGCAGTCCACGCCACTCGCGGCCGGACGCCCGCGCGATGAACAACGCGTGCTGAAACTGGTGGCGACAGATGCCGCGGCATTTGAGCGTCTCGTCGACGGGCTTCAGGCGGACGCCATCGCGTCACGCCTCCGCCGGGTGGCGATCCGCTGCCAGACGGCCATGAGCGGTACCTACGAGCACCTGACGCGTCGGGGCTTTCGCGTGCACTGGACTGACTTGCGGATGACGCTTCCCGATGCCCCCGAGCCGGAGACGAACGGGATTCTCATGTCGAACTGGGAGATATAGGGCGCAGCACCAGCCAGCGCACGAGCAGCAGGATGCCCACGGCATACAACCCGTGCGGCAATCCACTCGGCACCTGTCGCACGAAGATGAGGAATGCCCAGGCAATGAGGGCTACGATCGCTACGGCAAGCGACAGCTTGGGCGTCATGCGGATTGGTTCCTGTGTTGACGGTCTGACTGCCGTGTCCTAAGTTAGTTGTGTCGGTGGCGGGGATCTACGTTATCGAGCCGATAAGTTAGGCCCAGGGCCCAGATATTGTGGCTGCTGCCATGCCCCTCGGGGGAAGACAAAAGCCATGACGAGGGTGCCGAGCATTCCGGTTGGGCTTCAGTAACCCTCTCCGTCGCCGTTTCTTCAGGTAAGCGCCGACTCCAAGCGGGTCGGCGCTTGCTTTTCGCGCAACTTCGCGGGCACCACGGGGTGCCTCATGCATACCTAACGCCGGGGCTGCTCCATGCCGAGATGCCGCGTGACGCGTCGTGTGCACTTCAATGCCGCTCACCGCCTGAACAATCCTGCCCGGACCGAAGCCTGGAATGCGGCCACGTTCGGCGCATGTAACAATCCAAACTTCCACGGCCACAACTACGAGCTGGACATCAGCGTCGAGGGCGAGGTCAACCCCGACTCCGGCTATGTGCTCGACCTGAACACGCTCAAGCAGGTGGCGGAGGACCGTGTTCTGCGGCACCTCGACCACAAGAACCTCAATCTGGACGTAGCCTGGTTTGCTGAGCTCAACCCGACGTCCGAGAATCTGGCCGTCGTGATCTGGCGCGAGCTGCGTGGCGCCGTGCCCGACGACCTGGCGCTCAGCGTTCGTCTCTGGGAAACCCCGAGGAACTATGTCGACTACGCCGGCGCCTGACCTCACGATTGCCCCGCACGTCCGCGCCATTCTCGCGGAACTGGGTGAAGACCCGGATCGCGAGGGTCTGCTGAAGACGCCCGAACGCGTCGACAAGTCATATCGCTTCCTCACGCGGGGCTATTCGCAGACCCTCGACGAGGTGATTGGCGATGCATTGTTCGAGGAAGCGCACGAGAGCATGATCCTGGTGAAGGACATCGAGTTCTACTCGCTGTGCGAGCACCATATGCTGCCGTTCTTTGGTCGCGCGCATGTCGCATATATCCCGCATGGACGGATCATGGGCCTCTCCAAGGCCGCCCGGATCGTGGACATGTTTGCGCGCCGGCTGCAGGTGCAGGAGCGGCTCACCGACCAGATCGCTGACGCGATCATGAACGCGCTGCAGCCGCGGGGTGTTGGTGTGGTGATCGAGGCATCGCACCTCTGCATGATGATGCGCGGCGTCGAGAAGCAGAGTTCCCGCACCGTCACGAGTGCGCTGCGCGGGATCTTCCGCGACGACCAGCGCACGCGCAACGAGTTCCTGCGCCTGGCGCACGCGCCCGGACACGAGTGACGGACCTCGAGGGACAGGTCGCGGTCGTCACCGGCGCTTCCCGCGGGATCGGCGCCGCCACCGCGACAGTGCTCGCGAATGCCGGGGCCCGCGTCGTCCGAATCGCGCGATCCCTCCCGAAGGTCCAGCCTGACCGGTTCATCGACTTCCCCTGCGACCTCACCGACCTCGCCGCCTGGCAGGCCACCTCGAGGCGAATCCTCGCCGAGGTGGGCGTGCCTTCGATTGTCGTGAGCAACGCCGGCGCGTTCGTCTTGAAGCTGCTGCACGAGACGTCCCAGGAAGATTTCGACGCGCAGCTGGACATCAACCTCCGTGCCCCGTTTGCCGTGGCGCACGCGTTGCTGCCCGGCATGCGCGCCGCGGGCCGGGGCACCTTCATTCACGTCGGCAGCGTTGCCGATCACACCGCATACCCCGAGAATGCGGCGTACGCGGCCTCGAAGTACGGGCTGCGTGGGCTGCACGAGGTGCTGGTCGCCGAGTACCGTGGCACCGGAGTGCGGCTTTCGCTCGTTTCGCCGGGCCCGACCGACACGTCGGTGTGGGACCCGGTCGATCCCGATCACCAGCCGCACCTGCCCAATCGGGCCAGCATGCTTCGACCCGCCGATGTCGCCGAGGCGGTACTGTTCCTCGCGACCCGCCCCGCGCACGTCCACGTCGATTGGCTCCGCCTTGGTCCAGTCTAGGACCCGAGGACGTGAGGACGTGAAGAAACAACCTTCAAGAGGTCCTGTGATGCCCGCCGTACGCTATGCAGCGCTACTGCTGCTGCTATTCCCTGCGCCAGCCATCGCACAGTCCGTCCCGATGCTGCCCGACTCATCCGGCTGGGGGGTCCAGATCCTCACCGATGTGACAGCGCCCGACGGGTCGCGGTGGGTCGGTACCTACGCCGAGGGAATCTTCGTGCTCAAGCGCGGTGCAAGGGCGTGGGAACGGATCCGCTCCGATACGACTGACACCTCCATCTCCATGGACTTCATCAACGCCATTGCGTTCGGCCCACGGGGGGAGGTGTGGTATGGCACGGTGGGGAACGGCTGGGGGCTGTCGACCGACGGCGGCAGGACCTGGCGCAACTGGACCATCAAGCAACTGGGACCGGAGTGGCAGTACGTCACCCCCGAGGGCATCAGCACCAAGGGTGATACCACCGTGATCGGAACTGCCGATGGCCTGCAGATTACCACTGACAACGGCGAGCACTGGACGGCGATCATCGACGGCACCGGCCCCGCAGCCCGTGGCCCCGCCGATGCCGCGTTCGTCCTGCTCGACGACGAATACGTGCTCGCGCTCTCGGCGGTGAAGGGCGGGTGGCACGTGCAGACGCTGACCGGCACCATGATGCTGGCTGCATCCGGTGGGAAATGGCGCCGCGGTGGCGCGGCGGATGCCGGCGCCTCTGCGCGGGTAGCCACGGTCGTGAAGGGCAAGCCGTTGTCGTGCAGTTTCGCGGCGGGTGCGTCGCAGTGCACCCGGATGGTCGGCCCCGCGCCGGCTGCCGCTCCGCCGGCTGCGCCTCGCACGACATGGTTTGGCCGACCGATTGCACCTCCCGCCAACGACAACATCGACCAGACCTACCGCTACGGCAGCACCATGGGTGGCTTCTTCCAGCCGCATCAGGGGGTTGAGTTCAACAATCCCGACGGCACCCCCGTGCTGGCGATCGGCGACGGGGTGGTGGTCTACTCCGGGCCGGCGGAGGCGGGCGCGCTGACCGTGTCGATCCTGCACGATCGGAAGCTTCCCGTGAACGGCGACACGCTGCTCATCTTCTCCGTCTACTACCACAACAGCGGGCTGGACGTGAAAGTGGGCGACCGCGTCAAGGCTGGGCAGCCGATCTCACGCGTGGGGAATACCGGGCGAGCCACCAATGATCACCTGCATCTCGAGGTGCATGCGGCGCCTGATACGGTCATCAAGACCATCGTCGACTCGCTGAACCGGTACCCCAGCTACACCACCAACCCGGAGCTCTGGATCCAGCCACTGCCGGGCACCGGCATCGTCGCCGGCGTCGTGCGCGATGCCTCGGGCGCCAGGGTGAAGCAGGCGCGCGTGTATGGCATCGTGAAGCCGACGCCGCGCGAGACGCCCTACGCCTACGCCGAGACGTACGGCGACAAGAACCATCCCAATCCGCTCTATGGGGAGGATTTTGCCGTGGGCGATGTTCCGCCGGGGGAGTACCTCATGGGCGTGGATATCGATGGCAAGCCGGTGCGGCGACGCGTCAAGGTCGAGGCCGGCAAGATGACGTGGGTAGAGTTCCACCCATAGTGTTCATCGAACTCACGGACCACCTTCGCTGTCCTGAGGATCACGAGGAAGCCTACCTCGTGCTCCTGCCCGACTCTGTCGTGCAGCGCTCGGTGCAGGCCGGCGAGCTCGGCTGCCCCATTTGCCACCGTACTTTCTACGTCAAGGACGGCGTTCTCGATGTCGGCGACGCGCCGCCGCCAGACGAAGCGGAGCCATCGCTGGATGGTGGCTCCGTTGCGGCGCTGACCGGCCTTGGTGGTCCCGGCGGTTACCTGGTGCTGGTGGGCCCCATCGCGGGGCGCTGGCGGGAGGTCGAAGCGGTGCTGAACGGCGTGTCGACCGTCGCAGTCAACGGTCCGGCGTCGCTGGCGGATGCCCGGGGCCTGAGCGTCCTGCGCAGTGCCCGGCTGCCACTTAAGACGGCATCGATGCGGGGTGTGGTCCTGAGTGGCACCTTCGGGAGCGACGCGGCCTGGATTCGTGAGGCAGCCCGGGTACTGCTGCCAGGCTTGCGCGTGGTTGGCGAGGGACCGGACCCCGATCCCGCATTGCTCGACATGATCGCAAGTGCAGGCGGGTGGTGGGTGGCGACCGGCCGGAAAACCCTGGCGCCCTAGTTCGCGCCTGGCCCCTCGAGGTACGCGGCCTCGATGCGGTCCCGATATCGCTGCTCCACGATGCGCCGACGCACCTTGAGCGTTGGGGTCAGCTCGCCCGCCTCGATACTGAAGTCTTCCTTTACCAGCACAAACCGCTTCGGCACCTCGTAGCGCGCCAGGTCACGCAGCATGCGCTTCACCTCGCGCTCGATTTTCTCGTGCGTCTCGGACCTGGCCAGGAGCGCATCGTCGTCGATGAAGGCGTACTCATGCCGCTTCGCCCATTCTCGCAGCAGGGGCAGGTTCGGCACCACCAGCATGATGGGGTAGGCGCGCCGATCACCCAGCATCACCGCGTTGAGCACCCACTTGCTGGTGCGCACGACGTTCTCGATGGGCTGGGGGGCAATGTTCTTGCCGCCGGCGGTGACGATGAGGTCCTTCTTCCGGTCGGTGATGCGCAGGAAACCGTCTGCGTCGATCTCGCCGATGTCGCCGGTGTGGAACCAGCCGTCCGGCTCGAGTACCTCGCGCGTGGCGTCGGGCTTGTTGAAGTAGCCCATCATGACGTTGGGGCCTCGGGTCATGATCTCGCCATCGGGCGCGATCTTCACCTCATTGCCCGGCAGGGGCTTGCCTACGCTGCCGAGGCGCAGGTCCTTGAAGGTATTGACCGAGATGACCGGTGAGGTCTCCGTCAGTCCGTACCCCTCGAGGATCGGCAGTTTCGCCGCGAGGAAGAAGCGTGCGATGTCCGCATTGAGCGGCGCACCGCCCGACACGAAGAAGCGAAGCCGGTTGCCGGTGCGGTCGCGCAGCTTCCGGAACACCAGGCGGTCAGCCACGCCCCGCTGGGCCGCCAGTGCGAGGGGCACCTGCTTCCCCGCCAGGGTCAGGTCGACACACGTTTCGCCAACGCGCTTGGCCCACCGGAAGATCTGCCGCTTCGCCGCCGAGCCCGCCATCGCGTTCTCCTGGACCCGGGCATAGATCTTCTCGTACAGGCGCGGCACCGAGCACATGATAGTCGGGCGGATCTCGCCCATGTCTGCCGACACGGTATCAATGCTGCCGGCATAGTTGATGATGGCGCCGGCGTGCAGCATCAGGTAGTGCCCCGCCATGCGCTCGAAGATGTGCGACAACGGCAGGAAGGACAGGCACTCCTGCTGCCCCGGATCCTCCTGGATGGGAATGCGCTGCAGCCCGGCGAGCACGTTCGACGTGATGTTCCCGTGGGTCAGCATCACCCCCTTGGGGTCCCCGGTGGTGCCCGACGTGTAGATGATCGTGGCGAGGTCGCCCGGCCGGGCCATCAGCGACTCGGCGTCCCAGCCTTCCACCGGCAGGGCGCGGCCAAGCGCCTCCAGGTCACTGAACGAGAGCACATCCGGCCCATGTGCTGAGCCCTCGAATGCCACCACATGACGGAGGGCGGGCAGCGCTGAGCGCACTTCGAGCACCTTGTCGAGCATCGCCTGCGAGGACGCGAACGCCGCGACGGCGCCGGAGTCGCGCAGGATGTACTCGACCTGTGTCGCCGGAAGGGTGGGGTAGATGGGCACATCGGCGGCGCCCAGGGCGAGCACTGCGTAGTCCACGAGCGCCCACTCGGGGCAGTTCTCGGAGAGGATGGCGACGCGGTCACCCTTCCGGATCCCAAGGTTCGCGAGGGCCAGGCTGACGGCGCGGGTGCGATCGTGCAATTGCTGGAAGGAAATCGGTGTCCACTGGCCGCCGGCTGGCTTCCAGCGCATGGCGACGGCACGCTCCCGGTAGCGCGCGATGGCGCCGAGGAAGAGTTCGTTGAGCGTACTGGGCGACGTGGGTGACGGGGCGGTGGTCACGCCGATGTCCTCCCGCTATTCGAAGAGAACCAGGAACTTCTGGCCCGAGCCAGGAACTGGCGCACCTGAGGCTTGCGTCGCGGTCACCTCGATCAGGACGGAATCGGGTGCGGTGCGGCCGATGACCCGGGAAACGGTGATTCCATTTGGCGTGCCGTCGGCGGTCGTCAACACCGAGTCGACCAGGCGCAGGTTCGGCAGGGCCACGTTCTGAAGCCCGGTGGTATCGGCGAAGGTCGGCTTCACGATGGTAAAGATGAGGCGCCGCGCGGTCACCGGCCCGGCGGGATTGTCCGACGCCAGCACCGGGAGCAGGGCCAGGCTTGAAGGCTCACCACTGGCCACGGTCTGTATGGAGTCGGCGGGCAGGATGATCGTGTCCGGCCGCGCCAGGATGGTGAGCGTGAAGAACCCGGTGGTGAGCGAGCCAAGCTTGGCCTGCAGCCGGCCCACACTGTTCGGCTTCACGCCCGTGACCAGCCCGGTTGCCGGATCGATGATATTGATCGTCGAGTCGTCAGGCGTCAGCCACACGACTGGTGCAGCGACGCTGTCACCCGCCTGGTTGAGCGGAATCGCGATGTACTGTGTCGTGTCGCCGAAGTCGATAATGGGAGGCTGCGGCGCAATTACCTGGATCTCGATGACACCGTCGGCGAGTTCCCCGGCATTGCTGCAGGAGACCAGGCCAAGCACAAGCGCGACACGCGCGACACCCTTCACCGCGACTCCGGCTGGGCCGTCAGCTGGCGCAACGCCTCCTCGGCATGCTGCACCCAGCGCTCCGCATCGGTGCCCTTGGGCGGCCGGGCCAGGAACTCCCGCAGGTGCACTGACGCCGCCTCGGTCTCGCCGCGCTTGAGCAGCAGGAACGCGAGCCCGTAGTGCGCGCCAACCAGTGACGGGTCCACCTCGAGCGCGCGGCGGTAGAGGCGGATGGCCTCCTCCTGCTGCGCCGTCTTGGTGAACGCGATCGCCATGTTGAGCATGATGCGGGCGTCGTTCGGGTTGTCGCGATGCGCCAGCCGGTACGAGGTCAGGGCTGCCTCGTAGTCTCCCTGACGCTCGAGGGCCAGGGCCTCATTCAGGTAATCCAGCCGTTGCGGGCTGACGTTGTCCTTGCCCCCGAAAAGTCGTCGCCAGATGCTCATGAATGAAGGGCGTTTTCCGGGTGTAAGTGAAAGACTGGCCTGCGCGTGGCTACGTCAGATAGTATTGTAGTCCGTGGGCGCAGAGCACCGCAACGCAGTCGCTCGCCCGAGCCGGTTCCCGGCGCCCGTATCTGCTGCTCCAACTCACCCTTCCGCGGGAGCTCTTATGCGTCGGCCACCGCCGTCGGGCCCACGTGGCACCCTCGTGGTGGACTGGGCCTTCTTCGGCGAGATCAGCCGGGCCCTGGCGCTGCACGTGGCCCGCGAATACCAGCCGGAGGTGGTGTTGGGTATCGCCAAGGCCGGCGTCATTCCCGGCGCCGTGGTCGCGTCGATCCTGCAATGCGACTTCGCCTCCATGATCGTGACCCGCCAGGAGGCAGGGGGCGACCCCATCCTCGTTTCCGGTCCGCCCGCCTCCATTCGCGGCCGGCGCGTCCTGATCGTTGACGAAACCTGTGATACCGGACACACCATGCGGCTCGCGCTGAGTGAGGTCCGCGCGCTCCGCCCCGCCGAAGTCCACACCGCCGTCTCGTTCAAGACGGGCCCATACGCGCCGGACTACCATGCCTTCGAAACCGAGAACTTCATCATCCTGCCCTGGGACCGCGAAATCGTGCAGAATGGCGAACTCGTAGTCCGCCCCGACTACGCCGCCCGCCTGGGCTGATCACACCGACGTGCTCGAACGACTTCTCGACGCGATCAAGAGCTCCCGCGCCGACTACGCCGACATCCGCCTGGAACGCTCGTCGATCACGAGCGTTGCCTGGCGGGGGCGTCGGCTCGAGGGGGCAAGCACCGGCACGGACGTGGGTGGCACGATTCGCTGCCTCAACCACGGTCACGGCTGGGGAATCGCGAGCTTCAATCGGCTTGACGATCTCGAGGCTCGCCTGGCGCGCGCCCACGAGCTGTCGCTCGCGGTCCGGCCACCCCATGCGGTCGAGCTCGCGGCGGCGCCGGTGCGCGAAGGTCACGTCCGGCCAGCCCTCGCCGATGATCCGCGGGACATTCCCCTCCTCGAGAAGCGCCGGTACCTGGAGCACCTCAATGCCGAGATGCTGCGTCTTGATCGGCGCATCGTCGACACGCAGTCGGCCTACCGCGACGAGGTGACCGAGTGCTGGTTCGTGAACTCCGATGGTACGGCGTTGCACGAGCTTCGCCCCGACGTGACCCTGTCGGCGCTCGCGGTGGCGCGCGACGGTGGTGTCCTGGAGCGGGCCGTGGAGTCGCTGGGAGCACGCGGTGGCTGGACCAGGGTGCGTGACCAGGAAGAGCTCTTCCGCGCGGCGGCACGGCGTGCCGTGGGGCTGCTCGATGCCAAGCCGGTGCGGAGCGGGAGCTATCCCGTCGTGCTCGACCCCCGGCTCGCGGGGGTGGTGGCGCACGAGACTGTCGGTCACCTCTGCGAGGCGGACACCCAGCTCGAGGATCCGGTAGCTGCCGAGCTCGCCGCCCCCGGACGGCAGCTGGGCAGTGAACTGCTGACCATCGGGGATGACGGCAGCGTCGCGGGACTCCGCGGCACGCTGCCGTTCGACGACGAGGGCACCCCATCCAGCAACACGCTCCTCGTGCAGCATGGCGTGGTGGTTGGTCGCCTGCACTCGCGCGAGACGGCGGCGCGATTTGGTGAGCGCCCCACCGGGAACGCCCGCGCCCTGTCGTTCCGTCATGTACCGCTCGTGCGGCTCACCAATACGTATGTCGCCAACGGCACGGGCACCTTTGCGGACCTGATCCGCGACGTGAAGCTTGGCGTCTACGCTTGTGATGCCGTTGGCAGCCGGCATCGCGGCGACAGCTTTTCATTCACGGCAGGGCATGGGTACATGATCCGTGACGGCGCGCTGGCCGAGCCGGTGAAGGGTGTCGTGCTGGCCGGGTTCGTGACGGAAATCCTCGGCGCCGTGGACCGTGTGGCGGGCGACTTCCGCTGGCACGAGTCGGGTGGCGGATGCGGTAAGGGTGGCCAGTCACCTCTGCCGGTGTCTGAGGGCGCCCCGCATGTCCGGTTGCGCACTGCCGAGGTGCGGGGGCAGGCGCCGTGATCACCCGGCTGCTCGAGGCCGCGCGAGCGCGGGCGCAAATGGCCGACGCGGTCGCCAAGACCGACGAGACGCTCACGCTGCGCCTGCGTGACGGCGAGGTCGTTGCCGCACACACCTCAGAGCAGGCCGGTCACAACCTTCGGGTCGTGGTGGATGGACGGATTGGCGTCGCGGGAAGCTCGGAGCGGGAGCCGGAGGCATTGCTCGAGGCCGCGATCTCGTCCGCCGCAGCGGGTGACGCCGCGCCACTGCTCCTGCCCAGTCCGTCACCGCTTCCGCGTGTGCACACTTACGTCCCCAGGGCCGCCGCCGCCACCGCGGCAGAGCTGGGACAATTGGGCGGCCTCCTGACCCAGCGGCTGCGTCATGCTGGCCGGAGCGTCACGGTCCACGTGGAACGATCGGTGGGGTCGGTGCAGGTCGGGAACACCCGCGGGGTGGACGCCGAGTATCAGGTTACCCTGCTGGCGCTCGACATCGATGTGGTGGGACCGTCTCAGGATGACAGCGTGCACGTGGTCGCGCACCTGGCCGGTGCGGACCTTCCCGATGATGCTGCGATCGAGGCGCTCGTCACCGATTTCGAGCAGAGGCTGGAGTGGGCCTCGGCCTCGGCCCCGGCCCCCGCGACGACGGCGCCAGTGCTGCTGCTCCCCGAGGCCGTCCGCGCGCTGCTGGCCCCGGTGCAGCAGGCTCTCGTGGGCAAGGCATTCCTGCTCGGTACCTCACCCCTTGCGGACAGTCTCGGTGAAAGGGTTCTGCATCCCAGCCTGTTCCTGACGGACGATCCGCTCCGCGATGGCAAGGCGGGCTCGCGCCCGGTGGACGACGAGGGTGTCCCCAGCTTCACGGCGTCGCTGATCGAGGCCGGTGTAATCCGCCGCTGCATCTACGACCTCGAAACGGGCGCGCTCGCCGGGCGTCCCTCCACCGGCCACGGCCGCCGTTCCACGTTCGGCAAGGCGCAGCCTGCCTTCTCCAACTTCGTGCTGCACGCCGGCGAGGATGACCTTGCGTCCCTCCTCACGAAAATGGGCGACGGACTGCTGGTGGACGCAGTCGCGGGGGGCACCGGTGGCAGTTCCCGCTCCGGCACGTTCACCCATCCGGTCGTGCTCGGATACCGGGTGCAGGGCGGGGAAGTGACTGGGCGCGTCGAGGGAGTCGTCATTGCCGGGAACGTGTTTGATGCCCTTGGGGCCATCGAGGGTATCGGCCGCGATGCACGCTGGATCGGGAGCTCACTCCTGCCGCCGCTTCTCCTCCAGGGAGTGACCGTCGCCCCACGCTGATTTCCCGTCCGGCACTCCCGGTCCGTCCCGTGCAACCCTTCGCCTCGACCCGCCGTCTAACGCCTCGATACCCACAACGGCCGGAGGTCCAATGTCATTCGTTCGCGCGTCGCTGGGACTGGCGGCGCTTGCCCTGAGCGTCCCAGGGCTGGTGCAGGCCCAGAAGCAGTTCACCCTGTCAGGCAATGACGTCGCCATCTACAACCTTGCCGGCACCGTGAGTGTTGCGGCCGGTCGGGGTGACGCGGTGACGGTGGCCGTCACCCCCAAGGGCAGCGATGCCGACAAGCTCACCTTTGGCGAGGGCACGGTCCGCGGACGGAACGCGCTCCGGGTTCTGTATCCGACCGATCGCATCATCTACGATGGCATGGGGCGTGGGAGCAGCACGGAACTCTCGGTGCGGAGCGACGGGACCTTCGGCGGCGACAATGAGGACCGGCACGGTAACCGCGGGGGACGGGTCCGGATTACCGGCTCCGGCTCGGGTCTCGAGGCGCACGCCGACATCATCATCAGCGTGCCAGAGGGAAAGAGCGTAAACGTCTACCTGGGCGTGGGCGACATCACGGCGTCCAACGTGAAGGGCAACCTCCGGCTCGATACCTCCAGTGGCCGCGTGGATGTCAGCGGTATCAAGGGTGATCTCGGCATCGACACCGGCTCGGGTGACGTCAAGGTGACTGGGGCTTCCGGAAGCTCGGTCTCCATCGACAGCGGCTCGGGCGAGGTGAATGGAACGGACATCAAGGCGACCTCGCTTGACGTGGATACCGGGTCGGGCGATGTGGAGCTGAGTGACGTGACGTCGGAGGATATCTCGATCGATACCGGCAGCGGTTCAGTGAACCTCGGGCTCACGACCGCGGTCGACAAGCTGAAGGTGGATACCGGGTCGGGCAATGTGACGATCGCGGTGCCGGGCTCACTCAGCGCCCAGGTCGCCATAGAGACGGGGAGCGGGGACATCACCACCGATTTCCCGATCCAGGTGCGCAAGACCGGCGGCGATGAACTGATCGGGACAATCGGTTCCGGCACCGGCCGGATCGACATCGATACCGGCTCGGGTGACGTGAAGCTCCTGAAGCGGCCGTGAGCCCTTACGGGGACTTGTAGACCGTCCCGTTCTTCATCACCCACACGACCCGCTCGATGGCGCTGAAGTCATCGAGCGGGTTTCCATTTACGGCGATGATGTCGGCGAAGGCCCTGGGCTTGATGACGCCCAGCTCGTTCTCGAACCCGAGCAGCCGCGCATCGTTGACGGTCGCGGCCTGCAGCACCTGCACCGGTGTGAGTCCCGCCTGGATGTAGGCGAAGAGCACGCGCTTGGCGGCCGCACCCTGCGCGGTGCCGAGCGCGATGTACATGTCCGATCCTGCCGATATCGGTACTCCAGCCTTCACGGCACGCATGAGGCGCTCGCGCTCCGAGTTCATGTAGGCCACGAAGCCCTGGGGCAGCGGCCCCTGCATGCCGGCCGCCTTTGCGTAGGCCACGGCTGTGAGCGTGTCGACGTCGGTCGGCGTCAGGTAGACCCCCTTCTGCGCCATCATTCGGAACGTCGAGTCGGCGACCTCGTATCCGTGCTCGATCGAGTTCACGCCCGCCGCCGCGGCGCGCCATACCGCGGCGTCGTCCGTCGCATGCGCCGCCACGCGCACGCCGAGGAGCTTCGCCGTGGCGACAATGGCCTCCAGCTCGGCGGATGACAGCACGCCGGGGTTTGGCGTGTTGTTTGAGTAAACCTTGATGACCTGGGCACCCTGCGAGACGTTCTCCTGCACCGCGAGTGCTGCATCGGCTGGGCCACGGACGATGCGATACTCCTCCTCGACGATCGACTGGTAGCCGGCCTGCACGCCGGGGAACTGTCCGCCCGGCGGTGAGAGGCCGGGACCCGAGACGATCATGCGTGGTCCGTCCACGCTCCCGTCCCGGATTGCGGCGCGAAGGGCCACGTCACCGAAGCGGCCGGAGTTACCGAGGTCGCGGACCGTTGTGATCCCCGCCGCGAGGAACGTTCGAGCGCGTGCAGCCCCATGGAGAGCGCGGAGCGGCGTGCCCTCCATGGTGACTGCCTTGACCCCTTCCAGCGCACCGCCGTTCTTCGGGTCCTCGAGGTAGAGCAGGTGGGTGTGGGCGTCGATGAGGCCTGGGAGCACCGTGTATTTCGACAGGTCCACCACACGCGCACCCCTGGGCGTGGTCACCTTCGCGCCGACTTCCGCGATGCGGCCATTCACCACCAGGATCTCCTGCGGCCCCGACATCGTGCCATTCTCGCTGTCGAAGACACGCCCGGCCCGGATGACCATCGGCATCGTGTCGGGGGTGGTCTGGGCCGAAATGCTGCTTACACCGAGCAGCATGACGCTCAGCAACCCAATTGACGCTCGCATGGTACCTCCCTTTTCCCTGTTCCCGGTTCACCGCCGTTCAAACACCGTCTTTCCACCCAGTACTGTCCGCATCACCCGTGCTTCGAGGATGCTCGAAGCCGGCACTGTCATGATGTCCTGGTCGAGGATCACGAAGTCGGCATACTTGCCGACCGATAGACTCCCCACCTCGTTCTCCATGAAGGACGCATGGGCGGGCCACATCGTCATGCCGAGCAGTGCTTCCTCGCGGGTGAGCCGCTGTGCAGGGAACCAGCCGCCATCAGGATGGTTCTCCGCATCCTGCCGCGTGACAAACGCGTGGAAGGACACGAGCGGGTTGATCGACTCCACCGGGGCATCGGAGCCGTTGGGAATGATGACGCCGGTATTTCTCAGCGAACGCCAGGCGTATGCGCCAAGCACCCGTTCCGGGCCAATCCGTGTGGTCACCCATGCCATGTCGCTCGTCTGGTGGCTGCCCTGCATTGACGGAATCACGCCAAGCTGCGCGAAACGCGGAATGTCCTCCGGGGCGAGTACCTGCGCGTGCTCCACACGCAGGCGATAGTCCGCCGCTGGCACCTGCTTCAGCGCGGCGGCATAGGTGTCCAGCACCACGCGATTCGCGCGGTCTCCAATGGCATGGATCGCCATCTGGTAGCCGGCCCGCAGTGCGCGCAGGACCACCTGTGCCATTTGCTCCGGCGGGATGCGGTAATGGCCGGTGTTCCCCGGGTCATCGCTGTACGGCTCGAGCAGCGCCGCCCCCCGACTGCCCAGCGCACCATCAAGCTCGATCTTCACCGCCCGGACCCAGAGGTGCCCGTCGTAGAGTCCGATGCGCGGCTTCTGCGCCAGTTGTGCCGCGAGGAAGCTGCCTGTGTCGCTCTCGGCGAGGATCATGAGATAGCTGCGAAGATTGAACCGGCCTTCTCGGGCGAGGCTTTCGTACGTCTGGAGATCCAGGGCCTCGATCCCGGGGTCGTGGATGCCGGTCAAGCCAAAGCGATTCGCCTCAGCGATGGCCGGAAGGGTCTCGGCGCGCCTCGTCTCCACGTCATCGGCAGGGATGACGCGTTCGACCAGCTGGAATGCCACGTCGATCAGCACACCAGTTGGTTCACCGTTCGCGTCGCGGACGATGCGGCCACCTGGTGGATCGGGCGTGTTCCGCGTGATGCCCGCTGCCCGCAATGCCGCCCCGTTCACCAGGGCGGCATGGCCATCGACCCGCCGGAGATACACCGGGTTCCCAGGGGTGGCCAGGGAGAGCGCAGCGTTGTTCGGGAAGTCGGTGCCCCAGAGGTTCTGGTCCCAGCCGCGTCCACGAATCCACGTTCCCGGGGCCGCATGCGTTGCCTTGGCGGCGACCAGCGTCACCAGGGAGTCGTAGGAGGGAACGCCGCGCAAGTCGAGCGTGGCAAGGATGAGGCTGAGGTTGCGGAGGTGTGCGTGAGCGTCGATGAAACCGGGGTAGAGCGGACGGCCACCGGCATCGATCCGAACGGTGGCTGGTGCAGTGAGCGCCGCCGCCCCCGCGTTCGAGCCAACGAACACGATCCGGTCACCGCGCACCGCCAGTGCCTCAGCGCGCGGCTGCGCGGAATCGGCGGTGTAGATGATGGCATTGGTGACGACGAGATCGGCTGGATGGGACTGGGCAACGAGCAGCGCGGGAAGGAGCGCTGCGGCAAAAGCGAGTCGGATCACCTGTTCCCTGTTCCCTCTTCCCGCAGTTGTAGTTCCCGCAGGTTCAGGCCAGTCCCAGTGCCTCGCCGTACGCCATGCCCTGCGACATGCGGTCGTAGATCGCACCGAGGGTTTCCGGGGCGCCCGCCAGGAACCGAGCCCGCGGATCTCCCCTGGAGGGACACTCAACCTGCATCACTGCCGTGACCTGGCCTGACAGCCTGCCAAAGAACTCGGCGAGCATGCCGCAACTCACGTGGCAGGAGGGATACTCGCTGGAACCGGGTTCACCTGCCTCGGCCCACTCGATGGCGTCGAGGGCGAGCACGGCATCGCCGAGTGGGCGCGCCGTAAGCGGCCCCCAGCCGATTTCGGAGAAGAAGCGCGAAAGCACCTCGCTCAGGAACGCCTGGTCGAGGTCGCCCGGGTCGCCGAGCTGGTAAGTCTCCTTGAGCCAGGCTGCATAGGCGGCGTACAGCTCTGCACCCCCGGCAAACCCTGCTTCCTGCAGATAGGCGGCCGTCTGGACGCCCACCTCGCGATCGAGGGTGGCGCGAAGCTGCTGGAAGAAGCGGCGGCCGATGCCGACGCAGTGGCTGGAGGCGAGGAAGTTTGGATTCATGTTGGATTCGAGTGGGAGTCTACGGCGTCACGCCAAGCCGGCGCAAGAGTTCCGCTTCGTCGAGTATTTCGACACCCAGTTTCTTTGCCTTGTCGAGCTTGCTGCCCGCCTCCTCGCCCGCCACCAGGAAACTGGTCTTCTTGGTGACGGCAGACCCCACCTTGCCGCCGGCGTTCTCGATCAGCTCGGTGGCTTTCGCGCGACTGAGGGTGGGCAAGGTTCCGGTCAGGACCACGGAACTGCCAGCGAGCGGGCCGTCGCCGGTCGCCGCACGCGGCTCCCCGAAGTTGACCCCGGCGGTCCTCAGCCGCTCCACGACGGCTCGGTTCCGCTCATCGGCGAAGAACTCGCTGACCGCATCGCCAATGGCACTGCCGACACCGGGGACCTCGTCGATGTCTTCACGACTTGCGGCCATCAGGGCGTCCAGGCTGCCGAAGTGACGGGCAAGGGTCAGGGCCACCTGCTTCCCGACGTGCCGGATGCCGAGCCCGAACAGCAGCAGCGACAGGGGCTGGGCTTTCGAGTTCGCGATTGCCAGCACCAGCTGCTCGGCCGACTGCGCGGCGAACCGGTCGAGCTCGACAAGCCTCTTCGCTTCGAGCAGGTACAGGTCGGCCACATCGCGGATCAATCCGGCGTCGAGCAACTGGCGAACGCGCTCGTAGCCCAGCCCGCGAATGTCCATCGCTCCGCGGCCGGCGTAGTGCACGATGCCCTCGAGCACGCGGCCTGGGCAGGCAACATTGGGACAGAAGCGAACCGCCTCTTCGTCCACCCGCACGGCAGGCGTTCCACAAACCGGGCAGTGATCCGGCATTGCAAACGGCTGCTCGGTGCCGTCACGCTTCTCTCGCAGTGGCCCCAGCACCTGGGGAATAACCTCACCCGCCCGCACGACCTCGACCCAGTCTCCCTCACGGATGTCCTTCTGGGCGATGACATCCTCGTTGTGCAAGGTCGCGCGGGACACGGTGACGCCGGCGAGCTCCACCGGCTCGAGTTCCGCCCACGGACTCAGTGCACCGGTACGACCCACATTGATCCGGATCTTCAGGAGCCGGGTCACTGCGATCTCGGGAGCGAACTTCCGTGCGATCGCCCAGCGCGGTTCGCGGTCACTGATCGTGCCGAGCTCCGCCTGCAGCGACAGGCGATCGACCTTGACCACCACCCCATCGGCTGCAAAGGGCAGGGCAGGGAGCGCGCCGGCCAGCGCGTCGACCTTCTCCTGCACTTCATCCATGGATGCGGCGCGCGAGTGGTGCGGCTCCACCTGGAAGCCCCACTCCTCCAGCCGCTCCAGCAAGCCATGCTGCGAAGCGCGACTCGGCTTGCCGTCGAGCACCTCCACGGTGAACGCAAACATGCGCAGCCGACGACGGCGGGTGATCCCGGGGTCGAGTGCGCGAAGGCCGCCCGATGCCGAGTTGCGCGGGTTGGCGAACACCGGCTCGCCTGCCTCCTCGCGCTCCCTGTTGACCCGCTCGAAGTTCTTGAATGGGAGGTAGACCTCGCCGCGCACTTCCATGAGCGCGGGGTGTCCGGATCCCGTGAGCTTGAGTGGAATGTCGTGGATGGTGCGCAGGTTGGGCGTGATATCCTCGCCCACCAGGCCGTTGCCCCGCGTGGTGCCGCGCAGGAGGCGCCCGTGCTCGTAGGTAAGGCTCACCGCCGCACCATCGATCTTGATCTCGATGGCATAGCCCGCACTCCTCACGTCCGACGCGAGGCGGGCATTCCGCTCTTCCCACGCCACCAGTTCCTCTGGCGTGAAGGCATTGGCCAGGGAGAGCATGGGGCGCGCATGCGTGTGCTTGGCGAGCGACGTGGACGGCGTGGCACCCACCCGCAGCGTCGGGCTGTCCGGTGACCGGAGATCGGGATGCTCTGCTTCGAGTGCCTGGAGTTCGCGGAAGAGCTGGTCGTACTCGGCGTCCGGGATCGTCGGCGCATCGAGCACGTAGTAGGCGTGGTTGGCCTGGTCGAGCATCTGGCGGAGGGCGGCGGCACGCTCACGTCGCGCCGCCGCCGCCGGCGGGTTCACCGGCCCGTCGCCTCCTGCGTGATCACCGTCATCGTGACGCCCACGAGCCGGTCGATCTCCTCGGCGCTGGCGCGTGCGAGCAGGCTCTCACTCCACGGTCCCTGCTTGTCGGCGAAGGTGTCGAGAAGGCGACGAAGGTAGCCGAGGATCGCCACGCGCTCGCGGTCCTGGGCGCGGCCGGCCGGCTCGTCACCCATGCGCTCCTGGAGCCGCTCGAACCGATGCGCGTTGCGCAGGGCCTTGGCCGTCAGGTTGGCGACGACGCGGCAGAACTGGATATCCGATTCAGAGAACGACGGTCCGTCGCGGAAGGTGCGCAGGAAGATCGCGCCGATGGCAACCGCCCGCCACGTGATGGGTACCACGGTGATGGTCTTGACGCGGCGGCTCAGGAGCTGGCCACGCACGTGCTTGAGGGCCGGGTCATCGGCGGCGTCGGCAATGAACACCGTCTCGCCGGTCTGCAGTGCGCGCTTGAGTTCGGGGTAGCGGTCCACGTCGACGACGTAGTTGCGGATGCTGGGGTCTTCGTAACTCGCGACCAGGCGCACCGTCTGCCCGCCGCGTTCCATCAGGAAAATGGAGCAGCGGTCGAGGCCGAAGGTCTCGCCGAGGCGGCGTGCCACGGCCTGCACGATGTCAACGAAATGCAGGGAGCCGGCGATTTCCTGGAGGATCTCGATCACGGCAAGGAGGTGCTTGCGCTCGTGTTCGAGGTGCTCGACTCGTTGCTGGAGTCGCTCCAGTTCGTCCCCCTGGCCCTGTCCGGCCGACGTGGTCATGCGCGGGTCCGCTGGTTGGAGATGTGCCAAACGTAATCATGACAACGGTGTAGGGCCACGGGGACCTGTGGTCGCTTGGAGGGTTGGGAATCTGGCGGTAGGTTCATTCAGCAAGGCCGGTTGCGCGGAGGGCGGAGACACCGTTCTCGGGCTGCGTCCGGGGCAGCAGGAGGAGGTCGCATGTTCGATCGTGAAGAATCAGACGGCGGTGGCAGCTTTGCCGCGGGGTTGCTCGTTGGGGCGCTGGTCGGTGCCGGCCTGGCGCTCCTCTTCGCCCCGGAGAAGGGTGAGTCAGTGCGTCGCAAGCTCGGCAAGAAGGCCCGCCGCGTGAGCGAGTCGGCCCGTGAAGTGGTGGAAGATGCGGCGGAAGAGGTGCGGGACGAGGTGGCGCGTCGTCGTCGCGAGATTGCCCGGAACCTGGGCGTGTGAAGACCAGCCGGGGCGGCAGGCGCCGTCCCGGGCCGCACCGCGCCGGCTACTTCTTGCCGGCGATCTTCGTCAGCATCGCGGCGGCATCCCGCTTGTACATCGGGTCGCCGACGTCCTGGACGGGCAGGGTCGCGATCATCTCGAACTGTTCCCGCGCCCCGGCGTAGTTCCCGACATCGACGTATACCAGGCCCAGGTCCAGCCGGTGGTAGATCCAGGTCGGGTTGAGCGACACGGCGCGCTGCAGGTACTTCTGCGCGTTGTCCCAGCTGGCCTGGCTGAATGCGCTCCCACCCATGAATGACTTGGCAAAGAAGCGCTCCACGCTCGACAGGCGCATGATCTCGGCATTCCAGCGGCCCAGCACGTGATAGGCGCCGTCGTGCGACTGGTCGAGGCCGATCGCCGTCAGCGCATCCTGCTGGATCTCTACTGCACGCTTGACACGTTCCTTCCGGCTCTTGGTCAGCGCGGCACGCCCGATGGCATTCGCGAGGACGAACCACGCATCCGCGCTCTTGGGCGCGAGAATGACGGCGCGCTGGGCCAGCACCTCGGCCCGGTCATAGAGTGAGTCGCGTTCCGGGCTGGGGACCGAATCGGGGGTGAGCTTGCCCATGTCGATCAGGGTGAGCGCGGCCTTCCAGTACGCGGTGCCGTTCATCGAGTCGGCGGCGATGGCTGCCTTGTACGCCGCGAGCGCGGCGGGAGGGTCGAGCGCCGCGCGCGCGGCATCGCCCCGGGCAATGTCGGCGGCTTCCGTCTGGGCTGCGACAGGAGCGGCGGCGAGTACAGTGAGCAACGCCAGCAGGCCGGCAGGGCGCATCCGAGAGATCTCCATGGGGAGGACCGCGATGGGGCTGGGCAGCACTGAATGGTGATTGCGCCACTGATCGAGCGCAAGCGAGATGGTTTCGCGCTGGCCCCCGAGGAGTGGCGCGCGATCATTCATGCCTTCGCCCAGGGCGAACTTCCGGACTACCAGATGTCGGCCCTGGCCATGGCGGTGGTATGGCGTGGGCTCGAACCGGCCGAGCTCACGGCCCTCACGGACGCCATGCTCGACTCCGGTGACCGACTCCGCTGGGATGCCCTTCCGGTGCCGCGGGTGGACAAGCACTCGACTGGTGGCGTCGGGGACAACACGTCCCTGCTCCTGGTGCCCATGGTGGCGGCGGTGGGCGTCGCCGTGCCGATGATGTCGGGCCGGGCGCTGGGCCATACCGGCGGCACGCTCGACAAGCTCGAGGCGATCGCCGGCTTCCGCACCCGCCTGACGCTGCGCGAAGCCGAGGCCCAGGTGCAGCGCATCGGCTGTGTCATGCTGGGCCAGACCCATGAAATCGCACCAGCTGATGGACGCCTCTACGCGCTGCGCGACGTGACCGGCACGGTCGAATCGATTCCGCTCATCGCGGCGAGCATCATGTCCAAGAAGCTGGCGGAGGGACTCTCCGGGCTGGTCCTCGACGTGAAGCGGGGCAGTGGAGCCTTCATCCCGAGGCTGGAAAGTGCGCTGGAACTCGCGCAGACGATGATCGGCCTGGGTGATGCTCATGGCTGCCACACGGTGGCACTGCTCACGGCGATGGACAGGCCGCTCGGGTATGCGTGTGGCAACGCCCTCGAGGTAGAGGAGGCCATCGCGGGCCTGCAGGGCAGCGGGCCTGCGGACCTCATGGAGGTGACCTACGCACTGGGGGTGGAAATGCTGCTGGCGACGGGTACGGAGGTTAACCGCTCTACAGCGAACACCCGCCTGCACGGGGCGGTCAGCAGCGGCGCCGCGCTCGACAAGCTCCGTCTGATGATCGAGGCACAGGGCGGCAACCCTGCCATCGTGGATGACCCGGGTGTCCTGCCCCAGGCGCGCCACAGCGAGGTCTGGGAATCGCCGCAGGACGGCTTGGTGAGCGAGGTCGTGCCTCGCGAGATCGGCCGCGCGATCAACGCGATGGGCGGCGGGCGACAGCGGGTCACCGATCACGTCGACCCGTCGGTCGGGTTCCACATCACGGTGAAGCCAGGCCAGCGGGTGGAGCGCGGCCAGCCGCTCGCCACGATCCACGCGCGGGACGAGCATGGCCTCGGAGTCGCTCGCGCGGCGCTCGCCAGTGCCATCCGGTTCGGCGAGACGGCAGATCCCCTGCCGCTCATCTCGCACCGCGTCACCCTGACAGGCGTGGAGGCGTTGGCATGACCATCAGCTCACCCTGGTATGGCCTCCTCGCCGGCGTTGCATTTGTGTTCTGGCTGGTACAGCGACGCCGTCGGCACCGGGTGCCTGGCGGTCCCATCATTCATCGGGCGGAACTCGAGCAGGCGGAGCGGGAGGTGCAGGCGATGGGCGCGCAGGACAGGGTGCCGCTGGACGAGAGGGACCACTGGGGGCCCGGCGCTCCCCGGCCGCCCATCCGGCTTTGATCTAGGTCAGGGATACTTCCGGGCCGAAGGTCTCGATGAGGTCGTCGTCGTACCGGTCGGCGAGGCGCGCGGTCTGGGTTACCAGTTCGAGCAGTTCCGGCTCCTCGACATCAGCGCAGAAACGGCCCGCCCCGAGCCAGACACAGTCGTTCTCGTCCACGGAGAACGCCGCGTAGTTCCCCAGGTCGTGATTGAGGCTGAGCAGGGTGCGGAGGAGGGTCTCCCGCCCGCGCTGCGGCAGCTTCACCACCCGGAACTTCACGTGCAGGAAGGGGTCGGCCTCGGGTTCAGTTGCGCCAAGGATCGCCACGTAGCCGGTCACCGAGCCGCGGTGCACCACCCATGCGTCGTCACCGAGCGAGAGCTTGCCCGGGTCCTCACCGAGCCCGGTCAGGAGCTCGGGGATCTTCAGCCGGAGCGTGGCGACATCCACCTTACACGTCCAGGTTGGTGACGTACTTCGCGTTGCGCTCGATGAAGAGCCGGCGCGGCTCGACCTCGTCACCCATCAGCTCGTCGAAGAGCTTCGAGGCCTCCACGGCATCCTCCATCGTGACCCTGAGGATCGTGCGGGTGTCGGGGTCCATCGTGGTCTTCCACAGCTGCCCCGGGTTCATCTCGCCCAGGCCCTTGTAGCGCTGGATGTTCACGTTCTGCTTCCCGTCACTGCTCAGCCGCTTCACCGCCTCATCCCGCTCCGGCTCGGCGTAGCAGTACACCTCCTCCTTGCCGCGCGCCACGCGATACAGCGGCGGCTGCGCGATGTAGATGTAGCCCGAGTCGATCAGTTCCTGCATCTGCCGGAAGAAGAACGTCAGCAGCAGTGTCCTGATGTGGGCGCCGTCCACGTCGGCGTCCGTCATGATGATGATCTTGTGGTAGCGCGCATCGGCCAGCGTGAAGTCCTCGCGCACGCCGGTGCCGATGGCCGTGATGATCGCGCGGATTTCCTCGTTGCTGAGGATCTTGTCGATGCGGGCCCGTTCCACGTTCAGGATCTTGCCGCGGAGCGGCAGGATGGCCTGGAACGAGCGGTCGCGGCCCTGCTTCGCGCTGCCGCCGGCCGAGTCACCCTCGACGAGGTAGATCTCGCTGTGGGCAGGGTCGTCGATGGAGCAGTCGGCCAGCTTGCCGGGGAGCACCATGTTTTCCAGGCCCGACTTCTTCCGGATCAGGTCGCGCGCCTTGCGCGCGGCCTCGCGGGCGCGGGCGGCACTCACCGCCTTCTCGATGATGGCCCGCGCCACCGGCGGGTGCTCCTCGAGGTAGTTGCCGAGGTGCTCGTTCACCACCGTCTTGACGATGCCCTCGACCTCGGAGTTGCCGAGCTTGGTCTTTGTCTGGCCCTCGAATTGCGGCTCGCGGACCTTGACGTGAATGACGCACGTGAGGCCCTCGCGGATGTCATCGCCGGAGAGCGTGAATCCTTCCTTCTTCAGGAAGTCCCGCCGCTTCGCCACGTCATTGATGGTGCGGGTGAGCGCCGCCTTGAAGCCGGTGAGGTGCGTGCCGCCTTCATGGGTATTGATGTTGTTCACGAAGGTGAACGTATTTTCGTTGTAGCCGTCCTCGAACTGCAGCGCGACATCGACCTCGACGTCATCCTTCGTAACCAGGAAGCTGATCGGCTTCGGGTGCAGCGCCTTCTTGTTCCGGTTGAGCCACTCGACGAACTGGACCAGGCCGCCCTTTGCGTAGAAGGTCTCTTCCTTGGCCGGCTCGGGGCGTTCGTCCTTCAGGACGATGGTGACACCCTTGTTGAGGAACGCGAGCTGGCGAAGCCGGTCGGCGAGCGTGGTGTAGTTGAACTCGAGGACCTGGAAGATCTCGGGGTCGGGCTTGAAGCGTGACCGTGGTGCCGCTGGTCTTCGTCTTGCCGAGCACGGTGAGCTTCTTCGTGGTCTGGCCCCGCACGAACTGCATCTGGTGCTTCTGGCCGTCGCGGTCGACGATCACCTCGAGCCGCTCGGAGAGCGCGTTGACCACCGATACGCCGACGCCGTGCAGGCCGCCCGAAACCTTGTAGGTGTTCTTGTCGAACTTGCCGCCGGCGTGCAGCACCGTCAGGGCAAGCTCGACGCCGGGGATCTTCTCGGTGGGATGGATGTCCACCGGGATGCCGCGGCCGTTGTCGGTGACGGTGATCGAGTTGTCGGGGTGGATCGTGATGTTGATCTGGTCGGCATGGCCGGCCAGGGCTTCGTCGATCGAGTTGTCGACCACCTCGTACACCAGGTGATGGAGGCCGTTTTCCCCGGTGGAGCCGATGTACATGCCGGGACGCCGGCGAACCGCCTCGAGGCCCTTGAGGACCTGGATCGAATCGGCCTTGTATCCCGGTGTTGCCACTGCGCTCTCGTTGGCTGCCATGTCTCCAGCTATGGTAAGGGTCTCATGCCGGGACCCGCGGCGATCCAGCGGATGCCCGCGAATCCGTCCCTGACGTCCTGCATTGAGCCGCGCGATGATCTGTGGTGTCATGAGGCTCAGCTCGTTGGCCCACGCGGCCGTCGTTACGCGCACCCGCAGCAGGCCATCGGGTGTGATCGACTCCGCCTCCGTCACCGCCGCGATCTGCTCACCCACAAGGCGGGGCCATTCAACGATCACGGTGGCCTGCGCCACCCGCGCCCCGATACCGGTGCGACCGAGCCAGGCTGCAACCGCGTCGCCGATCGGTGCCGGCGCGCGCTTGCGGGAACCCCTCGCTTCATCGTCGCTCATGCCGACTCCCCGCCACGTGTGGCCCGGCCGCCGTTCATTTCCCACCGCGGGAGCTCGAGTTGCCGCGGCAATTCATCGCTCCGCGGCGCCGTCACGAAGAGCTGCCGTGCTCCATCGCGCGTGAGCCGCATGGCCAGCCGCCGCTGCCGTTCCGAGTCGAGCTCCGCGAATACGTCATCCATCAGCAGCGCCGGCTCCATGCCGCGGCGCTCGCGGAGCGTGCCGAGTTCCAGCAGCTTGAGCGCGATGGCGGCGCTGCGGAGCTGGCCGGTGGAGCCGTACACCCGCAGCGGCTGGCCATCGATCGCGAGCGCGACGTCATCGCGATGGGGACCAACGGTGGTAATGCCGCGCGCCCTGTCCGTCGCGAAACTGCGAGTAAAGGCATCGTGCCATGCCCCCGGCTCGGACAACTCGGGGCGACCGGCATACTCCAGCGTCGCGTGTCCCGATTCGTTGAGCCCCGCCAGTTCGTCGGCGAATGCCCCACCTGCGCCGGCAGCCCACGCAACACGGCGCTCCACGAGCAGCGCCCCTTCCGCCGTCAGGATCGGCTCACAGGCCCGGGCGACGTCGCCCTGCTGCTGTCGCAGCGCCGCGTTCCGGCGGGACAAGGCGCCGCGATATCGCAACAGCGCCCGCAGGTACGCCGGCTCGGCCAGTGACAGCATCCGGTCGAGAAAACGTCGCCGACCGGCGGCCGGTCCCCCAGCCAGCTCCACGTCGCCGGGAAGGAACACCACCGCGAGCCAGCGGCCGATCGCGGCGGTGAGTCGTCGCTCCTCGACGTTGTCGACGGCAATCCGCTTCTTCCGGCCCGATGCCAGGAAGGTGGCGGTCAGCGATCCCGTCGCCTCACCGTCGAACACCGCCTCGACGTGGAACCCCGTTCCGTTGAACGCGACCAGTTCCGAATCGGTCGCCCCGCGAAAGGACCGGAGCAGGACCGGGTAGTACGCCGCCTCGAGGAGATTGGTCTTTCCCTGGCCGTTCTGCCCTACAAGGGCGAACCCCCCTGACGGCACTTCCAGCTCGCCGTCCGCCAGGTTGCGGAAGCCACGGATCGCGAGGCGGGAAAGCCTCACAAAAATAGTCGGTTGGGGGAGGGTGTTGCAGGCCTGTCAGTGACCTTCAAAGGCGGGCTTCCGCTTCTCGAGGAAAGCGCGGGTTCCCTCGCGCATGTCGTCGGTGGAGGAGAGCAAGCCGAACAGGTTGGCCTCGAGCAGGAGGGCATCCTCCTGGCTCATCTCGTAGCCGGCGTCAACCGCCTCGAGCACTGACCGCACGCGCGAGCGGGCCTTGCTCCATGATGCCCCGCACCAGTGCCTCGGCGTCACTGAGAAGCCGGTCGGCAGGCACGACTCGACTCACCAGCCCGATGCGCAGTGCCTCGGCGGCGTCGATGATCGCGCCGGTCAAGAGGAGCTCCAGGGCCCGCCCCTTTCCGACAATGCGCGGCAGTCGCACGGTGCCGCCGTATCCGGGAAGGAGGCCCAGTTTCACCTCCGGCTGGCCGAACTTGGCCGTATCGCTCGCGATCCTGATGTGGCATGCCATCGCCAGCTCGCAGCCGCCGCCCAGGGCAAAACCATTGACCGCCGCCACCACCGGCTTGTTCAGTCGCTCGAAGGCGCGGAACACCAGTTGACCGGCGCGTGCCCGCGCCTTGCCGTCCATCGGGCCCTGGGTGGTGAGCTCGCTGATATCGGCACCGGCAACGAACGCCTTGGGCCCCGCCCCGGTGAGGATTACGGCGTGCACTGCAGTGTCGGCCGCCACTGCCGCGGCCGCATCACCCAGCTCCCGGATGACGGTGCCATTCAGGGCGTTCAGCTTGTCGGGACGGTTGATCGTGACGCGGGCCAGGCCATCGGCCACATCGTAGAGGAGGGTCTCGTAAGCCATGCCCAAACTTAATCGCGCTGAGCGCCAGGCCGCCTATCTTTGGGCATGACGATTCCCGTGACCGTAGCATGGACGCCCGAGGGGCTGGTGGTGCTCGACCAGGCGCGCCTTCCGGGCGAAGAGGTGTATGTGACCCTGCGGACGGTGGCCGAGGTGGCCGACGCCATCCGCACCCTGCAGGTGCGCGGCGCGCCCCTGATCGGAATTGTGGGTGCCATGGGCGTGGCACTGGCCGCGCGCGAACCTGGCGACGAGTCCGCTGCCGCCGTGCGGAAGCGGGTGGATCGTGCCGGACGACTATTGGCGGCCACCAGGCCCACGGCGGTTAATCTCCGCTGGGCGATCGACCGGATGCTCGAAGTGACCAACCGGACGATGCCGGACGCGCGCCGCCTGACCGATTCACTGGTGGCGGAGGCCAAGGCGATCCATGACGAGGATCGCGCGATGTGCGACGCGATCGGTGAGCATGGGCTCGTGGTCGTCCCCGACGGCGCCATCGTGCTGACGCATTGCAATGCCGGCTCACTGGCGACCGGTGGCATCGGCACGGCGCTGGCGCCGGTATACCGTGCGCACCAGGCGGGTCGCAAGGTCCATGTCGTCGCCGACGAGACACGACCGGTGCTTCAGGGCGGTCGCCTCACCGCCTGGGAGCTCACCCGCGCCGGCGTTCCCTGTACGCTGATCGCAGACAGCATGGCCGCGAGCCGGCTCCGCAAGGGCGACGTGACCTGCGTCATCGTTGGCGCCGATCGGATCGCGGCCAACGGCGACACGGCCAACAAGATCGGCACCTATCCGCTGGCCCTCGCGGCCAGGGCGCACAACGTGCCGTTCTACGTCGCGGCGCCGCAGTCCACCTTCGACCTTGCGACCCCCAATGGCGCCGCGATTCCCATCGAGGAACGCCACGCCGATGAGATCACGATGATCGGTGGTCGCCGGATTGCGCCCGACGGCGTGGCGGTGTGGAATCCGGCCTTCGACGTGACGCCCGCGTCGTTGATCACCGGGTTCATTACCGATCGCGGTCTCCTGACGCGCCCGTGACCGCGATCCTCGCGCTCGACCAGGGCACCACCGGCTCGACGGCGCTCGTCGTGCGCGAGGATGGCCGTATCATCGGTCGCGGCTACCGCGAGTTCACCCAGTTCTTCCCGGAACCGGGCTGGGTCGAGCACGATCCACTTGAAATCCTGCGCGTGTCGCTCGAGGCAATGCGCGAAGCGGTAGCCCAGGCCGGCACACGACCGACGGCGCTCGGCATCACCAACCAACGGGAGACGGTGGTTCTCTGGGACCGGCGAAGCCTGGAGCCGGTGGCGCGAGCGATCGTCTGGCAGGACCGTCGCACCGCTGCGCGCTGCCGCGAGCTGCGTGAGGCCGGGCTCGAGACGATGATCCGGCGTCGCACCGGCCTCGTGTGCGATCCCTACTTTTCCGCGACAAAGCTCGAGTGGCTGCTCAGGGACCAGGCACTTCGTGCCGCCGCCGTGCGTGGTGACATTGCGGCGGGAACAGTGGAGAGCTGGCTCGTGGCGCGACTCACGGGCGGTCTCCACGTCAGCGACCACACGAACGCATCTCGCACCCTTCTCTACAACCTCGCGGCGCGGGCGTGGGACGATGAACTCCTGGCGCTCTTCTCGGTACCGCGCACGATGCTCGCCGAGATCGTACCCTCGGCCGGCGTGCTGGGTGACGTGCGCGAGGAGCACCTCGGCTTTCGTCTCCCGATCGCGGGTCTCGCGGGCGACCAGCAGTCGGCTCTCTTCGGTCAGGGTTGCACCCGTTCCGGCATGGCGAAGAACACCTACGGTACCGGCGCGTTTCTCCTGGTCCATGCGGGAGATGCGGTGCCTGAACCGGCGCCGGGCCTGCTTGGTACCGCGGCGTGTGGCCCTGCCGGCGAGCCGGCCTATGCCGTCGAGGGCAGCGTCTTCATCGCCGGTGCAGCGATTCAATGGCTGCGCGATGGCCTCGGAGTCATCGCGACGGCGTCCGAGACGCAGGCAATGGCCATGAGCGTCAGCGACACCGGCGGCGTCACTTTTGTGCCGGCATTTGTCGGGCTCGGCACGCCGCACTGGGAGGCTGAAGCGCGCGGAACCATTACCGGGATCACGCGAGGCACCACGCGGGCGCACCTGGTGCGCGCGGCGGTGGAGTCGATTGCGTTTGGAACCGCCGACCTCCTCCGCACCGTCATGGACTCGAGTGCGCTCGAGGTGCCGGTGCTGCGGGTCGATGGCGGCGCCGCCGCGAACGATTTCCTCATGCAGTTCCAGGCCGACTTGCTCGGCGTTCCGGTCGAGCGTCCGGCCATGCTGGAGACCACTGCACTCGGCGCTGCCGGCCTCGCGGGTATTGCCACTGGCGTCTGGTCGTCGGTGGAGGAGCTTCGCGGTGGCGATGCCGTGCGCCGGTTTGAGCCCGCGATCAGCGCCGCGGAGCGGGCAACGCGCCTGCGGGCATGGGAGCGCGCGGTGCACGCAGCCCTCGCCTGGGCACGCTATCAGGCCTGACCTCGGTCAGGGATTGCTGGACGGAATTCCCAGGGCGTGACAGGCGGTGCACATCTGCGGGTTCGCCTTGCGCAGTTTCTCGGCGGGGAAGTTTGGCCCATGCGGATTGAAGCGCCGCCCGCCGAACGACGAATGACACACCATGCAGTCCTTCTCACTGTGACAACTGACGCAGGTCTCGAGACCCTGTCGGGCGGCGGGCCCGTGCCCCGCCGCGAACGTGGGGTTTCCATCGTGGTAGATCGCCTGCCCGCCGATGAACCGGCCCCCTGAGGCGATGCCGTTCTGCGCGTGACAGGTCTGGCAGAACTGGCCCGGGTTGTGGCAGTCGGAGCATGAAGCTTCACGACCATACGCTGCGACCGGGTGCCGAGTGATGAAATCGGCCGGGTGAAATGTGCCTTGCGTGCCCGCGTTTGGGCGGTGGCATTGCAGGCATTGCTCCTGAACGTGGCATCCCGCGCATGTCTGCGGCGATGTGCCCGCCAGTTGCGCATGGCCATCGGTGAAGTCGGTGCCGTGCGTGGCGGGGCGGGCGCGGGTCACGGTGGCACCTGCGCCGCGGCCTGGTCCCGCCACGGCGAGCACTCGCACCTGCTGGGGCGGCACCTGGTGGCACGCCTCGCAGCTGGTAGCGGTATGACACGAGCCGCATTGCTGGGTCACTTGCTGCTTCGACAGCTTGCGGCCGTGGGAGCTCGCGAACGCCGGCACCGAGTGCGATGCCGGAGCCTTCACGTCCGGCACGGCCATGGCGAGTGAACGCGCATCGGGCTGGAGCGCCTGGATCGCGGGCACCTCGGGCGCGTTGACGTGACAGGTGATGCAGTAGTCCCGCGCGTGACAGGTCGTGCAGGAAGGTGACACGTTGTACTTCACGCCGTTCAGCACGATCGGCCCGGCGAACTTTCCATGTCCCGACTGGAAATCCGGCGAGGCATGTGAAGCAGGTGCCTTCCAGGTGGCGACTTGGGCCTCGGTGACGCCTGGTGGCATCTCCCAGAACGGCACGTGGCAGGTGGCGCACTGCCCCGGCGGCGCGTCGAAGTGGTCGGTGCCCGCCTTGTGGCACGCCAGGCAGTTCCCGATCACGTCGCGCTGCACGTTCATCCACTTCGCGCCCGGCTCGCTGTGGCAGGACGCGCATGCCAGCCCACTGTCGCCTCGCGGCTTCGCGGCAACGACTCGCTGGTGGGCCTCGTGAGTAAACCGGAGGTTCGACGGAAGCGCCCCTGTGCGCGGTGCCCAGGTGACCGACTTCTGGATCTTGTCGTCATGGCAGGCCGCGCAGTCGGCCGGCGCGGGCCACAGCGGCTTCCGGGTCTCCGCCGCTCCTGCGTGACAAGTCTCACAGCGCACAAAGAGCGTGGCGTGCTGCGTGTGATCGAATGGAACAGCCTTCACCGCAGCGGCAGCCAGCAGGGCGCTCGCAGCGAGGGCGAGGAATCGCGAAGTGCGCGCTGGTCATCGCTGGTATCCCACCGCACTCGGCATGCGCTTCACGGCGTCGGGCAAGCCGGTCCGGTCGGCGCCACCCGCGCTGAATACGTAAGTGACGTAGGCGCTGATGCGGGCCTGGTTCCAGTCGAACGCGGCCGCGTCCGGTCGCTTCCGGTTCTCGTTCACGTAGACGATGGATGCTCCGACGAGCACCTGCTGCGTGGTGCGCAGGCTCACGTCGAGCCCCGCCCAGGTGAGGTAGCTGTCATCGAATCGGTATACCAGCGGGCGCTGGCTGTACGCGCCGTAGAGGCGCAACACCATCGCGTCGAATGGATTCCAGCCGACCGAGGCGTCGCCTCCTGCGGCCACGGCACCGAAGTTCCTCTCGTACATCCAGCCGGCATCGAAGGTCCAGCGTGGCAGCGCCGTGACCGTGGCTCCGACCGCCCACAGCGTGCCCGTTGGTGCGGCGCTGCCGAGCGCCGTCTCCGCGCCGGTGTTCTCGTACTCCTGCCACTGTATGCGCCCACGCAGCTTGAGCCAGCGGGTCGCCGAGACGATCGCCGATGCCTGCACGCCGTTCCACGGCACCGGGGAGAACGCCGGCCAGATCGACCAGAGATCGAAGCGCGGCATGTACCGCTTGTAGCCCGCCGTGGCCGAGACGCGCGGGGCGGTGAAGCGCACTTCGGCATCCGCGCTGCCGACCCAGCCCTGGGCAAGGTCGTATTCCATCCAGCCAGCCACGGCCAGCCGGGGGACCGGGCGGACCACCGCGCTGCCCGAGAGGAAATCCGACATGAGGTAGTCGGTGGAGCGGTCAACCTGGCGCTGCCACTGCGCCTGCGCCTCCACTGGGCCGCCGACAAAGCCCACGAGCACGCCACCAATGAGGTTTCGTTCACCGGGTATGAAGTCGCCGAGTGGGGCGGTGACCGGGTCGTTCACGCCTACCGAACTGGAGCGCGCGAGTCCCAGGCCGGCATAGCCGGTGGCTTCGAGGCCGTACTTCCGGTAGCGCAATGTGGCCCGGCCGCCATCGAAGCCGGCGAAGCCGAGACGCGTTGTGATGGTTTGCCGTCCCGCGAGGACGGCGAACCAGTCGTGCTGGTAGCTGAGGTAGCCTTCCCAGAACTGGAACGCGGGCGTGGTCGCGGCGAACGCCTCGTCGCCCGCGTTGCCGTTCATGCGGAAGTTGAGGTGCGCGCTCAGTCCGGCGGTTCCCAGGCCCCATGCGGTCACGTCGGTCGTGAAGACGAGCGGGGCGTACTGCACCCTGGGGCCGGCGGCGTAGAAGTAGCACCAGTTGGGTGCGCTGCAGGCCACCGCATAGCCCGTCGCACTGTAGAGCCCGCCGCCGTCTCCCACCACCACCTCCGACCGCGGAATGCTGTCGAGCAGCCAGCCGCGAGTGGCGACGCTCTGACCGCGCAGGTCAAACGACCCGCGGAAGCCTTGTGCCGATGCCGCCGATACGCCCAGCGCGATGCCCACTGCCACCAGCGCCACAACGCGCGCGGGGTGCTTCACCGGTCGCCCAGGAGCTGCGGACGAAACGCCGATGGCGTGGCCAGCAGGTGGCACACAGTGCACTGCGTCCCTGCCTGGTGATCCACCTTGGGATCGTGGCAGGCGAGACAGAAAGCGCGATTGGGCTCAAGCCGCGACACGGTGGTTGCCTGGTGGCAGGCGACGCAGTCCACGTGCGACTCGCGGGTGTGCGCCTCCCAGTTCGTCGTACCACGATGGCAGCCGGCACAGTCGCGCCCGGCGTCATGATGCTGGTCGTGGCACCCCTGGCACTGTGCTGCCGCGGGGGATGCGGCCAGGGTCACCGGTGTGGTGTGACAGGTGAGGCACGTGACGGCGCCGTGACCTTCATGGCTGAATGCCACCTCGCGGGCGCGATCGGGCGCCTTCGGGGCGCTCGTCTGCACGTGAATGGTCTCGCTGACCTGCAGCTCCTGCATGCGCGATGCGTCATGGCAGGACGAGCAATCGGCCTTCGTGGGCGCCTGGTGATGGCAGATGAGGCACCCGCGCGGGGCCTTGAACGTGACGGTGCTCGCCTTCGACTTCACGTCGTGGCAGGTGATGCAGTGGAGTTTCTTGTGGTTGCTGTGCGAGAAGGGCCGGGGCGGTGCTCCTGGTGGGACAGGGTCTGGCGGCGGATCATCGATTGGTGCGTCACCCTTCCCGTGCGGCAACGGGGGTGCGATGTCCAGCGGACCGGACGTGCGCTGCAAGGTCTTGAGCGTGTCGAAGGGCAGGGGCGGCTTGCGGCGCAGTGCCGCGCGCGCCTTCGAACTCTGGTGGCACCCGACGCAATCTGACGCGTCCACCCGTGCCGCATGCGGTGTGTGGCAGGTCTCGCAGCGCGCCGCGATCTTGCGATGCGCTGCGCCATCATGGAAGGCCACTTTCTTCGTATCCGCATGACAGCCCGCATCGGTGCAGCTCTTGAGCGCGTCCTTCGGTTTCACGTTCTGGTGCGGATTGTGGCACATGCCGCAGGTGCCGCCGTGCGGGTCGCGCTCCGGATTGAAGTCCGCAAGCCGTTCCCGCATCGCATGGCACGAGAAACACTGTTTCGATCCCGGTCGCAAGGCACCCTTGGCGGAATCGAAGGTGGCGAGCTCCGGGACCACGCGCGTGAACCGGTGGCAGACCATGCAGTGGAGCCCCGTCTGCCCCGCCATCTTCCCCAGCCGGATGTTCACGTCTTCAGTAAGGTGACAACCCTGCTGGGAGCAGGTGCTGTCCACCGGCGCAAAGCGGTGAGCCGAGCGCGCGTGACAGGTGAGGCATTCCACCTTTCCGCGGAGCGCCGAGCTGTCCGACTCCAGGTGCGTGCGGTGGCCGGCGGTCTTCGAAATGGCCTGCCATGTCGCCTTTGCGGCGCCCAGCTTGTGGCATTTCTCGCAGACGTCCCTGGGCACCTTGCCATGCTCGGGGATTGTCGAGTCGCGGACACCCGACATCCACAGCGTCATCTTCACCGCTTCCTTGCGGAAGTCGAAGGCGTGGCAGGTGTGACAGTTCAGCGTGTCGTGCTTGCCCTCGAGCTTGTTGACCAGCGTGTAGTCGCCGCTGTCGGGGCGCTCCACCACCTGGCCACTCGGCACGAAGACGTGGCACCCGTTGCACATGCGCGGGTCGTTCATCATGAAGTCGTACGACTTCATGCCGGCCGCGACGACGCCGAGCACCGCCAGCAGCACCACAGCGCCCAGGGCCGCCTTCACCGCCGTGCTTCGGGTCGCGAGGTACTTCACCACCGCCTTGATGTGCCCCCGCAGCCACCAGAGCGCGGCGATCCCCAGCGATGGCGGCGAGGATGGCGCCGCCCCACATCACCCACGGGGGCTTCTGGAAGATCCACTGGATGATCGGGGTGACGGTGTCCGGCAGCAGCGTGTGGTCGACGGTGGAGTCGAGCACCTCGGGGTGGCCGGGCACCCGGATGGTGGCAGTGTCCTGCCTGCCAACGGAAGCGGCCGCCACGTAGGCGGCCGCACCGTGAACCAGCCGAGTCAGCACGGGACGCCCGCGCTCCACTGGCGGCTTACCGGATCGCGGTCTGCCGTGCACCGGCGGGAGGGGTGTACCGGATGCCAGGCGTGGAGAGCGCATTCCGGACCGCAGCTTCCTGGGCCGGGGAAAGCGCGTTGAGCAGGCCATACCGCGCGCGTACCGCGTCGATCGACCCGGCGATCAGTCCGCGGTAGAGCACGGGGTTGTGGATGCCCTTGGAGCCATCGTTGTGCGGATAGAGTTCCTCGCCCAGCATCCGCGCGTTGAACAACGCACCCTCGGCCACCGACAGGCTGTTGTCCTTCGCATCGGCGGTGCAGCAGAAGTACGCGGAATCGGTTGCGGGCACGGTCGTGCCCGGATGCTGGGCAAGAACCGCAGGCAGCAGGCCGCCATCGGTAGTCTCGAGCACGGTATTGTGGTTCGTGTCGATCCACAGGATGTCTACCAGCACCTTGATGCTGGCCCGCGTGCTGTTGAAGAGATTGGCTGCGTTGTTGGCATTGCCATGACAGGCGGTGCAACCAGTCCAGAATCGCGCAGTTGCCGTGTATTCGCAACTTCCCGCGGTCGGGAGGCCGTTCGCGTCCTTGCACGGGTTGGGCGAGAACAGGTGACCGACCGAGGTGAACTCCGTGCCCGTGGAGAGGTCGGTGGTCGTGAAGGTGACCACGTGGCACCCGGCGCACAGGCGCGTGTTTGCCGTCACATGCGACGTCTGCACCGGGTTGTCCGGGTCATAGACGAACCCGGGAGGCGGCCAGCCGGCGGCCTCGCCGAAGTACACCGCGCCCTGGGACGCGTGGGCACCGCGCGAGTTGATCGTGAAGGACGGCGTCGCCGACGCGCTCTTGGTATGGCAACTCGAACAGAGGTTGGCTGTCCACGTCCGGATTGTCGATCGGGGCACGGAGCTGCCCGGCGTTTGTCTTGGCGTGCGGATCGTGACAGACAGCGCAGGTGAGCGGGAATTGCGTGGTCTTCCCGATGTAGTTGGTAGGCGCGTTGCCGCTCAGCTTGGCCATCGCCTGGGCGCCGCTATGGCAGGAGACGCCGCACGAGGTCGGCGTCTCAGCCGGCCCGCCGGGTTCATTCCGCAGGTTCGCATGCGCCGATTGCGACCATTGCTCCGCGAACGGGTGATGGGCCCCCGAATGGCAGGCGACACAGGTCTGTCCCGGCGGGGTTACCAGCCCGCTCGCGAGCGGGATGTTGGTCGAGTTCGGGTTGGTGACGTGGGTGAGGCCAGGACCGTGGCAGCTTTCGCACTGAACATTGTGATAGACGGAATCGGGCACGGCATTCCAGCCACCGGGAATCCCAGCGGCGAAATAGGTGTTCCCGTTCTGCGATACGGTATGACAGCCAAAGCACGTCGGCAGTGCGACCCCCGGCGGCAGGGACGCGAGCGTTGCGTATGCGTCGGCGTGCCTGGTGCCGGACCATTCCGTCTGGTTGTTGACGTGGCAGTTGCCGCAGGTCGTCTGGTTGGTGTGGACGTCATACAGCCCCAGGAATCCGGCCACGCTGTCGGGCGCCGGGTTGAAGCGGGGCTGGTCCACCTCGACGATCTCGGTATTGGTGCAGGCGCTCGCGGTGAACGCGCCCGCCAGGACGACGAGCGCGAGCAGGGTCCAGTGCGGACGAAGGTTCGTGCGCATGCGCGTCTCGGGAAGGCGAGGAATGACCGGCAGCAGTCTGCTACACATTACCGCCCGGTAGTTGTACGGACAAGAGAGCCCTGATGATCATTCCGTGAAGTTATCTTGTTCATTCCCTTGGAGTTATGGCAAGCGCCTTCGTGATGATCTCTTCACTCGTATCGACCCCATTCCGGCGCCAGTGCGGCTCCAGTATTCTCCTGTCGCTCGTTCAGATGCCACTCACTCCGAGGCAACGCCCCTCGTGACAACGACATGCCCTGCCTGCGGCGCCGCAGCCAGCGGGAAGTTCTGCAGCTCATGCGGCGCAGCGTTGTCACCCCGCAACTGCGGTCAATGCGGCCGGCCGGTCGCCCCAGGCGCGCAGTTCTGCCGGGATTGCGGCGCCGCAGTCGGGAGCCAGTCCCGCCAGCGTGGGTGGTGGGGATCGAGGTGGCCGGACCGCCTGGATTGCCGCAGCCGGACTCGGTGCGGCAGTGCTCGCGGTCGTCATCGCCTTTCTCGTCAAGAACGAGCGCCGCCCCGTGCCTTCGGCTGGGCCGATGGCTGCGGCGCTATCGGCTGAAGCACAGACTTCGGCTGGACCGGAGGGAACGCCTCCAGACATCAGCAGCATGTCTCCGAAGGAGCGGTACGACCGGCTCTACAACCGGGTCATGCGCGCTGCTGAATCGGGTGACCAGGCCACCGTGGAGCGCTTCACTCCCATGACGGTCATGGCCTTTCAGCAGCTCGACAGCATCGACGCCGATGCGCGCTTCCACATGGCGATGTTGCTCTTGCACACCGGGCAGGTTCCCGGCGCACAGGCGGAAGCCGACAGTATCCTCAAGTTCTCGCCCGGCCACCTCTTCGGGTACATGATCCGGGGAGCCGTCGCCCGCTGGAACAAGGACGCGGGGGCCCTCAAGAAGGCTCAGGACGAGTTCCTGGTGCGCTACGACACGGAGATGAAGGCCAAGCGGCCCGAGTATGGGGAGCATGAGCGGGCGGTGAGTGACTTCCGGGCCTCAGCGCTGGGGCAGGCTCCTCCGCCCCCGGCCGCCGGTTCCTGACCGATCAGCCAGGGGTCGGCGAAGGTATATTTGAGACCGTAACCTGATTGCAGGTCGGCAGGGGTACAGGCAGGAGGAGATGACATGAAGCCGGGTACCAAGTTCCTTATCGGCGCGCTGCTGATTGTGGGCAGCGTCGGTTTCCTCATCGCCCAAGGGGTGAAGGAAACCGGGGTGTATTTCCTGACGCCCACCGAGCTCGCTGCAAAGACCACCTCGGATCCCACGTTCTTCGACGTCGGCCTCAAGCTGGGTGCCAAGGTGGTTCCGGGTTCGATCAAGCGGGATGCAGCAACCCAGCAGGTCGATTTCCTGGTGAGTGACGGTGGCCGGCAGTACCCGGTGTCCTACCGCGGTATCGTGCCGGACACATTCACCGACGCGAATGACATCGAGGTCATCGTCGAGGGGCGCCTCGGGCGCGATGGTGTCTTCCACGCCACAGAAGTGTTCGCCAAGTGTGGTTCCCGCTACGAGGCCGAACTCGACAAGGCTGCCAAGGCCTGATCGCACGGCTCCTGACATGACACTGCTGGGCAACTTCGCGCTTTGGGCGGCGCTCCTCTTCGGCATCTGGGGCGCCGTTCTCGCCTTCTCGAACCGCTGGCAGGGCCGCCCCGAGATCGCGCTCTCGGTGACGCGCTCGGTCTACGCCGTGTTCGCCTCGTGCGTCGTGGCGTCGGTCGCGCTGTGGAAGGGCATCATCGCCCACGACTTCAACATCGAGTACGTCTGGGCCTATACATCGCGGAACCTCCCGTCCGGATACCTCTTCTCCGCGTTCTGGGCCGGACAGAAGGGTTCGCTGCTGTTCTGGGCAGTCGTGCTCTCACTGTTCGCGACGCTGGCCCAGGCGATGACACCCCGACGCTACGCCCCGCTCATGCCGTACGTGGCGGGAGTCACTTCGTCTGTCACCGTCTTCTTCATTGCCGTCATGCTCTTCTCCGGGGCCAATCCGTTCGAGCGGCTTCCGTTCACGCCGGCAGATGGCCGAGGGCTGAATCCGCAGCTGCAGAACCCCGGCATGATGATTCACCCTCCCATGCTGTACCTCGGCTACATCAGCATCACCATTCCCTTCGCGTTCGCCATCGCCGCATTGCTGTCCCGGAAGCTCGATACCGGATGGATCCACGCGATGCGGCGCTGGATGCTGGTGTCGTGGCTCTTCCTGGGTGTGGGGATCACCCTCGGCATGTGGTGGGCGTACGTGGAGCTGGGCTGGGGCGGCTACTGGGCATGGGACCCGGTGGAGAACGCCAGCCTGCTCCCCTGGCTTACCATGACTGCGTTCCTGCACTCGGTCATGATCCAGGAAAAGCGCGGCATGCTGAAGCGGTGGAACCTGTCGCTGGTGGTGGGCACGTTCCTGCTGAGCATCTTCGGGACCTTCATTACGCGCTCCGGCGTCATTGCCAGCGTGCACAGCTTCACGCAGTCGAACGTCGGCTACTACTTCCTGGCGTTCCTCTTCATCATCGCGGTGGTTTCCTACACCCTGCTCTACACCCGGTGGCCGCTTCTCGAGGCCGACGTGGAGCTGGAGTCGATGGTCAGCCGCGAGGCGGCATTCCTCTTCAACAACCTGCTGTTCGTCGGCATCGCATTTTCGGTCCTGTGGGGTACCCTCTTTCCGATCCTTTCTGAGGCAGTGCGGGGCACCAAGATCACGGTGGGGCCGCCCTTCTTCAACAAGGTGAATATTCCGCTTGGGCTCCTGCTGCTCGCGCTCACCGGCATCGGCCCCCTCATCGCGTGGCGGAAGGCCTCGATCCAGAATCTCCAGCGACAGTTCGCCTTCCCGGTCGGCGCCGGCGTGGTTGTGACCGCGGTGCTCATGTCCCTTGGGGTGCGCGAACTTGCCCCACTCATGACCTGGGGCCTTGCCGGGTTCGTAGCGGGGACAATTGCGCAGGAGTTCTGGCGCGGCACCCGTGCCCGCATCCGCATGCACGGTGAGACGGTGCCGGTCGCGCTGGGCCGGCTGGTGGCCCGGAACCGCCGCCGCTACGGTGGTTACATCGTGCACCTCGCCATGCTCGTGTACTTCGTGGCGTTTGCCGGCATGGCGTTCAAGGTGCAGCGCGAAGCGACGCTCAAGCCGGGTGAGTCGGTGGAACTGCGAAGCCCGTTCGGCCATACCTACACCTTTACGCACGTGGGCATCTCGCAGTTCAAGCAGCTCAATCGCTATGTGTCCGCGGCCACCGTGGAGGTGGAGCGTGATGGAAAGCCCGACGGGCGGATTGTGTCGGAGAAGCGCCAGCACTTCACCGTCAATGAGCTGGGCACCGAGGAAGCGTCGTTCGAGCCGTCCACCGAAGTCGGTATCCGGAGTGGCCTGCAGGAGGACATCTACATCGTCTTTGCCGGGGCGGTGAACGGGACCGAGGAGGCGGTGTACCGCTTCAACATCAATCCCCTGGTCTGGTGGGTGTGGGCAGGCGGGTTCATCCTGGCGTTCGGTGGGCTCATTACGATGTGGCCGGGCGGCGGAACGCCGGTGGCGTCACGTCGCAATGCGCAGCCGGGCTATGGCGTCGAGCTCGCGACAGCGCCCGTGGGCGTGGAGTAGCTGATGCGTCGTCGCGCGTTCCTGTCGTTCGAGCAGGATACCACCCGCGCTCCAGTTGCCCCCAGCCCGCGCGCCGGCCAGGGCGATGTGGGTGAGCTGTTCAATCCCGACGTCGCGGGCCGTCCCCGCGCGCCCACCCTGGAAAGCGACAACGACGTCGTTGTCCGCAATACCGAGCTCAAGCTGCGCTGCAACTGCGGATGCACGCTCGACATCTTTACCTGCCGTACCACCGACTTCACCTGCACCTATTCGCCCGCGCTGCATCGCGAAGTCGTGGCCCTGTTCGCCGGGGGCAAGACTTCCGAGGGCGTGATCGCCGCCTTCGTTGACAAGTATGGCGAGAAGATCCTCATGGCCCCGAAGCCGGAGGGGTTCAACCTCGCGGGGTATGTGGTGCCCGGCGCCGCCATCCTGACGGTGGGTGGCATCGTGGCCTGGATCATCCGGCGGCGCATGCAGCGATCGGCGGATCAGGCGCTCGACCAGGCGCTGGCGCCGGTGCCGGTCACGGCAGTGACGGATGCCGAGATGGAGCGCCTGAAGCGTGAATTGGCGGAGATGGAAAAATGATCTGGCTCGAGGCGGTGGCGGCGGCACTCGTTGGGCTTGCATTGCTCCTGGTCGTGCTTGGGCCGCTCATCTCCCGCGAGCCTGTGCCGGCGATCGTCGACGACGAGCCGACGGACCTCGAGGAAACGCCCAAGGGCATCGCGCTGTCGGCACTCAAGGAGATCGAGTTCGACCAGGCGACCGGAAAGCTGTCGGACGAGGACTACGCAATGCTCAAGGGGAAGTACACGGCGCAGGCACTGCAGGCGCTACGGGCCGAGGAAGGGATGCCGGTTGCGGCCAGCGCCACGGGCATCGAGGCCGTCATTGCGGCCCGGGCCGTGGCGATCCGGGCAGAGGGACTTTCCGGGCCGGCCTGTCCACACTGTGGACCGCGACCGGAGCAGGATGCCGTGTTCTGTTCGACCTGCGGCGCAGGGATGGGCATGCGAACCTGCAACGATTGCAGTGCGACCCTGCCACCAGGCAGCCGGTTCTGTGACCAATGCGGAAAGCGCGTGGCCGCCTGAAGCTGCGTCAGGCCCGAGCTGCCCGCTTTCGCGGGACCGTGGTCATGCCTGTTGCGCGCTCACCAAGCACAACCTCGACTCGGTGCACTTCTCCGTCATCCACGAGCGGAATGGCGGCAGGAGGACAGGCCACGCCGTTGTGCAGGGCCGCGGCAACACCGCGGCAACGATGCTGTGGGTTGACGACGCTGATCTCATAGCGTGTACGTCCGAAGGTCCAGGTAATTGCATAGGCTGGCCACGTCGCGGGAATGCAGGGATCCAGTTCGAACGTTGCGCCGTGGCGCTTTAGGCCGAGTATGCTCTCCAGTCCGGCGCGATACATCCATCCGGCAGACCCTGTGTACCAGGTCCAGCCACCGCGCCCGATGTGGGCCGGGTGGGCGTAGACGTCACCGGCGGTGACATAGGGCTCCACCTTGTAGCGCTCCACGTCCGCGGCCGTGCGGGTGTGGTTGACGGGGTTGAGCATGTGAAAGAGCTCCATCGCCTCGTCACCGTTTCCCAGCCGCGCCACAGCCATGATCGTCCAGATCGCCGCATGGGTGTACTGCCCACCATTCTCCCGCATGCCCGGCGGGTATCCCTTGATGTAGCCCGGGTCCTGCGCTGACTGGTCGAAGGGTGGCGTCAGCAGCAGGACCGCGCGCGCGGCGCGACGGACGAGGTGTGTCCTGACGGCATCCATTGCTCGCTCCGCTCGCGCTGGCGCCGCGGCACCGGACAACACCGCCCACGTCTGCGCGATCGAGTCGATCTTGCATTCCTCGTTCTGCGCCGAACCAAGGGGCGATCCGTCGTCGTAGTACGCGCGCCGGTACCAGTCACCATCCCAGGCAAGTTCCAGCATGGTGGCGAGGCGAGACGCCTCGCCCTGGTATCGTGCGGCACGTGCCTGGTCGCCTGCCCGATCACAGAGCGGCGCCATCTGCTTGAGCACCGCATACAGGAACCAGCCCAGCCAGACGCTCTCGCCCCGGCCCAGGTGGCCGACGCGGTTCATGCCGTCATTCCAGTCGCCGCTGCCGATCAGCGGAAGGCCATGCGAACCCGACGTGAGGCTTCGCTCCACGGCCCGCACGCAGTGATCGAGCAGCGAGGCGGATTCCGCCGACGCGCCCGGCTGCATGTACGTCTCCGTCTCTCCCGGGGCGAGCGGCGCGCCCTCCAGGAACGGGACGACTTCCTCGAGGATTCCGGTGTCGCCCGTCGCGTCCACGTAGTGCGCCACGGCGTACGGCAACCAGAGCAGGTCGTCCGAGCAACGCGTGCGGGTGCCGCGACCTGACGGTTCGTGCCACCAGTGCTGCACATCGCCCTCAACAAACTGGCGACCCGCCGCGCGGACGATATGCTCGCGAAGCAAGCCCGGCTGCGCGAAGCTCAGGGCCATCGCGTCCTGCAGCTGGTCACGGAAGCCGAACGCTCCACCCGGCTGGTAGAGGGCGGATCGTGCCCACACGCGGCAGCTCAGCACCTGGTACAGCAACCACCGGTTCATGAGCAGGTCGAATGAATCGTCGGGCGTACGCACCTGAATGGTGCCCAGCGCCCGGTCCCACGACGAGGTCACACGCGTGAGCGCCGCGTCGGCCGCGTCGACACTGCGATGACGGGCGAGCAACTCGCGCACATGGTTGTGATCGCGGCCCTGCCCGAGGGTGAAGGCCACGCGTCGCGTCTCGCCCGGCGCGAGGTCGATGCGGACATGCAGTGCCGCACACGGATCGAGGCCGGGACCGACGGCGCCGGACAGTGCGTGCCGCGTCATGGCAGCAGGCATGGCGAGCGACCCGTTGCGCCCGAGGAACGAGAACCGGTCGGCCGAGACCGAGTGCGGCGCCTCGCTCACGCTGGCGAATGCCACGCGGGTGGCGAACTCCTGGTTGTACGGGTTGGTGGCGAGGATGGCGGCCGACTCCCGGTCATACTCCGTCACCACGTGCAGGTGCTCGCCTGATCGTGGCGGGCCCAGCCGCCATTCGGCGTAGCCGAAGGCGCTGAGCCGCCGACGGCGGTCGGTGCGGTTTGTGACCGTCAGGAGCGAGAACTTTACCGGATCCTCAGCGTCCACGAACACGGCCAGTTCCTGCTCGATACCGTGTGACGCATGCGTGAAGCGGGATACGCCGGCCGTGTGCTGCACCACATAGCGACCGCTCTCGAGGGTCCGCGTCACAGGACCGGGCGTCGGAGCCCAGGCGTCGCCGGTGTCCTCATCGCGGAGATAGACGGCCTCGCCGGTTGGATCGCTCACGGGATCGTTCGCAAACGGGGTGAGCCGGTTCTCCCGGCTGTTGACCGCCCAGGTGTACGCCGAGCCGGAAGCTGAGACGACGGTGCCGAAATCCGGGTTGGCAATGACGTTCACCCAGGGGAGCGGCGTTTCCTGTTCACCGTCGAGGACGATGGCATAGGCCCGCCCATTGTCCGTGAAGCCTCCGGATCCATTGCCGAACGTCAGTGCCGGTGACGCGATCGCCACGCCGTCGCGTTCCGGCACTGGTACGGGTGGCGGCGCTGGCAGTTCCCGCTGCCACTGCGGCTCCGCATACGGCCGGTCCAGCTGGTTGGCGAGTTCGCCTCGCTCGCCACTGAGGATCGCGCGCGACGCCGCCGCGAGGAGGACGCGCTCGGCGTCGCTCATCCGGTCGCCACGCAGCAGGAACACCCCGCCCGGACGATGCTTCCACGCGCCCCACGGACCGGTGTCGAGCAGCGCCGCGAGTTGCACGTGCATCTCATCCAGGTAGCTCACCGGATGCTCATTCAGGATGACGACGTCCGCGCTCAACCCCTTGAGGCGCCAGTACTCCTGTGCCTGCAGTACCTGCCGCACCAGCGGGATGTCATTCTCTTCGACGACGCGCACGAGCAGGATGGGGAGGTCGCCCGAGATGCCATGGGCCCACAGGCCCGGCTGGCCGAGCACATTGCGCGCGAGGACCTCCGGCGCCGCGCGAAGCGAGGCGTCGATATGCAGCACCCGCGATGCAAGCCGCTCGTAGAGCATGGCCTCGTCACTGGAGATGCCCATGTGTCGCAGCGCGCTCTGCGCCTGGGTAAAGGCCAGCGCGAACGTGCGGGCCGAGGCGCTTGGGTCATGGTACTTGTGCGCCATCGCGAGTGCCGCGTCGCGACTCGAAGCCACACCGGTGGCGAATGACATGCGCACAAAGCCGCCCGGGAGCAGGCGGATGCGCTGCCGCAGGCTGACGATCGGGTCCAGGACGGCCCCGGTGGTGCCTGACAATGCGCGCCCATCCAGCGCCGTCGGGTTCTCGGGGCCGTGTCCGCGGCCGAGGAACCGGAGGCGATCGGTTTCCCACTCGACGGGCCCCTGCATCCGCCCCTCGACGCTCAGCACATGCACCGCCCACATGCCCGCCTCGTCCGGCGCGCGCGGACGCCGGGTGCACACCAGTGCCGCGCTTTCCGGCAGGTACTCTGTCTCGATGAACAGCTTCCCGAAAGCCGGATGGGCCAGGTCGTCGGCCAGCGACGCGAGCGCCATCTCGCCATAGCTCGTGATCTCGAGCTCGCGCGGACGGTCACTCAGGTTCGTGATGGCGAGGCGCCGAACCTCGACGTCGTCTTCCGTCGAGACCGCGATGTCGAGCTGCGTCGCGATACCGTCGTCACGCCGCCGGAATACGGCACGCTCCGCCTGGAACGTGACCACATACTCCTCCGGCTCCCGGGCCGTGGGATGGTACGTCGCCGACCACACCGAGCCGCTTCGCACATCGCGGAGATACAGGAACTGGCTGCCGAGGTCGCGCGTGGCGTCCTCGCGATGGCGGGTCACGGCGCGCCCACGACAGAGGCTGGCGCCGCCACCGGCGTTCGTGACCACGGTGACGTAGGAACCGTTCGACAGGAATTGCGCATGCGGATAGCGGGTGTGTGGCGAGCGGAAGCGCCGCACCGCCACGGCGGGCACCGCGGCTGCCACCCGGGTCGCTTCGGCAGGGCGTGGCTGGGTGATCGGGGCGTGGCGGGGGACGCGCTCCTGCAGGAGAAGTGCGGTCGCCTGAACCCGGGCGTCGGCGTGGAAGCGATGCACCATCACGTCATCGAGGAGGGCATTCGCCAGTGCCACCAGGGTCATGCCCTGATGATGCGCAAGGAACGACCGCACCACGGTTCCCCTGGGCGGCGAGCCCGGTGTCAACGACGCGACGCTCTCGTCGTCAGGAGCCGTCGTGTGATGCGTATAGTCGATCGATTCGTAGAAGCCATACGACCCCTCGGCTCCCTCGCGAGCAAGGCGGCGGAAATTCTGCGCGGCACGGGTGGGATCCACCATTGCGGCGAGCGCCGTGGCGTAGGGTGCCACGACCAGTTCATCACCCAGGCCGCGCTTCAACCCGAGGCCAGGAACGCCGAAGGCCTTGTACTGGTAGTTGCCGTGGCGATCGACTGCGTTGAAGCCCGACTCCGATATGCCCCAGGGCACACCGCGAAGCCGTCCATACTCGATTTGCCGGCGCACGGCGCTCCGGCATGACTGGTCCAGGAGAGTCTCGGGATAGCTCCGCATCACCAGCTGCGGCATCAGGTACTCGAAGAGGGTGGCACTCCACGACAGCAGCGTGGAGGCCCCATCCACGCTGGTCAGCAGTCGCCCCAGGTGGAACCAGTGGCTGTCGGGCACATCACCCTTGGCGACCGCGACGAAGCTCGCGAGACGAGCCTCGGACGCGAGCAGGTCATAGAAGGACGGATCAAGGCGGCCCGGACCCTCGGCGTCCGCGAGACGGAAGCCGATCGCGAAGATCTGCCGCTGACGATCATGAAGGAAGCGGAAGTTCATGCCGTCCAGGAACGCCTGTGCGCGCGCCGCCAGCGCCGCGAGGCGCTTCCCGGCGTCGGCGGACGGCGCCGGCGCCGTCAGGCCGGCGGCGAGAGCCCGCGCCCAGTAGACCGCCTCTATCCGGTCGGGTTCCGGTGGCTCGTCCGACGAGAAGACGTCGATCGCTTCCTCCAGTTCCGGGAGGAACCCGCGCGCCCGCTCGAGCTTCTCCGCCGGATCCTCGGCGCCCTCGACCGTGTTGCGGAGCGCCGTCAGCACGGCAACGAGGAGCGCCCGGTCCGAGGGCGACGTGCCGCGTGACCCCGAGAGCTGGCTCATGGAGCGGAGCGCCACCTCTGCCGTGTCGAGCAGCCCGCCACAGACCACCGAGGGCGCCTGGGCGTTCGCAGCCAGGTGGTGAAGGCCTTCGGCGGCGGCGATGAGCGCGCCAGCAAGATTGCCGCTGTCGACCGTCGACACGTACCGCGGCGCGAGCGGAGCCAGCGTGCTGGTGTCGTACCAGTTGAGCAGGTGGCCTTCGTGTCGCTCCAGCCCTTCCATCGTTCCCAGGAGCGCCTCGAGCTTCTCGAGCAGTTCCGCGGTGCCGATGTAGCCGAGGTCGTGGGCGGCCAGTGTGGACAGCAGCCCCATCGCGATGTTGGTGGGCGACGTCCGATGGGCCACAACCGGCGCGGGCACCTCCTGGAAATTATCGGGCGGGAGGCCGTGATCGGTGGCGCCCATGAACGCCTCGAAGTAGCGCCAGGTCTTTCGGGCGACGATGCGCAGCAGGAGGCGGTCCTCGTCGCCCAGTCGCTGGCGAGCGGCTCGCACCGGCCGACTCAGCCACGCCGCCACGATGGGGGCCACGATCCACAACGCCAGGATGGGCGCCGCGACCGGGAGTGCGCTGGGCCGCGCGCCGCCAATCAGTACGAGGACCACCAGGGCAATCAGCGGGCTCGCCGCCATCTCGCCGATGAAGAGCAGCACGTCGCTCCTGGGGCTGAGGCCCGCGGCGCGGGCTGCCGCCGCTGCCGCCGTCTCCCATTCGAGCAGCCGCCGCTGGGTGAATGCGAGTCGCATCAGCGTCAACGCGATGGCATGCACCATCTCGTAGGCGTGATACGCCAGGAAGGTCAGGTGCAGGATCACCTGCGCGGCGGCGGCCTGAATGTCCTCCCGCAGGATCCGGAGGAAGACCCGGAGCGGCTGCTGCGGATCGCGCCCGGCAAGGAAGCGCAGGATGTGGGGATAGAGCGGGAAGGCGATGCTGCCGATGATCGCTGCGGTCCACACCCATGGCTTGCCCGGAAGCACCAGCCAGCCCGCGATCAGTGCCACCAGGGTGCCAGGTGCCACCAGCGTGCGCCGGAGGTTGTCGAAGATCTTCCAGCGCGAGATGAGTGGAAGCGTGTTGCGCTCGAGGCCCCGGCGCGTGGGGACTACCGGGAACAGCCAGAAGAGGATCTGCCAGTCGCCACGAGCCCAGCGGTGCTGCCGGCGCGCATGCGTGAGCACGCTGGCCGGATAGTCATCCACTACCTCGACATCGGTGACGAGGGCAGGCCGCGCGTGCAGCCCCTCGAAGAGGTCGTGCGAAAGGAGCGCGTTCTCGGGCACGCGCCCCTCGAGTGCCGCCACGAACGCGTCGACATCATACAGGCCCTTGCCGGCGAAGATGCCCTCGCTGAAGAGGTCCTGGTACGTGTCAGAGACAGCGGTGGTGTAGGGATCGACACCGGTGTGACCGGAGTAGACACGGGCGAACAGTGACCCGGCAGCGCTCGCCATCGTGACGCTCACGCGCGGCTGCAGGATGCCATATCCCTCGGTGACACGCCGGAGTCGCTGGTCGAAGTGCGGGCGATTGAGCGGGTGGGCAATGATGCCGATGAGCTGTCGCGCCGCGTTGCGGGGCAGGCGGGTGTCGCTGTCGAGCGTGATGACGTAGCGAACGCCGGCGAGGAGCTCGGCGTCGCCGACATGCACCGTAAAGCTGGTATCGCGGGCGCCGCGGAGGAGCCGGTTGAACTCCTCGAGCTTGCCCCGCTTCCGTTCCCATCCGATCCAGGAGCCCTCGCCGGCGTTCCACTGTCGCACGCGGTGGAAGAGGTGAAAGGTGCCGCGGCGCGACGGGTCGGTGCGCGCATTGAGGCCCTCGACCCCTGCGGATGCCGCCGCGAGGATCGTGTCGTCGCCCGGCATCGTGGCCGCCGTCGCATCGACGAAATCGCTGAGAATGGCGAAGTGGACGTTGGGGTCGCTGTTGCCGAGCGCAAGGACCTCCAGGTGTTCCAGGAGCTCTGCGACACCGTCGACGCTCGTCAGCAGCGTCGGTATGACGACCATCGTCCGGTGCTGTGCGGGGACGCCGTTCAGGAAGTCGACGCGGGGCAGGCGGCGGGGCGGCGACAGCCGTGCAGCGATGCGCTGCACCGTGGCTATGGCGAGTTCCGACGCTGGAAGCAGCAACAGCAGGGTGACAACGCCCTGCCACCAGGGGTCGCCCCCCGCCCACCACGCGTAGGTGACGGCAAGCCCGAGGAGTACTGCAGTGAGCAGGGCAATCGAGCCCAGATAGACGGCCGTCGCCCGAGCGAAGAGGAATCGATGAAGCCGCCCGCCGACCGTCGGCTGGAAGGAAACGTCAGTTTCGAGGTCAGGGCGCCCCTTGCCGATCAGGTGGTAGCCGACGTGGGCGGCGCGATCCTCGGCCGACTTCCGTTCCGCCACCTCGCGCGCGCTCTCGACGCTTCGCAGCGCCACGCGCAACTGGGCCTCACCACTCGGCTCCGCCAGCTCCTCCACTGCCTGCCGGTACCGGTCGCGGCTCTGGAAATCCATGCTCCCGTAGACCGCCGCCGGATCACGCTGCAGCACCTGCTCCACCAGGCTGACATTCTCGAAGAACAGGCTCCAGTCCAGCGATGCACAGAAACGGAGGCTGGTGATGGCATTGCCGACGGACACCTGGGCCATCGCCAGCCACTGGTGCTCGGTGCGGATCGCGTCCTCTGCCGTCATGCCCTGCGCGGCCAGCCGCTCCTCCACCTCGGCGCGAACCGGCGATACCAGCGGCCCGTACTCGCGCATGCGCTGCAGCAGCCGCACTACGTAGGCGGTCTCCAGCAGTCGCGGCAATGGGCCTGCCGTGCCGACGCCGACGATGTGGTCGAGGTACCGGTCCGCCTCCCGGCGCGACGCACGCCCTTCCATCGTCTCTTCGGCGAGCCGGCGCAGGTTTTCGATCAGGGCGAGCTTGAGCATGCTGGGCCATGCCCAGAGCTCGCCGATGGTGAGTGGAGCCACCGTCTGGTAGGCCGACATGAATCGCAGCAGCTGGCCCCGGTCGAGGCGCCCGTCGGTGTGGCGCACCACCTCCAGGGCCATCGCGTAGATCCGGGCCATCCCGGACATCTCACGTGGCGCCAGCTTCGGCAACTCGCGGTAGTAGCGCCGCGGCAGGTCGTGCTGTACGCCGCGGGTCTCGGATTCGATGAGGTGAAAGTTGTCGAGGAGCCACTCGGCGGCAGGAGAGAGGAACTCGCCGCGGTGGACGTCATCTGCGAGGATCCGGTAGGCCTCACGCAGCACCCGCGCGTTCTCGTCCACCCGGGCGAAGAACTGCTGGCCGGTGTCGTCGCGGGCCCGAGCGAGCGTGAAGCTCGCGGCGAGGCCGCGCGCGCGCTCCTCGAGACGCTCGACGCTCAGCAGCTCGGCGCGGAGGGGGCTTTCAGCACGGCGGCGCTGTCGCGGACCGAAAAGGCGACGCAACAGACTCACCTTGAGCCCGTGCGCCTGAGCAGCGACGCTACGTCACGACCGGAAGGGGGAAGTACGCATTTCACTCATTTGATACACCGCGCCAGGGACCATGCTCCGCGCCCGACATGCACTTGGCTCCAAACGACGCTACGGTGTCGCGACACTACTGCACTTTGGCGCGCCCTGGCCTGAGCCGCACGCGGTCTAGAGGCCATAGCGGAGCCCTACTAACAGCTCGCGCGTCCAGGTGTTGGTTTGCACAAACAGGCCGACCTCGTCCAGGCTTGCCTGGTCGAACGGGCTCCCTGCAACGCCTACGCTGCCGGAGGTGAACAGGGCAAACCGCCGTGAAATGGGGGCCACCAGGGTGATGGCGGCAGCGGCTCCAATTCTTGCCAGCGTGCTATTGACCGCTCGGCCACTCCAGATTTGCAGCATGGGGCCCAGTCCGACCTGCAGGGTTGCTTCCGTTCCGATCCGCGCGATCTCATAGTTCACCAGCAGTCGAAGGTCGTAGAGAGTGAAGGCGGGATTCAGTCCCACCCAGGCTCCATCGCCGTCCGCATTCAGGGCGGCCTTGGCATATGAGGCATCGAGCGCCACGGCCACACGCCCGAACGAACGGACGGCACCCAGGTGGAACCGCGTCGTGGCCCCCGGCTTGTACTGGGTGATCTCGCTGAGATCATCGGTGGCGCGGGAGGCGCCGCCAAACCCGGCGGCGCCTCCCGCGACAAAGATCGACCAGGGACTTTGCGCTACGGCCGGCGAGCATGTGATACCGAACAGCAGAACCATGAGCGTGAGCCATCGCGCGATCTGCATGGGACCTCCTGGTTACCTGCGTTGCAATCCATTCGTCACTTCATGTCGAGTTGAATCCAGCCATTGGCACCCAACTGGTCATTCAGCATGGTCCAATTGGTGCCGGCGTGATAGCGGCCCGTCACGGCGTCGGCGACGATGATACCGATGATGTCGTCGCCACTCGTGATGAAGCTGTAGATCGCCGCGAGAAGCTTGAAGAGGGAGGCGGCGGCTTCAATTTTCCCGTCGGTTCCCTTGGCACTCTTCAATTGACCCGTGAAGGCCCCCGCTGCCGCGAGGAGCTTGCCCGCCCGGTCGGAGTTGGTCTTGATCTGGCACGCCGTGTCGTCATCCTCGTAGGCCATGATTGTGAACGGGACACCCTTGTGGGCAACCGCCATCGCGTCAATCTGTGCCTTGGAGAACAGCAGCTGGCTACCGGTCCACACCTGGGAGTTGGTGTCCCATGCGTACCCGAATGGTGCATGCTCGCCGATACATTGGAACGTGATGAGGTTGTCCTTGTCCCCCTTCGATGCCGGCCCCATGATGTGAATCTCATACTCGGGGTCGCCCTTCAACCAACCCTCAAATGACCCGGTGAATTCGACCCGGCTCATGTAAAGGCCAGGAGTAGGTGGAACCACGTAACCACCTGTGCCACCACCAATTTCGCCGCATGTAGCTTCCGTGCACTTGGCCGCGGCAATCCCTCGCGGGGCATCGAAATCCAGCTCCGCCGGCTCCACCGCCAGGACGGGGGTCGAGGGCGGGGTAGCGGCGCTCAGGACGATACGACGCCCGGCCAGGTCATAGGCGACTGGTGCGTCGCCGTCGCGCTCGGCGGTAGCCACCAGGACGTTCTCGTCGCCAGTCCAGGCGGTCCGGTGGCCCGGAACAGGGAAGTACATCTCCAGCGTGCCCGCCCGGGTCACCTCACCATCCACGTCGGCCTCCACCTCACCATCACCGGCGGCAAGCACGCGGAGGCCGCGGCCGCCATTCTCCTTCAGGTAGCGCTGGAACTGCACCTTGCCCTCGGGAAAGGTCGAACGATCGAGCGCGGCCTTGACGTCGGCGCGGAACCCGGGATCCCGTAGCGCCCGCGCGGTGCGTCGTGCGAGGCGCTCGAGCCGCGCCTGTCCGGGGCGATTGCCGAGGGCCGCCGGGTCGACAGCAGGGGCTGACTCCTCCGGCGCCGTGGGCGCCGAGGGTCGATCGGAACAGGCGGCGAGGCCGGCGGCGATCATGAGCGCCGGCCACAGGCGATTGAACTGCATAGGCACCTCCAGGAAGTGGGCCTGCGTCGGCATGACGCAGGCGCGCACACAGTGCGGGATGGGCACGAGCCCACCGGCATCGGGGAAGTGCGGTCAGGAACGGAAAAACCGCCGGGGAGGCGGTTTGGGGTGCGACGGGAACGTCCGGCGGCACTACGCGTCGATCTCGCGGATCCGCTTGAGCCCGATGCGCAGCGCGATCAGGGTGCTCGCGAGGCACAGCACCGCGGACGCCGCGAAGAAGAGTGCCATCGACAGGTCGATCTCCAGCGGGACCCCGGCCTGGTTGGCCCGCACGAACTGCAGGACAGGCCGCGCCTCGAGCGCGATGACCACGCCCAGCAGGCACACACTCGCCATCATGTACACCAATCCGCCGAAGCTCGTCGGGATCTGGGCGGCGTTCTCGGTGTCGAACTGCGGAAAAAGGGTACCGAAGCACAGCGCGAGGGCACTCGTCGCCAGCGTGTAGAGCGTGATGGTCCCGATGCTCACGGCCATCATGAACGGCGATGCCTGCAGCAGCACGTTGGTGACGCCGGTGATGATCAGTGCCAGGACCAGCAGCGGAATCGTGCCCGTCCAGTACTTGCTCCACATCAGCGCCTCGAGGTCGAGCGGACTCGAACAGAGCAGCCACAACTGCTTGCCCTCGAGCGACACCGACGGGAACACGAAGCGTGCTGCGATGGCGGCGAGGACGAACCCGGCGAGGGCCAGGTTCAGGAAGACCACCATCGTCACCAGCAGCACCGACACGCGCTCACCGGTGAAGAGCGGCAGCGCGCGGATGTTGAAGATGTAGACCAGGAGGAGCACGGCGAGCAGGATGAGCTGGCTCCACTGCGTCGTATCGCGGAAGAACAGCAGCACGTCCTTCACGATGAATTCGCGCTTGGCCACCGGCAGGCCGCGCAGGACCCTGGATGCGAAGCGCGGCCAGTGCTTGCCCCGCACATACTGCTCGGCGCCTTCCTGCGCCTTGGTGAAACCGTTCCGGTAGAGCCGCTTGTGCGCCAGGGCGCCGAGCACGACGAACACCCCGGCCGTGCTCCATAGCAGCACGATCGGCAGCGGATCTGCGACCCGGTTGAGCCAGTTCATGATGATGTCCGCCGTCCACTCGGTCGGCAGGAACGGGCTTGTCGGGCTCTGCAGCGCGCCCAGGAAGTCCACCAGGTTCCTGAATCCCTCGGGACGCGCCAGTCGCTCCGGCTGCAGCACGCGAAGCGTGACCACCACGATCGCCATGGCGCCAATGGCAACGAGGCTCAGCAGGTCGCGGGTGCGGCGGGCAGGAAAGACATTCACGAGCACCAGCGTGATCACCGCCCCGATGACGCCGGGCAGCAGCAGGAAGGGCACGAACGCACCGAGCGCCACCAGCCAGAACCATGGCCCACCGTCGTACACGATGCCGTAGGCGGTGAAGATCGGGATCGCCAGCAGCGCCACCATCCATGATGAGTGCGCCACCGTCTCGCCCAGCTTTGCCAGGTAGAGCCGCAGCCAGTCGATCGGGGCTGCTATGAGCATGTCGAGGTCCTTCGCGAGGAAGAACGTCGAGAGTGCGGTGACCAGGTTGGACAGCAGGAGGATCGACGCAAAGGCGAGCAGGATGACGCCGAGCATCTTCTGCGGCAGGAAGCTGCCGATTTCCGGCGCGCTCCGGGCATACAGCAGAACCCGGTACGCCACCGTGAACACTGCGGACCAGAACCCGGCCGCCACCAGCGCGAGCAGGAGCAGCTTGACCGGCGTCCCCGAACGCTCCTCGCGCGCGCGCGCGAGTGCGGTGCGCCACTTCGGCAGCAGCACCGTGCGGACCCCCGGATCGGGGACCGGTGCCACGAGGACTTCAGCGGTCGAGGACATGACCCAGTTCAAGCGTGGAGACGCCACCGGTCAGCCGAAGGAAGAGATCCTCGAGGCTCGCGTCGCCTGCGGCAAACTGGTGCCGCAGCTCGGCCATCGTGCCGCACGCGACGATCTTGCCGCCCTGGATGATCCCGATGCGATCGCACATGTCCTCGGCCACCTCGAGCGTGTGCGTGCTCATGAGGATCGTACCGCCGCGCTGGGTGAATTCCTTGAAGAGGTCCTTCAGCAGGCGCGCGCTCTTCGGGTCGAGGCCGACCATCGGTTCGTCGACGACGATCACCTCGGGCTGGTGTATCAGCGCGCTCGAGATGATCAGCTTCTGCCGCATGCCATGGCTGTACGACTCGGTGAGCTCGTCCTTCCACGGCGCGAGGTCGAAAAGCCTGAGCAGCTCATCCATGCGCCGCTCGATGACCGGGCCTTCCTGCCCGTACAGTGCCGCAACGAACCGCAGGAACTCGGCGCCGGTCAGCTTGTCGTACACAAACGGGCGATCGGGGATGAAACCCATCCGCGTCTTCGCCTTGCGAGGCTTCCGTTCCAGGTCGTCCCCACCGATCTCGACCACGCCGCTCGTCGGCTTGAGGATGCCCGCGATCATCCGGAGCGTCGTCGTCTTCCCGGCGCCGTTGGGGCCGAGAAAACCGAACAGTTCGCCAGATGGCACCTCGAGATCGATGCCATCGACGGCCGTGAAACTGCCGTACCGCTTGGTCAGGTTCGTGAGACGTATCATCGAGTCTTCAGCCGAGTCAGCCGTTCGGGTGCGAGCGACGCAGTGAGCGGCACGAGGTAGAGTGGGTCCGCCGGGGCGTCGGCGATCAATCTGACGTATCCCGCCCCGGCAGGGAACGTGCCGAAGGTGGGGTCGGCCGGAACCCAGCCTCCCAGCTTCACTTCCGCCCAGGCGTGGCGGGCCCAGCCGCGCTCCTGTGCCACGATCCCCGCAACAGGTCGCGCCTCCAGGCCCACGCTGCGGGCCAGTGCCACGAACAGGATGGCCCGATCGGATATATCACCCTTCCGGGTCCGGAGTGCACGGCGACTGTTGGGGATCGCCGGATTCGGCGCCGACTTCACTTCCGTCGCCACCCACGCCGCGAGGCGTTCCACCCGCCGTCGCTGGTCCGGCTCTCCTGCGATGATCTGCTCCGCCTGAATGCGCACCGCGTGGTCGTTGCCCGGCACCAGCGCCTCGATGGTTCCGGCCGTGCCGATGCTGCGGCCGGTGGTGGCGGTGTCGAGCGCGGTGAAGAGGGTGTCGGTGGAGAGCCACTGACTGCCGCCGGACAGGTCGGCCCGGGCCCAACCGGCGGTGTCCTGCTGCACCCGCGCGAGTCGCACAAGCATGGATTGCATGCCGGGTGGCCTCGACGTGAGCATCGCACTGGCAGGACTTTGCGCCTCACCGCGCGCGCCATTGGCGAACGCCTGACGATAGGCATTCGTGGCGATCTCGAAGGGCTGGCGCTCGGCGACGAGGCCCGGCAGCAGTTCACCCATCACCGGGAGCCCGTCCTCGTCCACCCAGAGCGTCACCGGAGGACCGTCGCCCTGGCGGCGGATCTGCCAGGCTCGCAGCGTGTCATACCGGTTCGATTCCCAGAGTCCGGTGGCGGGGTTGATGGCCGCGCTGTCAGGCACCACCAGCGTGGAATCGGAGAGCACCGCAACGTCCACCTGGACCAGCGCGCGACGTAGTGGATCGAGCAGCTCAAGCTTGCGCAGCATGCCGGTCCTCGGCGACCGGGTTGCCACCACCAGAAGCGGCAGTGAGGAAGGTGGCGCGGCAATGCCCTGTCGCGCTCCAACCGTGTCCGCCCGGCCCGCGCGACCTTCGGGGCCCGCCTGCCAGCTGATCGCGGAATCACCCAGCCGAGTCGCGCGGATCTCGGTGCGCTCGCCCGATTGGCTTCGCGACACCACGACGCCGAGAAGCCCGAGACTGCGATCGAAAGTTGTGCGCGTGCGCTGGACGACGCGAAGGACGGTGTCGGCATCGGGAAGCCGAAGGTCGATCTGCTCCGTCACGTCGATCGTGGAGAGGGTGGTGTCGAGCGTGAGCGACGCGAAGCCCACGGTGCTCCCGGCAACACTGAGTGTGTAGTAGGCGGCGGTGGGTGAGATCCTGGCGATGACCGGCACCGCGCGCCGGCTGGCACTTGGGAACCAGGTGCGCTGCGCAAGCCATGCGAGCGACCCGATCCAGGCCACGAAGATGATGATCCCGACCGTCCGCCGATTCAGGAGCGGTACTTCCTGATCGCGGCGTCCACGGTCGTGCGCTCTTCCTCACTGTCGACGACGATGCGGAGGGTGTGGGGCGCGCCGGTTGCCCCCTCCTTGCCTGGAAAGCTCTCGCCGAGCAGTTCGGCGGCGTCCTCAATGGAGAGTCGCCCGGGCCCCACACCAATCAGTGGCGCGGCGATCCGTTCCAGTTGCCAGGCGGCTGCCTGCTGCCACGCGGTGCGGAGCGCCCGGCGTATGACGTCGAGGCCCCCCGATCCGTCAGCATCCTGGAGAACGAGGTGCACGACCAGGGGCGCGGAGAGATCCCCACCGCCCGTCACCACCACGGCCCCGGCGCCGAGCGGCGACTGCACCTGGCAGAGCGTAGCAAAGCGAGCCCCGGCCTGGAGGTCGAGGCGCTTCATCGCCGGGGTGAGTGGAGCGAGGGTATCGTCGGCCGGTCGGAGGACGGCATCAGCCTCCACGAAGGCGAGGTCGTCGACCACCACCTCGATCATGGCGCGCTGAGTTCCTTGCTGCGCCGGTACATTGGCATCGCTTCGTCCGGACGTCCCATCCGGTCGAGCACCCGGCCCATCAGGTAGAAGACACGATCGTTCCGGTCATCCAGCTCGGCCGACTTCCGCAGTGCCTCCAGGGCGGCCGGCAGGTTGCCTGCCTGGTTCCGCGCTTCGCCAACGTAGAGCCAGGTCTCAGCGTCATCGGGGCGCTGTTCCACCCTGCGCATGAGGATCTGGCCGGCTTCGGCGGCGAGTCCCTTTCGCAGGAGCACCAGCCCCAGTTCCATCAGGGCATCAGGGTTGGATGGACTGGCCTTGAGCACGCGACGCACATCGGTCTCTGCCTCGGCGAGATCCTTACGCCGCCGGCGGACACCGGCGCGGGCCAGGAGCACTTCGGGGTTGTCCGGATGAAGCTTGAGTGCGGCTGCCAGCGCGTCGAGCGCGCCGGGGACATCCTGCTGTGACTCGAGCAGTGCAGCGAGGCCGAGGGCGCCGCCGACGTGGGCCGGGTCGAGGGCGAGGAGTTCACGGAACAGGGCGTCCGCTTCTGAGGCGCGGGCCTGCTCCACCGCCTCGAGGGCGCGCTGGTAGACGCGGGCTGGATCGATCGGTTCGCTGCTGGGCGCCTCGACCCGGGCATCGGGTGTGGCGCTCGCGGCGAAGGGACGGAGCGGAAAGCTGGCATCGGGCTGGCGCGGAAGCGGGTCCGCTTCGAGGCCTTCCGTGCCGAAGAATTCGTCGATGGCGTGTTCGCGACCACTGCTGCGGCTGTGACGGGTCCGGCGCATGCGCTGATACGTGCTCCAACTGCTGGGTAGGTACTCTCCGGAATCTTAGCCGCTTGAAGCGGTTGCCGGGTTCGGGTAGCTTTCGGGGCTTATGGCCCGTGAATTCCTCGTCGTCCGTGGTGCCCGCGAGCACAACCTCAAGAACATTTCCGTCAGCATTCCGCGGAACGAGCTGACCGTCATCACCGGGCTCTCGGGCTCCGGGAAGTCGTCGTTGGCGTTCGATACCATCTATGCCGAGGGGCAGCGGCGGTACGTCGAGTCGCTTTCGGCGTATGCTCGGCAATTCTTGGGCCTTATGGAGAAGCCCGATGTGGACTCCATCGAGGGTCTCTCTCCGGCCATCTCCATCGAGCAGAAGACCACCGGCCAGAATCCGCGCTCCACGGTCGGCACGGTTACCGAGATCTACGACTACCTGCGCCTGCTCTGGGCCCGTGCCGGGGTCCCCCATTGCCCCAACGACGGAAGTCCGGTCAGCCGGTCGAGCGCCAGCCAGATCACCGACGCCGTGGTGGCCTGGCCCGAGGGAACCCGCATCGAGGTGATGGCGCCGCTGGTGCGCGGCCGGAAGGGCGAATTCCGCGATCTCTTCGAGGACGTCCAGAAGCGCGGCTTCGTGCGGGTGCGCGTGGACGGGGAAACCTACGACCTCGGGGCCGTTCCTGCGCTGAACCGCCGGCAGAACCACGACATTGCGGTCATCGTGGACCGGCTCGTGGTTCGCGGCGAGGACCGCGGCCGGCTCGCGGACTCCATCGAAACAGCACTCAAGCTGGCCGACGGCGTGGTGGAGGTCGTGCGGCACGACGCCAAGGTGGCGCCCAAGTCCCAGCTCTTCTCCGAGCGTTTTGCCTGTCCGGTTTGCGGCTTGTCATTTCCGGAACTCGAGCCGCGCCAGTTCTCGTTCAACAGTCCCTTCGGCGTCTGCCCTGACTGCAACGGGCTCGGCACGCGGAAGGAAGTGAACCCCGACCTCATCCTGGGCGATCCCACCATCGCCATTCTCGAGGGGGTTGTCCTGCCCTGGGGCGAGCCCTCGGGCTACCTGCGGAAGGCGGTCCTCCCCACGCTGGCCAAGGTGCTCAAGTTCGACCTCGACTCGCCCTGGGGAGAGATCCCCGCCTCGGCCCAGAAGGCGCTGCTCCATGGCGCGCCGGGGAAGTTCAAGTTCGCCCCCGAAACGGGTCGGGGCCGGACCGAACACGAGGCCGAGTGGGAAGGCATCCTGAAGAACGTCGAGCGGCGCTATCGCGAGTCGTCGAGCGATGCGATCCGCGGACAGCTCGAGCAGTTCCTCACCGCACAGCCCTGTCACACCTGCGGTGGCCGGCGACTCAAGCAGGAGAGCCTTGCGGTGCTGGTGGCAGGCAAGAGCATCGGCGATGTCGTCGACATGTCGGTGGGCCGGGCGGCCGACTTCTTCGCGTCGATCCCGCTGCGTGCGCAGGGGGCCAGTGGTCCCGGACTCGATGCCGACATCGCCGGGCCGATCCTCAAGGAAGTGTGTGACCGCCTTCGCTTCCTCTGCGATGTCGGCCTCGACTACCTCACACTGGGCCGGGGCGCCTCATCGCTCTCCGGCGGCGAGATGCAGCGCATCCGCCTGGCCACCCAGATCGGCTCCCGGCTCGTCGGCGTGCTCTACATCCTCGATGAGCCGAGCATCGGCTTGCACCAGCGCGACAACGAGCGCCTGCTCGGCACGCTGAAGGGGCTCCGCGACCTCGGCAACTCCGTGATCGTGGTGGAGCACGACGAGGACACGATTCGGGCCGCCGACCATGTCATCGACCTTGGTCCGCGGGCCGGCCGCTTCGGCGGGGAAGTGGTGACCGAGGGAACCATCGACACGATCCTTGCGCACCCGACGTCCCTGACGGCGCGATACCTCCGCAACGAGCTCCGGATCAAGGTGCCGGCGGGGCGGCGCGCGCGCGATACCGATCGCGCACTTGCGCGTCGTGGGAGCGAAGGCAAACAACCTGAAGAACGTCACCGCGGAGTTTCCGCTCGCGATGTTCGTCGCGGTGACGGGTGTGTCGGGCTCCGGCAAGTCCACCCTGGTGACTGACATCCTGTATCAGTCGCTGGCACGGCACTTCTACCGCGCCCGTGTCATCCCAGGGGAGCACACGCGCATCGACGGGCTGCACCTGCTCGACAAGGTCATCGATGTCGACCAGAGCCCGATCGGGCGCACGCCCCGGAGCAACCCGGCCACTTACACCGGCCTCTTCACGCCGATCCGCGAAGTCTTTACCGGGCTCCCCGAGGCAAAGCTGCGGGGCTACGGGCCCGGCCGGTTCTCGTTCAACGTGAAGGGCGGGCGCTGCGAGGCGTGTGAGGGCGACGGGCTGGTGAAGATCGAGATGCACTTCCTGCCCGATGTCTACGTGCCCTGTGAGGTCTGCAAGGGACGGCGCTACAACCGGGAAACGCTCGAGGTGCGCTACAAGGGGAAGAGCATCGCCGACGTACTCGACCTGACGGTGTCCGATGCGCTCGACTTCTTCAGCGCCCAGCGGCGCATCGCCGAGCGGCTCGAGCTGCTCAACGATGTCGGCCTGGGGTACATCCACCTGGGGCAGGCGGCCACGACGCTCTCGGGCGGCGAGGCGCAACGCGTGAAGCTCGCCACCGAGCTCGCGAAGCGCGACTCGGGCCGCACCCTGTACATCCTTGACGAGCCGACGACGGGGCTCCACTTCGAGGACGTGCGATTGCTGCTCGAGGTGCTCCACCGGCTCGTGGACAAGGGCAACAGCGTCATTGTCATCGAGCACAACCTCGACGTCATCAAGACGGCGGACTGGGTCGTGGACCTTGGCCCCGAGGGGGGAGAGGGCGGGGGCCAGATCGTGGCCGCCGGCACCCCCGAAGAGGTCGCGAACATCGAGGCGAGCTTCACCGGCCAGTACCTTCGTCGCGTCCTCGCGCGGTAGGGCGCCCAGCGTTAGCCTTCCGCCGTTGTGGTTCCGTTTCCAACCCTTACAGCCCAGCCCGTGACCCGATTCCAGCGCATCCTCTACGCCGCCTGCACGTTGGCCCTCGTCTCCGCGCCGCTCGCCGCGCAGACAGACCCGTCACTGCTCAGTGTCCGGAGCATCTACGCATCGCCCGACTTTGCCGGCGAGCGCTTCGGCCCGACTCGCTGGCTGGAGAACGGCGCCGCATACACCACGCTCGAGAAGTCGGAGCAGGGCAAGGGCCGCGACATCGTTCGGTACGCCACCGAGTCGGCGGCGCGGACGGTGCTGGTGCCGGCGGCAGCGATCACGGCACCCGGAGACACGGCGGCCCTCGATATCGAGGACTACAGCTGGTCCCCTGATGGCACCAAGCTGCTGATCTTCACCAACTCGCAGCCGGTGTGGCGGCAGAACAACCGGGGTGACTACTGGGTGCTCGACCGCACCTCCGGGAGCCTGCGGAAGCTGGGAGGGCCCGAGGCCAAGCCGTCGACCCTCCTCTTCGCCAAGTTCTCGCCTGACGGCGGCCGCATCGGCTATGTGCGCGAGAACAACATCTACGTCGAGAACCTCACCACCGGCGCGATCACGCAGGTGACGACGGACGGCGCGAAGATGGTCATCAACGGCACCTTTGACTGGGTGTACGAAGAGGAACTCGACCTGCGCGACGGCTGGCGCTGGAGTCCCGATGGCCAGCGGATCGCCTACTGGCAGTTGAATACTGATGGTGTGCTGAGCTTTGACATCATCAATGACACCGATTCACTCTACTCCTTCGTGACGCCGGTGCAGTACCCCAAGGCCGGTGAGACCAACTCCGCGGCGCGCGTGGGGGTGGTGGGCGCGGCAGGCGGCACCACGGTGTGGCTGCCGTTCGAGGGCGATCCACGCGAGCACTACCCGGCCCGCATGGAGTGGGCGGACAACTCGAGCGAGCTTGTCGTGCAGCGCCTCAATCGCCTGCAGAACACGCTCGAGTTGTTCCTCGCCGACGCGTCCACCGGCCAGCTGCGCACCATCCTCACGGAGCGCGACAGTACCTGGGTGAACCTGGTGAACGACCTGACCTGGCTGAACAAGGGGCAGAGCTTCACCTGGCTCAGTGAGCGGGACGGCTGGAATCACCTGTACCTCGTGTCGCGTAACGGACAGTCGGTCAAGCTGCTCACGCCCGGCGCCTTCGATGTGCTCGACGTCGTCACCATCGATGACAAGGGTGGCTGGGCCTACTACATGGCGTCACCCGACAACCCGACGCAGCGCTACCTGTGGCGCGTGCGGCTCGACGGCAAGGGCAAGGCCGAGCAGGTGACGCCGGCTTCTCTCGCGGGCGTAAACATCTACAACATCTCGCCGGACGTGGCGCACGCGTGGCATACGTACTCCAACATGCGCACGCCGCCCACGATCGACCTGGTCCGTCTCCCGGCTCATGTGTCGGTGCGGACTGTGGTGACCAACGAGAAGCTGAAGGCCAAGGTGGCGGCCTTGAAGCGCGGAACCCTCGAGTTCGTGAAGGTGCCGATCGACAGCGGCATCGTGCTCAACGGATACATCATGAAGCCGGCCGACTTCGACCCGTCGAAGAAGTATCCCATCCTGTTCCAGGTATACGGGGGCCCTGGCTCGCAGACCGTGGTCGATTCCTGGCAGGGTGCCCAGTACCTGTGGCATACGATGCTCACGCAGCAGGGTTACCTCGTCGCAAGCGTCGACAACCGTGGCACTGGTGCGCGTGGGAAGGCGTGGCGCGACGTGATCTACGGCCAGCTCGGTGTAGTCGAAACGAAGGACCAGGCTGCGGCCGCGAGGGCGGTGGGACGCTGGAGTTACGTGGACTCCACCCGCATCGGCATCTGGGGCTGGAGTTATGGCGGCTTCATGAGCCTCAATGCCCTCTTCCAGCACCCTGAGGTGTATCGCACCGCAGTGGCGGTAGCGCCGGTGACGCACTGGAAGTATTACGACAACATCTATACGGAGCGGTACAACGGGCTCCCGAAGGACAACCAGAAGGGCTACGACGCCGGATCACCGCTCTCCTATGTGGACGGCCTGAAGGGCAACCTGCTGGTGATCCATGGCAGCGGTGACGACAACGTGCACTACCAGAACACCGAGTCGCTGGTCAACAAGCTTGTCTCGGCGAACAAGCAGTTCTCCATGATGGAGTATCCCAACCGGAATCACGGGATCTTCGGCGGCAACACGCGACAGCACCTGTTCGACCTCATGACCCGGTACCTGCAGGAGAACCTGATGGCCCCAACGGCGAAGAACTACACCTTCTGACCAGGGGGAGTCTCGTGCAGTACCAGGAGATCCTCGCAGTCCTGTCCTACGCCGGAGACCACGGTCATGCGGTGCGGGTAACGACCGACGGTGCCGCCGAGGTGGTTGGGGTGCCCACCAGCGTCGACGACCACATCACGGCCCATGAGGTCTATCTCCGGCCTGCCGGGGCCGAGGATACCGAAATCTCAATCTCCCTCAGCGCCATACGGGCGGTCCAGCTGTTGTAGCTTTCGCATGTAGCGAACTGAAACATTTGAAACATGCCCCACGTATCGTGGGGGCGGACAGGACAGGTCGACCTGCCCGCGACCCGGACGCACCAGCTCAAGGCGGAACGATGGAAGGCATTCTCGCCATCATCTTCATTTTCGGCGGCGGCACGATGTTCCTGCTTGCCACCAGTCCGATAGGCAAGGCCATCGCCGAGCGCATCCGGAATGCCGGACCTGCGGCGGGCGCCGACCCGGAACTGCTTGCGGACGTGGACGCCCTGCGGCACGATGTCGCGGAACTGGCGGAGCGCCTGGACTTTGCGGAGCGCCTGCTCGCGTCGAAGCGGGAGAACATCGAGCAGCTTCCCGGGGGACAGGGTTAGGTCGTCATGGAAGACATCGTCAAGTTCGGTCTGGTCGTCGCGATGCTGCTGGCCGTCGGGACGTTTACGCTGTTCATGATCCCGGTTTTCCTCCGGAACTACCGCAAGGCTGGTATGGTGGGGCGGGAACCCGGCGAGGAGCTCGATGCGCTGCGCGCGGAAGTCGACGACCTGCGGGCCCTGGCTCCCCGCATGGCCGAGCTGGAGGAGCGCCTCGATTTCGCCGAGCGGATGTTGACGCAGCAGCGCGAGGGCGCGCACCTGACGGGAGGGCCCGATGCCGCCAGGTGACATGGCGCCGGTCTTCATCACGAGCCTCATTATCGTGGCTGCGGCGGCGGTACTGATCCTCCGCGGACCGCTCGGGAGGGCGCTGGCTCGGCGCCTGGAGGGTACCGCCGGTCGCGACGAGAGTGCCGCCGCGGGCCTGGCGGATCGTGTGGCCGAGCTCGAGCAGCGAGATAACCGGTTGGTCGAACTGGAAGAGCGCCTGGACTTTGCGGAGCGATTGCTCGCCCAGCGCGACCTCGATCGCCTGCCGCGTGGGAGGGACCACTGATGTTCCAGACACCACTGCCGGCGCCGCCGGCGCCACCCATGCCGGAGGCGGTAATCGTGTCGGCCGGTGGCGGCGGTCCGACGCTCTTCGAGGCGGTCTCGATTTGCGTCGTCGCGATTTCGTTCGCATTCGTCGCGTACAAGCTGCTGATGCCGCTCGTCCGCGCCTTTGCGGCCCGGATCGAGGGTCGCGGGACCAACCCGGCGCTGGAGCAGCGGGTGAACGAATTGCAGCAGCAGCTCGCCGACGCCGACGTATTGCAGCACCGGGTCGCGGAACTGGAGGAGCGCCTCGACTTTGCCGAGAGGCTGCTCTCCCAGCGTGAGGAACCGTCACGGTTGCCTGCGGAAGGCGGGCGGCCATGACGCTCTTCCTGCAGGGAACAACGGTGACGGTGCAGGTACCGCCAATTCCGCCAATCCCGCCGATTCCGCCGATCCCTCCCATCCCGGAGATTCAGGTGCTGCCGCCGTGGATGATGATGCCGCCCCAGATGATCGCGCTGATCACGATCGCGGCGGTCGCGGGAGTGGCGCTGGTGCTCTATCCCATCGCCAAGGCGCTGGCCCGGCGTCTCGAGGGAAGAAACGCGAGCCCGGAGTTGATGCAGCAGATCGACGAATTGCGTGATCGGGTCCACGATCTCGAGTCGTCGCAGCATCGCGTGGCGGAACTGGAGGAACGGCTCGACTTCACGGAACGGCTCCTGGCGCAGCGGCGCGACCTCGAACTGCCAAGGAACTGACCCATGACTGAAGCCGGCGAGTTCGCGTCCATGCTGGCACTCGGTGCCGGGCTCCTGGGTGCCACGCTGGGGCCGATCGGTCAGGCCTGGGGGCGTCGAATCGAGGCGAAGATTGCGGGTGGCGGACCCCACTCCGAGGAACTGTCGCAGCGCGTTGCCGACCTCGAGGCATGTGCGCAGCGCGTGGCGGAGCTGGAAGAGCGAGTGGACTTCGCCGAGCGCATGCTGTCCCAGCAACGTGATGCCGAGCAATTGCCGGCGGGAGGGAAGGACACGTGAGCGGACGGATCGACAACCGGTACCTCATCGTGGCCACGATCCTCGGCCTGGCTGCCATCGGCGCCTTACCATGATGGCGATGACAGATGGGCGAGGACTTCGCCGTCCCGGCCTCATCGCCCTCGGCGTGGTCGGGGCCGTGATCTTCAAGGGACCGGTGGGGAAGGCGCTCGGGCGTCGCCTCGAGCATGGCGCGCCCGCCGAGCCGTCGCCGGAGTTCGTGGCGGAGCTGGACGAGATGCGGAGCAGGGTGATGGAGCTGGAAGAGCGCCTGGACTTCACCGAGCGCATGCTCAGCAAGGCGCGTGAACCCGAGCGGATTGATGTGCGCTGAAAAATCCCGGGGAAACCGTCATTAGATTCATTGCATGGCACGGGTAGTGCCGGCTACAGGGAGGCTCGGACATGGTGACGCGCGAGGACATTCAGAATTGGCTGGAGCGGCTCGATGCGGGCACGCTCGAGGTGCGCGAGGTGGAGCCGGGGTTGTGGATCGCCCGTTCGCCCGGACGGCGCCGAGGTCGTGGTGAACTTCGCGACGCCGGTGGTGATCCTCCGCGTGCGCGTCATGGAACTGCCCAAGGCAGAGCCCGGTCGCAGTGAACTCTTCCGGCAGCTGCTGGAATTCAATGCACGCGACCTGGTGCACGGCTCGTACGGGCTCGAGGGTGATCACGTGGTGCTGACCGACACGCTCGAGCTGGAAAACCTCGACTACAACGAGTTCGAAGCCAGCTTCGACTCGATTACGCTGGCGCTCGCCTCGCATTACTCGGCGCTCGCGCCCTACAAGGAGGCCTGAGTCGCAATGGGGATCTGGGATCGCTTCTCCACCATGTTCCGGTCGAACCTCAACGACCTGATCAGCCGGGCCGAGAATCCTGAGAAGATGCTGAACCAGCTGATCGTCGACATGAAGACGCAGCTGGGGAAGGCCAAGCAGCAGGTGGCCTCGGCCATTGCCGACGAGAAGAAGCTCCAGGCCGACGCCGAGGCGCTGCGGAAGCAGGCCGAGGACTGGGAGCGGCGCGCCATGCTGGCGGTGCAGGAAGGGAAGGACGACCTCGCCAAGCAGGCGCTCATGCGCTACAACGAGGCGCTTCAGGGTGCCCAACAGCTGCACGACACCTGGCTCAAGCACCGGGCCGAGACGGAGAAGCTCAAGCTGTCGCTGCGCCAGCTGAACGACAAGATCGAGGAGGCGAAGCGCAAGAAGAACATCCTGCTCGCTCGAGCCAAGCGCGCCGAGGCGCAGCAGCGCATCCAGGAAACGATGTCGGGCATGTCCGACAAGGGCGCCTTCGAGTCGTTCGAGCGGATGGCCGAGAAGATCGAGGCGCAGGAACGGAAGGCCATCGCATCCGCCGAGCTGCAGGAGGAGTTCGAGGGCGACTCGCTCATCAAGCAGTTCGAGGTGCTGGAGTACCACGGCAGCGCCGACCAGGCGCTGCTCGAGCTCAAGCGGAAGATGGGCGTGCTCCCGCCGGCTTCGGGTGAGAAGGCGAAACAGCTTGGTCGCGGCGCTGGCGACGTACACGATGCAGAGCTGGTGGATGACACCGGCCAGGCGGACGGCACCACGCACGGGTAGCCTTGGGTCGTGGGTCGTGGGTCGTGAGGGGCTTCCATCGGGAGCCCCTCATTGCTTGGCAGGACTCGAGCGTTCAGCGATATTGCCGACCCTCGACTTGTTATTGACGACCACGACTCACGACCCACGACTCACGACCCCATGGCACAGCCACGCTTCCTCATTGTCGCCGACGGAGACTTCGGGCCCATGACCTCGAAGACCGCAAACTCGGTGATCCGGTACCGCCCGCAGCAGGTCGTTGGTGTGCTCGACCGGCAGTTCGCCGGCCGCACCTCGCAGGACGTGCTGGGGTTTGGCGGCGGCATTCCCGTGGTCGCCTCCATGAAGGACGGGCTCGCCCTGAAGCCGACGGCGATCCTGATCGGCATCGCCCCATCAGGGGGGCGGTTGCCGGAGGAATGGAAAGCCTGGCTGGGTGAGGCGCTCGATGCCGGGTGTGAACTCTGGAGCGGGCTCCACACCTTTCTCGGTGACGATCCGGTGCTCGCCGCGAAGTCGAAGGCGAAGGGGGTCGCGATTCACGATGTGCGCCGCCCGCCCGCACACCTCCAGGTCGCGGGAGGTCTCGCGAAGGACGTCGAGGCGTACGTGGTGCTTACGGTCGGCACGGACTGCAATGTTGGCAAGATGACGGCGCAGCTGCAGCTGGTGGACAAGCTCAACGCGCGGGGAGTGAAGACCCGGTTCGTGGCGACGGGCCAGACCGGCATCTTCATCGAGGGCTGGGGCATTGCGGTGGATGCCGTGATCGCCGACTTCATTGCTGGTGCCGCCGAGCAGATCACGGTGCAGGGGGCAAAGGACACGGACATCGTGCTGGTCGAGGGGCAGGGGAGCATCAACCACCCCGGCTACAGCGGCGTGACGCTCGGCCTGCTGCACGGCTCCTGCCCCGATGCAATGATCCTCTGCCACCAGGCGACGCGCGACTACATCGGCGACTACCGGCAGGCGGCGTGGCTCAAGATTCCCCCGCTCAGCGAGTACGTGAAGCTGTACGAGCAGATCGGCTCGGCGGTGCACCCGACCAAGGTGGTCGGCATCGCGCTCAACACCTACGACATGGACGATGTCGCGGCTCGTCGTGCCTGCGATGCTGCCCAGGCGGAGACGGGCCTGCCATGCACCGACCCGGTGCGGTTCGACCCGGCGCCGCTCATCGACGGACTGCTCCAGGATCGCCAGCGCTACCTCGCCCGTCGCCGGGCCGGATGACCCCTGCCCCTGCTGAGGGCTGACCGAGTGCTGCTTCTCGACATGCCCGAGTTCATCAACCGGATCGCCTCCCTGCTGCGGGTGGATCCGGAAGTAGTTGTGCGCCGCCTGCTGACGCTGGTGATCATCTGGGCACTGGCGTGGCTCGGTGACCTGCTGGTCCGGCTCCTGGCGCGCCGCATCGAGCGCGCCGTGGACGACGGCGACGATAGCACCATGACCATGCAGGAGAAGCAGGGACGCACCGTGGCGCAGCTGCTCCGGAGCGTGGGCCGGCTGCTGATCGTGGCCCTGGCGCTGCTGATGACGCTCAACCAGTTCATCAACATTGCGCCGATCCTGGCCGGCGCCGGTATCCTCGGCCTGGCCTTCTCCTTCGGTGCCCAGAGCCTGGTGAAGGACGTGATCACCGGCTTCTTCATGCTGGTCGAGAACTCGATCTCGGTGGGTGACACCGTGGAGATCGCGGGCAAGACCGGAACGGTGGAGCGCGTGACGCTGCGCGTGGTGCGCCTGCGCGATGTCGACGGGACACTGCACATCATCCCGAACGGCCAGATCACGACGGTGAGCAACCAGACCCGCGGCTGGTCGCGCGCGGTGGTTGACGTCACGGTGGCCTACGAATCCGACCTGGACCGCGCACTCGGCGTGTTCCGGGAGGAGGCCGCCCGGTTCGCCGCGGACCCCGGCTGGTCGCGCCTGCTGGATGGGCCGCCCGAGGTACTGGGTGTACAGCAACTCGCGGAACGAGGGGTGACACTGCGCACGCTGCTGCGGACCCATCCAGGGAAGCAGTGGGAAGTGGCGCGCGCGTTCCGGCTGCGCATACTCGAACGCCTGGGACGCGAGCGCATCGCCATCGCGGCACTGCCCAGCGTGTCGGCCATGGGTGGCGGCGCCATCCGCAGCGAGGCAGTTACCCCGGGCACGATGGGGAGCGACGCATGACGCTGCACCTGTTCAATACGATGACCCGGCGGGTCGAGCCCTTCGCGCCGATCGCGCCACCGCGCGTCTCGCTCTACACCTGTGGACCCACGGTGTGGAGCTACGCGCATATCGGGAACTTCCGCACCTTTCTCTTCGAGGACCTGCTCCGGCGCTGGCTCGAGGCCAGCGGGTACGAAGTGTTCCAGGTCATGAACCTGACCGACGTGGACGACCGGATCATCTCGGAGGCGGGGAAGGCGGACACCGACATCGACAGCTTTGTGGCGCCGTTCATCAAGGCGTTCAACGAGGATCGCGAATGGCTTCGCATTCGCGCTCCGCACGCGCAGCCACGGGCGACGGGCTTCGTGCCGGCCATGGTGCGCCTGGTCGAGGGGCTGCTCGAGAAGGGCGTCGCGTACAAGGGCGAGGACGGGTCGGTCTACTTCTCGATCGAGCGATTCCCGGCATACGGCCGGCTCTCACAGCTGGACAAGCGCGAGTTGCGCACCGGCGCAAGCGGCCGGGTGGCGAGCGATGAGTACGCCAAGGAAGATGCGCGTGACTTCGCCCTCTGGAAGGCGGCGCAGCCGGCGGACGAAGCCGTGGGCGCCGCGTGGGATGCGCCGTTCGGTCGCGGGCGTCCCGGCTGGCACCTCGAGTGCTCGGCGATGGCGCTGGACCTCGTGGGCGAGCGGTTCGGCACCGATGTGCTCGACATTCACGCCGGGGGCGTCGACCTGATCTTCCCGCACCATGAAGACGAGATCGCGCAGAGCTGCGCCTATACCGGCCAGCCGGACTTCGCGCGGTTCTGGCTGCACGGGGAATTCCTGAACATTCGCGGCACCAAGATGTCGAAGCGGTTCGGGAACCTCACCACGCCGCGCGACTTGAAGACCGATGGTGTCGATGCCGGAGCCGTGCGGTTGCTCGTCTTCCAGACGCATTACCGGCAGAAGCTCGACTTGACCGACGACGCGCTCGATGCGGCGCGCGAAGGGGCCCGCCGGCTGGGCGAGTTCGGCGACCGTCTTGCCCGCGCGCCGATGGGGGCTGGATCCGCCGCGGAAACGGACGCCGCCGCCGCACTGCGGGCGCTGGTGACCGAGGCCATGAACGACGACCTGAATGCCCCGCGAGCGGTGGCGGCGCTGTTCGACTTCGTGCGGGAGGGGAACCGCCTGCTGGATGGGTCGAAGAGTGCGGGGCCGGAGCTCCGTGCGGTCTGGGCCTGGGCGGCTGAGGTCCTCGATGTCGCGGCGGGCCCGGCCAAGGTCCTCAACATTGGATTACAGGGCATGGAGTTGAACGTCGAGCAGGGAGACGCAGCCGTTGTTGAGTTAGGATCAGAAGAGTGGGCGGGGGTACTGGCCAGCGAACGGGTAGAGGCCGAGAAAGGCTCGTAACTTCAAGCGCTCAGATGAGATACGTGACTGACTCAAGGCAAATGGCTGGGAGATTCGTGACACCAAGGATGGCCCTCAGGTGGTCCGGATCGGCTAGGAGCCAGGCCGGCCGGAACCGTCAAGTCCTCAAGTCCTCACGCCCTCAAGTCCGCCATACGGCGCAGGCTGGCTATCCCCGCTCCGCCATCGCCAGTTGACCTATGCTCCAGCGCCGTTTATTCTAAGGGTCTGTTTCTTTTGGCCCCGGCGCAATTTGCGCTGACGTAGCTCAATTGGCAGAGCACCGGTTTTGTAAACCGGCGGTTGTGGGTTCGATTCCCACCGTCAGCTTGGAGAGCGGGGCCTCGTCGTGTGTGTCGCGTGAAAAGCGTGTCGCGGCGAAGTTGCCGACGGCCGGTGGGGTGGCCGAGTGGCTAATGGCAGCAGACTGTAAATCTGCCGGGCTAACGCTCTACGTAGGTTCGAATCCTACCCCCACCACTGGTAGGGCGGAACAAAGCAGGCTCGCAGGGCGAAGGACCGGGAGTGCGCGGGTGTAGCTCAGTTGGTAGAGCATCAGCCTTCCAAGCTGAGGGTCGCGGGTTCGAGTCCCGTCGCCCGCTTGACCGGCTCAGTTGGAGAGACATCGCTCGCGTAGCTCAGTTGGTAGAGCACATCCTTGGTAAGGATGAGGTCACCGGTTCAATCCCGGTCGCGAGCTCTGGGTCGAACAGTACGATCGGAACCATAGGAAGAACGCCATGCGCGACAAGGTGATTCTCGAGTGCACCGAGTGCCGCAACCGCAACTTCTTCCAGACGAAGAACAAGCGGAAGCACCCGGAGCGCGTTGAACAGCGGAAGTACTGCCCCTCGTGCAACGGTCATAAGGCGCACAAGGAGTCGAAGTAAGCATGGACGCAGTCCAGCAGGCGCCGGTCCGCGAACCCGGCAAGTTTGCGCAGGTCCGGGAGTTCATGGAAGCGGTCCAGGCCGAGATGAAGAAGGTCACCTGGCCTTCCAAGCCGGAGCTGATCAAGGCGACACGCATGATCGTGATCGTGTCCATGGTGCTCGGCGTGCTGATCGGCCTGCTCGACTGGATGCTGCAGAAGATCCTGGTCGACGGCGTCGCCGCGCTGGCGCGGTAACCGGATGGAATACCGCTGGTACGCCATCCAGACGACTGCGGGCCATGAGAACAAGGTGCGTAGCCTGATCCAGAAGCGGATCGAGGACGACCCGCGGCCGGCGGAAGAGAAGCTGATCCGCCAGGCACTGGTGCCGACGCAGGACGTGATCGAGATCAAGAACGGCAAGAAGGTCACGGTCGAGCGGAAGCTGTTTCCCGGGCTACGTGCTGGTCGACATGCAGATGGGGCAGGAAGCGCTGCACGTCGTGAACAGCATCCAGGGCGTGATCAAGTTCGTGGGCTCGGGCAAGCTGCCGCAGCCGCTCCGCCAGGATGAAGTCAACCGCCTGCTGGGCGTGGTCGAGGCGGTGAGCGACTCGGGCGCGAAGGAAGAGATCCCGTTCCTCATCGGCCAGGTGGTCGAGATCACCGAGGGACCGTTCTCCGACTTCTCCGGCACCGTCGAAGAGGTGCTGTCCGAGAAGGGGAAGGTGAAGGTGTCGGTGAGCCTGTTCGGCCGGCCGACGAGCGTGGAGATGGACTACCTGCAGTTGAGGGGTCACTAGGACCCTGCAGTCTTGAAGTACCCCGCCACCGCACGGGGCTAATCCTGCGGGAGATCGGCAACGATCGCAAAGGACAGTGAATGGCGAAGAAGATCCAGGCAGTCGTGAAGCTTCAGTGTCCCGCAGGGGCCGCCAATCCGGCGCCGCCTGTAGGCACGGCCTTGGGTCCGCACGGCGTGAACATCATGGAGTTCTGCAAGCAGTTCAACGCCCGGACGCAGGGACAGGCGGGAATGGTGATCCCGGTTGTGGTCACCATCTTCTCGGACCGCACCTTCACCTTCATCACCAAGACGCCCCCGGCGCCGAACCTCCTGTTGAAGGAGGCCGGCCTCGAGAAGGGCAGTGCCCAGCCGAACCGCCAGAAGGTCGGCAAGGTGACGAAGGCGCAGGTCAGGAAGATCGCTGAAATCAAGATGGCCGACTTGAACGCGTCCGACCTCGACAGCGCCATGCGCATGGTCGCGGGCACGGCGCGCTCGATGGGCGTGGAGGTCATCGACTGATGGCGACCGCCGGCAAGAAGTTCCGCGCCGCGGAAGCCAACGTCGACCGCAACAAGACGTACACCATCCCGGACGCCGCGACCCTGGTCAAGAAGGCCAGCTTCGCCAAGTTCGACGAGACGGTGGACATCGCGGTCAACCTCGGCGTCGATCCGCGGCATGCCGACCAGGTGGTGCGCGGCACGGTGGTATTGCCGCACGGCACCGGCAAGTCGGTTCGGGTACTCGTCATCGCCCAGGGCGACCGGGCGAAGGATGCGGAAGCGGCAGGCGCCGATTTCGTCGGCCTCGAGTACATCCAGAAGATGAAGGAAGGCTGGCTCGAGTGTGACGTGATCGTCGCCACGCCCGATGTCATGGGCCAGCTGGGCGCGCTGGGCCGGATCCTCGGTCCCCGCGGCCTGATGCCGAACCCGAAGGCCGGTACGGTCACGCTCGATGTCGCGAAGGCGACGCGCGAGATCAAGGCCGGCAAGATCGAGTTCCGGGTCGACAAGACCGGCAACGTCCACGCCCCGATCGGCAAGGTGTCGTTCGCGGCCGACAAGCTGGCGGAGAACGCGCAGGCGTTCATGGACACCATCCTGCGCGCGAAGCCCTCGGCTGCCAAGGGGACGTATGTCCGCTCGGCCACACTGTCGAGCACCATGGGCCCGGGCGTGAAGCTCGAGACGGCGGGGTATCGATGAGCAGCGGCAAGGATACGCGGCAGGCAGCCGTCGACAAGCTGACCGACCAGGTGAAGGCGGCACAGACGCTCTTCGTCACCGACTTCAGCGGTCTCAGCGTGCTTCGCATGACCGAGTTCCGCCGTCGCCTCCGGGCGACCGGCGCCAAGTACGTGGTGGTGAAGAACACGCTCGCGCAGCGGGCACTCGCCGCCAACAAGATCAGTGCCTTCGATCCGCACCTCACCGGCCCGATCGGCCTGGTGCTGGCGGGCGCCGATCCGCTGCCGTCCGCCAAGGTGGTGGGCGATTTCGCGAAGGAATTCCAGAAGCCGACCGTCAAGATCGGCCTCATCGAGGGTAAGCCCGTTGAACCCAGCTACGTCAAGCGACTCGGCGAACTGCCGCCGCGCGACGTCCTGCTGGCCCAGTTCGCTGGATGCCTCAATGGCGTCCTCTACCAGGTGGTTGCTACGCTCGAGGCGTTCCGCGACCAGCGTTTGGCTTCTAACAGTACGGAGAATTAGCACATGTCGACCTCAACGCTGAGCAACGAAGCAATCATCGACGCCATTGGCGCCAAGTCCGTGGTGGAGCTGGCGGACCTGATCGATGCGTTCAAGACCAAGTTCAACGTCACCGTGTCGGCGGCTGCGGCCCCGGCGGCGGGCGGCGCGGGCGCGGCGGCAGCCGTGGAAGAGAAGACGGAGTTCGCGGTCGTCCTCAAGGAGGGCGGCGCCAAGAAGATCCAGGTCATCAAGGTGGTCCGCGAGATCACCAGCCTGGGCCTGAAGGAAGCGAAGGATGCGGTCGACAACACGCCAAGCACGCTGAAGGAAGGCCTGACCAAGGCCGAGGCGGAAGAAATCAAGAAGAAGCTCGAGGACCAGGGCGCGACCGTCGAGCTGAAGTAGCGCGAAGCGCGGTCCCGACGTCCGGCCGTGTCTGCGGCCGGACGAGGGATTCGGCGACTTCAACCTATTTCAGTGAGACGGCGCATGCGCGAAGCGAAGTTCAGTACCTGAATCTGCTGTGCCCCAGGACCCCCCGCCCCCGGCGGGGGTTCGGTGCTGGGGCCCATTGTGTTGTGCCTGAGCGAGCCCTATGACGAACACCAAGAAGCCCGTGATCACGTTCAGCAAGCGCGGCGGCAGCATGGACATGCCGCACCTGCTGGACATCCAGACGGCCGCTTTCCAGTCGCTCCTCAAGGATGAGGACGCCGACGGAAACCGGCAGGACGTGTCGCTCGAACGCGTGTTCCGCGACCTGTTCCCGATCAGCGACGTAAACGGGAAGTACAACCTCGACTTCCTGCGCTACGCCATCGGCGAGCCGAAGTACACTGTCGAGGAGTGCATCGAGCGCGACATGACGTATGCGGCGCCCCTCAAGGCGACGCTGCAGCTGGTCGTGTTCGAGGAAGTCGAGGGCGAGAAGCGCCCGAAGAACATCATCGAGAAAGAGGTCTACCTCGGGGAACTCCCGATCATGACCCCGCTCGGGACGTTCGTCATCAACGGCGCGGAGCGCGTCGTGGTGAGCCAGCTGCACCGCTCTCCGGGCGTAGTCTTCGAGGAAGACACGCACCCCAACGGCCAGCGGCTGTACTCGGCGCGGATCATTCCCTTCCGGGGTTCGTGGGTCGAGTTCACGATCGACATCCACGACGTGATCTACGTCCACATCGACAAGAAGAAGAAGTTCCCGGCGACGGCGCTGCTGCGCGCGTTCGGGTACGGCGAGAACGCCGACATCCTGCGGCTGTTCTTCGCGACCAAGGAGCTGTCGCTCGCGGCCAAGACGGAAACCCGGCAGGAGAAGCGCGAGATGCTGGGCGCGCTGCTGGCCGAGGAAGTGGCGAACCCCGAGGAGCCGAAGGGCGCCCCGCTGGGCGTGGTGGGCGATGAGCTCACCCCGGAGCGGGTCAACGCGATGCGGCACGTGGGCGTCAAGAAGGTGCGGATCTTCGCGGGCTACACCACCGTGGACCTCCGCGACGACGAGAACCCGACGTCGACGCGCGAGCGCGCCGACCCGGTGCTGGCGTTCGCCGTGGCCGATGCCGACGGTGAGGTGCTGGCCGAGGCCGGTGCCGACCTGACCGAGGCGCTCCGGGGCAAGATCCTGAAGGCCGGCGTCAACAAGGTCGATGTGCTCCTGACCGGCCTGCGTGGCGAGTCGGCACTGGTCAAGAACACGCTGCAGAAGGACCCGACCCACAGCGAGGCCGAGGCCCTCGAGCAGATCTACGCGCTGCTCCGCCCCGGTGACGCGCCGAACCTGGCGACCGCGCGGGAGCAGATCCAGCGCCTGTTCTTCAACCCGAAGCGCTACGACCTCGGGCGCGTGGGCCGCTACAAGATCAACCAGCGCCTCGGCCTCAAGACGGACCCGAACCACACCGTCCTGACCGAGGATGACTTCATTGCGATCATCCGCTACCTGATCGACCTGGCGGATGGCCGCGGGCACACCGACGACATCGACCACCTGGGCAATCGTCGTATCCGCTCGGTGGGTGAGCTGATCGCGAACCAGTTCTCGGTCGGCCTGTCGCGCATGGCGCGGCTGGTCAAGGAGCGGATGAGCATCAACTCCGATCCCGAGAAGATCTCGCTGGATGACCTGGTCAACGCCCGCACGGTGTCGGCGGTGATCCAGGCCTTCTTCGGGTCGTCGCAGCTGTCGCAGTTCATGGACCAGACGAACCCGCTGGCGGAGCTCACCAACAAGCGTCGTCTCTCGGCCCTCGGGCCGGGCGGCCTGACGCGCGAGCGCGCCGGCTTCGAAGTACGTGACGTGCACTACTCGCAGTACGGGCGGATGTGCCCGATCGAGACGCCGGAAGGCCCGAACATCGGCCTGATCACGAGCCTCTCGACCTACGCGCGCATCAACGACCTCGGCTTCATCGAGACGCCGTACCGCGTGGTGAAGAACGGCAAGCTGACCGACCAGATCAACTGGCTGTCGGCCAGTGAGGAAGAGGAGTTCGCGGTGGCGCAGGCGAACGCGCCGCTGGACGAGGACGGGAAGTTCACCGAGCAGCTGGTGCTGTGCCGCAAGGGTGACGACTATCCGCTGCTCAGCCCGGAGCGGATCGAGTTCATGGACGTGGCACCGGAGCAACTGGTGTCCATTGCCGCGGCCCTGATCCCGTTCCTCGAGCACGACGACGCCAACCGCGCGCTGATGGGTTCGAACATGCAGCGCCAGGCGGTGCCGTTGCTGTTCCCGGCGGCCCCGGTGGTTGGTACCGGCCTCGAGGAGAAGGTGGCCCGCGATTCCGGCGCCGTGATCATCGCGCGCCGGGCCGGCATCATCACCCGCGTCACCGCGGACGAGATCATCATCGACGCTGGCGTGGATGGCGCCAAGACGGGGGATACCCCGCTGGCCCGCCTGCACCAGTATGACCGTCACCGGGTGCGGAAGTACTGGCGCACCAACCAGGACACCGCCATCAACCAGCGGCCCCTGGTGCAGGTGGGCCAGCGTGTCGAGGCGGGCGAGATCATCGCCGACGGCCCGGCCACCGAGAATGGTGAGCTGGCACTCGGCAGCAACGTGCTCGTGGCGTTCATGCCCTGGTACGGGCACAACTTCGAGGACGCGATCGTCCTGTCCGAGCGGCTGGTGAAGGACGACGTCTACTCGTCGATCCACATCCAGGAGCTCGAGCTGCACGTCCGCGACACCAAGCGCGGCCAGGAAGAGATCACCCGGGAAATCCCGAACGTCTCCGACGAGTCGGTGGTGGACCTCGACGAGCGCGGCATCGTGCGCATCGGCGCCCACGTCAAGCCGGGCGACATCCTGGTGGGCAAGATCACGCCGAAGGGCGAGACGGAACTGTCACCGGAAGAGAAGCTCCTCACGGCCATCTTCGGCGAAAAGGCCAAGGACGTGAAGGACAGCTCGCTCAAGGTGCCGCCGGGCATGAGCGGCGTCGTCATCGACGTGAAGATCTTCAGCCGGGTCGAGGACCAGGTCGTCGAGAAGGACCGCGGCGAGCGGATCGGTGAAGTGCGCCGGGTCGAGAACGAGGAGAAGGCGCGCATCACCCAGGTCATGCTGGAGGAGCTCACGCACCTGCTCGATGGCCAGGAAGTGGCACTGATGCTCAAGTCTGGCACGGTGGAGGAGTACCGGCCGGCCGGCACGAAGTTCAGTTCCGCGGCGCTCGGCGAGATCGACCTGACGGAAGTGGACCTCAAGACGCTGCGCGTCGTGGCGAAGGGCGCCAACGAGCGCATCCGCGCCACCATCGATGCCGCCGCGCGCGAGCGCGCCCGGGTCGAGGAAAAGGCCGAGGACCAGATCGACAAGATCCTCCAGCCGGATGAACTGCCCCCGGGCGTCATCCAGCTGGTCAAGGTGTACTGCGCCGAGAAGCGGAAGATCTCGGTGGGCGACAAGATGGCCGGACGCCACGGCAACAAGGGTATCGTGGCGCGCATCGTTCCCGAGGAGGACATGCCGTTCCTCCCGGACGGCACCCCGGTCGACATCGTGCTCAACCCGCTCGGCGTGCCGAGCCGCATGAACGTGGGACAGATCCTGGAGACGCACCTCGGGTTCTGCGCGCGACTGCTCGGGTTCGAGGCGAAGACGCCGGTATTCCGCGGCGCCGACGAGGGCGAGATCGGCCTGCTGCTCCGCCTGGCGGAGCTGGGCTGGACGCGCCACGCGCTCGAGCTGAACTCGGTCATGCCGAGCATCGTAGAGAAGGACATCAACCGCCTCTCCGACGACCTGAAGGCGATGCCGGGACTCCGGCTCGAGCAGGCCGGCGTGTCCCATCTTCTCGACAAGGCGATGTCGGCCGAGACGAAGAAGCTGGGCGAGGCGACGCTGGCATTCGTGAAGGGTGCGGCGAAGGAACTGGGCGAGCGCGAGCTGGTCCAGAATGCCGCCGAGCTGGCGTATCACCAGGCGCACGAGGCCGACGCCAAGCTGATCAAGGAGCTGGAAGCGAACGTGAAGGTCGACGCCGGCGGCGGCCCTGGCGGCGGTGGGTCATACCGCCCTCGCGGCCCTGCTCGAGGGATCGAAGGACGCCAGCCTGGACGCCGCGGCCGATGAGCTGCTCCGGGTGGCAGGACTGACCCCGGCCGGCAAGGCACGACTGCGCGACGGCCGGAGCGGGCAGCAGTTCGATGGCGACGTCACGATCGGCTCGATCTACATGCTGAAGCTGAGCCACCTCGTCGACGACAAGATCCACGCCCGGTCGATCGGGCCGTACTCGCTCGTCACGCAGCAGCCGCTCGCCGGCAAGGCGCAGTTCGGCGGCCAGCGGTTCGGAGAAATGGAAGTGTGGGCGCTGGAGGCATACGGCGCCGCGCACACGTTGCAGGAAATGCTCACGGTCAAGTCGGACGATGTCACGGGCCGCAGTCGCGTGTATGAGGCCATCGTGAAGGGACAGAACCTGCCGGAACCCGGCATTCCCGAGTCGTTCAACGTGCTCGTCAAGGAACTGCAGGCCCTGGGGCTCAAGGTTACGCTCGGTACCACCGAGAGCGGCGATGAATAGGAAGAGGCACCCATGATCGATTTTCGCAGCGGTCGCGAGCAGAAGAGCTCGGCATTCGACTTCATCAGCATCCGTATCGCGAGCCCGGAAGAAATCCGTGGCCCGCGCGACCCCAAGGAACGCGAGCGCCTGGAACTCCAGGGGCAGCGGGCCTGGTGGTCGTGGGGTGAGGTCACGAAGCCCGAGACCATCAACTATCGCTCGTTCAAGCCCGAGAAGGACGGCTTGTTCTGCGAGCGCATCTTCGGTCCGGTCAAGGACTGGGAATGCCATTGCGGCAAGTACAAGCGGATCCGCTACCGCGGGGTCATCTGTGACCGCTGCGGCGTGGAAGTCACGCTCTCGAAGGTCCGGCGCGAGCGCATGGGCCACATCGAGCTCAGCGTGCCGGTGGCGCACATCTGGTTCTTCAAGACGCTGCCGTCGCCGATGGGCAACTTGCTCAACATCACGCTTCGCGAGCTGGAGCGTGTCATCTACTACTCGAGCTACATCGTCATCGAGCCGGGCAAGCAGGAAGTCGAGCCCCGGCAGCTGCTCGATGAAGACGAGTACCTGACGCTTCGCGCCAAGGCGCGGGACGAGGGCGACAGCGCGTTCGAGGCGGATATCGGGGCTCCCGCGGTGCGGAAGCTCATGCTCAAGATCGACGTCAAGAAGGTGGCGGAAGAGCTGCGGGCCGGCGTGGCGAACGAGACCAGCCAGCACCGCAAGAAGCAGATGCTCAAGCGCCTGAAGATCGTCGACGCCATCCTCACCTCGGGCGAGTCCGGCGACCTGCCGAACAAGCCGGAGTGGATGATCCTGGACGTCGTGCCGGTCATCCCGCCCGACCTGCGGCCGCTGGTGCCGCTCGACGGCGGGCGCTTCGCCACGTCCGACCTGAACGACCTGTACCGGCGCGTCATCAACCGGAACAACCGGCTGCAGAAGCTGATCCAGCATCGCGCCCCGGAGGTCATCCTCCGGAACGAGAAGCGGATGCTCCAGGAGGCGGTGGACGCGCTGTTCGACAACGGCCGCCGCTCCAAGGCAATCCGCGGCCGCGGCAAGCGTCCCCTCAAGTCCCTGAGCGACATGCTCAAGGGCAAGCAGGGCCGCTTCCGGCAGAACCTGCTCGGCAAGCGCGTGGACTACTCCGGCCGCTCGGTCATCGTGGTGGGCCCGGAGCTGCGCCTGCACCAGTGCGGCCTGCCCAAGGCCATGGCGGTCGAGCTCTTCAAGCCGTTCATCATCCACAAGCTGGTGGAGAAGGGCATCGCCGAGACGGTGAAGCGCGCCAAGAAGATCGTGGAGCGCGAGAGCCCGGAGGTGTACGAGATCCTGGAGGAGATCATCCAGGACCATCCGGTGCTGCTCAACCGCGCACCGACGCTGCACCGCCTGGGCATCCAGGCGTTCGAGCCGGTGCTGGTCGAGGGCAAGGCGATCCGGATTCATCCGCTCGTCTGCGCCGCGTTCAACGCCGACTTCGACGGCGACCAGATGGCGGTGCACGTGCCGCTGTCGTTCGAGGCGCAGATCGAGGCCCGCGTGCTGATGATCTCGTCGAACAACATCCTGAAGCCGTCCGACGGCCGTCCGGTCGCCGAACCGTCGCAGGACATGGTGCTCGGCAGCTACTGGCTGACCAAGCTGCCGCCGGGCTACGAGGAAGAGCAGCGCAAGGCCGGCACGATCAAGAAGGACGAGACCCAGCAGCGCCTGTGGAAGGATGCGCGTCACTTCGGGAGCCTCGCCGAGATCGAGATGGCGCTGCTCACGGGGAACATCTCGTACCACAGCGCGATCTGGTTCTGGTACGTGCCGCCGCGCGAGGCCCTCGAGCCGCAGGCTCGCTGGATCCGGAGCACGGTGGGCCGGGTCATGTTCAACAGCATCCTGCCGCGGAAGGTCGTGGCGCAGCTCGGCTTCCGTGACGTGCTGATGAAGAAGAAGGAACTCTCCGGCCTGGTGCTCGAGAGCTACCGCCGCGCGGGCCTGTCCGAGACGGTCACGTTCCTCGACCGGCTCAAGGAGATCGGCTTCCGCTTCGCGACCTTCGGTGGCGTATCGATCGGCATCGAGGACCTGGAGATCCCGTCGGACAAGGCCGAGATCCTGGCCGACGCCGACCAGCGCGTGAAGCGCTTCCAGCGCGCGTACAACACCGGCCAGATCACGTTCGGTGAGCGGTACAACAAGGTCATCGATGCCTGGACCCACGCGAACAACGACGTGGCCGAGGCAATGGTGAGCAACATGCGCCTCGCGCGGGGTGGGTTCAATCCCGTGTTCATGATGTACGACTCCGGCTCGCGTGGTTCGCGCGACCAGATCCGGCAGCTCGCCGGCATGCGCGGCCTGATGGCGAAGCCGCAGAAGAAGCTGACGGGCGGTATCGGCGAAATCATCGAGAGCCCGATCAAGTCGAACTTCCGTGAGGGCCTCACGGTGCTCGAGTACTTCATCTCGACCCACGGCGCCCGGAAGGGCCTGGCCGACACCGCCCTCAAGACGGCGGACGCCGGCTACCTCACGCGTCGTCTGGTGGACGTGGCGCAGGATGTCACGGTCACGGAAGAGGATTGCGGCACCGTCCTGGGCCTGGAGATCTCGGCGCTCAAGGAAGGCGAGGACATCATCGAGCCGCTGCGCGAGCGCATCCTGGGCAGCGTGGCCGCCGAGGAAGTGCTCGATCCGCATGAGCTCGACGAGCACAGCGACCCGCGCATCCTGGTGCAGGCGGGGCAGCTGATCGACGAGGAAATGGCGATCGCCATCGAGGAGGGTGGCATCGAGAAGGTGAAGATCCGGTCGGTGCTCACGTGCGAGTCCAAGCGTGGCATCTGCCGCATGTGCTACGGCCGCAACCTGGCCACCATGGACATGGTGGACATGGGCGAGGCGGTGGGCATCCTGGCCGCACAGTCGATCGGCGAGCCGGGCACCCAGCTGACGCTGCGCACCTTCCACATCGGCGGTACGTCCAGCCGTATCGCGGAAGAGGCGGAGCGCCGGGCGCGCGCCGACGGCGTGGTGCTGTACACCAAGGGCCTGGAGTGGGCCGACGTGCCGGTCGAGTTCGAGGACGGCACCAAGGCGATCCAGCGCGTGGCCCTGACCCGCGATGACGAGTCGGCCGACGACGAGAACAAGGAAGGCGTGCTCGTCGTGGACCCGAAGGATCACAAGCGGGTGCTCAACCGGTACCCGGTGCCGGAGGGCGCGATCCTGCAGGTGAAGGAAGGCGATACCGTCGTGAAGGGCGACAATGAGCGGCGGGCGTCCATCCTCTACACGTGGGACCCGTACTCGAACCCGTCGATCCTCAAGCTCGACGGCGAGATGCGGTGGAAGGACCTGGTCCCAGGCGTCACGCTCCGCGAGGAGCTCGACGAAGGCACCGGCCTCCGGTCGCTCGTGGTCACCGCCGATCCGGAGCGTGAACTGCACCCCTCGGTGCTGGTCTACGCGCCGAACCGGAAGGACCCGCAGGAGTACACCCTGGCAGAGGGCAGCCGCATCATCTTCGGCTCACCGACCGACCAGGTGTCCCGTGCATTCGATATCCCGTCGGAAGCCAACCCGTGGTCGGCGAAGTCGTTCAAGGTGGACGAGCGACCAATCAATGAGGCATGGCCGAGCCGGAGCAAGAAGGAGAGCAAGGACAAGACGGTGTGGCTGTCGCCCGCGGTCAAGGTGAAGAAGGGCGTCACCGTCACCAAGATCCCGCGCGAGGCCTACAAGACGCGCGACATCACCGGCGGCCTCCCGCGCATCGCGGAGCTGTTCGAGGCCCGTCGCCCGAAGGATCCGTCGACCATCGCGGAGACGGACGGCGTGGTGAAGTTCGGCGACATCAAGCGCGGCAAGCGCGAGATCTTCGTCTACGCGGCGGCCGAGGGCGATACGCCGGTCGAGCCGACGCTGTACGAAGTGCCGGCCGGCAAGCACCTCCGGGTGCACGAGGGCGACCGCGTGCGCGCCGGCGACCGGCTCACCGAGGGACCGGTGAACCCGCATGACATCCTGCGGATCAAGGGCCCGCGTGCCGTGCAGGAGTACCTGCTGAACGAGGTGCAGGAGGTGTACCGCCTGCAGGGCGTGCGCATCAACGACAAGCATATCGGCGTGATCGTGCGCCAGATGCTCCAGAAGGTGCGTGTCACCGATCCGGGCGACACCGACTTCCTCGAGGGCGAGACGGTCGACAAGCTCACGTTCCGCGAGGACAACGAGCGGACGGTGAAGCGGAAGGGCGAGGCCTCAGCGGCCGAGCCGGTGCTCCTGGGCATCACGAAGGCGAGCCTCACGACGCAGTCGTTCATCTCGGCGGCGTCGTTCCAGGAGACCACGCGCGTGCTCACCGATGCGGCCATCCGTGGCGCCAAGGACGACCTCCTCGGCCTCAAGGAGAACATCATCATCGGGCACCTCATCCCGGCCGGGTCGGGCATCTACCGGTACGCCGAGATCGAGCTGGAGCCGCCAGCGGGCTACGAGCCGCCGCCGCCGGCTCCGGTGGAGGAAGTCGCCGTGGCCGCGCCTGCGCTCGTCGGGGCACTGGCTGACGAAGACCTGTAGCAGCTGAAGCAACAAACGAAAGGCGCCCGGGAGTGATCCCGGGCGCCTTTCTGTTTCTCGGGGAGGGCGATCCTCGTCAGCGCTCGATAACCTGGGTCGTCCTGCCGCGGTGATCCGTGACGATGATCGGCGTGCGGGCCGGCAGCTCGTGCAGCTTCTGGCCCGCCGCTGTCGCACCAGCACGCAGGGCCGCAGATACCGAGGGCACGGTGTAGGGGTCGCTCGGGACGTCGTTGACCACGTAGCCGAAGTCGCGCAGCGACGCGCTGGTGATCGCGCTGAGCGGATTGGAAGTCGGGTTCAGGAAGCCGGTCATCAGCTCGTTGCCCATGACGGACTCGCTCCAGTGGCCGTCGCGGGTGCCATCATTGCAGGTCCCGTCTCCTTCCACTGGCGTGATCGGGTCATCGTAGACCCCGCCAGGAACCAGTGCCGCCAGGAACGCCTGCTGCGACGACGGGCCGTCGAACGAGGGGGTGGTCGATGCGGGGCACTTGCCGATCAGGAGGCCCTTTTCGTCCCACAGTGTACCAAACCCGAAGACGTGCGCCATCTCGTGCAGGATGACCGCGTCCAGCCCATTCCCGATCAGTCCATCGATGTTGGCGTCATCGAAGATCATGCAACCGGCAAACGGCAGGTAGTTGTCGCGCGTGTACACCGGAGTGGCCAGGCCGAGGATGTTCAGGCCAGAGTTTCCATCGATCGGACGCACATAGATGTAGATGTTGATGTCCCGGATCGTCGTGTTGCTGACCAGCGGAATGCATGGAATGACGCCGACGCCGGGAAGGCCCGTGTTAATGCTATCGGGCCCGACCTTGTCAGCGCCCGAGAGGGTGACCGGGGTCAACCCGCCGATAATGATGGACTCCCAGCGTGCCTTGGCTGCGTCAAAGGCCGCCTGCACCTCAGGCTTCAGCGCCGGGGCACCCGGGGGCACGATGAGGTTGATCCTGAAGTTCGAGGCCGGCACCGCGGAGGCTGTCGCTGAAAAGGTTACCGGAGCTGCGGCACCCGCGGAAACATTGACCGACTGGGCTCCTGCAGCCCCGAATCGCCAATAGGGAATGGCCGCCTGTCCGTTGAGGCCAGTGGTCGCGCCGGTTGGGACGCTTCCGCCACCGGTGACGGCGTACGTCACGGGAACACCCTCGGTGGGCTGGCCGAACTGGTTGAGCACCGACACCGTGACCTTCTGGCCGGCAAAGTTGCCGGCGTATCCAGTCTGGTTGTCACCCTCGACCTTGGTCACTGCCGAGATGACCAGTGGCTCAGCGGTGGCGCTGAAGGTGACTGGGGCAATCGAGGTGTTCTGGACGGTCGCAGTCAGTGTGTTCGTTGTGGCGGTGCCCAGGCGCCAGCCTCCGACCGTGGCAACGCCCGCGGCCGCGCCACTGGCGCTCGTGGTCTGCACCGGGCCCGACACACTGCCTCCGCCGGAACCCACCGAGAAGACCACGCGAGCCCCGGGTACCGGGTATTGGCCATCCGTGACCGTGACGGAGGGTGCCACTGGCACGGTACTCTGCTGCACCCAGGTCTGGCCGTCGCCCGCCCGGATGGATATGGCAGAGGGGGGGCCGGTGATTGCGGTGGCCTGGAAATTCACCGAAATGTTTCCTGCCGTGGCCTTGAGGGTGTTGATCCCTGGCGTGGGCCCTAGAACCCACCCGCCCACCGTCGCGATGCCCTGCGCGGTAGTCGTGACGGTAGCACCGTTGACGGTGCCGCCTCCGGCTGCGGCGCTGAACGTGACCGCGACACCTCCCATCGGGCCGGAGGCGTTGGTCACGACGACCGACGGCGGCGTCGGCACCCCAGTGCCGTACTTCACGAACTGACCGTTGCCTGCGCTGATCGCGATCGAGGTCGGCTGGGGGCCGCCACTGGGACCTCCGCTGTCGCCGCTACACGCTGCGCCGAGGAGTGCCGATGCAATCGCCACGAGGCTGGATAGCTGGCGGAGGGGAAATCGAGAAGCCATTCACGTCTCCAGGGGGGTACTGAGTGGCCCGAACGAATGCCGAACCACAAAAAGAACGTTGCTCATGCGTCCAAAGAAGGCCCAACGAACCGTTACGCGCAAACAAGGACGACGCACGGCGTGGCGGACGCACGCCGGTGGGAGTCAGGGCGGGGTCGAAACTGGCTCTGCGTCTTGACCTACGGCCCCTGACCCTCTACTTTCTGCGGTCTGCGCCAAAAATGGGCGCGCGGGATCGTGGAATACGGGAGCTCTTGCACCAAGCACATGCCGACCATCAATCAACTCGTCCGGCACGGCCGGAAAAGCGTTCCGCGCATCGACAAGGCGCCTGCGCTCGACAGCAATCCTTTCCGTCGCGGTGTCTGCACTCGTGTGTACACCACTACGCCGAAGAAGCCGAACTCGGCTCTCCGGAAGGTTGCGAAGGTCCGTCTCACGAACGGGTTCGAGGTGATTGCGTACATCCCGGGCGAAGGCCACAACCTTCAGGAGCATTCAATCGTGCTCATCCGTGGTGGCCGCGTGAAGGATCTTCCCGGCGTGCGTTATCACATCGTGCGTGGCTCGCTCGACTCGGCCGGCGTTGCCGACCGCCGTCGCAGCCGCTCGAAGTACGGCGCCAAGCGTCCGAAGGCTGCAGCCGCCGGAGGTAAGAAGTGAGCCGCCGCACTCGTGCCGTCCGCCGTCCGGTTCCGCCGGATCCGCGCTACGACAGCCAGACGGTGTCGAAGTTCGTCAACGCGCTCATGTACGACGGCAAGAAGGGCCTGGCCGAGGGCGTGTTCTACAAGGCGATGGACCTGATCGAAGAGCGTACCGGCCAGCCGGGTGTCGCCGTGTTCAAGCAGGCCGTGAACAACGCGAAGCCGATGGTCGAGGTGAAGAGCCGTCGTGTTGGTGGCGCTTCGCTGCAGGTTCCGATCGAGGTGCGTCCGGATCGTCGCGCGGCGCTGGCCATGCGCTGGCTGATCCAGTTTTCCCGCGCCCGCAGCGAGAAGACGATCTATGAGCGTCTCGCCGCCGAGCTGATCCTTGCCTCGAAGGGCGAGGGGAACACGATCAAGAAGAAGGAAGACACGCACCGGATGGCTGAGGCCAACCGCGCGTTTGCCCACTATCGCTGGTAGCAGTCGCAGGCAGTAGTAGACATCGGGTTACGTGACTGAGGGGCATCTGCCCCCGCCACCTCTGGCCTTCCGAAAACGCATGGGACCTCGAATGGTCCTCGTCCAGGGCGGTTGCCCGGATGTGTGCGGAGCGATACCACCGGGTTTCCCGGGTCGGTCGCCCCGCTTTTGGCTTGGTGGAGGCGCCAACGGCGCCGGGAAACAGGTTCAAGAAAGTTATGGCGCGAAACACACCGCTCGAGCGTTACCGGAATATCGGCATCATGGCCCACATCGATGCCGGTAAGACGACCACGACCGAGCGCATCCTGTACTACACCGGGAAGAACTACAAAATCGGTGAAGTGCATGAGGGTGCCGCCACGATGGACTGGATGGAGCAGGAGCAGGAGCGCGGCATCACGATCACGTCGGCTGCCACGACCTGTTTCTGGACCCGGAACGACATCGTGCACCGCATCAACATCATCGATACGCCGGGACACGTGGATTTCACGGTCGAGGTGGAGCGTTCGCTGCGCGTGCTGGACGGCGCCGTGACGCTGCTCGATTCCGTGGCCGGCGTGGAGCCGCAGACCGAGACGGTGTGGCGCCAGGCTGACCGGTACAACGTGCCGCGCATCATCTTCTCGAACAAGATGGACCGCGTCGGTGCCGACTTCGATCGCTGCCTCAGCATGATCCGGGGCCGCCTCACGAAGAACGCCTTCCCGATCCAGCTGCCGGTCGGTTCCGGCGAGCTCTTCACCGGGCACATCGACGTGCTGCGCCGGGTCGAGTTCGTGTTCGACGAGGAGAACATGGGCAAGACGTTCACCGAAATGCCGGTGGCCGATGCCTACAAGGAGCGGGTCGAGAAGGCGCGTCATGAAGTCATCGAGGCGGCGGTCGAGCACGATGACGAGCTGATGGGGAAGTACCTGGGCGGCGAGGAACTGTCGCTCGAGGAGATCATGCGGGCCATCCGGAAGGCGACCGTCACCGGCAAGATCGTGCCGGTGCTCTGTGGCGCCTCCTTCAAGAACAAGGGTGTGCAGGCGCTGCTCGATGCGGTCATCGACTACCTGCCGAGCCCGATGGACGTTCCGCCGATGCAGGGGCACCTGCCCCAGCACGACGAGACCTTCGAGATCCGCGAGCCGAGCGACGATGCGCCCTTCTCGGCGCTTGCGTTCAAGGTGGCCACCGACCCGTACGTCGGCCGGCTGACGTACTTCCGCGTGTATTCGGGTTCGCTCAAGTCGGGCAGCTACGTCTACAACGCGACGAAGGACAAGCGGGAGCGGATCGGCCGGCTCCTGCAGATGCACGCGAACAAGCGCGACGAGATCGAGGAAGTGCTGGCGGGCGACATCGCCGCGGCGATCGGCCTCAAGGACACGCGCACGGGCGACACGCTGGCCGATGAAGACAGGCCGGTCATCCTGGAAGCGATGAAGTTCCCGAACCCGGTCATCGACGTGGCCATCGAGCCCAAGTCGAAGGCCGACCAGGACAAGCTCGGCATCGCACTGCAGAAGCTGGCGGAAGAGGACCCGACGTTCCGTGTGCGCACGGACGCCGAGACCAGCCAGACGATCATCGCGGGCATGGGCGAGCTCCACCTGGAGATCATCGTCGACCGCATGCGTCGCGAGTTCAAGGTGGAAGCGAACGTCGGCAAGCCGCAGGTCGCTTTCCGCGAGACGGTCAAGAAGAAGGTCACGGACATCGAGGGGAAGTTCATCCGGCAGTCGGGCGGCAAGGGCCAGTATGGTCACGTGGTGATCAACTTCGAGCCGACCGAGGCGGGCCAGGGCTTCATCTTCGAGGACAAGGTGGTGGGCGGCGTCATTCCCCGGGAGTTCATCAAGCCGGTGGAAGCGGGCATCCGCGAGGCGCTCGAGAACGGCGTGCTGGCCGGCTACCCGATGGTGGACGTCAAGGCGACGCTCACGTTCGGCAGCTACCACGACGTCGACAGCTCGGAAATGGCGTTCAAGATCGCCGGCTCCATGGCGGTCAAGGAAGCGGCGCGGCAGGCGAACCCGATCATCCTCGAGCCCGTCATGGGTGTCGAAGTGGTCACGCCGTCGGACTTCCTGGGCGACGTCATCGGCGACCTGTCGAGCCGCCGCGGCAAGGTGGGTGGCATGACGCAGCGCGGTGATGCCCAGGTGGTGTCCGCCGACGTACCGCTGGCGGAGATGTTCGGGTACTCGACCACGCTGCGCAGCATGACGCAGGGTCGCGCGGTGTACTCGATGGAGTTTGCACATTACGAGGAAGTGCCGAAGAACATCGCCGAGCAGATCATCAGCAAGGCGGCTGGCAAGGATTCGCGGTAAGTCACGCAGGGCAACCTGGACAGGGATACGGAGCAGAGATCATGGCCAAGGCGAAATTCGAGCGTAATAAGCCACACGTGAACGTCGGCACGATCGGGCACGTGGACCACGGCAAGACCACCACGACGGCGGCCTTGACGAAGGTGTCGGCAGACAAGGGCTGGGGCACGAAGTACGTCCCGTACGACGAGGTCGCCAAGGCGTCCGCGTCGCAGGGCCGTCGCGATGCCACCAAGATCCTGACGATCGCGACCTCGCACGTCGAGTACGAAACCCCGAACCGCCACTATGCACACGTGGACTGCCCGGGACACGCGGACTACGTGAAGAACATGATCACGGGTGCGGCGCAGATGGACGGCGCCATCCTGGTCGTGTCGGCCGTGGACGGCCCGATGCCGCAGACCCGCGAGCACATCCTCCTGGCCCGCCAGGTGAACGTGCCGTCGGTCATCGTCTTCCTGAACAAGTGCGACCTGGTGGACGACGAAGAGCTGCTCGACCTCGTGGAACTCGAGGTGCGCGAGCTGCTCACCCAGTACAAGTATCCGGGCGACGACACGCCGGTCATCCGCGGGTCGGCCATGAAGGCGATCGAGGGCGACAAGAAGTGGGCCGAGGACTTCCTCAAGCTCTACGAGGCCCTCGACACCGCGATTCCGGAGCCGGTGCGCGAAGTGGACAAGCCGTTCCTGATGCCGGTCGAGGACGTGTTCTCGATCACCGGCCGCGGCACGGTGGCCACCGGCCGTATCGAGCGTGGCAAGATCAAGGTCGGCGAGGAAGTCGCCCTGGTCGGCTTCGGCTCGGAGAAGAAGACGGTCGTGACCGGCGTCGAGATGTTCCGCAAGCTGCTGGATGACGGCCAGGCTGGTGACAACGTCGGCCTGCTGCTCCGTGGCGTGGAAAAGACCGACATCGAGCGCGGCATGGTGCTGGCGAAGCCGGGCTCGGTGACGCCGCACAACAAGTTCGAGGCTGAGGTCTACGTCCTGAACAAGGAAGAGGGCGGCCGTCACACCCCGTTCTTCAAGGGGTACCGTCCGCAGTTCTACTTCCGCACCACGGACGTGACGGGCACGGTGGAGCTGCCGGCCGGCGTCGAGATGGTGATGCCGGGCGACAACATCCAGATGGTGATCGAGCTGATCACGCCGATCGCGATGGACCAGGGCCTCCGCTTCGCGGTCCGCGAGGGTGGCCGCACGGTAGGCGCCGGCGTCGTCACGAAGATCCTGAAGTAGCGAACCGGCACGCCGCGCCCATCGGGGCGCGGCCTCTGCCACTGATCGAGGAACGAATGGCACAACGCATCCGCATCCGCCTCAAGGCGTTCGACCACGTGGTGCTGGACCAGGCCGCGGCGGACATCGTGCGCACGGCGGAAAAGACGGGAGCCCAGGTTTCGGGGCCGATCCCGCTGCCGGTCAAGACCGAGCGGTGGACGGTGCTCCGCAGCCCGCACGTCGACAAGAAGAGCCGGGAGCAGTTCGAGCTGCGCACGCACAAGCGCCTGCTCGACATCCACGACTCGCGGCCGCAGACCATGGACGCGCTCACCAAGCTCGACCTGCCGGCCGGTGTCGACGTCGAGATCAAGGTCGAATAGCCCATGACCAACGGACTTATCGGCCGGAAGCTCGGGATGACCCGGGTCTTCACGGAGAACGGCGACGCCGTTCCGGTCACGGTCATCGAGGCGGGCCCCTGCCACGTGCTGCAGGTGCGCACGGGCGCGGTGCAGCTCGGCTTCGGCGCGCGCAAGGAAAGCCGCGCCTCCAAGGCGGCACTGGGTCATGCGAAGGCGGCCGGCCTCACCGCCGCGCCGGCCATCATCCGCGAGTTCGAGATCGCGGGCGACGCACCAGCGGCTGGCGTTGAGGTCAAGGTGGATATTTTCGCCGCCGGCGAGCTCGTGAAGGTGACGGGCACGTCGAAGGGTCGCGGGTTCCAGGGCGTCGTGCATCGGCACGGCTTCCATGGCGGACCGGCGACGCACGGCAACACGCGGCACCGGAAGCCGGGCTCGATCAGCCCGGGTACCGACCCGTCGCGCGTCATCAAGGGCAAGAAGATGCCGGGCCATCACGGCGCGGTGAAGCATACGGAGCTGGGCCTGACGGTGGTCAAGATCGACGCCGACCGGAACCTCCTGTTCGTGAAGGGGGCCGTTCCGGGCGCCCGCAACGGGATCGTCACCGTACGGAAGCAGGGAGGAGCGAGCCGCCATGTTTGAGGCTCCCCATTACTCACCCGCCGGCGCGAAGCGCGCGGGAGCGTTCACGCTTCCCGAGCCGCTGTTCGATGGCACGGTGAACGAGCCGGTCTTGCACCAGACGGTCAAGGCCTACCTGAACAACCAGCGGCAGGGAACGTCGGCCACGAAGACGCGCAGCTTCGTCTCGGGCGGCAACCAGAAGCCGTGGAAGCAGAAGGGCACCGGCCGCGCCCGGCAGGGTTCCATCCGCGCGCCGCACTGGCGCGGCGGTGGCATCGTGTTCGGCCCGCAGCCGCGCGACTACCACACGGAAGTCCCGCGCAAGGTGAAGCAGCTCGCCCGGAAGTCCGCGTTCAATGCGCGGGCACGTGAGGGCCGGCTGCACATCGTGGAGAAGGTGACGTTCGCGGCCCCGAAGACGAAGCAGCTCGCGGAGCTGCTCGGCAACCTGGGTCTCGAGGGCGTGAAGGTCCTGGTGCTGACCAACGGCGCCAACCGGAACGCGTGGCTGTCCAGCCGCAACCTGCCGACCGTGCATGTCATGCCGTACGCCGAGGTCTCGGCCTACGACGTGATCTGGAGCGACGCGCTGGTGGTGGAAGAGGGTGCCATCACGGGTGTCGAGCCCGAGATCGCGCCGGAGCCGGAGCAGAAGGCGAGCAAGGCGCGGGCGACCGCGAAGGCCGTCAAGGCGAAGGCCGTGAAGGCGGAGAAGGCCGTGGCCAAGGCGACCAAGAAGACCGCGAAGAAGGCGGCCAAGGCCCCGGCCACCAAGAAGGCGGCGAAGAAGGCCGCCGCGAAGCCGGCGAAGAAGTCGGCGCCGAAGAAGAAGGGGAAGTGAGCATGTCACTCGACCTGCGACAGGTAATCGTGAAGCCGCTGGTGACGGAGAAGAGTTCCGCCGTCTACCAGCTGCAGAAGGCCTATACGTTCGAGGTGCACCCGGCATCGTCGAAGCACCAGATCCGGGAAGCGCTCGAGAAGCTGTTCGACGTGAACGTGACTGCCGTCCGGACCATGCAGATGCGCCGGAACGAAGTCACGCGTGGCAAGACGCGCGGCACCACGGCGCGCTGGAAGAAGGCCATCGTGACGTTGCGCGACGGCCAGACCCTGCCGGTCTTCGAGGGGTAAATGAGCATTCGTCAATTCCGGCCGATGACGGCCGGCACGCGCTTCCGCTCGGTCTCGGGTTTCGACGAGATCACCCGGGGCACGCCGGAGAAGTCGCTGCTCGAGCCGAAGAAGCAGTCGGGCGGGCGCAATAACACCGGCCATGTCACGTCGCGCTACAAGGGCGGCGGGCACAAGAAGATGTACCGCGTCATCGACTTCAAGCGGAACAAGTTCGGTGTGCCGGGCAAGATCACCGAGATCGAGTACGACCCGAACCGCAGCGCGCGCATTGCGCTCGTGGTGTACGCGGACGGCGAGAAGCGCTACATCCTGCACCCGAAGGGGCTGGAAGTCGGCGCGACGATCATGAGCGGTCCGGGGTCCGATGCCCGGCTGGGCAACGCCCTGCCGCTGGCCGAGATGCCGCTGGGCACCACGGTGCACAACATCGAGCTCAAGATCGGCAAGGGTGGGCAGATGGCCCGCAGTGCCGGTGCCAGTGTCCAGGTGGTGGCCAAGGAAGGCGACTACGTCACGCTGCGGCTCCGGTCGAGCGAGATGCGCCTGGTGCACGGTCGCTGCCTCGCCACGATCGGTGAAGTGGGCAACGCCGAGCACGAGCTCATCTCGATCGGCAAGGCCGGCAAGAACCGCTGGCTGGGCAAGCGGTCGAAGGTGCGCGGCGTGGCCAAGAACCCGGTGGACCATCCGCTGGGCGGCGGTGAAGGCAAGACCTCAGGCGGACGCCCACCGGTGTCGCCGTGGGGCAAGCCGGAAGGACGCAAGACCCGGAAGCGCAAGAAGGCGTCGAACCAGTTCATCGCCCGCGGCCGCAAGCGCGGTCGGGCGACCAAGTAAGGGCGGACCGCGATGTCGCGTAGCGTCAAGAAGGGACCGTTCGTCCAGGAGGCCCTGCTCCTCAAGGTGCAGATCCTCAACTCGAAGAACGAGAAGAAGGTCGTCAAGACCTGGAGCCGGGCAAGCACGATCCTGCCCGAGTTCGTCGGACACACGTTCGCCGTGCACAACGGGAACAAGTTCGTCCCGGTGTACGTCACCGAGAACATGGTGGGCCACAAGCTGGGCGAGTTCGCCCCGACGCGGCTCTTCCGCGGTCACAGCGGCAAGCTGGTGGCTGACAAGAAGGCGAAGGCGGAATAGTCATGAGCGGACATGCGATCCAGCGGTTGGTCCGGCAGTCGCCGCGCAAGATGCGGCTGGTCGTCGACCTGATCCGTGGCAAGGACGTGAACGAGGCGTACGCCATCTTGCAGTTCAACAAGAAGCTCGCGGCGAAGCAGATCGCGAAGACGCTCAAGTCGGCGGTGTCGAACGCGGAGCAGGCGGCACAGCGGGCGAACGAGTCGTTCGACGTCGATTCGCTCGTGGTCGCCAAGGCGATCGTCAACATGGGGCAGCCGCTCAAGCGGTTCACGGCTGCGGCGCAGGGCCGGGCCACACCGATCCGGAAGCGGACCAGCCACGTGGAAATCCACGTCGGGCCGCGCAAGGAGAAGAACTAAATGGGCCAGAAGACTCATCCGACCGGGCTCCGGCTCGGTATCGTCAAGAACTGGTCGTCGCGCTGGTACGCGAACAAGGACATGCCCGCCCTCCTCAAGGAGGACGAGCTGATCCGCAAGTACCTGAAGCAGCGGCTGGGCCATGCGGCGATTGCCGCCGTGGACATCGAGCGCCGTCCAGGCAAGGTCACCGTCACCGTGCACACCGGCCGTCCGGGCGTGGTGATCGGCAAGCGCGGCGCCGAGGTGGACAAGCTTCGCGACGAGCTGGCACAGCTCACCGGCAAGGAAGCGGCGATCAACGTCGAGGAGATCAAGCGGCCCGAGTTGTCGGCGCAGCTTGTGGCCGAGAACATCGCGCACCAGCTGGAGCAGCGCATCTCGTTCCGCCGCGCCATGAAGCGCGCGGTGCAGAGCTCGATGCGCATGGGCGCCCAGGGTATCCGCGTCCGCACGTCCGGCCGCCTCGGCGGCGCCGAGATCGCGCGCACCGAGGGGTACCGCGAGGGCCGCGTGCCGCTCCACACCCTGCGCGCCGATGTCGACTACGCGACGGCAACCGCCAAGACGACGTACGGCACCATCGGGGTCAAGGTCTGGATCTTCAAGGGTGAGGTCGTCGAGGACGTGACGGGCCGCACCTACAGCACGGGAGCCTGATCCAATGCTGGCGCCAAAGCGGGTCAAGTTCCGCAAGCAGTTCAAGGGCCGCACGAAGGGACATGCGACCCGGGGCAACACGGTGGCACATGGGGAGTTCGCCATCATGAGCCTGGAGCCGGGCTGGATCACCAACCGGCAGATCGAGGCGTCGCGCGTGGCGATGACGCGTGAGATGAAGCGTGGCGGGCGGGTGTGGATCCGGATCTTCCCGGACAAGCCCATCACCAAGAAGCCGGCCGAGACCCGCATGGGTAAGGGCAAGGGCAACCCGGAGGGCTGGGTCGCCGTGATCAAGCCGGGCCGGGTGCTGTTCGAGATCGAGGGCGTGACCGAGGAACTGGCGAGGAAGTCGCTGGCGCTCGCCTCCGCCAAGCTGCCCGTGAAGACGCGCTTCGTGAAGCGCGAGGAGATCTAGGTCATGAAGGCGAATGCAGTGCGTGAGCTCTCGAACGAGGAGCTCCAGCAGAAGCTCGGCGAACTGAAGGACGAGCGGTTCCGTCTCCGGTTCCGGTCGGCCACCGAGTCGATCGAAAACCCGGTCCGGTTCCGGACGATCCGTCGCGACATCGCGCGGATCCTCACCACGCTCCGCGCTCGCGCGGGGCAGGCGTAAGGAGCAGCGGTGGCGACGACAGCGACGGCCTCGACTGAGGCGACCCGCCGGCGGCGGAAGACGCGCCAGGGTCTGGTGTCCAGCGACAAGATGACGAAGACGGTCACGGTGGTCCTGACGCGGCAGTATGCCCATGCGGCCTACGGCAAGCAGATGACGCGGACCAAGAAGGTGAAGGCGCGCAACGATATGGGTGCCCAGACGGGCGATACCGTGCGCATCATGGAGACGCGGCCGCTGGCGAAGACGGTCTGCTGGCGCGTCGTCGAGATCGTCTTGAAGGCGAAGTAGGGGAGCACTGCAATGATTCAGCAGGAAACGATCCTCCGGATCGCCGACAACTCGGGCGCGCGCAAGGCGCTGGTCATCCGTGTACTGGGCGGCAGCAAGCGCCGGTACGCCGGGCTGGGCGATCGCGTGGTGGTGGCCATCAAGGACGCCATCCCGACCGGGCAGGTAAAGAAGGGCGACGTCGCCAAGGCCGTGATCGTGCGCACCCGGAAGGAGACCCGCCGCAAGGATGGGTCGTACATCCGGTTCGACGAGAACGCCGCGGTGCTGATCGATGACAAGGGCGAGCCCCGGGCCACCCGTATTTTCGGGCCGGTGGCGCGCGAGCTTCGCGAGAAGCGCTACATGAAGATCGTGTCGCTGGCACCGGAGGTACTCTGACATGAAGCCGCTCGTCCACAAGAAGAACAAGCGGATCCGCCATGCGCCACCGGTGCGGGTGAAGCTGCACGTCACGAAGGGTGACATGGTGCAGGTCATCAGCGGTGACGACAAGGGCAAGCGCGGCCAGATCATCCAGGTGTACCCGAAGACGGGTCGCGTGGTGGTCCGGGGCGTCGCCATGATCAAGAAGCACCAGCGCGCGACACAGACCGCCGAGGGCGGGATCATCGAGCGCGAAGCGGCGATCCATCACTCGAAGGTGATGCTGATCGATCCCAAGACCGACGCGCCGACGCGCATTCGCCGCCGGCGGGACGCCGATGGCACCGTCGAGCGGGTGGGCGTGAAGTCGGGCCAGTCGATTGCGAGGAGCCGGTAAGCCATGGCGGAACAGAAGACGAAGGCCCCGAAGGGTGGAGACAAGGGCCAGGGACAGGGCGCGAAGGCCAAGGGTCGCGGCGAGAAGGTCTCGACGCTGCCGGTGGACCCGTCGCCCAAGGTAGCGGTCGGCAAGCCGCGGCTGCAGGCGTTCTACGAGGGCACGGTGCGCCCGCGCCTCGCGAAGTCGTTTGCGCTGACGAACCCGCACCAGGTGCCGAAGATCACCAAGATCGTGCTGAACGTCGGCATGGGTGACGCGGGCAAGAACCCGAAGCAGCTCGATGCAGCGGTCGAGGAGCTTGCGGCGGTCACGGGCCAGAAGCCGGTGATCACCAAGGCCAAGAAGTCGATCGCCAACTTCGGGCTGCGCGAGGGCATGCCGGTGGGCTGCTCGGTGACGCTCCGCGGCGCCCGGATGTACGAGTTCCTCGACCGGTTCATCTCGATCGCGGTGCCGCGCATGCGCGACTTCCGCGGCCTGCCGAACCGGAGCTTTGACGGCCGCGGGAACTACACCTTCGGCATCAAGGAACAGATGGTGTTCCCCGAGATCGACTACGACAAGGTCGAGAAGATCCACGGGATGGACATCACGATCGTGACCACGGCCGGCCGCGATGACCTCGCGCTGGCGTTGCTGCGGGAGTTTGGCTGGCCGTTCCGCGGTGAGACGCCGCAGCGCGCGGCATAGGGGAGAGTAAATGGCGAAGACCTGTTGGATCGAGCGGGCCAAGCGTACGCCCAAGTTCAAGGTGCGCGCAGTGCGTCGGTGCCAGCGTTGCGGGCGCTCACGTGCTGTGCTGCGCAAGTTCGGCCTGTGCCGTATCTGTTTCCGAGACCTTGCACTCCAGGGAATGATCCCGGGCGTGCGCAAGGCGAGCTGGTAGGGAGATCGAGGACCATGAGCCTGACAGATCCCGTCGCCGACATGCTGACCCGCATCCGTAATGCGTGTCATGCTGGACATCGGCGCGTGGACGTGCCTGTGAGCAAGTTCAAGACTGAGCTTGCCCGCATCCTGCGCGACAATCACTACATCGGCGACTTCAAGGTCCTCGATGATGGCGCGGCCGGCGTGCTCCGGCTGTACCTCAAGTACCACAATGAGCTGCCGGTCATCCGCGAGCTGCGCCGGATGTCGACACCGGGCCTCCGGCGCTACGTGAAGTGCCGCGAGATCCCCCGCGTGAAGAACGGTCTCGGCATGGCGATCGTCTCCACCCCGAAGGGGCTGATGAGCGACCGCGAGGCTCGCACCGCCAACCTGGGCGGCGAACTCGTCGCCCTGATCTGGTAAGGGGACCGACATGTCGCGTATCGGCAGGCGGCCGGTCACCATTCCGGCAGGCGTCACGCTGACGGTGGCCGGGTCCACCGTCACGGTGAAGGGCCCCAAGGGCGAGCTCAAGCGCACCCTGAGCCCGGAACTCGGCTACAAGCTCGAGGGCTCCGAGTTCACGGTGTCACGCCCGAGCGAGGCGGAGAAGCACAAGGCGCTGCATGGCCTCAGCCGCACGCTGGTCGCCAACATGGTCGAGGGCGTGACCAAGGGCTACCAGAAGGTGCTCGAGATCCAGGGCGTCGGGTACAAGGCCGAGATGAAGCCGTTCGGGGTCAACCTGATCGTCGGCTACTCCCATCAGGTGCCGTTCAAGGCGCCCGAGGGGATCAAGATCACGGTCGAGAACAACACGGTGGTGAAGATCGAGGGCGCCGACAAGGAAAAGGTGGGCCAGGTGGCCGCCGAGATCCGGTTGGTGCGCAAGCCGGAGCCGTACAAGGGCAAGGGCATCCGGTACCAGGGTGAGCAGGTCCGCCGCAAGGCTGGCAAGACGGGAGCGAAGTAAATGCGCGCCATTCATTCTCCGAAGACGCGGAATGACCGCCGCTACCGCCGGCACCTCCGGGTGCGGACGCGGGTGGCCGGCACGGCCGAGCGGCCGCGCCTCGTGGTGTTCCGCTCGTTGAAGCACATCTACGCGCAGCTCGTGAACGACGACCAGGGCGTGACGCTCCTGGGCGTCAGCGACGCGAGCGAGGGCGTGGACAGCACCACCGCGGGCAAGGTGAACCGGGCCAAGGCCACGGGAAAGCTGCTCGCCGAGAAGGCAAAGGCTGCCGGCGTCACCAAGGTCGTGTTCGACCGCGCCGGGTACCGGTATCATGGACGCGTGCAGGCGGTTGCCGAGGGCGCGCGCGAAGGCGGACTGGAGTTCTAATGGCAGACGAACAGGGGTCGGGGGCTGCGGCTCCCGCAGCGACGGAAACGACTGAGCGTCCCGCGGGCGAGCAGCGCCAGCAGCGGGGCGGTGGTGGCGGCGGCGGTGGCCGGGGCCGGGACAATCGGGGCGGTGGTGGCGGTGGCCGTGGCGGTCGTGGCCGCGATCGCGAGCGTGAGCGCGACGGCAACGAGCTGGTCGAGAACGTGGTGGCGATCAACCGCGTGGCCAAGGTCGTGAAGGGTGGCCGCCGGTTCTCGTTCAACGCCCTCGTGGCGGTGGGCGATGGCCGTGGCCGGGTCGGGTTCGCGACCGGCAAGGCCAACGAAGTGTCCGAGGCGGTCCGCAAGGCGGTCGAGGCGGCCAAGCGCAGCATGGTCGAGGTGCCGCGCACGGGGTCCACGATCCCGCACGAGGTGATCGGTCATCACGGCGCGGGTGAGGTGCTCCTCAAGCCGGCCGCGACCGGTACTGGCGTCATTGCCGGTGGTGCCGTGCGGTCGGTGCTCGAGTGCGCCGGCATCACCGACATCCTGACCAAGAGCCTGGGCTCGAGCAACGCCCACAACATGGTGCGGGCCACGATGGACGGCCTTCGCCAGCTCGTGTCGGTGCGCCAGGTGGCCAGCGAGCGCGGCATCGAAGTCGACCAGCTCGCGTACAAGCCGCGGCAGGGAGCGTAAATCATGGGTCGTAATCCGGCAGTCGGCCGTCAGGGCCCGGCGTATCATGCGGCCACGATTCCGTCGGAGCAGGACGCTGCGCGCCTCACGGTGAAGCAGATCCGCTCGACGATCGGGCATGCGGAGACGATGGCGCGCACGCTGCGCGCGCTCGGCCTCCGGCATCATCAGCAGACCATTGAGGTGTCGAACACGGCTTCCGTGCGCGGCATGCTCTTCAAGGTGCGTCACCTCGTCGAGGTGACGCCGGTGGAGAAGAACTGATGGCGGACGAGATCAAGCACCTCTCGCTCTCCAACCTGAAGCCGGCACGGGGCTCGACCCAGTCGCGCAAGCGCATTGGTCGTGGCGTCGGCTCCGGCATCGGCAAGACGTCGGGCAAGGGTCACAAGGGTCACAAGGCCCGTACGGGTGGCTCGACCAACCCCGGCTTCGAGGGCGGCCAGACGCCGCTGTACCGCCGGTTGCCGAAGCGCGGGTTCACCAACCCGTTCAAGGTGACGGCACAGCCGGTCAACCTGCGCAAGCTGAAGAAGCTCGCCGGCCAGGATGTCACGCCCGAGACGCTGTTCGCGGCCGGGCTGATCTCCAAGCAGGGCGTGCCCGCCAAGCTGCTCGCCGCCGGTGAGGCCGATCGTGCCTACACCGTGCGCGGCGTGCAGGTGTCGGCGTCGGCCAAGACCAAGATCGAGGCGGCAGGCGGCCGGGTCGAGGCCTAAGTGACTGCACCCAAGGTCCCGGGGCTCGCCATCGACGGCGAGCTTCGCCGGAAGCTCCTCTTCACGGCGCTCGCCCTCCTGATCTATCGCGTCGGCGCCCATATCGCGGCGCCGGGCGTGAACGTGCAGGCGCTCGCCGACTTCATCCGCAACTCGGGCGCGGCCGGCTTCTTCGGCCTCTACGACATGCTGGGCGGCGGCCTTTCCCGGGCCACCGTCTTCGCGCTCGGCGTCATGCCGTACATCTCCGCCTCCATCATCTTCCAGCTGGCGGGCGGTGTCGTGCCGTCGATCGGCAAGATGCAGAAGGACGAGGAGGGCCGGAAGCGCCTGACGCAGTGGACCCGCTACACCACGGTCCTCATCGCGCTGACGCAGGCCTACACCTTCGCGCTCTTCACCGAGTCGATTCCCGGCGCATTCGCGAACCCCGGGTTCGCGTCGCGCATGATCATGGTCGTGACGCTCACGGCCGGCGCCATCTTCGTCATGTGGCTGGGCGAGCAGATCACGGAGCGTGGCATCGGCAACGGGCAGAGCCTGCTGATCACGTTCTCGATCCTCGAGCGCCTCTGGCCCGCGACCATCCAGCTTGCCAGCTTCGTGAAGGGCGGGGTGGTGTCGCCGATCGGCGTGCTGTTCTACTTCGCCGTCACGGTGGCGGTCATCGCGGCGGTGGTGGCCATGACGATCGCGTCGCGCCGCATCCCGGTGCAGATCCCCCGGAAGGTCATGGGGCGTGGTCGCATCCGTGAGGGGCAGAAGACGTTCATCCCGATCCGGATCATCACGGCCGGCGTCATGCCGATCATCTTCGCCCAGACGATCATCATCGTGCCGGGCACGATCGCGAACTTCCTCAAGATCCCGGCGCTCTCGGACATGGCGGCGTTCTTCGCCCCCGGGACGGCGGCGTACAACATCGTGTTCGCCCTGATGATCGTGTTGTTCAGCTACTTCTACACCTCGATCATCTTCAACTCGGTCGACCTCTCCGAGAACCTGAAGAAGCAGGGCGCGTTCGTGCCCGGGCGTTCGTCCCGGTGCGGCCACGGCAGACTACATCGACGCCGTCCTGGCCCGCGTGACGCTCCCGGGCTCGCTCTTCCTGGCCCTGATCGCGATCCTGCCGATGGTGGTGTCGCGGAAGCTCGGCATCCAGTCACAGTTCGGCGGCACCTCGGTGCTGATCGTGGTGGGCGTGCTGCTCGATACGATCGCCCAGGTCGACCAGCACCGCACGCTGCGCAAGTACGACAGCTTCATGAAGACCGGTCGCGTCAAGTTCCGGGGACGGCAGCAGCGGTTCATGTAGGCGACGGAGTCATCAGTGGACAGTCGTGAGTCGTGAGTGTGCGGAGCGAAGGCCTCTGACGACTCACGACTCACAGCTTTTTCGGGGATGGGACAATCCATGGACATACTGCTGATGGGGCCACCGGGGGCAGGCAAGGGCACGCAGGGCGCCCTTCTCGCCGAGGCACTCGGGCTCCCGAAGTTTGCGACGGGCGACCTGCTCCGCGATGCGGTGAAGCGGGGCACGCCGGTCGGGCTCAAGGCCAAGGCAGCCATGGAAGCCGGTCACCTGGTGAGCGATGAGATCATCATGGGAGTCATTCGCGATGAACTGGCGAAGCCGGAAGCCGCAAATGGCGTCATTTTCGATGGCGTGGTGCGCACCATTCCGCAGGCGGAGGGAATGGAGCGGCTCCTCGCCGAGCGGAATCGGTCAATGGACCATGTGCTGTTCTTCGAGGTGACCGACGAGGAGATCCTCGGTCGGCTCGTGAAGCGGCTGGAAATCGAGAAGCGGGCCGACGACGATCCCGCGGCCGTGGCCATCCGCCTCAAGGCATACCGCGACCAGACGGCTCCCGTCCTGGCCTTCTATGAGGCAAAGGGAATCGTGCGCCGCGTACCGGCGATCGGCGCGATCGACGGGATCGCCTCCCGGGTCCGGGCGGCCATCGGGCGGTAGCAGAATGATCACGCTCAAGTCCTCCAAGGAAATCGACGTGATGTCCCGGGCGGGCGACGTCGTCGCCCGGACCCTGGCCATGCTGCGCGACATGGTGCGCCCGGGGCTCACCACCGAGGACCTCGACGCGGAGGCGGAGAAGTTCATCCGCAGCCACAAGGGCGCCAAGCCGTCCTTCAAGGGGCTGTACGGCTTCCCCAAGACCCTGTGTGTGTCCATTGACGAGGAAATCGTCCACGGCATCCCGTCCACCAAGCGGGTGCTCGCCGAGGGCAGCATCATCAGCATCGACTGCGGCGTCTATCTGGAGGGGCTGCACGCCGATTCCGCCACGACCGTGGCGGTGGGCGCCATTTCGGCCGAAGCGCAACGGTTGATGGACGTGACGCAGGAAAGCCTCGCCGCGGGGATACGTGAAGCCGTGGTGGGGAACCACATCGGCGACATCGGGCATGCGGTCCAGCAGGTGGCCGAGGGTGCAGGATACGGCGTGGTGCGGGAGCTGGTGGGGCACGGGATCGGCACGCGCTTCCACGAGGAGCCGCAGGTGCCGAACTACGGGCCGCCGAAGCGCCGTGAGCGGCTGGTGGCCGGCATGACCATCGCCATCGAGCCGATGATCACCGCCGGCGCGCCCGCAGACGAAGACACTGGCTGACAAGTGGACGGTGGTTACCGCCGATGGGTCGTTGGCAGCACACTTCGAGCACACGGTGGCGATCACCAAGGAAGGACCGCGGATCCTCACCCGCGCGGCGTAGCACCCCGCTTCATCGCCGCCTCGGCGGCAGCGCGAACAGTCGCAGCAGCCCCATCCTCCCCAAGATTCCGAAGGTCTGCTTCCACGTTGCCGAGCGCCGCCTGGGACGCAGCGGAGGCAAGGTGCCGCGCGGTTGCGAGATCTGCGCCCAGGGCAGGGCCTACCTCATTCTCCAATTCCCGCGCGAGTTCGCTCACCTCGGCACAATGCTCCATGAGGGCCACCTGCAACCGCGCCGCCGCGAGTTCGGCGTCGTGCAGCGGCACCGATGGCACTGTGCCTGCCGCTGCACGCCGGGCCGCCATGACCGCGGCATAGGCGCGGTCATCGGCCTCACCGATCGCCAGCATCAGGGGACGAAGGGCCGCCGCCCGTGCGGCGATCATCTCCGCCACGGGGTGGAGCGCGGCGCGCTTCGGCGACCGCAGTACGATGCGGCCGATCTTCTCCACCAGTGCCGCAGCGAAGGCACCGGCGATCGATGCCACGCGTCCGCCGGCCGGCAGCGGCTGGGGCGAGGCCACCGCCTCGAGCCAGCGTCCGAGAGACAGCTGCTCGTCCCAGCGTTCGCGAGGAGGGGTGTCGCTCATGCGGCCCCAGGCGCGGCGCGTCTATGCACAGATGCCTCGAAGCCAGGCGTGCATGGCCGGGTTGCCCGCGATGGCCGACGTGTGCCGCAGCATGTCGTGGCTTCCCTCGTAATCGGTGACAACGCCGCCCGCCTCGCGCACGAGAGGTACCCGGCTGCCATGTCCCACGGCGCGAGGCGCTGCTCCCAGAAGCCGTCGAAGCGACCAGCCGCTACCCACGCGAGGTCGATGGCTGCGGCACCTGGCCGGCGGATGCCGCTCGTCGCTGCGGCCACGCGGATGAACTGCCGCTGGTACTCATCCATACGGCTGACGTCCTTGAAGGGAAACCCGGTGCCGATGAGCGCGAACTCCGGCGCCTCGATGCTGGAGACGGACAGCTGCTTCCCGGCGAGCGACGCACCCTCGCCTCGCACCGCCTCGAACTGCTCGTGGCCCGGCACGTCGAGCACGATGGCAGCCTCGAGCACGCCATCCACGGCCGCGGCGATCGATACTGCCCAGACCGGCACCCCGTGCAGGAAGTTGGTGGTGCCATCGAGTGGGTCGACGATCCAGACGAGACCGTCGCGCACCAGCTCGGGACTCAACTCCTCGCCCACGATGCGCCCGTGCGGTGTCGCCTTGCTCAGCACCTCCGTGATGAGCACTTCCGACGTCTGGTCCACTTCGGTGACGAAGTCTCGCTGGTCCTTGACCTGCCAGCCCGCGGGGCCGGCAGGCCGGGTCACGCTGCGGAGGTACTCGGCTGCCCGGGCTGGCCGCGAGCCTGGCGGCGTGCAGTAAGTCAAATGATGACAAGGTCTTGCGACGCTCCGTGAGCTTTGGTTACGTTACCAGCATGCCCCGCATCTTTTCCGGGATCCAGCCATCGGGTGAACTGCACATCGGCAACCTGCTCGGTGCCGTGCAGAACTGGGTGACGCTGCAGTCGCAGTACGAGTGCTTCTATTGCGTGGTGGACCTGCACGCTCTCACCGGCGCGGGCTACGATCCGCAACGGCTGGCGCAACGCACCCGCGAAATGGCGGTGGGCCTGCTCGGTGCCGGGATCGATCCGTCGCGCGTGACGCTGTTCGTGCAGTCGCATGTGCCGGAGCACGCGTCACTGATGTGGCTGCTCAATACCGTGGCGCCACTGGGCGAGCTCGAGCGGATGACGCAGTTCAAAGATAAGTCGCAGGACATGGAGAGCATCCCCGCGGGGCTGCTCAACTATCCCGATCCTGATGGCGGCCGACATCCTGCTCTATCGCGCCGACCTGGTGCCGGTGGGCGAGGACCAGATCCAGCATCTGGAGCTGGCGCGCGAGATCAGTCGTCGCTGGACGGCGCGCTTCGCGCGCGACGCGACCGGTGTTCCCGGAGCCGCAGCCGCTGCTCACCGCGGCGAAGCGTATCATGGGGCTCGACGGCGACGCCAAGATGTCGAAGAGCCTGGGCAACACGGTGAGCGTGACCGACACGCCGGAGGAGATCTGGCAGAAGCTCCGTCCCGCCAAGACCGACCCGGCGCGGCAGAAGAAGACGGATCCGGGCACGCCCGAGATCTGCAACATCTACGCATTGCACCGGCATTTTTCGCCGACGGCAACGGTGGATGAAGTGGCCGTCAAGTGTCGCGGCGCGCGCTGGGGCTGCATCGACTGCAAGCGCGTCCTCGCCGACAACATGACGGCGGCGCTGGCGCCGATCCGCGCACGCACGCTCGACCTTGCGGCCCACCCGGCGCAGGTGGACGAGATCCTTGGTGACGGGGCGCAGGCCGCGCGTCGCGTCGCCGGTGACACGATTCGCGACGTGCAGGACGCGATGGGCTTCCTTCCGGCGCCAGCCCGCATCGAGACGAGGGCATGACCATGACGACGACGAAGGCAGAAGGCGCAATGGAGCGGATCATCCGGGCGGCAGTCGAGCGCGGGGCATCCGACCTGCACATCAAGGCCGGTGACGTCTTCCGTGCCCGCATCGACGGCAAGCTCGTCCCGCTCACGAAGCAGCGACTCACGCCCGACCAGACCCGGGCGATTGCACTCAAGTTGCTGACCACCGATGAGGACCGCGCCCGCCTGGAATCGCTGCGCGACTACGACTGCTCCTGGGGCATGCCGGGTGTCGGCCGGTTCCGGGTGAACATCCTCCGGCAGCGCTCCTCCATCATGATCGTGATGCGGGTCATTCCGTTCGCGGTGCCGACGCTCGCGTCGCTCAACCTGCCGCCGCTGCTGGGGAAGCTGGTGGAGTCGGAGCGTGGCCTCCTGATCGTGGCGGGCATCAGCGGGGGCGGGAAGTCGTCGACGATGGCGGCGCTGGTGCACCACATCAACCAGACGCAGCAGAAGCACGTTGTCACGGTGGAGAACCCCATCGAGTTCCTGCATCGCGACCTCACCTGTTCGGTGACTCAGCGTGAGGTGGGGGTCGACACCGGCACCTACGCGGCGGGGCTGCGCGCCGCGCTGCGGCAGGACCCTGATGTCGTGGTGATCGGCGAGCTGGTGGACGCGGAGACGGTTGCCACCGCCATCAAGGCGGCCGAGAGCGGCTTCCTGGTCATCACCTCGATGCCGACACCCGACGTGGCGACCACGGTCGAGCGCATCGTGTCCATGCTGCCCAAGGACGAGCGCGAGATCGGTCGCGTCCGTCTCGCCGAGTGCCTGCGCGGCGTCGTGGCGCAGCAACTGCTCCCGCGGAACGATGAACCGGGCAAGATCGTGGCTTGCGAGGTGCTTCTCAGCACGCCGGAGGTGCGGGCGGCGCTGCGGGACACGGCGCGGAACGAGGACCTCAAGGGTCTCATGACCGATGGTGCCGCTGTCGGCATGCAGAGCTTCGAGCAGGACCTGGCGGCGCTGGTTGCCGCTGGTCGCATCACTGCCGAGGCGGCGCGGGCGGCGACTCTTCCCAGCGCCACGCCACCACCGGCTGGTGTGCCGGAGCGGCGCAAGCGGTCCAAGGCATAGCCGGTGACGCCGCGCGGCGCGCGGGCGCTCGTTACCAGTCTCATCGCCCACGGCCGCGAGGCAGGAACTCGTGACGCCGCATCTGCCCGCCCGCAGTGTCGCTCAGTTTCTCACTGAAATCGGCTACAATGTTCAGGAACACAGCCTTCCACTTCAATGCGGGCGTGTATCGCGCGCTGCCGATTTCGGGCGCGCTGCTCGCCGCGACTTCCCTGATCCAGATCCCGCTGCTACTCCGCCCGGCGCCAGCCTGGGCGCCGGTGATTTCCCTGCTGCTGCTCGCGGCGCTGGTGGCCATGACCACCCTTGTCGTCCTGCGCGGCGACGGTGGACCGGACTATGCTCGCACGGATGCCAACCTCATCGCCAGCCGCGCGGGTCCCGGCGTTCGGTGCTGGCTGGTGGCGCACTGGATACCAAGGCGCAGGCTCAGTCGATGGCGGGGCGCCTGTGGACCGTATGGGTCACGGCAATCGCGCTGGGGGGCCTGACGTCCGTCGCAGTCGTGCGACTGCTTGGCGGCGCAGTGCCGGTGCCGCTGACCATGACGTCGGCCGCATTCGGGCTGCTGGGCGGGCTCCTGCTCACCGGCGGACGCCTGTCGGGCTCGTCCCCCGGTGCTCGCGACAACGGGTCAGGACTTGCTGGCGGTGCTCAGGGCGGCCGAGCTCAGCCACGACGCGTCGATCGGCGTGATCATCACTGGCGCGGAAGAGTTCGGGCTGGCCGGCGCTCGCGCCCTGGCGCGTGAGCACCCATCGCTCTTCACGCACGCGACCGTCGTGAACGTGGACACGATCGACGATGCGGGCACCCTGTTCGTGGTAGCCCACGACAGACAGGGCGGCGCCCTGGCTCACCGGGTCCTCGAACGGCTAGCCGGACTCGCCCCCGTAAGCCGGGAGCGCCGCCTCCCGATCGGCATCCTGGTGGACGGCGTCCCCCTGTCCGTGGTGGCCCGCGAGAGCGGTCACCGTGGGGCGCCTCAACTGGGCTACCCTGAAGCGGCTGCATACCCCCGGGGATGACGCCAATGGGTACCAGCTGGCGACTGCGGAACAGGTGGGGGAACGGCTGGCTCTGCCCGATTTGACCCGCTGCTGCCCGGCCACTAGTTTCCGCCAAAGGATTCAGCAGCCCCGCGAGGGGCTTTTTTGTTGCCATAAGGGGAAATGCCATGTTCGACGCCGGCACCCGATGTGTCGTCGTAGTGGGAGCACAGTGGGGCGATGAGGGGAAGGGCAAGCTGGTCGACGTGCTCGCTGAGCGCGCCGACTTCGTGGTGCGCTACCAGGGCGGCGCCAACGCGGGTCACACCGTCGTCATCGGCAGTGACCTGTATGTGCTGCACCAGATCCCCTCGGGCATCCTCCATTCCCGTGCCACCTGCATCATCGGCAACGGCGTGGTGCTCGACGCCGAGCAGCTGTTCGTCGAACTGGACGACCTCACGAAGCGCAGCGCGATCGCGAGCGGGCGGCTGCTGGTGTCCGACCGTGCGCACCTGGTGCTGCCCCTGCACAAGCAGCTGGACGTCGCCAGCGAGCGGAAGCAGAACATCGGCACCACGGGGCGCGGCATCGGGCCCTGCTACGAGGACAAGGTGGGCCGTCGCGGCCTCCGAGTGGGCGAACCTCCGGAACCTCGAGAAGACCGCCGAGCTCCTGGCGGCGCGGGTCGACCGCGCCAATCACCAGTTGCACGAGATGGGCTGCACCGAGCGCGCGTCGCTCGACGAACATGTCGCGCTGATGGAGCGGCTGGCGCCGCGACTCCTGTCGCACGCAACCGATACCGGGCTGATCGTCGATCGCGCTGTGCGCCAGGGCAAGAGCGTGCTGCTCGAGGGTGCGCAGGGCGCGCTGCTCGATGTCGACCACGGCACCTATCCCGTACGTCACGTCGTCCAACACCACCGCTGGCGGTGCGGCGGTCGGCGCCGGCATCGGCCCGACGGCGATTCACGGCGTGCTGGGCGTGGTGAAGGCGTACACCACGCGCGTCGGGCAATGGTCCGCTTCCCACGGAGGCGGAGCAGGCGGCGTCGGAGCAGCTGCGCACGCTGGGCGGCGAGTTCGGCGCCACCACCGGGCGTCCCCGTCGCTGCGGCTGGTTCGACGCGAGCGTGGTGCAGTACTCGGCACGGGTGAATGGCCTCACCGGGCTCGCCATCACCAAGCTCGACGTGCTCGACACCTTCAGCGAGGTGCCGGTCGGCACCGGTTACGACCTGGGCGGCGAGACCGTGCGAGGGCATGCCGGCCGACGTCGAGGCGCTCGAGCGGGTGAAGCCGGTGTACCAGGTGCTGCCCGGCTGGAAGCGCTCGACTGGCGATGCGCGGAAGCTCACCGACCTGCCGTCCGCCGGCTCGCGCGTACCTCGACCGGATCGAGGAGTTGTCCGGCGTGCCCATCCGCTACGTGAGCGTCGGGACCCGCCGTGACCAGATCATCGAGGTCTGATACCCAGCTCCTCGTTGTCGGGGCCGGGCCCACCGGACTGTCGGTGGGCATTGCGGCGTCGAAGGCGGGGATCAGCTGCATACTGCTCGACCGCGCCACCGTGGTCAGCGCGATCGAGAAATATCCGCTCGGCATGACGTTCTTCTCCACGCCGGAGAAGATAGAAATCGGCGACATCCCCCTCGTCACCACCTCTGAAAAGCCAACGCGTCGCGATGGATTGATCTACTATCGCCGCGTCGCCGAGCACTATCATCTCGACGTACGCGTGCGCGAGACGGTAACTGCCATCACCCGCGAGGCCGATGGCACGTTCGTCGTTTCGGTGCGTCGCCCGCACGACTGAGGTCACCTATCGTGTGGATGCTGTCGTGATCGCCACCGGCTACTACGACCAGCCGAATGCGCTAGGCGTGCCGGGCGAGGACCTGCCCCACGTGAGCCACTACTTCGTGGAGGGTCATCGCCACTGGCGCCAGAAGGTGGTGATCGTCGGCGGCGGCAACTCGGCGGTAGACGCGGCGCTCGAGAGCTGGCGCGCCGGCGCAGAGGTGACGATGATCCTTCGCGGCGACGGGCTGCACCCGACGGTGAAGGCCTGGGTGCTGCCCGGATATCACCAATCGGCTCACGGAAGGCAGCATCAAGGTCCGCTACCGTTCGCGGGTGCGTGCCATCACCGCGACGCATGTCAGCATTGCGAATGATCGTGGTGTCACCGAGGAGATTCCCGCCGACCGGGTCCTCCTGATGACCGGCTACCGCCCCGACCTCGGGCTGCTGCGCAGCCTGGGGGTGCCGATCGACACCGAGTCGGGGGTGCCCGCGCACGACGAGGGCACGATGGCGACGCCGGTGCCGGGCCTGTACGTCGCCGGCGTCATCGCCGGTGGATACGATGACAACCGACTCTTCATCGAGAACACCCGGCATCATGGAGAGCTGATCGTCGCCGATCTCCTTCGGCGAGGGTAGCACGCAGTGAGCGAGATCAGCCGGCGCGACATGCTTGCCGGGATGACCGGCCTTGCTGCCACCCTCACTCTTGGCTCCACAAGAATGCCTGCGATCGCGCCCGACTTCCCCCGCAAGTCCGATTTCCTGATCCCCGACGGCCTCACCTACATCAACTCGGCGTACACCCATCCGATGCCGAAGGCAGGTGTGGAGGCGCTGAGGGCGTATGCGCTGAGCCGTGCCACACCGACCGTCGACCTCTTTGACACGTCGGCGGCGGTGAAGCGGGTGAAGGCGGAGTTCGCGGCGCTGATCAACGCCACGCCCGAAGAGCTCGCGTTCATCCCCAACACCAGCACCGGCGAAAACCTTGTGGTGCGCGGGCTCGGTATCCCGGGCACCGGCGGCAACGTGGTGACGGATGCGCTGCACTTCGATGGTGCGATCCTCCACCTGCAGGCGCTCCAGTCCCAGGGCCTGGAACTCCGGATGGCGATGCCGACGGCCGACGGTCGCATTGAACTGGCCGATCTCGACCGGCTGATCGACCGCAACACGCGCCTGGTCGAAGTCTCTCTGGTGGCGATGTACAACGGGTTCGAGCACGACCTGAAGGCGGTGTGCGACCTGGCGCATTCGCGCGGGGCACTGGTGTATGCCGACATCATACAGGGCGTGGGGGCAGTGCCATTCGACGTGCGGGCGAGCGGCGTCGACTTCGCTGCGGCAGGCAGCTTCAAGTGGCTGATGGGCGATTTCGGCCTCGGATTTCTCTACGTCCGGGCCGACCTGATCGAGCGGGTGCTCAAGCGCACCACGTTCGGGTATCACTCCTCGCCCGATATCGTCACGCACTTCCTGCCCTCCGACGCGCCTGGTGCGCCGCCCTTCGCCTGGGAGTTCGGCACCGGGGCCTCGTCGACGTATGAGGTGGGTAGCAGGGCGGCGGCAGCGCTGATGGTGCTGGACGCCTCGCTGCCCTACCTGCGCAGGCTGGGGGTCGAGCGCATCCAGGCGTGGCGCCAGCCACTTCTGGAGAGCTTGAGGACGGAACTGGGCCAGCGGGGCTTCACTCCGGTGACGCCGCCCGGTACCACATCGCCGATCCTGGCTTTCACCTTTCCGGTTGAACGGCCAGTGGCCGAGCGGCTCAAGGCCGCCCGGATCAATGCCCGGGTCGGGGACCGGTACCTTCGGCTGTCGCCCTCGGTCTTCAACGACCCGGCCGATGTGGGCCGGGTCGTCGAAGCACTCGCCTAGGCGGCCCCTGGGGCCGCAGCTTTGATCTTCGCGCCTGGAGGGGCTATCTTGACGCCCCTGAACGACTTCCGTTTCCCCTAGCGCTCGTGAACATGGCCGAAAACACCCTCATGGAAAAGCTCGTGTCGCTGGCCAAGCGGCGCGGCTTCGTCTTCCAGTCTTCCGAGATCTACGGGGGCCTCGGCTCCGTGTGGGATTACGGCCCGCTGGGCGTTGAACTCAAGAAGAACGTCAAGGATCGCTGGTGGCGTGCGATGGTCCACGCGCGTGACGACATCGAGGGGCTCGATGCCGCCATCCTGATGCATCCGCGCGTGTGGGAGGCGTCGGGGCATGTGGCCGGGTTCACCGATCCGCTGGTGGACTGCAAGCAGTGCAAGAACCGATTCCGGGCCGACGACAAGCGCATCAAGGGCACGCCGGGCCAGCCCGACGCCCAGTGCCCGGTTTGCGGATCCAAGGGCACGCTGACGGAGCCGCGCCTGTTCAACCTCATGTTCAAGACGTTCATGGGGCCGGTGGAGGAGCAGGCGGCGATCGTGTTCCTGCGGCCGGAGACGGCGCAGGGCATCTACGTCAACTACCAGAACGTGCTCAACTCGTCGCGGCAGCGCGTGCCGTTCGGCATCGCCCAGATCGGCAAGGCGTTCCGGAACGAGATCACGCCGGGGAACTTCATCTTCCGCACTCGCGAGTTCGAGCAGATGGAAATGCAGTTCTTCGTGAAGCCCGGCACCGACATGGAGTGGTTCGAGCGGTGGCGCGAGTGGCGCATGGAGTGGCACAAGTCGATCGGCCTCAACCCGGCGAAGTTGCGCTGGCATGCGCACGGTCCCGGCGAACTGGCACACTACGCCAAGGCGGCGTTCGACATCGAGTATGAGTTTCCCTTCGGCTGGCAGGAAATCGAGGGGGTGCACAACCGCTCCGACTTCGACCTGGGCCGGCACCAGGAGTATTCCGGGAAGAAGCTGGAATACTTCGACCAGGCTGCGAACGAGCGGTATCTCCCGTACATCGTGGAGACCTCGGCGGGCGCCGATCGCGTCACGCTCACGCTGATGGCCGACGCCTACCGCGAGGAAAACGTCGAGGGCGAGACACGCGTCGTGCTCGGGTTCGACCCCGGCATCGCCCCGATCAAGGCAGGCGTCTTTCCGCTGGTCAAGAAGGACGGCATGCCGGAACTGGCCGATCGCGTCTATCACGACCTCAAGAAGCAGTTCACCGTGTTCTACGACGACAGTGGCGCCATCGGCCGTCGCTACCGTCGCATGGACGAAGCGGGGACGCCGTTCTGCATCACGGTCGATGGAGAGACGCAGGTGGACCAGACCGTGACGGTACGGGCCCGCGATGCCATGACGCAGGAGCGTGTCGCCGTGAGCCAGCTGGGGGAGTACATCGGGTCGCGTATCCGCGGCAGCTGAGGCCGCATGCTTAGATTCGGGGACGGGCGCTGGTGCGCCCGGTCCCAGTCAGGAAGGATGCCGGTATGCTGAAGTCATTGCTGCTCTCCGCGTTGCTGGCCATGGGCGCCGTGTCGCCCGGCGGCACCGCCAACCCCATCGATCCCGAGTACCGCCTGGTGGTGGTCAGCGAGTCGGGGGACATCATCACCTGGATCAGGGTGAAGGATGGGAAACTCGAGTCGGAGCGCGTGGTGCCGATCGGCATCATGCCGGCGGACATCGATGGCCCGCACAACGTCACCATCGCCCCTGACAACAGGAGCTACTACGTCTCGGTGGCGCACGGCACGCCGTACGGCTCGTTGTGGCGGCTCGACGCCTTCAACGACACGCTGATCGGTCGTCGCCCCGTGGAGTACTTTCCCACCACGATCTCGGTTACCCCCGACGGCGAGCTCGCTTTCGTCGCCAACAGCGATTTCTATGGCGACCGGCCCCGGGTCAACCCGCTGTCGATCGTGCACACGCCCGACCATGACCACGATCACCAACCTGCCGGTGTGCGACATGCCGCATGGAGTAAAGGTGAATCACGCGGGCAGCAGCGTCTACGTGTCGTGCATGCACTCGGATGAATTGCTCGAACTCGATATTTCGACGCTGAGCATCGTTCGCCGGGTCAAGACGGGCTCGGGCCATGCGATGACCGGCGGCGGTCACGACATGGACGCTCATAAGGCGACGGCGGCAGCCCCCGCGTCCACCGCCGGCGGCGTCGGCCCCCGCCCGGGGTCATCGGAGCATGCCGGGCACGACATGAGCACCATGACCATGACCGGCCCCAAGGGCGGCCCCGACCTGTCGAAGGAGTGTGCCCCGACGTTCGTGTCGGTATCGCCCGACGACAAGACTCTCTACGCGGCCTGCAACGTCGGGCTACACGATGCAGGTGTGGGATGCCGCCACGATGACGCTCATCAAGGAAGTGCCGACGGGGAAGGGCGCCTACAACGTCGAGCCCTCGCCCGATGGCAAGTTCGTGATCGTCACGAACAAGAAGGACCAGAGCATCAGCGTCTTCGATGCGCGCACCCTCACGGAGGTGGCGCGGATTCCCACCACGAAGAAGATCGTGCACGGCATCGCGTACTCGCCCGACAGCAAGCTGGCGTTCATTACCCAGGAGTCGATCGGGGCCGACCCCGGTGCCGTGGACATGATCGACCTGACCACCCTCAAGAACATCGGGACGCTGCCGGTGCCGGCGCAGCCGACCGGCATCTCCACCTGGCGCAAGCCATGACGTTCGAGGCGCTGACTGCGCTGGACGGCCCGGCGGTGCTCGCCCGCGCCAAGGAGTTCTTCGCCGAGCGGGTGCCGCTGAACGCGGCATTTCCCGAGAAGGAGGGCGCCGGCTGGCTGGTACTGCGTGGCCAGGGTGGGGAAGAGGTGGCCATAGCGGTGGCACCCGCCGATGGTGGCGTGCGCGTCCGTGGGTCGACCCTGTTCTTCGACCAGGCGCTGGATCGCTTCCTCTCCACGTTGCCGCCCGTGGCCGGAGCGTGACACCGGCCACCGTGCTCCCCGTCCGCGTGATGGTGGAGGACGTCTGGAATGAGGTCAGGATCGATCTGCCGTCGTCCACGCCGCTGGGCGACCTCAAGGCAGCCGCGCTCCGGCAGGCCGGAGTACCGGGTGACCCGGCGGACTATCTCATGAAATACCTTGGCGCGGAATTGCAGGACGAGGATCGCAGCCTGGCCGACGCCGGCGTCGTGCCGAATGCCGCGCTCGTCGTGCTGCCGCGCCGGAGACGTCCCCTCCGCTGACGGGCTCCCCGGCAGCTGCGCGCCGGACGCGGATGACGCGGGCAGTCGTGCTGTTCGCGGCCGCGATGCTTGCGTTCGACGGGGTGGCCGTGATCGTCCTCGGTGTCCTGGCCCACCGCCCCCTCTTTATTGTCATGGGCATCATCATCGCGGTCGCGGCGGTGGGCACCCTGGTCTCCTGGAGCAGGCACAAGGCCCGCCTCGCCGAGATCAAGCGCGAGCACGGCAGCCTGAAGGACGAGCTTCGCTCCCTGGACGACTTCATCCAGCGTCGCTGAGTCGTGGCCCTCCCGGTCTTCACCCATCCAGCATGCCTGTCCCATGACCCGGGACCGGACCATCCCGAGACGCCCGCCCGGCTGTCGGCGGTGCTGGCACTTCTTCGTGGTGATCCGGCCTTCGATGTCCGGAACGCCGCGCCGGCACCGCTCGAGCCGATACTGCGCGTGCACCCGCAGGCATACCTCGACTCGGTGAGGGCATTCAGCCTCGCCGGTGGCGGTGCGCTCACCGGCGACACGACGCTGAATGCGCAGAGCTGGGATGCGGCACTCGGCGCGGCCGGCGCGGTGCTGGCGGCGACGGACCTCGTGCTCACGCGCGGTGGCCACGCGTTCGCTGCCGTGCGGCCGCCGGGGCACCACGCGCTGCGCGACACCGCCATGGGCTTCTGCCTGGTGAACAACGTCGTCGTCGCAGCCTATGCCGCCCTCGCGACCGGCCGTGCTCGCGTCCTGATCATCGACTGGGACGTGCACCACGGGAATGGCACGCAAGCACTCGTGGAGCACGACCAGCGTATTCGCTTCGTCTCGCTGCACCAGCATCCGTGGTATCCCGGCACCGGGCTCGCCACGGAGCGCGGCGTCGGCAACGTCTTCAACGTGCCCCGCGGACCCGGCCGTCCGCCCGACTGGTACGTCGAGGACCTGTGGGACGCGATCGTCACCGCCACGCGCAGACTGGATGCCCGACATCGTCTTCGTCTCCGCCGGGTTCGATGCCATGCTGGGTGACCCGCTCGGTGGCTTCACGCTCGAGCCGGCGCACTACGCCGAACTGACGCGCCGACTGCGCGAGTCCCTGCGCGACCAGCCGATCGTCGGGCTCATGGAGGGCGGCTATATTCCCGCCCGTCTCGCCGAGGGCGCCGCGGCCCACTGTCGCGCCCTCGGATGAGCGTCCCGACACCACTCCGTTCCGAGGCACGCCCGTGAGCGCATCGCTCCGCCTGAGCGCCGAGATACTCGAACTCCGCACCCGTCACCCGTTCATCATCGCGCGGGGCGGGCAGAGCGACTACCGCACGGTTTGGGTGAGGCTCACCGACGCCGAGGGCCGCGAGGGCTGGGGCGAGGCAGCGGCCACGAAGTTCTACGGGGAGACTGCTGAGACTGTCCTCGCCGCGCTGAACGTCTATGCGGCGCACATGCCGAGGGATGCGTTCGACCTCGAGGAGGGCGAGCGGAACTGGGAACTGGCCATGCGCCTCAATCCTGCGGCGCGGGTGGCACTCTCTACGGCACTGCACGACCTCGCTGCACAGCGGGCCGGCGTACCACTTCATCGGTTCTGGGGGCTCGACGCCTCCCGCGCGCCGATGTCGACCTTCACCATCGGCATCGACACCAGCGAGAAGATGCAGGCCAAGGTGCGCGAGGCCGCGTCGTATCCCATCCTCAAGGTGAAGCTCGGCACGGACCGCGACCTGGAGATCCTCCAGGCCCTTCGTGAAGTGACCGATCGCGAGATCCGGGTGGACGCCAACTGCGCCTGGACGGCGCGGGAAGCGATCGACATGCTGCCGGTGCTCGAGGAATTCCAGGTGACGGTGCTCGAGCAGCCGGTGGCGCCGACCGACCTCGATGGCTTCGCGCTCATCCGCGCGCGCGCGAACATTCCCATCATTGCCGACGAAAGCTGCAAGACCGCGGCGGACATTCCGGCGCTGGTGGGCAAGGTGGACGGCATCAACATCAAGCTCGCCAAGTGTGGCAGCCTCCGCGAGGCGATTCGCATGGTGGCGGTGGCCCGCACCTATCACCTGCAGGTGATGCTGGGCTGCATGATCGAGAGCTCGATCGCCATCACGGCGGCGGCGCACCTGGCACCATTGGTGGATATCGTCGATCTCGACGGTGCGGCGCTACTCTCCAACGATCCTTTCCAGGGTGCCACCATCGACGGCGGCCAGCTCACGCTTCCCACTGGTCCGGGGCTCGGCGTTACGCGGCGATGACTGACGCGTACGCCCGCGTCGCGCTCCCCCTCCCGCTTCACAACGGATATCTCTACCACATTCCCGAGCCGCTTCGCGGCTCGGTGACGGCCGGTATGCGCGTCGTCGTGCCGGTGCGGGGCCGCGAACTGATTGGCCTCGTTGTGCGCCTGGAGGCCGACCCGCCGCCGGTGCGCGCGCTCGACCTGCTCGCCGCGCCAGACGCGGAGCCGCTGCTCACGCCGCCGCTCCTGGCAACGGCCGAATGGGTGGCCGGGTACTACGGTGCGCCATTGGGCCTCGCCCTGCGCGCAGCACTGCCAGCCGCAATGTGGGGTGAATCGAAGGTCATCATGCGCCTGCTCGATGCATCACTGGCAGAGGGCGCAGTGGCCGGTGAATTGGTGCGTTGGCTCGCACCCCGGGTTGGCGGCGGCACGGTGTCCGCCGCGTCGCGCGCGCTCGGACGGAGCCTGTGGGAGACGGTCTGGCGGCTCGTGGAGCGAGGGGCCATCGATCTCGAGGTCGTGCCGCCTGATACCGGGGAGAAGCGCGTAAGCGAGCGGATGCTCGTCCTGGCGGAGCACGTGCCGGGACTTCTCGAGCGCGATGCCCTCTTTCGCCGGAGCCCAAAGCAGCGCCAGTTGCTCGAGCTCCTCGAGACCCGAGGTGGCGTGGCCGGCGTGCGCGAGTTGCGCGAGCGCGACGGCGTGACGGACGCGGTCATGCGGGGGCTGGTAGATCGGGGCCTCGCCCGCGTCGGCGGGGCGGAACGCATTCGCGATCCGTTCGCCGGTGTTGGAGGCACGCCGCCTCCCGAGCGACCGACGCCGGGGCAGGAGGCGGCCATTGCGGTGATCGAGTCGCTTGGACCCGGTGAGGCGGCGCTGCTGCAGGGCGTCACCGGAAGCGGCAAGACGTTCGTCTACCTCGAGGCGGTGAAGCGCGCGCTGGCCACCGGACGCGGGGCCATCGTGCTGGTGCCTGAAATCGCGCTCACGCCCCAGACCGTCAGCCGGTTCCGGGGCGTCTTTGGCGACCAGGTGGCCGTGCTGCACAGCGGACTCTCCGATGGTGAGCGTGCGGACGCCTGGCGGCTGCTGCGGCGGGGGGAGCGTCGTGTCGCAGTCGGGGCACGTTCTGCGATCTTCGCGCCGGTGCGAGACCTCGGCCTCATCGTCATCGACGAGGAACACGAAACAAGCTACAAGAACGGCGAGGCGCCGCGGTATCACGCGCGCGATGTTGCGATGGTCCGCGCCCGGCTGGAGCAGGCGCGCGTGGTGCTCGGAAGTGCCACGCCATCGCTCGAGTCGCACGCAGAGGCCGGCAAGTCGCTGCACCTGGTGCGCCTGCCCAGCCGCATCGAGCAGCGACCCATGCCACCGGTCGAGGTCATCGATCTGCGGAACGCCGCACTTGTGCGCGAGGCGGCGCCGGTGCCGTGGTCCGAGGCGCTCGATACCGCCCTGGGCGGCGTCCTCGCGAACCACGAGCAGGCGCTCCTGCTGCTCAACCGGCGGGGATACGCATCCTTCCTTCAGTGCCAGTCATGTGCTGCGGTTGCCGGCTGCCCGAACTGCAGCATCGCGCTCACGGTGCATCGCTCGCCGGAGGGCCTGCGCTGCCACTACTGCGATCACCGTGAGTCGATGCCGCTGGCGTGCGCGCAATGCGGTGGCGCGGTGCAGGTGGGGCGCGGCGTCGGCACGCAGCAACTCGAGCGCCTGGTAGCGGAACGCTTTCCCACGGCGCGGGTGGCCCGCATGGATCTCGACACGACCGGCGGGAAGGGCGCGCACCAGCGCATTCTCTCCGCGGTCGACAGCGGTGACGTGGATATCCTCCTCGGCACGCAGATGATCGCCAAGGGGCTCGACTTTCCACGGGTGACACTGGTAGGCGTGGTGGATGCGGATACTGCGCTGCACCTGCCCGACTTTCGCGCTTCTGAACGCACGTTCCAGTTGCTGGCACAGGTGGCTGGGCGCGCCGGCCGTGGTCCCCGGGGCGGCCGCGTCATCGTGCAGACCCGCTCGCCCGCACATCACGCGCTCACTTTTGCCGCGGCGCATGACACCGACGGGTTCGCCGCCGCTGAGCTGGACCTTCGGCGCTCGCCGGCCTATCCGCCGTTCACCAGCCTGGTGAACATCATCGTGTCATCGCAGGAGGAACTGGGTACGGCAAGTGCCGCGGAAGCGGTGGCGGCGTGGTGTGTGCGCCTGGTGCAGAGTCGCGACTTGCCGGTCGCGGTGCTCGGTCCCGCGCCCTGTCCGCTGGCGCGCCTCAAGGACCGGTGGCGCTGGCACGTGATGCTGAAGGGTCCGTCACGTGCCATAGGCCAGGTGGTGCGGTATGCGGCCCGCCGGCTGCCGAAAGTGCACCAGGTGCGGGTGGTGCTCGACCGCGATCCTGTCACCCTGCTGTAGCCTGCTCAGCTGCGCGTCTTGAACCCGATCTCCGCGCCGACGTAGATGTTCCGCCGGGGCGAGGGCTCCAGGACGCGCCCGCCGAATCCGTTGACCGTCACGGCGCCGATGTACTTCCGGTCGAACAGGTTGTCCAAGCCGACGTAGGGCAGGAATGACAGGTCGCGCGACTGCGTCGACCAGCTTATCCGGAGGTTGGTGACGCCGGCGCCCCAGTTCTCCACCCACAGCGTATTCTGGTCGTCCGCCGTCAGCGAGGACGACAGGGTCTGGTCCAGGTCCACGACAAAGCCGAGCCCCGGCTGGGATCGCAAGCCGATACGCGTGAAGAAGCGCGGCACCCCCGGAACCATGTTGCCGTTGAGAGTATCGGCAGCCGCGCCATTCACCACCACGTAGTCAGCGAACTTGTAGTTCGCATAGGTGAAGGCAAGCGAAGCGCTGAACTGCTTGACCGGCGCGACGGTGATGCTCAGTTCGAGCCCGTTGTTGTGAAGCTTGCCGGCGTTGGTGTAGTACACCCGCCCATTCACGTCCCGGAACGGCACGATCGCATCGCGAACGCGGCTGATGAAGCCGGAGACGGAGTAGTCGAGCCACGTCGAGATGCGACCACGCGCGCCGAGTTCGGCGCTCAGGGTGTACTGCGGCAGGATCGCGTCGTTGAATCCGCCGCTGCCATCTGGACGATTCGCCAGCTCGGTCGTGGTGGGTGTCTCGAAGGCAGAGGCGACGTTGATGTAGGGTGTCACTCCCTCCGAGACGTAGTAGCTCATTCCAGCGGTGCCACTTGGCGAGTTCAGTGGGAGGTTGCCACTGTCGTCGGTGCCGTCCGCAAGGTTGTTGTCCTGCACGTCAAACGTCACCCAGTCGTACCGCGCCCCGGCATCGACCGTGACCCGCTCGGTGGGGGTCCAGTGCGCCTGGATGAACGGCCCCGTCTCCGTCACCGTCTCCACCTGGTTGAGCAGGATGCTGTCGGTCGGCTGGCCGCTGAGCGACCGGAAGTTCTGCCGGTCATCTCGCATGCGCTGGAAGTCGATGCCGGCGGTGAGCAGCGGCGAGCGCCAGGAGGTGCCAGGACGATAGGCGCCGGTTGCCCGCGCACCGGCAGTCTGGCGCTCGATCTGCACATACACGCCAGCGATCGGCGCCTCCGCGCCCTGGCCGCCCGGGGGTGCCGTGGCGAGGGGGTTCTGCACGCCGCGCTTGAGCCCGAACGCCGTCACGTTGATCGCCCCGCTGTGCGAGACGAAGTGCTGCTGGTAGGTGAGCGATACCTGCTGCTGGTTGATGTCGTTCGACGCCCCGCGCCGGATGTTCGCGGCGGCGGCCGAGTCCGGGTTGACGTCGTACTCGGCGAAGGTGAGGGCACCCGGGTTCTGCAGCAGAGGGCTGTTGGCGAGGAGCACCCAGAGGTCCAGTGAGCTGCGCTTGGTGGGCGTCCAGGTCAGGCCGATGTTGTAGATCCCGACGTCGGCGGCACTGTTCTGCCGGAACCCATCCCACGTGAAGCGGGAGAGCGACAGGACGCCGCTGAAGTTGCCCTTGCGCGCGGTGCTGATGGCTTGCCACTTGTCCATGCCGTACGAACCCGCCTGGAACCGTACGCTCTGCGTGAAGAGCTCCGGCTCCGCCGTGCGCGAATGCAGGGCAACCACGCCGCCAGAGGCATTGCCGTAGAGCGATGATGCCGGCCCGCGCAGCACCTCGACCTTGTCCAGCAGGCCGTAGTCGACGTTGGTGAGCTGACTCTGCCCGTCCGGTAGCGTCTGGGGAACGCCGTCGAGCAGCACCTTCACGCCGCGCGCACCGAAGTTGGCCCTGGCACCGGCTCCGCGGATCACGATGCGCTGGCCCTGCGAATAGTTGTAGCGGTTCTGGATGTAGACGCCGGGGATGTTGTTCAGCGCCTCATCTGCCGTCAGCGTCGGCTGTGCGCGGGTGATGTCACGTGGCCCGACCACGCCGATCGCCTGGGGTACCCTGCTCAGTGGCTCCGAGGTACGCGTGACCGTGACGGTGATCTCGTCCAGCACCTGCACGGAGTCGCGACGGGCTGAGTCGGCCCGCGTCGGGGCGACCGGCTCCTGTGCGGAGGCCAGCGAGGGGCTGAAGAGCACCGCGCAGGGCACAAGAAAGGTGGCCGCGCGGAGGATACGAGCGATAGACATGGACGATCCGGATTCGTGGGTTGGCACCTGGTTCGGGGCAGAATCTAGTCGATTGTGTTGCTTGAATCCCCGGAGTCGACCTCCTACCTTCCGCCCACCATGAGCAAGTCTTCCTACTCTGAACCAGACTTCACCCAGGCGCCCTTCGCCGGGGCACCCGAGGCGCGGTTCATGGCGCTTCCCGCGGACGGTGTACTGCCTGAAGGCTTCTTCTCGACGTCCAACCTTCCGACGTACGTGAACATCGGTGGTCGCTGGCAGATGCCGGTGCGCCCCCGCATGGATTGCGTCATCGCCCGCCGAGCGGATGGACTCGAGACCATCGAGCCGCGCCGCCTCCGCAAGGGAGACCTTGTCGCGGTCGGCGAGGCCGAAGATGGCACTGAGGGCATCGTGGTGCACACCGTCGGTTTCCTCGGCGGCAGCCATTCGGCCAATGAATTCCAGTTCATGGGCACCGAGGTAAGCCGGGAGAAGCCAGTCAACTACGAGGAACTGGCGTTCCAGCTGGAGAAGGAGCGGCGTGCTGGCGGCTACGTGCTCTGGGTTGCCGGTCCTGCGCTGGTACACTCCCGCGCACGGTCGGACTTCGAGTGGTTCATCCGCAATGGCTACGTCCAGGCGGCGCTGCTCGGCAATGCCGTCGCGGTGCACGACATGGAAGCAGCCATCTTCGGCACCACGCTGGGGATGAGCAACAAGGGTGTGCCGCAGGACGGTGGTCACGGGCTCCACATGCGTGCCATCAACAAGGTCCGCGCCGCAGGCTCGATTGCGAATGCGGTGAAGGCCGGCCTGGTCACCAGCGGAATCATGCACACGCTGGAGACCTGCGGCGTGCCGTATGTGCTCGCCGGTTCGATCCGCGACGATGGCCCGCTGCCCGGCGTCTACAGCGACACGCTGCTGGCCCAGGAAGCGATGCGCGAGCACACGGTGCTCGCCACCGGTGCGGTATTCATCGCCACGGCGCTGCACGCCATCGCCGTCGGGAACATGCTGCCTGCCTTCCATACCCGGCGAGGTCCGCCGGAGCCGCTCATGACGATTTGCGTGGACCAGACGGAGTTTGTCGTCAACAAGCTGAAGGATCGCGGCACGCACCAGGCGTTTGGCGTGGTCACCAACGCGCAGGATTTCATGCACGTGCTGAGGTTCTACGTCGAGCAGGCCCGGGGCGCCGCATGACTGCCCCTCTCCGCACGACCTGGCGCGGTGGCTGGACGAGGCTCGCCGAGGCCGCGCTGGCGGTGCTGCCGGTCGATGCGGTTGAGGGGATCTGGCAATTCCAGCCGATCCGCCTCGAGCGTCGCGAACTGGGCACTGCCATCCTCGCCCTCCGGGATGGTGAGCGGCGCCGCATCTGGACGGCGCGCTATGCCCTTACCATCCGTGGGCGCGAGCGCGGCGCGTTCGAGCACTCGCTCGAGGAGGTTGGTAGCGGGCCGGTCGAGGCGCTGGAGGAACTCCTCGTCAATGTGCGCCGCCGGCTGGGCGAGGATGACGCACCAATACCGGTGTCCATAGACCAGTGGCGCGAGGCAGCGCTCGATGGCGCACCTCAGCCGTGAGGAGGCGGCCGGCCTCCTCGAACGCTTTCACCGGCACCTCCGCGACCACCGCCTTCCCATCACGCCCCAGCGAACGCTGATCGCCAGGGTGCTCTTCGAGTCTGACGAGCACCTGTCGGTCGAGGCCATCGAGCGCCGCCTCAAGCAGGCGGGCGCGCGGGTCGGCACGGCGACGGTCTATCGCACCCTGGATACGCTGGTCGAGAGCGGACTGCTCCGCACCCACGATTTTGGCGAGGGCTTCCGCCGCTACGAGCCCGTGGCATCGTCCCAGCAGCATGAGCACCTCGTCTGCCTCCGGTGCGGTACCGTGCAGGAATTCCAGAATGACCGTCTCGAGCGGATGCTTCCCGTCATCGCCGATGAGTTCCATTTCCAGCACCAGCGCCACCGTATCGAGATCTACGGTCTTTGCCGGGACTGCCGGCAGCGCGACCTCGGCGGACTGCTCGGATGAGTGAGACGGCAGGCCTCGGCCTGTTCGTGGCCTTTGCCGCGGGGCTGCTGAGCTTCCTCTCTCCCTGCGTGCTCCCGCTGGTGCCGAGCTACGTGGGATTCCTCACCGGCATGACAGTTCCGGAGCTTGGTGCGCGACGCCGCCTCGCATTGCTGCATGCGCTCTGCTTCGTTGCCGGCTTCTCGCTCATCTTCATCCTGCTCGGCGCCAGTGCTACCGCGCTTGGTCGCGCGCTCCGCTACTACCAGGTATGGCTGACGCGGGCCGGCGGCCTGCTTATCATCGCGTTCGGGTTCTACTGTCTCGGGATACTCAAGCTCAATGCGTTGCAGATGGAGCGTCGCATTCAGTTGCAGGACAAGCCGGTGGGTTTCCTGGGATCGGTACTGGTCGGGATGGCGTTCGGTGCCGGCTGGACTCCCTGCATCGGCCCGATCCTGGGTGGGATCCTCGGACTGGCCACGGTGGAACAGGATGTGGGGCGTGGCATGCTCCTGCTCGGTGCCTACTCGGCGGGCCTTGCGGTGCCGTTCCTGCTCGCAGCGCTCGCCGTGGAGTCATTCCTTGACTGGTTCCAGCGCTTCCGGAAGTACCTGCCGTGGGTGATGCGGATCAGTGGGGTGCTGCTGATTGCGGTGGGAGTACTGATGGTCACGGGGGAATTCACGCGGCTCGCGGGATGGCTGCAGGCCCTCACGCCGGGGTTCCTGAAAAGCCGCATCTAGCCCTTCATTGTCCCGAACTGAAACCCTGTCCGAAAGCTGTGGGTTGCGCCGCAAATCGGGCCGCCGCATAGTGGAACTGGCACTATTGCAGTTCACCCTCTTCGGTCGGAGGGTACGTGCGGTTTCGAGGGTTGGAGGTCGCCCTGCTTGCGTCGCTCGCAGCCTGCGGCGGTGATCCGGTGGCAATGCTGCAGTCGAACATCGTCGCCATCAACATTTACGATTTCTACTACTCGCCTGCCGGCACCACGGTTCGCGCTGGCACCGAGGTGCACTGGGTCAACAACGGACCCTCCGCTCACACCACGACCAGCGACACCGGAATATGGGATAGCGGATCCCTGGCAGCGCCCACCTCGGGCGGGGGCGGGACTGGAACGCCACCGCCCGGCACTCCCCCTCCGACAAATCCCTATCCAAACGGCATGCTGCTGTCCGAAGGGGGAACCTTTTCAACCACCTTCAGCACACCAGGTGTCTACGGCTTCCATTGCTCGCTGCACCCTCCTGCCACCAAGCCAGGCTTCGTGGGCACGGTAACTGTCACGGAGTGACGCGCCGGCGGCTGGTGCCGCCTACACGGTCAATTCCAGCTCCTCCTCAGCCTCCTGGCGACGAAGCAGTTCCCAGTAGCGCCCTCGTGCCGCGATGAGCACCGGGTGCGTGCCCCGCTCAACCACGCGTCCCTCGTCCAGTACGATGATCTCGTCGGCATCGCGGACCGCAGCCAGGCGGTGTGAGATGACGATCGTCGTGCGCCCCAGCAGGGCACCGCGCAGCGCCTGCAGGATCTTCGCCTCCGTGTTGGCGTCCACTGCGCTCAACGCATCGTCGAGCACGAAGATCGGGGGGTCCTGCGCCAGAGCGCGCGCGATCGCCGCCCTCTGCTTCTGGCCGCCGGAGAGGTTGATGCCCCGTTCACCCAGCATCGTGTCGTAGCCTCGCGGCAGCTCGGGGATGGCGGCCGAGAGCTGCGACACCTCCCCCACGCGCTCGAGCCGACCGTCATCGGGTGCGCCCAGCAGCACGTTGTGGCGCAGCGTGTCGCTGAACAGGAATGTCTCCTGCGGCACGATGCCGAGTGCGCGCCGCAGCTCGGGCAGCACCAATTCGTCGAGAGGAACGCCGTCAATGAGGACACGACCCCGCGCGGGGTCATAGGCCCGTGACAGGAGTTCGGCGACCGTGGACTTGCCAGCACCAGTTGCACCCACGATGGCGAGGGACTGCCCCGCTGCGACGTGGAAGGAGACGTCGGACAGCGCCCAGCCACGATCCTGCGCTGCCGGATAGCGGAACCACACCTGCTCGAAGGTGACGCTTCGCGCGCCCGGTGTCGACGGAAGTGCAGTGGGGTTCTTCGCCGAGGTAATCAGCGGCTTCTCGCGCATGATCTCACCGATGCGCTGCATGGCCGCGGTGGCGCGTTGCACCAGGTTTACGGCCCAGCCAAGCGCAATCAGGGGCCACACGAGCATCGCGAGGTACACGCCGAACGCGACGAAGGCGCCAGCCGTGACGGTGCCGTCGATGACCAGCTGGCCACCCAGCAACAGCACCACTACGGTGCCGAGCCCGCCCAGCAGTGCCAGGAGCGGGTGGAAGGCGCCCTGCGCGTAGGCCAGTGAGAGGTTCCGGTCGAGGTATTCGTCGTTGAGCCTCGCGAATGCCGTCGTCTCCGCGCGCTCCTGCCGGTACGCGCGCACCACGCGCACCCCGGAAATGTGCTCGTGCACGTGTGACGTGATGACGCCGAAGAACGTCTGGATCGCGAGCGACCGGTTGTGGATCATGCGGCCGAGGAAGATCATGACCAGCGGGAGGCCGAGCATCGGCAGCAGGGCCAGGAGGGTCAGGCGCGCGCTGATGTGCGCCATCGCGGGTATGACCAGCATGGCCCGCATGGTGGTGTCCACCAGGTACATCAGGGCCGGACCAGCGACCATGCGGAGCGACGTCAGGTCGTTCGTGGCGCGCGCCATGACGTCGCCGGTCGGGTGGCGGTCATAGAAGCCGGCGTCCTGCCGGAGCAGGTGGGCGAACAGGTCGTCCCGCATGTCGGTTTCGACCCGCCGGCTGCCGCTGTTGAGGCATTCGCGCATGCCATAGCGCGCGGCGCCGCCCACCACGGCGACGATGACCATGAGCGACACGCTCCAGGCCACCGCCCGCAGGGGGGCCGACCGGGTCAGCTCATCGATGGCGCGCTCGAGGAAGCGCGGACCCAGCGTCGTGAGGATGTTCGAAAGCACGACGAACAGCAGCCCGAAGAGGTAGGTGCTGCGGTAGCGCCGCATGTAGGGCAGGAGGCTTCGTAGCTCACGCATGTCGATGTAGAATGTCAGGGAACTCAATGCCGGCAGCAAGTACCATGGGGAGAGAAACGTGAGACAGCATCATTTCGTGGCGGCAGCGGCAACGATCCTGCTCCTGGCCTGTGGCAGGGGCGAACAGAAGGCCGTAGCCGTCGCCGACACCGCCGGCGCGCGACCTCCAGCTCGCGCCGGTCGACACGACGGCGGCGCTCTCCGATGTGCCGCGCGACCCGGGGACAGCGCGGCGGCAATGCCGTCCGCGGCCGCTCCCGAGACGGTCGTAGTCTACCGGGACGCGCCGCCGCCGGCGGCCAAGCCGAAGCCGAGGCCAGTCCGCGCGCAGCGACCGGGGCGGCGTCCCCGGCGCCGGCGGTCGCAGCGCCAGCACCCAGGCGTGAGCTGGCCGAGGGTACCACGCATCGAGACGACCAATGTCGACTCGATCTCGTCCAAGTTCGACAGTGCCGGCCATCGCGTGAAGGTGCGAGTCATCAGCGCCGTCAAGGATGCGGCGGGGAACACTGTCATCCCGGCCGGTTCGATCGTGACGCTGAAGATCGAGGCGATCAAGTGGTCGGAGAACAAGAACGACAAGGGCACGCTCCGGATGTCCACGCAGAATGTGCTGATTGACGGCGCCAAGTATCCACTCGTGGGCTCGGTGAGCACGCCAGCGTTTACCTACAAGCATCGCGGCAGTTCGTTGGGTGACGCGGCGAAGGTGGCTGGCGGCGCGGGCGCCGGTGCGCTCGTGGGCGGCCTGATCGGGAAGGGCACTGGTGCCGTGATCGGCGGCGTGGTTGGAGGTGCTGTCGGCGCTCAGCGCATGACGCAGACCAAGGACAACGACATCTTCGTGGCGCCAGGTACGCCGATCACGATCACGGTCAGCGAGTTGTTCACTCGCTGACCAGCGCGGGAGGAGGATCAGTACCCCGCCGTCCCTCCCCCCGATCTTGGATCGCTCACGCCGATCCATCCCCCTTCGATCGGCGCGACCGCCTCGACGTCCCCTCCCGGCTGCGATTCCCTGATTTCATAGCCCATGGCACGTAGCGAGTCGAGTACCTCGGGTGCAAAGCCCCCGCGGTCGACGCGCACGGCGTCCGGCAGCGCCTGATGATGAATCCGCGGTGCGGCCACCGCGTTTCGCAGGCTCATGTCGTGGTCGATCACGTTGCTCACCACTTGCAGCACCTGCGTAATGATGGTGGCGCCGCCGCGCGAGCCCACCACGAGCCGCAGCGTGCTGTCCGGCCCGAGAACGATTGTCGGCGACATGCTGGAAAGGGGCCGCTTGAGAGGTGCGATGGCGTTCACGTCGCCCTGGATCAATCCCCAGCTGTTGGGCCGGCCCGGAGCGACAGTGAAATCATCCATGATGTCATTCAGCAAGACGCCGGTGCCCGGAACAGTCACCCCGCATCCGTAGAGGTCGTTGAGCGTGTAGGTATTGGCGACCGCGTTCCCGTCGACGTCGACGATCGAGATGTGCGTGGTGGAGCCGGTGCCGGCACCGGCCTGTCCCTCGATCGTCGGTGTAGCCTGGCCGGGCTTGATGGTGCGCCGGAGTGAATCGGCGAGTGCGGTGGAAAGGAGCCACTCCTGCGGTACCGTCACGAAGTCCGGATCGCCGATGGCAGAATTCCTCAGGACAAAGGCACGGCGCATCGCCTCGATCTCGATCTGCAGCAGGGCAGCGGACCCGAAGGGCGGCAGGGCAGGCCAGGTGCTGAAGAGGTTGAGCGCGATGCCCATTGCCAGTCCGCTCGAGGACGGCGGCGGGGCAGCGTAGATGGTGTGTCCCCGGTAGCGCAGCGTGATCGGCTCACGCCAGTGCACCTTGTAGGCGTCAAGGTCGGCCTGGCGGATCAGCCCTCCGTTGCGCGCCATGTCGGCCACGAGCGAGTCTGCGACCCAGCCCCGGTAGAAGCCATCGGCGCCATGATCGCGGATCGCCTCGAGGGTGCGCGCGAGGTCCGGCTGCACCAGCACGGTCCCCTGGGCTGGCACCCGGCCACCGGGGAGGTAGATCGCCGCCGAGGCCGGGAACCTGGCGAGCTTGGTGCTGTCATTGCGGATGCGCGCGCTGCGGATCGAGTCGAGCACGAACCCGTTTCGCGCCAGGACGATGGCGGGGTTCACCACATCCGCAAACGACAGTTTTCCAAATCGCCGCTGCGCCTCGACCAGGCCCATGACGGTCCCGGGCGTTGCCGGTGCCAGGTAGCCGACCTGACTCTTGTCTGTAGCCTTGCCGTCGGCGTCGAGGTACATGTCACGGGTCGAGCCGAGCGGAGCCTGTTCCCTGTAGTCGAGGAAGTAGACCGAACCATTCGCCAGGCGGATCAGCATGAATCCGCCTCCGCCCAGGTTGCCGGCTTCCGGGTCCACCACTGCCATGGCGAACCCGACCGCCACTGCTGCATCCACTGCATTGCCGCCTCGCCGCAATACCTCCCGGCCAGCGACGCTCGCGATGTCATTCCCCGACGTCACCATGGCGTGGGGGCCGCGTTCCGAGCGAGTGGCAGCTGGGTACTTCCATGAATCCGGGAACGTTACGGCGGGGACCGACGTTGCCCGCGCCCCGCTGGTGCTCGCCTCGGAGCGAGGTGGGGGGGCGGTCGGCGCCGGGGGCGTACATCCGGCGAGGACGAGCGACAGGGCGATGGTGCGCAGTCGAGTCACGGGGGCTCTACCGATGATGTGAAGGGACCCATGGTTGCCCGCGGCATCGGGCGGGGTCTAATTTAGCCGCACGGAGCCTTCTGCCCACCCGTACCCCCAGCCCATGTCCGAGCACTTCATCGATCCCCGCCTCACCGAGCGTCGCAACCCGAATACGCGCGACATTGACGTGGCGTCATCGATCGAGCTCGTGGACCTGATCGCGCGCGAGGATGCCGGGGTGTCGGGCGCCGTGTCGCTCGCCCGGGAGGCGGTGTCGCAGGCGATTGACCTGGTGGAGGTCGCGTTCCGGACCGGCGGCCGGCTCCTGTATGTTGGCGCCGGGACCAGCGGGCGCCTTGGTGTGCTCGATGCGGCAGAATGTCCCCCGACGTTCGGGACGCCACCGGAGATGGTAGTCGGGATCATAGCGGGCGGCGCCAGCGCGCTGGTCAAGGCGGTGGAGGGCGCGGAGGATGACGTCAACGCCGGCATTGCGGCGATGGACGACCACCACGTTCGCGAGCACGACGTGGTCATCGGGATCGCTGCCAGCGCCACGACGCCCTACGTGCGCGCCGCCCTGGGGCGGGCCCAGGCGCTCGGGGCGCGCACCGGTCTTGTCGCCTGCGCCGAACCGCCGGCCCTGCTCCGAAGCACATGCGACGTCTGCATCGTCGTACTGGTGGGGCCGGAGGTGATTACCGGCTCCACCCGGATGAAGGCGGGCACCGCCACGAAGCTGGTGCTCAATACGATCACCACCGGTGCGATGATCCGGCTTGGCAAGACCTATGGCAACCTCATGGTCGACCTGCGCGCCTCGAACGCAAAGCTTGAAGACAGGAGCCACCGCATCGTGATGGAAACAACGGGACTGGCACGAGATGCCGCCGCGCAGGTGCTCGAGCGCGCCGAGGGTCGGGTGAAGCTGGCGATCGTGATGGCACGCCGCGGGGTGGATCGTGAGGAGGCCGAGGCATTGCTGGCGATGCACTCGGGCAGGCTCCGGGCCATCGTCGGCGATCCACCGCCGGTGCCTTCATGACTGAGCGCCCGGCAATCGGGATCGGTCTCATGTCGGGCACGTCGCTCGACGGCATGGACGCGGCGCTGGTGCGCTTCCACGGACCAACGCACGCTGAGCTCATTTCTTTCGTTACCCGCTCCTACAGCGCTGGCGAGCGCGCGTCGATCCAGCGGGGCCTGGATGGGGCGAACGCCGCCGAGCTTGCGCGGCTGCATGCGGCTATCGGGGAGTGGGCCGCCGACGCGGTGGAGCAGGTACTGGCCGCCGCGCATGCGCCCGCATCTGCCGTCGATTTCATCGCCATGCACGGCCAGACGGTGTGGCACGAGCCGCCGCTCGTGAGCTGGCAACTGGGTGAACCCGCGGTGCTCGCCGAGCGATTCGGCCGGCCCGTTGTCAGCAACTTCCGCTCGCGGGACGTGGCGGCGGGAGGGCAGGGAGCGCCGCTCGTCCCGGCAGCTGACGTCCTGCTGTTCGGTGCCACCGACGGACCGCGCGTGCTGCTCAACATCGGCGGCATGGCGAATGTCACCTTCGTCGCTCGCCGCGCGATCGACGATGGCGCCATGGCCTTCGACACCGGACCGGGAGTGGTGCTGGTGGACGCGCTGGCCCGCCTTGTCGACCCGTCGCTGCCCTATGACCGAGACGGCGCCCTGGCGGCTCGCGGCACGGTGAACGAGGCCGAGGTGACGCGCCTCCTCGCCGATGAATTCTTCAGCCAGGCGCCACCGCGCAGCACGGGCCGCGAGCATTTCGGTGACGCCATGGCCCGCGAGATCCATCGCCGTGTGCCCGGCGCCGATGGCGTGGCTACGGCGGTGGCCCTTACGGCGCGGTCGATCGCGCGCGCGATCCATGACTGGGTGCCCGGGGCACCCGAGGTCGTCGTATCCGGCGGCGGGGCGCGGCATCCGGTGCTCTTCGAATCGCTCGCACAGGCGCTGGCGACACAGGGCCGCCGGCTCCGCCGCTTTGATGACCTCTTCTTCAGCGGCGACGCCAAGGAGGCGGTGGCCTTCGCCCTCCTCGGCTACCTCACGCTGCACGGGCAGCCTGCAAGCCTTCCTTCGTGTACCGGCGCCCGCGGCGCTCGCGTGCTCGGGAGCATCACGCCAGGATGACGGTTTCGCGGCTCATCTTTCCCGCCATCCGCTGGCGGGATGACAGTGGATTCGATCACGAGTGGGATTCAATCCGACAGGCGCTCGCGCTGGGTGTCGGGGGGTTTATCATCTTCGGCGGGCCGGCCGAAGCGGTACGCGCCCTGACCTCACGGCTCGAGCGAGAGGCCGGGAGGCCCCTCCTCCTCGCGGCTGACCTGGAGCGCGGTGCCGGCCAGCAATTCGACGGACTGACGCAGTTTCCCCCGCCACGCGCGCTCACGGCACTCGACCGCCTCGACGTGACCCGGTGGGCCGGCGCGGTCACCGCGCACGAGGCCCGCAGTGTGGGCATCAACTGGGTCTTCGCACCGGTTGCGGACCTCGACCTCCTGCCGGACAACCCGATCATCCAGACCCGTGCCTTTGCCGCCGATCCGGCACTCGCAGCACGCCATGTCGCCGCGTGGATCGAGGGTTGCCAGGCGGCTGGCGCACTCGCGTGCGCGAAGCACTATCCCGGTCACGCCCGCACCACAGCCGACTCACACATCACGCTGCCGGTGGTGTCCGCGACGCGGGAACAGCTGGAAGTGGACCAGGTCCCCTTCCGCGCTGCGATGGACGCCGGCGTGGCATCGCTCATGACCGCACATGTGAGCTATCCCGCGCTCGATCCATCCGGCCTGCCGGCGACACTGTCCAGCGAGATCATCGGCAACCTTCGGGCGGGCGGCTTCGACGGGCTCGTGGTCAGCGATGCACTGATCATGGAAGCGGCGCTGGCCGGTCGCTCGGAAGCAGATGCGGCGGTCGCCGCGCTGGCGGCCGGGGTGGACATCCTGCTTTACCCGAACGACACCGGGGCAGTGGCAGTGGCACTGGAGTCGGCGCTGGGGTCGGGGCGCATTGTGCCCGGGCGAGTGGACGAGGCGCTGCGCCGGTACGAGCGGGCACTGCAGCGCGCAGGCGATGCATCCGGCGCCGCTGTCGCGCGCGCCGTTCGACGGGGCGCCGGCACTCGCCGATGCGCTCGTTGCTGCGGGGGTCACACGCGCGCGCCTGTCCCAGCTGCGCACGCCGATCGAACTGGTCACGGTGGACGACGACCTGGGTGGGCCCTACGCTCCCGTCCCCAGCGACACGGTGGCTGCGACACTCGATGCGCTGGGAGTGCGTCGGGGAGATGGAGGAAGCCGAGTCGTGCTGGCCTTTGCGGAGCCACGCGCCTGGAAGGGTCGCGCGGGGTTCAGCGAGGCCTCACGCGCGGCCCTGGGAGAGTTGGTGCCGGGGAGCGACCTCGTGGTGCTCTTCGGTCATCCGCGCCTGGTGGGCGAGATTCCCGGTGATGGCGCCGTGGTGATTGCCTGGCACCGCCAGCGGCTGATGCAGGCGGCCGTCGGACGCTGGCTCAGTGAGCGGTCGCGATGACGTCGTCCGGTGGCGGCGCCGCGCGAGAGAGGAATGGCAGGAGCGCGAAGCCGGGCAGTGCCAGCACGAAGGTGAGCAGGAAGAAGGTGGCATAGCCGACGCGCTCAGTCAGCGATCCGGCGATCGGCCCGATCAACGCGCGGGTGAAGGCCAGGAGCGCCGAGAGCAGCGCGTACTGCGAGGCCGCGAAGCGCGGCTCGCACACTGACATCAGGTACGCCACGAATGCCGCAGTACCCATGCCCCCGGAGAAATTCTCGAACAGCGCGGCGGCGATCATCAGCCCCTTGGACGGCGGGAGCGCCGCCGCCGCCCAGTACCCGAGGTTGGAGACGGCCTGCAGTGCCCCGAGGGACCAGAGCGCCGTGCGCATTCCCCATCGCGTGGTCAGGTAGCCCCCCAGGACGGCGCCGCTCACCGTCGCCACCATCCTGCCGGTGGTCAGCACCACGCCGATCTCTTCCAGCGTAAATCCACGATCTACCCAGAACGGCCGCGTCATCGGGTCCATCGCCGCATCGCCAAGCTTGAACAGCAGGGCGAATGCCACCACCCAGCCTGATTCCCGGCCGTGTCAGCAGCGAGCGCAGTGGCAGCCAGAGTGACTGGCCCGGCGGCGGTCGCACCTGGCCGGTGTTCGGCATGAGGAGCGCCGCGACCGCAAGCACGGCCGTGATGACGGTCGCCGCCGTGAACGCGGCGGGCCAGCCCTTCCGCCCCGCCAGCCAGATGATCGCGCCGCCCGAGACGAGCATCGCCGTCCGGTAGGCGCCGATACGCACCGAGTTGGCCAGCCCGAGCTGCTCGCGCGGCGTCGCCTGGATGGTGAAGGCGTCGATCGCAACATCCTGGGTGGCCGACAGGGTTACCGCGAGCACGATGAGCCCGAAGAAGACCTGCGCGTGCTGCGAGGCGTCTACCCGCGCGATGAGCGGAATGACGAGCACCAGCAGGACCAGGCACCCGGCAATCCACTGCTTCCGCGTGCCGGTGCGATCAAGGACGGGAGCCCAGAGAAACTTGAATGTCCAGGGAAAGGTTGCCGCGGCGACGAGTCCGACGTCCACGAGCGTGGCACCGCCGCTCCGGAGGTAGACGGGCAGTGCCTCATTGATGAGACCGAACGGAAACCCTGAGGCGAAGGCGAGGGCCGCAATCCAGGCGAAGGGTGCTGCGGCGCGACGCTCAGCGATCACCGGTACTCCCACTGAGGAACGCCGTGATCGCGGGCGCCGGGACGGCATCCAGGAGGTGCTCACTGGTAGCGGTTGCCAACAGCATGCCGATCACCGAACCGGACCGGTCAAACACCGGGCTGCCCGGGGCCAGCGTGCTGCCGAGCGGCTCGAGCTGCAGCAGCTTGTCCGTTGCAATTGTCACGGCCGCGAGGGCTGTCGCCTGCGAGGGCGCAGCCCCTGCATCCAGGCGCGTGCCAGGGTAGCCCACCAGCACGGCGGCTTGCCCGACCAATCCACTGCCCACACTGGTGGCGAGTGTCGGGGGCGTGCCCGTGCCGCTGCCCTTCGGCACCTCGAGGATGGCGACGTTGAGTGCACTGTGTGCCGCGAGCATACGGGTCCGGAGCGGATTCGTCGTGCCGGGCGCCTGCAGCGTGAGCGCGGTTGGCGGGTGTCCGGCGCTGTCGTGCATGATGTCCTGCACCGTAACGAAGACGAGCCCGCCCACGGCGCGGCGCGCGGCGAAGGCCGCAGCCATGCGGTGACTGCCGTCCTCGTACGTCGCCTCGACGACCGCCAGCGAGGCCTCATTTGCGCGGGCGATCTGCTGGGCATCGAGTGCGGCAGCGGCGGCGAGGCGCTCGAAGCTCGAGGTGAGGCGTTCGAGGCTGTCACGAAGCGGGGCAAGGACCTGGCGATCACGCGGTGCACGACGGATGCGCGAGCGCAGTCGCGCCGTCTCGGCCTTGGCGCCGTCGAGTGCGCCACTGATGCGCGCGTCGCGGTGGCCGATCGCCTCGAGGGTCGGCGAAAAGGCTGTCTGCCTGGGCCAGAAGGACTGCACGCTCGTCTACGGCGCCCTTGCTTGCGCTCGCGCGCCACATCGCCAGCCCACCAAGCGATCCCAGCACGGCAAGGACGAGCAAGCGCCACCATCCAGGGCGCGCGCTGGCGAGTCGCCGTCACCGTGGCGACGAAGCGCTTGTCGGGCTCGGTGGCACTGGCAGTGCTGAGCGGTGTCTTCGGCACGGCGGTGGTGACCGGCTCGACCTCAGGTTCCGTCACTGGGCGGCGCCGGTGTTGCCGCAGGTCCCGCAGAAGGGCGCCAGGTGTCCTGCATCACGCCGAATCGCAGCATCGGCCCGCCGTCCCCGAGGCGGATGAGGTCCTGATCGCCGAGCTGGTGCTCTCCCGTGATGCGCACGCCGTTCACGAAGGTGCCGTTGGTGCTGGCCAGGTCGCGGAGGATCCAGTCTCCATCGCGGAAGATCACGGCGGCGTGGCGTCCCGACACCGGCAGGTCGTGATCGGGCCCGAAACGCACGTCTGCCTGGGGCGCGCGCCCAAGCATGGCGTAGCTCTTCTCGACGACGACCGCCTGGCCTGCGCGCCCGCCCGTGAGGTACGTGAACATGGCCTTCATGCCGGAAGGGATCGCGTCAGCGCAGGAGGAACCACAGGGCCGCCAGCAGCACCAGGACCGCGATGCCGTATACGGCCGCGCGGTTTCCCGCCGCCGCGACCTCGGTCGCCTCGCGGACCGCGGGGGCGGGAGGAGCCGGTGGGATCGCCGGTGCCGGCTGCGGTCGTGGCGTGAGGCTGTCGTCGGAAGACGACGATGCGCCAGGAAGCCGCAGCACGGTGTGCTGCGGCTCTTCCTCGGTACTGCTCGGCTCGGGAAGTCCCTCCCCGAAAAAGCGCGCGGCAACCACCGTGATGTTGTCGGGGCCGCCGCGCTCGTTCGCCATCGAAATCAGCGTCTCGCACACGATGGCCAGGTCGTTCTCGCCGGCCACGACCGCTGCAATTTCGGCCTTTCGCACCAGCCCGGTCAGGCCATCCGAGCAAACTACCAGCACGTCGCCGCGATTCAGTCTCTGGATCGAGAGCACCACCTTGACGCGTGGATCCGGGCCAAGGGCCTGGAGGATGATGTTGCGGCGCGCATTGGTCTCCGCTTCTTCCTCAGTCAGCTCGCCGGCATCCACGAGGCGCTGGGTGAACGATTGATCCTTGGTGAGCTGGAATGCGCTGCCATTACGGATCAGGTAGGCGCGGCTGTCTCCCACCTGCGCGAGGTACAACTGGCCCTCGTGCACACCGGCCGCGGTGAGCGTGGTACCCATCCCGCGCACCTCGGGGTGCTCCGTCGCATAGCTGTGGATCTGGGTATTGGCGTACTCCACCGCTTCGCGCATGCGGAGCGCGAACTGCTCCGGGCTGTTGTCCGGGTCGTGACTCCAGACTTTCGCGAGGTGGTCGAAGATCTGCTGCGCCGCCATGGAACTGGCGATCTCGCCCGCCGCAGCCCCGCCCATGCCATCGGCAACCATGAACAGGGAGCCACGCGGACCGATTACGTGCTCGACGACGGTAAGGGAAGGCAGGACCTGCGGCGCATTGAGGTCGGCGACGAGGAACGTGTCCTCGTTGTGGTCCCGCGTGCGGCCGAGGTCGGTGCGGCCGAAAACGCTGACCCGGATGTCCTTCGACATGTCGTCCCTCACGGGGTCAGGGCGGACCGCAGGTCGCCGCCAATGCACAGTAAGTCAGGCAGCAATCTGGCAGGTCCGTTTCCGGCGGTGAAAAGGTTGGCAGAATCTAGGAATCCCGGACGCATGCGTCAACGTGGAACAATGGCGTAACTGTAATTGCACAACTACCTTGCGCCGATGATCCGCCGTCGTCCGGCTCCGCTCGGCATCCTTCTCCTCGCCACAGCCTGCGCACCGAAGCCACCCGGCACAGTCCCCGTGCCTGGCGCGGGAACAGCGAGCAGCTCTGTTGCATCGCTACCAATCGCGCCTGTCACCGGTCCAACCCGCATTGTGGTGCAGTATCCTGCGGAAGGTGGCACCATCGAGGCGCGCGATTCCACCTTCCTGCTCGGCAGCGTGGGAACGGGCGACGCCACCTTCAGCATAAACGGGCGGCCGGTAAAGGTCTGGCCCAATGGCGCCTGGCTTGCCTGGGTTCCGATTCCATTGCCTGCTGCCTTGCCGCCCGCTGGTGCCGGCTCGGACACCGTCACGTTTCGTCTCGAGGCGCGCTCGCCACGCGACTCCGCTGTGCTCGACCTGAAGGTACGCCGCGCGCTCGCCTGGCGTCCGGAGAGTGCCGGGCAGCCGTACATCGACCTGACCTCGTTTGTCCCGACCGGCGTGGCCTGGGTTCCGGCATCGGAAGACCTTCGGCTACAGGTGCGCGGTGCACCGGGAGCGCAGGCGACGCTCGTGCTGGCCGACGGTTCCACCGTGCCGTTGACGGAGGAGCGCGGTGGTGACGACGTGCCGGTCAGCATTCGGGCCTTCGACCGGGACACCAGTAACCTGCGCGTGAGCACGAGGTCGAGTCGCTACGTCGGGATCATTCGTGGCCGGGCGTTCGGTGATTCGCTGGGACCCATGCTGGGCGTCGCCGCTCCGTCCGCCGCACCGGGTGCCTGGGCCCGCGTTCGCCTTGTGTGGCCGACGCAATCGCTCGAGGCGGTATGGCCACTTCGTGTGGCGCTGATAGACTCTACGCCCCAAGTGGTTCGCCTCGATGATGACCCCACCCACGCCGGTGGCTCCGACAGCATCACGGTCGGCCGCGCGGCCCCCGGGGCCACATACCACTGGTTCTTCCCCACTGGGACACGGAGTATCGCCGATCGACGCCAGAACAGCGACGTGCGCCTGCAACTGTCGACCGGGACACATGCCTGGGTGTCCCTCGCCGATGTGCAGGGCCTCCCCGCTGGCACCTGGCCTCCCGTGGGGCGCGTCGGGTCCCTCACGGCCAGCGTCGCCACAAATGGGACGACCGTGCGGATACCGGTTGGCGTGCGAGTGCCGTTCCAGGTCACGGAGACCGAGCGCACCGTGTCGGTCGACCTCTATGGTGCCGTGGCAGATATCGACTGGACGCGATATGCGCCGCCTGACACCCTGATCCAGCGCATTGCGTGGCGCCAGGACGGTGACATCGTGCGCATCGATGTCGACCTTGCGCGAGCGCTCTACGGATACCGCACGCGCTGGGACGGCACGGACCTCCTGCTCGAGATACGTCGTCCACCGCTGATCGATCGCGGCTCTCCCCTCAAGGGTCGGCGCATCGCCGTGGATCCGGGCCATCCGCCTGGCGGCGCGACGGGCCCCACGGGACTCCGCGAGGCCGAGGCGAATCTTGCGATCGCCCTGGAGCTACGGAAGATGCTCGAGGCCGCCGGTGCCACGGTGATCATGACCCGCACCAGTGACGTTCCACTCGACCTCGGACCCCGCGTTGCGCTCGCCGAGGCGGCCGACGCAGACGTGCTGGTGTCCATTCACAACAACGCCCTTCCCGACGGGGTGAATCCCTTCACCAACAACGGAACGTCAGTGTTCTATAACCACGGCCCCAGCCTGCCCCTCGCGCGCGCCGTCCAGCGCGGCCTGGTGCAGAATCTCGGCCTGCGCGACCTGGGCGTGGGCCGGGGCGACCTGGCGCTGGTGCGCCCGACCTGGCAACCGTCCATCCTGACCGAGGGCCTGTACATGATCGTGCCCGAACAGGAGGCGGCACTCCGTTCCAGTGAGGGACAGCGTCGGTACGCCCAGGGCGTCATCGACGGGTTGCGGTCCTGGCTGCTCGAGTACGCCCGTCACGAGATGTGAATCCAGCACCGCCTTGAACGTCCCTGAACCTGAATGCGCCTGCCACGTTCGCTCCCGCCCGTCGCTTTCGTAGCCACCACAATCTCCCCTCGTGTGTGGCTGCGCTGCGTGCTCGCGCCGGTGCTGCTTCTGGGGTCATTCGTCGCACCGCTTTCCGCACAGGACGCTGAGCAGCGGGCCAGCCTCGAGGCCTTCCGCGACTCCGTGTCCGGGACGGTCGACTCCGTCGGCCTGGAGGGGCTCGAGGATCAGTTCATTGCCGCGGCCAAGGCCGATCGCAACGATGCGATGCGGCACTTGCGGCTCGGGTTCCTCGCGCTGCGTCTCGGGGACCTGGGTGGCTCGGGGCACTACGATGACGCGGCGTCCGAGTTCCAGTGGGCGATCGACCTGGAGCCGAACTGGCCCTACGCCTGGTACGGCATGGGGCTCGCCGAGTACGGGATCGGGGATTCTCGCGTCACGGTCGTCGCGGGCCTCAAGACCATGTTCGGCAAGGACGCCCTGGCGCGCTCCGCAGCAGCATTTGCGAAGACCGCGGAGGTCGATCCCTCGTTCGTTCGCGGCCTGGTGGAGTTGTCGAACACCGCCCTCAAGCAACGGGTCAACATCAAGCTCGATGTTGCGCTCGCGGCGCTGCGCGCATCGGCCGGTACCTCCGCAGGGAAGAATCCCGAGGTCCTGCTGGCGCGGGGCCGGGTGGAGCGTGAGGTGGGAAGCCCGGACTCGGCGGTGGCCGCCTTCTTCCGCTATCTGCAGGGTGATGGGCCCAGGCCGATCGGCGAACTGGAGCTCTCGCGCACCCAGCTCTGGCTCGGAGTCCGCGCGGCCGATTCCGGCTACTACGCCGCTGCGGCGAGTGACGATTCCGCGGTGGTCGCCATCATCCGCAACGACCTGTTCCCCATTGCGGCAGATACGATGCTGGCGGACTACGACAACAGGCATGGGGCGTACCGGGCGGCATGGCTGCGGCAGTTCTGGGGCCCGCGCGACGACCTGAGCATGGGGGTCTCAGGTGACCGCCTGGTCGAGCACTATCGCCGCTGGTTCTATGCGCGGCGCAATTTCGCACTCGTGACCGTCTCGCGACACTACGACATCGCGGAGCGCTACAAGTCCGGCAGCAAGGACTTCGACGACCGTGGCATCATCTACGTGCGGCATGGTGAGCCGACGTCCCGCGTGTCGTTCAGCGGCTCAGGCCAGCGTATCGATGACCGCGTGGAACCGAACGTCTCCTGGTTCTATGTCCGGACCGACGGGGACATGTACTTCCATTTCGTGGCCCGTGAGGACGTCCAGGACTTCCGTCTCGTCGAAAGCCTCCTTGATGTTCTGGGTTACCGGCATGCGCTGGAACTGCAGGCAGGGGCATACGAACTCCAGAACGACCCGATGGCCAAGGACCTCCTCCTGTCGAGGCAGGACTTCGCCCCGATCTACCAGCGGATACTCAACGCATCCGGGACCGGCTTCCAGCGCGCCGTCGCCCAGGAACGTCAGCTCGGTCAATACAACCTTGCACGCGGGGTGACGAGCGACTCCCACGAGCGACACTTTCCAGACGACCTCGAGGGCGCGTGCCAGGTACTGGCCGTCGGCTCGCAGGGCGACGAGCCGCTCCTCCACATCGGGTGCGCCGTCCGGGGCAAGAGCCTCGTGCCGCGAAAAGTGCCACAGGGCCTGCTCTACACGGTCCGGTTGCGCTTCGCTGCAGCCGACCTGAACGGCCGGATCGTCGCGAGCATCGACACGACGCGTCGGTTCGTCGCGGCACAGCCGGTCCCGGACGACGAGTACGTGGTGGGACTGGTGACGGTGCCCGCCAAGGCGGCGGGCGTGCTCGACTATCGCATCATGCTTGCCGAGGGAGACAGCGTCGGGCACGTGTTCCCGCTTCAAGTGGTGGTGGCGCCGCCCCCGCAGTCGGCGCGGCTCACCTTGAGCGACCTGGTGATCGGCAATCGCAACCATCACCTCACCTGGCGCCCGACGCCTGCGGACACGGTGTACCTCAATCCGCTGGGGACATTCCGCCGGAGTGAAACACTTGAGTTGTACTACGAGATTGTCGGGGCCGACCCCTACGAGACGCATACGACCACGCTCGTGGTGCGGAAGGGCAGTGGCGCGGGTGCGAGCTACATGACCGGTCTCACGGCAGCGGGGTCGGCCAAGATCACGCTGAAGTTCGAGGAGCAGGCGCCGCGTGGGGTCTGGACGGCGCAGCGCAGCGTCAGCCTGGAGAAACTCAAGCCGGGCAACTACACGCTCGAGATTGTGGTCACTGCGGCGAACGGCATGAAGGACGTGCGCCGCCGCTCGTTCCGCGTGGTCAACTAGCGGCTACGGCATGCGTGTTTCGGCAATCGGCGTCGTGCTCGCCATTTCCCTGGGCCTCGGTGTGCCGCTGCTGGGGCAGGCCTCGGCACCTGCCGGCGCCGAGCGCCTGGAGGCGTGGCGCACCGCGCTGGCCGCCGAGAGCGACACGATGGTGCTGCTCCGCCTCGAGCAGGAAAAGATTGCCACGGCCAAGGTCCAGCGAGACAGCGCGCTACTGCACCTCGAGCTTGGATTCCTGGCGCTGCGCATCGGGGAACTCGGGGGCCGCAGCCACTACGAGGACGCAGCCGGCGAGTTCGAGTGGGCCATCGAGCTCGAGCCGACGTGGGCCTACCCGTGGTATGGCCTGGCGCTGACCGAGGAGGACATCGGCGACTCGCCGCTCGGGGCAGTTGCTGGCGTGCAGGCCCTGCTGAGACGGGACAAGCTGAGCCGCGCGGCAGCGGCACTGCAGCACGCGCTCGAGGTTGAGCCAGGATTCGCTCCCGCCCTGATCGAACTCTCACGCGTGGCGCTTGCCCAGCGATACAATGCCAGCCTCGCGGAGGCCCTGGCCGCCCACCGCCTCGCCGCAGGCTCGCCCGCCGAGTCGCTGCCTGCGGTGCTGCTGGCCCGTGGACGCATCGAGCGCCTCGTCGGCTCACCCGACTCGGCGCTCGCGGCGTTCCACAGCTACGCCGCGGCCGGTGGCGACATCCCGCTCGCGCTGCTCGAGGAGGCACGCACCCTGTTCGTGCTCGACTCGCTGTCGGGACAGGTGCCGTACTACGCGGGCGCATCGCTGGATGATCCGGTGGCAGTCAGCGGTTACCGCGACGACCTGGCGCCCATCGCCACGGCGGCCGAGCTGGATGCGCTGGATGCGGCGAGTGGCCCGGCCCGGGCGCAGGTGCTGCGAGAATTCTGGACCCAGCGCGACCGGCAGGACCTGCGGGAGAATGGTGAGCGGGTTCGCCAGCACTATCAGCGATTGCGGGTTGCCCGGCTGAACTACCGCCTGGCCCTCACCAAGCGTCGCTATGACACCGACGAACGGTATCGGTCAGGCAGCCTCGAGTTCGATGATCGAGGCGTGATCTACGTCCGTCACGGCGCACCGAGCGACTCGGCGGTCTACATGGGCGTCGGATCCTGCTACAACCTCAGCTGGGTGTACCGCCGGCCGGAAGGCGACCTGATCTTCCATTTCGTGGCGCGTGACGATGTGAACGACTATCGGCTGGTGCAGAGCCTGATGGACATTGCCGACGCGGGAGGGATCCAGCGCATCGGCAACACCACCTGCACTTCCAACAACCTTTCGGAACTGCTGAACACGCGCACGAGTTTCTCGCCCATTTACGACAGGATGCACACGGCCAGCGACCTGTACTACAGCCAGCTGGTGAACGAGGATCGCGCCATGGGTATCCGGTCGATCGAGGAGGGCACGACGACCGATCGCTACCCGCTCACCTACCGCTCGCGCGCTCGAGGTGCATTCGCTCGGCGTGGCCATTGGCGAGGTTGACGGCGAGCCGTTGCTGCAGGTGGCATTTGCCGTGCGGGGAGCGACGCTGCGCCCCGACGCCGGCGCGCCCGCTGGCACCTATACCCTGCGCGTCCGGCTCGTCGCGCTCGACGCGAGCGGCCGGGTGCTCGCCTCGATCGACTCCGCCAGGGCCTACGGTGTTGGCCAGCGGGTCAGCGACGATGGCTTCCTCGTGGGGCGCGTAGCCATGCCGGTTCCGGCCGGTCAGGTGAGCTGGCGCCTTGCGATCGACCAGGGCGCGGACCGCGGTGCCGTCATCGCCCTGGACAGCGTGGTCGCAGCTCCGGTCGCGGGGGGCCTGGCGCTTGAGCGGACTTGGCCCTGGGTACGGAGAACGGCAGCGCACAATGGTCTAACTCATTGGGGGAAAAGGTCTTGATTAACCCCCTTGGTGCCTGGCGCACCGGGGAGGACCTCGAGTTGTATGCCGAAGTGTACGGTGCGGCAGCGGGCGCGCCTCTTGCTATTGAACTGGTGGCCACCCGGCGGAAGAGCGGGACGGGCTTCGTTCGAATCGGCAAGAAGGGGAGGTCGCTGACCGTGAAGAGTGACGAGCTCGCGCGTGGGCCATTGAGCCCCATCCGGAAGACGGTGTCGCTGGCGAACCTTGCGCCAGGGAACTACGTCATCGCGCTGCGCGTCACCGATGCGGCGGGGACCGTCGTCGAGCGGCAGCGCAGCATCCTGGTGCGTCCGCCGGCCAAGCCGCTGTCCGGTTCGCCGTGAGCCCGCACAACCGCGCCGCGTAGAATCCTGCCCATGTTCTGTTCCCGTTGTGGTACCGAGTTCACCGGCCAGCCGAAGTTCTGTCCCTCGTGCGGCCTCGACGTCATGGCGACCACGCCGGTCGAGGCGGTCGGCGCCACGGGCGAGCGAACCGATCGGCAGATCGTGAGCGAGGCCCTCGCGGCCGAATACGAGGTGCAGGACGAGCTCGGCCGCGGTGGGATGGCCCTGGTCTATCAGGCGCTGGAACGGGAGCTGGGTCGCGAGGTGGCGGTGAAGGTGCTGCCGTTCGCACTGGCCTTCGATGCCGAGTTTGTCGAGCGCTTCCAGCGCGAAGCGCGAACCGCCGCGCAACTCGAGCACCCGAACATCATCCCGATCTACCGCGTCGGTCTCTCGGGGCGGGTCATCTACTTCGTCATGAAGTTCCTGCGCGGCGGCTCGCTGGCGGGGTTGCTGGAGAAGCGCGGCCGGCTCACGGCACCGGAAATCCGCCGTCTCCTGGTGGACTGTGCCAGCGCCCTCGCCTATGCGCACCAGCGGGGCATTGTCCATCGCGACATGAAGCCAGACAACGTGATGTTCGACGAGTTCGGCCAGGTGCTGCTCACCGATTTCGGCATCGCAAAGGCAATGTCGGGCGGGCGGCTGACCGGCACCGGCATGTCAATTGGCACGCCGCACTACATGAGCCCCGAGCAGGCGCGTGCGCAGAACATCGATGGACGCAGCGACATCTACTCCCTCGGCGTCGTGGCCTACCAGTGCCTCACGGGGCAGGTACCGTTCGATGGCGAGGACAGCTTCGCGATCGGGTACAAGCACATCACGGAACCACTGCCGCAGCTCACGCTGACCAGCGCAGACGATCGTCAACTGTACGAGACGATCCGCCGCATGATGATGAAGGACCCCGGTGATCGGCCCCAGGATTGCGGCGAACTGATTGCTTCGCTGCAGCGGCAGCCGACCGCGGCACCAGGGTCGCTCATCAGTGCGACGGCGGCACCGGCCGCCCCGCTGGTGTCGCCGACGGCAGGCCGGCCGACAACACCCATTCCCCCGGCCCGCACGCTTCACACGCCCCGCTCCGGTACCCGGCGCGCGCCCCCCGTCGAGCCGCTGAAGAGGGGCTCGTCGTGGCCGCTGCTCTTCGTGCTGGCCGCGGGCGCCGCGGGCGCCGGATTCTGGTATGTGCAGCAGCAGGATGCCTCGGCCACCCCGCCACCGGCGACAGGTCGCGTGGATACAGTCGTGGTTCACGCACCTGCGCTTCCGGTTCCGGTCGCCGAGGTGCCCGATTCGGCCAGCGCCTCCGTCGACACTGCGCGTGGCGCGATGCCGGTGGCCACGGCCGACTCTGCCGTGGCCGCGGCTCCTTCACCCGCTCCCACGGTCCCGGCTGCCGCGGCCGATAGTGGTGCGCTCAAGATCGTCGGCCTGCCCGCTGGTTCGAGCGTGCTCATCGATGGGGAGCCGGTGAACGAGGCCGTTACCCGGCTGCCTGTCGGGCGTCACACCGTTGGCGTCTCGGCGCCGCTGCACAACTTCTATGAAGAGGTGGTGCAGATCGTTGCCGGTGACCTGTACGAGCTGGAGCCGGTGCTCGTGCGGCAGGGCGTTGCGACGGCGCGGCGCGGAATGGTCCAGCGCCGTCTCGCGGCCCGGGGCGTGATTCCGGCCGGCTGTGACAAGCCTGGTCCGACCTACAATGCCGACCACAGTTGCTATGACGTGCGGCCCCGGCCGATTGATGCGGGGAACGTGGCCCTGACACCGGACATCAAGGGAATGCCTTCACCGAGCACGCTCCTGGTTCGGGTGTCGGTGGACGGGCATCCCGCTGGAGGTGCGGGGGCTCCGCCCTTCCAATGACCTGCAGTACGAGGCCCTCGCGCGCGCATTCGCCGCCAACACCTCCTGGACACCGGCGATGCGGGATGGTGTCGCTGTGGAGGGGTGGACGAGCTGGGCCTTTACGCCGGTTCGCTGAGGCGTAAGGGCGTGTTGACGTGAGGCGGTGTATTTTCCCCGCTTCGATCGGTTCAGCTCCAAGTCCTCAAGCCCTCACATCCAATGTCCATTCATCCCACGGCCTTCATCGCCCCCAACGCCACGGTCCTTGGCAATGTCACCCTTGGCGCTGATGCGAGCGTCTGGTATGGCTGCGTGGTGCGCGGAGACAGCGAGGCGATCGAGATCGGCGCCGAGACCAACATCCAGGACCTCACGGTGGTGCACGCCGATCCAGGTTCGCCCTGTCGGATCGGGCGTCGGGTGGCGGTGGGTCACCGGGCCATCTTGCATGCGTGCGTGGTCGAGGATCTCTGCCTGATCGGGATGGGGAGCATCATCCTGAACAACGCTCGAATCGGCACCGGAAGCGTGGTGGCCGCCGGTGCGGTGGTACCGGAAGGCATGATCGTGCCGCCAGGTTCGGTGGTGATGGGAGTTCCGGCGCGAGTGGTCCGTTCGGTGGACCCGATCCTGGCGGAACGGATCGCCGGTACCTGGTCACGGTACGTTGAGTTCGCGCGGTTGCATCGCAGGGGGGACTTCCGGGCGGTGCCGACACAATAATAGGACTGTTACGGCAGTGGCCTTGGCGCCGTGACGCAGTTGTAGCAGATTTGTGATGTGAGTATCGAAAAAGCGCGCTCCTACGTGGCATTCGCGGCGTATTGTGTCGGTCCGGAGATTCTCCTAATATTGCCCTCCCTTGCCGAGCCGATGAGTGCTCACGGCGGCGCAAGGACGAGAGCCGCGGCGAGCCGCAGCCGCACCGTACAACACCGCTAAAACTGAGGTCAGTGCCTATGAACGGGTCCACGCCACGGGACGAGGTCGGTCTGTCTCCGAACGCCATCACGGTGCTCGAGAAGCGCTACCTCCTGCGTGATGAAGCCGGCAAGCCGGTGGAATCGGCCGCATCCCTGTTCTGGCGTGTCGCTCGCACGGTCGCGGAACCGGACCGGAAGTACGGCGCATCCGAAGGCGCGGTCGAGGCCCTGGCTGAGGCGTTCTTCGACCTCATGTCCGAGCGCAAGTTCATGCCCAATTCGCCCACGCTCATGAATGCGGGCCGTCCCCTGGGCCAGCTCTCCGCCTGCTTCGTCCTTCCAGTGGACGATGCCCTCTCCAATGGGCAGGCCGGCATCTACGACACCCTTCGCTCGATGGCCCTGGTGCACCAGTCGGGCGGTGGCACCGGCTTCAGCTTCTCCCGGCTCCGCCCCAAGAACGACATCGTCCGCTCCACCATGGGCGTCGCATCGGGCCCGGTGTCGTTCATGAGCCTCTTCGACGCCTCCACCGACGTCGTCAAGCAGGGTGGCACGCGGCGGGGCGCGAACATGGGGATCCTCCGGGTCGATCACCCGGACATCCTGGACTTCATCAACTGCAAGGACGACATCACCAAGATCACCAACTTCAACATCTCGGTGGCGGTGACGGACGCGTTCATGCAGGCCGTGGAAGTGGACGAGGAGTACGACCTGGTGCATCCCAACACCCGCAAGGTGGTGGGTCGCCTGCGCGCGCGGGACGTGTGGGAGAAGATCATCCACGGCGCCTGGCGCACCGGCGAGCCGGGCGTGTACTTCACCGATCGCGCCAATTACTACAATCCGGTGCCGCACCTCGGCTCCTACGAGGCGACGAACCCCTGCGGTGAGCAGCCCCTCCTTCCATACGATGTCTGCAACCTCGGCTCCATCAATGTCGGCGTGTTCATCAAGGACGGCGACATCGACTGGGATGGGCTCCGCCAGGTGGTGCACCTCTGCACCCACTTCCTCGAGAACGTGATCGACGCCAACAGCTACCCGCTGCCGCAGATCACCGACCTCGCCCATCGTATCCGGCGCATCGGCCTCGGCCTCATGGGCCTCGCCGACGCCTTCATCCATCTCGGCGTCGCCTACGATTCGGACGAGGCGGTTGATCTTGGTCGTCGTATCCAGGCCTTCATCGACGACGAGGCGAAGCGCGAATCCGAGCGGCTGGCCACCATCCGGGGCGTCTTCCCGGAGTGGGAGCGCAGCATCTGGGGCCCGGACGAGACCTGTGCACGCGGCCCGAACGGCGAGCGCATCCGTCCCATGCGGAAGCTGCGGAACTGCAACGTCACCACGGTGGCGCCGACCGGCACCATCTCCATCATTGCGAGCTGCAGCTCGGGTATCGAGCCGCTCTTCGCGGTGGCGTTCATGCGCAACCAGGCTGGTGTGCTCATGCCCGACGTCAACGAAGAGTTCGTGGCGATCGCGAAGAATGAGGGCTGGTACAGCGAAGAGCTGATGAAGCGCATCGCCGAGTCGGGCAACATCCGGTTTCCGGAAGTGCCGGCCAAGTGGCAGCGCGTGTTCGTCACCGCCAACGAGATCAAGCCGGAGTGGCACATCCGGATGCAGGCGGCATTCCAGGAGCACAACGACTCGGCCATCTCGAAGACCTGCAACTTCGCGAATGACGCCTCGGAGGCGTACGTCGAGGAGATCTACCGGCTCGCGTACAAGCTCGGGCTGCAAGGGTGTCACGGTGTACCGTGATGGCAGCCGCGACATGCAGGTCCTGTCCACCGGCTCGGTGGCGAAGAAGGTCCAGGAGCAGGCCACCTCCAGCGGCAAGTCCGAGGCGCGCTCCGACCTGGCCGGCATGACGCAACTCGGCGGCCGAGGCCGATGCGGCCCGCGCCGATCTCCATGGCGAGCTGGCGGAAGTGCGGGCCGAGAACGAGCGGCTCAAGCGGATGGTGCACGAGCTCGAGGCCGAGACGCTCAATCGTCGGCAGAAGCGCTCGCGTCCCGAGTTGCTGCGGGGCACCACGCGCCGCATCGAGACCCCGCTCGGCACGCTCTACGTCACCATCACGGAAGACGACCGCGCGCAGCCGTTCGAGGTGTTCATGAGCCTGGGCAAGGCGGGCGGCGCGCTGATGGCCGACGTCGAGGCGATCGGCCGGCTCATCAGCCTCGCGCTGCGGTCGGGCATTCCGCTCAAGGAGATCTACCGCCAGCTGCGCGGCATCAGCTCCGACCGGGTCATGGGCCTCGGGCCGAGCAAGATCCTGTCGGTGCCCGATGCCGTCGGCATTGCCATCGAGCGCTGGCTGCAGGAGAAGCAGGGGATCCAGCAGGACCTGCTCACCACCAACGAGACCCAGGTACCGGTGGTGGCCGATCGTTCACCCGGTCATCTCCGGCGATGAGCAGCAGCTCGCCCTCGGGGGAATGCAGAACACGCTGGCGGGGGCCTGCCCGGATTGCAGCTCGCAGCTGGAGTTCGCCGAGGGATGCGCGAAGTGCCACGTGTGCGGCTACTCCGAGTGCGGTTGATCTTCCTCGCGCGGTCCTGACAACCGCGATCCTGGAGGACGAGGCGCCCGCCGATCATCGATCGGCGGGCGCTTTGGCTTAGATTACGGGCCGGCCCAACGGGAGCAGCGTGGCACATGATCGTGAAGAGATTTTATGACGAGACCCTCGCGCAGGCGAGTTACCTCATCGGTTGCGGCCGCACCGGTAGCGCGGTGGTTATCGATCCCACCCGTGACATCGACCAGTACCTCCAGGCGGCTGACGCCGAGGAGGTGGCAGTCACGCATGTCACGGAAACACACATTCACGCTGACTTCGTCTCAGGCAGCCGCGAACTCGCCGCGCGAACTGGCGCGGCGCTCCATCTCTCCGCCGAGGGTGGCGACGACTGGCAGTATGCCTTCGCATCCGAGGCTGGCGCCGTGCTGCTCAAGGATGGTGACCACTTCATGGTGGGCAACGTCCGGATCGATGTGGTCCACACTCCAGGTCATACCCCGGAGCATCTCGCCTTCCTGGTCACCGACACGGCAGCCGCCAGCGAGCCGATGGCGATCGTTTCGGGCGATTTCGTGTTCGTGGGCGACGTGGGCCGGCCTGACCTGCTGGAGAAGGCGGCAAAGGTGCAAGGCACGATGGAAGCGAGTGCCCGCACCCTCTTCCGGTCCCTGCAGCGTTTCAAGGCTTACCCTGACTATCTCCAGCTCTGGCCTGGTCATGGGGCCGGCTCGGCCTGCGGGAAGGGCTTGAGCGCCGTGCCACAGAGCACGGTCGGATACGAGCGCCGCTTCAACTGGGCCCTCGCCGTCGGCAGCGAGGACGAATTCGTCCGTCAGGTGCTCACCGGGCAGCCCGAGCCGCCGGCATACTTCGCCGAGATGAAGCGGATCAACCGCGACGGTCCACGCGTGCTCAACGGCTTCACCACGCCGCAGTGGTTGCCGGAGGTGCGGCTGCCCGAGGTGCTCGCACGAAAGGCCCTCGTCATCGATGCCAGGCCGGCCGCTGACTTTGCGCGCCGGGCATGTGCCCGGCACGATCAATATTCCGCTCAACCGGAGCTTCACGACCTGGGCGGGTGGCTGACGCCGTTCGACGAGGATTTCTACCTCATCATCGACGACTCGGGCAGCGACCGCGGTGCCCACAACGTGAGTGAGGCGGCCAGGGATCTCGCGATGATCGGTCTCGACCGTTTCGCCGGGTACTTCGGGGCGCACGCCGTCAGGGAGTGGGGCAGGGGGCAGCCAGCTGATCAACGTTCCGCAGCTCACGATCACGGAGCTTGCGAGCGCGCCAGGCCCGCGGTGACGTCGCTGTCATCGATGTCCGGGGACGCGCCGAGTGGGAAGCGGGACACCTCCCAGGGGTGCCGAACATTCCGGTGGGGTACCTGGTGAAGCGACTGGCTGAGGTACCCCGCGACCGGCCGGTCGTGGTGCATTGTCAGGCGGGGACACGCTCCGCCATCGCCGCCAGCGTGCTGCAGGCACACGGCGTCGCCAACGTGGTGAACTTGTCGAAGGGATTCCAGGAGTGGGCGGCGGCCGGGCTCCCGGTGGAGCGCGAGGTCGATGCGGTTGCGGCGGCATCCTGAGTGATGGAATGCACGTGCTGAGGCGCTTGCCACGGATCGCCCTGCTGCTGGCAGGCGCCGTTGCCTCTGTGGCAGCGGGCGGGCATGCCCAGGACAGGACAACGAGCGAGTCTATCCAGTTCCTCCTCGGTGATTCAACGCAGTACCGGGAGGCAATCACCGTCTTCCAGAAGGCCGTGAAGGGCCACGACGCGGCCCGGGTCGCCGCCCTGGTGAGCTACCCGATCAAGGTCACCATGGGAGGGTCGAAGCGAACCATCAAGTCGCCGCAGGCCTTCGTCGCGAAGTACGACAGCATCATCACGCCGGCCATTGCAGCCGCGGTCCAGGACCAGAAGTGGGACGACCTCTTCGTGAACTACCAGGGCGTCATGCTCGGCCGGGGTGAGGTGTGGATCAGCGGCGTCTGCCGGGACAAGAGCTGCAGTGAAGGCAGACGTCCGCGTGATCACCATCCAGCGAGCTACTTGATCGACGCCATGTCGATCACGAAGCGGTACTTCACGTCGCTCTTCAGCATCCGCTCGTAGGCTTCGTTGATCTTCTGCATCGGGATCACTTCCACGTCGGACACGATGTTGTGCTCCGCGCAGAAGTCGAGCATCTCCTGCGTCTCCTTGATCCCGCCGATGAGCGATCCTGCCATCGCACGACGCTTGAAGATGAGCGAGCCCACGTTCGGGCGACGGGAGGCGGGTGTTCCGGCACGCCGAGCATGACCATCGTGCCGTCACGCTTGAGCAGGTTGAGGTACAGGTTGATGTCGTGCGTGGCCGAGACCGTGTTGAGGATGAGGTCAAGGCTCCCCGCATGCTTCGCCACTTCCTCGGGGACCCGGGAAACAACCACCTCACTCGCACCGAGGCGCTTTCCATCGTCCGTCTTCCCGGGCGAACTCGTGAAGAGCACCACTTCGGCGCCGAGTGCGTGCGCCAGCTTCACCGCCATGTGACCAAGGCCACCCAGGCCAACGACACCGACCTTCTTGCCAGGGCCCGCATTCCAGTGCTTGAGCGGGGACCAGGTGGTGATGCCGGCGCAGAGCAGCGGCGCGGTGCCAGCGGGGTCAAGCTTGCTGGAGACACTGCAGCACGAAGTCCTGGTCGACCGTGATGCCGGTGGAATACCCGCCGTACGTCACGCCGCCGAGCACCTTGTCCTCGCTGTTGTACGTGAAGGTCTGGCCCTTCTGGCAATACTGCTCCAGGCCTTCGCGGCAGTCCGGACAGGTACGGCAGGAGTCCACCATGCAGCCGACCGCGGCGATGTCGCCCTTCTTGAACTTCGTGACGTCCTTGCCGACACTCACGACACGGCCCAGGATCTCATGGCCGGGAATGCACGGATAGGTGGTGCCCTGCCACTCGCTCTTCACGGTGTGCAGGTCGGAATGACAGACGCCGCAGAACAGGATCTCGATCTGGACGTCGCGCGGCCCGGGTGCGCGACGCTCGAAGGCGAGAGGCCCAAGCGGTGACGTAGCATCGAAGGCCGCATAGGCCTGCGCCGGTACCGTGGCGGGACGGGAGCCGGCGGTGCTCGCAGGCAAGGTGGTGGCAGTCATGTCGGGCTCCAGTTAGGGCAATAACGAGCGGCACCGCGGGCCGTCCAACCCGGCGGTGACGCGGCTCCATGTGCGTCGATGAACGTGCGTCCGGTCGTCCCGATTGTCAAGTAGTTGTTAAAGTGTTTAAGTTGAGGCATGAGCAACTCCCCTGTGCCGTCCCTGTTCGAGCCGCTGACCTTGCGGAGCGTCACGCTCCGCAACCGGGTCGTCGTAAGCCCCATGTGCCAATACTCCAGCATCGACGGCGCGGCCAACGACTGGCATGTAGTACACCTCGGAACCCGTGCGGTTGGCGGTGCCGGTCTTGTCTTCACTGAGGCGTCGGCTGTTACGCCTGGTGGCCGGATCTCGCCCCAGGACCTCGGTATCTGGAAGGATGAGCACATTCGCGGGCTTTCCACCCGTCGTACGGGTCATCAAGGCGGAGGGAGCTGTGGCGGGCATCCAGCTCGCGCATGCGGGGCGGAAGGCCAGCGTCGCGCGGCCCTGGGAGGGTGGCCAGCAGCTCGCGCTTGAGTCTGGCGGATGGACTACGGTGGCTCCCAGCCCAGTGCCTTTCAGGGACATTGATCGTGCACCGAGGGCATTGACGCTCGACGGCATCGGGGAGGTCATCCAGGCGTTTACGGCGGCCGCGGCGCGCGCACTCACCGCCGGCTTCGAGGTCATCGAGCTCCATGCCGCGCACGGCTACCTGCTCAATGAGTTTCTCTCGCCGCTCTCCAACCACCGAACCGACGCGTACGGTGGTTCGTTCGACAACCGGATCCGGCTGCTATGTGAGGTGGTAACGGCAGTGCGTGGCACCTGGCCGTCGAACCTTCCGCTCTTCGTGCGCATTTCCGCGACGGACTGGGCCGAGGGCGGATGGGACATCGAGCAGTCGGTCGAGCTCGCCCGACGGCTGGCACCACTCGGCGTCGACCTGATCGACTGCTCTTCCGGTGGGCTGGTGCCCGGGGTGAAGATCCCGGTAGGACCGGGCTATCAGGTCGGGTTCGCGGAGCAGATTCGCCGTGAGGCAGGCGTTCCTACCGGTGCCGTCGGTTTGATCACCGAACCGGGCAGGCGGACGATATCGTCGCTGCGGGCCAGGCCGACCTGGTGCTGCTGGCGCGCCAGCTCCTGCGGGATCCCTACTGGCCGCTGCGCGCCGCCCGGGAGCTTGGTGCCGAGCCGGCGTGGCCACTGCAGTACCTCCGCGCCGCGGAATAGTCGGGTAGATTCGGTCATGGGAAAGTCCAGGACATCACTGACGCCGGAGCAGCGGGCCGCCGCCTTCAAGGCGCTGGGCGAATCGACGCGACTCCGTATCGTCGACTTCCTGCGCGGCCGCGAAGAGGAGGCAACCGGCACCGAGGTCGCCGACGAAACCGGCATCAGCCTCGCGCTGCTGTGCCATCACGCCGATGCCCTCGTCGAGTCCGGGCTCGTGGTCAAGCGCAAGGAAGGGCAGACCAGCTACTGGCGCATCAACCGTGATGCACTCGAGCTGCTGGTGCGCGACCTGGACGGCTGACGATGCTGACCCGGAATCTCCGCTATCTCGTGGCGCTGTCCGCTGAACGACACTTTGCCCGGGCGGCGGCGGTATGCGAGGTCACGCAGCCCACGTTGTCCGCCGGTATCAAGCACCTCGAGGAGGAGCTCGGCGTCCTGATCGTGCAGCGGGGCCAGCGCTTCGAGGGGTTCACCGCCGAGGGCGAGCGGATCCTTGCATGGGCACGTCGAATCCTGGACGACGTGGAGAGCCTGCACCAGGAAGTGAGCGCACTGCGGAACCAGCTGGTCGGCCGCCTGCGACTGGGCGCGATTCCCACCGCGCTTCCATTTGCGGCGCGACTGACCACGCCCTTCGCGGCAGCGCATCCCGGCGTGACGATCTCCGTTGCTTCCCTGAGCTCAGTCGATATTCAGCGCGGCCTGGATGACTTCACGCTCGACGCAGGGATCACCTATCTGGACAATGAGCCCCTGGCGCGCGTGCGCGGCATTCCACTCTACCTGGAGCGGTACTTCGTCATGACGGCGGCGACGCTCGATGGAGGAGTCGAGCAGATGTCATGGAGTGACGCCGCGAAGTTGCCGCTTTGCCTGCTGACGCCCGACATGCAGAACCGGCGGATCCTCAATGCGAGCTTTGCCGCGGCGGGTGCCGCGGTGCAGCCGGGCATCGAGACGAACTCAGTGCTCGCGATCCTGGCGCATGTACGGAGTGGGGCGTGGGCGAGCGTGGTGCCGCAGACCTTCCTGCCATTCCTGCCGAGCGACGACGAGGTGCGTGCCATTCCGCTTGTCGATCCGGTCGTAACACACCAGGTGGGCCTTGTCGTGCCGGACCGCGAGCCGCTCACGCCGTCCGCGCGGGCGCTGCTCAATACCGCTCGTGCCGAGATCTCGGCGCCTCTTGGCATGCCCGCTGGTGTCGGCGCCGCATCGCGCTGACGCCGGCACGACTTCAGGACCGCAGGAGCAGGGTAGTTCCCCAAGGGTCAGTCACCCGCGTGCCATCTCCGGAATGCGTCACGACGTGGCCGGCCGCTTCCAGCCGCTGGGCGGCCGCTACGACAGCCTCGCGATCGGGCAGTACCAGCTCCCACTCAAGCAGGCGAGCATCATTGTCGCCCGGGCGCGGCGCGTCGTCGCCGGCCCAGATATTCGTCCCCAGATGATGGTGGTATCCGCCTGCCGAGAGAAACAGCGCGCCAGGGTAGCTCCACACAGTCGGCTCGAGTCCCAGGGCATCGCCGTAGAATGCCGCGGCCGTCTCGAGCGCCCCCACATGCAGGTGCATGTGCCCCATGACGGTGCCCGCAGGCATCCCGGTCCATGGTGCGGTGCCCCCGGCCGCCAACACGCTCTCGATATCGAGTGGCTTGGTCTCCACCACCATCTCGCCGTCCCGGCGCACCCAGGTCGATCGGGCCCGGTCGGCATACACCTCGATCCCGAGGCCGTCAGGATCGTGCAGGTACAGCGCCTCGCTGACGAGGTGGTCCGATGCGCCCACCTGGGCGTCGATACTCGCGAGGTGCCGCAGCAGTCGCCCCAGTGCCGCTCGGTCCGGCAGCAGGATCGCGAAGTGGAACAGCCCAAGATGGCCACGTCGCCGGACCGGGTTGGCGCCGGGGCGCTCCCGGAACTCGATCAGCGGGATCTCGCTCACCTGGTCTCCGAGCACCGCCTCGCTGGCGTGCCGGTGAAGCAGCCTCAGGCCAAGGACCTGCTGGTAGTACCGGATAGACCGGTCCAGGTCAGCCACCTGAAGACGCACGCGACCGAGATGCGTTTCAGCGGGGAGACGGGCCATGTCATTGTCCTCGCATCGATGGTGTGTGCAGGTCGCCCAGGCGACTAACAGGTGGGGCGTTCCGTAGGAAGCTAGCGCATTTCCGGGCATGCAGCGGGCGCGGGATCAGGGCTTATATTCCGTGGACCGCACCACCTTCATTTGCACCCAGGAGACTTGCGCCGATGACATCCGACTCGCAGGCCCGATCCCCCAAGCCGGTACCTGCGTCGCGGGTGGCGCGGGAACTGGCCCACCTGAGCGACATGCGCGCAAATGGTGAGCTCGATCGTGATGAGTATGAGCATCGCTTCTCACGCATGATCAGCGAGCTGCGCGACCGTCGCATCGAGGGAAATCGCCAGGAGATCATTGCCGCCATCAAGCCACTGCTGGAAGATGGCCGTATCCACGCCGCCGAGTATGACCGGTTCGTCCAGCAGATGGGCCTGGTGTAATGCAGCAGCGCCCGCTCGGCCGCGGGGCGCCGCCGGTCTCCGTGATCGGGTATGGCGGCATGCACCTGTCGCTCGCCGGTCGCCCGACGGAGGACGCGGCCATCCGGGTCATTCATGCAGGTCTCGACTGCCGGCATGACGCTCATCGATACCGCCGATGTCTACTGCCTGGACCAGAACGATATCGGCCACAATGAACGCCTTGTTGCCCAGGCGCTCCGCAGCTGGAACGGATCGCGCGAGCCAGGTCATCGTCGCGACCAAGGGCGGCATGATCCGCCCCGATGGTCGATGGGAGCGCGACGCCCGCCCGGAGCGCCTCCGCCGCTCGTGCGAGCGCTCGCTGCAGGCGCTGGGGGTGGACCGGATCGACCTCTACCAGATCCACGCGCCCGACCATCAGGTGCCCTTCGAGGAGAGCGTAGGGGCGCTGGCCGACTTGCAGCGCGAGGGGAAGATCCGCTGGATCGGGCTCTCGAACGTCAGCGTCGCCGAGATCAAGGCAGCCGAGTCGATCGCCGAGGTGGCCACGGTGCAGAACCGCCTCAACCCGTTCTTCCGGGAGGCGATCGAGACCGGCGTCGTACGGTACTGTGGCGAACGCGGCATCGGGTTCCTGGCCTACAGCCCGACCGGCGGCGGCCGGCTGACGAAAAAGCTGCCGGGTCACGTGGTCCTGCAGCGGATTTCCGGAGAGCTCGGCTTTTCTCCCCATGCGCTCGTCATTGCGTGGGGCCTCGCGCAGGGGCCCAACGGTGCTCTCGATCCCGAGTGCCCGCACTGAGGCGCACGTGCGCGACAGCGCCGATCGCCGGCGACCTCGTGCTGAGCGATGCCGATCGCTGGGCCATCTCCGAAGCACACTTCGATCGATCCTGACGCATGCCATTCGCCCCACGACGCCCCACGCCCACCGTCCATATCGGCGCCGTTGCCGTCGGCTCCTGTCATCCGATCGTGGTGCAGTCGATGACCAATACCGACACCGCCGACGTCGTGGGAACGGTGCGGCAGGTGGCCGAACTGGCCCGGGCCGGCAGCGAACTGGTGCGGGTCACGGTCAACAACGAGGACGCGGCCCGGGCAGTGCCACACATTGTCGACGGGCTCGATCGCATCGGCGTGCACGTGCCGATCATCGGTGACTTTCATTACAACGGTCACCTGCTGCTCACCCGCCATCCGGACTGCGCCCGGGCACTCGCCAAGTTCCGCATCAACCCGGGGAACGTCGGTGGGAAGCACGCCGACACCAACTTCCGCGCGATCATCGAGGTGGCGCTGGCGCACGGCAAGCCGGTGCGTATCGGTGTCAACTGGGGATCACTGGACCAGCAGCTGCTGACCGAGCTGATGGACGCGAATGCCTTGCTCGAGGCGCCGCGTGACGCCCGCGACGTGACCATGGAGGCGATGGTGCAGAGCGCGATCCGCTCGGCGGCCTTTGCCGAGGGCGTCGGCATGGCGCGCGACCGGATCATCCTCAGCGCCAAGGTGTCTGGCGTGCAGGACCTCATCGACGTGTACCGCATGCTGGCACGGCGGAGCGAGTATCCGCTGCATCTCGGCTTGACCGAGGCAGGGATGGGAGCCAAAGGGGTCGTCGCGAGCGCGGCCGGGCTCGCGGTGCTGCTCCAGGAGGGGATCGGCGACACGATCCGCGTGTCACTGACTCCCGCGCCCGGCGGTGACCGCGCAGAGGAGGTGCGCGTGGCCCAGCAGATCCTGCAGAGCCTGGAGCTGCGGAGCTTCACGCCGCAGGTGACGAGTTGCCCCGGCTGCGGGCGCACGACGAGCACCTTCTTCCAGCACATGGCGCAGGACATCGAGAGCTACCTCCGGCAGAAGATGCCGGTCTGGGGCGCGGACCATCCCGGTGTCGAGGAGATGAAGGTGGCCGTCATGGGATGCGTGGTGAACGGGCCCGGTGAGTCGAAGCACGCCAACATCGGGATCTCGCTGCCCGGAACCTTCGAGGAACCCAAGGCGCCGGTGTATGTGGACGGCAAGCTCTTCGTGACGCTCAAGGGAGACAGGATCGTCCCGGAGTTCCTCGAGATCCTCGAGAACTACGTGACGGCGCGATACGGCGTGGCCGCCGGGGCGGGGACGACAGAGGGCGGCTCGGGTCGCTAGTGGCCGTGCCGACATGATGCACCTCAATGCCCCGCTGGCCGAGACGCTGCGCGACCGACCACTCGTTGCTCTCGTGCTGCTCTTTGGTGCCGGCCTGCTCACCAGCTTCACCCCATGCGTCTATCCCATGATCCCCATCACGGCCGGGTTGCTCGGCGGGGCAGGCGCGGCCGGGCGGCCCCCGAGGGCCCGACTCGGCATGGTTGCGCTCTATGTCCTGGGGGTGGCGCTCGTATATGCGACGCTTGGTGTCATCGCGGGCCTGACCGGTTCGATCTTCGGCGGTGTCAGCACCAACAAGTGGGCTCTCCTGGTCATGGCCAACCTGCTGCTGGTGTCAGGATTGGCCCTTCTGGACGTCTTCAGCGTACGGGCGACGGGTGGACTGCTCGCGTGGGCGACGCGCTTCACCGCCGAACGGCCGTACGGCGCGTTCATGATGGGTGCCACGTCGGGACTGGTCGCTGCACCGTGCGGCGCCCCGGCATTCGCCGTGGTCCTGACGTTTGTCGCCGCGACCGGAAGCGCGCTGCTCGGCTTCGTCTATATGCTGGCGTTCTCGCTCGGCATGACGGCGGTCCTCGCGGCGGTGGGGGTCTCCGCCGGTGCGCTCGCAGCGCTGCCGCGGAGCGGGCCATGGATGCTCCGGCTCAAGCGCGCGGGCGGGGTGCTGCTCCTGGTCATGGCTCAGTACTACGTCTTTCAGGCGGGGCGCAATTCATGAGGTGGCTTGGCGCGACTTTCCTGCTCGTCGCCATCACGGCCGGGCCTGCTCATGCACAGGATGAGGGCATCGCGCTGGGCACGAAGGCACCGGCGGTCGTCGTCAACGATATCGACGGCAAGCCAGTCAACCTGGCGGACTATATCGGCCGGAAGCCGGTTTTGCTCGAGTTCTGGGCCACCTGGTGCAGCGTCTGCGAGGCACTGCTGCCGAAGGTCAAGGCGGCGCATGCCACCTACGGCGAGTCGGTCGAGTTCTTCGGGGTCAATGTCACTGTGAACCAGACCGAGGAGCGGGTGCGCAGGTGGATCGCCAGCAACAACCCGCCCTATCGCACGCTCTACGACGACAAGGGAGTGAGTACGCGCGCGTATGGTGCACCGGTCACTTCGTACATCGTGATCATCGATGCGGCGGGAAAGGTGGCCTACACGGGCACCGGTGCGGACCAGGACATCTCGAGTGCCCTCGCCCGTGTCACGAAACACTAGGCGCCTTCCGCTGCGGCGGGGCCTTAGCGCAGGGCTGGTCCTCGGTGGACTGGCGCTCTGCGGCGCGCCCAGGGCGTGGGGGCAAGCGGACTCCAAGGGGCCCCCGACGGCGCGGGTGGTGAAGGGTCCGGAAACGGGTCAGCGGGCGCCTGATTTCTCGTTGCCCTGGGCCAACCAGGATGCGGTGGGGTCGGAGGATCAGGCGTTCCGGCTGACCGACAACCTCGGCAAGGTGGTCGTGCTCGCCTTCTTCCCGCGCGACTTCACGCCGGGGAGTACGGCTGAGCTCAAGGGGCTTGCAGCAGTGGCCGACTCTTCGGGCGCGGAGGTGGTAGTCGTGGCTGTCAGCAGCGATTCCCTGGAGACGCATCACCGCTTTGCCAGCAGCCTGGGCATCCGGTTCATGCTGTTGAGCGACCCGGACCAGCGGGTGGCGCGACGCTATGGCAGCGATGGCGCGGATGGCGTCGACCGGCCGACGGTTTATGTCATCCGGCCGGACGGCAAGGTGGCCTGGCGCGACCTGGCCCTCGACCCACAGGACAAGCGCGAGTTCGAGGCGTTGAGGAAGGCTGTGGCCAAGGCGGCCCAGCCATGAGCCTCCGTGCTGCCCTTTTCGGACTGGGATGCCTGGCAGTGCCGCTCGCTCCCCGCACTGATGAACGTTGGCAGTTCGGCAACCTTGAGCAGGGGTATTGCATCACTTTCCTCGTCAGTCCTGATGATGCTCCGGGTGTCCTGCCCGACGATTCCCAGCCCGTGCGTCTCGATGCCATGAGCGACCCCACGCCGGTGCTGACGCGGGTCCTGGCGGATCAGCCCGAGTATGCCGCCTGGATGCCGGCTGCGCTGTGCGTGTACCGGTTTGGACGCGCCGACATCGCCGGTCGCGAGCTCGTGGCCTCGACGGGAAGCTCGGAAATGATCGGGTTTGTGACGTTCGCCGCGCGGGTGACGCCGGGGCAGCCACCAAACGGGCTGTTCGTCAGCGCGGTATTTACGAACGACAAGCGGGCTGTGAGGCTCACCGACTCCACGGCCATCCCGATGCGTCAGGTCAAGGCCAGCTTTGGCAAAGCGGCGCATGGCGATGACGAGCGCCATGTCATTGAGTTCGGGAAGACCAAGCTCATCTGGGACGGCCACACCGCATCCGACTCGGCGGTCGCGAGCGGCCCGATCGAGCGGGTCTGGGTCTTCAAGGGCTCAAGGAACCGGCCGGTCCTCGCGAAGTGGAAGCTGACGCCGGCCAGCAGCCGCTCCATGGTGGGGGCACTGGTCATCGTGGGGAAGGACAAGCTTGCCAAGCTGCTGCGGAAATCGCCCGTCCGGTATGCGGGCCCAATGTACCAGGGTGGGATTGGCGAACTGAGCCAGATTGCTGAGTAGCCCGGGCTGGATTGTGGGGTGATGGGGAGGAAGGGATTCGACAGTGGCGCTACCGGTTCTTGCGCTGTGGAATCTGTTCGCAATCTGGAAAGTGTTGGCGATTTTACTTGGTAACGACACTGTCATCATCCGATATCCTGCTTGAGACATGGCACGCTAAGCCATTGATTCATATCAGAATACAAATTTTGTCCAAGCCTGCTTTGCGTTCCATTTCAATCGATCACTCGATTTCCAATCCTCTGGGGCTCCGTTCAAATCGGCAGTTTTCAACATGTGGAAATCGGATGTCCTTGAAACAGGATTTCTCCCTGAGGTCTCAACCAGGATTCGGTTTTTCATCTAAATGTTGAAAAGTCTTCCACACTCCAGTTGTGGGTATTTCCGGCCCGGCCAAACAAGGCAAAGGGTGCCCCGCATCCTGGGTGGCGCGACAGCAAATGCGCCGGTCCGCGTACGACCGGTGCGCAAGCGTTCCCGTCGCGTTAGACTGCCCGCACCGTGACCCATTCATCGATTCGCAGGACCAAGATCGTCGCCACGCTGGGGCCCGCGTGGGACAAGCCGGAACAGATGAGCGCCCTGCTGGAGGCGGGCGTTGACGTCGTGCGCGTCAATTCCTCCCACGGCACCGCCGAGGTGCGTGAACGCTGGATTCGCGAACTGCGCTCGGTCTTTGACGCGAGGGCGGCTTACCAGGCGGCAGCCGTCCTCGTTGACCTCCGCGGGCCTCGCATCCGGGTGGGTTCGCTGCCCGAGGCGCGGCAGCTCGCCACCGGGTACCCGGGTCGTCTTCGCACCGGAGGCGGATGCCGCGCCCGGTGAGATCCCTACCACGTACGAGGGCCTGGCCCGGGATGTCGAGCCGGGCTCCACCATCCTTCTGGACGATGGCCTGCTGAGCGTCGAGGTTGAGGACGTGCGTGGGTCGCGGGTGACGGGTGTGGTGCGGTATGGCGGGCTGCTCAAGCCCAACAAGGGAATGAACCTCCCCGGGGTGGAGGTGAGCGCGCCAGCGATCAGTGAGAGGGATGCCGAGGAGGTCGGGCGCGCGGTGGCGGCGGGCGCCGACTACATCGCGATGTCGTTCGTGCAGCGGGGCGAGGACGTGGAGGCGCTCCGAAGGCTGGTGCCTTCCTCGGTCCGCATCGTTGCCAAGATCGAGAAGGACACGGCGCTCCGGAACATCAAGGGCATCCTGCGCGCGGCCGATGCAATCATGGTGGCCCGGGGCGACCTGGGGGTCGAGCTTGCCCTTCGAGGAGGTGCCACTGACCCAGAAGCGGCTCATCCGGGAGGCCAACATTCACGGCAAGCCGGTCATCACGGCCACCCAGATGCTGGAGTCGATGGTTCATGCGCCGCGGCCGACCCGGGCCGAGGCATCGGACGTCGCGAACGCCATCCTCGACGGGACCGACGCCGTGATGCTCTCGGCGGAGACGGCCGTCGGTTCCTACCCCCGGGAGTCGGTCGAGGCCATGGTGACGGATCGCCAGAGAGCTGGAACAGCCAGCCGCGCGGGCGCAGCCCTGCGTTCGACATCGCGGTAGGTCGCCGGGTGGAGAAGACTGATCGCTTGCTCAGTGACGACGATGCCGCGGCCATGACGACCCGGACCGAGTCGGCGATCGCGGTGGCCGTCTGTGCGGCGGCCGAGCTGATGCACGCGCCGGCCATCGTCTGCCTCACGTCCAGCGGCTTCACGGCCCGCACCGTCGCGGCCTACCGGCCGTCCGTGCCGATCCTCGCCGTGACGCCCGAACCCGAGACCTTCCGGCAGCTCTCGCTCGTGTGGGGTGTGGTGCCGCTCCTGGTACAGCACTTCCCGAATTACGATGCCCTCCTTCCCGTCGCGCGGCAGCAGTTGCTTTCCCGCGGGCTTGCGTCGCTGGGAGATCGCATCGTTGTCACCGCCGGCGTGCCCTTCGACACGCCGGGCACCACCAACCTGCTCAAGGTCGAGGCGGTGTAGCAGGCGTGCGCCTGACCTTCCTCGGGACGGGGACCTCGTTCGGGGTGCCGCAGGTCGGATGCACATGTGCAGTGTGCACCTCTACCGACCCGCGCGACCGGCGCACCCGCACCGGGGCGCTGGTTGATGTTGACGGCACCACGCTGCTCATCGATACACCTCCGGAGCTGCGACTCCAGTTGATCGCCGCCGGGCGATCGCATGTCGATGCCGTGCTCTATACCCACGAGCACGCCGACCACGTCAACGGCATCGACGACCTGCGCATCTTCTCGGTTACGCAGCGCGCGGCCCTCCCGGTCTATGGAGCACCCGAGACGCTGGCGCGGTTGCGGGAGAGTTTCCGGTACATCTTCGATGCCGACATCACCGCGTATGAGGGAACCTCGAAGCCGCTGCTGGCGCCGCACCCGCTGGAGCCGGGGCAGTGGCAGCAGGTGCACGGCGTGCCCGTCCTGCCGCTGGCGTTCCGTCATGGCCACGGGCGGGTGTTCGGCTACCGCATTGGGGATCTGGCGTACATCACGGACGTGAAGGAAGTTCCCGAGGCCGCTCGCGCCCAGTTGCAGGGGCTCAAGGTCCTGGTGCTGAACGCCCTGTGGTGGCGTCCCCACCCGACGCACCTCAGTATCGGCGAGGCTGTCGAGGTGGCGCGCGCGGTCGGCGCCGAGCGCACCTGGCTGACGCACCTGACGCACGAGACTGGGCACGCCGAGTTGCAAGCCCAGCTTCCATCCAATGTCTTCCCGGCGCATGACGGCCTGATCGTGGAGATCTGAGCGATGATGCGACTTGAATACGGACGGATGCTGCAGGAAGGTCTCGATGGCGTGCACGGCCTGACGCGGGACCAGCTCGCGGATCTGGGCCGGCGTTTTCCGGGGATACAGGCGGAGGTACGCGCCCGCCGCGCGGCCGGTGAATACGGATTCCACGACCTGGCGGAGCAGGGCAGTGCCATCCGGAGCATCACGCCAGTTCGCCAGTGGAGTGGGCCAGGCATTCGATCATGTCCTGGTGCTGGGCATCGGCGGGTCGGCGCTGGGTGCCCGGGCGTTGCTGTCCGCGCTTCGCGCACCGGCGTGGAACGAGCTGGACGACGAGGGGCGCGATTTCTATCCCCGGCTGACGATCCTCGACAACGTGGACCCGGCGAGCGTGCACGCCGCACTCCGCCGCATCGATCCGCGACGTGTGCTCGTCAACGTGGTCAGCAAGTCGGGATCGACTGCAGAGACGATGGCGCAGTACCTCGTCGTCCGGGCCTGGCTCGAGGAAGCGCTCGGACCCGCCGCCACTCGCCACCTCGTCTTCACGACCGACCCGGAGCGGGGTGTCCTGCGGGACATTGCCCGGCGCGAGGGGATCGCAGCGGTCGACGTGCCACCCGCCGTCGGTGGCCGCTTCAGCGTCCTGTCGCCGGTCGGGCTCCTGCCGGCGGCGCTCGTCGGCATCGACATCGCGGCGCTCCTGGGCGGCGCGGAGCGCGCGCTGCGTGATGCGGAGTCGCCCGACCTGCTGCAGCAACCGGCCGGCACTCCATGCGGCGCTGCACTGGGCGGCGGACACGTGGCTTGGCGCGCGCATCGACGTGCTGATGCCGTACTGCGACCGGCTGCGGGATGTGGCGGAGTGGTATCGGCAGCTGTGGGCGGAGAGCCTGGGGAAGCGGCACGACCGGCGCGGTGCCGAGGTCTTCACCGGCCCAACGCCGATCGGCGCCGTTGGCGCCACCGACCAGCACAGCCAGGTGCAGCTGTTCATGGAGGGACCGTTCGACAAGGTGCTGACGCTGGTGTCGGTGGAGGATCACGGCATCGACGTGGCCATCCCTGGCCGGTCCGAGCTCCCGGCCGAGCTGGCCTACCTGCCGGGGCGCTCACTCGGCGAACTGCTCGCGGCGGAGTGCCGCGCCACGTCGGGTGCGCTCGCATCGGCGGGCCGCATGCACACGGTGCTGCGCCTTCCCGAGGTGTCGGAAGACACGGTGGGCGAGTTGCTGATGTTCTACCAGCTGGCGACGGGATTCGCCGGCGCCTGGTACGGCATCAACCCGTTCGACCAGCCCGGGGTAGAACTCGGCAAGCAGCTGACCTTCGCCGCCATGGGGCGTGCCGGCGGTGGTACTGTCCCGAAGCCGCCGCCAGATCCTGGCGACTTCGCCTGAGCCACGCTTCGTCCCGGGCCTGGTGCGTCTAGTATTCGACGTCGGCCGCTGACGGGCGACGCATAAACGGGGGTGCACAATGCGCGATCGCGAGCGCGAAGTCGTATATGTCGAGCGAGGCGGCGACGTCTCTGCCAAGTGGTTCCTGTGGGGCGCCCTGGCCGGCGCTGCCGTGGCGCTGTTCTACGCACCGGCCACGGGCGAGCAGACCCGTCGCGGCGTGCAGCGGCGCCTGCGGAAGCTCCGGGCGATGGCGGAAGAGAAGATGGACGAGCTCACGGAGCAGCTCGGCGATCGTCGGCAGCGCGTCGAGGACTGGATCGAGGACGCCAGCGAGGCGCTCGACCCCGACGAGGACGACGAGTTCGACGACGAGCGAGGAGGAATCCACGCCGGTGACGCCGCGGGCGGAACTCGAGCAGCGCCTGGCCCGGGCCCGCTCGCGGCGCCGTGGCGTGGCCGACGCATCGGAGGAACAGGGCGCCTGAGCGCGCCGCCCCGGGTGCGGAGCTGGCACCGCTCCGTCTGGGGCTTCGTTCGGCGCACCCTCGAATCGGCGGACGAGAACAACGTCCCGTTCCTGGCCAGTGCGCTGAGCTTCGACGCCCTGCTCGCGGTCGTGCCGTTCGTGCTGCTGCTGCTGGTGCTCTTCACCGTGGTGGTGCAGGGCCTGGCGCCGGACGGCACCACGCTCGATCCCGACTCCCTCTTTCACCGCTTCCTGCCGCCGCACAACAACCTGCCGGGCCAGGATCCCTTTGGCCCGGTGGAGCGACTGCTGACCCGCATCTTCGAGAACCGCGGCAACCTGTCGCTGGTGGCGGTGCCGACGTTCCTCTGGTTCAGCACCCGCCTGTTCGCCAGCATGCGAAACTCCCTGAACTTCGTCTATGACGTGGCGTCCCGTCCCGGCACGAGCCGCGGCATCATCGTCACCTTCCTGCGGAACAAGCTGCGCGACGCGGCGCTGGCGCTGACCGTGGCCACGCTGTTCCTGATCAACACGGTGTTCTCGGCGGGCCTGGTGCTGCTCCGGTCGCGGAGTGAAGCCGCGGTGCTGCTCGTCGTACACCCTGCTCGTGAGCACGGTCGGGCGGTTGTTCACCGAGCTCGTCGGCTTCGTGTTCTCGGTCTCCCTCTTCTTCATCATCTATCGCTTCGCGTCGCCACGGCGCATGAGCGTCACGTCGGTGCTCGTCGCCTCGACCTTTTCGGCCTTCGGGTTCGAGATCGCGAAGCGGCTCTACGGGCTGTACCTGGCCCGGTCGGTGGTGCCGGCATCGGCATTCGGCGGCGGGGCCCAGCTTGGCGCGCTGGTGCTGTTCGTGCTCTGGGTCTACTACATGGCGGTGGTGTTCCTGATCGGTGGTGTGGTCGCGGAACGGTGGGAATCGCTGAAGCTGCAGCGGAAGCAGGGCGCGGTGGCGTGAGGAGCTGAGGATTGGCTATCTTGGGCGCGCCTCAGGTCCGAAGGGTGCCGGCGCGTGAATCGCGTCAGGACCTTGCCGGTAGCAGCGCTAAGCGATGTCCGGTATCGCTTCGGGGAGCCTGAGGCACTTTATTTCCCCCCATGATCGCCCTCGCCCGCCGTTACCGTCCCAAGCGCTTCAGCGACCTCCTGGTCCAGGATCACGTCACCGCCGTGCTGCGTGGTGCCGTGGCGAGTGGCCGTGTCGGTCATGGCTACCTGCTCACGGGGCCCCGCGGGGTCGGCAAGACGACGGCCGCGCGCATCCTGGCGATGGCGCTCAACTGCGCCAATCGCGATGCCCTGGGCGATCCCTGCGGCGAGTGTGACAACTGTCGGCGCACGTGGAGCGGCTCAGCGGGTCTCGACGTCGTCGAGATCGACGCGGCCAGTCATCGCGGTGTCGATGATGCCCGTGAACTGCGCGAGCGTGCCATGTACGCGGCGTCCCAGGAGGGCCACTACAAGGTCTATATCGTGGACGAGGCGCACATGCTGACGCGCGAGGCATGGAATGCGCTGCTCAAGATCCTCGAGGAGCCGCCGCCGCGCGTGGTGTTCGTGTTCGCCACCACCGAGCCGCAGAAGATCGCGTCCACCGCTGCGCCCGTCCTGTCCCGGCTGCAGAGGTTCGATTTCCGCCGCATCGGGCCCGCTGCCATCCGGAACCGGCTCACGGAGGTGCTCGGTATCGAGGGCATCAAGGCCGAGGACGATGCGCTGACGCTGATTGCGCGCCACGCCGACGGCGGCATGCGCGACGCCCTCTCGCTGCTCGACCAGTGCCTCAGCTTCGGTGAGGGCGGCGTGACGGTGGAGCGCGTGCGCGAGGTGCTTGGCCTGGTTGCCGATGACACGTACGCCGAGGTCTGCCGGATCGTCGTGGAACAGGACGCCGCGGGGGTGTTCCGGCTGGTGGAGCGGGTGCTCGATTCCGGGGCCGACCTGGGTGAGTTCATGAACGGCGCCGCTGAAATGCTGCGAGCGCTGCTGATGGTGCAGGTGGGCGCGGAGCCCGAGGGCCTCACGGAATCAGCCCGGGCCATGCTGGAGCAGTATCGCACACGACTCGACCCGGGAGACATTCTCCGCATGCTGCGGCTGCTTGCCGACAATGAGACGGCGATCCGGCGGAGCGGCAGTGCGCGCCTGGTGGTAGAGACGCTCCTGCTGCGCTGGGCAATGCTGGACCGGGTGGTGGACCTGCAGGCCGTGCTGGACGGAACACCTGGTGCGCCGCCGGCGAAGGCCGGGCGGGTTGCCGGAGCGGTGCCAGTTCCCGAGCCTGCGCGTCGTGCCCCGCCTGCAGTGCCGGCTGCCCCGCTGCCAGCTGCTCCGCCGCCGGCTCCGGTCGCGGCGACCATCGACCGGGTGACCTTCACCCTCGAGGCCCTGACGGCGGCATGGCCCGGCATCGTCGCGGCAGCGCGCGCGGAGAGCCCGCTCCTCGGCACGGCACTGGCGGCCACCATGCCCGCGATCGTGGCTCCGCCCCACCTCACGCTGCGGCTCATCGACCTGGATGCCGGCCTGGCCCTCACCCTCGAGCGGCAGCGCGAGCGGCTGGCTGCCCTCCTCGTGCGGATCGTGGGGGCGCCAGTCGAACTCAAGGTGGCCGAAGGGGATGCGACGCAGCCCCAGCCCCCGAAGCGCCTGTCGGCGGAGGCGTTGCGCGCCGACCGCCTCAAGGGCCTTCGGGTACGGGATCCGGCTCTCGATGCGGCCGCAGAGGCGTTAGATTTGGAGATCGTGGAATAGGGCTGTGTTTCTTACCCTTGCCGGTGGCAGTGAACATGGGAATGGTTGACCTTCAGCAGATGTGGCAGCTCGGCCAGCAGTGGCAGGGCCGCCTTCAGGAACTCCAGACCGAACTCGCCAACCGGACCTTCGAGGTCCAGGCCGGCGGCGGTCTTGTGCGCGTGACGGTCGATGGGCGTGGGAACATTCGCGACGTGCGCATCGACGCCGAAGCGTTTGCCGGCCGCGATGCTGACCTGCTGTCCGACCTGGTGCTGTCGGCGGTGGCTGAGGCGCAGCGCCGGGCGGCGGAACTGGTGCAGGCCGAAATGAAGAAGCTGCCGACCCCGCCAATCGGTCCGGGGCTCTGAACCGAGGGTGAGCGTCATCGAGGCACTGGTCACCGAGTTGGCGCGCCTGCCCGGCATCGGGCGGAAGACGGCGCAGCGGCTCACGTTCCACTTGCTGCAGCAGCCTCCCGATCAGGTCGTTCGACTGGCCGCTGCCCTCCAGGTGGCTGCGGAGCGGGTGCGCCCCTGCGACACCTGCGGCAACCTCACCGAGTCCGTGCTCTGTTCCATCTGCGCCGACCCCCGTCGCGAGCCGACGCTGCTCTGTGTCGTCGAGGAGCCATCCGCGGTAGGGGTGGTCGACCGCGCGACCGGTTTTCGCGGGCGCTACCACGTCCTGGGGGGCCGCCTTTCACCGCTGGAAGGGGTGGGTCCCGAGGCGCTTCGCATGGACCAGCTGGTCCGCAGGGTGGAGCAGGACGGCGTGCTCGAGGTCATCCTCGCCACCAATCCCTCCATGGAGGGTGAGGTGACAGCCACCTACATTCAGCAGCTGCTGTCGGGACATGCTGTCCGGGTGACACGCCTTGCTCGCGGCCTCCCGATGGGTGGCGAGCTGGAGTATGTCGACACCGTCACGCTGGCACATGCGTTGACGGCCCGGCAGGACCTGCGTTGATGCGCCTGCGTACCTGGGCGTTGCTGGGCGGTGCCCTGATTGGTGTGGCTGTTGCACGCGAGGTGAGCCGGAGGCGGGAGCGGTCGCATGGGGCCGACCTGTTTCATGCCCGTGCGCCCATGCGGCACATGGCGTTGAGCTGGCTGGACCGGCATCCCAGCCGCGCCGCCTTGGCGCGACTACGGGAGTACATCGGATGGGAGCCGATACCGATGCTGCAGCGCCGCGGGACCACGATCATTGAGCGGATGACGCGCACGCTCGGACAGGGGGACGCCGCATGAGTGGCTCCTCCAGCTGGGCCTTCCGCGAGGAAGATGCGCGCCGCATCCAGAACATCCTCAGCGTGTTCCTGGCCGATTCGAGTGCCCGGACCGCGCTGATCGTGGATCGCACCGGCCAGCTCGTGTCCACCGTGGGTGAGCCGCCGGTGTTCGACTCGACGGCGTTTGCGACGCTCACCGCGGCCGACTTCAGTGCGAACGACCAGCTGGCGCGCATGCTGGGCGAGCCGGAGTTCGGCGCGCTGTTCCATCAGGGGGAGCGTGAGTCGATGTACCTTGCCGACGTGGCCCGGCGGGTCATCCTCGTCGTCCTGTTCGACAATCGCACGACACTCGGCCTGGTGAAGCTGCGCGTGCGCACCACCGTGCCGGAGCTGGTCAAGGTGTTCGAGGACATGTTCAGCAGCCAGGGGAAGGCAAGCCAGCAGATGGAATCAGGGCTGCTGGGCGATGCCGAAGACGAGATCGACAAGCTGTTCGGGGTGTGAGGGAGCGTCGTCCATGTCGATGATCAACTATGCGTCTCGCGAGATCAACTGCAAGCTCGTGTACTACGGGCCCGGTCTCGGCGGCAAGACGACCAATCTCGAGCACGTCTACCAGAAGGTGGCGCCCACGGCGCGGGGAAAGATGATTTCCCTCGCGACGGAAACGGAGCGCACACTCTTCTTCGACTTCCTCCCGGTGGACCTCGGCACCATCCGCGGGTTCAAGGTCAAGTTTCACCTCTATACCGTGCCCGGCCAGGTCTATTACAACGCCTCGCGGAAGCTGATCCTCAAGGGCGTGGATGGCGTCGTGTTCGTGGCCGACAGCCAGATCGAGCGGACGGAGGCGAACATCGAGGCGATGCAGAACCTGTACGACAACATGGTGCAGCACGGCTATGACCTCACCCGCATTCCCTTCGTCATCCAGTACAACAAGCGCGACCTGCCCAATGCCGCGCCGATCGCCGAGCTGCAGGCGGCACTGAACCCGGGCTGGCCGGTCGAGGACCCGCAGAAGCAGCGCGTCACCGCGGACCCATTCCGGCCCGGCGAGTTCATCGTGCAGCAGCAGGACGGGCAATGGATCGAGCGCTCCCCGTACTTCGAGGCGGTCGCGATGACGGGCGAGGGAGTATTCGACACCCTGAAGGCCGTGAGCAAGCTCGTCGTCAAGACGCTGGGCTGATGCCGCCGGCGGAGCTGTCCACGAAGACGTGGACCACCGCGAACATCGTCACGCTGGTGCGGATCTGCTTCACGCCCGTCATCGCGCTCCTCCCGTTCATCGATGGATACTGGCCGAAGCTGATCTGCTTCATCGTGTTCGTGCTTGTGGCCTTCACCGACATGCTCGACGGCTACCTCGCGCGAAGCCGCGGCGAGGTGACGGACCTCGGCAAGCTGCTCGATCCCCTCGCCGACAAGCTGCTCCTCTTCGCTACCCTCATCCCGATCTACTGGATCTCGAAGGAACGCCAGGCGGAGTACGGCATCCCGGTGTGGGGCAGCATTCCCCTCTGGGCCACGCTGCTGATGATCGGGCGCGAGTTGGCGATGACGGTGTTCCGTCAGTGGGCCAAGGCGAGGGGCGTGGTGATCGCGGCCGGCGGGGCGGGCAAGCTCAAGGCGGTCTTCCAGAACATCTTCGTGGGCGCCGTGATTCTCTGGTTCGCCTTTCGCGATGCCCGGAAACCGCTTGGATGGGAAAACAACCGGTACGCCTACTTCTGGAACCAGTTCCACGGCGGCTTCGTCGCGGTGACGCTGGTGATCGCGGTGGTACTGACGGTGTATTCGTTCGTTCAGTACCTGTATCGGAACCGGGCCCTGTTCAGCGCCGGTAGCAAGTAGTTCCTTCCCGCCGCATGAAACTCGAGCTCCTCACCGTCGGCACCGAACTCCTCCTCGGCTTCACCGTCGATACCAACGGGGCGGAAATTGCGCGCGCGCTTGCGTCGATCGGTGTCGAGGTTGCACGGCGCACGTCCGTGGGCGATGACCGGGTCGCCATCCAGGACGCGATCGGCACGGCCCTCGATCGCACCGGGGCGGTCCTGGTGACCGGCGGGCTCGGTCCCACGCGGGACGACATCACCAAGCACGCCGTGGCCGACCTGCTCGGCCTGCCGCTTGAATTTCACGAAGAAATCTGGCAGGGCCTGCTCGAGCGTTTCCGCGGTCTTGGTCGCGAACCCTCGATGACGAATCGTTCGCAGGCCGAGGTGCCGCGTGGTGGCACGGTGCTTCGGAACCGATGGGGGACCGCACCCGGTCTCTGGCTCGATTCCCCGCGCGGCCTCGTCATCATGCTTCCCGGCGTGCCCATCGAAATGCGCAACCTGCTGGCCCACGAGGTGGTGCCTCGCCTCGCTCCGCTTGGAGGGAAGCGCGTGGTGCGCTCGCTCACCGTTCGCACGACTTCCATTCCGGAAAGCACACTGGCCGAGCGATTGGGGGACATCGAGGACGCCGTGCGGCCACTCGGCCTCGCATATCTTCCCGGCCTCGAGGGGGTCGACCTGCGGCTCACCTCCTGGGGCGTTGACGAAACCGAGAGCGATGTGCGGCTCGTCGCCGCTGCGGAGGAACTGCGGCGACGCGCCGGCGAACATGTGTATGGAGAGGGCGAGGAGACGCTGGCTGGCATCGTGGTCGGGCTGCTCCGGGAGCGAGGCTGGACCATCGGTGTCGCAGAGTCATGTACTGGCGGTCTCCTCGGTGGCCGGCTTACCGATGTTGCGGGAAGTTCGGCCGTCTTCCGCGGAGGGGTCATCGCGTACGACAATGACGTGAAGGTCAGCGCGCTCGATGTCCCTGCAGAATGGCTGCACCTTCACGGTGCCGTCAGCGAACCAGTTGCGGCGGCGATGGCGGAGGGTGTGCGGCGCCGGCTGGCGGTGGATATTGGCGTCGGGATCACCGGGATTGCGGGGCCGGGCGGGGGATCGCCCGACAAGCCGGTGGGCACGGTGTGCCTGGCCGTCGCCGGACCGGTAGCCTCATGGTCCCGGCGCACGATCTTCCCCGGCAGCCGGCCCGAGGTCCGTGCCCGCGCGGTCCAGGCAGCCTTGTTCATGGTTCGACAGCGCCTCCTCCAAGGGGAGGTCGCGCAGGGTCCTGCCTAGCCGGCGTACCCGGGTGGATGGTCACCCTGCCATTCCGACACCTCCTGACGGCATCTCCGTTGCTACTATCTTCCCGCTTATGACCAGATTCCCCGATTTCATGGGCCCCTCCGGCCCCTCCGGCCCCTCCGGCCCCATCGATGGCCCCGGCACCCAGGCGGGCGATACGACCAGTCTTCCAGTCGAACCGGAGAGCTCCGCGATACGGAGGCTCGAGGAGGAGCTGGCTGAACTTCAGGATCGCCATGTTCGTCTTGCGGCCGAGTTCGATAACTATCGAAAGCGGTCCCTCAAGGAGCGGAACGAGCTGGGTGAGAGGGCCCAGGCGGCCCTTGTCGCCAAGCTGGTCGATGCGCTGGACGACCTTCACCGGGCCGTCAGCAGCGATCCTGCGACGACGCCGGTGGAGGCGCTCCGCGTGGCCATCAACGCCGTAGACCAGAAGGTCTGGAAGGAGCTCCAGGCGGCGGGCCTCGAGCGCATTGATCCCGTGGGGGCACCGTTCGACCCGACGATGCAGGAGGCGGTGGGTATCGTGCCCACGGATTCGGCGGAACTGGAGCAGACCGTGGCGGCGACGTTCCAGGTCGGGTACCGGTTCAAGGGTGTCCTGGTGCGTCCCGCCCGCGTTCAGGTGTTCGCGGGGCAGGGTAACGCCTAGTGGCGACTGGCGACTACTACCAGGTGCTGGGTGTCGCCGACAGCGCCACCCAGCAGGAGATCAAGAAGGCGTACCGGCGGCTGGCCAAGGAACATCATCCTGACGCCAACCCGAACAATCCGCAATCGGCCGAGCGCTTCAAGCAGATCTCCGAGGCGCACGGTACGCTCTCCGATCCCGACAAGCGGAAGCAGTATGACCAGATGCGCCGGCTCGGCGCATTCGACACGCGTGCGCGGCGCCCAAGCGGTGGCCCGGGCACGCGCCCATCCGGGGGCCCGTCCGTCGAGGAGGAAATCGATCTCGGCGACATGAGTGGTCTCGGTGGGCTGGGCGACATCTTCTCCTCCATTTTCGGTCGCGGCCGGCGCGAGGAGCAGCAGGGCGAGACCATCGAGTCGACGCTGGAGGTGCCGTTCCGCACGGCCGTCCTGGGCGGCAAGATCGCGGTGACGATGCCGGTGACGGATGCCTGTCCCACGTGTCACGGCAGCGGTGGAGCCCCCGGGGCCAAGATCGAGACCTGCGACGAGTGCAACGGGCGCGGCACCATCTCCTTCGGTCAGGGCGGCTTTGCAGTGAATCGTCCGTGCCCCAAGTGCCGCGGCCGGGGCAAGATTCCCTCGAAGCCATGCCCCACCTGCCACGGCGCGGGAGAGGTGCGTACGGAGCGCACGGTGACCATCACGGTGCCGCCGGGAAGCGAGACCGGCACTCGCGTGCGCCTGAAGGGGCAGGGTCAGCCCGGGCGCGGAAGTTCGCAGGCCGGCGACCTGATCATCACCTTCCATGTCCAGCCTGATCATTTCTTCGAGCGCGACGGAGACGACCTGCTGGTGGAAATCCCGATCAACGTCGCCCAGGCGATGCTCGGTACCAATGTGCGTGTGCGGACCATTGACGGGAAAAAGGTGTTGCTCAAGGTGCCGCCTGGCACCCAGCCTGGGCGGAAGTTCCGGATCAAGGGGCAGGGGGTGGAGCGGAACGGCAAGAGGGGCGACCAGCTCGTGCAGGTGAAGGTGACGCTGCCCGAGAAGCTCACGCCGGAGCAGGAAGAGCTGATGCGGAAGTTCGCCGAGGCGGGGGGGATGGCAGGCTAGGTGGGTACGGGCAGGAGCGATGACGAAGTGGTTGCCGCCACGCGGGAATGGGTTGAAAAGGCCATCATCGGCCTCAACCTGTGCCCCTTCGCAAAGGCGGTGTACCTCAAGGAGCAGGTCCGCTTCATCGTGAGCCCGGCGCGCACCACCGGCGCGTTGCGTGACGACCTGAGCGCGGAGCTCCGCTACCTCGCGGCGATGCCGGCCGAGGTGGTGGAGACGACGCTCCTGATCCACCCGCACGTGCTCACCGATTTCCTCGACTACAACGATTTTCTCGACATCGCTGAAGCCTCCGTGAACGACCTTGAGCTCGAGGGCGTGATCCAGGTCGCGAGCTTTCACCCTCGTTATCAATTCGAGGGCACCGATCCCGACGACGTGACGAACTACACCAATCGCTCGCCCTTTCCCCTGCTGCACCTGCTGCGCGAGGAGAGCATTGAGCGCGCTGTCGCTGCGTTTCCCGGAACTGAACAGGTTTACCTGAGGAACATCGACGCGATGCGGCGGCTGGGCCTGACGGGACTGGCTGCACTCGGACTCATTCCCCGACTGGAATAACTCGATGCACACAATCAAGGTGCTTGCCGCCGGGTTCGCCCTGCTGGTGGCCTGCCTCCTGTTCGGGCGTTCCCTCGGACAACCGGGCACAGGCCTGGTTCTCGGTGCCAAGCTTTTCGTGCCGTTGTGGCTCGTCGGCGCGGCGATCAACATGTGGATCGGTGTCTCGAGGGCCGGCTATTCCGTTGCTGACGAGGCGCCGGTTTTCCTGCTCGTGTTCGGGCTCCCGGCTGCAGTCGCGCTTCTGGTCGTCTGGCGCAGCGCGAGAGGCGCGTAACTGAAATACTCCAAGGGGAGGGTGGAATGATGAGAGGGAGTGCATTGGTGGCCGGCGGCGTGCTGTGTGCGGTGCTCGCGTGCCCTGGGGCGCTGATGGCGCAGCAGCCTACCGTATCCATTGATACCGACGGTCATGGAAACCTGTCCGCGGCCCAGGAATACGTCGCGATGGCGTGGAGGCGCATGGACAATGCGCAGCATGCCAACAACTACAACCTGGGCGGGCACGCAGAACGAGCCAAGGAACTGCTGGAGCAGGCCAATGCCGAGATAACTGCCGCCGCCGATCTGCTCAACGCGAGGCAGTTCCGCGAGAAGTAGCCCAGCCAGGACTCGCACCGCACGGGGGTATCGACCGCAGTTCCGTCGGTACCCCCGCTTTCATTGCCCTTTAGAGTGACTCCAGGAACTTTACGAGGGCGGTTCGCTCCTCCGCGGAAAATCGCTGCACCGCGCGACGCGACCGTTCGGCCTCACCCCCATGCCAGAGCACTGCCTCCATGAGCGAGCGCGCCCTGCCATCGTGCAGGAAGCGGCTGTGCCCATTCACAGTCTGGACCAGGCCCACACCCCAGAGTGGTGGCGTGCGCCATTCGCTACCGGTCGCCTTGAAGTCTGGACGGCCGTCGGCCAGGGCCTTGCCCATGTCGTGGATCAGCAGGTCGGTGAAGGGCTGGATCTGCTGGTTCGACACCTCGGGGATGCCAGGCATGGTGCCTGTTCGTACCGACGGAAGGTGGCAAGAGGCGCATCCCACGCGGCGGAACAGCGCCTCGCCGGCAATGACCTGCCTGTCATTGAGGTTGCGACGCGCGGGGACACCAAGGGACTGGGTATAGAAGCCCACCGCTGCGACAATCGAATCGGAAACCTCGATCGGGTGGGCAGCGCATTCGGGCCGATACTCCTCGCATGACTCGCCCGGGAACAGCGTCGACGTGACGCCCATGTCACCGTTGTATGCCGCTGCGGCCTGCTGGATGAGGTTTGGCGTGTTCGCCTTCCATCCGAACCGGCCGATCGCTCGCGCCTGGCCGGTGACGAGGTCCTCCATGTAGTTGGGGCGGCCCGAGATGCCATCGCTGTTCCGGTCGCTCGGGTCGGCGTTCGACTCGATGGTCGAGGCCGGGATCGCCTCGAGCAACCCGAGCCCGAACACGACCGGGGCCACGCGAGGCGAGAACATCAGCGTGGCAGGCAGCGCCGCATAGACGCCGGTGAGGGTATAGCGCGGTGACTGGAGCGTGAAGGGCGTGCCGTCGGCGAAGGTGCCGCCCGAGTCCACGTAGGTGATGGATGCGGCGAGCTCGGGCTGGGAACCAGCCACAGCGCGCATCTGCAGCTGGCTGCCAAAACCGGGCACCGGCGCAGGTGCTTCCGCGCCGCGTGGGTTGCTGCGTCGCCCCGATCGCATGATGCCTGGCACGCTCGCCCGGAACAGCATGGACGCGAACGCTTCCCCCTGCTCCGGGGGCCTGCCCCTGCCATCAGCGAAATGGCAGGCCTCGCACGATTCGTTGTCGAACACGGGACCGAGCACGCCGGGCGCGAAGATCTCCTCGAAGCCGAGGTCGCCGACATCGTGCTTCACCAGTGAAGCGGCACCGAGGTTGGGAGCGGCGTGGCCGAAAGCCTCGCCCGTGATGTCGAACACGGTGGTGGCGCCGCCGGCGTAGGCGTTCCGGTTGCGGTCGTTGCGGACCAGGCTCAGTTCATCGTCGGTGATCGGGCCGTCGGCCGCGGCTGGAGTATCTGCCGGCTGTTCGGGGGCGGAGGGGGGCGACTCGCTGCTGCACGAGGCAGCGGCGAAAAGCACAATGGTCAGGAATGCTCGGGACATGAGCATCCTCCTGTGGTGGGTGCCGCGGCACGCGGCGCCAGTTGTGAAGAGAAGTACGCGGGGTCGGCAGCGCGGGGGTTCCGTCAGCACCGACGGTCGCACGATGGGCCGCGATGGAGGGTCGCGCTACCCGCAACTTTCTGACAGTGAATGGAAAAAGCCGGAAGTGTCGAACATGTGCACGCGATCGCGTGCGCCACATCACGCTTGGAGGACTGGCCCCGGAGATTGTTACGTTGAGCGCGCTGCTCCTTCGCGCGCGTGGTCCATCAACAGCCGGTGCGTGCCACGTTCATCGGCTGGATTCGACGGACGGCGCTGCTCGTAGTTGCCGTCCGCCTGCAGTTCCCAGGCCTGACGATTGTCGTGCCACATCAACTCGAGCAGGTCGCGCACCGTGTTGCGGTGCACGGCGTCGAGAATCGGCGCCGCGGCCTCGATGCGGCGATCGAGGTTGCGTGGCATCCAGTCGCCGGACCCGATATAGACCTCTTCCTGTCCGCCGTTGCGGAAGTAGAAGGCCCGGGAGTGCTCGAGGAAGCGCCCGATGATGCTGATGACCCGGATGTTCTCGCTCACTCCGCGCAAGCCCGGCTTGAGGCAGCAGATGCCGCGCACGATCAGGTCGATCTGTACGCCGGCGCGCGATGCCTCATAGAGGGCCGCGATGATGTCCGGGTGCACCAGTGCGTTCATCTTCGCGAAGATCCGGCCGCCGCGCCCCGCGCGCTGGTGCTCGATCTCTCGGTGAATCAGCGCCAGGAACCGGGTCAGCATGTAGCGTGGCGCTACCAGGATCTGCCGGTACTGCGCCGGCTGGCCGAACCCGGTGAGCACGTTGAAGAGGTCCGTCAGGTCGGCACCCAGGGCGGGGTTGCACGAGAGGATGCCGAAGTCGGTGTAGAGGCGCGCGGTCTTGGGGTTGTAGTTCCCGGTCCCGATGTGGACATACCGGCGGATCACATCACCCTCACGGCGAACGACCAGCATCACCTTGGCGTGCGTCTTCAGGCCCGCCACGCCATAGCTGACGTGCACGCCCACATCCTCCAGGCGCTGGGCCCAGATGATGTTGTTCTCCTCGTCGAAGCGCGCCTGCAACTCGATAAGCACCGCGACCTGCTTCCCCCGTTCGGCAGCCTGCTGCAGCAGCTTGGCGATGCTCGAATCGCCCCCGGTACGGTACAGCGTCAGCTTGATGGCGAGGACGTCGGGGTCTTCGGCTGCCGCCTGGATGAACCGCTCCACGGTGGTGGCGAAGCTGTCATATGGGTGATGCAGGAGGATGTCACCCTCGCGGATGACCTCGAACATGTTGCGGCCCTGCGCCAGCCTGGCCGGCGTGACCGAGTGAAATGTCGAATCCTTGAGCGCCGGGAGGTCGAGCACCGACAGCGACAGGAAGTCGGCGGTGTCGAGCAGGCCGTGCACTTCGTACACATCACTCGCCGTGAGCGGCGGGGCGATGTCCTGCTGCTCCTCGTTGAACTCGGCCAGCAGCAGCTGCCGGAGGGAGAAGGGCATCGAGGAGTGCACCTCGAGCCGTACCACCTCGGCGAAACGGCGATTGCTGACCTCCTCCTTGATGAGGCTCAGGAGGTCTTCCGCTTCCTCGCCGTTCTCGATGACGATGTCGGTGTTCCGGGTAATCCGGAACAGGTGCCAGCTCAGGATCTCGATGCCGGGGAAGAGGTACTCGAGATTGCTCCCCACCACCTGTTCCAGCGGCACGAACGTGTTGGGCTCGAGGCAGGGCACCCAGCGCGGCAGGATCTTGGGCACCTTCACCCGGGCAAAGCGGTCCTCGCCGTCGCTGCCGCGGAGCACCACGGCCACCGAAAGACTGAGGTTCGAGATGTAGGGGAAGGGATGACCAGGGTCCACCGCGAGCGGGGTGAGCACGGGGAACACGTTGGCCTGGAAATACCGGTCGATGTGCTCGCGGTTGGCGCGGTCGAGGTCGCCGAGGTGGCTGATGACCTGCACACCCTGCTCCGCCATCGCAGGGAGGACGTCGCGCATCAGCCCCTGCCGGTGCTGGGCGAGCTGCTCGCGCACCACCACCGCGATGCGGGCAAGCTGGTCCTCGGCGGTGAGGCCATCGGGTGTGCGTTCGGTAACCCCGGCGGCAACCTGCCGCTTGAGCCCGGCGACACGCACCTGGAAGAACTCGTCGAGGTTGCTGCTGTAGATCCCGAGGAACTTGAGCCGTTCCAGCAGCGGGGTCCGCGGGTCGAGCGCCTCGTGGAGCACGCGGCGATTGAACTCGAGCCAGCTCAGCTCACGATTGACGTAGAGCGACGGATGCCGAACGTCGAGGTCGAGCAGCGTCGGCGCCGGGGCCGGAGTCGTCGAAGCTGGCTGTACCGTGGTCATGATGCGTCAATCCTGCCGGGTGCCTGTCCTGTCAGTCGCCATCCGGAATGAGCAGCGACAGGGCCGTGCTGATGACGCCGATGAAGATGCCGCCGAGCACTGCCCACCAGAAGCCGTCGACCGCGAAGTGGAACCCCATCTTCTGCGAAACGTATGCCGTGAACAGTAACAGGGCCCCATTCACCACCAGGGCAAACAGCCCCAGCGTCAGCAGGACAAGGGGGCAGGTCAGCACCATCAGGAGCGGCTTGAGAAAGGCGTTCAGTACACCGAACACCAGGGCGATCCCGCCCAGCTGCACCAGGGTGCCCTCGAAATGCAGGCCGGGGAGCAGCTTGACCGCAGCGAAAATGGCTACGGCATTGATCAGCAGGCGGATTATGAAGGCCATCATCAGCAGCTCCAGAGGGGGAGGTATCTAGGCAATGACGCCGCCACCCAGCACGCGGTCGGTGTCGTCATACAGTACGCCCGACTGTCCAGGCGTGATGGCGCGAACGGCGGTCTCGAGCACCAGTGAAACACGGCCTTCCTCGGTCGAGACCACCGTTCCCGGAACGGCGGGCGCGCGATACCGCAACTGCACGCGACAGGCATCTCCGGGCGCCAACGGTGCGGCGAGCCAGTTGATCTCGTCGAGTGTCACCCGGTGGCCTTCGAGGTCCTCGATTGACCCGATGACCACCTCGCGCGCCTCGGGTCGGATCGCCACGACGTACCGTGCCTCGCTGAAACCTCCCGGCAGTCGCTTCCGCTGGCCGATCGTGAAACGGGCAAAGCCATCATGCTCACCGACCACCTCGCCCGTCGTGGTCACGAGCGGGCCGGGCGTCAGTGCCGGGGCGTCCGCCGGGAGGTGCTGCTCGAGGACGCCGACATAGTCATCGTCGGGAACGAAGCAGATCTCGACCGACTCGGGCTTGTCGGCGGTGGCAAGGCCGAGGCGGCGCGCGTAGGCGCGCGTCTCGCTCTTGGAGAGTTCGCCCACGGGTGTCAGCATGCGCGCCACGACAGCCTGGTCAATGCCCCAGAGGAAGTAGCTCTGGTCCTTCGTGCGATCGCGACCACGGTACAGCGCGCCGTCGCGGGCGATGGCATAGTGGCCGGTCGCGATGGCGTCGCACTGGAGCTCCTGCGCATGTGCCAGCAGGTCGCGGAACTTGGTGAACGAGTTGCATCGCACACACGGAATCGGGGTGCGGCCCCGACTGTACTCACTCACGAAGTTCTGGATCACGTGCAGCGAGAAACGGTCCTCGAGGTTCAGCACATAGTGCGGAATGCCGAGCCGGTGCGCGACGTCGCGCGCGTCATTGATCGAGTCGAGCGAGCAGCAGGGTCGGTCGGGAACCGAGTCCCCGTAACAGAAGAGCTTCATCGTGGCGCCCACGACGTCATAGCCCTGCTCGACCAGGCGCGCCGCTGCCACCGACGAGTCGACCCCGCCGGACATGGCGACGAGCACCCGACCGGCGCTATGCACGACCGAGCGCTCCGGCCAGCTTGCGCGCGCGGGCGACCACCTTGGGGAACGCCGCCGCAACGCGCTCCACGTCCGTCATCGTGCTTTCATGACCGAACGAGAAGCGGAGCTGGCCCAGGGCCAGGTCGCGTGGCACACCCATGGCGGAGAGCACGTGCGATGGCTCCACCGCGCCGGTGGAACATGCCGAGCCACCCGATGCGGCAACGCCCTGCATGTCGAGGTGCATGAGCAGGGTCTCGCTGTCGGCGCCGGCCACGGCGATGGTCAGGATGTGGGGCGCCCGGCTGCCGGCGGCACCGACGGCAACGAGGTCGGGGACATCGCGAAGCAACAGCGTCTCGAGCTGGTCGCGCAACGCCGCCAGGCGGGGCGCTTCGGCGGCCTGCTCCGCGGCCGCGAGGCGGGCCGCACAGCCGAGGGCGACCGCGCCGGCGACATTCTCAGTGCCTGGGCGGATGCCATACTGCTGGCCTCCGCCGTGAATGATCGACTCCACCAGCCCGCGATCCCGGATGATCAGCGCACCAATGCCCTTGGGCGCGCCGAGCTTGTGCCCCGAGAGGGTCAGCAGGGCGACGGGGAGTTGCCGGAGGTCGACCGCGATCTTCCCGAACGCCTGTACGCCGTCGGTGTGCAGTGGCACGCCCGCGACACTACATCGTGCCGCAATATCCGTCATCGGCTGGACGGTGCCGACTTCGTTGTTGACCCACATGACCGACACCACGGCTGGCCTGCGCGCGAAGGCTGCCTCGAGCGCCTCGAGCTGCAGTGATCCGTCCGGGTGGACCGGGAGGATGATTTCCTCCCCGCCCAGTGTGGCCACCGTGTGCGCCGCAGCCAGGATCGCCTTGTGCTCGATGGCTGAGACGGCCACGCATCGCGGCCGGCCGCGCGCGCTCGCCGCGAACGCTGCACCGATGATGGCGAGGTTGTCTGCTTCCGTTCCGCCGGAGGTAAAGACCACCTGCGTTGGTTCGCAGCCGACCGCCTCGGCGATTTCGCGCCGGGCCTGCTCGAGTCCGGCCCTCGCGGCGCGGCCGTATCGGTGCGAACTCGACGGATTGCCGAAGACATCGTCGAAGTAGGGACGCATCGCGTCGCGCACTTCGGCGCGAACGGGCGTAGTGGCAGCGTGGTCGAGGTAGGTCAGGGCCGGGTCCATAAGGCCTGAAATATACACGACTTACGGGAGGGGCGAGTGGGCTGCAGATTGGGCCATGCCTTCAGGGCCGCACCAGATACCCGATGACACCTTCCTGGCGCTGCAGCAGGCGCTCGCGGGCAGGTATTCCCTGGAATCGGAGCTGGGCCATGGGGCAATGGGCATCGTGTTCCGCGCCCGGGAGGTGCGCCTCGATCGCCCCGTCGCCATCAAGCTGCTGCGGCCCGATCTGGCCAGCCGGAGTGACGTCCGCGAGAACTTCATGCGGGAGGCCCGCACCGCAGCGGGGCTCGACCACCCGAACATCGTGCCGATCTACCTCGCGGATGAAGTCGAGGGCCTCAGCTTCTTCGTCATGGCGTGCGTGGACGGCGAAACCCTGGCCAGACAGGTGGAGCGGAAGGGGCCCATGGCTCCCGGCGAGGCGGCGAGGCTGCTCCGGTCCATTTCCTGGGCGCTGGCATATGCCCACGCGCGCGGGGTGGTGCATCGAGACATCAAGCCCGAGAACATTCTCATTGACCGCGAAAGTCGCCGGCCGTTAGTGGCGGATTTTGGCATCGCAAAGGTGAACCGTCATCCGGGCAGCGCACAGGCAGGACAGGTTGTTGGCACGCCCGAGTTCATGAGCCCTGAACAGTGTGCTGGGGATGAGGTCGACGGCCGCAGTGATCTCTACTCACTCGGGATCCTCGGTTACTACGTCCTGAGCGGTGTAGTCCCGTTCTCAGGGCCGGACATCCGTTCGATCCTGACCCGTCACATTGCGACTGATCCTCGCCCGCTGCGCGAACTCCGGACCGACCTGCCCCTCCATCTCGCCAGCACAATTGGCAGTTGCCTCGCAAAGGATCGCGAGAAGCGGTTTGCCACCGCGGAGGCCCTGTCGCAGGCGCTCGAGGAGTCGATGGACAGGCCGCGACTGGTACCGCTCCCCATACGCACCTATTTGCGTCGTTTCCGGCGACCGCAGTGGGAAATGCTGCTGCTGGCGAGCGTGGCTTGTGCCGCAGCCTTCGGCATGGGACAGATCCTGTTGCGCGGCCGCGGTGGGCTCACGACTGAGACGCTCGTCGCGGGCGCCGCGCTGGGGCTCGCGTGGCTCGCGTTCGCCGAGTTCCGGGAGACGCGCGCTCTGGTGCGCGCCGGGTACGGTCATGCTGACCTGATGCGGGCCCTGCGATCGGAGCGGGAGGCGGTGCGGCGTGAGCTCTGGGCCTCGAGCGACGATCCCCAGCCTGACCCGGCGCGTGTCCGGATGATGCGCGCCGTGTTCATCGGGGGAGCACTGGTGACACTCGCCTCACTCGCGGGGGCGGTCTTCCTGCAGCCTGGCCTGCCGATGCGCGAAGCGGTGAGCCGCATGCCCCTGCGCGTCGCCCTTCCGCTGACGGTGGCAGTCATCATTACGCTGGCCGGCGGCGCGCGACTCATCCTCGCGCGGGCCACCCTGTTTGGCGACGTGACCATTCGGATGTGGGACAGCCGGTTCATGCGCGGCGCGTTCGCGCTGGCGGGCATCGGCGTCGAGCGTCCCGAGGAATCGCGCAGCGACCGCCCCACCGAGGTGGCGGTGGGGTCGGCGGTCATGGCCCTGCTGGATTCGCTGCAGCCGACGATGGCGTCGGAATTGGGGGAGATTGGTGACTTGAGCCAGCGCCTGGAGGAGTTGGCGCGTGGGATTCGCGCGGAGATGCTCGTCCAGCCGTCACCCCGGCTCGATGATCAGTTGAGCGTGGCGGTGTCAGTGCTGGAGGAGTTCCGTATCGGGCTGCTGCGGTTGCGTGGGCCGACGTCCGACCGGGAAGGGCTTGACCGTGCCATTGCCCGGGCGCGAGCGCTGGTCGAGGTCAAGGGCTAGACCACGGGGCTACATGCTCTGAACGCCAAGCCTGGTCACGTCGTCCACTACAAGTGTCTCGTGCGTATAGAAGGGCTCCCCATAGCGCGTGCGAATGAGCGATCCATAATGCGCATTCTGGACCTCGATCAGCGAATAGAGGTCCTGCCCGGTCGGGAAAATTTCCCCCGCCGCCTTCGCGCCGTCGAACTGGCTCCCGTAGCAGCGGATGGCCTTCATCTTCCGCTCGAACTGGTCGGTGATGTCGACAACGAATGTCGGCTTGAGTGGGTCCTCCCGGTAGGCCAGCGAATACAGCAGCTTGTGCGGCCGGTGCGGCGCACCTTCGGCCGGAAACCGGGAGAGGCCGGCGAGAAAGGCTGCGTCCCGGCCGAGTTCGGAGGCCACGCGGTGATCGGGATGACGGCCGACGGGGAAGGGAAGGATGACGACACGCGGCGCAAAGTGGCGGATATGGCCCGCCACGACGCGCCGCGTCTCTTCAGTATTGAACAAGCCGGCATCGGGCAGGCCGGCGTTCCTCCGCTCGGCCACTCCAAGTACCGCAGCCGCCTGCTCCGCCTCTGCCGCACGGAGCGCGGCGCTGCCCCGCGTCCCGCTCTCACCAGCCGTCAGGTCCAGGATGCCGGTGCGATGACCCTGGTCGACCGCCCGGAGCAGGGTGCCGGCACAGGTGAGCTCGACATCATCCCTGTGTGCGGCGATCGCCAGGATATCTACGGTCATCGTTCAGGTCATCTCCAGGAAGCAGGCTTATGCCGGCTGGGGCAGGGGACGGCGCCGACGACGCAGCGTCCACCATGCACCGGTCACGATCAATCCCACCGGAATCACGACGCCAGACCAGCCGATCGCAAGGGTCACCAGTCCGAGGAATCGTCCCCACGCCTGCCGCACCGCATCGACCAGCGGCGACTGGCCGGTCTGCTCCAGCACCGGCACCGGCTCATGCACCGACAGCGTCAAGCGGCTGGTTGCCGCCCTCGACTGGAGGTAGCGCAGCCGTCCCTCGTAGCGCTCGATCTCCTCGCGAACACGGGCCAGCTCCCGCTCCACCGCGAGGATATCCTGCAGCTTCCCGGGGCGATGTGCGAGCACGTCGATGAGGCGATCCTCGAGCCGGTGCGCGTTGGTGACCCGCGCGGCGATGTCGGTGTACTGCTCCCCCACGTCCTCGGTGGAGACCTGGACCGTTTCCAGCTTGCCGAGTCCATTGAGGCCGGATACCGCAGCGTCGAACCGCTCGTTCGGGATGCGCAACTCGATCGAGGCCGAGCGGAGGCGTTCGTCGCCGGCCTGGATGCTCGTGTTGGCCACGAAGCCGCCCATCTGCGCGGCGAGTGCCCTGACCTGATCGACGGCCGGGTTGAGCGAACGCACCTCGATGCTGGCATTTCCGGTGCGAATCAGCATCGCCTCCACCGGCAGCGCAGCGACGGATGTTCCTGGAAGCGCGAATCCGGATCCGCCATCTCCTTCTGCCGCGAAGTCCCTCCGATCGAGCGTGCCGGCAACAACCTGGGCCGTCTCCATGCCTGGTGCGTCAGCGCTCGCCTGGGCTTTGGCGGCCTCCTCACGACGGACCTCATTCATCGCGGTATTCTGGCCCATGTGGCACGCGGTGACCATGAGCACCGCAAGGGATGGAACGAGCACTGAGTGACGCATATCCACCTTCGGTTCGGGTCGGGCAGGAGATGCAGCGGGCCTGGAACCGTGCACAGCGCACAGGATTGCAGTGCCCGCTACTCGTGCCGCAGTGCCTCGACCGGGTCCATCCGCGCCGCGCGGTTGGCCGGAACGAGCCCGAACACGAGTCCGATGCCGATGCTGACAGCCGAAGCCACTACCGCACTCCACAGCGGTACATCGGAGGTGAATCCAAACGCCTTCTTCACCACTTCCCCAAACAGCAGGCCCGCCATCACGCCGATCAGCCCGCCGAAGAAGGTCAGCGTCGCCGCCTCGACGAGGAACTGCCAGAGGATTTCACGACGGGTGGCCCCCAGCGCCTTGCGGAGCCCGATTTCGCGCGTGCGGTCGGTGACGGACACCATCATGATGGCCATGACCCCGATCCCTCCGACCAGCAGGGCCACGCTCGACAGCGCGACCATGGCGACGAAGAAGTAGGTCGTGAAGTTCCCCACGACGCTCAGGATCTGGTCCTGCGTAATGAGGTCGAAGGTGTTCGGCATGCCGGGCCTGAGGCTCCTGACCCGGCGGATTGCCACCGTCACGGCATCCTGCGCCTCGGTGACACCGGTCGAGAGCCGGGGCTTCACGGCAATGAAGAGGCTGTTGGTCTCGTCATAGCGATAGTTTCGCCGCACGGTCTGGAACGGCAGGACCGCGCCGTATTCCTGGCCCGGCGGCATGAAGATGTTGGATGCATTCTGGAAGATGCCGATGACGCGCATCGCCTTCGACCCGATGCGAATGGTGGCCCCGATGGGGTTCATCTGGCCAAACAGGCGGTGCGCCACCTCCTCCTCGATCAGGGTGACGTCATCGCCGTCCAGCTCGGCACGGGTGAAGAAGCGCCCCTTGAGGAGGGTGCCGCCCTGGATCTCGAGGTAGTGCTCGTCCGCACCGAACACGCTGAGGGACTGCGTGTTCACGCCCTGGTACTCGATGCGCTGGAAGATCTGCACCCACAGACCGGCATACGAAATCTCCGGGAGCTGTGCCACGGCGGTGGCGTCGGCCTCATTGACCGGGGGGCGGATGCGCACCTCATAGGGAAGGCGGTCGGGATTGAGGGGCACCTGCGAGAAGAACCGCACCACGTAGAAGGTGGTGGGACCGGCTACCTCGACCGCATTGAAGATCTGCGTTCGTATGCCCTGTACCATCGAGGCAATCGTCATCACGGTGGCTACACCGATCACGACGCCCAGTATGGTGAGCGCGGAGCGCAGCTTGTTGGCCCGCATCGTGTCGAGGGCGATGACCATCCCCTCGACGACATTCGGGATCTGCGCCACGCTCCTATTCCGCCCGGAGCGCGGTGATGGGATCGAGCCGCGCGGCGCGGGCCGCCGGATACACCCCGAAGATGATGCCCGTGGCCGCGCCCAGCGCCAGCGCCACACCGACCGACCAGAGCGTCACGCGCGCGGGCAGCGGCGTCAGGTTCGACACGAGATAGCTGAAGCCCCAGCCCGCCAGCACGCCCAGCACACCGCCGAGAAAGGACAGCGTCACGGTCTCCACCAGGAATTGCCGGTGAATGTCGCCGCGGGTTGCCCCGAGCGACTTCCGGAGCCCGATCTCATAGGTGCGCTCGTTGACCGACATCAGCATGATGTTCATGATGACGATGCCACCCACGACAATGCCTATGCAGACGACCCCGGGAATCATCCGGAAGAGCACGCGCGTGAGGGTCTTCCAGAACGCCACGAGCGCGTCGGCCTTGTCCACGGTGAAATCGTTCTCTTCCAGTGGCCTGAGCCGATGCGCCACCCGCATCGCCTCCTCGGCGCGGAGCATCGCGTCATCGATCTCGGCGGCGTCGCGCATCTTCACCGACACCACCGTGGTCTTGCGCCGGCCGTAGATGGACTCGAAGGTGCTGAGGGGCATGAGCAGGAAACCGTCAAACGACTGGCCCAGCACCCGGCCCTTCTGGGCGATCACTCCCTTCACCAGCAGCTCGCGACCCGCCACCCGCACCTTGCGGCCTACCGCCTGTGCTGGCTGGTCGAACAGCTTGCTGGCCACTTCCCAACCCAGCACCACGACAGGCCGGCGCTCGGTGACGTCCGGGTCGGACAGCGGATCCCCCGCGGCGAAGCTGTAGTCCTGGACCAGCTGGTAGGGAGGCGTGACGCCAAAGATCAGCACCGTGCCCACCGTCTTGTTCCGGTAGCTGACATCGTTGATCGGCGTGGGCCATCCCGATTGCAGGGACACCGCCTCTGCATCGGGAATGGCGTCCTGGACGGTCTCCGCGTCCCTCACGGTGATGATCGGGCGGCGGCTGATCTTCTTCACCATCTCGTCGTCCAGCAGTCCCACTGTGATCGGCGTGCGGCGCACCTGGAAGGCATTGGTGCCGATCATCGCGCCGGTGAGGTTCTCCTTGACGTAGGCGTTCATGCCCTGGATCACCGCCACCACCACCACGAGGAAGGCAACGGAGACGATGATCCCGAGCAGCGTGAAGAAGGAGCGCAGCTTGGCCGACCAGATGGAGTCGAAGGCGATGCGGAGAGATTCAAGGAAGGACATTGACCGCAAGCTAAGCGACGGGTCCGGCAAGGGGTGAGGGGGAAGGACAAAGGGGTGAAGGGGAGATCATTCTCCTCCTCACCCCTCACTCCTCACTGAAGTTCCCTACTCGAAACGCAGGGCCTCGACCGGGTCGAGGCGCGCCGCGCGGAACGCCGGGTAGAGACCAAAGAGCACCCCGGTAACCACGGAAGCAAGCAGGGAGACCACAACCGACCAGAGTGGAACGCTCGCCGGAATGCTTGAAATCGACCGGATCAGGACCGCGATCAGGGAGCCCAGCGCCAGTCCGATGGCCCCACCGACCAGGGTCAGCGTCGCCGCCTCCACCAGGAACTGGAACATGATTTCCCGCTTGGTGGCGCCCAGCGCCTTGCGCACGCCGATCTCGCGGGTGCGTTCGGTCACCGAGATCATCATGATTGCCACCACGCCCACGCCGCCCACCATGAGCCCGACGCCCGACAGCGCCACCATGACGGCGAAGAAGCCGGCGGTGATGTTGTTGAACGAATCGAGGATCTTGTCCTGCGACAGCACCGCAAAATTGTTCTCCTGCATCGGCTTGAGACCGCGCTTGGCGCGGAGGGCGGAGATTACTTCCTCCTGTGCCTCCTGGCTCGTGGCGCTGGCGGTCGGGAGCACCGAGAAATCCATCCACCCCTTCCAGTAGTCCGCCACCTTCACGAACGTCGTATGCGGCATTGCCATGCGCACTTCGTCGCCCCCCCCGAAGAGCGAGGACGCCTCCACGTGCACGCCGACGACGTCGAATGGCTGGCCGAATACCTTGATGCGCTTGCCGATCGGGTTCACGCCACGGGGGAACAGGCTCTCAGCCAGCTTGTCGTTGATCACGGCCACATGTGCGCCCGCCGCATACTCGGCCGCCGTGAAGTTCCGCCCCTGCACGATCTCGCCACCGGTTACCAATACCCAGCTGGCTCCCAGCCCGGCGATCTGGACTCCCTTCAGGTCGACGTCCTGATAGCTGACGGGACCATTGCTGTTCTCGCTCACGGCAACGTCCTGGACGGTCGGCAGCTGGCGCACCAGTTCCGCGTCCTCCACCGTGATCCACGGGTTCTTCCGCCACGGCGACAATTCATCCGACCCGTCGCTGATATTGAGCCCGCCCTGGAAGAATCGCTGCACGAAGAAGGTCTTCGGGCCGGCCGATTCCAGCATGGTGCTGACGCTGCGGTTGATGCCCGTAATCGCCGATGCCATCGCAATGACGACCATGACGCCGATGGCGACCCCAAGAATGGTGAGGCCGGCCCGCACCTTGTTGGAGCGAACGGAATCCAGCGCAATGCCGACCCCCTCGGCCAGACGCTCGAGCTTCATCGCCGCCTCACTCGGCCCGGAGGGCCACGATCGGGTCCAGCTTGGCCGCCCGGTTGGCCGGGTAGATCCCGGCCACCATGCCGACCACCACCCCCACGACAACACCGAGCACGATGGACCACGGTGCAACGGCAGCGGGGAGTGGTGTCACCGCACGAACGACGAAGGCGAGGCCGATGCCAAGGGCGATGCCCATCGCCGCGCCCACGGTGGACAACGTCGCCGACTCCACGACGAACTGCGCCAGCACATCCCGGCGGCGTGCGCCGAGGGCCTTCCGGATGCCGATCTCGCGGGTGCGCTCGGACACGGACATCAGCATGATGTTCATGATGACGATGCCGCCCACGATCAGGGAGATCGATACGAGCAGCGGCAGGGCCGTGATGAGGATCTTGGAGATCTTGGTCCAGCCCTCCAGCGCGGCCTCGGAGGTCTGCAAGAAGAAATTGTTGTCCTGCCCAGGCTTGAGGTGCCGGCGGGTACGCATGGCCGACTCGACCTCGCCCATGGCCAGGCTCATGGTGCCCGGTCCGCTCGCCTGGATGATGAGATGATCCAGCACATTGATCGGGCAGATGAACCGGCGCGCCGGGGCGGTGAAGGGCATGATGACGAACTTGTCCAGCGACAGCCCGAACAGCGTGCCCTGGCGCTCCACCACGCCGATGACGCGGTAGGGCAGGCCGAACATCGTCACTTCCTTGCCGATCGGGTCCACGCCCTTGAACAGCTTCTCCGCCAGCTCGCTGCCAATGACCAGGACGGGCAGGCCCAGCTGCATTTCCTGCGCGGCAAAGGGTCGTCCGGACGTGAGCACGTAGTTCTTGATGTCGAAGTAGGTCGGCTCGGTGCCCACCAGTTCGATGTCCTTGGCGGCGCGCCCGTCGTAGTTCACCGTTACACGGTCGGAACAGAAGTTCGCGTACACCACCGGCGTCCTGACATGCGCCTTGATATAGGCGGCATCCTCGTAGCTGATGCGCGGCCGGCGGGACCACTCACGCCACATGTCGTCGGTGACGTTGCCGCTGGTGAAGTTCGGGCGCTGGCGCAGCTGGAAGGTGTTCAGGCCAATGAGGGAATTGGCAAACTTGTCTTCCATGTAGTTGTTCATGCCCGTGACGATCGACACGACGGCAATGAGGAAGGTGACGCCGATCAGCACGCCGATGAGCGAGAAGAAGCTCTTGAGCTTCTGCGCGCGGATCGTCTTGAGCGCCAGGCGCACCGCTTCAAGCCATGGCATCAGGCCAGGGCACCCGCCGTAACGCGATCCGTTTCCACCTTGCCGTCACGCAGCACCACGGTGCGCTCGGCGTGCGCCGCGATGTCGGCCTCGTGCGTCACCATGATGATCGTCTGTCCCTGGCGGTGCAGCTCGGCGAACACCTGCATGATCTCCTCGCTGGTGGTGCTGTCGAGGTTGCCGGTGGGCTCGTCGGCCAGGAGGATCGAGGGCTCGTTCACCAGCGCCCGCGCGATCGCGACGCGCTGCCGCTGGCCGCCGGAGAGCTCGTTCGGGCGGTGGTCCATGCGGTTGCCCAGGCCCACGCGCTGCAGGGCTGCAGTGGCGCGATTGCGCCGCTCCTTGGATGACACCCCGGCGTACACCAGCGGCAACTCCACATTGTGGAGCGACGTGGCGCGGGGCAGGAGGTTGAAGGTCTGGAAGACGAACCCGATCTCCTTGTTGCGCACCCGGGCCAGCTGGTCGTCGGTCAGCTGCGACACCTCCTGCCCGTTGAGCCAGTACTCGCCACCCGTGGGCGTGTCGAGGCAGCCGATCATGTTCATCATGGTCGACTTGCCCGAGCCCGACGGTCCCATGATCGCGACATACTCGTTGCGACCGATGTCGAGCGAAACGCCCCGGAGCGCCTGCACGGTCTCCGTCCCCATCACGTAGTGACGGGTCAGGTCCCGGATGCGGATGATGGGCTCGCTCATGAGCGCTTCGCCTCCTTCTTCATGTCCGGCGCCTTCGCCTCCTTGACCTTCGCTCCGTCCTTCAGGTCGCGGATGGCCTGGTAGGTGCCGGCCACGATCACCTCGTCGGGGCGCAGACCATCGAGCACCTCGAAGAACTCGTCGCCGGCGATGCCGACCTTGACCGGGCGGAACGTGGCGATGCCGTCGCGCACCACGAACACGCCCTCACGCTCCTTCTTGGGCCCGCTGCCCTTGCGCGCTGTCGGTGCCGGCGCCCGCCGGGGCAGGGCTCGCCGCGGCGGTCTTCGTCATCCCGCCCTTCTCGGAGTCGGCCTTCCCTTCGTTGGGCACCGATTCATGCTCGCGCACGGTCAGGGCGATGATCGGGATCGCCAGCACGTTGCTGCGCGTATCGGTCACGATGCGCGCCGTGCTGCTGAGGTCCGGGCGCACGTCCCGCGGCGGCGCCGAGAGCGTGATCTCCACGTCGAAGTCGACCGCGCGATCGTTGCTGCCACCCTGGCCCGAGCTCATGCCCGCGACCAGCTTGGCGCTGTTGCTGATCTTGCTGACACGGCCCACGAAAGTGGTGTCCGCAAAGGCATCGATCGTGACCTGCACGGAGTCGCCCAGGCTGACGCGAACCACGTCCGTCTCATCCACCTGCACCTTGGCGATGATCGTCGACATGTCGGCGATCGTCATCAGGAGGGCCGTCTCCTTGGAGAAGGTGCCGGGGACGGCCACTTCGCCCTCTTCCACGGCGAGCCGCGTGACCCGGCCGGAGATCGGTGCGAAGAGGCGGGTGCGCGCCAGGTTGTCCTGCGCCTCCTTGAGGCCGGCGCGTGCCTGGGCCACCTGGGCCTGGTTCGTCTCATAGATCGCGACGCCGACATCGTAGGCCTGCTGCGCCTGCTCGACCGACTCGGTGGAGATCAGGTTCGGGTTCGTCTTCTGGAGTTCACGAGTGCGGTCGAGCTGCCGAAGCGCCTGGTCGCGGTTGGCCTGCGACTGGATCAGCGACGCCTGACTCGATGCGAGCAGCGCCTGTCCGCGGTTGACGGCGCCCTCGAACTGCGCCGGGTCGATCTGGATGAGGAACTGGCCCTTGGTGACCAGGTCGCCTTCCTTGACCGCGATCTTGAGGATGCGACCGGTGACGTCGGCGCTGACGTCCACCTTCGTCTCGGCCTCGATCTTGCCGCTGGCCGTGACGGCGGCGACCAGGTCCTTGCGGCCCACTGGCTCCATCCGCACTTCGGTCGCCTTGTTCTTCTCCTGCTGCTTCTTGAAGAAGACGCCACCCGCGCCGAGCGCGGCCAGGACCGCCACCGCGATGCCGAACTTCATGCCACGTGACATGCTCAATTCCTTGCGTTGGTGTAGTCCCGGCCGATCGCCGCATACAGCGCGACGAGTGCCCGGTGATTGTCGTAGATCGCGTTGATGTAGGCGGCGTCGGCTCGCGTGACCGCGTTGAGCGCGTCCGAGAGCTCGAGCACGGTGCCGCTGCCGAGCCGATAGCGCTCGTTCGCCAGGTTGAGCTGCTCCGCCGCGGCGGTGCGACTCCGGTTCTGGACTTCCATGGTCTTGTAGGTCGTTTCCACCGCGAGCAGGCGGCTGGTCACGTCCGCGCGGATCTGCAGGTCGATGGCCCGCAGCCGCTCGGTGGCGTCCAGCTGGTCTGCCCGCGCCCGCTGCACCGATGCCTGACGACTGAAGCCCTGAAAAATCGGGAGCGAGAGGCCGACGCGCGCCTGCAGCGGATTTCCGGTGAAGTCGAACGGGAACGTATTGACCGTGTCGGTGGAGAACTGGTTCGTAAACCAGACCTTGCCGAGGGAGCCGGACAGTGTCGGAAAGAAGGCTGACTTTGCCGACTTGAGGGCTGCCTCGGAGGCGGCCAGGCGGGCCTCCAACGCCTTGATGCGCGGCTGATTGTCGCGCGCCTCGGCCAACAGCGTCTGGAGGTCGAAGTTCGGCGTCTGGCACCGGGAACGAGTCGCTCAGGGCCACTTCCTGCACCGGCGCCGGCGGCTCGACGCCCATGCGGCGGTAGAGCTCGATCTTGGCGTCCGTCTCGGCCTGCAGCAGACCGGAGCAGGTCGACCTCCGACCCGTTGAAGGTCACTTCGGCCTGCCGCACATCGTACATCGACGCCTGTCCCACCTTGTTCCGCGCGGTCGTAAGCACGAGGAACGCACTGTTGCGCCGCAACTGCTGCCGGGCCACCTCGCTGGTCGCCGCCGCCTGCAGGCCGTTCAGGTACTGGGTCACGACGTCGGCGTCCACCGCGATGAGCGACGATGCGATATCAGCCTGTGTGGCACGCTCGTTCGCGCTGGCCTGGCCGACTCCAAAAAATGTCGCGCCGCTCAGGTTATAGGTCGCTTCGACCGCAACGTTGGACCCGATGGACGACGGTTGCTGCAGCTGACCAGGGCCGATGACCTGCTGGCCGGCACCCGTGTAGCCAATCCCGGCGCTGGCGCCGAGGAACGGCACGAACGCTCCCTTGGCCGCCTTGACGTTTGCCTTGGCCGGCTTCAGCTGGTTCTGGGCTATCCGGTAGTCCGGATTGTTGTGCCGCGCCTGGGCCACCGCGTCGCGCAGCGCGAGCGTCGTGGTGGTCTTCGGCTTGGCGATCATCGTCGTATCCTGCGCCGCCAACGGCGAGGCGGCGAGGGCAGCCATGGCAATTAGATGCCACCGGGACATGTCTGTTCCTTCCGTTCGATTGCTTCGAAGTGCTGCAGATGGGGCCACTTACGGCGGCACCATCAAGTTGGTTTCAATGTGAGACGACCGCGAGAAACGAAAAGTCCGTACATCCGGGTTACCGGATGTACGGACAACAACTTAGGAGGTTTCGCCGGAAAGGCTACGAAGGCAGCCTTGTCACGATCATCCCGGACTGGGGAAGGTCCATCCGGTCGACCCGCCCCTGCGCGTCCAGCTGCATGCGACCGTTGAGGTCGCCGGTGAGTTCGACGACCGCACCGCGCGTGCCTCCCTCGACGCGGCGCACCGTGATGTTCGAGCGCTTGCCGGTGCGCGGATAGACCGCAGTGACGCGGGTGCCGCCTGGCGTCGCGAGGTCGGCGATCAGCAGCAGCAGCGCCTGCAGTTGCTCGTCGAGCAGGATCACGCCAGGCCCGCCGGGGATCTCCTTGCCGCCGCGCGAGCCCTGGTCGCTGCTCACCGTGATGAAGATCCGGTTACCGCGCTGCGCGGCGCGAATCGTCTCGATGGCGCTTCCGCGGCGCACTTCCAGCTGCAGCTGGTCCAGCGTGCCGTCACTGCCACGCACGAGCGACCCGCGGAGGTTCTCCTGGGTCGCCGGAAACTTGCCCTCAAAGTCGAGCCGCATGCCGGTGGCGCCCGCGCTCGTGCTGTTGCGCAGCACGACGTGCTCGGTGCCTATGTCCTTGCCGTGCTGCTGCACGGAGTAGGTGGCGTCAAAGACGACCTGCGCCGCGAGCGAGGACGGTATGCTAAGTGCTGCGGCTGCAAGCAGGTGGCGCATGTTCATCAAACCTCCGTATGAGCCGCGTCCACGAGGAGCAGAATCTGTTCCAGAACGGCGTCATACAGTTCGCCGGCGCGTTCAGCGGTCGCGGCGCGGGCACCGCGAAGAAATGCGTCGGTACTGGCCCCCGGAGCGGACGACGATGGATCGCCGTTCACGAGGTCGGGCGCAATGTGCAGCAGCAGGGAGGTGGCGAGTTCGCCGGTGTGCTCCGAAGTGCTCGATGAGCTGAGGCGTGATCCGAGGTCGAAACCGAGCACGTCGATGGTGGTCAGCTGGGCGCTCTCGGTGCGCACAGTGCTGAGGGCCTCGAACTGGGCATCGTTGCCGACCGCGGTGAGCACGATGAAGCGGCGTATCCCTGCACCGTCCTCCCACGAGTCGATAAGTTCGTTCATGACCCGGTGGAGCGTCTTGCGCCGGAGCCCGACACCGCCGTTGTGCGAGCACTGGACCGGATAGACGCTGTACTCGAGCACCGGCGCGCACGCCAGCCGCCGAGCCGCGCAAAGATCATCGGCAAGGCGCTCGACAATGATGGAGTCGGAGCCAAGTGGGAGGTGTGACGCCGTGGCGGCGATGCCGCCGACGGGCACCACGATCGTTGGCTGCTCACGCAGCATCGCGCGCGCCTTGTCGGGCGTGAGGTCCTTCAACCGCCAGGGTCGTCCTTGATCGGTCATCCAGTTCGCTGGTGGAGGTTTGCCCTCGGCGCCACGGTGCTGTGTGGCACCGAGTGGCTTCATGCCTTCGAGCGGCCCTGGGCCTGGGCCGCAGCCATCGCTGCGCTCGGCACGATGGTCCTGCTGCTTCCCGCTGGCAAGCTGGCCGCGCCGGGCGCTGATGGTCTCGCTGGCGCTCGTCACCCTCGTCATTCCACTGACACAACGCAGCCTCGACCGCATCGACCTGGGCTGGGAGGGTGACCGTGGCGAGCGCGAGGCGCTGGTGAAGGCAGCCGGTGACCGCCTCGGCGGTGACCTCCGCTCCGCCCTGCAGCTGACCCAGCGCCTGGCCGACCTCGGCGCCGCCGCCGCCGAACGTGATCGCGATGCGGCCTTCCGGATCCTCGCGCGGGCGACAGCCTCAGAGCAACTCGAGTCCGGGATCGCGATCCTCGAGGCCGACGGCACCCCGTGGGCCTGGGCAGGCAGTCACCGGCTTCCGCCACGCGCGGCCGGCGACTCGATCGCGTCAGCGAGCAGCCAATACTACGTGACGCTCGAGAGTCGCCGCCACTCCGGCCGCGACAGGGTCACGGTGGCCAACGTGCTCGTGTGGGCGCATCCGGCGGTGCCGGACCGCGCCGGAAGCCTGGCCGAGCGGTTCCGCGCCAGCACTGATGTGGCACTCGCCGTCTACCCGACCGACAGCGCGCCGGACAACACTGATGTGTTCGACTATTGCGAGCCAACCACGGCCGGCCGCCGGTGCCTCTTCAGCGCGCAGCCGCTTGCCACCGGTGCAGGCAGACGCCCGCGCACTCGAGGTGTCGCGAGGGGGCCGGGTGGCGGCGATCGGACTGCTGCTCGTGCTGGCACTTGGCCTGGTTGTCGAGGTCGGCTCCGCCGGCCGCTGGATGCTGGCGGTGCTCACGGCATGGCTCCTGGTTCGCGCGCCGGTGGGTTCGCTGCTTGGTGCCGGTGACCTCTTTTCGCCGGCGTCGTACCGGTTCAATCCCCTTGTCCCGCTCACCAACTCGGCAGGCACACTCGGGCTCGTGGGCGCGCTGTTCACCATGGGTGCGGTATGGCTGTGGCGTCGCCGCCTCCCGCGCCGATGGTGGAGCATGCTCATCGGCGCTCGGGCTGTTCCTCGGCATTCCGTTTGGCGTGAGCGCACTGAGCCGCGGCATCACGCCGCCGCCGGATGGGACGCCACTCGACCTGTGGCTCACCTGGCAGCTGGCCCTCTTCCTCGCGATCACCGGACCGATGGTACTCGCCTCGGCGCTCCTCCGTGGCGATGCGGAGCCGCGCCGCGCCGGCTGGTGGTCATGGCTCGGCGTGGCCGCGGCGATTTCCGCCGCCGTCGCCGGCCTGTACCTCTGGCAGCCGTCGTCGGAATGGCCCTGGTGGTTCCCACTGCTGTGGACGCCGGTGCTGCTGGTCGCGAGCGTGCCCCTGCCGTCCGGCCAGGCGGTCGTCAGCATGGCGCTGGCGGCGGGGAGCCTCTCGTCGCTGTTCACGTGGCAGGCGGATCACCTGGGTCGCATGCAGCAGGCGGAGCGCGAGGTCTCGCGACTGGGGACCGAGGAGGATCCGGTCGCGCCGGCACTGCTACAGCTCTTCGCCAAGGCCGCACGAGAAGCGCCGCCGCCGGCAACGGCCACCGAGCTGTATGCGCTGTGGCGCACGTCGGTGCTTGCCGACCAGGGATATCCTGCGCGGCTCGCGCTCTGGACGCAGGATGCTGGCTGGGGCGCGGAGCTGGCGCTCGACTCGCTCGAGGTGGGACGACCGACGCTTGATTCGCTGCTGGCTGCGATACCGCGACCCGACTCGGTCGTCCGGATGGTGGCGCCTCCGGGGATGCACTACCTGCTCGCGACCACGCTCTCGAATGGAGCGGTGCTCGTCACCGTCATCGGCCCCGAGACGCAGCTCATCGTGCCCAGCCGTCTCGGGCGCCTGCTCGAGCCGACGGTGCACCGACCACCTTCCTACGTGCTCGCGCTGTCGCCGCCGATGGCGCAGTCCATCCCCACGGATGCACTGCGCTGGGAACGCGAGGGATGGGTCCTGCGCGCCTCCCGCACGCTCGCGGTGGCCGATACGCGCCGCGAGGTATACGTGCAGATGGCGCTTCGCGGGCCGGTGCCGCTGCTGGTGCGCGGCGCCCTGCTGCTGCTGGTCAACATCGTGGTGCTGGTGCTGATCTGGTTGATGGCCGACTACTGCAGCGCGGCGACCAGTCCAGCGTTGGATCGTGGCGCGCGGCGGCGCGCTCCTTCCGGGTGCGCCTCGCCGTGACGCTGGCGCTCTTCTTCCTGGTGCCGGCGGTCGGCTTCTCGGTGTGGGGTATCCGGCACTTCGCGCTGGATACGGCGCGCGTCACCGACGCGCTCATCAGCGGGACGCTGCGCGATGCGCTCCGCAGTTCCGGGGTGCTGGCCACGCGCGACTCGGCGTATGGCGCGCACCAGCTCGAGGCGCTCGGCCAGCGCATGGACGCCGACTTCGGGCTCTATGGCGGCGGGCGCCTCACCTCGACGAGCGCGCGGATCCTGCAGGACCTCGGCGTGCTGGGCGAGCTGATGAATCCGGACGCCTTCCGGCAACTGGCCTTCGGCGGCCAGCTCGAGGTGACCCGGATTGGTCCGCTCCCGACGCTTTCCGAGCGAGTGGGCTATCGGCTGCTGCTGCCGGGATCGCCGTCGCATCTCGGTGTGCTGGCCACGCCGCGCCGGCTGGGCGAACTCTCCACCGACTCGCAGTGGGACATCGCGCTGGGCGTGCTGCTGGTGCTGCTGCTCGGGCTCGCGGCGGCACTGCAGGGCGCGCAGTCTGCCGCGCGCGCACTCTCGCGTCCGGTGGCCGACCTGCGCCGCGCCGCGCTCGCACTTGGGGAAGGGAAGCCGGCGCCACCCCAGGAACGCAGTCCGCCGAGCGAGTTCGAGCCGGTCTTCGGCGCCTTCAACCGGATGGCGGCCGACGTGCGCGCGAGCCGCGAGGCGCTGGAGGCGGCGCGGCGGCGCACCGAGACGGTGCTGGCCACCGTGGCCACCGGGGTGATCGCCGTTGATGCCGGGGGACGGGTGCTGCTGGCAAACCGCCAGGCTGAGCAGCTTCTCGGCGTACCGCTGGCGGAGGGCGTGCGGCTGCGTGGCTACGTGAGCGAGGAGTGGATGCCGCTCGTGTCGGGGGTCGAGGAGGTGCTGGCGGGTCGGGAATCGGCGGAGGGACCGACGGAGCACGCCGTTGGCGGGTCGCCGCGTGAGCGCGCAGCACGCGCGGCTGGCCGGTCCACTCGGCGGCGTGGTGGTGGCGCTGACTGACGTCACCGACATGTCGTACGCCGCGCGCGTGCTCGCCTGGGGCGAAATGGCGCGGCAGGTGGCGCACGAGATCAAGAACCCGCTCACGCCGATGCGGCTTGGCATGCAGCACCTGCAGCGTGCCTGGCAGGACCGGCGCGGCGACTACGATCGCATCCTCACGGAAACGTCCGACCGCATGCTGGGGGAGATCGACCGGCTCGATCGCATCGCGCGGGCCTTCAGCCGCTTCGCCGCACCGAGGCGGTGCCGACGATCCGGTGGAGGCGATCGACATGGTCGCGGTGGCCCGCGAGGTGGTGCAGCTCTACGCCCTGTCGGATGCGGGGGCGCGGGTGGAGCTGAGCGCCCCGGCGGCGCTCGCCGGACGGGCGCGGCCGGACGAACTCAAGGAAGTGCTGGTGAACCTGCTGGAGAACGCGCGCAATGCCGGCGCGGCGAAGGTGCAGGTGTCGATCGAGGCGGGGCGTATCACGGTGACGGATGACGGATCCGGCATCCCCGCCGACGCGTTGCCGCGGGTGTTCGAGCCGCACTTTTCCACCAACACCAGCGGGTCCGGCCTCGGGTTGTCGATCGTGAAACGGCTGGTGGAAAGTTGGGGTGGTGCGGTCGCGATCAGCAGCGTGGTGAGGCGGGGCACGACCGTCACGATCCGGTACCTCCCCGCCTGATCGCGCCAGGCGGATCGTGGCGTTTGGTACCGACGGGAGTGCTTGCGGTGTGGCGGCGCGAGGGGCGACCGCTACACTGGCAGATGCTTGCCCGCGTCTGCTCCGCCGCCGTGCTCGGCATCGACGCCTACCTGGTAGACGTCGAGATCGACATCAGTAGCGGGATGCCCACCTTCAATACGGTGGGACTGCCCCAGGGAGCGGTCAAGGAAGGCAAGGAGCGGGTCGCGGCGGCGCTGGCCAACGCGGGATACGCCCTCCCGCTCCGGCGCATCACGGTCAACCTGGCCCCGGCCGACGTGCCGAAGCAGGGATCCGCGTTCGACCTGCCGATCGCGCTGGGCGTACTGATCGCCAGCGAGCAGGTGCCTGCGTCGCTCTCGGATGCCCATGGCCGACGGACCGTCGTAGCGGGCGAACTGGGCCTCGAGGGCGACCTTCGTCCGGTTCGCGGGGCGTTGCCCATCGCCCTCGCTGCGCGTGCCGCGGGCGCTGCGGCACTCATCGTCCCACTGGCCAACGTGCCCGAGGCGGCTGTGGTCGCCGGGATCTCGGTCCTTGGCGCTGGCTCGCTCGCCGAGGTCTGCAGGCACCTCACCGGTGAGTCTCTCCTCTCAGCGGCCGCGGTGGATCCGGCGCGATACCTCGCGGCGGCCATTCGCGATGACGCTGACTTTGCGGACGTGCGTGGGCAGGCGGGGGCAAAGCGAGCACTGGAGGTGGCGGCCGCCGGCGCACACAACATCCTAATATTTTCACCTTGAGGACCTAAGGACCGCTGGGTAGGTTCAACTCAAGGAGACAGCCAATGAGCCCCACGAAGTCGAAGAACGAGCCCTCGGACAACAAACCCCGCGCCTTCAGTTACCTGCGCTTCTCATCCCCAGAGCAGTCAAAGGGAGATAGCTACCGGCGTCAGACCGAAGCGGCGGAGGCGTACGCAACCGCTCACGGGCTCACTATCGACAAGCGGAGCTATCGAGATCTCGGCATCTCGGCCTTCCGTGGGAAGAACGTGGAAGAGGGGGCCCTAGGGGAATTCCTCGAAGCGGTACGCCTTGGGATCATTCCGAAGGGCTCTATCCTGCTCGTTGAAAACCTTGACCGCATCTCTCGGCAGACTGCCCGCAAGGCATTCATGACGCTCAATGGCATCATCGAGGCGGGCGTGGAGGTTGTCACGCTTTCCGATGGACGCCGGTACAGTCAGAGCACGCTGGATGAGGGCATGGTTGAGCTTCTCGCATCCATCCTGCTCTTCTCCCGCGCCAATGAGGAGAGCCTCACGAAGGCTCGCCGGATCTCTGCCGCGTGGTCGAACAAGCGGATGAAGGCACGTGTGCACGGCACGCCGATGACGAAGCGCGTTCCGGCGTGGATGGAGCTGAAGGATGGGAAGTACCGCCTGATCCCGGAGCGGGCGAAGATTGTGAAGGACATCTTCACGCGCTGTCTCAAGGGCGAGGGACAGGCCCTCATTGCTCAGGAGTACAACAGGGCCAAGCTCCCAGCCTTCGGCAAGGCGAGCTACTGGCACAAGAGCTACATCCTCAAGGTTCTGGACAACCCCGCCGCCTACGGGACACTCGTTCCCCATATGATGAAGGACGGCAAGCGGGTCCCAGAAGGGCAACCGCTGAAGGGGTTCTATCCAGCCGCTGTGGATGAGGAACTCTTCCGCCGCACACAGGACGTGCGCCGTGCGCGGGGCTCGCGAAGGACCTCGCAAAGGCCCTTGAGGAATCTCCTTGGGGGCCTCGCCAAGTGCCCGAAGTGCGAATCCGCCATGACCATCGTAAACAAGGGAAAAGACGGAGGAGCAATCCGGCTCGTCTGCGTAAGAGCGAAGGCTTCGGCAGGCTGTCAGTATGTCACTGTAGTCTATGACGCTGTAGAGGCGGGGCTCATCACAGGACTGCACAACTCGGCGGTACCAGTCGCAGAAGGTGGCTGGGATAGCTACGGCGTGAGCGGGCTTGAGTCGGACCTTGCTCTCGCGGAGACCAGCCTCGAAGTGGTAGACGCCAGCATCGAGAAGTTCATGCAAGCCATTGAGCAGGCGGGCTCCTCTGCGGCCATCACCGGGAAGATCCGCAGGCTGGAGGCTGAGAAGGAGGAACTTCTTGAAAAGCAGCGCACGCTGTGGGCTCAAATCGAGGAGGCGCGGCACCCTCTGACGGAGAAGAAGATGTCAGAGCTTCAAAAAGCCATTACAAAGGAGCCGCTGGATAGGAAGCTCATCAACTCACTCCTTCATCAGATCTTCACGGAGGTCATCGTGGACTACGAGAAGGGCGCGCTTCGGCTGAAGTGGGCACACGACGGCTACACCGAGGTCGGATACTCTGCCGGATTCTATGGGTTCGAAGAGATGGTGGAAGTCGAGGCCAACACCTTTGTCACCAAGGCGGAGGCAAAGCGGATGATGCCGGTCTCGAAGAAGGATATTCGGAAGAAGAAGACCGCCTGAAGCGCAACTCCAGCAATATCCATGACGAGGCCCCCGCGCAGGGGGCTTTCCCATATTGCCTACCAACACCTCCCCGGAGCCTATGCCTACCAAGAAGCCAGTGAAGAAAACCAAAGAGCAGCAATGGGCCGCTACGGTTGCCCGCTCGAAGCACGACATGAAGGCGAGCCGGGTCTACTGGAGCAACTACATCGCAACCTTTCGAGGCACCCACGCTGAGGACATCAACCCACGCTCACGCACCCCCATCCCCCCACTTCGGACCTGCCCCCTCCCAGACCGTGAGGGAGCCCCGTCACACATCCTGCGAAACGAGGCGGGCGTTCCTGTCCTGCGGCTCGTGGTGGATGATGACCGGTGGTCCTTCTGCATGAGCGAGGAGGCATTCCAACGGTTGCAGGCGGAGGGTCGGAAGTCCAAGCCCGAGGTGGCTGCTCAGAGTGACCGTGAGTGGGCTACTCTCGAAGCCCTCCCCTACACACCCCATCGCCAGCCGGGAGAGTTCGAGCCTAGCCTCGCCCTTGATCCGGCCGCACGACAGGAACGGCTGGACCTTGAGAGCGAACGGCTGCGGAGGCTGAGGGCTTATCACGAGCGCAGAGTATTTGATCCAGAGCGCCAGCGGGGACAGGCGGCGGCAAATCGGCGGCAGGATGCCCGCTTCGAGGCGTACAGAGCCGCAAGGAACATCCGAAACGAGGCTCTTGGGCTCCCGCTAGAGGAAAATCCTATGGATTGCGGAACGCACACTTCACCTGCTTAGGGCGTAGCTAGTGGTAAAGTTGCGCTCTTCAGTCCAATATTTCTGATGCAACTTGCCATCTCTCATGTCGATGGATACGACCCCCGCCAGAGGAGGCCCATAGGCGCAACTCCAGTTACGCTCATCAAACACATCACAATTCGTAAACGTCTCCGTATCCCGCCCAAGGTCGCCCTCTCGGTCGCTGGCGTCCAAGACCCAAAGGACTTCCTTCTTCTCCTGATCGAGCTTGTAGCGAACGACAAAAACGGTGGGGCTTTTCCTGTCAACGGCTGGCTCTTTCCGGGTCCAAGTATAGCGGCGTTCGACCATGCCGCAGCCAGACGAGGCGAGCGCAAGTGCACCCAGCACCGCCCATCTAGCATGAATCATCAAGCTGGATATCTGCTGTCTCATTCGAAAGCTCCTTGGCATACGCGAAGAGTGTGCGGTCTCGGCCGGGAACTGGCAAGGCGGCTAGGCCGATCGCCCCATGTACCTAGACAGAAGCGGTACCGCGAGCGACCCTTCGCACTACCCCTTACGGATTCCAACGTGAAAGTCTATCGGCTTCTCCTGCTCGCCTTGGCCGTGCTTCCACAGCTTGCAAACGCACAGCAAGATACGGCGCTCGCAAGGATGGATTCGGCTAATGCCGTCCTTCAAGCCCGCCTCATCAAGGGCCGCGAGTGTACGAGTGAGGTGATGCCGGAGAGAGGACCAGTGACCAACTGCGATTTCATCTTGCCGGGGGCAATGCACCTCACGGCGGGGTCAGTCGGCACCGATAACCCCTCGGTCGTGGTGAACTGGACGGAGCGAGCCTACCGGTTCTACATCACTCAGCAAGACGGAGGCATGTGGGTGACGGTCTGGTACTCGGATGACCAACGTCCACCGGGAAACTGGAAGCATGGGGAGGCGTGCATCAACGTGAAGACGGCGCTAGTCTACCCAATCTCATGCGTGTGGGTCGTCATTGGGAATGCGAAGGGAAAGCCGAAGATCGGGAAGTGAGATTTCTCCGGGGAATCTTGCGCTCGTGGGGTCGAAACGGGAGAATCGAGAAGGGCAATGGCGTCCTCTAGGAGGAACTGGTGGTAAGGTACACAGTGGCTCTATTGGTCGGACTCGCCCCGTTCTGCTGCGTCCCTGTTTGGGCGCAGATGACTCCTACCCCAAGCTCTTCCCAAAGTGCAGAGCCACAAAAGGCAGACCCCAATGCGCCGCTTCCTAAAGTAGGGGAGCCCACAGGGGACGCCATTCCTTTCTTCAAGGTTGATTACAACCAGTTCACCGACAGTACCACCCTCAAGGGACCGAGGTTGGATAAGGTGTCCTTCTATGCGCGCATGGAGGCGAGCTTCCTCGGTCAGAAGTTGCCAGAGACTTTTCAGACTGTGTTGCGCTTCGAGTACAAGGACATCGGGAATGCGAGAGCGATTCCGCTAGGAGCGGAGCTGTCACCCTTCAAGACGGGTGGGACGGTCTACCTCCTCTTTGATGGCGGTGCGGCTCGTGCTGCGCTCCCCATTGTAGCGACGAGGTTTGAGGCAGCAGCGACAACGCCAGTCTACAAAGGCTGGGCGGTGGTCTCGGATTCAGTTTTGCGGTTGATGAGCGCGTCAAAGAAGATTGAAGCGCAGTTCTTCGCTAGCCCAATGGGCAAGTGGACACTCCCGAACGACTCGCCGGGAGCGGCTCAGGTCCTCCTCCGACTGCTTGAGACCAAGTGACAATTTTTTCATCGCGACTTCCAAAGTCCGTGATGCGCGACGGGCGCTCTGCTAGGCTCAAGAAGCTCTTAAGTGGTGAGGAAACTCAGCACGTCGAGTTCAAGAAATCGGTTGGGTTAGTCGAATCAGCAGATTTTGTGCAGTTTGCAAATTCTTCTGATGGCGGCGAAATCCTCGTCGGTGTGGAGGAGGTTAAAGACGGCAATGGTCGAAGAATGCCCACGGTGGTTGGCTGCCTCACCACTGACGCGAACAAACGAAGTCTGCTGGACAAAGCGGGTTCATGTTCGCCTCCAGTAGACATCACGGTCCACGTGGAGAAGGTCGAGGGCAAGCAATTCTATCGGGTGGTGATCCCGAGTGGACTGCACAAGCCCTATTGCACAGCAAGTGGGACTTACGTTATCCGAAACGACGGCGAGAGGAAGGCTTTGCTCCCCGCACAGCTACTGAATCTTTTTCTTGAATCGCAGGGGACTACGTTCGTGGAACGCTTTAAGGAAGCTTCGAGGGGAATTGATGAGGCTCTGAAGGAGATGCGTAGTCGTATTGAGGAAGCAGGCAGTGCGACGGAGGAGCAGCTCAACCTCATCTCACGGGTTGCTGAGCACGCGAGTGAGACATCCGATGAAGCTATGAGCAATGCCGCTGATGCCGTCGCTGCAATTGAAGATGTCTCTGCTCAAGTCGATGCCGCTCACAATGACCTTCTTGAGAGTGTCCACAGCGCGAACCGGAGGCTGAAGAAGGTTCTCAAGCATCAAGGGATCTCAGATCCGGATGAGGATGACGCTGAGTATTGGCGGAAGTTTGCGGAGAAGCAGGAAGCGAAGGAGAGAGAGGCGGCGGCACTTCTCGGGCAAGCCGCCAGCCAAGAGAAGTCAAAGGGTTCCAGACCTTTGCGGTCGCGAAAGAACGCTTCGCGTAAGCGCAGTTAGGTGAGAATCGACATAGACCGGGCTGCTAGGAGTTGAGTGGTTTTCTGAGTACCTTGTGTTGGTAGGTATCCACCCCCTTCAAGGAGGCCCATGACTACCCCCAGTGACCCCCCAAGTACCCCGCCACTCCCCTCAGCAGGCTCCCGCCCCGAAGACAAACCCCTCTCCTATTGGCTCGACCTCGTAGCCTCCTGTATTCCTAGCAAAGATCCCAATGATGGTCCAACCGATTTCACTGGACGAATCCCGAAGACCGTGGAAGAGCGGGCGTACATCGGACATCTGGCGCGAGGCGGGACGTTGAGCTTCGAGATCTTTTCGAGGTGGTCAACGGAAGTGATGGATCAGGTCTTCATAGAAACGCTACAGGAGTTTCGGGAGGAGCGGGGGGCGAAAGCTTAGACCTCGCCGCGAGTCTTCTTGAGACGCCGCATGGCTTGTTGAATCGCCGTCGAGACATATTCGGGCTGGCGCTGTATCTGATGCCCGGAGAAGCGCAGGAGCGTGTACCCCTTCGCCTGTAGCGCATTCCCCACTCGATAGTCCTTCTCGCGCTGTGGTACCGTCGAGTGAAAGTCATGGCCGTCGCAGTAGATGGCGAGTGGCAGGGTCAGATGGAGCAAGTCAGGGTAGGTGTCTCCCGGTTCACACTCGCCCGCAATGCTCAAATACGGGATAATGAGTGCGCGGCCCCGCCTGAACTCCGACATGATTCCGCACCGAACAAGCAGCCGATCCATATCAAGCTCGATCTCCGACTCAACCATTATCAGAGAAGCTGCTCTCTCCATGAGGACCGGCAGGATGTCGCGGAAGGAGAGCGCCTTCGAAGCTCGTGGGACCTTCCATGCGAGGAGGTCACTGAAGCGGTTGCAGAGGTCGGCAAGCAGCCGCTCTTCCCCCAAGGTGAGAGCTACCGCCGCGAGACGCGCGAGGGCGTTGTCGGTGGTCGGCTGGGGCTTCGGTGAAGGAGCAACTGAGGTCACTTCTTGGCCCGTCGTGATTTCGGGGTTGGGGCCTTCCGTCGCGAGGGTTGCGTTTCGGCGCGGACTGTTTGCATGCCAAACTCACTGTCCGATTGTGCTGAAACGTCCATTGTTAGGCCGGACGCCAATGCGGCATGAAAGAGGCCGTGTTGCTGAATGTCTATCTCGAAGAGATCCACCGCATCATAGAGGGCGTGCGCGTCGAGAGACGAAAGCTCACGCAGCTTAGGAACGAGGGTGGCGGCAACCTTTGCTGGCTCAACTCGTGATGGGAAGGCCCGATGTTCGGGCTTCGCAATCTTGACCCATTCGTCGACAACGGCCCAGAGAAAGCGGGGGATTCTCTTGCGCTCAGAAGCGATCGCTTCTACGAGCAGAAAGGCCTCCTCACGAGTCAGGCGGAGTCCAAGCACGGTCTCGCGAGCGGTAGCGTAGTACCTCTCAAGATCTCGCCGCACTATTGCCGCAAGTGATTCGTCCGGCCAGCGCCGACGGCGAGCCACTTCCAAAGCCAGTTGTTCCCCGAGCCTCAATGAGATCGGGGGATTCCCAATATCAACGGTGTTGACGCCAACAGAGATGGTGAACCCGGACATGGGCTCACCGTCCTTCACGAACGGCCCCTGCGGACCGAAGGGTATCGGTTCGCCGATAAGGCCGGGAGGAGTCGTGGGCGGGTTGTCAGTCACACAGGAGGTCCAGTTAAGGTTCCCGAAGATACAGGTGTATACAAATGTCGTCAAGTGTATTGGAAGGAGGAAGGCTCTGAACCGACCTGAGGCTGAGATTTTGTTGCGGGCACAGGAGCGCCTTGTTCTCCCCCTCAAGTGTGGTAGTAATCCCCCCTAGGGGGCCTTGTCAGGGGACCCACCAAATCGGGGCCGGGCACCCTCCTTAGCCCACCATCTCACCCACTGCCGGGCCCTCTTACATCCGCTCGGTCTTCACTGACATACGGTTAGCCCTGTGTGACCCGCTGATACCCAATCAGCTATCAGGGTCAGGGGAACCCAACAGGATGCTCGTGGGGTCTGAGCCTGTCTGTGCGGGGCACCAGAAGGGCCTTTGAAGGGGCCTTCGGAGGAGCCTTGGCGGGCTCAGTAGGCTCGATGCGCGCCTAGCTGGGGTTCTTGATAGGGAACCTGCTGAGGACCCCTTGCGGGAATCTTCAGGAAAACGGGCTGAAATCCCCGAAAAACGGTCATTTTCTCGCGATTTCGGGCCGAAATAAGGCATTTTGGGGGTGTCGAAGGGCATTCGGAGGGGCGGTGTCTAGGGACCCCTAGAAATGGATCAGAGCCCGGCTAGGAACCCACTGAAGTCACTGTCACGCGCTCAAGTGGGTCCTGTAGAGCCACTGTGCAGACACAGCGAGCGAGATGAGTGCTTCTATTTCGAGCGAGGTTGACTCAGGACGAACGATCTCTGGCCTAGTTGAGCCGAGTGAGCGTTGAGGATAGATCGTGGCTCAGACTGGCGTAGGCTGGCTAGTGGAAGAGGCATCAATCGGGGCAGGCATCTTGCTATGTCCGAAGGCATGAAAGTGATGAAGCGCCCGAAGAAGAGGCCGGTCCTCTACCACGGAAAACCGTGTCACCGCTGCGGAGGCACCCGCCGGTTCAAGAGCAACCGAAGCTGCACAGTCTGCACGCGGAAGGCTGCGGCGGAAGATGCCAAGCTCTACCATGTCAGGAAGTTCAACCGCAGGGCGGCTTGGGTGCGGTCGCACAAGGAATTAATGGATCGTCTGGAAGCCCTCTCGAAGACCCTGCCCAGCTACGCGGATCTGGAGTAGTAGCACCCTAGTGACTTCATGTAAGGAAATGCGAGTGCGAGTGTAGCATTTAAAGCATTTAATTGCTGCATGTTAGAACACATTGTGTTGCTCATTATCTGCACAAATGCTCCCTGTAGTGCATAAGGAACTCTCAAAAATCGTCCGATTTGTAACGAAGGGCGCGCCCCGAGGCGCCTTTTTCCCACCTCGACAGGGCCGGTAGTAGCCCCAGATCCTTGATGTAAGAAATTGCGAGGGCAATGATACAGCGCAAGATGTTTATTAGCTTAATCTTACGGTCAGTCTATGTAGTGGAAAATCTGCACAAATGCCACCTGTTTTGCACAAGAGACCGCGAAAAGGTCCGACCGTAGTGCTATGGCGCTACCCGCAGTCAGGAACTCTTGAGCCTTCGGTTCTCCTTTGGATGAATACCTCCGACCGTAGTGAGGAAGAGACGCGGTTTGATCTCAACGACTTACGGAAACGTGAAGGGCACGCCAAGGCATTCCGCCTAAGCGTCTGTGCTGCGTTGGGGTTGCTGCACTCGTGGTGTCAGGAGTGTATAGCACGACTCATCTGTGCAACCATCCAGCGGCCTGAGAAACCCGAAGGGAATCGCCCACCCAATCACAACGACTTAGCCAAGCTGGTTGATCCCTCGTCGGAAATTGCCCTAGCTCCAAGACGTGTCATGCTTTACGAAGCTCTGCCGGACAGTTTGTGAAGAATGAACAAATAGCTTAGGAACCTTCGGAGGCTCGCCGGGCCCTCCCTTTTATAACCGTTCCCACACTACCGGACTGCAAGAAGTTGCCGACTGGCTGACGCTATAGTGGGCTCTCTGGGTGGTGATAGGCTCCTTCTTCAGTAATCCCCTCAGATACCTCTGAAGGTTCTTGGAGGTAGTTGGTAGCTCCAGTTCCCCACCAAGTTCCTCAACCAATCCCCTGCAAAGGACCCTGCCATAGGCCCGCCATGACTTCGCTTTTCCTCGACTACCGGTCCGCTCTCGTGGATCGGGTGCCCCACCTCAGCCTCGAACGCTTGACTGAGATTGGAGGGCAACGGGGACGCCTTCACGCTCAGGCTCGACAGGACGGATTGATACGCCTCCTCCTGAGCAACTATGAAGGCACCCGACGAAGTTGGAACTCCGGTACCGACTACCGCGATTCCTGTTTCCCCAAGAAGACCCTTCAGAAGTACCTCAAGACCTCCGGCAGTTCCCATCATCAGAAGTTCCTCACGCCACTCTTCGCATTTCATCAGGGGCAACGCGGGTACTCCGCCTCTGCTGGGATGGGTAAGAGCTATCGCATGCTTCCCCACATCCGCGCTGTGTTGGACGATCTCTACCAAGGCTTTGCTCCGGTTCGGCTGATCGGAAGAGATGGGGAGGAAGTCTTCCTCAAGGACCTCGCCGGGTTCCCCTTCACACCCACCTGCATGCTGCCCGGCTGCGTCCCGCTCGATGCCGTGGCGCTCCATCGGCGGATTGCGGAGGTGGAAAGCTGGCAGACAGACACCATTGGGCGACTTGCGAAGGCTGAGATCCTTCAGCGTCTCCGAGTCCTACGGAAGTGGGCTGTATCTGCGGGTGGAATTCCGAACGGCTACAGCATGACCTCAACGGGACGAGCTGGTCCCTCAACAGAAGGAGGCCCTCACCTCATCGGCATGTCCCCCGAGGTGCGAACGCTGGTGTTTGCGGAGACGGATCTCGTGGACTTCGACTTGAAGGCGTCCTTCTGGACCTGTCTCCAGTCCGTGGCGGCACACCTCACGATCAAGACACCCGCTATCTCAGACTACATCAGCCACCGAGACCAGTTCTTCCTCCCCCGATGGGCGAAACTGCTCAACATGGACGCGGCGGTCTTCAAGCCCGTCGCTACCTCGTGGCTCCTCGGCGCGCAGATCTCACCCTTCGCAAAGGCCATCAGGGACCTCAACGGGAACCCCTTCACGATCTCCGCAACGCTCCGTAGCGATGACCTCACCGTGCGTCTACAGAAGCGGATCAGGGCGGAAGCGGCGAAGGTCTTGAACAAGTACGCGGCAGGGCTCCCGAAGGGGACCTCTGGAGGCGTCTTGAATGCAGTCGGAGCGGAGTTCTTGGGGGACGCTGAGGAAGAGGGTGGGCTCCACTGCCACCTACTCACCGGCTTGGAGCAGTTCGCCATGCGCTCCATAGTCTCGCACATCCCCACCCCTACCGCCGTGATCTTCGATGGTGTCATAGCTCCAGCGTTCCCGGTGGAGCATCTCGAAGACGTTGTAAGGATTCAGTCAGAGAAAACCCTCGGGTTCCCCCTCCGAGTTCGTATCAAGGCATCTCCGTTTGCCGAGCAGTTCGAACGGATGCGCTCTACGCTTCGCTCCTCACTCCCAGCGCGTGAGACAGCAGCAGCATAGCTGGCCCACTACACCCGACGCGGACCTTACATCCGCAGCACTTCACCCCACATCATCAACCTCTCAATAGGACTATGCCCACCACGAACAGTCTCCAGACCCGCCGCCGTCCCGCCTCGAACGCTCGCTATGCCTCCATCGGCTTCATGCGTGAAGATCTCGAACGCTTCGAACGCCTCCGCAACATGCTGACTAGGCAGTGGAATACCAGTGTTCCCCCGAGCCGCTCCGAGGTGGTCACGCTCGCTCTCGAAGCCCTCGAAGAGAAGCTCAAGTAGTTCACTCCGCAGTTTCCTCAAGCAGTACCCCACCCCGCTCCACCGTCGCCCCTCCTTGCCGCGCCCTGCGGCTTCATCGCGACAGAAAAACCGCAGTCATGTCTACTACGACCTCCAACGTCCGGCCTCTCACGGTCACCTACGAGGGCTGTCCCTGCCGCAACTGTGGCACGACGACGAAGTACCGCTCGAACCGCATGTGTGTCGTCTGCACGGCTCGTCGCAACAGGACCGAACCACTGCGCGCCGCAAAGTTGGAATGGACCGAAAACAATCCCGACCGCTACGCGGCACTCGCGGGCAAGCACAACGCCTCGCGCCGGTATCCGGGCTGTGTCGCCCCTGACTTCGACCTTGAGGCTACGGTCCCATTCTACCAGCTAGCCCGAGAACTCACGCGCACGACGGGTCTTCGCTTCGAGTGTGACCACATCATCCCACTGTGCGAAGGCGCAATCCACGATTGGACCAACCTTCAGGTGCTTCGCGTTGACGAGCACCAGCGGAAGACCGCGACAGAACACCCACGCTCACGCAAGGAAAGTGCAGCATGAAGAACCCCAAGAAAACCCCACGCGGTACCCCACGAGCCTACTGGAGCCTTGACCGGATTGTGGCGAAGGTCATGCACGGCTTCGTGGATCATGGCAAGTACGCCTACCTCGAAAACCCGAAATGAACTTCTCGCACCATGCAGACTACCCGCGTCCGATCATCGGTAAGCGATGCGGGAAGTGTCGAGGCTGCTTCTGGGAGGTCACTACCACCGGACGGTCGTGCATTGTCTGCACCCGGAAAGCATCCCGTGCTATCGAGCGATGATGCTTCGATCTGTTGCCCACGCTGCAAGCGACTGGTTCGCTACATCGGGAGTAATGGCATGTGCGGCGCGTGCTGGCAAGCGACGGTACCTGTAGAGGTCTCCGAGGAAGAGCATGACGCTATCCAACATGCAGCCGACCAAGAGGCTGCTCGACACAATGGAGTGAGACAGACCAAATGACCAAGATGTTCTTCAGTGGCTATAGCGAGAAAGAGCATACCTGCTCGCGCTGCGGAGTTCACGGCAGCTTCGGCCAACATGGGCTCTGCTTTAGGTGTTCACTCCCATCATCCCCCCACAACATCAACGAGAATGACGACATCAGAACCCGATTCCGTAGGTATCGCTCCGACTAGGGGCGTACTGTCTGACAAGTCCCCTTCCGTAACCCTCTCGGCGGCGCTTGTGCTCCTTCAGGCCGTCCGCATCGACACAAAGCTGTCGCATCTCTTCAAGCCATGAACATCAGTGATCTCCTGAGAACGCCGTCGAAGCCGCGTACTCGCGGAGTCCGACAGTGCTCCATTCCGGGCTGCACCAACCTCGGGAAGCGAAACGTCTACTCTCCCCTCTGTGGTAAGCACATTCGGCGGAAGGAACTGAACGGGCACCCGGAGCAGGTAACTGCGAGGCTCAAGGATGCAAAGCCCTACATCGACACTGTGAAGAGGCTACTGCGAAGGCTCCCCCACGAGAACCGCATCAAGCTTGAGGGCGCGATGCATCGTAAGTGGCTCAATTACCGAGACTGGCTACATGACGTGGAGTCAGGGCTAGAGCCGAGCTATGCCACCCGGCGCTGTGAGCGGGCCGCAACTGAGCTTCTCCGCGTCTTCGATAAGTGCGACCCTGTGACCGGCTTCACTCTTCTCGCCGCCGTCTTCCTTTGGGACGCAAGCGAGCCGGGGCGGTTTAAAGCGCCTTACGGGTTGGAGTACTCGCTAGTCAACCTGTTCACTCATCTCGGCCCAAAGCACTCGGCCCGCACAGTCTGCCGTCGTAATGGCGTTGTCGAGACCCGGACCGAGTACCGAGTTGCTCCCAAGAGTGTGCGCCTTCACATGGCGGATTGGCTCACCGCGTTTGCGACTCCCTTTGCGGCACGGATGCTTGCCCTGTCGCGCTCTGAGTCGGAGGTGAAGAGGCAAGAGCAGGAGCTTCTTCTCACGCTCTTCTCGCCCGTCAAAGCTGAACTGGACGCACGGAAAGCTCTTGTAGAGGAGCGCCTGCACATTGCCCGAGAGATCCGCGCTGAAGAATTGAGCCAGACCACAGCGGGTTGAAGCGGCCCCCCGTGCAGGGGACAAGCCAATGCGACAACTCAGTGTGGGCAGGAGGAAGAGAGTCGAAGCCGCAACATGGCAACGCCCTGCGGGGACCCATGAGGCGCCAACCGAGGCTCTCCCCTCCGCTGGTTTTCATTGTTGTACCTCATCGAACCTCCGAATCACTCGGAGATCATTCATTCAACCGCCGCAGTACACAAAGGAATCAATTCCAATGATCGACCACACCGAACGCCGCACCGCTATGTACGGGAATGCAACCACGCACTCCGTGGTTGAGATGATGCAGAATCCGCTTTATGAAACGAGCGCGACTTACCGCGCAGAGGTTGCTGCAAAGATCGCTGCCGAGGATGCGGCACAGTCCACCATGCCGGGAACTGAGATCGTACCAGAGGTGACCGAAGGTCTGCGGCCCTTTGCCGATCAGTTCGAACTGAACGCGGCGATGCAGTCCGAGCGATACCGCCGGAGCCCCGAGTACCGGGCGAACGTGGCGGCACGGCTCTCCATCTCCAACGTCTAACCCAACGCCGGTAGGCAGAGAGGTGGTGAAGACTTATTCCTAACATCAGCAAGAGCGGGGCGGTCGTTCCAATGCCCCAGCCGGTAGATGCCACGCCGTACAAGCAGACCTCTGAGGTCCTTGGCGTCCGAAGCACCAAGTAGTCCCTCGCCTCCCGGAGCAATCCGGGGGGTTCGGTCCCATGCCTTCCTAGGCAGCGACCTGTTTGACGATTCGTTGATCCCCTCCACCCACTTTCCTCCATACACTTCCTCAACCGGACCTCACCATGACCCCTCAACTGCATATCGCGCTCATCAGTCGCGATTGGGCCGTACGCAGCATGATGCTCCGACGGATTCCCGTTGAGGACCTCCGGGAGGGACTAGGAGCAGTGCTTCCAGATGAAATATTGTTCAGCCTACAAGACGAATTGCGGAGACGAGGAGAACGTTGGGAGGTTCCATTGACGCTCGCGGACGATCCGTCCGTTCCGGCGCACAAGGTACCGTATCCGCACCCTGAGCCAAACCGAGGCATTCGCCGATAGAACTGCTACTCCTTTGCGCGGCTGCGACTCGGAGAGGCGCGCTTTATGGTGTTCACCTTCTTTGCCGACTTCACGCTCGGTGCCTTCTGAACAGTCTTAGCCTTCGGTGCCTTCGTCGCCGGATTTGCTGCGGGTGCGATGGTCTGTGGCAGATACTTGTCATGTTCCCTTTTTAGGAACTCGATCCCTGACGCCTTTGTCGCGCTAAGTTCGAGCTTTTCCTTGAAAAACTCTAAGCGCGCTCGCGCATCGTTGATGACATCTGCCCAAGTCTTCACATAGACCTTACCGCGACCGTCATAAAGCAGTGTCGGATAGGTCTGTGCCTCAACTTCAACATGCAAGGCTGAGGACAATGCCCAGAATTCCCAAGTGGTTTCAGCTTTGGGAAATGCAGGCGATGACATGAGGGCCTGCGCGTAACGCATTACCTGCGTTGTTGCATTTAGGTCGATCTTCTCGCTTGGCCGCTTCAGTTCGACAACCAAGTGATGGCGCTTCGGCGAGGAATTGAGCTTGAGGATCTTCGAAAACATGAGATCAAGAGTCAAGTTCATGTTTGGGTTTACGGAGCCGTCAAGCGCCAAGATGTCAATGTCGTCGCGCTTACCGCACTCTTGACGCACAACCGTGTCCAGCTTTTGGTCGTCAGCCGTGATGTTCAGTTCCTCGCCAAAGAGCCACGTATGCGCGGCGACGATGCGATGAAGCTGCGTGCGCTCCTTCACAACGTTTTTGTACTCTGTGCCGTAGGCGAGGGCGTGTAGGCCCTCTAGGAAGTCAAGGCGATCGGCTACGAGTGAGGAAGCGGAAATGATTGCCGACAGCGAGCTTCGGCTCAACAGCTTGCTCAGCTCCTCCTGTTTTGCCGGAGAAAGCCCAAGCACTTCAATGAGGATGTGTTGCAGGTCCTCAGAGCCCGATTCAATCGCACTACGGAGAAGCCGAAAAGTGAGCTTCTTTGACGCGTCATCGGCAGCAGCAATGGCCGGGGAGGCATCAACAACGTTGATCGCCAAGATGTCAAAAACCCGGCGTTCCGCTTCCTCAATGATTGTAACGGGCGCATTCTCAAACGGATAGACTTTATCAGCCTTCCACTCTTCGACGATGGAGAGTCGCTTTTCTTGCTTTAGGTTGGTCACATAGTCCCGGACAGACTGCCGCGCCGCATTGGCCAAAGCCGTAACGTCGTCGTTCAGGTCGTCGAGGATCAGGGTACCGCTTGTCGCCGCTTCTGAAATCGCTGGCGAAGACAAATGAGCGGTGAGGTTTAGAGAGCCAGTTCCAACGTCGAGGGTGACGTGATGCAGCGTGTTGCCTGCGCTGTCGCAAAGGTAGAGATACTTCTGGATCGCCGCGTCAGAATTCCACTCGATAATGTCCAGCGTGCCGTGAATGTCCTTCTTGTCGTTTACGGAGGCAACAACCTGAACTGTCGAACTCCGTGCTATGAGGGCATTGGCGTCGAGCTGTTCACCCGCAATCGTGATAACCGTATCTGGGTACTTGCGAAGGAAGAGCGCGAATGTACGAGCGAGGACGGCGCGGCTCTCCGCAGAGTGCAAGTCCGGGAGATTCTTGTTCATACCGGTAACTGTGACTTCGGTGCCGGTGTCTGTCCGATCATTCTCGGGGACTGCGTCCGAGATTTCGAAAGAGACGGTGCTAGTGCCCAACTTGCCGCGTAGGGTGACGGTCTCTAAGCCCTTTGCACCGTCGAAGGTTGATTTCCATTCGACATTTGGGCCAAGTGCGAATGCGCGAAGACGTCCCTGACCGCGCCTGCCATGCACGATGCGACCCTTGCCCGTAACAGTCGCATTTCTCTTTTTCGAACCCCCTAGCAAGCTGAACCCCTCCGCAGCCTCAAGGGCAGACATTCCGGTCCCATTATCCGCTACTACAATGCTCTCTGTGCCTGTCAGAAGCGTCTGTGTTACGCTGACACTTACAGCCGTTGCATCAGCGTCAAGACTGTTCCAGATAAGTTCTGAGAGCGCAGCAAGTGGATTTCCACGCGTAAGGCTGTGGAGATGGTCGCCCGCGAGTGCCACCGGCAGCGGATGCATCTTGGGAGCGGGGAGCGTGGTGGCCATCGGATGACTCCAGAGAGAAGGCAGCAGCCACCCCAAACTAACCCGAACAGTGGCCGAAGATAGGGTGGCGGAGTTGGTGCTTGTCCTTAGGTCCCCAAGATGCTGTTGATCGGCCCTCCCGGGTCGGGCAAGACCATGCTCGCGCGCCGCCTGCCCGGCATCCTCCCGGCGATGTCGCTGGACGAAGCGCTCGAGACCACGAAGGTGCACAGTGTTGCCGGCCTGCTCGGCGCGGGCCGCGCGCTCTGCACCACCAGGCCATTCCGCGCGCCTCACCACACCATCAGCGACGCTGGTCTCGTGGGTGGCGGCACGCCCCCGCGCCCCGGAGAAGTGAGCCTGGCGCACGGTGGCGTGCTCTTCCTCGATGAGCTCCCGGAGTTCAGGTCGAGCGTGCTCGAAGTGCTGCGCCAGCCGCTGGAGGATGGCACCGTCACCTTGAGCCGCGCGGCGATGAGCCTCACATATCCTGCGCGCATCATGCTGGCGGCAGCGATGAATCCATGCCCGTGTGGCTACGCCGGCGATCCGGCGCACGCCTGTCTCTGTCCTCCGCAGGCGGTGCAGCGCTACCGTGGCCGTGTGTCGGGTCCACTGCTTGACCGCATCGACATTCACCTCGAGGTGCCCGCCATTCCCTACCGGGACCTGACCGGGAGCCAGCCGGCCGAGCCGAGCCGCAGCATCGCGGAGCGGGTCGAGAACGCGCGCGTCTCGCCCAGCGCGAACGGTTCGCGGCCATTCCCGGCATGCATGCCAATGCGCACATGGGTGCCAGGGAAGTGCGTCGCTTCTGCGCACTCAACTCCGGAGTCGGAGGCGATCCTGCGATCCGCGATCACCCGGCTGGGCCTGTCGGCCCGCGCGTACCATCGCGTGCTCAAGATCGCGCGGACCATCGCCGACCTCGCGGGCGCCGATGCGCTCGCCGTCGCCCATGTCGCGGAGGCGATCCAGTACCGGAGCCTCGACCGGAGCCAGCCGGCGCTTGCGCCGGCGGGAGGGCGCTGAACCAGCGGCTCCGAAGCCCGCCCCTCCCGCCACACCGCCGGACTCGCTTTCTTCCGTCATCCCAAGCCCACATCCCATGAACCTGCGCGCGTATGTCGTGGCAACAGGCGCCCTTCTCGTCCTGGGCCCTCGAGTCGCTCATTCCCAGAACATCGTCACGGCGGCCCCGCCCGCCGGCGATGTCGCGCAGGCCTTCAAGCGGCTGGCGCCCGCGGTGGTGCGCATCGAGGTGCGGGAGACCGGCGCGGTGGCGCTGAGCAGTGTCGGGTCCGGCTTCTTCGCCGCTCCCTCGGGCCGGATCATCACCAACTATCACGTGATCTCGCGACTGGTGAACGAGCCCGAGCGTCATCGGGGCCGCGCCACCTGGGGCAGCGATACGGTCGACATCCAGGTGCTGGCGGTCGATGTGGTGCACGACCTCGCCGTCCTCGATGCCCCGGACGCGCACGCTGCCGCCATGCTGACGCCGGTCACCGCCACCTGCTGAAGGGTGATCGCGTTCTCGCGATGGGCCACCCACGCGACCTCGGCCTGAGCATCGTCGAGGGCACCTACAACGGGCAGGTCGAGCATGTGCTGACGCCGCGGTTGCACTTCACCGGACCGCTCAATCCCGGCATGAGCGGCGGGCCGGCGGTGACGCCCGACGGGGCGCTGGTGGGCGTCAACGTGGCGACGATGGGTGAGGAACTCGCGTTCCTGGTGCCGGCGGAGTTCGTGACCCGGTTGCTGGACCGGCTTCCGGCAACGGTCCCGGCGGCCGAGGAGCTTGCGGCGGGACATGGCCACGCGGCTCGGACAGATGGGCATGGATGCACTCGACGCCCTGTTCGTCCCCGGCGCGCCAACGGTGCAGCTCGGCCCGTATCTCGCCCCAACCGAACCGTCCGCCGCATTTCAGTGCTGGGGTGATGCACGCGAGCCCAAGGATGCCGCATACCGGGTCGTGGTGCACCGATGCAGCACCGACGAATCGGTGTTCCTCTCCGAGGACCTGAGCGCCGGCCTGGTCTATTTCTCCCACCAGCTCCTGGATGGCGCCGCGCTGAGTCGCCTTCGACTGCTCACCGCGAGCGAGCAGGCCTTCAACGACAAGCTCACGTTCGATGGCACCGCGCGAGAGACCACCCGCTTCCGCTGCACCACCGGGAACGTGCGCACGGCCACGATGACCTTCCGCGCGGAGGTGTGTGCCCGGCGACTCAAGAGCCTGTACGGGCTCTATGAGGCGGTGATGCGGGCCACGCCCCTCGGCGCGACCGCGCAGAGCCTGGTCACCACGCTCACGATGTCCGGCGTGCGCTTCGACCTCATCCAGCGCACGGTCGCACGGTACCTCGCATCGATCACGCTCGTCACCGGAGGTCGCGGAATGAGCTGGATCGAGGTGGTTGACGCGAGCGGCCGGGTCGTTGCGCGCCGGGCGGCTGAAGGCGTGCCGTGCACCGTCGGGAGTGCGCTGGACAACACCCTGCTCATCGAGGGCCCCGAGGTGGCGCCCTACCACGCTCGCATCGACCGGGAGGCGGACGGTCGCCTCACGGTGACGGTGCTGGGACAGTCGTCCGGCCTGCAGCGCCCGGGCGCCCCTGAACGCGCGATGTCCCTCGCGCTGACGCCTTCGGCGCCGGTCGCGGTTGGGGGTGCGTCATCCGGCTCGTGGATGACGCGACTCGCGACCTGCCGGTGGGAGTCATCGGGCCCGAGCCGCGCTGGCGGGAGTTCGTATCGCGCCGGCCGGTCCAGTGGGGCGCCGCCGCGCTCCTCGCGATCAGCGGTGCGGCGATCGGCTACTTCACGATGCCGGGGTCGGAGCGGGCGCTGAATGCGTTCGCGGTTGCGGTCGCCCTGGTCCTGGCCGAGTGCGCCTGGGTGGGTCTGTGGGCACTCACCGGCCGTATCCGCCATGGCCGCGCCCGGTTTGGCGAGCACTTCGTCGTGGCCACCTTCATCGCAATTGTCGGGCTGGGCGGTTGCCGAGCTGGAGTCCTGGCAGCAGTTCCTGCTGCCGGGCGCCAGCGCCGCGGCAACAGTGCTGCTCGCGCTTACCGCGGTGGTGTGGGCGCTCGCGATCTTCCTGCACCTGCGCGTGCATGAACCAGGCGCACTGGCAGAAGCACGTGCGCATTGCGGCGGGCTTCGGTGTCGCGCTTGTTCGCCATGGTGCTTGCCGTGCGGGACTATCAGGGCCCGTGGAGCAGCGACATCGAATTCTCTGCGGTCCTCAAGCCCATCACGCGGGTGTGGGCGTCGAGCCCGGATCAGTTCGGCGAATCACTGACGAAATTGCAGGGGCAGCTCGACAACGATGGCGCGGAGCCTGTGGCGACGGTCGCCGCGGACAGCTCCGAGTAGCGACCGCAGCTACCAGCCGGCGGCACCCCCGGCCACCCTCGGGTCGGGCACTCCCTCGAGTCCCTGCGGCGTCACCCGGATGGCATTCACCGTTCCCATGAACTCCGGTTCCTTCCACAGCTCGTAGCCCATCGCCTTCAGCTCGGCGCGCACCTGCGGGCTCAGGCCCGCTGGTTCCCACCCCACGACATCGGGCAGGCCATTGTGGTGGACGCGCGGCGCGGCAACGGCCTGTGCCAGCGTCATCTGCTGGTCCACCACGTTCGATGATCACCTCGAACACCGAGGAGATGATCGTGGCACCGCCGGGCGAGCCGAGGACGATCGACAACTGACCGTCGCGATCGAGCACGATGGTCGGTGTCATGGAGGAGAGCATGCGCTTTCCCGGCTCGATGCTGTTGGCCAGGCCCTCCTGCCGGATACCCATCGCGTTCACCACTCCTGGCTGCGTGGTGAAGTCGTCCATCTCGTTGTTGAGCAGGAATCCGGCCCCAGCCACCACGAATCCGGAGCCGAATCCGGTGTTGATCGTCGTGGTGATGGCGGCCGCGTTGCCGGCACTGTCCACCACCGAGAAGTGGGTCGTGTGCTGCCCCTCGGCGAGCGCCGAGCCCTGGAGCGGCGTGGCGCGATCGGCCGCGATGCTGCTGCGCTGCGTGGTGGCGTAGGTCTTCGACGTCAGCTCGGCCAGCGGCATGTTCACGAAGGCCGGGTCGCCGAGCAGGCTGTTCCGGTCGAGGAAGGCGCGTCGCAGTGCCTCGACCTGGAGGTGTACCAGCGCCGCGGTGCCCGATGCGGGGAGGTCATATCCCTCCAGGATGTTGAGGGCCTGAATGAGCGTGGCGCCACCGCCCGACACCGGCGGCATGGTGATGACCCGCCATCCCCGATAGGTGGTCTCGAGCGGCGTCCGCCAGAGTGCCTGGTAGCGCGCGAGGTCCTCGCGCGTGATGAGGCCGCCGCCCAGCCTGGACCTGCTTCGCGATGAGGTCCGCGAAGCTGCCGCGATAGAAAACGTCAGCGCCGCTGTCCGCGATGAGCCCGAGCGTGTGCGCAAGGTCTGCCTGGTACAGCGTGTCGCCGGTGCGCCAGGCGCGTCCGTCGCCGCGGACGAAGATCGCCGTTGAAGAAGGGAACGGAGCAAAGCTGCTCCGCACTCCCGGCGAGCCATTCCGCGCGCAGGCTGTCGAGTACGTGAGCCTTCGCGAGTGCCACCGCCGGAAGGACCACCTCGCGCCAGGGAAGGGCGCCGAAGCGCTGGTGCATGGCCCAGAGCCCCGCCACCGATCCGGGCACCCCACCGGCACGGGCGCCCACGATCGACGCGTTGGTGACGTTGCCTGCGGAATCCACGTACATGTTGCGCGACGCCGCGCCCGGTGCGGCCTCGCGGAAGTCGAGGGCGAACACCTGCCCGTCGTGCTGGCGATACACGAGGAAGCCACCGCCGCCAATGTTGCCGGCGGCAGGATTCACGACTGCCTGCGCGAAGGCAAGCGCCACGATGGCGTCGATCGCATTGCCGCCGCGTCGAAGAATCTCTGCCCCGACGTCGCTCGACGCTGGATTGTCGGACACGGCCATCACGTGCGGTTCGACAAGGGGCGGTGCCACATCGGCGAAGCGCCAGCGTTCGGCAGGCGCGTCCGCGCCGCCGCAACCGGCAGCCAACACGACAATGAGGGCAGGCCCGGCCAACCGAACCAAGGCGGCAACACGGTCCATGTGAATTCTCGTCAGGAGGAATTGCAGTTCAGTGTGCCGCGCGGCGCAGGCGATCGTGCACGGCGCTCCACTGGGGCGTGACCGGCGGCATTTCCACCAGGATACGATCGCATCCCGCCGCATCGAGCTGGTGCAGTGCGGCATAGAGCCCGCGCGCGTAGCCATCGGCCTCCGCGGGAAGGCGCACGACGTAACTGCCCGCCGGCAAGCGTACGTCGGAGTACACCACCGCGCCAAGGGAGATCCGGCCCAGTTCCTCCGCGGCCTGCGGCTCCGAGAGCGCCGCCAGGTCCGCGCTGCCGAGCAACTGCATGATCGCGCGCGGAGCGTAGTGCCGGTCCACCTGCCCGGGCGACAATCGCGGCGCTTCCCCGCTCGGTTCCACAATGTCACGCTCCACCGGCCCAACAACCTCCTCGAGGCTTGCGATGGAGATCATGCCGGGCCTGAGGAGCCGCGGCATCGGCCCGGTAAGATCCACGACAGTCGATTCGATCCCCACATTGGCGGAGCCGCCGTCGAGCAGCATGTCGATTCGGTCGCCCAATGCCTGTGCCACGTGCTCAGCGGACGTGGGGGACAACTGCGTATACCGATTGGCGCTCGGCGCTGCGACCGGAAGGTCCGCTGCCCGGATCAGCGCGAGGGCGACCGGATGGGCCGGCACCCGAATCCCGACTGCGTCGAGGCCAGCCGTCACGATGTCGGGAACGACGGTGGCTTTCGGCACCACCAGGGTCAGTGGACCAGGCCAGAAGCGTTCAGCCAGGCGCGTGGCATGCGCGGGCCAGTGGCGAGCGAGCTGCTCGCGCATGCTCGATGCTCGCGACATGGACGATGATCGGGTTGAAGGCAGGACGCCCCTTCGCCTCGTAGATGCGACGGACGGCTGCGGGGTCGAGCGCGTCCGCGCCCAGGCCATAGACCGTTTCGGTGGGAAAGGCCACGAGGCCGCCGGCGCGGAGCACCGCTGCGGCGGCGGCGATCGCGTCGGGGTCGGGTGACAGGGGATCGACGCTCAGGCGTCGCATGGGCCGCTACGCTGGAATGGACTTCAATCGTCGGGCGGGCGACGCCGCTCGCGCTTGGTGTCGCCCCGCCGCTTCTTGCTGTCGAGCCGCCGCTCCTTGGAGGCCTTGGTCGGCCGCGTGGCCCGGCGTGCCTTGGGCACGGCGAGCGCGCGACCCACGATACCGGCCAGGCGCTCGAGCGCGTCCTCGCGGTTCCGCAACTGGCTGCGGTGGTCGGACGCCACGACACGGAGGTCGCCGTCGCCATCGAGCCGGCTGGCGAGGCGCAGCAGCAGGCGGCGCGCGTTGCGCCTCGGTGAGTACTGGCGATGACGTGACATTCCACACCGCCTCGATGCGGGTGGAACTGCGGTTCACGTGCTGGCCACCTGGCCCGCTGGAGGGCGTGGCCCGCAGGACGATCTCGGCAAGCGGGATCGACAGTGCCGGCGTCACGGCAAGGGCTCGTTCGGGCATGCTCGATGCTAGCGGCCGCGCCGGGGAGATGCAAAGGCTGGCGCAACGCCCGGTCGGCTTCCGTTGCCCGCACCACACGTTACGTTACTCGCATGGCTTACCGGGTCCTCATCATTGATGACGAAGCAGGCATCCGCCAGGCCCTCAAGCAGGTGCTCGAGTACGAGGGCATGCAGGTGCGAACGGCGGGTTCCGGGGGTGAAGGCATCACGGTCTTCCCCGAATACCGTCCCCACTTGTCATTCCTCGACGTCAAGATGGCCGGCCTGGATGGGCTCGACACCCTCTCGCGCCTGCGGGAGCTCGACCCGAACGCCCTCGTGATCATGATCTCGGGCCACGGCACGCTGCAGACGGCGGTCGAGGCTACCCGCCGTGGTGCCTTCGACTTTCTCGAGAAGCCCCTCGACACCGACCGCCTTCTCGTCACCGTTCGGAATGCGCTCCGTCACGCCGACCTTACCGGCGAGAACCAGCGGCTCAAGGAAGTGGTCGGCAGCCGCTACACCATGATCGGCAACTCGCCGGCGCTAGCGGGCGTGCGAGAGCTGATCAGCAAGGTGGGGCCGACCAACGCGCGAGTGCTCATCACCGGCGACAATGGCGCGGGGAAGGAGCTGGTGGCCCGGGCGCTGCACGACGCATCCTCACGGCGGGGGAAAGCGTTCGTCGAGCTCAATTGCGCCGCCATCCCGTCCGAACTGATCGAGAGTGAACTGTTCGGGCATATGCGCGGCTCATTCACCGGCGCTGTCACGGACCGGGCGGGCAAGTTCGAGCAGGCCGATGGCGGCACGCTCTTCCTCGACGAGGTGGGCGACCTCTCGCTCGCGGCCCAGGCCAAGCTGCTGCGGGTACTACAGGAGGGTGTGGTCACCCGGATTGGCGGCACCAAGTCCGTGAGCGTCGATGTCCGGGTGCTCGCGGCCACGAACAAGGACCTTCGCGAGGAGATCCTCGACAACCGGTTCCGGGAAGACCTCCTCTACCGGCTCAATGTGGTGGAGATCCACGTTCCTCCCCTGCGCGAGCGCGTGGAAGATGTCCCGTTGCTCGTGGCGCACTTCGCCGACCAGATCGCGGCTACCGCGGGGGTGGCGCTGCGCAAGTTCGGGGAGGATGCCATGACGCGGCTGCAGCAGCGACCGTGGCCCGGCAACGTGCGCGAGCTGCGCAACGGTGTCGAGCGGCTGATGATCCTGTCCGCGGGCAAGATGGTGACGGGTCCCGACGTCGAGCGGCTGCTGCCGGTCTTCGATGCCGGATCGCCCGGTGAGGCGGTGGCGACGGCGCCCCATACATTCGAGACCTTCAAGCAGGAAGCCGAGAAGAACTTCCTGCTGCAGAAGCTCCGCGATCATGACTGGAACGTCTCGGAGACGGCGCGATCACTGCGGATGCCCCGATCCAACCTGTACAAGAAGATCGAGCGCTACGGATTGCGGAGGGAATCAGCATGACTGGACCTCGCGACTGGGACAAGGACCTCGCAGCCGTCGACAAGGCGATCGAGAGCTGGAAGGCGACGACCCCGGGCACGAGTCCGTCCGCTGCCAAGCCCACGCCGGTTGTCGTCGCGAAGGCAGCGGAGCCGCGGAAGGGCGCCATGTCCACCTGGCTGCGCGTGGCGCTGGTGCTCGCCTTCGCCATCGCCGTGCCCTTCTGGCCCTACCCGCGCGAGTGCGGGATCAACCTCTTCCTGTACATGGGCGTGATCTCCCTGCTGGTCATCGCCGGGGCGTGGGGTGCCGGCTCCAGCTGGGGACGCCGACTCGGCAATGCCCACGTGCTCTCACTCCTCACCGTCGTCTGGGGTCTGGCCCTCCTCGCCGCCGAGGTCCTGCCGCGGATCGGCTATGCGGCGCATCAGGCGCGATGGATGTGCCCCTGAAAGGCAGCAAGCGACAGGCGGCAGGCAATGACTCCTGCTGCCTGCCGCTTGCCGCCTGCCGCACTCCTTCAATTGTCCTTCACATCATCTATCCAGCATAATGGCCAAGAACTTCAAGAACTTCATCGCCGGCAAGTGGGTTGCACCGACCACCGGCGAATATTTCGAGAACCGGAACCCCGCCGATACCCGTGACCTGATCGGGCGCTTTCCCGACTCCGGGGCGGCGGACATTGAGGCCGCGGTCGCATCCGCCGAGCGAGGCTTCAAGCTCTGGTCGCGGACTCCCGCACCGGCGCGCGGCGATGTGCTCCGCCGGGTGGGTGATCTCCTGGTGGCGCGCAAGGAAGAAGTTGCGGACGCGATGACCCGGGAAATGGGCAAGGTGCTCGCGGAGACGCGGGGCGACGTGCAGGAGGGAATCGACACCGCCTTCTATGCCGCCACCGAGGGCCGCCGGCTGTTCGGGCACACGGTGCCGAGCGAGCTCCCCAGCAAGTGGGCGATGAGCTATCGTCGGCCGATCGGCGATATGCGGGCTCATTACGCCGTTCAACTTCCCGCTGGCGATCCCCACGTGGAAGGCGTTCCCGGCGTTACTGTGCGGCAACTCGGTGATCATCAAGCCGTCGGAGGATGTGCCGCACACCGTCACGCTGCTGGTCGAGATCCTCCTCGAGGCGGGGTTGCCGCCAGAGGTGATCCAGCTGGTGCATGGCCGCGGTGAGACGGTGGGCAAGGCGCTGGTGGAGCATCCGGCAGTCGGTGTCATCTCGTTCACCGGCTCCACGGAAACCGGCTCCTCCATTGGCCAGACCTGTGGCCGCATGCACAAGCGGCTGTCGCTCGAGATGGGCGGCAAGAACGCAATGATCGTCATGGATGACGCCAACCTCGACCTGGCGCTCGAGGGCGTGCTCTGGGGAGCGTTCGGCACGACGGGGCAGCGCTGCACCGCGACCAGCCGCCTGCTGCTGCACCGGAAGATTCACGATCGCTTCGTGCGCCGCCTGGCCGATGCCGCGGGCAAGCTGCGGCTTGGCGATGGACGGAAGGCCGGCACCGATGTGGGTCCGCTGATCCACGAGGAGTCGCGCAAGAAGGTGGAGCGCTACGTGGAGATCGGGCGGGATCAGGGCGCGGAACTTGTTACGGGTGGCAAGCGGCCCGCTGGCGCGAAGTATGCGCGTGGGTACTTCTACCAGCCGACCATCTTTGCAGGCGTGAAAGCGGGAAGCCGGCTCGAGCAGGAGGAGATCTTCGGGCCCGTGCTGAGCGTGGTGCGCTTCAACACGTTCGACGAAGCGATGCGCATCAACAACGGGGTGCAAGTACGGCCTGTCGAGCAGCCTCTACACCCAGGACGTCAACCTGGCCTACCGGGCCATGGTCGAGCTCGACAACGGCATCACGTACGTGAACGCTCCGACGATCGGTGCCGAGGCGCACATGCCGTTCGGCGGGGTGAAGCAGACCGGGAACGGTCATCGCGAAGGTGGCTGGGAAGTGTACGAGTTCTATTCCGAAACGAAGGTTTGCTACGTCGACTACTCGGGTCGCCTGCAACGCGCCCAGATCGACAACTACGACACCTGAAATTCACGCCCGTGCCCGTTGCGCTGCCGGAGAGGCACGGGTAAGGTTCGATCGCAACGCTGTTCGTTGTCCCAACGAGGGTGAGCCGTATGCGCCCCATGCAGGTCCGATCCGGCAAGCGTGCTTCTTCTTCCGCAGATGAGGGTTCGCTCGACCTCTACCTGAGGGAGATCAGCCGGTACCCGCTGATTCCGCAGGCGGAAGAGGTCCGGCTGGCCCAGGGCATCCGCGTCGGCGACCCCGAGTGCCTCGACAAGCTGGTGCGCAGCAATTTGCGCTTCGTCGTCTCCGTCGCGAAGAAGTACCAGAATCAGGGCGTTTCGCTTTCCGACCTGATCAACGAGGGCAACCTCGGCCTCATCCGCGCGGCCCACAAGTTCGACGAGACGAAGGGCATCAAGTTCATCTCCTACGCCGTGTGGTGGATCCGGCAGGCGATCCTCCAGGCACTGGCGGAGCAGAGCCGCATCGTGCGCGTGCCGCTCAATCGCGCCGGCACGCTGCACCGCATCGGCAAGCGCTCCTCGGCACTGCTGCAGGAACTGGGGCGCGAGCCGACGCCGACCGAGATCGCCGAGGGAATGGACATCACCATCGAGGAAGTGCGAAGACGATGAGGATTTCGCAGACGCACCTGTCGCTCGATGCGCCGATGACGCCGGGTGAAGACAACCGCCTCCTCGACTACCTGCCCGACACCCAGAATTCCGGTTCCGACAGCGAGACCTTCGAGAAGGCGCTCACCGAGTCGATCGAGGAGGCGCTGTCGACGCTCAAGGAGCGCGAGACGAAGATCCTTCGCCTCTATTTCGGGCTGGATGGACCGGAGCCGATGACGCTGGAGGAGATCGGCAGCCTGCTCGGCATCACCCGGGAGCGGGTGCGGCAGATCAAGGAGAAGGCGCTGAGCCGCCTGCGCCACGTGAGCCGCGCGCGCGCCCTGGAGACGTTCCTAGGCTGAGCGCAGTACCCTCCCGACTTGCTCCCACTCAATCAGGAATGCATCGTGACCGTACGGGGATGAAATTTCCTCGTACCTGGCGTTGACGCCCGCCGCTTCATAGGCGCCTACCCATCCCCGCACTTCGCCGGAGTAGTACAGGATGTCGGTGTCGATCCCGACGCCCACCACCTCGCCAACGCGCTCCCGGGTGCGTGCCCCCGCGCCTGCGAGGTCGCCGAGGTCGTGCGCATCCATGGCGCCCATGAGCGCCACATAGCTCCGGGCGTCGAAACGCTCCACCAGCTTCTCACCCTGGCGCCGCAGGTAGTGCTCCACGTCGTACTGCGCGCGATCACGGGTCGAGCCACGGCCGAAACGCTCATCGAACTCGATAGCTGAGCGATAGGTGATCATGGCAATGGCGCGCGCCGCCGCGAGCCCGTCCGCCGGCCCGGCACCAGCGGCGAAGTGCCCGCCCTGCCAGCGCCTGTCAGCCTCGATTGCCATGCGCTGCGCCGTGTTCCAGGCAATGGACTGCGCGCTGGTGACAGCGGGCGCGGCGAACACCACGAGACGGTCGACCGCCACGGGCGACAGGGTGCCGAACGCGAGCGCCACCATTCCCCCGAGTGACCCACCGGTTACCAGCGAGAGCCGGTCGACGCCGAGGTGTTCCAGCAGGGGGATATGGGCACGCGCCATGTCCTCCGGAGTCAGCGCGGGAAATGGCGTTCCGTTGGTGTCCGCGGGCCCAATCGATCCGTAGCAGCTGCCGGGAAGGTTCGCCGCGATGATGGCGTGACGAGTGGTGTCGAGCGGGGCGCCCGGGCCCAGCAACGGCCCCCACCAGGCATCGACGTCGGGACTGCCCGTGAGGGCGTGGAATACCAGGATCCAGCCATTGCGCGCGGCGGCCGCCGTGTCGCCGAAGACACGGTAGCCGAGCCACGCGTCGCGCAGCACCTCGCCTCGCGAGGTGCGGAAATCTCCCAGCGAGAGCCGTTCACTCAGGGCGGTGAGCGGCTGGCCGGGGTCGGTCACGGCGTACACTCGCTGCGCATCACGCGACGGTGGCGGCGTCCGGGACTGACACCTCGGTGACCCGCCCATTGTGCACGTCATACACAAAGCCGCGGATCGAGACGCCCTCGAGCAGCAACGGCGACTCACGCAGGAACAGCACGTCGTCGACCACGCTCTGCTCGAGGTCGGGGAACGGCTGGAAGTCGATGGCAGAGGCATCGGCGCCCAGTTCGGCGCGCACCTTTGCCTGCAGCTGCTCGTTGGTGAACGTGAGCATGCCGCACTCCGTGTGATGGATCACGACGATCTCGCGGGTGCCGAGCAGCTGCTGGGAGATGACCAGCGAGCGAAGGGCGTCACGAGCGAGCCCCCCGGCATTGCGGATGACGTGCGCGTCGCCTTCTTCCAGGCCGAGTGCCCTGGACGGGATGAGCCGCGCATCCATGCAGGTGACGATCGCGACCTTTCGCGCTGGCGGCAGCGCCAAGTCGCCCTTGGTGAAGCCGGCCGCGTAGCGGGCGTTCGCGGCAACGAGTTCTTCGGTGACGGGCATGTGAGCCTCCTAGACAGACGCGGTAGCGGCCGTCGCGCGGGTGGACGTGGTGGCTGACGTCTCGCCCAGGGCCTGGTCGAGGTCGGCGATGAGGTCGTTGATGTTTTCCAGGCCGACGGACAGGCGCACCAGTTCCGGCGTAACGCCGGTGGCCTTCTGCTGCTCCGGGGTGAGCTGTTCGTGCGTGGTGGAGGCGGGGTGGATGATGAGCGACTTCGCGTCACCCACGTTCGCCAGCAGCGAGAAGAGCTGCGTCCGGTCGATGAGTGCCTTCGCTGCGGGCGTGCCACCCTTCACGCCGAACGTGAGGACGCCGCCGAAGCCACCCTGCAGGTATTTCTTCGCGTTCTTGTGCTCGGGGTGCGACTCGAGGCCGGGGTATGACACCCACGAGACCCGCTTGTCCTTCTGCAGCCACGTCGCGATGGCCAGCGCATTCTCGGAGTGGCGCTGGATGCGCAGCGGCAGGGTCTCGAGGCCCTGCAGGAAGAGGAAGGCATTCCACGGCGATAGGGCCGGACCCAGGTCGCGCAGCAACTGGACCCGGAGCTTGAGGATGAAGGCGAGGTTGCCGAACGCCTCGGTGTACACGAGCCCGTGGTACGACGGATCGGGGGAACTGAACTCCGGGAAGCGCTTCCGCGCCGCAGGGCTGTTCCAGTCGAACTTGCCGGCGTCGACCACCACGCCGCCGATGGCCGTGCCGTGGCCGCCGATCCACTTGGTTGCCGAGTGCACCACGATATCGGCGCCATACTGGATTGGTCGGGCCAGGGTTGCGGCACCGAAGGTGTTGTCCACCACCAGCGGAATGCCGGCGGCATGGGCGATGTCGGCCAGGGCCTCGAAGTTGGGCACGTCGAGGCGTGGATTGCCGATTGTTTCCACATACAGGAGCCGGGTGCCATCGTCGATGGCGGCGCGGACCGACTCGAGGTTGTGGATGTCGACGAACTTGGTCTTGATGCCCCACTTCGGGAGGGTGTACTCGAACAGGTTGTAGGTGCCACCGTACAGTGTCTGTGAGGAAACGAGGTTGTCGCCTGCCCGCGCGAGGTTGAGGACCGTCAGTGTCTCCGCCGCCTGGCCGCTGGCCACCGCCAGCGCCGCGATGCCGCCCTCGAGCTCGGCCACCCGCTTCTCGAAGACGTCGTTCGTGGGGTTCATGATCCGGGTATAGATGTTCCCGAATTCCCGGAGACCGAAGAGATTGGCCGCGTGCTCGGTGTTGTTGAACACGTAGCTCGTGGTGGCATAGATGGGCACGGCGCGCGAATTCGTCGCCGGATCGACCACCTGTCCAGCGTGAATGGCGAGTGTATCGGGATGGTACGGCATGGAAACCTCCTCAGGGTACGTGCTGGTGACGGAAAGCAAAAAGGCCCGGTCCACTCAAGTGGACCGGGCCCGGGATGTCTGGAAGCGGCGACCTAGGGTCGGCGGCTCTCCATCGCATGCGCCATGACGTCCGTCCACTCGTTCATCGAGCGACAGGTACACATCTGGTGGCACATGCAAATTCGCTTCATGACCCACGCTACCAGCGGACCGGGGGGTCTGTCAATGGCGGGGAGGGCGGGGAAGCCGGGGAGGTGCATCCCCGGCCTCCCCGCCCTCCCCGCCTTCGTTAGACTTACGCATCACTCTCAAACCAGACCAATGGCTGCTACCAGTTCCTTCGACATCTCGACCGGCGCCGACCTCCAGGAAGTGGACAATGCCGTCAACCAGACGGTGAAGGAGATCACCCAGCGATATGACTTCAAGGGCACCAAGTGCACGGTCGACTTCGATCGCGAGAAGGCCGAGATCCGGCTGGCGGCCGACGACCAGTTCCGGATGGACGCCCTGGTGGACGTGCTGCAGACCAAGATGATCAAGCGCGGTGTCCCGGTGAAGAACCTCACGGTGGGCGATGTCGTGGCCGGCAGTGGTGAATCGGTGCGACGGACCGTGACCCTGACCCAGGCCATTGCCACTGACATTGCCAAGAAGATCACCAAGGCCATCAAGGAGCAGGGGTTCAAGAAGGTCCAGTCGAGCATCCAGGGCGATGAGGTTCGGGTCTCGAGCCCGTCGCGCGATGAGCTCCAGCTGGTAATGGCGTTCCTGCGGGGCGAGGACTTCGGGATCGAGCTCAAGTTTGGCAATTACCGCGGCTAAGCGGCGGGTGCTCGTCGCGTCGCTGCTGCTCGCGGCCGCGGCGTGCATTCGTAGTGAAGTGTCGGTGCCGACCGCCCCGGCAGCGGACGGCAGCACGGGGGCCGAGCCTTCGCTCCGGCTTGGTCTCGTAACGGGGGCTGCGTCGCTCGAGATCGGCGGCTCGGCCGGGATTACCGTCACCGGGGCCGACCGGGCCCTGGTGGCGCGACTGGCGCCGGGCATCATCGCGAAGGCGACACCGAAGCCTGGCAAGGTGCTCCTGAGCGGCGCTGGCCCCGGCTCCCGGGCAGAAGCGGCGACCCTGGTGTTGCGCGCGGAGCCCGGCGGGCTCGTACGAGTGAATGGGCGCGACTACCGGGGCGACGTCGTGCTTCTTCGCGACAACACCGGCCTGACGGCGATCAACCGTGTGGGCATCGAGGACTATCTCGCCGGCGTGGTGAGCGCGGAGTCGGGCATCAAGGATCCGGCCGACGTCGAGGCGCTGCGCGCGCAGACAATTGTTGCCCGCACCTATGCGCTCAGGAATGTCGGCCGGCGTGAGGCCCTCGGGTTCGATCTCTACGCCAGCGTCGAGGACCAGGTCTATGGCGGCGTGGGCGCGGAGACGGCGCTGGGCCGTGAGGCGGTGGCGTTTACCAGGGGCCAGGTGGTCACCTATCAGGGCGAGCTGATCGACGCGTTCTATTCCTCCACCTGCGGCGGGCGCACCTCGATCGGCACCGAGATTTTCAAGGGAGCCAACCGGCCCTACCTCCGTTCCATCGACGATGCACCGAGGGGTGGGCCGGCGTACTGCAGCATCTCCCCGCGCTTCACGTGGCGTGAGGAGTGGAGTGGGGACGTGCTGCGGGCCACGCTGCGGAAGACCTTGCCGGTGGTGGCGCAGGTGCCCGGAGCCGAGGCGGAGGGGCTGCGGAGCCTCTCAGTGCATGGCCGTACTGTGTCGGGGCGGGTGGAGACACTCGACATCGTGCTGAAGCAGCGCACCGTATCCGTGGCGGGCCCGCAGGTACGGCAGGTCCTCCGCCTGCCCGACGGCCAGCTCCTGAGGAGTGCGCTGTTCACGATGAACACGCAGACGAAGGGCGGGAAGGTGCATGGCATCGTCCTTGATGGCCATGGTTCGGGCCACGGAGTCGGGCTGTGCCAGTGGGGAGCCATCGGCCGGGCCCGTGCGGGGCAGAAGGCGTCGGAGATCATCACCGCGTATTACGCAGGAACCACGATCGTCCGGCGCTACTGAGCGCCGGACGAGACAGCAGGGGGTGAGGTCATGAGCGATCCGCTTCGGCTCGCGATCATTGGCGCAGGCGCGGTGACACAGGTGGCACACCTGCCGGTGCTCAAGCGCACCAAGGGCGTGGAGGTGGTGGCACTCGCCGATCCCGGACCGTCCCAAGGCGCGGGCCCTGGCCGACCGGTTCGGCATTCCGGATGCGTTCGAGGGCATCGAACAGGTTCTCGACTACGAATCACTCGATGCGCTGGTGATCTGCTCCCCGACCCACCTGCACGAGGGCCACATCCTCGCGGCCCTCGCCGCCAACCTGCACGTCTTCTGCGAGCGGCCACTGGCCATGAACGCGGCGTCCGCTACCCGGATCGTCAAGGCGGCCGAGAAGAAGAACAAGGTGGTCATGGTCGACATGAACCACCGTTACCGCCCGGACGCGCAACTGGTTCGCAGCTTTGTGCAGAGCGGCGAGCTCGGACAGGTCGACAGCGTTCGCGGCAGCTGGCACGTCTTCCGGCCGAGCCGGCAGCAGGCGCCCTGGCGCCAGCGACGCGACCAGTCGGGCGGCGGTGCCCTCCTGGATCTTGGCCTCGCGATGTTCGACCTGGGCCTGTGGCTCGCGGGCAACCCGACGCCGGTCCGTGTCAGCGCCACCTGGGAGAAGCCGTCCCGCGACCGCGGGGTGGAGCGCTCCGGCTCCGCGTTCGTCGTCTGCGAGAATGGCGCCTCCATCTTCTTCGACGTCACCTGGCATCACCTGGGCGAAGGCGAGCGCTTCGGCATGGGCCTGCGCGCGGAGCGTGGTGCCGCCTCGATCAATCCGCTCACGGTGTGGAAGGAACTGCATGGGGTGGCGACGGATGTGTCACCCACGACATCGACCAGCCGGGAGAACGCGTGGCTCTCGTCGCACCGTGCCGAATGGGCCCACTTCCTTGCCGTTGTGGCGGGACGCGCGAAGGGAACCAACCTGGGCGAGCACGTCACGCTGCATCGCGTCATGGACGCGATCTACAAGTCGGCGGAAGACGGTCGCGACGTGGCGCTGTGAGACTTCGATGGGCCGGTGGGCTGTTGCTGCACCTCGCGCTCGCAGGGCAGGCGTCTCCGCAGGAAATTGTGCCCTCGTCGGTACCTGCCGCGGACACCGGGAGCGCGCTCGCGGCGAGTGTCCTTACCCTCGGGCGTGATGCCGAGGTGTGGGAGCTGTGGGGCCACAACACCATCGTGCTCGCCGATCGCGATGGGCGAACGAGCCGGTCCTACAACTGGGGACTCTTCGACTTCCGGCAGGAGAACTTCATCCTGCGATTTGCGCGCGGCCAGATGTGGTACTCGATGGGCGCGCATCCCACCAATCGCGAGCTGGCCTACTACGCGTCACGCGACCGGACGATGGTGCTCCAGGACCTCGCGCTGACGCCGGCCCAGGCCGCAGCGCTGCAGGCCTTCCTCGAGTGGAATGACACGCCGGCCAACCGCGGCTACTTCTACAACTACTACCTCGACAACTGCTCTACCCGCGTCCGCGATGCGGTCGATCGCGCGGTGGGAGGGCAACTCAAGCCGCAGTTCGACACGCTGCCGTCGGGGCACACCTGGCGCTGGGAGACGCGGCGCATCCTCGGCTGGAACCTGCCGCTTTACGTAGTGATCAACCTGGCGCTCGGCCAGCCGGTCGACAGGGACATGACGGCGTGGCAGGCGATGTTCCTCCCGCGCCGCGTGATGGAGTATTTCCGGACTGCCCACGTGACCTCTGCCTCCGGCCAGATACCATTGGTGCGCCGGGAGCAGGAACTGAATCGGAGTTCGCACTTCGTCGACCCCGAGGCACCCAGGGCAACCTGGATTCCGCTGCTCATGGCCGGTGTGCTGGGAGGCACGCTGTTCCTGCGGCTGGGAATGGCGGCGCGCCAGTCCATCAGGGCCCGTCGCTGGTTTGCGGTACTGGGGTGTACGTGGTCGTTCGGCGCGGGATTGCTGGGGTCCCTCCTGCTCGCCCTCTGGTTCCTGACGGATCATGTGACGTCCCGGAACAACGAGAACGTCCTGCTGCTCACCCCCCTTTCACTGCTGCTGGTGGTGCTGCTACCGCGCGCGCTGAAGGGAAGTGCCGGTGCGCTGCGCGCGGCGCGCAGGGTGGCCTCGGTGGTGGCCGGGCTGGCGCTGCTGGCGCTCCTGATCAAGGTCCTGCCGTGGTTCCGGCAGTACAACCTCGAGTTGATCGCGCTCATCCTGCCGGTGCACGCCGGGCTTCTGCGGGGACTCACGCGAGCCACCGAACCGGCCTGACGCTTGTCACGGTAGTCATCATTTCACGCGGGCCAGTGCGTCCTTCGCCTCGGGAAAGTCAGGCGCGCTCTGCAGGGCGCGCTCGTAGAGGCTGGCGGCTTTGGCCTTGTTCCCTGCATCCTCGGCCTGCAACCCGAGACTGAAGGCAATCACTGCGGCACCCGGTACGACCGCGGCACTCACGGGGGCTGGCGGAAGCTTCAACTCCTGCAGGATCCGCTGGGCGATCGTCTGGGTGATCAGGTAGATCTGGTCGCGGTCCTGCATCTTGGGGTCCTCGTTGGAAAACCCCTTGATGATCGCGCCGGTCTGCGCGTCCACGACGCGCGCGTTCAGCCGGAACTTCCCATAATAGTCGACGAAGTTGCCCATGATCACGTACCGGGCGCCGACCAGCTTCCCGATCTTCGCTGCCGTCGCGGCATCGATGCGATTCTTGCCGAGCTCCTGGCTGGAGATCGCGCCCGCGGTGGTGCTCCGTGGCGTGGCACTGCCGCCGGGACTCTGGCCCAGCTCGCTGGCGAGTATCTGCGCGATACCACCGCCCAGTGCGCTGAGGCTCTCCTGGTCCAGCCCGAAGGACTGCTGGCTCTCGAAGGGTACCACGGCAAAGCTGGACTGCTGGGCCGCCAGCGCGACGGGGCCGAGCGCAAGCGCGAGCAGGGCGAACGGCAGTCGTGTCATGGTGACCCGGTGCTAGAGATGGAGGACAAGTCCGTCGCGCGCGGAAAGGACTTCGAGTCCCGGCGCGCGCTGAGCGGCGTGATCCCGGGCTGATGCGAGCATCGCGTCCACGGCATCGTCAGTACGGCCTGGATCGTGATGGAAGAGCACGAGCCGCGCCGCACCGGCCTCAGCGGCGAGGTCGACCGCCTCGGTGGCGGTGGAATGCCCCCAGCCGCGACGCTTCGGCAGCTCGCTGTCGAGGTACATCGTGTCATGCACGATGGTCCGGGCACCCGACAGCCAGGCCCCGAGCTGGTCGCGCCAGGAGGTGGAGAAATGGTGTCCCGGGCCAAGCTCGTTGTCGGTGACATACGCGAAGGCGCCCATGCCGGGACGCTCCATCCGGTACCCGAAGGTCACGCCAGGATGATTCAGCCGAAAGGGCCGTACGGCATACCCTGGCAGGTCGAACGGCTCTGCTGCCGTCTCACGCACCCGTGGCGGCTCCGCGAACTGGGCGAAAGGGACGGGGAACACATCCGCCTCCATCTGGCGCTCGAGTACTGAGGCGAGTGATGAATGTTCGGGGCGCGGGCCCACGATGGTGAGTGAAGTTCCCTGGTGCCAGAGCGGGGTGAAGAACGGCAACCCCTGGATGTGGTCCCAGTGCGTGTGGGTAATGAGCAACTGCCCACCTGTCAGGGGCCGGTTGCCGATCGACGCACCAAGGGCGCGAATGCCGGTGCCAGCATCAAGAATCGTGAGGGGCGCTCCCTCCGCCTCGAGCGCGAGGCACGGCGTGCTGCCGCCGGTGCGTACCGTGGCGGGGCCGGACACCGGGATGCTTCCCCGGGTGCCCCAGAAGGTGAGGGTGACGGTCACGGCGCCGCCGCTAGACCCGGCGCGCCGCTTGGGCGAGCGTCGCGCGGTCGCGCAGCAGGATTTCCTTCCGGCTCACGTCGATGACTTCATGCTCGACGAGGTTGCGCAGGGTGCGCGAGACGGTTTCGCGGCTCGCGCCGATCATCTGGGCAATGGTGTGATGCGTCAGGCGTCGGGTGATGCGGTCGCCGCCCTCCTCTGCCGCCATGGTCAGCAGCAGGCTCGCGACCCGGCCGTTGACGTCCAGGAGTACCAGGCGCCCGATCTGCTCGTCGGCGCGACGGAGGCGCCGCGAGAGTTCGCGCAGGAGCGCCACGCTGACCCCGGGTGAGGTACGCAACTGCGCCTGGAAGTCCTCGCGCCGGAGGGCGAGCAGCCGGCTGTCCTCCATGGCGATGACGTGGGCAGACCGCGGCTCGTCGTCGAGCACGCTCATCTCGCCGAAGAAATCACCGCCCCGGAGCACCGACAGGATGACCTCGCGACCGTCCTCGGCGACCAGCACCACCTTGACCTGGCCATCCGCCACCACATAGAGGGCGTCGCCCGGGTCGTCGCGGAACACGATGACGGCGCCCTTCGGGTAGCGGCGCTCGCGGACCAGGCCGGCGAACGCCGCCAGGTCGGATTCGGCCAGGCCGCTGAACAGCGGGACGCGGCGCAGGATGTGGATGGCAGGAAGGTTCACAGCGGGGTCCGGAGAATGGTCATGGAGGTTACCTGAGGTTGGAGGAGCAAGTCAAAGGGTTCGCCATGCCTGGCTTGCTCTCGGAGTCTTAGCTCGTTATACTCCAAGGCTTTACAAAACCACGCCCCACTCAAAATGGCGCCCGGTGATTACACCCGGTGCCTTGCAGGGGCCGCAGTCCAAGGAGAAGTCCCATGAAGTCCGATCTGCATCCGATGTACAACACGCTCACCGTCATCTGTGCGTGCGGCAACTCCTTCGAAACGCGTTCGACGTCCTCGTCGATCCATGTCGAAGTGTGCTCCCAGTGCCACCCGTACTACACGGGCAAGCAGCGTCTTCTGGATACCGCCGGGCGAGTGGATCGCTTCCGCCGGAAGTACAACAAGCCGGCCGAGAAGGCTGCCGAACAGCCGGCCGACGCGGTCGCCAAGGTCTGATTCATGGACGCACGACTCCGCGCCGCGCTCGCGCGGGCCGCGGAAGTCGCGCGTGAGTTGTCCGGTCCGGAGGTCGGCAGGGATACGGCGCGCCTCCAGGAACTGGGAAGGGAACACTCGAGACTCGAGCCGGTCGTGCGCACGCACGACCGGCTTGTGCGTCTTCAGGAGGAGCTCGCGCAAGCGCGTGAAATGGCATCGGAGCCCGACGCCGAGCTGGCCGCCATGGCACGCGCGGACGTGGACGACCTCGAGCCCAAGGTGGCGAAGCTGGAGGCGGAGATCGCCGAGCTGCTGGTACCGCGCGATCCCCTCGACGACCGTGATGCCATCCTGGAAATCCGCGCCGGCACCGGCGGTGATGAGGCGGGCATCTTTGCCGGCGACCTGGTGCGGCTGTACCGGCGCTTCGCCGAGCGGCGGCGTCTTACGGTCGACCCGATCTCCGTCAGTGAAGGTGGCATGGGCGGGGTGAAGGAAGCGATCCTCGCCATCCGCGGACCCGATGCCTTCGGCCTGCTGCGCCGCGAGTCGGGTGTGCACCGGGTGCAGCGCGTGCCGGCGACGGAGACACAGGGCCGCATCCACACCTCCGCGGCCACGGTGGCGGTGCTGCCCGAAGCCGAAGAGATCGACGTGCAGATCAACCCGCAGGACCTGCGGATCGACGTCTTCCGGTCGTCCGGCCCCGGGGGGCAGAGCGTGAACACCACCGACAGCGCGGTGCGCATCACGCACCTGCCCTCCGGCCTCGTCGTATCGCAGCAGGACCAGAAGTCCCAGTTGCAGAACAAGCTCAAGGCGATGGAAGTGCTGCGTGCCCGGCTGCTCGATCGCAAGATTGCGGAGCAGGAGGCTGCTCGGTCATCGGAGCGCAAGGCGATGGTCGGCACCGGCGACCGGTCGGCCAAGATCCGCACCTACAACTTTCCCCAGAGCCGCGTCACCGATCATCGCATCAACCTGTCGGTGCACAACCTGCCCGATGTCATGGACGGGAAGATTGACGAGTTGATCGAGGCGCTTCGCCTGGCGAGCCGGGAGGAGCAGGGACGTGACTGAGGCCGAGGTACTGCTGGGCGACCTCGTCGCCGATGCCGGCCGAATCCTCTCGGCGGGACGCATTCCCGAGGCGCGGCGGGAGGCACTGCGCCTCTGGTCCGACCTGGTGGAGGCGTCGCCCGCCGATGCGATCCTTGGCCGGCGCACCCCGGTGTCGGCCGAGCAGGTTGCCGCGTTCCTGACCGCCGTCGAGCGACGGGCAGGCGGCGAGCCGCTGGCCTATGTTTCCGGCTGGGCGGGGTTCCGTCGCCTCACCCTGCAGGTGGACCGGCGCGTGCTCATTCCACGGCCGGAGACCGAGGGGCTGGTGGACCTGGTGCTGTCACGCGGGCCGCGGGGTACCGTGGCGGACGCCTGTACTGGCAGCGGGTGCATCGCGCTGGGCCTGGCTGACGAGGGTCACTACGATCGCGTACTGGGCGTGGACCTGAGCAGGGAGGCGCTCGCACTGGCGGCGAGCAACGTGCGCCGCAGCGGCCTGGCGGTGACGATGGTGCAGGGCGACCTCACGTCCCCCCTGGCCACGGCATCGATCGACGTGCTCGTGGCGAACCCGCCGTACATCGCGGCCGCCGAGTATGCGGCACTCGACGCATCGGTGCGCGACTGGGAGCCGGCGATGGCGCTCGAGAGCGGTGCCGATGGCCTCGACGCGACGCGACGGCTGCTGGACGATGGCCGGCGCGTGGTATCGCCCGGCGGACTGATTGCGCTCGAAATCGATGCATCGCGCGCGGACGCGACGGCCCTGGTAGCCCGCGCGCATGGCTGGCAGCATGTCATGATCCACCACGACCTATTTGGCCGCGAGCGCTACCTGCTCGCGCAGAGGAGCGAGATCCCGTGATTTCGGACAAGGCGCAGGAACTGGGACGTCTCATCGGCCAGTCGAGCGAGTACCAGGCGCTCCGGCGCTCGGAGCAGGACCTCCGCGGCGACGTGGAGACCCAGCAGAAGCTGGATCGTATCTCGACCCTGGCGAAGCAGGTGGACGCCGTCATTGCGCAGGGGCAGATGCCCGACGAGGCCACGACGCTCGACTACGAGACGGCCGTCCGCGACCTCGAGACGAGCAGCATCGGGCAACGCTACGTCTCCGCGCGCGCCAATTTCGAGAAGCTCATGGTGAAGGTGAATGAGCAGATCAGCGCCGGCATGGAGAAGGGTGCCACGAGCAGCATCATCACGCTGGGCTGATGCGCGGATTCTTCCTCGTTCTCGAGGGTCCCGAGGGCGCGGGGAAGAGCACGCTGGCGGCGACGCTGACGGCGCGTGCACGCGGGACGGGGGCGGAAGTCGTGGCCGTGCGTGAGCCGGGTGGTACCACGGCCGCCGAGGCGGCGCGCGCCATCGTGCTGGATCATGCCCACGCGGTCGGGGCGGAGGCGGAGTTGCTGCTGATGCTGGCCGCGCGTGCCGACCTGGTTCGGCGGGTCATTGTGCCGGCGCTCGAGGCCGGATCGCTGGTCATCGCCGACCGCTTCGACCTGTCGACGAGGGCGTACCAGGTGGCCGGGCGCGGGCTGCCGGCAGACCTCGTGGCCGCGGCGAACCGGATCGCCACTGGCGGGCTGGTGCCCGACCTGACACTGGTGCTCGACGTGAGGCCCGGTGCAGGTCGGGCGAGGCAGGCGGCCGCGGGCAAGGCGCGCGACCGGATGGAGTCGGAGCATGCTGATTTTCACGCCCGCGTGGCCGCCGAATATCTGGCGGCATCCGGATCGGGTGTGCGACATTTGAATGCAGAGCTGCCCGCTGACCGTCTCGCCGAGACGGCGTGGGCAGAGCTGGAACAGTGGTGGAGGCACACATGAAGCAACGCTGGGGCATCACCGTCCTCATCGCCGTACTGTCGTTCCTGAGCGGCGGCTGGCTCCTGCAGCGCGGCACGGGCGGGGATGGCGGCGTGTACAAGCAGGCGCGGCTGTTCGACGACGTCCTGAGCCACGTCCGCAATTTCTACGTCGATTCGATCCCGGAGGCCGATCTCTACACCAAGGCCACCAACGGGATGCTGGACCAGCTCAAGGATCCGTACTCGGTATTGCTCACTGGTGCGGACTTCAAGGAGCTGACCGAGAAGACGTCGGGCAACTACGCCGGGCTGGGCATCCAGATCGACGTGCGCGACGGGTGGATCACGGTCGTGGCGCCGCTGCCCGACTCGCCGGCGGAACGTGCCGGCATCCAGACCGGCGACCAGATCGTCGAGGTGGACGGCAAGTCGACGCAGGGATGGAACAGCGACCAGGCGGTGAAGTCGCTGCGCGGCGAGCCGGGATCCGACGTGGCCATCCTGATCCGGCGGGCCGGTTTCGACGAGTCGATTCCGTACAAGCTCAACCGTGCCACCATCCACTTCAAGTCCGTGCCGGTCGGCACCGAGTTTGACGGCGGTGTCGGCTACATCTCGCTGAATCCCGTCCAGGAAACATCGGCGCAGGAACTGCGCGACGAGATCCTGGCCATGCGTGGCAAGGGGATGAAGGCGATGGTCCTCGACCTGCGCAACAACCCTGGTGGCCTGCTCGACCAGGGTATCAAGGTGTCCGACATCTTCCTCGATCCCGGGCAGGAAGTGGTGTCCACGCGGGGCCGGGCGCGGGGGAGCACGCGGCAGTTCTTCGACGAGGAGAAGCAGCTCGATCCGGCCCTGCCGATCGTGGTGCTCGTGAGCGAAGGAACGGCGAGTGCCGCGGAGATCATCGCCGGGGCGCTCCAGGATCACGATCGCGCCCTCATCGTGGGCACGCCTACCTTCGGCAAGGGCCTGGTGCAGACGCTGTATCCGCTGGGCCAGGAGACTGCGCTCAAGCTGACGACGGCCCGCTGGTTCACGCCGAGCGGCCGGACCATCCAGCGCAAGGCGAACAGCGAGGAGGACCAGGTGCTGCAGGCGATCGCCGAGGGCAACCCGCTCTCCGCCGGCGATTCGCTGTCGGCGGCGGACTCGGCAATCAAGGCGCGACCGATCTATCACACCGATGGTGGCCGGATTGTCCGTGGTGGCGGTGGCATCGTGCCCGACCTCATCGTCCGGCCCGACACCCTGACGACATCCGAGCGGGAGTTCATCAAGGGACTGGGCGAGAAGGTCCAGGCGTACCGTGACGTGCTCACCACGTACGCACTCGAGGTCAAGCGCGACAAGACGGTGCGCAGCGAGAACTTCACGGTGACGCCGCAAATGCGGCAGCAGGTGTACGACCGGCTCAAGGCGAAGGGGGTAACCATCTCTCCCGCTGCCTTCCAGGCCGGCGCGCCACTGCTCGACCAGCAGCTCGGGTACGAGATCAGCCGTTACGTCTTCGGGCGGCCGGCCGAGTTCCGGCGCCGGGCGCAGGACGATCCCCAGGTGCAGACGGCGATCACCCTGCTGCGGAAGGCACAGTCGCCGAAGCAGCTGCTGACGCTCGCGAGCGCCACACCGGCGCCAGGTACGGTCGCGCATTGACGCGATGACAATTCCAGGGGAGCCCCACCCGACCGTCGCCATCATCGGCGCCGGCCGGGCAGGGAGGGCCCTCGCGCTCGCCCTGACACGCGCATCGGTCCCGGTGCTCGTGTGTTCCCGCCGAAAGTCCGACCTTCCCCCTGCCATCGAGTGCTCCCTCGAACCGTGGACGCTCGCCCTCGAGCGCGCGCGGGTCATTCTCGTCGCTGTGCCCGATGACGCCATCGAGGATGTGGCACGTCGGCTCAGTGACGTATCCCTCGGCGCCACCGTGGTGCTGCACTGTTCCGGCCTGCGCGATCGCTCCGCCCTGCTGGCGCTCGAGGGCCGCGCGGCGGGCCTCGGCTCATTCCATCCGCTGCAGACCCTGGCCGGCGATACCGAGGCGGCGGGGCGCCTGCAGGCCGCCTACGCGGTGCTGGAAGGCGACGCGGCGGCGGTGCTCGCCGGGCGGCTCCTGGCCGGCCTGCTTGGGATGACTGCGCTCGAGATCCGGGCCGCCGAGAAGCCGCGCTATCATGCGGCGGCTGTGATGGTGAGCAACTACACGGTGGCGCTCGTCGCCGTGGCGGAGCGTCTTGCAGCTGCAGGCCGGGATCCCCGCGGAAGCCGCCGGGCGAATCTTCCTGCCGCTGCTCGAGGGAACGTGGCGGAACCTCGAGATGCGAGGCACGACAGACGCGCTCACGGGGCCGATCATGCGGGGCGATACGGGAACGGTGCGGGCGCACCTGGGCGCACTGGACGACGAGACGCGCCGGCTCTATGCGGTGATGGGACTCGAGGCGGTGAAGGTGGCGCGACGCGGCGGGCTGGAAGAGGTACGGGCCGCCGAGATCGAGGCGGCCCTGCGCGAGGCTATGACTGCTCGATGACCCGGACGCCGCTCGGGACCTCGAACTGGAAGGTCTTGTCGGTGACGGGATCGTTGGTCTTGAGCTTCGACAGCGTGAGCGTGCGCGTGCCGCCGGCACGTTCCTCGATGACCACCTTTCGTGGCAGTGCCGTGTCGCGGTCGAGCCAGAGCGTCGCCTTCCTGAACGGGAGGTCGTCGGCAAGCGGCACCAGTTCCACCACGTCGGTCTGCACGAAGTCCACAAAGTCCCGCTTCACATAGCGCGACCTGTAGCGCTCCGCAGGCTTGTCCAGCAGCCAGGCCAGCACGTTGAAGCCATAGACCGGCCCCGTCGGAATCGGCATCCGGAGCACCTGGCCCGGCGTGGTGCTCGGGGTGTACACCCAGACGTACTGGCCATCGAGGATGATCGCGTCGCCCTTCGGGTCGCTGAACCGCATCGTCAGCTTGTTCTGTCCCGACTGCACCATGACCCCGTGGCTCTCGAACGTCCCCACCGCATCGTCGTCGATCACCTGCTTGAAGTCGGCCCGGAGTGAGGTGAGGCTGCGATAGACCTTCGCCGCGCGTCCCACGATGACGTTGGCATCGTCCTGGGTGACGGGCGCGGACCGGCCCGCGAGGGCGCACACGACGGCGAGACTGAAGAGCACCTTCACGCGGATACCCCGACTGGAACGGGAATGCTGCGGCCAATGGCCTCGGCGATGACCCGGGCTTCACGCATCAGCGTGCCGAACTGCGCGGGGTCGAGACTCTGCACCCCGTCCGACAGCGCGCGCTCGGGGGTGGGGTGAACCTCGATGAGGAGACCATCTGCGCCCGCCGCGACGGCAGCGCGCGCCATCGGGATCACCATGTCACGCCGGCCGGTGCCATGGCTCGGGTCGGCGACGATGGGCAGGTGCGACAGGTGATGCACCACCGGGATCGCGGACAAGTCGAAGAGATTGCGCGTGACACTGTCGAAGCCGCGCAGTCCCCGCTCGCAGAGGATCACATCGGGATTGCCCTCGGCGAGCAGGTACTCCGCGGACAGCAGGAGGTCCTGGATGGTCGCCGACAGGCCGCGCTTGAGCAGGACCGGCTTGCCGCTGCGCCCGGCGCTCTTGAGCAGGGAATAGTTCTGCATGTTGCGGGCGCCGATCTGCACGATGTCGGCCACCTCGACCACCAGGTCGAGTTGCTCGGCATCCATCGCCTCGGTGACGATGAGGAGCCCGGTTTCCGCGCGCGCGAGCGCCAGGAGCCGGAGCCCCTCGGGACCGAGACCCTGGAAGGAATAGGGTGACGAGCGCGGCTTGAACGCACCACCACGGAGAATGGAGGCGCCGGCGGCGCGGACGGCGCGCGCGGCCTCGAGGATCTGCGACTCGCTCTCGACCGAGCAGGGTCCTGCCATGACGGCGAGTTCCGCCCCGCCGATAGTCACCCCACCCGCGAGTCGCACCACCGTCGGCTCGGCCCGCCACTCGCGCGACACCTGCTTGTACGGCTTGGTGACGTGAATGATCTCGGCCACGCCGGACAGCGCGGCGATGCGTGAGCTGTCGACCCGCCCGTCATTGCCGACGAGGCCCACGGTGGTACGCTGGCGGCCCGGCATGGGCCGCGCCTCGTAGCCCAGCTCCTCGATCGTGGCCACCACCAGCCGGACCTCCTCGGCGGTGGCGCCGTGACGCATGACGACTAGCATGGCGTCGCTTCGCGACTGGAGGTGAAGACGCGAGGACTTGAGGACGAGAGGAACAACACTACAGGTTCCGTCATGCCTCTACAGGCTCCTCAACTGCCGGGGTCGCGCTTTCCCGGCGCCGGGGCACGGCGCGGCCTTCGTCGTCGTGATGCTCGCCCAGGCGCACTCCCACAATCGTCGATACGCCCGGCTCCTGCATCGTGACGCCGTAGACGGCATCGGCCGCCTGCATGGTGCGCGGGTTGTGAGTAATGACGATGAACTGGGTCGAGTGCTTGAACTCATCCAGCAGCCGGGTGAAGCGCCCGACGTTCGCGTCGTCCAGTGGCGCGTCCACTTCGTCCATGAGGCAGAACGGGCTTGGCTTGGTGAGGTAGATGCTGAAGAGCAGCGACGTCGCCACCAGGGTACGCTCGCCGGACGAGAGCAGGTGAATGCGCTGGGTCTTCTTGCCCCGGGGCGAGGCGTGGATCTCGATCTCGCTCTCGAGCGGATCGTCCGGGTCGGCGAGGCGCAGTTCGCACTCGCCGCCGCCGAACAGGGTCTGGAAAACGGTGAGGAAGTGTGCCTGCACCGCCGTAAAGGTTTCCATGAACAGGTTGCGCGCCGTGCCGTCGATCTCACGGATGGCCTGCAGCAGGGACTGGCGCGCGCTGACGAGGTCGTCGCGCTGGGTGGTGAGGAACTCGAGGCGCGTGCTCTCCTCGGCGTGCTCCTCGACAGCAAGGGGATTGACCGGCCCGATCCCCTCGAGCTGCTCCACAACCCGCGCCGCCTCCGCTTCCAGTGTCTCGAGGTCCAGGTCGAGTGGCACAAAGCCCTCGAGCAGCGACGCGAGCGGCTTCCGCCATTCCGCCTCGATACGCTCCTCGATGCGCTTGCGCTGCCCCGCCGATTCAGTGAGCTCCACCTGCAACCGATGGCTCTCCTCCACCAGTGACTCGACCTCGCTGCGCGTGGCCGTGAGCGTGCGCTCGGCCAGCTCCAGCTCCGCCTCTCCTTCCGCCAGGGCCAGTTCGGTGTCGGTAGCCGCGGCCTCCAGCTCGAGCCGCGCGACGCGGCGCTCGTCACGCGAGGCCTGCCACTCCGCCTGCTGCAGCTGCAGCGCCTGCGTGGTGCGGTCGAGTTCATCGAGCTCGACCCCGAGTGCCGCCGCCGATGCCGCCGCCTGCGCGCGCATTTCACTGACGCGATCGGCACGTTCCACCGCGGCACGGAGCCGCGCGGCGACATGCGCTTCCTGCACCTGCCAGTGGACCCGCTGTTCCCGCGCGGTCTCCTGGTCTGCCTCGAGCGACTGTTGCTGGCTGCGGGCGGCCCCGATGGCCTCCTCGCGACGGGCGCGTCCCACCCCAAGCTCCTCGAGCTGGGTGCTGATCTCCGCGACACGACGCTCGGCGGACTGGAGACGCTCCCGCAGCCGGTCGAGCTGCTGCTCGCTGGAGCTGAGTTCGCGCTGCAGGGAGGCCACGTGGCGAAGCGTCTCTTCCCGGGCCGAGACGGCCTGACGCTCGAGCTCGCGTGCCGCGTCGAACGCGGTGACCGCCGATGCCAGCGCCATCTCGGCGGCGGCGAAGCTCGCGAGCGTGCCGCTCAACGCGGACTCGGTGGACTGGAAGTACTGCTCGGCGGCCTGCACGTCGTGGGCGAGGCTGCCCAGTTCGGCGCGCCGGCGAAGCGGGCCACCCTGCGTGACGGCTCCGGCCAGGAAGACCGCGCCGGTGGCGCGGCGAAGGACGAGGCCCGCCGCATCGAGCACCTCGGAACCGTGCAGGATCGCCTGAACCCACGAAGCTGCCGGACCGTCGGCGCGGACGCGTTCGGCGAGGGGATGCTGATCGCCGCTGAATCGCGGACCGGGATCGGCAGGCAGCAGCACCAGCGCACCAGGCTGGTGCTCGGCATGCCACGCCTGGATGGCGGGAATCGCGTCGAGGTCGCGCACCAGCACCGCGTGCACCCAGTCGCCCAGGAGCCGTTCGGCAAGGTCTGCATCGTCGCGCGAGGTGCTGAGGAAGTCGCTCAGCGGACCGAGGATGTTGCTCCCGAAGCGCTCGCGCGCGGCCAGCAGGGCCACGGCGCCAGGTGCCAGGCCCACTCGCTCACGCTCCAGTTCCTCGAGCGCCTGCCGGCGTGCCGTGAGCTGCGCAAGGCTTTCCTCGGCGCTGCGCCGTGCCGCGCGATCATGCGCCTCGCGTTCACGCACCTCGGCGACATGATGCCGCGCGGCCTCCACCTCGGCCCCCGAGCGCCGCAACTCGAAGCCATGGAATGCGGCACGCTCGACCTGGTGATCCCGGCGGCGCTCGGCGTCGGCCAGTTCGTGGCGCAGCGCCTCGCGCTGCGCCAGCGCCTGCTCCGCGCGCTCGCGCAGGCCGGTGAGCTCGTGCTCGAGCGCCGCCCGCTCGCTCTCGAGCGAGGTGCTGCTCTGGAGCGCCTGCTGCGCCTCCTGTTCCAACCGCCGCACCACGTCGCGCTGGTCGGCCAGGCGCTGGCGCACCCCCTCCTCATTCTCGGCTCGCGAGCCGAGTTCGGCCTGCAGTCGTGCATGCTCCGCGTCGGCGTCACTGCGCTCCACCAGCGCCGCTTCATGCTCCACGGCCGCCTGGGCGGTGCGCGCCTCCATCTGGCCGCGCTCGTCGCTGGCCCGGAAACGCCGCGCCGAGGCGTTGGCGAGGCGCTCGGCGGCCACGGCAAGGTCGCCCTCGAGCCGGCCGAGTTCCACGCGTACCGAAGCGAGGCGCGAAGACACCTCGGTGCGCTCCGCCTCGGCGGCGTGGCGCGCGCGACCCGCTGCCTCGCGGCGCTGCTCCGATTCCGCGAGTGCCTGGCGCCTGGCCGGCAGCACCGGCTCGAGCTCGGCGTATCGCCGCGTCATGCTTTCGGCGTCGGTGGACAGCTGCTCCAGCAGGCGCTGTGACAGCGTCAACTGCAGCGCGAACTTCTCTTCCGTCAGCTTGACATGCCGTTCGGCACGACCCTTCTGGCGCGCGAGGCTGCGAAGCTGGGACTGCACCTCGGCGATCAGGTCCTCGACGCGCTGCAGGTCCTGGTGAGTTTCCTCGAGCCGGCGCTCGGTGCTGTGCTTCCGGTCGCGATACAGGCTGATGCCCGCCGCCTCCTCGAAGAGCGACCGCCGCTCGTCGGCCCGATCAGAGAGGAGCAACTCGATCATCTTCGCCTCGATGACCACGCCGGCATCGCTGCCCAGGCCAGTGCCACGCAGCAGGTCCTGGATATCCCGGAGCCGCACAGGAGCCTTGTTCAGCAGGTACTCGCTGTTTCCGGCGCGTGAGAGGCGACGGGTGATCACCACCTCCCGGTAGGCAATGGGCAGGTCACCGTCGGCGTTGTCGAGGTAGAGCGAGACCTCGGTGAAGTTCACCGGTCGCCTGGTGGCGGCGCCCTGGAAGATGACATCCTCCATCTTGCCGCCGCGCAGCAGCCGGGCTGACTGCTCACCCAGCACCCAGCGGACCGCATCGGACACATTCGACTTGCCACAGCCGTTAGGCCCCACAATCGCGGTAACGCCGGTCTCGAAGGTGAGCTCAACGGTGTCGGCGAATGACTTGAAGCCGGAGAGCTCGAGTTTCGTGAGCTTCATCGGGAAATCCTGGACAGTGAAGGGATGGTCAGGGCACCGGCGCGCCGGGCCCGCTGATGACGAACGACGGCATGCCGAGCGAACGACTGGCGGAATCGGCCTGCTCGCGCGAGGCAAACGGGCCCACGACGACACGATACACGTCGTCGGCGTTGGCAGGATCAACGACGCTTGCCTTGATGCCGGCCGCCGCAATCTTCTCGGCGAGTTCCCGCGCCCAGGCGGGATTCCGCGAGCTGCTCACCTGGAGGAAGAATCGCTGTGCGGAGCCGGTAGCGGAGGTATCCGCCGGGCCGGCGAGCGTATCACTCGCCACCACAACGTCCTCCACCGCTGACGTCGGTGCCCATGCGAGCGGCACCCAGATATCGTCGGCGGACTTCGACACCTGTCCCCGGGGCTTCAGGCCGTCGCGCTCGAGGTCGAGACCAACGACGTCGCGCCCCTTGCGCACCAGCAGCAGGAACGGCGGCGCGATCAGGGGCAGGTCGTCATCCCATGCCGTGACGGTCCGTGCCACCACGCTCCGCGCCGTCAGGTCCACCACACTCAAGGTGTCGCCCTTCCGGGAGCGGACCAGCATCCAGAGGCCGTAGAGGTCTCCCGCGCAGGTCGATCGCGCCACCGGGCACCTCGATGCCGTCGCGCTCCCGGGCGGAATAGCGGTCGAGGGCCATCACCTCGTCCTCGTCCCGCCCGATGTACAGCCGGTGGCCCGAGGGCGAGAACATCACGGCCCTCGCATGGTCGGACACGTCGACGACAGTCGGCTTCTTCGCTCCCGATGGATCGGCGAGCACGACGGCCGAGTCGGCCGCCACGGCCACCAGGTCTCCCGCCAGCGTCGCGGTGGCGTTGCCGGACGGCATCGAAAACGTCTCCGCCGGTCCCTCGGACTCGAAGACCGTCAGGTCGGCGCGCCGCGGTGTCGGCAGCACGAGCAGCCGCCCAGACGCGGTCCCGACAAGGTCCGTGGCACTGGCCGGCAGTGCATCGGCGAGCGTCAGCGGGCGTCGTCCCCGCACTTCGGTAACCTTGCCTGAGGTGTCGACCGAGAAGAGGGTCCCATCGGGTCCGACGGCCGCGTTGCGAACACCCTTGCGCAGGACGCGCGCGCGACGGGCCCGCAAGTCGATGGCAACGAGGGCACGGCTGGAATCGAGGGCGTAGACCAGGCCCTGGTCGAGATCAACGCCGATGTACCGCCGGATCGCGGGTACCCTCGCCACCGACCAGCCGAGCGGCGTGAGGTCGGTGCTGCGGTATGCGACCGCCTCGCCCCCGTGTGCGGGCAGCCGCAACAGGGTCGTCGGACCGGGAGAATGGAGCACCAGGGGAAGCGCCGCGAGTGGCTCGCGACCGGACTTGTCGCAGGCCGCGAGCAGGGTGACGACCAGGAGGATGTGGCGGACATTCACGCCGGCAAAGATAATGACGACGGCGCGGTGGCGGGGCCGGGAATCGGCGCTAGAATGTCGGCCCGAGGCTCAGGGTGACGAGGCTGCCATAGTAGGGCTGGCGCGCCAGGGGGAACGACCAGTCGAGTCGCAGGATCATGAGGCCATACAGGTTCATCCGGGCACCCACGCCCCAGGCGGCAATCGGGGCCCTGAAGTTGACGGGGCTGGCGTCGTTCGTGGACCAGCGAATGACGCTGCCCTGGTTCCAGGAGAGGCCCGCATCGAAGAAGGCGACGCCCTCGATGGGCGGAAGCCCCTTCGGCGCGAACTTCATCTGCGGCGTCAGCAGGGGGAAGCGCAACTCGAAGTTCGCGATGGCCAGTTGCTGCCCCACCAGCCGCAGCAGCGGCTGACAGATGATGTTTGCGCCCGGCGCCAGGCACTCATTGCGCTGATAGGAGCCCGAGGTATTGCCCCGGACCAGGTCAGGCACGCCGATGAACACGTCAAACTGGTTCGCGTCACGCCCCAGGCGCCCGTAGAAGAGGCCGCGGAAGGCAAAGACGAACGGTCCCTTGATCTGGGTGTAGCGACGATAGTCCAGCAGGAGCTGGGTGTACTGCCAGGTGCCGATGCTCTGGCTCAGTGCGAGCCGGTACCTCGTGCCAAGGTAGGGGCCCACGTAGCCGAAGATCGTGTTGTCGAAGACGTACGCCACGGTGGGGAGCGTGAAGAACACTCCCGGGCGGCTGACGGTCTGGTACTCCGCGTTGGTGACGGGGAATCCCTGGGCGTCGAACTGCTGCACCAGGCTCACCAGCGCGTCATCAATGAACCCGATTCGCAGGTCCGTCTCGATCCGCCGGAAGCGGCTCAGGGGGTACCAGGCGGTACCCTGCACGAAGCGACTCAACAGTCGACGCGTGTTGACGCGTGTCGTGAAGCCACCATCCGCGTTGGGCACGAGCGTGCTCGGCTCGGCGAAGTAATACGGAATCTGGGTGGCGCCGATCGACCAGTTGATGCGGTTGGCGAGATTGGCGTACGACGCCGTGGCAAACGCCTCACCGATGCGCCCGTTGATGGCGAGGCCGAATGCCAACTGGTTGTTGCCCAGCACGTCGCTCAGCGTAATGGCGGTGCTGCCGTAGATCCCGTTGCCGGTGTTGTCCCGGACGTACCCCACCTGCGGGCGGGCGATATAGTCGGGCGTGTACTTCTTCCGGTATTTCTGGAAGGCGAACTCGCTGGTGTCCGGCAGGGCCAGCTCTGCTGAATCGAGCAGTCGTGCAATCGAGACGGGCTGGGGGATGGGCGCATTGGCACTGTCGCCACTTGGCACGGGTACCGAGTCCGCGCGACGGAACCCCTGCTTGCCGCGGTAGATGGAGCCACCCTCGCCCACCTCGGGGCGGGCGCTGATGCTGTCCGGTGCCACGCGGGTCACCACCTGGACCGCGCGCCGCGCGCTGTCCTCGGGTGCCGGTGCCCGCCACGGCGACCGTGCCAGTGAACGCGGGTTGCTCAGCAGGTAGACATTGAAGCCGCCGCGCTCGTAGTACATGAACGCGACCTTGTCGGCGTCCGGGGCCCAGCTCAACACCGGCGACAGGGGCGTGAAGCCCGCCGACCCGGTGAGCAGGTGGGTCAGCTGGAACACCTCCTGCTGCGCGAAATCGTAGAGGTAGAGGTCGCTCACGCCACCGCGGTCGGAGACGAACACGAGCGACTTCCCGTCGGGCGACCAGGCGGGGTTGATGTTCTTCCCGTGATCCATGTGGTCGAGCACGCGCACGTCGCCGGTCACGAGGTCGTACACGCCGATGCGAAAGTTCCCGGCCCTCAGCAGGTCGAAGTTCGTGCCCGGCCCCCGGTCGGTCGTGAAGGCGATGGTCTTGCCATCGGGCGACCAGGCGGGGTGCAGCTCGGCGTAGCGATCCGCGGTGAGCTGCTTCAGGCCCGGACCCGTCCACGTTGACGATGAACAGGTCGGACCACCCTCCCACATAGCCGGTGAAGACAAGCTGCTTGCCGTCGGGGCTCCAGCTCGGCGTGGTGAGGCCGTCGATTTTCACGGTGATGCGGTGCACCGTCTTGTTGCGTTTCGGTTCCAGGATGATGATGTCGTCGTACTTTCCCCGCCGACCGGTGACCGCGAGGTACTTCCCGTCGCGCGACCAGGCGGCCTGGCTGTTGAGGAACCGGAAGGTTTCGTAGTTGCTGCTCCAGGTGGGCTTGAGCAGGCGTCGCTGTCAGCTTGCCGGTGGCGGCATCGGCCAGGAACATGTCGATGGAGAAGCCGTCGCGCTCACTGAAGTAGGCGATCTGGGTGCCGTCGGGCGAGATGGCCGGTGCGATGTGCAGGCGGCCCCCCGAACGCGCCGTGTTCAGTGACACCGCGGCGATCTGCTTCGCCTGTTCCCCGGCGCCAAGCTCCGGCAGGTACTGCTTGAACACGGCATCGCGCCACTGCTGGGACAGCTGCTCGGTGGTGAGGCCGAGGGTACGCCGGATGGACCCGTCGATACCACCGGCGAGGGTGCCGGTCAGGATCGCGCCGACCGCCTCGTCGCCCCAGCGCTCACCGATGTAGCTCCAGAGCGCATGACCGAACCGGTAGGGAAAGATGTTCGGGTCGAGGGCCAGCTGCTCGATGGTCGGCAGGTTGTTCTCGAAGACCGCGTCGCGCAGCCACATCGCCGTTTCCGGCGTGGTCGGCCCGAGCGAGAGGTACTCGGCCATGCCCTCCATGAACCAGAGGGGCGGGGCCACCGACGCGATGACCTGCACGTTCGCGCCGGCCTTCCCCTGCGAGAACACGTCGAACTGGAACTGGTGCACCATTTCGTGCGTGAGCACGTGCTCCGTCTCGCGCAGCGCCCCCTGCAGGAACAGCACGTTCCGCTGGCGGAAGAAGTCGGTGACACCCTGCGTGCCCTCGCCCACCTCGGTGGTATTGGTCTGCCCGAAGTCGGTGGGGGACGCATACAGGATGATGGTCTTCCGCTCGGTGAACCGGTGGTTCAGGATGCGCGAGAGGCGGGCGTAGGAGCGCTCCGCCATGCGCGCGACATCGAGGGAAGCGTTCCGCTCCGACGGGTAAAAGTAGATGTCGAAGTGGTCCGTCTGGATGATCTGGAAGTTGAACTTGGTGTACTGGACCTTGTTCTGGCCGAAGTATCCATTGAAGTAGTACTGGGCGTGCGCGGTGGCGGGCACCATGAGGGCGAGCGCGACCAGCGCGGTCGCGACACGCGCCGCGCCGCGCCGGCTAGGACTCGTCACTGCCGCGGAAGACGACCGGAGCGTCGCCCCAGAGGCGCTCGAGCTGGTAGAAGGTCCGTGCCTCCGGATGAAAGACGTGCACCATGAAATCGACATAGTCCAGCAGCACCCAGCGGCCGCCCTGTACTCCTTCAACGTGATGCGGGTCGTTGCTCTGCTTGCCCAGCGCACTCACCACGGCATCGGCGATCCCGCGGACATGCGCGTCCGACGTACCGGACGCGATGATGAAGAAGTCGGCCGTATCGCTTACCGGCCGCAGGTCGAGCACCATCAGTCCCCGCGCCTTGCGGTCCTCTGCGGCCTGCACCGCCTGCGCCACGGGGCGAGGAAGCCCATGGTGCCGCCGGCCGGAGTCGGGGGCGCGGGTCACGCGGGGGACACGCGCGCGGGTGTCCCGTCCTCCACCTGGTAGAACACTGCCCAGGCCCCGAAGCCGACATGCGTGCCGATCACCCCGGTGACGAGGGAGACGAACACGTCCTTCGGCTTGTACGCGGCCACCAGCGCGTTGCGGAGCCGTTCGGCCACCTCCGGTGCATCGGCGTGGGCGATGCCGAAGCGGATGGCGCCGGGGCGCGGGGTGAGCTTCCGCTCGAGCAGGGACAGCACCTTCGGCACCACCAGGTCGCGTCCCCTGACGCGGTCGGCCGGCGCCACCCGGCCATCATCCGTCAGCGTGAGGATCGGCTTCACGTCGAGCAGGCCACCCAGCCACGCCTTGCCCCGGCTGACCCGGCCCGAGCGGATGAGGTTGTCGTACGTATCCACCGACAGGAACATCCCCGACTGCCGCCGGACCCGCTCCAGCTCCTTCACGATCTCTGCCGCACCCCAGCCCGATTCGGCGAGTTCCGATGCCCTGAGCCCAAGCATCCCGAGCCCGAGCGACGCGCTCTTGCTGTCGAACAGATGCACCCCGTCGATGCCTGAGGCCTTCAGGGCCGCATTGGCCGACTGGAACGTGCCGGACAACGTTCCAGATACGAGCAATACCACCGCCTCGTTGGCCTCGTCGCGGGCGTTCCGGAAGGCCCGCACGAACTCGCCCGGTGTCGGCTGCGAGGTCGTGGGGAGCTCCTTCGCAGCACGCAGGCGGCGGTAGAACTCCTCCGGCTTGAGCTCGAGCCGGTCACGGAAGACCTGGTTCCCGAAGATGACCTGGAGGGGAACGAGGGCGATGTGGTGCCGATCGAGGATGGCATCGGCGAGGTCGGCGGAACTGTCACACACGACTGCAACCGCGCGGCGTTCGGGGTGGGCGAGCTTCTGGTGCTGGGCTCGCATGTCATCGGCCTTGGTCGCCACCACCTGGCCCCAGCGCACCGCATAGGTAAAGACGGCGTCGGGGGTGTCCGTATGCACATGGATCTTCAGGATATCGGCGATCGTCGCCACGACGATGGACCCGCCGAAGGCGTGCATGGCCTGTCGTACCTCGTTGGCCGGCGGCAGTTGCTCCCCGCGGACGAGCACCTCGGTGCAATAGTGGAAGTCGCGCTCTGCGGCGACATCGGCGAGCGCGGCGGGCGAGAAGTCGAGCTCGCCGGCCCGGAAGGGCTCGGCGGGCAGGATAGGATCGCCCTCGATGAACCGGACGACGCCCTCCAGCATGCGGACAAAGCCCATGCCGCCGGCATCGACCACGCCGGCCTGCTTGAGCACCGCCATGAGCTCCGGCGTGTTGGCGAGTGCCACCTCGCCGTCCCGGAGCATCTGGAGCATGAAGTCGCCGATGTCGCTGGTGGTCGCGGCGGCACGCTCGGCGGAGTTCGCCGCCTCGCGGGCGACGGTGAGGATGGTGCCTTCGCGGGGCTCATCGAGCGACTGCTCGAGCTTGTCCGCACCGGACCGGATGGCGGCGGCCACCTCGGCGACCGTCGCCGTGCGCTTGTCGCCCACCGACTCGGCGAAGCCCATGAGGAAATGGGCAAGCATCATCCCGGAGTTGCCGCGCGCACCCAGCACCGAGGCCCGCGCCATCGTCTTCGCCGTCTCCGGAAGCGGCGCGTCGCCGAGCGCCCTGAGGGCGTCGGCGACGGCACGGAGCGTGAGGCTGAAGTTCGTGCCGGTGTCACCGTCGGGCACCGGGAAGACGTTGATACGGTTGATCTCGTCACGGCCCGCCGCGACCCAGTCGGCGGCGGCGAACAACGAGCGAGCCAGCCGGGGCCCGTCAACGTAGGCGATGCGCGCAGTCATCGTCCTATTCCGGGACGATGTTGACCTTCACCTCGGCGTGAACATCCGACTGCAGTCGCACGATGACGGAATGGAAACCGACCGTCTTGATCGGGTGTTCGAGCTCCAGCTTGCGCTTGTCGACCGTGAAGCCCTGCGCCGCAAGGGCCGCCGCGATGTCCTGCGACGTGATCGAGCCGAACAGCTTGCCCTCGTCACCGGCCTTGCCACGCAAGGTCAGCGTGGTCCCAGCGAGCTGCGCGGCCAGCTGCTCGGCGGCGGCCTTCTCGGCGCTCGCCTTGGTGGCGCGGGCCCTGGCCTCGGCGTCGATGCGCTTCTTGTTGCCCTCGGTGGCCTCGAAGGCCAGGCCGCGCGGCAGCAGGAAGTTCCGGGCGTATCCCGGCTTCACCTTGACGAGCTGGCCTGCCTTGCCGAGGGACTGCACGTCTTCCCGCAGGATCACTTCCATCATCTCTCGGTTCCTCCGGTGGTCGACGCCATGCGGCGCCGGAAATCGAGCCATGTGTCGGCGAGCCCGAGCACTGTCAGGCCGCTCGCCACGAACACGAACATGAAGATCGTCAACAGCGTGTAGAGCACGATGCCCACTGTCGATACGCGACCGGCGCCGGCGCGGAAGACGGCGGCCCCGCGGAATGCGTACAGCGCCAGCATGACGAGCAGCACGTTGACCGCCACCTGCTGCACGCCGGGGATCGACGTCGCCTGCGGGACCAGCAGCAGGGCGAGGCTGATCACCACCAGCCACACCGCATGGTCACTGAACGTGAACGCGGTGAGCGGCCTGGGCGCCTGGACGAGGGGCCGCGCGGCCAGGGCGAAAGTGACCGCGCCACGCGAGTGCCAGGCCCGCCAGCGTCGTGATGACGAGGGCCGCCGGCAACAGCTGCACCATCATGCGCGCCTGGCCCGCGAACTCGTAAAATGCGGCCGCTCAGTTGCGCACCGGCCTCGCCCCACAGCTGGTCCGCCATGCGCGCCTGCTCGAGGAACGCGGAAGACAGCCACCGTGCCGTGGCCGACTCGATGTCGCCCCAGCGGATGCCGAGCAGCGCCATCCATCCGAAGGTTACCGCACTTGCCACCGCGATGGCCAGCGCGGCCTGTCGCAGTCCCCGTCCTGGTTCCCGCGGTACCAGGAGCAGCCAGGCACCGATGACGGCCACGCCATAGGCGCGCAGGAACTGGCCCGGAAGCGAATCGCGCTGGGCCAGCCAGAGCAGGCACCAGATCAGGGCGAGCGCGATGGTGATCCAGGCCTGACGCGAAACTGGCCGGGCTACCAGGAGGAGCCCGGCCAGCGGTCCGAGCAAGAGGATGCCCGGAGCGACCAGCAGATACGCGACGACCAGCAGCAACCAGCCAGGCGACACCCGGGCGGGCCCGGGCGTCTCCGGGCCGGCGTGCGTCAGTTGCCGCCCCTCTTCACGTAGGGCAGCAAGGCGAGGTACCGCGCCCGCTTGATGGCGACGCTGATCTGGCGCTGGTGACGGGCGCTGATGCCTGACAACCGGCTCGGAAGGATCTTGCCGCGCTCGGTCAGGAAGCGCTGGAGCAGCTTCTCGTCCTTGTAGTCGACGTTCCGGATGCCCTGTTCGGCGAGTGGATCGCCCTTGCGGCTGCGCTTCATTCCTCTTCCTCCTCGAACTTGCGGTCACCCGGCTCGCGGCTGACGGTGTAGTCCTTGTCGTCGGCGACCACGAGAAAGCGCAGCACGCCATCGTCCAGCTTGATGGCCCGCTCGAACTCGGGCAACGCCGTCGTGTCCGCCTGGAAATTGGCGACGACGTAGTAACCCATCTCACGCTTCTTGATCGGATAGGCGAGGGAACGCTTGCCCCAGTGGTTGAGACGGGGGGCTTCGCTGTCGGTGTGCTTGACCAGCGCGTGATACCGCTCGAGCCGCTCGTTGATTGCCGGCTCTTCGAGCGCGCTGTCGAAGATGTACACCACTTCGTACGGTCGGACCATGGCACCTTTCCTGTGGACGTATGCCCCGGGCGGCTGGTGCAGCCCCTGGGGAGGGTCTTTGGAGCCCGCAAAGCTAGCCGGGATTGGGGCTTAGGGGAAGGGCCGCGAGCGGGCACAAGGAACTGGGAACAGGGAACTGCACCCGTATAGAATTCCCCGTTCCCTGTTCCCTGTCACCTGTTCCCAGGCCGTTCATGCGCCTCATTTCCATCCAGATCGGCACTCCGCGCGTCTATGGCATCCCCGGATCGGATGACCCGATGGACCGCGTATTCACCAGCGCCATCGGCAAGGAGCCGGTCGGTGGCCGGGTCTGGGCGGCGCAGCTCGGTCTCTCGGGTGACGCCGTGGCCGACCGGAAGGCCCATGGGGGCGTCGACCAGGCACTCCTGGCGTATTCGGCGGAACACTACGCGCGCTGGCGGAAGGAGTGGCTCAGGGAAGACGTGGGTCCGGGCGCCTTCGGCGAGAACCTCACCGTCAGCGACACGGACGAGGACAGCGCCTGCCTGGGCGACCGGTGGCAGGTGGGCCCGGTGATGTTCGAGGTATCGAAGCCCCGGACGCCGTGCAACACGCTCGCGCGGCGGCACCGGAAGCCCGACCTGATCGCCACGGTGTTCGCCAACGGCCGCTCGGGGTGGTACGTGCGCGTGAAGAAGGAAGGATGGATCGAGGCAGGTACGCCGGTGCTGCTGATCGACCGGCCCTATCCGCAGTGGCCGGTGCGGCGGGTGGCCGAGGTGATGTCAGAACGCCAGCACCGCACTGACGAAGCTGCGTTGCTGGCGCAATGTCCGGCCCTCGCGGAGGACTGGCGGTACCGACTCAGTCGTGAGTCGACAGTCGGCAGTCGTCAGTGAGAGGTCAGCTGCCCACTCTCTGACGACTGCCGACGGACGACTGCCTACCTCCTGTTTCCAAACAACCTCAGGAACGTGAGGAACAGGTTGATGAAGTTGAGGTAGAGCGACAGCGCGCCGCTCACCGCATAGGAGCCCGACTGCGGGCCCTCGACTGCGAGCGCCATCCGCTTGAGCCGCTGTGCGTCGTACGCGGTCAGCCCGGTGAAGACGATGACCATCGCCACCGACATGACGAAGCTCAGGGCGGGGCTCTTCAGGAACCAGTTGACCACCATCGCGATGATGACGCCGAACAATCCCATCATGGCAAACGATCCCACGCCCGTCCAGGCTCCGCTTCGTGACGGTGCCGTAGAGCGCCAGCGCGCCGAACATCCCGGCGGTGCTCACGAAGGCGGTCGCGATCGACCCGCGCGTGTACACCAGCAGGATGAGTGACAGCGTGATGCCGGTGAGTGCGGAGTAGAGCAGGAACAATCCTGCCGACGCCGTGGGCGAGAGCGTGTTGACCTTGGCCGAGACCACGTACACCAGCGCCAGCTGGGCGATGATGAGCCCGAAGAACAGGATCCGGTTGGTGACGAGCGTCTGCACCATCGCCGGCGAGGCGATCACCGCGAAGGCGACAGCCGCCGTGACGAGCAGGCCGCCGAACATCCAGCCGTACACACCACGCAGGAACTCGGCGACACGCGCGTCGGTCGCCGCGGTGCTGGTGATGGGTGCAGAGGTACCAAAGGGACTGGTCATGAATTCCTCCCGGAGGTGAGTCCGGCTATCAGACGTTGAAACGGAACAGCAGCACGTCTCCGTCGCGCACGACGTATTCCTTGCCTTCCGCGCGGGCCAGGCCCTGCTCCCGCGCGCCCTTCCATCCACCCGCACGCACGAAGTCGTCGTAGCCGACCGTCTCCGCGCGAATGAAGCCCTTCTCGAAGTCGGAGTGGATCACGCCGGCGGCCGCTGGTGCCCGGTCGCCGCGGTGGATGGTCCAGGCCCGCACCTCCTTCTCGCCAGCCGTAAAATAACTCTGCAGGCCCAGCAGGTGGTACGCGGCATGGGCCAGGCGGTCGAGGCCCGATTCCTCGAGGCCGAGGGACTGCAGGAAGTCCCTGCGATCCTCGAGCGGCAAGCTCGGCAAGCTCGGCCTCGACCTTGGCGGAGAAGGGAACGATCTCCGCCTCCTCGCCATCGGCGGTGACGGCAGCGCGCAGCGCGTCGACGTGCCGGTTGCCGCCGGTGATCTCCTCTTCGCGCACGTTGGCGGCGTACAGCACCGGCTTTGCCGTGAGCAGGTTGAAGGCGCGGAACGCCGGTCGCTCCTCCTCGGTCGGCACGACGCTGCGCGCCGCCTTGCCGTCGGCCAGCGCCTCGCGAAGGCGCTCGAGCAGCTTCGCCTCGATCTTCGCCTGGGGGTCGCCCGACTTGGCGGCGCGGGCGGCCTTGTCGAGCCGCTTCTCCACCACCTGAAGATCGGCCAGCCCGAGCTCGATGTTGATGACCTCGCGGTCGCGGGCCGGGTCGACCGGCCCCATGACGTGCTGGATGTCGTCGTCCTCGAAGCAGCGCACCACGTGCACGATCGCATCCACCTCGCGGATGTTGGCGAGGAACTGGTTGCCGAGACCCTCACCCTGGCTCGCGCCCTTCACGAGACCGGCGATATCGAGGAATTCCACGGTGGCGGGCAGCGTGCGCTCGGGTTGCACGAGCTCCGTGAGCCGCTCGAGGCGCGGGTCGGGCACCTGCACCACGCCGGTGTTCGGCTCGATCGTGGCGAACGGGTAGTTGGCCACGAGGGCACCCGCCGACGTCAGCGCGTTGAAGAGCGTCGACTTGCCGACGTTGGGGAGTCCGACGATACCGAGGCGCAGCATGTGGTATTCCTACGATCCCTTGTTGAAGCGCGTCATGGCGCGCTCGATGCCTTCGGTGAGCCAGCTCTCGGCGGCGTCGGTCATCGGGTCGAGCAGCTCGTCGACCGCGCCGCGTTCCTCGCGGGTGAACGGCGCCAGCACATAGTCGGCAAGGTCCTCGCCGGTGGGCTGCGGCCCGACCCCGATCCTCAGCCGTGCATAGTCCTGCTGCTGCAGCGTCGCCTCGATGCTCTTGAGGCCGTTGTGACCGCCTGCGGAGCCGGCGCCGCGCAACCGGAACCTTCCAGTGGGGAGCGCCACGTCGTCCACCAGCACGAACAGCTCCGTCGCCGGATCGAACTTGCCACCAAGCAAGTGCGAGAGCGCCGCGCCGCTGCGATTCATGAATGTCTGGGGCTTGAGGAGCTGGACGGATTCGCCTTGCCACTGACCTTCGGCAACGCGGGCCCGGTCGCCACGACGAAAGCTTCCGAGCCCCCAACGACGCGCAATGTGATCGGCGAGCAGGAACCCGGCGTTGTGCCGGGTGCCCTCATACTCCTGGCCGGGATTGCCCAGCCCTACGATGACGCGCAGGGCCGCACCCCGCTACTTCTCGGCTTCCTCGGCGTCAGCCTTCGCCTTGCGGATCAGCTCGGGCTCCGACGTGGCCGGGGCATCGGCAGCCGCAGCGGCAACCGGTGTCTCCTCGGCGCGCGGCGTCGCCACCACAGCCACCGTCTGGGTGGCGTCGGTGATGATGTCGGCCTTGACCACGGTCAGGTCGCTGACATGCAGCGACTGGCCGATGGCGAGACCGGTGACGTCGATCTCGATCAACTCGGGGATGTCGGCCGGCAGCGCGCGGATCTGCAGGGCGTGGAGCTGCTGTTCCAGCACGCCGCCGTGGTTTCGCACGCCATCGGGCGTTCCCACGAGCTTGATGGCCACTTCGACAGCGACCTTTTCGTCCGCGCGGACCTCGTAGAGGTCGATGTGAACGATGGTGCTGGCGCGGAGCGGGTTCCGCTGGATCTCGCGAATGAGCGCCTTGACCGGGGCGCGATCATCGACGGTGACGTCGACGAGCGTGCTCGAGTGGGCACCCACGAGGAGCCGGGTCAGGGCCGAGGCGTCGATTTGCAGCGACTCCGGCTGCCGATGATGGCCGTAGATGATGCCCGGTACAATGCCGGAGCGGCGCAGGGAGCGCGCCGCGCCCTTGCCAGTGGAGCTGCGGGACTTCGCCTGCAGGGATGCCTTGCTTGCCATGGTCGTGTTCCTGTTCCTGAATCAGTCGAACAGCGAACTGACGGACTGGTCGCTGTGCGTGTAACCGATCGCCTTGGCCAACAGACCGGCGATCGAGAGAACCTTGAGCCGGTCGAACTTCCGTTCCGGCGGGATTGCAATGGTGTTTGTTACCACCACTTCCGACACTGGTGACGCCGAGAGCCTGTCGACCGCCGGGCCCGAGAGCAGCGCGTGCGTCGCGCAACAGTAAATGTCGCGCGCGCCCAGCCGCTTCAGCGCGTGCACCGCCTCGGACATGGTGCCGGCGGTGTCGATCATGTCATCCGGGATGACGCAATCACGCCCGGAGACTTCACCCACGACGTTCACGACCTCGGCCACGTTGGCCGACGGGCGGCGCTTGTCGATGATCGCCAGGGTGGCGTTGAGCCGCTTCGCGAAGCCGCGCGCCATCTTGGCCGAGCCGACATCGGGCGCCACTACCACCGGGTCCCGGAGCTGCTTCTGCCGGAAGTGGTTCACGAACACCGGCGCCGCATACAAGTGATCCACCGGCAGGTCGAAGAAACCCTGCATCTGATGCTGGTGGAAATCCATGCCGAGCACGCGATCAGCGCCGGCCTTGGACACCATGTTCGCCATGAGCTTGGCGCTGATGGCGACGCGGGGCTGGTCCTTCCTGTCCTGCCGCGCATACCCGAAATAGGGAATGACGGCGGTGACCCGGGCGGCACTGGCCCGCTTCGCGGCATCCATGAGGAGCAACAGCTCCATCATGTTCTCCGCCGGCGGGTTGGTGGACTGGATGATGTAGACATCCCGCCCGCGCACGTTCTCGTCGATCTTCACGAACAGCTCACCGTCCGCAAAGCGCTTGATGGTCAAGGCGCAGAGCGGTTGTCCGAGATGCTGGGCCACCTCTTCGGCGAGTCCGCGATTGGCGGTGCCGCTGAGGAGAAGCATCTGGCTGCGGGAAAGCGAGATCTCAGCCATTTAGAGCCCACAAGGATAGCTGCGGAGCGGGGTTAGGTCAATTCGCCGGCTGCCGTTGTGTGCTGAACGAAGTGGCCGGGTCGTCCCTGGCGACGCCGGGGGCGCATCACTTGCATATCTTGGGTGTATTCCGGTGCGTGACCAGAACCAGATTCAAGCAGGCTCCGGAGCCGGGCGGTGCAGGGTCGTCGCACTAAACGGTTATTTGACAGTGCTTTAGCTATTCCCGGTTCAGGAAACCACATCTCCTCTTATTGGAGCAGATCCAAGCCATGCGTGTGCCGAGACTGTTGCTTCCCATCATCGCCCTGTCGTTCGGCTTCACAGTCGCCGCCTGCTCCGGAGCATCCGATCCACCGCGCGTTCCCACGGAATTGCGGTGCGACGTCGGGGGTGGGCAGACGCAGAGTTGCAGTCTTACCCTGACCGCGCCGGCTGGGTACAAGATCACGCTCACGAGCCGGAGCTGCGACGCGATCAACAACGATATTTCGTTGACCAGCCCGATCGTGGTGACGTTGACCACGGACGCCTGCCGCGAGCCAATCGGCAAGCAGTGGGACTACTCGACGCCGATCAACCCGGCTGGCACGAAGATCGACATCGTGTTCACGTCCGACCAGTTTGCGAATGCGCCGGGCACGCGCGTCACCGGCGCCTACCCGAACTGGGTCGTCAACTTCGAGGACGGTGGCGACACCGACTTCAATGACGTGGTGCTGACCGTCGAAGCCATCCCGGAAACCTGATTCCACAGGTGCCGACAAGAGAACGCTCCGGCCAATGGCCGGAGCGTTTTTCGTTGTCGAGCCGCCTTCAACTTGAGTTGCCCCTGCTGGGCTCGAACCAGCATTGACGGATCCAAAGTCCGCTGTCCTGCCAGTTGGACGAAGGGGCAGTCACTTACACGAACAGTCCCTCTACGAAACCGATGCGCCAGGCCAGGAAGCACCCGAACCCGAGGCTGAGCAGCCCGGACGCGAAGCGCACCCGCTGGGTCCACACCCTTGATGCACCGCGTCGCGTGATTGACGCTGAGATGCCTGCCGTGACCAGTGCCATGCCGACGATGGTACCTACCCCGAACACCAGCAGGTAGAGCACGCCCCACCGCGCGTTGCCGATGGCAGCCAGCACGATCAAGGCCACCGCCGCTGATCCCGCCAGGCCATGCACGATACCGATGAACATTGGCCGGAACAGCTGATAGACCCGGATGCCCGCCAGCCTCACATCGAGCCAGCTCACCGCGGCCGGCTCATGATGCTCGTGCCGCACATGATCATGCGGGTGCGTGTGGACCTCGCTGTCATGATGGTGCGGATGCTCGTGGTCGGGATCATGTCGATGCCGCGCCACGCTCCACATGTTCGCAATGCCGAGGCCAATGAGCATGAGCCCTACGGCGAACTCCATCGAGAGTCCCAGCCGGTGCGGGATGACCCACCCGAACAGGATGATGCCGCCACCCACCACGAAAATCGTGAGGGTGTGACCCAGGCCCCAGACCGCGCCGATGAGGGCAGCAGCGAGGGGGTTGCGGTGCCGCGACACGATGGTGCTCACCGCAATGACGTGGTCCGCATCGGTCGCGTGACGCATGCCAAGGAGGAAGCCCAGCGACAATACGGCGAAGGGTCCGGTCATGTCAGAATCCCGGGGCCAGCAGCTCTCAAAGTTCGATCCTGGCCCTTGTCTACCAATATGGTCGCAAACGTTGCGACATCGTCCCTATCGGGACAGTATAGTAATACTCATCCCAGTCGCGTCACCGGAAGTTGCCCTGATCGAGGACACTCATGACGTTTTGTACGCGAAGGGTCGCTACCCTGGTCGCGCCGCTCGTCCTGGCCATGATACTTACGGGCGTTGCGAGCGCCCAAGGCACGAAGGGTCTCGAGCCCGAATCGGTCCCGTACGAGACGGCGCAGGACGTCGCTGAGACGCTGGAGCCAAGCACCCTTGGCCCCACACCCGTCGCGGACGTGCGGCTGGTGATGGACGGGCTCGGGCTGGCGAAGCTGTTCGGCAACACCGGCATCCGGTTCTGGGGCTGGGCTGAAGGCGGCTACACCGCGTCGTCGAGCGGTTCGGGGCTCATGTCGGTGCAGACGCGGCAGAACCGCTATGGCAACCAGCTCCTCATGAACCAGATCGGTCTCGTGCTCCAGCGGGGCATGAAGCCTGGCCAGCTTGATTTCGGGTTCAACGTCCGATATTTCGCCGGCGCGGACGCGGCCCTGGGCCAGCCGAAGGGCGGCATCGGCAACGCAGACAACACCTACTTCAGCCAGGACTTCCGGGATCTTTCGGTCTCGATGAACGTGCCGATCAAGGAAGGTGTCGGGCTGGACATCAAGGTGGGCCGCCAGAATACGATCATCGGCTACAGCGGGTTCCTGTCGCCATTCCGGCCGTTCTACTCGAACGACTACCAGTTCTTCTACTCGCAGGACGGGGCGTTTACCGGCCTGCTGACGACGCTCAGCCTGGGCTCGGAAGTCACGGTCTCGAACGGCCTCACGCTGTGTGCCAACACCTTCTTCGTCTACCGGAATGAGGGCTACGTCTGCTACATCGGCCAGGTCAACTACTGGCTGAACCACCAGCGCCGCACCCGGCTCACCGGCTCCACCTACATCGGGCGGCAGGCCATCTTCGCGGCGCCCGGCCTGGGCGGCACGTTCGTGACGATGGGCGAGGTGCGGGTGCAGCACCAGTGGAACGACCGGTTCTTTCAGGTGGTGCAGTCCAACTTCGGCTGGGACAGCAACACCCCGGTCGGCACGGCCTCGTGGTTCGGTCTCTACACCATCGGCATCCTGAACCTCTCAAAGCCGTGGGACTTCCTCTTCCGGCTCGACTTCTTCAACGATGACGGGGGCACGCGCACCGGGATCAATACCGCATACAGCGAGCTCACCCTGGGGGTGAACTGGCACCCGGTAAGGTTCCTGGAAGTGCGTCCCGAGGTTCGCGGCGACCTGGCCGGGCGCGAGGCCTACGGAACCGGTGGCGGGAACAATCACAAGTCCCAGGTGATCGGCGTCCTGAGCGCCATGGTCAAGTTCTAGCGTCAGCGCCACAACATGAACATATTGCAGATTCACCCCGTCCCCTTCAGTCCGGAGATGCATGCACATGTGTGAGTCCGAGCACGACCAGCGCGACCTCGCATCGCGTCGCGCATTCATGAAGACATCCACTGCCGCGGCTGCGGTGGGGATCCTTGCGGCCTGCGGCGTGAAGCCTGCCGAGGCGCCGCCAGCAGCAGCGGCCATGGCGGAGCCGGCGCTGACCCAGCTGACGGTCGGGGCGTTGACGCAGGAAGCCCGCGACGCGATGACGCCCGACCAGATTCTCGCGTCGTTCAAGGAAGGGAATGCACGGTTCCGGAGCGGCACCAAGATCACGCGCGACTTCCTGGCGGAGCAGCAGGCCACGGCGGGCGGCCAGTTCCCGATGGCAGTTCTGCTGAGCTGTATCGACTCGCGTGCCCCGGCCGAGATCCTCCTCAACCTGGGCATCGGCGACGTTTTCAACTGCCGCCTTGCCGGCAACGTCCAGAACGCGGACATCCTGGGCAGCATGGAGTTCACCACCAAGCTTGCCGGCGCCAAGGTGGTGCTGGTAATGGGCCACTCGGCGTGCGGCGCCGTGGCCGGTGCCATTGCTGATGCGAAGCTCGGCAACCTCACGCAGCTCCTGGCGAAGATCAAGCCGGCGATAGCGGCAACCGAATTCACCGGCGACAAGTCGGCGAGCAATGCGGCGTTCGTGGATGCCGTGGCCAAGAAGAATGTCGAGCTGACGGTTGCCGGCATCCGCAAGGGCAGCCCGGTCATTGCGGAGCTGGAGAAGTCGGGTGCGGTGAAGATCGTGGGCTCGTTCTACGACATCGCCACTGGTAACGTGGACTTCATGGCCTGATCGAAGGAGTCGTGCTGGAACAAGGCGCCGCCCTGACGGGCGGCGCTTGTCATTTCAGGGTGCTGCGTTCGCGAGGATGACCTCGTCATCTGGCACCGTATCGTCGGTCAGCTTTGCCGGCGTCGAGAACCAGTGATTCTGGGTGAGGTCGCTCGAGTCGAGGAGCCACGGGCGGGCGCCGGGCCCCCCAGTCCATGTCGCGGCCACGCCGAGGGCGATCGACACGAGATCGGCGGTGACAGCGCCTGGTTCGCCGCACCATCGGATGCAGCTCTCGCCTGATTCGAGCCGGAAGATGGACCTCCGGATGCCTTGCCCCGGCTCGGGGAACGAGTCGGGCAGGGGTCCCGCGATGAACAGGCTGGCTGAAGCGAGATGCCCACCTACGTGCCAATCGACAATGTCCGGCGTCCACGGGCCATCCCACCGAAAGCGATCGCGGTAGACGAGCTTGCCGTCGCGCCGGGCCTCGAAGTCCTGGACAATGCGCTCGAACTGGAAGCGTTCCGAAAGCGCGCCGCGATCATAGCGACCGGGGAGCCAGATGTCGCCCCAGATGAGGCGGGCGCGCGGCGCAAGATTGGCGCGAGCACGCTGGAAGAAGCGGGCGCCCTTGTATGGAATTGTTGGACCGGGAAGGACGACGAGAAAGGCGTCGTCCTCGACATCAACCACGAACTGCTGGGTCGCATACCCGGTTACGGCGGGATGGACGCGATTGGCCGATTGTCCAGTCACGACGGCGCGCGTGCCGGCGCGTGCCGTGATCTCGACGAGGTGCGCATCACCATCCATGAGGCCGGCAGTGAGGTTGATCAGGTAGAGCAGGGAGGCCGGCTCGGAATCGAGCTGGAACGGCGGCATGAGGCGCACAGGAACCTGCTGGTAGTACGCGCCGAGCCGAGTCTCCTCGCCCGAGCGCACCAGCTCGATCCGCGCGCCGCCAGTGCGGGCCGCCGGGTGCACCAATGGCTCGAGTCCCTGGAACTCGGGGCAGAGCACGAGTTCGTCCCGCGTGATGATCACCGGCTTCGGACTCACTGGACTGCCTCCCTGGAACGTGCCTCGAGATCGCTATTGCTCGAATGAGATGTATGATACTCATGTAGCCGGTACCCCTGCCGGACACCGCTCTCATGGGGGCAGTCATGACCTTCGCCCCGAGAACCAGTACGGCGGTCCCACCCATCCTGTTGCTCGTTGCACTCGTCACTCCCATGCCTGCGCGCGCGCAGGGCACTCAGGGTCTTCAGCCTGAATCGAATCCGTACTGGTTCGCCCTGGATTATCGCGATGCAGCCGCCCCACCCGAGCTCGGCCCCACGCCGGTGGCCGACGTGAGGCTGGCGATGGACCACCTTGGCCTGGGGCACCTGTTCGGGAACAGCGGCATCAGCTTCTATGGCTGGGTGGAGGGCGGCTACACCGCCGCATCCACCGGGTCCGGTGAGTTGTCGGTGCAGACGAAGCAGAATCGCTACGGCAACCAGCTGCTGCTGAACCAGATCGGGCTGGTGCTCCAGCGCGGCATGCGGACGAGCCAGGTAGACGTCGGGTTCAACATCAACTACGTGGCCGGTGCCGACGCGGCCCTGGGGCAGCCGAAGGGCGGCATCGGCAATGCCGACAATACCTACTTCAGTCAGGACTTCCTGGACCTGTACGCGTCGCTCCATATCCCCGTGTTCAAGCACGGCGGCCTCGACGTTCGGGCGGGCCGGCTCCACACGATAATCGGCTTCAATGCGGCCACGGCACCGTACCGCCCGTTCTACTCCAGTGACTACCAGTTCTTCTATTCGCAGGACGGGGCGTTCACAGGCGTGCTCGCCACCCTCACGGTGAACGAAGATCTCGATATCTGGAGTGGGCTCACGCTGTGTGCCAACACGTTCTTCACGATGCGGAACGATGGTTACGTCTGCTACATCGGCCAGGTCAACTACTGGCTCAACCACGAGAAGGGCACACTCCTGACGGGCTCGACCTACCTGGGGCGCGAGGCGATTTTCGCGGCACCGGGGATGGAGGGCACCTTCGTGACGATGGGCGAATTGCGGGTGCAGCGCCAGTGGAGCGAGAAACTCTTCCAGGTGGTCCAGTCCAACTTCGGATGGGATGCCAACACCCCCGTTGGGACCGCATCCTGGTTCGGCATCTACACGATCGGGATCCTGCATGTTACCAAGCCGTGGGATTTCCGCTTCAGGCTGGACTTCTTCAATGACGACGGGGGCACGCGCACCGGGATCAACACGGCGTATGGTGCGCTGACCCTTGGCGTCAACTGGCACCCGGTGAATTTCCTCGAAGTGCGTCCCGAGGTACGTGGCGACCTGGCCGGGCGTCCCGCGTACGGCACTGGGGGTGGCAACACGGACAAGACGCAGCTGATTGGCGTCGTCAGTGCGCTGGTCAAGTTCTAGCGATCGCCTTGCGAGTTTGCCGGGGCCGCTGCAGCTTGAGAAGTGCGCGCTGTCAGTGAGAATCGCTGACATGGCACCGGGAGGCTCAGCGTATGATGCTGCTCGTCCGGCTCATTTTTGCCTGGGTTACGCTCGTCCTGTTCCTCGTGTTCGGCAGCACATGGATCGACGCCCAAATGTCGAGCATGTTCACTGGCGTGCTGCTGCTGTGGCTTTTCGTGACAATGGTATGGGCGGCGTTCGGTGTCATCGACGAAGCGGATGCACTGGCTGAAATCCTGGGCGAGCCGCTCGGCTCGCTCGTCCTGACTCTTTCGATCATCTGCCTCGAAGGAGTCCTCATCGGCATCGCAATCCTATCCAGCAGCTCCGGGGCGACGATCGGGCGCGATACGCTCTTCGGCGCCAACATGATCATGATCAACCTCGCCGGGGGCCTCGCGCTGTTCCTGGGCGGGCTGCGGCACCGCGAGCAGACCTACAACATGCAGGGTACCTCCGCCTACCTGGCGGTGGTCATCGTGCTGAGCGTCATCGGCGCGATCCTCCCGAGCTATACCCAGGCCAGCCCCCGTGGAAGCGTGACGAACGTTCAGGCGGCGGGCATCATGGCCGTCGCGCTGTTCCTCTATGGCATCCTGGTGCTCATTCAGGTTGGAAGGCACTCGCACTTTTTTGCGGAGGCGGAGCCTGCGGGCGCTGCTCAGGTTAGTGCCAGTGGTCCGCCCCAGCCACGCGCGCGGGAAGGGGTGGCGAAGCATGCGCTCCTGCTTGTTGCGGGCCTCCTGCCGATCGTGCTGCTGGGGAAGTCCCTCACCGCGCTACTCGACCATGCGAGCTACAAGCTCGGCGCTCCGCCAGCGCTTGGTGGGGTGATCATCGCCCTGATCGTCGTTTCGCCCAAGGCGATATCGGCCGTCAAAGCGGGGATCGCGAACCAACCCCAGCGCGCGGCCAACCTCGCGCTGGGATCCTGCGCGCCGGCAATGGGGGTCATCTTCCCGATCATGCTCGGCATCGGGATCGTGACGGGGAAGACGATCATCATGGGTGTGGGACCGGACGAAGTGATCCTGCTTGCAGTCACCCTGGTGCTCTCGGCCCTGACGTTCTCCGGGCCGCGGACCACGCTCCTGGAGGGCGCAGCTCATTTGTCGCTCTTCTTCATGTATATCGTGCTCATGTTCAGCCCCTAGTACCTCCAGCCCTTTCCTGAACCCCAGGCGCTCGAAGCCGACATCTGCTTCTTCAATTTCTCGCGAAAGTGAGGCACTGCCCAATGCTTATTCATCGCTCCCTGTGCTTGCATGGCAGCCATGGCCACGGGGGTGGCCGGGGCCGGCATTTTCATCCGTTGGGCAAGAGCGCGGGCGGGGGAGGAGGTGGCGATTCGCCACCCGAGAAGCTGACTTCACGCGATCAGTTGACAGCCATGAAGAAGATCCGTGAGGCGGAGAAGATCGGAAGCCGGGAATACAAGCGGCGCATCGAGCGGGGCCTGGACAACGGCCTCGAGGCGGCGCCGTCGATCCAGGACCGGACCATCTCCCTCTTTTCGCGCACGGACCACCCGCTCTTCGCCGGCATCAATACGTTCCTGAAGAACCCCTTTGTCGAGAACATCAACGACATCAGCAAGTACGATGTGGCGTTCCTCGGCGCTCCCTTCGACTCGGCAACGACGTTCAGGCCCGGCACCCGCTTCGGGCCACAAGGCGTACGCCGGGCGTCGGCCAACTTCGACGGCTACAGCTCGGACATGGGGGTTGATCTCGTCGAGCAGCTCAAGATCGGAGACGCGGGCGACGTCTTCGTGATCCCATCCAACAACTACAAGACGTTCGACCAGGTGGACCTCGCGGTACAGCACCTGCACAAGAACGGTGTGTTCCCGCTGGTCTGTGGCGGGGATCACTCACTTGGCTACCCGGATATCCGTGGGACGGCACCGTACATCGACGGCAACGTGGGGATCATCCACTTCGACCGGCACATCGACATACTCGACCGGGACATGGATGAAATCATGCACACCTGTCCCTGGTTCCATGCCACCAACATCAAGAATGCCCCAGCCAGCAACCTGGTGCAGATCGGCATTGGCGGGTGGATTGGTAACCGGCCCGGTGTGAAGATCGCCCGGGAGCGAGATACCACGGTGATCTCGATGTTCGACGTGGACGAGTGGGGCATCGACGCCTGCATCGACATCGCGCTCGAGTGCGCCTGGAAAAACGCCAAGGCGGTGTTCCTCTCATTCGACATCGACTGCATGGACATGGGCTCGGCGCCCGGGACAGGCACCCCGGAGCCGGGTGGCTTCATGGCGCGCGAAGCGCTTCGCGCCGTGCGCCGGGTGGCCAAGGAAGGGCTCTGCGGCATGGAATTGGTGGAGGTCTCGCCGCCGTACGACATCGCCGATACGACCGCGCTCATGGGTACCAGGGTGATGCTGGATGTCCTGGGGACACTCGTGCAGAACGGGCACCTGGGCAAGCGCATGACGGAGGAGCACGCGCGCCACGAGAAGAAGGACAAGAAGCCGAAGAACTGATGCAGGGAGGGCGGGCGGTGGGATCCCACCGCCCAAGGTCCTACCGTAATGTTCCGGGCGGGTGTTCGTGCTCGTGTGATGTGTCGGCGTGGAGCGGAGCAGCCAGGTCTTCATGCGCGTGATCGTGCACCGGTGGGTCGTGCACGTGCGAGTGCGCCGCCTTGTTGAATGATGCTTCCGCGTCTTGTGCACCATGGTTGTGCGGGTGCGAATGCTGGTGCTCGTGTTCGTGCCGGTGCCCGTGCGCGTGGGGATGGCTGTGCTTCAGGTCGCCATGCGCATGTTCGTGCGTGTGGCTGTGTTCGTGTTCATGCGCGTGAGCATGCCCGTGAGGATGTGCATGCTCGTGCCCCTGCTCCCTGTGCTCAGCCGGGCTCCCGTGCTCGTGCCGGTGGCGAAGTCCCTTCCTGTAGGGCATGACCGGCTGCTACGCCTTGGTGGCCAGCTCCGCAAACTGCTCGCGGACCCACTGGACCACCTCATCGATGCCCTGCTTCTGGCGCAGGCTGACCATGAGGAAGGGGCGCTCGCCCCGCATCTTCAGGCTATCCCGCCGCATCACGCCCAGGTCGGCCCCCACATGCGGTGCCAGGTCGATCTTGTTGATCACCAGCAGGTCGCTGTTGCAGATACCCGGGCCGCCCTTCCGCGGGATCTTGTCACCCTCCGCCACATCGATGACGAAGATGAAGCGATCGGCGAGCTCACGGGAGAAGACTGCCGTGAGGTTGTCGCCGCCCGACTCGACCAGGACGAGCTCGAGGCCGGGGAACTGCCGCTGAAAGTTGGACACCGCGCTCAGGTTGGCACTGGCATCATCGCGGATGGCGGTGTGAGGGCAGCCGCCGGTCTGCACACCGACGATGCGCTCCACCGGCAACACCCCGCTGCGGGACAGGAACTCGGCGTCCTCGTGCGTATAGATGTCGTTGGTGATGACGGCAAGGTTGATCTCGGGCCACAGGACGCGGCAGAGTTCCTCCACCAATGCGGTCTTGCCGGAGCCTACCGGACCGGCGATACCGAGGGTGAAGACTGATCGCTTGGAGCCGGCATAGCGTGCCGCCCCGGGGGAGCCCATGTAGTCGGTGCTGTGGGAATGATCGTGGTCGTCGTGCATGGCAGTCTCCAGGAAATGTTGGTCGCGGCGTCACTTCGCGGAGCGAGCGACCGGCCGAGTGTCAGGACCGGTACATCCGCGCATAGAGCCGGGTCTGTTCATCGCAAAGCACTTCATAAAACGGGCAGCCACTTCCTGCGGTTTCGGGCTCGCGAATGCTGAGTGACGCTGCCAGTTCGCCGATGTCGTCCTGGAGATACGCCAGGACCTGCTGGCCATGGGTATGCCCCACCGGTATGGCGCGCACGCCAGCGCCAATCATGCCCAGTGCCGCCTGATGCAGGTAGGCGGTGAGGACTCCCTCGGGCTCTGCGCCTGCCAGCGCGCCGAGCAAACCGAACGTCACCGCGTGGTGCCAGCCCGATCCGTCGGTGCGCGCGTTGACATGCGGCGCGAGCGCCCGGGCGCTCCAGGGCCAGGTCATTGCCAGCGCGAGCAATTGCTCGCCCATCTCGCGACTCGCCCCACGGATCGAGGAGGGCACGATGGAGGCCTCCACGACCTCGTTCAGCGCCCGCACGTCGGCGGGGGTGCCTTCCCGCGCTGCCCGGCAGGCGGACGCCACCATGACGCCCTCGAGCGGCCCAAGGGACTCCCGGAGCCAGCGGCGCGTCCAGCGCTCAAGCGTCTCGGGATCGAACACGCGCCGCTGCGAGATGGCGGTCTCGAGACCCCAGGAATGCGTATAGCCGCCGATCGGCAGCGCCGAGTCAGCCAGCTGGAGCAATCGCACGTTGATGGGGATCACGGCGCCTGGCCCGCCACTGCGCGGGCCAGGTGGTCTTTCTGCACCCTCAAAAGAGGAAGTACCGCTGGGTCATTGGAAGTGTCTTGAGCGGGTCGCTCCCGACCTTCTTGCCATCGACGGTGACCTGGTACGTATCAGGATCCACCTTGATCTTGGGCGTGGCCTCGTTCCGCTTCATGTCCTTCTTGCCGATGTTCCGGCAGTTCTTGACTGCCTGGAGTTCGCGCTGCAGGCCGTACTTCTCGCCCACGTTCTCGTCGAGCGCGGCCTGCGACACAAACGAGATGCAGGACTTCGACAGCGCGCGGCCATACGCCGCGAACTGCGGGCGCATCCAGACCGGCTGCGGTGTTGCGATGCTGGCGTTCGGGTCGCCCATCTGTGCCTGGACCAGGAGGCCGCCCTTGAGCACCAGGAACGGCTTCACGCCGAAGTACGCCGGCTCGTAGATGACGAGGTCGGCCAGCTTGCCCGCCTCGATGCTCCCCACGTGATCGGCGATGCCCTGCGCGATGGCGGGATTGATGGTGTACTTGGCGACGTAGCGCTTGACCCGCTCATTGTCGTTGCGCGAGCTGTCGCCCGCCAGGGGGCCGAACTGCACCTTCATCTTGTGGGCGGTCTGCCAGGTGCGCAGGATTGCCTCGCCGATGCGGCCCATGGCCTGGGAGTCCGAGCTCATGATGCTGATGATGCCGCGGTCGTGGAACACATCTTCCGCGCCGATCGTCTCGGCCCGGATCCGGCTCTCGGCGAAGGCCACGTCCTCGGGGATGTTCCGAGAGAGGTGGTGGCACACCATGAGCATGTCGAGATGCTCGTCGATGGTGTTCACCGTGAACGGCCGGGTGGGGTTGGTGCTGGCCGGCAGGACGTTCGGCTCACCAGCGATCTTGATGATGTCCGGGGCGTGACCGCCACCAGCACCCTCGGTGTGGAAGCTGTGAATGGTGCGACCCTTGATGGCCCCGATCGTGTCATCGAGGAAGCCGCACTCATTCAGCGTATCGGTATGGATGGCCACCTGGATGTCGTACTCGTCGGCCACCGTGAGGCTGGTGTCGATGACCGACAGGGTGGTGCCCCAGTCTTCGTGCAGCTTGAGCCCGCATGCGCCGGCCTTGATCATTTCGACGAGCGGACCGGGCAGGCTGCTGTTGCCCTTGCCCATGATGCCGACGTTGATCGGCAGTCCCTCGAAGGCCTGCAGCATCCGCATGATGTTCCAGGCACCGGGCGTACATGTCGTTGCCCATGTGCCGGTGGAAGAGCCGGTGCCGCCGCCGATCAGCGTGGTAATGCCGCTGGCCAGGGCAACCTCGATCTGCTGCGGACAGATAAAGTGAATGTGGGTGTCGACGCCGCCGGCGGTGACGATCTTGCCCTCACCCGCGATGATGTCCGTGGCGGGACCGATGACGATGCGCGGGTCGATGCCGCTCTGGGTGAGCGGGTTGCCGGACTTGCCAATGGCCACGATCCGCCCCTCGCGGATGCCGATGTCGCCCTTGACGATGCCCCAGTGGTCGATGATGATCGCGTTGGTGATGACCAGGTCGCAGTGCTTCGGGCTCAGCGGCTCCTCGAGGGCGCACTGGTCCTGGCCGTCGCGGATGGACTTGCCGCCGCCGAAGATCGACTCCTCGCCGTAGTCGCCGTAGTGCTCCTCGATCTCGATGATCAGGTCCGTATCGGCCAGGCGAATCCGGTCGCCGTCCGTCGGACCATACTTTTTCGCATACGCGCTGCGGGAAATTTTTACGCTCATGGCTGGTTCGCCTTGCAGTTCAGGATGTGAGGTTGCGGGCCGGGTTCAGGGCTTCGACGGCTTGTGGCCGTATCCCTGCTCGACCAGGCGCTTCCAGCTGCTCTCCTTGGTGTACGGATCGTCCAGGCGGCCGTTGACCAGCGCATTGAAGCCATAGACGATGCGTCGCCCGGCGAGCGGAACCAGCTTCACGGTCTTCTTGTCGCCCGGCTCAAAGCGAACCGATGTTCCGCTCGGAAGGTCGGGTCGCATGCCATAGGCCTTCTTCCGGTCGAACACCAGCGCCTTGTTGACCTCGAAGAAGTGATAGTGGGCGCCGATCTGGACGGGCCGGTCGCCGGTGTTATTGACGGTAATCGTGACGACTGGACGACCGGCGTTGAGCTCGAGGTCGTCCTTGTCGAAGAAGTATTCGCCCGGAATCATGTTTGCTCCCTGTCAGCCTGGTGCGGCCGGCGCTAGTGGATCGGATCGTGGACGGTGACCAGCTTGCTGCCGTCAGGGAATGTGGGTTCGACCTGGATCATGGAGATCATCTCCGCGACGCCTTCCATGACGTCCTTCTTCTTGAGGATGCCGCGACCCAACGTCATGATCTCGGCGACCGACTTGCCGTCGCGGGCCATCTCCATCAGTTCGGCGGTGATCAGGGCGATCGCCTCGGGAACGTTGAGCTTGAGGCCACGCTCCTTCCGCGCCCGGGCCACCTGAGCAGCCGTGAAGATGAGAAGTTTGTCGCGTTCCTGGGGCGAGAGATTCATGGGCTACTCCAATGCGTGAAGACCTGCCGTGAAACGATCGGTGCTACGCCGCTGCTCCGGTGTGGTACTTGCCCTCGAGCCACCCGATGCACATGACCAGCCAGGTCGCGAGCACGAACGGGGCAGTGAGGGCCGGCAAACCCAGCAACGGCACGAACTCCGTGAGCGGCACTGAGAGGATGATGCCAAGCACGGGTGGAATGAGCGACTTCCGCCAGAGGGAGAGTGCGACCGCGGCCAGCGTCGCGTTGTAGCCGTAGAGGCCGAGCGCGATGTTCTCGAACTGCGCGCGGTCGATGAGGCGCTCGGGATCGAGGCCCCTGGCCCCGGCCGCGAGGTGATAGCTGGCGACGAGCATGCCGACGACGGCACCCAGCAGCACCCATGCGGCGTGCTTCCTGTCACTGATGAAGATGCCGACAAGAAAGAGTACCCCGGTCCACACGCTGCCCTGGAACATCACCTGACCGATGCCGTGTGCCGTGGCCTCGATGAAGGGATGCACCGGAAGGTTGGGAACGAGCAGCGCGGCCCCGGGATCGGTGCCGGCGGCGTTCAACGCCCGGCCCAGAAAGAAGATGACCCAGGTCGTGACAATGAATGGTGAGGTGTAGGTCGGGAATGGAACCTGCGCGCGCATCAGCCGCGTGAGCACTGTCGCCGCGACGCAACCGACCAGCAACAGGGCAATGCTGATGGCCGAAGGCTGGAAAAAGAAAAAGGTTGCAATTCCAACCAATGTGGAATTGAAACCGTAGATCCCGGCTGTGAGCTCGCCCTTGTCAAACTTCAGTTGCGAGGCTGTCACCGTACCGACAATTGCGCCGATGACGGCGCCGAGGGCCATCAGCGGTGAACTCATCGCGATGCCCGCCACGAACAGCGCGCCGGTGAGCGCATTTTCCTGGAAGAAGACCTGCCCGATGCCCCGCAACACCACGAGCACCGGCTGGGGAATACTGGAGGACTGCGACGACGCAGCGGGACTAGCAGTACTCGCTCTTGTCATACGACTCCACGCTGGGCATCGTGATCTTCACCGCACCACCCCAAAATCCACCACCGCTTGGTATTATCCCGCGCCCCGGTTCGCACCGCAAGCCCCGACGTGACTCGCGCTCAGAGTCGCCAGTACAACGGCACCATGAAGACCGACACGATGAAGAACCATATCATGCAGGGAACACCGAGCTTCCAGTAGTCACCGAATCGATACCCACCTGGTGCCATCACGATAAGGTTGGATGGTGTTGCGACCGGTGTAAGGAACGATGCACCCGCGGCCACGGTGAGGCTGATCAGCACGCTTCGTGGTGAAACGCCCATGCCGGTCGCCGCCGCGATGGCCACGGGGGCCAGGATGAGTCCCGTGGCGGTGTTGCTGATGAGCTGTCCGAGGATCGCGGTGAGCACGAAAATGCCGGCCAGCAGGGCACGAGGTCCCGCATCGCCGATGATGCCGAGCAGCGTGTCCGCCATGAGCTGCGCCGCGCCCGTCTTGGCCATTGCGGTGGAGAGCGGGAACATGCCGCCTTGAAGGAGGCAGGTCGTCCAGTCGATTCCCTTGTAGGCCTGGGGCACGGTCAGGACGCCGGTCAGGACCATCGCCAGGCTGCAGACGAGCGCGGCAATGGCCTTCGGGACCACACCCGTGGCAAGGAGGACGACCAGCAGCAGCAGGATCGCGATGGCCGGGCGTGCGCCCGGTCCGAGCGCCACCGCCTGGCGCCGCACCACGTCGGGCGAATCGACCACGAGCATCTGCGGATCGGCCAGCTGCTCATCGAGCGCCGCCCACGTGCCCTGCAGCAGCAGGTGATCGCCGGGAGCGAGCGTGGTCGGCGCTGCGCCGAGATCCTCGCCGCCCCGCTGCACGGCGAGGACCATGAGGTCGCCCCCGGGTGTTGTCATGCCGGGGAACATCTGCTCGCCGACCAGCTTGGATCGCGGTGGTATCACCACTTCAGCCAGGCCCGAACTCCGGTTGAACAGGGTCTCGGCGACGCCACCTTCCTCCGAGCGGACGGCGAGATGCTTGTCGGTGGCCAGTTTTCCCGCGGTCCCGGCATCACCGCGAAGCAGCAGCATATCGCCCACGGCCAGTGTCGCGCGCCCCGGCCTGCCAGCCTGAACCGACACGAGGCTCAATCCCGGGTACGCGCCAAGGTCGATTGCATCGCGCGACTCACCGACCCAAGGCGACGTCTCCCGCACCTTGAGGCGGTGCATCCCGTCCTCGAGGCGATACTGTTCGACGAGGGTGTTGGCATGGGCACTGAAATCGGCCGGAAGCGTGGTGCTCGAGCGCTCGGGGAGCAGGCGTTCACCGAGGAGCAGCGTGATCACGAGGATCCCGATGACCAGTGGAATGCCCGCAATGGCGAGCTCGAAAAAGCCGAATGGCCGCAGGCCCGCCTCCTCGGCGGTGCGGGAGATGACCACGTTGACGGTGCCGCCCGCCAGCGTCAGCAGCGCGCCGGCGCTCGACCCGAAGGCGAGCGGTATGAGCAGCTTCGACGGCGAGCGGCCCATGCGCAGGGCCGCGATGATGACGACCGGCACCAGCGCGGCGGTGGCGCCGATGAGCCCGATGAGGCCGCTCATGATGCCGACGAGCAGCATCATCAGCACGATGAGGCGGGTGCGGCTCGTGCCGGCCTTCTTGACCAGGAGCTGCCCCGCCCAGGTGGTGACACCGGTCGACTCGAGTCCGGCGCTCACGACGAAGAGCCCGGCGATGAAGACCACGACGGGATCACCGAGCCCCGCCAGCGTCTCGTGCGCGCTCAGCACGCCGGAGAAGTAGAGCGCCAGCGGTGTAATGAGCGCCACGACCGCCACCGGGATCTTGTTCCAGACGAACAGGACCACGGTCACTGCGACGATGGCGAAGGTGATGGTGATCTGGCTCATGCGGGCGGTGCCTCCATCGTCATGACGGGCCGGACCTCGCCGTGCTTCCGCCCCAGCATCATTGCGGCGTCATCACGCTCGCGCAACGATCGGTAGATCGCAAACAACGTCGATCCTGACCCGGTCATGCGGCACACGAGCGGGTGCGTGGTGCAGAGCGCCTCGAATGCCGCCCGCACAACAGGCAATCGCGCGAAGACCACCGACTCGAAGTCGTTGCCCGCCATCCGCCCGATGCTGCCCCACGAGGACAATGCGTCGAGGTCGAGGGCCAGCGCGCCGCGCCGCCCGTCGTGCTTCCTTGCAGCAGAAACCCAGCCGTAGGCCTCCGCGGTGCTGACGCCGACCGGTGGCGTGACGAGCAGGGCGGGGGCGGCCGGCAATTGCGGCAGGCGAAGGAGCCGTTCTCCGTGGCCCCATCCCAGTGCGAGCGGGGCCTGGGCCACGAAGAAGGCGACGTCGCTGCCCAGGCGCGCGGCGAACTGCAGGAGCTCGTGACGCGGCACGGCATTCCCCGCGAGCTGGTTCACGGCCATGAGCGCTGCGGCACCGTCACTTGACCCGCCGCCAAGGCCGGCACGGACGGGAATCCGCTTCACGAGATGGAGCTTGAGACCGAAGGGGTGACCGATCGCGTCGAGCACGAGGGTCGCCGCCTTGAACGCGGTGTTGTGGATGAAGGGACCGGTATCGGCGCCCTCAACCGTGAGGTGTATCTCGCGATTGTCGGTCCGCTCAGCGACAACGGTGTCGTGGAGGTCGAGCAGCGCGAAGATCGTCTCGAGCCCGTGGTAGCCGTCGTCTTCCCGCGCCAGTACCCGCAGGAGCAGGTTGATCTTCGCATGGGCCCTCACCTCGACGGCGTTCATTTCTTCGTCTGGGCGCGGATGTCGCGGAAGGCGATCGGGCTGATCGCGAGGGAGATGAGCCCCAGCAGGGTAACGGGCAGCAGCGTGCTGATGTGGTAGGTGACGGCGTAGGAAAAGCCCGTCGTATCGGACACCCCGAAGAGGCCGAGCACGGCCACGATCGACGCCTCGAACGGACCGAAGTATCCCGGCGTCGATGGCACGGCGATGCCGAACGCCATGGCGCTCTGCAGCAGCAGCGCTCCCCCGAACGTGACGTTGATGTTGAACGCGAAGAACATGGCGTAGAACGACGCCGCACTCACGAGCCACATCACCAGCGACCAGAATACCACCCCCGCCAGCCGGGCAGGCGAGCGCAGGCCGCTCAGGCCCATCGGCGATGCCGTGACTGATGGAGACGAGGCCAGCCTGGATCCTGCCCTCGGGGAGCACGGCCCGGATGACACGTTCCATCAACTCAGGCCGGGCGATGATGGCGGCGCCGACCGCGACGGCGAACAGGGCGCCAATGCCGGCATACGTCGCGATGCGCGCCAGCGGGATGCCGGCGATCACCGTCGACACCGGAAGGTTGGAGAGGAGGAGCCCCGCCGAAAGCAGCAACACCAGCGTCAGGGCGTCGAACACTCGCTCGACCACGAGCGAGGTGATCGCGCCGGTCAGCCGCACGTGTCCCAGGGTGGAGATGGCATAGGCCCGCACCAGTTCACCGGCGCGCAGCGGCAGCAGGTTGTTGGCCATGAAGCCCATGGCGACCGCATGCCAGCGCGGCCAGAAGGGCACGTCGACGCCGGTGTCGGCGCGGAGCAGCAGCTTCCACCGCACGGCCCGCAAGACAAAGGATCCAGTGGCCAGCAGCACCCCGACGAGCACCGGGATGGGCCTGGCGGTGCGGATCTCGGCGGCCATCTCGCTGAAGTTGACGTTGCGCATCGCCCAGGCCAGCAGGGCGACGGAGACTACGATACCGATGACGGCAGTCCACAGATGGCGGCGATTGCCGCCGGCCGGGTCAGCGGCCGTCAAGGGCGAGCGGGATGAGGTCGAGCAGCTCGTCGAGGAGGGGGCGCACGACGGCAACATGCTGGCCGCGCGCCAGCTGGGCACGCATCTCGTTTCGCACTTCGGCGGCGCGGAGCAGCGCGGGGCGGCCGCGATACAGCAGGTCATCGATGGAGACGATGGGAGGCGCCGCCATCACGGCGGCAGGGGCGGTACCCAGGAGTTCCGTGAGTGATGCCTCGCCCACGCCGAGCTGGTGCAGCAGCGAAGAGTAGGAAAGCAGGCTTGCCTCGAAGATGGTGGGAGGCCGATCGGCGGGCTCGACGATGGCAGTGACCACCTCGACTGCCTCGACCTCAACCACTTCAACGGCGCCATCGACGTCGATGACGGTCGCCTCGATCGCTTCCGCCTTGATAAAGGTGAAATCGTCGATGGCAGGCGCGTCGGGCGCGAGCGACTCGATGGGCACGACCTCGTCGAGCAGCGCCATGATCTCCGGGTCGGGTGGCTCCAGGGCCTCGCTGTCCGGGGCGAGCGTCTCGATGTCGACGACCGGCGCCAGCGTGGGCGGTGCTTCGGCTGTCGAGCCGGCACGGAGGGTCTCCACCGCCATGGCCCAGTCGTCGCGGCCAGGCGCCGCAGCATCAGCGGCACCGCGAAGGAGTTCTCCCACACGACGCAACTGATCCGCGAAACCGGTCGCGTTTGCGCTCGCGTCACCATTCGCAATGCGCGACCGGGCGAGCGACGCCCAGTCACTGACGGGCAAGGTCAATTCCCTGGCGCCGGCGCCAAGTGCGCCCAGTGGGGCGAGGAGCCCGAGCAGCCGGAGGTCGCGCTCGGTGCTGCTCTTCGAGCCGGAAATCCGGTCGGCCACCTGGGAGAGGAACTCACCATGGCTGACGAGCTCCACCGCGCCGAGCGCAAATCGACTGCGGGCACCCTGTGCGGCGGGCTCGCCCTCGAACACGAGCGACTCGATGGCCACCACATCCTCGTCGTCGGCGAGCGTGCGCCTGAGCAGGTCGGCGAAACGGCGCGCCTCGGGCGCGTCGGCAGTGGGCTGGCCGTTTTCCGTCACGTCGCGGCACACCCGGCTCAGGGCGTGGGCCGCGGCGTCCACCATGTCCGGGGCGCCCGCCGACGGGGCAAAGGAGCGCGCCAGTTCTCCCACTGCGAGCTCTACACCGTCGAGGATCTCGGGAAGCGGTGCAAACTCGGCGAGCTCGGCGAGGCCGCGCAGCTGCTGCATGCGCCGCAGCACGGCATGCAGCGCCTCGCGGGAGTCGGTGGAGGTGCGCATGGCCCTGGCGGCGCGGTCGAGTGCGCTGGCGATGAGGGCACCCTCGCGCGCCACGAAGGCCCGGACGCCGGTCTGCGCGCTTCCTGCGCCGGTTGGCGCCGGCGTTGCGGCCTGCCCGGTCATGCGCTCGAGGTCGGTGGCGATGCGGCGGGCGCGGGCGGTGTCGCCATCGCTCCATTGACCCACGCGACGGACGAGCGCACGAAAGTCGTCCACCACCTGCAGCGCCATCTCGCGCGTGGCGGCGTCCCAGGGGCGGAGTCCGTCGCGGATCCCTCGAGCAAGCGCCTCGAATGCGGCCCCCGCCTGCGCTACCGGCTGGAGGTTGGCCATCAGCGCCGCGCCGCGCAGCAGTCGCACCTGCCGCACGAACTCCTCTCCTGACACGCCTTCGGGGCGCGCCAGCAACGCCTCGAGGCGGTTCAGGCATTCGCCTGCCTCGAGGGTGAAGAAGTCGGTTGTGCCGAGCGAGTGGCTCATGAGGCGCTGTTGGGTCCGTGGGAAGTGCCGTGAAGACTAGGCCGCGTGAAACATCGGAGCAAGGACATTCAGGCCCGCGCGGCCCTGACGAGCGCCGCCATCGCCGCCACGGCAGGTTCCATCCCATCCAGCACGGCCCGGCTCACGACACTGTGCCCGATGTTGAGCTCCTCGATCTCGGGAATGGCCGCCACCGGCTGCACGTTGAGGTAGGTGAGCCCGTGGCCGGCGTGGACCGCGAGGCCAAGGTTCGCGGCGGTGCTGGCGGCACGACGGAGGGTATCGAGCGCGCGCGCATCCCGCTGCCAGTTGTGCGCGTAGTCGCCGGTATGGAGCTCGATTGCAGGGACGCCCAGCGCGAGGGCAGTGCGGATGGCACCCTCATCGGGATCGATGAAGAGGCTGACCCGGACGCCGGCGTCATGCAGGCGGCGGATGGTCTCGGTCAGCCGTGGGCCCGGCCGGGTGAGGTCGAGCCCGCCCTCCGTGGTCACTTCCTCGCGTCGCTCCGGCACGATCGTGGCCTGGAAGGGCTTGAGGTCGCACGCGAGCGCCACGATGTCGGCGCTGGTGGCCAGTTCCAGGTTGAGCACGGTTGTGACCGCCACGGCGAGTTGCCGGACATCGTCATCCTGGATGTGACGGCGATCCTCGCGGAGATGCGCGGTAATGCCATTTGCACCACCCCGTTCGGCAGCCAGCGCGGCCACGACCGGATCGGGCTCGTCGGTGCGCCGCGCCTGCCGTACCGTGGCGACATGATCGATGTTGATATAGAGGCGCATGAACGTTGCTGGAGGGGGTAGGAACCCATTAGTTTCGCTGTTCAACGATAGCATCGTGAGGCACTTGGTGGGACCAAAGCAGAAGCTAGTCCTGGCGCTCGCCACCGCATCGGTGGCCATGTTCCCGGTTCGCGTGGCGGCCCAGGTCGAGGAGACGCCGGAAGCGGCCGTAAACGCCTTCATGAAGGCGGTCGCCGACAGCAACCTGGCCCGGATGACCCAGCTCTGGGGCACGTCCCAGGGTTCTGCGGCGACCACGCGCAAGCCATCGGACTTCCAGAAGCGCATGTACATCACATATGCGTTCCTGAAGGGCGGCACCTACAGGATCTCGGCGACGGAGCCCAGCCCGAAGCAGCAGGACGAGCGCTACATGATCCTCGAGTTTACCCGGGGTGACTGCAACAAGCTGGTGCCGATCACGGCAGTGAAGACGAAGAAGGAAGGCTGGATCGTGAACTCACTGGACCTGAGCCAGGTCGGGGTGCCGGGCCGGAGCTGTTCTGGAGGACTGCCTGGTGGCGACACCAGCAAGCCGATCACCATAACGGACACGATCAAGGGCGCCACGACGAAGTAGCCGGCGCTACCGGGCCTGGGTGAGCTCGATCAGGATGCCGGCGGTTGACTTGGGGTGCACGAAGGCGATGCGACGTCCATGGGCCCCGGTGCGGGGCGTCTCGTCGACCAGGCGGTATCCGGCGGCGCGGCAGCGTATCAGGGCGGCGTCGAGGTCGGCCACTTCGTAGCAGACGTGATGAATGCCGGGACCGCGCTTCGCCAGGAACCTGGCAATCGGGCCGTCGGGCGCGGCGGGCTCGAGGAGTTCCACCTCGGGACCGCCAAAGGGCAGGGAAACAATCGTGGCACCGTCCGCCGATTCCGGGGCGCGGGGCTCGAGTCCGAGAACGTCGCGGTAGAAGGCAAGGGCGTCAGCCAGGTTCTCGACGGCGACGCCAATGTGGGCGATGCGTGGCTGATTGGTCATGCTGAATCTTAAGTCATCGCACAATGAGTGCGATGGGAGAAAGGAAGCGCAACGCAATGGCTGGCGTAAACACCAAGACTCCTCCCGTGACGGACGATTCCTTCGCGGTTGATGTTGATCAGGCAAAGGGCCTCGTGCTGGTGGACTTCTGGGCGGTGTGGTGCGGGCCGTGCCAGATGGTCGCCCCGGTGCTCGAGCAGCTGGCCGGCGAGTACGACGGTCGGGTCAAGATCGTGAAGCTCGATGTGGACTCGAACCAGCGCACGTCGATGAAGTACAACGTCCGGTCGATCCCGAGCATCCTGTTCTTCAAGGATGGCAAGCACGTGGATACCGTCGTTGGCGCGGTGCCGAAGCCGGTCATCGAGGGGAAGATCAAGCAGCACCTGAGCTAGGGCGGGTAAGGCGGGTAGGGCGGGTAGGCGGGTGGGGCGGTAGCGAGGGCACCAAGTCCTCCTGCCGCCCTTGACGCTTCTCCCCTTCGAACGGAGGCGCATGGCCACGCTGTACGTCGTCGCGACACCTCTGGGCAACCTGGGCGACCTGAGCGCGCGGGCCATTGAGGTCCTGCGCACCGTGCCGGTCGTGGCGGCCGAGGATACCCGCCGGTCGCGGGGGCTGCTCGAGCATATCGGCGCGCATCCGCAGCTTCGCAGCTTCCACGCGCACTCCCCTGAGCGGCGCCTCGAGATGCTCCTCGAGATCCTTTCCGATGACCGGGACGTAGCCCTCGTAACAGATGCCGGGACGCCGGGCATCAGCGATCCGGGAACCGACCTCGTCCGGGCCGCACGCGAGGCGGGCCACGTGATGGTGCCCATCCCGGGTCCCTCGGCGATCGCGACGGTGCTCTCGGCGTCCGGGCTCCCGGCTGATCGCTTTCTCTTCCTGGGGTTCGTGCCGCGCCGCGGGGCAGAGCGCGCGCGCATGCTGGCGCGCGCCGCCGACGGAGGAGTGGAGCGTGGTGTTCTACGAGGCGCCAAGCCGGGTGGTCGAGCTGCTGGAGGACCTGCTGGCCCTGGCCGGCCCGGACCGGCGGGCGACGGTGGGACGCGAGCTCACGAAGCTGCACGAGGAGATCCGCGGCGGGTCGCTGGAGGAGCTGCTGGCGCACTTCAACAGCACGGAACCCCGGGGCGAGTTCACCGTAGTGCTGGAGGGAACGGGCCTGCCGCCCGCTGCCATCGACCGGACCGAGGAAGCGACCACGAATGCCCGCCAGCTGCTGGCTGACGGGGTGACACGGCGAGAAGCGTCGCAGCGAATCGCCGCCGAGTTCGGCCTGTCCCGAAACGACGCCTACCGGCTCGTCATGAGCCTGACCTGATGCCTGTGCGCCTGCCCATCGCCGTCCTGCTTGCGCTGTCGTGCGCTGTTCCGCTTGCCGGCGCAGCAGGTGAAGGCGCGCGTCGCGGCCGGCGCGCCGGCGGTGCGGGCGGAGCCGCTGCAGACCATCGGTCGGCTCCACTACGAGGGTGGCGGCGACTGGTACGCCAATCCGTCGAGCCTGCCCAACCTCCTCGCCGCGGTGCGCGAGCGCACCGGCATCCCGGTGGAGCGCGAGGAGCGCACCGTCACGCTCACGTCGGATGAGCTGTGGAGCGTACCGTACATCTACATGACGGGTCACGGGAATGTGCACTTTTCGGATGACGACCTGCGCATCCTGCGGGCGTATCTATCGCAGGGTGGGTTCCTGCATGTCGACGACAACTATGGCATGGACAGTTCCATCAGGCGCGAACTCGCGCGGCTGTTCCCGGGCCAGGAACTCACCGATGTACCGCTCGACCATCCCATCTACCACCTCGCGTATGAAATGCCGCGTGGCATTCCCAAGATTCACGAGCACGACGGCAAGCCGGCGCAGGGGCTTGGTCTCTACCTGAATGGGCGGCTGGTGGTCTACTACTCGTATCAGTCCGACCTCGGCGATGGCTGGGAGGATCCCGAGGTGCACAAGGATCCCGCCGAGAAGCATGAGGCGGCGCTGCGCATGGGCGTGAACCTCTACGCCTATGCGGTCGGGTCGGGCGGATGAGCCTCACTGAACTCGCGCTGGAGCAGGTGGCGCGGCCGCTGCGGCTGCGACGGAATGCGGCGTGGATCGTCGCGGCGCTCGGGGCAACGCTGCTGCTCCTCGGCGTCACGGCGTGGCTGGCGCGACTGGATGTCATCCGCACGCTGGCGTGGGTGCCCGCGGCCTGGATCGGGGCGTCGCTCTGGTGGCCGCTGCGGCGTGGGGTCGGCGCCGTGCGGTGGCGGGCCTGGCGACGCGATCGCTCGCCGAGTGGCTGGAACAGTCGGGTGCATGGCGACTGGGTGCGTTGCGCTCGCTGCTCGAACGGTCGCAGCAGGGATCGAGTGCGGAACTGGCGCAGGCGGCCGACGCAGCATCGGCCGCCACGGTCGGTGAGCGTGCGACCCGCAGGCGCTCGGTCCGCTGGACGAACGCTTGTCGCGCGAATTGCGCTGGGGAGTCGCGCTCCTCGCCGTTGGTCTCGTGGCCCTGGCGACCTCGGGTCCGCTCCGCGGGCCTGGTGCGGTGCTCTGGCACCCGTTCCGCGCGTGGCGCGCGGTGGTGTCCCCGGTCCAGCTCCGCGCGTCCGCCGACAGCGTGGATCGCGGCACGCCGGTGACGCTCACCGTCACGACGTACGGCCGTCGGGAGGCAACGCTCTGGCTCAGGTCGCCAGGCGAGGCATGGCGGGAAACGCCGCTGTCGCTCGATGCCAACGGCGTTGCGTCGCACGTCATCCCGGCGCTCGAGACCGACCTGTTCGCGCGCGTGTCGAGCGGTGAGCGCGGCTCCGACACCGTCATGATCCACGTGCGCCAGCCGGTGTTCCTTGCGTCGCTCGAGGTCACGGCGCGCTATCCGGCGTACCTCGGGCTGGAAGACGAGCCGATTCCCACGGCGGGCGACACGGTCCTCCTGCCGGCGGGAACGCGGCTCGAGACGCGAGGCGAAGCCACGGCGGAACTCGAGAGCGCGTCATGGAGCGCGGACGAGGCGGAGAGCGCGCTGCCGGTAAGCGGCAAGCAGTTCGACGGTGACTTTACGCCGGCTCCGGTCGGGCGCCTATCGCCTGGCACTCAGCACGGCGAGCGGTGCGCCGCTGGCTGGCGATGCGATCGTACTGCCGCTGCGCATCGTCCCCGACAGCGCGCCGGCGCTCGAGATCCCCGTGCCAGGCGCCGATACCACGGCATCGCCTGATGCCCGGGCGCTCATCGTCGTCGACGCGCACGACGACCATGGACTCAAGAGTGTCGTGCTCGAGTTGCGTCGCGTCATCCGGCCTCGGCGCCGCCGATCCGGCGCGGGAGCAGGCGATTGCCCTGCCCGGCGGCGCGCCCGACCGCGCGGTGCTCAGCACGCAGGTCAACCTGCAGCAGCTCGGGCTGCTGCCCGGCGACACGCTCCGCTATCGGGCGCGCGCCGTGGACAACTCGCCCCGGGCGCCAGTCGGGATGGTCGCGCGAGTACGTGCTGCGCATCCAGACGCTCACCGAGCTCCGGGCGGAGCAGCGCCGGGAAACGTCGTCGCTCCAGAGTCGCCTCGACTCGCTGAGCGCCGGCGAGCAAGAAGCTGGAGCGGCAGACCGAGGATCTCGCGCGCTCGCAGCCGCGTGACGCCACCAAGCAGGGCGACAATTCCGACAACCTCAGCTTCGAGCAGGCGAAGAAGGCGGAAGCGGTCGCGGAGTCGCAGCAGGAGCTGATGAAGCAGGCGGAGCAGGCGCGGCAGGCACTTCAGGAGCTGCAGAAGAACGCCGAGACCGCCGGCCTGGCTGATTCGGCGCTCATGGCGCGCCTGGCCGAGGTACAGCAGCAGCTGGACAAGGCGCTGACGCCAGAGATCCGCGCCAAGCTCGAGGAGCTGCAGCAGGCGCTCAAGGAACTCGACGCCGAGCGCACCCAGGACGCCCTCAAGGACCTGGCCGAGAAGCAGAAGGAACTGCGGGAGGCGCTGGAGCGCAGCCGGGAGCTCTTCGAGCGCGCCGCGATGGAGGGACAGCTCGAGAGCCTGGCCCAGGATTCCAAGGAATTGCAGAAGGACCAGGCGGAGTGGAACAAGCAGGTCGAGGCGGCCGACAGCCAGCGCGCCGCCGCCGCGGAGCAGCAGCTCGCGAAGAAGGCCGAGTCACTGTCATCCGAACTGAAGCAATTGTCGGAGCAGATGAAGGACACGCCGACGCGGCGACAAGATCGAGCAGGCCGTCCCAGCAGGCGGGCAAGGCTGTCGCAGAAGATGGAGCAGGCGTCGAAGTCGGCGAAGTCAGGCCAGAAGCAGAAGGCGAAGTCCGAGGGTGAGGAGGCAGAGAAGGAACTCGCGCCACTGGGTGACCAACTGCAGGAAGAGCGGGAACAGATGGCGCAGGACTGGCGCGACGAGGTCATGTCGCAGCTCGACCAGGCGCTGGCCGACGTGAGCCGGCTGGGCGAGAAGCAGCTCGCGGTAAGCCAGGGCTTCGAGCGCGGTGAGTCCGCCGCCAAGCTGCGGGCCGACGAGGGCGCCATCGAGGAAGGGGTGGAGCGCCTGCAGGAGCAGGTGCGGCAGGCCGCGGGCAAGAACGCACTGGTGTCGCCGGACATCGGCACCTCGCTGGCGGCGGCGTCGCGGTTCATGCAGCAGGCGCGCGACGCGGTGTCGTCGGCCAACGCCAATCCGCGCGAGGCCGGCGATCGTGCCGGCGACGCGCTCGACGCACTCAACTCCGCCGCGCACGGCCTGCTCAAGGCCCGTGGCGAGGTGGGCGGATCGGAGTCGGGCTCGGGCCTGGCCGAGGCGATGGAGAAGATGGGCGAGCTGGCGAAGCAGCAGGGACAGCTTGGGGAACAGGGTGCGTCGCTGATGCCGCAGCTTGGCGCGGGCGGCGCGCAGCAGCAGATGCAGCAGCTCGCGGCGCAGCAGCGGGCGCTGGCGCAGGAACTGGAGAAGCTGCGCGGCCAGGGCAACATGCCGGGTGCGGGCGAGATGGCAAACGAGGCGGAGGAGCTCTCGCAGCGGCTCCAGGCCGGCCGGCTCGATCGGCAGACGGTGGAGCGACAGGAGAAGCTGTTCCGGCGCATGCTCGACGCGGGGCGCACGCTGCAGGGAGAGCAGGAAGACGAGCAGAAGGAGCGGCAGAGCACCACGGCCAACGGCGACAGCGTGCTGCTGCCACCGTCGCTGCGGGCGCGGCTGCAGGACGACGATGGCCGGCTCCAGGTGCCGAGCTGGGAGGAACTGCAGCGCCTCTCGCCGGCGGAGCGACGCATCGTGGTGGACTACTTCCGGCGGCTCGCGACGCCCGGGCGCGAACTAGCATGCGGCTCGCCGTGGCCCTGTTGCTCCTTGTGGCCGGCCCGCTGGCCGCGCAGGCTGCGCAGGCCGATTCGCTCAACCGCGCGTTCGACCTCGAACGGCGGGGCAACTACCCGGCCGCGGTCATCGCGTATCGTGCCGTCCTCAAGACCCGGCCGGCCGACGTGAGCGCGATCCTCGGCCTGGAGCGGTCGCTGCAGCCGCTCAACCGCTCGGCCGAAATGGTGCCCGACCTGAACGCGGCGCTGGCCGCCAATCCTTCTGCGACGGCGCTGTACGGGGTGGCGGTGCGCACGTACAGCGCCGCTGGAATGACGGACAGCCTGCGGCGCGTGGTGGATCGCTGGGCACAACTCGCGCCCAAGGACGAGACGCCGTACCGCGAGTGGGGCACGGCGTTGCTGGCGCGACGTGATCGCGTGGGCGCGCGCGCGGCGTACCTTGCGGGCCGCCAGCAGCTTGGCCAGCCGAACGCGCTCGCACCGGAGCTGGCGCAGCTCGCGGTGCTCGAGGGCGACTATGCCACGGCGGCGAAGGAGTGGCTGCTCGCCATCAGGAAACTGCCGGGCTACCGCTCTGGCGCCGTCGTGACGCTGCGGCCCGACGCCTGATGCGCAGCGCCCCCATGGTGCTGAAGGTGCTGCAGGATGATGGCTCGCCCGATGCGCAGCGACTGGATGCGGAGTTGCGCGCGCGCTGGGGCGATCCGGTGGGCGGCTTCGAGCGACTGGTGCTGGTGCTGCCGGCGGACCCGGTCGAGGCGCGCGACCTGCTGCGGCAGTTCGCCGAGGCGCTGCGGGGCAACACGACGCCGCCGTACCGACAGGCGATGGGACGCGCGCTCGAAGCGATGGCGCAGCGCACCAATGGCGCGGCGCGCTCGCGGCTGCAGCTCGACGCGGCCCAGGCCTACCTCGATGGTGGTGATCGCGCATCAGCGCGCCGCATGCTGGCGAGCCTTGCCGGCGATGGGAACGACCCCGGCCGCGCTGAGCGCGAGCGCATCGGGTACGCTGCTGCGGCTGCTGGTGGACGAGGGAAAGATGGAGGAGGCGGAGCGGAGCCTTGCCCAGTATCGCGGCGTCCTGTCGACGCAGGAAATGGCAACGCTGACGCGGCGGGTCGCGATCGGGTGGGCGCGGGCCGGCAAGCTCGATCGAGCCGAGGCGCTTGCCGCGGCCGACAGCTCGGTCGAAGGACTGGCGCTCCGTGGCCAACTCCGGCTGTTTCAGGGTGATATTGCCGACGCGGTGGAGCTCCTGCGCGCGGCGGGTCCGTATGCCGGTACGCGGGAGCAGGCTACGGCGCGCACGTCCCTCCTGGCGCTGCTGCAGCCGATCGAGGAAGACACGCTTCCGGCACTCGGGCTCGCGTTCCTGGCCCTCGAGCGGGGCGACACGACGGTCGCGGTGGCCGGATTCAGCTCCATTGGTGCCGCCCGACCGAGGAACAAGGGCGGCGCCGAATTGCTGCTGCTGGCGGGGCAGCTCGAGGCGGCACGTGGCTCGGCACCGGCGGCGGAAAAGCTGTTCCGGGCTGCGGTCGATACCACGGCGCCGGCGACGGCGCCGGCGGCACTGCTCGAGCTGGGCCGGTTGCTGGCGAGTTCGGGGCGGGGTGGAGAGGCGGTACCGGTGTTCGAGCAACTGATCCTGGACTATCCGCGGAGCGCGCTGGTGCCACAGGCCCGCCGCGCGCTGGACGAGGCGAAAGGGGCGGTACCCCAGTAATGTGTCTTGCCTGCGTATCACGACGTGACTTCCTGCGGGTCGCCGCCGCCGTACCGGTCATCCCGTCGGTGCTGCACCTGCGTTCGCCGGTGCGCGCCGACTGGCTGCTCATCCCCATGGACGACGTCCAGACGGAGCACCTGAAGGCGTATGGTGTCACGTTCCGGGCCATCCAGCGCGGCGTGAAGGCGGAGTGGTTGCTCAACTACCGGGGTGGCTCGTTCCTGCTGCCGAGCGATGCCGCGACGGCGCGAGACGCCGCCCTGAACGGCATCACCGTTGAAGGACTGAGCGACGGCACGGTGACGCAGATCCGCGGCGAGATTGCCACGTCCAACATGGACGCCGTGCCGCTGGAGAAGGCGCCGAAGGTGGCGGTGTACGTGCCGCCGTTCGCGGCCCCATGGGACGACGCCGTGACCATGGCGCTCAACTACGCCGGCATCGAGTACGACAAGCTCTGGGACGTCGAGGTGGTGGAGCAGGGCCTCAAGACCTACGACTGGCTGCACCTGCACCACGAGGACTTCACCGGCCAGTACTCGAAGTTCTACCTCAACTACTCCGGTGCGCCCTGGCTTGCTGAAATGGTGGCGAAGAACCGGGAGGTAGCCCGACAGCTGGGCTACGCGAACGTTCCCGCGCTCAAGAAGGCTGTCGCGCAGAATATCAGTGCCTTCGTCGAGCGGGGTGGCTTCCTGTTCGCGATGTGCACCGCGACGGAGACCCTCGACCTGGCACTGGCGGCACAGAACGTCGACATCGCCGCGTCCTACGCCGACGGCACGCCGATGGAGCCCAACGCCAGCAGCAAGCTCGACTGGAGCAAGACGCTGGCCTTCCAGAACGCCACGCTGGAACTGAGCCCGACGACGCCGGTCTATTCGGACATCGACGGGCACCAGGTGAACTCCGCTGATCGACGCCAGCAGCTCGGCACCTTCACCATCTTCGGCTTCAGCGCCAAGATCGACCCGGTGCCGACGATGCTGGTGCAGAACCATCGCGACGTGATTCCCGACTTCTACGGGCTGACGACTTCGTTCACGCGGAAGACGCTCAAGCCGGGCGTGACCGTGCTGGCCGACGAGCCTGGCGCGCCGTGGGTGAAGTACATCCATGGTGAGAAGGGGCAGGGCACCTGGACCTTCTACGGTGGGCACGATCCCGAGGATCCGCAGCACCAGATCGGCGACGCGCCCACCGACCTCACGCTGCACCCGCATTCACCCGGGTACCGGCTGATCCTGAACAACGTGCTGTTTCCGGCGGCGAAGAAGAAGGAGCTGAAGACATGACGTGAGGACGTGAAGACGTGAGGACGTGAAGAATTCCTTCCTTCCGTCACCTCACGTCTTCACGTCTTCACGTCCTCACGTCCATGGAACGAATCAATCCCGGCGTCTGCACCTACCTGGCCCAGCAAATCGCGGCCGCGGAAGGACGCGAGGTCTCGTTCGTCGCCGAGCTCGATCGCGACGGCGTGATCACCGCTGCCCGCGCCGTGGCGCGCGGCACGGTCGATCGCGTGCTGGCGCTGCCCGGCATCGCGCAGACCGGGCGAGATGCTGCTGCACAACCACCCGAGCGGGCACCTCTCGCCGTCAGGTGCCGACCTCGCCGTCGCGGCGCAGCTGCACGACAACGGCGTCGGTTTCGGCATCATCTCCAATGATGCCACGCGGCTGTATGTCGTGGTCGAGGTGCCGAAGGGCCGCACCGAGACGAAGCTCGACACCCTCAGCGTGGTGGCGGAGCTGGGCGAGCATGGTGCGGTGGCCGTGGCCATGGGGCAGTTCGAGGACCGGCAGAGCCAGCGCGACATGTGCGCCCACATCGCCGACGCGTACAACGATGGTGGCGTGCTCATGCTCGAGGCTGGCACGGGTGTCGGCAAGAGCTTCGCCTATCTCGTTCCGGCGCTCGCGTGGGCGCGCGCCAATGGTGAGCGCACGGTCGTCAGCACCAACACCATCAACCTGCAGGAACAGCTGGTCGGGAAGGATCTGCCCTTCCTGCGTGACGCGCTTCGCACCGACACGCACGAGCCATCATTTGCGCTGCTCAAGGGCTGGCGCAACTACCTCTGCCTGGCCCGGCTGCACCAGGCGGTCGGCGCGCAGCGCACCCTGCTCGAGGCCGACAAGCTCGACGAGCTCACCTCCGTCGCCTCGTGGGCGAGCCGCACCCCTGACGGGTCGCTGAGCGACCTTCCCTCCGCGCCAAGTCCCGAGGTGTGGGACGAGGTGAGCGCCGAGTCCGACCTGTGTCCCGCGCCTGCAATGCGAGCATTTCGATCGCTGCTTCGTGTTTCGCGCGCGGCGGCAGGCGGCGCAGGCCGACGTGGTGGTGGTGAACCATCACCTGCTCGCGGCCGACCTCCAGGTGCGGCAGGCCAGTGACAACTGGCAGGAGGCCGCGGTGCTGCCGCCGTACCAGCGGATCGTGCTCGACGAGGCGCACCATCTCGAGGATGTCGCTGCCGGTCACCTCGGCACGCAGGTGTCGAGTCGCGGTGTGCGCCGCCTCCTCGGCCGGTTCGAGCGCAACGGGCGCGGACTGATTCCCACCCTGTTTCACGAGCTGCGCTCCATCGACGACCTGCTCGCGCGCGCCAGCCTGGACCTGCTGCGCGATCGCCTGGTGCCGGCGCTGGCCGATGCGCGCCGCGCGTCAGACCAGCTGTTCACCCGACTGGTGGGATTGCTCGACGAGGCACCGGGCGGGCAGCGTCGGCTGGACGCTGACTTCGCGGCCGACCCGGTGTGGGCGGCGGGGCTGGAGGCGGAACTCGAGGCAGCACTGCGTGCCTTCCAGGTGCTGCGCGATTCGGTGGAGACCATTGCGGGGCGTCTCGAACAGGCTGACGTCTCCGAGCGCCGCTTGCGGCTGCTGCAGGAACTGAGGGCGGTGCTGGGTCGCCTCGGTGTGGTATCGGACGGACTCGTTCATACGCTCCGCCCAGCGGCATCCGATGATCCGGTCGTGCGATGGATCGAGCGGACCGGCAAGCGCGGCGGCGACATGAAGCTGGCGGCGGTGCCGCTCGACCTGGCGCCGGTGCTGCGGGAGTTGCTCTTCGAGAAGGCAAAGACCATCGTGCTCACCAGCGCCACGCTGGCGGCGTCCGGCGACTTCGGCTTCATGGAGGGCCGCCTTGGGCTCTCCGGTGGCGATTCACCGGTTACGGTGCGCGAGACGTTTCCGTCGCCGTTCGACTACCCGAGCCAGTGCGTCTTCGGCATTCCCACTGACATTCCCGATCCGCGCGAAGACGAGGCAGGCCACGCATCGGCCACGCTCTCGGCGATCATCGACCTCGCGTACGCATCCGACGGTGGCATGTTCGCCCTGTTCACCAGCCACGCAGCACTGCAGCGCACCGCGGCCGCACTGCGCCAGGCAGTGGGAAGCCGGTGGCCGCTGCTGGTGCAGGGCGAGGCATCGCGGGACCAGCTCCTGCGCCGCTTCCGCGAAGCGGGCAACGCCATCCTGCTCGGGACCGACTCGTTCTGGGAAGGCGTCGACGTGCCGGGTCGCGCGCTCCGCGCCCTCGTCCTGTGCAAGCTACCTTTCAAGGTGCCCAGCGAGCCGCTCACCTCGGCGCGGCTGGAGCGACTGGCAGAGCAGGGAGAGGACGGCTTCATGGGATACCTGCTTCCCCATGCCGCGCTCAAGCTGAAGCAGGGTTTCGGGCGCCTCATCCGGAGCCAGCGCGATGTCGGGGTGGTGGTGCTGCTCGACAGCCGAGTCACCACCAAGCGGTACGGTCCGCTGGTGCTGGGCGGGCTGCCGCGCGCGGAGCGGATCATCGCGCCGTGGGCCCAGGTGCGGATCAAGTGTGAAGACTTCTTCGCCCGTCACGGTATCGGGGCCCCGGTATGACGCTTGTGGTGCAACCATCGAAGATTGTCTGCATCGGCCGCAACTATGCGGAGCATGCAAAGGAACTCGGCAATGAGGTGCCGAAGGAACCACTCATCTTCCTCAAGCCGCCCAGCGCGCTGTTGCCACCGGAAGGCACCATCATCATGCCCAGGGTGTCACGACAGGTGGAGTTCGAGGGTGAGATCGGGGTGGTCATCGGGAAGAAGGCGCATCATGTCGACGAGGCGAACGCGGAGTCGTTCATTGCCGGGTACACCTGCGTCAACGACGTGACTTGCCGCGACCTGCAGAAGACCGATGGGCAATGGACCCGGGCCAAGGGGTTCGACACCTTCTGCCCCGTGGGCCCGCGGGTTGTCCTGCTGGACTGGCGCACCCTGTCTGTGGTGACTCGGCTGAACGGCGTCGAGCGGCAGCGGGCCCCTTCGAGCGACATGATCTTTTCCATTCCGCGGCTGGTGGCGCACGTCAGCGCCATCATGACGCTCGAGCCGGGCGACCTCATCGCCACCGGCACGCCGGCGGGAGTGGGTCCGCTGGCGCCAGGTGACGTCGTGGAGGTCGAGATCCCCGGCATCGGCATTCTCTCGAACTACGTCGCGCAGGAGTCGCAATGATCCGCTTCAGTGACCGGCTGCAGGCACTGCCGGGCTATCCCCTCGCGGAAATTCCGTCGATCAAGCGCCGGCTCATCGAGTCGGGGATGGACGTCATCGACCTGGGTGCCGGTGACAATGACACGCCGCCACCAGATAGCGTGATAGCCGCCATGAACGAGGCCCTCAAGCAGCCGGGCTTGAGCAAGTACGGCTTCCAGCAGGGGCTCATGTCGTACCGCCAGGCGGTGTCGCGCTGGGTGGAGCGCCGGTTCGGCATTCACTTCGACCCCGCCACCGAGACGCTGCCGCTGCTCGGGTCCAAGGAGGGGCTCTCGCACCTGCCGCTCATGGTGGTGAACCAGGGTGACGTGGTGCTGGTGCCGGAGCCGGGATATCAGGCGTACATCGGCGGCGCGATCCTGTCCGGCGCGGTGCCGCACATCTGTCCGCTCCGTGCCGATCGCAAGTTCCTGCTCGAGCTGGACGACGTGCCGGCAGATGTGCTCAAGCGGGCGAAGCTGGTCTTCGCGAACTACCCGAACAACCCGACGGCCGCTGTAGCCAACACGGAGTACCTCACGCGACTGGTGAACAACTGCCGCAAGCACGGTATCCTGCTCGCCTACGACAATGCGTACAGTGAACTGACATACGACGGGTATCGGGCGCCCAGCATCTTCGAGATCCCCGGCGCGCGAGATGTCGCCATCGAGTTCTTCTCACTCTCCAAGAGCTACTCGATGACCGGCTGGCGTATCGGTTTCGCGGTGGGTCGGAGCGAACTGATCGGTGCGCTGACGCGGGTCAAGTCGTACGTCGACACCGGGCCCTGGCTGGCGATCCAGCAGGCTGCCGTCACGGCGCTGGACAACTCGGATGCGCTTGTGGCGCCAGTGCGCGCCGAACTGGAGCGCAGGCGGGACGCCGGTGTTGCGGCACTCAACGCGAATGGTATTCCCTGCGAGGCACCGCACGCGGCGATGTATCTCTGGGTCCCGCTGCCTGCAGGCGTGGCGTCGGCGCCCTTCACCCGGCGTGTACTGGAGGAAACCGGGGTCGTGCTGCTGCCGGGCAGCGGGTTCGGGCCGGCAGGAGAGGGCTATTTCCGGATCGCGCTCACCGTCGGGGCGCCGCGACTGGAAGAGGCGGCACGGCGCATCGCGTCGGTGCTCGCCTCCACGCCGCGCAACGAACTCACGGCGGCGCGCTAGCCGATGAAGCTGCTCGACACCGACGAGACGATCCTGCTCGTCACCGGCACCGGCATCGCTGCCGAAGAGCGGGACCGGCCGCTGGCCTACTGGCTCAAGGGCGAAATCGACCAGCGGGGAGCGTCGCATCCGTACCGTCGTGGCATCGTGGTGGGGGACGCCTGGTATGTCGAGAACCGGATCTTCCAGCTCAATCCCGCCATCACCATTGGCGGGCCGGGAGTAAACACGGCGGCCCGGGAACTCTCCGAGTCGCTGCCGGTGGTTCACAGCGAGGAAGACAGGGTGTTCGTGCAGATGGGTACGTCTGGGGAGGCGGCGAAGGTGTGCCTCTGGGGTGCCGACCTGGCCGCAACCGCGCGCGCGGTGCAGCTGTTCGTGCACGAAGGAATGCTGGAGGAGATGCTGGGCCGCCTGTGGCGGCCCCGTCCGGATGGCGGTGGCGTCTACGTCTGATCAGTCACCCAGCAGGTCCTCGAGTGCCTTGTCCACCACTTCAGTCGTCTTTCCCTCGATCAATCGCCGCAGGATATCCGCCGCCTCGAGAGGCAGGTTGCCGGGATGCACCCGGTCCTTGTCGAACCGCACGATGTGTCCCAGCGGAAAGGCGACCAGGTTATCGCTCATCTCCTCATCGTCGTCTTCCACCGTCGCGTCGTAGCTCGCGCCGGGCACCGATGCGGCCCACGGCTCGGCCTCTTCCTCCGGCTCCTCGTCGGTGAGGCCGGGCGGAAGCTGGAGCAAGGCATACAACTGACATTGAAGGCCGGGGGCTGCCTCACGGGCCACCAGCACCACCGGCACCGGGTTGCCGAACAGGTCGTGCTCGGTGACCTGGGACCACATCTCGGGCGGCATGACGTAACGCGCGATGAGGCGCGTGTCGTGGTAGGTGGCCATGCAGACCATGCCCTCAGGGGTGCGCTCGTCGTCGATCAGGCCCACGCGCAGGGCTACGGGCTCCTCGGCGGCTGCGTACGCCGCCGGCGGGCCGTCGCCCTCAGGGAGCTCAACGGGTTCGGGTTTGGACATTGGGGAAAGATAAGACGTGAGGGCGTGAGGACGTGAGGACTTGAGGAAAGAGCCGCCGGGCGCTGTTACATGCGCCCGGAGCCTAAGCCGGAGCGGTGTCCTGGGATCGCGATAGCGCCGCGCGGATGCGGGCGAGGCTCTCGTCCCGGCCGACCACGGCGAGCAGTTCGTTGACCGGCTCGGACACGGTGCCGCCGGTGAGCGCGACGCGCACCGGCTGCATGGCATCGCCAAGCTTGACGCCATTGGCCTCGGCGGCCTGCTTCACCGTCTCCAGGAGCCGATCGGGCGTCCATTCCTCGTTCGAGAGTGGCTCGAGCGCGCCGAGCGCGAGGGCGAGACTGCTACCGAACGCCGGGCCCATCTTCTTGAGCAGCTTCTCTGCCTTTTCATCGATGACGATCCGGCTGGCATCGAGCCGCACCGCCACCTGCTCAGCGAGCTGCAGCACCGTGCGCGAGCGCGCCTTCGCGGCGTCGATCAGTGGGTGGAGGTTGCGTCCCTTCGCATCGACACCCATTCGCTCGAGTTGCCGCGTGACCGGGGCGAGCAGGTCATCGGCAGGCGTGCTGGACAGGTACTGCCCGTTCATCCACTCGAGCTTCGCGGTATCGAACACTGCCGGCTTGCTCTGGATGCCCTCGAGCGAGAAGAGCTCGACCAGGTCCTCGCCGGTGAGCACCTCGCGATCGCCGCCGGGCGACCAGCCCAGCAGGGCGAGGAAGTTCCGCATCGCCGACGGCAGGATGCCCTGGTCCTGGTAGTCGCCGACGGCGGTGGCACCGTGCCGCTTGGAGAGCTTCTTCCCGTCGGTGCCCAGGATCATCGGGACGTGGGCAAACACCGGGAGCAGTGCGCCAAGGGCCTGGTACAGCGCGATCTGCTTCGGCGTGTTGGAGACGTGGTCGTCTCCCCGCATGACGTGGGTAATCCGCATCGCGATGTCGTCTGACACCACGGCAAGGTTGTAGATCGCCGAGCCATCGGACCGGAGGATCACGAAGTCGTCGATGTCGCGGCCCTGGAAGCTGATCCGTCCGTGCACCGCGTCCTGCCACGCGAGTTCCGCGTCGGGAACGGCGAACCGGATGACGAAGGGGTCGCCGGCAGCCAGGCGACGCGCCTCTTCCTCCGCAGTCAGGGTCCAGCGGGCGCGCTCGTACCGGTACGCCCGCCCGGCAGCGACGGCAATCTTGCGCTCCCCGTCGAGCTCCTCGGCGGTAGCGAAGCAGCGGTAGGCCAGTCCATCAGCAAGCAGGCGCTCGGCGTCGGCGCGATGCCGCGGGCCATCGGCCCCCTGGAAGTACGGGCCCTCGTCCCAGGTGACGCCGAGCCAGGTGAGCCCCTCGAGGATCACCTGGGTGTGGGCGTCGGTGCTGCGCTCCTTGTCGGTGTCCTCGATGCGGAGCACGAAGGTGCCGCCGGTCTTCCGGGCATAGAGCCAGTTGAACAGCGCCGTACGGGCTCCACCGACGTGCAGGTAGCCGGTGGGGGAGGGCGCAAATCGGACGCGAACGGGGGAGTCTGTCACAGGTACCGCAATGGAAGGATTGAACTTACGGAGCGGGAGGGATTCGAACCCTCGTTAAGGGCTTTAGACCCCTAAAACGGTTTAGCAAACCGCCGCCTTCAGCCTCTCGGCCACCGCTCCAATTCGTGCCGCACTAACATAAGCCCGGGCCTGACCCAGCCAAAGGGGCGGATCCGGTTCCTATCGGGCCGCCGCCTCGGCCTGGTCGGCCCGCTTCTCCATGGCGCTCCAGCGGAAGAACAGGATCGCCATCGATACCCACATGATCGGGTCGGCGATGGCCTTCATGAGGAGACCGGCCAGCTGCTGGTCACTGTGGGCCTGGATGTCGCCCACACGCGGCGCCAGCTCGTACAGCTTGTACGCCGGGAGCGCCGAGAAGGTAAGCATGGCCGCGGGAATGGTGGGAACGATGGTGGCCGCGAAGAGATAGCCGATCTTCAGTGGCTCATTCGAGCCGGGCGATGCCCGGCGGGGCGAGCACTGGCCACCACAGGGCCAGCCCGCTCAGGAACCAGGCGGCATCGATGGTGAACGAGCCGAGTTGCGATGCCATCAGTGCATCGGTGACCGTCGGCACGTGCGTCACCAGCAGCACGGCGTTGAACACCACCAGCCCGAAAATGCCGCCCGCCGCCCGATGAAGAATCTGTGACCATCGTGGCGCCGCACCCAGCCTGCGCCACGCATCGGGCGGCACGCCAAGCAGGAGGAAGGGTGGCGCTACCTGGCTCAGCATCAGCCACTGCACGGAGTGCATGCTGGCGAGGTAACCGCCGCCGAGCGTGCCAATGGGCCAGTCGAGGGCTGCCCATACCAGCAGCAACCCCAGCAGGAAGGTGAGGACTCGTCCTGATCCCCACGGCGAGCGTCGCGTCCGCCGACATCGCGCGCTTCCTGCCCCGGAAATAGAGCAGCGCAATCAGGGCGACGACGAGCCACACACCGGGATACGGCCGCCATTCCCAGCTCCACGGCGTGTTCGTGGCAGAGCACCACCAGTTCATCGTGCGAATGTCGCTTTCATGGCGCGTCGCTGTACGCAGCGCACCGGGAGCATGAGCGATACGGTGCCCGCTCGGGCGAACGTGAGTGTCACGGGGATCGAGTCGCCCGGCCGGGGCAACCGGTCGAGTGTCATGAGCATGAGGTGTGTTCCACCCGGGCGCAGGACGAGGCTGTCACCAGCAGGCACGACGGGCGCCTCAAGGTGCGTCATGCGAACCATGCCGCCATCCTGCACCTGGCCGTGGAGCATTGCACCTGCCGCGATCGGTGACGCGATGCCGAGCAGCGTATCGGGCTGGCGGCCACCGTTGACGATGGTGAAGTAGCCGGCGGCCTCGGACTGGGTCGGGGGCGCAAAGCTGTAGGCGCCATGCACCTCGAGGTCACCGACCGCAACGACACCGGCATCGCGCGCGGTGCAGGCGCCTGCCAGCAACAGCAGGCACACCATCTTCACGAGGGGCTGTTCGGCCAGGCGACGAGCAGGGGAAGGTCGTGCGCCCAGTTGGCCTGCCGGAAGCCGAACGGATAGAGGAAGCGGCAGATGTTGTCGGGCGTGCATGCGTAAACGTACGCCGCGTGCCCCACGAGGTAGCTTCCCGCACCAGCCCCTGCCGTCGTGTCCTTCTCGGACGGCGGAAGATGCGCTGCCGTCTCGGCGGCCCTGATCTCCGGAACGCTTCCGGTCAACCCGATGAAGGTCGGGTCGAAGGCGTCGAGCCAGGCTCGCAGGCGAGGGGCTGTGTCGCGCTCCGGGTCGTTGGTGACAAACACGACCTTGATCCGGCTGGCCTCGGGGGCTGGCATATTCTTGAGCGTCTGGGCGATGTTCGACATGTGCACCGGACAGACGTCAGGGCAGTGGGTATAACCGAAGAAGAGCAGTGTGACGTATCCGCTGGTTTCCTTGCGGAAGTCGAAGGGTCGCCCCTGCGTGTCGGTAAGCGTGAAGGTGGGTTTTTCCTGGGGCGGCGACAGGGCGAGGCCGAGGACCTGGCTGGTGGTATCCGCAGGGGCGCCGGCCGCGGCAGGCGCCTTTCCAGCCGGGCGACACGATACGAGACCGGTTGCGAGGAGGATCACCACGAGATGCTGAGCAATGTTAGGCACTGCGGAATTTACCGGGCCGGAGGAGGTGCGGGCAACCATGCGGCGCGCAGCTGCGCGGGCATGATTGCCGCCGGTTTCCTGTTCCTGTCAGGGTGCGGATCACGGCCGGGCGCCGGGGCCACGGGGCTCGCCGGCGACATCGAGGTGACGCATGCCGTTGCGTGGGGCGCGGCGGACCTGAAGGCCGCAACAGTGGGGATGGAGATCAGGAACGATGGTGACATCACCGATACGCTGGTGGCTGTCACGTCACCGGCCGGCAATGCGACGCTGCACACCGAGGCACCGGGGCAGGGGATGCGCCCTGTCGCGGCACTGCCACTGCCCCGGCGGAGCGCCATCAGGATCGGCCGCGGCTTGCACGTGATGATCGAGGGTCTGCCGGCGGCGCCCACTGCTGGAAAGGCAATACCGGTGACGCTCCGGTTCGCGCATGCGGGACCGATGGAGTTGTCGATCCCGGTGCTGCGCTACTCGGAGGCGCTCACCGTGTTGGGCGAGTGACGGGCGTGCCGGGGCAGGCGGTGCGACGATAGGCGAAGAGGACCTGGCTGTCGCCCGGTGCGGGCCCGGCGGCGATCCGCGCAATCACGGAGTCGGCACCTCGCTTCCGATAGGCAATGAGCTTGGGGAAGTCGTGCCGAGGGTTCTCGAACTGCAGCAGTGTGTCAGACACGACCGTGGCGGTGAACACTGCCGCGGGCTGCATGACCGGGTGCGCCTCGTAGTCGATGCGGCCATCACGTTCACGGATGAGCACCAGCTCGTAGTCGTCGAGCCGCCCCGCCTTGATGGTCCGACCCATGCCGAGCATGGTGCCACCGGCCGGCGTCATCCACTGCTCCTCGATTGTGGTGGTGCCGCGCTGCATGACTCCAGCACCCCGCCAGCCATGCGGCACTCGCGATGGACGGCGGCGCCTGCGCTGCCGCTGTTTCACCCGCAAGCACGAGCAGCGTTCCCGCCACACATCCGCGCCACACGCCCGACATGTCCATGAGTGGCCCTACCAGACCTTGATGTACCAGTCGCGCGCAGCCGCCTCGCCCGTGACGCTCCAGTCCGCGCGCTGCAGCGTGAAGTAGCGAACAGTGCTGTGCTCTGCTCCGTCCGCGCCGGGCGCGGTGACCGTGGCACGGGCAATCACGTTGTCGCTGAAGCCGCGAAGGCCGGTGATACGCACCTGGATCGCGGTATCAGCAAGCATCCGCTGGGCCAGCGCCGGGTCGATGACATACCCTTCCTTCGTCTCCTGGCTGGCGATCGACGACTGCCGCCGGTCCTGTGCCACCCAGCGCGCGACTGGCCTGGGTTCCCTCAGGCGGGGCGGCCGGCTTGGTCGAGACGTACTGGGCCACAAACACGAGGAGCATCACGGCGAGCAGGAACAGCACGAAGCCGCCGGAGCCCTTGCCATCACGATTGGTCATTGGAGTTTCCCCAGCCGCTCGGCGGCCTGACGGAGGGTCTCCTCGCGCTTGCAGAAGGCGAAGCGTACGAGGCGACGCGTGGTGTCCGGTGTGCTGAAAAAGCTCGACCCCGGCACGGGGGTGACACCGATCTCGGTGGTGAGCCACCGGGCAAACTCGGTATCGGGCAGGTCGACTCAGTGCAGAGTAGTCGGCGAGGATGTAGTAGGCGCCGTCGGGCAGTGCAGCGCGGAAGCCTGACGCGACGAGCGTTTCGTGCAGCAGGTTGCGGCGACCGCAGTACTCGCACGCGAGCCTGGCGTAGAATTCCGCCGGGAGCTCGTCGAGCGCCACGGCCACGGCCTCCATGAGCGGAGCCGGCGCGCCCACGGTCAGGAAGTCGTGCACCTTCCGGATCGCGCCGGAGACGGCGGCGGGCGCGATGGCCCAGCCAATACGCCAGCCGGTCACCGCAAACGTCTTCGACGCACCACTGATGGTGACGGTGCGCTCGGCCATCCCGGGCAGCGTCGCCATGGGCACGTGGGGGCCGGCATAGCGGATGTGCTCGTAGATCTCGTCCGTCACCGCCCACACATCGAAGCGCTGGCACAAGCGCGGCGATTGCGGCGAGTTCGTCGCGGGACAGCACGCGCCCGGTCGGGTTGGCGGGGCTGTTGAGGATGATGACGCGGGTCCGGCTGGAGAAAGCCGCGGCCAGGCGCTCGAGATCGAGCGGTGCGCCGATCGGCAGGGGCACGTGCCGCAAGGTGGCACCGCAGAGGATCGCATCGGGGCCGTAGTTCTCGTAGAACGGGTCGAAGACGATCACCTCGTCGCCCGGCTCGACGATCGCCATGAGTGTCGCGACCATCGCTTCGGTCGAGCCGCAGGTCACGGTGATCTCCGTCTCTGGATTCACCGCCATGCCGTACCATTCGGCGTACTTCCGGGCCAGTGCCTCGCGCAGCCGGCGCGAGCCCCAGGTGATGGCGTACTGGTTCACGTCATCGGCAATGGCGCGCGCGGCAGCCTCCTTGAGCAGCGCGGGCGCGGGAAAGTCGGGGAATCCCTGCGCAAGGTTGATTGCGCCATGCTCCCGGGCGAGCGCGGACATGCCGCGGATGACGGACTCGGTAAAGCCGCGCGTTCGACTGCCGAAAGCCGGTGCCGTCACTCGGACGTCGCGATCGAGTCCTGCAAGTGCACCCGGCTGCCAGCCGAGTCGGCCACGGTCATGGCCTTCGCCACGCCAGTCGCGCCGGGGATCTTCGACTGGCCGAGGACACTGTCACGCTCACGCTGCGACTGGACCTTCTTCGCCGCGGCATCCTTCTCCTTCGTGCACGCCACCAATGCGAGCAACAATGCTGCCGTCGTCAGTCGTCGATGCATGCCGTATCTCCTTGACTCAGGAACGGTTCTTCTCGCTGTCGACTTCGAGGTGATGCTTCCTGAGCACGTGACCGAATACCGGGGCGAGCAGCAGGGCAGTCACGACGAGGTAGGCCAGGCCGGAGTAGAGCGCGTAGACGCCGGCGAAGATGCGCGATGGATTATTGGGATAGCTGCCGGAAGGCCCTTCTCCGCCGAGGAGCAGCGCTGCCTGGGAAAAGGACTCGACCAGGTCGTATCCGGCCGCGAGGTGAAAGCCCAGCATGCCCACGGTGAGGGAACCGACGATGAGAATGGCGGCCAGTGCGAGGTTTCGTCGCGCGACCTTCCTGACGGTGGGATGAATGCGCGGGGGTGTCAGCGCGGCTGCTCCCGGGTGGTGCCTGCGGGACGGGCGAGCAGGCGCTCCGCAAAGTCGAGCCGCTCATGGACCTCGCCCAGTTCGCGCCGCAGGTCGTCCACTTCGCCGCGAAGGGCATCGAGCTCCTCGCGTGATCCGCCCTGTCCCTCCAGGCGCACCCGGGTCTCCTCGAGGCGCAACTGCGCCGTCTTCTGGAGGCCGCGGAAGATGATCGCGATGACCGGGATGGACAGGGCCAGGATGGGGATGAACATCGCGAGCGCTTGCTTATCCATCGCATGTCCTCCGCGCGGTGTTGCTAGGCGTACCGCAGTATCGCGATGTAGTGGCAGGCAGTCCCGGCGATCACGAACAGGTGCCAGACAAAATGCCCGTATCGCAGGCGGTCCATGGCAAAGAATGCCACGCCGGCGGTGTAGGCCAGGCCGCCCGCCGCGATCAACACCAGGCCCGGCAGCGGCACTTCTCGGAGGAAGGGCCGGGCCGCCACCAGGGCAAGCCATCCCATCGCGAGGTACAGGGCCGTGGAGAGCCGGGGCCAGACGATGCCCTTGGTGGCCTTGACCGCGATTCCGACTGCGGCGAGCAGCCAGACCACGGAGAGCAGGGTCCATCCCAGTGGCCCCCGCAGCACGCCCAGCGCGAAGGGAGTGTAGGTGCCCGCGATGAGCAGGTAGATGGCACTGTGATCGATGACCTGGAGGACGCGCTTGGCGCGGCTCTCGGGGATCGCGTGGTACAGTGTGGAAGAGAGGTAGAGCAGGACAACCGTTGCCGCGAAAATGGCGGCCGCGAGGATGAGGACGGTATCGCCCCGACGGAGCATGGCCCCGATGAGGAACGGGGCGGCGGCCAGGCTCGCAGCCAGCCCGATACCGTGACTGACGCTGTTGGCGATTTCCTCGCCCAGGGTCTGGGAACGCGAGGTCATCGTGGGTTCGCCCTCAGCTCGCCATCCGCTCCTTGAGCCACGCCATGAGGCGCTTGTCGACCTCGAGGGCCTCCTGGTCGGGCGAGTGGGGCATCACTTCCCACCGCTTGCCGGCGCTCATCAGGAACCAGGATGCCTCGGTCGCCTCGATGGCGCGGGCGGCATTAGCCACCTGGCCCTCGTACGACACGAAATGGAACTCGCGCCCCTTGAACACCAGGCGCCGTTGTTCAACCTTGTGCTTGTTCATGCCGCTCACCTCCGGGAAACCCCGCAAATCCGTACCCGACTTGAATCTAGTCGGTTGGGGCCCAGATCAGGCTTTTCGGTCAGGAGGTGCCCAGTGCCTCGCGGGAGGCGACCGCCGGGGCCTTGGGCGGCACGGTCCGGCTGCTTCCCTCGATCGCGTCGAGGTCGGGGCGGACCTCGTCGGCCAGGCCGACACGGTTGCGGTCGGCCCGCACCATGCGCGAGAAGAGCGACAGCTCGCGGTCGAAGAGGAACTGGAAGAACAGGCGGGTCCAGGACATGTGCGACTTGAGCTCGACGTAGAACTCGGGCGCCATCGCCTTGATCTTCGGCAGCCGGTTCCAGGGCACCGACGGGAAGTCATGGTGCTCGTTGTGGTAGCCGACGTTGAACGTCACCGCGTTGAGGAAGCCGTAGTAGCTGAAGGTTTCCTGCTCGCCCTCGGTGGTGAGGTAGTGGCGCTGGATCCACCGGGCGCCGAGCGGATGGAGCCCGATGGAGAAGAAGAACGACATGGCGAGGTACGCCAGCGCCTTCGGCCCGAGGAAGTAGTACACCGCCACATTGGCGGCGATCATGACCGCGAGGTTGATGATCTCCAGCTTCTGCAGCACCTGCACTTCCTTCATGCGCATCGGGCGGAGCGCCTGGAAGAATGGGTAGAACAGCAGCCAGAGCGCCTTCCCGACGAACGAGTGCCCGATCAGCTTCGCTTCCCACAGGCTCGGCACGTCAGCGTCGAGCTCGTACACGCCCTGGAAGGCGTGATGCTTGAGGTGGTACTTCTGGAACGGCGCGATCGACGGGAAGAAGAGCGGCAGGTTGGCGATCAGGCCGGTGACGAAGTTCGGCGTCTTGCGCTTGAACACGAGGCGGTGGGTGCACTCGTGAATGAGGATGAAGAGTCCGTGGTTGGCGAAGGCGCCAATGGTGTAGGCGAGGAGGAACACCACCCACCAGGAACGGTCTGCCGCGAACCAGGCGACGACGCCCTGAAGTGCCACCACCACCAGCGTCCACCAGAAGGTGGACTGGCTCGGCCCGATGAGTGTCCGGATATCGGGGTGGGCCCGGAGGATTTCCTTGGTACGGCTCCGGTGCGGCTCCGGGGCAGTGGAATGCTTGAAATCGGCGGTTGGGGCGGCCACAGGCACCTCAATACTCGTGTTGAATTGGGTGGACCGGACCGGAACACCGATGCGGAACCGTTTCACCGGCAAATCTATGCGACAAGGGGGGATTGACAATACAAGTTATAACATGTAATATCGTCCATGCCTCAAGGACTTCGTGAAGAACTCAAGCAGAACAAGCCGTTTCCCCGGCGAAGCTCGGAGGCGGCGGTGAGCGTGATGCGAACGGCGGCGGTGCTGGAGCACGAGTTGAACGACGTCCTCAAGCCGCATGGGCTCACCCTGACGCAGTACAACGTGCTGCGCATCCTGCGTGGGGCGGGGGAGAACGGGCTGTGCGGGCGCGAGGTGGGGGAGCGGTTGATCTCCCGGGTGCCCGACGTATCGCGCCTGCTCGAGCGGATGGAAGATGTGGGGATCGTGCGGCGCGAGCGTGACGACAACGACCGTCGGCACGTCACCGCGAGGATCACGGAGTCGGGGCGGCGGCTGCTGGAGTCGGTAACGCCCCAGCTCGAGGCGGTGGAGCGGGCGCGGTTCGGCCGGCTGAGCGAGTCGGCGCTCCAGGCGATGATCACGTCGCTGGCGGTGGTGCGCGACCACGGCTGAAGTTTTTTAGAGATTATCTGTTATAACAGTTACCGTTACAACTTTCAAGGAGCACTTATATGTCAGTCAACACAATGGATATCGCGACACTCAGCGCTGGCCTGCTGGTAGCACGCCTCGCCCTGGGACTGGCCATGGCCGCGCACGGTTCGCAGAAGCTGCTCGGCTGGTTTGGGGGCTACGGGCTTAAGGGCACGAGTGGGTTCTTCGAGGGACTGGGCTTCCGTCCAGGCGTGACCTTCGCCGCTGCCGCGTCGGCAAGTGAGGTGGTCGGTGGGCTGCTCGTCGCGCTCGGCTTCCTCGGGCCGATTGGTCCGGCGCTCATCATCGGGGTGATGATCGTGGCGGCAGTCACGGTTCACCTCAAGAACGGCTTCTTCGCCAGCACCAACGGCTTCGAGGTGGCGTACCTCTACGCCGCCGGTGCGGCGGCGCTGCTGCTGACCGGGCCGGGGGCGTACTCGCTCGACGCGCTACTGGGTATCGGTTCGCTTTGGACGCCGGCGGTGGTGTGGGGCGTGCTGGCTGCGGGTATCGCGGGTGGGTTCGCGAACCTGCTGCTCCGCCGGACGGTGCCGACGCCGGTCGCGGCTCAGCACTAACGGCTGACAGACAAAGGCTCGCGGTCAGGTGCCCTTGACGGGGTACCTGGCCGCGAGTCGCGTCACGGTGTTGATGTTGCGGAAGGTTGCCCGCCCCTTGAGGGTGCGCTCGAAGAGCGCATTCGTCAGCTTCGAGTCGCTCTGCCCTCCTGCCGTTCGCCAGTAGAGTTCCCGCCCGTTCACATGCAGGTCATCGATGGAAGTCTTGAGGGCGAGCACTGCCTTGGTGGTCGGGGCATCGAGCGGCCCGCGGAGGAACCCCACGACCATCGCGCCGGCGAAGTCGGCTGGCACCGTCTTGAACGCCTTGTAGCCGGCGATCACGGCCACTTCCGACTCGCTCCGGATGAAGGTGTGCACCTCGTAGCCGAGCGCCTGGTGCAGGTGACGCTCGATCTTCGCCTCGAGGGACGCGGCTTTCGCGCTCGAACGTGAAGATGACATTGCCGCTCGCAATGAAGGTCTCGACGTCCTTGAGGCCCAGTTCCCCGAAGAGCTCGCGGAGCCGGTCCATGGTGACGGTGTGGCCGCCGACATTGATGGCGCGGAGGAAGGCGATATGCCGAGGCATCAGGAGGTCCCGTCCAGCATGCGCTCCATGGCGAATGACTCCTCGTCCACGCCGCACTCATGCAGCTTGCGCATACTCCGAAAGACTGTGTACCCGCGCCGGTGATAGAAATCGAGCGCGCGAGGGTTGAACGAGGAACAAGTGAGCCAGCTGCGCGCAAAGCCACGGGTGCGGACCACCTCTTCCCCGTACGCCAGCAGCAGTGAGCCGATCCCCTGGCCCTGATAGTCGGGATGGATCCAGAGTCCGTCGATCTCATCCACCGTCGGTTGCATGAGGCCCGCGATCACGCCGTCGCGTTCCATCACGAACATCTCGGCCCAATCGCGCGGATAGGACGTGGACTCGCGATCTTCGCGGGCCCATTGCTCGATCAAGGGGGACGGTGCGGTGACACCAAACGCGCTCAGGAACGAGCGGCGGGCGACCTCGATAAGGCGGGGGACGTCGGCTTCAGTTGCGGGGCGTATTGGGCTGGGCATCGGGCTGGCGCGCCGTCTTCAGCAGGCGCTCCGAGAAATCCAGGCGTTCCTCGAGCTGTGCCACGCGCTGGTTCACCTGGTCGAGCGCTTCCTGCCGATTGGTGATCTCGTCCTCGAGGCGTTCCTGCTGGCGTTCCGCGCGCTTCTGGCGGTTCCAGAGGACGATGCCGCCCCACGTTGCCGCAACGATGAGGCCGTTCATCAGCACCCAGGTGAACAGCTGGATCGTCATGCATCCTCCGCGAAACAGGCAACGGCGTGGGTGAGATTCGAACTCACGGAACCGTTTCCGGTTCGGCGGTTTTCAAGACCGCTGCCTTAAACCACTCGGCCACCACGCCTACAGAGGGGTAAAGTAAGGCCCCGCTGCCACTTCGGTAGCGGGGCCATATGCGCTGCGAAACCTCGCAGGGCTATCCGTGAAGCTGCGCCACGATGCGGTCGACGATGGACTCTTCCTGCGTCGACACGCCGCTCGACAGTCCCAGCGTCTTCCCAAGGCCGCCCGACGCCTTCGCCACTTCGAGACACGCCTTGGCAATTCCCTTCACGCGCTCCTCCCGCTCCGCCTGGGGTAGCTCCGCCAGGCCAGTCTTGATGACCTCGGCGGCGGTAGTGAAGAGCTCGTCTGTCGGCCGAGTCTTGAGCCAGTCGGCGAGCTGCATGCCGGACGCATCGGTGGCCTTGACGCCGCGGGCCGCAGCGAGGCGCATGACCGTCTCGCGCTCCTGGTCGGTGACGCTCAGCCCGGCCCACGCAACTTGAACCAGCGGCGCCAGGACAAAGGCCGGAGCGGTGTCGGCCATCACGCCGAGATTGATGACACGCTGCAGGAGTTCCGGCGCCTTCACCCGCAGTACTTCTGCCAGCCCCGCCGTAACTACGGCGAGCTGCTCCTTGTTGCGAAGCTTCTCGATCAACTCCGCGTCGCGAGCCCGGGCCCACTGGCCTTCGGCGGCGCGCTCACGGTCCTTGAAGATGTCGTCTGACAATTGGCCACTCCCTCGTTTGCGGGTGGGCTAATGAATTGGTTGCAGGTTGATCCGGATCGCCTGCGCGATCGAGTCCGCCAGCTCCGCCTTCGGGAGGTCACCCTTGGTGCGGAGCGTCACGCCCAACCCCCGGTAAAGTACGGCATACAACTGGAGGATGGATGACGATGGCGGATCCACCCAACCGCGCGGGCGCGGGCGCGCGATCGAGCGCCAGTGGTACACGTTCCAGAGCAGGTAGTTCGTGCGCGGAAAGTCCATGAGGCCGAGCACCGGGTTGTCCACCAGTGAATCGCTGATGGAGGTGGCCGGGCTGGTCATGAGCTTCCGGACCATACCCTGCGTGACCAGGTACTGGCCCAGGCCCAGGGTCTGGTCGGGATACCCGCCATCGCTCCACGAAAAATAGATCGGCCGCTTGCCGAGGTTCTGCCGGATGATGGCGACGACGGCGAGATCCTGCAGCATGAGGTAGTCAGCGTTGAAGCGGATCTGCACGCTGTCCACCTTGAGTCCCGACCCCTTCTGCACCTGCATGTACTCCGGCAGGCTGTCGAGCTGGGCCTCGGTGAACCCGAAGACCGGCTCCGTGGGGTGGGCCCAGCGCGCCACCGCCGTGCTGGCGCTCGCGCTCGAGTCATTGCCCCAGAGGGAAACTGAGCGGCTCACGTCGAACACCGGCGTCTCGCGACGCCGGAGCTGCCGCAGGTGCCAGCGGGTATTGAGCAGCGAGAGGTTCGCGAGGGTGACGTCGGGCCGCACGCCCTCTACCTCCTGCGCATACCAGAGGGGGAAGGTGTCGTTGTCGCCGGCGGTAATGAGGATGCCGTACGGCTCCACCGATTCGAGGAGGTCGACCGCGAAGTCGCGCGCCGCGGTTTCGTGAGCCCGGCTCGCCGTCGCGTGATTGCCCATGAGCGGAATCAGCCCGAGGAGCAGCACCGGGCTCGCCGCCACCCACCCCGCCTTGCCGTCACCCTTCTTCATGCTGTCGGCGATGAAGCGCATGAGGCCGCCGATGCCTCCCGCCACGAGCAGGCCCCACGCGGCAAACGACGCCACGAAGAAGTAGTCCCGCTCGCGCACTTCACGCGGCAACTCCGGCTGGTCCGGATGCATGGAGTAGCCGTACTTGAAGTTCAGGTAGAACACCAGCAGCGGGATGAGCGTGAAGAAGAACACCAGCACCATGGCGGCGTTGCGCTTGCTGGTGCGCCAATAGGTGATGATGCCGAACAGGCCGAGCGTGGTGAAGATGGCGGTGGCGATACGACTCCAGCCGCCCCAGTCGCGCGCGAACTGCCACGACCAGTACTGCCAGTAGTTCTGGAACTGCGAGAACAAGTCTGCCTGGCGCTGGTCGATGCCCGGCTTGGCGTACTGGACGCGGTTGAGGACGTCGCTCAGCGCCTTGCTGAAGAACCCGATCGGCTCGCCCTCGTTGATGGCGGGGAACTGCGCCGCCCGGATCGGCATGTAGATGTAGTTGATCGAGATGCCGACCACCGCGGCAGCGATGACCGCAACCCAGAGCCACGGCTTGAGGACGACCCGCCAGTCGGTCCACAGCACGTATACCGCAACCGCAGGCGCCGCGAGTACGCCCATCATGTGGTTGGTGGAGCTCAGTGCCAGCACGTAGGCAATGAGGACCAGCCAGCGATCGCGCCGCGGTCCCTCCGGCTCGTCGCCCCAGTGGACGCACAGCCACATCACGATGGCGATGGAGAGCAGTGAGACGGTATAGACCTTCTCGTTCACCGTGGACTGGTTCCACACCGTCCAGCTCATGGCACTCACGAAGATGCCGGCGAAGGCCGCGCCGTACCGGGCCCACTTCACCGGCACGACCGGGCGCAGCCACCGCTCGGCGACGAGGAACCAGAGCCCCGCGGCTGTGGCACTCGTTACAGCTGCGAAGAGGTTCACGCGCTGCGCGTACGACGCCGCGAGTGGCAGCAGCGCAAACACGTGCGCCATCAGGGTGAAGAGCGGGTTTCCCGGCGGGTGGGGAATGCCCAGCACTTTCGCGGCAGCGATGTACTCGGAGGTATCCCAGAAGGCCGTGGTGGGGGCCAGTGTGGCGAGATACACGCCGAGCACGACAGCCGCCGCAAGCGCGGCGGCAAAGTAAGGCGGGCGGGAGGACTCAGTCTGCAAGGTGAAACTCCAGTTTAGTGCCTGAACATCCGTGTGCCCGTCACGACCATCGCCATGCCCAGCCGATTGGCCGCCGCAATCACCTCGGGGTCGCGTACTGAACCACCGGGCTGAATGATCGCCGTGATGCCTGCTGCCGCTGCTTCCTCGACGCCGTCGGCGAAGGGGAAGAACCCGTCGGACGCGAGCACGCTGCCGGCGGGATCGTGCCCGGCGCCGCGTGCCTTGTGAATAGCGAGGAAGACGCTGTCCACGCGGCTCATCTGCCCGGCGCCGATGCCGATCGCCTGCTCACCGCGCGCGAGGAGGATCGCATTGGACTTGACCGACGCGATGGCTGGCCACGCGAAGCGGAGCCCGTCCCATTCGAGATCGGTCGGGGCGCGCTCGGTGGGAACCGTCCAGCCGGTCTCATCGGGATCGAGCACCAGCCGGTCCTGCACGAGGAATCCGCCGCGCACCCGCTTGAAGTCGAGTGTGCCGATGCCGGTGCTGATGGGAAGCTCGATGATGCGAAGGTTCTTCTTGCCGGCGAGCACCTGCATGGCGTCGTCGTGAAACGATGGCGCCACGACCACCTCGAGGAAGAGGTCCTTCATCGCCAGGGCCGCCTCGCGGGTCACCACGGTGTTGAAGGCCACGATGCCACCGAACGCCGACACGGGATCGCAGGCGCGGGCACGATCGAAGGCCTCCTGCGGCGTCGTGCCGAGCGCCACGCCACACGGCGTGGTGTGCTTCACGATGCAGCAGGCGACGCGCGTGCTCCAGCAGGAGACGGCCCACATCGCGGCGTCGATATCGAGCAGGTTGTTGAAGGAGAGTTCCTTCCCCTGCCGCTGGGCGAGGTCGCGGGTACCGCGCGGTTCCTCGGTGACGTAGAGCGCGGCGCGCTGACCGGGGTTCTCGCCATACCGCAGCGACATCAGCCGCTCCATGGTCAGGCTGAGGCGACCTGGCAGGCCTTCCTCCACCGGGGTGAGGAAGCGGGCGATGGCGCCGTCATAGTCGGAGAGGTGCGCGAACACCTTGGCGGCGAGCTCACGCCGAGCCACCGGGTCCACGCCACCCTCGCGCAGCTTGTGCAGCACGATGGGATAGTCGAGCGGGTCGGCGACGACGATGACCTGGGTGTGGTTCTTCGCGGCAGACCGGAGCATCGAGGGGCCGCCGATATCGATGTTCTCCACCGCATCGTCGAAGGCCACGCCCGGCTCGGCCACCGTCTGCTGGAAGGGATAGAGGTTGACCGCGACGAGGTCGATCGGCTGGATGCCGTGCTTCGCGATGGCTGCGCGATGCTCGGGAAGGTCGCGCCGCGCCAGGATGCCGCCGTGCACGGCGGGGTGCAGGGTCTTCACCCGCCCGTCGAGCATCTCGGGGAAGGCAGTGACCTGCTCGATCCCGATGACGGGAATCCCCGCCTCCCGGAATGCCGCCGCCGTGCCGCCGGTGGAGATGATCTCCCAGCCGAGCTCGACCAGGCCCTGGGCGAAGGCAATGGCTCCGCGCTTGTCGCTGACGGAAATGAGGGCGCGAGGCATGGGCCTAGTGTGAGGCGAGTAAGGGTTCAATCACGACGGGGAAGTCCCGCGCGCGCGGTGGCGAGCACGACCGCGGGCAGCAGCCGGTGCTCCTGTTCCAGTACCCGCGAGGCCAGGATCTGGGCGGTGTCGCCGGGGAGGACGGGCACACGTGCCTGGGCCAGGATCATTCCGCGATCGTACTCCTCTTCCACCAGGTGCACGGTGCAGCCGGTCTCGGCGGCACCGCTCGCAAGGACGGCCTCGTGCACGCGGATCCCGTACATGCCCTTCCCGCCAAAGTCGGGAAGCAATGCCGGGTGCACGTTGATGATGCGGCCGCGATAGCGCGCGATGACCGCGGGCGGCACCAGCTTGAGAAAACCGGCCAGGACGAGCAGGTCCACCGACTCTGCCTCGAGTGCGTCGATCCATTCGGCGGCGCTGCGCCAGTCCTTGAGCGCCACGGCGGTGACCTTCCGCTGCCGCGCCAGGTCGAGAGCAGGGGCTTCCGCGCGGTCGCTGAGCACCAGGACAACCGTTGCTTCGTCGCCGTTTCCGAGGCTCTTGAAGAGCGCTTCGAGATTGCTGCCCCGCCCCGAAACCGCTACCGCAACCCGCATTGGCATGGCGGAAGAAGGTAACCGACGGACCCTCGTTCGCCTAGCCGACGGCGGGCCCGTCGCGGGGCCGCCTGAAACGTGCAAGCTCAAGCGGCAGAAGGGCCTAGGGGTTGGGTGTCCGGCGGGGCGTCGGGCCGGTGCCGAGATCGGTACGAACGTTGCCTTGCTTGGCTCCGACAGTCACGTCAAGCCACACCTACGCAGCGAGGACACAATGTTCGCATCGAGGTTCCGGCGGTTCGGCGCCGGACTCGCGCTCAGCGCAGTCGCGGTGCTTGCCGGTTGTGACACGCCGGAACCACTTGCCACGACGTCTGGATCGATCTCAAACCTCGTCACCAATGTCTCGGTGCGTGGCGGCACGGTGGCGGGCGTGATGCAGGAGGGTGTGGTGCCGACGGGAACGCTTGGACCGACGGCGTCGGTTGCCGGCATCACTGCGGCCGTCAACGGTGGCTCGGCGGCGATGGATGTGGCGGGCTCGGGTGCCTACACGCGCCTGCTGGTCAGCGCGGCCGGAACAGACGACTACTACTCCGTGCCGCTGCCCAGCGAGAGCTCGCTGGAGAATGTCGTCGTTTCGCTGTCGCCCGGCGTCAACGGGAGCCAGATGCGACTGCGCTACGCGCTGGAAGACGCCAACGGAGTCGGGCCACAGTTCGAGCAGACGCTCCGCATCGTTCATGCGGGCAGTGGCGACTTCCAGGCGAGCGTGGCATGGACCGGCGCGAGCGACCTCGACCTGCACGTCTTCGATCCGAGTGGCGAGGAAGTCGCCTATACCAATCCCACCGGCGCCTCGGGCGGCACGCTCGATATCGATTCGAACGCCGCCTGCCAGATCGACAATACCAACGTCGAGAACATCTTCTGGCCGCTCAATCGCGCGCCGACCGGTCAGTACCGGGTTGAACTCAACTACTACGATGACTGCAACGTTGCGCGCTCCGACTGGGTGGTGACGGTGCTGCGCAGGGGGCAAGCGCCCGCCGTGACAACGGGCAGCTTCTCCGGCGTAGTTGAGCCGGGGGTGACGCCGCCGGTGGTGATCGGGAACTTCATCTACTGATCGCTCGTCGATCAGACTGAGACATAAACGAGCCGGCGTGTCGCCTTCGGGCGCGCGTCGGCCTCGTGCTTTCTGGGCGTTAGGCGTTGGGCGTTGGGCGTTGGGCGTTGGGCGTTGGGCGTGAGGACTTGAAGTAACTGCAGTCATTCTGAGCGAAGCGAAGAATCGCCCTGCTACCTTCCATCATGCTTCATATCCGCTGCGGTACCGACATCCTATGGAAGCTTGACGACGCCGGGATTCCCGGGCGCAAGCTGAGCTGGTCCGACCCGCTGTGCGAAGGGCCGGTGCCGAGCGCCGACCGTGGCGCCCTGCGGCCCATCCGCGCCGACTGGCTGGCGCGGCACTACGGAATCGAGCGCGATTCCGACCTCAAGGAACTCACCGACGCTGATGCGGTGGTGGACGCCGCAGGGAGCCAGGACGAGGTGGTGCTCTGGTTCGAGGCGGACCTCTTCGACCAGGCCATCCTGCTGCACCTGCTGCCGCGTGTCGCGGATGCATGTGGCACGTCCACGCGGCTCTCCCTGGTGACGCTGCACGAGTATCCAGGCATGAAGCGATTCATCGGGTTGGGGCAGCTCACTGCGGCGCAGCTTGCAGAGCTCTTCGTCCGACGCGTGCCAGTCTCTCCCGAGATGACGGCCGCTGCGCGAGAGGCCTGGACCGCCTGGGTTCACCCGACGCCGGAGCTGCTGGCCGGGATCGCGTCGCATGCCACGAGTCCAATGACCTACCTGCCTGCCGCCACTCGACGCCTGCTCGAGGAGCTTCCCGACTCGCGCACGGGCCTGAGCCGGATCGAGCGACAGGGACTCGAAGCGGTTGCGGGGAAGGCGCCGTCGCTCCATGCGGCGTTCGCGGCATCACAGGACGCGGAGGAGCGCCCCTGGCAGGGAGACTCCATGTTTTTCGCGGTGATGTGGGAGCTGACCCAGGGAGCGGTGCCGCTGCTCGCGGCGGATGGCGGATGGCCGACGCTTTCTGATGGCCGTCGAAACCCGAAGCTCTCGCTGACGGCGAAGGGGCGGGCAGTACTTCAGGGCGATATGGACTACTGGAGCGCGGCTGGACGGGAGCGCTGGGTTGGCGGCACGCGCCTCGGCACAGGCGCCGCGAATTGGCGCTGGGACTCCTCGATCAATGCCCCCCGCCGCGCGGAGACGCGCTAGCGCGTAGACAGTGCGCGCGCAACAGCAGTACCCAGGTCTGCCACCTGCTCGAACCCCGCCTCCGTAATGGCCGTGTCTTCCGTGCGCGCTCCCGTCAACACATGCAGGGCACGGCCCCCGAGCGCCCGGGCCGGCGAGAGATCGCGCAGCCGGTCTCCAATGAACCAGCTCTGGACCGGGTCAGCGCCTAACCTCGCAATGGCTTCGCGATACAACTTGAGGCCCGGCTTCCGGCACTCGCAGGGACCGCTGATGGGAGGGAAGTGCGGGCAATGGAGCTGGAGGTCGAGGCGGGCACCGGTGGCGGCGAGCTGCCGCTCGAGCTCGCGCGCCACCAGCTGGTAGTCTCCCTCTGAAATGATGCCGCGTGCGATGCCGGACTGGTTCGTGACCACAACGACGAGCCATCCGGCGGCATTGGCCCGCGCCACCGACTCCGCCGCGCCAGGGAACAGGACCACTTCATTCGGGCTGCGGACGAAATCGGTATCGACGATCAGCGTGCCATCGCGATCGAGGAAAAGGGCGGGCCTGGTGCTCACACCGGGACGGCCTGGGACGCGAGATACTCCGAGCGGCGGCGATTCATTTCCTCTGGGGCGACATCCTCTACGTGCGTGGCGATCCACCACTGGTTACCAGCCTGGTCGGCAACCCCGCCCATACGATCGCCGTAGAACTGGTCGGCCGGTTCCATGAGCGACGTCGCGCCGGCAGCGATAGCGCGCTTGAAGCTGGTGTCGCAATCGGGCAAGTAGAGGAAGATGGCGCACGGCATCGGCTTCCACTGCTCCGTGGCCTCGGCCATCATGATGCGCGAATTACCGATCTGGAGCTCGGTATGCATGATGGTGCCGTCGGGGCGCAGCATCGGTGGTATCGTCGACTTCGCGTCGAACACCGTCTCCAGGAAAGCGATCGTGGCCGGAAGGCCCGAGACGATGAGGTACGGCGTAATGGTGTGGTAACCGGGGGGAATGGGCTGGACTGGCATAGCGGACTCCGGAGTTTGGCGTGAAGCGACAGGCACAACGGTCATCCCTCAGCGCCGGATACGATACCGAACAAATCCCGAACACACAAGACCCGGCACGTCGAACTCGCGCCGGGATGCCCACCCCACACTAGACGTGATCGGCGATCCCGTGCACGCCGTGATCCCGGGCGCAGTGGGCGCAGCAATAGAAGATCCCTTTCGCCTCGATGCCGTGGCCGATGATCCTGCAGCCGCAGTGTGCGCACTCCGGGGCGAGCTTGTGAATTGCGCACTCGAAGCTGTCGAAGGTGTGCGTCTGGCCGCCTGCGATCACCTGGAACGCGAGGTGGTAGTCGTTTCCGCACACGTCACACTGCGCCATGGGTCCTCCTCGTAGGGGTCTGACATAGCTACCCCGGGCGGCGAGGCCAGATACTCGCCGGAGGCTCCTCAGCTGCCGAGTGCGTAGTATCGGTCAGCCAGGGCGGTCCATGGTATGGTCAGCCAACCGATCAGCGCGAACCAGCCGATTGCCCGCTCGCTTGGCGGTGGCGGTGACAACGGCCCGGCCAACCACATGGCCGTGCTTACCAGTATGAACGACCAGAGGGCAACAGGCCCTACCCACCGCGTCGCCTGGCGCGGGCCGAGATAGAGCAGAATGCCCACAAGCCAAAGTGCACCCTCGACGGCAATGGTGACGCCGATCGAGTTCCACATGCCGAGTCCGAAGCGCGGTGAGTCGCCCGGCCACAGCGGCATGTCGGGAGCGTGGGTGAAGAAATCGAGCAGCCAGTGGCTCATCACCAACAGTGCGAGCAACAGTGCGGTCCGGGGTGCGATCCCGCGCCAGCGCGCGATCCCGGCCAGGATGCCTCCCCACGCGGCCGCCATGAGCAGGCTGTGCGACCAGGGATACGAGTCGAAGACCAGTGGCGTGAAGGCGGTGGCGCCGGGCGCGATGCTGACGTGCTCGAGCCCGAGTAGCACGAAGATCGGCCACACGAGGTCGAGCGTGGTCACCGCTGCGACGTACCAGCCGAGCGAGGGCGTGGGATCCAGCCTCTTGCTGGCGAAGGCGAGTGCGAGGTGGCCGACGAACATGGATCAGCCCCTGTCGTGGGTGTCGCGCGTGTTGAGCCAATAGTAGAACGGCAGGCTGAACCCGAGCCCGCCAAGGAACGAGAACGCGACGAACCATGGCCAGCGGAAGCGACCGACGGGATGGCGCGCGAAGTAGACCGTCAGGACAATCAGGGCGAGCAGCGCATCAAGAATGAAGCCGAGTGCCAGCTTGTCCTGCAGCACGGCGCCAAGTCCCTGGTACTCGACGAAAAGCCAGTAGAGAAAGAGTCCGTTCGGGACGAGCAAGCCGAATAGAGCGACGAGCAGCAGCCACATGGTCAGGTACCTGCCAGTTCAGGAGTCATCGTCAGGTGTATTGCCGCAGCAAGTCATCGACCTCGCCGTAGCCCGAAGGAAATGCCACGCTGCCAGGCGAAGCACCCGCGGCGAGCAGTACCGCCACCGACTCCGGGGTTCGCCGCTCCGTCCAAAAGGAATCCACGCACGCCTTGACCGCCAGTACAAGCGGCGTGCGATTCTTCCCGTCTCGCACGTCGACTGGAGCGCCGCGTGCGATGAGCAGCTTCACCGTGTCGTGTCGCATGCGCCACGCGGCGACATGCAGCGCCGTACTCCCCGGTGCCACGTCCCAGTACCCATCGCCGTGCTCGAATACCGCCCCCGGCTTCACGCCAAGGTCGAGCAGGAGGCCGACGCCGCCTGTGTTACCATTGCCCGCAAACTCGGCGATCAGTTTCCCGCCCATTGCCTGCACCTCGCCCATGAGGCTCGGCTCGCGCTCCAGGATGGTGGCGACTTCTTTCGCGTCGTTGCGTGCACAGGCGGCGATGAGCTGATCGATACCAGTAAGCGGTACGGAGAGCCCTCGCGGCCCAAACAACTCGAGCAGGTCACCACGTCCGCGCCGGGCTGCCATGGCATAGGCGGTGACCCCCTCCTGGGTTCGCGATGGATCAGCGCCATGATCGAGCAAGAGGGCGATGATCTCGAGACGGTTGTCGCGCTCGATCGCATGATGGAGCGGCGTGAAGCCCCAGCGACCCTGGTGGTTGGGGTCGGCGCCGCGCGCGAGCAGGTACGCGGCGCCGTCGAGGTCGTGCCAGTCATGCTTCCGGATGAGCATCATGACCAGATTCTCGGCGGTGACCTTTCCACTCTCGACCAGGGCCTTCAGCGCGTCGTTGTCGTAGCTCTCCGGTGAGTGGTACGGTGTCTCGTCATCGTTCGGGTCGGCGCCTCGCTCGAGGAGCAGCCGCGTGAGTGCCCCGTGGTGCGCGATCCCGGCTGCACCGTAGAGCACGCTTTCAAAGGTGGGCTTCGGCTGGTGAGACGGTTCGAACCATCCACTGTTCGGGTCAGCGCCGGCGTCGAGCAGTGCGGTGGCTGCACGCACGAAACCGTCCGACCGTTCGTGATCCAGCTTCAGGTAGCGGGAGAAGGCGAGCCAGGTGAGGGGATCCCAGTCGTAGGGGCCGCCCCTGGCCGTTGCCAAGGCAGGGTTCGCGGCGAGTTCCCGGCGAAGCGCCGAGTCGTCACCCAGGACCGCGGCGGTGAAGATGTCGCGCCCGATGACGTCCGGGTGCGCCGCCCGCAGCGCTTCGGCGCGCTCGAGCGTGCCGTTCGCGTGCCCGCCTTCGCGCGGGGCCGTCGCTGCCCTCAGGAACTCCTGAACCGGATCAGTCGTGTGGGTCATCCTGCCCCAAGTATGTAGTTTTGGACATGACAAACGCCACTGCTCCGGCGGCCGTCGCGGGCGCCGACCTCCTCTCCCTCGAGACACCCGTTCCCATCGTCGACCTCGACCGCCTCGAGGCGAACCTGGAGCGAATGGCCAGTTACACCGCGTCGCACGGGCTGGCGCTGCGGCCGCATGTGAAGACGCACAAGACACCATGGATCGCGGCACGGCAGGTGGCACTCGGTGCGGTTGGCCTTACCTGCGCCACGCCGCGCGAAGCCGAGGAGATGAGCGCGGTCGCGAGCGACATCCTGGTGGCGTACCCGCCGGTGGGGAGTGGCCGGCTGCGGCGCCTGGCGTCGCTGCCGCCAGGTGTACGGCTCACGGTGGCGCTCGACTCGGCGGGGGCGGTGCAGGGGCTGGCTGCTGCGGCGCGGACCGCGCACCGCCAGGTGGGAGTGTATGTCGAGCTGGACTTCGGCATGCGGCGCGTCGGCGTTGCCACGGCGGCGGAGGCAATCGACCTGGCACGCCTGGTCCAGCGCGAGCCCTCACTCGAGTTCCGTGGCATCGCGTTCTACCCGGGACACATCCGCGCCGGGGTGGACGCCCAAGATGAGGCAATCGCGCGCCTGCGCGCCGACGTCGTGGCGACCCGGGAAGCGTTCGCGCGTGCCGGCATCGAGGTGCCGGTGATCAGCGGCGGCTCTACGCCGACGGCGTGGCGCGCGCATGAAACGGGGGCCACTGAAGTGCGACCCGGCACTTACGCATTCAACGACCGCACCGCGGCGCAGATTGGTTCCTGCGACTGGGATGATTGTGCGCTCACGGTGCTGGCCACGGTGGTCAGTACCGCGGTACCGGGCCAGGCGGTCATCGACGCCGGGAGCAAGGCACTGGGGCGGGAGCCGCTCCGCGCGGAAGGAGATGGGTTCGGCGTGCTCATGGCGCACCCCGATGTCGTGGTGAAGGGACTGAGCGAGGAACACGGCCTGCTGGACCTGTCGCGCACCGACTGGCGGCCCTCGGTTGGCGAAGTGGTTCGCGTAGTGCCGAATCATGTGTGCATCGTGGTGCACCTCAACGATCGTCTCATTGGCGTGCGGGGCGAGGTAGTGGAGCGGGACTGGCTCGTCGCTGCGCGCGGGCGCTGAACATGAGGCGGCTCGTGGCGTTGCTTGTCGCGCTGTTCGTGGTGCCGACGCTCCGGGCCCAGAGCCAGCGCTCGGTGCTGGTTCGCACCGATCGCGCGCTGGCCGACAGCAGCTGGACGACCGGGTTCCGGGCGGCATTTGGCACGGCTGCGCTTCCTGAGGTGGTACTGCTATGGCCGGGTGCGCCGGTGGTGCACGGGCTGCCGAACGTGAGCCGACTGCTGATGGCGGTGCAGGGGACCGCAAACGTCACGCGCGCACTCGCATCCGGCGCGGGGCCCGACAGCCTCAGGGTCACCTGGCAGCCGCTCGGTGCGGAGTTTTCACTGGACTCGACGCTCGGCGTCACGTGGGGCGTCACCGTCTCCGCGTCGTCGGTGGCGGACGCGCCGGTGATGGGACGCTACATCGCAACCTGGCAGCGAGATTCGGGTGGAGCGGCGAAGCGATGGCGACTGGCAGCGCTGATGTTGACCGACATCACCGCTGATGGGTCGGCTCCCCTCGTGGCGGAACTTCCCCTCGAGCTTCCGCCACTCAAGCCGACCGCGAGTACGGCGCCATTTGTCGCAGCAGACCTTGGCTTTGCCCGGCTGGCGGGTGACAGCGGCGCCGCCATCGCGTTCGAGCGGTGGGCTGCACCCGACGCTCACATGTTCGCTGGTGGTGGCATGCTGGTGGCAGGCCCGAAGGCGATCGCCCGGGTCGTGAGCGCACCCGCGACATGGTCCTGGCACCCTGTGGTTGCAGGCGCGGCGGCCGACGGCAGCATGGGATGGACGGTGGGCGAGGCGGTGATCACCGCGAGCGACGGCCACTCCGGCCCCTCGAAATACCTCACGGTGTGGAAGCGGCAGGCCGATGGATCGATACGGTACTACACCGACGGCGGGAACGGACGCCCGATGACCCGCTAGGTCAGGCTTCCACGCGCATCAACGCGGCGCCAAGTGTCGCGATTTCCGTTTCCGCGACGGTGCGCATGTCGAGCAACACCCGGTCGTCCTGAACACGCCCGATCACCGCTGGATCCCCGAGACGAAGCCGCAGTGCCAGCCCATGCGCGCCGATTTCTCCCGGCGAGAGGGCGACGAGCGCGGTGGGCAGCACTGCCGCAGGGAAGGAGCCGCCGCCCACTGCGGACTGGCCGGTCGTGACTTGTGGCTCGAACCGGGACAAGAGTCCGACGAGTTGCCGGGCGCGAGCCTCGATGGTCGCCGGTTCCTCCGTCAGCATGCGGAGCACGGGCACTTCACGACGCGCCGTTTCCTCGTCGTCGTAGAGCGCCAGCGTCGCCTCGAGCGCCGCGAGCGTCAGCTTGTCGGCCCGGAGGGCCCGGGCAAGCGGATTGCGTCGGCAGTCGGCGACGAGGTCACGCCGCCCCGCCAGGCATCCTGCCTGCGGTCCTCCCAGCAGCTTGTCGCCACTGAACAGCACCAGGTCGGCACCGCTCCCCACGGCATCACTCACCTTCGGCTCGCCCGACAGTCCCCAGCGCGACAGGTCCAGCAGCAGCCCGCTGCCGACGTCGTGAAGGCAGGGCAGCCCGCGTTCACGCGCCAGGGCGGCAAGCGCGCCGGGTTCCGGCGTCGCCACGAAGCCCGACTGCGCGAAGTTGCTGCGGTGCACAATGAGAATGGCGCCGGTGTCAGGACTGATGGCGGCTTCGTAGTCACTGAGGTGCGTGCGGTTGGTCGTGCCGACTTCACGAAGGCGCGCACCACTCCTGGCGATGATGTCGGGAATGCGGAATGAGCCGCCGATCTCGATCAGCTCGCCCCGGCTGATGATGACTTCCCGGCCCTGTGCCACCGCATTGAGCGCCAGGACCAGCGCACCGGCGGCGTTGTTCACCACGAAGGCGTCGGCGGCACCACTCAGTCGCGCGAGCTGCACCCGGCAGTGATCGGCGCGACTTCCACGCGTCCCCGAGTGCAGGTCGAACTCGAGGGTGCTGTAGCCGGATGCGATGGACTGTACGGCGCGAGCCGCGGCGGCGGCCAGGGGTGCCCGGCCAAGGTTGGTGTGCAGCACGATGCCGGTGGCGTTGATCACCGGCGCGAGCGACGGGGCAATTCGCGCGGCAACCAGCTCCGTTATCTCGGCGGCCCAGTCCTCGGGCGGCCCGGCCCGGCGCTTCCGGGACCGCGCCAGTGCCTCGCGCGCCGCACCCACCACCGCGTTTCGCGGAGCCACATTCATCAAGCCAAGCACCTGTGGATCGCGAAGCAGGGTGTCGACCGACGGCAGCTCGCGCCGCTTGTCGTCGCTCACTTCTTCGGCGCCGGCTGCTTCGGCGCTGCGGCCCCAGGCTTGAGCAGCGAGTCAGCGGGGAGGAACTGCTTCAGCGAGTCGGCAAAGGTGGTGTCGCCCTTGGCGAGCGCCGAGTCGATACGGGTTGTCAGGGCGCGTGCGCTGTCGGCCAGCGTTGGCTTGGGGCGCTTGGGCACCTCGAATCCTGCCTTGGGTGACCCAAGCACGCCGCTCACGTTCTTGATGTCGTGCGTGACCACGAGATAGTCGCATGTCGGGCGATACGGGCGCGCCCAGGCGCACGATCAACCGATCCGTCAGGGGAGGTCGCGATAGCTTGACCGCCGGCCGTTGTCCTCCGCATGGCACCGGGCCCGGCAGCAGCAGCGGCCGCTGCGCCGATAGCACCAGGAGAGGCGCCCGGCGGCAGGCCAATCCTTCCGGGAGGCGCGCCCGGCACGGCTCCTGGCGGTGCGGCGGGCTTGGCGCCCTGCGGTGCGCCTGGCTTGGCACCCCCTGGCAGTACCGGCACGCCACCGGGCGGCGCCTTCGTCACGGAGTCGATCTTCATCTTCCGGGTCGTGTCAGCCTTGGCCGGCTTCTGGGTCGAGTCGGCCTTGCCTGCCTTCTGGACCGAGTCAGACTTGACCGCGCCCTGGGCGGAATCAGCCTTCCTGGTGCGCTCCTCGGTCGAGATACTGTCGAACTCCGCCGGGGTCATGACGCGGAGCACGGGGAGCGGCGTCGAATCCGGCAATTCAAGCACCTGAACCGCAGTGGAGTCGTACCGCGTGTAGGGATCGAGCTTCTGGGTGAAGGTGAGGTTGAGCGTGATGGAGTCCTGGACAGTGGGCGGAGTGAGGCGTGCCGGTGTGGTGTCGTGAATGAAGGCAAAGAGCTCAGGCACCTTGCCGGAGTCGGGCTCGACACGCACGCTGTCGAAGGCTTCGCGAGCGTCGATCCTGCCGTTCCGGTTCTGGTCGATGCCGACGTACACCAGGTAGGTGCCGCGGGGCAGGGGCCCGAACTCGTACGTGCCCGACGAGTCGGTCAGTGCCCTTGTACACCAGTGAATCGGGCTCGAGCACGGCCTGGATCAGTCCACCGCGCATCGGCTGGCTCGCGGCCCAGTCGAACGCCGCGCCGCTCAGGGTGTAGTCAGGTACCGGGGCGCCGGTGGTAAAGGTGACGATCCCACCCTTCACGCCCTTGTTGTTGCGGATGTCGGAAATGCCGGGCAGGAGCTGGACGCGATAGACGCGATTCGGCTGCCATCCCTCGCGCGGGCGCACGGAAATCCGGCTTCGATGCCACTGCACCACCGGGACCTTGTTGGTGGGGGAGAGCAGCACGAGCTTCTCGAGGTCGCCGGTGCCGTACCCCTGGCTCGGACTTCCGCCCTCGGACACGACCTCGCTGAAGACGAAATTGACGTTGCCGTCGAAGCCAGGATTGACGGAAAGCGATTCAGGAGTGATCGATACCAGGATCGGTGGCTTGGCGTCCGGTGGACCGCCGGGCGGCGGCTCGATCTTGGCGCAGGCGACGAGGGCGCCGAGGGCGCAGAGCGCGCCGAGGGCGCCGGCGGCGCCCCGACGGCCTAGCATCCGAGGCGAGTCCGCTTCTCGGCCAGCGTTCCCGCCTGCTCCCTCCAGCTGACCAGCTTCTCCCGCTCCTTCTCCACCACGGCCGCCGGCGCTCGCGCGACGAACTGCTCGTTGCCCAGTTTCTTCTCCTGGGCGCCGATCAGCTGCTCGAGCCGGGCAATCTCGGTGGCGAGTCGCCCGCACTCACGGCCCACATCGATGGCGTCGCCCAGCGGCACGAACACTCCGGTGCCATCGGAGAGGACGGCGTAGCCGCCCACGGTGTCGGTGCTCTCGCCGAACCCGAGCTCGCTCACCTTGGCGAGGCGGCGGATCGTACCCTGACTCGGCCTTGAATGCTGCGTTGGCTGCGTCGCCAGGATGCTGCACGAAGACGCGCACCGCCTTGCCCGGCGACACGTCATACTCGGCGCGGATGGCGCGTATGGCGCCTACCAGTTCCTGGACCAGGGCGAACGACGCTCAGCAGTCGTCGGCGTCGTCGGCCGCGAGTCGGCAGTCGGCAGTCGGGCAGTCGTCGGGCCACTCGGCTCGCGGTTGCGGCGAGCCAGGTGCCGTCCTTCCGTCGCCCGGGATGCGCTGCCACAGCGTCTCGGTGACGAACGGCATGATCGGGTGCAGCAGCCGAAGCGCCACGTCGAAGGTGCGGAGCGCGATGGCGCGCGCGACGTCGCCACCGGGCGCGTCACCGTAGAGTCGCGGCTTGATTGCCTCGATGTACCAGTCGGCGAAATCGGACCAGAGGAAGTGGAACACCGCCGAGGCGGCGTCGTTGAGCCGGAACTTCTCGTAGGCCTCGGTGGCGGTGCGGATGGTGGCGTCGCACCGCGCGATGATCCACTTGTCGGCGAGCGTCAGCTCATCGGCGCGCAGCGCGTTCGGGTGACCGGCGAGCGGCCGCGTGGGGCCGTCGAGGTTCGTGAGGATGAAGCGGCCGGCGTTCCAGAGCTTGTTGGCGAAATTGCGCCCGGGCGCGAACGAGGTCTCGAGGTCGGCGGGATCGAGGATCACGTCGGTGCCCACCGACATGCCGCGACACAAGCGTGTAGCGCAGCGCGTCGGCGCCATAGCGCTCGACCACCTCGAGCGGATCGATCCCGTTGCCCAGCGACTTGGACATCTTGCGATGCTGGGTGTCGCGCACCGTGCCATGGAGGTACACGGTGCTGAAGGGGATGTCACCCATGAACTCGCAGCCGGCCATCACCATCCGCGCCACCCAGAAGAAGAGGATCTCGGGCGCGGTGACCAGGACCTGGCCGGGATAGAACGCCTTGAGGTCGGCCGTCTTTTCGGGCCAGCCCAGGCTGGAGAACGGCACGAGCCAGGAGGAGAACCAGGTGTCGAGCACGTCCTCGTCCTGGCGCACCGCGCTGCCGCACTCGCATCGCGTCACGTCATTGCGGCTCACGATGGTCTTGCCGCAGGCATCGCAGTACCAGACCGGAATGCGATGGCCCCACCAGAGCTGCCGGGAGATGCACCAGTCGCGGATGTTCTCCATCCACTGGGCATACTCGTCGCCGCGGCGCTCGGGGATGAAGTTGAGGCGACCGTCACGATAGGCCTGAAGCGCAGGCTTGGCCAGCGGCGCCATCTTCACGAACCACTGGTCGGACAGCCGGGGCTCGATGATGGTGTTGCAGCGATAGCAGTGGCCCACCGCGTGGCGATGATCTTCGACCTTCTCCAGCAGCCCCAGCTCGCGGAACATCTCGACCACGCGCTTCCGCGCCTCGAAGCGGTCGAGTCCCTGCAAGGCATCGGGCACCGTCTCGGCCATGCGGGCTTCGGGCGTCATGATGTCGATGCTGTGCAGGTGCTGCCGCTTGCCGATCTCGAAGTCGGTCGGGTCGTGCGCGGGCGTCACCTTCACCGCACCGGTGCCGAAGGCGGGATCGATCGCCTCGTCGGCGACGATGGGAACTTCCCGGCCCACGAGCGGCAGCAGCAGCGACTTGCCCACCAGCGCCTTGTAGCGCTTGTCCTTCGGGTGCACCGCCACGCCGGTGTCACCGAGCATCGTCTCCGGCCGGGTGGTGGCGACGGTGACGTAGCCGTTGCCGTCCACCAGCGGGTACTTCAGGTACCAGATCTTGCCGTCCACCTCTTCCTTCTCCGCTTCCTCGTTGGAGAGGGCGGTGAGGCAGCGGGGGCACCAGTTGATGATGTACTTGCCGCGGTAGACGAGGCCCTTCTCGTGCAGGCGGACGAACACCTCGCGCACCGCCGCCGAGAGTGCGGGGTCGAGCGTGAAGTAGGTGCGGGTCCAGTCGCAGCTGGCCCCGATCGCCTTGAGCTGCTCGAGGATGGCGCCGCCGGTTTCGCGCACATGGGTCCAGACGCGCTCCTCGAAGCGCTCACGCCCGAGGTCGAATCGGGTCTGGCCCTCCTTCGCCACCACCCGCTCCACCACGTTCTGGGTCGCGATGCCGGCGTGATCGGTGCCGGGGAGCCAGAGCGTGTTCTTGCCGCGCATGCGCTCGAAGCGCACGAGCACGTCCTGCACGGTGTTGTTGAGCCCGTGGCCCACGTGGAGTACGGCCGTCACGTTGGGCGGCGGCATCATCACGACGTAGCGCTCGCCGCGTCCCCGCGCGTCGGCGCGGAAGAGGTCGGCTTCGAGCCAGCGGCGGTAGAGGTCGGCCTCGATGGCGGCCGGGTCGTACTGGGGGGCGAGCGGTTCGCTCATGCGGAGGCGGTCGAATCCTCTGGAGAATCGAAGTCATCCTCGCCGTGCACGAGGATGCAATTGATGATGGCGTCGACGCCGGGCACGGCTCGCGCCACGCGGGCGGCCCGCGCACGAAGGGCGCGAGTTCCCACCCAGCCATGGAGCTCAACGGTGCGCACCGACACGGCAAGGGCGTCCAGTGCCAGGAGGGACAGGGCCGGGTCCGCACTGAGCGCCTGCCGGACGAGCCGGGCGAGCTGGCCGGTACGCGCCGGCGCCGGGCGGCGACGCTTCCGCACCATTCCCTTGATGCGGGCCGGCCCGACTTCACCAAGTGTTTCGCTCACGATCAGGCCGGCGGCAAGCCCGAGGGCGGCGCCACCTACCGACCAGCCCAGCAAGCCCACCAGCGAAGTACGCCGCTTCACCTGCGATCCCTCGTGCAAAAAGGTGTTGAGACGCGTTAAGTTAGCAGCAATGTCCGAAGAACGCACCGAAATTCAGACCGCAGAACTGAGCCGCTGGCTCGTGCTCCTGGGCGTGATCCTGCTCGGGATCGTCCTGTATTTCTGGCTGGCGCCGCGCACCGAGCCGGTGGTGCACCCGGTGCAGTCGGAGGCGCTCCAGTGACCAATGCGGCGGCGACCACGCAGGTCCGGCTGACCCTGCCCGATGCGAGCGTCCGGGAGTATCCCGCGGGCGTCACGGGGCGCGAGATCGCCGAGTCGATCGGGCCGGGCCTCGCCAAGGCGGCGGTGGCGATCCGGGTCGATGGCACGGTACGGGACCTCATGTTCCCGATCCGGGGCGACGCCGCGATCGCGATCCTCACGGAGCGGGATCGCGAGGCCCTCGACGTGCTGCGCCACTCGGCCGCCCACATCATGGCCACGGCGGTGCGCGAGATCTTCCCGACGGCCGGCATCGGCTTCGGCCCGTCGATCGACGAGGGCTTCTACTACGACTTCGAGGTGCCGCGTCCGTTCACCCCGGAGGACCTCGAGCAGATCGAGGCCCGCATGGCCGAGGTGACGAAGGCCGACTACCCGTTCACGCGCGAGGAGGTCGATCGGGCGGCCGCCAACCGCAAGTTCGCCGACGACCCGCTCAAGCTCGAGCGAATCAGTGAACTGGGCGATGACGAGGTCATCTCCACCTACACCGACGGGCCCGTTCACCGACCTGTGCCGCGGCCCGCATGTGCCCAGCACCGGCCGGCTCAAGCACTTCAAGCTGCTCAATACCGCCGGCGCCTACTGGCGGGGCGACTCGCGCCGGCAGATGCTGCAGCGCATCTACGGCACCGCGTTCTTCAAGAAGGACGAGCTCGAGGCCCACCTCCACCGGCTGGAGGAGGCGCGGAAGCGCGACCACCGTCGGCTGGGCAAGGAACTCGACCTCTTCATGTTCCATCCGTTCGCGCCGGGCGCCATCTTCTGGACCGACCGGGGCACGACGCTCTACAACCTGCTGAACGCGTTCATGCGCGAGCTGCAGCGTGGCGCGTACCAGGAGATCAAGACTCCGCTCCTCTACAACAAGGGACTGTGGGAGATCTCCGGGCACTGGGGCAAGTACAAGGAGAACATGTTCCTCGTGCTCGACAACGAGACGGGGGAGCACGACAGCTCGCTCAAGCCGATGAACTGCCCGTCGCACTACCTGATGTACAGTGCGAACAAGCATTCGTATCGTGAGCTGCCGATCCGCTATACCACGTACGACGTGCTGCACCGGAACGAGGTGAGCGGCGCCCTGTCGGGGCTCACCCGCGTGCGCCAGTTCCAGCAGGACGACTGCCACATCTTCCTCATGCCGTCGCAGATCGCGGACGAGGTGAAGCGGCTCACCCAGTTCATCCTGTCCTACTACGCCGTCTTCGGACTCACGGCGACGCTGAAGTTCGCCACCCGCCCGCCGGTGCGCATCGGCGACGATGCGATGTGGGATGCGCGCCGAGGGGGCGCTTCGCTCGGCGCTCGAGGCGACGGGACTGCCGTACGAGCTCAAGCCGGGCGACGGCGCGTTCTACGGACCCAAGATCGATTTCGACGTGGCCGACTCGATCGGGCGTACCTGGCAGCTGGGCACGATCCAGCTCGACTACAACGCCCCGGAGCGGTTCGACCTCAAGTACGTCGGCGACGACAACCATGAGCACCGGCCGGTGGTGATCCATCGCGCGGTCAACGGCTCGTTCGAGCGATTCATCGCGATCCTGATCGAGCACTTCGCGGGCGTGTTCCCGGTGTGGCTCGCGCCGGAGCAGGTGCGGGTGCTTCCAATCAGCGATGCGCAGGCGGAGGCGGCGCACGCGGTGGCCGAGCGGATGCGGGCGGCCGGCCTGCGTGTGGTGGTGGACGACTCGCACGAGACGCTCAACTACCGGATCCGCGCGGGTGAGGTGGCCAAGATCCCGTACATGGCGGTGGTGGGGCAGCGCGAGGCCGACAGCGACAGCCTGGCGCTCCGGATGCGCGGCGAAGGCAAAAAACAGGAAGTCCTGACGGTGGCCGCGTTCCTCGAACGGGTCACCGAGGAAGTGCGCACGCGGGCCCTGGTGCCGTAGGATTGGCGGCCACTGCGGAGCCCGTTGCGCACGAAGGCTCCCAGCAGGGATCACTCCAGAGGCTGATCGGCGTGCGCGCGCTCGCGCTCACGGCGATGAACACCACGGTCGGTGCGGGAATCTTCGGCCTTCCCGCGCTGGTCGCTGCAGACATGGGCTCGAGCGCGCCCATCGGCTATATCGTCACTGCGCTGCTCTTCTTCTGTATCGTGCTCTGCTTTGCCGAGGCCGGCAGCAGGGTCTCCACTGCTGGCGGGCTGTACGCGTACTCGAATGCCGCGTTCGGTCCCTTCGTCGGCTCCTTCGTGGGAACGTTGCTCTGGTTCGCCAACGGTGCCTTGTCCAATGCCGCCGTCGCCGTCCTCATGGTGAACGGCCTCTCGCTCGCGTTTCCTGCCCTCGGCCAGCCGCTCGGCCGCAACATCACCCTGATCGTGGTCTACACGAGCCTCGCCTTCATCAACATCCGCGGACTCAAGCTCGGGCTGCGCGTCACGGAGGGCATCACTGTCCTCAAGCTGCTGCCGCTGATTCTTCTCGCGGTTGTTGGCCTCATCACGCTGCAGTGGTCGCAGATTCCGGTGCCGCAGCTGCCGAGCACCGGGCAGCTCGGTCGTGGCATCGTCCTGCTCACCTTCACGTTCATGGGTATCGAGACGGCGCTTTCACCCAGCGCCGAGATCCGTGACCCGACGCGCGTGGTGCCGCGCGGCCTCGCTCTCGCGCTGCTGGGGGTGACCTTGCTGTACTTCTCGCTCCAGCTCGTGGCCCAGGGCGCGCTGGGCGACGGCCTGGCCACGGCCATCGATGCGCCGCTCGCCGCGACGGCCGGCGTGGTACTCGGCGGCTGGGGCAAGGTGCTGATGCTCGCGGCGGGTGTCGTGTGCATGGCGGGTGTGCTTCCGGGCGACATGCTCTGCACGCCGAGGGTGCTCTACGCGATGGGGCGGGATAGGCTGCTGCCGGCGAGGCTGGGAAAGGTGCACCCCAGGTTCAACACGCCGGCGGCCGCCATCATCACCTACTGTGCGGTGTGTGCGGTGCTTGCGCTCTCGGGCACCTTCAAGGCGCTGGCCATCCTGGCGGCGGCGGGCACGCTGGTGATGTATCTCGCAACGGCGATTGCCGTGCTCGTACTGCGGAAGCGCGAGGTCAATATCGGCAAGCCGCCGTTCATCATTCCCGGCGGGCCGGTGGTGCCACTGCTCGCAGCTGCTGCGATTGTGGCTGTACTCTCGACGCTGGCGTGGCGGGAACTGGCGGCGATCGGCGTCATGCTGGCGGCATCATCCGTTCCGTTCGTCTGGCGCCGGCTCACTTCGCGTCCATAACCATCTCTGAGGGGATCCGCGAGGATCCCTGCTTCTTTTTCTTGACCGGTGCCGGGTCCACCGAGCTCACGCGAGCGGCGTCGAGCGTTCCAGCGGCAGTGAGGGCGGTAGTAATGCTGGCGGCGCGATCTCGGCCGAGTTGTTCCAGCTCCCCCGCATCCAGCGGCTGCAGCGCCACCAGCTGCTCGCGCATTTCCCCGAAATACGCCGGACGGTCGAGACGCTTCTTGCCATCGGCGCCGGGCTTCGTGGTATCGGCCACGGTGAACCGGTCCTTGAGGCTGTCGAGCGCGGTCTTGGAGAACTGGCTGGTGTAGAGCTGCTCCAGGATGCGCGCCATCATGGTGGTACTCGTGTCCTGCTGTGCCTTCTTGCCCAGGCTGTCACGTCGCACTGAAATCTGCGCCTGCAGCTTGGCCTCGCGGAGCCCGTTCGCATCGGAAATGGAGTCGTAGCGCCCCTCAATAGAGAGCGTGAGATCGGGCTTCCGTCCCATCTCCGCTGCGAGCGAGTCGAGCTTCTCCCGCTCCGGCGGAATGAGGTCGCTCCGGCCCGGATCAAAGTCGACCAGCTCGACGTCGTCGCCCCCTATGCCGAGCAGCTTGCCGAGGAAGCGAAACGGGGCGGTGGCGATCTTGCCGAGAATCTGCTTCATGGCGCGCCAGACAATCCCCTTGTAGCTGAACTGCGGGTCATCCACGGTGCCCTCGACCGGGACGTCGAGCTTGATCTTGCCGTCCTTGTCCTTCATCAGGGAGATGGCAACCTTGACGAGGAAGCCCGGGGACTCGCCGCCTTCCACCTTGTCGCCGAGCGCCAGGTCGGTGGCGACGATGTGATGGTCGGCATTCAACTGGCGATTCCTGATGTGATAGTTGAGATCCATGTCCAGCCGGCCCCGCTTGATGGCGTAGCCGGCGAACTGCGCGCTGTATGGCGTCAGGCTCGGCATGTCCAGGTTGCGGATGTCGACCCGAAGGTCGGTTGCGGCGTACGGGTCAGATGCCTGCAGGGTGCCATTCACCCGCGCGATGCCGCTGGGCGCGATCCATCCTTCGAGCTCGATGGAGCCGGGAGCACCACCAAACGACGCGACGTCGCGAATGAACCCGTGCGTGGAGTCGATGTCGGCGCGGAACGGCAGGATGAGCGTCTCGTCCGAGAAGTCGATGAGGCCGTTCACGATCGAGACCTCGAGTATCTCGTACGGCAGTGCCTTGTCGGGATCCGAGGCCGGCATCATCGACTGCAGCTTCATGAGGTTGATCGTCGAGTCGCGGCTGACGGCAATCCGGGCGAAGGGCCGTGTGAGCGCAATGGTCTTGATGCGGAGGAGGTCAGGCGCGGAGGTGTAGTGAATTCCGCCGACCTTCATCCCCACCCAGGTCAGCAGCGGCGCACCGGAGGTGTCATTCAGCGCGAACTGGTCGACTGCTGCCTTTCCATCGAACGCGAGGCTGGGCTTGGCGTTCCGGAGCCTGAGCTTGCCCTGCGCCGACGCGGTGCCGGACGTGATGGTGGCTGGAGGTGACACGCCGAGGTATGGCCGACTCACCTTGAGGTCGAGCCCGGTGGCGCTCACGTCGAGGTCGGCCGCGAACGGCTCCTGCACCACGTTGCCGCTGGCCTTGAGCGCGCCGCGCTTCCCGATGTTCGCCGATGCCTGCACGGTCGTTGGTGCGGTGGGATCGGTGGAAACGGGGGCGAGGCTCACGTTGATCTTCGCCAGGTCGATGGCGAGAGCCGGCTGCACCGTGCGATCGGCGAGTGCCACGGACCCGTTCACGATGGCGACGGTATCGACGCGGAGTTTCCAGGGCAGGCTGTCAGCGGCACTCGATGCGCTGTCGCCCCGCATCCGCGCGAGGTAGGGGTCCCAGGAAATCGTGCCGTCCGCGAGGCGGGCAGCGGCAACCCACGGATCGGTGACGCGCACGATCTTCACCGTACCGGTGCGTGCCGGCCACTCGAGTTGTGCCCCCTGTACCTCCAGCAGTGGTGCCCGAAGCCACTCCTCCGTCATCCCCTGCGGAACCACGGCCAGGTCCTTCAGCGTCACGCTCGCATCCGGCACAATGACGTGGACACCCCCTGCCGGGGCGGCGTCCACGCGGTAGTGCACCTCGGCGTCGCCCAGGCCCTGCGACAGGTGCAGGGGAAGCTGGTGCCCAAACACCTCGGCGAGCTTGGCGAGGTGGAGGCCCAGCAAGGAAAACTGCCCCTCGAGCTTGAGCGGCTGGAATGAGTTGTGACCGGACCACTTGATCTGCGCGCCACTCGCAAACGACACAGTGAGTTCGTGTCCGCCTTCCTCGCGCGGCAGGGTGGACAGCTCCTTCACCGACAGGCCGAGGTCCTTGAACTGCTCGTCATACTCGGGCGTGCGCGAGCGGTCGGTGTAGCGCACCGAGCCCGCCTGAATCGCGAGATGGTGTACCGCGAGCCGTGGGGGTACCGACGCCGCTGTGTCCGGCGGAGCGACCACCGAGTCGCCCACCAGAAGGTCGGCTATCGCGAGTTGTCCGTCGGGCTCGATCCTGACTGCCATGGTGGGGCGTACCACGCGGAATTCGTCGAGGACCCAAGCCCGCTTGACGATGCTCGAGAGTGCGGCGTTCACGACCAGGGTGTCGAAGGCGAGGAGTGAGGAGCCGTCGCGGTCGCGGAGGTCGAGCCCGATGAACCTCATCTCGAGCGTGAATGGATTGAAGCGCACACCCGCCAGTGTTGCCTGGCGATGCAGCAGCCTCGCCGCCTGGCGGATCAGGAGTTTCCGGGTGATCCAGGGAACGACGACAAAACCGATCAGTGTGTACAGGAGGAGCGCGCCCAGCGGCAGGAGAATGAGGGCGCGACGGCGCGACATGCCGGCAATTGACATGATTGATGCTCGCGCTGGGCGCGAGCCGGCACAAGTCCCCTCGGTCGCACCCCCTACCTTGGTATTACTGCGCTGTGCTCGCCGGAATCGGGGCTGCTCGCCGGAGCGCCGCGCCGTCGATCCACTCTCCGTGCAGCAGGACTCCCGCCGGTGTGCGGAGTATTTCCAGGTCGGTTGCCGGGTTTCCGTCCAGGAGGAGCAACTCCGCAGGTGCCCCGATGGTGATGGTGCCGAGCTGTGGTACGCGCAGCAAACGTCCGGGCTCTACGGTCGCCAGCCGCAGTGCTTCCCAGTTGGAAAATCCCGACGCGACAAACTCCCTCAGTTCGTCCAGCATTGATGTGCCAGGCGCCGTGAGGTTGATGCCAGCGTCGGTGCCGGCCACGAGCAGCGCGCCATGCTCGCGCAGGGCTTTCGTGAACGCGCGCCGATTCTGCGCTACGCGCCGTTCGGCTTCGGGCCCCTGCCTCGAGGCGAGCAGCACATTGATCGCCATGGTGGGACAGTTCCAGGTCCCCGATGTCACGGTGGCATCGACCAGCGCGGCGAAGCGCGTCGTGTCGGCGTCGGCCCAGCCGAAGGTGCCTCCATTGCCACCCTGGCTCACGGCACGGTCGTATCCGGTGTAGTGCTCGATCGATTCCATGCCCACTGCGAGTGCGTGCTGGATCGGTACCGCGGCAGGAACGTGGCCTGCATAGCGGAGATGGCGCCGACGAGCGGCGGCCACGATGGAATCGAATGATGCCGCAGAGAGGCGCCAGTAGATCTTGAGTGTGGTCCAGCCCGCAGCCTGCTGCACCGCAACGACACTGTCAGCGCGCGTCGGATCATTGACGAACTGGGTGAAGGGCCACGAGGCCGGCGATGCATCGAGCCCGGGCGACAGGGAGTAGATCGTTGGACCGGTGAGTCGACCAGCCGCGATGTCTGATTGCATCCGGATGATGCCGTCGTGGCCCCACATGTTGCGCACGGTAAGGATGCCGCTCGCGAGATAGGCAGGCAGGTCAGCGGCGCGCAGGTGCACGTGGGCATCGATGAGCCCCGGCATGAGCGTCTTGCCACGTCCGTCGACGATTCGGGTTCCTGAAGGGAGCCGGGTGGAAGCCGCGGGACCAATGGCCACCACGCGCCCATCGGCCGCGATGACGGTCTGGTGTTCCAGCAGGCCGGGTTGGTCCATGGTGAGTACGGAGACATCGGTTATTGCGGTGACTGCAGATCGAGCTGGAGTGAGTACCAGCAACAGGGCGGCAGGCAGCAGGCGACAGGCAACAACCGGCAAGCGGCAAGCGGCAAGCAGCGCAGGAGGAAGAGGCATCGCTCCCATACGGCCACCGAACCTGATTCGTTCCCGACTGCCTGCTGCTTGACCTCCTGTCGCCTGACTTCCTGCCGCCCACCAAGCCGTCTATCTTCGCGCCCGTAACCTATCTCGCGAGAGTCCCGTGCCTGATGCCACCACGCCGGTCATCGTTGCCGCCTGCCGTACTCCGATTGGCAAGTATCTTGGCGGCCTGGAAGCACTTAAGGCCCCTCAGCTGGGTGCCATCGCCATCCGTGAGGCGGTCCGCCGCGCCGGCGTCGACACCGCGCTGATCGACGAGGTCATCATGGGCCATGTTGTCCAGGGAGGTACGGGACAGGCGCCGGGCCGTCAGGCAGCCATCGGGGCGGGTGTTCCCGGCACGGTACCGGCCCTCACGATCAACAAGGTGTGCGGCTCGGGCCTCAAGGCGGTGATGCTCGCGGCCCAGTCGATCAAGGCCGGGGACAACGCGTGCGTGATCGCGGGCGGGCAGGAATCGATGTCGACAGCGCCCCACTATGTGTATGGGATGCGAAGCGGTATCAAGGCCGGCAACCAGACGATGGTCGACGGGATGATCCACGACGGCTTATGGGACTCCTTCGGCAACAACCATATGGGCGAGTACGCCGAGTACACCGCGACCAAGGCGGGCATCAGCCGGAAGGACCAGGACGAGTTCGCCTTCCAGAGCCATCGCAAGGCGGTTGCGGCACAGGAAGCGGGGGCGTTCGACCGCGAAATCGTGACGGTTGAAATTCCAGGCCGAGGCGGCCCGACTTTGGTGAGCAAGGATGAGAGCCCGCGGAAGGACACGAGCCTCGAGGCGCTCGCCAAGCTCAAGCCGGCGTTCGTGAAGGAGGGCACAGTGACGGCCGGCAACGCACCGGGCCTGAACGATGGTGCCAGCGCACTCGTGGTGACGAGCCTGGCCTTCGCCAAGGCGCACGGGCTCACGCCGCTCGCGAGGATCACGGCGTACGCGACCGGCGGCGGTGAGCCAAAGGACCTGTTCTTCGCGCCGATCCTGGCGGTGCAGAACCTGATGAAGAAGGCCGGTACCACGATCGACGCCTACGACCTGATCGAGGCGAACGAGGCGTTCGCCGTGCAGGCGCTGGCCAACGGTCGCGCGCTCGGCTGGGACTGGAATCGAGTCAACGTCAGTGGTGGGGCGATTGCCCTGGGTCACCCGATCGGCGCGAGCGGCGCGCGCGTGCTGACAACCCTCCTCTATGGCATGCAGGCCCGGAAGGCGAAGACCGGCCTCGCGACACTCTGTCTCGGCGGCGGCAATGCCGTGGCGCTGAGCGTGGAGCTCTCTTGATCGAGTGGCGCCCGAAACTCCGGGCGGTCGGCTGGGTCATCCTCTATCTCGGCGCCGGGCTGCTCCTGGTCGCGACGCCGTTCATGCTGTACCTCCGCTTCTCGGCGGCACCGAACCCGGCGGCGGTTGGCGGTGGCCCGACGGGACTGCTGCTCCAGAGCGTCGTGCTCGTGTCCGTATTTGCGCTGCTCACATGGCTCATTGGTCACCGGATCCTCCGGCTGACGCCAGCCGAGCTCGGATGGGTGCCGACGGGACAAGCGCGTGGCTTCGCGTCGGGCCTGGGGGGTGCTGCCATCCTCGCACTCGGCTCGCTGCTCATTGCGGCTGGTGCCGGCGGCGCGCGGTGGCTGCCAGACACCGGCGGCGTCATCGACTACCTGCGCAGCGTCGGGCTCACGTCGGCCGTGCTGGCACCGGCGGCCCTGGCGGAGGAACTGATCTTCCGGGGACTGCCACTGGTGCTGCTGGCGTCGGCGTTCGGCCGGGGCAGGGCCATCCTCATCATGGCTGTGGTCTTCGGCATCGCGCATGGCCTCAATCCGGAGGTCACCCCGCTCGCGATCGGTAACGTCGCGCTGGCAGGCGTGTTCCTCGGCCTGGCGTTCTTTGCACCGGGCGGGATCTGGACGGCGTGGGGCGCACATCTCGGATGGAATGCCATGCTTGCCGCGCTGGACGCGCCGGTGAGTGGCCTCCCGTTCCGCATTCCCCTGATCAATTTCGACCCGGGCACGATCTCCTGGCTCACTGGCGGCAGCTTCGGGCCGGAGGGCGGGGTCGCCGCTACCATCGTGCTCTGCATCGGCTGTGTGGCGCTGGCGCGCTTCGTGAGAAAGGACGTGGCGGCATGAAGCAGGCTGCAGTCGTGGGCGGCGGCACGATGGGCAATGGCATCGCGCATGTCTTCGCGCTGAACGGCTGGTCGGTGACGCTGATCGACGCGGCGCCTGCCGCGCTGGAGAAGGCGCTCAAGACCATTCGCGCGAACCTGGAGCGTCAGGCGAAGAAGGGCACGATTCCGCCGGAGGCGGTGGAGCAGTCGCTCGCCCGTATTCGCACGGCGGGAGACGCACAGGCGGCCGCCGGTGCGGACATCGCGGTGGAAGCGGTGAGCGAGAACCCGCAGGTCAAGTTCGCCGTGTTCCAGGCGCTGGACCGGGCGCTCGGGCCCGATGCGATCCTCGCGTCCAACACCAGCTCGATCTCGATCACGGAACTGGCGGCGAAGACGGGGCGGGCCGACAAGGTGGTGGGGATGCACTTCATGAACCCCGTACCGATGATGGAACTGGTCGAGGTGATCCGCGGCCACGCCACGAGTGACGCGACGACGACCGCGGTCATGGAACTGGCGCGCGCGCTGGGCAAGACGCCCGTGGAGGTGAACGACTACCCGGGGTTCGTGGCCAACCGGGTGCTGATGCCGATGATCAACGAGGCGATCTTCTGCGTCATGGAAGGCGTGGCGACCCCGGAAGCAATCGACACCGTCATGAAGCTGGGAATGGCGCACCCGATGGGTCCGCTTGCCCTGGCAGACTTCATCGGGCTCGACGTGTGCCTGGCCATTCTCGAGGTGCTGCATCGCGGGCTGGGCGACGACAAGTACCGCCCCTGTCCGCTGCTGAGGCGCATGGTGGCCGCGGGGGACCTGGGCAAGAAGAGTGGAAGAGGATTCTATGGCTATCAGTCGGCAGTCGGCAGTCGGCAGTGAGTCGACAGCCGCGCCAGGTGACTGACGAGTGACCACTTTCTGACGACTCACGACTGACGACTGACGACCAACACATGGCTTCCTTCGATCTTCTCAACGAGTTCGCCCACGAGCAACTCGTCATTTCCCAGGATCCCGGCGCGAACTACGTCGGGATCGTGGCCATCCACGACACGACGCTTGGGCCGGCGCTCGGCGGCACCCGGCTCTGGAACTACGACAAGCTCGAGGATGCACTGGTGGATGCGCTGCGCCTCGCGCGCGGCATGACCTACAAGTCGGCGGTGGCGGGACTACCACTGGGCGGCGGCAAGTCGGTCATCATCGGCGATCCCGCGAGGCGCGACCGTGAAGCCTGCTTCAGGGCGCATGGTCGGTACGTCGACACGCTGGGCGGTCGCTACATCACCGCGGCGGACGTCGGCACCAGTTCCTCCGACATGGAGATCATTCACCTGGAGACCGAGCATGTGGCGGGTCTGCCGGGGCGTTCGGGCGACCCGTCGCCGGTGACGGGGTATGGCGTCTACATGGCAATGAAGGCGGCAGCGAAGGTGCGCTGGGGCAAGGACAGCCTCGCGGGCCGGCGGGTGGCGGTGCAGGGAGCGGGCAAGGTGGCGCAGCATCTCGCGCGCCACCTGCACGAGGAAGGGGCGAAGCTCCTCGTTGCCGACATCGACGATGCCAAGGTGCAGCGCTTCGTCACCGAGTTCGGCGCCGCAGCCGTTGCGCCGGACGCGATCTACGATGCGGCGGCGGAGATCTACGCTCCCTGCGCGCTCGGAGCGACGCTCAACGACCAGACGATCCCGCGGCTGAAGGTCGAGATCGTGTGCGGTGGGGCCAACAACCAGCTGGCCGAGCCGCGGCATGCGGCGGCGGTGGAGAAGCGCGGCATCTTCTACGCACCAGATTACGTGGCCAACGGCGGTGGCGTCATCAACATCTGCCGGGAGATCGAGGGCTGGTCGGAAGAGCGGGCGCTGCAGAAGGCGGCCGAGATCTACGACACGGTGCAGCGCGTGGTGGAAGTGGCGCAGCGGGAGAAGCTCACGACCGCCGAGGCGGCCGACCGGCTGGCAGAGGAGCGGTTGAACGCCGTGAGGGCGCTGCGGGAGGTTCGCCGACGGTAGAAGGATGCAGGCACGGGCGGTAGTGCCTTTACGCTTCCTACCGCCTCCCATACATTGGTCCATGGCCGAACGCATTCCGATAGGCTCGGACCATGCCGGGTTCGCGCTCAAGCAGGAACTGATCAGCGAACTCCGCGCCGAGGGGTATGAACCCGACGACCTCGGGACATACTCCACCGAGTCCACCGACTATCCAGACTTTGCGCACGCAGTCGCTTCCCAGGTTGAGCACGGGGAAGTGACTCGCGGAATCCTGTTGTGCGGTACCGGGCTTGGCATGGCCTACGCGGCGAACCGGCATCCGGGTGTGCGCGCGGCGGTGGCCTGGTCGGCCGAAGTGGCGGAACTCGCCCGGTCGCACAATGACGCTAATGTTCTCGTGCTGCCGGCACGATTCGTCAACGAGCAAGAGGGAGTGTCCATTCTCCGCGCGTGGCTCAAGACTCCCTTCGAGGGAGGCCGTCACGCCCGGCGCGTCGCGAAGATCGAACAGGAGCCCAAGTCGAATGCTTGACCACAACGCCCCACTCCGTGACGCCGATCCCGTCGTCGCGCGCCTCATCGACAAGGAGCTGCGCCGGCAGCAGCACGGCCTCGAGCTCATCGCGAGCGAAAACTTCGCGAGCCGCGCAGTCATCGACGCCATGGGCACGCCACTCACCAACAAGTACGCCGAGGGGTACCCGGGGAAGCGGTACTACGGCGGTTGTGAGGTGGTGGACCAGGTCGAGCAGCTCGCCATCGACCGGCTGAAGCAGCTCTTCGGGGCGGCGCATGCCAACGTGCAGCCGCACTCCGGCGCCCAGGCGAACTTCGCGGCGTTCATGGTGCTCCTGCCGCCGGGCGGCAAGCTGATGGGCATGTCGCTGCCGCATGGCGGGCACCTGTCGCATGGCGCGGCGGTCAACCACAGCGGGCGTATCTGGCAGGCGGTGCACTACGGGGTCGATCCCTCCACGGGTCGCATCGACTACGACCAGCTCCGTGACCTGGCGCTGCGCGAGCGGCCCACGCTGCTCGTGGCTGGCGGCAGCGCCTACGCCCGTATCATCGACTTTGCCGCCTTCCGCTCCATTGCCGACGAGATCGGTGCCAAGTTCCTGGTGGACATGGCCCATTTCGCCGGGCTCGTCGCGTCGGGCCTGTATCCGTCGCCGGTGCCGCATGCGCACGTCGTCACCAGCACCACGCACAAGACGCTGCGCGGCCCGCGGGCCGGGCTCATCCTGTCGATCGCCGAGCTCGCCAAGGACATCGACAAGTCGGTATTCCCGGGTACACAGGGCGGTCCGCTCGAGCATGTCATCGCCGCCAAGGCAGTGGCGTTCGGCGAGGCGCTCACCGAGGACTTCCGCGACTATTCGCGACAGGTCATCGACAACGCGAAGGTGCTCGCCGATTCACTGGTGGAGCGCGGGTTTGCGATCGTCTCCGGTGGAACCGACACGCACCTCATGCTGGTGGATCTCCGTCCCAAGGGCCTGACCGGCAAGGAAGCGGAGAAGCTGCTGGGCAAGGCAGATATCACGGTGAACAAGAACACCATCCCCGATGATCCGCAGTCGCCGTTCGTCACCAGCGGCATTCGCCTCGGCACACCGGCGCTCACCACCCGCGGCATGGGCACCGCCGAAATGCGGCGCATCGCGGACCTCATCGACCAGGCGCTGACACAGCGGGACGATGACACCCTCGCCCGCATCGCCGGCGAAGTGCGTGAGATGACCAAGTCGTTCCCGCTGTACCCGCCGGTGGCGAGCCGCCACCGCGTGCTGCAGACGGCATAGACGGGCGACCCGATGACCGAGCTGCAGTTCGCCGACGACATCCTCGCCCGGATCCGGGCGAAGGGTGGGGCCTTCGACGAGCGCGGCTACCTGTTTGTGCTGGCAAGCATCGAGTTCGTGCAGTCGCGCCTCGCGGTGCGGCGGCACATCAGCGGCCCCGAGCTCGCCTGGGCGTGCCGCGACCTGGCGCGGGAGCGCTTCGGGCTGCTGGCCCGCCCGGTCCTGGCGCACTGGGGCCTAACCCGCACCGAGGACTTCGGCCGGATCGTCTATACCCTGGTCGAGATCGGCTTGCTGGTGACACTTCCCGGCGACAGCGAGGAGGACTTTCGCGACGTCTTCGAGTTCGAGTCGGCGTTCGATGAATCGTATGCGTGGGAGGGTGTGAAGACCAGGACGTGAGGACGTGAGGACGTGAAGTTCTCAGGCACGGCAGGATCGGAGGGACCCATGGACACACGTGACTGGCCCGAGTGCCTCAAGTGCAACGCAGGATCGCTGATTCCCCTCTCCGACTACGGCCGCGACGGCGCGCCGATTACCTACAAAGCCTGGGTCTGCACCAACCCCGATTGCGGATTCAACCTCCGCATCGACAACGGGGAAATTTCGTTTGGCCGCGTAATAGGCCAGAGTCACAAGTGAGGTGAGGGGTGAGGGGTAAGGGGGCGATCGGATCGACGCCCTCACCCCTCACCCTTCACCATCCTCTCAATGCCCTTGCTTCCGGTCTTGTCCCCTTCTCAGTCCGCTGCCTGGGATGCCCGCGCCGAGCGGGCCGGCATCGCGCTTGGCACACTCATGGAATCGGCGGGGCGCGCGGCGGCGGCGGTGCTGCTGCGCGAGTTCCCCCACGCGGCAAGGCAGGGCGTGCTGGTCGCGGCCGGCACCGGGCACAATGGTGGTGACGGCTGGGTGCTGGCGCGCGCGCTGCACCGGCTGGATGTGCCGGTCTGGGTGGCGTCGCTCACGGGTGAACCGGCGCCGCTCACTGCCCGCGTTGCCGCGCTCGCGCGCGCGGAGGGCGTGCGCGAAGTCGCTCCCGACGGACCGTGGCCCACGCTGGGACTCGTGGTCGATGCCATCCTCGGTACGGGCGCCAGTGGCGCGCCGCGAGCCGCTGCCGCGGCATTGCTCGAGCGCCTGCTGGACCTCAACCTTGCCGTGCTCGCCATTGACGGACCAACCGGGCTCGACCTTGGCACCGGCGTGGTACACGGCATCACCCGCGCCGACGTGACGGTGACCTTCGGCGGGTTCCGGCGCGGCCACCTGCTGGCGCGCGACGAGGTGGGTGACCTGGTGGTGGCGGACATCGGACATCCACCGGCCGAGGCGGGGCCGCCACTCTTTGTCACCGATGCCTTTGCCGCGGCGCGTTTGCCCGCGCTGCACGCCTCCGACCACAAGGGCGAGCGCGGCCGTGTCGTGGTGCTCGGTGGTGATGCTGGAATGAGTGGCGCGGCGCGACTCGCGGGGCGCGCGGCGTTCGCTGCCGGTGCCGGACTGGTGCACGTGGTGTCGGGAGCGGACACGATCGCTGCCATTCGTGCCGCGGAGCCCGACCTGCAGACGCTCATGCACCCCTTGTCCGGTGATGTGGGCGACGAGCTGAAGGGGCTGCTGGAGCGTGCCCATGCGGTGGTGATCGGGCCAGGCCTCGGTCGCGGCGAGGGCAAGGCGGCGTTCGTGCTTGCCTGTCTCGCGCTGGCGAAGCGCGCGGTGATCGATGCCGATGCGCTCGTCGCGTTGCAGGGCAGGGTGCCGGACCTGGTACGCCTCGCCGCGCAGAGGGGCATCGTGCTCACGCCCCATGCGGGCGAGTTCCGCACGCTGTTCCCGGCACTGGCGTCGGAGCGGGACATGGATCCCTGGGGCGCTGCAGAGCATGCGGCGGAGCAGTGCGGCGCCACCATGCTGCTGAAAGGGGTTCCCACGGCGATTGCGCGCAGTGGCCGCCCGCCGCTTACCGTGGCGGCGGGGAACCCTGGCCTCGCCACCGGCGGAAGCGGCGATGTCCTCAGCGGCATTCTCGGCGCGCTGCTCGCTCGCGACATCGAGACCGAGGTAGCGGCTGCGGTGGCGGCCCAGGCACTGGGGCGAGCCGCCGATCTTGCGGCGCGCCGTGTCACCGCCCGCGGAATGAGGCCCATGGACGTGATCGGAGCCTTGCCCGACTTGTGGCGCGAGTGGGACGTGATGCTCCGCACCGGCAGCACGGCAGAATCGCCGGTGCTGCTGCGCCTGCCCAAGCCGAGACTCGTGTGAGGTGTCGAGCGTTCGCGCTGCTCGCCGTGCTGGCGGCCGCGCCACCTGCTCTTCAGGCGCAACGCGCGCGCGACTGGCCTCCCGCTGATCGCGTCGTTATTGGCGACTTCAGTGTCGTCCGCGCGGTCGCGTCGGGGATCGACCGGCTCTACGTCGTTGGCAGCACCGGGGTGCTGATCAATCGCCCGCTCGAGCAGCGGTGGGAGGGACCGTTCAATCCTCCTGGCAATACGCCGCTGGAGCGCGTGCTGCTGGCGCAGGTCGATCCCATCGACCAGTCGCTCTGGATGGTGACGGCGAACAGCTGGCTCAACCTGCAGCCGGAACTCCAGCTGTGGTCCGGCGGCACCGTGTCGGGCAACGTGCGCTCGATCGCCATCGACGAGGCCGACCCCGCGGGCGGCCTTCGCATCAACACGAGCGCCGGGTGGTTCCGGGTGACGAGCGGATCGCCGGTCTCGACCCCATCGAGCGCACCTGCGCGCCCGCTCCGCCCGTCGACGGTGCAGCAGGCCATCGATGCCAACCCGTCCCTCCGCTCGAACTCCGTCCTCGCCCTGCGTGACGCCCGGGGTCGCGCCACGACCTTTACCTGCGCAGCGCCGTCCCCCGACAGGATCGGATGGTACCTCGGTACTTCGGGATCGGGACTGCTGTTCATCCGCCCGGGCGATGCAGCGCCGGAGCGACAGGCGTTCGGGCTCTCCGGGGACCGGGTCGGCGCCCTGTACTCGTCGCCCGGCGGTATCTGGGTCGCCACCGATCGTACCGAGCTGTCTGATGCGGCGGTGACATTCCTCTCGAGCGACCTAGTCACCTCGAAGACCCTGGCCGGCGGAGCCACGCTGGGCCTCGGGTATAGCCAGGTGCGCCGCATGACCGGGATGAATCGCAGCCTCTTCCTGGCCACTGACGTCGGCGTGACCCAGCTGGAGGTCGCATCGGGCCGCACGCGGTTCTTCGGCGCGGGGAGTTCGATGCCCGACCCCCGCACCAACATGGTGATCGGGCGGACGAGGGACGGTGCTGGTCGGCACCGCACGAGGCCTGTCGCGCATTACCGACTCGTTGAACGTCGTTCGCCTCGCACCGGAGTTCCTGGAGCCGGTGCTCGCGCTGGAGACGGAGGGCGACAGCATCTGGATCGGCACTCCCAACGGGCTGCTGCTGTTGCCGCCGGAGGCGAAACGACCGGGGCGCACACCGGGGCTGGCCAGTTCCGCCTCGTTGCGTGCACCGGTGGTGGCCATAGCCTGGCTGGGCGACACGCTGGTGGCACTCACGATCGACCAGCTCCTCTGGCGCATGCCGGGTACCGATGAGTGGACGCTGGGGCCGATTCTCTCGCCGATACTCGGCCGACTGCGCGTGTTCACCCTGTTCGATGACGGTTTCTTCATTGCGGGCGACCGCGGCCTGGGCTATGCGGGGCTGCGCACGCCGCCCCAGCGACCGCTGCTCGGAGCCGAGCATCCCGGGTTGATTCGCGACCTCACCGTGGAGGATGGCTACCTCTGGGAAGCGACCGATCGCGGGCTGGTACGCTGGCGCATCGACGCGATCCTGCCATGACCCACCTCCCCCTTGGACCCGGTCGCGAGTTCGAGCGCATCCGCGCCATCGAGGCGGCGCTGGGCGGCAAGGCCTCGGCCCTGGGCGACGATTGCGCGCTGATCCCCTTCGACAACGGGGACATGCTGGCGCTGAGCACCGACACGAGCCTCGAGGGCACGCACTTCCGGCGCGACTGGCTCACGCCCGATGAGATCGGCTGGCGTGCCGCCGCATCGGCGCTTTCCGACCTCGCCGCCGAGGGCGCCGAGGTGATCGGCCTGCTCGCGGCGCTGACGCTGCCGGGCGACATCACCGACGCAATGGTCACGGCGATGATGAGCGGCATCGGCGCGTGCGTGAGCGAGGTGGGCGGCAAGGTGCTGGGCGGCGACCTGACGCGGGGGACGTCGCTCTCGCTGACGGTGACGGTGGTGGGTCGCGCGCCACGCGCGGTGACGCGTCGCGGCGCCAGGCCGGGAGACGGGATCTGGGTGACCGGAACGCTCGGGAAGCGCGCGGGCCGCGCTCACCGCCTGGGATTCCGGTCGCGAACCGCGTCCCACGACGCGGATCGCCTTCGCGCGCCCGCTGCCGCGCATTGCCGCGGGCCGGTTCCTGGCGGACGTGGGCGCCACGGCGATGCTCGACCTGAGCGATGGCCTCGCCGGTGATGCGCGTCACCTCGCTGCGGCGTCGGGTGTGGCGCTCGACATCGATCTCGCGAAGCTGCCGATCGGTGCCGGGGTCTCCGAAGCGGCGTCGGCGCTCAACGTGTCAGCGGCGGCGTTCGCCGGCGGAAGGTGGCGAGGACTATGAACTGCTCGCGACGCTTGCCGCCGCGGGTCGCGGCAAAGCTCAAGCGTGGCGCCACCGAGGTGGGAGTACCATTCACCCTCATCGGCAGCGTGCAGGCGGGGGAGGGTGTCAGGCTGCACCTCGATGGCGCGGAGGTCTCGATCGCGGGCTACGATCACTTTCGATGATCCGCAGCCTCGTCTTTACCGTCGCGACTCGTGGCACGCACGGTCTGGAGCACCCTTCGCCTCGTCGTCGCGTGGCTCAGGCGGGTGCCGTCCGGGCCCGGGCAGCATCTATGAACAGATACCGCGCGCAGTGGGCGAGCGACCTGCTCGCGTCGGCGCAGATCGAGGTCCGGGTGCGTGGGCGCGAACACCTCGATGGGGTGGGCACCTGCGTCTACTGTGCCAACCATTCCTCGTTCGTGGATCCCGGGGCGTTGATTGGTGCGGTGCCCGGTTCGGTGCGGTTCGTCGCCAAGCGGTCACTGTTCCGGGTGCCATTCTTCGGCACGGCGCTGCGGATCACCGGACAGATCCCGATCGATCGCACCAACCGTGATGCCGCGATGGACTCGTTCGCCGAGGCTGCGCAGGTGCTGCGTGATGGCGTATCGGCGGCGGTCTTCGTGGAGGGAACCCGGAGCCGGGACGGCTCCCTCCAGCCGTTCAAGAAGGGGGCGTTCGTGCTGGCGATCAGCCTCCAGGCCCCATGCGTGCCGGTGTACATCGCGGGAGCCCGCGCCCTGATGCCCCGGGGTGGCTTCGTGCCGCGTCCGGGGACGGTCGAGGTGCGGATCGGCGAGCCAATTCCGACGGCGGGAATGACCTATGAGCAGCGTGATGCCCTGCGGGACCGTTGCTGGCAGGCCATGAGCGCGCTGGCCGTTTCCCAGTTACGTTAGCCCATCACCTTTTTCACTGGATCCGGATGTCCACGATCATCGAAGTGCATGGCCGCGAAATCCTCGACAGCCGCGGCAATCCCACCGTCGAGGCCGAAGTCGTCCTCTCGAGCGGCGCGCAGGGGCGCGCGGCGGTGCCGAGCGGCGCCTCGACCGGCGAGCACGAGGCGGTCGAGCTGCGCGACGGTGACGCGGGCCGCTACGGCGGCAAGGGCGTCCTGAGGCGGTCCAGAACGTCAACGAGGTGCATCGGCCCGCGGCTCGAGGGGCTCGATGCCGACGGAGCAGATCGTGGTCGACGCCGAGATGATGGATGCTCGACGGCACGCCCAACAAGAGCAAGCTCGGCGCCAATGCCATGCTCGCGGTGTCGCTCGCGGTGGCCCGCGCGGCCGCCGCAGGATTGCGGACTGCCGCTCTACCGGTACCTCGGCGGCCCGATGGCGCGCGTGCTGCCGGTGCCGATGATGAACATCCTCAATGGCGGCGCGCACGCGTCGAACAACGTCGACGCCCAGGAGTTCATGGTCGTGCCGATCGGCGCCGACACCTTCGGCGACGGCCTGCGGATGGGCGTCGAGGTGTTCCACGCGCTCAAGAAGGTGCTGACCAAGATGAGGCCTGTCCACCGCCGTGGGCGACGAGGGCGGGTTCGCGCCGATGCTGCCCTCCAACGAGGCGGCGCTCGACGTGGTGATGCAGGCGATCCAGGCGGCGGGCTACGAGCCGGGGCAGGACATCGGCGATCGCGCTCGACGTCGCGGCCTCGGAGCTCTACCAGGACGGCGAGTACGTCTTCAAGAAGGGCGACGGCAGCCGCCGCCCCGCCGCGGACATGGTCGAGCTCTACGCGAAGTGGTGCGACCGCTATCCGATCGTCTCGATCGAGGACGGCCTCGCCGAGGACGACTGGGACGGCTGGGCGCTCCTCACCGGAACGCCTGGATGAGCGGGTGCAGCTGGTGGGCGACGACCTCTTCTGCACCAACGTGGACCGGCTGGGCGGGGCATCGAGTCGGGCGTGGCCAACGCGATCCTGGTCAAGGTGAACCAGATCGGCACGCTCACCGAGACGCTGCAGTGCATCGAGCTGGCCAAGGGCAACAAGTACGGCGCGATCATCTCGCACCGCTCGGGCGAGACGGAAGACACCTTCATCGCCGACCTCGCCGTGGCGACCGGCGCCGGGCAGATCAAGACCGGCAGCGCGAGCCGCACCGATCGCGTGGCCAAGTACAACCAGCTGCTCCGCATCGCCGAGGAGCTGGGTGAGCTCGCCCACTATCCGGGGCGGGACCTGTACCACCTGTGAGCGGTCCGGCGAAACCGGCCAACGGGACGAGCCGCCGGCTGGCGTGGGCGGTCGGGGCGGGCGGGTTCCTGTTCCTGCTGCTGGGGGGCGAGTACAACACCCTCGACTGGATCAAGATCCGGCGGCTCGAGCGGGAAGAGCAGGTGCGCGTGTCTGAGCTGCAGCAGACGGTGGATTCGCTCACGAAGGTGGCGCAGGCATTGCGGAAGGACCGGCGGGTGCAGGAACGGGTCGCGCGCGAGAGCTTCGGCATGATCCGAAAGGGCGAGCACCTCTACCGCTTGCTGCCCGCAGAGGAGAGCGCACCCAAGCGCAGCCCATGAGCGAACTGCTCGCGGCGGCCCTTGGCGTGGTAAAGACCAGGGCACTGCCACTCGCCGCCTTCGCGCTCCTCTTCCGGCTTACGCAGGCGGCGCTCCTCCTGCCGGTGCTCGCCATGGCCGGCCGAACCCTTACCGGTCGTCCGGTCATCGACAGCACCGACCTGGTGCGGTTCGCGCTGTCGCCACGCGGAATCATCACCATCGGACTGACCGGGTCGGTGCTCCTCACGCTGTACCTGATGGAGCAGACCGGTCTCGCGGCGATCGCCGTCGGGCACCTGCACGGCGTGAAGGTGTCGGTCACTGACGCCTACCACCTGGTCGGCGCCAGCATGTTCGCGCTGCTTCGTCTCGCGGTGGCGCTGCTCTGGCGCGTGCTGCTGATCATCCTGCCGCTGCTCATGCTGGCGGGGTTTCTCGCGTGGAAGTTCCTCCGCAATCGCGACATCCACTACTACCTCGACCTCAAGCCCCCAGCCGCCATCGCGGCGGCGGCCGTGCTCGCCGTCCTGGCGCTCGCGACCGCGATCACGCTGGCGTACTGGGTGCTCCACTGGCGCATGTCGGTGCCGCTGACTGCGCTGGAGGGACTGCCTGCAAGCGAGGCGCTCCGGAAGAGTGCACTGATCGTGCATCCGGTGTGGTTCAGGCTGGCGCTCTACTGGGTGCTGATCCTGGGGACAGGCGCGCTCTTCTCGTCTGCCGTCGCCTGGGTGGTGCACCAGGTTGGCCTCATGGTGCTTGGGCAAGGTGTGGCCCGGCTGGGGGTGATCGTCGTGGTCGGCATGGTCGCCATTGCCGCGGGGTTGCATGCGCTGATCGGCGGCGCCATGGCGGTTACCGATGCCACGCTGTTTGCCACCGCGTGGGATGCCCTTCGTGCAGGATCAAGGCCGGAGCTCACCGGGACGCTCCAGGGCATTGCGGCGCTGCCGGACGTCCTGCGGAATGACCAGGCGACGCGCATTGCCCTCTTCGCATCTGCCATCCTCTTCGCCGTCGGCGCGGTCAATGCCTGGCGCCTCAGTGATGGACTGGTGAAGAGCCTGCCGGTCCAGGTCACCGCGCACCGGGGCAGCTCGAAGGTGGCGCCGGAGAATTCGCTGAGCTCCATCCGCCAGGCCATTCTCGACGGCGCCGACTACGTCGAGGTCGACGTGCAGGAGACGGTGGACGGGGGCCTGGTCCTGGTGCACGACGCCGATCTTGCCCGCGTGGCGGGCGTGCCGCGTCGCGTCACCGAGATGACGCTGGCCGAGGTGAAGGAGGCGGAGATCGGTTCGCGCTTCAACGCCAGCTTCACCGGCGAGCGGATCCCGACGCTCGACGAGGCGCTGGAGGCGGTGGACGGGAAGGCGCACCTCAACATCGAGCTCAAGTATTTTCCCGGTGCGCAGCGGCTGGCGGAGCGGGTGGTGCAGGCGGTGCGCGCGCGCGGAATGTCGGATGACGTGGTCATCCAGTCGCTCAGTTACGAGGGCATCCAGGAAGTGCGCCGGCTGGCGCCTCGAATCCGCGCGGGGTACCTCATCCCCCTGCCAGTGCGGAACCCGGAACGGCTGGATGTGGACTTCTACGCGGTGAGCCAGCGGCTGATCGACCCGACATTCCTGCTGCAGGCACACCGGCGAGGTCGGCAGGTGTTTGCCTGGACGGTGAACGACACGACGCAGATGGTGGCGCTGGCGGGGATGGGCGTGGACAACCTGATCACGTCGGTGCCGGCGGAAGCGGTGCGGGTGCTCCGGGAGCACTGGGCGAAGAACCCGGTGGAGCTCCGGCTGGCCCGGCTTCGCGCCTGGCTCGGGGGCTAGGAGGGCGGGGGGTCCGGAATTAGGTTTTCCTGCCCTTGGCAGGGTAGCTCAGGTGGTTAGAGCACGGCACTCATAATGCCGGGGTCGCGGGTTCGAGTCCCGCCCCTGCTATGCCCCCGAACTGGGGGCTTTTTTCTTGCCCCTCTTGCAACCATTCCTGTCGCGCGCCTGTCCTATCCTCAAATCACCTGAGGAATGTGACGATGGCAGACCTGCGGCACGACACCATCAGCGATGTTGCCTACGCGCTCCGCAACCTGGCCCGCAACCCCGGGTTCGCAGCGGTCGTCATCCTCACTCTCGCGCTTGGCATCGGCGGCACGACAGCCGTCTTCAGTGCCGTCGACGCCGTGCTGCTCAAGCCGTTGCCCTTCCAGGAGCCCGGCCAGCTCGTGCGTGTCTACGGCCATGGCGTCCAGAATCCCGGGGCACACAATTTCGTCACGCCAGTCCATTACATCGAGTACCGGGAGCAGCTCGCCTCACTCGAGGGGCTCGCCGCCATCCTGACGTACAATCAAACCGGGGCGGACATCGGCTCCGGCGACGCGGCGCGGCGCATCCGCACCCTCCCAACGAGTGCCAACTACTTCGACGTGCTCCGGGTGCACCCCACACTGGGGCGGGCATACCAGGTGGACGGGGAATACGGGACGGGCATCGAGGACAACGTCGATGGCGCACCCATGGTGGTGCTGAGTCACGACCTCTGGGAACGCGAATTCCGCGGAGACCCAGCGGCGATCGGCCAGAGCCTGTTGATGAGCGGCCGGCGCTACGAAGTGCTGGGTGTGATGCCGAAGGGCTTCACGGACCCGGTGGTCGGCGCGGTAGACGCCTGGGTGCCGATTGACCTTCGGCAGGGCAGGGACCCGAATGAAGCCAACAACCACTACCTGTCGCTCATCGGGCGCGTCCGCGCCGGCGTGCCACTCGCCCAGGCCCAGGACGAACTCGACCGCCTCTCCCTCCGGCTCGCCGAACAGTATCCCTCTGCCAGGGATGAGCGGGCCCATTTCTATCCGTTGAAGGAGGACATCGTCGGCGCCTCGACCAGCCGCTCGCTCCAGATCATGCTCGGCGCGGTCGGGTTCGTCCTGCTGCTGGTCTGCGTCAACGTGGCGAACCTGATGCTCGTGCGGGGATCAGAGCGTACCCGCGAGTTTGCCGTGCGGTCGGCGCTCGGTGCAGGACGCATGCGGATCGTGCGCCAGTTGCTGGCCGAGAGCTTGACACTTGCCGTGGCGGGAGCGCTGGCGGGCCTGCTCGTCGCCCGACTGGCCATGCAAGCGATCGTGGCACTGGGTGCCGGGAACATTCCGCGCCTTGGGGGCCTTTCCTTCAATCCGTGGCTCCTGGTGTTCGCCCTGGTGCTGAGCGGCGGGTGCGCCGTGCTCTTCGGGCTGACCCCGGCGATCAGGGCGGCGCGGGTCCAGCCGGGCGACGCCCTGCGCGACCAGAGTCGCGCGAACTCGAGCGGCGCTCGTTCACTCCGTGCCCGCGAATGGCTGGTCGTCTCGCAGGTGGCGATTGCGTTCGTGCTGCTCGTGGGTGCCGGCCTCCTGCTGTCCTCGTTCCAGAAGATCTCCCACGTCGAGCTCGGTGTGCACACCGACGGTGTCCTGACCTTCCAGCTCAACCTTCCGGCGTCCCAATACGACTCGACGGCGCGCGTCAACTTCTTCGAGTCATTCGCCGAACAGGTGGCGGCCTTGCCCGGCGTAAAGGCGGCGGGTGGCATCTCCAGGCTTCCGGCCACCGGCGCTTACCACCAGTGGGGAGTCCGGGCACTCAGCGGGCCGCTGACCGGTGATAATGACCGGAACGGGATCGGCGGAGCGCAGAACCGGGTGGTATCGGGCGATTACTTCCGCGCGGTGGGAATCCCGGTCAAGGCCGGGCGCACTTTTGACGCTGGCGACGACAGCCACGCGCCCGATCGGGTCGTGATCAGCCAGAGCCTGGCCGCGCGACTGTTCCCGGGGACGAGTGCGCTGGGCCAGCGGCTGCGGACCGGTGGTCGCGAGAGTGAGGTCATCGGCGTGGTGGGCGATGTCGCGGTGACCAACGAAGGCACGGAAGACATGTACGTCTACCATGCGCATCGCCAGTTCGCCGGGGACCGCAACTGGCCGCTGTCCCAGGTGATCGCCACGACCGGCTCCCCGATGTCCCTGCAGCCGAAGATCCGGGAGATCCTTTCTGCCGCAGATCCCCGCCTCGTGATGTACCAACCCGCCTTGCTCGATGAGGTCGTCGGCGCCGGCGCCGCGCAGCGGCTCTTCATCATGCGCATCCTGGTCATCTTTGCCGCGATAGCGCTGGCACTCAGTGCACTCGGGCTATTTGGCGTTCTTTCCTACGGCGTCAAGCTGCGAGCGCGGGAGTTCGGCATCAGGATGGCACTGGGGGCGCAGCGACAGTCGATCGGTGCCATGGTCATGCGACAGGCGATGACGGTGGTCGCAGTCGGTGTCGCCATCGGGCTCGCGGCCGCGCTCCCGCTTTCCAGGCTGATGGCGGCGCTCCTGTTCCGGGTCAGTCCGCTGGACCCCCGCGTCATCGCCGGCTCGATTGCATTTACGGTGCTCGTGGCGGCGGTCGCCGCCTACCTGCCGGCGCATCGCGCCACGGGCGTGAACCCGCGCAGCATCATGCAGTAAGGTGAACGGCGCGCCCTGGGCTAGTCCGGTGGGCGGATCACCAGGTTCCGGAAGTCGCCGACCGATGTCCCATGGACGAAATATCCCACTCCACCGGAGCGGTGGGGCGAGGGATTGACGACTGACAGCACCGGGATCTCGGCGCGGTCCAGGAAGACGTCGATGGCGGGCCCACGTACCCGCACCCGCACATGGATCCATCCCCCGGGATCGAGCGATGCGGGCACTGCCTTCTCGAAGACGCCGGGTTGCTCGGTGCGCAGCCTGTCCCAGGGGTACGCAGGGGACGACACGAACTGGACCGCATGGGCCCGGCGCGCCGAGTCAGCCGCCTGGAAATTGAATGGCCGGAGATAGACGGCGTCGAAGCTGGTATCGCTGGCGATGTGAAACGCAATACCCACGAAGCTGTGGCCCGGAATGTCGCGGCCGCGGACGTCGAATTCGATGTCACCATCGGTGAACGCGAGCGCCGGAGACCACACGAGGCCGACGGTATCTGGTTCACCAACGATTGCCAGGTACTCGCGCCCAGGCTCACCCTTCAGCTCGATGGTCCGGCTGAACAGGTGCCACCCCCCGGGTGGTGCCTGCGCACCTGTGAGGCTTGCCGGTACCGTGCCCTGCGCCAGTGCGCTGGAGGCCAGGAGGAGTCGCGCCACCGCCACCAGCGTATACGCCGGAAATCTCATTGCACATCCGTGGTTGCGAAGGAAATGCGATCACCTACCACGTCCGGACGCTTGCGAGCAAGGTGATGTTTCGTTTGCGCGATCAGCAGCCCCCCGTTCCAGGATTGCGGTCGCGAGGATCGCGAGCGGGGAGCGTTCCATCCAGGCGCACGGCGTAGCTATCCTGCACCAGGTTCCCATCGTAGCGAATGGACTGCTGGATCATCACCGGGCGCGTGGTGCTGGTGGTCGCGCTGTACCAGTTGTTGGTCGACTCGGTGTAGACCGGACCGCAGCGCTCCAGCTTCACGGTCATTCCCTTTTCGTAGAGTGCCCCGAGCATGTGCTCACCCTTGGGGTGCGTCCCCATTTCCTCGAGATAGATCGTCCTGACCTGGGTTGCGCTTCCGCTGGCGCTGACGGAGAACTCACGGCCGGCGAGGGTCACTTGCCCCGACTGCAGCATCGGGCCGGGATCGCCGCGATAGCTCATGTTGCCCGGCCTGGGTCCGGGATTCCATTCGATTCCTGATGGCAGGCCTGCCATCGTCTTCCAGTCATACGACGCCGGCCCGGCGGAGCTCGGCATCAGCGCCTTGATAGTGCCGGCCAGCAACTCAGGCGGCTTGCTGGTGGAGACGACCTTCCGCTCGCTGCCCGCCCCACACGTCTCGCTGTAGAGCGCGAGCTGGCTGGGTTGGAGCGGCGGCAGTTTTTCCCCGCGCGTGAGCACGAAGCCTTCGCACGCCTTCCCCTTGCAGCTGGTCTGGATCGCGAGATGACCGGGGTCGCGTTTCGGGCCCGTCAGGCCGTACCAGTCGGTGCCAGCCCCGGTGTTGCCGGCGGGGCATCGAGCCAGCGTCGCACCCAGCCCCGCCTTCTGCAGTGAGGACACGACTGCGGCCTCACCCAACGGTGCCGACGGGTTCCTGAAGTAGACGGTCGTGACGATGGTGCGCGCTCCAGTGGCAACCACGGCGATGCTTCGTCCGTCGATGGTCAACCCACCCTGGCGAGTGTAGCAACCACCGTCGGGGAGGCAATTCCTGAGCGAGGTCGGTGGCAACGCAGCCCACCTTATCAGGGGCAGCTTCTCGAGGCCTTCCCAGCTGGTCTCGAAGTCCTTGTCGAGGAATGCGGCGACGATCCCGGCAAGGTCGTCTGCGGGATCGCGGGTCGGCTGAGAGGCGGCGAGCAGGCCCAGTGATGCAAGGCCGAGGGCAACCATTGCGACGGGACGCGCGGGTTTCATGAGGGGGCCTGGGCTGGGGCGATCGAGGGTCCGTCCTGCATTGCGCAGCTGAGTGCCAATGTCCGTCATCGTGTTGTTCGGTGCGGTTTGGTGGACTAGCTTGACCCCCCATCGATCCCAGTCAAGAGGAGCGGAGCATGAGGCGTGAGTCGGTGTTGTTCCTGACCCTGGTGACGCTGGCGTGCAGTGCCCCGACCGACAAGGCGGGAGCCCAGGTGGTCGTGCGCGATACCACGGCAGCGCGCGATTCGGCGTTCGCCATCGACACGCTTCGCGCGCTCGACTCAGCGCTCGCCGTCGACACCGCCAGCTATTCCAGAGGCAGTTTTCGCCGCTGCCGACAGCGCGTCGCCGGTGGGATTCCGGGTGCCGTGGACCGGCGATCTCGACGGGATGATCAAGCGCCGATTCATCCGGGTGCTGGTAACGCCCTCCCAGACCAGCTTCCTCATCGACCGGGGAAGCCGCTTCGGACTGACCTTCGAGGCGATGCAGGAGTTCGAGACGCAGCTGAACCAGCGACTGGGGCTTCGGGTGAAACGGGTGCGGGTGATGTACATCCCGGTGCCGCGTGACCAGTTGCTCACCGGCGTGCGCGATGGGCTGGGTGACCTGGCGGTGTCGCAGATCAAGGTGACGCCGGCGGGCCAGGCGATCGTGGACTTCTCGATCCCGGAGGCGCAGCGCATCCGGGAGATTGTCGTGACCGGCACCGGTGGGCCGGCGCTCGCGAGCATCGACGCGATGGCCGGCCGCACAGGTATACCTGCGTCGCTCATCGAACTACTGGGAGCACGCTGAGGTGGTCAACCAGCGACTGGTCGCTGAGGGCAAGCCACCGATCGACCTTCGCCCGGTGCCCGAGGTCCTCACCGACGAGGACATCCTCGAGATGGTGCATGCGGGGACATTCCCGGCCACCATCGTGGACCAGTACAAGGCGCGACTCTGGGCCCGGGTGCTGCCCGGTCTCGTGATGCACCCGGATGCGTTCGTCTCGGACGATGGGACGCTGGCGTGGGCATTCAGGAAGGGCAGTCCCGAGCTGGAGACGTCGGTGAATGCGTTCCTGCGGACGCACCGGCAGGGAACACTGTTCGGGAACATACTGATCCGCCGCTACACCCAGGGCACCCGGTTCATCACGCCGGTGCGGACCGGCGCGGCGCAGCAGAACTTCGACCGGATGGTGGTGCTCTTCACTCGATACTCGGAGAAGTACGAGATGAGCACCGCGATGATGATGGCGCTGGCGTACCAGGAGTCAGGGCTCAACCAGGCGGCGGTGAGTCCAGTGGGCGCGATCGGCGTGATGCAGGTGATGCCGCCGACGGGCCGGCAGATGAACGTGGGGGATATCCGGCAGCTCGAGCCCAACATTCATGCGGGCATCAAGTACATGCACCATCTCGATGGAGGTCTATTTCCCGACCGCGCCGCAGGACATGGTGAACCGCATCGCTGCTCACCTTCGCGTCCTACAATGCCGGCCCCAACCGCATGCGGCGGCTGCGTCGTGAGGCCGCGAATCGCGGCCTGGATCCCGATGTCTGGTTCGACAACGTCGAGATCCTGGCGGCAGAGACCATCGGTCGCGAGACGGTGACGTACGTGAGCAACATCTTCAAGTATTACGTGGCGTACCAGCTCATGCTCGACGACCGTGCGGCGCGCGAGGCGGCCGGGGCAACGGTGCGCTGACCCCTTTTCTCCCGCGGCGCTGGCTTGTATGTTGCGGGAGTCGCTGGCTAGGGTTTTTTCGGAGCGATGGTGCCGAAGATGCGGCCGAGCGATGCACCCAAGAAGAGAATGCGCCGGCCCCGGGCGAAGTCGACTGCGAATGATGGTGCCACGACCCAGTTCTCGAGCACGTTGAATTCGTAGCAGAACTCCATGCGGTAGAGGATCGACCAGGAACTGCCCTCCAGATCGCCGGATAACAGCCATCGCGACGCGCAGCGGTCCGGTGGGGTGCAGCGTGAACGCCGGACCAACCACGAAGTCGCGCGGTCCTCCAAATGTCCATTCCGCCAGGGCGCCGACGCCGTACCACTTGTGGAGACGACGCTCGTACTCGACGCCGAGGGTAAACCCGCTGCCTTCATCGATTTCATTCTGGCGGGTCACACCCACAACCACGCTCGCGAGGTTGCGCCAGGGTCGCCTTGGGAGGCGGACCGCCGACGAGGCTGTCGCGGCGGCGGTGGCGGCGCGTCTTCCTGCGCCGCCGCCTGCGTGGCGATGCTCGCGGCCGCTGCCAGGCACAGGACCAGCGTCCGGTATCGCCGGTTCGTGGGTGTCAGATGGATCCTCGCGCTCCTGATTGCGTGGCAGGTGGGTCACGCCGTTCCGCTCGCGGCACAATCGGTCGTTGAATCTAACGGGGAGATCTGGTGGGATGTCGACCTCCGCTACCGGGTCAACCCGCGCTGGACGGCGTTTACCGAGGTCAGTGCGCGAGGCTGGAACCAGGTGCGCGCCTCTCCCGGCTTCGAGTACGTCGCCACGAGCTGGCTCGATATCCTCGGGCTGGTGCCGCTGATCGGCATCGTCAACCAGCAGGGACTCGTGTCGTACGAGGTCCGGGTTGTTCCGGGTGTTCGGCTCACCTGGCGTCCCACGCCATGGCTGTCGCTCCGGAACCGCGACGTCGCCGAGTTCCGCCGAGTCGACTTCGTCAACAGCGACAGGACGGACTACTCGACCCGGATCCGGGTGCGGCTGGAGGCGCGCGTCGCCATTGCGCCGACGAGCTTCGCGTCTCGCACGCTCCTCTACGGCCTGGCCGACATCGAGGGGTTCAAGACCGTCGGGGTCGAACTGAGCAACCGGCATTTCTGGGATCGCACCCGGATCCGGGCGGGACTCGGCTACCGGTTTGACCGCTGGTGGACGGTGGAAGGGATCTACGTGCTCGAGACGCGGTGGAACACGCGGGCGGACGTCCAGCTGACGTCCAGGCTGCATATCCTGCAGATGCGGCTGGTGCACTTCATCCGCTGATTCGTGGCGGGCAGGTCCCTTGCACTCGACATTGCACACGAGTCGAGGCAACTTCCTTCCGGCGTCCTCACCGCGTTTGCGCTTGCGCGACGAAGGGGCCGTTCCAACCTGACATCCGTCTGTCCTACAACAGTGATCCGGAGGTCGTTCATGTTGCTTTCCGCTCGTGGCGCGCGTACAAGCGTGATCCTGGCCGTGCTTGGCCTTGGCGCCTGTGCCGATCAGGGCCCGGTCGCGCCGGCCGAGGCACCCATTGAGAATTCGGTCCCCGCCGGTGCTGGCGCCGTGTCCGCGCTGCGGCAGGGGACGTCCCGTTACGTCGTGGTGGGTCGGGAGGGCAGCAGTACGGACCTCCGGGCCGCCATCGCGAAGGCGGGAGGCAAGGTGGAGCGCACCCACGGTGGAATCAACGTGTACGACGTGAGCGGACTCTCGGCACAGGGCCTGGCCTCCCTCAAGGCGCTGCCCGGCGTGGAGGGGGTCGATGCCGACGTGAGGGTGCAGTGGCTCCCTCCGCTCGCCCAAAGGAGTTTGAGGAAGGCGTCATTCGCGCAATCACGGGGAACCGACCAGAGCGGTGCCGCCTTCTTCGCCTACCAGTGGTACCTGCCGCAGATCCGGGCCAATGAGGCATGGACCAAGTCGCGGGGCGGCAAGAAGCAGCTGGTCTGCGATCTTGACTCGGGCGTGGACGCGAATCACCTCGACCTCTCCGGCAAGGTCGACCTCGCCAGGAGCGCGTCATTCGTGGCTGAAGAGGATGGCATCATCGATCGCGACTCGCACGGAACGGCAGTCTCGGCACTCATTGTCTCGAACGGCATCGGCATCGCCTCTGTCGCGCCCGACGCCATGCTCTGCCAGGTCAAGGTGCTGAATGGTGACGGGTCAGGGTCGTTCGCTGACATCATTGCGGGCATCATCTACGCCACCGACGCAGGTGCCGACGTGATCAACATGAGCCTCGGTGCATACTTCTCTCGCCGGGAGGACGGGGCGAAGGAACTGGTGCGTGCCGTGCAGCGCGCAGTGAACTACGCATCGCGGCATGGAGTGGTGGTGGTTGCGGCGGCAGGGAATGGTGACGCTCTTGGAGTGGGGATCAACCTGAACCGGGATCCCCGCTCCTACATCGCCATCCCGGCTGAACTGGATAACGTCATCAGCGTCGGCGCCACGGCGCCCACCAACCAGCAGAACTTCGACCAGATCGCGAGCTATTCCAACTACGGCGCCTCTGGTGTGGACGTCTTTGCGCCGGGTGGAGACTTGGTGGCGGGCGGGGTGGTCGAGGACCTGATCCTTACCGCTTGCAGCAGCGCAATGACCGCCTTCGACTGTTCGTCAGGTGCCGACTACCTGTTCGCCGCGGGGACGAGCTTTGCATCGCCGCTTGTTTCCGGAGAGGCCGCCATCATTCAGTCCACCCTGCCAGGCGACCAGAACGACGAGGTCATCAGCCGCTGCATTCTTCGCAGCGCCGTCAACCCGAGCGGACGGAACATCGACCGTCTCTACGGGAGGGGCATTGTCGACGTTGTGAGCGGCCTGAGTTGTGGTGGTGGCCGCGGGAACCAGGTCGCCGCCAGGTAGGCGCGCGGACCGACGACCCACATGCCATTCTATCTCACGCGCACCAGTGTCAGTGGAGCACTGGTGCTCTTGCTCGGACTCGGCTCGGTGCTTCCGGCACAAGCCCAGGACGACAGTGCGTCGACGCCGCAGCAGATCACGCTGGTCTGCCCGGGCAGCGGCACTGTGCAGGCCTCGCAGACCAGCTCGACCAACACGTACAACAACCAGACCAAGAAGTATGAGTCGGGGACGGCCACCACGACTGCGCGCCAGCCATTCAACGGCAGCGTGCACGTGGAACTGTCCGGCCAGCTGGGGCGCATCGCCCTGCCGAAGCCAATGATGCCGCTGCTCAACAGCGGGTCTGATGGCTGGTTGCCGGTGGGGAAGATCACGTCCGATACGAAGGAGATTACCGGACAGGTGACGATCAACACCTTCAACAAGCCCAAGCTGCGTATCGACCGCGTGACAGGTGAGATTACCCTCTCGGGCGGTTTCAGTGACTTCAGTGGGAAGTGTGAGGCCGTCGGGAAGGACGACAAGCCGAAGTTCTAGCCTTGTGGGTTCGGGAGCAGAAAACGCGCGCCCCGACGGGCGCGCGTTTTACGTCCGGTTCAGCGGGGAATCAGTCCAGCGGGAACGGCTTGAACCAGGGCACATCGTGCCGCATCGCCCAACTCGCCACGTCGCGGCCGAGCTGCTGGCCCGCCGTGATGTCGAAGCGATAGTGCAGCCCGCCATACATCCGCGAGAGCCCCGCCCTGGTCACGTAACTCTCGAGCAGTTCCTTCTCGCTGGGGAACGCGCGCTCCAGCACCGTGGCGTAGGACGCGGTGTTGCACGAGTGCCCGCTGATGTAGGACGGATGATTCGGCAACGGAATGGCGAGCGTGATCAGCGGGTCGGCCATGGTCGGCCGGATGAACCAGTAGGCAAACTTTGCGTCGAAGCAGCCGATGCCAGCGTCGAAGCCGGCCATGTTCGCCAGGGCCAGGATGTGCGCGGCGTCATGCTCCCGCCGCCCATGGGCCACAATCATTCCGGCGGCAACCTCATTCATGAAGGCCGGACCCTTGGTCGCCCAGTACTGTGCTTCCGCTATCTGGTCCGCCGTTCGCGTGTCGGAGATCGTGCGGATCTCGGCCAGGTCCGTGAGGTATGCTGGTGAACCGAATGCCGGGGGCGGCGCGGGGCGGAACTGGTCACCCGACCTCAAGAAAAACGGGCGGGTGCCATACAGCCCGCGGACTGTCGGCGTGGCGCTCACCCAGTAACCCTCGGCGAGCCCACCAGGTGCCGGGGGCGGGATCAGCACGTTGAAGTTGTCGGTGGCCGCGTATGCCAGGACCTCGGCACCGACTGCACGACCGATTGCTTCCCCGGCAGCGGCATCCTCCTGGAAGTGACCACCGTGGCCGCGATCAAAGCCGCCCTTCCCGCGGTCATCGCCCCAACCGTGATGCTCATCCTTTCCATCGTCCGGCGGGATCGCGGCCAGCTGGGCCGCGAACTGCGCGTCGATGAGCGCTGCGTCCAGGGGGAAGAAGCTGGTGAGCACAACCACCGAGGCGCCACCCACGGCGACGGAAGGCGACGCGTTGCCGCCGCGATGAAACCAGGTGTTCTCGGCCTTCACGACGGCGTTGTATTGCGCCAGCGAGAGATATGTGAGGATCCGGGACTGCACGTGTGGTGCTCCCACCGCGCGCGCGACAATCAGGTCGCGTGCCGTCTGGTTCCAAGCGACGGTCGCCCCGGCGTCCCTTGCCTTGCCAATGGAACTGGAAGCCTCCGCATTCTCCACGGGGTCGGCAGCCGGGCTGGTGCTCGTATCGCTGCAGGCGGTGGCGAGCGCCAGCATCCCGGCAACGATGCCGAGTTGATGCATGTAGTGCCTCATAGGTCCTCCGTGTGTGGGTCCCGGCCAGCGCACGGCACGACCGGGAAGTACCTTGGATGTGGTAGTGGTGCTCTATGGGGAACCCCCGTGAGCCAGCCGCTTACCACCCGTGAACCGGCTCGGCGTTCGCCCGGGAGCGGTCATGCCCCTGCTTCGTACTCTCGGCTCAGTCGCGCTCGTGGATCGCAGTGCGGGCAGCGAACAGCACCTCGAAATCCAGCAGAAGCGGTTGGCGCTGCTGGTGTTCCTCGCGCGTGGGCGCAGTGGACACCTGGTCCGCCGCGATGTTCTCCTCTCCCTTTTCTGGCCTGAATCCGATGAACAGCATGGCCGCGGCGTGCTGCGCCAGGCACTGACGGCATTCCGCAAGCAGCTCGGTGCTGATGTGCTGGTGACCCGCGGCGAGGACGAAGTCGGTCTCGCAGCCGACGGACTGCTGGTCGATGCGACCGCGTTCGAGGACGCCTGCAGGTCGGGGAAATTCGAATCGGCACGCGACCTGTACCGAGGCCACTTCCTGGCGGGGTTCCATGCTTCGGGAGTGGCTCCGGAGTTCGAACAATGGGTGGACGTGGAACGTGAACAGCTCCGTCGTCTCGCCAGTGATGCGTCGTGGAGAGTGGCCTTGCAGTGCGAGTCATCGGGCCGCCCTGCGGACGCCGTGACCAGCGCGCGCCACGCGGTGGAATTGGACCCCGATGACGAGATGGGCGTCGCACGCCTGATCGCGCTGCTCGACCGCCAGGGTGACCGATCCGGTGCGCTCACGGTCTATGCGGCGCTGGAGCGTCGGCTGGCCGATGGGTTCTCGGCGCGACCCGCACCGGAGACGCGCGCCCTGATGCAGACACTCCGCCAGCGCCCCACACCTGCCGCGCGGTCGGGTTCATTTGCGCTCGACGCTCCTGCGCCGCCTGCCCAGGCCTGGCGCAGTAGCAGGCGATCGCGCCGACCGCTCATCATCGCGGGTGCCATTGGCGCGCTGATCACTGTCGTGCTGGTCGCATTGCTCGGCCCGCGGGCCCCGCCGTCCGCCCTGATTCGCAACAACAGCGTCGTGGCAGTGGTGCCCTTCCGTCTCCATGCCCCTGACTCCGATCTGGGCTGGTTGCAGGACGGGATGGTCGAGCTCCTCACCATGCGACTCTCGGAGAGCGACGCGTTCAGCGTGGTAGAGCCGGGTCGTGTTCTCGCCGCGTGGGGCGACACGCCGTCAGGTCAGGGAGGCATTGGGTCGGATGAGGCGTTGCGGCGACTTGCGGAGAAGGTGGGCGCGGGTCGGGTGGTGCGGGGAAGTCTCAACGGTACGCGGGGACACCTCATCCTGGCGGCCTGGATCATCGACATGCCAGGCGGACAGACAGTGGCGCAGGCCAGTGTGGAAGGGCCGGCCGACAGCCTTCCGGTTCTGGTGGACCGACTCGCAACGCAATTGCTTGGCCGAACGGAGCATGCCGCGCGACAGCCACCTCCGCAGTAGCGGCGGGACAACCTAGGATTCGCGCGTCATGTCCCACCGGTGCTTCGCCGCGGCCAACGCAGCAAGCACCAGCGTCGCCACCAGGTAGCCAACCCTCGTCGTACTGGTGGCGACGCCGTTCCACCCCGCAAAATCCAGCGCCGGTACCTGCGCACCATTGAGCACCAGGTAGACGAACAGCAGGAAGACTCCCATGAACGCCTTCGGCGTCCGGGTGAGGAGGCCGAGCGCCGTGGCGAGTGCCGCCATGAATCCCGCCGCGATGACCAGCGACAGCGCCGATCCCGGCGAGCTGAAGGCGATGCGAATCGCCGGTGGGACGCAGAACAGCAAGCGCCAGCAGTGTCGCGGCGCCCAGCTTGATCCAGGCGTAGTCCGGGCTTCACGGTGGGCATGCTGTAGAGCAGCGGCAGTGTGCCGGCGGCCCGGTCGCGCGTCGAGAGGTCGGCGAGCCCGATGGCCAGGATCGCCGCGATGACGAGCGGGCAACAGGTGGAGCAGCTTGATCTCGGGTGCCACGAGCGTGGCGACCAGGACTCCCAGCCACGCCAGCAGGAGCAGCGGTGACTGGCAGAGCGTCATGACCGTCTCGGCGACGATGGCGCGGAGGGGCGCCGGTGCCACCGCCACGAGTCGCTCGCCGGCACCCGACACGAGTCGCGTGAGCGGCTTGAGCAGGAGCGGAGATCCGGCGGATGAGGTGTCCGCCTGCCGCCTGGCTCGCGCCGCGCACGCGGGCGGGGTCGAACCGATGGAAAAAGACGAGCGCCCACGAGCAGGATCGGCACCGCGAGCAGCGCGGTGACGAGGCGCGGCAGGAGCACGCCGCAGGGAGAGCGACATCGGTGGCAGGACCCACGGCGCCACGGCGGGGTTGAACGGCGTCATGCCGATGGCGAGGTGCTCCGACCCGGTCACTGAATGCACCTGGCCCAGGATGAACCCGAGCCCCATCACGTCGAGGAACGACCCGGCCCCGCCCCCCTGTGCCCCCATGGCGCCCACAGCCAGCAGCACCATCCAGATGAAGAAGTAGAGCACGTCGCCCACCCGGCCCGAGAGGACCGGAATGCACTCGAAGGAAATCGCGAGCGCCGACACGACGAGGATCGCCGGGCCCAGTGCGAGGAGGTACGTGACGAAATACGTGACCGGCTCCAGCGGTCCCTCGCCGCGCAGCAGGTGCATCGCCATCACGTTGAGGACGTACACGCCGGTGACCAGCCCCAGGCTGGCGGCGCCGCCGAGGAACTTGCCCGCCAGGTAGGTCGCCGAACTGACCGGTGTCGCGGCGATGATGCGATCCGGTGCGCGCCAGGAGATCGCGCCGGAGTGCGTTGCTGGTGAGGTAGAAGCCGGCGAAGGTCAGCAACAGCGTCGCGAGCCCCGCGGTCGCGAGCGCCACGACCTGCGAGGTGTACAGGGCGCGCGCACCGTCCACCACCATCAGTGCATGCCCGTCCGCCGGATCGGGAATCAGCAGGTAGGCGAGCCCCGAGAGGATCAGGATCAGCCACAGGGTCGACGGGCGACGGAGCCGCAGCTGGAGGTCGGTCAGCGCGATGACCGAGGACCTGCCGGAACAGGAGCGGTTGCATCGGCTCAGGCCCCGGACTGCATCAGGTGCACGAAGGCGTCCTCCAGGTCGGGCTCCACCGGCTGGGCCGACGGCGAATGGCTGGGTGCGCGACACGACGCGCGCATGCACGCCATCCGCCTGTCGCACGGCGCGGGTCACCTTGAAGCGACCGCGTGCCTCCTCGTAGTCGGCCGAGGAGACGACCGCCTCCCACACCTGGCCGCGCGCCGCCTGCAGCAGCGCCTCGGGCGCGGCGCAGGTCACCAGCCGGCCCTCCCGCATGACCGCAATGGTTCCGGCCAGCGACTCGATGTCCGAGACGATGTGCGTCGACAGCAGCACCAGCTTCCCGCGCCCCAGGTCGGAGAGCAGGTGGCGGAAGCGCACGCGTTCCTCCGGGTCGAGCCCGGCGGTCGGTTCGTCGACGATGAGCAGGGCGGGGTCGTTGAGCAGCGCCTGCGCGATGCCGAGCCGCTGGCGCATGCCGCCGGAGAAGGTGGCGGCGGGGCGGTGCGCCACGGTGTGAAGGTTGACCAGCTCGAGCAGCTCCTCGATGCGGCCCTTCTTCGTGACCCCCTTGAGCCCGCCGAGGTAGCTGAGGAACTCGAACGCGGTGAGGTTGTCGTAGACGCCGAAGTCCTGCGGCAGGAAGCCGAGCTGCCGGCGGAGTACCTCCGGTTCCCTGAGGATGTCCACGCCCTGGAAGTGGATCTGTCCCTGGGTGGGGCGGGTGATCGTGGCGATGAGCTGCATCAGCGTGGTCTTGCCGGCACCATTGGGCCCGAGGAGGCCCACGACGCCGGGCTCGAGCTCGAGGGACAGGTCGGCGACGGCGGTGACGCCACCGCGGAAGCGCTTGGTCACCTGGTCGAGCTTGAGCATCGGGTCTCCGACGGGGATGGAAGCGGCGAACGCGCCGTGGAGACGTACTCCACGGCGCGTTCAGTATACAGCGGTGACCCCGGTTCGATCAGAACTCGATCTTCAGGATCCGTCCCTCGGTGCCCACGAACCATCCCGTCTCGCACCCCGCGAACGCGACGGCCCAGTAGTTCGCCACATCAGGCAGGAGCGTCCAGGTGCCGCCCTCATTGTGCGAGTAGGCCGCACCACCTGGCCCGGTGGCCACGACGGACCGATCACCGTGCCGATGACCATGTCCGCGCCCGCGTCCGCGGAACCCGGCGTGACCCGGCGCGCCGTCGTCTACATAGGCCATGCCGAAGGCGGCGCCGGCAAACGGCGTAGGCGATGCGAGTGTCCAGGTCTTCCCGGCATCGCGCGACGTCGCCACGTTCTCGGTGGTTCCGTCGTTCTCGAGATCGCCACCCACCAGCATGCCACGCCGGGCGTCACGGAAGGCGATGCTGAATCCGCCCGAGGCGCCGGTGCCCTGCACGATCGGCGTGTCGTAGGCATTCCAGCTCCTGCCACCGTTGGTGGTGGCCAGGACACGCGCCTTGGCGGCGCCACCCGTGGTTACCCACGCGCTCTGCTCACCTTGTGTCGCGATGCAGGTCCCGCTGGCCGCGAATGCCGCTTCACCTGCCTGTGCCGGCGGCATCCGGTTGCCGATGTTCTCCCACGTCCTGCCGTTGTTCGTCCGAAGCGTGGGGAATACACCGTTGATCGCGTCACCGAACGTGAGACCGCGGTTGCGGCTCCAGAAGGCAAAGCAATCGTAGAACGCCGCCGGGTCTTCCGCCTGGAACTGCAGTGCCCACGTCGCGCCGCCGTCCTCGGTCTTGTAAATGCGCGAGTCGGAACCGACACCCGCGGCCAGGAGATACGCGACCTTCTCGCTCACGCCCTCGACGTCGCGGAATTGCAGCAGTTCCGCCCCGGGGACCACACCCGCCTTCCAGGTGTTGCCACCATCGGTGGTCAGCACATACGTGCCGCCGACTCCGCTGGCCCACACGACTCGTGAGTTGACGGGACTGACGGCCTGAAGCCGGTTCGTCGTTCCGCTCTGCTGGGGCGTGAGTGTTGGCGGATTCGCACCGCGAGACGACTGGACCTCGACGTCAGCAACGGCGGGATCTGTAACCGCAGCTGAGGTGTCACCGGCGTTGTCGCTGCAGCCGAGTGCCACGAGTGCGGCAAGCCCGGCCGAGAAGGCGGCCGTGGGAAATGTACGTGCCATGATGATCTCCATTTTGGGGCGGGGCGGCGCGTTGGCCGACCCCGATCAGTATCGGGACGAAGTAGATACCCCGCAAGTCGCCAGCTACTGCTCCGGCCGGGTGCCGACCGCGGCCTTGAAGCCGGGCTCGGTGGCGAGGTCCCGGAACCACCAGCCGGGATCCTCGGCGAGGCCGTCACGCACATCGGGGTTGGCGGAGAGATAGACCTTCAATGCGGCAAGCGCCGCCACGTGATCGCCGGCCTGGAGATGGGCGAACGCCTCGTCGTGATAGAGGTCCTTGGTGGGGTCGATGTCTGCGCCGGCACGCGCGCTCGCAATCACCGCGTTTGCGCTATCCCGGAGGCCCGCGCGCGCGAGGACAGCGGCCACCACCATGCGCGCATGGCGCGTCTCGAACTCCGGCGACCCGGTCGCCTGGTCGCTGCGCAGCGTCGGGCTCGATGCGAGAGTCCAGGCTTTCGCCACGTCGGGCACCTGGCCCTTCATCGTCATGAGGTAGAGCTGGCAGAGCACAAACTGCCCATCCGCGGGAAAGCGACGCGCACCCTCGTTGCACCAGCGCGCGGCATCGACCGGCTGGTCGAGATCGTATGACGCAGAAAAGAGGCGATCGAGAATGGTGCCGGCGTTCTCCAGGTAGGAATCGGCGTCATACGCGTGGCGGGCCGCGAACAGCACGTCGGTGAGGTTGCCACTCTGGTAGTACAGGTGGCTCAGCGATCCCCACGCACCGGCCTGCATGGGCGCAACCTTCACGCTCGCCTCCAGGTCCTGCTGCGCGGAGGCGAGCAGGGCATCGGCGGCGCGTCCTTCAGGCTCCAGCCGCAGGAGCCAGCGCCAGTAGCGGAGGTTGCCCCGGAGCTCGAGCGCGTCAGGGTCGGACGCATCACGCTGCAGCGCGCTGTCGGCGAGCACGAGCCCGGCGGCGATCATCGGCTCGGCCGCGAGCGGGTTGCCGACCGACAGGCGCGAGCGTCGGTACGCGAGGCGGCCGCGGAACACGAGTGGCGCTCCCCACGCCGGATCCCTGGCCGCGGCGACCAGTGCGAGAGAGTCGGACTCGGTGAAGCGCGCGTTCGCCGTGGCGGAGTCGCCGGTGCTCGCTGCCAGTTCGGCGCGCTTGCGCTGCTGCTCGGCGCGCTGCAGCGTCACCCAGGCATCCGCACTCCGCGTGCTGGACCGCGCCTTGAGCAGGCGCACCTCCTCGCCAAGCCGTTCGCGAAGCAGGTCCGCCACCCGTCCCGGCAGGGAATCGCGCACCGCAAGCGCATCAGTGAGCGGCTCTTCCACCGAGACGCGACGGATCTCGGAGCCTCCGGCGTCCACCAGCCGGGCGGTGACATTGATGCGGCCGTTGCCGGCGGGCTGCACCTCGCCGATCACGAGCGTGCCCACCCTGAGCACGCGGGCGATGCTGTCGCGTGGGAGGCCGCTGGTGCGAAATGGTGCGACACCGTTCGACGAGATGACCTCGAGGTCCTGCACGGTCGTCAGCGACTGGATGAGTTCCTCGGTGAGGCCGTCGGTGAGCGGTCCCAGTGAGTGATCCGGGCTCTTGTCCTCGAAGTAGAGGACGGCCACACGCCGCGGATCGGCCGCAGTCGCGCTGGCAGCGGGCGGCGACGCATCGGCGCGCTTCTGCCAGAACATCCAGGCGCCCACGGCGAGCACCAGTGCAGCGACCGTCCCGGCGATGATCCGTGGCCATGGCAGGCCTGAGCTGAGGGCCATGCCGTCGTCGACTGGGACCTGCCGCGGCGTGCGAACGGTGGCGACGCCCGGGAACGGCGTACGGGGCGTCCGCGCGATTCCAGCGGCGGACGGCATCGGTGTTCGAGGCGTGGCACCGCGACGACCGGAGACGCGCTCGAGGGCGAGTGCGGCCTCGAGTTCCCCCAGGGCGTCGGCAAACTCGCGCATGCTGCCGAAGCGATCCTCCGGCGTTTTCGCCAGCGTCCGGAAGGTGGCGTCCTCGAGTTCGTCGGGTATGGCCTGGCGCACGACGCGCAGGCTGGGCACCTGCTCCATGGCGTGTCGCGCCAGCAGGGCCATGGGGTTGGGGCCGCTGAACGGTGGCTGCCCAATGAGCAGTTCATACAGCACGCATCCAAGGCTGTACTGGTCACTCCGGCCATCGAGTTCGCCACCGAGCCCCTGTTCCGGGCTCATGTAGTGCGGCGTTCCGACTGCCATGCCGGTCTCGGTGAGCTTCTGCCCGCCGGCTACCTCGACCGCCTTGGCAATGCCGAAATCGGCCACGAGTGCATGCCCGCCCTGGAGCAGGATGTTCTCGGGCTTGATGTCCCGGTGCACGACGTGGTGGTCGTGGGCGAACTGGAGCGCTTCCGCCGCCTCGCGGACAATGCGGACGGCATCCTCCACCTGGAGCTGGTGCTCCCGCGCGAGGCGGTCGCGAAGGGACTCCCCCTCGATGAACGGCATGACGTAATAGAGAAGGCCGTCGGCGGAACCGGAGTCGTACAACGGCAGGATGTTGGGATGCTGCAACTGGGCGGCGACCTTGATCTCGCGGAGGAAGCGATCGGCGCCGATGGTGGCCGACAACTCCGGCTTGAGCACCTTGATCGCCACCGGTCGCGCGTGGCGGGTGTCGGTGGCCAGGTACACGAACGCCATGCCCCCCTGTCCGAGGGGGCGCTCCACGTCGTAGTGCCCCGCGAGGGCGGCCCGCAGTCGTTCGAACTGGTCGGACAAGGCTGATCTGGAAGAGGGGTTACCCAACATACTACACCAGAACTGCGCCTCGCGGGTGGCCGCGCCGCATTACTTTTCCCTCCATGCTCCCGCCGTTCTTCTATCGCCTGACCGAGGGGATCCGGATCACGGTCCGTCCCGAATACCTGGCCGACCAGTCGCGACCGTCGCAGCGGCATTTCGTCTTCGCGTATCGGGTACGCATCGAGAACACCGGCCCGCAGGCGTCACAGCTGGTGACGCGGCACTGGCACATCCACGACTCGGTGGGCCGCGACACCGAAGTGGAGGGTGAGGGCGTGGTGGGTGAGCAGCCGGTGATCTCGCCCGGCGCGGTGCATGAGTACCAGAGCTTCTGTGTGCTGCAGTCGGGCAACGGACACATGGAAGGGTCGTATCGCTTCGTCCGAGCCGATGGCACCTCCTTCGAGGCGCTGATCCCGCGCTTCATCCTCGATGCCGAGCAGGCCACCGGACCTGCCCACTAGGCCGACGGGCGACCCCGAGCCGCGTAGCACGGCGGCCGACACACGGGAGCAGTTTGCCGCCGCGCTGACGGCCTTGCGACTCGAGCCGGGCAACTGGCTCATCGCCGTTTCGGGCGGACTCGATTCAGTGGCACTCCTGCAGCTCATCGCCGAGATCGGTCCGGCGCATGGCGTCGTTCCCATTGCCGGTCATGTCGATCACGGCATTCACCCCGATAGCGCCGCCGTCGCCGCGCTCGTGAAGCGTCATGCCGAGCGGCTGGGGCTGCAGTACCGCTCGGAGCTGCTGCGACTCGATGCCGACAGCTCGGAGACCACCGCCCGACGGGGGCGCTACCAGGCGCTCCGCAGCATGGCGCGGAGCGTGGCGTCGCGCGGGATCATGACCGCGCATCACGCCGACGACCAGGTGGAAACGGTGCTCATGCGCGCCCTGCGTGGCTCCGGACCGGCCGGTCTCGCTGGCATGGAGGCGGCCCGACGGGTGGATGTGGTGCGACCGGTGCTGCAATTCTCCGGCAGCAGCCTCGCGAGCGTGGTCGACGAACTGGGCCTGGAGTACTGGGATGACCCGGCGAACGAAAACCCGGCGCACCTGCAGGAGCTGGATCAGGCTGGACCTCATTCCCCGCCTGCGCACGCGCCTTCCCGATGTGGATGAGCGACTGCTCGACGTTGCGGAGCAGGCCCGCGATCACCGGACGGCGTGGGACCAGCTCCTCGGCCAGTTGCCCGGGCTCGACCTGATCGAGGGCACCCCAACATCGGTTTCGGCGTTTCCCTGGCTGGCGAATGATTCGCCGCTCGCCCGACAGTTGCTGGCGACATTGGGTCGCCGCATTGGCGTGCGCCTGTCGCAGCGTGCTGTTCGCCGGGCGCTCGCGCTCGTCCGGGCCGCGGCAAGCGGACGCCGGGCGGAGATGGGCCATGGGTGGGAGGCGGAGTTCTCTTTCGGCCGGCTCGTGCTCGAACGACCAATCGGGGTGAGCCAGGCACCGGTACAACTCGATGGGGACCTCGGTCGCCTGGTGTGGCAGGGATGGCAGGTCCGCTGGCGCAGGGCCACGGCGGGCGAGGTCGTGCGTGGCGGCCTCGTGACCTGGGTGACGCCGGGCGCACTCTCGGTGGGAGCACCAGTGTCGGGCGAACGGCTGCAACCGCTGGGTTTCTCGGGGCGACGTCCCCTCGTGCGCCTGCTTCAGGATGCACGGGTGCCTGTCGGACGGCGCCGCGGATGGCCAGTGGTGCGGCGCGGTACCGAGGTGATCTGGCTGCCTGGTGTGTGTCGTTCCGCGGCGGCAGTTCCGGCCATTGATCGCGAGGCCGTTCATCTTCTCTTCGAGCCCAATCCATGACCCTTCCGCCAGATGCGCTCCGTCGCACCGGTGGGACCGCCATCAAGCGCGTCGTCTTTTCGGAGCAGGCCATCGCCGAGCCGCGTGCAGGGACCTGGCGCGGGAGATCACCCTGGCATATCCCGCCGGCGACCTGCTGCTGATTGGCCTGCTCAAGGGAAGCTTCATCTTCATGGCCGACCTGGCCCGGGCGATCGAGCGGCCACTGCAGGTGGACTTCCTGGTGGCCAGTTCGTACGGCAAGGGCACCACGTCCAGCGGTAACGTGCGGCTGCTCTACGACCCGGCGACGGACCTGGCGGGGAAGCATGTGCTGGTGGTGGAGGACATCATCGACACAGGTCGCACGCTCCAGCGCCTGCTGTCATTGCTGAGTGCCCGGCAGCCGGCCAGCCTGGCGGTGTGTGCACTGCTCGACAAGAAGATCGCGCCCCCGATACCGGAGGTGCGTTTCGTCGGGTTCGACTGTCCGCCGGCGTTCATCGTCGGGTATGGCCTGGACTACGCCGAGGACTACCGGCACCTGCCTTTTGTCGCGGAGGTGGGGTAGTTAGGGGAGAGTCGGCGGTCGACAGTCGGCAGTCGGCAGGTTGGTTGCCCGCTCAACTGGATCGGTCTATCATTTTAAGTCCGCTTGGCGCTTGGTTTTGTGACTGGCGCCACGGCCAGGCCAGACGTCATTTCGGCACTGGTCGTGCACTACAGCAGTGCACGCTCGTCGTTACCGTCGATATGGCAGGTTTTCGTCTCCCATTCATGGTGGACTTGAAAGAAATAGATGGCTGAACGCATGCCGCGTCCCCCCCGGCCGAGTTGGGGGAACATGGGCAAGAACCTGGCGCTGTGGCTCCTCGTAGGGCTGCTGGCGCTTGCGCTCTTTCAGATGATGAGCCGCCAGCGGAGTCCGACGGCGGAATTTTCCTACAGCGAATTCAGCCACGAGCTCGAGCGCGGCAATGTGTCGCGCGTCGAAGTGTTCGATGGCAAGCGCGTCGAGGGCGACTTCAAGAGCGCGGTGACGCAGGACGGCCGGAGCGCCAAGAGCTTCACCGTGCTCCTGCCCATCGCGAACAGCGAAGCGTTCATGAAGCGGGTCGAGGATGCCGGCGTGCCGATCACCGCGCGCGAGCCCAAGGCCGGTTTCAGCGCGGTGCTGATCAACCTGCTGCCCTGGATCGTGATGTTCGGGCTCTGGTTCTTCCTCCTGCGCCAGCTGCAGGCGGGCGGCAGCCGCGCGTTCGCGTTCGGGAAGTCGAAGGCGAAGCTGCTCACCGGCGACACGCCGAAGGTGACCTTCGCCGACGTCGCCGGCTGCGACGAGGCGAAGACGGAACTGCAGGAGATCATCGAGTTCCTGAAGGATCCGCAGAAGTTCACCCGGCTGGGCGGGCGCCTGCCGAAGGGTGCGCTGCTGGTCGGTCCTCCGGGCACCGGCAAGACGCTGCTGGCGAAGGCGGTGGCCGGCGAGGCGGGACGCCCGTTCTTCTCGATGTCGGGTTCCGACTTCGTCGAGATGTTCGTGGGCGTCGGCGCGAGCCGGGTGCGCGACCTCTTCGAGCAGGGCAAGGCGCATGCGCCGTGCATCATCTTCATCGATGAAATCGACGCCGTGGGCCGGCATCGCGGTGCGGGCCTGGGTGGCGGTCACGACGAGCGCGAGCAGACGCTCAATCAGCTGCTGGTGGAGATGGACGGGTTCGAGTCGAACGACGGCGTGATCCTCATCGCCGCGACGAACCGTCCCGACGTGCTGGATCCGGCGCTGCTGCGTCCCGGCCGTTTCGACCGCCAGATCGTGGTGGACTCGCCCGACGTGCGCGGACGCGAGGGCATCCTGCGGGTGCACATGCGGAAGATCCCGCTCGGTGCCGGCGTGGACCTCGGCATCATCGCGAAGGGCACGCCCGGGCATGGCGGGCGCCGATCTCGCGAACCTGGTGAATGAAGCGGCGCTCCTGGCCGCGCGGAACAACAAGACGCTCGTGGACATGAGCGACTTCGAGGAAGCGAAGGACAAGGTCATGCTCGGCGTCGAGCGCCGGAGCCTCGTGCTGAGGGACGAGGAGAAGAAGCTCACGGCGTATCACGAGGCGGGACACACGGTGGTGTCGCTCATGATCGCCGGGCTCCGACCCGATCCACAAGGTCACGATCGTGCCGCGCGGTCGCGCGCTCGGGCTCATGATGTCGCTGCCCGACAAGGACCGGTATGGCCAGACCAAGGAATGGTTGATCGGTCGCCTGGCGATCAGCTTCGGCGGCCGCGTGGCCGAGGAGCTGGTGTTCGGCCCGGAGAAGATCACCACGGGTGCCGGCAGCGATATCCAGCAGGCCACCGATACGGCGCGGCGCATGGTGACGATGTTCGGCATGAGCGAGCGGGTGGGCATGATGGCGGTGGGCGACCAGGAGCATGAGATCTTCCTGGGCCGCGAGATGTCACAGCGCCGGGCCGTGTCCGAGCGCACCGCGGAAATCGTGGACGATGAGGTGAAGCGTTTCCTCGATGAGGCGTTCGACAAGGCGCGGAAGATCCTCACCGACAATCGCGTTCTCCTCGACCGCATTGCCCTGACGCTGCTCGACCGCGAGACGGTCGATCGCGAGGATCTCGACCTGCTGCTCCGCGGCGAGCCACTGCCGCCCCGGCCGCCGGCGATTCCGCCGCTGGCCCCGGCGCCGGTGGTGCCGCCCAAGGCCGCGGCCTCGTCGCTCCGCGCCACTCCCGTGCTCGGCGCACCGCCGGCCGAGCCAGCGGGCGCGTGAATGTCACGCCGCTGACGATCCGAAGTCCTGCGGCGCTGCTCGACGAGCTGCGCTCGCGGGGCTGGGATGCCGGCACGGCAACCTCGACGGCGGGCGGCGTGATGCCGCTCGCCGTTCGTTGTACGGGCCTGGGGGATGACACCCTCCAGGCCCTTGTCGTGTTCGGCGGCAGTCACGGCCTCGAGGTCATCACCGGGCCCGGACTGGGCAATCATCGCCGGGTCACACGCGCGACTGGGCGCGCTGGCGCGTCCGTGGTTCGTTCCGGAGCCGCTGCAGGAACTCGCGACGTGCCTTGGACGGGCACTCCCGGCTGAGGTTCCGGTGCGGTGGCAGACGGCGCGCGGTCCCATCGCGCTCGACCGACCGCTCATCGTCGGCATCCTCAACGTGACGCCGGACAGCTTCAGCGACGGCGGGAAGCTGCGGGATGCGGCGACGGTACTGGCGCGCGCGACGGAACTGGTGCGCGACGGTGCAGGGATGCTCGACATCGGCGGCGAGTCGACGCGACCGGGACGTACGGCGGAGGTGCCACTGGCCGAGGAGCTCGCGCGTACGGTTCCGGTGGTCGAGCTGCTCGCGCGCGAACTGCCGGCTACGCCGCTCTCGATCGACACGATCAAGTCGGGCGTGGCGCGGGCGGCGCTCGATGCCGGCGCGGCGGTGGTCAATGATGTGTCGGGACTGCGCCTCGATGCGGAACTGGGCACGGTGGTCGCGAGGGCCGGGGCCGGACTCGTGCTGATGCACTCGCGCGGCTCGAGCCTGGAGCTGGCGAGCTATGCCCATGCCGAGTACGGCGATGACCTGGTGGGAACTGTCATTGCGGAACTGCGCGAGGGACTTGAGCGCGCGTCGACGGCGGGTATCGCGCCCGATGCCGTGGCGGTGGATCCGGGCCTCGGCTTCGGCAAGACACCGGCGCAGAGCCTGGCGCTGCTCGACTCACTCGAGGCCCTTCAGTGTCTCGACCGGCCACTGTACGTTGGGCCGTCCCGCAAGCGCTTCCTGGGCGACGCGACCGGGTTGCCGGCGGACGCACGCGATACGGCGACGGCCGCGGCATGCGCGCTCGCCTGGGAGCGCGGCGCCCGCATCTTCCGCGTGCATGACGTGAAGCGCGCACGCGAGGCGCTCGCCGTGGCCTCTGCCCTCGATACCCGATTGAGCGAATGAACGACACGATCGAAGCGCAGGAACGGCCGCCCTATGGTGCGGCGCTGATCGTTACGCTGGTGGTGCTGGCGGGCTACATCGCGAGCCTGGCACCGACGGTCACCTTCTGGGATGCCGGCGAGTTCATCGCCGCCACCAAGATCCTCGGCATCCCGCACCCACCCGGTACGCCGCTTTTCGTGCTGATGGCCCATGTCTGGGCGGTGCTGCTTCCCTTCGGATCGTGGGCGTTCCGCACCAACCTGCTGAGTGCGACGTTCAGTGCGGCGGGGGCGGGGATGTTTTTCCTGGTGGTTCATGAGTCCTTGAAAGGCGGGGAAGGCGGGGAGGGCGGGGAGGGCGGGGAGGGCGGGCGCGACCTCGTGCGATTGATCGGGGCGGGTGCGGCAGCGATCATCGGCGCGTTCTCGTTCACCAACTGGCAGAACTCGAACGAGACCGAGGTGTACGCCGTCGGCACGTTCATGATTGCGGCCTCGTGCTGGCTCGCGCTCCGGTGGCGGGCGGCGCGGGGCACGCGTCGCGCGCCGGTGTACCTGCTGCTGATCGTGTACCTGCAGGGACTGTCGGTCGCGAACCACCTGCTGGCACTGCTGGTGGGGCCTGCGGTGCTCGGCTTCCTCTTCTTCACGCTGCGCAGCGCGCCGTCGTCGGAGCCTCGCGAGCGCCGTCACGAATGGGCCAAGCTCGCCGCGATGGCCGGCATCTGGGCGCTGCTCATCGGCACCGGGCTCGGCAACACCACGCTGCTGCTGATTGGTGCCCTCTGCTTTGCGGTCGCCGGAATATTTGCGTTCACCGCGGGGGCCGGCGGCTTTGCGGTGATGGCGCTGCTCCTCGCCGCGGTCGGCGTGTCACCGTACCTGTTCCCCTACATCCGCTCCGGGCAGCACCCGATCGTCAACGAGGCGGCGCCGGCCACCTGGGATGCGCTGCTCGCCGTGATCCGTCGCGCACAGTATCCGCCGCGCGGCCCACTCGATGATCCCACCGTGGCGCATGGACCGGGGAATCCGGGCCGCTCGCTCACCATCATGTGGCTGCAGGCCCAGAACTATCTCCTCTACTGGCTCTGGCAGTTCGGCAAGAGCGGTGTGCTCGCGATCCAGGCGGTGGTCTTCGCCGTGTTCTTCGGTCTCGGGGTGCGTGGTTCGCTGGCGCAGCGGCGGAGCGATCGGGGCGTGTGGTGGCTCCTGTTCCTGCTCTGGCTGGTGACGGGGATCGGGCTCGTGGTGTACATGAACTTCAAGCCGGGCTTCAGCCTCGGGTTTGCACCGGACCTGTTCCCCAATGCGAACAACCATGAGGTACGCGAGCGCGACTACTTCTTCGTGGTGAGCTTCGTGGTGTGGGGGCTGTGGGCAGGGATTGGGCTCTGGTCGCTCGTGACAAGGGCGGCAGGAAGTCAGGCGGCAGAAAAGCAGGCGGCAGGAAGTCAGGCAGGTGCTCCGTTCGCTGCCGCGCTCTTTCTCGTTGCGTTGATTCCTCCCGCCTTGAACTGGCGGGAGGCGTCGCGCAGCAGCGCGGCCGACAGGACGCTTGCGGCCGATCTCGCGTACAACCTCCTCAATACCGCGCCACCGTACGGCATCCTCTTCACCTATGGCGACAACGACACCTTCCCGCTCTGGTGGGCTCAGGAGGTGGCGGGCATACGACAGGACGTGACGGTTGTCTGCCTGGCGCTGGCACAGACCGACTGGTACATGCGCCAGCTGCGCGACAACCCGATCCGTGACTTCGACGAGGCCGCGGCGCCCGCCATCTGGCAGGGGCTCCACCCGGTGAAGCCGACGTGGTCGCTGCACAGCATGACGGACGCCGAGATCCAGAGTGCTGCGAGCTCCCCGATCCTGATCGACTCGACCATGTCGATCCCGATCGGCCCGGTGGTGGCGAACTTCAAGGCTCAGACGATCCTGTACCCGAACGACATCGTCAGCCTCCGCATCATCCAGCAGAACATCGGTCGGCGGGCCATCGTCTGGTCGATCACCACTGGCGACAACTACGAGGGTCTCCGCGACTATATCGTGCAGCAGGCCATGGGTTTCCGGCTCGCCACCGCGCGCCCTGATTCGTCGCAACCGGGCCTGAGCCTGGGTGGCATCGGGAACATCGCGGTGGACATCCCACTCACCCATCGTCTGGCGTGGGAGACCTATCAGTACGGATTCCTGCTGACTGGGCGGACGGACCGCCTCGAGAGCACGTCGGCGAGCATGGCTTCCAGCTTGTCCATCCCCTTCACCATCCTGGCCTATCACGCGGATGCGCTGGGCGACACTGCCGCCGTGATAAAGAACCTCGAGCGGGCCCAGCAGATCGCCCCCAATGAGGCGATCGAGGCAGCGCTCTCGGCCTACAGGTCCCACCTCCTCCCAGCCGCTCCAACCCCTTAAATTCCAAGGTTATGGCAGCCCATAACCTGGTTGACCGGCTGGCGGCCGTCCGAGAGACGATCGACCGCAGCCTGACCCGGTCGGGGCGGCGCCATTCCGTTACCATCGTCGCCGTCACCAAGACGCATCCGCCCGAGGCGGTGCGCGAGGCGCTCGCGGCGGGGCTCGGCGACGTGGGCGAGAACCGGGTGCAGGAAGCACTCGAGAAGCAGGACGCGTTGCCGGGGGTTGCCGCGCGATGGCACCTCATCGGCACGATGCAGCGGAGCAAGGCACGGCTGGTGGCAGGGCGCTTCGCGCTGATCCACTCGGTGGACCGCGCGGACCTGGCAGGCGACCTGGCCCGACGCGTGGTACCGGGCGCGCGGCAGCGGGTGCTGCTGCAGGTGAACTGCTCGGCGGAGCCGCAGAAGGGCGGCGTCGAGCCCGAAGGCCTGCCGCAGCTGATCGACGATGTGCTCGCACTGCCGGCACTCGAACTCTGCGGGCTGATGACGATGGCGGCGTTCGACGCTGACGAACCAGCCCTGCGCCGCACGTTCGGGCTGTTGCGTCGGTTGCGGGACGAGGGCGAGCAGCGCGGCATATCGCTGCCGGAGTTGTCGATGGGCATGTCGGGGGACTATCCGATCGCGGTCGAGGAGGGCGCCACGCTGGTGCGACTCGGCACGATCCTGTTCGGAGAGCGCACATGACGGAACCGAACTTCCAGCTGACGCCAAACGAGGTGCGTGGACAGCAGTTCGGCACCTCGTTCCGGGGCTTTGACCGGATGGAAGTTGAGCTGTTCCGCGACCGGGTCGCGGAGGAGCTCGACCGGCTGTTGCGTGAACGGATCCAGATCGACGAGCGCACACGCAACGCTCAGGAGCAGCTGCGCGCTTTCCGCGAACGTGAGCGCGCCATGAACGACGCGCTGATCGCGGCCCAGCAGCTGAGGGCGGAGGCCAAGCAGGCGGCCGAGCGCGAAGCGGAAGCGGTGATCCGGGAGGCGCGGGCAGAAGGGGAGCGCATTGTGGACCGCGCCCGGATGGATGAGCGGCAGGTGCGGGAGCGGGCCGAGACGGCGGCGCGACAGTTCGCGGCCTATGTGGCGGCGTTCCGCGCGCTGCTCGAACGACAGATGGCGGAGCTCGACGTGCTCGAGGGCCACACGAAAACCATCATCCAGGTGCAGTCGGAGGCGCTCGCCGCTTCCGCGGCCGCGATCGCCGCGTCATGACGGCTGCTGCGGTGACGCTTGGCGCGCAGATGGCCACTGCGGTGGCGGCGATCCGCCGACGCAGCGCGTTCGTGCCCGAAGTCGGGATGATCCTCGGCACCGGTCTCGGTGCGCTGGGCAAGAGCATCGCCGTCGAGGCGGAGATTCCCTATGCCGACATTCCGGGGTTTCCCCTCAGCACCGTCGAGTCGCATGCCGGCAAGCTGCTGCTTGGCACGCTCGCAGGCCGGCGCGTCGCTGCGTTGCAGGGGCGCTTCCACCGCTACGAGGGCTACTCACTGCAGCAGGTGACGTTCCCGGTGCGGGTGCTTCGCGCGCTCGGGGCATCAACGCTCGTGGTGTCCGGCGCGGTGGGTGGCATGCACCCGCTCTGGAACCTTGGTGACCTCGCGCTCCTGTCCGACCATATCAACCTGATGGGTGACAGTCCGCTCATCGGCCCGAACGACGACACGCTTGGCCCGCGGTTCCCCGACATGTCAGCGCCCTATGATGCGGCACTGCGCGCAACGGCGCACAAGGCGGCGCTCGAGCTCGGCATTGCGCTCCGTGAGGGGGTGTACGTGGCGGTGACCGGCCCTGCGCTCGAGACCCGCGCCGAGTACCGGATGCTGCGCGCGATGGGCGCCGACGTGGTGGGCATGTCCACGGTGCCGGAAGTGATCGTCGCGGTGCACGGGGGCATGCGCGTACTGGGCATCACGGTGGTGACGGACAAGTGCCTGCCCGATGCGCTCGAGCCGGCCGATGTGGCGACGATCATCGCGACTGCGGAATCAGCGGAGCCGCGGCTGGCGGCGTTGCTGACGCGAATCCTGGAGAAGATGGCGTGACGCAGTTTCCCGCCTGGCCGGAACGGGGTGCCAACGAACTCGAGCTCGAGTTGCTGGGCCGCTGGGAAGAGGAGAAGCTCTTCCGGCAGGCGCAGGAGCTCACGGCCAATGGCACGCCATTCGTCTTCTACGAGGGCCCGCCCACTGCGAATGGGCGCCCTGGAATCCATCACGTCTTCGCGCGATCCATCAAGGACCTGATCTGTCGCTTCCGCGTCATGCAGGGTCGCCAGGTGACCCGCATTGCGGGCTGGGACACGCACGGCCTGCCGGTGGAGATCGAGGTCGAGAAGGAACTGAAGCTCAACGGCAAGAAGGCGATCGAGGAATACGGCGTCGCCCGGTTCAATGCCAAGGCGCGCGAGAGCGTGTTCCGCTACCAGTCGGACTGGGAGCAGCTCTCGAACCGCACTGGCTACTGGCTCGACTACGAGAACCCGTACGTGACGTGCAGCAACGAGTACATCGAGTCGGTGTGGTGGCTGCTGCAGCGGCTGCACCAGAAGGACATGCTGTACCGTGGCCACCGGGTGCTGCCGTACTGCCCACGCTGCGGCACGGTCCTGTCGAGCCATGAGCTGGCGCTCGGGTACGAGGAGATCCAGGACAAGTCGATCTACGTGACGTTCCCGCTGGCTGATGGCAGCGGACGTGAGCTTGTCGTGTGGACGACCACGCCGTGGACGTTGCCGAGCAACGTGGCAGTGGCGGTGCACCCGGACCTGGAGTATGCGGAGTTCGATGTGGAAGGGCGTCGCCTGATCATGGCGCGGAATCGGGGCGAACACCTGTTCCCGGGCAGTCGTCAGTCGGCAGTCGTCAGTGGGGCAGAACTGGTCGGGCTGAGCTACAGCCGCCCGCTCGACGTGGTGCCCATGCCTGCCGACCGGAAGCACGGCATCGTGGTACCGGGTGCGTTCGTCACCGCGGAAGATGGCTCGGGCCTGGTGCACATGGCGCCGGCGTTCGGCGCCGACGACTACGCGGCGGGGCAGGAGCATGGACTGGCACTGGTGCGCCCGGTCGCGGCAGACGGAACCTTCCATGGCACCACCTGGCCCGAGATCGAGGGCAAGCTGGTGACAACGGCCGAGACGAACAACATCATCATCCGGCGACTGAAGGAGACCGGTCGCCTGCTCGGCGATCCCGTCTCCTACGTGCATACGTATCCCCACTGCTGGCGCTGCAAGAGCAAGCTGATCTACTACGCCCGCGATTCGTGGTTCGTGCGCACGTCGGCGGTGAAGAAGCGGATGCTCGAGATCAACGCGCACGTGAACTGGCACCCACCTGAGGTGGGGTCGGGCCGGTTCGGCGAGTGGCTGGAGAACAATGTGGACTGGGCGCTGTCCCGGGATCGGTACTGGGGCACGCCGTTGCCGGTATGGGTGTCGGACCGCGACCCGGCGCACGTGGAGGTGATCGGCAGCTATGCGGAGCTTGCCGCGAAAGTCGGGCGGGCACTGCCGGCCGACTTCGATCCGCACAAGCCGTTCATCGACGAGTACACCTGGCCGGCGCCGGGCGGCGGCACGATGCGTCGCTCGCCCGAGGTGATCGACACCTGGTTCGACTCGGGGTCGATGCCGTACGCGCAGTGGCACTATCCGTTCGAGCACGAAGCAGAGTTCAAGGCGCACTTCCCGGCCGACTTCATCTGCGAGGGCGTGGACCAGACGCGTGGCTGGTTCTACTCGCTGCTGGCGATCGCGACGACGGTGTTCGACAGCCCGGCGTACAAGAACGTGGTGGTGAACGAGCTGGTGCTGGACGCTGAAGGCCAGAAGATGTCGAAGACCAAGGGCAACGTGGCCGATCCCTGGGCGGCGATCCGCGAGTTCGGCGCCGACACGGTGCGGCTGTACCTGCTTGCGTCGAGCCAGGTGTGGGCGCCGCGGCGCTTCGATGCGAAGGGGATCGCGGAGCAGGGCGCGTTCCTCAACACACTCAAGTCGACTTATCGCTTCTTCTCGCTGTATGCGGGCGACTGGTCGCCGGGTGTGGGCGCCGAGGCACCACGCTCGACGCTCGACAACTGGGTGCTGGCGCGACTCGACGGGCTGGTCGAGGAGGTGACGGCGGCGTGGGAAGGCTACCAGGTCACCGAGGGCGTCCGGGCCATCGTCGATTTCGTGGTGGATGACCTGTCGAACTGGTATGTGCGGCTGTCGCGGGCGCGCTTCTGGGCGCCGGATCACGAGGCGGACCCGGCGGCGGTGGCCACCCTGCATGAATGCCTCGCCACGGTGGCCCGGCTGCTGGCCCCGGCGGCTCCGTTTGCATCCGACTGGCTGCACCGCGCATTGACGGGCCAATCCGTGCATCTTTCGGGGTTTCCGGTGACCCGGCGCCGGCGGGACGAGGCGCTGGAGGGGGCGATGGACGCGGTGCGCCGGCTGACGAGCCTCGGTCGCGCGGCGCGGGAGACGAAAAACATCCGGGTGCGGCAGCCGCTCTCCGCCATGCAGGTAGCGGTGCCGGCGCGATTCCGCGGCCCGTTGTTCGATGAACTGCTGGCGCTGCTGCAGAGCGAGGTCAACGTTCGCGCGGTGAGCCCGGTGGCATCCGATGCGGACCTGGTGCGGCTCAAGGCGAAGCCGAATTTCCGGGCACTCGGCAAGAAGTTCGGGAAGCGCACGCAGGAGGCAGCCGCTGCCGTCGCGAAGCTCGATGTCGACGCGCTGCGGATGCTCGAGGAGGGCGGTACCGCGCCGCTCGACGGACTGGGCGACGTCTCGGCTGAAGAGGTGCAGGTCGAGCGTGAAGTCACCAGCGACTGGCTGGTGCAGAGCGACGGACCGTATGTGGTGGCGCTCGACCCGTTGATCACCGACGAGTTGCGCGCCGAGGGCCTGGCCCGGGAAGTGGTGAACCGGGTGCAGCGCATGCGGAAAGAGGCAGGCTACGAATACACCACCCGAATCCGGCTATGGGTCACGGGTGATGAACAGGTGCAGCGCGCGGTCACGGCCCACAACGGGTTCATCCGCGACGAGACCCTGGCGCGGGAGCTCGATGTCGGGACGCGCGGTTCGGCGCCCGACCTGGAGCAGCAGGTGGATCTCGACGGGGTCTCGGCGGTACTGGGCATCCAGCGGCACGGCGAATAAGGCAACGGACAACCACTCATCAGGATGGGTACGAGAATGATGCCGAAGAAGGACATCGACTACTTCGAGAAGCGACTGCTGGAGGAGCGCGCGCGCGTGCTCAAGCAGCTCGGCTACTACGAGAACGAGTTCAAGGCGGGCGACCAGGCGTCGGACGGGGACCTGTCGTCGTACTCGTTCCACATGGCGGACCAGGGCACCGATGCGATGGAGCGGGAGAAGCAGTTCCTCTTCGCGTCGCAGGAGGGCCGGTACCTGTGGCACGTCAACTACGCGCTCAACAAGCTCTACAACTCGCCGGAGAAGTACGGCGTGTGCGAGGCTACCGGCAAGCCGATCCCGTTCGAGCGCCTGGACGCGCTGCCGCACGCCCGCTTCTGCATCGAGGCCAAGGAAAAGGAAGAGGATGCCAAGCGCCGCTGAACGGCGCCTGTTCGCGTTGACCGCCGCCGTGGTGATCGTGCTCGACCTGGTCACCAAGGCGGCGGCCGAGGCGCACCTCATGCGGGTTACCGGCGTCCCGGTGGTTGGTGACTGGTTCCAGCTGCGCCTGGTGTACAACCAGGGAGCGGCCTTCGGCCTCCACCTCGGTCCCTTCTCGCGCTGGTTCTTCCTCGGGTTCGCGGTGCTGGCGGTGTTCGTGCTCAATTCGCTGTCGCGCTCGGCGCTGCCGGGCGACCGGTTCCGCCAGATCGCCTGCGGGCTGGTGACGGGCGGCGCCATCGGCAACCTGCTCGACCGCATCCGCAGTGCCCGCGGCGTGGTGGACTTCCTCGACATCGGCGTCGGCTCCTACCGCTGGCCCACGTTCAACGTCGCCGACATTGCCGTCACGTGCGGGGCCTTCGCACTCGCCCTTTCGTTCTGGCGGGAAGATGTCCGTCGGTCGGAGACGGCGAGCGCCGGATGACCACCGCCGAGGCCACGGTCGTCCGCTTCACGGTGCTGGCGGACGCGACCGAGCGCCTCGATCGTTTCCTCGCCGACCAACTCAGCCTTTCACGCACGCAGGCCGCCCGCATCGTCGCGGCCGGCAGCGTGCGTGTTGCCGGCGTGGTGGTGCGCGCCTCGCGACTGCTCAAGCATCGTGAGGAAGTGATGGTCGAGATGCCGGTGGTGGAACCGGCCCGCCACCTCCTGCCGGCCGACATTCCCCTCACAATTGTCTTCGAGGATGAGCACCTCCTCATCATCGACAAGCCGGCCGGCCTGGTGGTACACCCGGCGCCGGGTCACTGGAACGACACGCTGGTCAACGCCCTGATGGCGCGCGGTACCCAGCTGAGCGAGGGCAGCGCCGGCCGGCCTGGCCTGGTGCACCGGCTCGATCGCGACACCTCGGGGCTGATGGTGGTCGCGAAGAACGACCTGTCGCACCGGAAGCTGGCCCACGCGATCGCGCAGCGAAAAGTGAAGCGGACCTACGCGGCGCTGGCGTGGGGCCACCTCGATGCCAGCCCGACGGTCATGGAGGCGCGCATCGCGAGGCATCCGCAGGACCGGAAGCGGATGTGGATCAGCGACCTGGGCCGGCCATCGCGCACTGATGGGTATGTCATTGGTCGCTTTGCCTCCTGTGAGCTGCTCCGGCTGGAGCTCCATTCCGGCCGAACCCACCAGATCCGGGTGCACCTGGAGAGCATCGGCCACCCGGTGGTGGGGGACCCGATCTACGCCGGCGGGGGCAGCCGGCGGATCCAGGGGTCCGCCCGGGCCCTGGCGGACCGGATCGAAAGGGCGACCCCCCGTCAGGCGCTCCACGCTGCCGGTCTCGCCTTCCGCCACCCCGCGAGCGGTGAGGAGCTCCAATTCCGGGCAGAATGGCCGGCCGATCTAATGCCTGCACTCAAGCTCGCGGCAGGCCCGGAAGTCGTTGCCCCACAAGAGGCTCTAACCTATCTTCAGTTCTACGAGCGAGATGGCTGACGTCCGTCCGTTGCACGCTGTCGTGTTCCGCGTCGGTGGCGTAGTCTGTGCGCTACCAGCAGGGGTTGTACGGGAGATCCTGCCGGCGGTCCGGGCTACCCGGGTGCCGGGGGTACCCCCGGCCATCGAAGGCCTGATCAACGTGCGGGGCGGTCTGGTGACGGTGGTGGACGGGCATGTCCTGCTGGGACAGCCGCGACCCGCGGAGCTGGAAATGGCCGTCCTGCTGCTCGACCGGGGCGGGAAGGTGGCCGGCCTGACGGTGGGTGAGGTGCTCGATTTTCTCGAAGTTCCGAGCGCTGCAGTCGCATCCCGGGAGCAGTTGCCGGGGGTCGATCCCTCCGTCGTGAAGGCGGTCGGGGAGTGGGGTGGGCGACGGTTCGTATTGCTCGATCTCGATGCGCTGCTGGCGCCGCTGCTCGGCGGCTGACCAGCCCAAGCGCGCAATAAATCCGGTTCCTGTCGGAGGTGGTCCGTGGGGCACACCGTTCTCGTCTGTGACGACGCGATCTTCATGCGCACCATGATTGCCGATATCCTCGCGGCCGCGGGCTACGAGGTGATCGGCGAGGCGGAAACCGGCGCGCAGGCAGTCCAGAAATATCGTGAACTCAAGCCCGACCTCGTCACCATGGACATCGTGATGCCCGACATGGGCGGCATCGATGCAGTGCGCGAGATCTGCAAGGATGATCCCGACGCGAAGGTGCTGATGTGCAGCGCGATGGGACAGCAGGCGCTGGTGGTCGAGGCGATCCAGGCGGGGGCGAAGGACTTCGTGGTGAAGCCGTTCCAGCCGTCACGCGTGCTCGAGGCGGTGCAGCGCGTTCTGGGCTGAGCCCCATGGATCTCGCGAAGTACGCGGCGCTCTTCGTCTCGGAAAGTCGCGAGCACCTGCAGCAGTGCAACCAGTTGTTGCTGGCGTGGGAGCGTGACCCGGAAGCAACTGCGCCGGTAGACGGACTGTTCCGCGCGGTGCATTCGCTCAAGGGCATGGCGGCCACGATGGGGTTTGCGCCGCTGGCCGAGCTGGCGCACCGGGCCGAGAACCTGCTCGATGCGGTGCGGAGCGGGCGAGTCGCGGTGAAGCCGGAGCACTTCGAGCTGCTCTTCCGCTCGGTGGACGAGCTGGAGGATGGGGTCGCAAGGGCCACGACGGGGAAGGGTCTCCGCGCGGAAGCCGCATCGCTGGTGAAGGCGCTGGATGCGGCGGTGAAGATCGGGGACAAGCCGGCGGAGCCGGCAAAGGCGGGGAGGGCGGGGAAGGCGGGAGAAACGGCGAAGGCGGGTGAGGCTGCAAAGGCGGGGAGGGCGGGGAAGGCGGGTGACGAAGCGACTGCAGGCGCGAAAGATGAGCGGCCGTCGCTGGACGTGAAGATCACCGTCCGCTCCGACGCGCTGCTCCGCGGTGCACGAGCACTGCTCGCGCTCAGGAAGGTGGAAGCACTCGGTGTCGTGTCCCGGGTGACGCCCCAGGTGAGCGAGCTGGAGCGCGAGGACTTCGACGGCAAGCTGGCGCTCCGCATCCGCACCGGTGCCGCGCCGTCCGAAGTCGATGCGGTGATCCGCTCGGCGGGTGACATCGCCGGGGTGGCGATCGACCTCGCCTCGGACGAGGCGACGGTCGATGCGAACGCGATGCGGCAGATCCGCATCGACCTGTCTCGCCTCGATGTGCTGATGAAGCTGGCGGGTGAACTGGTGGTGGCGCGAAACCGGCTGGTGGAGCTGGCCCGCGCATCGACGGACCCCGAGCTGGGGCAGGTGGGCGAGCGGATCTCGCGGCTGGTGGGCGCAGTCCAGTCGGAAGTGCTCGAGGCTCGGCTGACACCGGTGCGAGAAGTGTTCGACCGATTCCCCCGCGTGGTGCGCGACCTGGCCCGCGACCTGGGCCGGCAGGTGCGGCTCGAGGTGGAGGGCGGCGACATCGAACTGGATCGCGCGGTGCTCGATGAAGTGGCTGATCCGCTGGTGCACCTGGTCCGGAACGCGATCGACCACGGCATCGAGCCGCCGCGGGAGCGGGTGAAGGCGGGCAAGGCGGCCGAGGGACGGCTCCGGTTGTCGGCGTCGCGGGAACGGAACAGCGTGGCGATCCGGGTGGCCGATGACGGCCGTGGCATCGACCGCTCGAAGATCCTGGCGAAGGCGAAGGCCGATGGGCTGGTGGACGCCGCTGCCGAATCGCTGGCCGATGACCAGTTGCTGCGGATTCTCTCGCGCTCGGGCTTCAGCACGGCGGCGGTGGTGAGTGGTGTGTCGGGCCGTGGTGTCGGCGTGGACGTGGTGATGACGCGCATCCGGCAGCTCGGCGGGGCAGTGGAGCTGGTCAGCGAGCCAGGGCAGGGCACGGCGTTCGTGCTGCGGGTGCCGCTGACGCTGGCGATCGTGCGGTCGCTGCTGGTGCAGGTGGGCGAGGAACGGTATGTCGTGCCGCTCAACTACGTGAGCGAGACGATCGAGTTCTCGGCGACACCAATCACGGCGCTGGGCGATCGCGAGGCATTGGTCATCAGGGAACAGCCGGTGCCCACGGTGCACCTGCACCGGCTGCTCAACATTGCGGGGGCGAGCACGACAGGGCGGCGGCCGGTGCTGGTGGTGCAGGTAGGGGAACGCCGGAGCGCGCTGGTGGTGGATGCACTGATTGGGCAGCAGGAAATCGTGGTGGAGCCGTTCGATGCGCCTCGCGGGATGCCCGGCTGGTTCAGCGGGGCAACGATCCTCGCGGATGGCGCGCCGGCGCTGATCCTGGACGCGGCGGCGCTCGTCTGACTGGGTAAGGGTTCGGGAGAGCACCATGGACGATGTGCGGACACTGAAGGCGCACCAGCTCGACGCGCTGCGCGAGGTCGCCAATATTGGCGCCGGCCACGCGGCGACCGCGCTTTCCCAGATGACCAACCGCACCATCATGATCGCGGTGCCCGAGGTCAACGTGCGCCCGCTCGAGGACGTGGCGGAGCTCTTCGGCTCCGCTGACGCCGTCATCTCCGCGGTGCTGATGCACATGATGGGCGACCTCACGGGCCGCACCATGATCCTCTTCCCCACCGAGTCAGCCCGGAACCTCTGCGACATCCTGATGCGGCGCGCGCCCGGCACGACGCAGGAATTCGGGCCGATGGAGCAGTCGGGGCTCAAGGAGGTCGGCAACATCCTGGTGAGTGCGTACCTCACGGCGCTCAGCGACTTCATGGGGATGATGCTCGTGCCGTCGGTGCCCAGCCTCGTGATCGACCAGGCGGGGGCGATCCTCACCACCACCTACCTCAATTTCGGCCACGACCGCGACTACGTCTTCTGCGTCGAGACGGCATTCCAGGTCGCTGGCGCGTCCGAGCAGCTTCACGGGCATTTCCTGCTGCTGCCCGACCTGCCCTCGCTGCGCGCCATCTTCGACGCCATCCGCATCTCCTGACCCGATGCCGGGTCCTGCGCCTTCCGATCGCGACCTAGCCATCCTCCGGTCGTTCGCCAGTCGCATCGACCCGTCCGACGCCGGCGCGCACAACAACCTGGGTGTCCTGTATTACCAGAAGGGGATGATCGGCGAGGCCGTCGCCGCGTTTTCGCGCGCGCTCGAGATCGACTCGCGCATGCAGGTGGCGCAGGACAACCTCGAACTGGCGTATCGAGAGAGCGGTTTCTACGATGGCCGCGTCGCCGAACTGCAGGAACGCCTGCGGCGCACTCCCGATGATCGCGAGGCGCGCTGGGAACTGGGTCGTGCATACGCCAGCCTGAGCCGGCACGACCTCGCGGCCCAGGCCTTCGAGGAACTGCTTGCCCGGGCTCCAGCCGATGTGCCCGCCCTCATTCACCTGGGACTGGCCGAGAAGGCACGCGGCCGCATCGAGGCTGCCGGCGGGTGCTTCGCCCTCGCCGCCGAGCTCGATCCAGGCAGCGCCGTCGCGCGATTCTACCAGGGCGAGACGCTGTACAATCGCGGGCTCAACGATGCGGCACTCGAGGCGCTCGAGGCCGCCATCGCGCACAATCCCGACTACGCTGAAGCGCACTACCTGCTGGCCTTTGTCTACGGCGACATGGGGCTGCACGAGCGCGCGCTCGCGGCCACGAAGCGGGCGATCGCGCTGAACCCGATGCTCTCGCGGGCGCAGGCGAATCTTTCGCTCGAGCGGCTGGTGCCCAAGGGAGAAGAGGGCGCGAAGGCGGGGAAGGCGGGGAGGGCGGGGGGTGCTGGCGTGGGGTCCGACGGCGTGCCGCTGGAGCGGGATCCGCTGGCGCACTACCAGCTCGGGCTCGCCTTCCGGCAGAAGCGCTACTTCGCCGAAGCGTTGCGCGAGTACCGGATGGCACTCGATGCAGGCGAGGATCGCTCGCTGGTACTGCAGGCAATGGCGGAAGTGCACCTGCTGCGGCGCGATCACTCGACGGCGCTGGAGCTGTACGACGAGCTGCTGCGGCAGAACCCGAAGGTGCCGAAGCTCTGGAACGAGCGCGGCGTTTGCCTGCACCAGGCGGGGCGCCGCGACGAGGCGGCGACGGCCTACGAGCACGCGATTGCCGCCGACCGTACCTACGCGCTGGCGTGGAACAATCTCGGCGTGCTGCGGGCCAGTGCCGCCGGGTCCGATACGGCAATGGCGGCCTTCCGTTCGGCGCTGGAACGGCAGCCCGGCCTGCATGCGGCGCGACTCAACCTGGCCCTGCTGCTCATGCAGAAGCGCCAGCCGCAGGCGGCACTCGAGGCCTACCGCGAGGTGCTGTCGCGCGACCACGTGAATGCGGTGGCGTGGAACGGGGTCGGCCTGGTGCTGATGGAACTCAAGCGCTACACCGATGCCCGCAACGCCTTCGGCCGCGCGGTGGAGCATGACCCCGCCCTCGCTGCAGCGCACTACAACCTGAGCTTCACGCTGGGACAGCTCGGCGACTTCGAGGGCGCGTTGCGCGAAACCAAGCGCGCGCTGGAGCTCGAGTCGTACTACGTGCCGCAGAAGTTCGCGCTGACGATCGACCTGCAGTACGAGGATCCCACGATCGCAATCGCGCCCGACGTTGCGACTGAGGTGGGACTCGAGTCGCTGGGTGGCGAGTTCGCCTTCGATCCGGGCACCCTCGACGACCTCTTCGCCGAACTGGCGCCGCCCGAGGCTCCGGTGGTGGCCGCCCGGGTCGAGGATCCCCTCACGCTGGCGCGCGATTACCTGAGCAAGGGGCTGCTCGAGCTGGCGACGGCCGAGGTGACGCGGGCGCAGGGGCGTGGCGCGGGCCGCGCCGAGGCGCAGACGCTGCTGGGCGAGATCTACGCGCGGCGAGGGCTGCACGGCGAGGCACTGGAGCGCTTCCGCACGGCGCGCGAATCGAATCCGGGCGACCGGCTCGCGGCACTGGGTGAGCTGCGCGGCCTCGTGGCGCTGGAGCGTGCCGCCGAGGGTGGCACCCTGGCCGAGCAGCTGCTGGAAGCATTCCCCCGGGATGTTGAGGTGCTGAGCGCCGTCGCGCGCGTGCGCCTGGCCATGGGTGACGCAACGCGCGCGCTGAGTGCGGTACAGCTGGCGCAGACTCTCGCGCCCGGCCGCTCCGACCTCCTGCACCTGCAGGCGCGAGTCGCAGTGCGACTGGATGACCGTGCCGCAGCGATCGAGGCGTGCCGTCGCGCGCTCGAACTCGACGACTCGCTGGTGCAGGTGTGGTACGAGCTCGGGCGTCTGGAGGAAGGACGCGAGGGATGGACGGCAGCGCAGGATGCCTATGCGCGCGCACTCGACATCCTTCCCACATATCTCGAGGCAGGGCTGGCGCTGGCGGACCTGCTGCGGCGCCGGATGCAGCATCGTCCCGCGCTCGAGGTGCTGGTGGAACTGCTGACCACCGACCCGTACGCGGTGGAAGCGCTGGTGCTGCTGGGCAAGGTGCTGTTCGAGCAGGGGCGCATCGACGAGGCGCTGGAGGGCTTCGGGCGCGCGCTCCGGTTCAACCCTGAGCATCCGGCGGCACTCTTCCATTCCGGGGACGTGCTGGCGCGCAAGCGCCGCTTCGAGGATGCGGTTGATGCGTGGGACCGGGTCTCACAGATCGATCCCTCGGGGCCCTTCGCCGCGCCGGCCCGGAGCCGGGCGCGCTCGGCGCGGGATCTCCGGCACATCTTCGCCGCGCAGCCGGGCTGATCATGGCTATCGAGGGACCGCTCAAGGAACTGCACATCCATGATGTGTTCCAGCTGCTGGACCTGGGCCGGAAGACGGGCGTGCTGTGCGTGACCTCTGAGCTGCGGCAGAACTCGGGGATGGTCTACTTCGAGAAGGGGGCAGTGGTCGCTGCGGAGATCCGGAGTAATCCGCATCCACTGGGCACGCTCCTGCTGCGCGCCGGCAAGATCGCCGAGGCCGACCTGGCGCGGGCGCGGGCACTGCAGGGCGCGGGTGACGGGCGACGGCTGGGCGACATCCTGGTGGACCTCGGCGCGATGAACCGGCGCGACCTCGAGCGGCTGGTGCGCCAGCAGGTGCAGGAAGTCATCTTCGAGCTGATGAACTGGTCGGAGGGATACTTCTCCTTCGAGGAAACCACCGGGCCGCGGACGAATGCCGAGGCCAGTGTGCGGATCCCGACGGAATCGCTGCTCATGGAAGCGGCGCGCCGGATCGACGAATGGTCACGCATCGAGGCCAAGGTGCCGCACCTGGGCGTGGTGCCGCGCTTCGCCGATGCCGACAGCCAGCACGGGATGCTCGACCTCACGCCCTTCGAGTGGGAAGTGATCGCGACGGTGGACGGAGCACGCGACCTGCGGGCCATCGCCGACAAGCTGGGGCGGGCGGAGTTCGAGATCGCCCGCACCATCTTCGGCCTCACGAGCACCGGCGTCGTCGTGCTGGATGATCCGACACTGGTTGCCACCGGACCGGAAACCCCGGACGTGACGCAACTGGTGGTACGAGCAGAGGAGCAGCTGGCTTCGGGTGATGTCGACTCGGCGCGGCTCATCGCTACTGAAGCGACGGCGCGCTTCCCCGATCAGGCCGGCGCGCATGCGGTGCTCGGGCGCGTGCTGCTGGCGGGCGAGCACTACGCCGAGGCGGAGGAGGCATTTTTCGAGGCGCTGCGGCTCGAACCCTCGTTCGCATCGGCGCGGCGGCTTCTCGGGACGGCGCAGGCTGCAAGCGGAAGGTTCGACGAGGCAATCGCCTCGTGGCAGCGCTGGCGGCAGCTGCCGGAGCGTTCGCCCGAGGAAGTGCAGCTGCAGGACGGGGTCGATCGCCTGCAGGCCGCGGCGCGACTGCTGAGTGACGCGATCAAGGGGTGGTATGACTGACCCGATTCGCGAGCTGACAGCGCAGCTGGCGTCGGACCCGCAGAGCCTCGTCTTCCTCGAGCTGGGTGAGGCGTTGCGAAACCGGGGGCAGCCGGCGGCGGCGTACAAGGTCGCGCGCATGGGCGTGAACCGGTACCCGGAACTGGCGGCGTCGCACGACCTGCTGGCGCGGGTGCTCGCTGACCAGGGGGACCGTCACGCAGCGGCCGAGGCTTGGCGGCGCGTGCTGGAGCTGACGCCGGGGCATATCGGTGCCAACAAGGGCCTCGCCTTCCTGGCGTTCCGGGCGGGTGATCCCGAGGGCGCACTGCCGTTCCTCGAGGCGGCACTCGGTGCGGCGCCGGGAGACGAGGGTCTCGCGGTCGCCGTCGAGCGGGTGCGCACGGCACTGGATGGTGCGGCGGCGCGTGCCACAGCTGCGGCGGCAGCGAGTGAGCCGAGTGCGCTGCGCGGCGCAGAGGGGTTCGAGCCATTCGAGGATGCTCGCGGCGTCGTGCTGCTGGACACGCAGGGGCTGCGTCTCGCGGGCACGGTCAACGCGCCCGACGGAAGCGACGTCAGCGATGCGGTCGCGGCGCACCTGCAGGGCGTCTCGCGGGAGGCCGCGCGCGCGGCGCGACTGCTCGACCTGGGCGCATGGGAGAGTGTCACCGCAGAGTCGGCGGAGGGCCACCTCCTCGTCCTTCCGCCAACGCAGTCCACGGTGCTGCTCCTGCTGCGGGACGCGCGGGTGCCGGTGGGTCGTCTCGGCCTCATCGCGGAGCAGGCGGCGCGCGCGGCGCGCAGCTGGCTGGAGCGACTGGCGTGAAGAACCTGGGTGAGACGCTCGAGCGGGTGACCCGCGTGGCGGGCATCCGGGGCGCGATGCTGGTGGCGGAGGCGGACGGTCTCGTGGTGGCCGAAGCATTGGCCGAGGGCCTCGACGGCGGGGCGGTCGCGGCGCTCGCGGCGAGCCTGACGCTCCGGCTCCGCCGCACGGCGATCAGTGCCGGGCTTGCGGTGCCGCAGGTGGTTCAGCTGCGGGCGGAGCGGGGAACGGTCCTCAGCGTGCCGGTGGGCGACGACCTGCTGCTCGTGGCAGTGGCGGAGCGCGATGCGAACCTGGGGCTCGCGCGGCTCGAGCTCCGGCAGGCGGCGGCGCAGCTCGGATCATGAGGGTCATCGAGCCGTGGGTGGCCGAGCCGCTGCAGGGGTTCCTCGACGAGTCGGGTGCGCGGCTCACGCTGCTCATGACGTCAGCGGGCCAGGTGATCGCGCAGGACGGCTTCACCCGCTCGGTGGACGTCATGGCGGCGGCGGCGCTCGGGGCCGCGATCATGGCATCGACGGACGCGATCGCTGACGTGATGAGCACCGCGGCCTTCGGCGTGGTGCTGCACCAGGGGCCGAAGCAGAGCCTGGTGCTCCGCGCGTTCTGGACACCGCGCGGTCGATGGATCGGGCTGGTGGTCTTCGGGTCGGAAACGTCGGTGGGGCTGGTGCAGCTCTTCTTCCAGGAGCTGGAGCTCGCGCTGGCGAAGGCGGCGCCAGCGGAGCCGCCGACGCGGGCCGTGCTGGCGGAAAATTTCGAGCACGAACTCAACGCGAGCTTGCGCTCGCTCTTCGGGCGGTAGCGGATGTCGCTGGTCAACTTCACTGCGCGCGAGATCACCTGCAAGATCGTCTACTATGGACCGGGCCGGTCCGGGAAGACGACCAACTTGCAGTACATCTTCGGCCGGGTGCCGGACACGCGGCGCGGGCGGATGGTGTCGCTGGCCACGCAGGGTGACCGGACGCTGTTCTTCGACTTCCTTCCCATCGACCTGGGGAGCATCTCGGGGTTCCAGACCAAGTTCCAGCTGTACACCGTGCCGGGGCAGAGCTACTACAACGCGACGCGGAAGCTGGTGCTGCAGGGGGCCGACGGCATCGTCTTCGTGGCCGACAGCCAGGCGCGGCGCTTCGACGACAACCTGGAGAGCCTGCAGAACCTGCAGGAAAACCTGCTGAGCCAGGGCGTGGATGTGCGGACGATGCCGATCGCGTTCCAGTACAACAAGCAGGACCTGCCGGGCGAGCTGGTGCTGCAGCCGTCGGAGCTGGATGACTCGCTCAATTTCCGCGGGGTGCCGAGCTTCGGTGCCGACGCGCTGCATGGCAGCGGCGTGTTCGAGACGCTGAAGGGGATCTCCGAGCTCGTGCTGCGCAAGCTGGCTGCGGGAGGGATTGCCGAATGAGCATGCTGCAGGGCGCGCACCGATTCGATGCACTGGTGGTGGGCACGGCCAACCGCACCGCGGTGACGGCCGGCCGCGCCGTGGCGAGTGCGCCGGGGTCGGCCTACAACCCGTTGCTCATCTACGCGCGGCCCGGCATGGGCAAGACGCACCTGCTCGGCGCCATCGCGCATGAAGTGTTCGCGGTGAACCCGGCGGCGCGCATCGAGTTCCTGACACTGGATGAGTTCGTCGAAGGCTTCCATGTCGCCCTGTCCACCGGCCAGAGTGACCGAGTTCCGCGCGCGGTTCGGCGATGCGGACCTGCTGCTGGTGGACGACATCCAGTTCCTGAGCCGGCAACGGGAAATGCAGTCGGAACTGCTGCGGGTGCTCGACGTGATGCTGGCGGGGCAGAAGCAGGTGGTGCTCACCAGCGACCGGGCGCCCTCCGAAATCGAGTCGCTCGACGACCGGCTGCTCACGCGGTTTGCCGGGGGCCTGGTGCTCGACATCGCCCGACCGGACTACGAGACCCGGGTCGCGATCCTGCACCGCAAGGCGGAGGAGCGCGGCGCGAGCTTCCCCGACGAGGTGCTCGAGGCGGTTGCGTCGCTCGACATCGAGAGCGTGCGTGAGCTGGTGGGCGCCGTGAACCGGCTGGTGGCATTCCAGGCGGTCAGCGAGGTGCCGATCGATGCCGCACAGGCGCGGCTGCTCATCGGCGGCCTGCAGTCGGCGGTAGCGGACGACCTGGTGGTGGAACAGGCGGAGACGCTGGAGTTCGCCGGTGTCGGCCATGGCGAGATGGCGCATGCGGGTGGCGATTCGCGCCGCCTCGTGGCCGACGCGCTTCCCGGGGTGATGCTCGGCCAGTCGGACATGCTGGGCGGCGGTCCCCTGGATGAGCTGCCCTCGCACGACGAGCCCGACGACGCGCCGCACGATTTCGGGCTGGCGGGCGAGCCGCACGAGTATGCCGACGCGCACGAGTTCTCGGAACCGGGCCCGGCGAAGCAGCAGCCGGACGAGCTGGGTGAGGGACTGGCCGAGAAGCAGGCCCTGCAGGCCGACCGCGACGAGTTCGGTGATTTCCTGTCCGACCTCGCGGCCACGCTGGCGCGGCAGGTTGATCCGTGGCGCGCGCGCGTGGGCGAGGCGATCCTGCGCTGGGAGGGCGAGGGCTTCCGCACCTACCGGCTGGAGCGGCTGCTGGAAGATCCAGAGCCACCCGATCCCGAGTCGGTGATGATCCAGTACGAAGCCGACGCGGAGCAGCTGCTCGAGCTGCGCGCCGAGGCGGAGTCGCTGGCGCCTGGCATGGCCGGCGCAGCGCAGCTCACCGATCCCGGCAACATGGCGGCGGCCGATGCCTACATGCAGCGGGTGCGCGAGGGCGCGGTGCCGCCGGCGGGGCCGGTGGAGCACTGGCTGCTCGACGACCTGATCGAGGGCCCGGGGAACCGCATGGCGGTGCGCGCGGCGCTCGCGGCGATTGCCGAGCCGGGGCAGAAGTACAACCCGATCGTGGTGGTGGGCGGTTCGGGCGTGGGCAAGACACACCTGCTGCACGGCATCGGGAACGCACTGGCGCTGGCGAGCGACGGACACGTGGCCTGCCTTGGCGCGCACGACTTCACGCAGGAGCTGATCGAGGCGATCGAGCGCGATGCCGTGGCGGCGTGGCGAAATCGCTACCGTCGCTGCTCGGCGCTGCTGCTCGACGATGTGCACCTCATCGCAGGCAAGGAGCGGACGCAGGAAGAACTGTTCCTGCTGTTCAACCTCTTCCTCGAGTCGAACCGGCAGCTCGGGTTCACCTCGGCGGTGCCGCTGGCGGAGCTGTCGGGCGTGGAGCCGCGACTGCTGACGCGCCTCGAGGGCGGGCTGGTGGTCGAGTTGCCGCCGCCCGACCGCGAGCTCCGCCAGGAACTGGTGGAGCGGACGCTCACGAGCCGCGGCCAGGATGCGGATGCCGAGCTGGTGACGTACATCGCGTCGCGTCCCGCCGAGTCGGCGCGCGCCGTCCAGGGCTACGTGCAGCGCGTGCTGCACTCGGCCGACTCGCAGCAGGCGAAGCCGAGCGCGGCGCTGGCGCGGGAGGTGCTCGAGGGCGGCGCGCGCGTGGTGCGGAAGGGCAGCACGCCGGGCCGGTCGATCAGCGTGTCGCCCGCCTCGTCGGGTGGGGTCAAGAGCCACGAGAAGACCGTCTGGACCTGGCCCACCCTCGCCGATCGCGTGATCGAGGAGTGGAAGTAGCATGGCGATCAAGGGGTCCCTCAAGGAAGCGAGCCTTCCCGACGTCATCCAGCTGCTCTACCTGGGGCGGCGCACCGGGTGCCTGGCGATCACCGACCGCCAGAACCTGGGCTACATCTACTTCGATGACGGGAAGATCGCGTACGCGTCGATCGTGAACCGCCGCGACCGGCTGGGCGACATGCTGGTGCGCAGCAACCGCATCAACGCGGAGCAGCTGCGCCAGGCGATCGACCAGCAGGCGAACGACCGCGAGGTGCGCCTGGGCGAGATCCTGCTGGGGCAGGGCGCGCTCACGCGGCAGGAACTGGACGACTACATGCGCCTCCAGATCGAGGAGGCGGTCTACTACCTGTTCACGTGGACCACGGGCGCCTTCAACTTCGAGGCGGGCGTCCGTCCCGATCCGCGCGACTTCCAGGTGCAGATCAACCCCGACTGGCTCCTGCTCGAGGGCGCGCGACGGGTGGACGAGTGGAGCCTGATCGAGAAGAAGATCCCGAGCTTCGACCTGATCTTCACTGCCGACCAGGCGCGGGTCGAGGCGGCGGGCGCCCCGCTGTCGGAGCAGGAGCAACTGGTCCTCCCGCTGCTCGATGGCCGGCGCGACGTGCAGCAGGTGGTGGACGAGTCGGGCCTGGTGGAGTTCGTGGTGGGCCAGGCGCTCTACAGCCTGATCACGGCGGGTTACGCGCATCGCACCGGGTCATCGGCGACCACCATCTCGCCCCGGGTCAACGATTCGCGGGTGGAGGAGCACCGGAACCTCGGCGTCGCGTTCTACCGCACGGGCATGCTGGACGAGGCGCTGCGCGAGTTCCGGCGGGTCGCGGAACTGCGGCCGACCGAGGGCAGCGCGCCGTTCTACCTCGGGCTCATCGCGCTGCGGCAGGCCAAGTGGGAAGAGGGCGTCGAGGCGTTCAAGCTGGCGGTGGAGAAGGGCGGCCCGCGCCCGGCGGCACTGCACAACCTCGGATTCGCACTGGAGCAGCTGGGGCGGCTCGAGGAAGCAGAGGCGGCGTATGGCGACGCCACCAGCCGCGCGCGCGATGACCACCGGATCATGCTCGGCTGGGCCATCGCGGCGCTGCAGCGGGGCGAGCACCAGGTGGCGGTGAGCCGACTGGAACGCACGCGCGAGCTGCTGGGCGAGAAGACGCCGCCGGCGGCGTGGCACTGGGCGATGGCACTGGCCCAGGCGGCGAGCGACGGCCTCGACGCGGCGCTGGAGACGGCGCGCGCGGGCGTCACGGCATACCCGGAGCAGGCGGTGCTGCGGAACAACCTGGCCGTCCTGCTGGAGCTGCGGGGCGACACCGCCGGCGCGGAGCAGATGCTGAAGCTGGCGTTCTCGTCCGACCCGGCGCTGCCGCAGGTGTCGAAGAACACCGGCGACCTGCTGTATCGAGCCGGGCGTTATGACGAGGCCTACGAGGCGTACGAACGCGCGTCGCGCGTCGCGCCCGGAGCTGGGCGACGACCTCTACTTCAAGCTGGGCAACATCGCGTACAAGCGGCGGGACACGGCGCGGGCACGCGCGAGCTGGGAGCATGCGACGGAACTGAACCCGGGCCACCAGCTGGCCCGGGCCAACCTCGACATGCTCGCGGCGGAGGCATGACGGTGCACGAGGATGCGGAGTTCGATGCCCTGGCCAAGGACCTCACGGTGCGCACGGGAGTGTCGCTGGCGGCGTACAAGCCGAAGTGCCTCCGGCGCCGGATCGCCGTGCGCATGCGGGCCTGCGGCGTGCACACGTACGACGAGTACCGCGGCGTGCTCGCGAGTACGCCGGGCGAGGTCGATCGCCTGCACGACGCCCTCACGATCAACGTCACCCGCTTCTTCCGGAACCCGGAAACCTGGGAGGCCGTAAAGGCGAACGTGCTGCCGGGGCTGATGGCGAAAGCGGCGCCGGTGCGGGTCTGGAGTGCCGGCTGCTCGTCGGGTGAGGAGGCGCATACGCTGGCGATGCTGTGGGCCGACGGCGCCGAGCGCGCGGGCCATCCCGAGTGGCTCGACCGGCTCAGCGTCGAGGCCACGGACATCGACCGCGAGTGCATGCTGCGGGCGCGGGCGGGGCAGTATCGCACCGACGCCTTCGTGGAGACGCCGCCCCGGCTGGTGGAGCGATGGACCCGGCCGGAGGGAGAAGGGCGCATCGTCGACGCGCGGCTCCGCGCGCGGATCCAGGTGTCCACGCTCGACCTGACCCGCGATGCGATGCCGGTGCGCCGCTTCGACCTGGTCGTCTGTCGCAATGTCGTGATCTACTTCGACCGGATTACGCAGGAACGACTGTTCGTCGCCTTCCATGATGCGCTCGTGCCGGGCGGCACCCTGATCCTCGGCAAGGTGGAAACCCTGGTCGGCCCGGCGCGCGACCTGCTCGAGCTCGTGGATGTGCGCGAGCGCATTTACCGGAGGCCGGCGTGAGCGCACGGGAGATCGTCGTGCGGGTATCGGACATGGCCGTGGCCTCGGCGGACGAGGTCCTCGTCACCGTGGGCCTGGGCAGCTGCGTGGCGATCATGCTCTACGATCCGGAGACGCGGATCGGCGGGCTCGCGCACATCCTGCTGCCGTCGAAGGCGCTGACCCGGCAGTCGGACAACCCGGCCAAGTTCCCGCAGTCGGCGGTGCCGGTGCTGCTGGAGCGGATGGTGGCGGCTGGGGCGAACCCGCGGCGCATCACGGCGCGCCTGGCGGGCGGGGCGAGCATGTTCTCGCAGCTGGCACCGCCGGGCACGATCCAGATGGGCGAGCGGAACCTCGTGTCCACGCGGCAGGCGCTGAGTGCGCACAACGTGCCGCTCACGGGTGAGGCGGTGGGGGGCGACTTCGGCCGCACGGTGCGGCTGCACTGCAAGGACGGCCGGATCGACGTGTCATCGGTCGCGCACGGTGTCCAGCACCTCTGAGCGACGGTCGGTCCTCATCGCCGACGACAGCCCATTCTTCCGCCGCCTGCTCTCCGACATCCTGGAGCGCAGCGGGGAATTCACCGTGGTGGGCACGGCGCGGAACGGCATGGACGCGCTGCAGAAGGTGCACCGGCTGCAGCCGGACCTGGTGCTGATGGACCTGGAGATGCCGGAGCTCGACGGGCTGGGCGCCATCGGGTACATCATGTCGGAAGCGCCGCGGCCGATCGTGGTGGTGTCGAGCTACGCGGGCCCGGGCACCTCGGCGGCGATCCGGTCGCTGGAGCTGGGCGCGGTGGAAATCGTGGCGAAGGAGTCGGGCCGCGATGCCGCCGACCTGGAGCGGTTCGGCGAGCGCCTGCTGGAAACACTGCGGCTCTCGGCGGGGGCCGAACTGTTCCGCCTGCCGATCCTGGCACGGCCGGCACAGGGCGTTCCGCCAGCGGCGCTCTTCTCGCTGCCGGGCCGGGCGCGCGGCTGCGTCGCCATTGCGGCATCGACCGGCGGTCCGCGCGCGCTCGCCGAGGTGGTACCGAAGCTCTCGCCGGGACTCGGCGCCGGAGTGGTGATCGTGCAGCACATGCCACCGGGCTTCACGCGGAGCCTGGCTGAGCGACTGTCGGGGCAGAGCCAGCTCCGCGTGGTGGAGGCGGAGCACGGCACGCCATTGCTCGAGGACACCGCGTACGTCGCACCGGGAGACTGGCACATGCGCGTGGCGGCGGGGCCCGACGGCGTGCACCTGCTGCTCGATCGCGAACCGACGATGCATGGTGTCCGGCCCGCCGCCGATCCGCTCTTCCGCTCGGTGGCCGAGGTGTTCGGCGCGCGCGCGGTGGGCGTGGTGCTGACGGGACTGGGCCGCGACGGCGCGGATGGGCTCAGGCGCATCCATGAGGCGGGTGGCATCGGGATCGCGCAGGATCGCGCGAGCGCCACCATCGACGGGATGCCGGCGGCGGCGCGAGCGTCGGGCGGCGCCGATCATGTGCTCTCGGTGACGCAGGTGGCGGGACAGGTGGACGCGGAGATCCGCCGCATGCGACTCCTGTGAGTGCCCCGGCCGGGGCGTTCCTGCTGGTGCGCGCCGGTGGTCGCAAGGTGGGGCTCGCAGTCGAGGCGGTCATCGAAGTGCGCGAGCCGGATGAGCTCGGTGCCATCCCGTCGCTCGAACCGGCACTGCGCGGGGTGACCTCGCTGCGGGGCCAGCTGATGCCGGTGCTCAACCTGGGGGCGTTGCTGGGGGGTGAACCGGGGCCGGGCCTGGTGGTGGTCGTCACGAGCCTTGGAGGGCGCCGGGTGGGGCTCGAAGTCGATGACGCGGATGTGGTGGTGAGCGCTGGCGTCGCACTGCTGAGTGCCGATGAGACGCTCCCCTGGGCCCGCGCCATCGCGGTGCTCCCGGACCAGGTGTACGTGCCGCTCCTCGACCTGGGCGCGCTGGCGGCACGACTTACGGAGGTCAGCACATGACGCTGCCACATGGCGATGACATCCAGCTGGTCACCTTCCGGTGCGGCGGGCATGACTTCGCATTCGATATCCTGCAGCTGCAGCGGATCCTTCGGTACGAGGTGCCGTCACCGCTGCCGGACGCGCCCGATTTTCTCGAGGGTGTGCTGTCATACGAGGGCGCTGCGGTGCCGGTGGTGGACCTGCGGAAGCGCCTGGGGCTGCCGGCCACTGTCACCGAAGAGACGCGGGTCATGCTGCTGGTGCTCGACGGGCATCGCGTCGGGGTGGTGGTCGATGCCGCCCGCGAGCTGGTCCGGGTGGACAGCACCACGATCAGCGCGCCGCCGCCGATGGTCCGGGGCCTCGCCGCGCGGTACATCGCGGGCATCCTGGCGCGCCCCGAGCGCACCATCGTCATCCTGAACGCGCAGCGCCTGCTGGCCGACGACGAACGGAACGTCCTGCACCACCTGGAGATCACGACGTGAGTGAACCGACCGGCTCCGGCCCCGATCCCTGGGTGACCGGCCTGCGCGCCACGCATGCCGACATCGCGCGACGCCTGGACGCGGCCACGACCGCCATCGACCGCGACATCCTGAAGCGCGAGATCATCTCGTTCTTCAAGCGTGTGGACGGGGCGCTCACCGACCTGACGAAGCTCAAGGAGGAGATCCGCCTGCTCGTCAACCAGTACAAGCAGGTGGCGTCCACGGCCGACTCGGCGCAGGCGCCGCAGTTCACCGGTGCGTTCCCGGTGGTGCAGGCGGACCACCTCGGCGCGTCGACGTACATCGAGAAGGGGTGGAGCCTCATCTCGCTGGGCGATCATGCGGGGGCGATCCAGGCGCTGCAGCGCGCGCTCCAGCTGGCGCCGGGCGATACGCAGGCGCAGTCGCTGCTGGGCTGGGCGCAAATGCTCCACGAGGATTATGACGATGCCTTGGGCACCTTCTCGCGGGTACTGATGAAGGAGCCGGCCAACTCGCTCGCCCGGATCAACGTCGGCTACATTTGCCTGAAGAAGGGGATCTTCGGCGAGGCGATCGAGCACCTGTCCAAGGCCATCCGGCTGGACAACGATCGCAAGGCCACGCTGTACGCGCACTTCTACCTGGGCCTGGTGTACCTCGAGCGGGAAATGTTCGAGGATGCGCAGTCCTTCTTCCGGAAGACGCTGCAGCTCGGGCCCAACCTCATTGAGGCCTACTTCGAACTGGGACGCGCGCAGTGGTTCGCGGGGGAACGGGACCACGCGGTGGGAACCTGGACGGAGGGGCAGAAGGCCAACCGGTTCAACCCGTGGTCAAAGCGGTGCGCGGAAATGCTGGAGCGGGCGGCGGCGGGGGAAGACATTCCGCGGGCGCTGGTTTCATAGCAAGGCGGGGAGGGCGGGGAGGGCGGGGATGGCGGGTCGCCCTCATGCTGCTGTTGCCCGCCTTCCCCGTCGTCCCCGCCTTACCCGCTCAATCCCTTGGCTCCGCGCAGGTCGGCAACGTCACCGTCGTTGCGGGTCGCGAAGAGATGAACGCCGCGATGGGCCTCGCGGAGTGGGCCGACCAGCCAGCCGACTGGCCCGGCCTCGGGCGGCGGAGCCCGCTGCCGTTCCGCCTCATCCTCGCCCGCGATGCCGCCGGTCTCTCCCGCCTTACGGGAGGTCGTGCGCCGGCCTGGGGCGCGGGGATCACGCTCCCCGGGCCGCGGCTCATTGCGCTCCGCGCCGATGCTGACCCGATGCACACCCTCCGTCATGAGCTCGCGCACCTGGTGCTGCACGATGCGGTGCAGGTGCCGATGCCACTCTGGTTCGAGGAGGGGTATGCCGTCTATGCGGCGGGCGAATGGGACCTGCTCGAGGCGCTGAGCCTGAACTACGCCGTGGTGTCGGGGTCCACACCCGGCCTGGACTCGCTCAACCGGGCACTCCGGGGGCACCCGGCGGGGATCAGCACGGCGTATGCGCTCTCGGCGTCGGCGGTGCTGGAGCTGGCCCGCCGGAATCCGAGCCGAAGCCTGACGCCATTGGTCGAGCGCCTCGCGGCAGGTGAGCAATTCGATTCGGCGCTCCTCGCCACGACCGGCCTTACACCGGAAAACTTCGACGAGGCATGGCAGCGAGGGGTCAGGCAACGCTACAGCCTGTTCACCTGGCTGGCCGCCGGTGGGGCATGGGCGATACTGGCCATGGCATTGATGCTGGGCACCTGGTGGAGGCGGCGACGCGACCGGGGCCGCCGGTCGGCGCTGGATGAGGGGTGGGAATTGCCTCCGGAGCCGGAAATGCAAGCGGCGCAGGCGCTTGACCCGACTCCATCCGGCGAGTAGTCTCTTACCTCTTATATGCCAGAACTGACAGCTCACAAGGTCTCGACCTCCCGCGCACGCTGGCCCCTGTCGCCGCGCAGCCTGATCGTCATTGTTGCGGCGTTGTTTGCCATCATTGCGGGGTATATGGTACTCTCGGCTGGACACGCCAGTGCGGCGGCGGTGCTGCTGGTGCTGGGGTATTGTGTGCTGCTCCCGCTCGGTATCGTCATCTAGGCAAGGCCCTGGCCGGGGCAATGCCGGTGCGGTTCCGTAGCCCAGAGGTCTCGAACCGCGCCGTCCCCAATGCGGGCGATTAGCTCAGCCGGTTCAGAGCGCCTGCCTTACACGCAGGATGTCGGGGGTTCGAATCCCTCATCGCCCATATCGCGCGCCACCCCGGCGCGCTTCACTCGGCCGTTCCGGCCGGTGTTCCCGCAGGAGACATGAACGCATGACGCGACTCGGTCAGGTGGTGCTGTCATCGCTCGCGCTTGGTGCAGCGCTCTCGGCCGACCTCTGTGGGCAAGGGATCCCGAAAAACACGCGTCGCCTGGGCGGGCCGGCTCCGTCAGCGATCCGGGTCATGGTCGCGATCCCGTATGCGTCGTCGACGGCGGACTCGGCCGCGGCCGTGGCGATCGGGACCGGCATGCGGACCAAGCTCGCGAGCGTGGCCGGTTCCGACTACTCGATCGTGTCCGACTCGATCATGAACACGGCACTCGAGCAGTTCGGCTATCCCAAGAACGCCATCCTCAGCCCACCGAACGCGCTGATCCTCGCCAAGCAGATCCCGGGCACCAAGGGAATCATCACGTCGACGCTGACGCGACAGGATGGCGGGCCGTACTCCATGACCTCGCGATTCTTCGGCGTGCAGTCCGATGCCGGCGTGGTCAAGCTGGCCACGCAGACGCAGGGCGAGAAGCTCGAGGCTTTTGGCGCGCGAGTCGCTGAAGGATTCGATGCCTCGTTCGATGCCTTCGATGATGCCAAGCAGTGCGAGGACCTGCGGGCGACCAAGCCTGAGGATGCGACGAAGGCAGCCGAGCGGTCGATCAAGAGCGTGCCGGACCAGGGCCTGGCGCACCTGTGCCTGGCCGAGATCGCCATTGCGGCAAAGAAGCCGCGGGCCGACATCGTCGGGCACCTGGAAGCGGCGACGAAGGGCGATCCGCTGAGCCTCACCGCGTGGACCCTGCTGGCGGAACAGCAGGAGCAGGCGGGTGACACGGCGGCCGTGATTACCGCCTTCAAGCAGATGCTGCTGGTGGCCCCGGGCAACCAGAAGCTGCGCGAGGGGATCTTCAAGTACCTGCTCAAGGCAGGGAAGCCCAACGTGGCGCGCGAGGTTGCAGACGAGGGACTCAAGCTGGACCCGAACAACTGGGACCTGTACGACCTGAAGAGCAATGCCTGCCTCTTCCAGAGCGACTTCCCCTGTGCCATCGACGCCCTGGCTCAGGCGTACGCGGTCGATTCGTCGCGAGCCGACTCGAGCTTCTACAAGAAGATCGCGGTGGCCGCAGCGCAGCAGCCTGATACGGCGAAGCTGGTACTGTGGTCACAGCGCGGCCTCAAGAAGTACCCGGACAACGTCGAGCTGCTCGGATACGCCGAGCAGGGGTACATGCTTACCGGGCAGGTGGACTCCACCGTGGCCATCGCGAAGCGCCTCCTGGCGGCGGACTCGACCCAGATCGACCCGGCCCTCGCCGCGATCCAGTCACTCGCGACGGCTGGCCGCATCGCCGATGCGCAGCCGCTCATCCAGATGGTGCAGGCGAAGGGATCGCCGCAGCAGAAGGAACAGATGGCGGCCATCCTGGCCAACGCCGCGCTCCCGCTGCTGCAGAAGTCCGAGTATCCCGCCGCCGCCGACCTCTCGCGGCAGTGCGTGGCGAACGCCGACCCGAAGGGGCGGATCATCGGGAGCTGCCAGCTGATCCTGGGTCTCTCGGCGTTCCAGTCGGCGGCCACCATGGATGCCGAGACCGAGAAGACGAAGTCGTGCGAAGCGGCGAAGAAGGAGGACGCGCTGGTGAACGAGGCCGAGGTGGCGCTGACCGCGGCGAAGGCGACGCGGCCGGACGCGGTGGAGAAGCCGCTGGCCGCGGTTCCGCAGTTCAAGGCGCGCACGTCGTCCATGATCAAGTCGTATTGCAAGTGAGTGAGCAGTCGAGGTGGTCAGTCGGCAGGGAAGCTGAGGGGTTGCCGGGGGGCGGGGGGCTGCCTAACTTTGCCCCCCGCTGCAAAGGTCCGGGGGCTGTAGCTCAGCTTGGTTAGAGTGCCGCACTGTCACTGCGGAGGTCGCGGGTTCGAGCCCCGTCAGCCCCGTCGTCCTCTCAGTACCGCACTCCGTCTCCTGGACGGGGTGCGTTTTCTTTTTCCGGCCATTCCATGTCAACCGGCGATACCCAGGCACTGCACGAACCTGTCCTGCTTGCGGAGGTCCTGGCCGCCGGGGCCGGGGCGCGCCGGGTCGTGGATGCCACCCTGGGTCATGGCGGCCACGCGGGAGCACTGCGGGCGCAGGGCGCCGAAGTGCTCGGCATCGACCGGGATCCCGATGCGCTCGCGACCGCCAGGACGCGGCTGGGCGAGGCCGGGATGACGTGGCTCGAGGCGCCGTATGCCTCGGCGCCCGCCATCGAGGCGGTGACGGCATTCGTTCCCGATTTTATCCTTCTGGATCTCGGCGTCTCGTCGCGACAGCTGGATGCGGACAGCCGCGGCTTCAGCTTCCGCCCCGGCGTCGCGCTCGACATGCGGATGGGTGCGACCGGCCCCACTGCGGCCGACCTGCTCAACGAGTTGCCTGAAGCGCAGCTGGTGATGATCCTGCGGGACTACGCCGACGAGCGCCGGGCCAGCGCGATGGCGCGCGAGATCGTGCGGCGCCGGGACCGCGGCCCCTTCGCGTCGAGCGACGACCTGGTCAACACCATTCGCGCCGTGCTCGGGCCGCGGGCCGGTCCCGGCGAGTTTGCGCGGATCTTCCAGGGGTTCCGGATCGCGGTGAACGATGAGCTCGGCGGGCTGGCGCGGGCACTCGATGCCTTTCGCGATGCCCTTTCGCCCGGCGGCCGCCTGGCGGTGATCAGCTATCACTCGGGAGAGGACCGTCTCGTGAAGCAGGCGTTCCGGGGCTGGAGTACCGCGTGCACCTGCCCGCCTGGCCTGCCGGTATGCATCTGCGGCGGCAAGGCGTCGGGCCAGCTGGTGACGCGCCGGCCGATCGTGGCGAGCGACGTGGAGGCAGCAGCCAATCCGCGCGCCCGCAGTGCCCGTCTCCGGGTTTTCCGGGTGAACGATGCAGGTTAAGGGGCGGCATCACCTCCTGTTCTGGCTGCTGCTGTTCCTGGTGGTCGCCGGCGGGATCGTGGCGCGCCAGAATGCGTCGATCGCCGCGGCGGGACGCCTCAGCCGGCTCCGGGAGGAGCGCACCACGCTCGAGGCGCGACGGGCCGACCTGACCGGCCAGATCCGTGAAGCGTCGAGTCGCCGGGCGCTGGCGCCGCTCGCGGAGGCCATGGGCCTGCACGAGCCGTCCGATTCCGAAGTCAACTACCTCAAGCTCTCAGCCGACGACCGCCGGCCATGAACCGCACCGCCAAGCGCATTTCCTTCCTGCAGGGCTGCTTCGCGCTGGCACTCGCGAGCATCATTTTTCGCGCGGGGCAGTTGCAGCTGGTCGAGGGGAGCTACTGGTCGGCGCAGGCGGAATCGCGGCGCACCGCGCGTGACACGCTCGAGGCGAGGCGCGGGTCGATCTACGATCGTCGCGGGGTGCAGCTGGCGGTGACGCAGGAGTTCTATCACGTCGGCATCGCGCCGAACGAGGTCGTGGACCGGCGGGTGCTGGTGCAGGCGGCGTCGCGCGCGCTGGATGTGGGAGCGGGGGAGCTGCAGCGAAAGCTGCGGGCGGGGAAGTACATGTACTTCTACGGCCCGTACACCGCGACGCAGATCGAGCCGCTGCGACAGCTCAAGGGGGTTCACCTCGAGGGCAGCTTCCGCCGCGACTATCCGTCGTCGCTGGCGGCACCGGTCATCGGGCGGCTCCCACCCGACAGCACGCGAGGCGGCTCCGGGCTCGAGCGCGCGCTCGATGGCCTGCTGACCGGCACGCCCGGCGAGGCCGTGTTCCTGCGCGACCGCGTAGGCCGCCGGCTCGAGTCGCCGGCCCGGAAGATCAGTGACCCGGTGCCGGGCAATGACGTGTGGCTGACGCTCGATGCGGAGCTGCAGGACATCGCCGAGCGCGAGCTCGAGGACGCGATCCGTGAGCTGGGTGCCAAGGGCGGCGACGTGGTGGTGCTCGATCCGCGCTCCGGGGAATTGCTTGCGGTGGCGTCGCGCCAGGCCGGGGTCGACGGCGCCGCTGCCAGCCCGACCGCGTTCACCAGCCCCTTCGAGCCGGGATCGACAGCGAAGCTCTTCACGGCGGCGGCGCTGCTGCGGCTGGACAAGGTGGACAGCACCGACCGCGTGAGCGGCGAGGGCGGCGACTACCTGATGCCGCTCTCGCACGGGCCACCGCGGAAGATCCACGACGAGCACAAGATCACGGGGATGATGACGCTGGCCGACGCCATCAAGATGTCGAGCAATATCGGCATGGCGAAGTTCTCCCAGCGCCTGAGCACGACGGAACAGTTCGAGGCCCTGCGCGACTTCGGGTTCGGCAGTCCCACCGGCGTCGAGTTTCCGTCCGAGTCGCGCGGCCAGCTCCAGAACCCCGAGCGCATGATCCCCGACTATTCCCGCGCCAGCATGGCGATGGGCTACGAGATCGGTGTCACGGCGCTGCAGCTGGCGGTGGCGTACGCGGCGATTGCGAACGACGGCGTGCTGGTGACGCCGACGCTGGTGCGCGAGGTGCGGAACCCTGCGGGACAACTGCTCTACCAGCACCAGCCGGAGCCGGTGCGCCGGGTCATCTCCCTCGAGGTCGCGGCCAAGCTCCAGGACTACCTGCGCAGCGTGGTCGAGGAAGGTGGCGGCACCGGTGACAAGGCGCGACTGGCCAACTACGAGCTGGCGGGCAAGACTGGAACGGCACGCCGCTTCGAGGGAAGGTCGTACGCGAACAAGGGATACCGCGCCTCGTTCGCGGCGTACTTCCCGGCGAAGGATCCGCAGCTGGTGCTGGTCGTGACGATCGACGACCCGACGAAGGGTTCCTACTTCGGCGGGGCCACCGCGGCGCCGCTGACGAAGCGGATGCTCGAGCAGGCGCTCGCGTCCCGCTACATCTCGATCGACCGCGCGCGGCTTGGTGGTACCACCGCTGCCGTGGCCGCCCGGCTGCCGGCCCCGGCGCCGCGTGCCGATGCGGTGGCGTCGGTGACGCGTGTCAGCTGGCCCTATCGCCCACCCGACTCGACCACGGCGAAGCCGGTCGCCATCGTGCCCGACGTGAGCGGGCGCGGCGTCCGCGCGGCGGTGCTCTCGGTGCACCAGCGCGGGTTCCGCGCGAGCGTGAAGGGCACCGGGCATGTCGTGCGCACCGATCCCGTGGCCGGAAGCACGGTGAGCACCGGCACCGTGGTCACCATCTGGACCGGCGAGTGACCGTGCCCGCGCGAGCACTGCTCGACAGCCTGCGGCGCGCCGACCTGCTGGTGGAGGCTGATGCGCTGCCGGCGGTGACGGGGATCGGCACCGACAGCCGGAGCGTGACGCCGGGGCTGCTCTACGTGGCGGTGCGCGGATCGCAGGCCGACGGACACCGCTTCATTCCCGATGCCCTGGCGCGCGGAGCGGCCGGCGTCGTGGTGGAGGCGCGACAGCAGCTTGCCGCACCGCAGGTGGTGGTGCGCGATGGCCGCCGTGCCGCGCTGGTGCTCGCACGCGAGTGGTTCGGCGACCCGGCCGCGGACCTGCAACTCGTCGGCGTGACCGGTACCAACGGCAAGACCACCACCACGGCGCTGGTGCGTCACCTGTTCAACGCCGAGGGCACCGCGGCCAGCATCGGGACGCTCGGCGCGTTCGATGGCCAGGGCGACAGCGTGGAGTCCACCGCGGGCTCGCTCACGACACCGGGCCCGGTGGACCTCCAGGCGACATTCCGTGCGCTGCGCGATCGCGGCTGTACCACCGTGGCCATGGAGACGTCGTCGCACAGCCTCGACCAGGGGCGGCTCGATGGGCTGGCGTTTGCGGCCGGCATCTTCACCAACCTCACCCGCGACCATCTCGACTATCACGGCACCATGGAGGCCTACCTCGCCGCCAAGCTCAAGCTGGCGACGCTGCTCCGGATCGGTGGTACCGAGGTGGTGAACATCGACGATCCGGCCTGGACGGCACTGCCCGGCGGTGACCGCCGCGTCACCTTCGGGCTGGCCCCGGACGCCGACGTGCGCGCGGCGCACCTCGAGCTGGCTGCGGCGGGCAGCCGCTTCCTGCTGGACGGGCAGTTCGGGTGCGCCGAGGTGGCGTTGCCGCTCCTGGGTGACTTCAACGTGGCCAACGCGCTGGCTGCAGCGGCGTGTGCGCTGGCGCTCGGTCACCCGATTGCCGACGTGGCGACGCGGCTCAGCGCGGCGCCGCAGGTGCCGGGGCGGATGGAACTCATCAGCGATCGTCCCTGCGCGGTGCTGCGCGACTACGCGCACACCCCCGACGCGCTGGAGCGCGCGCTCCGCACGCTCCGCCCACTGACGCCGGGGCGCATCATCGTGGTCTTCGGTTGTGGCGGCGACCGCGACCGGGGCAAGCGCCCGATCATGGGCCAGCTGGCCGCGGAACTGGCCGACCTGCCGGTGGTGACGTCGGACAACCCGCGCACGGAAAATCCCGACGCGATCATCGACGACGTGGAGCAGGGCATGGGTTCGGTGCCGCGACTGCGCATCGCCGACCGGCGCCTGGCGATTGCAGCGGCACTGAACGAGGCGCGCCCTGGCGACACACTACTGCTCGCCGGCAAGGGCCACGAGACCTACCAGGTGATCGGCACCGAGAAGCAGCCCTTCGACGAGCGCGAAATCGTGCTCGCGGCGCTCGGCACCAGATGAGTCCCTGGACCGCTGCGTTGATCCAGCAGGCACTCGGGCTTGCGGCGCGCCCGACAACCGCATCATGGACGGCCGTCTCCACCGATACCAGGAGCATCGAACCCGGGGCACTCTTCCTGGCGCTGGTGGGTGAGCGTTTCGACGGGCACAACTACCTCGCGGCCGCGCGCGACCAGGGCGCCACTTCCGCCGTGGTGCGCCGTGGCACGGCGCCGGTGCCGGGTCTCGAGCTGCTCGAGGTGGACGACACGCTTCGTGCCTACGGCGACATTGCACGGGCACGCCGCCGCCTTGCTCAAGGGACCGGTGGTGTGCGTCACCGGAAACAATGGCAAGACGACGGTGAAGGAGATGGTGGCGACGGTGCTCCGGACGCGCTTCCGGGTGCACGCAACGCGGGCCAACAACAACAACCTCGTCGGGGTGCCGCTCACGATCATCGAGGCGCCATGGGACGTCGAGGCACTCGTCATCGAGGGCGGCGGCAACATCCCAGGCGAGTTGCCGCGCTACCGGGAGATCATCGAACCGACGATCACGGTCGCGACCAATGCCACCGAGGGTCACCTCGAGGGGTATGGATCACTCGAAGCCATCGTGGCTGACACTGTCGCGGTGACCGCAGGGGTTGCGCTCGCCGTGGTGGGAATGGAACCGCGGTCGCTGGCAGAGGGTGCGCGCCGCGTTGCCGGGAAGGTGATCACCGTCGGGTGGCAGGACGCGGACCGGGTTCCCGAGGTGCTCGGCAGCGACGCGCTGGCCCGGCCCCGCGTGCGCCTGGCGGGGCAGGAGGTCCAGTTGCCACTTCCCGGCAGGCACCAGGCGCTCAATGCCGAGTTCGCGTGGGCGGTGGCGCCAGGCAGCCGGCATCAGCGGCGAGGCGGCGGCGAAGGCCCTCGCGACGGTGACGGTGCCGGGGGGCCGGAGCGAACTGAGCCAGGTGGGCTCGCTCACCATCCTGAACGACTGCTACAACGCGAACCCGCACTCATTCGCGGCCTCGATCGCCACGGCAGGCGAACTGCGCCGCGGCCGGCGGCTGGTGTTCGTGGCGGGCACGATGCGCGAACTCGGGCCCGACGCCGAACGACTGCATCGAGGAGGTGGCCGCACAGATCGTGGCGCTCGATCCCGAGCTGATCGCGGCGGTGGGCGAGTTCGTGCCAGCCTTCCAGCGGTGGGCAGGGACGCTGGGCGAGCGGCTCATCACCGCCGACGATGCCCCCGCCATGGGTCCGCTGCTCGCATCGCGGCTTCGCGGCGATGAAGTCCTCGTGCTGAAAGGGTCCCGCGGGGCAGCGCTCGAACGTATACTTCCGGCCATTACTGGCCGTGCCGCCGCCCCGCACTGAGGCCCGATGCTCTACTACCTGCTCGCTCCGCTGGGCAAGAAGTATCTCCTCTTCAACCTCATCAACTACCTGAGCTTCCGCGCGGCGGCCGCGATGGTCACCGCGCTGCTGATCGCGTTCCTGGTGGGCCCGGGCATCATCGCGCGGCTCCGGGCGCACAAGGTGGGGCAGGTGATCCGCGCCGAGGGGCCCGCCAGCCACCAGGGCAAGCGCGGCACGCCGACGATGGGCGGGATCATCATCCTGCTCGCGACGGTCATCCCGACGCTGCTCTGGGCCCGGCTGGAGAATCGCGCGGTGCTCTTCGCGCTGCTGTCGATTCTCTGGATGGGCGGCATCGGGTTCATCGATGACTACCTCAAGATCGTGCAGGGCAAGTCGCGCGGGCTGGTGGCGCGCTGGAAGCTGGTGGGGCAGTGCTCCTTCGGCATCGCGCTCGGGCGTCCTGCTCTATCGCTATCCAGTCGTACCGGTAGATACCATCCCGGCGACTGCCACGACCCTGCCTTTCTTCAAGTACCTCGTGGTCAACTTCTCGCCACTGGTGTTCGTCGCCTTCGTGACGCTGGTCATCACCGGCAGCAGCAATGCGGTGAACCTGACGGACGGCCTCGACGGACTGGCGGCCGGGCTCTCGGCCATTGCCGCGTTCGGCTTCGCGGTGTTCGCCTACCTGCTGGGCCGCGTCGACTCCACCGGCTACCTCTACCTCTTCTACCTGCCGGGTGCCGGGGAGATCGCCGTCTTCTGTGCCGCGCTCATGGGTGCGTGCATCGGCTTCCTCTGGTTCAACGCGCACCCGGCCCAGGTGTTCATGGGCGACACGGGCAGCCTCGCCATCGGTGGCGCATTCGGGGCGGTGGCGATCCTGCTCAAGGCGGAGTTCCTGCTGCTGCTGATCGGCGGGGTGTTCGTGGCGGAGGCGCTGTCGGTGATGGCGCAGACGTCGGTGTACAAGTGGTTCCGTCGCACGCGAGGGAAAGAGTACGCCGATGCGCATCGCGTCTTCCGCATGGCACCGCTGCATCATCACTTCGAGAAGCTGGGCTGGCACGAGACCACGGTGGTGACCCGCTTCTACATCCTCGGCATCTTCTGCGCGCTGCTGGCGCTCTCCACCCTCAAGCTCCGGTGACACTGCTCGACGACCTCCGCGCGGAGGGCAGGGAGACGCGATCATCGGGCTGGGCAAGAGCGGTGTCGCGGCGGGCCTGCTGCTGCGCGACCACGCGGTGCCGGTGTACGCCTCGGAAATCAGGGACAGCGACACTACGCAGAAGTGGGCAGGCACGCTGCGCGCCGCCGGTGCGGAGGTGGAGCTTGGCGCTCACGACCTCGCGCGCATCGCGCGCGCGGGCACCGTGATCGTGGCGCCGGGCGTGCCGCCGGAAGCGCCGCCGATCCGGGCCGCCGCCGACGCGAACATCCCGATCCTGGCGGAAGTGGATCTCGGCTTCACGGCGCTGCCCACGACCAGGTTCGTGGCGCTGACCGGCACCAACGGCAAGACCACGACGACGTCGCTGGTGGCTCACCTCATGACGGCCACCGGGCTCGACGCCGTGGCGGCAGGCAACATCGGGTTGCCGCTCTCGGAGGTGGCGCGACGCGCGACGCCGCCCGCGTGGGTGGCGCTCGAGCTCTCGTCGTTCCAGTTGCACGACAGCCCACACATCACGCCGCAGGTCGGCGTGCTGCTCAACCTCTCGTCCAATCATCTCGACCGCTATCACTCCATCGAGGAGTATTTCGGCGACAAGGCGCTGCTCTTCCGGAACGCGGACGCGGGGTCGGTGTCGGTGAGCAATGCCGATGACGCCGCGGTGCAGGGGATCATGAAGACAGTACCGGGGCGTCACCTGCGCTTCTCGGTGCAGGAGCGTGCCGATGGATGGTACGACCGCGCCGGCGGCTGGCTGATGCTGGGCGGTGATCGCCTGCTCGAGCGGGGCCGGCTTCCGCTGCTGGGCGACCACAACATCGCCAATGCGCTGGTGGCGGGCCTGGTGCTCCGGGAACTGGGTGCCTCGCTCGACGCGATCGCGAAAGGGCTGACTACCTTCCGGGCAATTCCGCACCGGGTCGAGCCGGTGCGCGAGGTGAATGGCGTGCTGTGGATCAACGACTCGAAGTCCACCAACGTCACGTCCACCGAGGTGGCGATCGCGGCAGCTCGACCGGCCGTTCGTGCTGCTGCTGGGCGGGCGGCACAAGGGTGAGCCGTACACGAGGCTCGGGCCGCTGCTGCGCCCCCGGTGTCGCGCGGTGGTGGCGTACGGCGAGTCGGGCGACCAGATCGAGCGGGACCTGCATGGTGCGGTGCGCGTGGTGCGCGCGGGCACCTTCACGAACGTGGTGGAGACGGCGGCCAGCCTGGCCCAGCGCGGCGACGCGGTGCTCCTCTCTCCCGGCCTGTTCCAGCTACGACATGTTCAACAACTACGAGGAGCGCGGAGACACGTTCCGCGCGCTGGTCGAGGCGCTCTGATGGCAGCACCAATGGTTCGGCACCCTGGCGAGCTGAGGTGGGAAACGCGACTGCTCGCCGTCGTGGTGCTGACGCTGCTCGTGTTCGGCATCGCCACCGTGTATGGTGCGGCCGGACTCCAGACGAAGGGGGCGGGGCTCAACATCGCGCTGAGCCAGCTCTCCGGCGCGCTGATCGGCGGAATCCTGCTGGTGGCGGTCGCGCGGGTGGACTACCGGGTGTGGCAGCGCTTCGCCTGGCCGTTGCTCCTCGTCACCATCGGCTTCCTCATCATTCCGCTGCTTCCGTTCACGTACAGCATCGCGCCGCTCATCAACGGCGCGCGGCGCTGGGTACAGATCGGGCCCCTCCGACTGCAGCCCTCCGAGCTGGCGCGACTCGCCGTCGTCATCTGGTGCGCGATGCTCGCGGCCCGGAAGGGCGACGCAGTGCGCGGCTTCAAGAAGGGTGTGCTGCCGTTCCTGGTGGGGATGGGCGCGCTCTCGGGGCTCATCGTGCTCGAGCCCAACATGTCGATGGCGACACTGGTGGCGCTCTGCGGCGCGATGGTGCTCTTCTCGGCGGGCGCCAAGCTGGGACACTTCATGCTGCTCGGCCTGGGGGCGATGCTGCTCGCGGCCCAGGCGGTGATCATGACGCCATACCGGATGAAGCGCGTGCTCGCGTTCATCGACCCCGACAAGGTGGGCGCCGACGCGCATCACCAGATCAACGAATCGATCATCGGCGTGGGCGCCGGCCGCTTTCTCGGCGTGGGTTTCGGCGAGGGACAGCAGAAGTTCCACCTGCCCTATGCCTACTCCGACTTCCTCTTCAGCACGATCGCGGAGGAATGGGGCTTCGTGGGCGTGTGTCCTCGTGGTGCTGCTCTTCTCGCTGTTCTGCTGGCTTGGCTTCCGCATCGCGCGCACGGCGGCGGACACGTTCGGCCAGTACCTCGCCGTGGGACTCACCAGTGCTGTCGGGCTGACGGCGTTCCTGCACATGGCGGTGTCGCTCGGCCTGATGCCGACCACGGGGCTGACGCTGCCGTTCATGTCGTACGGGCGGACGAGCCTGGTCATTTCGCTGGTCGGCGCGGGAATCCTGATCAACATCGGGCGGATGCGGGGGAAGCCGGCACCCAGAACCGCGGGGAACAGGGAACAGGGAACAGGGAACAGGAACTCGTGAGTCCCAAGGTGCACTCCTCGGGCTCACGCATCCTCATCGCGGGTGGCGGGACCGGCGGGCACCTCATGCCGGCGCTTGTCGGTGGCGGAGGCACTGCGCTCGATGCCGGCGGGCTTCGAGCCGGTGCTGATCGGCGCGCAGCGCGGCGTCGAGGCGAAGCTGCTGCAACACCGGAATTTCCGGTATCACCTCCTGCCCGCCGAGCCGATCTACCGGCGCCAGTGGTGGAAGAATGCCCGCTGGTCATTCGCCGGAATCAACCTGCTCCGAAAGTTGAGCAAGCTGTTCCGCGAGGAGCATCCGGTGGCAGTGCTGGGCACCGGCGGCTATGCGAGCGCCCCGGTGGTGTGGTGGGCCAGCCGCCTCGGCATCCCGACGGCGATCCAGGAACAGAATGCGTATCCGGGGCTGTCGAACCGGTGGCTGGCGAAGCGAGTGCAGGAGATTTATCTCGGCCTGCCGGAGGCGATGTCGCACTTCGACAAGGGCACCACGGCGCGGATGATCGAGACCGGCAACCCGATCGCGCCGCCGACACCTGGCCGGGCGGAGCATGCGCGACTGCGCTTCGGCCTCAAGCCGGGGCGCCGGACAGTGCTCATCACCGGTGGGAGCCAGGGCGCGCTCGCGATCAATGCGGCGGTGGCCGACTGGATCGGGGCAGGAGAGCCGCGCGGTGTGGACATCCTCTGGGTGACCGGCTCCAGCACGTACGAGCAGTTCAAGCACTTCCACGAGCCGCCGCATGTGCAGGTCATTTCCTTCCTCGACCCGATGGCCGACGGCTACGCGGTGGCCGACCTGGTGGTGTCGCGCGCCGGGATGATCACCATCGCCGAGCTGTGCGCGTGGGGGCTGCCCGGCATCCTGATCCCGCTTCCCACCGCAGCGGCCGACCACCAGACGGGCAATGCCCGGGCAATGGAGATGGCGGGCGCGGCGGCCCTGCTGCTGCAAAGTGAACTCACCGGCAAGCGCCTGGGGGAGGAGATCGGGCGCCTGTTCGAGTTCCCCGAGGCACGGCGCGAGATGGCGGATCAGGCCCGGAAGCGGGGCCGGCCCGACGCTGCGCGCGACATCGCCGGCCGGCTGGCCGCCCTGGCTGGGTAACTGTCCAGTTTCCGGACTGTTCCCGGCGTCACAACTGTCCTAAATTCAGCAAGTTACGATGGATCTTTTCGCCACAGACGACTCGCGTCCGGTGCATTTCATGGGCATCGGCGGCGCCGGAATGAGTGCCTTGGCGCTCCTGGCCCGCCGCCGAGGCGTGGTGATCAGCGGCTGCGACAACGACCGCAGCGGGGCTGACGACCTCATCGCGCTGGGCGTGCCGGTGGCGCAGGGTCATGCCGCGGCGCACGTGCAGGGATGCCGCGCGGTGGTGGTCACGGCGGCGGTGCCCACGGATCATCCGGAATTGCTCGCGGCGCGCGCGGCGGGCATCCCGGTGGTGCCGCGCAAGGAAGCGCTGGCAGCACTCTGCGCCGGCCGCGAGACCGTGGCGGTGAGCGGCACCCACGGAAAGACCAGCACCACCGCGATGGCGACCGAGGCGCTCATCGAGGCGGGTCTCGACCCGACCGGCCTTGCCGGCGGACGAGTGTCCACCTGGGGCGGGAATGCGCGGGTTGGAGCCGACCAGCTCTTCGTGGTGGAAGCTGATGAGTACGACCAGGCGTTCCTGGCGCTCTCTCCCACGGTCGCGATCGTCAACAACGTCGAGGCAGACCATCTCGAGTGCTACGGCTCCCTCGAGGCGCTGGAGACAGCTTTCGTAACCTTTGCGTCGCGCGCCAGGGTAGCAATCGTCGGCATCGACGATCCTGGCGCCGCGCGGATCGCTGCGCGGCTCAGCAACAAGGTGGTCCGGTTCGGCGTGAGCAGCGAGGCGGACGCGCGCCTGCATGACATTACGCAGCGCCCCGATCACACACATGCTCGCGTGCGCTTCGCGGACGGCGGTGAAATCGGGCTGACGCTGCACGTGCCGGGACTGCACAACCTTCGCAACGCGACGGCGGCATTGCTCGCGGTGGACGCGGTTGGCGGCGACCTGGAGGCCGCGGTCACGGCGCTCTCGCGGTACCGCGGCGTCGGGCGGCGGTTCGAGCGGGTGGGTGTTGCCGGCGGCGTGGACGTGATAGACGACTACGCCCACCATCCCTCGGAACTGGTGGCGACGCTCGAGGCGGCCCGCCAGGTATTTCCGGGACGGCGCCTGGTGGCTGTGTTCCAGCCGCACCTGTACTCGAGGACCGAACTGCACGGCGACGCGATGGGCACCGCCCTCGCCGCGGCCGACCTGGTCGTCGTCACCGAGATCTACGCCGCCCGGGAGCAGCCGGTGCCGGGAGTAACCGGACGCCGGGTGGCCGATGCGGTGAAGGCGGCCGGCGGAACGGTGCACTTCGAAGCCGATCGTGCAGGGCTGGGACGGGCGGTCGCGTCGCACCTCCGGTCCGGCGACGTCGTGCTGACGATGGGCGCTGGTGACATCACGCGCGTTGGTCCGGAGCTGGTGGGCCTGCTGCAGCAGCGATGAAGCCGGGCTGGTACGTGCTGGGATCGCTGGTCCTTCTCGGGTTGGGCTGGTTCCTGGCCCCGAAACTCGGCCGGCGTCTCGCCTTCTTCGACGTGAGGAACGTCGAGGTGGTGGGCGCCCAGTTCGTACCAATGAGTACCATTGTGGGTTCGCTCAAGCTCCCGGCGTCGGCCAGCATCTTCGATCCACTCGGGCCGGTGGCGTCGCGAGTGCGCAAGCTCCCAGGCATCAAGGGGGTCGAGATCAGCCGCCGCCTGCCGGGCACGCTGGTGGTACGGGTGACGGAAGTGATACCGGTGGCGCTCGCGACCACGAAGGACGGGCTCCGCATGGTGGACGGGCGGGGGCGCACGCTGCCCTTCGATCCCTCGCGCACGGCGCCCGACCTGCCGGTGATGCCGGTGCCCGACTCGATGGTCGCAGCATTTCTCGGCCGGGTGCGTGAGATCGACCCGGCGTTCTACGCCAAGGTGGACGCGGCGTGGCAGTCCCAGGGTGACGTGGTGTTGCGGATGCAGGACCATCGCGTCTGGCTCCGGGCCGATGCCGGACCGGCCGACTTGCGCGCGATCAAGCTGGTGGAACAGGACCTGGCCCGGCGGGGAAAGCCCTACGCCGAGCTCGACGGACGATTCGCGGACCAGGTGGTGGTCCGCTGGAGCGCGGCATGACCGAACCGCAAAAACAGCTGGTGGCTGCCATCGACCTCGGCACGACGAAGGTCTCTGCAGCCGTCGCCGAGGCCACGGGCGACCCCCGTCACCCCACGGCCAAGGTGCTGGGGTTCGGCATCGAGCGAACCCAGGGCGTGCGGCGCGGAGTGGTGCGGGACATCGAGGAGGCCACCCGGGCCATCACCAAGGCGATGAGCGCGGCGCAGAAGATGGCGGGCGCCGAGATCGGCACGGTGTACATCGGAGTTGCGGGTGAGCATGTCGCCGGGCGCACCTCGCATGGCATGGTGTCGGTGACCAGCGACGAGATCCGCACCAGCGACGTCGCCCGGGTCAATGATATGGCGAGCAATATCTCCTTCGGGCGCGACCACGAACTGCTGCACGCCATCCCGCTCGACTACCTGGTGGACCAGCAGGGCGGCATCACCGAGCCGATCGGCATGACGGGCTCCCGGCTCGAGGCCGAGGTGTACCTGGTCACGGTGCTGTCGAGCGTGGTCACCAACCTGCGGAAATGCTCGGAGAAGGCCGGCTTCCAGGTTGGCGAATTCGTGCTGGAGCCGCTGGCCGCTTCCACCGCGGTGCTCACCAGCGACGAGAGGGAACTGGGCTGTGCCATCGTGGAGCTGGGGGGCGGCTCAACCAACGTGGCAATCTTCCAGCATGGGAAGATCCGGCACACGGCGTCGCTCCTCTGTGCCGGAGGGCACGTCACCAACGACATCGTTCACGGGCTACAGGTGACGCAGGCCGACGCCGAGCGACTCAAGGAGCGCTCGGGCTCGGCGTGGGAGCCGCTGGTACCCGATGCCGACATCATCGAGCTGCCCGGCACGCCGGGCCAGGGAGCCCGGACCGCGCAGCGCCGGGTGCTTGCGCATATCATGCATGCGCGCATGCAGGAGACGCTGGAATACGCGCTCGACGAAATCAGCAAGGCCGGGTACCACCAGCAGCTTCCCGCCGGTATCATCCTGACAGGTGGCGGCGCGCTCGCGCCGGGCATCGTAGAGCTGGCTCGCGAGGTCTTCGCGATGCCGGTGCGAGTCGGGGTGCCGGGGCAGGGTCTTCGCGGCCTGGCCGACAGCTTGGAGACGCCCCGCATGGCAGTGACCGCAGGCCTGCTGCTCTACGGCGCGCGACAGGAACTTTCAGGTGCCTTCGGGACCGGCGTCCGCCGGAACCGCACAGTTGAGAAGCTCGTGACCCCGGTCAAGCGTTGGCTGCAGGACTTTTTCTGAGGAGGGGCGAGTGTCCGGAATGATCTTCGAATTCGAGGACGCGGAACGGAACGCGCAGAGCGCCCGCATGAAGGTCGTCGGTATCGGGGGCGGCGGCGGCAACGCCGTCAACCGGATGATCGACGAGAACCTGCAAGGTGTGGACTTCATCTCGGTCAATACCGACGCCCAGGCGCTGACCCGCTCCAAAGCCAGTCACAAGATCCAGATCGGCAAGCGGCTGACCCGCGGACTGGGCGCCGGTGCGCGACCCGAAATCGGGCGCCAGGCGATCGAGGAAGACCGGGCCGAAGTGCTCGAGGCGCTCCAGGGCGCCGACATGGTGTTCGTCACCTGCGGCATGGGCGGCGGTACTGGTACCGGTGCGGCACCGATCATCGCCGAGCTGGCGCGTGAAGTGTCGGCGCTGACGGTGGGCATCGTGACGCGGCCGTTCCAGTTCGAGGGAAAGAAGCGGACGCTCCAGGCCGAGATGGGCATCGCGGAGATGCGGAAGAACGTCGACACCATGATCGTGGTGCCGAACGAGCGCCTCCTGGCCATCGTGGGGAAGGGCACCCAGTTCCTCGAGGCGCTGAAGAAGGCCGACGAGGTGCTGCTCCACGCCACGCAGGGCATTTCCCGGCTCATCACCACCACCGGCATCATCAACGTCGACTTCGCCGACGTACGCACCGTCATGCAGAACGGTGGCGCTGCGCTCATGGGCACTGGCATCGGCCGGGGCGAGAACCGGGCACTCGAGGCGGCACAGCAGGCGATCTCCAGCCCGTTGCTCGACAACGTGTCGATCACGGGCGCATCGGCGGTGCTGCTGAACATTGTTGGCGGCGACGACCTGACGCTGGGTGAAGCCACCACGATCTCGGAGATCGTGCACGAAGCGGTGGGTGAGGACGCCGAGATCATCTTCGGCGCCGGCAATGATCCTGCGATGCAGGGCGAGATTCGCGTGACGGTCATTGCGACGGGCTTCGACCGGGGTCAGCTCCATGAGACGCGCCCGAGCGGCGTGATCTCGTTCCCCGGCCGGCGCAAGCCAGTTCCGTACACGGAGGAGCGCTCGTCGACCCCACCCCCCCAACCGGCTCAGGTGCGTCCAATGCGCCAGCCGCATCCGCAGGTGCCGCCGGGGGCCGACGTTCCCGACATGGAGATCCCGACGTTCATCCGTCGCCAGATGGATTGATGCAGCGCAAATACCACGCTGCCGCCGTAGTCCTACTGGCGTTCGCCCTCGGCGGACGCCAGTTGTGGTTTCGAAATCAGTCGTTGCCGAGTGTCCCCATTGCTGTTCCCGCCGTTGATTCCGCCCCTGCATCCATCGAGTCACCGGATACGCTCCATCGCGGCGAGACGCTGGCGCACCTCTTTGCGCGCCATGGGCTGGGCCCGGCGGAGGTCAATCGCCTGGCATCGATGCTCGACCTGCGAAAGCTCAAGACCGGTCTCGTGTTCCATGTTCGCCGCCAGCACGCCGACTCCACGCCCGACCAGATCGTGGTGCGCACCGGCCCGGAGCAGCGGCTCAAGCTGACGCGGATGTCGACCGAGTGGCTCGCCACGGCTGAACCGATCCGCTGGTTCGTGGATACGGTGCGCTATGCCGGTTCGATCGAGACATCGCTGTACGAGGCGCTCGACCGCGCGGTGCCGTGGTCGTCGCTGGCGGCTGACGAGCGCGTCAAGCTTGCCTGGGAGCTGTCGGACGTGTTCGCGTGGCAGCTCGACTTCAGCCGCGACCTGCAGCCGGGGGACGAGTTCCAGGTGGTGCTCGAGCGGCTGACCTCGGAGGAGGGTGAGACGCGGGCGGGCGACGTGCTCGCGGCCGACCTGGAAGTGAATGGCAAGCCGGTGAGTGCGTTCCGGTTCACGGAGAACGGAAAGCCGGGGTACTTCGACGCCGCGGGGCTGTCACTGCGACGCGCGTTCCTGCGGGCGCCGGTCGAGTTCCGCCGCATTTCCAGTCGGTTCAACCGCTCGCGGATGCATCCGGTGCTGGGCTATGCGCGGCGGCATGAGGGCACCGACTACGCCGCGGACCCGGGCACGCCGGTGATGGCGGCGGGTGACGGCACCGTGGTGAGCGCCGGATGGAGCGGCGGCTACGGCAACATGATCGTGGTGCAGCACAAGAACGGGATCACGACGCGGTACGGCCACCTGCGCGGGTTCGCCAGTGGGGTGCACGCCGGCGCGCGCGTGTCGCAGGGCGAGGTGATCGGCTATGTCGGGTCGACTGGCCTCGCGACCGGGCCGCACCTGCACTACGAGTTCCGCGTGAACGGCGCGGCGCGAGATCCCTCGCGGGTGAATCTCGGCAACGGCGAGCCGGTGACGCCGTCACTCAAGGGAGCATTCGACGCCGAGCAGATCCTGCTGAGTCACCTGCTGCAGGCGCAGTCACCCACCGCCGTCGCCGTCACGGGCGCCGGGCCGCCGACGCCATGACCGAGGTGAGTGGAGGCTGGGAGGACACGTCCGACGCGGCGCCGGTCGCCACGCTTGCCGAGCGCCTCATCTTCGAGCGGCTCCTGGCCGACCTCTCCACCACCTTCGCCAATGCTGCCAGTGATGATGTCATCCCCGAGATCGAGCGCGGGCTGACCCAGCTGGTCACCTTCCTCGGCTACGACCGCAGCACCCTCGGTGAATTCTCCGCCGATGGACAGGAGTTGACCGTCATCGGCTCGGTCGCGGTGCCGGGCTTCGAGGCGACGCCGGTTGGCCCCCTTCCCGCGAAGCTCGGCTGGTTCAAGCGGGAGCTCCGGGCGGGGCGGAACGTGAGGTTCCCGGCGATGCCGGAGGACGTGCCGCCGGAAGCGGTCGGTGAACTCGAGTACGCCCGGCGGACGGGGCTGCGATCGATCCTCACCATTCCGGTCCGGGTGGGCGGGCAGGTGATGGGGGCCATTTCCTTCAGCGCGTTCAGCTCGACTCGTGAATGGCCTGACGACCTCATTGCGCGGCTGCGCATGGTGGGCGAGGTGTTCGTGCAGGCGCTCGTCCGAAGCCGCGGAGATGCCGCGCTGCGGGTGGCGCACGACGAGATCAAGCGGCTGAATGCCCGCCTCGAGGCGGAGAATGTGTACCTGCGCCAGGCGGTGCAGCTAAAGCTGCCCGGCGATCTTGCCAGCCACTCCACCCGCTACAACGAGATCCTGGACGACATCCGCCAGGTGGCGCCGACGTCGTCCACCGTGCTGCTGCTGGGCGAGACCGGCAGCGGCAAGGAGGTCCTGGCCCGCGCGATCCATGAACTGAGCGGCCGCAACAAGCGCCCGATGGTGAAGGTCAACTGCGCGGCGCTACCAGCCACGCTGATAGAGGCGGAACTCTTCGGGCGGGAGAAGGGGGCATTTACCGGCTCGCTGTCACGCCAGATGGGGCGGTTCGAGCTGGCCGACGGGGCGACGATTCTCCTGGATGAGATCGGCGAGCTGCCGCTCGAGCTCCAGCCGAAGCTGCTGCGCGTGCTGCAGAGCGGGGAGTTCGAGCGCCTCGGCGGCACGCAGACGATCAAGGTGGACGTCCGGGTCATCGCGGCGTCAAACCGTGACCTGGCCCAGGCTGCACAGGAGGGGACATTCCGGCAGGACCTCTATTACCGGCTGAATGTCTTCCCCATCGAGGTCCCGCCACTGCGGGAGCGACGGGAGGACATTCCGATGCTGAGCTGGGCCTTCATCCAGGAGTTCAGCGACTCGATGGGAAAGCCGATCAGCGGCATCGATGAGGCATCCATGGTGGCGCTTCAAGCGTACGCGTGGCCGGGGAACATCCGGGAACTGCGCAACCTGATTGAGCGCGCCATGATCCTCGCGCGGGGGCCGGTCCTGAAGATCTCGCTGGGGCGGGTAATGTCGTCATCGAGCTCGACATCGGGCGAGACGCCGAGCAGTCGGGACGATGCGGAGCGGAGTCACCTGCGGCGGGCCCTGGAGCGCTGCGGCTGGCGTATTCGCGGGTCGGGCGGGGCGGCGGCGGTGCTGGACATGAAGCCCACCACGCTGGAATCGCGGATGAAAAAGCTCGGGCTCTCGCGTCCGGGCCTCCAAGACGATTCGGAGTAACTCCGAAACTCCGTAGGCTCCCGCCCGCGTTCCACTGCATCCTCTTTCTCATTTGCACGCTCCATCCCCTTACTCCGTAAGAGCTTGGCCTGAAAGTCAGGCTAGAGGCCTCAAGTGGCCCACGCGTTGCTTTTGCACCGGCATGATCTCTTTCTCGCTCAGGATCGTCGTGCCGGCCGCCAAGCGGCAGGAAGTCGTCTCCAGCGTCGGGTCACTGCTGGCCCCGACCAGGGTGCAGCCGGAATGCCTGAGCGTCCGATTGTACGTGGATACCGAGGACCCCAATGCCGTAACGATGGTGCAGGAGTGGAACTCCCGTTCGCAGCTGGACCGGTACCTCGCCTCAGCCGCGGGGAAGCTCCTGCTGGAGGCGATGGAGTCGTCGAGCGAGGCCCCCGACATCCGGTTCGACACGGTCCAGCGCGCCGGTGGCATAAACATCTTCGCAGAGGCACGCGCGTCACCGGAGGGAGAGGTGGCGTAGGGCAGCGAATCACGGAGGCAGGACCATCATTTCAAGTCAAGGAGAGGCACGATGCACAGGTTCGGTTTCGGGCGAAGACTGGCTCGCGCAATGGTGCGCATGCTTCCAGTGATGGCAGTGCTGGCCGGGCTCACCCAGTCGGCGAATGCGCAGGCGAGTGGAAAGAAGCCCAACATCCTTGTCATCATGGGCGATGACGTGGGGTGGTTCAACATCGGGGCCTACAGCCAGGGCATCATGACCGGGAAGACGCCGAACCTGGACAAGCTGGCCTCGGAGGGGATGCGCTTCACCGACTACTACGCGGAGGCAAGCTGCACTGCTGGTCGCGCCAACTTCATCACCGGAGAGCTGCCGCTCCGCACGGGCATGACCACGGTGGGTCAGGCGGGCGCCAACGTCGGGCTTCCTGCGGAAGCGTCAACGATCGCCGTCGCGCTCAAGGCGCAGGGCTACGCCACGGGCCAGTTCGGCAAGAACCACCTGGGCGACCTGAACAAGTTCCTGCCCACGGTCCACGGCTTCGATGAGTTCTTCGGCTATTTGTACCACCTGGACGCCATGTCCGATCCGTACTGGTACTCATTCCCCAATGACGCGGCCTATCGCGACAAGGCAGGTCCGCGCAACCTCGTCCACACCTGGGCCACCACGACGGCTGACCCGACGGTACAGCCGCGCTGGGGCGTGATCGGCAAGCAGAAGATCGTGGACGAAGGCCCACTGGCGCCGTATCCGGACATGACGAATGTGCAGAACATGCACGACATCACGCCGAAGGCGAAGTACGACATGACGACCTTCGACTCGGTCCTGGTCCAGGCCAGCAGCAAGTTCATGGACCAGGCGAAGTCAGCCGGGAAGCCGTTCTTCATCTGGCACAACACGACGCGCATGCACGTGTGGACCTTCCTGTCCCCGAAGTACCAGGGCCTCATGAACAGCAAGACCGGCTATAGCCTCGAGGACGCGGGCATGCAGCAGATGGATGACGATGTCGGCCTGCTCCTGAAGCACCTGCAGGACATTGGCGAAGCGGACAACACCATCGTCATCTTCACGACTGACAACGGCGCCGAGGTATTCACCTGGCCGGACGGTGGCATGACGCCGTTCAAGTCCACCAAGGGCACGGTCAGCGAGGGCGGCTTCAGGGTGCCGGCTATTATTCGCTGGCCGGGCAAGGTGAAGCCAGGCAGCGTTGAGAACGGCATCATCTCGGGGCTCGACTGGTACCCGACGCTGGTCGCTGCAGCGGGCAATCCCAACATTACCCAGGAACTGCTGACCGGGGTGAAGCTGGGCGACCAGACCTATAAGAACCACCTCGACGGCTACAACCAGCTGGACCTCATCACCGGCAAGGGTCCCTCAAACCGGCACGAGATCTTCTACTTCGGTGGCGCGCAGCTGGGTGCCATCCGGCTCGACGACATGAAGTTCGTCTTCTACCAGCAGCCGGGAGGCTGGCCGGGCCCGAAGACCAGCACGGACATGCCGGTGTTGATCAACCTGCGGTGGGATCCCTTCGAGCGTACCCCGATGACGCTCGGCGAAACCTCGGCCACCGGGGCGTGGGGCTACGGCAACGAGTTCTTCGGGCGTGAGGCGTGGCGCTTCGTGGCGGTGCAGCAGGCTGCGCTCAAGCTGGCCGAAACGGCGATCGCCTTCCCGCCGATGCAGGACCCTGCCTCCTTCAACCTGAGCGCCGTGAAGGCGCAGCTCGAGGCAATGAGCAAGGCCGGCAAGACAGGTCAGTGAACCTGGGGGGACTTGAATACGGGGGAAATTCGCGGGCGGTCCGAAAGGGCCGCCCGTTCCGTGTCGATTGCTCGTCGGAAAGTCGCCCTATTTCTCCCGGCGCCTTATGATATCCTAAGCATCGCACCACCAGAGGGGTGGCAGCAGGAATCCAACGGGGAGCGTGAGAATGCGTAGGCGAAGCGCAGCAGTGCTTGTCTGGTTGGTCGTGACGCTTGCTTCCACGCCAATGGCGGCGCAGGTGGTCACCGGGACGCCGGGCGCTCCCAGTGCCACGACCACCATCAAGGGCGACCAGATCCCGGTGGGCCAGCCGCCGTTCGGCGGCGTGATCAAGGATGTGGCCACCCAGTCGACCCCCTGGTGGGCGCCTCGCGTGGTGCCGCCCAAGGGCGCGCCGAACATCCTGCTGATCATGACCGATGACCAGGGGTACGGGGTGCCGGGAACCTTCGGCGGAGTGATCCCGACGCCGGCGCTGGACCGAATTGCGAAGGCGGGGCTGCGATACACCCAGTTCCACTCGACGGCACTCTGCTCCCCGACCCGCGCAGCACTCATTACCGGCCGCAACCATCACTCGGTGGGTTCGGGCGTCATTGGCGAGCTCTCCACCGGGTATCCGGGCTACAACTCCGTCATCGGCCTCGAGAATGCCAGCATCGGGCAGATCCTGAAGGACAACGGCTACGCGACGTCGTGGTTCGGCAAGAACCACAACACGCCAGGGTTCCAGTACAGCAGTGCCGCCGGGCCGTTCGAGCAGTGGCCATCGGGGATGGGCTTCCAGTATTTCTACGGCTTCATGGGTGGCGAGACGGACCAGTGGCAGCCGTACCTGTTCCGTGATCACACGCAGGTGTTCCCGTGGATCGGCAAGCCGGGCTACAACCTGATTACCGACATGGCTGATGACGCCATCCGGTACATGCGCGAGCTCAACGCCGCGGCGCCCGACAAGCCGTTCTTCCTGTACTACGTGCCCGGCGGCACGCACTCGCCGCACCAGCCGAAGCCGGAGTGGATCGAGAAGTTCAAGGGCAAGTTCGACATGGGCTTCGAGAAGCTGCGCGACTCGATCTTCGCCAACCAGAAGCGGCTGGGCGTGATCCCGCCCGGCACCGAGCTGACCCCGTGGCCGTCGAGCCTGCCGAAGTGGGATACGCTCAAGGCGGTGCAGAAGAAGATCTACACCCGCCAGGCTGAGGTATTCGCCGGATACACGGCCTACACCGACTACGAGATCGGTCGCGTCATACAGGCGGTGCAGGACATGGGCAAGCTCGACAACACCCTGATCATCTACATCGACGGTGACAACGGCACGAGCCCGGAAGGCGGCGTCGAGGGCACGTTCAACCAGCTCACCGCCTACAACGGCATCTTCAACCTGCCCGAGGCCATCCAGCTGCTGCACCTTCCGCAGCTGGGCTCCGACAAGACGTACCCGCACATGTCGGCGGCGTGGACCTGGGCGTTCGACACCCCGTTCAAGTGGACCAAGCAGGTTGCCTCGCACTTCGGCGGCACCCGGCAAGGGCTGGCCATTTCGTGGCCGGGCCACATCACGGACGAGGGTGGCATCCGGACGCAGTTCCACCATGTCATCGACATCGTGCCCACGATCCTCGAGGCAACCGGCATCCCGGCGCCCAGCGTGGTGGACGGTATCAAGCAGCACCCGATCGAAGGGGTGAGCATGCTCTACACCTTCGACAAGGCGAATGCGAACGCGCCGTCAACGCGCACGACGCAGTACTTCGAGATGGTGGGGAATCGCGCGATCTACCATGATGGCTGGATCGCCGCGACCACGCCGCCGGCGCCGCCATGGGAGCTGGGCACCGCCGCCATGCCCGACATCATGACCGGCTACAAGTGGGAGCTGTACAACATCGCCGAGGACTATTCGGAGAACAACGACCTCGCGGCGAGCAATCCGGCAAAGCTGGCCGAGATGCAGAAGCTGTTCCTGGCGGAAGCAGCGAAGTACAATGTGTTTCCGCTGGACAACTCCGGCTTCGTTCGACTCCTGACGGAGCGGCCGAGCGCCATCGCCGGAAGGACGGAGTTCACGTACACTGGGGTGAACCCCGGCATTCCAACTGGCAATGCGCCGAGCATCCTGGACCGGGACTACACGATCACCGCACTGGTGACGATTCCCAAGGGCGGCGCAGAGGGGATGATCGCCACCCTGGGCGGACGCTTCGGTGGATATGGGCTGTACCTGAGCCGCAGCTTCAACTGGTGGTACCGCGAGACGCTCTTCCGCCGCGTGGGCCTGGCGCTGCTGGGCCTGGGTCTTGTGCTCATGCTCGCGAACCGGGGCGGGAAATTCGCGCGCGGGCTCGCGTACTTCGGCGCCGCGTGGGTCGTGGTGGTATTCGGTGCCGGAGCACTGGGCATGGGCCGGGGGAAGCCGGTCTTCCTCTACAACTTCCTGGACCTGGAGCGGTTCAAGTGGGAGGGACCTTCGCTGAGCGCGGGAACCCACACCATCTCCTTCGACTTCAAGTATGACGGGCCTGGGCCGGCGAAGGGTGGTACCGGTGTGTTGAGCGTCGACGGGAAGGAAGTCGACAAGAAGTCAGTCAAGCACACGATCCCGCTGCTGATGTCCATCGATGAGACCTTTGACATCGGTGTCGACACCAGGACGCCGGTTGACGACAACGCCTACGCGGTGCCGTTCGCCTTCACGGGTACGATCGATACGCTCAAGATCAAGCTTGGCCCGTCACAGCTGGCTGAGCCGGAGAAGCAGGCCGCAGCAGCGGCGGTCGCCGCGGCAAACAACTAGCGCCCGCTCGCCGCACTCGAGGCCTCCTGTCCCGCGCCTGCGGGACCGGGGGTCTTTGCGCATATTGCCCCGATGATTCTCTATCCCGCGATCGACCTCCGTCGCAGCCGAGTGGTGCGCCTGGCCCAGGGGAATGCGGCAAAGGAGACCGTCTACTCCCATGATCCGGTTGCCCAGGCGCAGGCGTTTGTCGCGGAGGGCGCGACGTGGCTTCACGTTGTGGATCTCGACCGAGCCTTCGGGGATGGGGACAACCTGAAGGTCGTCGCCACGATCGTGGAGGCACTGGGGACCGAGGTGCGTGTCCAGGCGGGCGGCGGGTTTCGCTCGATCGCCGCGATCGTGGCAGCCATCGAGGCCAGGGCGGCGCGCGTTGTGATTGGCACGGCGGCGGTTCGCACACCGGAGCTCCTGATCGAGGCCGCGCAGGCGGTGGGTGCCGAGCAGCTCGCGGTGGGGCTGGACGCCCATGACGGCATGGTGGCGGTGCGCGGCTGGACCGAGCGCACGGGGGTCCGGGTTGAGGACGCTGCCCAGCGTGCCCTCGGGGCGGGTATCACGACCATTGTGTATACCGACATCGCTCGGGACGGCATGCTCACGGGGCCGGACCTGGAGGGCTGCCGAGCCCTGATCGGGCTTGGCGCCCAGGTCATCGCGAGCGGAGGGTTCGCGAGCCTTGATCATGTCGCCGCGGCCAGGGATGCGGGCTGTGCGGGCGCGATTCTGGGGAGGTCGTTGTATGAGAAGACGATTTCGCTCAAGGAGGCCCTCGGCGCAGCAAAAGCGTGAGGAGGAACAGCGACAGCGTAACGAGGAACTGCAACGGCGTCTCCAGCCAACCAATTCCCGCCCAATCCCGTCATAGCTAGAAGTGGCCTGACCCGACCGGTCCCACCGCATCCGTTTCGAGCTCGTTCCGAACTGAAACCCCATGGGGGCGGAGCCCGTAAGTGACTCCATTCGCCCCACATGCACCTGTCTGGAGCTGATCAATCATGAAGCGCCGAACGCTGATCATCCTTGCCATTCTCGTCCCCCTCCTCGCTGCCGGCGGGTGGGCGGCCAAAAAGAAGTTTGGGACCAAGAAGGACGAAGGACCAAAGCCCGTGGCCGTCACCCGCGGGGAACTGACCGACAAGGCGATGGCGATCGGAACGATCGAGCCGCGGGTTGAGGTGGGCGTGAAGTCGAACCTGGCCGGCGTGGTGCGGAAGCGGTACGCCGAGGTGGGCGATTACGTGAAGCGTGGCGCGCCACTGCTGGAGATCTCGCCCAACCCGACGCCGCTGGAACTGATCGAGCTGCGGCGCAGCATCGAGATGCGCGAGATCGAGCTCAAGAACCTGCAGAAGGAGCTGGAGCGGCAGACCGAACTCAAGAGGCAGAACCTGAACTCGGACGACGGACTACGAGCTGGCCCAGCGACGGGTGGAGGAGTCGACGGTGCAGCTCTCGCTGGCACGCGAGCGGCTGGCCCTGCAGGAGAGCGGCAAGGTGGACGGCGGCAGCACGGTGGAGACCATCATCCGCTCGCCGATCGACGGCTTCGTGCTGGAGGACTCGATCGAGATCGGGGACCCGGTAGTGGCCCTCTCGCCGTACCAGGAGGGCACCGTCCTCATGCGCATGGCTGCGATGAAGGACCTGCTCTTCCGCGGCACGGTGGACGAGATCGACGTGGGCCGCCTGACCGAGGGGATGCCGGTGATCATCAAGATCGGCGCGCTGCCGGACGCCCAGGTGAAGGGCAAGCTCTCCAAGATCTGGCTCAAGGCGCGGAAGCAGGACCAGGCAACGGTATTTCCGATCGAGATCACGCTGCTCGAGGTGAAGGGGACGACCCTTCGCGCCGGCTATTCCGCCAACGCGGAGGTGATCATCGCGCGGCGCGACAGCGTGCTGCTCATTCCCGAGCGGCTCATCACGCAGCGGAACGACTCATCGTTCGTGCAGGTGAAGCAGGCGGACGGCACCGGCGCGGAGCGGTACATCAAGACCGGCCTGAGCGACGCGATCAACGTCGAGGTGCTCGACGGCCTCACTGAGGGCGAGCTGGTCATGGAGAAGCCGCCCAAGGAGATCACCTGACGTGTTCCGCGAGTTCTTCGCGGACATCCGCACCCAGAAGCTCCGCACCTCCCTCACCGTCCTCGGCATTGCCTGGGGGACGGTGGCGGTGGTGGTGCTGCTGGCATTCGGGGCAGGGCTCGAGCGGCAGACGAAGAAGCGCTTTCACGGGCTGGGCGACCGGATCGTGATCCTGTTCGGTGGACAGTACCACCAAGGCCTTCGCCGGGTTCCCCAACGGGCGCGATATCCAGCTCACCGAGGACGACGCGACGCTGCTGCGGCGCGAGGTGGCCGAGATCGCGCAGATCTCGCCGGAGTACATCTCGCGCTCGACGCGGGTGCACCGCGGCCTCAAGGCGGCGAACCCGGCCGTGACCGGCATCCTGCCGGAGTACGGCGACATGCGGAACATCATCCCGCAGGCCGGGGGACGGTTCATCAACGAGCAGGACGTGGCAGAGCGCCGGCGCGTGGCGGTGCTGGGTGACGAACTCGCCACCTTGCTCTTCGACGACACGCCCGCCGGTCGGGGAGCAGATCTATCGTGGGCGACACGCCGTTCACCGTCATCGGCGTGATGAAGCCCAAGCTGCAGAACTCCTCCTACCAGCAGCGGGACAAGGACCGGATCTTCATCCCGTCCACGACCCACTACGCGCTCTACGGGCGCCGCTTCCTCAACAACATCGTGTACCGCGCGAAGAGCTCGGAGCTGACCAAGGTGGCGGAGAAGCGGGTGTACGAGACGCTGGGCCGGAAGTACCGCTTCGACCCGACAGATGAGGATGCGCTCGGCGTGTGGGATACGAGCGAGTGGGAGACGCGCTTCGGCGCCATGTTCGTGGCGTTCAACGCCTTCTTCGGCATCGTCGGCACGTTCACGCTGCTGGTGGGCGGGATCGGCGTCGCCAACATCATGTACATCGTGGTGCGGGAGCGCACGCGCGAGATCGGGATTCGCCGCGCCGTCGGTGCCACGCGGCGAGACATCCTCATCCAGTTCTTCGTCGAGACCTGCCTGATCGTCGGGATCGGCGCCGTGTGCGGCATGCTCCTGTCTCGTCGGCTTGGTGAAGGCGACGGAGAGCCTGCCGATCAAGGATGCGGTAGGCAGCCCGGTGATCTCGCCGCTCGTCATGGCGGGTCACCCTCGTGCTGCTCGCCGTGGTGGCCTTCGTGGCGGGCCTGTTCCCGGCTCGCAAGGCCTCGCGCCTGGACCCGATCGAAGCGCTGCGGACCTGATCGATGTTTCGCATCCTGCTGGAAGAGTTTCTCGGCGACCTGAAGGCCCAGCGCACCCGCGCCATCCTGACCTTCCTGGCGGTGGCCTGGGGCGCGCTGGCGATCGTGCTGCTGCTGGCCTTTGGCGAGGGGCTCAAGCGCTCGCTGCGTGAACGGCCTGCTCGGTGCCGGCGAGCGCATTTTCATGATCTACGGTGGCGAGACGAGCAAGACATTCGCAGGGCTGGCGCAGGGGCGCCGGATCCGGCTGGTGGAGGAGGACCTGCCGCTCCTGATGAGTGCGATTCCGGGCATCGACCGCGGAAGCGTCTCCTACGGACGGTGGGGTGCGGCCATCTCGGTGGGGCGGGAGCGTACGACGACGTTCCTGGAAGGTGTGGCGCCGGACCACGAAGTGGCGCGACACATGGAGGCCGCCGAGGGTGGGCGGTTCATCAGCGGCCATCGACGTGGCCCAGAAGCGGCGCGTGGTGTTCCTGGGCAATGACCTGGCGGACAAGCTGTTCGGGAAGGGCAACAGCCCGATCGGGAAGAACGTGACCATCGATGGCCTGCCGTTCGTGTGCATCGGCGTGCTGAAGAAGAAGTTCCAGGACTCGAGCAACAACGGCCCGGACGCCGACCGCGCGGTGATCCCGTACTCCACGTTTCGCACGATCTACGGGTTCCGGTACGTGAACCACCTCATCGTGCGTCCGCGTGACGCGACGCTGGGACCGACGCGTGAAGGCGGAGATCTTCCGGGTGCTGGGCCAGAAGTACCGATTCGACCCCACTGATGAGCGTGCACTGGGCATGTGGGACTTCATCGAGGGGGAGAAGGAGAACCTCAAGGTCGGGCTCGGGATCCAGATCTTCATGGGCCTGGTGGGTGCCTTCACGCTGCTGGTGGCCGGGGTCGGCGTTGCCAACATCATGTACGTGGTGGTGAAGGAGCGGACGCACGAGATCGGCGTGAAGCTGGCGCTTGGCGCGCGGAAGCGGCACATCATGAGCCAGTTCATGTTCGAGGCGATGGCGATCTCGATCACCGGGGGGCTGGTGGGGCTGGCGGTGGCGGCGGCGATCGTGGCGGGGGTGGATACGATCCCGGCCGAGGAGAACCCGGCGATGCAGTACATCCTCAACCCGCGGCTGTCGTGGCCGATCGCGCTCGGGTGCGTGGGGCTGCTCGTGGTGGTCGGGCTGGTGGCGGGGATCCTGCCGGCCAGGAAGGCGGCGGCGGTGGATCCGGTCGAGTCGTTGAGGTACGAGTAGGCAGTCGGTCAGTGGTCAGTCGGCAGTGAGGCGGTCAGTGCGCGCGGTGGCGGCGCTGCGGCACCGTGGTTAGGATGCTGCCGTGATCTCTCGCACCCATCTGCTGGTTCGTCGCGCCATTGTCGTTGTCGTTCCTTTCGCTTGCTGCCGCGTGTGGCGAGCGGGGCGCGTCGTCTCCTGCTGCCGTCGCTGACAACTGCGCGGTACGTGGGTGGGGCGGCGTGCATCAACTGTCACCAGGAGGAGCACAACGCCTGGGTGACCTCGCAGCATGCCGGCGCGATGAAGCATGCCGCCGATTCCTCGGTCCTGGGCAATTTCAACAACACCAGCTTCAACGACGGCCGGGTCACCACGCGGTTCTCGCGGCGCGACGGCAAGTTCATCGTCAACACCGAGGGACCCGACGGCAAGCTGCACGACTACGAGGTGAAGTACACGTTCGGCCTCTATCCCCTCCAGCAGTACCTCATCGACATCGACAACGGCCGGATCCAGTCGCTCACCATCGCGTGGGACAGCCGTGAGAAGGCGGCGGGTGGCCAGCGGTGGTTCTCGCTCTATCCGGGAGAGAAGATCCTGCCGGGAGAGTCCGTCCATTGGACGGGGCGGGACCAGAACTGGAACTTCATGTGCGCCGAGTGCCATTCCACCAACGTCAAGAAGAACTTCGACCCCACCCAGCCCCGATTCACCACGTCGTGGGGCGACATCAACGTGAACTGCGAGGCGTGTCATGGGGCGGGGTCGGCGCATGTGGAATGGGCGGGGAAGGCGGGGAAGGCGGGAGGGAGGGCGGCGGGTGAAATGGGGCTGGTTGTCGAGTTCGATGAGCGGGCCGGGGTGACGTGGCCGATTGATTCGGCAACGGGAATCGGCGTGCGCAGCAGCCCGCGACGCACCGACAAGGAGATCGAGACCTGCGGCCTCTGCCATGCGCGCCGGGCCCAGCTGAAGGACGGCTATGTGCCGGGGCAGTCGCTCGGCACGACGGCCCAGGTGGCGCTGCTGGAGCCGGGGCTGTTCTGGCCCGACGGGCAGATGCGTGACGAGGTCTACAACTACGCCCCATTCCTGCAGAGCAAGATGTATCGCGCGGGTGTCACCTGCAGCGACTGTCACGATCCACACACGCAGCAGCTGCGGGCGCCGGGGTCACAGGTGTGCCTGCAGTGTCATGCGAAAGAGCGGTTCGAGGGTCCGCAGCACGATCACCACCCGGCCGGCACCGCAAAGGTGGACTGCGTGAGCTGTCACATGCCGTCTGCGACCTTCATGGTGATCGACTCACGGCACGACCACAGCTTCCGGGTGCCGCGACCGGAGCAGACGGTGCGGTTCGGCGCGCCCAACACCTGCAACCAGTGCCACCGGGACCAGTCGGCCGCAGTGGGCGGCGGACCAGGTGGCGAAGTGGTATGGGCATGCCCCGGAGGGCTACCAGCGCTACGCCCAGGCGCTGTACGACTCGGAGCAGCACCTGCCGGGTTCGCTGGCGCGGCTCACCGGGCTTGCAGGCGACACGCTGCAGCCGGCGATCGCGCGGGCGACGGCGGTGAGCCGGCTGGCCGGAGTATCAGTCACCCAGCGCGGTCTCGGCGGCGGAGGCGGTGCTGTCCGACCGGAGCTCGCTGCTGCGCTCAGCGGCGGTGACGGCGCTCGAGAGCGCCGAACCGGCGGAGCGAGTGCGGCTGCTGGCGCCGAGGCTGTCCGATTCGATCCTGGCCGTTCGGATCGATGCCGCGCGCGCGCTTGCCGGGCTGGAGCAGCAGTTGCCGGATTCGGCGAAGGCGGCGTTCGGCAAGGCGCTGCAGGAATACATCGACGTCCAGATGTTCAACGCGGACCGGCCGGAGTCGTGGACCAACCTGGCCACGGTGTACGCCATGCGGGGGGATCGCGCACGGGCGGCGGATGCCTTCGGCCGGGCGATCGCGCTCGACTCGAGCTTCGTGCCGGCGTGGGTGAACCTGGCGGACTTCCTGCGGGCGACGCGGCGACGAGGCCGGCGCTGGTGCGGCGCTGCGAGACGGCCTCAGGCACAGCCCCGACAATGCATCGCTGCACTACGCGCTGGGCCTGACGCTCATCCGGCAGCGGCAGCTACCGGGTGCGCTGGCCGAGCTCAAGACGGCAGTCCGGCTGGCACCCGACGACGCGCACATCGGCTACGTGTACGGGGTGGCCCTGCACGACACCGGGAACGCGGCGGCGGGAGTGAAGCAGCTCGAGGCGGTGCTCAAGCAGCATCCCGATGATCCTGCAGGTGCTTCAGGCGCTGGCGGCCTACGCCAAGGAGGCTGGGGACGTGCAGGCGTCGGTGGCGTATTCCGCGAGACTGCAGGAGCTCAGCGCGAAGGGACCGTGACACCTGCAGGGAACAGGGAACGAGCTCAGAAGATCCACTGGAGTCGGGTGAGCAGGATGCCAGTCCACCCCTCGATGTTGTCCTGGTCCTGGTTCACCGTGCCGTAGCCCAGTGCCACCTTCCAGCGCCGGGTCGCCCACCAGTTGACAGCGAAGTACCATTGCTGGAACGCACCGCCCTGCACGTCCCGGTCGTTGAAATCCACCGTCCCGTACCGCGCCATCAATTCCACCTCACCGTGCTTGTGCGTGATCGGCACCCGGCGGGCGTAGCCGACCTTGCGGTCATAGGGTCGGGGGCCACCACCCGTGATCATCCAGCTCCCCGCGACGTACCAGCCATTGGCCGAGGCGTGCTGTGCGGTGGCGATCCAGGCCTGGTTGTACTCGGCCAGGACGGAGAAGGGCCCGTCGGCCCAGAGCGCCTCGAACCCGAGGTGCCAGGCGTAGTCGGCGGGTATCAGGCCGGTGTTGATGTAGAAGGTGGCCACGTTCGACTGAGGCTGGCCGCGGAACTGCAGCGAGTCGTTGCCCGCGCCGTTGTAGCGTGCTGCGACGGCCAGGTGCAGGTAGCGGTGGCTCTTTTCGTTCCAGAGCGGGAGTGTCGTAATACGCGCGGAGAACTGCTGGCCGCTGCTGTTCCAGGTGGTCGGTGTAATCCACCAGTCGTTGTACCAGCCGACGGCCCAGGTGGCGCGCTCGCCGAATGCGGTATTCATGAGCTTGACGCCAATGTCTCGCGTCTTGAAGAACGGCTGCAGGACCCGCTCGGTCTGCGGGAGGTTGGCTGCGTCGCCCACCATTTCATAGTCGAAGGTCTGCTTCGTCTTGCCGAACGTCAGGTCGCCAAGGTGCCGTCCGAGGTTCACGGTGAGGTTCAGGTCGGCGACCTGCCAGTCGGGCTGGCCGGGCTGCTGGGCAAAGCCCCGGTACTGCAGGCTGACCTGGTATCGCCAGTCGGTGAGCACGCGCGCATGGCCGCGGGCCATGAACCGGAAGTCGCGGACCTGGAACTGGTCTGCCTGCACACCCTGCTGGGTGATGCTGTTCTCGTTCTGGCTGAACGCCGTGTAGTCGAGGAGGATGGCCAGGCCGAACTTGATCGAGAAGTTATCGGTCTTGACGTTCGCCTTGGTGAGGATCCCGTCAGGAACGTCGGGCACGATGGTGCTGACCGGCGGAGCAGGGGGAATGCCGTGCGCGGGGTCGGATTCCCAGGACTGGGCTGCTGCGACCGCAACGCACGCCAAGGTGAGCGTTGCGCACAGCGCACTGACCCGCCACACATGGTGCCAAGGCCTTCCAACCCGGTTCATGATCCCTCATAGCTGAAAGTGATGAAGGCTTCACGATCGGTTGGCGGAGGAAAATTGACCATTGAACCTTGGGGTCATGAAAAGCAGTGCGCCGGCTGCCTGGGGGGCAGCCGGCGCACTGGCATTCGCTTCCGGTCCTAGACTACTTGCCGGCTTGTGCCGCCTGGGCCTTCGCGATCTGCTCCTTCACCGCTTCCAGGTTGAAGCTGGCGCCCTTCTGCATCGGCGGGAAGTCGATTGCGGTCTGCGCCAGCTTCCCGACCACCTGCTGCACGAACACGAAGCGCCAGAACTGGTAGGCGAACCAGTTGTAGTAGGCCAGCGACCCGTTGTCCTTGCCGTCGTACATGCCGGTGCGCTCGAACGGATCGAGCCGGAGGTTGACCAGGATCGGCCAGTCCACCTTCTCGGTGGCACCGAGCCAGCCGTTGGGCTGATCGGTAAAGCGATACTTGTAGTCGTTGTACTCGCACCGCGGAGAGCGTGCCCTCGGTGAAGTAGAAGATCTCGTGCCGAGCGGATGGCCCCTTGCCGGTGATGAGCGCGGTCTGGTCGTAGCCGTCCAGGTGGACCTTGTAGGTCGTGCCGTCCAGCTGCTTCCCGGTGAGCAGTTCCTTGGCGATGTTCGGGTTGCCGGCGGCAGCCACGAAGGTCGGGAACCAGTCGAGCCCGGAGAAGATCCCGTTCTCGACCTTGCCGGCCGGCACCTTGCCGGGCCAGCGGATGATGGCGGGCGAGCGGAAGCCACCCTCGAGCGCCGTGCCCTTGCCGCCGGCAAACGGCGTCTGGCCACCGTCGGGCCAGGTGAAGTTCTCGGTGCCGTTGTCGGTGCGTGAACACGACGATCGTGTTGTTGTCGAGCCCGTTGGTCTTGAGGTAGGTCATGACCGAGCCGACGATGTCGTCGAGCTGGGCCATGCCGGCTTCCTCCTCCGACCAGCCGTTCTCCGAGTTGCGCATCGCCTCATACTTGGGCGACAGGTGCGTCACCACATGCATGCGCGTCGGGTTGAGCCAGAGGAAGAAGGGCTTGTTGTCCTTCTTCGCCTTGTCGAGGAAGGTGATCGTCTTGGCGAGGATGGTGTCGTCGATGGTCTCCATCAGCTTGGGACACATCGGCCCGTCGTCCTCGATCTTCTGCTTGCCGACCTTGCCCCAGCGGGGCTGCACCGTCGGGTCGTCGGTGGTCGTGGCCCAGCTGTGTACGAGGTTCCGCGGTCCCACCACGTCCCTCAGGTTCTGCGGATAGTTCGGGTGACAGGGGTCCTCCATCGCGTCCAGATGGTAGAGATACCCGTAGAATTCGTCGAAGCCGTGCACCGTGGGCAGGAACTCGTTCAGGTCGCCGAGGTGGTTCTTGCCGAACTGGCCGGTGGCGTAGCCCATCGACTTGAGCGCGGTGGCAATGGTCACGGCCTGCGCCGGGATCCCGATGGGCGAACCGGCCTGGCCGACGGTGGTCATGCCGGTACGGATCGGCAACTCACCGGTGATGAAGTTTGCTCGACCGGCCGTGCAGCTCGCCTCGGCGTAGTAGTCGGTGAAGCGCATTCCCTCGGACGGCCAGCTTGTCCAGGTTGGGCGTGCTTCCCGCCATGATGCCCTGGTTGTACGCGCCGATATTGAACCAGCCAATGTCGTCGCCCATGATGACGATGATGTTGGGCTTCTGCTGCGCTTCGGCGCGCGCAGGTGCCAGGACCGCCAATCCCATGGCGGTCGATAGCGCCGTGATGGCCAGTGAGACTCCTCGCCGTGCACCCATACTCGCTCCGATCGTGGTCTGTTCGATACGCACAGGGACCTCGTTCAGCAACTGCTCCCGCTCGGCATCAAGCAAGCGCCTTTGCCTTCAGCTTCTGGAACTCGTCCTGCGTGATGGTTCCGTCACCCAGGAGTGCCTTCGCCCGGGCAATCTGGTCGGCCGGTGAGGTGCCGGCCAACTCCTTGATGTAGTCCTCCTGATGGGACCGAACCTTCTGCATCGCTGCGCGCTGGCGCTCGGCCATGCCCCTGCCGCGCGCAACCAGGTAAATGAGCGCGGTGATGATCGGAAGGAAGATGAGCCCGATGATCCAGAGCGCCTTGCTGCCCCCGCCGAGTTCATGGTCGCGGAAGATGTCGGCAATGATGTGGAACATGACCATCAGGTACGCGATGAAGATGAAGATCTCGAAGAGGAACCATGTGGCGCTGAGGAAGCTGGCGAACATCGGAGCTCCGGGAACAGGGAACAAGGAACAGGGAACAGGGAACAGGAGGTGGAGGCTAATGCGGTCCGGCTCGGGCCGCCAACTCGCTGGCATCGATCCAGGCGTCCACTCGCTGGAGCAGGTAGGGGAAGAACGGGTTGGAGCTGAGGCGCATGGTGGACTCGGCGTTGAGCACGAGCACGCCCACCTCACCGCGAAGGCCGAGTGTTCCCAGCCGAATGCCGTAGTCCTCGGAGAGGTCGGGCTCGAGGCCGAGCATGGGATCGGTGACCGGGAACGGCAGCGCAAGATGCGACAGGGAGAACACCGACGCCGGGTAGGCGAGACCGATCGGATACTGGTGGCTGGTGGTGTCGCCAGCCGGCGTGTCCTGGTCCACCATGCTCACCTCTGTCGGCGCGGCATTGACGATGACCGAGGTGCGATAGCGCCGCGGTGCCGGCGGGAGGAGGCGATCGAGCGCGCTCTCGGCCGATGGGCGGATCAGCGGGCCGAAGTTGACACTTCGATTGATGTCGAAGAGGACCAGTTCGCTGCCGTTGGCCGGGAGCTGATTGTAGAGCATCGACACGATCGCGGGGGTGCTGACCGTGAAGTCGACCACGGACTGAAAGGTGAGGACCGGTGGGAGGCTGTCGAGGCGGCCGGCGGCCGAGTACTCCACGAACCGGCGCTGGAGCACGCGGGTGAGGAGGTGCGACTGAACCGCACCATTCACCGGGAACGAGTTGTACTTGAACGGGTTGAACTCGGGTGTGATGCTCAGCCACGCGGCCTTGGCGAAGGGTGGCAGGATCGAGGGCCACCCCGCGACGCCGGCGAACCGGGCCATGGCGGTGATGCCGATCATGGGGCCGATGAGCACGATGCGATCGGCGCGAGCCAGTTGCGGATCCCCCAGTGCGTCGAGCGAATACTTCATGGCGAGCGCGCCGCCATTGGAGAAGCCGACCAGTTGCAGCGGCAGGGGCGCCGGCACGCGGCGGCGGGCCTCGCGTACCGCCATGCGGGTCGCCGCCAGCCAGTCCTGCCACTTCACATGTGACAGGCCGGATGGGACGGTGCCATGACCGGGGAGCCGGATGGCCAGCACGAGGAACCCGCGCGCACGGTAGTGCTGGCCAATGAACCGCAGGCTGTAGGGGGAATCGGTAAGCCCATGCAGGAGCACGACGACGCCGACCGGCGGGCCGTCGGGTTCCAGCACATACGAGCGGTTCCAGTCGACAGCGAACCGGCCGGGGTAGACCGGGCTGCCATCGAAGTAGCGATTGAAGGGGACGCGGGCTTCGGGCTTGAGCTTCAGCGTGACGTTGTCATGCACGGCAACAAACAGGGAATCCTCGGCCCGGACGTACTCAGCCCACTCGAGTCCGTCGATGTCGTCGGCGCGAAGATCCCTGGGTATATAGGTGTGCCACAACTCGAGTGGCGGGCCACGTACGGCATCCCACGCCGTCACGCCGAACAGCATCGTGAGCAGCACCGCCACCACCACGAGCCCGAGCGCGAGGAGGCGCTTGATCCACCTTCTCACGCCGGACTCAGGGGCATCAACTCTTCGTTACGCTGAGCGCCACGCCTTCGGTGACCAGTGCGTTCACCTGGTCGCCCACCGAGACGCCGGCGAGGTTGGCACCCTTGCCGAGCTTGTAGGTCTGCGGCTTCCCGCTGTCGAACGCGAGCGTGACCTTGCCCTTCGCCTGGTCGATTGCCGTGATCGTGGCGGTGACCGCCACGGTGGCGACCGCAATACCGCCGGGCTTGGCACCCACCGGCGACAGGACGGCGCCGGCGGCGGCTGCGGAGGCCGGCGGACCGCCATTCTTCGACAGCCAGATCACCGCCTGTTCAGTGACCACAGCATTCACGTGATCGCCGACTGCCAGCTGGTTGAAGTTGACCATGTCGGGCGTGGCCTTGAACGTGGTCTTCTTCCCGTCGGGGAACTCGAGCGTGACCTTGCGGTCCTTGGTGTTCAGCGCGCTGACGGTCGCCGAGGACGTGAAGGTCTCGACCACCTCGGCGCCACCGCCCGGAACCGCGGCGACTGCGACCGACTCGTCGCCCTGTACCTTGGACCCGCCGCAGGCGGCCAGCGCCACCGCGATAGCGGGGAACAGCGCCAGCGTCCCAGCGTACTTCATGCTCGTCTTCATGACTCATCGACTCCTTCAACAAGGTTGGCTGTTTCCTGGTAGCAAGGTAGCAGGCTCATGTGCGCCTGTCAGTCGCCCGCGACATCGAGCGCGGTCCATACCGCGCGATGATCGCTCGTGGCCAGGGCCTCCCTGATCGAGGCGGACCTGACGCCGCGGGGTTCGAGGCCCCGCAGGAAGACATGGTCGAATGACCAGACATGATGCGTGCGGCCGACGTTGCGGGTGAGCCAGTGGTACCCCGCATGGGCAAAGATTCTTCCTGCGCCCATCCGGTTGAGGTCCCCGGCGATGAGCACGGGATCGGGACTGGTGGCTGCATCGTCCACCACCGCCTGGGCCTGGGCATCCTGTCCCCGGGGCAGCATCTCCCACATCGTGCTCAGGTGGATGCTGTACACGCGGAGCCGGAGGCCGCGCACCAGGATCGTCGCGCGCACGGCGATGCGGCGTGACCCGCGGGTCCATCCCCGCCCGGGGAGGAGGACCTTGCCGTCGTCCACGATCGGCCAGCGGCTCAGGATCGCGGGCCCGAAGTTCCGCCCCGTCAGCGGGTGAAGCATCGAGGGGTAGTAGACGTAGTGGTCGCCCAGCAGGCGTGCAGCGCGGTCAACGATTTCCTCGTCGGCCTCCTGCAGTGCCAGGATGTCGGCGCCGCCAAGGTGCTGATCCCGCTCGAGCAGGTCCAGCACGGCCTCGGGCCGCTTCACCAGTTCCACGTTATACGTGGCGACGCGCAGCTGGTCACCACCGGCGCGCCCGTCGCCATTCCGCGTGGGGCCGGCATGCGCGAAACGCGGGCCCCCCACTCCTGCGTAGTTGTGGGACTGTCTCCAGCCCATCGGCAGCGGCCGGCCGGCGACGCCCCGCTGCCAACGATGAGATTCGTTGCCCATAGGACGGACAATCTATTCGAGGCTCCAAGCGTGGCGCCTCCTCCCGTATATTCGGTGGCCCGTGCGCATCCTCCTCGTAGTCCTCGCCGCCGTCGCCCTTTCCGCCGGCACCTATCTCGGTCTTGAGCGTCTCGGTCGCCGTGCCTGGCCCGCGATCGCGGCGCGCGCGGTGGCGTGGGCCGCCCTTGGTCTCCTGCTGCTCAACGTGAGCTGTCCGCGTCCGCCATTGGTACGGCGGCCGCTCGTGCTGCTCGATGGCTCGCTCAGCATGACGGCGGCGGGGCGCAGCTGGTTGCCCCTGCGCCGGCAGGCCGACTCACTGGGCGAGGTGCGCTTCTTCGGCGACGAACGGAGCGGGGCGGACAGCCTGCCCAACCGGGGCCGCTCGCTCCTGGCGCCGGCGCTGGCGGCGGCGGCGGCGAGCGACCGGCCAGTGATCGTGATCACTGATGGAGAGATCGATGACGCGTCCGAGATTCCGGCCGACCTGCTCGCGCGCGCCCGGGTGGACGTTGCGCCGCGACCCGTGACGCGGGACGTCGCCGTCCTGGGCGTCGACGGCCCAGCGCGGGTGACCGCCGGTGACTCGCTGCGGTATGACGTGGCCGTTCGCTTCGTGGGCGACAGCTCGCAGGACTCGGCGGTGGTGGAGCTTCGCTCCGATGATGCCAAGCGCACCCTCCTGGTGCGCCGGGTGCTCCGCAGCAGTGGCGGCGAAGCGCGGGGCGTGCTGCGCGCGGCCAGCGCGGGCATTGCTGCGGGGGAACACGTCCTGTCACTGAAGGTGGTGGGCAGTGGCGACAGTGAGCCGCGCACCGACGAGCGCCTGGTCCACCTGACGGTGGCGCAGACACCGGGTGTCGTGCTGGTGGCGAACCCGGCGGACTGGGATGCCCGCTTCCTGTTCCGGGCCATCCGGGATGTCGCCGCACTCCCGGTGCGGGGCTACGTGCGGATCGGCGACAGCTGGCGCAGCATGGCGGACCTGAAGCCCATCTCGGAGGATGCGTTGCGCCAGGCAATCCGCGGCGCCGACCTGGCGGTACTCAAGGGCAAGGCAGTGGATCGGGTCACCGATGTGCGAGGACGAGGGGTCTGGTTGTGGCCGGGCTCGACGGAGGCGCCGTCGCAGGACGGCGACTGGTACCTCACGGCAACGCCGGCATCTCCCTTGGCATCCGCGCTCGGCGGACTGCCGATCGACTCGTTCCCACCGGCGGTCCAGCTCACGGCGCAGCAACCGACGCCGACGGGATGGGTCGGGCTCATGGCGCAGGCGGGGCGTCGCGGTGCACCGCGGCCCGCCTTCTTCGGAGGGGAAGCGGGCGGCAAGCGGCGTGTGACCACGGCGGCAAGTGGCCTGTGGCGGTGGAGTTTCCGCGGCGGATCGTCGGAGCAGGGATACCGCGCGCTCGTTGGCTCCACGGTGACCTGGCTGCTTGGTGCGCCGGACACCGCCCGGGGGCCGGCGCGGCCGGTGCGTCCCGTCGTGATGAATGGGCGGCCGCTGGTATTCGAGTGGAGCGGCGCTGGTGCGTCGCAGCCGGTGCCGATCAGCTGGAGCGGAACTTCAGGGAGCGGGGAACAGGGAGCAGGGAACAGGGAACAGGACAGTGCAACTGACACCCTGCGGTTCGATGGCGCGGGGCGCGCGGCGCTGTGGCTGGCGCCGGGCACCTGGCGGTACCGCCTCGAGGGCGGGACGCAGGGGCTGGTGGCGGTGGAGGAATATTCCGATGAGCTGGTGCCGCGGGCCGCGACGATCATTTCGAAGCCGGGGACGAGCGTGACGGGCACGTCGCGCACGGCGGCGAGGGACTGGCTGTGGCTCTTTGGGATCGCGGTGCTCGCTCTGTGCGCTGAGTGGCTGACGAGGAGGAGGCTTGGGTTGCGATAGGAACTGCGTAAGGAGGAACTGCGACAGCGTAAGGAGGAACTGCAACGGCGGTTACCCCAGTCGCTGTTCCTCCTCACGTTGTTTCTGTTCCTCCTCACGCTGTTGGCATAGCCTTATCTTCCCCACATGACTCTGGGTCGTGTCGGGGAAAAAAAGCTGGGTCTCTGGGGCCGTCTCAAGCGCGTCATGCTCACGGACGTGGGCGCGCTGGTGCGCGGGCTCAAGGCTGCCGACCTGGAGGAGATCGAGCAGCTCCTGATCGAGGCCGACTTCGGCGTGCCCGCGACGATGGAACTGGTGGACGCACTCGAGCAGGGGGTGCGGTCGGGGAAGCTCAAGAAGGAAGACGACGTTCGTGAGGCGCTGATCGCGCGCCTGGCGGCGATGCTGCAGGGCCCGGAGCATCCGGAGCGGATCGCGCGCGCCAGCAGCGGCCTCACGGTGATCCTGGTGGTGGGTGTCAACGGGGTGGGGAAGACCACCACTGTTGCGAAGCTGGCGAAGCGGCTCAAGTCGGAGGGGCGAAAGGTGCTGCTCGCCGCCGCCGATACCTGGCGCGCGGGTGCGGTGTCACAGCTGCAGGTCTGGGCGCAGCGCATCGGCGTCGAGTGCGTCGCCGGCACCCAGGGCGGCGACCCGGCGGCGGTGGCGTTCGACGCGATCGAGGCGGCGACGGCGCGCGGACTCGATACGGTCATCATCGACACGGCGGGACGGTTGCACACGCAGGACAACCTGATGGACGAACTGAAGAAGGTCACGCGCGTGATCACGCGGAAGGTGCCGGGCGCGCCGCACGAGACATTGCTCGTGCTGGATGGTTCGGTCGGCCAGAATGCGATCCAGCAGGGCCGGCTGTTCGGCGAGGCGGTGCAGCCCACCGGCGTCATCGTCACGAAGCTCGATGGCACGGCGCGCGGTGGGGCGGTGGCGGCCGTGCGGCGCGAGCTTGGCGTACCGATCCGGTTCGTGGGCGTGGGTGAAGGTGTCGATGACCTCGCGCCGTTCGAGGCGCGGGGGTACGCGGAGGGGCTGCTATAGTCACGCGCACTTCCTCGCTCCGGCCCGACACCCCGATCCAGTTCCTCAAGGGTGTGGGCGAGAAGCGGGCGGATGCGTTCGCCCGCCTCGGCATCCGCACTGCGCTCGACCTCGTGTGGCACCTTCCCCATCGCTATCTCGACGCCTCGACTCTCACCCCGCTCGCCAAGGCCCGCGTGGGCGACGAGATCGCTGCCGTTGGACGGGTGATGGCGAAGCGGGTGCTGCCGACGCGAAAGGGGCTCCGGATTTTTCACGCGGTGCTGCGCGATGACTCCGGGTTGCTGGAGTGCGTGTGGCCGGGGCAGGCGTTCCTCGACCGCACCATCCGCGAGGGACAACTGCTGCTGGTGTCCGGGCCGGTGCGGTTCTATCACGGCCGACAGATGGCACCGCGCGAGTTCATCATCCTGGGCGACGCCGACGACGCCGAGTCGGCCCCGGAGGGACTGATCCTCCCGATCTATCCCGCCACGGAAGGACTGGGGCACCGGCAGATCCGGAACCTCATCGACCAGCACCTCGATGCGCTCATTCCCCTGATCACCGACCTGCTGCCCCCGGCGCGCCGTGATGCGCTGGGGTTGCCGACCCTGCCCGACGCGCTGCGGCTGGTGCATCGCCCGCCCAATGCGGCGGAAGCAGAACTCGGGCGACGGCGCCTCGCGTTCGATGAGTTGTTCGATGTGCAGCTGATGCTGGCGCGTGCGCGGGCGCTGGCCAAGCGGGACAAGGGCGGCCTGGTCCAGGTGAGCAACGCCACCTTCACCCGTCGGCTCCGCGAATCGCTCCCGTGGCCGCTCACGGGCGACCAGGAGAAGGCGCTCGGCCAGATCGCGAACGACATGGCGGCGCCGGAGCGCATGCACCGATTGCTGATGGGCGATGTCGGCACGGGCAAGACGGTGGTGGCGCTGCTGGCGATGCTGGTGGCGCTGGAGAACCAGCACCAGGCGGCGCTGATGGCCCCAACAGAACTCCTGACGGAGCAGCATGCGACGACCCTCGCGCGGTTGCTTGCACCGCTCGGGATCATGCCGGAAGTGCTGCTGGGGCGGATGCCGGCCGCGGACAAGGCGTCGTCACGCAAGCGCATCGCCTCCGGGGCCGCGCGCGTGATCATCGGCACGCACGCGCTGCTGCAGGAGACGGTGGCGTTCAAGCAACTCGGGCTGGTGGTGATCGACGAGCAGCACCGCTTCGGGGTGGAGCAGCGCGCGGCCCTGATCAACAAGGGCTCCGCACCGGACGTGCTGCTGCTGACGGCAACGCCGATCCCGCGATCGCTCGCGCTCACGCTCTATGGCGACCTCGACGTATCCGCGCTGCGGGAGCGGCCGCCGGGGCGGGGGAAGGTGCGCACCGCGATCCGCTACGACGGCGAACGGGAGCGAGTGTGGGAATTCGTGGGGGAAGAATGCCGGCGCGGCCGGCAGGCGTACGTGGTGCTGCCGGTGATCGACGAATCAGAGAAGGCGGACCTGCGCGCGGCCACGACGATGGCGGAGCAACTCAGGACTCGCTACAAGGACCTGGAGGTGGGGCTGGTTCACGGCCGGCTCAAGCCGGAGGAACGCGACGCCGTCATGCGGCGCTTCCGCGACGGAACAGTCCATGTGCTGGTGGCGACGACGGTGATCGAAGTAGGCATCGACGTGCCGAACGCGACGATCATGGTCGTGGAGCACCCGGAGCGGTTCGGCCTGGCACAACTGCACCAGTTGCGCGGGCGGGTGGGACGTGGGGACGAGGAGAGCTACTGCATCCTGATGGCTGACGGCGGGGTGCCGGAGCGGCTCAAGGCATTCGCCGCCACGACCGATGGATTCAAGGTGGCGGAGCTGGACTTCCAGGAGCGGGGCATGGGCGACCTGATGGGCGCGAGGCAGTCGGGCGGCATCACGCTGCGGCACGCAAACCTGGCGACCGATGGCGACCTGCTCGAGAAGGCGCGCGCGATGGCGCGGGACGTGATCGAGCGGGATCCGGCGCTGCAGAAGGCGGAGCATGGTGCGCTGCGGGACCGCGCGATTGCGCGGTTTCCGAGGGCGGTGGAGTTGTTTCGGGTGGGATAGGGTTCAGGGTTCAGGGTTCAGGGTTCGGGGTTCAGGGCTCTGAACCCTGAACCCTCAACTTTGAACCTCAAGGAAATATCCCCATCTCCCGATAAATCACCGCCACCTTGTCGATCGCCGTCACCAGGGCGGCGGTGCGCAGGTCCACGCTCTTGCCCAGTCCCACCTTGGTATCGCGCACACCCTGATACGCCCCGATCATCGTCTCTTCCAGCCCCGAGTTGACCAGGTCGATCTCGTCGGCGCCGTGGGTCAGCTGCGCCTTCTCCCCGATCTCCAGCGACTTCCCGGTGAGCCGCTCGACGCCGCCAATGAGCCCGCGGGCAAAGCTCTCGTCGAAGCGCTTCTCCATGCGCCCGAAGCGGACGTGCGAGAGGTTCTTGAGCCACTCGAAGTAGGAGACGGTGACGCCGCCGGCGTTGAGGTAGAGATCGGGAAGCACCAGCACGCCGCGCTGCTGAAGGATTGTATCGCCTTCGTTGGTGGTGGGGCCGTTGGCGCCCTCGGCGATGATCTTCGCCTTGATCCTCGGCGCGTTCTCGGCGGTGATCTGTCGTTCGAGGGCGGCGGGAACCAGGATGTCGCAGTCGAGTTCGAGGGCGGCGAGCGACGGGGAGATGTTGGTGGCGCCCGGGTAGTTGAGGCAGCTGCCGGTCGCCTTGCGGTGGGCCACGACCTTTTCGAGGTCGAGGCCCCTGGGATTGTGGATCGCGCCCTCACGCTCGGCGATACCGACGATGAGCGCGCCACCTTCCTCGAGAAACTTGGCGGCGTGATAGCCCACGTTGCCCAGGCCCTGCACGACGACGCGCTTGCCGGCGAGACCGGGGGTGAGCCCGAGGGCCTTCATGTCCTCTGCCACGTCGCAGGCCTCGCGCACCCCGAAGAAGACGCCGCGACCGGTGGCCTCGGTGCGCCCGCGGATGCCGCCCAACTGGACCGGCTTGCCGGTGACGCAGCCGAGTGCGTTCAGGTCGTCGGACCGGATCTGGGCGTAGGTGTCGGCGATCCAGGCCATTTCCTTCGGGCCGGTGCCGAAATCGGGGGCGGGGACGTCGATGCCAGGCCCGATGTAGTTCTTCCGGACGAGCTCGAAGGTGTAGCGACGGGTGATGCGCTCCAGTTCCCCCTCGGAATACTTGTGACGCGAGATGCGAATGCCGCCCTTGGCGCCGCCGAACGGCACGTCCACCACGGCGCACTTGTAGGTCATGAGGGCGGCCAGTGCCATCGTCTCCTCCGCGTCGACGTTGACGTCGTAGCGGATGCCGCCCTTGGTGGGGAGCTTGTGCTGGCTGTGCTCGGCGCGCCAGGCGTGGATGGTCTCGAGCGTGCCGTCGTCGCGCCGGAGCGGAAAGCTGAACTGGACCACGGTGTTGCACTGCCGGATCTGGCCCAGCAGGGTCGGATGGTGTTTCGTCAGCGCGGCTGCCCGGTCAAAGCTGGCCTCGACCTGCGCGAGAAAGCTGGCACCCTGGGACATGACGGCTCCGGTCGGTAGATCGATCGTCACAACGGGGAGGTTCGGAGGGCTCCGTAGAGACCGGAATATGCGAAGCCGCCCGCCTGCCGCAAGTTGACCATACGGTGACCCGCCAGTAATCTCCCTCCCGCCATGACAATGACTTACATCAGCGAACTCCCCCGCCACGTCGGCGACACCGTGACCCTCCGCGGCTGGATCATGACGACCCGGTCCAGCGGCAAGATCGCGTTCCTCGTGCTGCGTGACGGTTCGGGCTATGTGCAGGGTGTCCTCTCGAAGCGGGAGGTGCCCGAGGATACGTGGGCGCTCTTCCTGACCCTGGCGCAGGAAACGTCGGTGGCGGTCACCGGCGTGGTGCGCGAGGATCCCCGGGCGCCGGCCGGTGTCGAACTGACCGTCACTGGCCTCGAGGTGCTGGGCAAGAGCGTGGATTTCCCGGTCTCGCCGAAGGAGCACGGCACCCAGTTCCTGTTCGAGCAGCGCCACCTCTGGCTCCGGAGTCGCCGGCAGGTGGCGATCGCCCGGGTTCGGCACGAGGTGGTGCAGTCGATCCGCGACTTCTTCTACCAGCGTGACTTCGTGCTGGTGGACACCCCGATCCTGACGGGGGCCATCGGCGAGGAGGCGGGGAACCTCTTTTCCACCGACTACTTCGACCTGGGCAAGGCGTACCTGGCGCAGACGGGGCAGCTCTACGTCGAGGCGGCCGCGGCGTCGCTGGGCAAGGTGTACTGCTTCGGGCCGACGTTCCGGGCCGAGAAGTCGAAGACCCGCCGGCACCTCACCGAGTTCTGGATGGTGGAGCCGGAAGTGGCATTCAACGACTCGAACGACAACATGCGGCTGCAGGAAGAGTTCGTGAGCTACATCGTGGGGCGCGCGCTGGAGCGCTGCGCCGAGCAGCTCAAGGAGCTCGAGCGGGACACGGCGCCACTGGAGCGGGTGAAGGCCCCGTTCGCGCGCATCAGCTATACCGATGCGGTGGCGGCGCTCAACCGGATGGGCTCGGACATGCAGTGGGGGCACGACCTTGGTGGGGATGACGAGACGCTCCTGGCTCAGCAGTACGACCGCCCGGTGTTCGTCTACAACTACCCGAAGGGCGTGAAGGCGTTCTACATGAAGGAGAATCCCGAGGATCCGCGGACGGTGCTGAACAATGACTGCCTGGCACCCGAGGGATACGGCGAGATCATCGGCGGTTCACAGCGGGAGGACGACTACGACCTGCTGCTGGCCCGGATCAAGGGGCAGGGTCTCGATCCGGAGGCGTATCGCTGGTACCTCGACCTCCGGAAGTATGGAACGTTCGTGCACTCCGGGTTCGGCCTGGGTGTGGAGCGCACGGTCGCGTGGATTTCGGGGATCCAGCATGTGCGGGAGGCGATCGCGTTTCCGAGGCAGCTGCACAGATTGTATCCGTAGCTGAACAGCGTAAGGAGGAACAGAAAAAGCGTAAGGAGGAACTGAAACAGCGGTCACCGCGGTCGCGGTTCCTCCTCACGCCGTTGCAGCTCCTCCCTACGTGGTTTCCCTGCGCAGTTCCTCCTCACGTAGTTTGGTCTGGTCCCATAGTTGGTCAAGCACTTCCAGCCCCGCCGTATGCATGTCGATTGCCTTCTCCGCAGCCATCCGCTCGATCTCGGCGAACCGGCGGCGGAACTTGGCATTGGTGCGATCGAGGGCCGGGCCGGGCTGCACGCCCGCCTTGCGCGCGACGTTGACGACGGCGAAGAGCAGGTCGCCGATTTCATCGGCCAGTGCCTCATGCCCATCCTGCCCGACTGAGAGTTCCTCCTCCACTTCCGCGAGTTCCTCCCGCACCTTGTTGAGCGGGCCACCGACGTCGGGCCAGTCGAAGCCGACGCTCGCGGCGCGTTCCTGCAGCCGGTAGGCCATGAGGAGATCGGGCAGCGTGGGAGGCAGTCCCTCGAGGAGTCCCTTCCGTCCTTCCTTCCGCTTCAGCTGCTCCCAGGGTTCGCGCGGCCCCAGGTTGAAGAGGTGGGGATGGCGGCGCTCCATCTTGCGCACGATGCGATCCGCGATGTCGTCAGGCGTGGTTTCCCCGCGCTCCTCCGCGATCACGAATTGCCACGCCAGGTGCAGGAGGAAATCGCCGAGTTCCTCGCGGATGGCGTCGGGATCTTCCTCACGGAGCGCGTGATCGAGCTCGAGGACTTCCTCGACGAGATAGGGACGCAGGGTCTCTCGCGTCTGCGAGCGATCCCAGGCGCAGCGGACGCGCAGGTCCTTCACGAGGTCGAGCACCCGCTCCAGCGGTGGCCTGTCTTGCATGGGTTCTCCGTCCCGGTAGCTTACGCGCCGACATGACGATACCTGAGCCCAAGCCGCTGCGCGCGTGGGTGGACGTGGACCTCACCGCACTGGTGAGAAACGCGCGCACCATCATGACCCGTTCACGCGCCCGCCTGTTGCCGATGGTGAAAGCTAACGGTTACGGACTCGGGGCCGTGCGGGTGAGCCGGGCGCTCGAATCGCTCGATCCCTGGGGATTCGGGGTGGCGACGGTGAGCGAGGGCATCGAGTTGCGCGCGGCGGGCATTGCGCGCCCGATCGTGGTGTTCTCGCCGCTGGTTCCCGCGGCGTTCGCGGAGTGCATGGCGCACGACCTCCGTCCCTCACTGGGGGACGTCGCGTCCCTCGCGGCGTGGATACCGAGCGGCAAGCCCTTTCACCTGGAAATTGACACCGGCATGGCGCGCGCCGGTCTCCGCTGGACCGAGGGCTTTGCGCTCGCGGAGGCCGCGCGGCTGCTGGCGGGGGCGAGTGCCTGGGAGGGAGTGTTCACCCACTTCCATTCATCGGACACCGATCCGTCGGCGACGCAGGCGCAGTGGGAACGATTCGAGATGGTGCTGGGCGCGCTGCCCTCGCGACCGCCGCTGGTGCACGCGGCGAGCAGCGCCGCCGCCCTCGCGGGCACCCGCTATTCGGCCGACCTGGTACGGCCCGGCATCTTCCTCTATGGCGGCGCCGCGGGTGGCATGGCACCGGAGCCGGTGGCGCGGTTGTGCGCGAGGGTGATCGCGACGCGCCAGCTGCACGCGGGAGATTCGGCGAGTTACGGGGCCACGTGGCACGCTCCCGGTCCGGTTGCGGTCGCGACGCTCGGCATCGGGTACGCCGACGGGGTGCCCCGCAGCCTCAGCAATCATGGCGCGATCGAAGTGCGTGGCCGACGGTGCCCGATCGTTGGACGGGTCACCATGGACATGACGATGATCGAGTCCGATGCAAGTGTCGGTGACGTGGCGACGGTGTTCGGCGGCATCGTGACGCTGGACCAGCAGGCGGCGGCAGCGGGGACGATCAGCTACGAGTTGCTGACCTCCATCTCACCGCGGGTGGAGCGCCGGTACGTCGAGCTGGCACCGTGAGCCGAACCCGCCGGGCCGCCATCATCGTCCTGGATGGTCTCGGATGCGGTCCGGCGGCTGACACTGCCGCGTATGGCGATGCCGGGAGCGATACGCTCGGCAATGTGGCTCGCGCCGTTGGCGGCCTGACGCTGCCCAACCTCGAGCGGTTCGGGCTGGGTAACTGTGCCCCGATACCGGGGGTCGCACCGGTGCCGGCGCCTCTGGCGGCGCACGGCATTGCCGAACCGCTCAGCCCGGGGAAGGACAGCACCACTGGCCACTGGGAGCTATGCGGATTGGTGCTGCCGAGGCCGTTTGCGACGTACCCGAATGGCTTTCCGGCTGAACTGCTGGCAGAGTTTTCCCGGCGCACTGGCCGGGGGGTTCTGGGGAACAAGGCTGCATCGGGCACGGCGATCCTCGACGAACTCGGCGCAGAGCATGTGCGGACGGGCAACTGGATCGTCTACACGTCGGCGGACAGTGTTTTCCAGGTGGCTGCCCACGAAGCGACGGTACCGCTGGCGGAACTGTACCGGGCCTGCGGGATCGCGCGGGAGATGATGACGGGCGAGCATGCGGTATCGCGGGTCATCGCGCGCCCGTTCACCGGCACACCGGGGCACTGGACCCGGACCCCGGCCCGGAAGGACCTGAGCCTTGTCCCACCAGGGGCCACGCTGCTGGACCGGCTGGCGGACGCAAGGGTTCCGGTGGTGGGGGTGGGGAAGGTGGACGACCTCTTCGCGGGGCGGGGGATCAGCAGCCGTCACACCGCGACCAACGCGGAGGCGTACCAGCTCATCGGGGACGCCCTGGGCAGCATGGAGGGCGGGTTCCTCTTCGCCAACGTGATCGAGTTCGACCAGAGTTGGGGGCATCGCAACGACGTCCCGGGGTTTCACCGGGGACTGCTCGAACTGGATGCTGCCCTCCCCGGAATACTCGCCTCGGGCCGGGCGGACGACCTGATTATCTTCACCGCGGACCACGGCAACGATCCAACGACGCCCTCCACCGATCACTCGCGCGAGGTGGTGCCGCTGCTGGCCTGGGGCCCGAAGGTGCGGCCGGTCGCACTGGGAGTGCGGCGGAGCTTCGCCGATGTGGGGCAGACGGTGGCGGAGTTCCTCGGCGCGGCGAAGCTGCCCGCCGGCGATTCATTTCTTCATGAGGTCTGGCGTGACTGAAACGCTGGTCGCGGCGGCGCGCCGCGCGCAGCAGCAGGCTTATGCCCCGTACTCGAAGTACCAGGTTGGCGCGGCACTCGAGGCGGAGGATGGGCAGATCTACACGGGCTGCAACGTCGAGAACGCGTCCTTCGGGCTCACGATCTGCGCGGAGCGCACGGCCGTGGCGTCGGCGGTGATGGCAGGGGCCAGGCGGTTCCGGCGTATCGCCATCGCGGTGGGGAGCGAGCCGCCGGCGATGCCCTGCGGTGCCTGTCGCCAGGTGCTGGCCGAGTTCGGGCTCGAGCTCACGGGCGAATCGGTGGGACCGAGCACGCGGGTGTCCTGGAACCTCCGGCACCTGCTGCCCGACGCGTTCGGGCCCGGCAACCTGGCATGATCGCCCCGCCGATCACGCCGCGGCGCCGCTGGGTGGTGCCGGCCTTCCTGCTTGCAGTCGCCGTCCTGGTGGGCGCCTGTTCCGAGCGCCTCCTCACCCCCGTCAACTGTCCCGAGCTCTGCCCCGGCGGCCAGATCATCGTCTACGACACGGTGCTGACGCCAATCGTCGGCAGTGACAGTTCGTTCGCCGGCTACCTCGCGGCCAGCAAGGCGACCGGCTTCCTGGTCAGCAACAACCTGCCGGCTGCCGACGCGCGAGGCTTCGTGCAGTTCCTGCGGCGCGGCGACTCGGTGTTCGTGCAGGACACGGCGCGCACCTACACCATCGATTCCGCGAAGGTCAACTTCAGCGTCGACGCGCGAGACTCGCTCCAGCCGGGCGTGGTGCTGCTGCTCTACAAGCTGCCACCGACCATCGATTCGACCGCGACATTCGACGAGCTGACGGCGACGTTCACGCCCGATGCATTCCTGGACTCGGTGGAGGTGCCGGACACGCTGCTCAGCGGCAGGGTGACGGCGCTGCTGAGCGGGGAGACACTGTCCCGAATCGCCCTGACGCCCGCCGACTCGGGTGTGTTGCGGGTTGGTGTCGCCCTGACGGCGCCTGGCGTCACCGGCATCCGCCTGCTGTCGGTGGGGGCCGGCACCGGCGGACCAACCTTCCAGACATTCGTGCACGCCAACGTCCCGGACACCACGCTGCAGAAGCAGACCATCACCCGCGTCCCCAGCTACAACACCTACCTGACGGCGGTGCCATTTCCGCAGCCGACGCCGACCACGCTCCTGGTGGGCGGTGCGCCGTCGGCGCGGGCGCTGATGCGGTTCGACTTTCCGCTGGTGCTCAAGGACACGGCGGAGATCATCCGGGCGACGCTGGAGATGGTGCCGGTCACGCCGATCACGGGGCTTTCCAACGTCAACTCGACGCTGGTGACGCAGGGAATCCTGGTGGACCTCGGCGCCAAGTCGCCGCTGCTCGGTGACATCACGGGCCTGAACAACTTCCCGGTGCCCAACAGTGGCCCGATGACGATGGAAGTGCTCAACATCGTGCGCGCCTGGCAGGGGAGCGCGGGCCGGCCGCCGGCGTTCTTCGTGTGGCTGTCGCCGGAAGCGTCGTCGTTCTCGGTGCCGGTGTTCGGCTCCACCGCAGACCCGGTGCGCCAGCCGCGACTGCGCATCGAGTACGTGCGGCCCTACCAGTTCGCCCTGCCATGAGCGCGCGACGGCTGGCGTGGTTCGCGCTCGGGCTGTCGCTCCTGCTGCCGGCAACGGCGGCGGCGCAGTCGTCCATCTTCGGCGTGCGCGGCCCGGGCTTCCCGGGACGGCCGTATTCCGCGGCGGCCATCGGCACCGGCGGCAGCATCGGCCTCTTCGATCCGCAGTCACAGCTGAGCCCGGCGTCGCTGGCCACGCTGCGGTCGGGCACGGCCACCTTCACCCTGCTGGCTGACTATCGCTCGGTGGAGACCCCCGCGGGTTCGGCGAACACGCGCGAGCTATCGCTTCCCGAACACCTATATCACGGCACCGATCAAGCATGGGCTGTATGCGTTCGGCATTGGTGCCACGACGTACCTGGACCGTGACTTCACGCTGGCGGTGCGCGATTCCCTGGTGCTGCGCGACAGCGTGCGAGCGTACACCGACACGACGCAATCGCGCGGCGGCCTGAGCGACCTGCAGCTGGCCTGGGCGATCCGGACCATTCCCAAGACGACGGTGGCATTCGCGGCCCACCTCATCACCGGCACCAACCGCCTGGTGGCACGACGCGCGTTCGACGACACGGCGTATGCCACGGTGCTGCAGTCGGCGCAGACGTCCACCACCGGCTTCGGCCTCGCGATCGGTGCCACGCGCGCGGTGAGCAACTCGCTGACGCTGTCGGCGCTGGTGCGAAAGGACTTCACCGCCAAGGTCAACATCGACTCGGCGCTGTACGGCGGCGCCACCACCATCGGCGCCGACTACGGCCTCCCATGGACGTTTGCCGCCGGTGCGATCCTCTCGGCGACGCCGTTCCTGCAGGTGGCGGCGCAAGGGGTGTATCGCACCTGGTCGGCCGCCAACCAGTCGATGGTGAACCTGGGAGCACCGGGCTCCAAGAACAGCCTGGAACTGAGCCTGGGCGCCGAGCTCACGTCCCGGGCGCGCCGGGCGACGCAGTTCCCGCTGCGCGTCGGCGCCCGCTATGGAACGCTGCCTTTCCTGATCGGTGACGACCCGACGTTCCAGCCCAGCGAGTTCGCACTGTCGATCGGCACCGGGGCGCGATTCGCCAAGCAGCACGGCGCCGTCGAGATGAGCCTGGAGCGGGTATGGCGGAGCGCGAGCGGCAGCGGCATCTCCGAGACCGGGTGGCTGCTGTACACCACGCTCAACATCCGGCCGTAGCGACGTACCCCGCCGTTCCCCGGCGGGCTATCTTCCAGCATGACCAAGCGCGTCTACATCGAGACCTACGGCTGCCAGATGAACGTGGCCGACACCGAGCTCATGCTCGGCGTGCTGGCGCGCGACGGCTACGAGCAGGTGGACACACCCGACGACGCCGACGTCATGCTGGTCAACACCTGTGCCGTGCGGGACAACGCCGAGCAGCGGGTGGCGGGGCGGGTCGGTGAGCTGCAGCGGTTCAAGCGCCAGGGTGACGTGCTGGGGGTGGTGGGCTGCATGGCGCAGCGTCTCGGGCCGGCGCTGCTGGCGCAGGCGCCACGCGTGGACCTGGTGGTGGGACCCGATGGCTACCGCAACCTTTCGATGCTGCTGGCGCAGGCGACGGCCGGCCACCGGGTGACGGACACCGAGTTCCGGTCGTGGGAGCACTACGAGGACGTGCCGCCGATGCGCGACGCGTCGCCGACCCGCTTCGTGACGGTGCAGCGCGGCTGCGACTACAAGTGCACGTTCTGCATCGTTCCGTACACGCGCGGCCCGGAGCGCAGCCGCAAACTGGATGACGTGGTGGCGGAAGTGCGGACCGCTCGCGGAGGGTGGCACGTCCGAGGTGACGCTGCTGGGCCAGACGGTGAACAGCTATCACGACGGCACCCACGACTTTGCCGACCTGCTGCGCTCGGTCGGGGCAGTGGACGGCATTCGCCGGTTGCGCTTCACCAGTCCCTACCCGACGGACTTCACGCCACGTGTCATCGCGGCGATGGCCGAGGTGGAGGCGGTGTGCGAGCATGTGCACCTGCCGGCGCAGAGCGGATCGAATGCGGTGCTGCGGCGGATGCTGCGGCGCTACACCCGCGAGCGCTACCTGGAAGTGGTGAGCGAGCTTCGGGCGGCGATCCCGGGCCTCACGATCAGCACCGACCTCATCGTCGGTTTTCCGGGCGAGACGGAGGCGCAGTTCGCCGAGACGCTGTCGCTGGTGGGCGACGCCGATTTCGACGAGGCGTATACCTTCAAGTACTCGGTGCGCGAGGGCACGCCGGCGGTGCGACTGGCCGATCATGTCGACGACGCGGTGGCCTCGGAGCGACTCGACCGGCTGATCGGCGCGGTGCGGTCGCAGGCGCGGCGGCACAACCTGGCGCGTATCGGCTCGATCCACGAGGTGCTGGTGGAGCGCCCGGCGCGGCGGGGCGACCTGATGCTGGCGCGGACGCGAGGCAACCTGTCGGTGCTGGTGGACGTGCCGCCCAGCGCCATCGGCGAGTATCACGTGGTGCAACTCACCGGGACCACCGGTGCCACATTCACCGGGACGGTGCGTCGTCCCCAGTTGGCGGTGCTATGATCCGGAACCTGGTCGAGGAACATGTGCAGTCCTCGTACGACGCGCTGCGGGGCAACTTCCCCGCCTTCTGCGGCTGCGAGTTCTGCCGGGATGACATCTTCGTGTTTGCGCTCAACCGGGTGCCGCCGCGCTACGTGGCGTCGCTGGAGGGGCAGATCGTCACCGAGGTGAACCTGGAGAAGCAGCAGAAGCGGGCCGAGATCGACGTGGTGGTCATGGAGGCGTTCCGGAAGGTGTCGATGGCGCCGCGCTGTCCCAAGTCGAAGAAGGTGGACAAGGGGTGATCCCTCCGCCGGTGATACTGGTGGTGTTCTGCTTCGGGGCCGGTCTTGCGACCGGCCTTTCGCATTTCTGGGCCCTGGCCGGCGGGATGATGGTTACCGGAATCGTCGCGATGGTGCATCGCCGCGAGTGTCGCCGTGTTCGTGGTGACGGCTGACGATGGGCGTCGGGGTCGGCGTCGTGGCGCGCCATCGCGAGGAGGACGGGTGTGCCGCCCAGTTGCCGGCGGGCCGGATGGCGCTGGAGGTCGCTGCTGCTCGAGCCACTCACGGAGGATGGTGGCATCGCGTCGGTGGAACCGCTGCGCGCCGGGTGCCGCGGCAGCATCACGGCGCGCTTCCGGCGAGGCGAAGCGCTGGACGCGGGGCAAGTCGATTGCGATCGAGGGAGAGTGGACGCGAGGCACACGACGACTGATCGAGCCCGATGGCATCTTCGGCGTGAAGGAGATGAGCACCGAGGGGCCGGGTGAGCGGCGTCGAGTTCAGGGTGCGGAATGCCCTCGCGCGGGCGTCGGCCAGGCTCTACGGCGCGCGGGCGCCGCTGGTGGATGCGCTGGTGGTGGGGCGACGCAGCGGCATGGACCGGGACCTCAAGACTGCGTTCGCGTCGTCGGGACTGGTGCACCTGCTGTCGATCTCCGGATTTCACATCGGGCTCATCGCCGCGTGGGTGGTGCTGGTGCTCCGGCAACTGGGGATGTCGCGGGTGCCATCGCTCACGGTGGCCGCATCGCTCGCGATGGTGTACGTGGCGTTCCTCGGATGGCCGGCGCCCGCGGTGCGCGCCGGGGCGATGGCATGGGTGCTGGTGTGGCTCCGCTGGCGGCAGCGCGCGGTACAGCCCGATGCACTGCTGGCCGCAACGGGACTCGTGGTCATGCTGCTCGATCCATTCGCGGTGTTCGACCTGGGTGGCTGGTTGTCGGTGCTGTCACTGTGGGGTGCGGTGCGCTTCGCGCGCTGGGCGGAGGAGGCGGGCGGGAAGCACTGGCTGTGGCAGTCGGCGGCGTCATCGGTCGGCGCCACGGTGGCGACGGCGCCGGTGACGGCGTGGCTGCTCGGCGCGGTGGCGCCGGTGGGGATCGCGCTCAACTTCATTGCGATCCCGGTGGCAGCGGTGGCGGTGCCGGGCGTGCTCGCGAGCCTGCTGGTCGCGCCGATCGGCGTGGTGAGCGGCGCGCTGGCCTCGGGAAGTGGCGTCGCGCTGCACCTGCTCGAGCTGATCGCGGAGTGGGGTGCGAGGATTCCGCTGGGGCATTTCGTGATGAACGCCACGCCGGCGAGCGCGGTGCCGTGGCTCGCTGCTGCTGGTGCTGCTCTGCTGGGCCACACCGCGACGGGGCGGCGGTTCGCTCGCGTCGGGACGCCTCATGCTCGCCGGTGCCGCGGGTGTGTGGCTGGCGCTGGTTCCCGACGTGCGGCTGCCGCGGTCTGGCGCGGGGCGCCTCACGCTGCATTTTGTGGACGTGGGCCAGGGCGATGCCGCGGTGCTGCGCACGCCGAACGGCCATTTCGTGGTGATCGATGCGGGACCAAAGGACGAGCGCTTCGACGCCGGGGCCAGCCGGGTCGTGCCGCTGCTGGAGCGCGAGGGCGCCGACGCGATCGACGTGCTGGTGGCGTCGCATGCGCATCTCGATCATGTCGGCGGATTCGGGGCGGTGCTGTCGGCGATGCCGGTGGGCACGGTGGTCGAGCCGGCCGCCCCGGGCATCGATTCGACCTATCGCGAGATGCTGGGGCTGGTGGGCACGTCGGGCGCGGCGTGGGACGCGGCGCGCCGGGGGGACAGGTTCACCGTGGACAGCGTGGAGTTCACGGTGCTGCACCCCGACACCACGTGGAGCGGCTGGGGGCTCGACCTCAACGACGATTCGGTGGTGCTGCTGGTGCGCTACGGCGCCTTCCGCGCCATCTTCATGGGCGATGCCGGCGAGGCGCCGGAGGCGGTGCTGCACGGACGGGTGGGGCATGTGGACCTGCTCAAGGTGGGGCATCACGGGAGCAGGACGGCGAGCGGGGCGGCATGGCTCGAGGAGTTGTCGCCCACCGCGGCCATCCTGTCGGTCGGGAGCCACAACAAGTACGGTCATCCCACGGCCGAGGCACTGCAGCGCCTCGGCGCACAACATGCTACGATCTGGAGAACCGATCAGGAGGGCACGGTCACCGTCAGCACCGACGGCCGTCACGTGGAGGTCCGCGGACGGTCGCACCGGCTCGCCTTTGACGCGACAGGGTCGCCCGCCACCATCAGCCTGGAGTCGCCGGCATCATGCGCACAGCGGTCACCACCATCGAGCGATTCATCATGGACCAGGAACGGGATTTCCCCGATGCCACGGGAGAACTCTCCAGCCTGCTCTACGACATCGCGCTCGCCACCAAGCTGATTGCGGCGTCCATTCGCCGCGCGGGACTGGTGGACGTGCTGGGCTCGGCGCAGAACCGAAACGTGCAGGGCGAGGACCAGCAGAAGCTCGACGTCCTCGCCAATGAAGCGATCAAGGAATCCCTCAAGTTCACCGGCCGGGTCTGCGTGATGGGGTCGGAAGAAGACGAGGAGATGATCCCGATTCCCTCGCAGTACCGCCCCGGCAAGTACGTCGTCCTCTTCGATCCGCTCGACGGTTCCTCCAACATCGATGTCAACGCGGCGGTGGGGACGATCTTCAGCGTCTACCGCCGGGTCAGCGACCATGGCCGCGGCACGGTGGCGGACATCCTGCAGCCGGGCATCGAGCAGGTGGCGGCGGGCTACGTGATGTACGGCTCGAGCACGATGCTGGTGTACACCACGGGGCAGGGGGTGCATGGCTTCACGCTCGACCCGACGATCGGCGAGTTCCTGCTGTCGCACCCGCGCATCGTGACGCCGGCGGTGGGGAAGTACTACAGCGTGAACGAGAGCAATTTCGCGCGGTGGGACAAGGGCGTGCAGACGGCGGTGCGCGGCTTTCACGGCGACCTGCCGGAGTACATCGCGGGGAAGAACAGCCGCTACATCGGGTCACTGGTGGCCGACTTCCACCGGAACCTGATCGCGGGCGGCATCTTCATGTATCCCGCCGACAAGAAGAACCCGAATGGCAAGCTGCGGCTGCTGTACGAGTGCGCCCCGATGGCGTTCATCGCGGAGCAGGCGGGTGGTGCCGCGACGGACGGCGAGCGCCGGATCATGGAGCGGGTGCCGGGATCGCTGCACGAGCGGAGCCCGCTGGTGATCGGCTCGCGCGACGACGTGCAGTTCGTGGCGGAGACGATCGGGCGGGTGCGTGATTCGTCGCTGGCGGCGGTGGGGCGGCCGGATAGAAGGAGCTGACGTGGCAGTCGACAGTCGGCGTGAGTCGACAGTCGTGAGTCGACCTGCGGACTGACGACTCCTGCGACTGACGACTGCCGACTGACGGCCAATTGCCATGCCCATGCGTCCGCTGCCGAAGCTCCGAAGACTCTGCCTCGCCCTGCCTGAGGCGCACGAGGTGGAGGCGTGGGGCGAGCCAACCTTCCGGGTCAAGAACAAGCTCTTTGCCATGTTCGCGAGCGCGGGGAATCATCACGGCGGGGGCCGCAACTCCGTGTGGTGCAAGGCGGCGCCGGGGAACCAGGAGCTGATGATCGGTGTCGCGCCCGACCGGTTCTTCAAGCCGCCGTATGTGGGGCCGAGTGGGTGGATCGGGGTCTGGCTGGACGGAAAGGTGGACTGGGCGGAGGTGGGGGAGTTGGTGAAGGACAGCTACCTGCTGGTGGCGCCGAAGAAGCTGGGGCTGCAACTGGGTGAGGAGGAACCGAAAACGCGTAAGGCGGAACTGAAAAAGCGTAAGGAGGAATCGAAAAAGCGTAAGCAATAGGACATTTGTTACTTCAGCCTTCCGCGGTTAAGTTCAGTGGTTACCTGAACTTAGGATATCAGCAGCAACATGCCGACTTACGAATACGCGTGCCCCCAGGGACACGACTTCGAGCTCTTCCAGAAGATGAGCGACAAGCCGCGCGCCAAGTGTCCGGTGTGCGGCAAGATGGCCGTGCGGAAGATCTCGGGCGGTGCCGGGCTGCACTTCAAGGGCAGCGGGTTCTACATCACCGATTACGGCAAGGACGGGAAGGGACCGCGCAACGACAAGGCGCGGGAGTCGAGTGAGAGCACCAGCAAGGCGAGTGAGCCGAGTGCGGATGCGGCGGGGAAGGCGGGGAAGGCGGTGGGTTCCGAGACCAAGAAAGCCGCCGAGCCGAAGGCCGAGAAGACTCCTGCCAAGAAGGCCAAGGCCAGTGAGTAGTGACGTGCTGCGCGTGGAGCTCGAGCGTGTCGCCCGGAAGCTGGGCGACGGCGACATCGAGTTCGTGCTCGAGCGTCCGCGGGACGACACGCATGGTGACCTGGCGACCAACCTGGCGCTGACGCTGGCGAAGCGGCGGCGGGCGAATCCGCGCGCGGTGGCCGAGGAGGTGCTGCGCGAACTGCAGGCCCCGGCCACGCTCATCTCGAAGACCGAGATCGCGGGCCCGGGGTTCATCAACTTCTGGTTCGCGAGCGATACGCTCGCGGCGCTGCATGCGCGCATCCTCGCGGAGGGGGCGCGATACGGGAAGAGCGCCGTCGGTGAGGGACGCAAGGTGAATCTCGAGTTCGTCTCGGCCAACCCGACCGGCCCGCTGCACGTGGGACACGGCCGGGGTGCCGCGCTGGGTGACGCGATCGCGTCGCTGCTGGAGTGGAGCGGGCACAGCGTCACCCGGGAGTTCTACATCAACGATGCCGGGGTGCAGATCGACCGGCTCGCCCAGAGCCTCTGGGCGCGGGTGCAGCAGTCGGTCGGCCGCGAGGCGGCGATTCCCGACGGCGGCTATCACGGCCTGTACCTGCAGGAGAACGCGGCGCTGGTGCTGGAGCGGGAGGGCGCCGGTTTCGCCGACCTGCCGCATGAAGAGGGTGTCAAGCGGAGCCGGGAACTCGGCCTGGCGATCCAGCGGGAGGAGCAGGACCAGGACCTCGCCGATTTCGGCGTGCGCTTCAACGTGATGACGTCGGAGCAGGGGATGTATCACCGGGGCGCGGTGTCCGATGGCGCTCGACCTGCTGCACGACCGGAACCTCACGTACGAGAAGGACGGCGCCCTCTGGCTCCGCACCTCCGAGTTCGGCGACGACCTCGACCGGGTGCTGCGGAAGCAGGATGGCAGCTACACCTACTTCCTGCCCGACATCGCGTACCACATCGACAAGCTCGAGCGCGGGTTCGATGCGCTGATCGACGTGTGGGGCGCCGACCACCACGGCTACATCCCGCGGGTGCGGGCGGTGCTGCGGGCGCTCGGCTTCGAGGACGAGAAGTTCGATGTGGTGCTGGTGCAGCTGGTGAAGGTGGTGCGTGGCGGCGAGGAAGTGAAAATGTCGAAGCGGGCCGGCACCTTCGTGACGCTGCGCGACCTCGTGGACGAGGTGGGCACCGACGCCGCGCGCTGGTTCTTCCTGTCGCGGAAGGGCGATTCGCAGCTCACCTTCGACATCGAGCTGGCGAAGCGGCAGACGGACGAGAACCCGATCTTCTACGTGCAGATGGCGCACGCGCGACTCTGCGGGATCTTCCGCACCGCCGGCGTCGAGGCCGATTCCGTCGCCGGCGCCCTCGACCTGGCATCGCTGCCGGCGCCGGAAGACACCGAGCTGCTCAAGAAGCTGGGCGAGCTTCCCGAGGTCATCGCGAAGGCGGCAGGCGAGCGGGAGCCGCATCGCATGACGACGTACCTGCATGAACTGGCCGGCAGCGTGCACGGCTGGTATCACCACACGCGCACCGTGGGCGAGCCCGCCGACATCGAGCATGCGCGGCTGCTCCTCGCGCGCGCCGCGCGCATCACCCTGGCCAACGGCCTCGCCGTGCTCGGCCTTTCCGCCCCGGAACGGATCTGACTTCATGAGCCTGCTCGTCGTCGGCAGCGTGGCACTCGATTCCATCTTCACCCCGTTCGGCGAGACTGCGGACACGCTGGGTGGATCGGCGGTGTTCTTCAGCGTCGCGGGCGCGATCCTGCACCCGGTGAAGGTGGTGGGTGTGGTCGGCAGCGACTATCCGGTGAAGGAACTGGAGAAGCTCGCGGCACGGGGCATCGACTGGTCGGGGGTGGAACACGCCGAGGGAGAGAGCTTCCGGTGGAAGGGGAAGTACTCCTACGACCTGCAGAGCCGGGAAACGCTGGAGACGCGACTGGGTGTGTTCGCGGCGTTCCAGCCGAAACTGCCGGCGAGCTTCCGCGACTCCGAGTTCCTGTTCCTGGGCAACATCGACCCGGAGCTGCAGCTGGGGGTGCTGGACCAGGTGCCGCATGCCAAGCTGGTGGCGTGCGACACGATGAACTACTGGATCCAGAGCAAGCGCGATGCGCTGATGGAGCTGCTCAAGCGGGTGGACATCCTGATGGTGAACGATGGGGAGGCACGCGAGCTCTCGGGCGACTGGAACATCCATCGCGCCGGTCGCTGGATCCTGAAGCACGGTCCCAAGCGGGTGGTGATCAAGCAGGGCGAATACGGCGCGCTGCTGATGGGTGGCGAGCAGACGTTCTTCACGCCGGCCTTCCCGCTGGAAGAGGTCTTCGACCCGACGGGTGCGGGTGACGCGTTCGCCGGCGGTTTCATGGGGTACCTGGCGCGGGCGGGCACCGTCAGTGACGCCGAGTTCCGGCGCGCGATGGTGTATGGCAGCGTGATGGGCTCCTTCGCGGTGTCGCAGTTCGGCGTGCACGGGTTCGACGACGTGACGCTGGAACAGGTGGAGCGCCGGGCGCGCGCATTCCGGCAGCTGACGCACGTGGAACTGGCGGAGCCGGTCGCGTGACCGCCCGACAGTATGCGGCGGCTGGTGTGGACCTCAACACCGCCGAGGCCGCAAAGGAAAAGATCGGTCACCTGGTGGCGGGGACGCGCACGGCGCTCTCGGTGGGGCTGGTCGGCGCCTTCGGCGGCATGGTGCGCGTACCGGCCGGAATGAAGAAGCCGGTGCTGGTGCTGAGCACCGACGGCGTGGGCACCAAGGTGCTGGTGGCGCTGGAGGCAGGGCGGTTCGACACGGTGGGCGAGGACCTGGTCAACCACAGCGTGAACGACATCCTGGTGCACGCGGCGCGGCCGATCGCATTCATGGACTACGTGGCGGGTGCGGCGCTGGGCGTGGAGATGATCGCCGGAATCGTGGAGGGCATCGCGCGCGGGTGCCGCAACCACGGGATGGCGCTGGCGGGCGGCGAGACGGCGCAGATGCCTGGTCTCTACCGCGAGGGAACGTTCGACCTGGCGGGCACGATCATCGGCGTGGTGGAAGAGGACGCGGCGCTGCACGGTGACCATGTGGTGCCGGGCGACGTGCTGCTGGGCTACGCCTCCACCGGCCTGCACACGAACGGCTATACACTCGCGCGCCGGATCATCTTCGAGCAGGCGGGACTCAAGCTGGGCGACACGCTCGGTGACACCGGCAAGTCGGTGGCCGATGCGCTGCTCGCGGTGCATCGCAGCTATGTGCCGACCCTGGCGCCGGTGCTGGGACAGGTCCACGCGCTGGCGCACATCACCGGTGGTGGCATCGGCGGAAACCTGGTGAGGGTGCTGCCGGAGAACTGCCGTGCGACAGTGGAGATGAAGTCGTGGGAGCGGCCGGCGCTCTACAAGTTCCTGCAGAAGGCCGGCAACGTGAGCGAGCCGGAGATGCGCGAGGTGTTCAATCTCGGCATCGGGATGATCGCGGTGCTGCCAGCCGCCTCGGTGGACCTCGCGCGTGCCGCGGCGCGCGTGGCGGGCGTGGAGACGTGGGTCATTGGGAAGGTGGAGGCTGGTGCACGCGACGTGGCTTTTGCGTGAGTCGGCAGTCGGCAGTCGACAGTCGGCAGGCAGTCGTCAGCTGACAGCTTTCTGATGACTGACGACAGACGACTGACGACTGAGCCGGAGGCCATGTCGCGCGCTCATCGAGCTGGCGTGGCAATGGCTGGGGCCGTGTAGCTCCGAATCCGCTGGTCGGTGCCGTGGTCCTTCGAGACGGCAAGATTGTTGGCGAGGGCTATCACGCCGAGTTTGGTGAGCGTCACGCGGAGGCGGTGGCACTGGAGGCGGCAGGGGACGGGGCTCGCGGGGCGACGCTGGTTGTCACCCTCGAGCCCTGCGCGCACCAGGGGAAGCAGCCACCGTGCGCGGACCTGGTGCGGCGCGCGGGCATCAAACGGGTGGTGGTCGCCGTGGCGGACCCGAACCCGGTGGCGGCGGGTGGCTCCGAGTACCTGCGGCAGCATGGCGTCGAGGTGGAGATCGGGCTGATGCAGCGGGAGGCGTCGGCGCAGAACGCCGCGTTCCTCCATGCGCAGGGCGCGCGGCGCCGGCCCTACGTGGCGCTCAAGCTGGCGACGTCGCTCGATGCGCGGATTGCCGACCGGGAAGGACGGTCGCGCTGGATCAGCGGGCCCGAGGCCCGCGCCTGGGTGCAGTGGCTGCGCGCCGGGTTCGACGCGATTGCCGTCGGCAGCAACACGGCACGGCTCGACGATCCGTCGCTGACGGTGCGCGGCACGGTGGTGCCGCGACGGACACCGAGGCGGGTGGTGTTCGGCCGGAGCAGCGTCCTGTCGTCGGACGGCGCGCTGGCTCGCACCGCACGGGAAACGCCGACGACAGTGTTCGTCGCGCCGGGCACCGGGGCCGCACAGTCGGCGCTCGCGACCGCCGGTGTGGAGGTGCGCGAGACGAAGTCGCTCGCAGCAGCGCTCGCGACGCTCCGCGACGAAGAGGTGGAGAGCGTGCTGGTGGAGGGCGGGGGACAGCTCGCCGGTGCGCTGCTGGCAGAGGACCTGGTGGACCGGCTGTACTGGGTACAGAGCCCGCTCTGGCTGGGCGATGGCGTCCCCGCGGTGACGGGACTGCCGGGCACGTCACTGGAACTGGCACCGCGCTGGCGTGTGGTCGAGCGTCGCGCACTGGGAGAGGACACGCTACTCGTGGTGGATCGCCGCTAGATGTTTACCGGACTGGTGACAGCCATTGGTGTGGTGTCGCGCGCACGGCGCGATGACCAGGGCCTCGAGCTCGTCATCGACGCGCCCTACAAGGGCCTCGAACTGGGCGAGAGCATTGCCGTGGACGGGGCGTGCCTGACGGTCAAGGCGTTCGCCAATGCCGGGTTCGTGGTGCACATCATCGCCACGTCGCTCGACCGGACGGCGTTCGGCACATATGTCGCGGGACGCCGGGTAAACCTGGAGCGGGCGCTCCGGGTGGGTGACCGGATGGGTGGCCACCTGGTGCAGGGGCACGTCGATGGCGTGGGGCTGGTGCTGCACGTGAAGCACCACGAGGACGCGCGGCTGGTCGACATCAAGGTGCCGAGCGAGGTGTCACGGGTGAGTGTGCCGCTGGGCTCCGTCACCATCGACGGCGTGAGCCTGACCGTGAATGCAATTCCGGAACCGGGCGTGATCCAGATCTCGCTGATTCCGTTTACCTTGGAACACACGACGCTGGGCGAGCGACGGCCGGCAGATGCAGTGCACGTCGAGGCCGACGTGCTCGGGAAGTACGTCGAGGGATTGCTGCTGCCGCACCTGGCACGGCTTCCCCACAATTGAACGAACGGACGAAGGCCGCATGACACGCCACACCATCGAGCAGGCGATCGAAGACCTGCGCAACGGAAAGATCATCATCGTCGCCGATGACGAGCAGCGCGAGAACGAGGGCGACCTCGTCTGCGCGGCGGAACTGGTGACGCCGGAACTCATCAACTTCATGACCGTGCATGGCCGCGGGCTCATCTGCCTTGCCCTCCCGGGCGAGCGCTGCGATGAGCTGGGCCTGCCGCAGATGACCGAGCGGAACACCGAGGAACTGGGCACGGCGTTCACCGTGAGCATCGATGCCGACCGCCGTTTCGGCGTCACCACCGGCATCTCGGCGGCGGACCGCTCGAGCACGATCCACGTGGCGCTCAACCCGCGCACCATCCCATCGGACCTGCGGCGCCCGGGGCACATCTTCCCGCTGCGTTCGCGCCCGGGTGGCGTGCTGCAGCGGGTCGGGCACACGGAAGGCAGCGTGGACTTTGCGCGGCTGGCGGGGCTCTACCCCGCGGGCGTGATCTGCGAGATTCTCAGCGCCGACGGCTCGATGGCGCGGCGGCCGCAGCTGATGGAGCTGGCGGAGAAGCTCAACCTGACGTTCGTGACGCTGGCGCAGCTTGTTGCCTACCGGCTCCGCACCGAGCGGCTGGTGCATCGGATCGCCGAGGCGCGGCTGCCGACGCCATTCGGCGAGTTCCGCATCGTGGGGTACCGGAACGACGTGGACCAGGCGGAGCATGTGGCGCTGATCATGGGCCATGTGGAAGGGGAGAAGAACGTGCTGGTGCGAATGCACTCCAAGTGCCTCACCGGCGACGTGTTCGGCTCGCGGCGCTGCGACTGCGGGGACCAGCTTCACGCCGCGATGCGCCAGATCGGCGAGGCGGGGCGCGGCGTGATCGTGTACCTCGACCAGGAGGGCCGCGGCATCGGGTTGCTCAACAAGCTCCGCGCATACGAGCTGCAGGACACCGGTGTGGATACGGTGGCCGCGAACCAGCGGCTCGGGTTTGCGCCCGACCTCCGCAACTACGGCATCGGGGCACAGATCCTCCGGGACCTGGGCCTCTCGGCGATCCGCATCATGACCAACAACCCGCGCAAGCTCGTCGGTGTCGACGGGTATGGACTTGAAATCGTGGAACGCGTGCCGCTGATCACCAGTCCCACCGACGAGAACCGCAGCTATCTCGACGTGAAGCGCGACAAGCTCGGCCACCTCTTCGCCCACTGATCGTGCCAGAATATCTCCGGGGAACGCCGCCACGTCGGTCCCGTGGCGGTCCTTGTCAGCCGCTACAACGAACTGGTCACCCGCCGCCTGCTCGACGGTGCGCTCGCGTGCGCCCAGGAGGCGGGCATCGCGGATGAGGAGATCGACGTCGTGTGGGTTCCGGGTGCGTTCGAGCTCGGTGCAGCGGCGGCGGAACTGGCGGGCAGCGGGCGCTACTCGGCGCTGGTGGCGCTGGGCGCGGTCATCCGGGGCGAGACGCCGCACTTCGAGTACGTGGCAGGCGAGGCAGCGCGCGCGCTCAGCGCGGTGGCGCTGCAGCACGTGATCGCGGTGGCGTTCGGGGTGCTGACGGTGGACACGATGGAACAGGCGACCGACCGGGCCGGCGGCAAGGCGGGGAACAAGGGCCACGAGGCGATGAGTGCGGCGCTCGAGCTGGCCGACGTCATGCGCCAGTTGCGGGAGCGCCCATGATCCGACGGGAAACCCGCTGCCGGGCGCGGGCACTGCAGATGCTGTACGCGTGGGAACTGCAAGGCGTCTCGCCGATGCACGACGTGGCGACGGGCATTGCGCGGATCACGGGGCCGGAGCCGACGGTGTTCGACGGGGCGGAGCTGCTCGCCATTGCGGTGGTCGAGGATGCCGACGTGCTCGATCGCGAGGTGGAGGAAGCGACGGACAACTGGCGCCTCGAGCGCATGGGCGTGGTGGAGCGGATCATCCTGCGCCTTGGCATCCATGAACTTCGCACCGGTGACGTGCCACCCAAGGTGGCGATCGACGAGGCGGTGCGGCTGGCGCACTGGTTCGGCGGCGCGCGGGCACCGGCATTCGTGAACGGCGTCCTCGACCGGGTCGCCCATACGCTCGGCCGCCTGTGAACATCCTGCTGGTGAACTGGCAGGACGTGCGCAATCCGCAGGCGGGCGGGGCCGAGATCCACCTCTTCGAAATCTTCAGCCGGCTGGCGGCGCGCGGGCACCGGGTACGGCTGATCTGCTCCAACTGGGTCGGTGGGGAAGCACAGGAGGAGGTGCGGGGCATCGAGGTGCATCGCTTCGGCGGCCGGCACTCGTTTGCGCTGCAGGCACGCGGCGCGGTGCGGCGGGCACTCCGGGCGGAACGCGCCGACATCGTGTGCGAGGACATCAACAAGCTGCCGCTGTTCCTGGCGGGGATGACGCCGCTGCCGTTCTGCGCGATCATCCCGCACCTGTTCGGGAGCACGGCGTTCGAGGAAGCGTCGTGGCCGATGGCGGCGACGGTGTGGCTCGCGGAGCAGCCGATTGCGCTGGCGTACCGCCGCGCCGGCTTTCATGCGATCAGCGAGAGCACGCGGGACGACCTGGTGGCGCGCGGCGTGGCGCGCGAGCAGATCCAGGTGATCCATCCGGGCGTCGATTGCGTACGGTACCACCCGGACCCGGCGGTGGGCCGGACAGCCGACCCGACCTTTGTGTATGTTGGGAGGTTGAAGCGTTACAAGAAGGTCACCGTCGCCATCCAGGCCCTTGCCCTGGCGCGGCGGGAGCGGCCGGAGCTGCGACTCGACATTGCCGGCGGCGGCGACCACCTGGAGGAGCTGCAGCAGCTTGCCCAGGGAGATGGGCCAGACGGACGCGGTGCGGTTCCTGGGGTTCGTGAGCGAAGAGGAGAAGGTGCGACTCTTCCGCAGCGCCTGGGCCAACGTCTTTCCGTCGCCCAAGGAAGGGTGGGGTATCACGGTGATGGAGGCAGCGGCCTGCGGCACGCCGTCGATTGCCTCAGACAGTCCGGGGCTGCGCGACTCGGTGCGCGCGGGGGTGACCGGATGGCTGGTGCCGCATGGTGACGCGGCGGCGCTGGCGCAGCAGTACCTGACACTGGCTGGTGATCGCAGCCTGGTGGACCGGTTCGGCGTGGCGGCACGACAGCACGCGGAGCGGCTCACGTGGGATGCGGCGGCCGGCCAGACCGAAGTGCAATTGCAGAACCTCGTCTCTCACGCCGACTTCCGCTGACGCCAGGAGGATTCGTGCAGATTACCGTCACGGCCCGTCACTGCGAAATTTCCGAACTGCTGCAGGAGCGCGCCAACACCATCGCCGACCGGGTGAGCGTGCTGGCCATCCGACCGATCAGTTGCACCATCGTGTTCGACGTCGAAGGCACCCAGTCACTGGCGGAACTGCGCCTGCTCGATGCGCGCGGCGACACGCTGGTGAGCCGGGGCGAGGGTCCGGATCATCGCTCGGCGCTCGATCGCGCCGAGGAACGGCTCAAGCGACAGCTCGAGACGGCGTCGGGCCGGCAGCGGCGGGCGCGGCGCGCCCCCGAGGCCGCCGAGGGCTGATGTTCCGTCTTCGCGATTTCCTGGAGCGGCCGGACGACCCGCTCCAGCTGGAGGCGCTGACCGGCGACGTGGGCCTGGACCGGTCGGTGCCCGACCCGGAGGTCGCGAGCCCGGGCCTGGCCCTGGCGGGCTACACCGGACGTTTCGCGCCGCAGCGCCTCCACGTGCTGGGCGAGACGGAGATCATGTATCTCGCGTCGCTGCCGGCGTCCGAACGGCATCGCCTCCTCTCCAATCTTTTCTCCTTCGACCTGCCATGCCTCTTCGTGACGAAGGGGCTCGAGGTGCCGAGCGAGCTTCTCGAGCTGGCGCGCGAGAAGGGCGTGCCGGTCCTGCGCTCGCGGCTCAAGACGGCGGAGTTCTACCGCCGGATCAAGCCGCTGGTGGAGGAGGCGTTTGCACCGCGCACCACGCTGCACGGGTCGCTGGCCGACGTGTATGGCGTGGGCCTCCTCTTCGTGGGTCGCTCGGGCATCGGCAAGAGCGAATGCGTGCTCGACCTGGTGGAGCGCGGGCACCGGCTGGTGGCGGACGACGTGGTGCAGGTGACGCGCCGCGGCACCGACATCCTGATCGGGCGGGGCCACGAGCTGGCGGGGCACCACATGGAGATCCGTGGCATCGGGCTGATCGACGTGCAGTCGCTCTTCGGCATCCGCGCGGTGCGGCAGCAGAAGCGCATCGAGGTGGTGGTGCAGCTCGAGGACTGGGAGACGGCGCGGGACACGACGGAGCGGACCGGCCTGGCGCACCAGACGACGGACGTGCTGGGCGTCCCGATCCCGATGGTGGTGGTGCCGCTCAACCCGGGAAAGAACATCACCGTGGTGTCCGAGGTGGTCGCGATGATGCACCTGCTGCGCTATGCCGGCGTCGATGTCGCCGCGGCGTTCAATGACCGCCTCATCAAGCGCATGAAAGAGAAGCGCGGCCTCAAGAGCTATCTCCAGGAAGACTATGAGTGACCAGCTGCGCGGCGTGATCGTCTGTCACGGCGCGCTGGCCCGGGCGCTGGTGGACGCCACGGCACAGATCTCGGGGATGGCCGACGGGCTGGTACCGGTGTCGAACTCGGGCTGTGACCGGGGCGACCTCGAGGCGCGGGTGGAAGCCGCGGTGGGCACGGAGCCAACGGTGGTGTTCGTGGACATGGCGAGCGGGTCGTGCCTGTTCGCGGTGCTGCGGCGGCTGCGCGAACGGCCCAACGTGCGCGTGGTGACGGGCGTCAACCTGGCGATGCTGCTCGACTTCGTCTTTCACCGCGAGCTCTCGCCGGATGACGCGGCGAAGCGCGCGGTCGAGATCGGCGAGAAGGCGATCCAGGTTTCGGCATGACGCTGGTGCTCTGCCGCGTCGATGACCGGTTGATTCATGGGCAGGTCGTGGTGGGGTGGGGGCAGCCGCTCGGTATCCAGCGCTACATCCTGGCCGACGACGAGGTGGCCCTGAGCGACTGGGAGCAGGACCTCTACCGGATGGCAGTGCCGAAGGGACTCGAAGTGGTGTTCGCCACGGTGGCGAGTGCGGGGGCACAGCTTCGCGCATGGGACGCCGACAGCCCGCGCACGGCGGTGCTGCTCGGCAGCGTCGAGGCGGCCGCCCAGCTGTATCACGCGGCACCGACCATCGTTCGCAAGATCAATCTCGGGGGCATTCATCACCGGCCGGGCCGGGTGGAGCGCCTGCCGTATGTGTATCTCAGTCCCGATGAGGCGCGCCTGCTGACCGCGCTGGCCACCGAGGGTGCGGAGATCGTGGGCCAGGACCTGCCGACGGCGACGCCGGTGCCACTCGGATCGATGACGTGAGTCCGCTGGATCCCGGGACGCTGCTCCTGCTCCTCGGCTGGGGCACGCTGGTGGCGCTCGACCTGGTGAGCGTACCGCAGGCGATGTACGCGCGGCCGCTGGTGGCGGGCACGGTGGCAGGGCTCATCGCCGGCGACGTGACGACGGGGCTCGCGCTGGGCGTGCTGCTCGAGCTGTTCGCGCTCGACGTGCTGCCGGTTGGTGCCGCGCGCTATCCCGATCATGGCCCGGCCACGGTGGCGGCGGTGGCCGCGGCGGCGGGGGCGCCCTGGCCGGAACGAATGGGCACCGCGGTGCTGCTGGCGTTGCTGCTTGCGGTGCTGGGCGGGATGGAGCCTGCAGCGTCTCCGTCACCGCAATGCAGAGGCACTGCACGGCCGGGCGGCGGCGCTGGCGGCCGGGAGCCAGCCGGGGCTCCGCGCGCTGCAGTGGGGCGGATTGGGGCGGGATGCGATCCGGGGCGTGCTGCTCACGGCGCTGGGACTCGCGGGGGCACTCGCTGCTGCGCGCGTTCCCGCCGGTTCCCGCCCGGCTGCAGGGACTCCTCGCGGCGGCGGCGATCGGCTGCGCGCTCGCGGCGGTGGCAGGAGGTGCGGCGCGGAGCGCAGGTCGCGGACCCCGGCTCTACTGGCTGCTCGCGGGACTCGCGGCCGGACTGGTCATCGCATTCGGTCTCGGATGAAGACACAGGGCAGGGTGCGGGCGTTCGCGCGGTTGTTCGCGATCCAGGGCGACTGGAACTACGAGCGCATGCTGGGCATCGGCATGGGGTACGCGGCGGAACCGCTGCTCGACGAACTCAAGACACGCGACCCGGCGCGACACACGGCGGCGGTGGTGCGGTCCGCGGAGTTCTTCAACTGCAACCCGAACCTCGCGGGGCTGGCGCTTGGTGCGCTGGCGCGGGCCGAGCGTGACGGGGTCCCGGGGGAGCAGGTGAGCCGGCTCCGGACGGCGCTGTGCGGTCCCCTCGGCGCGATCGGCGACCGGCTGTTCTGGGCGGGCGTGGTGCCGGCGCTCTCGGCGCTGGCGATCGCCGCGGTGGTGCTCGGAGCCGGGGTGTGGGCCGTCGCCGGGTTCCTGCTGGTGTACAACACGCTCCGGGTGGGCACTGCGTGGTGGTCGCTCCGCACCGGACTGCGCGAAGGACTGCAGGTGGGTGGCGCGGTGGGCCGTTCGTGGCTGCCGAAGGCGGCTGAGCGGGTGGGGCCGCTGGCAGGGTTCGCTGTGGGGCTCGCGGTGCCGCTGGCCGGCAAGTGGCTGCTGAAGGGGCTGGCGCCGCAGGCCATGGTGCTGGCGGTGTTGCTGGCGACGGGTGGTGTGGCGCTCTCCCGATGGGGCGGCACGCACTACAGTGCGGTACGCTATGCCCTGGTGGTGCTGGTCCTGCTGGCAGCCGGAGGGATGGTGATGCTGTGACCGAGCGCACGATCGAGATCGTCAACTCGCTGGGACTCCATGCCCGGCCGGCGGCGCAATTCGTCCGGCTGGCCGCGGGCTTTGCCTCCGAGATCGAGCTTGCGCGCGACGAAATGTCGGTGAACGGCAAGAGCATCATGGGGGTGATGATGCTCGCGGCGGAGTGCGGCAGCAGCGTGGTCGTGCGGGCCACGGGCGTCGACGAGGAGGCGGCCGTCGCCGCGCTCGAGGCAGCTCATTCGCAACGGGTTCGGCGAGACGTGAGCATGCACCAGCAGCTCCGCGGCATCGGCGTGTCGCCGGGCGTGGCGTTCGCGCGCACGGTGCTGATGCGGCCGAACTTCCCGGAGATCCCGGATCGCACCGTGCGGCCCGAGGAGGTGGAGGGCGAGGTCCAGCGACTGCGCGCCGCGGTGGCGACGGTGGTGGGGCACCTGGAGGAGCTGGGCCGCAAGGTGCTCGAGCGGGCGGGCGAGGAAGAGTCGCGGATCTTCGACGCGCAGACGCTCATGGTGCAGGACGACGAGTTCCTCGCGTCGGCCGAAGTACTCATCCGCAACAACCTCCTGTCCGCCGAAACGGCCTACGAGTTCAAGGCCCTCGAGCTGCGCGCGCTCTGGTCGGCGTCGCAGAGCGCGCACCTGCGCGACCGGCTGGCCGACCTGCACGCGATCCAGCTCCGCATGCTCAACGTGCTGATGGGGCGCTCGGGCCAGGACATCTGGTCGCTGCCGCACGACGAGCAGATGATCGTGGTGGCGCACGAGCTGTCGCCGGGGCTGACGGTGCAGCTCGATCGCGAGCACGTGGTGGGGCTGATCAGCGAGGAGGGCACGCGGACGTCGCACGCCGCGATCCTGGCGCACTCGCTCGGCATCCCGACGGTGATGGGCGTCAGCGGCGCGCTGGCGAAGATCCCCGAGGGGACGCTGGTGCTGATCGACGGCCAGGCGGGCGTCATCACGGTGGACCCGACGCCGGTGGAGCTGGAGGAAGCGAAGGTCCAGATCAGCCGGCGTCACCGGCTCGAGTTCCAGCTGGAGAGCGTGGTGGCGCTGCCGGCGGAGACGCCGGACGGCGTGCGCGTCAGCATGATGGGCAACGTGGACCTGCCGGACGAGATCGAGTCGGCGATGCGCTCGGGTGCCGAGGGCGTGGGCCTGCTGCGCACCGAGTTCCTGCTGACCGGTCGCGCCGCGCTGCCGACCGAGGCGGAGCAGTACGCGTACTTCAAGCGGGTGAGCCTCGCGTTCCCCAGCAGCCCGGTGATCATCCGCTCGTACGACCTGGGCGGCGACAAGTTCCCGGCGATGTTCCGCATGCCGCAGGAGGCGAACCCGTTCCTCGGGTGGCGCTCGATCCGGGTGTGCCTGGACCAGCCGGAGGTGTTCCGCACGCAGCTGCGCGCGGTGCTGCGCGCGGCGGCCGATCGCAACGTGCAGCTGATGCTGCCGCTGGTGACGCGGGTGGATGAGGTGACCGACACGCGGGCGCTGCTGGAAGAGGAGCGCCAGTCGCTGGTCAAGGGCGGGTTCCGCGCGGCGTCGCAACTGCGGGTGGGCGTGATGATCGAGACGCCGGCGGCGGTGCTCATCGCGGACAAGCTGGCCGAGGTGAGCGACTTCTTCAGCGTGGGCAGCAACGACCTGACGCAGTACACGCTGGCGCTCGACCGCGGCAACGCGCGGCTGGCGGAGCGCTTCACGTCGCATCACCCGGCGGTGGTGCGGCAGCTGGCGCAGATCGTGGCGGCCGCGGCGACGCGGAACCTGCCGGCGAGCGTGTGCGGCGAGATGGCGTCGGAGCCGTTGAGCGCGGTGCTCCTCATGGGACTCGGCTTCCGCATCTTCAGCATCGCGCCGCCGTCGATCCCGCTGGTGAAGTGGGTCATTCGCAGCGTGCCGCTCTCGGCGGCGCGCGCCGCGGCCGACGCGGCGCTCGATGCGCGGGGCCCGGCCGACGTGGACGAGGCGCTCCGCGAGGCGGTGGCGCCGCACGTGGACCTGCGCCTGATCGACCCTCACGCTGCGTTGCAGGCCCGTGGGCGCGTCGTTAGCTTGCCCAGTCCACCACAGTCGTCCTGAACGGGCCGACGAGGCTCCTCTTTTCCCCCAGGATCATGGCGAAGAACACCAAGCACGTCTTCACGTCCGAGTCCGTCACGGAAGGTCATCCCGACAAGGTCGCCGACGCGATCTCCGATGCGGTGCTGGACGCGATCCTCGCCGATGATCCCCGGGCCCGCGTGGCCTGTGAAACGCTGGTCACGACCGGCATGGCCGTGGTGGCGGGCGAGATCACCACGACGACGTACGTGCACATTCCCGACATCGTCCGCGAGACGCTGAACCGCATCGGCTACACCGACGCCAACTTCGGCATCGACGGCCGCACCTGCGCGGTGCTGAGCACCATCGACCGCCAGTCGCCGGACATCGCGATGGGCGTGGACCGCGAGGGTGCGGGCGACCAGGGCATGATGTTCGGCTACGCCAGCGACGAGACGCGCGAGCTGATGCCGCTGCCGATCATGCTGGCGCACCGCATCACCGAGCGCCTCGCGGCGGTGCGCAAGGGTGCCGACGGGAAGAAGCCGGTCGAGTGGCTCCGTCCCGACGGCAAGAGCCAGGTGTCGGTGGAGTACGATGGCGACCGCCCGGTGCGGGTGAAGACGGTGGTGGTGTCCACGCAGCACGCGGAGCGGTACAACGGCCGTGAGCTGAGCCAGGGCACGATCCGTCGCACCGTCATCGAGCAGGTCATCAAGCCGGTGCTGCGCGCGGCGAAGCTCGATCCGCGCGGGGTCAAGTTCTTCATCAACCCGACCGGCCGGTTCGTCATCGGCGGCCCGCACGGCGATGCCGGCCTCACCGGCCGCAAGATCATCGTCGACACGTACGGCGGCATGGCGCGGCACGGCGGCGGCGCGTTCAGCGGCAAGGACCCGTCGAAGGTGGACCGGTCGGCGGCGTACGCGATGCGCTGGGTGGCGAAGAACATCGTCGCGGCGAAGCTGGCGCGCCGCTGCGAGGTGCAGGTGGCGTACGCCATCGGCGTGGCCGACCCGGTGTCGGTGATGGTGCAGACGTTCGGCACCGGCACGGTGCCCGACGGCAAGCTCGAAGCGGCGGTGCGTGAGGTGTTCGACCTGACGCCGCGCGGCATCATCACCGCGCTCAAGCTGCGGAAGCCGATCTACTCGGCCACCTCGGCGTATGGCCACTTCGGCCGGAAGCCGTACAGCAAGCGCATCGACGGCCGGATCGTCGATTTCTTCACCTGGGAGCGGACCGACAAGGCGCAGGCGCTCATTCGCGCCCTGCGCTAGACGGCGGTCCGGATCGGTGGCGTGATCGAAGTCACCGTGTCCGACATTCGGGTGGACCGGGCGAGCAACTCGCCCGTGGTGCTGCTCAGGGAGAAGGGCGGGACGCGCGTCCTGCCCATCTGGATCGGCCCGGCGGAGGCCAACGCCATCGCCATGGAAATGCAGGGGGTGCGAGCCCAGCGCCCCCTGACGCACGACCTCTTCAAGCAGGTGCTGACGGGTCTCGGTGGATCGCTTCGCCGGGTGATCATCAGCGCCGTCCGCGAGAACACCTACTTCGCCGAACTGCAGATCCATCGCGACGACCATGTGTTCCAGGTCGATGCGCGCCCATCCGACAGCATCGCGCTCGCGCTCAGACTGCACGCGCCCATCTTCGCCGCCGAGGGCCTGTTCGATGATGCTGGTGTGCAGTCACCCGATGACGGCCCCGAGCCGACCATCGACCCCGAGTCCCTCAAGCACTACCTCGAGAAGCTCGATCCCCAGGATTTCGGCCGCTTCAGCCCGTAGCCTTGCGCTGGCCCTGCTCGCGACGGGGCTGCTGGCGCCGTCGGGCGTGGCAGCACAGGCGCGCGTGGGCGGCACGGTGGCACGCCTGGCCTCGGGCGATACCGTGCCACTGGCGGGAGCGCGCGTGGTGCTGCACCGGCTCACCGCGACGCAGCAGGGTCCGGTGGACTCGGTGCTGTCCGATGCCGCCGGCCGCTTCCAGTTCCGCGTGACCGCGGACACCACCGCGCTGCTCCTCACCAGCTCGCTTCACGACGGCATCGAGTACTTCTCGCGCCCGGCGCGCCCGACAGCGCAGGGTCCCGATACCGGGCTGGTCGTGCTGGTGGCGGACACGTCGTCGTCGGCGCCGGTGTCGCTGGCCGGTCGCTACCTGATGATCGGGAAGCCGCAGCAGGGCGGCCGGCGCGGCGCGCTCGACCTCATCGTGCTGCAGAATCGCGGCGACATGACGCGGGTGGCGAGGGACAGCGCCGCGCCGGTGTGGTCGATGCCGATGCCGGCGGGCATCCAGGACTTCACCCCGGGTGAGAGCGAGTTCTCGGCGGCGGCGGTGGGACACCGGGACGACTCGCTCACCATCTCGGCACCGTTGTCTCCCGGAGACCGGCAGCTGCTGGTGACGTACACCTTCCCGCTCGGCGTGAAGAAGGTCAGGGTGCCCTTCGCGGCGGCCACTGACAGCGTGGTGCTGCTGCTGGAGGAACCGACTGCGCGAGTGGTGACGCCTGGCTTCGCTGCGCGCGACAGCCAGGTGATCGAGACGCGCACCTATCGCCGGTGGGTGGGCTCGATACCGGCAGCAGGCGAGGTGGAGGTGAAGTTCGAGGTGCCGGGTGAGGGTGGCCGGGAGGCGACGCTGGCACTGGCGGCGCTGCTGGCGGCGGGACTGTTCGCGGGAAGCATCGTGCTGTTGCGCCGGCGGAGCGGCGCCGGCCAGGTGGCAGTCGCTCCCGCCCGGGCGCGATGCGGCAGGGCTCATCGATGCGCTCGCCCGCCTCGATGCGCGGTTCGCCGGGCGGGAGGCGGAGGTGGGCGCCGCGGCGTGGTCGGAGTACGTGGTGCAGCGAGCGGAGCTCAAGGCCGCACTCGATGCCGCGATGGCTGCGCGCCCTCCCATGCACTAGGCTGCAGCATGCCCCTCGTCTCCACTCCCGCCATCGTCCTCGCGACGCTCCGGTACAGTGAGACGTCCAAGATCGTGCGGCTGGCCACGCGAGAACATGGTATCCAGAGTGCCATGGCGAAGGGTGCCTCGCGGCCCAAGAGCAGGTATGGTGCGGCGCTGCAGGTGCTGAGTGAGGGGCTCGGCGCAGTACATCGCGAAGGAGGGCCGCGAGCTGCACACGCTCACGGCGTTCGACGTGACCCACCTGCGGGTGGGGCTGGCGGGCCAGCTGGACCGCTACTCCGCGGCGTCGGCGATGTCCGAGGTGATGCTGCGGCTGGCACCGCCGGCGCCGCACGCCGAGAGCTTCGACGTGATGGCGCACGCGCTGGCGATGCTCGAGGCGATCCCCACCGAGGCGGTGGAGAGCTACGGCCTCAGGGCGCTGTGGCAGCTGGTATCCTCGCTCGGATTTGCGCCAGCGCTCGCGTCGTGCGCGCGCGACGGCTCGGCGCTCCCGGCGAGCGGCACGGTGCGCTTCAGCCTCACCGACGGCGGCGCCCTCTGCAATGCGTGCGCGCACGAGCGCGCCACCATCGAGCTGCCGCGCCAGGCGCTCGACGACCTCGCCGCACTCCTCTCTCCCGATGCCGACCTGCCATTCCTCGATGCGCGGCACCTCGCCGCGCACCGCCGCCTGCTCGCGCGCTGGGTGCGCGTTCACCTGGCGGAGGCGGCCGACCTGCCGGCGCTCGAGTCATGGCAGCAGCGGAACTGGTTTCCCGCATGATCTTCGGGATGGCGGGGCACGTGGACCATGGCAAGTCGGCGCTGGTAACGGCACTGACCGGGCGACCGATGGACCGGCTGGCGGAGGAGCGTCGACGGGGCATCACGATCGACCTCAACTTCGCGTCGCTGGAGATCGCGCCAGGGGTGGTGGCGGGCATCATCGACGTGCCGGGGCACGAGGACTTCATTCGCACGATGGTGGCCGGCGCGTCGGGGATCGATGCCGCGATCCTGGTGGTTGCCGCCGATGAAGGGATCATGCCGCAGACCCGGGAGCACCTGCTGGTGCTGGAACAGCTGCGCGTGCCGGTGGGTGTCGCGGTGCTCACCAAGGCTGATGCCGTCGATCCCGACTGGCTCGAGCTGGTGAAGGCGGAAGTGGCGGAGTGGCTGGCAGCGTCATTGGTGCCGTTCGGCGAGCCGCTGGTGACCTCGGTGAAGACGGGACAGGGCGTAGAGGCACTTCGCGCGAGGCTCAACGAACTCGCGCTCACCGGCCGGGTGCGCAATGCCAACGACCTGTTTCGACTGCCGGTGGACCGGGTGTTCACCGTGGCGGGGACGGGCACGGTGGTGACCGGCACCGCGATGTCTGGATCGGTGGCGGTGGGTGACAGCGTCGTGCTGCAGCCTTCGGGGCGCGAGGCTCGGGTGCGCACCATCGAGTCATTCGGGCAGTCGCTGGATCATTCGTTGCCAGGAGCCAGGACGGCAGTGGCACTGAGCGGCCTGGAGCGGGACGACATCGCGCGAGGGGACGTGCTGGTACTCGCGTCCGGGCAATGGGAGGCGAGCACCCGGATCGATGCGGAGGTGATGCTGGTGACGGATGCCGTCGCGCTCACGGACCGGAGCAGGGTGCGGGTGCATCACGGCACGGCGGAAGTGATGGCGCGCGTGCGGCTGGACAACCCGCTCCAGCCGGGCCAGACCACGGTCGCGCGCCTCACCCTTGAATCTCCGCTGCTGGCCCGGGGTAACGACCGGCTGGTGCTGCGGAGTTACAGCCCGATGACGGTGATCGGGGGAGGGCGGATCGTCGATCCGAGTCCGGGAAGCCGACGCCACCTGCCGGCAGGCCTCGGCTCGAGTGATCCTGCCGCGCGACTCGAGGCACTGGTGGAGCGTCGCCGAAATGGAGTCGATTTGCGCCTGCTTCCGGTGCTGCTGGGCCTGCCGCCGTCCGACTGTGAAGCGCTGGCGCGGAGCTCGCCGACGCTCATGCCGGCGGGCGAGCTCCTGGTGCGGCGGAGCGAGGTGGACCGCCTGGGTGAACAGTTGATGCGCGAGGTAGGGGGCTATCACGAGCGTGAGCCCCACGAAGCGGGGTTGTCGCTCGAGACGCTCCGCCACTCCCTCCGGGTGCCGGACGCCATCGCCGATGTGGCCCTGAATCAAGCGGAGCAGGGGGGACGGCTTCGGCTGCGAGGGGGCGTGGTATCGGTGCCGGCCTTTCAAGCGGTGCCGAGGGCAAGCCCGGACGACCAGCGACGCCTGGTGTCGACCGTGGAGGAGGCAGGCCTGACGGTCCCGCTGCTCAGCGAGGTCGCGGAACGGCTGGGACTGGCCCTGTCCGGGCCAAGGCTGGAGCAGGCTGCCGTCGACGGGAACCTGATCAGGGTCGAGCCAGGCCGGTATCTCGCCCGAGTGGCCCTGGAGGGGTTCGCCGAAGTGGTACGGGAGGTGGGGGCGCTGGGGGAGATCACGCCGGGGCTGCTCCGCGACCGTACCGGGCTCTCGCGCAAGTTCCTGATCCCGCTACTGGAATGGTCGGACCGGTGCGGAGTTACCTACCGTGTGGGGGATGCCCGACGGCTGCGGGTGCCGCGGCCAGGGGTACGGCAGGGTGCTTGACACCCCTTGTCCGTGGCCCGCATGTTTTGCAGTGGCAGCAGCTTAAGTCAGACGTTTTCCCGGAGCGCCTAGAGTCCCAACCCATTGTGTGAGCAGGAGTGTCCATGGTTCGCGTGGCGTGCCCAACGTTTGTGTTGGCGCTCACGCTGGGGGCAGCACCGGTGGTCCTAGGCCAGGCACCACCAGCTGTTCGTGTCGAACTCGGGGAGGCAATTTCCGACTCAGTAACCGGTTCGACGACGATCCCGTTCTCCATCCTACCGGAGGTGTGCAGCAAGGGGCATATACCGACGGTCAGCCTCAAGATCTTCAATGTGCTGGTGCAGGTGGTCGCGATTCCTGCCCTCGAGGGTGAAGCTCCCGGATCGCTCGGGGGCACCCGGCTCAAGTGTGGCGCGTATCGGGTGCAATGGGACGGCAGGAAACTGGATGGACGTCCCGCAACCACCGGGGTGTACTACTACCAGCTGAGCGTGGATGGAGAACGGTTTACACGAAAATTGATTGTCCAGCGACGGAGCGAGACGACGTAGGAGGGAGACATCCGTGAGGGTGGCTCCCTTTTGCGTTTCAACTGCGTGAGGAGGAACCGCAACAGCGTAAGGAGGAACTACAACTGCGTAAGCGGCAAGCGGTGAGCGGGCCCTGGCGTCCGCATCTCGCATGTCCTGCCAAATGGGCGCATTTTAGGGGCATACGCGTTGCCAACGGGAAGGGCCATGATCAGACCAGACAGACTTACGCTCAAGGGCCAGGAAGCATTCCGTGACGCGGCGGCACTCGCGCAGAGTCGCGGGAACCCCGTCGTCAACGATGCCCACCTTTTCTCGGTGCTGCTCGACCAGGCCGAGGGAATAGTGGTGCCGTTGCTCCAGAAGGCGGGGCTCAACCTCACTGCGCTGCGTGAGGGCGTGGCGCGGGAAATGGACCGATTCCCATCGCAGTCGGGTGGCGGATCGGAGCCGACGTTCAGTCGCGAGCTGCACAAGGTATTCGACCGCGCGGAAGACGAGGCGAAGCAGCTGGGCGATGCCTACATCTCCACCGAGCACCTGCTGATTGCGCTCTCCAAGGAGAAGGGCACGACGGCGCGGACGCTGCTCACCGCCGCCGGTGTCTCCAGCGACCAGCTGGTCGAGGCGCTGGGCGAGGTGCGGGGATCGCACCGGGTCACCGACCAGTCGCCCGAGTCGCAGTACCAGTCACTCGAGCGATATACGCGCAACCTCACCAACGTGGCGCGCGAGGGAAAGCTCGACCCGGTGATCGGCCGGGACGAGGAGATCCGTCGCGTGATGCAGGTGCTTTCGCGGCGCACGAAGAACAACCCGGTGCTGATCGGCGAGCCGGGCGTGGGCAAGACCGCCATCGTCGAGGGGCTGGCGCAGCGGATCGTGAATGGCGACGTGCCCGACTCGCTCAAGAACCGGGACCTGCTGGCGCTCGATATCGGGCTGCTGCTGGCAGGGGCCAAGTACCGGGGCGAGTTCGAGGAGCGGCTCAAGGCGGTGGTGAAGGAACTGACGGAAGCGCAGGGGCGCTTCATCGTCTTCATCGATGAGCTGCACACCATCGTCGGCGCCGGTGCCGCCGAGGGCGCGGTGGACGCGAGCAACATGCTCAAGCCGGCGCTGGCCCGGGGCGAACTGCGCGTGGTGGGCGCCACCACGCTGGACGAGTATCGCAAGCACATCGAGAAGGACGCCGCGCTCGAGCGTCGCTTCCAGCCGGTGCTGGTGGGCGAGCCGAGCGTGGCAGACACGATTGCCATCCTGCGCGGGCTCAAGGAGAAATACGAGATCCACCACGGCGTGCGGATCACCGACAACGCGCTGGTGGCAGCGGCGACGCTGTCCGACCGCTATATCGGCGACCGGTTCCTGCCGGACAAGGCGATCGACCTGGTGGACGAGGCGGCGAGCCGCCTTCGCATCGAGATCGACAGCCTGCCGCAGGAAATCGACGAGGTGGAGCGGCGCATCGTACAGCTCGAGATCGAGCGCCAGGCGCTGCTCAAGGAGAAGGACAAGGCGGGCGTGGAGCGGCGGAAGTCGATCGAGCAGGAGATCGCCGAACTGCGAGAGAAGAGCGCCGGGATGAAGGCGCAGTGGCAGTCGGAGAAGCAGGCGATCCAGGGGCTGCAGGCGACCAAGCAGGAAGTCGAGGGGCTCAAGAACGAAGTGGACCAGGCGACGCGGCAGGGCAACCTGCAGCGCGCCGCGGAGCTGCGCTATGGAAGGATCCCGGAACTCGAGGCGCTGCTGCTGGAGCAGGAGACCCGTCTGCACGACGTGCAGAAGAATGCCCGGTACCTGAAGGAAGAGGTGGACGCGGAAGACATCGCCGAGATCGTGGCGAAGTGGACCGGTATTCCCGTCACCAAGATGCTGGAGTCCGACCGCCAGCGGCTGTCGCACCTCGAGGATGAGCTGAGCCAGCGTGTGGTGGGTCAGCGGGCTGCGCTCGCGGCGGTGGCCAATGCCGTGCGGCGGAGCCGGGCCGGGCTGCAGGATACCAACCGCCCGACGGGATCGTTCATCTTCCTCGGTCCCACGGGCGTGGGCAAGACGGAGACGGCTCGGGCGCTGGCCGAGTTCCTGTTCGATGATGAGCGCGCGCTGGTGCGGCTCGACATGTCGGAGTACATGGAAAAGCACTCGGTGGCGCGGATGATCGGGGCGCCGCCGGGGTATGTGGGATATGAGGAGGGGGGACAGCTCACTGAGGCGGTGCGGCGGCGGCCGTACAGCGTCATCCTGTTCGACGAAATCGAGAAGGCGCATCCCGATGTCTTCAACCTGCTGCTGCAGATCCTCGACGATGGTCGCCTCACCGACAGCCAGGGGCGGGTGGTGGACTTCCGGAACGCCGTCATCATCATGACGTCGAACCTGGGCAGTGCGCACATCGTGGAGGCGGGCCCGAGCGTCGACGAGGCCTCGTGGAGCCTGGTCGAGGGCCAGGTGCGCGAGGAGTTGCGGCGGCACTTCCGGCCGGAGTTCCTGAACCGGGTGGATGACGTGGTGGTGTTCCGCCAGCTCACGCCGGCGGACCTGGGCCGCATCGTGGAACTGCAGCTGGCGAAGCTGACGAAGCAACTGGCGGCACGGGGGATCGGCCTGGACGTGCGCGCCGATGCACGGGCGCTCCTCGTGGAGCAAGGGTATGACCCGGTATATGGCGCGCGTCCGCTCAAGCGGGTGATCCAGCGCCTGCTGCAGAATCCGCTGGCGCTCGCGGTACTGGAGGGCGACTACGCCGAGGGCGACACGATTGTCGTGGATCGGATGGGTGATGCGCTGACGCTGACAAAGGCCAGCGGCATGCAGGGCAAGCGTGCGTAGGGGGACACCGTCGGTCCGGGACATCGCCGGCATGGAGGCGGCCCTTCGGCGGGCGCGGGCAGCGGCGGTGCGAGACGAGGTGCCGGTCGGTGCCGTCATTGCGCGCAACGACGAGGGCGACTTCCTGGCCGAGGCGCACAACGAGACGGTACTACGCAAGGACCCGACGGCGCATGCGGAGTTGCTGGCGATCCAACAGGCGCTGAAGGCGCTGGGCACCGACCGCCTGACCGGCGTCACGCTGTACGTCACCCTCGAGCCCTGTGCGCAGTGTGCCGGAGCGATCATCCTGGCAAAGGTAGAGCGGGTGGTGTTCGGGGCCTGGGACCAGCGCGCGGGAATGGCGGGATCGGTGATGGACCTGCTCCGGGACCCGCGGCTCAACCACCGGCCCGAGGTGGTGGGTGGCGTGCTGGCGGAGGAGTGCGGCGAGATGCTGCGACAGTTCTTCCAGGCGCGACGGGGCGGGGGGTGGGGGCGATAGGCGTTGGGCGTTAGGCGTTGGGCGTTAGGCGTTAGGCGTTAGGCGTTAGGCGTTAGGCGTTAGGCGTTAGGCGTTAGGCGTTAGGCGTTGGGCGTTAGGAGTCAGGAGTTGAGGGTAGAGCGTCGTGGACTTCTGGCACCTGGACGATTAGCTTCGCGCGTCTTGCACGCCGTGGCCGCGGCGGACGTTGGGTCGGATCTCACACCACCATATTGGAGTTCATTGTCATGACGAAGGGTCTGGTTGCACTGGTCGCGCTCGCCGCGATGACGGGTTGTGCGTCGGCGGAGAAGAAGGCGGAGAAGGCGGACATGGCGTCGGTGAAGGCGGATGCGGCGTACTGCAACGACCTCGCGGGCCTGGCAACGTCGATTGCCGCGTACACGACGCTCGACTCCACGTCGTCGGTTGCCGACCTGAAGACGGCGACGGCGAACACGGAAGCGGCGTACGCCAAGGTGCAGAGCGCCACGGCGGCGATGGACAAGGCCGAGGCGAAGGCGCTGGTGGCCGCGCATGATGCGTACGCGGCGGCGGTGTCGGCGATCCCGGGCTCGGCCACGCTGGGCGCGGCGGCCTCCTCGGTGCAGAGCGCGTACACGGAGTACCAGAACCGGGTGCAGGGCCTGACCGGCGTCGAGTGCGTGGTGGCAGCGAACTAAGACACCCGCCTGATCAAAGACCCCTGCCTGGCGTCGCCAGGCGGGGGTCTTTGCTTTGCGGGCGAGTCGGCAGTCGGCAGTCGTCAGTCAGTCGACAGAGTCAGGATGGCGCGGACGTCCAGCGCGATTCCCGTCGAGATATCGTCAAGCGGCAGGTCATTCCGGTCCTCGCCGAACGGTTCCTCCACCTCGCCTGCCAGCAATTCCAGTCCCATGGTCGAGAAGAACAGGAACATCTGGGCGAGGATGGTGCCGTAGCCGAACTCGCCGGCCAGGGCGAAGGGCACGATCAGCGCATACAACACCACGAACTGCTTGATGTAGCTGCTGTACGAGAACGGAATCGGCGTCTTGAGTATGCGCTCGCATCCGCCCTGAATGTCGTCGTACGCTGCCATCATCGGGGTGAGTGAAATGAGCGACTCGCGCGGGAGCATGCCGGCGCGAATATCGTCCTGGACCGCATGCACGAGCTGGCTGATGAGGCGGCCCGGCTCGCGGAGCCCCTTGCCGCGCAGGCGCTCGCTCAAGGCGTGAGGGTAGGCTGCGAGCAGCTCCGCGTACGTGGCGCGTCGTTCCGTGGACGGAGGGGGGAGGAGGGCATCCAGCTGGCGGGCGAGGGCCCGGCTCACGTTGGTGAGCTGTCCCCAGAAACGGCGCCCCTCCCACCAACGGTCGTAGGCGGTATTGGTGCGAAACACCAGCAGCAAGCCGAGTATGATGCCGAGCAGCGAGAGGATCGAGGGCCCGAAGGGATCCTGTATCTCGAAACGCAGCTCGACCCAGACGACAATGCCGGCGTAAAGCCCGACTCCAAGGACGTCGAGGATCAGGGTGGTGAAGATCCGGCTTCGCGGGAAGCTCAGGAGGACGTGCCACCAGCGCTTCGGGTCGTAGTTGATCATTCGGGCATTGTGGTGGAATGTTCCCCCATGCGAAAAACAGCCGGCTTCACCCTGGTGGAGCTACTCGTGGTGGTTGTGGTCATCGCCATCCTGGCCGGGTTCGCCATTGGGCGCCAGCGGGGGATGGTGTCCCGCGCCCGTGTGGCCGCTGCGCAGGCCGACAGCTACGCCATCCGGCAGGCCGAAGCATCGTTCCACGCTGACTCCGGGCGCTATGCCGACTTCGCGACGTTGACCAGCGCCGGGTACGCCCCGCAGCCGACGGCAGGCAACGCACTGAGCGTCATGCTCAACCCGCAGGGATACTCCGCGGTGGTCGAGTTCGGGGAGGGCCAGGGCAGCGGTGCCGACCGAGGGGGGTGCCGCCTCGAGGTGGCTGGTGCAACCGAAGCCCTGGCCTGCTCAGCCGACGGGGTACCCGGAAGCGCCACCGGCGAAGCCCCCTGGGTGACCGGCCGCGCCCGCTGAAACAGAGGGCCCTCGGCGTGGGCGGACAAGTGCCCGGGTTGGCGGAACCGGTGGTGCTGGTTACGTTTTCGCCCCGCAGTGCGTGCTGGACAGGTGTCCGAGTGGCTGAAGGAGCCGGTCTCGAAAACCGGTAAACCGGTAACGGTTTCGAGGGTTCGAATCCCTCCCTGTCCGTCTTGTTGTCCCTACTTCAGGATCGACTTCTCGATCCCTCCCCGCACCGCAAACCACAAGAACTGGATGACCGACTCACCTGCAAAGGTGTGATCGATCGTACCCACGCGCGGCGGTTCACCCTCCTGCGAAGGGTTGTCGCGCCGAATGAAGAACGTCCGCGCGAGGAAGGTCAGCACGCTGAACTTGACCCGCTTGAAGAAGCCGGCGGTCGGGTCGTGCAGCCTGACCCGGAGCCCGGTGTAGATGGGCACGATGGTGCCGACCGCGTGACCGTCCCTCGAGCCGACGGAGAAGGTGACTTCGTGGAACTGTCCGCCCTCGATGGTGACCGGCAAGTTCTTCTGGGCGAACTGGTTGATGGCGACCGCGGGCATGGGCCCGAGCCGGCCATAGTAGGTCGCGTCGAGCCCGGATGCGGTGAGGGGCACCGTGGCGAAGGCGTCGAGCTTGCCCATGCCGAAGATGGTGCTGTGGGTCTCGATGCGGAGCGGCGGGCTCTGGCCGGCCACGCCGCGGCTGGTAAACCCGGTGATCATGGCGGTGATGGCGGTGAAGGTGACGCCACCCGCCTCGGGCTTCCCCACCTCGAGCTCATTGTACACCACCGCACCGTCGATGACGGAGAGCGAGTCGATGCCGAAGGGGAACCTGATGCTCTGCACGTCATGCTGCACGGTGGAGTGGAGCTTCTTCACCGTGTCGGCCACGAGGTTCTTGTCGGTGAAGGCGTCGATGCCGAAACCATAGACGCTGCCATGCCGAAGCCAGAGGCCGTCGCCCAGGATGAGGCGGTCGAAGTCGAGCCCCGCGAGTTGCACGCTGTCGGCGCCGACCCGGATGCGGTCCCGGCGATGTGACTGGCGGGAGACCCAGACCGAGTCGGGGACGGTCGGGCCGATCCTGATGTTGCCGATACGGGCGCTGGAATCGGAGAGGCTCGCAATGAAGGATCCGACGGTAAAGCTGCTCATCGGGTTGTCGTCGATGACGATGTCGGTGGCAGAGACCACCGCCCGCTTGCTGATGTGCCGTATGCGCGACTCGCGCGAGGCGCCGGGATTCAGTGCCACGCCCTCGGCAGCGAGGCTGGCCTTCTTCACACTGTAGGTGTGCGACCCTCCATCGGGCTTCACGTCGACGTAGCGGAAGTGCACCAGAGGGGCGCTCAGGTTCCCGATGGCCAGCGGAAGACCCGCTTTCTGCCCGGTTTCCCGGTCGACCGGTTCCTCGAGGGAGTCCTTCGCGCTGCCGACATGGCGCACCTCGACGTCGAGGGTGCCCACGGACACGCGTCGCATGCGCACCGCCTTGCCGCGCACCAGTTCTCCCAAATGAATTCCCGCGAGCTCGACGCTGTCGAGTGCGACGGTGACGCCGCTCGTCGGCAGTTCGCCGGCGCGCGCCGAGTCGTGGGGTGACCCGGTGTGCAGCCGCATGCCGTGGAGCGAAATGGTGGAATCGCCGAGGTTGATGGCAACCGACGCCGCGCGCGCATTCGCCGGCGGACCGGCGAGGGTCACGCCGGAGATGCGCGCCACGATGTCCTGCTCGACCAGCGGCCGGGTGACGCCGCGCTGGAGGTCGATGGAGCGCCCGGTGACCGCGATACGGTCGAGGGACAGCACGAGGGGAGCCTTGCCGGGTTCGCGGCGGGTGTAGAGCCCGCGTCCCCGAAGGACCTCGAAGTCCCGGACGGCAATGGGGAAGGAGAGGCCGGTGAAGAGGGAGTCGTGAGTCGTGAGTCGTGAGTCGGCAGGGGGTCGTGGCGCTTGCGCGACCCCGGCGTCGACCGTGACGTCGAACGAGGCATTGCCGACGATCGCCTGGCGCATGGTGGCACCGTGGCCATCGGCCAGCCGGACAAAATCGACGCCGGTCATCCGCATGCTGTCGAGCGCCACGTTCACGGTAGTGCGCCGGGGGAAGCGGGTGTAGTGCGGCGCGATGCGAATGCTGTCGATGGTGAGGGTGGAGTCGTCGAGGCTGACGGCGACCCGGCCCACGGCGAGTGACCGGACCTTGCCCCAGTGGCGATCGATGTCGGTGAGGACCAGCTTGATGCGCTGCTGCATGAGCGGCACGAGGGGGCCGCTTCCCTCGACCACGAGCTTCTCGCCGGTGACCGCGACGCGCTTCACCGTGAACTCGCGGTCGGGGAGGCCGGGGTGATGCTCGATGTAGGTGACGTCTCCCTCGGCGCTTAGCCGGCCGATGTTGGTGGGCACGCCCATGTCCGCGAGGGTGGAGTCGAGCGCGGGCTGGGCACGCTCCGAGCGCTTCGGCGGCGCGGGAAGCCCCATGTTCTTCTGCAGCCGCACCCGCACGCCGCTGACTGCCATGTCACGGGCATCGAGTATCGAATGCACGATGAGGCGGTCGTAGTTGACCCCCCGCAGGACAACGCTGTCGATCACGGCACGCCCAAGGGTCTGGCGCACCTTCTGGCGGCGCATCCAGTCGGCGTCGCTGATCCCGGGGCCAACGGTCAGTTGCCGGGCCACCAGCACCGAGTCGCCCACCTTCAACCGGAGCTGACCCATGGTGAGCAGCTTGAGTGAATCGGCGGTGCCATAGGTGGCGCCATCCAGCGTGAGATCCACGACGCGGGCAAGCAACGGGCGCTGCCGTGTCGGTGGAAGATCGGGGTCGATCAGGATCTCACTGGCCTTGAAGGCGACATGCGGCAGCCAGACCGTGACGTTCGGGGCCCCGGGGCGATGCTGGATATAGCGCGCCGTGCCATCAACCAGCTCGACGGTGTCGGCCTCGAGCCGCACGGTGGACGCTGTCGCTGCGGCCTCGTGGACCGGGGAGACGGCGCGCACCGTGGGCGGACGGGGCGGCAGCGAGGCATCGGTTTCGATGGTGGTGTTGAGCCCGCCGATCACGATGCGCTCGCTGGTGACCGTCCCGTGCATGATGAGCTCGGCGAGGTTGATGCCGGCGAACTGGACGCTGTCCGCCTGCAGCTCGACCCATGGCCTTCGATACTTCTGCTGCCGGAACCAGGCCGCTGCCGAATCATTGGGCTGCATGCGCAGGCCGAGCAGGGTGATGTTGCCCTGGTCGAGGCTGGCGGACATGTGGCGGAAACTGACCGTGGAGGCGCCCGACCCGATCGCGAGTTCCTCGGCAGCGAGGGCGATCTGCCGGCTGAACAGCGGGCGGCGGTCCGCGACCGGCTGCTGCGGATCGATGACGACGTCCACGAAATGCGCGGAGAACTGCTGCAGCGCCACGCTCTGGGCAGGCAGTGACTGCCGTTCGCGCGTGAGATCGAGGCGAATGTCAGGGAAGTCGACATCGCGGATGCTGATGACCGGGAGCATCTCGGGAAGCCTGAATTCCCGTTGCATGCGGAGAAAGCCGAGTCCGCCGCGTCGCTGCTTCGTCTCGGGAGCAACGCTGTCACTGGCAGCGACCTGGGCGCCGATCCGCACGCTCTTGCACTGGAAAAGGTTGCCGAAGAGGCCACGCCGGCGAATGAGCTTCCAGACGTTGACGCCGCTCAGCTGGCAGTCATGGGCGCTCACCCGGAGCCTCGGCCGGTCAGGAAACCGGGCCTTCCGGATGGTATCGGTGGTGACGTAGGCGGAATCGAACGCGATGGCCCCGGGGATGAGGCGGAGGCGCACGGGGGTGATCTGCAGGACGTAGACGCTGTCGGACACCCGCGTCATCTCGGCGCGAAGCAACTCGCGCAGCGCCTGGCTGGAGAACTCGCGCCACCTCAGGAGCGGTGTCAGGGCGACGATGAGCAGCATCAAGCCGGCGCCGATGAGCCATGGGCGCCGGATGACACGAGCTTTCCGCGATGGTGGAGCTGGGGAGGCCGTAGGGTGCATGCGGACAGAAGAATAGCAGGAGGGGGAACAGGGAACAGGGAACAGGTTGTCCTTGTGCGCGACCGACTGGATCGGCAGACTCCGCGCATGAACCTGCATTCACCGGTGCCGACGATTGTTCCGAGGCCGCGAGACTACCTGGAAACGCGGGACGGGATGTTCCTCGCGGTGGTGTCGTCCATGGTGGATGACGGGCATGCACTCACGAGCCTGCGTTACGTGCGGCGGGGCGGGGTGCTGGTGAAGCTCGGCACGGACGAGGCCAACCAGTACCTGCGTGACCACCGGCCGACATACCTGGCTCATTCGGCGCTGATCGATGCGATGATCCACCTGGTGCCACTCGGCGATGTGGTGAGAGTCCACCGGCCGGACCTTCGGCTTGCGGCGCTCAGAACAGCGGGAACAGGGAACAGGGAACAGGGAACAGGACACGACCTGGCGAGCCTGGCGCTGCGGGTGGTGGAGGCGCTCGAGCGCGGAGGGGCGCCGGTGGGGAGAATCGGGCTGGGCGGATCGCTGCTGCTGGGGGCACAGCACGCCGAGTCGGACATCGACCTGGTAGTGTACGGCCGGGCAGCGTTCGAGGCGGCGCGGCGGGCGCTCGGGGCCGCGGTGGCGTCGGGAGGGCTCGATGCGCTCGATCGAGGGCAGTGGGAGGCTGCGTGGACGCGTCGCGGCAGCGACCTGACGCTGGAGGAGTATGTGCGGGCTGAAGTGCGCAAGCTGAACAAGGCGGTGATCGCGGGGACGCGGGTGGACCTGACGCTGGTGGTGGACAGGGACGAGGAGGTGCCGGAGCGGGGTCCGTTCAGGAAACTGGGGAGGTTGGTCGTGACGGCGGAGGTGGTGGATGCGGTGTCGGCGTTCGATCATCCGGCGCGATACCGGGTGCGGCATGACCAGGTAAGCGAGGTGGTGTCGTTCACGCCGACGTATGCGGGGCAGGCGGTGGCGGGGGAGATCATCGAGGCCGCGGGATGGCTGGAGGTGGATTCGGTGGGGGCACGGAGGGTGGTGGTGGGGACGAGCAGGGAGGCGGGGGGGGAGTACATCAAAACAGCGTGAGGAGGAACTGAAACAGCGTGAGGAGGAACTGAAACAGCGTGAGGAGGAACAACGACTGCGGTAACCGCCGTTGCAGTTCCTCCTTACGCCGTTGCCGTGCCTCCTTACGCTCTTGCTACTTCGCCAGGTTCTTCCTGAGGTCTCCCAGGTTCAGCATCGGCACGCCGCCCTCGGTGGGCACGAGGATGACCAGGTTGCTGGATGTCTTCATGCCCTCCAGCACCTCGAGATACTGCTTGGTGAGGGCCTCGGGGGTGAGGGTCTGGTTGAGCAGGCGCTGCTGTTCCGCCTGAAGCCGGGCGACATCGACGCGATGGCGCTCGGTTTCCACCTGCTGTTCCTGGGCAATCTTGGAGTTGATGGCCTGCACCACCTGTTCGGGCGGCTGGAGATCGCGCAGGAAGAAGGCGGTGATCTCCGCGATGCGGAATGGCGGGCCGCCGGAGCGGGGCTGGGTTTCCAGCGCGGAATCGACCTCGGCCTTCATCCGCTCGGCGATCTTGTTGCGATCCGCGATCTGGTTGATGGAGAAGGCGGACATGCCGTCGCGGACGCCGTTCCGGATGGCGTTCTGGACCACACTCTCGATCTGCTCGTGCCCGCCGATCTCGGTGTAGATGCGGGGCGCCTGCTGGGGGTCGATCTGCCAGCGGACTGCGGCATCGATGTTCATTCCCATCTGTTCACTCGAAAGCGCCGGAATGCGCTCGGCCTGCTCGCCGGTGCGGGGCCATTGCTCCTCGCGGGTGGAGAAGCGCTCAACCTCCGACCATGGCAGGACGAACCGAACCCCGGGGAGCAGCGGCTCCGGCTGCACCTTGCCGAAGGCATGCAGCACGCCAACCTGTCCGGCGTCGATGACCACGAAGGAGCTGGTGGAAAGCGCCAGCACACCCAGGATGGCCAGCACCAGGCCCACGAGGCGCGTCAGCGCGGCACCGGGGCGAGGTGAGGCGCTGGTCTTCATGCCAGACGCGGTGGCGAGGACGATGAGGGAGATGAACAGGAGGACGAAGCCCAGGACCAGGCGTGTCACGGAGTCTCCGGCGTGTGGGGATGGTTAAGGGTACTTCAACGGCGTGAGGAGGAACAGCGACTGCGTGAGGAGGAACTGAAACAGCGGTGACCGCAGTTGCGGCTCCCCCTTACGCTTCTGCAGTTCCTCTTGACGCAGTTACCTGCCACGGATGCTTCCCGCAGTACCGTACCGAAGGACCCGGTTCATCGTATCGACGTAGCGCTCCCAGCGTTCCAGCTCGGTCCAGAACCACTGGCGGCCCTGGGGGGTGAGCTGGTAGTAGCGAGCCTTGCGGTGGCGCTCGGAGGCGCCCCATTCGGACTCGATCATGCCGCGCTTCTCGAGGCGGCGGAGTGCAGGGTACAGGGTGCCTTCCTCGACCTGGAGGGTGCCGTTGGTGACCAGGCGCATCCATTCGGCGACCCCGGCGCCGTGGGTGGGTTCCCAGCGCAGGGCGCGGAGGATGAGCATGTCCAGGGTGCCGCGCACGAGGGCGGTGGAGGCGGCCGGCATGCTGCAAGATAAGGCGCTTCCCATAGAAACCATATGGGAAGCGGTGGACGCGCCGGGCGGTCCTCAGTAGGCTTGCTTCCTTCGTACTGCTTCAAACCCCTCTGACTCCCGCCCAGATGAGGAGAATGCCGTGAGCCCCAACAGTCCCGAACGCGTTGATGAAATCTTCAGCGCCGATGTGTTTTCCCGTGCCGTCATGCGCCAGCGGTTGCCGAAGGAGGTCTACAAGAGCCTGCTGCGGACGATCGACCGGGGCGAGCCGCTGGACCCGAAGGTGGCCGACGTGGTCGCGGCCACGATGAAGGACTGGGCGGTCGAGAACGGCGCCACCCACTTCACCCACTGGTTCCAGCCGCTGACCGGCCTGACGGCCGAGAAGCATGACTCGCTGGTGTCGCCGGATGGGCAGGGCGGGGTGGTGTTCAACTTCTCCGGTTCCGACCTGGTGCAGGGCGAGCCGGATGCGTCGAGCTTCCCGTCGGGCGGCCTGCGGGCGACGTTCGAGGCCCGCGGCTACACCGCGTGGGACCCGACCAGCCCGGCGTTCCTGATCCGGGGCCAGGGCGGCACGGTGACGCTGTGCATCCCGACGGCCTTCGTGTCGTGGACCGGCGAGGCGCTCGACACGAAGATCCCGCTGCTCCGCTCGATGGAAGCGCTGTCCAAGCAGGCGTTCCGCATCCTCAAGGTGTTCGGCACCGATGCCGGGCGTGTCGCAGGTGTTCACGACGGTGGGCCCGGAGCAGGAGTACTTCCTGATCGACCGGGACCTGTTCTTCGCGCGGCCGGACCTGGTGTCGTGCGAACGGACGCTGTTCGGCTCGCGGCCGCCCAAGGGGCAGCAGCTGGAAGACCAGTATTTCGGCACGATCCCGGCGCGGGTGCTGGCGTGCATGCACGAGGTGGAGCGGGAGCTGTGGCGGCTGGGCGTGCCGGTGAAGACGCGGCACAACGAGGTGGCGCCGGGGCAGTACGAAATCGCGCCGCTGTTCGAGCAGAGCCACATCGCCAGCGACCACCAGATGCTGACGATGGAGACGATCAAGCGGGTGGCGCAGCGGCACGACCTCGCGGCGCTGATCCACGAGAAGCCGTTTGCGGGGATCAACGGCTCGGGCAAGCACAACAACTGGTCGATGTCGACGGACACGGGCGTCAACCTGCTGGACCCGCAGGACGACACGCACACGCAACCTGCAGTTCCTGGTGTTCCTGGTGGCGGTCGTCCGGGCGGTGGACCTGCATGCCGACCTGCTGCGGGCGTCGATCGCCTCGGCGGCCAACGATCACCGCCTGGGTGCCAACGAGGCCCCGCCGGCGATCATCTCGATCTTCATGGGCGACCATGCTGTCGGACATCCTGGCGCAGGTGGAGCAGGGGTTGCCCAAGCGCACGATCCGCGGCGGCACGCTGGACCTGGGGGCGCGGACACTGCCGCAGCTGCCGCGTCACTCGGGCGACCGCAACCGGACCAGCCCGTTCGCGTTCACGGGGAACAAGTTCGAGTTCCGCGCGGTGGGCTCGAGTGCGAGCATCGCGTGGCCCAACACGGTGCTGAACACGATCGTGGCGGAGTCGCTGGACTACATCGCGACGGAGCTGGAGAAGGCGGCGGGAACCAATCCCTCACCGGCCAAGCTGCAGGATGCGGTGCTCAAGATCCTCAAGAAGGAGCTCAAGGAGCACAAGCGGGTCATCTTCGACGGCGACAACTACTCGAGCGACTGGCACAAGGAAGCGGCGAAGCGCGGGCTGCCGATCATGGCCGACTCGGTGGCGGCGTTCCCGATCCTCAAGTCGAAGAAGACGGTCGACCTGTTCAAGGCGTACGGGGTGCTGAACAAGGCCGAGGTGGACTCGCGGTTCCACATCTCGGTGGAGAAGTACGTGAAGCAGATGGGCATCGAGGCGGACACGGCGGTGAACATCGCCCGCACGATGGTCCTTCCTGCGGCACTGCAGCACCAGGAGCTGCTGGCTGGGGCACTGAGCGGGCTGGAGGCGGCGGGGATGAAGTCGCCGGAGCAGAAGAAGGCTCTGGAAGAGTTCGCGGGCCTGGTCAGCTCACTCCGGAAGGCGACGGCGAAGCTGGAGAAGGCGGCGGGCCACCACAGCGACGACCCGTACAAGCACGCGCAGCAGATCAAGAGCGACGTCCGGCCTGCGATGGCGGAGTTGCGCGAGGCGGTGGATACGCTGGAGACGTGGGTGTCGTCGGAGTTGTGGCCGCTTGCCGACGTATCAGGACATGCTCTTTCTGGAGTAGTGAGGGCGGGGAAGACGGGGAGGGCGGGGAGGGCGGGGAAGGCGATTGCCGGTCCCCCTCTTTCATTTCCTGAAACATTGGGTGCCGCACGAGGTAGCTTACGCCATGACCGATGGCCTGATGCGCCGCACCTGGGAGGACTTCCGCTTTCACTGGCGGCCGTCGCTCGGTTTTCACCTCGTCCTCCAGCTGCTCGGCGTCGCCATCCTGACCCCCCTGATCGCGGGGGTGGGACGGCTCCTCGTGCGGGCATCGGGCGGCCCGGTCATCAGCAACTACGACATGGTGGCATTCGGGCTCTCGCCCATCGGGATCGCCTTCATCGTGGTGGTCGCGGCGCTCACCATCACCCTCCTGCTCGCCGAATTCGCCGGACAGAACTGGATCGCGGGCCACGCCGTGGCGCGGCGGCCGGTGACGGTTTCCTCGACGATCGCCTTCCTGGTCCGGAAGCTTCCCTGGCTGATGGTGCTGTCGGCGCGGGTGTTCCTGCGAGCTGGTGCTGCTGGCGCTGCCGTTCCTGGCGGGTGCCGGGCTGGTGTGGTTCACGATGCTGCGCGGGCACGACATCAACTTCTACCTCGCCGAGCATCCACCGGAGTGGCAGCGCGCCAAGGTGCTGGCGGTGGTCCTGGGCGCCGGCTACGCGCTGGTGGCCGTGTGGCAACTGGCCCGGTGGCTCTTCGCGATCCCGATCCTCACGTACAAGGGCGTGCAGGCCGGTGCAGGCGCTCCGGGACAGCGCGGAGATGACGCGCGGGCAGCTCCGCCAGATCGTGCCGCCGCTGGTGCTGTGGTGGCTGCTGGTGACGGCGGTGGCGCTGGCGATCACCTGGGCGGCCCGGCCGATCTCCGATGCGGGGCTCGAGTGGGCGGGCATCGATGTGCGCCGGGTGCTGCCGCTGGTGGCGCTGTACGTGATCATGGCGGGGGTGGGCAGCTTCCTGTACAGCGCGGTGCACCTCGCCGGCCAGCAGTTCCTGGTGACGCGCATGTACGCGGAACAGGTGGATGCGGCGAAGTGGCGGGTACCGGCGACGCTCGAGATTGGTGAACAGCTCGCCCGGCCGATGGCGCGCCGCGTCATCCTCGCGTCGCTGGCGCTCCTGGCCGCTGTCGCTCACGGCGTCGCCTGGTTCGTGGCGTCGCGGCTCGACCTGGAGCGGGTCGTGGCGGTGACGGCGCACCGTGGCGCCAAGGTGACCAATCCCGAGAACACGCTGGCGGCATTCAAGGCAGCGATGGAGGCGGGGGCGAACTACATCGAGCTCGACGTGCAGCACACGAAGGATGGCGAGATCGTGGTGCTGCACGACGCCGACTTCATGCGGATGGGCGGCGATCCGCGGAAGATCGCCGCGCTGACCGGGGCCGAGGTTGCGACGATCGACATCGGGCGGAAGTACGACCCGAAGTTCACGGGAGAGCATGCGCCGACGCTCGAGGAGGTGATCGACCTGGTGCGGGGCCAGATGAAGATCAACATCGAGCTCAAGTACAACGTGCCGGACTCGACGCTGGCGCCGGCGGTGATCGAGCTGCTGCGGCGCAAGGACTTCCTGGACCAGGTGGTGATCACGTCGCTCGACTACGGGGCGCTCAAGCAGGTGGAGCGCATCGAGCCGAGCATCAAGACCGGTCACATCGTGACGGCGGCGGTGGGCAACGTGGTCAAGACCGAGGCCGACTTCCTGAGCCTCAATTCGGCGAAGGCGACGTCGTCACTGATCCGGCAGGCGCATGCGGCCGGGCAAGGAAGTTCACGTCTGGACGGTCAACAAGCCGGACGTGATGATGCGCATGATCGAGCGCGGGGTGGACAACATCATCACCGACGACCCGGTGCTGCTCATGCGGGTCATGAAGGAGCGCGACGGCGCTGAGCCGGCCGGAACTGCTGGGACTCCGGCTGCGGGTCCTGTTCGACCGGCCGCCGCCGGAGGTGACGAATCCGGAGGCGGTGGAGGAGCTGTGAGGGCGGGGAGGACGGGGAGGACGGGGAGGCGCCTACTCGCCGGCTGACAGCCAGCTCACGGTGAACGCGATGCCCCACGAGTTGTAGTAGCCCCACTTGTCGTCCCAGACGACCGCACCGCCCACCTCCCAGTGCCGTCCCACATGCCAGCCCACTTCTGCGCCAAGTCGGGTCAGGCCGATCGCCTCTCCGGAGGCGTATTCCACGCCCACACCGCCGACGAGCGACAGGAGCGGGACGGGCTTGAAGAGCACGACCGGCACCACGGACAAGGGGTAGCTGCGCTCGAGTTGCTCGTCGTGGCCATGTTCGATGACGAACTGTTCCAGGATCAGGTCGTTCTGCAGGCCGACCGCCCACCGATTCGCCAGCCAGTAGTCGTAGTTCAGCGACCACGACGCGGTGGCCAGCCACTTCGTATCGCCTTCCACGAGACCCTGTGAGATGTGCGTATGGCCGAGACCCAGCGTGATCCGATGAGTACCTGCCATGCCGTGGCCGCTTCCGGCTTCATGCCCGGATGCGACCGCGTGGTGTTGCGCCACGGCGGCCGTGTCCTGAGCCCGGGCGGGAGAGACGACGGCCAGCAGCGCAGCGGCCACGGCCGCGCCGCATCGGCTCACGGGGCCGGCGATGCGCTGCGGGAGTAAACGGTCTGCCCCTCCTTGATCGTCTCCATGACCTTGATGTCCTTGATGGTCATCGGGTCGATCTTCAGCGGATTCTCCGACAGCACCACCAGGTCCGCCAGCTTCCCGACCGTGAGCGATCCCTTCCGCTGTTCCTCGAAGTGCTGATGCGCCCCCCAGATGGTCATCGTCTGCAGCGCCTGGTATGGTGTGAGGCGCTCATCCGGACCGATGACGGTGCCACTACGCGACACCCGGTTCACCGTGGCCCACATGACGACCATCAGGTTGGGGAGAGCCACCGGTGCATCGGTATGGCTGGTGGGCATCATGCCGCGCTTTACGGCTGAATTGATCGGGCTGATCCGCATGGCAGCGGAATCACCGATGATCTTCCGGTACCAGTCGCCCCAGTAGAAGGTGTGCATGGGGAAGAGCGAAGGGATGACCTTCATGCGCTCCAGCGTGTCCAGCTGGTCCTCGCGGAGGAACTGCCCGTGAATGAGCACGTTCCGCCGGTCGTTGTTGCCGTACTTCTCGATGGCCGGCCGAAAGGCATTGATCAACTGGTCGATGGCGGCGTCGCCGTTGGCGTGCGTCAGCAACTGCCAGTTGTTGGCGAAGGCGGTGTCAACGATGGCCTGGACCTTCTTGCTGTCGGGGATAGCGGGATAGCCCTTGTATCCCGCCTTCTGGCCGTCCGGCGGAATGAGGTAGGGAATCGTTCGCCAGGCGGTGCGGCCCTGGGGTGATCCGTCGAGGGTGAGCTTCAGCCCGCCGATGCGATAGTGGTCCTTGTAGTCGCGACTGTACCACGGCGTGCGCATGTACTTGTCGAACGGAGTAGTCGATGTAGCTCACAACGTCGATCTTCAGGCGACCTGATTCAGCGTACTGCACCAGTTGCTCGTGGTTGGCCATTGCGCGGCCTTCCTGCGCGGTGGTGTAGCCGAACGACATCGGCGAGCGCCTGCCCCTTGTCCAGGAAGATAGTCCGCCTGCTTCGGGGTCTGGGGAGCGAACCGGACGAAGATGACGGGAATGGCGGCCATTTCCTCCAGCACGCCGTTCGGCACCTTCGACCCCGGCATTCGCCGGATGATGCCGCCGGCGGGATCGGGCGATGCCGCGGTGACCTTGCTCAGCTCGAGCGCCTTGCTGTTGAGGACGGCGAAGTGCCCCGAGATGTGCATGATGACGACCGGGACATCGGTCGAGACCTTGTCGAGGTCCTCCTTCGTCGGGTGCCGGCCCTCCTTGAGCACGGCGTCATCGTATCCCATGCCGAGGATCCAGCCGTTGGTCATGCTGGTGTCGGCGGTTGCCTGCCACTCCTTGAGGATCCGCACGATGTCATCGATGCTGTTGGCGTCGCCGTCGGGGGACGCCAGGAGATTGGCCGCCACCGCCTGGGCGCCGAAGCCGGTGAAGTGGGCGTGCCCGTCGACGAGCCCGGGGATGAGGGTTCGACCCTTGAGGTCGTGCACGACGGTGGCGCGGCCCTTCAGCTTGTCTGCGTCGGCCTTGCTCCCGACGAACGAGATCTTGCCGCCGGTGACCGCCACGGCCTCCGCGTACGCGGCGGTGTCACCATCCATGGTGATGATGTCGCCGCCGGCATAGATGGCGTCGGCCGGCACGGCGGGTTCGGGCGCGCCGCACCCAGATGCCAGGATGATCGTCGCCAGCCCCACCCTCCCCAGGACCCAGTTCATTTTCCGCCCCCTCGCGCCGTCAGTGTGCCTGGTAAATCGTCTTCCCTTCCTTGATCGTTGCCACCACCTTGATGTCCTTGATGGCCATCGGATCCACCTTGAGCGGATCCTGGTCGAGGATCACCAGGTCCGCGAGCTTGCCGGGCTCGATGGAACCCTTCGAGTTCTCCTCGAAATACTGATACGCCGCATTGATGGTGATCGCCTTGAGCGCCTCGAGCGGCGTGATGCGCTGGTCGGGCCCGATGACGACGCCATTCCGTGACACCCGATTCACCGCGCTCCACACCACCACCATCTGGTCAATCGGCGCAACATTGAAGTCGGTGTGGTTGGTGGGGCGCAGGCCCTTGTCGATCGCGGTGCGCATCGGGCTCAGGAAGAACGCGCGCTCCTCACCCAGTTGCCGCACGTGCGTGTCACCGAAGTAGAAGGTGTGCTCGGTGAAGAACGACGGGATGAACTTGTACTGGACATACTTGTCGAGCTGGTCCAGCCGGACGAACTGGGAGTGGATGACGGTGGTGCGCCGATCCTTGTCGAGGCTGCCCGCAGCGGCAGACTCATGTGCCTTGAGCAGGACGTCGAGCGCGGCATCGCCGTTGCCATGCACGTAGAGCTGCAGCCCCAGGCCATACACTCGCTTGAACCACGCGTTGACAGTGTCCTGGGGAAAGGGGAGCTCGCCCCTCCAGTTCTTCTGGCCATTCGGCCCGTCGACAAGGTATGGCTTGGTGAAAAACGCCGTGCGGCCCTGTGGTGAGCCGTCGAGCGTGACCTTCACGCCGCCCAGCTTGAGGTGGTTCTTGTACACCCCAAAGGTGCTTGCGGGGTTGTCCTTGAGCACGGCATCGAGGTCGAGAATGAATGGGTACGACACCACATCGATGATGGTGGCGCCGCCCGCCGCGGCGCGCTGCATGAGGGCGACATCAGACGCGTGGGTGGCCCCTTCCTGCGCCGTGGTCACGCCAGCGGCAGCGTAGAGCATCTGTCCCGCCTTGCTCCACTCGACTTCCTGCTCGGGGGTGGGCTTGGGCAGCGACGCGAAGATCGGCAGCCAGGCCGTCTCCATGACGAGGCCCTCGGGCTCATTCGAACCCTTCTTCCGCACGATGATGCCTCCGGGCGGAGTCTTTGTCGCCGCCGAGATGCCGTACTTCCTGAAGGCCGCCGAGTTGAGGACCGCTCCGTGCAGCGAGGTATGCCCGACCATTACCGGGTTGTCGGGGAAGTCCTTGTCGAGGTCGTCCCGAGTCAGAGTGCGACCACCCGGCATGCTGGTCTCGTCATAGCCATAGGCCATGATCGTCGCGCCTGCGGGGATCTTCCGCGCATCACGGAACTTCACCAGCTCGGCCACGATTGCGTCGACGTCCTTGCCTGGCCCTGCGGGCGGGGCGAAGACGTTGACCTGATTGGCCATCGTAAGCGAGTTGATGTAGTGGCTGTGCGGGTCGAGGAAACCGGGGAGCAGGGTCTTGCCCGCCGAGGTCGACCATTGTGGTCGCCTTGCCCATGTAGGAGCGCTCCAGGTCAATGCGGGTGCCGACTGCACGGATCTTTCCGTCCTTGACGGCGATGGCCTCGACGGTGGGCTGGTCGTCGTTGATGGTGACGATGTCTCCCCCGAAGTAGATGGTGTCGGCGGGTGACGCCGGCTCGGGCCTGGCGCACGCGGTGAGCGCCAAGCCAAGGGACAGCAGCATCCGGGGCACGGTCTTCATGCAGCGTCTTTCAGGCAGTGAGGATCGGGGGGTATCAGGCCCTGGCCGGACCCGGGGTGCAGGCTAGGGTCCGGTAGTCCGGGGCGCAATTGAACCTTGGTTTGGGGAGGGCGGGGAGGGCGGGGAGGACGGGGAAGGCGGGGAAGTGAGAGAGGCGGGTGGGGGAAAGAGAGAAGGACGGAATCCGAGGATTCCGTCCTTCCCTACTGTTCTACTCAGTCTGTCACGCGATGGGCCTACGCGGGCCAAGTGGGTGGGCGTCGCCGAGTAAGAACGAAAAGTTCAGTGGGGCAGGATTCGGGGGTCAGTTCGCCGGCCATGGCGGCAAAGAGCGCGGCATCGGGGCCGGTGGCGCCGGGATCGAAATAGACGGCCAGGCTCCTCACCAGTGCGGCACGGTCGGGGCGGTCGATGGCCGCCCATTCGGCTGGCAGCTCGGCGGTGCTGCGGCACTCCAGGCGGACCCGGACGGCACCATCCAGCCAGCAGGACATGCGGCTCAGTTCGTCGAGGAGTTCGCTGGTGAGGACCAGGCTCTCGCCACCCGAGGTGACGGCGCCGAAACGGATCCGGCCGCGCTCATTCCGACGGTGCAACACCACCCCCCACTTGAAGCTCGGGAGGTCGCGGCGATGCCACTCCATGATGGTGGCCAGCTGCTCCTTGAACACGTCGACGACCATGGGTGATCTCATCGTAGTCACTCCTGAACGCCGTGCAGTCGCGGGTGGTGATTGGTTGACGGGAGGTGATGAAGCAGGTTGCAGGCCAAACGCCGAATTGAGGCTGAATTACCATAGGTTGCAGCTAATATTGGACCTTAGAATACCGTATGTAAATGCTTTTATTGCATTAGTTAACTAATTAACAATACGTAATGAATGCTAATTGCTAGTTGTGAAGGTGACGACGCGGTGATCGAGCGGAAGCGCCGCCAATTCAGGGCTCGAGTTCGGACCTGCAAGACCTGTCAGTCAGCGCGTGATCGAATCGGCCGGCGCAGGAGCGATGGAATCGGTGGGGGGCGGGACCACCGGATCAATCACCCGATGGAGCACGATGTCGGTGCTCGTGGCCCGGTCCTCCGACGTGGCTCGGAGGCTGGCGGGGGCGCTGACAACCTGCCAGCGGCCGGGGGCAAGGAACTCGCTGAACATGACCGTCACCTTGTAGTCCCGGGGGCGGCCGAGACGGATGAGGAACTGCCCCTCGGGGTTGGTGAAGGTGATGTTGCCGTCAAAGTCGATCGCGGCCCCGTCAACCGGCTGCCCCTGCTCGTCCACCACCCGCCCGGTGATCACGAACTTACCGATCTGGGGGGAGATGAGGTTGGGCTGCATGCCGCCGAACTGGCTCATATAGAGGAAGGTGGAGGCGGTGGCGAGGTAGTCGACCCGACCATCGGGCTGGATGACGGTGTTGACGCTGGTGGAATAGCGCCCCAGCTGGAGTCGCGCGGTGAGGCTCAGGACGCTCTTGAACGGGTTGAGTGGCTGGAAGGGCTGCTGGACGATCTGGTACGACACACTGAGGTCGCCGATCGACGTCATGAGGTCGCCGCCGAACTGGAACGTGGGCTTCCCGTTGTTGAACGAGATCATCTGCATGAGCGAGAGGCGACGGGAGAGGTGCTCGCGCAGGCTGATGATCGGGGTGCTGGTGTTGGGTCCCACCGAGGGACGGCTCTGCAGCAGGAAGAGCTCGGCGTCCACCCACTGGCCGAAGGAATAGCCCAGGGCGAGATAGGTGCTGAGGTTGCTGATGCCCTCGGAGTGCGAGTCGTAGACGCCCGCCTGGGCCCGCACGCCGAAGCGAGTGATGCCGCCGTAGGCGGTGTTGCCGGTGGCGCTGATCGACTGGCGTGCTGTCGGTAGCGCCCTGAAGGAAGTTCTGTCGCGCCACGCCGAGGGAAACCTGGTTCCACGGCATCCAATCGACCTGGATGTTTTCCTTGTACGCCTCGGTCTGCTCGGGATAGGGGAGGTCGGCGCGACGGAAGTTGTCTCCCATTCCAACGTAGGAGGTACGGACGGAGACGGTGCGGGTCTTGTACTCGAGGGCCACGGCGCCGTAGGGAGCATTGCTGCCGATACCGCCGCTGGCGGCGAGGCCGAGGTTGACCCTGGGGAAGTAGGCCACGCTGCCGATGGCGGTTTGCCGCGCGGCGATGACGCCATCAAAGCCGAGGTTCACCAGGCGGCTGGCCTGGTGCCGGGCGCTGAGGGCGCCGAAGGGTGCATCGAAGGAGTAGGCCTGGAAGAACTGCGAGCCGTAGGCGGCGGCGGCCGAGCCGGCGGCCGCCATGACAACAGTACGCTTCCGCACCCAGGTGTACCTGATGTCCTGGGTGAGGACGTTGATGCCGATGCTGAAGAGGTCGGTGGCGTAGCGCTGCAGCAGGACGCTGGAGCCGATGCGCAGCGAATCCTGGTGGAACGAGGTCTGGACGGCGGCGCCGAGCTTGAAGCCATCCTGGTAGCCGACGCCGAGCCAGCCGGTGTAGTTCGAGGTGTAGAAGTGCACCGAGCCGCCGTAGCTGTCGTAGAGCGACGTACCGCCCGCCTGCAGCTCGACCACCGTTTGTCCGACCGCTCGCGTCGCTCCTGCCGACAGTACCACCAGGAGGGCCGCGAGGGCTCGCGTGGCGCTAGCGCGTCGCGCTGGAATCACGCGTCTCCGCCGGCTGTGCGGCGGCGGGCGGCGCCGAGTCAGCGGGGGCGGGTGGCGGGGCGGCGGTGGTGTCGACGACAATGTCGGTGCTGTTCAGGCGGAAGCCATCGAAGCGCACCTCGATTCGCTGCGGGGGCAGGGAATCGGCCCAGGGCATGCGCATGCGGCGGATGCTCTCGGGGAATAGCGGGAAGCCGGCGGCTTCCTGGTTCCTCACCCGCTCGGCGCTGGCGACAACGCTCTGCACCCGGCCAAGCCGAGGGCTGCTGTTGGCGAACTCGACAATGACCTGCTTCTCGGCGGGGCGATAGCGCACCGAGCGAATGGTGATGTCGCCGGCGGTGAGCTTCTGCTTCTGGTAGAGGTAGACGACGTGGGGCAGCTCGATCCGCAGGTTGATGCCGGACTCGGTCTTGGACCCGGTGATGCCGCTCCAGACATTGAACCAGTAGGGGACGGTGTCGGTCGAGGCCTCATAGAAAACGGTATAGGCCTGGCGTGGCTGCAGCCGGAAGCTCATGGCCGAGAGCCGGAGCTTCACGGCGTTCGTGTCGAGCGGCACGTCGTAGAGATCGCCGTCCTCCGTGACCTTGAAGCCCTTGGGCTGCAGCACGACGGTCAGGGGGAAGAGCGTCTGGTTGGTGACGATGAAGGAGCCGCGCGCCTTCAATCCCCGGTACTCGGAGATGGGCGGGCTGATGGATTGCGCCGCGACCGGAGTGGGTGCGGCTGCGAGCAGCAGAAGGATCGGGATGGCCGAGACGAGTTGCTTCACCTGCGATGCTCTCCGGTCGATGACGCGGCAACGATAGCCCCGTCGTCGTACGCGGCGCCACCGTGCCGGGGCGGTGGCTAGTAAATCACCGCACGGATGTTGAGGACGCCGGCATAGGTGCCGGCCGACGTGGGGTAGCCCACGAGGTTGAGGCGAAGGTCGAGCTGGTCGGTGCGATCACCCTGGCGACAGAAGATGCCGAGACCGCAGAGGGCGTTCCACTCCCACAGCGCCTGAGTGCCGCCCGCCGTGCCGGTGCCTCCGACGGCATTGCCGTTGAAGGGGGTCCATGTCGTCAGCAGGGAAGGGTCGCTCCCCGAGGTACGTCCCTCGACCCGCGACGACGGAATGTTCGCACTGCCGGTGGTAAGGGCCTGGGTCGGGTTGCTGAAGTACGCCACCAGGGACAGCGTGCCACCGAAGAAGAAGGGGAGGTTCCACTCGGTGTAGATCTGCACCGGAGTGGGGAATTGGTTGATGGCGTTGGGCGTGAGGTTGAGAATCGTCTGGGTGGCGCCCGACATCACCACCACCACCAGCCGGTCGGCGGCAGTGGCGGCGAGGGTAATGGGGACCGGTGCGCCCAAGGTGCCGGTCTGGGCCACGGCGGGGCGGCCGAACGCACTTGCGAGCAGCAGGGCCAGGGCCATGCCGCTCGCGAGGTACGATCGACGGAACCGCATGTCGACGATCCGCTATCGCTTACTGAACGATGGCGCGGAGGTTGAGCGTGCCGGTGTAGACGCCGGCGTTGGGCGTCGGCTGGCCCGTGAAATCGAGCCCAAGGTCGAGGTTGGTGGTCGCGGTTCCATTGAGTGGGGTGGCGTTCACGCTCCAGAGCTGCAGCGACGCACCCGCGACACCCACACCGGCCACGGCGGCAGCAGTGAAGGGGGCGAAGGCCGCAACGCCGGTGCGACCTACCACCCGGGCGGAGGCAATGTTGTTGGCGCCGCTGGTGAGGGCGGTGGCCGGCGCCGCGAACCAGCCGACAAGGCGGATCGTGGTGCCAGCGGTGAGGTTCCACGTCGTGGTGACGTTCAGTCCTGGGAACTGCGTCAGGACGCCCGCGCCGATGGCCGGCATGGTGACCGACGCGGCGCTGGCGCTCAGCGTCAGCGTCGAGGCCTGGGTGGCATTGAGCACGACGGTCGCAGTGTTCGAGCCGAGACCGACCTGGGCCTGCGCTGTGCCGGCCACGAGGGCCAGCGCACCAACCATCAGGACCTGCTTGATCATCCGATTCATTTCAATGGCTCCTGTTGGTTACTGAACGACAGCGCGAAGGTTGAGCGTGCCGGTGTAGGTGCCGGCATTGGGCGGAAGCTGGCTGGTGTAGTCGAGCCGGAGATCGAGGTTCGTGGTCGCGGTGCTGTTGAGCGGCGTCGCGGCGACGCTCCAGAGCTGGGCGGTACCGGAGGCCACGCCCTGGCCGGCGACAGCGTTGCCGGTGAACGGGACGTAGGCGGCGACGCCGGTGCGACCGAGCACCCGTGCGGAGGCGATGTTGCCGCCGGGACCGGTCAGCGCCGAAGCCGGCGTGGCGAACCAGCCGACGAGGACGATGTTGGCGCCTGCGGTCAGGTTCCACGCCGCGGTGACGTTGAGTGACGGGAAGTCGGTCGTGGTGCCGGCGTTGATGGCGGCGATCGTAGTCGAGCCGACGCTGGTGCTGAGCGTCAGAGTCGAGCTCTGGGTCGCGTTGAGCAGAACCGTACTCGGCGCGGCATTCGACAGGAGGCCGACCTGGGCCGACGCCGTATTGGCGGTCAGGGCAAGGGCGGCGAGGGCGAGCAGGCTGCGGGTGCTGCGCATGGGGTCGATCTCCTAAAGGGTCGAGCGTGTGACGCGAAAGTGGACGGTTGCCGCTCGCGAAGGCGGCATTTGGGTCGAGGTAAGTCAATTGATGTGCCGATTGTGGGGTGGCGAGGTGTAGAGGAAGGGGACAGTGGCGAGAAATGAGTCGGCAGTCGGCAGTCGGCAGTCGTCAGGGAGTGAGCAGTCATCAGCCGACGACTTTCTGCCGACTGCCGACAGACGACTGCCGACTGCTTCTGTGCGTTGACTGGGGGGATGGGCGGGTCTAACTTCTTCCCCCGCAACAACCTTGGACAGGTGGCCGAGTGGCTCAAGGCGCACGCCTGGAAAGTGTGTATACGGCTCAAACCGTATCGAGGGTTCGAATCCCTCCCTGTCCGTGATGGAAGACGTGAAGGCGTGAGGACGTGAAGACCAAGGACGTGAGGACTTGAACGAAAAAATCCCGCGTCCTTATCCCTTGCCGTTGCTGGATGACGAAGGCGCTGATGCTCCGGAGTTACTGCACCTGGATGGTGTGGAGCATCCGGCGCTGGGTGGGGGACGCGACGTCATTGTGGCGCTGCCGCCGGCCGCGGTGCGGATCCCGGGGCGGCGTTTTCGTGTGCTCTATATGCACGATGGCCAGAACCTGTTCGACCCGGAGACGAGCTTCGCCGGGGACTGGCAGCTAGGGCCGACGCTGGCGCACCATGCGCGACTCGGCCGGCACGCGATCGTCGTGGCGGTGCCGAACGGGCGGGAGCGGCGGGTCAACGAATACACGCCGTTCGAGGACACGGTGCGGGGCGGCGGTGCCGCCGACGCGTACCTCACCTTCCTTGCCGATGTGCTCAAGCCGTTGATCGACTCCCATTTTCCCACGCTGCCGGGGCGGGAATTCACGTCGATCGCGGGGAGCTCGCTGGGCGGACTGCTGAGCATCTACGCGCACTTCCGGCGCCCGGATATCTTCGGGGCGTCGGCGGTGCTGAGCCCCGCGCTCTGGTTCGCCGACGGGGCAATCCATCGGTACATTACCGACGCACCAGCGGTCGGTGGCCGGATTTATCTCGATGTCGGCATCGAGGAAGGCCCCGACGAACTGGCGGATGTGCGCCGGCTCCGCGACCAGCTGGTCGCGCGTGGCTACCGTCTGGACGACACCCTGCGCTATGTCGAGGAAGAGGGCGCCGACCACCATGAGTCACGGTGGGGCGGCCGCTTCCGCGATGCGCTTCCGTTCCTCCTGGGGACCTGACCTCACGTGCTTCACGAGCATCACCACTGGCACAGCTCGCAGCTCGAACCGCGAGATGCACCTCGACGTGTGGGGCCACGCCGGCGCGCGGGTCATCGTGTTCCCCACGACGATGGGGACGTGGCGCGAGTGGCCCGACCGGCGGATGCCGGAGGTGCTCTCGGAGCACCTCGAGAACGGCTGGATCCAGATGTACTTCCTGGACCAGGTGCACGACGAGAGCTGGTACGGAAAGCAGCTGCACCCGGGCGCCCGGGCGTGGCGCCACCTGCAGTACGACGCGTATGTGCACCAGGAAGTGCTGCCGTTCTCGCAGTCGCGGAACAGCAACCCATTCGTGATCGCGACCGGGGCGAGCTTCGGCGCATACCACGCGGCGACGTTCGCGTTCCGTCACCCGGAAGCGGTGAACCGGATGATCGGGATGAGCGGGCTCTACGACGTGAAGCACATGACGGACGGGTACTCGGACGCGAACGTGTACGCGGCCAACCCGTTCGACTTCATCCGGCACGAATGGGAGGCCTCGCGGCTCGAGGCGCTCCGTCGCATGGACATCATCTTCGCGATCGGCCGGGGCGACCCATCCTACCAGAACAACGTCGATTTCTCCGCGATGCTGTGGGACAAGGGGATCGGGAATGCGCTCCGGGTGTGGGACGGTCATGCGCATGACTGGCCGTATTGGGAAAAGATGATCAAGACGTATATAGGCGGGAGCGACTAGGCGCAGTCGGCAGTCGTCGACGTAAGTCGACAGTCGTGAGCTGATTCGCCGATGGCTGACGACTCCCTGACGACTGCCGACTGACGACCATTGGAGACATGAGCAATGAGTGAACCGATCAAGGTCGGATTGATGGTAGGCCGCGAGTGGTCCTTCCCACCGGCATTCATCGCCGAAGTAGCAAAGCGCGATGCCGGCGTGGTGGTCGAGTACGTCAAGCTCGGCGCGCCGAGGATGGACGGTCCGTGTCCGTGGCGGGTGATCATCGACCGGATCTCGCATGAAGTGCCGATGTACCGCTCGTTCCTGAAGCAGGCGGTGCTGCAGGGCACGACGGTGGTGAACAATCCCGTTCATGTGGACCGCGGACGACAAGTTCTTCGGTGCCGCGCTGGCGACGTCGCTCGGCATTGCGCACCCGAAGACGGTGGTGCTGCCGAACAAGGCGTACGTCGCGGGGATCAAGCACGACGAGAGCCTGCGCAACCTGGAGTATCCGCTCGACTGGGACGCGATCGTGAAGCACATCGGGCTGCCGTGCGTGCTCAAGGATGCGCATGGCGGCGGGTGGCGCGACGTGTACATCTGCAAGACCAAGGACGAGCTGATCCGCGACTACGACCAGTCGGGGCTCCTGAGCATGGTGCTGCAGGAGTTCGTGCACTGGGAGCAGTTCATCCGCTGCATGTGCCTGGGGCAGCAGGACATCCTGCCGATGAAGTACGACCCGCGGGAGCGGAAGTACATCGTGGAGGAGGGGCACCTGGCACCGGCGCTCCACGACCGGATCGTGAAGGACTCGCTGACGCTGGTGCAGGCGCTGGGCTACGACATGAACTCGATCGAATGGGCAGTGAAGGATGGGGTGCCGTACGCGATCGACTTCATGAACCCGGCGCCGGACATGGACATCAACAGCCTCACGCCGGAGTACTTCCAGTGGGTGGTGACGCACATGGCGGACATGGTGATCCGCCTGGCGAAGGAGCCGCCGCGGGCGGCGCCGAAGCGCTGGAACCAGTTCCTCGGCGGGCGGGTAGCGCGCTGAGCCGGAGCGCACGCAGGTGACGCCCGAGCTCGGGGACGCGATCGCGCGCTATCACGATGGCCTGACGCCGGCACTCGCGGAAGAGTCGGAGGCGTGGCTGTCGGCGCGACTGGCCGACCGGAAGATGATGTTCGGGTCGCGCCCGCTCTGCACGGTGGTGCGCCCGCGCTTCCTGACGCGTGACGCCTACCGGCAGATCCAGCAGGCGGGTGCGGCCATCGGCCGGGCGTTCACGCGGGCGCACGAGGCGGCGATGGCGCGTCCCGACGTGCTGGCGCAGTTCCGGCTCACCGACTGGGAAAAGACGCTGCTGGGCGATGATGACGGCCTGCCGGTGCCGAGTCCGCTGGGCCGCTACGATGCGTTCTTCGCGGAAGACGGGGCGGGGCTCAAGTTCACCGAGAACAACGCGGAGACGCCGGCTGGCTCGGCGTATGGTGACGTGCTGAGCGAGTTGTTCCTGGCACTGCCGGGGCTCAAGCCGTTCCGCCGGCACTACGATGTGCGCTCCCTGCCGAGCCGGCCGTCGGTGCTGCAGACACTGCTGGAATGTTTCCATGCGGCGACGGGGCGGCGCGACCTGCCGGTGATCGGGATCATCGACTGGCACGAGGTACCGACGCAGAGCGAGTTCCAGGCATTCAAGGCGTGGTTCGAGTCGCTCGGCTTCACGTGCGTGATCGCCGACCCACGCGAGCTGGAGTACAGCGGCGGGAAGCTCCGGGCCGGCGGCACGGTGATCGACCTGATCTACAAGCGGGTGCTGATCCACGAGCTGGTGGGGCGCGAGGGGATGGATCACCCGATGGTGCGGGCGGTGCGGGAGCGGGCGGTGGTGATGGTGAACCCGTTCCGCTGCAAGGTGCTCCACAAGAAGGCGAGCCTGGCGGTGCTGAGCGACGAGCGGAACGCGGCGCTGTTCGATGCACCGATGCAGCAGGCGATCGCGGCGCACATTCCGTGGACGCGGGTGGTGGAAGCGCGGACGACGACGTGGCGGGGCAAGGACGTGGACCTGCTGGACCATGTCGCGCGGCATCGCGCGCAGTTCGTGCTGAAGCCGAACGACGACTACGGCGGCACGGGGATCGTGCTCGGCTGGGAAGTCGATGACGCGGTATGGGCGCGGGCGCTCGCGGCCGCGATCGAGGCGCCGTCGGTGGTGCAGGAGCGAATTCACCAGCCGAGCGAGGCTTTTGGGGCCTGGATCGATGGTGAACTAGTCGTCAGTGACAGGATCGTGGACACGGCACCGTACGTCTTTGGTGGTGCCTATGTTGATGGATGCCTTAGCAGGATCTCCACGGCTGCGTTGGTCAATGTCACCGCGGGCGGTGGGAGCACGATTCCTACTTTTGTCGTTGAGAGTCGGCAGTAGGGTCGTCAGTCGGCAGAGGGTCGTCAGTCGTCAGTCGTCAGTCGTCAGTGAGTCGACAGTCGTCAGCTGCCCGGTGAGAGTGATTGGTTCCGTGCGAGGGCGTGCAGCATCCGGCTGATTTCGTCGATCCGCTGGTCCATCAGTTGATGGTCAGATTGGCTGATGAGGTCGAGCTCTCGCGCAATGTAGCACTTGGGCACGGAGTTCGTGCAGCGAGCCTCGCGCAATGAGGATGAAGCGCTGGAATTCGGCCGGGGTGCCACGGCCGGAGCCCTCAGCGATATTTGAGACGACGGATACGGCGGCACGGCGGCACTGGGCGGTAAGACCAAACATCTCGCCTCGCGGGAAGCGTGCCAGTGACCCGATACAACTCCACGACCATTCGAGTCGAGAGTTGCCAGACCTTCAGGCGGCGGAAATCTCCCATGGGGCACAGTAGCGAACGGAACGATCGCAGTGCACACCGGGGGGCCGCTATGCGGTGCCTTTTCTCGCGACTCACGACTCTCTCACGACTGACGACTGTCGACTGCCGACTCCCATGAAACCACCATCGCTGACCATCGGCATCGAAGAGGAATACCAGATCATCGATCCCGACACCCGGGAGCTCAAGAGCTACATCACGGAGATCCTGAAGGAAGACTCCATGGTGCTGGGCGAGGTGAAGCCGGAACTGCACCAGTCGATGGTGGAGGTGGGCACGAAGGTGTGCCACACGCCGGCCGAGGTGCGGGCGGAACTGGTCCGGCTCCGCGGCCTGGTGATGGGGCTCGCGGGGAAGAACGGCCTGCGTATCGCCGCGGCCGGGACGCACCCGTTCTCGTCGTGGATGACGCAGGAGATCACGCCGCTCGAGCGCTATGCCGGCGTGCAGGAGGACATGCAGGACCTGGCGCAGCAGCTGCTGATCTTCGGCACGCACGTCCACATCGGCATCGAGGACCGGGAGTTCCTGATCGACTGCATGAACGTGGTGCGCTACATGCTGCCGCACGTGCTGGCGCTGTCGACGAGCTCGCCGTTCTGGCTGGGGCGGCAAACGGGGCTGAAGTCGTACCGGAGCGTCGTCTTCCGGAACTTCCCGCGCACCGGGCTTCCGCCCACGATGGAGTCGTGGAACGAGTTCTCCACGCTGGTGGACGGGATGGTCAGCACCAACTGCATCCCGAACGCGTCCAAGATCTGGTGGGACGTGCGGCCGAGCTGGAGCTACCCGACGCTCGAGTTCCGCATCTGCGACGTGTGCACGCGGGTGGACGAGGCGGTGTGCATCGCGGCCATCTTCCAGGCGATCATCGCCAAGCTGTGGAAGCTGCGGCGCGACAACATGACGTTCCGGCAGTACGGCGCCGGCGCTCATCGAGGAGAACAAGTGGCGCGCGGTGCGCTACGGCCTCGACGGCAAGCTGATCGACTTCGGGCAGCAGCGCGGAACTGCCGGCGCGCGACCTGATCCGCGAGCTGATCGAGTGGTTCATCGGCGACGTGGTGGACGAGCTGGGATCGCGGAAGGAAGTGGAGTACGCGTACAAGATCCTGGCGGAGGGGACGAGCGCCGACCGGCAGCTGCGGACGTTCCAGCAGACGGGGAACCTGCACTCGGTGGTGGACCAGCTGATCGCGGAGACGGAAGAAGGAGTCGTGAGTCGTCAGTCGTGAGTCGTGAGTCAGTCGTCAGTCGTCACTGTGAGAGGGCACCGAGCATACATGAGTCATTCCAAGCCATTGATCGGTGTGACGACGCAGTCGCTGCAGGCGGTGGAGGGGATTCCTCCAACGATGCCGCCGTCGTGGATCATGAACCGCATGTACCTCGACGCGCTGGTGCGGGCGGGGGCGGCACCGGTGCTGCTGCCGCTGCTGGCGGACCAGCCGGCGGTGCTGCGGGAACTCTATGAGCGACTGGATGGCCTGCTGCTGCCGGGCGGGGTGGACATCGAGCCCTCGACCTTTGGCGAGGAGCGGCATGCGTTGCTGCGCCGACACGGACCCGCCGCGCGACGTGGTGGAACTGCAGCTCGCGCGCTGGGCGCTGGCGGACGGGATGCCGGTGCTGGGTCTCTGTCGCGGGCTGCAGATCCTGAACATCGCCGCGGGCGGGACGCTGTTCCAGGATGTCGCGGCGCAGCGGTACGGGTCGCAGAAGCACGACTATCGAGCCGCCGGAGCATACGCGCGACTTCCTGGCGCACGAGGTGGAGCTGGTGCCGGGCTCGCGGCTGCATGCGCTGGTGGGTGCGTCGTCGGCACCGGTGAACAGCATGCATCACCAGGGGATCCAGCGGCTGGGTTCCGGTCTCGCCGCCACGGCGCATGCGCCCGACGGGCTGATCGAGGCGATCGAGGGATCGGGCGAAGGCTTCGCGCTCGGGGTGCAGTGGCACCCGGAATCGCTGGAGCCACACGACGACACATCCCGGGCACTGTTCCGGGAGTTCGTGGCGGCAACCCTCGAACCGATGCGGGGTACGAGAAGGCCAATCAGCGGGTAGTCCCCTTCATTCTCCACACCAACCCGAGGCTTCGCATGCGCGCACTGGCTGTCCTACTCCTGGCGTCGCTCGCGATCGGGACACCGGCGACGGCGCAGGTCCTGACGTCCCCGCCCAAGGGCATCATCCTCCCCAACTACGACATGGTGCGAATCGGCCAGACTGAAGCGATCGAGTCGGGCGCCGTCGTCGCGCGCGCCACCGGTCCGCTGGCGAACGTCTACAACCCGGCCGGCCTTGCCGCCGCCGACAAGACGGCAATCAACGGCAGCTCCACCGGCTACCAGGCGGTAACCCTCGGTCTCGAGGGCGTGGGCAAGAATGTCGGGAGCAGCCGCATCTCGAACCTCGGCGGATTCCTGGGCGCCGTCATCGCCAACCCCGTGATCAAGTCGAGCAAGTGGCGGCTGGGCTTCTCCATCTTCTCGCCGCTCGGCTGGGAGCCGGGCACGCTGTCAGGCGCCGTGGCGGCGCAAGTCTCCGGGCAGGACGCGACGCTGGATTACCGCACACAGGTGCGGCTGCGGGCGCAGATCCCGTCGGTGGCGGCCGGCATCAACGTTTCCAAGTCGTTTCGCCTTGGCGTTGGCTTCCAGGTTCCCATCGTGAGCATCCAGCAGGAGCAGCAGACGACCTTCCTGGCGAGTGATGCGAATGAGGCCTCGACGGTGACGCGAGCATTCGCCGTGGACGGAAGCACCTGGCTGGTGCGCGGCACGCTGGGCGCGCAGTGGGATGTGTCATCGAAGCTGTCGCTGGGCCTGATGGCCGAGACGGCTACGGCCCGCCTGTGGGGCAGCAGCTTCTATTCCGACCAGGTCACGACGGCATTTGGCACGGGATTCGAGGCACTGAACTTCCGCGACCCGAATGCCCGGCTGGAGTACAAGCTCCCGTTCCTGTTGTCGGGCGGGGCGGCGCTGAGGCTGGGCAAGGTGCAGCTGGAGGCGGACGCGCGCTGGTACGGCAAGGTGAACGAGTTCGACATGTACACCAGCGACAGCACCGGGATCGGGTTGCGCCAGATGGATGGAGGAGTGCCGGAGCATTCGCCAGTACTGCTGGCACCGGTGACGATGACGTTCACGTCGGTGGTCAACCTGGCGATCGGTGCCAGCATTCCGGTGTCCAAGAGCTGGCAGCTGCACCTCGGTTTCAGCACCGACCAGTCGCCCCTGCCGGACACGGAGCAAATGTTCCGCAAGGTGAGCCTTATTGGTGCAACGGCGGGCGTGTCGTTCAAGGCGGCGCGGTTGTCGGGGGCCTTTGGCCTGGGATTGCAGACCGGCAAGTCGCCGACGACGGTGGTGGGCATCTCGCCCACAGAGGTCGACACCAAGCTGACGGTGAAGACGTTCCAGCTGCTGTACTCGATCGCGTATACGTTCTAGGAACTGCGGGAACGGCACAGCGGGACAGGGAACAGGCAACAGGGAACAGGGAATTGACGCGCCGGGCCTGAACGCCCCACCTTCAGGGGTTCAGCACCGCGGGTTCGATCCGCTCTTCCCCATTCCAATTGCCTGGACCCTTCCCCATGCGCCTCCTGGCTGTGGCCCTGCTGGCGGTATGCTCGATCGCCTCGAGACTCTCGGCGCAGATCCTGACCGCACCGCCTGAGGGGATCATCATCCCCAACTACGACCTCGTCCGCATCGGACAAACCGAGGCACTGGAGTCGGGTGCGGTGGTGGCGCGCGCGCGCGGGCCACTCGCCAACGTCTACAACCCCGCGGGTCTTGCCTCGGCAGTGAGTACGGAGATCAACGGCAGCTCGACGGGGTTCCAGCTGACCTCGCTCGGCCTCAAGGGTGTGGGTCCCGATGTCTCCAGCAGCCGCATCGTGAACCTGGGTGGCTTCCTTGGTGTAGTCATTGCCAACCCGGTCATCAAGACGACGAAGTGGCGGCTCGGCTTCTCGGTGTTCTCACCACTGGGATGGGAGCCGGGGATTCTCTCCGGCGCGGAGGCCGGCGCCGTAGCAGGACAGCAACTCGCGCTCGACTACCGGACGCAGGTCCGGCTGAGGGCACAGATCCCCTCCATCGCCGCCGGGCTCAACGTGTCGAAGCGTTTCCGGGTCGGCGCCGGGTTTCAGGTGCCGATCGTCAACGTCCTGCAGCAGCAGCAGAGCACGTCGCTGTCGTACGATGCCACCGAGGCGGCGACGATCACGCGCACGTTCGCGGCAGACGGCAACGTCTGGCTGGTCCGGCTGATCGGCGGGGTGCAGTGGGACCCGATCCCGGCGGTGTCGCTCGGGCTCACCGCAGAAACCGGCACGGCACGGTTGTGGGGAAGCAGTTTCTACAGCGACCAGCTGAACACCGCGTCCGGGAATGGCTTCACGACACTGAGCTTCCGGGACCCGAGCGCGCGGATGGACTACAAGCTTCCGTTCGCGCTCAAGGGTGGCGTGGCGGCGAGAATCGGCAAGGTGGAGGTCGAGGCCAACGTCCGCTGGTACTCGAGCATCGGCGCATTCGACCTGTACCGCAGTGACAGCGTCGGGATCGCACTGTCGCAGCAGGCAGGCGGCACGCCGGAGACCGATGCCGTCGTCCTCCCGCCAGTGACGCAGGCGTTTCGCTCGGCGGTGAACCTTGCCTTCGGCATGCGCATTCCACTTACGCGAAGCTGGCAGCTGCACCTGGGTGTCAACAGCGACCAGTCGCCGCTGTCGGACCCGGACCAGTTGTTCCGCCAGGTGACGTTCGTCGGCGGGACGGCTGGGTTGTCGTTCACGGTGGGGAGCCTGTCCGGCGCAGTAGGGCTCGGGTTCCAGACGGGTGCATCCCCGACGACGCAGATCAGCATTCCTCCGGCGACGGTGGATGTCGGCCTCACCGTCCGGACGTTCCAGTTGCTGTATTCGATTGCGTACACGTTTTGAAGACGGCGGGTAGGGCGGGTAAGGCGGGTAAGGCGGGTAGGCAACAGAGAGGCACCTGAAGATTCCAGTTCGCGTCATCGCGCTCATTCTTGTCCTTGTCTCGTCGCGGGTGGCTGCGCAGATCGCAGCGCCACCGACGGGATTTTCCGTGTCGTCGTGGACCACGGCGGATGGGCTTCCGCAGAGTTCCATCGGGGGATTGGCGCGCGACCGGGAGGGCTACCTCTGGGTCGGCACCTCTGCGGGACTGGCGCGCTTCGACGGCGACAGTTTCGTGACGTACCCGCGCGAACCGATGGCGGAGCCGTTCAAGATGGTGTCGGATATGACGACCGACGCGAGCGGGACGATCTGGGTGGCGGGGGCGGACTCGGGTGTCGCACGACTCGACCAGTACGGCCGGCTCACGCCCACCACGCCGTCGCCGGTGCCGCGACCGTTGCACCTCGCGGTGGGCGGGGCGGACTCCGTGTGGATGGCCTATTTCGGACAGTTGTGGCTGCATGCGGAGAACCGCTGGCAACAACTTGCGTCGGTTCCCGACAACGTCATCGGTGAAATCGGGGCGCTGATGGTCGATGACACTGGTGCGCTGTGGATCGGCACGACCAACGGCCTGGCACGGCTCGGACCTGGCGGCCAGCGACTGCAACGAATCGCCGGGCTGTCATGCGTCAATGTCTGGTCGCTTGCGGCAGCGGGTGGGGGTGACGTCTGGGTTGGCACCTGCGGTGGCGTGGTCAGGGTGTCAGCACAGGGCGCGCTGGAGCGGATGGTATGGGATCGCCCGTCGCGCTCACGAGTGCGGAGCCTGCTGGCTGAAGGTGACAGCGTCCTGTGGTTCGGCGATCGTGATGGAGTGCACCGTCTCAGGGTGACGCGCGACAGCGGGTCCTCCTGGCGCGTGCACACAACGTTCACCGGGTCGCTGGACCTGGAAGGGGCAGAGCCCAACGTCATGCTCGCCGGGGCCAATGGCAGTATCTGGGTGGGCAGCAATGGGGCGGGACTACGACTCATCCGTCCACAGCTGGTGGGGCGCCTTACGCTGGCCGACGGACTTCCCGACCGCCCGGTGCATCACCTGATTCCCGACGGACACGGGGGCCTGTGGCTGGGTGGTGGCTGCGGTGGCCTGGTGCAATGGCGTGAGGGAGAGGTGAAGGTCTATCGTCCTCCTTCACTCGGCCTCAGTTCGAATTGCGTGCGCGGGCTGCTGCGCGATCGCGCCGACAACCTGTGGATCGGCGAGGTGGGCCGCCTGATCAGGCTGGACACCGCCGGGCACTCGGTGGAAATGGCAGGGCAGCCTGGCGCGCCCGTGAACGAGTTCATCCCGATGCTCGAGGACCGGGAGGGCCGAGTCTGGTACGGGACCACCTTCGGCACCGTCGGATACGTCTCGAGCGACGGTGCGACGACCATGCTGCCCGATACCACGCTCTCACCGCACAAAGTGTGGTCGATGATCGAGGACGAGACCGGGGTGTGGGTGGGACAGGTGGGCGAGCTGACGCATCTCGTGAACGGCCGGGTTGATGTGCGCCTGGGGAAGAAGGAGGGCATGCCGCCGGGCCTGATCCGGAGCCTCACGTACGACCGCTCCGGGGACCTCTGGATCGCGAGCTATGGCGGCGGCCTGGCGCGACTGCGCGGAGGAACCGGCGGCCAGGTGCAGCGGCTTCGTCCGGGTGGCCGGCGATTCGAGCAGGCACTGTCGGCGATCGTGATCGACCGGGCGGACCGTTTCTGGTTCCTGGGCGATGGCGGCCTGACGATGATGGCGCCGGGCGAGTTGTCGGCAGCGGTTGACGAAGGGCGACCGGTTCGTGGGGCGGTGGAGCTGGGCCTCCCCGATGGAGTGCCGGAGGGCAACAACGGCTTCCCCAATGCGTGGATCGATCGCACCGTGGACCGGCTGTGGGTGGCCACAGTGGACGGTGTGGTAACGGTCGACCTGCCAAGATTTCCCCGCGGCGCCACGGGACCCCGGCTGCGGATCGATGACGTGCGGATCGACGGCGCGCGCACGGCGACGACGGACTCCGTCGTCGTGCCGGTTGGCGGGAACGCGCTGGAGATCCGGTTTACGGCGCCGACCTTCGGCGGGCCCGACGACCTGCGCTTCCGCTATCGCCTCCGGGGCCATGATCGCGACTGGATCGAGAGCGGCACCACGCGCGTGGCGCGCTACGCGAGCCTTGCCCCGGGGCGATACACCTTTGAGCTGATCGGCCGGAGCCGGGATGGCGTCGAGCGCAGCGCGCCGCTGGCACTGCCGGTGACGGTGGTACCGGCCTGGTGGCAGACGGCCCTCGCCCGCATCGTGTTCGTCCTGCTCGGGCTTGGCCTGATCTGGTTTGCGTTTCTGGCGCTGTCGCGGCGGCTCCGGGAGCGGGCGCGGGTACTGCAGCACGAGATCTCGGTGCGGGAGCAGGCGGAGGCGCAGGCGGCCGCCGCGGCGCGTGACCTGGCCCATGTCAGCCGGCTGGCGACGGCGGGCGAACTGGCGACGTCAATCGCCCATGAACTGAACCAGCCGCTCACGGCAGTCGTCGGGAGTGCCCAGACCGCGCGTCACCTGCTGCATGGCGAGGGCCACGAGGCACTGCGCGAATTGCTCGACGCGATCGTGACCCAGAGCGACCGCGCGGCCGGCGTCATTCGAAGCCTCCGGGCGTTCGTGCTCAAGCAGCGATCGGCGGACGAACTCCTGTCTCCCGATGCCGTGGTTGCCGATACCCTCCAGCTCATGCGCCAGGAACTCGCGGTGCGGGGCGTCACGACCAGGGTGGTGAACGAACTCCGGCCCGGCGCGCGAGTGCGGGGCGACGCGGTGCAGCTGCAGCAGGTGGTGGTCAACCTGCTCCTCAATGCGGCGGACGCGATGAGCGGCCTGCCGGGATCGAAACGCCGAGTTACTGTACTGGTGCGCTCGGACGATGCGGAGACGGTGCGGATCTCGGTGTTTGATGCGGGAAAGGGGCTCGAGCCGGACGCGCTGGCGCGGGTCTTCGAGCCCTTCTTCACCACGAAGCCGGGAGGGCTTGGGCTTGGGCTGTCGCTGAGCCACTCCATCATCGAGGCGCACTCGGGCCGGCTGTGGGCGGAGTCGGCGCCGGGGAAGGGCAGTGCGTTCCACATCCACTTGCCGGTGAGCCAAACGTGAGCACCGAACGAGTTGTGCACCTGGTGGACGACGACGAGGCGGTGCGCAATGCGCTGGGTGGCCTGCTGTCGGTGTGCGGGTTCGCCGTCCACCGCCATGCGTCGGGGCGCGCGCTGCTGGAGCGCCTCGAGTCGCTGCCATCGGGCGTGATCCTGCTGGACCTGCGCATGCCGGAGATGTCGGGTCTCGAGGTCCAGGCGGAACTGGAACGACGGGCGATCCCGCTCCCGATCATCTACCTGACGGCGCATGGGGACGTGCCCACCGGGGTGCTGGCGATGAAGCGGGGCGCGGTCGACTTCCTGGAGAAGCCGGTGCGCGAGGAGGGCCTGCTCGCGGCGCTCGAACAGGCATTCCGGGTGTTCGGGTCGCAGTCGGACGTGCGGGCCGCCGGCCGGGTGGCGCGGGGGCATGCTGCGCTCCTGACGCCTCGGGAGCGGGAGGTGATCGAACTGGTGGTGCGCGGCTCCCGCAACCGGGATATTGCCACGATGCTGGGGATCAGCCTGCAGACGGTGAAAGTCCATCGCATGCGTGGCATGACCAAGATGCACGTGACGACGATCCCGGACCTCACTCGGGCGTGGCAGGCCGCGGCCATGGCGGACAGCTCGGCAGACTAGGTCCCCCGGCATCACCCCAAGGTTCAATGGTCCCACTCGCCTGACGGCACGAGTCTTCAGGGCGGCCACTTACGGCCATGTCGCCCTGGAGATGTGAATGATCGCTGCCCGCGCGCTCCACCTGTCCCCGACCCCGCCACCACGACCAATGCCGCTGCCGGCGCTTCGCACCGCGTCGGAGCGGAGCATCCGTGAGGCGGCCGAGACGAACGAACTGGTGCGGCGGCACCTGTCAGGCGACCCGCTGGCGTTCGACGAGCTCGTCGGGCGCTACCATGGCCGAGTGCTTCGCTTCACCATTCGCATGATCGGCGACCGGGAGAGTGCGGAAGACCTGGTACAGGAGGCGTTCTTCCGGGTTTCGCGACACATCCATCGCTTCGACACCAGCCGCAAGTTCTCGACCTGGCTGTACACCATCGTGTCGAACCTCAGCAAGAACGAGCTGCGCCGTCGCCGGCGGAGCCCGCTGGTGCTGTACCAGTCGAACGGCACGGAGGACGACGATTCGGCCCCGATGCAGTTCGCCGATGCGCGCGGCCGTCCGGACGACGCCATGGCGTACCGGGACCTCACGAAGCTGGTGGATGCGACGCTGGCGCGTCTCCCGGCGCTGTATCGCGACGTGCTGGTGCTGCGTGAGCTCGAGGGTCGCAGCTACGACGAAATGGGCGAGATCCTCGGTTGCCGCCTCGGGGCGGTGAAGAGCCGGCTGCACCGCGCGCGCATGTCCTTCCTGGCATTGATCGCACCTCATCTCGACTGAAGAGGCATCATGAACGTCGTCTCGCGTGCACCCATCGGGTTCATGATTGCCCTCCTCGCGACGAGCGTGGTGGCGGGCTGCAAGGGGAAGGCCGCTGATACCACTGCTGCACCGGCCGAAAGCGTGGCAGCGCCCGACACGGCGCAGGCGCAGGTGGCCGAAGCGCCGCCGGCATCGGTGGATGAGCTGGTGGCCCCGATCGCGCTGTATCCCGACCAGTTGCTCGGCCAGATCCTGACCATCTCGACCACGCCGCAGGAGGTGCTGGACGTCGGCAACTGGATCCTCGCGAACCAGAGCCTGGAGGGCGATGCGCTCTCGGGCGCCGCGAAGACGGCGGGCTTCACGCCGAGCGCGCAGTATCTCGTGAGCTTCCCGGCGGTGGTGGACAACATGTGCCAGGAGCTGGACTGGACGACGCAACTGGGCGAGGCGTTCACGTCCAACCAGCAGGGCGTGATGGACGCGGTGCAGCGGAAGCGGCAGCAGGCACAGCAGAGCGGAAACCTGGTGTCGAGCCCGCAGATGCAGGTGTCGACGAAGCAGGCGTCGAATGGTGATGCCTACATCGAGATCGCGCCGGGCAACCCGAAGGTGGTCTACGTTCCCCAGTACGACCCGGTGACGGTGTACGTCACCGCTCCGCCGGCTACCACGACGACGACCACGACGACGGTACAGAAGTCGGGGGTGAGCACCGGTGCCGCGGTCGGGATCGGCCTGCTGTCGTTCGGGGTGGGCATGGCGGTGGGTTCAGCGATCAACAACAACAACAACTACTACCCGTATCCGTCATGGGGCTATGGGAGCATGTACTATGGCGGGCGGCCGTACTATCCGCCGCCGTACCGGCCGCCGGTGTATCCGGGCTACCGTCCGGTGTATGGGTACAATCCGCCGCCCAACTACCGGTATCACAACACGAACGTGACGATCAACAACAACGACTACTACAACCGGTTCAACAACAACAACCGGCCGAACGGCAACAACAATCGTCCGAATGGCAACAACAACCGTCCGGGGAACAACAACAACCGCCCGGGCAACAACGGCAACCTGGCGAACAACAACAATCGTCCGGCCGGGGAACGGAACGGCAACCGGCCCGGCAACGGCGAACGACAATCGTCCCGGCAACAACAACCGGCCCGGTGCCGGTGCGGCGCCCAACGGGACATACAATGGCGCCCGGCCCAAGACGGGTGACCAGCGCCCGGGCGCCGGGATGGCGAACGCGAACCCGAACGGGCCTGCCGGGAAGGGGCCGGGGAACCAGATGGCGTCGCGCGACAACCCGCGTCCGACTCCAGGTGGCGCCGGAAACGCGGCACGACCTGGTGGTGCGGCCGCGGCGGGTACGCGCGACATGAGCCGCCCGACGGGTGGTGGAAACCGGCCGACCACGGGAGCACAGCCGGTGGATCGGGGATATGGGGACGCCCGGCCCTCGACGGGTGCCGCGAATGCGAGCCGTCCGTCGCCAGGCGCGGCGAAGCCGACGCGGCCGTCAACGGGAGCCGCTACCGCCAGTCGGCCTGGGACAGCTGCTGCGCCGAGCCGTCCCGCGGCCAAGCCGCAGCCGGCGAGTCGTCCTGCGCCGCAGCCGCAGAGTCGTCCGGCGCCCCAGAAGCAGGGAGGCGGCGCCTATGGTGGCGGCGGGGGTGGCGGTGGGAACAGTGCGCGCGCGGCGAGCAGCCGCGGGAAGGCCAGCATGGGCGGAAGCAGTGGCGGTGGCGGTGGTGGTGCGAGTGCACGTGGCGCGGGGAGGGCTCGCTGATGTCACATACAACTGAACGGCGCGCGCGGGTGTCCGGTGCCGCGCTCCTGATGATGCTCTGCCTGGGCTGTGGGGACCGCACGCCGGCACCGGTTGCAACGGGCGCCGGATGAGGGTGCGCGGACCTATGCCACGACGGACGAGGCGGTGGCGGCGTTCATCAAGGCGTCGAGGGATGGCAGCGTCCCGGAATTGCTGGCGATCCTGGGGCCGGGGAGCGAGGACATCATTTCCTCGGGCGATACGATCGCGGACGCAAAGGAGCGCGCCTGGTTCGTGGCGCGGTTCGACTCGACCCATACGCTGGTCGAGTCGGCTCCCGACCAGCTGACGCTCGACGTGGGTGCGGACGACTGGCCGCTTGCCGATCCCGCTGACGCGGGTGGACGGCAAGTGGCACTGGGATGGAGCGGCGGGACGGCAGGAGATCGTCTTCCGCCGGATCGGGCACAACGAGCTGGGTGCAATCCAGGCGTGTCGTGGAGTGGTGGCGGCACAGCAGGACTACGCGGCCGTGCCACATGATCGCCAGAAGGCCGGCAGCTACGCCGCGCGGATTGTGAGCCAGCCGGGCAAGCAGGATGGGTTGTACTGGGCGACGAACGATGGCGCAACGCCGAGTCCCCTGGGGCCGTTCATGGCGCAGGCGGGGGGCGAAGGGTACGACACGACGGGAGTACAGACGCCGTACCACGGCTACTACTACCGCATGCTGCCGAATCCGGATGGCTTCGGGCTCGTCGCATATCCCGGCCGACTATCGCGCGAGCGGTGTGATGACGTTCCTCGTGGACCAGACGGGCGTGGTGTACCAGAAGGACCTGGGCGAGGAGACGGGCACGCTGGCGCAGGCGATGACGGGGTTTGCGGTGGACTCGACGTGGACCGTGGTTGAGTAGGAACTGCGGGAACAGGGAACAGGGAACAGGAGGCCGGCCCGCAGAAATGCGGCCGGCCTCGTTCGCGCCCCTTACTTCATGCCGAAGACAGTGACGTCGGCCTTTCCCTTGAGGATGCCCTTGGTGTCATACCAGAAGTCGATGCGCCGGATGTGGCGGGTGCCGGAGCCCTTGAGGTCGATGACGCGGCTTTCGCCGCCCTCGGGAATGTTCTGGCGCACGTCGATGTTGTCGGGCTGGCCGTTGGCATAGGTGACGACCATGCGCTGCATGTTGAGCGGCGCATCGGTGACCTTGAACTTGAGCTTGCGAAAGGTGTCGTACGGTCCCTTGACGACGATTGCGTCGTGGTCGGCGCCGTGATCGGCGTGGGTCTGGCCGATGAGGCGCCAGGTGCCTGGGGCGCCAGGGCGGGGCTGGGTGACCTGCTGTGCGGTGAGCGTGCCCGCGCCGAGCGTGATGGCGGCCATCGCTGCAATAAGGATCTTTGATTGCTTCACGTCATCTCTCCGGGAATGTCCTGTGCGCAGGAAGCTACGGAGAGGCGGGGTGCGGGGTATTGAACGATGGGAGTACAGGGAACAGGGAATAGGAAACAGGGGACTGTGACCTTGCGGGAACGCTGTAGCAGGAGCTAGAAAGAGACAGCAACAAACGGGAGCACTCCGATGACATTTGTGACAGGCACCGGCCGCATGCGAGTCATGATGACAGGACTCGTGGCGGTGAGCGTGCTTTCGACGGGCACCTTGCGAGCGCAGGATGCGGCAGCACCGCAGGTGGCGGTGGCGGCTGCGACGCCAACAACACCGGTGACCCTCGCCGACCTGGTGGCGCCGATTGCGCTCTATCCCGACCAGCTGCTGGGCCAGGTGCTGATGATCTCGTCCACACCGCAGGAGGTGCTGGACCTGGGCAACTGGCTGATCGAGAACGACACGCTGACCGGCAGCAAGGCGCAGGATGCCGCGAAGGCAGCGGGCTTCTCCACCAGTGCGCAGTACCTGGCGCTGTTTCCCCAGGTGGTGGACAACATGGCCCAGCAGATCGACTGGACCACGCAGCTGGGTGATGCCTTCACCGACAAGCCGAAGGACGTGATGGCGGCGATCCAGACGAAGCGGGAGGCGGCGGTGAAGGCGGGCAACCTCAAGACCAGCTCGCAGATGACGGTGGAGACAAAGAAGGCCGATAACGGCACCTCCTACATCTCGATCTCACCGACTGATCCGAAGGTGATCTACGTGCCGGTGTACAACCCGGTCAACGTGTACGTCACCAACCCGACGCCGGCACCGGCCGCGGCACCGACGACCACGACGACGACCACCACGACAGCCAGCTCGGGGGTGAGCAGCGGTGCGGCCGTGGGCATTGGACTGCTGTCGTTCGGTGTGGGGATGGCGGTGGGAGCCTCGATCAACAACAACTACTACCCGTACCCGATGTGGGGCTATGGCGGGATGTACTACGGTGGGCGTCCCTACTATCCGCCGCCGTACCGCCCGCCGTACTACCCGGGATACCACCCGGCGTACGGGTACCATCCGCCGGCGAACTATCACTGGAACCAGGTGAACCGGCAGACGAACATCACGGTGAACAACAACAACTATTACAACAAGGTCAACACCAACCCGCGGAAGCCGTCGGGGAACAACAATCGTCCCGGGCAGATAGCTGGCGGCAACCGTCCGGGCGGCGGCGGGGGCGGTGAATACAAGGGTGCGCGTCCCAGCACCAACGATCGTCCGGGGGCCGGCAACAACCGGCCGGGCGGGAACGACCGTCCTGGCGCGGGGAATGACCGGCCCGGCGGGAATGATCGTCCGGGTGCGGGGAACAGCAGGCCGGGCGGGAACGATCGACCGGCCACGGCGAACGCGGGTGGCGCCGCTACCCGTCCGGGCGGTGGCGGTGGGCGGGTGATCGCGGCTACGGCGGTGGTGCGGGCGGGGCGCAAACCGTGCCGCGCCGGCGAAGGCAGCCGCACCGGCGAACCGCAGCGGTGGTGCGTTCGGTTCCTCGGGTGGCGGGAGCGGAAGCAGTGCGCGCGCTGCCAGCGATCGCGGGCGGGCAAGCGCCGGCCCGGCTCATGGTGGTGGTGGAGGGGGCGGTGGCAACCGCGGCGGTGGTGGTGGTGGCGGGAGGAAGCGGTGATGCGCACTCAATCCAGTAGTCTCGTGCTGCTCGGCGCACTCGGGCTGGTGCTCAGCGGCTGTGGCAAGATGGAGTCGTCGGGGGGACAGACGACGTTCAAGACGCCGGACGAGGCGGTGGCGGCGTTCGTGGCAGCAGCGCGCGCCAACGATACCAAGGCGCTCGATGCGATGCTCGGCGCTGATGGCGCCGATATCGTGACCTCGAGTGACACGATCGCCGACATGGCGGAGCGGGCGCGGTTCGTGGAGCGGTTCGACGAGAAGCACGACATCGTCGAGGACGGTGCCAATGAGGCGACGCTCACGGTGGGGGCCACGGACTGGCCGCTCCCGATCCCGCTGGTGAAGGTGGATGACAAGTGGCACTGGGACGGTGCAGCGGGGAAGGACGAAGTGTTCTACCGCCGCATCGGGCACTATGAACTGAAGGCGATCGCGGCCGTCAGGGGCGCGGTGTCGGCGGAGCAGGAGTACGCCGCGACGTCGCACGACGGGAAGCCGGCGGGGACCTTTGCCACGCGCATCATCAGCCAGCCGGGCACGCAGGACGGCCTGTACTGGGCGGCAAAGCAGGGCGAGCCGGAGAGTCCGCTGGGTCCTGGCATCGCAGCCGCCGGCGCAGAAGGGTACGACACGACGGGCGCGCGGACACCGTACCATGGCTACTTCTACCGGATCTTGCCGAACGGGTCGGGGTTCGGAATCGTGGCCTTTCCGGCGGACTATCGCGAGAGCGGCGTGATGACGTTCCAGTCGAGCGAGTCGGGAGTGGTGTTCCAGAAGGACCTGGGCGACAGCACGGCGGCGGTGGCGCAGGCAATGACGGCGTACGCGGTGGACTCGACGTGGACGGTGGTGAAGGACGACGAGTAGGGAGTCGGCAGTCGTCAGAGCACAGGGGGGCCCCGAGCGGGCCCCTCTGTCTTTGTATTCACTCCAGCTTGACCTGAACGCCATGGATGCGGCCATTGAACCTGAATGGCCGCCGCTCGGCGTAGCTCGGCGATACCGGAGAGCCCAGGTCCACGCCAACGTCGAACGATTCACTAGGCGTGAAGGCTGCGGGGACGGTCCGCTTCACTGTCGTGCGCGCCACCTCCGTGCCGTCAACGCTGAGTACGACCTCGGCGGGTGACAGCGGGGCCTTGCCGGCGAGCGTAGTGCGGACCTCGATGCGGTGGCGTCCCGCGGGAATACGCATGGGGGAGCGGGCGGTATATCGCTCGATGATCATCATGTTGTACTCGTACACGAGCTGGCCGCGGTCCATGTACAGTGCCAGCCCGCCACTGGCACCACCGAGCGCGTAGAGCACACCTGAGGCATTGGGGCCGAGATCAGCCTCGACCGTGACCAGGCTGTTCTGCCGGCCGAGCCCGGGCGCGGTGAACTCAGGCATGCGGGTTGTCGTCGTGTCGAATTGCCAGCTGGTGTACGGCGACTTGAGACGGTCCTCGGGGTGGATCCGGAGCCAGATGCCGGCGCCGATGGGGAAGACCTTGTTGGCTTCGGCTTCCTCGAGGAAGAGCGCCTTCATCGCGGCGAGCTTTTCCGGGTTGGCGGCCGCCACGTCGTGAGACAGCGAGAAGTCTGTCGACAGGTCGAAGAGCTCCCACACGTCGTTGCGCGAATCCCAGGTGGCGAGCCCCGGACTGACGTTGAGCCACGGCGAGAGCGGCCCGAAGGTGCTGGCGAACCAGCCGTCATTGTAGACCCCACGACTCCCGTTGTTCTCGAAGTACTGCGTCTTCTTCCGCCCCGGTGCATTGGCGTCGGCGAAGGTGTAGGCGAACGAGGTCCCGTCGAGTGGATCCTGCGTGAACGCCATCCACCACTCGCGGCGGCGTGATGCCGATAATGTCGTACAGCGTCGGGACGATATCGTTGACGTGGTGGAACTGGGTCCGCGGCGTGGCGTCGGGCTTGATCCGCGCGGGCCAGGAGATGACCATCGGGTTCCGCGTGCCGCCGAAGTCGGATGCGACGAGCTTGGTGTAGCGGAACGGCGTGTCACCGGCCCAGGCCCAGCCGGCGTTGTACATGTTGTCGGTCTTCGGGCCGCCGAGCGCATCGAGGCCGCCCAGCTTCTTGAGCGCATCGAGTTGCTGCTGCACGGTGTTCGGAATCTGGTTCTGGGCCAGCAGCTCGCTGATGGTGCCGTTCTGTCCCTCGGCGCTGGAGCCGTTGTCGCCCCAGATGTAGATGATGATGGTGTTGTCGCGGATGCCGAGGCTGTCGAGCTCGGCGACCACGCGGCCGGCCTGGGTGTCGGCGTGCTCGACGAAGCCGGCGAACACCTCCATGAGGCGGCGCTGGAAAGGGCGCTCCGACTCCGGGATGCTGTCCCATCCGAGCATGGTGGCGGGACGAGGGGTGAGCTGGGTCGAGTCGGGAATCCACCCGATCTGCTTCTGCCGGGCGAAGATCTGCTCGCGCAGTACGTCCCAGCCGCCATCGAACTTGCCGCGGTACTTGTCGGCCCACTGCTTGAAGATGTGGTGCGGACCATGCCCGGCGCCGGGCGCCCAGTAGAGCAGGAAGGGTTGGTCGGGCGCAAACGCGCGATGGCGCTTCATCCAGGTGATGGCATGATCGGCGAGATCGGCGCTGAGGTGGTAGCGCGGATCGTTCGGGGGCTCGACCGGATTCAGGTTCTCGAAGAGCCGCGGTTCCCACTGCGACGTTTCGCCGGCGAGGAAGCCGTAGAAGTAGTCGAACCCGACGCCAACGCCGGTGGGCCAGAGATCGAAGGGCCCCATCGCCGTGGTCTGGTCGGCGGGGGTGTTGTGCCACTTCCCGATGGCGGCAGTCTTGTAGCCGTAGTCGCCCAGCACCTTGGCCACGGTGGCCGACGTGCGGGGCATGACCCCGACGTAGCCATCCCAGTCGACCGCTCGTTCGGCGATGGTACCGGAGCCCACCCGCTGGTGATTGCGGCCGGTGAGCAGGGCGGCCCGCGTCGGGGAGCAGATGGAGGTCGTGTGGAAGTGGTTGTAGCTGATGCCGCGCTCCGCGAGCGCGCTCAGTGTGGGGGTGTGCACCGGGCCCCCGAACGTTTCCGGAAGGCCGAAACCGACGTCATCCATCAGGATGATGAGGATGTTGGGCGCTTCCGGGGGCAGATGGTTGGGCCGAGCCCGGCGGACCATCTTCGATTCCTGCAGGCTCTGGCCGGCCACGCTCGCCGAGGGCACTGGGGGGAACGGAAGCACGGAGCCATCGGTGGGTGTGCCCGCGGTGGTCCGCCGGCGCCTTTCCGCAGGCTGCGCAGAATGCCACCAGACAGACCGTCGCCAGGCGGGCAAGAGCGGACGGGGTCCGGTGGGGTGATGCCATTGATGCCTCCCTGAATTGCGCGGCGCCAGGAAGGCGCGCAGTGACAGTCGAAGATTGGAAGAGGGAAGAGGGAAGAGGGAAGAGGGGGTACGTTGCCTACGCACCGGATGCCCCTGTAGCTTCCCGCCCCGATGCCTACCCGCACTGCAGTCATGGACGAACGGGCCATCGCGCGCTGTCTCGCGCGGATGGCGTCCGAAATCGTCGAACGGGCCCGGGGCACGGAACAGCTCGTCATCGTCGGCATCCAGCGCCGAGGGGTCGAACTGGCCGCCCGCCTCAAGCGGCTCATCGACGACGCAGAATCCTCCCATATCGCCTTCGGCAAGCTCGACATCACGCTCTACCGCGACGATCTCCAGGCGGTGGGACCCCGGCCCATGGTCGGGGAAACCACGCTGCCCCGAGCTCGACGACAAGACGGTGGTGATCGTGGACGACGTGCTCTACACCGGGCGGACGGTGCGCGCGGCGCTGGACGAGTGCGCCGACTTCGGGCGGCCGCGGCGGATCCTGCTCTGCGTGCTGATCGACCGCGGCGGCCGGGAGCTGCCGATCCAGGCCGACATCATCGGGGTCAGCATCAGCACCGGCGGCTGCCGACCGGGTGGACGTGCTGGTCAAGGAACTCGACGGCGAGGATGCCGTCGCCGTGGTGCGGGGAAGCTGATGCCGACACCACTGGGCAAGGACCTGACGGCGCTCGAGTACCTCTCGGCCGACCAGATCCGCCTGATCCTCGACACCGCCGAGCCGTTCAAGGAAGTGAGCGAGCGGCAGATCAAGAAGGTGCCGGCGCTCCGGGGCAAGACGATCGTCAACCTGTTCTTCGAGGCGTCGACCCGCACGCGCATCTCGTTCGAGTTCGCGGAGAAGCGGCTGTCGGCCGATACGGTGAACGTGGCGAGCTCGGGCTCCTCGGTGAGCAAGGGCGAGACGCTGGTGGACACTGCGCGGAACCTCGAGGCGATGCACATCGACATGGTGGTGATCCGTCACCATGCCTCGGGCTCGGCGGAATTCCTGGGGAAGCGGATTCGCTCGAGCGTGATCAACGCCGGCGACGGAAAGCACGAGCACCCGACGCAGGGCCTGCTCGACATCCTGACGCTGCGCGACAAGTTCGGGAAGATCGAGGGACTCAAGGTGGCCATCTGCGGCGACCTGCTGCACAGCCGGGTGGGCCGGAGCAACATCCACGGGCTGCTCAAGCTCGGCGCCGAGGTGGCGGTGTGCGGACCGGCGTCGCTGATGCCGCGCGACGTGGAGGATGATGGGCGTGACGTTCATCCCGCGGATCGAGGACGCGATCCAGTGGGCTGACGCGCTCAACATCCTGCGGCTGCAGCTGGAGCGGATGACGGCGGGCTACATCCCGTCGCTGCGGGAATACAACCGGGTGTTCGGGCTGTCGACGGCGCGGCTGGACCGGGCGCCCAAGGACCTGGTGATCATGCACCCGGGCCCGATGAACCGCGGGGTCGAAATCGACAGTGAAGTGGCCGACGGTCCGCACAGCGTGATCCTGCCGCAGGTGACGAATGGAGTGGCGGTGCGCATGGCGGTCCTCTATCTGCTTGCTGGTGGCGCGCCGAATTGGGCTGATGACGAGGCGGGGAGGCGGGGAGGGCGGGAAGGCGGGGGAAAGAGGAGCGAGGCTATGAGCAGACCAATTCTCCTGCGGGGCGGACGGGTGATCGACCCTTCGCGGGGATCCGATGGCGTGGCCGACGTCCTTCTTCAGGGCGGGCGGATCGAGGCGGTGGGCCTCAACATCGGGAATCCCGATGAGGCGCTCGAGATCGACTGCGCCGGCAAGGTGGTGGCGCCGGGGCTGATCGACGTGCATGTGCACCTGCGCGAGCCGGGCCAGGAAGACCTGGAGACGGTGGCGACGGGTGCGATGGCGGCGGTGGCCGGCGGCTTCACCGGCATCTGCGCGATGCCGAACACCGATCCGGTGTGCGACAACCAGGGCGTGGTCGGGTTCGTGATCGCGCAGGCGCAGCGGGCGGCGAAGGCGCGGGTGTACCCGATCGGTGCCGTCTCGGTGGGGCAGAAGGGGCTGCAGCTCGCCGAGTTCGGTGAACTGGTCGGAGCAGGCGCGGTGGCGGTGAGCGACGACGGCAAGCCGGTGGCGTCGAGTCACCTGATGCGGATGGCGCTGGAGTACGCGCAGACGTTCGGGATCCCGGTGGCGGACCACTGCGAGGACCCGACGCTGGCGGCAGGCGGCTCGATGCACGAGGGGATCATCTCGACGCGGCTCGGGACTCAAGGGCATCCCGGCGGCGGCAGAAGAGATCATGGTGGCGCGGGACATTCTCCTCGCGGAGCTGACCGGGGGCCATGTGCACCTCTGTCACATGTCGACGCGCGGGATCGGTGGAGCTGATCCGCCGGGCGAAGGACATGGGTCTCAAGGTGACCGCCGAGGCGTGTCCCCATCATTTCGCGCTGACGCACGAGAGCTGCCTGGGCTACAACACGAACGCGAAGATGAACCCGCCGCTCCGGGAAGACCTGGATCGCGAGGCGATCCGGCAGGGCCTCAAGGACGGCACGATCGACGTGATCGCGACGGACCATGCGCCGCATCACTACGATGCGAAGGAGCGTGAGTTCGACGATGCGCCGAACGGCATCATCGGGCTGGAGACGGCGTTCGGCCTGGCGATGGCGGAGCTGGTGAACACGGGGCTCCTGTCGCTGCCCGACCTGCTGCTCCGGATGAGTACGACGCCGGCCCGCACGTTCAACCTGCCGGGCGGCACGCTGGCGACGGGGGCACCGGCCGACGTGGTGGTGCTGGACCCGGATGTGCAGTGGGTGGTGAAGCCGGAGGCGTTCTATTCCAAGAGCCGGAACACGCCCGTTCGCGGGCCGGACCCTGACGGGCCGGGCGGACCTGACTATCGTCCGGGGCATGGTGGCGTACCAGCGGACGCCCTGAGACGGCGTTACATTCGAGGCGAGATGCACCGGATTGCGCGGTGGCATTAGCCTTTCTGCAACAACTCTGTGAGAGGGTACGCGATGGCTGATACCGATTCCCCCCTGGCGCAGGTGGATCACCTGCTGCAGCAGCGGGAACAGTACGAGCAGTGGCTTGCCCGCCTCGATGGCAGCGGTTCCAAGGCGCCAGATGCAGTGCGACAGAAGGTCCGCACGGACTACCAGGCCCGTCTCGACACGGTGATGGTGGAGCTGCGGTCGCATGTGGCATCGGTCGGAGACGGCGCTCTCCGGTCACAATGAATCGCTCGCCTCCCTCGAAGCACGCCAGACGGACATCCAGGAACGCCTCGCCGAGGCGGAGATTCGTCACACGGTCGGGGAATACACCGACGACGAGTGGGGTGCGGTGGGCGCCGAGGCGGAAGCGGCGCTGGACGAGATCGGTCGCCGGATCGGGGCGGAGCAGGGGGAGATCACGCGGTTGTCGGCGGTGCTGCACCTCGTCGCCAAGCCGGCGCCGGCACCCGCGCCGTGGCTGCGCCAGCCCCGACGCTCCGGGTGCCGACGCCGATGCCGGCGCCGGTGATCGAGCCGGAGCCGCCAGCGGCTCCCGCGTCGGGGCACCGAGGTTCGTGCCGAAGACGCCGGGCGCGATGCCGCGCGCGTCGCGCACCGCCGCACCAAGCCGGTGGCCCCGGTGGACGAACTCGCGTTCCTCAAGTCGGTGACGGGGGAGCAGGCACCGCGGAAGGCGGCGCCCCGGAAGTCGGACAGCGGGCAGATGCGCGCGATCGACGTGGCGCAGGAGCCGCCGGCGGTTGCGGTGGACAGCGACGCTTCGGAGGCGGCACCAGCGGCGCGGCCGGGTTCGACGGCCAACGTGAAGACGCTCAAGTGCGGGGAGTGCGGGACGCTGAACCGGCCGACGGAGTGGTATTGTGAGCGGTGCGGCGCTGAGCTTGCCGCGCTATAGGAAGAGCTGTCAGTCGGACAGTCGACTGTCGACAGTGAGTCGTGAGCCAGCAATCACTGAGAAGCGGCCTCCGTCATCACGGGGCCCTCTGTTTTCTGTCGACTCTCTGCCGACTGCCGACTGCCGACTGCAGGCTCTACTTCTTCCCCCAACTTCGCGACGGCCTTGGCCAGGCGGCTCTTCTGCCGGGCGGCGGTGTTGCGATGGATGAGGTTCTTGCGACCGGCGCGGTCGAGGACCTTCTGGGCGGCTTCGAACGCCTTGGCGGCCTCATCGGCGGTGCCGGCAGCGCGGACCTTCTTGACCGCGTTACGGAGCTGGCTGCGCTGGGCGCGGTTGCGCTCAGTGCGCGTCTTCGTTTGCCGCATGGCCTTCTTGGCCGACTTGGTTCGTGGCACTATCAACCCCGGGTTCAAAAGCGTTCAAGTGCTGATCAGAGGCGGGGATATATAGCCCCAGCCCCCATCCGGGTCAAGCGGAGGCGGTCGTTTCGGCTGGGCACCGGGGCCATTAGCTTACGCCCTTCGAAACACGGCGTTTAGACCGCCCCGGACCTCCCACGAGCGGAACCACGACCCTGGACGCTTCAGCGCTCGCGACATTCGTCATCGCCTTTCCCGCCCTGATCTTTTCGCTGGTGGCGCACGAGTACGCCCATGCGGTGGCGGCGTACCGCCAGGGGGACGACACGGCGTACCTGCTGGGGCGGATCACGCTCAATCCGCTGCCGCACATCGACCCGATCATGAGCATCGCGTTCCCGGCGATCACGTTCCTGCTCTCGGGCGGGCAGTTCGTGTTCGGCGGGGCCAAGCCGGTGCCGGTCAACCCGCGGAAGTACCGCAACTACAAGAAGGGCGACATCATCGTCTCGTCGGCGGGCGTGGCGACGAACTTCGTGCTCTCCTTCGTGTTTGCGCTGCTGTTCGTGCTGCTCGGCCTGCTGGCGCGGACCGCGCCCGACATGGTGAGCGTGTTCGACGCGGCGCAGCGGATGATGATGTGGGGCGTGTGGCTCAACCTGCTGCTCTGCTTCTTCAACCTGATCCCGATCCCGCCGCTGGACGGGTCGCACATCTTCTACTACCTGCTGCCGCCGGCGTGGGGCGCGAAGTACCGGGAACTGCACCGGTTCGGGTTCATCCTGGTGCTGGTGCTGGTGTCGTTCCTGCGGCCGGTGCTCTCGCTGGTTCCTGACGCCGGCGTTCCTGCTGCTGAGCGCCATCATGCGCGCCATCGCCCCGTTCGCGGTGGGTGACGGGCTGCGGATCTTCGGATGACGACGACCGACGCGCCCACCATCGCCCTCGGCGCCACGCCGGGGTTCGTGGTGCAGCTGGACCGCTTCAACGGTCCGCTCGACCTGCTGCTGCACCTGCTGCGCGAGCAGCAGATCGAGATCGCCGACATTCCGATTGCGCAGATCGCCGACCAGTTCCTGAGCGTGGTCCACGAGCTGGGCCTCAACCAGGCGGCCGACTACCTGGACATGGCGAGCCGGCTGGTGCGGCTCAAGGCGCAGATGCTGCTGCCGCGCCGCTCGGAAGAAGAGGGGTGGGAGGACCCGCGCGCGGAGCTGGTGCGGCGACTGCTCGAGTACCAGCAGATCAAGGAGATCGCGCTCTGGCTGCAGCGGCAGGCGGATCGTCGCGCGCTGCAGTTCGCGCGCGCCTTCCTGCCGATGCCGCCGGAGCTGCCGCCACCGCCGCTGGAGCTGGGCCTGGTGGACCTGCTCGCCGCGGTGGACCGGGTGATCAACGGCATCCCGTCACCGGTGATGCACCGGGTGGTGGTGCGCCCGCTCAATGTGGAGGGCGCGACGCGCCGCATCGAGGCACTGCTCCTCGAGTCGCCAGAGATTTCCTGGCGGGAGGCGCTCGGCGCCAGTCCCACGATCGTGGACGTGCTCTCCACGCTGCTCGCCCTGCTCGAACTCGCGCGACGCGGCCTGCTGCGCGTTGCCCAGGATGCTCCCTTTGCTGCCATGGTGATCCGCCGTGAATCCCCTCTCCCAGCTGATTGAAGCGGCGCTGTTCAGCGCGCCGCGGCCCCTCACGGTCGAGGAGCTGGCCACGCTCGACGCCGACGCGACGCTCGCCGACGTGCGGACCGCGATCGACGAGCTCAAGGAGCTGCTCGATTTCGGCGGGCACGGGGTAGAACTGACCGAGATGGCGGGTGGCTGGCAGATCCTGACCCGGCCGGCACTCGCCGAGGCGATCGAGCGGGCACAGTTCGCGGTGCGGACGCCGCGGCTCACGGGTGCGGCGCTGGAGACACTGGCGATCATCTCGTACCGGCAGCCGGTGGGCCGGGCGGAGATCGAGGAGATCCGCGGCGTGTCGGCGGGCGGAGTGCTTCGTTCACTGCAGGAGCGGGGACTGATCGAGGTGGTGGGGCGGAGTGAGGCGCTGGGGCGTCCACTGCTGTACGGCACGACGCCGTCATTCCTCGAGCTGCTGGGCCTCAAGGACCTGGCGGACCTGCCGAGGGCGGATGAGTTGATGATCGCGCTGCATCCGCATGGCGCGTCGACGACGGGGCCGGATGATGCGGCGGCGTATGTGGAGGCGGAGAGTTAGGAGTTCAGGGTTCAGGGTTGTGAGTTGAGGGTTCGGCGTTCAGGCCCCTCAACGCTTAACTCAGAACCCTCAACCCAGAGGAGGTTCAGTGGCGGGTGAGGGACGGAAGGACCAGGCGGGACGAGGGCGGGGGCCACGGCGACCGGCGAAGACCGGGATCGCCAAGGGACCGGCTGAGCCGTCACGCCCCAAGTCGGCAGGGCGGAAGCCACCGAAGCGGCTGGCGGAGAAGCCGGCCTCCGCGGAGATGCGGGTGCAGCGGGCACTGGCGCAGGCGGGCGTTGCTTCCCGGCGTCAGGGCGAGGAGCTGATCAAGGCGGGGAAGGTGCGGATCGACGGGAAGGTCGCGGAACTTGGCAGCAAGGTGAATCCGTCGAAGCAGAAGATCACGGTGAACGGGCGGGTGGTGAAGGCGGTGGAGAAGCGGTGGCTGGCCTTCCACAAACCGCTGGGCGTGGTGACGACGGCAGATGACGAGCAGGGCCGTCAGACGGTATTCGACCTGATCCCGAATCATGCCGGGCTGACGTACGTAGGGCGTCTAGACGTCATGACGACGGGGCTGCTGCTGCTCACGACCGATGGCGAAGCGGTGCACCGGCTGACGCACCCGAAGTATCATATTCAGAGGAAGTACACGGCACTGGTGCATGGGCGGTCCACCGCCGAGCTGACCGGTGCGTTGAAGGAGAACGTGGTGCTCGATGGCCGGCCGGTGATCCCGCGGGATGTGCGGGTACGCCCGGGGAAGGATGGCCGCAGCATCATCGACGTGACGTTCGAGGAAGGGCGAAACCGGCTGGTGCGGCGTTGGTGCGAGGAGCTGGGGCTCAAGGTGGAGCGACTGGCGCGGCTGAGCTACGGGCCGGTGCGGCTGGGGGACCTGCCGCCGGGGCGGTACCGGCCGTTGACGCCAGTTGAAGAGAAGGATTTGTACAGGGCGATACATCTAGATAGTGGGCAGTCGTGAGTCGGCAGTCGACAGTGAGTCGTCAGTTGAGAGTCCAGAGTTGAGAGTTCAGAGTTCAGAGTTCAGAGTTCAGAGTTCAGAGTTCAGAGTTCAGAGTTCAGAGTTCAGAGTTGAGAGTTGAGAGTTCAGAGTTGAGAGGAATTACATGACTGCACCGCAGCCGCAGCGTCTTCCTGCCGAGCCTGCCCGCCCTGCCGCGGCGCGGGCGGATCTTGCCGCCGAGAGCGCGAGACTGCGCCTGGCGCTGGAAGAGGTATCGAAGCGCATCGTCGGGCAGGACATGATGGTGGAGCGGCTGCTGATCGGCATGCTGACGGGCGGGCACATCCTGCTCGAGGGCGTTCCGGGTCTGGCCAAGACGCTGGCGGTGCGGACACTGGCGGAGATCATCCACGCGAGCTTCTCGCGGATCCAGTTCACGCCCGACCTGCTGCCGGCCGACGTGATCGGCACGATGATCTACGACCAGAAGAACCAGGACTTCTACGTGAAGAAGGGTCCGCTCTTCGCGCAGATCGTGCTGGCCGATGAAATCAACCGCGCGCCGGCCAAGGTACAGGCGGCGCTGCTGGAAGCGATGCAGGAGCGCCAGGTGACGATCGGCGGCACCTCGTTCAAGCTGGAGGAGCCGTTCCTGGTGCTGGCGACGCAGAACCCGATCGAGAACGAGGGCACGTATCCGCTGCCCGAGGCGCAGCTCGACCGGTTCATGCTCAAGGTGCACGTCGGCTACCCGAGCCGCGACGAAGAGCGCGAGGTGCTGACGCGCATGGGGACGGGGCACGACATCCCTGTCGCCCGGATCCTGGAGCCGGCCGAGATCCTCAAGTTCCGCTCGCAGATTTCCGACGTGTACATGGACCAGAAGCTGGTGGACTACATCGTCGACCTGGTGCGCGCGACGCGGGAGCCCGGGTCGGTGGGACTGCAGGACCTGAAGCCGCTGGTCGCGTTCGGTGCGTCCCCCCGCGCCACGCTGTCACTGGCCTCCGCCGCGCGGGCGCACGCATTCCTGCGGGGCCGGGCGTACGTCATTCCCGAGGATGTGCGCGCGCTTGCGCCGGACGTGCTGCGGCACCGGGTGGTGCTGACGTTCGAGGCGGAGGCGGAGGACACGACGAGTGATGACGTGATACAGCGAGTGTTGGGCGCGGTGAGAGCGCCTTAACCGCGTGAGGGGTGAGGGGTGAGGGGGGCGCTCCGACCAGCTTCGCCCCCGCTCAAGTTGCGCGACCTCTCTCACCCCTCTCCCCTTACCCTCACCATCAATCCATGACCGCCGTCTCCCCAGAAATCCTCAAGCAGGTCAAGGGCATCGAGCTCCGCACGCGCGGGCTGGTGTCGGCCCTGTTCGCGGGCGAGTACCGCTCGGTGTTCCGGGGCCAGGGGATGGAGTTCGCCGAGGTGCGGGCGTACGAGCCGGGGGATGATTTCCGGAGCATCGACTGGAACGTCTCGGCGCGGCTCGCGAGCCCGTTCGTCAAGACGTACACCGAGGAGCGCGAGCTCACGCTGATGCTGGTGGTGGACCAGTCCGGATCCACGCGGGTAGGCGACCCGATCAGCAAGGTGGGTCTCGAGGTGGAAGTGGCGGCGGTGCTGGCGCTCGCCGCCGCATACCAGAACGACCGCGTGGGCGCGCTGCTCTTTGCGGAAGAGGTCGAGCATGTCGTTCCGCCCCGGAAGGGACGCCGGCACGCGCTGCGCTGCATCCGCGACCTGATCGCCTTTTCGCCCGCCTCGAAGAAGACCAACCTCGGCGCCAGCCTGACGTACACCGGACGACTGCTGCGGCATCGCAGCATCGTGGTGGTGCTCTCCGACTTCCTCGCCAATGACTGGGAACGGCCGCTGCGCCGCCTCGCGGCGCGGCACGAGGTCGTGGCAGTGACGGTGGACGATCCGCGGGAGCGCACGCTGCCGGATGCGGGCGTACTGTGGCTGGAGGATGCCGAGAGCGGGCAGCTGGTGCAGGTGGACACGACGGCGGGGCGCACGCGTGATGCACTGGCGCGCCACACGGAGCGCCGGCGACTGGAGCGGGCGCGGATGATCACGTCGGCGGGGGTGGACCAGGTGGCGCTGGTGGCCGGCCAGGACTACGCGCCGATCCTGCGGCGAGCATTCGCGGCGCGGGCGCGCCGGCTGCACCGCGGATAATGCTGCTGCTCCTGGCCCTGCTGCAGCAGGGCGCGCCGACGGTGGGTGACACGATCTGGCTCGTGCGCACCGTCGCCGTACCGAGAGGAGGCGTCGCGCGCCCGGCGCCGTGGAACCCGACTGGTGCACTGGAGACGCTGGGTCCCCCGCGGGTCACGGTGCGAGGTGACTCGGTGGAGATCGCCTACCCGGTGGTGGGATGGCTTGCCGGATCGCATTCGGTCGAGGTTCCGGGCCCGCTCCTGCTCCTTGCCGGCGGCGGGGTGGACTCGATTCCTGCCGAAAAGGTGTCGGTGACCGTCGCCAGTGTCCTCCCGGCCGGCGTCCCTGATTCCCTCCTGCAGATCCAGCCTGCGGCACAGGCGGTCGTGCGCGGTGAGCGGACGATCCGTTCACTGCTCGCCCTGCTGTTGCTCGCGGGACTGATACTCCTCCCGGTTCACCTGCTGTGGCGACGGCGTGGCAAGGCGCTGCCGCGCGCACCGGCACGCCCGGTGCCGGCGCTTGCCGCTGGAGCGCTGGGCCGATGCCGGTGAGGTGCGGGTCGTGCTTGCCGCGGCGACGGCGGCGTTGCGCGACGCGATTGCCCGCTCGGTGCCGGAGGCGACGCCGGCGGTAGACGTGCCCCAGGTGCTCGAGGCGGTGCGGGTCGCGCGCCCCGACTGGCCGCACGCGGAGATTGCCGACGTGCTCGGTGCGCTGGAGGAGGCGCGCTTCACACCGGAAGCATTTCCCGATGCCGCCGGGCTGGCGACCTGGGCCCAGAACCTCGCGGGCCAGCTCACCAAGGCGGCGGCGTGAGCTTCGCGCGTCCATTCCTGCTCCTTCTGCTGCTGCTGCTGCCGCTCTGGTGGTGGCAGCGCCGCAAGCGTCGCGTGACCGTCCCCTTCAGCGACGTGGGGATGGTCGCGGCCGACGCGCGCCCGCCGTGGTGGACGCGCCTGCCACCGGTGCTGCGGTCGATTGCGCTGACTGCGTGGATCCTGGCGGCGGCGGGTCCGCAGGTGGGCGGGAGCACGGTGGAAGAGAAGCGCGAGGGAATCGCGATCGCGATTGCGATCGACATCTCGAGCAGCATGCTCGCGGAAGACTTCGCGCCGTCGAACCGGATGGAAGTGGCGAAGCAGCAGGCGATCGAGTTCGTCCAGGGCCGGAAGGCGGACCGGATCGGCCTGGTGGCATTCGCGGGTGAGGCGCTGACTCAGGTACCCGTCACCCTCGACTATGCCGTGGTGGTGCAGGCGATCGAGGGACTCCGCATCGGGAGCCTGGAGGACGGCACGGCAATCGGCAGCGGGCTCGCCACGGCGGTGAACCGGCTGCGACGCGCGCCGGGCAAGTCGAAGGTGGTGCTGCTGCTGACCGACGGTGAGAACAACCGGGGACGGATCGACCCGCGCACGGCGGCGGCGACGGCGCAGGCGTACGGCATCAAGGTGTACACGATCGGTGTGGGTACCGATGGTGAGGCGCGCATCCCGACGGGGCGCGGTATCGGCGGGCTTCGCTATGAAGTGCTGCAGGTCAACATCGACGAGGACCTGCTGCGAGAGATCGCGAGCAAGACCGGTGGCAAGTACTTCCGGGCGCGTGACAGCGAGGCGTTGAGCCGGATCTTCCACCAGATCGATGCGCTGGAGAAGACCCCGGTGACGGTGACACGCTACGCCCGGTACGATGAAGTGATCCAGCCGTTCGTGATCGCAGGGCTCCTGGCCTTGCTGCTGGAGCTGGCGCTGTCGGCCACCGTCGCAGTGCGGGTGCCATGACCTTCGAGACCCCACTCCTGCTCGCTGCGGCACCGATCCTGGGCGGATTGCTCCTCGCCGGGGCGTGGCTGGCGCGCCGGCGCCGGTTGCGCGCGGCCACCGCGTGGTCAGGCGCGCTCGGGGCGATCGCGAAGAAGCGGGCGCGCTGGACACCGGCAATCCTGGCGGTGGGTGGCGCGCTGGCGGCGGTGACCTTTGCGGGTCCGCGAGGGGGCCCCCGGAGTGTCGTGTCGGAGAGCAGGGCACTCGACCTGGTGATCGCGGTGGATGTGAGCCGCTCGATGCTGGCGGAGGATGTGTCGCCGAGCCGGTTGCAGCGATCGGTGCGCGAAGCCCGTCGCCTGGTGGAGGACCTGCCGGGCGACCGCCTGGGCCTGATCGCTTTCGCGGGGAAGAGCTACATCCTGTCGCCGCTCACGGTTGATGGTGGCGCGGTCGAGATGTACCTCGATGCACTCGACCCGGATATCGCCTCGGAGGGAGGAACGAACCTTTCGGCGGTGCTGCGCCAGGGGGCGGAGCTGCTCACCGCGACGCGGGACGGGGCGGACCGGGTGCTGGTGGTGTTCACCGATGGCGAGGCGCACGACTCGCTGGATGACGCGCTGGCCGCGGCGCGCGCGCTGGCGAAGCAGGGTATCACGCTGATCCTCGTGGCCGAGGGCGGCACCGAACCGGTACGGATCCCGATCCGTGACCCGAACGGGGCGCTGCTGGAATACAAGCTGGACGAGAATGGGGAAGTGGTCCGCACGAGACGCAGTGACGAGAACCTCCGCGCCATTGCGGAAGCGGCGAAGGGATCGGTGGTGGCGTCGGAGCTGCCGGACCAGGCGGGGGCGACGCGCGAACTGGTGGCGACTTTGCGGCGCAGCGCGTCGCGCGAGAGTCGCACCGCCGACCTCGAACCACTCGCATGGATCCCGATGCTGATTGCAGTAGTGCTGCTGCTCATCGATACGTGGCGCCAGCGGGCGGGGGCGCTGGTGGGCCTGTTGCTGATGCTCTCGGCGCGCGAAGCCTCGGCGCAGCGCCCGTCACCCGGCGAGCGCAAGCTCGCCTCGGGGGAGCACTCCGCGGCTGCGTCGGCGTTCCTGAAGGAAGCCGGCCGAGCGGCAAGTGACACGGCGCTGTACGACGCCGGCACGGCGGCGCTGGCGGCGGGTGACATCGAGGCGGCGATGTCGGCGCTGTCGCTCGCGTCCAAGTCGGTCGATCCGGGACTCAGGTATCGCGCCCTCTACAACCTTGGCGTGGTGAACCTGATGACGGCGCGCGCGGACACGGCCAAGCGCGAGGCGATGACGCAGGAGGCGATCGACCACCTGCGCGAGGCACTGCTGCTGGCGCCCAGCTCGCCGCGGGCCAAGTGGAACCTCGAGCTGGCGGAGAGCATGCGTCCCCCGCCGACGGGTGGTGGTGGCGGTGGCCAGAGCGGCGGGCCAAGCAAGCCGCAGCCGCAGCAGGCGGCACCGACGCCGTCGAGCGGCGGGCTCAATAAGAGCCAGGCGGAGCAGATCCTGAGCTCGATGGAACGAGAAGAGCTGGGCACGCAGGAAGCGAGGCAGCGGAAGCTCCGCGCCTCCCCGCCTCCGGGGAAGGACTGGTAGTGCTGGCGCTGCTGCTGCTCCTGCAACAGGGGCCGGGCCTCACGCTCACGGCCACGGTAGATCGTCCGCGCCTGAACGTGGGTGAGGAAGTGGTCCTCACCATCGTGGCGGGTGGCCGCACGGCGGACGCGGTGCAGTGGGACCTGCCGGCGTTCAGCGGATTCGCGCTGATGTCGCGGAGCGAGGCGAGTGAAGTGACGCTCGGCGTGGAGCGCGCGCGTATCAGCACGCTGGAATTGCGGCTTCGCGCGGTGCGAGCGGGGAGCTACGCGTTCGGGCCGATCAGGGCGCAGCAGGGGACAATCCAGGCGAGCATCGACGGCCCGGATGTGGAGGTGACGGAGAACGCCGCAGCCGGCATGGTGGCGCTCAATCCCCGGGTGCGAGACCTCGTGGCGCGCGCGCCACCGCCCAAGGCAGGCTCCGGTGCCAGCGTGCAGGTGGTACTGTCGCGCGATACGGTCATGGTGGGCGAGCAGGTGGACGTGCTCACGGCGGCATGGTTCTCCCGCGAGCTGCGCGGGCGGCTCAGGCGCCAGCCGCGCTTCGAGCCACCGGTGCTCACGGGGGTGTGGGCGTTTCCCCAGACGGCACTGCCGGGCATCGCCGCGAGCAAGCGAGTCGCCGACCGCTGGTACGACCTCTTCGTGCTGCACCAGGTGGTGTTCCCGCTCGCGCCGGGCGAGGTGACGATCCCGCCGGTGACGCTGACGTACGAAGTGCCGGTCGCGATGCAGTTCTTCAGCCAGGATGAGCGCTACACGGTGTCGAGCCCGCTGCGCACGCTGACGGTGCTGCCGCTCCCGACCGCGGGGCAGCCGCCGGGATTCGCCGGCGCCACCGGGGTCAACCTCAAGCTCGAGCGATCGATCACGCCGACCGCGGCGCGCGCGAACGAAGCGGTGAACGTGGAGATCGCCGTGCGGGGCGAGGGGAACGTCGCGCTGTGGCCGTCACCGGACATCACGTGGCCGGCGGGAACCAGGGCGTACGCGGAAGGCAGCAGCGAGGAGATGGAGCCGGTTGCGGGCCGCCTCGCGGGCGTGAAGCGATTCAAGTTCGTGGTGGTGCCGACGCAGGCCGGCGTGCTGTCGGTACCGGCGGTGAGCTACCCGTACTACGACTTCGGCCGGCGAGGCTACGTGGTGCCGACGCTGCCCGCGCTTGGGGTGGCCGTTGCGCCAGGGAATGAGGCGGCGGCCGCGCGCTCGATGCCGCCGCCATTGCTCGAGCGGCGCGGCGCGCCGCCCGCCGACCAGGTCAGCGAGGCGATGACGGAGTGGGGCTGGGCAGCGGTATTCCTGCTTCCACCGCTCGCCGTGCTGGGAATGTCATTGCGCCGACGGCGCCGGCCCAAGCCGGTGCCGACGCGCCGCAAGTCGGACGACCCGTCGCTTGCGCTCGACCGGGCGCTGATGCAGCTGCTGCCGAAGGAGGATATCGCCACGCCGGAGCGGCTGGTGCCGGCGCTGCGCGCGGCAGGGTTCGATGCAGCAACGGCACAGGCAATCGCATCGGTGCGGGATGCAGTGCAGGGGCATCGCTACGGACCACCGGGCAGCGACATGGCGCCTGATTCGCAGGCGCTCGACCGGGCGCTGGCGTGGCTGCGCGACGCGATGGCGAGCCGTCCGGCCGGGGTCATCGCCATGCTGATGTTCTGCGTGGTGTCGCTGAGCCAGGCGCAGATGACGCCGGACAGCCTCTACGCGGCGGGTGCGCTGAGCCGGGCGGAGCAGGGCTTCCACGAAGAAATCGCGAAGTCGCCGCGCGACCCGGCGCTCTGGTACGGCCTGGGTGCAGCGCGCTACCGGCAGGGTGATGACGGTGGTGCTGCGGCGGCGTGGATCACGGCGCTCCGGCTGGCGCCGCGGGACGGCACGATCCGGCGCGCGCTGCTGCTGACACCGCCGCCGGACCAGGCGAGTGCGGCGAGACGGAGCGTCCCGCCATTCACGGCGGCGGAACTACTGCTGGTGGCGGGGCTCTGCTGGCTGGCGGGATGGGCCCTTCTCCTCGCGTCGCAGCGGAAGGTGCGCCGCTTCGCACCGGTGCTGCTGGTGCTGGGCGTGGTGGTGGGGGCGAGCGCGGGTGCCACGTACTGGTGGGACCGTCGCCCGATTGCGCTCGCGGTGGAAGACACGCCGCTCCGTGCGTCGCCGCATGGTCGTGCCACCATGATCCGCATGCTGCCGTCAGGGTCGGCGGTCTTCGTCGAGCGGGAGCAGCCGGGCTGGGTGCTGGTGCAGGGTGCCGGCAAGGAGCTCGGCTGGCTGCCACGGAGCGCCATCGCCGCAGCGGGGGAGTAGATTCTGCGCGTGACCCTTCCCACGACAACAACGCGCCGAATTGCCATCCTGCCCGATGCGGTCGCAGACCAGATCGCGGCGGGCGAGGTGGTGGAGCGCCCAGCATCGGTGGTGAAGGAGCTGGTGGAGAACAGCATCGATGCCGGCGCGCGGCACGTGCGGGTGGAGATCGAGACCGGCGGGAAGACGCTGGTGAAGGTGAGTGACGACGGCAGCGGCATGGGCCGCGATGACGCGGTGCTGGCGCTCGACCGTCATGCCACGAGCAAGATCACGAGTGCGGCGGAACTGGTGGGAATCGCGACCTTCGGTTTTCGCGGTGAGGCACTCCCCGCCATTGCATCGGTGTCCCGATTCTCGCTCTCCACCGCGGACCAGGATGGCGCGGGCGTCGAGGTGACGGTCAATGGCGGGCGCATGGAGCGGGTGGACCCCATCGCACGCCAGCGCGGCACGACCATCTCGGTGCGCACCCTCTTCTTCAATACGCCGGCACGGCGGAAGTTCCTGCGCTCCACCTCGAGCGAGACGCGGGCGTGTCACGAGGCGGTGCTCACGCTGGCGCTGGCGCACCCGGGAGTCGGCTTCGAGTTCCATGCGGACCAGGTGAACCGGTTCCACGCGCCGGCGGGGCAGTCGCTCGCCGAGCGGCTGCGGACGACGTGGGGTCGCGAGCTGTCGGAGACGCTGATCCCGGTGGAGTTCGCGGCGGGCGGGTTCCGGGTGCATGGATTCGCGCAGCGTCCCGCTGATGCGCGACCCACGGGGCGGCGCACACAGCTGTTCGTGAATGGCCGGCCGTTCCGGGACAACTTCCTGGTGCGCGCGGCGGAGGCGGGATATCGCTCGGCGATTCACCCGGGCGACCGTCCGTCGCTGTACCTGGACGTTCAGGTGCAGCCGGGTGACGTGGACGTGAACGTGCACCCGGCGAAGCTGGAGGTGCGGTTCCGGGACCGGATCGGGATCGAGCGGGTGGTGGAGGATGGGGTGAGGCATGCGTTGGGGTCGCTTGTCCGCGGCGGCTGGAAGTGCTGGAGGAGTCGGCAGTCGGCAGTCCACAGTCGACAGGGAGTCGGCAGTCAGTCGGCCAATCGGGGCTGTGGCCAGCTGTCGACTCACGACTCACTGCCGACTCACGACTGACGACTGACGACTCGATCCGCCGACTCGCCGGACTCCCGGCCTTCATTCGCGAACATCCCCGTCACCCAGATGTTCGACACCTACCTCGTGTACGCATCAGACACCGGCATTGTCATCGTGGACCAGCACTCGGCGCATGAGCGGGTGCTGTACGAGGAAGTGCTGAAGCAGCTCGCCGGGGACCGGGGGAGCGCACAGCACCTGCTGATCCCGGTGACGATCGAGCTGACCGATGAAGAGCTGGACGCGGTGGAGTCGTACCGCGACGTGCTGGACCAGATCGGCTTCGAGGCGGTGCCGTTCGGCGGGCGCACGGTGGCGCTCAATGCGGTGCCGAACCCGCACCCGAAGTTCGATGCGGCGCGCTGCTTCCGGGAAATGGTGGCCGACCTGGCGCGAGGGCGTTTCGGTGGGTGGCACAACCGGCTGGAACGGTTCGCGGCGACGTATGCGTGTCGCGCGGCAGTGATGGCAGGGGACAAGCTGAGCGAGCGGGAGATCCGGGAGCTGCTGCTGCGACTGTTCGCGACGACAGTTGCCGCCGCACGATGTGCATGGACGGTCGACGATCGTGCAGCTGCCGGTGGAGGAGCTCGAACGGCGGTTCGGGAGGAGGAACTGAAACAGCGTGAGGAGGAACTGAAACAGCGTGAGGAACCAACCGCGTGAGGGGTGAGGGGTGAGGAGTGAGGAGAACCGACTCACTCCGGTGATTGTGGGGCCCACTGCGGTGGGGAAAACGGCTGTTGCCGTCGCACTCGCATCGTTGCTGCCGGTCGAGGTCATCTCAGCCGACTCTCGGCAGGTGTACCGGAACCTCGACATCGGGACGGCGAAACCGACGAAGAAGGAACGCGCAGGGGTACCACACCATGGGCTGGACCTGATCCTGCCCGGGCGAGCGGTACAGTGCGGGGCGGTTTGCGCGGGCGGCGGCGGACTGGATCGACGATGTGCGATCGCGGGGGAAGCTGCCGATCGTGGTGGGCGGCACGGGGCTCTATGTGCGGGCGCTCGCGGAGGGACTGTTCGAGCAGCCGGCGATGGATGTGGAGCGGCGGCGCGGGATCGAAGCGTGGGCGTCGGGGCTGGATCCGCTGGAGCTGGTGCGCTGGGCGGGGCGACTGGACGCCGGGTTTGCGGGCGGTGGCCGGCAGCGCGCGGTGCGGGCGATCGAGGTGGCGCTGCTGACGGGGCAGTCGCTCTCGACGTGGCAGCGCGAGGCGAAGAGTGCCGGGGCCATCGTGCCGTGGTACGTGCGACTGACGGTGCCGCGCGCGGTGCTGCACACGCGGATCAGGCACCGGGCGACGCAGATGATCCAGGCGGGTATGATCGAGGAAGTGGCGGCGGTGCTGGCGGACGGCGCCGTGGCGGGATCGCCGGGACTGGACGGGGTGGGACTTCGGGAAGCGGTGGCGTACCTGACGTGCGGCGGGGACCGGACGGCGGTGGCGGAGGCGATCACGATCAGCACGCGGCAGTATGCGAAGCGGCAGGAGACGTGGTTTCGGCATCAGCTGCCCGCCGAGGCGGTGACGATTGATGCGACGCGGCCGGCGGCGGTTGTCGCCGCGGAGATCAGGGAGCTTTGGGAAAAGCGTTAGGTGGGGAACCGCGACTGACGTGAGGAGGAACGGCAACAGTGGTAACAGGGAACAGGGAACAGGAGTTCGGATGAAGATCGGGATTACTTGTTATCCAACGTATGGCGGATCTGGTGCGCTTGCCACAGAGCTCGGTCTCGAGCTCGCTCGGCGGGGGCACGAGGTGCACTTCATCACCTATGCCTCACCGTTCCGGCTCCGGGGTTACGCCGAGCGGGTCTACTTCCATGAAGTAGAAACGACGATGGGGCGGTATCCGCTGTTCGAGCACTATCCGTACACGCTGGCACTGGCGTCGAAGCAGCATGAGGTGGCGCTGCGGGAGAAGCTGGACCTGCTGCACGTACACTATGCCATTCCACATGCGACGACGGCGTGGCTGGCGCGGGCGATGCTGCAGGGCGAGGGGCAGAAGCTCAAGGTGATCACGACGCTGCATGGCACCGACATCACGCTCGTGGGGCAGGAGGCGAGCTTCTACGCCATCACCAAGTTCTCCATCGAGCAGTCGGACATGGTCACGGCGGTGTCGGCGTACCTGCGGGACGAGACGTATCGCGCGTTCGGGTGCGTGAGCTGTGACGTGAAGGTCATCCCCAATTTCGTGAACCTCGCGGAGTATCACCCGGACCCGGCGCGACACTGGGAGGGGCTGGCACCGGCGGAGCACCGGCGGATCATGCATGTCTCCAACTTCCGCGAAGTGAAGCGGGTGAAGGATGTCATCCGGGTCTTTGCGCGGATCCGGCGGGCGATGCCGGCGACGCTGGCGATGGTGGGCGATGGTCCGGAGCGGCCAGACGCGGAGTCGGAGGCGAAGGAGCTGGGGGTGGCGGAGGACGTGAAGTTCACCGGGCGGCTCGACTCGGTGGCGACGCTGCTGCAGGGATGCGAGCTCTTCCTGCTGCCGTCCACTACCGAGAGCTTCGGGCTCGCGGCGCTGGAAGCGATGGCGTGCGGTGCCGTGGTGGTGGCGACGCGTGTGGGCGGCCTGCCCGAGGTCATCGATGACGGAGTGAACGGCATCCTCGAGCCGGTGGGCTCGGTGGAAGCGATGGGTCGCCGATCGGTGGACCTGCTGCGTGAACCGGGAAGCCTCGCGGTGATGCGTGCTGCCGCGATTGCGCGGGCGCGGGAGTTCTCGGCGGACCGGATCGTGCCGATGTACGAGGCGCTCTACGCCGAAGTGGTCAAGTGACGGGACTGGCCGGGGTCAGTGACATCGTCGCGGCGGGGATCCTGGGGCTGGTGGAGGGCGTCACCGAGTTCATCCCGGTGTCGTCCACCGGTCACCTGATCCTGGCAGGAGAGTGGCTGGGGCGCACGGGCGAGACGTGGAAGACGTTCGAGGTGGTGATCCAGCTCGGCGCCATCCTCGCCGTGGTGTGGATGTACCGCGAACTGTTCCTGAGCGTGGCGCGCGGACTCGGGCGGACGGCGGCGAGCCGCAAGTTCGTGCTCAACCTGCTTGCCGGATTCCTGCCGGCTGCGGTAGTGGGCCTGGCGGCGCGGGACTTCATCAAGGCACACCTGTTCACCGGCAGCAGCGTGGCGTGGGGGTTGATACTCGGCGCGATCTACATCCTGGTCATCGAGCGGGTGCATCCGCCGACGACGGTAGAGAGCGCCGAGGCGATTCCGCTGCGGACGGCGTTCGGGGTGGGCCTGTTCCAGATACTGGCACTCTTTCCCGGCTTTTCGCGGAGCGGTGCGACGATCATGGGCGCGTACCTGCTCGGCTGCTCGCGGAAGGCGGCGGCGGAGTTCTCGTTCTTCCTCGCGGTGCCGGTCATGTTCGCGGCGACGGGGCTCGACCTCTACAAGAGCCGTCACCTGCTGACGACGGCGGACCTGCCGATCTTCACCGTCGGCATGGTGGTGGCCTTCATCAGTGCGCTGCTGGTGCTCAGGGCATTCATCAAGTTTGTCTCCCACCGCAGTTTCGTGCCGTTCGCGCGGTACCGGCTGGCACTGGGCGCGGTCATCCTGTTCCTCGCGTCGCGCGCGGCGTGACGCCGGCGCTGGTGCGGCTCCGCGACTCGGCGTCGACGCAGGATGAGCTGCATCGACTGGCTGAAGAGGGAGCACCGGCGGGCACGGCGGTGGTAGCGGAGACTCAACATGCGGGCCGAGGCAGTCGCGGGCGCGGATGGGTGTCAGCGCGGGGCGGACTGTGGCTGAGCGTGCTGTGGCGGGGGCAGCCCGATGTGGCGCAGCTGCTGAGCATTCGCGCCGGGCTCGCGGTGGCAGCACTGCTCGATTCGCTGGGCGGGTTGCCGCCGGCGCGGCTCAAGTGGCCCAACGACGTCATCGTGGATGACGCGAAGGTGGGCGGCATTCTCTGTGAGGGGCGATGGGGCGGCACGAACGGCTGGGTCGCGGTAGGGCTTGGCCTCAACGTGACCAACCCGGTGCCGTCGGATGCGAGGTTCCCGCCGGCGTCGCTGTCGCAGTGGAGGCCGGACCTGGATGCGGCGTCGCTGGCGGCACCGGTGGTGGCGGCGCTGAGCCGTCTCCCGGCAGACCCTGTGCTTTCGGCGGAAGAACTGGAAATGTGGAAGGCGCGCGACTGGCTTGCGGGGCGAAGGCTGCGCGCGCCGGTGACAGGTGTGATCGGGGGAATGAATGCCACAGGACGTCTCCTTGTTGATACCGACGCTGGCCGCCTCGAACTCGTGGCGAGCGATGGTATCGAGGTATAGCTTCTCGCCATGCTCCTAGTCCTCGACATCGGCAATACTGAGATCACGGTCGGCCTGTACCGGGGCGACGACCTCATGTCGCATTGGCGACTGACGACGACGCCGGATCGCACGCCGGATGAGTGGAGTGCCGACCTGGGATCGTTCCTGATGCAGCGGGGCCACTCGCCGAGCGAGGTGAAGGCGGCGTGCCTGGCCTCGGTGGTGCCGCCAGTGACACGCAGCGTGGCCGATGGGGTGGAGAGTGCGACGGGACAGCGCCCGCATTCGATCAACGCGCGCACGCCGCTGCCGCTGACGCTGGACGTGGACGAGCCGTTCGCGGTGGGTGCCGACCGGATCGTGAATATCCTGGGCGCGCTCGACCGGTATCCGGGCGACAGCATCGTGGTGGACTTCGGCACGGCGACGACGTTCGACTGCGTCACGGCCGACCGGCGGTTCATCGGCGGGTCGATCATGCCGGGGCTTCGCACGTCGGCGGATCAGCTGGTACGGAAGGCCGCGAAGCTGACGGCGACAGAGCTCCGGCCGCCGGCGCGAGCGATCGGGCGGACGACGGAGGAGCACATCCAGGGCGGAGTGTTGTTCGGCGCGGCGGACTCGGTGGATGGGATGGTGCGGAGACTGCGGGCGGAATGGCCGGGAACTACAGACGCGGCGGGGAAGGCGGGGAGGGCGGGGACTGAAGTCCGCGTAGTCGCGACCGGTGGATTGTCCGTCGTGGTGGCGCCGTTGTGTACGACCGTCGATGTGGTGGACAACGACCTGACGCTGCACGGCCTCAAGCTCGCCGCCCGGCACGTGGGACTTCGCTGGTGAGCGCAGGGGATCCTTCCGCGCGGGCGCTGGGATACAAGCTGCTGGGCTCCCGTTTCGATTACATCCTGCATCTCCGTCCCGCCGAGTGGCCGATCATGGCTGGGCATACGCTGCTGGGCGCGCTGCTGGCGCTGGGGCTGGCGCGTGCGGCATCGGGTGAACAGATGGGTGCGGTGCTGCTGGGGCTGGTGCTGTGGGTGGTGGCGCTCAACGGCGGGACGCTCGCGATCAACAGTGCGTTCGACAAGGACGAGGGAGACGTCGCGTATCTCAGGCGTCCGCCGGAGCCGCCCAGGGGACTGTTCGCATTCGGGCTGGGGCTCATGGTGGTGGGGCTTTTCGTCTCCCTGTTGCTGCCCCGGATGTACACCTGGCTCTATGTGACGTGCCTGGCGATGTCGGTGCTGTATTCGGTTCCACCGATGCGGCTCAAGGCGGTGGCGGGTGCGGACTGGCTGATCAACCTGCTTGGGTTCGGCACGCTGACACCGCTGGCGGGGTGGGCGAGCACGGGTGAGGCGCTGACGGTGTGGGGCTGGTTCATCGTGTGGGGATTCGGGGCGCTATTTGCGGGGTTCTATCCGCTGACGCAGCTCTATCAGTTCGATGAGGATGAACGGCGCGGGGACCGGACGTTTGCGCTGCTGCTGGGAAAGCGGCGGAGCATGGCGGTGGCGATCGGGTGCGTGGTGGTGGCGTTCGGGCTGTTCGTGGCGGCGGCGAGCTCGGCGGGGTGGACGCCGGGAGATGTGTGGAGGTGGTCGGCGCTGGCGGTTGCGTTTGTGGTGTGGATGGCGCTGCTGGTGCCTTGGTACAGGGCGGCGCGGGAGTGGGAAGCGGCGCAGCACCAGCGGGGGATGTATCTCGCGCTGGGGGCGTGGGCCCTGACGGACGTTGTGATCTTGTTTGGATGGGCGAGGTGACGAGTCCGAGAATCGCGGTGCTGGGCGCGGCGCGGAACATCGAGCCGTATGTCGAACCGGTGATGCAGAACTTCCGCGCCATTCGCTCCCGGTTTCCGGAGAGCGAATTCTTCATTGTGGAGAGCGACAGCAGCGACCGCTGCCTCAAGATGCTGCGCAACCACGCGAAGACGTTCCCGGGGCTGCATATCCACAGCCTCGGTCACCTTCGGTGGCGAGTGTGGGGTGGGCGCATGGCCCGGCTGGCGGTCGCCCGGAACCATGCGTATTCACTGGTGCGGGGGAAGCCGTTCGACTTCATCGTGTGGATGGACATGGACGACGTGGTCGAGTCGCCGCTGGACCCTGCGATCCTGGATGCTCGGCTGACGGCCCCGGAAGGCTGGGCGATGCTGACCGCGACCAAGAAGGGCCGGTACTACGACATCTGGGCGCTCCGTCACCCGACCATCTGCCAGTTCGACTGCATCAGGGAGCTCTCGAAGTTCCCTCCGGGAGACGAGGCGGCACGGGAGCGCTTCATCCTGGCCCCGGAGCGGCAGGTGCTGGCGGCGCTGGAGACGTCGCGGTTCCTGGAGGTGGAGTCGGCGTTCGGGGGGCTGGCCATCGTGCGGAACGACCTGGACCTGGGCCCGAAGCCGTTTGTCGGGCTCGACGCGGACCGGAAGCAGATCATCGAGTGGACGTCGTGGTGCGGCCGGCTCAGGGCCCTGGGCGGGCGGGTGTTCATCGACCGGGAATTGCGGATCGGGTGAGGTCCCGGGGGCGCTTGGCGGCGGGTGGCGGAGCGGGCTAAGTTCATGGAGCTAAACCCCTACCATGGAGTCGGCATGAGTTCGGCTGTCGAGCTGGAGCGCGACATCGATCGGACGGATCTCCCCTGGGTGGTGCGCGGGGCGGTCAAGATCGGGCTGGTCACGGCCATCGCGGTGCTGCTGTACTCGCTCGTCTCCCGCTTCGCGAACGGCGTGGTGGAGAGCGTCCTCAAGGTGCTCATCATCGCGGCGGGGACGTACCTGGTGACGTTCCTGCCGGGGCTGTGGACCAAGGCGCGGACGATCGAGGGGATCGCGGGGGCGGCTGGGATCGGCCTCGCGGCGACGGTGGTGTTCCTGCTCATCGACGTGACGCTGCTGCAGACGATCGGGACGTACACCAACCGGTGGCGGCAGATCGGCGGCGGGTCCAACTGGTGGTATCACCCGATATGGTGGATGGTGGGCACGTTCCTGCCGTGGATGGGCGCGTTCATGATCGCGAACCAGGCGGCGCGGGGTGCGGTGTCGGTGACCAAGGCCGCCGGGCTGGTGACGGTGGCGACGCTGGTGCTGGGCGCGCTGGCCGTGGTGCTGCATGTGCCGTACGCGGAGTGGAGCGTGCCGACGTTCGGGGTGGCGATCATTCCCGCCCTGGCCGTGGCGACCGCCATTACAGGGCTGGGTCAGCGCCGCGCCTGAGCGGCATGAAGGTTCTCCGGTTCGTTGCACGTCTGTTCGGCTGGCTGCTGACGCCCATCGTGGCGTCAGCAGCTTCTTTTTTTGGTGCTGTGTGGGCGCGATGATCGCGCGATCGATCGAGGACCCGACGAAGGGGCTGATCGTGAGCGGGGTGTGCGCACTGGTGGCAGCGGTGGTGGTGACGTGGTTCTGGCTGCAGTGGCTCCGGCTCCGGCCGGAAGTGCGTCATGCGCTGGGCGTGGATGAGACGGGAGCACCGGAGGCGTTTATTCCGGAGCTGGAGGACGGGGAGGGCGGGGAGGACGGGGAAGGCGGGGAGGGCAAAGCGGGAACAGGGAACAGGGAACAGGGAACAGGATGATCTGGGGCAAGGGCGGCTGGCTGTCGCTGGGGCTGCTGGTTGCCACAGGATGCGGCGACAAGGGCGTGGTGAAACCGGTGGGGGTTGTGGCGAGCGCCCCGGTGGCGGAACTGGCGCTCAAGATATCCGACACCGTGGCGGTGTGGTTCACGAGGGCCAGGGCGGATACTTCCGCTGATGGCGCGGAGTGCCTGGAGCGGGTGATGGAGATTCGTTCCGGAAGCGAAGTGGTGCCGATTCCGCTGTTGTACACGGGCGAGACTCCCACGATCACAAGTGATTCGACGATGCAGGTGCACATCTGGCGGCACTGTGCGCCGACGGACTTGTATCGAGTCAACCTGAAAACCGGGCAGCCGACGAGGGCTGCCCCGTGAGGTTGTCGTTGTGGTATGTGCTGGCGCTCATTCCGGTGGTCGGCTGCAGCAGCAAGCCAGCATCTGTTGCTCCGGTGCCGGAACGGGCAACCGCGGACCAAGCCGCGGCGGAGAAGCAGAGTACGGACCTCCAGGAGGAAGGGGTGGTATCCGCGGCCCGGCTGGCGATGGGGAAACCCTACCTCTATGGCGGCACGGGGAAGGGTGACACCGGGTACGACTGCTCAGGGTTGATCCAGTACGCCTATGCGCAGCAGGGGATCTCGCTGCCGCGCGTGAGCAGGGACCAGGCGATGCAGGGTGTCGCGGTGGAGAAGACTGTCGCTGCGTTGCAGCGCGGGGATATCCTGACGTTTGCGGGGCAGCCGGGCAGCAAGAAAGTGAGTCATGTCGGCATGTACCTGGGCCAGGGGCGGTTCGTGCATAGTTCGTCGTCCAAGGGCGTGGCGGAGAGTACGCTGAGCGGGACGGACCCGAACGGTCAGTGGTGGTACGTGCGGTGGGTGGGGGCGAGGAGAGTGATTGGGGAGTAGGCAGTTGAGTCTGCAGTCGGCAGTCGTCAGTCGTCAGTGAGTCGTCAGTCGTGAAGGATCCCGTCGATGACATTCTTTGCCATTTCTGAAGCGGTGCGGAGTGCGCTCCCCCCACAGGCGCGGGCGTTCGACTTCCTTCAGGGCGAGTGGACGATTCACCACCGGCGGCTCAAGGAGCGCCTCGTGGGGTCGACGGAGTGGGTCGAGTTCGAGACGCCGTTCGTGCTGGAGCAGATCCTGGGCGGGCTGGGCAACATTGATCAATGTCGCACGCTGCCGCCGGCGCCGTTCTACGAGGGTGTGTCGCTGCGCTTCTTCGACCGCACCGCCGAGAAGTGGAAGATCTACTGGGTGGACTCGAACACCGGCCAGCTCTGTCCGCCGGTGGAAGGCGTCTTCGACGGTGATCGCGCCACGTTTCTCGGTGACGACTCGCATGCCGGTATTCCGGTGCGCGCGCGCTTCCTGTGGGACAAGAGCGATCCCGACGCCCCGACGTGGCAGCAGGCGTTCTCGGTAGATGGTGGTGAGACGTGGGAGACGAACTGGCACATGGCGTTCCGCCGAGCAGCGCCTTGAGCCGTTCGCGCGTCGAGTCGGTCGACCTGGTGCGGGGCGTCATCATGATCCTGATGGCGCTCGATCATACGCGGGACTTCTTCGGCATTCCGGGGCAGAACCCCACTGACATGGCGACGACGACACCGGCGCTCTTCTTCACCCGGTGGATCACCCATTTCTGTGCACCGGTGTTCTTCCTCCTGGCCGGTACCGGGGCGTACCTGTCGCTCCGTCGAAAGACCAGGGCGGAACTGTCGCGGTTCCTACTGACGCGGGGACTTTGGCTGGTATTCCTCGAGCTCGTGCTGGTCCGCGGCCTGGGCTACCAGTTCAACTTCGACTACCGCGTCACCATGCTGCTGGTGCTCTGGGCACTGGGCTGGTCGATGGTGGTGCTGTCGTTCCTGGTGTACCTGCCGACGTGGTTCGTCACCGCCCTCGGCGTGGTGATGATCGCGGGACACAATCTCCTCGACGGGGTGAAGAGCAGCAATCCGCTCTGGTCGATCCTGCATGCGCCGGGATTCGTGCTGAACACGCCGGAGCATGTGGTATTCACGGGTTATCCGCTCATTCCGTGGATAGGGGTCATGGCGGCGGGATACGGGCTGGGGCAGGTCTACGAATGGGACGCTGTTCGGCGGTGCCGTTTCCTGCTGCGCCTGGGGTTGGGGCTGATGCTGGCGTTCGTGGTGCTCCGGTGGCTCAATGTGTACGGCGATCCGTCACCATGGGTGCAGCAGCCGACCACGACCCAGACGGTATTGTCGTTCCTCAATACCACGAAGTATCCGCCGTCGCTGCTGTTCCTGCTGATGACGCTGGGCCCGGCGATGCTCTTCCTGCGGGCGGTAGATGGGGGCTTCCCCGCGGTGCTCCGGCCGGCGCTGGTGTTCGGGAAGGTTCCGCTCTTCTACTTCGTGCTGCACTTTGTCCTGATCCACCTGCTGGCGGTGGCGACCTGCCTGGTGCGGTACGGCACGGCTCACTGGATGTTCGAGTCGCCCGACTTGGGGAACTACCCGTTCACGGCGCCGCCGGGGTGGGGGTACTCGCTGCCAGTGGTCTACCTGGTGTGGGCATTTGTAGTACTGGCGATGTATCCGCTCTGTCGCTGGTTCGCCGCGCTCAAGCAAAGACGCAACGACGCCTGGCTCAGCTACCTGTAAGCGTCTTCAGGATCAACCTGACCCACGAAGAGGAAGCCTGGCATGCCTACGCTCCGCCCTCTCGACGTCGTTGCGGTCATCATGGGGGGCGGTGCGGGCACACGCCTCTTCCCGCTCACCAAGGACCGCTCGAAGCCGGCGGTGCCGCTGGGCGGGAAATACCGGCTGGTGGACATCCCGATCAGCAACTGCATCAACTCCGAACTCCGCCGCATCTTCGTCCTGACCCAGTTCAACAGCAGCTCACTGCACCGGCACATCCAGGATGCGTACCGGTTCGACGTCTTCGCGCCGGGGTTCGTGGAGATCCTTGCGGCGCAGCAAACGCCGGATCGGACTGACTGGTACCAGGGCACCGCCGATGCGGTGCGGCAGAACCTGCGGCAACTGAACAACTATCCGCACAAGCTGGTGCTGATCCTGTCGGGCGACCAGCTCTATCGCATGGATTTCCGGGCAGTGATGGAACAGCACCTGGAGACGGGCGCCGATGCCACGGTGGCGACGATCCCGGTGGCGCGATCGGAAGCGAGCGGGCTGGGGATCATGCAAGTGGCGAGTGACAAGCGGATCACGCGATTCGTGGAGAAGCCGAAGGACGCTGCGAGCCTCGACTCGCTGCGGGTGGACTGGGATGCGCTGGGAGGATCGCTGACCGACGTGAACCCCGACTCTCTGCTGGCGTCGATGGGCATCTACGTGTTCAATCGGGAGGTGCTGTCCGAGGCGCTGGCGGGACCGGAGGCGGACTTCGGGAAGCACATAATCCCGTCTCTCATCGGGTCGAAGAAGGTCTTCGCCTACCTGTACCAGGGTTACTGGGAGGATGTGGGAACGATCCGGTCGTTCTACGAGGCGAACCTCGACCTGTGCGAGCCGGTGCCCAAGTTCAACTTCTACGATGCGACGGCGCCGATCTTCACGCACGCGCGCTACCTGCCCGGCAGCAAGATCATCAAGTCACGGATCGAGCGGTCGGTCATTGCCGATGGCTGCGTCATCAATGACGCGGTGATCGAGCATTCACTGATCGGGGTACGGAGCCGAGTGCAGTCGGGGGCGGTGATCCGCGACTCGCTGCTGATGGGGCAGGACTACTATGACACGCCGGACCGGGACAGCCCGACCGGTGCCCCGCCGATGGGCATCGGGTACGGCAGCGTGATCGAGCGGACGATCGTGGACAAGAATGCGCGGATCGGGGATGGAGTGCGGATCTCGCCTGATGGGAAGCCGGCGCAGGTGGATGGGCCGAATTTTCACGTGCGGGATGGGCTGGTGATCATCCCGAAGAATGCGATTGTACCGAGCGGGACGGTCATTTAACTGCGGGAACAGGGAACAGGGAGCCGCCTTCCCGATGAACAGTCGACGACAGGTCACCCTGTTCGTGCCGAGCGATGAGGCGCGCCTGCTCGAACCGATCAGGAAGCGTATGGACCCGGTTCAGCATCGGCTGATCGCGGCGCACGTGACGCTCTGTCGCGACGAGGACCTCGCGCACCTGCCTGACGCGGAGCTCGAGAGTCGGCTGGCGCACGCGGGCCAATTGCCTCTGACGCTGCAGTTCGGGCGGCCCGAGGCGTTCGGGGGGCACGGGGTGCTCCTCCCGTGCGTTGCCGGCGAGGAGTCGTTTGACCGGTTGCGGGTGGCACTCCTCGGTGTCGAAGCGCGACCTCACGGCGCGCACATCACGCTCGCGCATCCGCGGAATCCGCGCGCGGCCGGGAACGTCGCCTCGACCTGGGCGTCACTGGCTTTCCCGCTCAGCATCTCGTTCAGCGAGGTGAGCCTCATCGAGCAACGGGACGGTCAGCCGTGGGAAGTGCGAGAGACGCACCAGTTCCCTGCGGAGGGCTAGGGAACAGCGGGAAGAGGGAAGATGGAAGAGGGACGATGACACCGCCTGGCGTCATATTCGAGGACCCGGTTGCTGCGATGGAAGAGGTCAAGAAGTTCCTTCCGCCCAGCGTGGGCGCTTCGCTCGAGGTACCGGAGTAGGCGTCGGTTGCGCCGGCGACCTTTCGCTTTATATTCGGGTCTGTGTCCGGACCAGCCCACGATCTCTCGAAGCTGCGCATCAACCGCGACCCGCCGCCTGAAGTGCGGCGCGCTTTCGGTCGTACCCTCCTCATCATCCTGATTGTCCTCGCCGTGGTTGCCGCGGCGGTCTTTGTCATGCGCCGGAACGCCGTGGTGCCGGTGGAGGCCGTGGTCGTCGAGGGGAGCACGAGCGGCGGGTCACCTGCGGCCGGGAGTACGGCGGTGACGGCGAACGGCTACGTGGTGGCGCGCACGCGGGCGGCGGTATCGGCGAAGATCCCAGGGCGGCTGGCGTCGCTGCCGGTGGACGGCGGATCAGTGGTGAAGAAGGGGGAGGTCATCGCCCGGCTAGACAATGCGGACTACCAGGCGGCGGTGGCGGAGCAGAAGGGGAACCTCGCCAACGCCGAGGCGGCGCTCATCGAGGCCGAGGCTGAAAGGGACCAGGCGGGGCGGGAGTATGCGCGGGTGAAGGACATGCGCGCATCGAACCCGAACCTGATTTCGGCGCAGGATGAAGAGGTCTCGCAGAATCGTCTCACCACGACGACGGCGCGGGCTAATGCGGCGCGAGCGCGGGTGCAGGCGGCCAACGCGGCACTCCAGTTTGCCGAAGCCAACCTCGAGAACACGATCATCCGCGCTCCCTTCAGCGGCACGGTGCTGCGGAAGGAAGCGGAAGTGGGTGAGGTGGTGGCACCGAGCGTGGGTGGCGGGCTGACGCGTGGCGCAGTGGTGACGATGGCCGACCTGAGCACGCTCGAGGTGGAGGTGGACGTCAACGAGGCGTACATCGGGCGCGTGCAGCATGGGCAGCAGGCGCGCATCACGCTCGACGCGTATCCGGACACGGCGTTCCGGGGTGCGGTGCGACAGGTGGTGCCGACGGCCGACCGGCAGCGCGCGACGGTGCAGGTGAAGGTGACGATCCTGGATCACGACTCGCGGATCCTGCCGGAGATGGGTGCGAGGGTGGACTTCATCACGGCGTCGGCGGATACGGCGGCGTCCGGGAAGGTGGCGAGCACGGAGTCGGCACCGCGGTACCGTCTCCCGGCTGCGGCGGTGCACGAGTCGGGCGGCGGCACGATCGTGTGGCTCATCCGGGGCGGCAAGCTGGAGTCGCGCAGTGTAGACGCGGGCCCGGTGAGCGCCGGCTTTCGCGAGATCCGGAAGGGACTCAGCGGCGGCGAGCAGGTGCTGGTGAGCGGAGTGACCCAGCCGGAGCAGGGGATGCGGGTGGAAGTCAGGGGGAAGTAACCGTCACATTGAGAGCAGTTCCGAACCCATTACATCGAGCTTCGTATGGCCCTCGTTGAAATCCGTGACGTGTACAAGAGCTTCACTCGCGGCGCCGAGCGAATCGAGGTTTTCGCCGGCCTGACGATCGATTTGGAGGAGGGCAACTTCACGGCGCTGATGGGCCCATCGGGCTCCGGCAAGTCCACGCTGCTCAATCTGATCGCGGGCCTCGACAAGCCGACGAGCGGCAGTGTGCGGGTGAACGGGTCGGAAGTGAGCGCGATGACGCCGTCGCAGCTGGCGGACTGGCGCTCGGAGAACGTCGGCTTCGTGTTCCAGTCGTACAACCTGCTGCCGGTGCTCACGGCGCTCCAGAACGTGGAACTGCCGCTGCTGCTCACGAAGCTCTCGAAGAAGGATCGCGACGAGCGGACGAAGATCGCGCTGGGCGTGGTCGGGCTCGACGACCGGATGGATCACTATCCGCGGCAGCTCTCCGGCGGACAGGAGCAGCGCGTGGCGATCGCGCGCGCCATCGTCGCCGACCCGACGCTCATGCTGCTCGACGAGCCGACGGGGCAGCTCGACGCGAAGAGCTCGGACGACGTGCTGTCGCTGCTGGCGCGGCTCAACGACGAGTTCGACAAGACAATCCTCATGGTGACGCACGACCCGGCAGCCGCGAGCCGAGCGAAGCGCCAGCTGCACCTGGAGAAGGGACGTTCGTGGAGCAGGCGGAGCTGGTGCCATGAAGTTCCTGGACCGCTGCTCCGCGCCAATCTTGGCCGCCACAAGCTGCGCACGATCCTCACCATCGCGAGCGTGGCGCTGGCGCTCTTCCTGTTCGCGTCGCTCCGCAGTGTCGTCACGACGCTTGGTGCCGCGGCTCAGTTCGGCAGCGCGCGCCGGCTCGATCGCGCAGAACGCCACCGCGTTCGTCATGCCGCTGCCGATGAGCTATGCCAACGCGACTCGAGGCGGTGCCGCACGTGGAGGCGGTGACGTGGGCCAACTGGTTCGGCGGAAAGTACGGCGATGGGAAGAGTTCTTCGCGCAGTTCGCGGTGGAGCCGAAGTCGTATCTCAAGATGTATCCCGAGATGTCGGTGCCGGACGACCAGAAGCAGGCGTTCCTGCAGGAAAGGGCGGGGCGTTGATCGGCGCGGGCCTGGTAGACGCTGTTCGGCTGGAAGGTCGGCCACAACGTGACGCTGCAGGGGACGATCTTCCCGGGCGACTGGATCTTCACCATCCGGGGCATCTACACCCGACCGATCCGTCGATCAATGACGACGCGCTCATGTTTCACTACGACTACCTCTACGAGCGCACCGGCCGGAGGGGAACGCCGGGGTGGTTCATCATGAAGATCGACAAGCCGGACAATGCGGCACAGATCGCGAAGACGATCGACGATCAGTTCAGGAACTCGACCGTATCCCACCAAGACGGGGACGGAGACAGGCGTTCGCCGCGGGCTTCGCCACGATGTGGGGCAACGTCAAGCTGCTGATGAGCACGATCGGCATGGCGGTGGTGTTCGCCATCCTGCTCGTGACGGCGAACGCGATGATGATGAATGCAGCGCGAGCGGACGCCGGAGGTCGCGGTGATGAAGACGGTCGGCTTCTCCGATCGCCTGCTGTTCGGGCTGGTGATGGCGGAGTCAGCGGCTCATCTCGATCGCGGGCGCGGTGCTCGGCCTCGGGGCGGCGACGCTGCTTTACCGGGCCACGAACTTCAACGCCGGCGGGTTCCTGCCGGGATTCCACGTGAGCTGGGGGACCATCGCGACCGGCGGGGTGATCGCGCTGGTGCTCACGGTCGCGAGCGGGATCTTGCCGGCGCTGCAGGCGGCCCGGCTGCCGGTGGTGCAGGCGCTGCGGAGGGTCGAATGAAGATCCCCCTTTCTACAACGTGCGCAGCATGCGGGCGCGGCCGGTGTCGACGGCGCTGACGGCGCTCGGCATCGCGCTCGTGGTGGCGGTGTTCGTCGCGATGCTCGCGCTGGCGAACGGCTTTGCGTCGGCACTGGTGCGGACCGGGTCGCCGGACAACGTGCTCGTGCTCCGGAAGGGCGCCGACAGCGAGATGTCGAGCAGCATCGCGCGCGAGGCGTCGAGCATCATCAGCGTCGATACCGCAGGTGGCGCGTGGGCGCCGACGGTCGCCCGCTCGTGAGTCCCGAGACGTACGTGGTGATCCCGCTCGGGCGCATCGAGGATACGTCGGGGATGGCCAACGTCGTGCTGCGCGGCGTCGATCGGACAGGCGTTCGAAGGTGCGCACCAACATCAAGGTGACGAAGGGCCGGTTGCCGGCCAGCGGGCAGAGCGAGCTCTGCCTCGGCAAGAAGCTGGTTGGTCGTTTCGCCAACACGGCGGTGGGGCAGTCGATGACGTTCGCAGCGCAACCGTGGAACGTGGTCTGTCACTTCACGGCGGGCGGGTCGGCGTTCGAGTCGGAGATGTGGGGCGAGAACGAGCAGTTCCAGGGCGTCTTCCGCGGGAGAGTCTTCCAGTCGGTGACGTTCCGGCTGAACGATCCGGGTGCGTTCGAGGAAGTGAAGCGCAGTCTCGAGGCCGACCAGCGGTTCACGGTGGATGTGCACCGGGAGTCGGAGTTCTACGCGCGACCAGTCGCAGCTGCTGGGGAACATCCTCCGGTTCCTGGCGATCATGATCACGACGATCATGGCGGTGGGCGCGGTGTTCGGCGCGGTGAACACGATGTATGCGGCGGTCTCGTCGCGCACGCCGGAGATCGCGGTGCTGCTGACGCTCGGGTTCAAGCCGAGGAGTGTGCTGGCGAGTTTCCTGATCGAGTCGGCGGTGATCGCGTTCATCGGGGGAGTGATCGGGTGCCTGATGGCGCTGCCGATCAACGGGGTGGTGACGAGTACGACCAACTGGGCGACGTTCAGCGAGATCGCGTTCGCGTTCCGGGTCACGCCGCAGCTGCTGCTGACGGGGCTGGTGTTCGCGGTGGTGATGGGGATGCTGGGCGGGATTCTTCCCGGCTCGGAGGGCGAGCAAGGTACCGGTGGTGCAGGCGCTGAGGTAGGACGTGAGGACGTGAGGACGTGAAGACGTGAAGACGTGAGGTAGACTGCGACCCTTTTCACTTGAGGATGATTGAGTCCGGGTGGGATGGGGCGTTTGGCCTATGTGGGTGCGGTGGTCGGGCTGGGTATGTTCGGTGAGTGGGAGAGTCTCGCAACTCATGAGTTAGTTAGGCCGCTGCCGACCAATATGGGGAAGCTATGGCGTACTTCGATGGGCTAACGGCAAGCATCACGCAGACGGGGCTGGACGGTCGCACCTACTACGCTCCGGTCGGGCGGTATGGATCTCTGCACTTGGTGCCTGATGAGGTTGCGCTCACGGCGCTAAGGCGCGACTGGCGCCGGTTCTTCATCGCGTCCTTCGCTGTCATGATGGGCGTGATCATGTTCGCAGGGCCGGCGCGGCTCATGGGAGCTGGCTGGGCTTTTCTGCTGTTAGCGCCGCTCATCGCCGGTCTGATTGCCACGGGATACGGCTTGGTCCTCGCGCGACGGTTGCCGCGCGCTGCGATCACGCACGATCAACTTGTCCGCGTGAGCCCGGCCCAGGCACAGGCGAGGGTGCGTACGGCGATGGGTCCGAAGACATGGCTGCTGGTCGTTGGGTGTTCAGTCCTCATGAGCGTGGTTAGCGTAGCAGTCGCAATCATCACTCCAACACCAACGCTATGGTTCGGCGCGGTCTTCTTCGTGGCCTGCACAGTGAGCTTCTTGTGGCGACACAAGACACCCAGGCCCTGAGCGCGGCGGCGGCCTAACACGCACATGGTGCCGCCGGCCGCGGGTGTTGATGCGGCGCCAGCGCCGCCCGTGCTACCAGCTCTTTCAGCCGCGTCGCTGGCGCCGCGACCGCGGCCGCGGCACATGTGCAACGCGCTATGCCGCACGTGGAGGGAATATGGCACGCTTCCTAATTAGGTGGCGCCCCCTGCTGTGGGTCGCTGGTCTTGTGGTTGTGGCAGTGTTGATCTCGTTCACGTGGGAACGTCAGACTTCGTATGACGACGGAGGCCTTGGGACGGCGAGCTTCCTCGTGACCACAGTGTCCGCTATACCGGGCCAAGCCCTCGGCCTCGGGTATGGAGCTAGCCTGTTCGTCGCGGTGCTGGGGCTTGTTATAACCGATGTCGTTTCGCGACGGGCGCTTGTCGCTCGAGGCCGGATCGACAAGTGAGGCGAGGTGGCTCAACGTTTTGATGCGCGCGCGGCATAACGAGCACATGGTGGCTGTCGGCCGCGGGTGTCTATGCGGCACGAGCGCGGCCTGTGCTTCAAGCCTGTTAAGCCGCCGCGCTCGCGCCGCCACCGCGGCCGCAGCACATGCGCAAAGCGTTAGACCGCCAATGACAACAAGAGGCCGCACGACGATGCTTGACGATGGATCGGAAGCCCAACCCCTCTACCTGCAGGCGACCCTTCGAGGGCCGACCGCCAGGCTAACAGCGACGCTAAGCTTCCTGAACGGGTTCGGTGAACGGTCGCCACCCACCGAGCCACCAGCATTGCTCCTGCAAAGCCTCATTGTCGCGGGGCCACGCACACCCGAAGGTGCAATCGTCGAGGCTGTGACGTTGCCGTGGCACCACATACTCGGCCTAATAGCTGCCAACGAGGAGACGATCCACCAGATCGACTGGCGCAAGTGGGAGGAGATCATCGCCGGCGCCTACAAACAGGAAGGATACGACGTCGTTATCACCGCTCGGTCCAACGACGGCGGGCGCGACATTATCGCTACCAAGGTCGACGTTGGCTCTATTCGCATCCTGGATCAAGTGAAGGCGTATTCGCCGGGGCACCTTGTGAATGCAGATGAGGTGAGGGCGATGATGGGCGTCCTGAGCCTTGAGGGGAACGTGTCCAAGGGCTTTGTCACCACCACGTCAGATTTTGCCCCTGGGATCATGAAGGACCCTCGACTGGCGGGGTTCATGCCGCATCGCCTCGAGCTTCGCAATCGCTCCAAGCTGCTGCAGTGGCTAGCTGATCTGGCGCTGCGTGGCGCCTCGGAGCCAAAGGCGGTCTAACAACGCGTTAGCTTGCACTAGCTAGGGAGAAATCCATGCCGACGTCTGCCAACCCCTACCTGCTGCAGATCCTCATGAGTCTGTATTTCGCCGGAACCGCCGCGCGGTGGCTGATTACGCCCACCAACCACCCTGACGCCTCGACATTGCGGTACGTCGGCGTCTGGGCGCAGCTCATCATCGCAGTGGCTCTCCTCATCCGTTTCAGTCGCAAGGCCAAGGCTGCTGCGAATGGCTCCGCTGTAAGCGCAAGCTGACAAGCACATGTGCCACGTGCCATGTGGCCGCACAACCGGAGGCCATCATGGTCGCTGACATCTTTGACAATGGTTCGGGTCCTGAGGCGCTCCTGGAGGCCATCGCCCGACAAGCTTCGCGGGCTTCCCGAATGCAACTCACCATCCTCCTGGCGCTCGCCACATTGGGGTCCGTCGGGGCCGCGCTGACTGCTGGTCACGGGTTGGCGCTCGCCATCGCGATCAGTGCGTTGTGCGCCTCGACGGCGGTGCTGGCGCTATGGGAGCTTTGGCGCCGATCGACAGTGCGCCCGACGCGCATGCGAGCCGCCCTTCAGACGGGTCTCGCGACACTCGGCGTGGTCCTCTGGTTTCTCAGTGGCATGGCGCTGCTGCTCGTGCTACTCGGCGATTCGTGGAAGCTATAGGCGACAGGCCGCGCCGCCCGGTGCGTGCGCCCAAGGTGAGTGATGCTATGGGGACGCCATGAAGCCCTGGCTTGCCGGTCTCGCCATAGTCGCCCTTGGCGGAGCTGCCACACCTGCATCAAGTCAGGTGGCGAACCCCGTTTTTGTTGTGACCGCCACGGGGGCCATTCCAGCCGCCTTGCCGGCTCTCAATGCATGGCTCACACAGCTCGATCTGGCTGAATACGGCGCTAGCTGGGATTCCGCGTCGGCGGCTTTTCAGGCGGCGACGGAGAGGGCCGAGTGGGAGAAGGCGGTCCTGCAAGCGCGGGGCGCGTTCGAGCCGTTCGGTGCCCGGCAGTTGATCACGCTTGCCTATAGCCGTGATTCGACGCGCAAGGCTGACGGTGAGACAGTCCTCGCTCAGTATCGCACTGCGGTGGAAGGCCAGCGGACGGTCCTCGAAACAGTCACAGTAGCGAAGGGGCCCGATGGACGCTGGCGCGGTGCTGGCTACTTTGTGCGCCTCCAGCCGTAGTCCTGACAGGGGATCCATTGTGAGGCGGATTGCGGTTCCCCAGCTGTTACCCCTTGTCACGGCCATAGTGCTACATGCGACGGCATTGGTGGCGATTGCGTTCCTATGGCACGCAGCGCCTCAGCCGGTTGCGCTCGGCGCTCGCAGGGCACCCTCCGATCCTGTCCGCTTCGTTCTCCCTGTACTGATTCCTATCGCCGATGCCCGCCAGAAGGCGCGCGAACGAAAGCCCGAGCGGAGCACGAGCGAGCCTCAGCCTTCCGACGCGGGGACGCCTGCCTCGCCAAACGCGGAACCCATGCCCAGCGAAGGCGGCACCGCTTCCGTCGCAGAGGGTTCTACGGGACCTGGGTGGGCATATCGGCCTGCGCAGCCCTCGTCGCGCTTCACTGAAGCAACCTCGCGCTCGGTGATGTCGGATCTCCCGGCGCGCCCAAACTGTGCCGAGGAGCACCTCCAGCAATTTCACTGCGCTCAGCTTCAGTCCCGCTGGTCCCTTGATTCCAGTATAAGCGTCAACTTGAACTGCGCCCGCGTCACCCTGTCCCGCCAGCGATACGCCGAGTGTGTGCGGCACCCAATGGTCGCCGTCGATACCTCCCCGATGGACCGCTCCTCCGGGGAGAGCATCGCACCGGAATAGCATGGTGTGTCGACCCGGCACGGCGGGCAAGCAAGTTATGGGTCGTTTGGCCTATGGGGCGCGATCGTGAGGCTGGGTATCGTTCCCCGGACAGTCGTTCCGCTGCCCTTGCGCTGTTGACGACCCCGGAGGCTGGATGAGTGAGCCTTCCTCGAAGCTCGAAGGCCTTGGCGGATGGCTGCTGTTCGTCGCCATTGGCCTCTTTGCGAGGCCAGTGGGGATCCTCATGAACGAGGCGCCTGCACTCGTCAAGATCGTAACTGACGGTACGTGGCATGCGCGCACAACGCCTGGAAGCCCGGACTATCATCCACTCTGGCGCTACACGCTGGGCCAGGAGATTGTCGGCAACGTTGGTGTTCTCCTTGTGGAGCTGTGGCTCATTTTCTTGTTCTACCGGCGCTCACCACGGTTCCCCGCCTGGTATATCGCCTGGGCGCTGTTCATGCCGGTGTTCATCCTGACCGACTCCTGGCTCTTTACCAGGATCCTGCCAGCCGAGCCATTGTTTGATCCTGTAACCCTCAGGAAGTTCGCCGGCACGGCAATTGGAGCCCTCATATGGGTTCCCTACATGCTTGTGTCGAAGCGGGTCAAGGCAACGTTTGTTCCTTCCCCGCGCGGGCGTTCAGGCTAGCTGACATTACAAGAGGGCACGTACTCCGCGTCAAGCAACTCTGGCAGTCCTGGTGGTGAAGGTCACCTTGACCCCGGCATGCCCGAGCATGGTTACCAGGCTATCGATGCTGAAGCGGTCGATCTTGCCTCGGCGAAGATCGCTGACGCGCGGTTGCGAGACGCCTAGCAGCTTGGCGGCCTGGACCTGGGTCAGGCCCCGCGCCTCCAGCGCCTTGCTCAGCGCAATCATGAGTTCGGCGCGGACCCGGAGATGCTCGGCTTCCTCAGGCTCGAAGCCCAGGTCAGCAAAGACGTTGCCGGTCGACCGGCGGAGTTTAGTAACCATGCTTTCCTCCCTTAGCGCCGTCGCCAGGCGCCGCTGCAGAATTTCCGCGAGGCGCTTCCGCGCGACCTCGATATCGACCATCCGGGACTTGCGCGTCCGCTTCTCAAAGGCGTGGAGGACATAGATGCCCTCCTCGAATTTGGCGATGTAGAAGACCCGGTGCTCGGCTCCAGTGTGCAGTCGGATCTCCAGGACGCCCGTGCCCACACTCGTCATGGGCTTCCAGTCATCAGGCATAAGGGCCCGGAGATCATCGAGGGCGGCGCCGACCCACAGCAGCGGCTTATCAGGCATTGGCAAATATATAAGTAGGTATATATTGCTGCAAGAGTTGCCGAGTACGCACAGCCAGGCGCCTGGGTTAGGTCGTGATGGCCAGCTGACAGTCCCGGAAAGGACGCGTAAACACTGCGAGCTTCGTTCTGGAACCTTGTTCTCGGGCTTGTTGCAGCCTCACCAGTCCACGCGCAGCGGCCACTCAACCTTGGTTTCGAGCAACCCAGCAGTGCCGAGCCCGCCCGCCCGTGGGGATGGAGCCTCGGCTGGTCGGCATTCGGCGGCGGTTCTTCCGCTACGATTTCCCTCGACAGCGTTGTAAGGCACGGCGGGCGACGGAGCCTTCGGTTGTCGCAAGGCGACTCTGCGCCCTCGACACAGCCGCAGACGATCATGCTGCAGATCCCTGCCGATTCGTTCCGGGGGCGGGAAGTTGCGCTGACAGGGTGGATGCGCGCGGACCGTCTACGCGGCAAGGCGTGGCTCGCCCTCGAGGCGTGGAAGAACCAGGACTACGCTGCAGCTGATACCGCATTCGTTGCAAGCGACGGCCCTCCGCAGTGGCACCGATACCAACTCCATATCACCGTTCCAAAAGACCCGACGATTCACTCGATCGTCATCAGCGCAGTGCTGGAGGGTTCCGGCACGGTGTGGTTCGATGACCTTCAGTTGAGCGTGGACGGGACGCGTCTCGTCGCCCATCCGCCCGTCGCCGCTCCGCCCACCAAGGTGGATCTCGCCTGGCTGGCCCAGCATTCTGTCCCACTCATGCCGATCAGCGACTCGATCACTGCCGCGTTCAGACGGTTCTCCGAGATCGTGGGCCCCGCCCGCGTCGTCGGCCTCGGCGAGTCGACACACGGAACCGGGGAGTTCTTCCAGCTCAAGGCGCGCTTGCTCGAGTATCTCGTACGGGTCGAGGGATTCCGGGTGTTCGCGATCGAGGCGAACCAGCTCGCCACGGAGCGGGTGAACCGGTACGTGGAGGGCGGGGCAGGAACGGCGCCTGACGTGATGAAGGTGATGTTCCGGGTGTGGAACACGGAGGAGATGGAGCAGCTGGTGGAGTGGATCAGGAGCTTCAACACCGAGCATCCCGACAAGCGGGTACGCTTCGTGGGCTACGACATGCAGGACCAGCGGACGCCGGCCGACACGCTGCGGGCTTTCCTGACGCGGGTGGAGCCGTCGTTCGTCGCCCGTTTCGATTCGCTTGCCGGTGAGTACCAGGCCCAGAAGTCGTATGCGACGCCGCAGATCGCGGACAGTACCAGGGCGAGGTGGTTCGACCAGGCCGCGACACTCTGGGACAGCGTGAGCGCGCGACGGACGGGATGGCTCGACCGGGCCGCGAGCGCAGCGGACACAGTCGCCGTGGAATGGGCGGTGCAATCGGCCAACCTGTTTCGCCAGGCGGCGAAGTTCAACGTCACACTCAACTCACCAGAGCGGGACAGCCTGATGGCGGCCAACCTCGACTGGATGCTGCGGACGTTGGCGCCGGGCGAGCGGGCGGTGGTGTGGGCTCATGACGTGCATGTGAGCCGAGGAGGCGACGCGGAGCTCAGCTTCAACGGCGGGGCGCAGATGGGGGCGTATCTCGCGCGGCTGTATGGCACCGGGTACCGGGCGTTCAGCTTCCTGACCTACGATGGGGCCTATACCGCGACACGGAGTTTCACCAACCACGAGATGGTGTCGGTGGCAGCCACGCCCGCGCCGTCGGGCACCCTCGAGGCGGCGCTGAATGCGCTGCCGAGGCCGGCGTCAAGTATCGGATGGCTGGCAGACCTTCGCACGGCGCGGACGGACCCGGGTGGCCAATGGCTGAACAGGCCACGACCTATTCGCCACGTCGGCTACGCTGCGTACGACTATGGCTTCGAGATCAGTGTCGTGGTTCCGCTCGAGTTCGATGGGGTCTTCTTCGTGGACCACACCACGCCGTCGCGGCTCCTGCCGTAGCGCGCATCAGCTGCTGGCCAGATTGTCCCTGCGGGACACTCTGTCTGTGGCGATTGGGACCAGCGGGCGCTCGCCCACCGCGAATGTGCGGCGGCATACGACGCTGGCGTCCGTTTTCGCAGCATCCACACCACGGCATGACGCGTGCATTGAATGGGGGTCCCGCGCCCGGAGCGCCCTCCATGCCACAGGTTCGCGCCTCGCTTCGAAATCTCCCGCCGGTCGCTCGCACCGTCGCGCGCTGGACCGGCGAACTGGCGTCACAGCTGCTTGCGATCGCGACCTTCGTCGCTGGAGCCATTCTCCTCCTGGCGGGTGCCACGCCACCGGTCGACGAGCGCATCGCGTGGCTGGACCGGGTTCTTCCGGCTGGCACCATCGACATCTCCCATTTCCTGGGGAGCCTGATCGGCACGGCGTTGTTGCTGGTGGCGCGCGGCCTTCAACGCCGGCTCGACGGGGCCTGGGTTGCCGCCTGCGGACTGCTGGCTGCCGCGAGCATCACGTCGGTGCTGCACGGCGAGCTCGGTGCGGCTGCGCTGGCCGCGCTGGTCCTCGCGCTGCTCGGCTCCAGCCGGCGTCACTTCCATCGTCGCTCGTCCCTCCTGCACGCCTCGTTCAGCCGGGGCTGGATCGTTGCCATTGCCGGGGTCGTCCTGGCGTCCACATGGCTGGGCTTCTTTGCCTATCGGCACGTGGAGTACGACAGCGATCTCTGGTGGCAGATCGCGCGGGACGCGGACGCGCCGAGATTCCTGCGGGCCACCGTCGGCGTAGTGGTGATGCTGTTCATGGTGGCGTGCTGGCGCCTGGTGGGGCCCGCTCGTCGCCGGCCCCAGGTTTCCGCCCCTGATGACCTGGCGACGGTGCGCCGCATCGTGGCCAATGCCACCCGACCAGATGCCAACCTGGCCTTCCTCGGCGACAAGTCATTCTTCTTCAACGCCGAGCGGACCGCCTTCGTGATGTATGCCATCCGCGGGCGTACCTGGGTCGTACTGGGCGACCCGGTCGGTCCGCGTGATGCCTGGCCGGCGCTACTGCACCGGTTCTGCAACGAAGTGGATCGGCACGACGGATGGCCGGTGTTCTATCGACTGACGCCGGACGGACTGCCGGCGTATCTCGACCTCGGGCTGGCGGTGCTGAAGATGGGGGAAGAAGCCTGCGTGGACCTGACGACATTCTCGCTGGCCGGAGGTGAGCGGGCCGGACTGCGCTACATCGTCAACCGTCTCAGCAAGCGGCAGGCGCGATTCGAGCTGCGTGCGCCTGGAGAAGCCCACGACCTGCTGCCCCGGCTGAGGGAGATCAGTGACGAGTGGCTGGAGGAACGCGACGCCGGCGAGAAGAGTTTCTCCATGGGTTCCTTTGATCCCGCGTACGTCAGCAACCTGCCGCTGGGGCTGGTATGGGAGGGCGATACGCTGATTGCGTTCGCGACTGTCTGGATCGCGCGCGCCAGCCGGACCATGACGGTGGACCTGATGCGGCATACGGTGGGAGCCCCGCGCGGCACGATGGAGTTCCTGTTCGTGAAGCTGATGGAAGCGGGCCAGCGGGACGGCTTCGATCGTTTCTCCCTCGGCATGGTGCCATTGTCCGGCCTCGCGGCCAGGCCGTTCGCGGAGCGATGGCACCGCGTGGGACGCCTCGTGTACCGGCTGGGCGAACGGTTCTACAATTTTCGCGGCCTCAGGGAATTCAAGGACCGGTTTCACCCCGAATGGCAGCCGCGATACATCGCAGTACCGAGACGGGTAGTGATGCCCCTCGTGATCAATGACCTCACGGCGCTGATCGGCGCGGGTCCAAAGCGGGTGGAGGCAACATGAGGGGCGTGTGCGTACTGGCCCTGCTGCTGGCGACGGCGGGTCGAGCGGCGGGACAGGAACGCGCCGTGGCGCAGGTGACGCCATCGTCGAACGAGTACGTCGGTGACCTGCCGCTCATCTCCCAGATGGCGCCCAGCCCTTCGGCGGGTGCATTCGCGCTGCTGTTCACTGGTGACGGCGGATGGGCGTCGATCGACCGGCAGATCACGGCGCGCCTCAATGCCCGGGGCATCAACGTCATCGGCTTCGACTCGCGCGCCTACTTCGGGACCCAGCGGACCCCCGACGACCTGGCACGGGACCTGGGTCGCCTGCTGCGGCACTACCGCGCCACCTGGCCCACCGACCGTGTCTACCTCATCGGCTACTCGCGCGGCGCCGACATGCTGCCGTTCGCGCTGGCGCGGTGGCCGGTCGAGGAGCGGTCAGGCATCGACCTGGTGGCGCTCCTCGGCCTCGAGCGCGAAATGGATTTCCAGTGGACCCTGGAGAACCTGGTGGGCGGGCATACCGGAGAGACCAAGCAGATCCTCCCGGAGATCAACGCCATCGCCGGCATGCCGATCGTGTGTGTGTACGGCGTCGATGAGAAGGACACGCTCTGCCCTGTGCTGACGGACAAGGCCTCGGTGATCCGGCGTGATGGAGGGCACCATTTCGACGGACGCTACGCCGAGATCACGGACAGCCTGCTGGCACACGCGCGCACGGCTGCACCATGAGGCCGGTGCCTGGGCGGTTGCTGCTCAGCGATCCACCATCTTCTGCTGCTGCTCGGAGTATCGCGAGCCCTGCACTGTCACCTGGGTAGCGAGTCCGGTGATTTCGTGCAGGTCGCCGGCCGAAAGGTCGATGTGCCAGCGCGCCGATGTTCTCCTCGAGCCGATGCGGCTTGGTGGTGCCGGGAATAGGGACGATCCACGGCTTCTGCGCCAGCAGCCAGGCGAGGGCGACCTGTGCAGGCGTCGCGTGCATGCGCTCGGCGATGCCCGCGAGCAACTGAACCAGTGCCAGGTTCGCCTTCCGGTTCTCGGCGGCGAAGCGGGGCAGCTTGTTCCGGAAGTCGGTGCTGTCGAAGGTGGTGTTCTCGTCGAGCTTGCCGGTGAGGAAGCCCCTGCCGAGCGGGCTGAAGGGCACGAAGCCGATACCGAGCTCCTCGAGGGTGGGGAGCACCTCCGTCTCCGGCTGGCGCCACCAGAGGGAGTACTCGCTCTGTAGTGCGGTGACGGGCTGGACGGCGTGGGCGCGGCGAATGGTCTGCGCACCGGCCTCGGAGAGGCCGAAATGCTTGACCTTGCCCTGCTGGATCAGGTCCTTCACCGTACCGGCCACGTCTTCGATGGGCACGGCGGGGTCCACGCGGTGCTGGTAGAAAAGGTCTATGGCGTCGACCTTGAGCCGCCTGAGTGACGCCTCGGCGACTTCCCTGATGTGAGAGGGCCGGCTGTCCAGGCCGCTCTGCACGTTGTTGGTGTAGCTGAAGCCGAACTTGGTGGCGATGACCACCTGATCGCGGAATGGAGCGAGCCCCTCGCCCAGGAGTTCTTCATTGGCGAAGGGGCCATAGGCCTCGGCGGTATCGAAGAAGGTGATCCCGCTCTCCACGGCCTTGTGGAGCAGTGAGATCATCTCATGCTTGTCGCCGGCCGGACCGTAGCCGAAGCTCATGCTCATGCAGCCCAGGCCGAGGGCAGATACTTCCAGGTTGCTGCGTCCAAGTGTGCGCTTCTGCATGTCATCCTCCCCTGAGACAGTCCAGGTAATCTGGCCGGGATGGGTCGTTTGGCCCATGGGGTGTGGCGGCTGGAAAGGGTATGGTTCAACAATGAAGCGAACCTTCCGGTGCCGAACACGCTGCCAGCTCACGGCCGCGGCGATCCTTGCACTCCTTGGTACAGGTCCCCAATCAATATCGGCACAATCGTGTCCGGTTGACACGACCAGCACGCGGGAACTTCACGACGCCATGCATGCGGCGCTGCTCACCCCGGGTGGCGCCTACTCGATCCTGGCCACCACCAATTCGATGCGGTTCCAGTCGGCGGTGTTCGAGCGGCTCATCGAGCATGCGCTGGAGGAGCGGCCCGGTGGCGGCGTGCTTTTCATACCGTATGACGAGCACTGGCGGGAGTACCTGGCCACGGCGGGACTGAGCGCGTCTGATGAGGGGAAGGCTCCCATCGGCCGGCGCCTGGCCTATGAATACCACCAGGACATCGAGGTGTTCTACGGACCGCCGAGCAGCGTGATCAAGGAGGTGAAGGAGGGGCCAACGCCATTGATCGCCGCGAATGTGCGGTTCTACTGGCCCGATCGCCCGGACAACGCGCGCAAGTTCTCCTTCGAGGACACGCTGTCGGTACCGAAGATCAAGGCGACCAATCACCAGGTGCTGACGTTCCGGTTCCTGGTGTTCAGCGACATGATCGTGCTCGACGACATCGAGGGGATCTCGGGGCGTCCCCTCACCGGCGTCCTGGGGGCAATCTTCAAGGTCATCGGTGAGGGGAACGCAGTCGTACGCGCGCTACAGCATCACGACCGATGGACGCCAGGTGATGCGCACCAAGGCGTCGAAGATCGTTTCCAAGACGGTGACGGCGACGATCAACCCCGATGGCACCGGCCAGAGCGGTGTGCCCGAGGGCCGACCGGACATGCTGGCCCTGGCCGAGCACCTCGAGCAACCGCTCGAGGTGGAGTACCTCCCTTACCGCTGCTGGTCGTCGCTGGAGTAGGCGCCTCAGGCCACCCGTGCCTGCACGTCGAGATACTCGCTGGCGACCGCGGTGGTGCCATCAGTGGCCAGGTTGTGCTGCTGGAAGAGCCGAGTGAGCTCGCTACGCAACTTGCGCGCGCCCAGGGCGTCCGTTGCCTTGATTGTCGCCACCGAGGGCCCGTAGCTGGTGGCAAACAGCTCGGCCACATCCGCTGGATCCAGGTCAAAGCGAAGCTCGATCATGCGCCGGGTGAAGGTGATGGCGGTGACGCCGTCGCCGAAGCGCTCGCGCACCGTGTCTTCCTTGCCCCATGCCAGGGAACTGGGAACGCCCTGAGGAGGAGGCACGATGGCGACGTGCGCGCGAAGCATCTCGCCCACGAATCCCTCGGGAGTCCAGTTCGCCATTGCGATTCGGCCACCGGGGCGCGTCACCCGCATCAGTTCGGCCGCAGCTCGGTCGGGCCGATAGGCGAACATCGCACCGAACATGGTGACGGTGTTGTCGAACTGCCCGCTGGCGTAGGGGAGGGCCTCTGCGTCGCCCACGTCGAAGTCCACGATGCAGCCGGCGGCGCGGGCCTCGCGGCGGGCATCCTCGATGAGGTTGGGGGCGATGTCCACACCGGTGACGCGCGCGCCAGCGAGCGCGGCGGGGATGGCGAGGTTGCCGGTGCCGCAGGCGACGTCGAGCAGCGAGTCACCGGCACGCAGCTTCAGTCGCGCAACGAACTCGGCGGCACCCGGGGCGAAGCTGCGCGCGATCGGGAGGAAGTCGCCACCAGTCCAGACAGCGATGGCGCGGGCGGTGAGGGGATCGAGCGACTTCGCGCGCACGTCACCCACCACGCCGAATTCGCCAGTGCAGGGAAAGCTGTCGGTGTTCATCGGTAGTTCCTCCGTCATCGGTTCCTGTCGCGTCGTGGTGACGCGCGAATCCAATGTGCGAAGGGAGCTACGGCGGGCCAATGACTGATCGTCCCGACTTCCTGTGCGAGCGTCTTATGATCGAGCGGGGCGACGTGCCTCGCGCCAGCCGCCGGGGGCGAGCCCGGTGGCCTTCTTGAACGCCCGGCTGAATGCGGCCTCGGAGTCGTATCCCACTTCCGCGCCGATGGTCGCGACCTTGGCGCCACCCTGCGCCAGGAGATTGGCGGCCACCTGCATGCGCCACTGGGTGAGGTACTGCATGGGCGGCTGGCCCACGAGGTCGGTGAAGCGCCTGGCAAGATTGGAGCGGGACGACGCCGACTCCTGCGCCAGCTCGGCGAGGGTCCAGGGATGCGCAGGCCGGGCGTGGAGCAGCGTCAGTGCGCGGCTTACCACTTCGTCACGGAGGCCGGCGAGCCAGCCGGTCTGTTCCGGCGGCAGGTCGTCTATATACCGGCGCAGCACCTCGATGAACATGAGCTCGGCCATGCGGGTGAGTACGGTATCGGCGCCGGGCCGGCCGAGGCGGCTCTCCTCGATGACCTGTCGGGGGAAGGTGCCGAGCCAGGCGTTGGACATGCCGCGGATATGGATCTGGCGTGGCAGCGCCGCAGAGCAGGGGATTGAAGGGGCGGAGGTCGCAGCCGAGGAAGCCGCAGACAAAGGAGGCACCGCGGGGCCCGGCGTCGCCGAGCATGACGGTGTGGGGGTAGCGGTCGGCGGCGGAGCTGTGGACGTCAGGGCCGATGCGGACGCCCCGGCCACTCGACACAAAGTGCGCATCGCCATGGGAGAAGACGATCACGTCGCCGGGGGCAAGCTCCACCTGTTCCTCGCCGATGAGCCCGGCGTAGCAGCGGCCCTCGATGAGGATGTGGTAGGCGATAAGGTGCTCTGCCGCTGGAAGGATGCGGGGCGAGAGCTCGCGCGCCGGCAAGGACTCGACGCTCCATGGATCAACGGCCTCGACGGCGTAGAAGTAGGCCCCGTCGAGGCGTACGACGCGCAGCAGGTCGGAGAGCGGGTCCATTCCAAAGCATAGCGCCGGGTGCGGCGGCGCGGGAGTTCGGGCACCGGCAGACGGCGGAGCAGGAAGTGGGGACGCACGGTCATGGTACAACGATGCAGCATGCCGTACGTTGCTTGCGTAAGCCAGGTGACCGGATGGTCGTGTCGTTCAACGAAGAAGGGAGTCGAGCAATGGGACGTCGTGCTGAAGAACTGGCCGCCCGGATCGAGGCGGGGGCGGCGCTGCTGGGAGCGTACGCAGCGGAGCTGTCTGATTCGGAGTGGAATACCCGGGTGCGGGACGGGCGCACGGTTGGCGTCATCGTGCACCATGTCGCCACCATGTACCCGATCGAGATCGACGTGACGCGCGCGATTGCGGGCGGCAACGCGGTAGAGGGTGTCACGTGGGAGGCAGTGGCCGACATCAATGCGAAGCATGCGGCGGAGTTCGCGACCGTGAGCAAGGCGACGGCGCTGGAGCTGCTGCGACGGAACAGCTCGGATGCGGCGGCGGCGGTGCGGAAGTTCAGTGATGTGGAGCTCGACACGGCGGCGCCATTCTCGCTCAGTTTCGATGCCCCGATGACGGCGCAGTTCGTGATCGAGGACCATGCGCTGCGTCATGCGTGGCATCACCTGGCGCGGATCAAGTCGGCGCTGGGACGCCAATGACCTGGCTCCAGCGGTACCGCATCACCTGGACGCTTCGATGGTCGCTCTGGCTCCTGCCGGTGATGGCCATCGTTGCGGCCATTGTCGCGGCGCCGGTCATCCGCTGGCTCGACCACAGGACCGGCTGGACGCTGTTCAACCTGACGCCGGAGGGCGCGCGCACCATCCTGGGCGCGCTCACCGCTTCGATGCTGACCTTCGTCGTCTTCGTGGTGTCGTCGCTGCTGATCGTGGTGCAACTGGCCAGTGCGCAGCTGACGCCGCGCGTGATCGCCAGGGTCTTTGCGGACGACCGCCTGAAGTGGGTGCTCAGCGCCTTCACCCTCGCCTACACGTACAGCATCGCCGCGGCGGGCCGGGTCGACGATGCCGTCCCCCAGCTGCCAGTCGCGCTGGCGATCGCGCTCTGCCTGGGGTGCATTGCGGTCTTCTTCTGGTTCGTGCAGTGGCTGGGCGAATCGCTGCGGCCGATTGCCATGCTCCAGAGCGTGGCAGAGGAAGGGCACGCGGTGGTGGCCGCCGTCTATCCCCAATTGTATGATCGCGCCGAGGAGCCACCGGGGCTGCCGCAATCGCCGGCCGGCGCCGTCTCCACCGTGGAGCATGCGGGCCGGTCCGGTGTGGTGCTTGCGTTCAGCCAGGATGGGCTGGTGGCGCTTGCCGAACGGGGCGACGCGGTGATCGAGGTGCTGCCACAGGTGGGTGATTTCGTGGCCCGCGGCGATCGACTCTTCAATGTTCGAGGAGGCAGGGTCGATGCCGAGAGCCTGCGGGACAGCATCGCCATCGGCCCGGAGCGCACCATGGAACAGGATCCGCGCTTCGCATTCCGGATCATGGTGGACATCGCCAACAAGGCATTGTCACCCGCCATCAACGATCCCACGACGGCCGTCCTGGCGCTGGACCAGATTCACAGCCTGCTGATGAATGTGGGCAAGCGGCGACTGGAGCCGGGGCGGGCCCACGATGCGCGGGGGCAACTGCGCCTGTACTTCGGGACGCCCGACTGGAGTGACTATGTCAGTCTCGCCGTCACGGAGATCCGGCAGTTCGGGGGTAGCAGCATGCAGGTGGTGCGACGGCTCCGCGCGATGATCGAGCACCTGCTGCAGGTGCTGCCAGAGGGACGCCGGGCAGCGCTGGAGCGGGAACTGAGCCTGCTCCGACTCACCGTCGAACGGTCGTTCCCGGACGAACGCGACCAGGTCCAGGCGCAGATCGGCGACCTCCAGGGTATTGGCAGCTCGAACCAGGACGTGAAGACCCTCCGTTCCGCTTCAGCGGCGCCGCGCCTCTAGGTCGTTTAGCCCATGCTGTTGTGCCGCGGTGCCGGTCGTTAACATGGCTGTTCCGAGGCCCCACTTCCGGAGCTCCCATGGCTACCGTCCTTCGTCGCCTCGTCGGTGTTTTGCAGGCTACGCTGATTGCGCTCGCCCCGCTCGCTTGCGGAGGCGAGTCCGATCCCAATCCCAATCCGCACCCTCCTCCTTCATCACCCGACTCTCCCGAGCCGCTGGTCGCGACCGGTCCTGCGCCGGACAGGGTGGTATACAGCAACAACAGGGTCTACTGGAGCGAAGGTGGTGACGCGGCGATTCGGTCGGTGTCTGCATCGGGCGGGACGGCAACCTTGCTGGCCCAGCGGATCGGGTCGCCGAGCGCCGTCGCCTTCGCCGGCGAGGACATCATCTGGCTCGACGCCCAGACCGGGTTTTCGCCGTCGGGATGTGGCGTCATCCTGCTCCTGCGAAGGACTGCCGGCGGCGTCACCACGACACTGGAGACGCAGGACAACTGCTGGGCGGAGGTGCCGCCGCTCGTGGTTGCGGGAGGAGACGCCTACTGGGTCAGTGCCACTGCCTCACAGAACCCGTACGTCATCCGCAAGACGTCGCTCGCGGGTGGTGCTTCCATCGCGCTCGTTACCAGCACACACCGGATCCCCGCCATGGTCGCAGACGGGGTCAATCTCTACTGGCTGGAGGATGAATTCCTGGTTCCCACGGCGGCCGTCCGTGCCGTACCGCTTGCCGGCGGCACGCCGGTGACACTCGCGAGCTTTTCGGATCGTGCCGGTACCTTCGCGATCAATGCCACATCGGTCATCTACTCCGAGGTGAATTCCCCCAGCTCAGACCGGCTCCGGATGGTACCGCTGGGCGGCGGTGATCCCATAGATATCGCGACGGTGCCGAACACACCACGCAAGATGGTGTCCGATGAGGCGCAGGTGTACTGGATCGACTTCGATGGCGTATGGTCGCTCCCCCTCGCTGGGGGGACGCCGACACTTCTCGCGCGCAGCACCAACACGCCGATCGATCTCATCGCGCGGGGGGACGACCTGATCTGGACGGAGACGACGGGCCCGGCGCACGGCGAGACCGGCACGGTGCGCCAGGTTCCGAAGGCCGGCGGGCCGACGCAGGTGCTGGTGCAGGGGGGCGACGCACCACGGCAGCTCGCGTCTCACCCATCCTGGCTGTACTGGACAGAAGGCGGACCAAATGGGGAGGTCGAGGGCTTCGGCCGAATTGCGCGGGTACCAACGAGCGGTGGTGCAGCGGAAACGGTCGTGAGTGGCGTCGTCACCCAAACGCCGTCGATTGCCGTCACGAACACTCACGTCTATATCGGTGATCGGTGGCGGATCAAGCGCGTGCCCATCCTCGGCGGAAAGGTGGAGACAGTGGCCGCCGGGAACGACGAGATTGCTTCCGTTGCGGTCGATGCGACATCGGTCTTCTGGGTGAGCAAGGGGCTCGGGAGAGTATTCAAGGCGCCGGCGGCGGGTGGCGCGGCGACGCTGCTCAGTGGCCTGGGTACGTCTATCGGGCCGGGTGGCCCGATCTCAATACAGGGCGGGCGGGTGTACTGGGCGAGCACCTACAGCACGATCCAGTCGGTCCCCACGGCCGGGGGCACAGCGACCGTCGTGCGTGGGGACATACCCTTCATGAACGACCTTGTCGCGGATGAGGCGGCGCTGTACTGGTCGGAGAACGACACGGGGAACATCTGGCGCGTGGCCTTGAGCGGCGGCACGCCGACCCTGATGGCGAGTGCTCGCGCCGGGACGGAGCGCCGGCTTGCGGTAGACGGTGAGACGCTGGCATGGATAGATGGTGGAGCAGCGGTCGCGATGCCAAAGGGTGGTGGCGACCTCCTCACTCTGAAGTTTGGGATCAGCAACGATCCCTACTTCGTGGGATCCATCGCACTCGGCCAAGGTGCCGCGTTCTGGACGGCGCCACCGACGCAGCAGATCGTGACGGTGTCGAAGACCCTGGGGCAGTAGTCCCGACTGGCGTGTGCCATTGGCGTCAGCCGTCGGGCTCGTCACCCGAGTGATCCTGCCAAACTGACGTATTCCACAGGCACCGGGGTTGCACTCCGGGGCCTTCGAAGGCGCTTGACGGACAGGTGGGGCGCCTTATCTTACGCCCCGAGCTTGGCACTCAGCGCTCAAGAGTGCCAAATTGTTGCAAATCAATCAGTTACACCAAGCATCAGGAGGCAGGTGATGGCGACTGCGACGAAGGGAAAGACCGCTGCCAAGCTTCAGCCGCTCGAGGACCGGGTGGTTATCCAGCCGTCCGACGAGGCGGAGTCGATGCGCGGAGGGCTGTACATCCCGGATACGGCGAAGGAAAAGCCGACCCAGGGTGAAGTGATCGCGGTTGGTCCGGGCCGGTTCGAGAAGGGTGCCCGCGTGGCGATGGATCTCAAGGTTGGCGACAAGGTCATCTACGGCAAGTACAGCGGCACGCCGTTCCAGCTCGATGGTGAGGAAGTGATCATCATCAAGGCGTCGGACGTGCTCGCGAAGATCAGCTAAGCAGTAATTCTCACAGGAGACTTGAAGACATGGCTGCAAAGGAACTGCTTTTTGACACCGACGCGCGCGCGAAGCTCAAGCGGGGCGTTGACCAGCTGGCCGAGGCGGTGAAGGTCACCCTCGGACCGAAGGGCCGGAATGTCGTGATCGACAAGAAGTTCGGCTCGCCGACCGTCACCAAGGACGGTGTCACGGTGGCGAAGGAAGTCGAGCTGTCCGATCCGATCGAGAACATGGGCGCGCAGATGGTGAAGGAAGTCGCGACCAAGACGAGCGACCTGGCGGGCGACGGCACCACCACGGCGACCGTGCTGGCGCAGGCGATCTTCCGTGAAGGCCTCAAGAACGTGACGGCCGGCGCGAACCCGATGGAACTCAAGCGCGGCATCGAGAAGGCCGTGGAGATCATCGTTGGTGAGCTCAAGGCGATGTCGGTGCCGAGCGCCGGCAAGAAGGAGATCGCGCAGGTTGGCAGCATCTCCGCGAACAACGACAAGGAAATCGGCAACCTGATCGCCGATGCGATGGAGAAGGTCGGCAAGGATGGCGTGATCACGGTTGAGGAGGCGAAGGGCCTCGAGACCACGCTGGAGACGGTCGAGGGCATGCAGTTCGACCGTGGCTACCTGTCGCCGTACTTCGTGACGGACCCGGAGAAGATGGAGGCGGTGCTCGAGGACCCCTACATCCTGATCCACGACAAGAAGATCTCGGCGATGAAGGAGCTGCTCCCGGTGCTGGAGAAGGCGGCCCAGTCGGGCAAGCCGCTGCTCATCATCGCGGAAGACATCGAGGGCGAGGCGCTCGCGACGCTGGTGGTGAACAAGCTGCGTGGCACGCTCAAGGTCGCGGCGGTGAAGGCCCCGGGCTTCGGCGATCGTCGCAAGGAAATGCTGCGTGACGTGGCGATCCTGACGAACGGCAACGTGATCTCCGAGGAAGTGGGCTTCAAGCTCGAGAACGCGACGCTGGCCGACCTGGGCCGCGCCAAGCGGGTCGTGGTCGACAAGGACAACACCACGCTGGTGGATGGCAAGGGCAAGGCGGACGGCATCCAGGGGCGCATCGGCGAGATCCGCGCGGCCATCGAGAAGTCGACGTCGGACTACGATCGTGAGAAGCTGCAGGAGCGTCTCGCGAAGCTGGCCGGTGGTGTCGCCGTGATCCATGTCGGCGCCGCGACCGAGACCGAGATGAAGGAGAAGAAGGCCCGTGTCGAGGACGCGCTCCATGCGACCCGCGCGGCCGTGGAAGAGGGCATCGTGCCCGGCGGCGGCGTTGCGCTGCTCCGCGCGCAGGCCTCGCTGGACAAGGTGAAGGGCCTCACCGAGGACGAGCGGATTGGTGTTGATATCGTCCGCCGGGCCATCGAGGAGCCGATCCGGATGATTGCCCAGAACGCGGGCGCCGAGGGCTCGATCGTGGTGGCGCGTATCAAGGAGTCGAAGGACAAGGCGTTCGGTTACAACGCCGCGACCGATACGTACGAGGACCTGATCAAGTCGGGCGTCATCGACCCGACGAAGGTGACGCGGACGGCGCTGCAGAATGCGGCCTCAATCGCGGGCCTGCTGCTGACCACCGAGTGCGTGGTGGTGGAGAAGAAGGAAGACAAGCCGGCACCGGGTGGTCCTCCGGGCGGCGGCGGCATGGGTGGGATGTACTAGCAAGCAAAGCGGCCCCGGTGAAAACCGGGGCCGTTTTGTTTGCGGACGTGAAGACGTGAGGACGTGAGGGGGCGTCTAGCGGGATCGCGGGTGGGGCGTAGATTCGCCTGAACCCGCCACATACCGATGTCGAGCTTCCAATAGGGGAGGTTGCCATGCCGCGTGTGCCTCGCTTGTCCACGCTACTCCGCATTGCGCTAGTGCCTGCCGTGGCGGTGGTATTCATGGGAGCGGATTGCGGTGACAGCGGCGGCCCGTCCACCGCGAACGTGATTGGCGTACGAGTCCAGAACGCACTCGGGACCTCGATCAGGCTGGAGGTGCACGTATTTGGCGGCGATCTCGGTACACCCACGAACGTGGCGGGCAATGGGGCGTATGTGGATGAGCTGGACGGCAACGCTGGAGAGAGGGTTTCCTTCAGTGCCACTGACAACAGCGGCGTGTACTCCAGCGGATCCACAAGTTGTACCTCCACACCGGCCATCGTTGCGCCGAGCACAGGCACGCCGCAGCAGTACGGCCAGGCGAATGTGCTCGCGGGTTCGGCGCCAGGGCAATCGCTGGTCCTCGAGTGCAGTTCGGGCTGGACGGAGAACCAGTGAGCAGGACGGGAGCAGGTGAGGATGCGAAGGGGGCCCCGGCGAAAGCCGGGGCCCTTTTTTGTATCAGAGGGGGCCGGTGCTACAGACACTCACGGTGAAGGTGACGTCCGTGGTGACGCCGGGCTCTACCGTCACCATCTGCGGATTGTCGGGAATGATGTCGCATCCGTAGACGTAGACCGGGTACGGCCCCGATCTCAGGGCAGGAAGGGTGACCTCGCCGGCGCTGTCGAGGGGGTAGAACTCGTCTTCGATGACAATGAAGCGTTCGTCGGCCCCGAGGGTGTTGCCGTTGACCGTTACGTGCAGGGCGCCCATGCCACCGCAGCGGACGAGCAGGGCGATCTCGGCGGGCTGGTCGACCCTCACATCGACCATGACAGGGTTCGTGCTGCTGGGTGTGCAGTCCGGGGCAACATCGCTGAGGATGAGGCTGCGCCGGCCCGGGGCCAGTGACTGCACGCTGGTGAGGCCGTTGGCGAGGATGCGCTGCGGCTCTTCGGGACTGATCCGGATGAGGTAGCCGTCGGCATCGGCGGGCCCGGTGCTGGTCACGGTGAAGTTGACCGTGGCCGGCGTCGGGCAAGTGACGTTGAAGGTGGCGCGGCCCTGCCCGCCGTCGTCGAGCCTGACGAACACGGGGTTGGTGCCGGCGACGGCACAGCCGGGCGCAATGCCGGAGAGGGTGATGGTATAGCTGCCGGCGGCGAGGTCGGTGATGGTCACGTCGCCGTTGGTGGGCGCGTTGGTTGTCCGGTCGCCGAGCGTGACGACGTACCCATCGGGGTCGGGGTTCGCGCCCTGCGTTGCTACCGACAGCAGGATGGAACCGCCGTCGTCGCCACCGCAGGCCGAGAGCAGTGCGAGGGACAGGGAGGTGAGAAACAGGGGTCGCAGGGTGCTCATTGGTGGTTCCCGGCTACAGGACAAGGGCGATACTTCCGGTTGATGCGCCGCCCTTATCCTGGAACGCGCAGAAGGCTGCAAAAAGGGGCCACCTGTCAGTGAGTGCGCTTGATGGAGAAAGCCCAGCCATTGGGCGTCGTTCCATCAACCTCGGTACCGAGGATCACCAATTCACTGCCTACGTTGGGCAAATCGGCTGGATCTACCTCCAGGAAGGCGGTGGGAAGTTCACTGGTTGCACCGGGGTAACTCTGGCTGAAGGGGCAGCCACCGTTCTCCGGGTCGCTGATGTGGTAGGTGGATGCGGCCAGGATGCTGGTTCCGGAGAAGCCGATCAGGATCTCCGACCCGACCCCATTGCCGCCGACAAAGGTGTTGAAGGTGCCGTACTCGTAGGGGCTGTCGAGGGTGAAGCTGCAGATGCCGCTCCCTTCCGAGCCCGGGGGAAGGCGATCGTTGGTGTGTACCGACGGATAATTGGTGATGCCCGATACGAGCACCCCACCGCTCTCGTCGAGGGAGAAATCGAAGTCGAGCTTGTCGGTGACCTCGGCGCCAACGAGCACGGCGATGCCCAGGAGTGTTCCGGAGAATCCACCGACCGCGTGATAGTTGGCGCCGGCTGTCTTCACCCTGATGTTGGCATTCAGGATCGCGGTCGTGACGCCGTTGGCATTCTTGAGGCGCACGCTGACCGCGACGGGGTTGCGATCGTCGGGGGCGTCGGATGGTGCGATGTACTCTCCCCCGGCATCGGTGCCCTCGATGAAGCCGTAGGTGGCTGATCCGCCGGCGTCACCATTTACCTGCCAGCTGGTGTGGTCGACTTCGATCCGGCCGCCGCCGGGGAGTGCCACGAGGTCGGGATCGGGGTCGGGGCCATCACAGTCGTAGGCATAGACTACGTCATCAGCACGGGCGAGGCAGTTCTTCACCTGCAACGCGACGCGCGCGCCCGGTTCCACCTCGGCGTACTCCGGTCGTATCTGCCAGCCTTCCAGCAGGGTCCAGTCGCTGAAGTGGGTCGTCGTCACCGTGACGGTTTGCGCCGTCTTGTCGAGCACCACGTCATCCGAGAAGCGCCATGCACCGGCGGCGTCCTGTGAAGCGATCCAGAGGAGCTCCGGTGCGGAGCGCAGGATGTCGGCGTCCTGATAGTGGAATGAGAGCGAGACCGGCGCCGAGAAGGTGACGCCTTCCGGCCCGAGCCGGTACCCGGTGCCGACGGCGCCGGGTGACTGGGGCGTGATGGGTTGGATGCTGATGTCGGTGGCTGTGGCGAGGGCCCCGGCTGGCACGCTGATGGTGACGGTGCCGTCGGTCGACGTCAGCGATCCGCCGGCCGCCCCGATGGATTGAGTGGTGACCGCCCCATTCGGCGTTCCCGCTGGGGTGGTTGTCGGGTCTGGATCATTGCCGCCGTTGTTGCCCCCCGGATCCGACGTTCCGGCCCCGCAGGCGGAGAGCGCCAGCGGCAGTGCCGCCACCGTCAGAAGCCACCACCGAGTAAATCCCGCCCGCACATCGCGACTAATGCCGACCTCAGCCATTGTGCCCCCGAATCAGGTTGATGCCCGAGGGTACAGCGAGGTCATCAGCAGTCGATCACGACCCGATCACGGCGGATCATTGTGCCAATTGCCTACCGCGAAGGGGCCCGATTCACCCTGGAAGGAGCGACAAGGGCGGCGCTGAAGCGCGGGTCGGCCTTGAGCGCCCGGGCCTTGGGATCGAGGGAGAGGGTGAGGATCCCGGGGTCGCGCTCGGTCTGGGCGCGCTGGAGGAGGGCGAGCGCCGTCTCGTTGTCTCCCGCTGCTGCATGTGCCAATGCGAGGTTGACGGAGGGGACGTAGAGGCGCTTCCGGTCGGCGTCCAGGCCCTCGAGCAGGACACGGGCGGAGTCGTGCCGGCCGGCGGACGCGAGGGCATAGGCAAGCGATGCGCGATAGCGCGCGTCGCCGTGGGATTCGCGGACCACCCGCTCGAGCTCGCCCAGGGCGCCGATGGTATCACCGGTGGCGAGAAGCGAGAGTCCGAGCCAGTTGCGCGCGGCGAAAAAGTCTGGTTCCTGCTGAAGCACGGCGCGACTGGCGACGACGGCGGTGCCGGGGTGGCCGGCGAAGTACTCGATGACCGCGACGCCGGTGCCGACAGCAGGCGACAACGGGTCGAGCGCGTGGGCAGCGCGCACCTCGGCGATGGCGCTGTCGGGTGCGCCACTCACGAGCAGGTTGAGTGCATGCCAGTGACGGAGGGTCGCGTCCTGGGGCTCGATGAGGATCGCGCGGCGGAACTGCATCTCGGCGCCGTCGAGGTCGCCCTCGACGAGCTGCCGCGCCAGCGCCGAGACGCCGAGCGCCTCGGCGTTGTTGGAGTCATGGGCGATGGCGCGCTCAGCGGCGTGCTGCGCCTCCACATAGGGACGAGGTGGCGCCTCGACTCCATAGGTGGGCGCCACGAGCCAGGTGGCAGCGATGCCAGCCTCGGCCGCCGAGTAGGTGGGGTCGATGGTGAGCGCGGAGTCGAAGTAGGCGAAGGCGCGCCGCAGGCCCTTCGCGCTGCGCTCGGTCCAGGCATGGCGTCCCTGGAGATAGTAGACGTAGGCCTCGAGGCTCCGGGTTGCGAGGGCGGGAGGCCGATTGGGCAGGCGATCGAGAACGTCGTGCTTCAGGGCATCGGCGATGCCGCGCGCGACGTCGTCCTGGAGGCTGAAGAGGCTGAGGAAACTGCGGTCGAAGGAACGGGACCAGAGTTCGTATCCGTTCCGGGTATCCACGAGGCGTGTGGTGACACGCACGGAGTCACCGTTCCGGCGCATGCTTCCCTCGAGCACGGCGGAGACATGAAGCAGCTCGCCGACCTGCTGGGCGCTGAGCTGGCGATGCCGGAGTGAAAACGAGGAGGTGCGGGCTACGATGCGCAGTCCGCTGACGCGACCGAGCCGGGTGATGAGATCCTCGGCGATGCCATCGCTGACGAGGGCATCGAGGGCATCGCTGCCGAGATTCGCGAAGGGCAGTACCGCCAGGGAGGCGATAGGCGCAGCGGCGGGGCCTTTGGGGGTGGTGCGGATGAAGAAGAGGGCGGCGAGGGTGGCGACGACGATCGCCAGGCCGACCAGCATGGCGAGGCGACGGGGCGGGGAGGGCGGGGAGGGCGGGGAAGATGGGGAAGGCGAGGAGGACGGGGAGGACGGGGAGGGTGTAGCGGCGCGCGCGGTGGCGACGATATCGCGGAAGCGCGCGCGTTCCGTCTCCATCCACTTGTCGAAAGCGGGAGAGTCGGGGAGGGTGAATCCGTCGAGGAAGTCGCCGGTGTAGAGCTGGACGACGCGGGCATGGTTGCCGGCGGCGGCGGCCTCGAGGAACTCCGCGACGTCGCTCGAGAGCGAGCTCGGATTGAGGCGCAGCTGGTGCTCGCCCTGAATGAGGGACTGGTCGCCGGTTGTGCGGCGGAGCGTATACACCGCCTGTGCCAGGGCGTGACGGGCGCGGTCGCGCTCACTGTCGGGCCAGAGGCAGGTCATGACCTTGTCGCGGCTGGCGCCATGGCGTCCGGCGGCCGCGACCATCGCCAGCAAGGCGAGTCGCCTTGGCTGGGAGAGTGCTGCGACCGGCTGGCCGTCGTCGTGGAGGAGCTGTGCAGTGCCGAGGGTGAGGAGGCGCATGGAGGGGAAATATGGCGGGGAGGGCGGGGAGGGCGGGGAAGGCGGGGAGGGCGTTGGGCGTGAGGCGTTAGGCGTGAGGCGTTAGGCGTTAGGCGGATGGGGCTAACGAGGAGTTCCGATTCCCGGTGCGTAGAGAGAAGCAATGCGCTGGGCGCGGAAGATGTAGCCGGTGCCGCCCGACAAGCGCCACACCACATTTCCGGCGGCGTCGTATTCCTCGACCTTCTGGCCATTGCCGAGCGATGCCAGGACATGGCCATTGCTCAACTGCTGCACGCTGCCACCGAGGAGGCCGACGGCGGGTGGCAATGAACTGAAGCTCTCGACAAGGGTGGCGGTGCGCGTGGTTGCGTCGACGCTGTATCGCTCGACGCGTGAGGCACCGGGTTCACCGCGATTGTCGAGGAGCAGGAGACCGGTGGCGGTGAAGCGGAGCCCATGCTGGCCGACGAATGGCGGATCGCCTGTACCAGCAAAGGTGAATTGGTTGGCGAGACCACCGAGGCGCCAGAGTATTGCACCGGTGGTGGTGGAGATCTTCGTGATCTCGCTCAAGCTCCGGAAGGAAGCGAGCAGGTTGCCGTCGGTGTCGAGGGCAATGGCATTGCCGTGGGTGAAGTTCACTGCCGCGCCGGCGCGATCGGCGGCAGGCAGGTCGGTGAGGGCGAAGTGGTCGAAGGCGTTCCACTGGAAGGGTGCCGCACCGGTCGCGTCCACGTGCTGGATGACAGTACCGGTGACGCGTGCCGCGGCCTGGCCACCGATGGCCGAGAGGTCCATGGTGCGGATCTCGTCGCACATGAGCCAGTGGCCGCCGGCGCCATCACCGATGGCATCGTGGAAGCGGGACACGAGGCCATTCGCACACCCGAATGTTGCGGTGATGTCACCCGCAGGATCGAGCTCCGCCCAGGGCTCCGCATCATCGAGAGCGGGGGTGTGGGGCTGCGTGGCATAGCGCCCGTTGGCGAGTGCCTGGAAATTGAGCCCGATACCGTCAGGGAAGTATCGATACCAGATGACGCGCCCACTGTTGTCGATGACGATACCGTAGCTGCCGGCTGCGAAGACGACGAATCCGGGAGTGGGGTTGTTCCCGGTGGTGGTATAGGCCGGAAGGTCGGTGGGGATCGCGGCGGTGGTGAACTCAACGGGAGCTGCAGTGACGGTGCCGCCGGGACCGAACGCGACCACGGTGGCGGTATAGTGGCGCTCGGGGAAAAGGCCGAGCAGGAGGCTGCTGGCAGCTCCATCACTGACTGGCTGCGCCGGTGCCGCGAGTTCCGTCGACGCGGCGGAATCGGTGAGGCGATAGCGCACGGTGACGCTGTCAGCCCCGGTGACCTGCAGGTCAATGGTGGCGCTGAGCGCGTTCGTGTCGTGCAGGCGCGGTGTCACCCCGCTGATCGCGGGGGGATCGGGGGTCGGAGCCGCCTCGCCGCCACAGGCGACGAGGCCGAGAAGGAGGGCTACTGGCAGTGCCCGACTCAGGGACGCCACGCCGGCTCCAAGGAGGCCTGCGACATCTGGACCACGGTCCCATCAGGCTGGAGGATGGCAAGTCCCTGGGTGAGGGTGTAGCACGCAAACCAGTCATCGCAGCGCAACGTCGTAAACGCGATCCGGTCGTCGGCGCCCCACGACAAGCTGGTTGACTCGGAGGTGGTGGCACTGCGGCTTCTGACCGCGGTACCGTTTGCGCTCATGACGTACAGCTGTTTGGTGGGATTGGCGCCGCCGACTTTCTGCACAAAGGCCACCCGTGCGCTGGAGGGCGACCAGACGGGACTGACCGCCTCGGCTGTGCCCGACGTGAGCTGTACGACGCCCGAGCCGTCGGCGTTCATGACGTGGATGCTCCGTGCCGAGTTAGAGCGGCCACTGACGAAGAGGATGCGATCGCCACTGTGGGACCAGTCCGGCTCGTTGTCCGCGCCCGGATCCGAGGTGAGGCGCACCGGGTTGGAGCCGTCGGCGCTCATGACGTAGATCTCCGGGTTGCCGTCACGCTCGCTCACGAAGGCGATCCTGGTGCCGTCGGAGGACCAGGTTGGCTGGTAGTCGGCGTACACACTGTTGGTGAGGCGCCGAACGTCACTGCCGTCGGCGTTCATGAGGTAGATCTCGTTATTCCCGTCGCGCACGCTGGTGAAGGCCAGATGGGTGCCATCGGGTGACCAGGCGGGGTTCGAGTCAGCCACGGCGTTGCTGGTGAGCAGCGTAGAGGTCCCCAGTTCCGTCCCGATCCCGATCTCGGAGCCACTTCCCACGCCGACCACAAAGGCCAGCTCCTTCGCGGGATCGCACTGCACGGTGACGCTGAGCGTCACGTCTCCCGTGTTATGGACGACGATGGAATTGTCGGTCGGGCCCGGGCTCACCAGGTGGCAGTTGGACGCGATGCCACGGACGGTGACGGTATAGGTACCAGATTGCATAGCGACGCTCGTGGCGGTGCCATTGCTCGGGACCTCCATTATGAAGGACGGGCCGTAGTAGTCGTCGCTGGACCCCAGCCCGACGGTATAGCCATCGACGTCGATATCCTGACCGGTACTCACGACATTCGCGACAACTCTCGGCAGCGCCGTGCATGCCACCTTGAGCGTGAGCGGGGTCTCGGTGTCGAGCGCCGTCGTGATCGTCGTCGGGTTGGTGGGATCCGGCGTGCAATTGGGCGCGACGTCACCGAGCGTGAGGGTCAGGGGGCCGACCTCGGTAATGAAGAGGTTGGTGACGCCCTGCGTGGATACGCGACGGGTGGCGTCACTCCCGAACGTGAGCATATAGCCATTGGGATCGAAGTCAGTCCCGGTGGCAATGGTGGTCACCTTCACCCGAGTGCCGGCGCCAGGGCAGGAAACGGCGAAGGTCGCGGTGGCCTTCGCGCCAGCTGTCACCTTCACGGTGAGCGGATTGGTTCCCGTGACAAAGCAGTTGGGCGCCAGGCCCGAGAGCTTTGCTGGGTAGTCCCCGGGCGGGAGCGCGTCGACGGTGATGTCGCCGACGGCGGGGATCGGCTCACCGGGTTCCTGGCCGATGGCGATGAGGTAGCCGTCGGGGTCGGGATTGGTGCCGGTGGTCGTGACCGATACCAGGAGCGAGCCGACGTCAGGTTCATTCGATGCAGTGCAGCTCGCCAGCACGATGGCGAGGAGTGATCCCCAGGTCCTTGTGCTCATGGGCGCCTCCGTTCAAACAGGACTTGCGAGCAGTCGAGGAATGGCATCGTCACGTCGTTCATGACGCCGACCGCGACGGTGGTGGAAAACGGATTGAGTCCATCGACCGTGCATCCCCACTCGAGGTATGCGGGGAGGTATTCGATCGAGTGCGCACCCGGCGGAAGCCGATCCAGTGTCAGCCCCGAGGTGCCGAGAGGTGGGTATTCGATGCCGTCGACCAGGACCATGTATCCCCGATCGTCGTTGGGCAGGACGATTGTCAGGCCGCCAGTAAGCGTCGTGCACTCGAATGCGAGGGCGATCTCGGACACCTCACCGGGTCGCGGTGCGGGCACGCTCGCAGCATTGTGAGGGTCGGCGATGCAGTCCGGTGAGATGTCAGTTACGGTGACGGCGAGCGTGCCGCCCTGGCTCGAGATGAGATTGGTGATCCCGTTCGCAGTGACCCGCTGGCGGGCGTCGGCGCCCTCCACCTCGATGAGATAACCATCCTTGTCATAGTCCCAGCCGGTCGTGGTGGCGCGCACCCGGACCACGCCGGGGATGGCGCACTCGACCACAAAGGCGGCGGTCGCATCCGCGCCGCTGCCGAGTTCCACCGTCACCGGGTTGCTGCTGGTCACGGTGCAGTTCGCGGCGACTTTGGAGAGCTCGATGGTGTAGCGACCCGGGGTGAAGTCGGCCAGGGTTGTCTCTCCGTTGGCAGTCACGTCCTGGGCCTTGTCGGCGACGGTCACGCTGTACCCGTCGGCATCCAGGCTCGTGCCTGTCGTGGTGACCGTGACGTGGATGGAGCCAGGTTCGTCGTCGGCGCCGCAGCCGGCCGCGAAGGCGGCCAGAAGGCAGATTCGTCCGATGGATGTGCGGCCCCGAGCTACCGCGTTCAAAGCAGTCATTGTGTTGTCCTCCTATTTCCTGTCGCGCAGCGGAGGTCCGGAACGGGCCAGCGGGGCTCGAAGGCAATCGCCAAAGTCGTTGCAGTGCGGACCGGGGTTGCAGGCGACGATGATGCTGACTTTCGCGTCCTCGCCGGAGGCTACCTGCACCGCGAGGGGATTCTTGCCAGCCACCTGGCATGCCTGGAGTTCGTCCAGGCCAGAGACCAACACGTCGTATTCGCCGGGTGGGAGGTCGGACAGGCTCAGCTGAGCAAACCGGTCGATGTGCTGGGGCGGCCTGGCACCGACGGTCACGTCGTAGCCATCGGGATCGACGCCCAGACCGAACGAGGTGACCGCGACCTGCATGGAGCCGGTAGTGTTGCCAGGGTCCGGGGTCGGGTCCGCCGCCGACGTGCAGCTCGAGAGGACAAGCGCGAGTACCATCATTGTGGCGGCCAGAGTGGCACATCGGTTGTGGCGCATCGGTTATCCCTGAAACGGGTGGATCGACCTTCTGACGGGTCCTTATCCCAGAACGCGCAATGGGGGGTGGGAAGGGGACAGGGAACAGGGAACGGCTATGGGTCGATTGGCCTATCCTCCATAGAGCGTGCAGGGGGATGCGGGTGGAACGTCTGTTTGCTTGTTCGCCGGCCGGCGAGCAGCTTTGCTTCAGCTCGACAACGCGCAGCCCAGCGCCAAACCGGGCCACCACTCCATGGACGCATCAGTGAGCGTAACCGACCTGCTGCAGCGGGCCGGCGCGGGCGATCCTGCCGCGCCAGACCTGGTGTATCCGCTCGTCTACGATCACCTGCGGCTCATGGCACGACGGCAACTGCGGCGGGAAGCGAGCGGCCACAGCCTGAGCACGACAGCGCTGGTCCACGAGGCGTACCTCAAGCTGGTGGACCAGCGCCGGTCGCAGTTCAAGGATCGAGCGCATTTCTTCGCGATCGCGGCGGTGGCGATGCGGCGGATCCTTGTGGACCATGCACGGCGGCACGGCGCGGTGAAGCGTGGGGCGGGTGCGAAGCGGGTGCCGCTGGAGACAGTGGAGGGTTTGGCAGCCGACGAGCGGGCGGAACTGCTGGTGGCGCTCGATGCGGCGCTGGTGCGGCTCGCCGCGCACGACCCGCGGCAGGCGAAGGTGGTGGAGTGCCGCTTCTTCGGGGGCCTCACGGAGGAGGAGACGGCGGAGGCGCTGGGGATGAGTTCCCGCACGGTGAAGCGCGACTGGGCGAAGGCGCGGAGCTGGCTCTACCAGTCGCTGTATCCCGATGTGGTGGGCCAGGGCTGATGCTGTCACCGTCTCCAGGGCAATTCCGCCAGGCGGACGCGATCTTCGACGCGGCGCTCGACCTCGAGCCGGAGGAACGCGCGGCGTTCGTGGAGCGGGCGTGCGAGGGGAACGGGCCGTTGAGGCTGCTGGTGTTGCGGCTGCTGCGGTCGTTCGAGCGCTCGGGCGGCTTCCTGGCGGAGCCGGCGGTCGACATGGCGCGGCCGCTGCTCGATGCCCCGACCGAGCCCGGCGGCGAGTCGGCGGTTGCGGTGTTGCCCGACCGGGTGGGGCCATACGTCGTGGCGCGAGAGCTGGGGCGCGGTGGCATGGGAGTGGTGTACCTCGCCGCGCGGGAAGACGACCCCGCCAGCCGGCCGGTCGCGCTCAAGGTGGTGCGGGGCGGCGCGCTGGTAGCGGGGGCGATGCTGCGGCGCTTCCTCGCCGAGCGGCACATCCTCGGCACACTGGAGCATCCGTTCGTTGCACGCCTGCTCGAGACCGGCATCACCGCCGACGGCACACCCTACTTCGCCATGGAGCACTGCGCGGGAGGCTCGCTGGCCGACCGCCTGACGCGGCGCCCGCTGTCGGTTCCGGACACGCTGCGCATCGCGCGACAGCTCGCGGAGGCGCTTGCCGCCGCGCACGAACTGGGGATCGTGCATCGCGATGTCAAGCCGGCCAACGTGCTCTTCAATGACGAGGGCGACGTCCAGCTCACCGATTTCGGCGTGGCAAAGCTCCTGGACCAGGACTCGACGCTGTCGGGTGGGCTGCTGGGGACGCCGGCATACCTGGCGCCAGAGCAGCTGCGGGGCACCGGCATTGACCACCGCGCCGATCTCTGGGCGCTCGGCGTCACGCTCTACCAGATGCTGGCGGGCCGGCGTCCGTTCGAGGGCGGGTCGTATGCGGCGGTGCTGCACGCGGTGGTGACGGTGGAGCCGGAGCCGTTCAATCGCGCGGGCGGAGTGCCCCCGGCACTGGAGGCGCTGGTGCGTCACCTGCTCCGGAAGGATCCCGAGGCACGGCCGCGAAACGCCGCAAGCGTCGCCGAGGTGCTCGGGTCGATCGAGACCGATGCTGCGTTCGTGTACGTCGCCAGTGCGCCGGAACTTCCCGACCCCACGTCGACGCCGTCACTCCGCGACCGGGGTGCGTCGGTGGTGGTGGTTCCCTTCAGCAATACGAGCGGCAACCCCGACGACACGCCGTTCACCGATGGGCTCAGCGACGAACTCATCAGTGCGCTCGGCAAGGTGCGGGGGCTCCGGGTGACGGCGCGCACGACAGCCTTTGCGCTCCGGGGGAAGGGGCTCGATGCACGGGCGGTGGCGAACATGATCGGCGTGGCGCACCTGCTGGAGGGGAGCGTGCGACGGGATGGCGACCGCCTCAAGGTGACGGCTCAACTGGTGAGCGCGGCGCAGGGGACGGTGACATGGGCGGAGACGTACGACCGGGAAGTGCGGGACATCTTCACCGTGCAGGAGGAGCTCGCGCGCGCGATCGTCGACGCGCTGGCGCCCGCGCTCGGCGTCAGCGACGCCCCGGTGGCGCGTCGCCCCAGGGACGTGGCCACCTACGAACTGTTCCTCAAGGGCCGCTTCTTCTGGGAGAAGCGCACGCCGCCCGACCTCATGCGGGCAGCCGAATACTTCGAGGAGGCGGTGGCACGCGACCCGGGCTATGCGGAGGCGTATGCGGGGATCGCGGATTCGCTCACGCTGCTGATCGTGTTTGGTGGCCGGCGGCCAGGGGAAGTGCTGCCGCGACTGCGGACGGCGCTAGCGGAGGCGTTACGCCTTGGGCATGACAGCGCCATGGTGCACGCGGCAAACGCCAATGTGCTCTCGGCGCTGGAGTGGCGGTGGGCGGAGGCGGAATCGGAGGCGCGGCGCGCGCTCGAGCTGGATCCCGGGCTCGTCAATGCGCGGGTGTACCTCGCCATCGTGCTGCAGCACCTGGGGCGATGTGAGGAGGCGATGGAGGTGGCACAGCGCGCGCTTACCGTGGACCCCCTGTCTCCTGCCCTCAACCTGACGCTGGGCCGGGCGTTGCTGCATGCGCGTCGTCCGGCGGAGGCGCTCGGGCCGCTCCGGACTGCGGTGGAGATATCGCCGGGGTTTGCCTTTGCGCAGTCGCAACTCGGTCATGCCCTGCTGCAGCTGGACCGGCGTGTCGATGCGCTGGAGACGTTCCGTCGCGCTGCGGCGACTGGTGCACCGAACGAGAAGGGGCACCTGGCGTATGCGCTCGCCAGCACCGGCGATGCACCGGCTGCACGGCAGTTGCTGGGTGAGTTGCTCGAAGTTGAATCCAAGGCGTACCTCCCCCCAGTCGGGGTTGCGTGCGCCTACGCCGGCCTGGGCGAACATGACGCGGCGTTCGCGTGGCTGGAGCGGGGATTCTCTGAACGGGCTGCCCAGATGAACACCATCAAGGTGGCGCCAGTGTTCGATGCGCTCCGCGGCGACCGCCGATGGGGAGACCTGCTGGCCCGAATGGACCTCGGGCCATCGTAGGGGCGACGCGCAGGCCTCGGCGGCGCAGCGCGTGGCGCCCTGTCCTGGCGGCGGCAGCAGTGAGTTGCTGCCTGACTCCATCGCTGGCGGCCCAGAGTGCGGTGGTGCGCGGTCGGGTGACGCAGGCCGAGAGTGACAGCGCCGTGGCGGGGGCTGAGGTCATGGTCAATGCGCGCAGCGTCCGGACGGAGGCTGATTCCGCCGGACGCTTCGTGTTACGCGACGTGCCGCCCGGCGCGCAAACGATCACGGTGCGCCGGCTGGGGTTCGCGCCGGCAACAGTTCAGTTGACGGTGGCCGCAGGCGATACCGCGGACATCACGGTGCCGCTCACACCGGGCGTGACGATGCTGGACATCATCACTGCGACGGCCACAGCCGATCCCCGGAGCCTCGCCGACGTGCCGGCAGCGATCTCAGTCGCGGATACGCAGGCGATCAGGCAGGGCCGGGCAGTGGGGCTGAACGAGACGTTGCGGATGATGCCGGGCGTGCAGACGGCATCGCGGTTCGGGACGGACGACGTCAACATCGGGATCCGTGGCTCGGCGAGCCGGGCACGGCAGGCGATCCGGGGCGTGGCGCTGCTGCTGGATGGCGTTCCGCTTTCGGAACCGGATGGCGTGGCGCGTACAGACCTGGTCGAGCTGTTGTCGGCGCAGCGAATCGAGGTGGTACGGGGCCCGGTGTCGGCGCTGTATTTCGGATCGTCGGGCGGCGTGGTCAACGTCATTTCCAGCACCGGCCTCACCAATCCTGGAGTCGCGGCACTCTGGGAGTACGGGGCCTACGGATTCCAGAAGTACTTCGGTTCGGCCGGCAGCGGGTTCAACGGCGGACGCGGTGGCATCCTCGCGTCGGGGTCGTACACGCACTTCGACGGATACCGCGATCACAGCAATGGCGGTATCGGGCGCGGACAGCTGCGGGCCGACTACCAGGTGGCGAGCCGGACACAGGTGTCAGTGGACGCCGAGCTGTCGAGCATGAGCACGCGCGTTGCCGGGGCAGCTGACGGAGGCGGAGTTCAATGCTGATCCCAACGCCGCGCAGCAGGTTGCGCTGAGGTACGACTTTGGACGAGATGAGGACAGGTTCCGGGTAGGGACACGGGTGCAGCAGGGGCTCAACCGGTCGGGTTCGACGATCGGCGTCGGCGTACTTCTACTATGGCGGCCGCACCTTCGAGTTTCGGTATCGGCGGGGGCATCCTCAACCTGAACTTTCACCGGCCGCAGCTGGGCGCCCAGGTGAATGCGGCGCGCGTCGGCGGTGCGCCGTTGAGCCTGGTGGCGGGTGTGGCAGTATGACAAGGTATTCGGACCGGACCAGCGTTGGCTGAGTGACACAGGCCACAAGGGAGACCTGTACGACAACGGCAGCGACGCGGCGCAGAACCTTGGTGTGTTCGGGCAGGCAGAATGGCAGTTCGGGCACAGCGTGACGCTTACCGCCGGCCTGCGATACGACGAAGTGGACTTTGCATTCCGCAGCTCGTTTCGCCGGGTTTATTCCGAGGCAGGACCGCACGTACAGCCAATGGTCGCCGAGGACGACGCTCTCCTGGCGCACGGGGTCACAGAACATGCTCTATGCCTCGGTGTCGCGCGGCTTCGAGGTGCCGGCGTTCGGAGAGATCTCGCCCAGTCCCGGCGATACGCTGGTGCAGCTCGAGCCCAAGTCGCTGTGGAACTATGAGGTGGGCGCTCGTGGCCTGGTGGACAAGCGGTTCCTGTTCGACGCGTCGGTGTTCTTCTCCGATATCGACAACGAGTTCGTTCCGGTGGACAACAACGGCGTCGCCGGCAGTGGAGAACGCCGGCAGCTCGCGCAACTTCGGCATCGAGTTGTCGCTGCTGACGAACGTGACCCAATGGCTGGACGTGCTGGCTACCTATACGTACTCGGACTTCCGGCTGGTCGAGTACACGCCGCCGTGCGCGACTCGACGGGGGCCCTCCAGCCGGTAGACATGGCGGGCAACCTGCTGCCGGCGGTGCCGCAGAACCGGCTGACGTTCGGCGTCGATGTCCGGCCGGTGCGCGGGCTGTCGGTTGGGGTCCGGGTGGAGTGGCAGAGCCAGATGTTCGTGGATTCGGAGAATTCCGAGTCCGGCACCGTGTACTACCTGGGACGGGACGGGCTGACTGCCGTTCCCTTCAGTGCGGTGCCGGCGCGGACGCTGGTCGAATTGAATGCGCACTATCAGGCAGGGGTGATCAACATGTTCGGCACCATCGAGAACCTGTTCGGCATCACGTATGTGGGCAACGTGGTGGCGAACGCGGTCAATGGCGCGTTTTACGAGGCGGGACCGGGGAGATGGGTGACGCTGGGAGTGCGGGTCGCGGTGTGGCCGAAGGGGTTGTAACAGGGAACAGGGAAGCACAGCGAGAAGAGGGAAGAGGGAGAAGGGATGAGGAGAGGCATGAATCAGCGGCGGATGGTGGGGACGGTGATCGTTGCGATCGGGCTGGCGGCGGGAAGGCTGTCGGCACAGGGGCCGTCGGAGGCTGACTCGAGTTTCCGGGCGTTCCTTCCATCGTTCGAGGCGGGCCTGCTCGGCCTGTTGAACGGCGATACGACCCTCTGGTTTGCCAATGCGTCCCATGCGGACGATGTGACGCTGTTCACGCCCTTTGGGACCCTGGTGCGAGGATGGAACGGTGTCTCGGCGCGCTACCGCTTCGCGGCCAGCCACATGGCGAAGGGGGGGGCCACGCTGACGCTCGAGTACATCCGCATCGATGCCAGCGGCGACCTGGCGGTGATGGTGGCTGTGGAGCACTCGATATTCGCGTCGGTTCCTGAACCGGGAACAACGCGGGTGACCAGCGTGTTCCGGCGAGAGGAGGGCCAGTGGAAACTGGTGCACCGGCACATGGATCACCTCCCGCTGGACGCAACAGCGCCAAGCCAGTGAACCAAGGGAACAGCGGGAACAGGGAACAGGGAATGACGCGTGCCAGGCTGGTTGCCAAGGCATTCATGCTGCTGGTGGGGCTCTTGGTGGGAAGGCTTTCGGCGCAGGAGGCGCCGACTGTAGCCGACTCCGGTTTCCGTGCGTTCCTGGGCGACTTCAATGCGGGGCTTACCGCGATGGTCAACGGTGATCCCACGCTGTGGATGGCCAGCGTGTCGCATGCTGATGACGTGACGCTGATGACACCGCTGGGTGCGAACCTGCGAGGCTGGGCGGCCGTGGGCAGGCAGTATGAACAGAACGCACTGAAGTATGCCGGCGGGTCTACGGTGCATCAGGACTATGTAGCCGCCGAGGCCCTGGACGACCTTGGGTATACCGTGGTCCTGCAGGCGGCGTGTACCGGATGCCCGGCAGCGATTCGACGCGCCAAGGCTTCACCCGGGCGACGAACGTCTTCCGGGTCGAGAACGGGCAGTGGAAGCTGGTGCACCGGCACATGGATCACATGAAGCCTGACAGTCCGCGGCCGTCGCCGGGGACGCCGGTGTCGGTGACCACAACGGCAGAAACGCCGCCGAGAGTCCTGCCCTCCGAGCAGGGTGTGCCCGCGATAGCAGACTCGAGCTTCCGGACGTTCCTCGCATCGTTCGAGATGGGACAGGTTCGGGCGTTGAATGGGGACGGGAGCCCTGTTCATGGCGAACGCGTCGCACGCGGACGATGTCAGCGCTGCTGACGCCGTTCGGCGGCGTGGCGCATGGATGGGATGACGTGTCGAGGTTCTACATGGCGGTCGCGGGCCGGTTTACGCCAAGCGGTGCGACACTGCGAGTGGAGTACATGGCGCTCGAGGTGCACGGTGACATCGCGTACGACGTGGTGCAGGAGTACGCCACGTACCGGCCACTCAGTGCCCCGGGATCGATGGCGGGAGCGACCCGCGCGACGAACGTCTTCCGACGAGAAGCGGGAGAGTGGAAGCTGGTGCATCGGCATATGGATCATCTGGAGGGCGGGTAGGCGGGAAGGCGGGGAGGGCGGGGAAGGCGGGGAAGGCGGGGAAGGCGGGGAAGGCGGGGAAGTCGGGGAGGAGAGGTGCTGCAGCATCCTGCATGATGGTCGTGCGCCGCATTTCAGTACAGCTGTCTCAACTCTGCAACAGATTGCGTACCTCGCCGGTAACTCCTTTAAATACAATTGTTTGTGATCGTCACATTCAATTGCCAATACGGGCATGCTATTTGACAAGTATACGTGTTCAAGACAGCAGCGCGATCGGGACTTACGACCGATTCCCGCGTTGCTGATTTTCGGTTCGGAGATCCGAACCGGGTGTGGGAAACCGGACACGGAGACGGTATCGAGTGGCGGCACGACACGACAGGCGCTTGGCGACAGCGCGACACACCGGACTGCTGTTCGGTGTGGTCGCGTCGTTGTTGCTGTCGGTTGCCGCACCGGTGCACGCGCAGATCGTGCGCACGTTCACCTCGCGCTACAACACCAACGCCAGCGGCACCGTGCAGATCGTCGGGAACGCGCTGCTCACCTGCACCGCGTCGGCGACGTGCACCGCGGCGCAGGCCGGAACCGGCGCTTCGCTGGACAACAACGGCTTCACGATGGTGGACATCGACATCGACGGCGATGCCACCACCCAGAATTCGAGCTCGGCGACCTTCACGGTGCCGCCGAGCGGTACGGTGTTGTTTGCCGGGCTCTACTGGGGCGCACGATCGAACGCGGCGGCGCGCAACACTGTTCGCTTCCGCACGCCGGCGACCGCCGGGTACACCACGGTTACCGCGACGCAGCTCGACGCCAACAACCCGGCCTATCAGGGATTCGCCAACGTCACCGCGCTGGTCCAGGCGGGCGGCACAGGCACCTACACTGTCGCCAATGTGCAGCGCACGCTGGGGACCGACCAGTATGCCGGCTGGGCCCTCGTCATCGTGGTCAGCGATCCCGCCGAATTGCGGCGCAACCTGGTGGTGTTCGACGGCTACGGCACGGTGCAGAGCTCCGCCACGACGGTGACGATCCCGGTGAGCGGCTTCCTGACGCCGAGCAATGGTGCGGTGAATGCGCAGCTGGGGGTGGTGGCGTACGAGGGTGACCTGGGGCAGACGGGCGACGTGCTGCGCCTGAACGCCACCAACCTCAGCGACGCGGCCAACCCGGCGAACAACGTCTTCAACTCGACGATTTCGCGGCTCGGTTCGCCGATCGGCGCCAAGCTGCCGAACTACGCCAACCAGCTGGGCTTTGACGCCGATGTCATCAGTGCCGCCGGCATCCTGCCCAACGGCAGCACCACCGCGACCATTACGCTCACCACCGGCGGCGAGACCTATTACCCCGGCGTGGTGACGCTCGCCACCCAGCTCTATGTGCCGGACCTGACCACGACCTTCACCAAGACGGTGACGGACGTGAACGGCGGTACGGTGCAGCGCGGTGACACGCTCGAGTATACGATCGCGTTCACCAATACCGGCCAGGATACGGCGCTCGCCGTGATGGTGACCGACACGGTGCCGACCGGCTCGACCTACGTGCCGGGCTCGATCAGCTACCTCACTTCAGTTCCTGGTGGCCCACCGACCGGCACCAAGACGGACCTGCCGGGCGACGACGCCGCCAACTATGAGGCCGGCCCCAACCGGGTGCTGGCGCGACTCGGCATTGGTGCAACCGCGGCGGCGGGCGGCCGACTTGGGCCAGGGCAGGGGTCGTCGTTCCGCTTCCGTGTCGTGGTCAACCCGGCGCTGGCGGCGGGGATGCTGGTGAGCAACCAGGCAGGGATCGACTACACCGGGCAGACGCTGGGCGACGTGTTCAACGGGAAGAGCGACGGGGACGCCGGCACGCCGGGCATCCAGCCGACGGTCGTGACGGTGGCCGCCGGTGCCGATGTACAGGTGGGGAAGAGCGGTCCGGTGACGGGCAGCATCACGGTACCGCTGACGTACACCCTGACACTGACCAACAACGGACCCGACGCGTCACTCAACGTGGTGGCGCGGGATACGCTGCCGGCGAGCTTCACCTTCGTCAGCGCCACTGGCGGCGGCACGGCGGTGGGCAATGTGGTGACGTGGCCGGCGATCGCATCGCTGGCGAGCGGGGCGTCGCAGAGCTTCACGGTAACGGCGACGCCGACCACGGCGGGGTCGTTCACCAACATCGCGGCATCGAGTGCCGCGACGTTCGACCCGACGGTGACCAACAACAACGGCTCGCTGGCGGCGTCGCGGGTGACGACGGTGGTCGCGGCATTCGCCGACGTGGCGATCACCAAGACCGGTGCGGCGACGGTGAATGCGGGCGGGTCGCTGGTGTACACAATCACGGCGACCAACGCCGGTCCGGCGGTGGCCACAGCGGTGGTGGTGACGCGACACCGTGCCGGCCGGTGCGACGTTCGTGAGTGCCACCGGCGGCGGTACGCTGAGTGGCAACGTGGTGACGTGGCCGGCGATCGCATCGCTGGCGAATGGCGCATCACAGGGCTTCACCCTCACGGTGACAGCGCCGGCCACCGGCACCCTGCTCAACATCGCGGCATCGACGGCGACGTCGCCCGATGGCACACCAGCCAACAACAACGGATCTGCGCCGGCGAGCCGAGTCACCACGACGGTGGTGGAACAGGCCGACATCGCGGTGACCAAGACGGGGCCGGCCACGATCAACGCCGGCCAGCCGATCACCTACACACTCACGGCATCGAACGCGGGACCGAGTGCGGCGGTGGGTGTGATCGTGACCGATACGCTGCCGGCCGGTGTCACCTTCGTCAGCGCCACCGGCGGCGGAACGCTGACGGCAACGTGGTGACGTGGCCGGCGATCGCGAGCCTGGCGAGCGGCGCGAGCCAGGGCGTGAGCGTCACGGTGACGGCGCCTGCCACCGGTGTGCTGCTCGACATCGCTGCGGGAACATCGACGACTGCCGACCCCAACGCCGCCAACAACAACGGATCGCTGCCGGCGGCGCGCGTGACGACGACGGTGGTGGCCCAGGCGGATGTGGCGATTGCCAAGGCGGGTCCGGCGACGGCTCTCGCCTCGAGCGCCCAGGTATACGTGGTCACGGCAAGCAACAGTGGCCCGTCGGCGGCGAGCAACGTGGTGGTGACGGATACCCTGCCGGCCGCGGTGACCTTCGTGAGCGCCAGCGGTGGCGGGACCGTCGCTGGGCGGGTGGTGACGTGGCCGGCGATTGCGTCGCTGGCTTCGGGCGCGAACCAGGTGTTCACGGTGACGGTGACGATGCCGTCGACGCCGCAGGTGGTGCTGAACATCGCCGCGTCCTCGTCGGCAACGGCCGACCCGAACGCCGCCAACAACAACGGCTCGGCGGCCGGGAGCCGAGTGAGCACGAGCGTCACGGCGTCAGCGGATGTGCGGACGACGAAGACGGGCCCTGCAACGATCAACGCCGGGCAGAACGTCACCTATACGGTATCGGTGAACAACGTCGGCCCATCGGCGGCTGCGACCGTGGTGCTGACCGACACGCTGCCGGCGGGTGCCACGTTCGTGAGTGCAACGGGTGGCGGAACGCGGGTGGGCAATGTGGTGACCTGGCCAACGATCGCGAGCCTGGTGAGTGGTGCCACGCAGAGCTTCACCGTGGTGGTGACGGCGCCCGCGACGGGCACGCTGCTCAACCTCGCGGCCTCGACGTCTGCCACGCCTGATCCGGACCTGACCAACAACAACGGGTCTGATCCGGCGAGCCGAGTGTCGACGCTGGTGGTGGACCAGGCCAACCTGGCGGTTACGAAGACGGGTCCGGCCACGGTACTGGCGGGCGCCACCTACTCGTACACGGTGACAGCGTCGAACGCGGGCCCAAGCGCGGCGGCAAACGTGGTGGTGACGGATACGCTGCCGGCAACGGTGACGTTTGTCAGTGCCACGCTCGGCGGGACGGTGAGCGGCAACGTCGTGACCTGGCCGGCGATCCCGAGCCTGGCCAACGGCGCCAACCAGGTGTACACGGTGACGGTGACGGCACCGGGCGTCGGGCCGTTGCTCAACATCGCGGCGGGCACGAGTACCACGGCTGATCCGGTGCCGGGCAACAACAATGGCTCGGCGGCGGGCGCCCGGGTGACCACGGCAGTGACGCTGCAGGCCGATGTGCAGATGACGAAGACGGGACCGGCGAGTGTCCTCGCGGGCCAGACGATCACCTATACGGTGACGGTGACGAACGCCGGCCCGAGTGCAGCGGCGACGGTGATCGTGCGGGACTCGCTGCCGGCGGCGGGAACGTTCGTGAGCGCGGTACCGGCGGGTGCGGTGGCGGGACGGCTCATCACCTTCCCCACGATCGCGTCGCTGGCGCCGGGGGCGAGCCAGGTCTACACGGTGACCTGGACGGCACCGGTCAACCCGGCGGTGCCGCTCACGCTCAAGAACATGGCGTACAGCACCAGCACCACCGCCGACCCGGTGCCGGCCAACAACAGCAATACCAACCCGGCCGCGATCGTGAACACCGCGGTGGTTGCGTCGGCGGATGTCGCGACGACGAAGACCGGTCCGGCGACGGTGAACGCCCTGACCAACTACACGTACACGATCACGACCCGGAACAACGGGCCGAGCACGGCGACGGGTGTGGTGGTGGTCGACACGCTGCCGGCCGGGGTGACGTTCGTGAGCGCCACGCTCGGCGGCGTCGCGGTGGGCAATATCGTGACGTGGCCGGCGGTGTCGATCAACACGGCGACGACCACGACGCGCACTGTGACGGTGACGTCGCCGGCCTTCGGGACGCTGCTCAACATCGCGGCCAGCAGTGCTACGACGGCTGATCCGAACCCGGGCGACAACAACGGGTCGGCGGCGGGGGCCCGGGTGACGACGGTGGTGAATACCGCTGACGTGGCCACGACCAAGACCGGTCCCGCGACGGTGAACGGGGCCACCAACTTCACCTATACGATCACGGTGCGGAACAACGGCGCCGGGGTCGCGACGGGCATCGTGGTGGTCGATACGCTGCCGGCGACGGTGACGTTCGTGAGCGCCACCAATGGTGGTGTGCTGGGCGCGGGCAACGTGGTGACCTGGCCGGCGATCGCGACACTGGCAAATGCAGCGACCGCGGCCCGCAGTGTGACGGTGACGTCGCCGGCCTCGGGGACGCTGCTCAACATCGTCGCCAGCACCTCGACGTCGGCGGACCCGGTGCCGGCCAACAATGACGGCTCGGCGGCGGGTGCCCGGGTGACGACGGTGGTGAACACCGCCGACGTGGTGACGACCAAGACCGGCCCGGCGACCGCCAATGGTGGGGCGAGCATCACCTATACGCTGACGGTGCGGAACGCCGGTGCGGGTACCGCGACGGGCATCGTGCTGGTGGATACGCTGCCGGCAGCGGTGACGTTCGTGAGCGCCTCGGCGGGTGGCACGCTGGGCGCGGGCAATGTGGTGACGTGGCCGGTGATCCCGACGCTGGCCAATGCGGCGACCACCACGCGCACGGTGACGGTGACGGTACCGGCGAGCGGTACGCTGCTCAACATCGCGGCGAGCACGGCGACCAGCGTCGACCCGACGCCGGCCAACAACGACGGGTCGCTGCCGGCGGCGCGGGTCACCACGGTGATCCAGGTGGCCGACGTGGTGACCACCAAGACGGGCCCGCCACCGCGAGCGGCGGGGCGAACATCACCTATACCGTGACGGTGCGGAACGCCGGCCCGAACGCGGCGCCGAACATCGTCGTCGTGGACACGCTGCCGGCGACGGCGACCTTCGTGAGCGCCTCCAACGGCGGCACCCTCGGCGCGGGCAACGTGGTGACGTGGCCGGTGCTCGCGACGCTGGCGAACGGTGCGACGACGACGCGCACGGTGATCGTGACGACGCCGGCCACCGGGTCCCTGCTCAACATTGCCGCGAGCACCTCGGGCACCACCGATCCTGACCTGACCAACAACAACGGGTCGCTGCCGGCGGCGCGCGTCACCACGGTGATCAGCGCGGCCGACCTGGTCACCACCAAGACCGGTCCGGCGACGGTGAGCCCGGGCGGCAGCATCACCTATACGATCACCACCCAGAACCTGGGCCCGAACGCGGCGCCCGACGGTGGTGATCCGGGACACGCTGCCGGCCACGGTGACGTTCGTGAGCGCGTCCAACGCCGGTGTGCTGGGCGCGGGCAACGTAGTGACCTGGCCGGCGGTCGCGAGCCTGGCCAACGGCGCCTCCACGGTGCGCACGGTGACGGTGACCGCCCCCGCTATCGGCACGCTGCTCAACATCTCGGCGAGCTCGTCGGCCACGACGGACCCCAACCCGAACAACAACAACGGGTCGCTGCCGGCGGCGCGGGTGACGACGACGGTCAACCCGACCGACATCGTGACGACCAAGACCGGTCCGGCGTCGGCGACCATCGGCAGCAACATCAGCTACACGATCTCGGTGCGGAACGCCGGCCCGGTGAACGCGGTGGGCGTGGTGGTGACGGATACGCTGCCGGCGGGCCTGACGTTCGTGAGTGCCACCGGCGGCGGCACGGCGGCCGGCAACGTGGTGACCTGGCCCACGATCGCGAACATGGCCAATGGTGTGGTCCAGAACTTCACCGTGACGGTGGCGGTGCCGTTGGCGGGGTCGTTCACCAACATCGTCGCGAGCACCGCGGCGAGCGGTGACCTGAACCCGAACAACAACAACGGATCGCTGCCGGCGTCGCGAGTCACCACGCTGGTGATCGACCAGGCCGATGTGGTGACGACCAAGACCGGTCCCGGCGACGGTGAACGCCGGCGGGGCGGTGACGTACAGCATCTCGGTGCGGAACAACGGCCCGACGGCGGCGCTGAACGTGGTGGCGAGCGACACACTGCCGGCAACGGTGACGTTCGTGAGCGCCACAGGCGGCGGCACGGTGAGCGGCAATGTGGTGACGTGGCCGGCGATCGCGTCGCTGCCCAACGGCACGCTCCAGACGTACAGCGTGACCGTGACGGCGCCGGCGACGGGAACGCTGCTCGACATCGCGGCGAGCACGTCCACGACGCCCGACCCGACGCCGGCCAACAACAACGGATCGCTGCCGGCGGCGCGCGTCACCACCGACAGTGGTGGAGCAGGCCGACGTGGCGACCACCAAGACTGGCCCCGCCTCGGTGAATGCGGGCGCCAACTTCTCCTATTCGCTGAGCGTGAGCAACGCCGGCCCGAGCGCGGCGCGCGCGGTCGTGCGTGACGGATACGCTGCCGGCGGGTGTCACGTTCGTGAGCGCCACCGGCGGCGGCACGGTGAGCGGCAACGTGGTGACGTGGCCGGCGATCGCGAGTCTCGCGAGCGGCGCCAGCCAGGGCTTCGGCGTGACGGTGACGGCGCCCGCCACGGGTACGCTGCTCAACATCGCGGCAAGCACCTCGAGCACCGCCGACCCGGTGCCGACCAACAACAACGGGTCGCTCCCGGCAGCGCGGGTCACCACCACGGTGGTGGAGCAGGCTGACGTGGTGACGACCAAGACCGGTCCCGCGACGGTGAACGCGGGCCAGAACTTCAACTACGCCGTCAACGTCGCCAATGCAGGGCCGAGCGCGGCGGCGGCGGTGGTGGTGACGGACACGCTCCCGGCTGGCGTGACCTTCGTGAGTGCGACTGCCGGCGGCACGCTGAGCGGCAACGTCGTGACCTGGCCGGCGATCGCGAGCCTGGCGGGCGGTGCGAGCCAGGGCTACTCGGTGACGGTGACGGCGCCGGCAACCGGCACGCTGCTCAATATCGCGGCGAGCAGGTCGACCACAGCCGATCCTGATCCATCCAACAACGATGGCTCGCTGCCTGCCTCGCGCGTCACCACGACGGTGGTGGCGCAGGCGGACGTGGCCACGACCAAGACCGGCCCGGCGACGGTGAACGCCGGGCCAGAGCTTCAGCTACACCCTGGCGGTGGCCAACAACGGGCCGAGCGCCGCGGCGACGGTGGTGGTGACAGATACGCTGCCGGCCGGGGTGACGTTCGTCAGCGCCACCGCTGGCGGCACGCTGAGCGGCAATGTGGTGACCTGGCCGGTGATCGCGAGCCTCGCGAGTGGCGCCAGCCAGGGCTACGGCGTGACGGTGACGGCGCCCGCCACGGGCACGCTTGCTCAACATCGCGGCGAGCACGTCGGGCACGGCGGATCCGGTGCCGGCCAACAACAACGGCTCGCAGCCTGGCTCGCGCGTCACCACGACGGTGGTGGAGCAGGCTGATGTGGTGACGACGAAGACCGGTCCCGCGACGGTGAACGCGTCGCAGAACTTCTCCTATGCCGTAGCGGTGGCCAACAGCGGGCCGAGCGCTGCCGCAGCGTCGTGGTGACGGACACGCTGCCGGCGGGCGTCACCTTCGTGAGTGCAACCGGCGGCGGCACGTTGAGCGGCAACGTCGTGACCTGGCCGACGATCGCATCGCTGGCGAGTGGCGCGAGCCAGGGCTACAGCGTGACGGTGACGGCACCGGCCACCGGGGTGCTGACCAACATCGTCGCCAGCACCTCCACCACCGGCGATCCCGATCCGTCGAACAACAACGGTTCGGCGCCGGGTGCGCGGGTCACCACCACCGTCATCGAGCAGGCAGACGTCGCCACCACCAAGACCGGTCCGGCGACGGTGAACGCGGGCCAGAACTTCACCTACGCGCTGACGGTGTCGAACACCGGCCCGTCAGCGGCCGCGACCGTGGTGGTGACCGACACCCTCCCGGCGGGCGTCACCTTCGTCTCAGCGACGAACGGCGGCACGCTGAGCGGCAACGTCATCACGTGGCCCGCCATCGCGAGCCTGGCGAGCGGGGCGAACCAGGCCTACAGCGTGACGGTGACGGCGCCGGCCACAGGCGTCCTCACCAACATCCTGGCGAGCACGTCGCCGACCGCCGACCCGAACCCGGGCAACAACAACGGGTCGGCGCCGGCGAGCCGAGTGACCACGACGATCATCGAGGTGGCGGATATCGTCACCACGCAAGACCGGTCCGGCCACGGCGATTGCCGCGACCAACTTCAGCTACGCGATCGGCGTCCAGAACGCCGGTCCGTCGATTGCTGCCAACGTGCAGGTGACCGACACGCTGCCGGCGGGTGTCACCTTCGTCTCGGCGACGGGCGGCGGCACGCTGAGCGGGAGTGTCATCACCTGGCCCGCCATCGCGACCATGGCAAACGGTGCCACGCCAGGCCTACACCGTGACGGTGACGGCTCCGGCCACCGGATCGCTGCTCAACATCGTCGCGAGCACGTCGTCCACGCTCGACTCCGACCCGGCCAACAACAACGGCTCGCTGCCGGCGGCACGGGTCACCACGATCGTGCAGGAACGGGCCGATGTCGTCACCACCAAGACCGGTCCTGCCACGGTGCAGGCCGCGGCCCAGTTCAGCTATACCATTACGACGCGGAACGTGGGCCCGAGCGCCGCAGCGGCAGTGGTGGTGAGCGATACGCTACCGGCGACGGTGACCTTCGTGAGCGCCACCGGCGGCGGTGTGCGCGTGGGCAACGTGGTGACCTGGCCGGTGATCCCGAGCCTGGCGAGCGGCGCGGCGCAGAACTACGACGTGACGGTGGCGGCGCCGGCGACCGGATCCTTCACCAACATCGTCGCGAGCACGTCGGCGACGCCCGACCCGGTGCCGGCCAACAACGACGGCAGCGCCCCGGCGAGCCGAGTCACGACCACCGTGAGTGAGCTCGCGGATGTGGCGACGAGCAAGTCCGGTCCGGCGCGAGTCAACGCGAGCGACCTGGTCAACTACACGATCACCGTCACCAACATCGGCCCGAGCGCGGCAACGGCCGTGCTGGTGAGCGATCCGATTCCGGCCGGCGCCACCTTCGTGAGCGCCTCCAATGGTGGCGCGCTCAATGGGGCGGTGGTGCAGTGGCCGGCGATCGGCTCGCTCGCTGCGGGCCAGACGCAGACGTACGCGCTCCAGGTACGGGCGCCGCTCACCGGCACGCTCACCAACGTGGTGTCCAGCACCGCGACCACCATCGATCCGGTGCCGGCCAACAACAACGGCTCGCCTGCCGGCGGCCCAGGTGCAGACCACCATCGAACCGGTCGATCTCGCGGTGACGAAGACGTCGCTGCCCGAGTTCCGCATCGGTACCGTCGGCACGTATACCCTCACCGTGCGCAACGTCGGCAATGCGCCGAGCGTCGGCACCATCACGGTGGTGGATACGCTGCCGGCGTCGCTGCGCTTCTCGTCGGCGGACGGCCCGGGATGGAGCTGCGGTGCCAGCGGCGCGATTGTCACCTGTACCGCAGCGAGCCCGCTCGTGGCCGGTGCATCGAGTGCCATCCAGCTCAGCGTGGACGTGCTGCCGGCGGCGGTGCCGTCGGTGACCAACACCGTGGCGGTGGCGACCCCGGGCGATACGGCGACCGGCGGCAACAACGCCTCGAGCATCGCGACGGTGGTGGTGGCGCAGAGCCCGCTGGTCGCCGAGAAGACGGCGGGGTCGGCGACCGCTGAGATCGGTGATGTCGTCAACTACACCCTGACGGTGCGGAACCAGTCGGGCCAGCCGGTGCCGGCGGTGGTCTTCAATGACCACCTGCCGCTCGGCTTCGCGTACCAGGCAGGTACGGCCCGGGTGAACGGTGCGGCGGTGCCCGATCCAACAGGCGCTCCTGGACCGACGCTCGGCTTCCCGATCGGGACGCTGGCGGGGAACGGTACGGCGACGGTGACGTACCGGGTGTTCCTGAACCCGGGTGCATCGGCGGGTGACGGCCTCAACCGCGCGCAGGCAGTGAGCACGATCAGCGGTGTCGCATCGAACACCGCGACGGCCAAGGTCGAGGTGACTGGCGGCGTGTTCACCGATCGCGGCATCATCGCCGGCAAGATCTTCATCGATTGCGACTGCGATCCCGATCGCGTCCAGGGGCCGCGTGACATCGGCATCCCGGGCGTGCGCATCATGCTCGAGGACGGTACCTCGACCGTCACCGACGTCGAGGGCAAGTACAACTTCTACGGCCTCTCGCCGCGGATGCACGTGCTGAAGGTGGATGTGACGACGCTCCCGCCGGGCTCGAGGCTGGCGGCGGTCTCGTCGCGCAATGCCGGCGACGGCTGGACCCGCTTCGTCGACCTGCGGAACGGCGAGTTCGTCCGCGGTGACTTCGTCGAGGTGAGCAACGACGCCGCGGTGCTCGCGGCGGTCATTGCGCGACGCCGCCAGGGCGAGATCTATGCGGCGGCGATTCCGGATACCATCCCGATGGTGATGGTGGGCGACTCGCTGACCGCGAGTGGCGACACGGTGCCCGGCACCGCGTACCAGCCCCTTATCGGCGGCCTTGCCAGCCCGGTGACGGCTGAGGGTGCGGCGTCTCCTGTCTTGCGCCTGCCGCAGTCGGAGCAGCCGGAGCGGCTCGCGCGTCCCACCGACTCGCGGCTCGAGATGATGGTACCGGCACAGGGCATCCCGGCGGACGGCGTCACCTCGGTACCAGTGCGAGTCAAGATCGCCGCCGCAAACGGCGCGGTCATCACCACGCCGGCCACGGTGACGCTCGAGGCGTCGCTGGGCCGCTGGCTGGTGGAGGATCTCGACGCCACCCAGCCGGGCGTGCAGACGCAACTCAAGGATGGACAGGGCGAGTTCATGCTCGCGGCGTCGCCGCGCGAAGGTGTGGGCGAGGTGCGCGTGACGAGCGGCGCCCTGGTGCAGACCGGGCGCGTGGCCTTCCTCCCGGTGGCGCGGCCGCTCACGGCGGTCGGCATCCTCGAGGGACGCATCGACCTGCGCTCGCTCTCCAAGGGTGCCCTGGTTCCATCGACACCGGACGACGGCTTCGAGCAGGAACTGAAGGACATCTCCATCTCCGGCGACAGCGGGCTCAACCGTGCCGGTGCGCGCGCCGCCCTCTTCCTGCAGGGCAAGGTGAAGGGGAGCTATCTCCTGACCCTGGCGTTCGACACCGAGCAGGACCCCGGCCGGCAGTTCATGCGCGACATCCAGCCGGACGAGTTCTACCCGGTGTACGGTGACGCGTCGGTGAAGGACTTCGGCGCGCAGTCGTACGACCGGTTGTACGTCCGGATCGACAAGGACCGGAACTACTTCCTCTACGGCGACTACGTGACGCCGGCGCCTTCGCAGGCGCGCCAGCTGGGTGGCTACCTGCGCAGCCTGACCGGTGCCGTTCAGCACTTCGAGAACAAGACGGTGCAGGCCAACGCCTTTGCCGCGCACACGCGGATCACCCAGGTGGTGGACGAGCTGCGCGGGATGGGCATCTCCGGCCCGTACCAGTTGTCGCAGCCCAACGCGCGCATGAACAGCGAGCGGATCGACATCCTGACGCGCGACCGCAACCAGCCGGAACGCGTGCTCAAGATCGTGCCGCTGACCCGCTTCTCCGACTACACGCTGGAGCCGTTCACCGGTCGCATCCTGCTGCGGCAGCCGCTGCCGAGTCTCGACGCCGAGTTGAACCCGGTGTCGATGCGGGTCACCTACGAAGTGGAGCCGGCCGACGCCCCACAGTCGTGGGTGTACGGTGCGGACGCGCAGGTCCGGGTGAGCTCGTTCGCCGAGGTGGGCGGCGCGGTGGTGCAGGACGACAACCCGTACAACGGGCGGCAGATCTACACCCTGAACGGCAGCGCGCGGCTCGGCAAGAACACGCAATTGGTCGCGGAAGGCGCGTTGACCAATACCGACTCACTGGGTGACGGCAGCGCGGGACGCTTCGAGCTGCGGCACCAGGCCGGGAAGTTCAGCGGCAACGTCTTCGGCGCCGTGAGCGCCACGACCTTCTCCAACCCGTCGGCCACCTTCGGGGCGGGGCAGATGCAGTTCGGCGCCCGCGCCGCGATGCAGATCGACCAGAAGAGCGGCGTCCGGGCCGAGGCGCTGCTGAGCGAAGACCGGGTGAACGGCGGTCGCCGGAAGGGCGCCCTGATCGCCTACGAGCGCGCGATCTCGCGGCTGTTCCGCGCCGAGGTCGGCTATCGCTGGGCGGAGGAAACGGTCGCGCCGGTGGATACCGCGACGGCGATCACGCCGGGTGCCACTCCGAACGAGACCAACGCCATCGGCGTGAAGCTGACTGCGCTCCTGCCGAGCAAGCGAGGCAGCGCGTCGATCGAGTTCGAGCAGGACGTGGTGAACACCGACCAGCGTCGCGCGGCGGTGGCAGCGGAGTACTGGGTATTCCCCCGGCTCCGTCTCTACGGCCGCTACGAGCTGCTGTCATCCTTCGCCGGCCCGTACGCGCTCAACGGCGCGCAGCGCCTGGCGCAGGCGGTGGTGGGCTTCGACCTCGCCTACTTCAAGGACGGGCAGTTCTTCAGCGAGTACCGCGCGCGCGACGCCTTCTCCGGTCGCGAGGCCGAGGCGACGATCGGTCTCCGGAACCGGTGGCAGGTGGCTCCAGGTGTACGGGTGGACGCCTCATTCGAGCGGGTCAACCCGATCAAGGGCGGCGACGGCGCCGAGGCCACGGCGGTGACGGCGGCGGTGGAGTACACCCGCAGCCCGCTGTGGAAGGGCACGCTGCGCGCTGAATACAGGAACGCCATCAGCGGCGACAACTTCCTGGCGACCCTCGGTTATGCGCGGAAGCTCACGCGCGACTGGACGCTGCTGGGTCGCGGCTTCTGGAGTGCATTGCCGGAGGACCAGCTCCGCACCCGCGGGCAGCTGGGCCTGGCCTGGCGCGAGACGGACAACAACAAGTGGAACGGACTCGGCCGCGTGGAGCATGGCGTCGATCGCCTCAAGAACGGCGTCAACGGCGAGCTCACGTCGCGCCAGCTCGATATCGCGATCGCACAGATCAATTACCAGCCGATCCTGCGGCTCACCATCTCGGCGGAGTACGCTGCCAAGTGGATGCGCCAGGATGACGCCATCCTGTCGAAGACCGCCACGCAGCTCGGCCAGCTACGCGGCATCTACGATCTCGACCACAACTGGGACGTCGGCCTGCAGGGCAGCATGATGTGGGGCGGGTCGTTCCGGAGCATCCGCTACGGTGTTGGCGGCGAGCTGGGACGGCGGCTCATCAACAACCTGCGCGTCGCCGCGGGATACAACCTCTTCGGCTTCCAGGACAAGGATCTCCGCGAGACGGACTACACCATGCAGGGGCCCTACCTGCGGCTCGACTTCAAGTTCGACGAGTCGATCCTGCCGGGGCTCAAGAAGACGGAGCTGGCCCCATGAGGCGGACGATCATGTTGCTCGCGGGGCTCCTGCTCACGGCGGGATCGCTGTCCGCGCAGAGCCAGGACCAGTTGCTCCCGGCCAGGAAGCGGATCACCGACGAGGCGCTGGCGCGCGACTGGGCGCTCATCAACAAGTGGCTGGTGCGGGCCGACTCGCTCCCGCGCGACCCCGGCGACCTGTACGCGAGGGCGCGGGCCATCGCACTGCTCGAGTTCGTGGGGACGGAATACGATCGGGCCAACCGATCGCCGGTGCTCGACACGTCGTTCGTGCATGCCGTCGCCATTGTGGAGCGGATCGAGGCGGGGCAGACCTGGTACGAGAAGGTCAGTGAGCCGGTGGGCGCGGGCCTGGTGGCTCCCGGCGTCTGGCAGCGGATCGACTCGCTGCAGGGCGCGGACACCAATCATTGCGCCCAGCCGCAGATCGCGAAGGCGCAGGTGAAGCTGCTGCTCGCGGTGGAAGAGCATCGCACCGGCGGGCCGGCATGCTCGGAGCCGATCGTGAAGGAAGTTGAGGCGCTGATCGACGACATCAAGCGGCTCATCGCGGCGTGCGAGCCCAAGGTGGCCGACACACTGCAGGCCCCGCCCACGCCTGAGCCTGATCCGTGGGTCGAGCCGCCGGCACCCGAGGTGGTGAAGATCCCGAGCGCGGTCCACTTTGCGTTCGATCACGCGAGGCTGAGCCCCGCCACCAAGGCGGTGCTCGACCAGGTGGCGGCACAGCTGGTGGCGCTGCCTGACGCGATGGTCAAGCTGGATGCGTTCACCGATCCGCAGGGCCAGACGAAGTACAACCAGCAGCTGTCGGCGCGGCGCGGCGAGGCGGTGCGGAAGTACCTGGTGGAGAAGGGGGTGAACCCGGCGCGGATCAGCGTCGTGCCGCTGGGTGCCACGGCGCCGATCAAGGACCCGGAGCTGCCACGGCTCGAGCGCTACGCCCTCGACCGTCGGGTGGACATCCAGATCCTGCCGATGAACGACTACGTCATCGAGCGCTACGAGCAGTACGGCGATGTCCAGGCGACGGTGCAGCATCGCCGCGCGCGAGGGCGCGCGAAGCCCTCGGGCCGCAACTACGGCAACTGAGATCGTTCGGCGATCGCCTTGAACCGGGCATCGCCGCGCAGGTTGTCGAGCTTCGGTTCCACCTGCAGGTAGAGCATTGCGGGGTCTCGCTCGGTGAGGCCGCGTTCCAGCTGCGCGAAGGCCGCTGGACGGTCCCCGAGGGCTCCGTACACGAACGCGAGGTTGGTCGGCGCCACGAACTCGCGCGTCGCCTGGCCCTCCAGCTCGGTGAGGAGCGCTCGCGCTGCGGGCGCCTGCCCGGTGCGCGCCAGTGCGTAGGCGAGCGCCACGCGTGGCAGCCAGTGTCCCCCCGACTGGGTAACCGCGCGCTCGAGCTCCGCCTTCGCTTCCGCAGGACGACCCTGTTCCAGTAGCGCCAAGCCAAGCCACGTCCGCGCCGGAAAGAACTCGGGCGACAGGCTGAGCACGCTCTGGGCTGACGCCTCCGCGCCGGAGTAATCGCGCCCGTAATAGGCGACAGCCGCCGCCGCTGCGCCTACCGTGGGCGCCAGCGGGTCGAGCGCCATGGCGATGCTGATTTCCCGCCTGGCGTCGTCCGCGCGGCGGAGCGTCACGAGGTTGAGTGCCCGCCAGTGATGCGCCGTCGTGTACTGCGAATCGGCGGCGACCGCCCGCGCGAAACCAGTCTCGGCATCCTGCACATTCCAGTCATACAGTGCCTGCAGGTAGGCGCTCACCGTCAGCGCCTCGACTACGGTTGAATCGAGTGCGAGGGCTTGCTGCGCCGCGGCGCGCGCCTCGGCGTACGCCTGACGGGGCGGCACGCGACCATAGGTGGGCAGCAGCATCCAGGTCGATGCGACGCCCGCGGCAGCAGCGGCATACGACGGGTCCAGTGCGAGCGCCGAATCGAACGAAACCATCGCGGAGCGCAGGCCCTCCTCCGTGCGGCGGTTCCACGCGTAGCGACCGCGCAGGTACTGGTTGTATGCCTGGAGGCTGGTGGTGGCGGCGGCGGGAGAACGCGCCACGTTCGCGACCGGCGGGCGATGCAGCGCACCCACGAGTGCATCGGCGACTTCATCCTGCAGCTTCATGATCCCGCCCAGTGGCCGGTCGTACGCACCGGTCCAGATCTCGAATCCGTCACGCGTGCCCACGAGGCGGGTGGTGACCCGGATCGAGTCTCCCGTCCGCCGGACGCTTCCCTCGATCACCGCATCCACCTTCAGCGCGTTGCCGATCTCCTCGACGCTGGTGGCCTGCTCACGGATCATGTATGACGACGTGCGCGCCGCCACCCGAAGGCCCTCGAGCGTGCCGAGCCGGGTGATGAGGTCCTCGGTGAGGCCGTCGCTCAGGTAACTGTCCTCGGCGCTGCTGCCGAGATTGGTGAAGGGAAGCACGGCGACAGCGGAGATCACTCGTGCCGGCGCCGGCGTGGAGCGGGAGCGCATCCACGCGATGATGAGTGCCAGCGCGATCGCACCAACCAGCACGCCGATCCATCGGCGGCGTGCCGGGCGCACCGATGCCTCGGGAACGACAGGCGACAGAGGCGGCGCTTCCGGCGGAACCGGGACGGCGCTCTCTGCCTCGAGCGGTGGAGCCTGTCGTCGATCGGCCGCACCGCTCCACGCGCCGCTCCTGGCGCGGACCCGGTCAATGATGTCGCGCACCTTGCGGTCGGGCGGCGAGTTGAGCTCCTGCTTCACCAGCGTCTCATACTTCTGCGCGAACTGCATCGCCGATGTGCGACGTCCCGCCGCGAGCAGCGCCTCGAGATAGCCGGCGGCACTGCGCGGGTCGAGCGGATCGAGCTCGGATCGCCGGCGCCAGGCGTCGGCGGCGGTCGCAGCGTCGCCTGCGGTGGTCGCGGCAGTTGCCAGTGCATCGAGCGCCTTCACGGCGTACTGCCGGAAGCGCTCCCGTTCGCCATCGAGCCAGTGATCGAAGTCCGGTGCATCAGTGAGGTGAAAGCCGTCGAGGAAGGATCCCTGGTACAGCCCGGCGACGCGGCTGTGATCCCCGGCCTGGACGGCGCCGAGGAGGTCACCCACATCGCTGGTGAGGGAGGTCGGATCGAGCCGGAGCTGGCTGTCGCCCACCAGGAGTGGCTGCCCGCCGGAACTGCGCCGGAGGCTGTAGACGAGTTGGGCCAGCGCGTGGCGGGCCCGCTCGGTGTCGCTCTCGGGCCAGAGCGTCGCCAGGACCCGGTCCCGGCTTACGCCCTGGGTGCCACCCGACGCCACCATGGCGAGCAGTGTGAGGCGGCGGGGCTGGGACAGCCCGGTGGCTGGCGCGCCATTATCGAGCGCGAGCCAAAGCCCGCCAAATGTGTGCAAACGCACAGGTTGTCCCGAGGTGATCCAACAATGATCGGAGGCTGATCGACGCCTGACGGCCCGGCCTTAGAGTACCCCCCGCCAGACGCCCCGGCAAGCAAAATCAGACGGACCGACAGCGAAGGAGCTGCAGCCATGTCACGCCGAAGTGTTGTACCGGTCCTGTTCCTCATGGCCATCGCGTGGCCTGTCTTCGCGCAGGAGAGCGCCGCGAGTGCCCCTGCCGCTGATTCCGCCGCTCCGGCTCCCAAGAAGAAGGGCATGTTCGGCAAGCTCAAGTCGATCGCGGGCAACAAGACCGTCCAGAGCGTCGCCAAGGTGGCGGCCTGCACCATGGTTCCCGGGGGACAGTTCGTCGCCGGGGCCATCGATGCGGCGGGGCACCCCGATGCCGGCGGCGTGGCGGCAGGCGTCGCGGGCGGTGCTACCGGCGCGGCGTGCGGCATGGGCGGCATCGGCACCGGTGTGGGCGGTGCCGCGGTTGCCGGCGCGGGCATGACCGGCGTTCCCGGAATGGCCGGCGCCGCGTCGAGCGTTCCGGGTCTTGCGGGTGTGGGCGGGGCGAGCGTCAGCACCGCCGCAGCAGTTGCCTCCGCGGCGACGATGACCGCCGCGATGTTTGCCAAGCCGGGAGGTGGTGGCGGAGATCCGTCAGGTGCGCCGGGCACGCTGTCGGCGAAGGACGAGAAGAAGATGCGGTCCATGCTCAAGAAGCAGGGACTGACCGACGAGCAGATCGAGCAGTCGATGGCGGCCCAGAAGCAGAACGGCCAGCCGCAGGCCGTCGCCGTACAGCAGGGCCCCGCGCCTGTCGCTGCCCCGGTGGCACAGCCGGTCGGGCTCCCCGAGGACTACGACGCCCAGCTCAAGGCAGGGAAGCTCGTCCTCATCGACCTGCCGTGGAAAGGCGCCACGGCCGACCTCATCGTCGGCACCGAGGATGGCGTAAAGGTGACCTTCCTCAAGATCGTGGAGTCGCTCAGCTACACCCAGGGCACCTATCACGTCGACGTCTACGTCACCGAGCCCGACAAGGGTGTGGCCGCGTCGCGCGCCAGCGCCATCGTTGTCTTCCTGACCAACGCCGGCCTGCCCGCCGAGGAAAAGCTCGGTGGCAAGGCCACAACCGCCGCGCGGAGCAAGCAGGCCCGCGTCGAGCTGGTGAGGAACTGATCATGGATCGCCTGAATCGCTGGCTCCCGTGGCTCCTCGCAGCCTTGCTGGTGCTTGCATCGCTCCACGTACCGGCGGCCCATGCTGACGCGGCGTGGCCGGGTAACGCGGCGGACTGCGGTCTCGTGCCGCTCCCTCCATCGGCGGCGTTCCCGGGACACCAGCCGTCGCCAGGGAAGTGCAGTGGTCACCGGGTCCTCGAGCCGTGAGGCTCGCTGCCACGGCTGGACTCAATCTCGGCGGGATCGGGCAGGTAACAACGCAGGGTCTGGCGGGGCTCTACCGTAACTTCCATGTAACATCGATGTAACGACGCCCTGTTTCTGGGGCCGACAGCCGGCTATTTCGCCCGGATGCCGGTTGGCTCGATGACGGTTATCGGGCGACCAAGTGCCCGTCCGAGCGAGTCTGCCAGCCGGCGCGCCGTCGCCTTGTCGACCATCCCGCTCACCATGACCTTGTTCAGCGAGTCGGTGGCACTCACCGGCGCCACCACACTGACCGGAAAGCCCACTCCCGTCAGGCGCGACGCGAGCGCCTCCGCGTCCTTCTTGTTGGTGAAGGCAGCGACCTGCAGCAGCCACTCCTTGAGCGGCGGCAACGGCTTGGGCGACCCCGGCCGGGGATCACCCTTGGGCCACGCCGGTGCCGACACGAACACCGTATCCGCGCTCGGCTTCGGTGCGCGCGCCCGATACGCCACCAGTGCAGCGCCCACTGCCGCGACGACGAACAGCAGGCCCAGGATGATCACCGCGCCCTTCCGCCGGCGCTGCGACTGGTCCTGCGCCTGCTCTTCCGATTCTGCTGGGACGACGACGCGAGGCACGATGGCTCCTATCGACCGGGCGGTACGACGACTGACTTCACGCCGAGCGTGCGGGCCAGCGAGTCTGATGCCTGCCGCGCCGTCTCGGCGCTGGTCAGGCCCTGCACTCGCACCAGATACAGCTCCGACGCGCCACGTCGCTGCGGGATCACCGCCGCGGTGTAGCCCAGGTTCGATGCCCGATCGCGAAGCTTGTTCGCATTCGCCTCGGACCCGAAGGCGCCGATCTGCACCGCGTATCCGCTTCCTGATGCCGCAGCTGGAGCGGGTGTGGTGGGTGATGCCGCGCGCGGTGTCGTCGTGTCGTTCTTGAGCACCGGCGGCGTCACGTTCGTGACCCGCCGCGTGGGCGTGGCCGCGACTGCGGGTGGCGTGGCGACTAGAGCCGGGGCCGGAGCTGGAGCCGGGGCGGGGGTACTAGGCGTATCGACAACTGCCGCGGGCTCCGCAGCGGGTGCGGAGTCCGGGGTCACCACTGCCGGTGCCGACTGCGCCGATGTCGTGTCCGGCTTCAGCACTCCCGCCAGGTCCGACACCTTGGTGTGACCGATGTCGAGCAGCATCCGCGCGACGAAGGCGAGAATGACCAGTCCGGCTCCCGCCACGATCAACCATCGGTTGGCACTGCTGCCGCCGCTGCTCCGGTGACTCGACTCGAACATCCCGCCTCCTGTGACGTACCGACCCCGGCCGACCCCTAGATGCCGGCGGGGCTGCCGCTAAGTTTACGTGGGTGTACCGCCGCGTGTAACGCCGTGCGAGGAGGTCCCATGGGGGTGAAGTTCCTGCTGGTCCCGGTGGCGCTGGTCATCCCCGCTGCCCTGTCGGCCCAGCAAGCCGGGATTACCGGTACCTGGGTGGCCAAGGTGAAGTCGAAGGACGGTCCGCAGCAGGTCATCATCCGCTCCGATTCGAGCGCCAGCTGGGGCAAGGAGACGGTGCGCTGGCGCTGGCCGTCGCCCACCGAGATCAAGATCCTGCTCGGCGGCGAGTGGGAGACCTACAGCATCGAGCTCAAGGGCGACAAGATGAAGCTCTCCGGCGAGGAGCTCGACGAGCCGGTGACGCTCAAGCGCGTGGGCCCGCCCAGTGCCCGTCCCGACTCGGTGAAGATTCCCGCCGACCCGGGCTGACCGCCCGTCCTTCGCTCCTAGATGGCGAGGGCCATCTGCACCCCGTCAGAGCGCGTCAGCCGGAGCGGACCCACGGGGTCGTCCTGCCGCGCGACACTCACCACCCCCTTGAAGCCCTTCCGCTTGAGCGCCGTCTCCACCGTCGTCCGAGCCAGTTCCTCGTTGTTGCAACGCTGGCTCAGGTGCGCCAGCAGCACCGTGCCCAGCCCCGGGTGGAGGGACTCGATCAGGAGATCCGCGGCCGCGCGATTGGAGAGGTGACCCGCCGATCCCGCGATCCGCTGCTGCACCGACGGCGGATACCCGCTGGTGCGGAGCAGGATCTCGTCGTGGTTCGCCTCGAGGATCACTGCGGTGAGCTCGCGCAGCAGCAGTCGCACCGCTGCTGTGGGACGACCCAGGTCGTACGCGATCCCGATCTTCACCCCGTCGAGCGCTTCCACCGCCACCGCGAGCGGTTCCGTCGCGTCGTGCGCGATGGGACAGCCCCACACCGTGAACGGCCCGACTTCCACGCGCAGCGCGCTCCCGATCGCGCGATGCGCCGCACCCTCAGTCCCCGACTTGGTGAGCGCGCGCCAGGTGCCCGGTGACGTCAGCACCGGGGCGCCATGCCGCGCCGCAAGACGCAGTGCACCCGACGCATGATCCCCATGCTCGTGCGTGAGCGCCACGCCCACGAGGCCGGCGAGATCGATCCCGGCACGCTCGGCGCGCTTGGTGATTTCCTTGGCGCTGAACCCGGCATCGATGAGGAGGACCGCGCCCTCGCACTCGAGGACAAAGCAATTCCCCCGCGATCCCGATCCGAGCGCAATAAGGCTGGTCGTCACCGGACGGAGAGTCGCTGGAAGATGGCGACCAGTGACGCGCGACGCTCATCCGTCACCGCGATGTCCCGGCGCGGCATGACCCGCTCCGCGATGCGGAGGAAACCTTCCTCCGTGAGCTTGACGTCGCCGCTCGCACCCCACGAAAACGGGGGCACATACTTGCCGAGCCCGTCACCAAAGACGTTTGCACCCGCACCTACGACGGTACCCGTCGCCAGCATCGTGCCGATCGCGGTCTTCGCGTGGTCGCCGATCAGGCTGCCGAGGAACTGGCGACCGGTATCCACCGTGGTGCCGGCCATCGAGAGACGCACCGTCCCATAGGTGTTCTTCAGGTTCGACGTCGTGGTGCCGGCACCGAGGTTGACCCAGCGGCCGATCACGCTGTGCCCCACGAATCCGTCGTGCCCCTTGTTTGCATATCCGTGAAAAATGGTCGAGCTCACCTCGCCGCGAACCACCGATCGCGGTCCGAGGATGGAGGCCCGCACGAAGCCGCCCAGCACCCGCGCGCCGGGCCCCACGTAGCACGGCCCCTCGAGCCTCGTGCCGCTCCGCACTTCGGCACCGCGGTCGATCACCACCGCGCCATGTCGCACGTCGAAGACGACACCGGGCTCGATGTCCGCGCCCGACGACCTGACCCGGGCGACGTCGCCCAGCACGATGGTGTTCCCGGGAAGGAGGTCGGCCGGGCCCGTGAGGAAATCGGCGCAGTCATGCTCCAGCAGCGCTTCCAGCGCCGTGACCAGGTCAAAGGACCCGCGCAGCAGCATCCCGTCGATTTCCTGCGACGCGCCGAGCAGGTCGGCGTGCCACGGCTCTCCCTCGGGAATGATCCACGCCACCGTCACGCCATTCGACGTCAGCCTTCGCACTTCTGCGCCGAGTGACATGCGGGTGCCGGCCGGCGCAAAGTCGCTGCGCGCCACGATGACCGGCCCGCGGATGCCCGCGGGCGAGCGCGACTCCGGTGTGTCGATTTCGATGAACCCCAGTGATGACTCGCCCAGGATCGCGCTGGTGGCGACGCCGAGCACCGCCTCCCAGCGCTCGCGGATGCGCCACAGCCCGGCGCGCAGCTCGCAGATCGGCCGCGCGCCGTGAAACGGTGCCCACGCGATGGCATCGTCCGGCTCCAGCAGGACGAGCGGCGAGGTCATGGCAGGTCGCGAATGGCGGGGGGAAGGGCGTCGAGCAGCTGCTTGAGGTCGGCGGCCCGGCTCCGGTGCGTCACCAGGATCCGGCCGTTGGCGCGCACCACGATCAGGTCGGTCACGTCACTCACGACGATCGGTTCGCCGTCACTCCACACGATGCAGTCGGATGCGTTGTGCAGCGACGCCGGACCCACGGTGACGTTGCCGCGCGCATCGCGTTCGCGGATGCGGCCGATCGCGTCCCACGTCCCCACGTCGTCCCAGCGGAACGCGCCGCGAACCATCGCCACTGCCTGGCTCCGCTCGAGCACGCCGACGTCGATGGACACCGGTGTCAGTCCCTTGAAGAACCCTGCGACGTCGCCCTTCGCGATATGATCGATCCACGGCGCGAGCTCCGGCGTGTGTGCCCTCACTTCTGCCGCGAGACGCTCCGCCGTCCACGCAAACAGCCCGCTGTTCCAGAGGGCGCCCGCCGCCATCAGGTCGAGTGCCGTAGCGGCGTCGGGCTTCTCCTGGAATCGCGCCACGCGTGTAGCGTCGGCATCGAGCGCGGCGCCCGGCACGATGTACCCGTAGCCCGTCTCCGGCCGCGTCGGCACCATGCCCACCGTCACCAGCCGGTCGTGCGTCCGCGCCGTACGCAGCGCCAGGTCGGCCGTCTGCCGGAACACCTCCGGCTCACCAATCCACCAGTCGGCATGCATCGACAGCACCGCCGCCTCGGCGTCGCGGCGACGCGCTTCGAGCGTGGCCCACACGAGGGCGGGCGCCGTGGACGCGGCGCGGGGCTCGATCAGGATGTTGGCCTGCGGCAGAGCCAGCCGCTCGCGCAGCGGCTCGGCCAGGGCAGGGCCTGTCACGACCAGGATCCGCTCCCGGGGGATGAACCCCTCCAGGCGCTCGACCGCCGCCTCCGCGGTGGAGCCGGGACCGGTCAACGGGAGCAGCTGCTTCGGTTGGCTGGGGGTGCTGAGGGGCCAGAAGCGGGTGCCGGAGCCACCGGCGAGGATGACGCCCCAGTTCACAGGAGGGTCGCGAGCGCGGAGCGATGCCGGCGGAGGTCGTACAGCACCTGGCCGAAATTCGCGTCCGGCTCCACCAGCACCAGGAGCCAGCTCCCCGGCGCCGCAGGGGTGACGAGCAGTGTACCCTGGTCGCCTTCCACCGCGATGGTCTGGACGCTCCCGAGCGCCGAGCCCTCCGCGAGGAGGCTCGCGTGACGGATCGCCGCCGCGGCGAGCGCCGCCATGGCGTCGGGATCGGACGATGCCCGCCCTTCATGGGCGATCGGCAGGCCATCCATGGACGCGACGACCACCGCCTCGACCCCAGGTCGGTCGGCCAGTGCGCGAACAACCTCGCTCAAGCTGCTCATGCCAGGCTCATTTCGATGCAGGGGGGAAACGCTCGGCATTCTATGAAGCGGAATGGGCGAAGTCAAGAAAAATCCACGGGTTGACCACCCTCCGGACGAGGCCTAAGCTTCCCCGCCATGCACCGATTCCATAGGGCCATCCCCCTGTTTTGCTCGCTGTTGTTTGCCGCCATTCTGGCTGCCTGCTCCAACAACACCGACCTGCCGGAACCGACCGACGCCAACATCATCGACACCACCACGGTGTGGGCGCTGGACGGCACTGCCGTCACCGATCCGAGCGGGTTTTCCATCCCCGATCGCACCGCCGTGCGCACCGACCAGAGCGCCGCGTTCGATTTTGTCTTCAACATCGACAACTCGGGCAAGGCGGTCTTCCTGCCGATCGACCTGCTCGGCCTCGGCTCCGTGTCCGGCCTCAACCCCGGACTGTACATCACGCCGACACCCTTCGACTCGATCAAGTCGGCGGTGACCGGTGACATGTATGTCTTCGATGATACGGTAGACGTCGTCGTCGGCAGCAGCTACTTCGTGCGCTCGCGCGTCGTGTGTACGACGCTCGCCGTGCCGCAGTATGGCAAGATCGAGGTCCTTTCAGTCGATCCGGTGGAAAAGTCGATGGTCTTCCGCTACCTGGTCAACAACAACTGCGGGTACCTGAGTCTCGAGCTGGGCTTTCCGAGGAACTAGGGCGTGATCGACATCAAGCGACTCCGCCAGGATCCCGACGGAACCCGGGCCGCGTTGGCGCGCCGCATGGACGCGTCGGCCATCGCGACGCTCGATCGCATCCTGGCGCTCGACGTGGCGCGCCGCGAGCTGCTCATCGCATCCGAGACCCTCAAGGCGAAGCGGAACGCCGAGACGGAGCAGGTTGCCCAGCTGAAACGCACCGGCGCCCCGGCAGACGACCTGCTTGCCGCGCTGAAGGCGTCTTCCGACGAAATCAAGCTGATCGACTCACGACTGCGGACTGTCGACGCGCAGCTTGAGCCCGAGCTGCTCACCGTCCCCAATCTCCTCCTCGCCGACGTGCCCGACGGTGACGCCACGCAGAATCGCGTCACCCGCACCTGGGGCGAGATCCCCAAGTTCGACTTCACTCCGAAGCCGCACTGGGACCTCGGCACCGCACTCGGCATCCTCGACCTCGAGAATGGGGCCAAGATCGCCGGCTCCGGTTTCCCCATCCTGCGCGGCATGGGTGCGAAGCTGGTGCGCGCCCTCGCCAACTTCATGCTCGACCTGCACACGCAGGAGCACGGTTACGAGGAAGTGGCTCCGCCGTACCTGGTGAACAAGGCGTCGATGCAGGGCACCGGGCAGCTGCCCAAGTTCGGCGACGAGCTCTACACCGTTGGCGCGGATGGGCTCTATCTCATCCCCACCAGTGAGGTGCCGCTCACCAACATCTACCGCGACACCATTCTCGACGCAGCATCGTTACCTGTTGCCGTCTGCGCCTGGACGCCCTGCTTTCGTCGTGAAGCAGGCGCCGCCGGCAAGGACACCCGCGGACTCATTCGCGTGCACCAGTTCGACAAGGTCGAGCTCGTGCGTCTCTGTCGCCCCGAGGACACCGACGCGCAGCACGAGCTCATCGCGCGCCAGGCGGAGACGGTGCTCGAGCGGCTGGAGCTGCCCTACCGTCGGCTCGCTCTCGCTGCGGGCGACACCGGCTTCCACAGTGCGCGCACCTGGGATCTCGAGGTCTGGGCTGCCGGTGTCGGCACCTGGCTCGAGGTGTCGAGCGCCAGCACGTTCACTGACTTCCAGGCGCGCCGCGCCAGCATCCGCTTCCGCCCGTCAGCCGGGGCCAAGCCCGAGTTCGTGCATACGCTGAACGCATCGGGCCTCGCCTTCCCGCGGACGATCATCGCCCTGCTCGAGAACAACCAGGCAGCGGACGGTTCGGTAAGGATCCCCGGCGCACTCGCGCCGTACCTCGGGACCGACCGGCTCGTCGCCCGTGCCTAGGCAGGGGATCCGGCGCTTCGCGCCCGTGCTGATGGTGGTGCTGGTGACGCTGCTCGTGCTGCTCAGCGTCGCCACCAGTCTCTTCGTGGTGCGCCACTTCCGCCGTGAGGCCCAGAACGCCAGTAAGCTCTACGCCGGCGTGTTCACCGGGCTCAACGATCCCCGGCCCGGCGCCGAGGCCAGCGCGCTCCTCCGGCTCGGCGAGCACGTCAAGGAACTCGGCATGCCGCTCGTCGTCACCGACAAGACCGGTCGGGTGACCGCCTTCGACAACGTGCCGTTCCCCGCCACCATCGACGATCCGAAGCTGCGCGAATACGCTGCCCGCCTCGATGCGCGGAACCCGCCCGTGGTTGATTCCCTCGTCGGCACCATCCACTACGGTGGCATGCCCGCGGGACGCATCATCACCACGCTGGTCGTGTTCGAGGCCGTCACCATTGCATTCATCGTCGGCATCGCCATCTTCGCCTATCGCGCCGCCATCGATTCCCAGCGCGATCGCGTCTGGGTCGCCATGGCCCGCGAGGCCGCACACCAGCTCGGCACGCCGCTCATGAGCCTGCACGGGTGGATCGAGACGCTGCGTTCGCGCCCGACGCCGCCGCCAGGGCTCGCCGATCACCTCATGGCCGATACCGAGCGTCTCGATCGCGTCGCCCAGCGCTTCGAGCGTATCGGCAATGCGCCTCGCAGTGAGTTGATCGGCCTCGGCGCCCTCGCCGATCGCGTCGCAGGCTACTTCCGGCCTCGCCTGCCCAAGCACGCCAACGCGATCGAGCTTCGCGTCGAGGCCGCCGGCCCCGGCCCCTCGGTGAAGGGCGATCCCGTGCTGCTCGAGTGGGCGCTCGAGGCGCTGGTGAAGAACGCCATCGACGCCCTCCAGGGTCGCGGGGGCACCATTACCATCCATGCGGAGGCCGCGCATGGGTCCGGTGAACTGCGCGTCATTGACGACGGCCCCGGCGTCCCGCGCGAAATCCGGCGCTCGATCTTCGAGCCGGGTATCACCACGAAGGAACGCGGCTGGGGCATCGGGCTCGCCCTCGCCCGACGGGTCATTGAGGACGCGCACCACGGCAGGATCGAGCTCGACCCCCTGTCCGACACCACGGCGTTCGTGATTCGCATTCCGCTCGCCGATCAGGAGGTCTAGCTGGATGGAGTGGCTTGAGGGACTGAATCCCGCACAGCGCGAGGCCGTGGAGCACGTCCACGGTCCCATGCTCGTGCTCGCCGGCGCCGGCTCGGGGAAGACGCGCGTGCTCACTTCGCGCATCGTCAACCTCATCGAGCAGCACGGCGTGCCGGTGCAGCGCATCTTCGCCGTCACCTTCACCAACAAGGCCGCCGGCGAAATGAAGGCGCGCGTCGGTCGCATGCTCGGCCGCGACCCCGCCGGCCTCTGGATCGGCACCTTCCACAGCCTCTCTGCCCGGCTGCTTCGGCGCGAGGCCGAGCTGCTCGGATTCACCCGCGCCTTCACCATCTACGACGAGGACGACCGCGAGGCGCTCGTGCGACGGCTGCTCGAGTCGAAGGGTCATTCGCCCAAGACCTTCACCCCGCGCGCTGTGTCGTCGGTCATTTCCTCGGCGAAGAACAAGATGCAGTCGCCGGAAGACCTCGCCGCGTCCAACCCGTTCGACCGACTCGCGAAGGTGGCCGCCGACGTCTACACCGCGCTCGGGCCCGCCATGCAGGCGGCCAACGCGATGGACTTCGACGATCTCATGCTCCTGCCACTGCGCCTCTTCCGCGAGCATCCCGACCGTCTCGCCGCGTGGCGCGATCGCTTCGCCTTCATCCTGGTCGACGAGTTCCAGGACACCAACAAGGCGCAGTACGAAATGGTCCGTGCGCTCGGCGGACACGGCAACGTCATGGTGGTGGGTGACGACGACCAGTCCATCTACGGCTGGCGCGGCGCCGACGTGAAGAACATGCGCCAGTTCCAGGAAGACTTCCCCGGCACGCAGGTGGTGAAGCTCGAGGAGAACTACCGCTCCTCGCAGGTGGTGCTCGATGCCGCCAACGCCGTCATCGCCGAGAATCGCGGACGCATGGGGAAGACGCTGGTGACGCGTCGGCGGGGCGGGGAATCGATCACCCTCCTCACCGCCGCCGACGAGCGCGACGAGGCCGAGTGGATTGTCCGCGAGCTCCTGCGCCGTCGCCAGGCCAACGATTTCGAGCCCCGCGACATGGCGGTGCTCTATCGCACCAACTCGCAGTCCCGCGCCATGGAAGAGGCCTTCCGTCGCGCCGGCATGCCCTATCGCCTCATCGGCGCCATCAGCTTCTACGACCGGCGCGAGGTGAAGGACCTGCTGGCGTACCTGCGCCTCATCGCCAATCCGCGCGACGACGCGGCCTTCCTCCGCGCCATCGCCGTCCCCCGTCGCGGCCTGGGTGACACCAGCCTCGCCACGCTCACGGAGGTCGCATCGAGCGTGGAACCAGCCGCTGCTCGCCGTCGCCCGCGCCGCCGATCGCGCACCCGAGCTCCGGCCCAACGTGCGCATCGCATTGCTGGCGTTTGCTCAGCTGGTCGATTCGCTCGCGGCGCAGGCCCAGACCTTGGCGCCCGCCGACGTGCTCGAGCGGCTCATCGAGGCGATCAAGTACGAGCAGGTGCTGATGACCGAGGCCGACGGCGCCGATCGCTGGGACAACGTGCGGGAGCTGGTGGCCGCCACCGCGGAGTGGTCGGAGGTGGCTGGGGAGGAGGACGAACCTTCGACTCCATTGGAGCGGTTCCTCACGGAGGCAGCACTTCTCTCCGGCAACGACAAGCTCGCCGGCAGCGAGGACGGCGTCACCCTCATGACGCTGCATACCGCCAAGGGTCTCGAGTGGCCCCTTGTCGTCATGTCTGGTCTCGAGCACGGCCTCTTTCCCCTCGCCCGCTCCGAGGAGACCCCCGGCGGACTCGAGGAGGAGCGTCGCCTCTGCTACGTCGGCCTCACCCGCTCGCGCGACAAGCTCTACCTCACCTGGGCCCAGACTCGGCGCCGGGGCGGGGAGCTCCGTCACTCCATCCGGTCCAAGTTCGTCGACGCCGTTCCGCCCGAGATAGTGGATGAACAGCGCAGTTCGCTGGTATTCTCCGTGGGTCGCCAGGGCGGCGGCATGACCGCCGGGCGCTACAGCGGCTGGGGACGCCAGCGCGCAGCGCGACGATGCACCGATGCGTCCTTCATGTCGTCCGCCGCAGGCGGCCCTGCCGCCTGCCGCCGAGGAGGCGTCACAGGACGCCCCGCGCTATGTAAAGGGTGAACGGGTCCGGCACCGCAGGTTCGGCAGCGGCAAGATTCAGGGACTTATCGGCACCGGACGCGACCTCAAGGTCTCCGTGGCCTTCGATGACGAAACGATTGGCGTCAAGCAACTCCTCGTTGCCTACGCCGGTCTCGAACGCGATTGGGAGGGAGCATGAGCGGTATCACGAAGGACGACGTCCTGCACGTGGCCCGGCTGTCGGCACTCGAAGTGCCCGACGCCGAGCTCGATCACCTGGTGGACCAGCTGCAGCGCATCGTGGCCATGGTCGACCAGCTGGGCGAGGTCACCGTGGCAGGGAAGGCGCCGCCGTTCAACGCCGGCCCCGCCCAGGTCGAGCTGCGCGCCGACGTCATCGCTCCTGTGCCACTCGCTCACGCTCCGAGCACAGTTCGGCCCCGGCTTCGCCGGAGAGTTCTTCTCGGTGCCACGCCACACCGCGATGGAGGAAGGATGAAGGCCGCCGAGATCGCGAAGGTCGTCGCTGCTCGCCTCACCGAGAGCGATGCTTCCGGCCTGAACGCCACTCTTGACTGGTCACCCGGCCTGCTCGAGCGCGAGGCCGCGCGTGTCGATGCCATGACGGCCACGATGCCGCTCCACGCCATGCCCATCGCGGTGAAGGACAACATCGTCACCACCGAGCAGCCCAGCACCTGCGCGTCGAAGATTCTCGAGGGCTACACCAGCCCGTTCAACGCCACTGCCATCGATCGCCTCCGCGCCGCCGGTGCCATGGTGGCCTGCAAGGCGAACATGGATGAGTTCGCCATGGGCTCCTCCACCGAGAACAGCGCCTTCGGCCGGGTGAAGAACCCGATCGATCATTCCCGCGTGCCGGGCGGTTCCAGCGGCGGATCCGCCGCCCTCGTTGCCGCCGGCGTCGTCCCCACCGCACTCGGCTCCGAGACCGGCGGCTCCGTGCGGCAGCCCGCCAGCTTCTGCGGCATCGTCGGCATCAAGCCCAGCTACGGACGCGTTAGCCGTCATGGCCTCATCGCCTTCGGCTCATCGCTCGACTGCATTTCCGTCTTCGGCAACAACGTCGCCAACGCTGCCGCCGTGCTCGGCGTCATGAGCGGGCACGATCCCCTCGACGCCACCACCGCGCGCCAGCCCTCGCTCCCGCTCTCGCCCGGCGATCTCCCCGATCTCAAGAACCTCGTCGTCGGGCTGCCGCGCGAGTACTACCCCGACGATCTCGACCCCGGCGTGCGTGCCGGGCTCGATCGCACCATCGCCGCCGTCCGCGCACAGGGCGCCGAGGTTCGCGAAGTGTCGCTGCCGCACTCGAAGTACGCGGTGCCCACCTACTACATCGTGGCTCCCGCCGAGGCGGCGTCGAACCTGGCGCGGTTCGATGGCGTGCGTTACGGGCTCCGCCGTCTCAAGGATGGAGACGACGTCGCCGACATGTACCGCCGCACCCGCGGCGAGGGCTTCGGCCCCGAGGTGCGTCGCCGCATCCTCGTCGGCACCTATGTGCTGAGCGCCGGCTACTACGACGCCTACTACGGCAAGGCACAGGCGGTCCGCGCGCTCATTGCCGAGGATTTTCGCAAGGTGTTTGCGGGTGGGGTGGACCTGCTGCTAACCCCGACAACGCCAACACCCGCCTTCAAGGCTGGCGAGAAGGCCGACGATCCCGTCGCGATGTACTACGCCGACATCTTCGTCTGCGCCATCAGCCTCGCCGGTCTTCCGGCAATGAGCATTCCCGTCGGCCGGAGCGCCGGCCTTCCCATCGGCGCCCAGATCATCGCCCCGATGTTCGAGGAACAGCGTATGCTCGCCGCCGCGCAGGTGCTCGAGCGCGTTGTGAGTGCCACGGAAGAGGTGCGCTGATGACCTGGGAATGCGTTATCGGACTCGAAGTCCACGTGCAGCTCGGCACAGCCACCAAGATGTTCTGCGCCGCCGCCAACTCGTACGGTGAGCCGCCCAACACGCTCATCGACCCCTACACGCTCGGCCTGCCGGGCGCGCTGCCGGTGCCCAACGCCGAAGCGGTGCGCCTCGGTACCCGCGCGGCGCTCGCCCTCGGCTGCACCGTGCATCCCGTCAGCATCTTTGCGCGCAAGCATTACTTCTATCCCGACCTCCCCAAGGGATACCAGATCTCGCAGTTCGAGGAGCCGCTGGCGACGAAGGGCGCCGTCACCATCGAGTCGCCCGAGCGCGGGCGCATCAGCATCGGTGTCACCCGACTCCATCTCGAGGAAGATGCCGGCAAGTCGCTGCACGACCGTCTCCCTGGTCGAACAGCCGTCGATCTCAACCGCGCTGGCGTCCCGCTCGCCGAGATCGTGAGCGAGCCCGACATGCGGAGCGCCGCAGAGGCGCGCGCCTATCTCACGCTCCTGCGTCAGCTCCTGGTCTACTCCGGCGTATCGGAGTGCAGCATGGAGAAGGGCACCCTCCGCGTCGACGCGAACGTCTCTATCCGCAAGGTCGGCGACGAGAAGCTTGGCACCAAGACCGAGGTGAAGAACCTCAACAGCTTCGCCAACGTCGAGCGCGCCATCGAGGTCGAGCGCGAACGCCAGATCGCGATACTTGAGTCGGGTGGCCGGATTTCCCAGGAGACTCGCCTCTACAACGCGAACACCGGCACCACGAAGGCGTTGCGCTCCAAGGAAGAGAGCCACGATTACCGCTATTTCCCCGATCCTGATCTCCCGCCGCTCGTGCTGGAGCAAAGCTGGATCGATGAGCAGCGCGCCACGCTCCCCGAGCTCCCCGAGGCCAAGCGCGAGCGCTTCGCCAGTGAGCATGGCCTGCCGGTGTATCACGCCGCCACATTGACACTCGAGCAACCCGTCGCCGAGTTCTTCGAGAAGACGGTGCAGGCAGGTGCCGAGCCCAAGGCCGCCGCTGACTGGATCCTGGAGACGGTGCTCACCGTCTACAACGACAGCGGCACCTTTCCGGTCACCCCCGATCGCCTCGCCGCACTCATCGGCTTGGTGAAGGCCGGCACCGTCAGCAAGCAGGCCGCGAAGACGGTCTACGCCGAACTACTCACCACGAGCGACGCGCCGGCCGACATCGCCAACCGCCTTGGCCTCGTGCAGGTCAGCGACTCAGGCCAGGTGGGCAAGTGGGTGGATGAGGTGCTCGCCGCGCATCCCGCTGAAGTGGCCCGTTTCAAGGGCGGGGAAGCGAAGCTGATCGGGTTTCTGGTGGGCCAGGTCATGAAGAAGAGCGGAGGCAAGGCCGATCCCAAGGCTGTACAGCCAGTGTTGCAAGGGAAGCTCTCCGAATGATTTCCAGTTAGGAGGGCACCAGCACCCACAAATTCTCCGTGACACGTCCTGAAGCGTCCCGACTTCAGGACGGTTGCACTCGCACCGACCGCATGGGCCGATCGTCCCACCTTGCGGCTCCCATACTCGCAGCCTACCTACCGAGGGATCCCCAACGTCCCTGAAGATCCGTGCAGATATTGGGATCCGCTCCTTCGAGGAGGTATGCGTGATCCGGTTGCTGTCACTGGTCAGGCGGTGCCGTCAGGTGGCGATTTCATTGCCCTTGTTGGTGCTGCTTGGATGCGGAGGAGGGAGCGAACCGATACAGGGTGGCGTGTTGCCAATACTGGACGCCATCAGTCCCGCCTCGGTCGACGCCGGTAGTCCGGCGTTCACGTTGGTTCTTACCGGACGCGCCTTCGCGACCGACGCAATAGTGCGCTGGGGTGGAGCTCCCCGAACCACCGTATATGTCAGCGCCACCGAGGTACGTGCCTCAATCGAGGCAAGCGACGTCGCTGCCATCGGCTCAGTGGACGTTGTCGTGGAGAATCCGGGCGACGGAGGCGGGACTTCGGCCGGCCGGCCCTTCGACATAGCTGTACCCTCCACGCACGGGGCGCCCGCCATCTCATCCATCGCCCCGGTGCAGGCACCGGTCGGCAGCCCTGGGCTGACGCTGACCCTGCATGGTACAGGGTTCGGTCCGTTCCCGTATGTGTCGTGGAATGGGTCTCCAAGACCAGCCACATTCGTGAGCTCGACGGTCATTACGATGGCCGTTACGGCTGAGGATCTCGCGGTCGCCGGCATTGTGACGGTAGCAGCCGAGTCGTCCCCACCGGGCGGTGGAGTGGGTAATATCCTGCTGTTCACGGTCCTGCCGGCGGGTGCGCTGACCGTGGCCACCCTCGATCTGCCAGCCTACGACTTGATGAATGACCCTGCGAGCGGAGTCCTCTACGCCGCCGTCGCGGGCACTGGGGGGACCCGCGCCAACAGCCTCACGAAGATCAGCCCCCACACCGCGACAATTGGCACATCGGTGTTCGTGGGCAGCGAACCGAGGCGGATCTCGCGCTCCGACGACGGCCACTACTTCTATATCGCTCTCGGCGGCGCCGCGGCTGTGCGCCGGTATGACGTCCCGGCCGATGTCGCCGATCTCCAGTTCCCTCTCGGAACCGACGCGACCTTCGGTCCGATGTACGCCGAAGACATCGCAGTGTTGCCTGGTCAGCCGCATACGGTGGCGGTCTCCACCATGTATACCTCGATCTCGCCTCGACATGCCGGAGTGCGGATCTACGACGATGGGGTGGTGCGCCCGGCTGCGACCCCGTCCCACACGGGCAGCAACGAGATAGAGGCCGCTTCAGCTACGACGCTCTACGGTGCCGACAACGAGGGTTCGGGGGGTGGTTTCTACACGATGAGCATCACTGCCGCTGGCGTAGCAATTACCGATGTCATCGGCAGTTTCTCAGGCGGCCCGATGACACTTGCCGGGGGAAGGGTCTATACCACTGGGGGAAAGGTCATCGATCCGGAAGCGGGGCTGATTGTTGGCACCTTCGCGGGCGCCTACGGCGCAATGGCCGTCGACCTGCCCAACGACAGGATCTTCTACTTGTACAACGGCGACATTCTCGTGTATCAGATTTCGAACTTCGCATATGTCGGTGCCATTGCGCACGTGGCCGGATCCAACACAGGCCAGCTCGTGCGCTGGGGGACAAACGGATTGGCGTTCATCGAAGGCAGGCTTTTCAATAATCCTGGCAACACGGTGTACCTGGTGACCACGACCTTCCTGCCTTCGCCCTGAGATGAGTCCGCGCCATGGCCGGCGTGTCCATGCGTTCTCCGCGGCCGTAGCCTCCCTCCTCGTGCTGGCCCCATCGGCGAGCGCCGCTCAGTCCTTCAACCTCGCCGCCGTCGTCGGCGCCATGCAGTACGATGCCGGCGGCGACGAGGCGTACTTCACCCTCGGCATCCAGGCCCGCTACTTCGTAACCCCGGCATTTCGGATCGGAGTGATGGGAAGCACCTCGCACATCGGTGAGCTGCAACGGGACTGGATCGCCCCCGGCAGCGATGTGCGATTCTGGCGAATTGGAGTGATGGCGGAGTTCGCGGCCAAGCCCGGGAAGAAGGCCGCGGTCTCGGTGCGCGGCCTGCTGGGGGTCAATCATGTAAGCGGACTCACCTACCTGGGCCGGCCGCCGGAATTTCCCGAGGAATTCTGGGGAATCACAAACTCACCAACGGGCATCAGCTACGGCGGCGGATTGGGACTGGAAGTCGGACCATTCTCGCAGGTCAGGTTCCTGCTGCAGGGCAATATTTGGATGGATAACGCGTACGGTGGGTCCGGCTTCGATCCTGAATTGCTCTTCGGCGTCGGCGTCGACCTGTAACCTAACGCCTAACGCCTAACGCCTAACGCCTAACGCCTCACCCCTCACGCCTCCGCCCTTCGCCTCTCCCTCGCCGGAGCCGGCGTCTTCCACGGCAACGGCCGAACCCGCTCCGGCCAGAACTTCAATTCCGTTCCCGGCAACCCGAAGTGCTCGTCCGCCGCTGACAACAGCCGCCCCGGACGCGTCCGGATCGGTCCCTGCAGCACCTGACGCCGCACCGTCTTCGCCACATGCAGCGGTTGCTCGCCTGACGGATCCAGCCGCCGGGGCACCGGCGTCTCGCTCGACAGCAAGTCGACCATGTAATCGTAGGAGAGTCCCAGGTGCCGCTCCACATCCACATCCGTCAGCGACCACCGGCTCCGACCCACCGCCGCCTTGAGCCCGCTCTGGAAGCCGCGCGTCTCGGCGAGGTGCACCAGTCCCTTGAACAGTCTCCGGTTCGTGCCCACGCTGAACAGCGTCGGTGAGATGATCCGCGCCAGGTGCCCATCCGCCGCACTCGTGTCCATCTGGATCAGGTCCTTCGCCGCCCGCGCATACGCCTGGCCCAGGTGCGTCTCCACCCGGCTCTCCCAGTACGCATGCCCCACCGACGCGGTGCTCGCTGTCAGCACCAGCTGTCTCGGCACGAAGTAATTGTGTGCGACGGTATCCGCCGCGAGATGACACAGGTATCCCAGCCCGAACGCGCGCAGCGAATCATTCCGCGCCTCGTCGTGGATCTCCTGGCCCACATGCCAGTAGTGACAATGCCGCCCCACCGGCGCGTACTTCTTCGCGATGGAGGAGTCAGCCGCAATGTTGCCGTAGAGAAAATCGAAGGGAAAGGCGCGGAGCAGCTCGGCCGTGGCCGCCGGAAGGAGATGCAGGTTCGCGAGCAGTGATTCGCCGAGATACACATGCGTGCCCGGCGTCCACGCATGCGCCGATTCGGGGAAGCAGACCGCGACGAGCGCTACGACACCCAGTGCAAGGAGGATCCGGAGCTTCACCTAGCGGCTCAGGAACCGGCGCACCGTGCGCAGGATCGGATTCTTCTTGAAGGTCCGCACCCCGGCCGCAACGTCGAGCGCCGTGTCGGCCACTTCCTCGTACACCACGTCGTACAGCGCCTCGATGTCCTGCAGCCGCTCCTGCACATGATCGGCGGCGTCGAGCACCTTCTCGCGCAGTTCCTCGCCCGTGCCGGCGAACGCCGCCACCTGCTCGTGCACCAGCGCCGTTACGCCGCGGATGTCCTTCGCACCCTTCCGCACCGATTTCATCGTGCGCTGCAGGTCGTCCTGCACGCCCGCCATCTGCCCCCGCAGGTCTTTGAGCTGTTTGGAGACGGCCAGGCCGAGGACGGCAACCACGAAGCCGATGATGGCGAAGGCGAAGGCAATGATGGCGAGCGAGATCGCCATGGTCGGCCCGACCCAGGCCGGCGTGTCCTGCACTTGAAGCAGCATGACTAAACATCGACACCGGGCGCTCAATCGCAAGTGCCGGCTGTGCTTGACGCCTTGGAACGCGCTTCTACTCTTCCCCCATGCCACTTCGATACAAGGTCCGCGGCGGCCGCGCCCTCAAGGGCACCATCCGTCCAGCAGGTAACAAGAACGCCGCCCTCCCCATCCTCGCCGCCACGTTGCTCGCCGACGGGCCCTGCGAACTCGAGAACGTGCCCCGCATCAAGGATGTGGAGAGCATGCTCGAGCTCCTGGTGCACCTCGGCGCCATGGTCGAGTGGGTGGGACCCAACGCCGTGCGCATCGACACCAAGGGCGTCCAGGCCAAGCCGCTCGATCCGAAGCTCTGCGCCCGGATCCGCGCCTCGATCCTCCTGGCCGGCCCCATGCTCGCGCGCTTCGGGCGCGTCACGCTGCCGCCACCCGGCGGTGACGTCATCGGGCGACGTCGCGTCGATACCCACTTCCTCGCCCTCGAGCACCTGGGCGCCGAGGTGCGCGTGGGAGACGACTACACCGTCGAGGCCAAGGCGCTCATCGGCACTGACATCTTCCTCGACGAGCCCAGTGTCACCGGCACCGAGAACGCCCTCATGGCCGCAGTGGCTGCCAAGGGCCGCACCGTCCTCCGCAATGCCGCGGCCGAGCCCCACGTGCAGGACCTCGCCCTCTTCCTCAACGCCCTGGGCGCCAGTATCGAGGGCATCGGCTCCAACGTCTACACCATCGAGGGTGGCCGCACCCTCACCGGCGCGCGCTACGCCATCGGTCCCGATCACATCGAGATCGGCAGCTTCATCGGCCTCGCCGCCGTCACCAACGGCGACATCACCATCGAGGGCGTCCGCGGCGACGATCTCCGCGCCACCCTCCTCGGCTTCGAGCGGCTCGGCATTCGCCCTCGCCTGGATGGTCACACGCTCTATGTGGACCCCAATCAGGAGCGGCGCGTCCGCCCCGATCTCGGCGGGCACGTCCCCAAGCTCGAGGATGGCCCCTGGCCGGCGTTCCCCGCCGACACCATGTCCACCACCATCGTTGCCGCGACGCAGTGCGAGGGCATGCTCCTCGTCTTCGAGAAGATGTTCGAGTCCCGGCTCTTCTTTGTCGACAAGCTCATCGGCATGGGCGCCCGTATCGTCCTCTGCGATCCCCACCGCGCCGTCATCTCCGGGCCCTCGCCCCTCAAGGGCGGTACCGTCGAGTCCCCCGACATCCGCGCCGGCATGGCCATGGTCCTCGCCGCCCTCGCCGCCGAGGGCACCAGCACCATCCACAACGTTGGCCAGATCGAGCGCGGCTACGAGAAGATCGACGAGCGCCTCAGGGCCCTGGGCGCCGACATCGAACGCCTGGACGACTGAACCCCGAACCCTGAACCCTGAACCCATAACTCCTTGACCACCTCTATCCGGGAAACCCCCGTCCCCGGCGACGTCCCCCGCTTCGAAATCCCAACCTGGCGCCAGAAGTACGGCCTCGTCGCCGGCATAACCGGCCGGGGGACGGGTCCCGTGCCCTACGACCTCGGCCTCTGGTCCCAGCAGCCCGTCGGCGACGCCATGACCCGCTGGAAGGCCCTTCGCTCCGCGGAGGGCTGCCTCGGTGCCACTGCGCTAGGCCATCAGGTCCACGGTGACCGGGTCGTCTGGCACGACGTCGGCTTCGGCTGGACCATCCTCGACAACGTCGACGGCCACGCCACCGACAAGTCCGGACTGATGCTCACTGTCACTGTCGCTGACTGCATACCTGTCTACCTCGCCGCGCCCCGCCACGGCGGCATCGCGCTCCTCCACGCTGGCTGGCGCGGCACCGCCGCCGGCATCCTCGAGCGCGGTGTGGAAATCTTGTCCAGTCGTGTGCGTTGTGAACCGTTCGACATGATAATGCATTGTGGCGTAGGCATTTCAGGCGACGAGTATGAAGTAGGTTCTGAGGTCATGGAAGGCCTCGGACTTCCCACAGAAGGGAGGGGCCCATGGCACGCTGACCTGAGGTCTGTTCTCGCCGAGCAGGGCCGCAAGTTCGGAATTACGGACATCACGGTTTCGGAATGGTGCAGCTCCCGCGATAACGACACCTTCTTCTCCCATCGCAAGTCCGGCGGCAAGGACGGGCGAATGGTGGCCTACTTGGGAGCCTTGCCCTGAGGGACCGGGAGCGGCAACAATGGCGTCATGGACTCGTGGTGGCCATGCTCGCCTTCAGCGGCTGCACGTCGTCGACGGAATCCGTGGATCCGCGTGAGGCGCTCCTCGCCGCAGTGACGCCCGAGCTGGCTGCCGAGATCGACGTCGATGGGCGCTTCGTCCTGCCGGAGATCGTCGACACCAATCCGCACGTGAGCCGGGACGACGCCCGCGCTCTGGCTGTCTGGGCGAGTGCCACTCTCGCACCCCAGCTGCAGGCGTACCTGAACCAGACTGCGCACCGGACCGTGAGTCTCTCCAACCTCACCGTGTGTGGCCAGGTGTGGGCCGAACAGCCCAATGCGGTCATCCCGGTCACCGTGTTGCCGATCGCCCACTGGGTATGGGGGCCGCAGTGGATCGTCACGTTCTGCCGCGGTCGCACCCCCACGATCGCCATCTCGGTGGCGGCCTACGCCACCAATCTCTCCCTCGAGAATGCCCCGCTCGTCCTGGGAGCCCCACCGTTCGGCCCCCGCGGCGACGAGTTCCTCTTCCGGGGCCTTCCGCTCGATTGGCAGAGCGGGGTGTCGGTGACGCCGGAGACGGCGGCGATGCTCATCGCGAAGCAGACCGGCCGCCTGGTGGATCGGGTGCCGCGCTTGGTGGGGCCGCGCGCGCCACACGGCCTGCCATTTAGCGCCAAGTGGGCCGTGCATCTCGACCGGCCCGTCACCGTGCAGGGCACGGACACCGCGGCCACATGGGCCACGGATGAGCTCTATATCGGGAACGAGTCCGTCATCTACGACACCGGCATCACGCGTGCTCTGATGGCGGCCGCTCCGGTGCAGTCCGCCACCGTGCCCATTCAAATTCCCACGGCACCCTTCGACAGCATCCCCATCCCCACCACGGAGTACCTGCTGACGGCCCGGCCCGGCATGGCGCTTGAGATTGTTCCGGTCGTCGTGCCTTAACCAGGCAGAGCGCCCCTGCTTCTCCGCCCTTGGCTTCACCGCCGTGGTTCCTCCGCTCCTGGCCGCCATCCTTGCTCGCCCCGGTGTCGGGCTATGTTCAAATCTTGTTTTGGGAAGGGTTGTGTTGCCGGGAGTCGATATTGTTCGCCGACCGACGACGTGGGGGAGGTTCCCCCCCCCCCCCATTTTTTTTCTACTGCCCGAGGTGCATGGCCCCCGACTCCCTCCTCGATCTCGTGCGCGATCTCGTCGAGGGCGCCGGTCGCCTACCTCGGCGCACTCCCATAGCCACTGTGCGCGCTCGGGTCCTGCGCTCCGCTGCCCTGATTGCGCTGATGGGGCTCGGTGTCGGTTGCGGGAATGCTCAGAAGCCCCCTCGCAGTCCGGAGGCGCCAGCAGACACCATGGGGAATGTCTTGTTTGGGCTCGCCATGGAGCAGCTGACTTCGCCCCGCCCAGCCGCGGTCGAACAGGTCATCAATTGTGAGGTCACCCGTCTGCGCCGGGTGCTGGGTCGGGATAGCTCACTGGGGGTAATCCACGGGGTGGACAGGCGTGTGAAGTCTCGGTCCACCAGTGCCCAGAGGGAGCGCGTCCTCGACTCACTCGCCCTGAAGCAGTTTGTTCGAGGACAGGGCTGCGATACCCTGGCGGTGCAGGGCCGCCTGGGTGGTCCGTTCCCCGCCGACCTCATTCCCCAGCGTCTCCCCGGCGACACGCTCTGGTAGGGAAGTGAGACCTGCGAGGCCGCCTGGTGGGGATGGCGTCGATGGGACCCCCTCCGGTTCCTAGACCTCTTCCGTAACGATCTCCAGTTTTCCCGCCCTCGCCGCCTTCATCAGCGTCGCGTGGTCCGCTTCCGTCTGGTCCGCGTAGAGGAAGGAGAAATCGGCGACCGCCTCATCGAAGACGTCGCTCTTGCCCAGGTAGCCCGAGATGACCGCGGGCTCGCCCGACCTGGCGTGGGCTCGGGCCAGGCTCCAGGCGCAGACCTCGGCGTACTGCGCCATGACCCCTGGCGTGAACAGCTCGACTTGCGCGCTCATTTTCAGGTCCCGGAGCTGGCGCACATAGAAGTGCCGCCCGGCCCTCCCCGTCGTCCACCCCAGAAAAATGTCGCTGGCCGACTGCATGAGCCGGATCCCGTTCACCACGCGCTGGCCCCGGTTGCCGAAGGTGCTGGCGCCCGCATACGGCTCCAGCACCGAGGTGCGCGCCTCCTTCACCTGGAGGAACAGCGGATCCGCCTCGCTGGCCATCAACAGGATGACGGCGCACGTCGTCCCCACGCTTCCGACGCCGACCACCTTGATCGCGACGTCCTTGAGGTCGAAGCGGTCCAGCAGCACCCGGCGATCCTCCTGCATCGACTCGCGATACTCGGCGTAGGCGTTCCTGGCGCGTGCCAGCATGTCGTCGCGGGCTTCGTCCCCGGGATGGTAGATCAGTGGTGGATTGTCCCTGATCCGGGGCTCTCCTCCCGACAGCGCCGCCAGCTTGGGGAAGTTATGCTCCAGCGTACTCCGCTCTCGCGCCCTGGCCAGCGCCTTCTTGGAGCGCTGGCGCGCTTCCCTGTCCTGGATCTTCTCCTGGAGTAGCTCGAGATCGACACTCGCGTACCACACGTCGAGGGTCTGCATCTCGCTGAATTCCGCGATGCGCTCGCGATACGACCGGACACAGGCCAGGGCAGCGTCGCGTGCATCGTCCTCGCTGAATCCGTTGCTGCGGCTCGCAACGACGATACTCGCGGCCAGTCGCTTCACGTCCCATTCCCAGGGGGCTGGGAGTGTCTCGTCCAGGTCGTTGATGTCGAAGACGGCACGTCGCTCCGGGGTGGCAAAAGCGCCGAAATTGCACAGGTGAGCGTCGCCGCACGCCTGAACCCGGATGCCGGTGAACGGAGTTTCGGCGAGGTCGGCCGCCATGTTGAGCGCGGCGCCACGATAGAAGGTGAACGGAGAACGGAGCATCCGTCCGTGCCGGATGGGGACCAGTTCGGGGATGCGTCCTTCGTCGGATGTCTCCATCAGCTCTACGGCATCCCGGCGGTGCGCCGGGGGCGTCCAGTCCGCATGCGAGCGGCGCGGGCACTTGTCCCTCAGGGCCTTGCCCGCCTCGAGGTGCTCCGCCCGGGTGGGCCCCGGCCCGTATCGCACCGGCGCTGCGGCGCCTGGGCCGTTCGCCCCGTCCCGCCCTGACTTACCGTTCTTAGCCACAGGACTTTCCTCCGTGGAGACGGCGGCTACAGTAACCCCCGCAACACAGGCGGGTAAGAATGGCGCCAATGCCACGGTCCGGGCTTCGGAGGAGCCGCCCCACTGGTCGCGCCCGCGGACGGAGCCGCCCGCTGTCGCAGTTCCTCCTTACGCTGTCGCAGTTCCTCCTCACGCTCTACCGCCCCGCCTTGCTCCCCCCCGTCTCACGGGCTATCTTCAAGTCCTGTTGTGGGTAGGGTTGTGTTGCCGGGAGTCGATATTGTTCGCCGACCGACGACGTGGGGGAGGTTCCCCCACGTTTTTTTTCGACTCGCCGGAGACGCATGACCCCCGATCAGCTCCTCGCGCTCGTGCAGCCGCTGGTGGAAGGGGCAGGGTTCGAGCTCGTTGACCTGCGCCGTACGGGCGAAGCGGCCCGACCGGTCCTCAGTATCCGCGCCGACCGGCCTGATTCGACGCCCGGGCACGGCATCTCCACTGAAGAATGTGCTCGCCTCAGCCGCGCCATCGAGGCAGCGCTGGAGACCGCCGAAGCAGTCGGGCCGCGCTATACGCTCGAGGTCTCGTCACCCGGCGTCGAACGCCCGGTCCGTTTTCCCGGGCACTGGCGACGCTACATCGGTCGCCGCGTCACGCTCCATGTGGCGCGCATGAAGGGCCGGCCCACCGCCGAGATTCTCGCAGTACCGGCGGATGACACCGTGACCGTGCGCCTCGACACCGGCGACGAAGTCACCCTCCGGCTGGATGACATCAGGAGCGCCACGCTCGTCTATGACTGGCCGGCGCCCCAGCCCAGGAAGAAGAATCGCTAGCAGCGCGCCAGGCGCGCCGCCACGACATTGGAGATGAAGACAATGGCTGGTTCACCCGAAGTCCTTGCCGCCTTCCGCGAGCTCACCGCCGCCAAGCAGCTCGATCGCGCGGAGCTGCTCGACATGTTGCGCGACGGAATCCAGGCCGCACTCATCCGCCGCTATGGCCCGAACGTCAAGTTCGAGCTCAGCGTCGACGAGCTGCAGGGCTCCATTCGCATCGTCCGCCTCCGTCAGGTGGTGGAAACGGTCGAGGACGCCTCCTGGCAGATCCCGCTGGAAGAGGCCCGCTACGAGGACGAGGACTTCCAGGTCGGCGACATGCTCGAGGAAGACGTCCCCTTCGAGGCCTTCGGTCGTCTCGCCGTGCAGGCCGCGAAGCAGCGCATCATCCAGCGCGTCCGCGAGGGCGAGCGCATGCGCATCCGCGACGAGTTCGCCAGCAAGGTCGGCGACCTCCTGTCGGGCGAAGTCCAGCAGATCGAGCGCGGCAAGCTCGTCATCATGCTCAACAAGTTCCGCGAGGCGGAAGCCATCATCCCGTATCGCGAGCAGAATCACCGCGAGCACTTCCATCAGGGCGACACCATTCGCGCCGTGCTGAAGCGCCTCGAGGAGACGCCCAAGGGACCGCGACTCATCCTGTCCCGTGGCGATCCGCTCTTCGTGAAGGCGCTCTTCAAGCTCGAGGTGCCTGAGGTCCAGCAGGGCGTCGTCGAAATTCGCGCCATTGCCCGCGAAGTCGGCAGCCGCACCAAGGTCGCCGTCGTCTCCCGTGACGACGCCATCGATCCCGTCGGCGCCTGCGTCGGCCTCAAGGGCTCGCGCGTGCAGTCCGTCGTCAATGAGCTCGGCGGTGAGCGCATCGATATCGTGCCCTGGTCGCCCGATCCCGAGCGCTTCGCCCGTCTCGCCCTGGCACCGGCGCGCGTCGCCAAGGTCTTTGCGGTACCCGAGGCCAAGACCATCCAGGCCGTCGTCGACGAGGATCAGCTTTCCCTCGCCATCGGTCGCAATGGCCAGAACGTGCGCCTCGCGTCCGAGCTGACCGGCTGGAAAATCGATCTCTACTCCAGCCGCGAGTGGCTGGAGCGTGGTGGTGAGGGCCCGCTGTTCGCCCCGCTGCCGCCCGAAGATGAAGCCGCCACCAAGGTGCCGCTCACCGAGCTCAAGGGCCTCTCGCCCGATCTCGTCACGGTACTCGGAGCGGCGGGCTACAACACGCTGAGCGACGTCCTGGACCTCGAGCAGGAAGAGGCCAGCAAGCTCACCGGCATGACGCCCGAGCTCACTGAAATGCTGATGGGCTTCCTCCAGGAGCTCACCGCTGAAGAGAGCGTGGACGAGGCGCCCTCGGCGTGACCCCGCTCCTGGGCCTCCTCGGCCTGGGGCGTCGGGCGGGGAATCTGATCGTCGGCGTGGACGCGGTGCGTTCCGCCATCAAGGCGGGCAAGTGTTATCTCGTCGTCATGGCGAGCGACGCCGGCCCGAGGGCAGAGGAAAAGGTCACGCGGTTGGCTCGTGGTAAGAACCTTCCGGTGATCGTGGGACCCGTGGCCGACGAGATCGGCAGGGCGCTGGGCCGGCCGCCCGTACAGGCGGTGGGTGTAAGTGATCGCGCGTTGGCCAGCGGCGTAATGAACGCCGGGTCGGCGGGCCAGTAATGGAGGAGTGAGTGGTCAAGAGTCGAGTACACGATCTCGCCGCTGAGTTCGGCGTCTCATCCGAGCAGTTGCTCGCGATGCTCAAGGACATGAACATCTTCGTGCGCAGCCACATGTCCGCGCTCGAGGGTGATCAGGTCTCCGCGGTGCGCGTCCGCTGGGAACGTGAGAAGCGGAAGCAGCACGAAGAGGAGAAGCCGAAGAAGACGCGCAAGAAGGTGAAGGCCGCCACCGAGGCACCCGCGGTGGTGCCTGCGCCCGTTGCCGATGCCGGCAAGCCGTCCAAGCGACGCCGCACCGCCGCCGAAGTTGCGGTGGTCGAGGCCGCGCACCAGGCCGAGCGCGAAGAGGAAGAGAAGCGTGTCGCCATGTTCGAGCTCGAGCGCGCAGCCGCCGAGCCCGAGCCGGTGGTCACGTCGCTCTCGCTCGAGGAGCGCGCTCGCCAGCTCTTCAAGGATCTTCCCCCGGCCGAGCCCGACACCGAGGAAGAGGCTGCTGCGCCGACACCTGCGCCGCTGTTCCGTCCCTCGGTTCCGCCGACGCCCGTCGCCACCACCGACAGCGCCGCACCGCCGGCGCGTCAGCCGTTCATTCCACCGCGCGTGCAGCGCCCGGCGCCATCACAGCAGTCCAATGATCGCGGCCCGTCGCGCACCCCCGGCGATCGCCCGCGTGGCCCGAAGCCCGTCTTCAGCAGCAGCTTCACCTCCGAGCGTCCCGCGCCGAGTCGCGGTGGCAGCGGTGGTCCGCCGGCGGCAACGCCGAGCACCACCGATTCGAGTCAGGGTGGCGCTGGTGGACGCCCCGGCAAGAAGGGGAAGAAGGGTCGTCGCTCCCAGGTCGATCGTGACGCGGTGCAGGCGAACATCGAGAAGACCCTCCAGGGCCTGAAGGGCAGCGCCGGCAAGAAGGTCCGCCGCGCCGATGGCCCGAGCTATCAGCAGCTCCGCGCCGGCGAAATGGCCGAGGAGAAGGAGCGCGAGAAGACCATCGTTCGCGTCAACGAGTTCATCTCGGTGAGCGAGCTCGCGGGACTCATGAAGATCCCCGCCACCCAGATCGTCCAGTTCGCCTTCAAGGAACTGGGCCTCATGGTGACGGTGAACCAGCGCCTCGACTTCGACCAGATCGAGCTCATTGCATCCGAGTTCGGCTTCCTGGCCGTGAAGGAAGACGCATACGCTGCCGAGGCCGGCATCGTCGAGGAAGAGGACAAGGTCGAGGATCGCGTGCCGCGTCCGCCCGTCGTCACCATCATGGGCCACGTCGACCACGGCAAGACCTCGCTGCTCGACTACGTCCGCAAGGCCAACGTCGTGGCCGGTGAGGCCGGCGGCATCACCCAGCACATCGGCGCGTATCACGTCGATCTGCCCGATGGCCGCTCCATCACCTTCCTCGACACGCCGGGTCACCAGGCCTTTACCGCCATGCGTGCCCGCGGTGCCCAGGTCACCGACATCGTCATCCTCGTGGTGGCGGCCGACGACCAGGTCATGCCCCAGACCATCGAGGCGATCAGCCACGCCCGGAACGCCGGCGTGCCGATCATCGTGGCCATCAACAAGATCGACCTGCCCGTCGGCGAACGTCGCCAAGGTGAAGCAGGACCTCCTGCAGCACAACGTCGTGCTCGAGGAGTTCGGCGGCAACACGCTCTCCGCCGAGATCTCGGCGAAGAAGGGCACCGGCGTCGACCACCTGCTCGAGCAGATCCTCCTGCAGGCGGAAATCCTCGACCTCAAGGCCAACGCCACGGCCAAGGCTCACGGCACCGTGCTCGAGGCCACGCTCGACCCGGGCAAGGGTCCCCTCGCCACGATCCTGGTGCAGAAGGGCATCGTGCATGTCGGCGACAACTTCATCTGCGGCAAGTTCTCCGGCCGCGTGCGCGCGCTCTTCGATGAGCGCGGGCGACAGGTGAAGGAAGTGGGTCCGTCCTATCCGGTGCAGATCCTCGGCTTCGAGGGCGTGCCCTCTGCCGGCGATTCGTTCGGTGTCGTGGCTGATGCCGTCGAGGCGCGTGACATCGCGCAGCGCCGCCAGCGCCTCGAGCGCGAGGCCCAGAGCCGTCGTACGCAGAAGGCCTCGAGCCTCGAGGACTTCAGCCGGCAGCTCAAGGAAGGCGCCGTCACCCAGCTCCGCATCATCATCAAGGCCGACCAGGGCGGCCCGGCGGAAGCACTCGCCGACGCACTGGCCCAGCTCAGCACCAGCGAAGTCCGCGTCGAAGTCATTCACCGCGGTGTCGGTGCCATCACCGAGAGCGACGTCCTGCTCGCCAAGGCGTCGGGCGCCATCATTCTCGGCTTCCATGTCCGGCCCGACTCGAACGCCCGTACGGCCGCCGAGCGGGAGTCGGTGGACGTGCGCACCTACCGCATCATCTACGAAGCGGTGGAAGACGTGCGCAACGCCCTCGAGGGACTGCTCAAGCCCGAGGAGAAGGAAACCGTGCTCGGCGAGGCCGAGGTGCTCGACCTGTTCAAGGTCAGCAAGATCGGCACGGTCGCCGGTTGCATGGTCAAGAGCGGCCTCATCCAGCGCGGCAAGGTTCGCGTCATTCGCGATGGCGTCGTGGTCTACAGCGGCGTAGCTGGCGAGCCTCAAGCGCTTCAAGGACGACGTCAAGGAAGTGCGCGAGGGTCTCGAGTGCGGCTTGTCCATCGAGAACTTCAACGACCTCAAGGTCGGCGATCGTATCGAGGCGTACCGCATGGAAGAGGTGAAGCGCACGCTGCAGGCGTCGGCGGCGGCGGGGGCGAGTTGAGGGTTGAGGGTTGAGAGTTAAGGGCTCCGAACCGCGAACCCCGAACCCTGAACCCTGAACCCTGAACCCTGAACCCTGAACCCCTGTGCACCTGGCCGTCACCACCTGGGACCTCCACTTGGAGGGATGCCTCTCGCTGAAGGACAAGCGGAGCGTCATCAAGCCCCTGGTAACGGCCCTGCGCCGGGTCAATCTCTCGGTCGCGGAGATCGACCACCAGGATCTCTGGCAGCGCGCCGGGCTGGCCTGTGCGGCAGTGGGAAGTGATCGGTCGGTCGTCGAGGGCGAGTTGCGCGCCGCCGATCGCATCATCGAGGAAACGGACGGGGTGCGGGTGATTGATTCGGTGACGGTATGGCGTTGAAGAGGCGAGCAGTCGTCAGTCGACAGTCGTCAGAAAGTCGTCAGCCGCTCCCTGCAGCTGCCGACTGTCGACTCCCTGCCGACTGCCGACTGCCGACTGCCGACTCGGCGACAGAGCATGAAGTCCTCGCGTCGACCCGAGCAGGTCGGCGAAACCATTCGCCAGGTGGTCACCGACGCCTTGCTGCGCGAGGTGCGCGACCCGCGGGTCGGGTTCGTGACGGTGACGCACGTGCAGGTCACCAACGAGCTGTCGCACGCGAAGGTCATGGTGGCAGTGCCTGGCAGCGAGGAAGAGAAGCAGCGCGCACTCGAGGGACTGAAGAGCGCCGCCGGCTTCTTCCGCAGCAAGCTCGCGAAGGCGCTCACCACCCGCGTGGTGCCCGAGCTCCACTTCGAGCTCGATCGCGGGCTGGAGCATGCGGCGCGCATCAACGAGCTGCTCGAGCAGGTGCGCCGCGACACACCGCCCGCGGAGGAGCCGAGCTGATCGGCGCGCTGCTGGTGGACAAGCCGGCCGGCGTCACCTCGCACGATGTCGTGGCGCGCCTCCGGCGGGTCCTGGACACGAGGGCGGTGGGGCACACCGGCACGCTGGATCCGTTCGCGACCGGGTTGCTCGTGGCCCTCGTCGGTCGGGCGACGCGATTGGCCCGCTTCGTCGAGGGGCAGGCCAAGACGTACCGCGCCACGCTGCGTCTCGGTGTGCAGACCGACACCGACGACCTGACCGGCGCACCGGTGGGCGGCACGGTGCCGGCGCAGTGGCCCACTGAGTCGGAGGTGCGCTCGGCGCTGGCAGGCATGAAGGGCACGCAGCTGCAGCGGCCGTCCACCTTTTCGGCGAAGCACGTGGACGGCCAGCGCAGTCATCGCCTGGCACGACGCGGCGGTCGAGGTCACGCTGGAACCGGTCGAGGTCACGGTCCACGCGATGGAGCTGCTCGCGTGGAACGCACCCGACGCCGAGTTCCGCGTCACCGTGAGCGCCGGCACCTACGTAAGGGCCCTGGCGCGCGACGTTGGTGAGAAGCTGGGCCTGGGTGCGCACCTCGTGGCGCTGCGGCGCGAAACGATCGGCACGCTGTCGGTGAGCGATGCGCTCCCGCTCGATGCCATCGATGCGGCAGCGGTGCAAGCCGCCACTCGCCGTACTGGGCCACATGCCGCGAGTGGAACTGGACGACGCAGCCCGCGCCCACGTGGCGCACGGCCGCGCAATCCCAGGGCGCGAGGGCGGGGAGGGCGGGGACGGTTTTCGGCGCTGGTGCAGGGCGGGGAGTTGGTCGCGGTCGCGGAAGCGGTGGGCGACGAGGTTGCAGCCAGTTGTGGTGCTGGACAGACTCCCGACCCCCAGACCCTCAACGCCTAACCCTGAACCGCATGGGTGACTTCGCCCTGGGCCCCAACGGCTCCACCGTCACCGTCGGCACCTTCGACGGGGTGCACCGCGCCCATCACGCCGTGCTCGGCGAGACGGCGCGACGCGCCGAGGCCGCAGGACGCGCCTGTGTCGTCGTCACCTTCGATCCGCATCCGGTCGAGGTGGTCCGGCCCGATCGGGCGCCCCTCCGGCTCACCACCGAGGTGGAGCGCCGGGCGGTCATGGCGGCCTGCGGTGTGGGCCACGCGCTGGTGCTCAAGTTCGACGCGGCGCTGGCGGCACTGCCGCCCGAGCAGTTCGTCCGCGACATCCTGGTGGCGCGGTGCGGCATGCGGGAACTGGTCATCGGTCATGACCACGGATTCGGTCGCGGCCGGAGCGGCGATGCCGACACCCTGCGCCGCATCGGACAGGCCGATGGCTTCGAGGTCGCGGTGGTGCCGCAGGTGGAAGTCGATGGCGTGCGCGTCTCCAGCAGCGCCATCCGCCAGTGCCTGGTGGCAGGAGACCTGGCCGGCGCCGCCAGCATGCTGGGCCGTCGCTACGACGTCATGGCGCAGGTCGGTGAGGGAGCGGGACGCGGCCGGAAGCTTGGCATTCCGACCATCAACCTCGCGGGAGTCTCGGCCCGGAAGCAGCTCCCGCCCGATGGCGTCTATGCCGTGCGCGTCGAGTGGCGCGGCGGACAGGCCGGCGGGATGATGAACCAGGGGCCACGCCCCACCTTTGGCGAGCACGACCGTACGCTCGAAGCGCACCTCTTCGGCGTCGATGCAGACTTGTACGGCGAGTGGGTACGACTGGAGTGGGTGGCGCAACTGCGCGAGGTGCGCCAGTTCGCTTCCCCCGCAGAGCTCACTCGCCAACTCGAACGGGATCACGCCGCGGCGCTCGCGGCGCTGGGAAATCCCGCCTGATTCACCAGACGCGTGCCCCACGCACGCCCAGCTGCCTGAGTGGACGATGTTCCTGACTCTTCGAAATCGACTCATCCTTGTCGGCGTCCTCATGGTCGCCGCCATCCTTGCCCTCATTCCCCGGAAGCAGACGGTGCGCGAGCTCGGCGCGGATGGGGTCATGCACGACGCCTCCGTCCTCCGCCAGCCGATCAAGTACGGTCTCGACCTCCAGGGCGGCATGCACCTCGCCCTCGAGCTCGACCAGTCGAAGCAGGTCTCGGCCGATCCGAAGAAGGACATCGACCTGGCCCTCACCGTGCTCCGGAAGCGCATCGACGAGTTCGGCGTCACCGAGCCGGTCATCCAGAAGGTCGGCGATGACCGCATCGTGGTCGAGCTCGCCGGCGTCGCCGATCCCGAGCGCGCCCGGGCCATCGTCCAGAAGAGCGCCTTCCTCGAGTTCCGCATCACCGACAAGACCGGCGCCCTCGATCGCGCGCTCCCGGCCATGGACCGCCAGCTCCGCGCGATGGGCGTCTCCAGCGCCGGCGCGGCCCAGGCCGGCCCTTCCGCCGTGTCGCAGCTCCTGGGCGGCGACTCCGCCAAGAAGGGCGCTGACAGCACCACCGGCGCCGCGATCCTCGCCGGCCTCATCCGGCCGTCGCAGGCCACGCCCGGCGAGTACCTCGTCGCCGAGACCGCGTTCCCCCGCGTCGACAGCCTGCTCAACCTGCCGGAGGTGAAGCGCCTCCTGCCGCGCGGCGTCGAGATCAAGTGGTCGGCCAGCAAGGAAAGCATCGGCGGCGATTTCGTCCGCGCCTTCTACGTGGTGGATGACCAGTCGCTCGTCACCGGCGCCAACCTCGTCGACGCGCGCGCCGAGCTCGATCCGCTCACCAACGGGCCGCAGGTCACCTTCGAGCTCGATCGTGCCGGCGGCCGCAAGTTCGGCGAGGGCACCGGCCGTCACGTCGGTGACTTCATGGCCATCGTCCTCGACGGTCGCGTGCAGGGTCGCCCCCCGGTCATCCAGAGCCGCATCGAGCGCAACGGCCGCATCACCCTGGGCGGCAAGACGCTGCAGGAAGCCCAGGACCTGGCCCTCACGCTCAAGGCCGGTGCACTCCCGGTTCCGCTCGCAATCGTCGAGTCGGGCGAGGTGGGCGCCAGCCTGGGCGCAGACTCGATCAAGGGCGGCCTGATCGCCGGCCTCATCGGGACGCTGCTCGTCATCCTGATCATGGTGGGCTACTACGCGCTGAGCGGCGTCCTCGCCGTGCTGGCGCTCGGGTTCTACCTGCTCTACACCATGGGCGCGCTGGCCATGCTCGACGCCACGCTCACCCTGCCGGGCCTCGCCGGCATCGTGCTCTCCATCGGCATCGCCGTGGACGCGAACGTGCTGATCTTCGAGCGCATTCGCGAGGAGCTGCGCCACGGCAAGACGGTGCGCCTCGCCATCGACGAGGGCTTCAAGCACGCGCTGCCCGCCATCACCGACTCGAGCCTGGCGACGGTCATCACCGCCTTCCTGCTCTTCCAGTTCGGCACCGGCCCGGTGAAGGGCTTCGCCGTCACCCTGATCGTCGGCATCCTGGCGTCGCTGTTCACGGCGGTGTTCGTCACCCGCACCTTCTACATGACTCTGGCTGCAGCGTAATCCGGGGATGGATACGCTGAGCATCGGCAAGGCGACGTTCTTCGCCAACGCGAACTACGACTTCATCGCCATGCGGAAGTGGGCCTACGGCGTCACCGCCGCGGTGCTCATTCCCGGCCTGCTCTTCCTCGCGGTGAAGGGCTTCGACTACAGCATCGAGTTCACCGGCGGCACCATGGTCCAGATCGCCACCGCGCCCACCACCGAGGCCGGCACCCTTCGCACCGCGCTCGACGGCGCCGGCATCAAGGGCGCCGAGATCCAGCAGCTCGGCGCGCCGGGCAACTTCGTCATCCGCGCCCGCGTCGGTGAGGGGCAGGGCAGCACCGAGGCGACCGCCGAGGCGGTGAAGGGTGCGTTGAACAAGGCGCTGGGTGAGGGCAAGTACACCTTCGGTCGCGCTGCGGCCGTGAGCCCCAAGGTGGGTGGCGAGCTCCGCATGCAGGCCCTGCTCGCGGTGCTGACCTCGTTCATCTTCGTGCTGATCTACCTCGCCGTTCGCTTCGAGTGGCGCTTCGGTCTCGCCGCCATCATCGCGACCGCCCACGACATCCTGGCGACGCTCGCCTTCATCGCTGTCATGCGGCTCGAGGTGAGCCTTGTGGTGGTGGCGGCACTGCTCACCATGGTCGGCTACTCGCTCAATGACACGATCATCATCTTCGACCGTGTCCGCGAGAACCTGAAGAAGTACCAGCGCTCCGGCTTCGTGGAGATCCTGAACCGGAGCATCAACGAGACGCTGCCGCGGAGCGTGCTGACCCACCTCACCACCCTGGCGACGCTGCTGGCGCTTGCCATCTTCGGTGGAGAGGTGATCCGCCCGTTCTCGCTGGTCATGTTCTTCGGCGTGTTCACCGGTACGTTCTCGTCGGTGTTCATTGCGGCTCCGGTGCTCCTCTGGATCGAGCACAAGTGGCCCGGCCCCGCGGCTCGCGGTACGAAGGTGTCGGCCGGCGGCCCGGTGCCGCAGGTGGCACCCCGCGCCAAGGCGACGGTCTAGGAGGGTCGGCAGTCGACAGTCGACAGTCGTCAGAGAGTCGCCAGCCGCTCCGCGCAGCTGCCGACTGACGACTTCCTGTCGACTGCCGACTGACGACTGCCGACTAGTGATTGACACTCACTGTCACCTCGGCTCGGCCGATTACGACGCGGACAGGGCAGAGGTCCTCGCCCGGGCCTGGGAGGCGGGGGTAAAGCATATCGTCGTAATCGGCGAGTCGGCAGAGGCTGCCTCAAAGGCGCTCCGCCTCGCCGGCACCGATCCGCGACTCTCGGCCACTGCCGGGGTACACCCGCACGACGCGAAGGACTGGTCCTCCCAGTCGGCCGACTGGTTGGCCAGCGCCCTCGCTGATCCGCGGGTCGTGGCAGCAGGTGAGATGGGCCTCGACTATCACTACGACTATTCACCGCGTGACGCACAGCATGCCGCCTTCCGGGCGCAGCTGGCGATCGCCGCCGACGCCGCTCGGCCGGTCATCATTCACGCGCGCGAGGCTGACGACGACGTCGCCGCCGTTCTCCGGAGCGACGCCCGGACCCCGGTAGTGCTGCACTCCTTCTCGAGCGGCCCCGCACTCTTGCGGGCCGGCCTCGATCTGGGGCACTATCTGTCATTCAGCGGCATGGTCACGTTCCGCAACTGGGCTCTCGACGACGCCGTCCGCGCCGTGCCCCTGGAACGTCTCCTGATCGAGACCGATGGTCCGTACCTGGCGCCCATCCCGCATCGCGGCAAGCGCAATGAACCGGCCTTCGTGCGCCACACCGCGGAACGCATCGCGGCGGTCCGCGGTATCGACGCAGCGGAACTGATCGAAGCTACGACTCGGAATGCTGAGGGACTTTTTGGTCTGCAGTCGTCAGTCGGCAGTCGTCAGTAAGTCGGCAGTCGACAGCTGCACGGAGCAGCTGACCACTCACTGACGACTGTCGACTGCCGACTGACGACCACTTTCGACACCGGATCCCAAACATGCCCGTTCCTTCAGATATCGAAATCGCCCAGGCCGCGCAGAAGAAGATGCGCCCCATCGCCGACGTGGCCGCCGAAATCGGCCTCACCGCCGACGAGATCCTGCCTTACGGCAAGACCAAGGCGAAGATCACCCCCGAGGCCATCGCGAAGCGGAAGCCCACCGGCCGACTCGTCCTCGTCACCGGCATCAACCCGACCCCCGCCGGCGAGGGCAAGAGCACCGTCACCATCGGCGTCGCCCAGGCTCTGCGCCGCCTCGGCAAGAAGGTCGTCGTCTGCATTCGCGAGCCGTCCCTCGGGCCCGTGTTCGGCGTGAAGGGGGGCGCCGCCGGCGGCGGCTACGCCCAGGTCATCCCCATGGACGAGATCAACCTCCACTTCACCGGGGATTTCCACGCCATCACCTCGGCGCACAACCTCTTGTCCGCGATGCTCGACAACCACATGCATCACGGCAACGCGCTCGGCATCGACCCGCGCCGTATCACCTGGCCCCGCACCATCGACATGAACGATCGCGCGCTGCGCTCCATGATCGTGAGCCTCGGCGGCATCAACGCCGGCACCCGTGCGCGAGGAGCGCTTCGTCATCGTGCCCGGCAGCGAGATCATGGCGATCCTCTGCCTCTCCACCGACCTGCAGGATCTCGAGGCCCGCATCAGTCGCATCGTCGTCGGCCTCACCCGCGACCGGAAGCCCGTCACCGCCGGCGAGCTCAAGGCCGCCGGCGCCATGACGCTCCTTCTCAAGGACGCGATACTCCCCAACCTCGTGCAGACCCTCGAGGGTGGCCCCGCACTCGTGCACGGCGGTCCCTTCGGCAACATCGCCCACGGCTGCAATTCCATCGTGGCGACGAAGCTCGGGCTCTCCCTCGGCGACATCGTGCTCACCGAGGCCGGCTTCGGCTGCCGACCTCGGCGCCGAGAAGTTCTTCGACATCAAGTGCCGCTTCGGCGGGCTCAACCCCGAGGCCGCCGTCATCGTCGCCACCGTGCGCGCGCTCAAGATGCATGGCGGCGTCAAGAAGGACGCGCTCGGCACACCCGATGTGGCATCGCTCAAGAAGGGCCTCGTCAACCTCGAGGCCCACGTCAAGAACATCCAGAAGTTTGGCGTCCCTGCTGTCGTGGCACTCAACCGCTTCACCTCCGACACCGACGAGGAGCTGCAGACGGTGCTCGATGCCGTGAAGTCCTGGGGTGCGCGTGGTGCCTTGAGCGAGGTCTGGGCGAAGGGTGGCGAGGGCGGGGAAGCGGTGGGCCGGGAAGTGCTCGCCATCCTCGATGAGAAGAAGGGCGCGTTCAAGCCGTTGTACGACGTGAACCAGCCCATCAAGGCCAAGATCGAGGCCATCGCGAAGGGCATTTACGGTGCGGACGGCGTGGACTACTCACCCGCCGCCAGCAAGGCCATCGAGCAGATCGAGGGGATGGGCTTCGGCAACACTCCGGTCTGCATGGCCAAGACCCAGTATTCGTTCAGTGACGACGCCACCAAGCTCGGGCGACCCTCGGGCTTCCGCATCACCGTCCGCGATGCGTATGTATCAGCGGGTGCCGGATTCGTCGTGGCACTCGCCGGAGACATCATGACCATGCCAGGTCTGTCCAAGACGCCGTCTGCGGAGAACATTCGCGTTCTCCCCGATGGCACTATCGAGGGATTGTTCTAATGCCGAGTCCAGTTCATACCGATGATGCGCCGGCGGCGATCGGGCCGTACAGCCAGGCCGTCGTCTCCGGTGGGTTCGTCTTTACCGCCGGCCAGATCGCGCTCGACCCATCCACCATGCAGATCGTGCCCGGCGGAGTCGCCGAGCAGACCGACCGTGTCATGCACAACCTCGCCGCCGTGCTCGAGGCCGCCGGCTCCGAGTTGTCGCGCGTGGTGAAGACCACCGTCTTCCTCATCGACATGGCCGACTTCGCCGCCATGAACGAGGTCTACGGTCGCCACTTCGGTGAGCATCGCCCGGCGCGTTCCACCGTCGCCGTCAGCGGCCTGCCGCGAAATGTCCGCGTCGAAATCGAGGTCGTTGCACGTATCGGGGAATAGCCAGGGGGAACCATGCGGCCGCGCTGCGGCACTCACACAATTGCGGGTCGTACCGGTCTTGGCGTGCTGCTCGGCACGCTGCTGCTCCTGGTGGGCGCAACGCCTGCCAACGCGCAAACCATCCTCCTCGTATTGCTCTTCGGCGACAAGGTAGCGAGCGAGAACCTCTTCTTCGCCATGAAGGTCGGCACCAACACCAGCACGCTGACCGGGATCAACGGCGCCTCGAGCATCTGGGCGTTCAACTACGGCATCCAGCTCAACATCCGGCTCGCACAGTCGGGGAAATGGTGGCTGATCCCCGAGTTTGCGCCGCTGTCGCCCAAGGGGGCTGAAGGCCCTGGGGCGGTTCCCGCCTACGTCCAGGGCAACCCCGAGCTGGATGACCTGCTCAGCCGCACCACCAGCACCAGGACGCGCTTCCAGTTCCTCGACTTTCCCGTGGTGTTGTCCTACCGCCCGGCGGCGCAGTGGCGCATCGGGGCCGGACCGTACCTGGCCTACCGCACGCGGGCGCACAGCGACTTCACCACCACCGCACCGCCGGTATCATCCGACATCGTCATCGACGTGAATTCGTCCCCCTACTATCAGCGGTGGGACCTGGGCGCCGTCGTGGAAGTGGGATTTTCTCCGTTCGGACCGTTGGTCCGGAACCGGCCCACGATCACCCTGCGCTACCAGTTTGGGTTTGTTGACCTGCTCAGGAACAACCCGGGGAACGCCATCATGAACCGGACGCTGCAGATCTCTGCTTCGTTCCCGTACACGGAACGCCCCGACAAGGACAAGGACACGGGTAAGGGCGAGGCTACCGACAGCACGGGCACGGCGACGGCGCCTTAGGACGCGCTAAGGGGGCATGCATTATGGATGCACGCCCCCTCCTCCTCACGCCGTTGCAGTTCCCTGTTCCCTGCGGTTAGTGTCTCGGCCCCCGATGCCCGCCGGGCTCACCCGGTCCCCGCCGAAGGTAGCAGCCGGACTCGAGCTGCTCCGCCGTCAGCAGTGCACTGATCTGGCCTTGCAGCACCACCCGGGCCGCCCGCAACCTCTCCAGCGCTGGACGCACGCTCTCCCGGATCGTCCGGATACTGTCTTCCGTTGCCCCGGATGCACGCGCCTCCCGCTCCGCTTCGTGCGCTGCCTTCATCGCAGCAAGGTCCGCGGCATTCGCTGCCTCGAACGCCTGCACCAGCGAATCGATGCTCGCCTTCTGCTCCGCGGTGAGCGGCGCCACCGTGGAGTCGCATTCGCCGCAGGTGCGCGCCGACAGGTACGCCTTCTGTGCGTCCGTCAGCACCGCCTTGATGCTCGTTACCAGCGCCTGCTCCGCCGCCCGCAGCCGGTCGCGGATCGCTTCGCCCGACTCCAGGATCGCATGAACCGAGTCCCGTGATGCCCCCGCTGCTCGCGCAGCCTCGGCGGCGGTCCGGATCGCGGCGAGTGAGTCCAGGTCGGCCTTGTTGGCGGAGGTGAAGGCGTCCACTAGCGCCGTGATGCTGGCCTGTTGCTCGGCGGTGAGTGCAAGGCTGTCGGGCAGCTCGTTGAGCCTCCACCCGAGGTGACCGAACCCGCCAATCCCGTCGGCCCCCACGCCACCCAGCCAGGCGCCGGCGCCGAAGGTGCCGATCACGGCGGCGTCGGCGTCGCTGGTAAGTGGGGCAGGGGACGACGTGGTGGAATCGTTTGAGCAGGCCGTCAGGGCGGCAGCAGCAGCGGCCGCCAGGAGCAATGTGCGCATCGGGATGGTGCCTCCGGACGTAGAAAGGTGCGTTCCTGCCCTATCTACGCCCGGGGCGCCAAATCGTTGGGCTCCTGTTCCCTGTTCCTTGTTACCTGTTCCCGCTGTCCTGGTCCCCTCCCGTCTCATCCCTCACACTCGCATGCCCGCCCGACGTCAGCACGTAACCGTGGATCACGCCGTCCGCGTCGAAGTAGCTCCCCACGATGTCTCGCTGCAGGTTGATCCCGATCGCCGTGCTGGCCGTCGCACCCGGATAGTCGATGTTCGTCAGTCGGCCGTGGCTCAGCAGGAACCCGTGCGTCGGCGACCCCGGCGCGATGCCGCAATCTTCTGGGTCATCACAGGAGACACCGACGATGTCCCCTCCCAGGTTGATGCCACCGTTGTCGGATGCCACCGGCTTCCCGTTGGGCAGCGGCACAGCCTTGTACCGCCCGCGTGCCCACACGAACACCTGCTCCGTCCCGTCGCTCGTGGTGTAGCTGCCGACCACCTCGCCCAGCGCGTTGACCTTCCACGCATTCGTGGCGACGGCGCCCGGGAACGAGAGCGTCGTGAACGTGCCCTGGTGGTACAGGAACCCCTGGAAGTTGTCGCACTCATCGGTGCAGTAGCGGCCGACGATGTCGCCCCACGCGTTGATCCCCAGCGCATTGGTGAACACCGATCCCGGCGGGTCGACGGTGGTGAACTGGCCGTTGTTCCGCATGTAGCCGTGCCGCGTGCCCGGGTCATCCGGGGTCGAGTACATCCCCACGATGTCGCCCTTGAGGTTGATCCCCGCCGCCACGGTGAAGGAGGCACCGGGAAAATCGATGGTGCTGAGCCCACCCGCCTTCGAGCGCGTGAAGCCATGCGTCCCGTCGTCCGCCCGGTAGCGCCCCACGATCACGCCCAGGATGTTGATGTCGAGCGCAAGCGTGCCGCCGGTGGCGCCCGGCATGCTGATCGACGTGAACGTGCCTGTGCCTCGACTCTCGGCGACGGCAGCGTCGCTCGGCGCGGTCGGCGTCGTCGACGGGACGTCCGAGCATCCGAGCAGGGCGCCCGCCACTCCCGCCGCGAGTAGTGCCATCGAGAACCTTTTCATGGAGCCTCCCCGTATTTGCTCTTTTATCGGCGCTGGGCATATTGACCTGACCCGTGGTCACGGATCGACCCACTTGATAGCACGACAGAACGGGCCCGAACCCGACATCGCCTCCGCCTCACCCGGTGAGGGCGGGGGCTTGGTCGTGTCCAGCTCCGGCACCATGGTGCTCGATCAATTGCTCCCGGGGGTGTACCGCGAGCTCTGTCTCATCGCGCACCGGCACCTCGCGCGCGGCGCGCCCAGCGCAACGCTCGGCACGACGGAACTCGTGCACGAGGCGTATCTCAGGCTCGTCGATCAGTCCACCGCGCGATGGCACGATCGTGCCCACTTCTTTGCGCTCGCGTCGGTTGCCATGCGTCACATCCTGGTGGACCGCGCCCGTGCCCGCTCCGCCATGAAGCGTGGGGGGACACGCCGGAGCATCACCCTCGATGAAGACGTCATTGCGGCCGCCGATCAGGCCGATTCGCTGCTGGAGATCAACGAGGCGCTCGACGGACTGGCCCTCACCGATGCGCGTCTTGCCCGCGTGGTGGAATGCCGGTTCTTCGGCGGCATGTCTGAGGAGGAGATTGCGGTGGCCCTCGGCGTGACGGTGCGCACCGTCCAGCGCGACTGGGCCAAGGCGCGGATGCTCCTGCGCCGAATGCTGGGTAGTTGACGCGCGACAGCGGACGCCTCCCGTGTCCTCGTCCTTCTCCCCCGAGCGATGGCGGCTGATCGAGCCCCTGATCGACGCCGCGACTGACCTCCCTCCCGCTGAGCGGCCCGCCTTCCTCGACACGGCCTGCCGCGGTGACACCAGGCTCCGCGCGGAACTGGAGCAGCTCCTCCTCGACTACGATCGCTCCGACACCCTCCTCGATCATCCCGCGGCGGAACGCTTTGCAACGCTGCTGGTGGCACCGGCGCCGCCACTGCCCGAGCTGGTGAACGGCAACTTCCAGGTCGAGCGCAAGGTGGGGCAGGGCGGCATGGCGACCGTTTACCTCGCGCGCGATACCCGGCACGACCGCAACGTGGCCTTGAAGGTCATGCATCCCGAGCTGGCGGCTGCCTTCCGCGGCGAGCAGTTCCTCGCCGAGATCAGGACCATGGCACAGCTGCATCATCCGCACATCCTGCCGCTCTTCGATTCGGGCGAGGTGGACGGCCAGCTCTATTTCGTCATGCCGTTTGTCGAGGGGGAGACACTGCGGCAGCGGATCACGCGTGAGTCGCAGTTGGGACTCGGGGAGACGGTGCGCATTGCGCGCGAGGTCGCCAGTGCACTCGACCATGCCCACCGCCATGGCGTCGTGCACCGCGACATCAAGCCGGACAACATCCTGCTCGGCGAGGGTGGCGCCCAGGTGGCGGACTTCGGCATTGCGCTGGCCATCAGTGCGGCGTCGTCACGGAGCACCGAGGAACCCCGGCTGATCGCCGGCACCCCGCGCTACATGAGCCCGGAGCAGCTGTCGGGCAGCACGACCGTCGACAGCCGGGCCGACATCTATTCGCTCGGCATTCTCTGCTACGAAATGCTCGCGGGACGCCCGCCCGTTCCTGCATCGGCGCCGCCTTCATTGCACCAGCAGCGGAGCGCCGTCCCCGCCGCCGCAGATGCAGTAGTCGCCCGGTCGCTGGCCACCCTGCCCGATGATCGCTACGCCACCGCCGGCGAGCTGGTCGACGCGCTGGACGCGGCGCTCAGCCGCCACGGCAGCCGCAGGACCAGGTGGGCAGGGGCGGCGCTCGTGGTCGGCGTACTCGCGCTGGCCGCAGTCGTGGGCGCGGGTCGGTTGCGGGGTCCGCGGACTCCCACATTGGCGGCAATTCTCCCCAGTCCCCACCAGACGGAGAATGTGGCGGCGTACGACCTCTACCAGCGGGGACGCGACCAGGCCTGGTCCCGGAGCGATGGTGGTGCCCGGCGGGCGATCGAGTACTTCCAGCAGGCCATTCTCGCGGACTCGACCTACGCCGCGGCGTACGCCGAGCTCGCGCACATGTATGCCGTGGCGGTGCTGGGGAACAGTTCACCCGATCTCACGCGCGCGCAGGCGGCGGCACGAGCCCAGGCAACCGCGCTCAAGGCCGTGGCGCTGGATGACAGTCTCGCGGACGCGCATGCCGAGCTCGGGTTCGTGAACATGTTCGCCGCGTATGACCTGCGGTCAGTGGAGGACGAGTTGAAGCGCGCGGCAGCGCTCGATCCCGGGAGTGCCCGGCCGGAGCGCTATCTCGCAAACTTCTACGAATGGACCGAGCGCCCGGTCGAGGCGCTGCAGGCCGCCCGTCGGGCGCGCGACCTGGACCCGCTCTCGGTGGAGGAGACCGCGGGCCTCGCCATCGCGCTCTCCGATGCCCGACACGACGAGGAAGCGCTCGCCCAGTTGGCCAGCCTTCGTCAGGTGGTGCCCCCGGTCCGTCGCGTCTCCCAGCTGACGGGGCACGTCTATGTCATGATGGAAAGGTGGAACGAGGCACTCGACCAGTATCGTGACTGCTGTGGCGAGCAGAGCGGCTTCTTCGGTCGCACCCTGGCGCTGGCACGTCGCAGGGCGGAGGCACGGCAGGTCCTCGACAGTCTCCTCGCGCTCTCGGCGCGCGGTGACGGCGATGCCTTCGATGTCGCCATGGTATACGAGGGCCTCGGTGACTACGACCAGGCCTTTGAGTGGCTTGATCGCTCCTTCGATGACCACTCGGCGGGGCTCTACATCATGTCGCCAACCTTTGCGCGCCTTCGCGCCGATCCCCGGTTCGAGCGGGTCCGCGACCGCCTCAACGCCAAGGCACGCTGATTGCCCTTTCAAGGGGCATGAGCACTGTCCGGTATCGCGGATTCGACATCATGTCACGGCCCTACGAGCTCGCGGAAACCGGCGAGTGGACCGTGGACCTCATTATTCGCCGAAATGAGCGTTTCAGGACGTTCAGTGTCAACGAACGCTACGCCACGGTCGAGGAAGCGGATGCCCAGTGTGTGGGCCTCGGGCGGCGTATCATCGACAACCGGGTGAAGGGATGGTCCGTCGATGCGTTGCGCCAGGGCAACAGTCTCTGGAGCACCCTGACGCGCCTCCTGATCCACGAATCCCTGGGGCCCCTCATCGTTGTCCTCGCTGCCATCTTCGGGCTCGGCCGCGCCATCCTCCGCGTGCAGTAGCCCATCGCCTACCGCTTACCGCCTACCGCCTAACGCCTAACGCCTATTGAACCTTCCCGATCGTCACTTGCTTCGCCAGCAGGTAGTACGTTCCCGACTCCAGCCGTAGCCGTAGCAGCACGTCGATCGGTTGCTCCGTGGGCCACTTGGGCCCGCCCCGCAGCATCAGGTCCAGTCCGTTCGTCACCTCCGGCCTCTGCTCATCACTTGGCGCCGTCGCCCACATGCCGTCCTTCGATCGCACCCAGGCCGAATCAACCGTCAGTCCCGCTGGCAGCGGGGTAGAGTTCACGCTCATCACCTGCACGCTCACCATCAACGGACTTCCCGTTCCATCGCCACCCACCTGCGGCATGTAGTCCCGCCACGCCGATGCATGAATGCCCGCGCGCTTCCCCTCGATCGACACCACCGAATCAGCGTCGGACCAGCCCGCGTTGGCCGCACGCTTCTGTCCGCATGCGGGTTGTGCGAGGACCAGGGCGCAGAGGGCGGGGAAGAGCATCGATCTCGTCATTGGTCTCTACTCCTTTACGATGCCGAGCGGTCGCCCGGTATTGCAGTCGAGCCTGAGCAGCTGGTGTTCGCCCACCCCATAGTGCCCGTCCGGCACCTTGTAGTCCGCCTGCCCGTTGTCGGCGCGGACCATCTTGATCGAGCTGTTGTCCCGCGGATCCCGCATCGGCGTCAGGCACGCCCCGCCCGAAATCGTGTCGGTCGGGCTCAGTCGCCCGAAACCCTCCGGCGGCTCGAACTGCGCCGGCAGGTCGGTCCCCGCGCGCAGCGGCGCCGTGCTGGGGAAACCGGAGGAGCCGTTCGTCCCGCATCCGCAGATCAGGGTCAGTGACACCGCAAGCGCGAACCGCGATCGTGAAATGATCATGCGACCCCCGCCACATGGTTGCGAATGATCTCCCGCACTTCCCCCGCATTCATCAGGAACGTGTGCCCCCGTTCCAGTCGTACCATCTCCGCCTCGGCGCCGGTCAACACTTCCGTCACCGCCACGATCCCGTCGTTGGGCTCCTCACCGAACGGACCCACGCCTGAAGGGAATCCCCGCGTGCCCACCACAACGGTGCAGGGCACCCTGGGCGACGGAATCGCCGCCATCCGCTCCGCGCTGCCCAGCATCTGGCCCGCGTCCCCATACAGCAACCGGTAGGGCACCCATGACCCGAATTGCTGTGCCAGCCGCGCCGCCCCCTGTGGCGATCCCACCAGCACCAGCCGCTCCGGTAACCTCACGCCGGCGCCAAGCTCATTGATCGCGAGACGCAGCAGCACTCCCCCCAGTGAGTGCCCCACCACCACATACGGCTCCTCCGATATCGCCGTCAACCGCTGCACCAGCCGGCTCACCATCCGCTCCACGCTCTCGACCGCCGACACGTACCCGAAGAACCTCGGCCGCATGCCGTCCGCCCTCAGGCCAAGTGCCAGCGAGGCCATCGAGAGCGGCGAACGGCCCATCCCGTGAACCAGCAGCACCTGCATTGAACGTGACGCCACTAGAGGTCCTTCCGGAAACAGCGGATCACTTCCACCTCCTCGAATCCGAGTCCCGCATGTGCCGTGGCACTGAGCATGTTGTCCGCGAGAGCATCCGAGCCGAATTCCGTGCACCCCAGCCCGCGCGCCCATTCCTCAGCCGCTTCCACCAGCGCGCGCCCGACGCCCTGCCGACGCCGCTCCGGCACCACATACCATCCCTCGAGGAAACCCACGGGACTCGTTTCACACCCCGGGGCATAGGCCCGTCGCGACAGCTCCGCGAACCCAACGATTCCCATCTCACTATCGACCGCTACGAGCACCGCCTCTGGCAGCAGCGCCGTGCCACCCACACCTCCCGTGAAGAACCGGTGCACCTCCGCCGCGTGCGCGTCGCCATCATCCGGCCACAACGCACCCCGCAGCACAATCCAATTCTCGGCGTCACCCGGTTCAACGACTCGCACCACGATCATCTCGCTATCCTCACGCCTAACGCCTAACGCCTAACGCCTCACGCCTCACGCCTGCTACTTTGGTTGCATGGCTCCCCAACCCCATGGCGGACATCCTTATCGGGCCGTAGAATGCTAATTGCACACTCGTAGGCGCAAGGCACTGCCACATACCGAGGAGCGACACATGGCTGCAAGGAACAACAAGGCCTCGAAGGACACCAAGGACGCCAAGCCGAGGAAGCCGAATGTCCTGGTCATGTGGGGCGACGACATCGGCCAGTCGAACCTCAGTTGCTACACCATGGGCCTGATGGGCTACAAGACGCCCAACATCGACCGCATCGCCAAGGAAGGCATGATCTTCACCGACTCCTATGCCGAGCAGAGCTGCACCGCCGGGCGCGCGTCGTTCATCACCGGCCAGTGCGGCCTGCGCACCGGCCTCACCAAGGTCGGTCTTCCCGGCGCGGAGCTGGGCCTCAAGGCCGAGGACATCACCATCGCCGAGGCGCTCAAGCCGCTCGGCTATCGCACCGGCCAGTTCGGCAAGAACCATCTCGGCGACCGCGACGAGCATCTGCCGACGATGCACGGCTTCGACGAGTTCTTCGGCAACCTGTATCACCTGAACGCCGAGGAAGAGCCCGAGGAAGTCGACTATCCGAACGCGAAGGACTTCCCCGAGTTCAAGAAGAAGTACGGGCCGCGCGGCGTGCTGCACTGCTGGGCCGACGGCAAGGGCGGCCAGAAGATCGAGAACACCGGCCCGCTGACCAAGAAGCGGATGGAGACCGTGCGACGACGAGTTCCTCGCGGCGGCCAAGAAGTTCATCAAGGCCGCCCACGACGCCGGCGAGCCGTTCTTCGTCTGGTTCAACACCTCGCACATGCACGCCTGGACGCATGTGAAGCCGGAGAGCCGCGGCCAGTCCGGCCGCTGGCAGTCCGAGTACCACGACGTGATGATCGATCACGACAAGTGCATCGGCGAGATGCTCGACTTCCTGGACAAGCTCGGCATCGCCGACAACACCTTCGTGCAGTACAGCACCGACAACGGGCCGCACATGAACACCTGGCCGGATGCCGGCACGACCCCGTTCCGCAACGAGAAGAACACGAGCTGGGAGGGCGCCTATCGCGTGCCCGTGCATGGTGCGCTTCCCCGGCAAGATCCGGCCGGCTCGGTATCGAACGAGATCATCAGCCACCAGGACTGGTTCCCCACCATCCTGGCGGTCGCCGGCGATCCCGACATCGCGGAGAAGCTGAAGAAGGGCCACAAGATCGGCAAGACGACCTACAAGGTGCATCTCGACGGCTACAACCTGCTTCCGCACCTCACCGGCAAGGAAGCCGAAGAGCCCGCGCAAGGGCTTCATCTACTTCACCGACGATGGCGACGTGGCGGCGCTGCGCTACGACAACTGGAAGATGATGTTCATGGAGCAGCGTGTCGCCGGGCACGCTCAAGATCTGGCTGGAACCGTTCGTGCCGCTGCGCGCGCCGCTACATCTTCAATCTGCGGATGGACCCGTACGAGCACGCGCAGATCACGTCGAACACCTACTACGACTGGATGTTCCGGCACATCTACCTGCTGGTGCCGGCGCAGGCCATCGTCGCGGAGTTCCTGGCGACCTTCAAGGAGTTCCCGCCGCGGCAGAAGGCGGCGAGCTTCAGCCTCGACCAGGTGATCGAGAAGATGACCGCCGGCGCCACCGGCGGCTGAGCAGGGAAGGGCACGGGGCGCACCACGCGCCCCGTCGCCCATGCTGGCTTTCGGGCCGGGGCGGGTGGGGCCTTCAAGCCATCAAGTCTTCAAGTCCTCACGCCCTCAAGTCGGAAAGGGGAACGTCTCGAGGCTGGTGTCTCGGCCGATCTTCAAAATCGCGACGGACGTCGCTCCGCGAGGTCCGGTAGGTTCGATTCCTACACGCTCCCGCCAGCCCCGCCACCCCGCGCGGCTGGCCCCGGCAGGCCCCTTGCACCTTTCTTCACAAGGTCATTGGCCACCCCTATCACCCCATATCGCCAGCCTATTTGCTCCCGCCACGCCGGGTACCCATCTTCAATCATGGACAGTTCCCTTAACGCGCTGCCGGGTGCAGACATAACCCCACTCGCGCGCACGCGCCCCGCAGTCCGGTGTGCTAGGCCCCTCCTGGCCTTTGTCGGCACCAGCGGAAGCGGGAAGACCACGCTCATTGAAGCCCTGTTGCCGAATCTCGTCGGTTCAGGACTTCGCGTTGCCGTCGTCAAGCATGCGCACTGCGGTTTCGACATCGACAAGCCCGGCAAGGACACGCACCGCGCCGCATCTGCCGGTGCCGCCCAGGTCGTCGTTGGGTCGCGCGAACAGTGGGCGGTCATGGGACGCATCGACCACGCGCGCACCGAGCCGTCGCTCGAGTGGCTCATCACGCGCCTCGATCTCGACAGCATCGACCTGGTGCTCGCAGAGGGATTCCACTTCGAGCGCTGTCTGAAGCTCGAGGTCTATCGCCCAGCGCATGGTCGCGCGCCGCTGTGCCTGAACGACCCCAACCTCGTCGCCATGGCGACCGATGCCACCGTCCCCGGCGGCAGTGTTCCGGTGCTCGACCTGAACGACACCGCTCGCATCGCCGACTTCGTTCGCACCCGTATCGTGGGCGCACCCAGCCTGGCCGCCGCCGTATGACCGCCATCGACTGGGAACCCGCCGTCGCCATCGCCGTCGAGGAGAATCGCCATCGTCCTGGCGCGCTGCTCCCCATCCTGCACGCCGTCCAGCACCAGCTCGGTCACGTGCCGCCCGACTCCATTCCCGCCATTGCATCCGCGCTCAACCTGAGCCGCGCCGAGGTCCATGGCGTCGTGAGTTTCTATCACGACTTTCGGAGCGAGGCCCCCGGCCGGCACCTGGTGCACATCTGTCGCGCCGAGGCCTGCCAGTCGATGGGTGCCGATGGCCTCGCCGACTACGCCCGGCAGCGGCTCGGCGTCGACTTCCATGGCACCACTCTGAATGGAGCCGTCTCCCTCGAGCCGATCTACTGCCTCGGCAATTGCGCCCTGTCGCCGGCCATGATGGTCGACGGTGAGGTCTACGGTCGCGTCACGCCCAAGCGGTTCGCCGCCGTCATGGACGACCTCGAGGCGAAGCCATGATCCGCGTCTACGTGCCTCGCGACTCTGCCGCCCTCTCGGTGGGCGCCGAGCAGGTGGCTCGCGCCATCGCCACCGAGGCCGCCGTGCGCGGGCTCGATGTGCACCTCGTGCGCAATGGCTCTCGTGGCCTGCTCTGGCTCGAGCCGATGGTGGAGGTGGAGACGCCCGCGGGACGTGTGGCCTACGGTCCCGTAGACGCCTCCGATGTCTCCGGCCTGTTCGATGCCGGCTTCCTCCAGGGTAAGCCGCACGAGCTCTCCCTTGGCCTCACTGAGCAGCACCCGTACTTCGCCAGGCAGGAGCGGCTCACCTTCGCGCGCGTCGGCATCACCGATCCCGTCTCGCTCGACGACTACGTCGCGTATGGCGGATATCGCGGTCTCACGAACGCACTCGCTATGGCCCCGGCGGCGATCGTGGATGCGGTGACCACCTCCGGCCTTCGCGGTCGTGGTGGCGCTGCATTCCCCACTGGCATCAAGTGGAAGACGGTGCTCGGTACCACGTCCGACCAGAAGTACATCGTCTGCAACGCCGACGAGGGCGACTCCGGCACCTTCTCCGATCGCATGATCATGGAAGGCGACCCGTACGTCCTGATCGAGGGGATGACCATCGCCGGCATCGCCGTCGGTGCCACCATGGGATACATCTACCTTCGCTCCGAGTATCCCCACTCCGCCCGCGCGCTCAACGAGGCCATTCGCACTGCCCGCGCCCGCGGCTACCTGGGACAGTCGATGCAGGGCAGCGGCAAGGCGTTCGAGCTCGAGGTGCGCATCGGGGCGGGGGCCTACATCTGCGGTGAGGAGACGTCACTGCTGGAGAGCCTCGAGGGAAAGCGCGGCATGGTGCGCTACAAGCCGCCGCTCCCCGCCATCGAGGGACTCTTCGGCAAGCCGACCGTCATCAACAACGTCATCTCGCTCGCCAGCGTGCCGATCATCCTGGACAAGGGCGCGGAGCACTATCGCGACTTACGGCATGGGACGCTCGCGCGGCACCCTGCCATTCCAGCTTGCAGGCAACATCAAGCACGGCGGACTCGTCGAGAAGGCCTTCGGCCTCACCCTGCGCGAGCTGCTCTACGATTTCGGCGGAGGCTCCGCCTCGGGCCGCCCCATTCGCGCCGTGCAGGTCGGCGGTCCGCTCGGCGCATACGTCCCCGAGTCGCAGTTCGACACGCCGCTCGACTACGAGGCCTTCATCGGCATCAGCGCCATGCTCGGCCACGGCGGCCTCGTGGTGTTTGACGACACCGTGGACATGGCGAAGATGGCCCGCTACGCCATGGAGTTCTGCGCCATCGAGTCCTGCGGCAAGTGCACTCCCTGCCGCATCGGTTCCGTTCGCGGCGTCGAGGTCATCGACAGGATCATCGAGGCGAAGGCGCGGAACGAGAACGTCACGCTGCTCCGCGACCTCTGCGACACCATGCTCGACGGTTCGCTCTGCGCCCTGGGCGGCATGGCGCCGTTCCCGGTGCTGAGCGCGCTCAATCATTTTCCGGAAGACTTTGGCCTGCCCGCCGCGGAACTCGCGACGGCGGGATCCTAGAGGCATCAGGAGACACACCATGTCGCTGCTGACCCAGGAACTCGACTACGGCACCCCCGAGGCGCTGAGCGCCACGATGGTGACGCTCTCCATCGACGGCGTGGACGTGACGGTGCCGGCGGGAACATCCGTCATGCGCGCCGCGGTCATGGCCGGTGTCAGGGTGCCCAAGCTCTGCGCCACCGACAACCTCGAGGCCTTCGGCTCCTGTCGCCTCTGTCTCGTGGAAATCGAGGGTCGCCGCGGCTATCCCGCGTCATGCACCACGCCGGTCGACGCGAACATGAAGGTGAAGACCCAGTCGCCCAAGCTGGCCGACCTGCGCCGCGGCGTCATGGAGCTCTACATCTCCGATCACCCGCTCGACTGCCTCACCTGTTCCGCCAATGGTGACTGCGAGCTGCAGGACATGGCCGGCGCCGTCGGCCTGCGCGAGGTGCGCTACGGCTACGAGGGCGAGAACCACCTGAAGGCGGTGAAGGACCAGTCCAACCCCTACTTCACCTTCGACCCCAGCAAGTGCATCGTCTGCTCCCGCTGTGTCCGGGCCTGCGAGGAGGTGCAGGGCACCTTCGCGCTCACCATCGACGGTCGCGGGTTCGACTCCAAGGTCTCCCCCGGGCAAATGGAGTCCTTCATGGACTCCGAGTGCGTCTCCTGCGGCGCCTGCGTGCAGGCCTGTCCCACGGCGACCCTCATGGATAAGTCGGTCATCGCCGCCGGCACCCCCGATCGCAGCGTCACCACCACCTGCGCCTACTGCGGCGTCGGCTGCTCCTTCAACGCCGAGCTCAAGGGCGCGCAGGTGGTGCGCATGACGCCCAACAAGGATGGCCACGCCAATCACGGTCACTCCTGCGTGAAGGGCCGCTTCGCCTGGGGCTATGCGACGCACCCCGATCGCATCCAGAAGCCGATGATCCGGAAGAGCTTCAACGATCCGTGGCAGGAAGTGAGCTGGGACGAGGCAATCAACTACGCTGCTTCCGAGTTCCGTCGCATCCAGGCGAAGTACGGCCGCGATTCCGTGGGTGGCATCTCCTCCTCGCGCTGCACCAATGAGGAGACCTACCTCGTGCAGAAGCTGGTGCGCGCGGCGTTCGGCAACAACAACATCGACACCTGCGCCCGCGTCTGTCACTCGCCCACCGGCTTCGGGCTCAAGGCGACGCTCGGCGAGTCCGCCGGCACGCAGGACTTCGACTCGATCCGCCACACCGATGTCGTCCTCATCATCGGCGCCAACCCGACCGACGGGCACCCCGTCTTCGCGTCGCACATGAAGCGTCGGCTGCGCGAGGGGGCGAAGCTCATCATCGCCGACCCGCGTCGCATCGACCTCGTCCGGTCACCGCACGTCGAGGCCGACTACCACCTCAAGCTCCGCCCCGGCACCAACGTGGCGCTCATCACCGCGCTGGCGCATGTCGTTGTCACCGAAGGCCTGGTGGATGAGAAGTTCGTCCGCGAGCGCTGCGAGTGGGAGAGCTTTGTCGAGTGGAAGGAGTTCGTCGCTCGGCCGGAGCACTCACCCGAGGCCACCGCCGAGATCACCGGCGTCCCCGCCGAGGAAATGCGCGCGGCCGCTCGGCTCTACGCCACTGGCGGCAACGGGGCCATCTACTACGGCCTGGGCGTCACCGAGCACAGCCAGGGCTCGACCATGGTCATGGGTATCGCCAACCTCGCCATGGCCACCGGCAACATGGGGCGCGAGGGCGTCGGCGTGAACCCGCTCCGCGGCCAGAACAACGTGCAGGGCGCCTGCGACATGGGCTCATTCCCGCACGAGCTTCCGGGCTATCGCCACGTGCTCGACGACGATACGCGGGCACTCTTCGAGGCCGACTGGGGCGTCCCGCTCGAGCGTGAGCCCGGCCTCCGCATTCCCAACATGTTCGACGCCGCGCTCGCGGGCAGCTTCAAGGCGCTCTACTGCGAGGGCGAGGACATCGCCCAGTCCGATCCTGACACCCAGCATGTCACCGCGGCACTCCAGTCGATGGAGTGCATCGTGGTGCAGGACATCTTCCTCAACGAGACGGCGAAGTTCGCCCACGTCTTCCTGCCGGGGTCATCCTTCCTGGAGAAGAACGGCACCTTCACCAACGCCGAGCGCCGTATCTCGCCGGTGCGGAAGGTCATGCCGCCGCTCGCCGGCAAGGAAGACTGGGAGATCACCTGCATGCTCTCGAACGCGCTGGGTTATCCGATGACGTACAAGCACCCGTCCGAGATCATGGACGAGATCGCGCGCCTCACGCCGACCTTCACCGGCGTCAGCTACGAGAAGATCGATCGCCTGGGCAGCATCCAGTGGCCCTGCAACGACGAGGCGCCCGAGGGCACTCCCGTCATGCACGAGGTCGAGTTCACTCGTGGCAAGGGCAAGTTCTTCCCCACCGAGTACGTCCCGACCGACGAGAAGGTGAACGGGAAGTATCCCCTCATCCTCACCACCGGTCGCATCCTGTCGCAGTACAACGTCGGCGCCCAGACTCGGCGCACCGACAACGTCGACTGGCACGAGGAAGACCGCCTCGAAATCCATCCGCACGACGCCGAGGAGCGTGGTGTCATCGATGGCGAGTGGGTGGGAATTGTCAGCCGGGCAGGGGAGACCACGCTGCGCGCGAAGATCACCGAGCGGGTGCAGCCGGGCGTGGTCTACACCACGTTCCATCACCCCGAGTCGGGCGCGAACGTCATCACCACGGACAACTCCGACTGGGCCACCAACTGCCCTGAGTACAAGGTCACCGCGGTGCAGGTCATGCCGGTGTTCCACTCGTCCAAGTGGCAGCAGCGCTTCAAGCAGTTCTCCGAGCTGCAGCAGGAGCTGCTCGACGGCCGCGAGCCCAGTGCCGCACCGGCCCGATGAGCCACGATCCCGACCAGAACCTGGTGCACATGGCCAACCAGATTGGCCAGTTCTACGAGGCCCTCCCCAACCGGGCCGAGGGCCTTTCCGGGATCGCCGGGCACATCCGGCGCTCCTGGGACCCGCGGATGCGGGCATCGCTCCTCAAGTACATCGACGAGCGCGGTGGGGAGGGGCTACGCCCCGTTGTGCGGGAAGCGATCGAGTTGGAACGGAAGGAACTGACGCCTGATCCAATCCAGGCGACCTACGTGAAGCAGGGATAGACTCCGCAGGCAGTATCACGACGGCACCACCACTCTTAAGCACCTTCCTCCTGCCAAAAAGGAGGCCTCCTCGGCCTCCACAGGCATGCTGTAGCCTCGACCTCCCATAGTGCTCGCGCTCTGGGCTTCGCCAGGTGAGCAGTTATATGTCGTTGTCTGGTGGGGAGGTAGCCGGCTCAGAAAGAGGGTGTTCATGAATATGTTTGTCAGGTGAGACTTGAGGAATCCAGGAATGTGTGAACCAACTGCCAGCCCTTTCTTACTCTACGAGTAGTCCGCATCCCAACCTCGGATCTCTATACCCGGTGACGTTACCCCCGACCTCTGGCAGTGCATCAAAGGTGTAGGACGTAATCCGGGGGTTGATCAAAACGAACGCCTGCGTCGGTGCGTAGGGAGGCACTACGGCAATAATCTGGCGGTCCGCCGTATCGACGGGCTGCCCGGCCGCCGAATCAAGATCTATGTCCCAAGGCACTTGAGTTCCCCTTAGCCGAGGTTGTCGTTGCTCTGGCCGTAGAGTGTACCCCTGGCTAGAGAGATCCTGCACCAGGCGATTGCTGACTGCGGCCGCCCCTCCCTGCTGGCGTCTCCGTTTAGCGTTGTGTGACGCGCTGTACGTGTGACGCAGCGGGGGCGGAAGCCGCCAGCCACAGAAGCTTGCTCGGCGAGAGCTTGTGTCTATGTCAGGACTGACATACATTGCCGAGCTGCGGATTGTAGACGAAACCGCCACGTGGCGCATCATGTATCGGATCGACGCGGACGCCATTGTGATCGCTGGGGTTTTCAGCAAGAAGACGCCCCAGACGCCTAGGCACGTGATTGAGGACTGCCAGCGCCGGCTCCGGCGCTACGACCAGGAGGCGACATGAACAAGACCAAGCGAGCGAAGCTCGAGGCCCGGGGATGGGCGATCGGTGACGCCAAGGACTTCCTGCGGCTCTCTCCTGAAGAGGCCGCTTTTGTGGAATTCAAGCTCTCGCTGAGCGAGGCGCTTCGCACCCGACGGGAAGGGCTCCACCTCTCCCAGGTGGCCCTCGCCAAGCGACTGGGCTCCAGCCAGTCGCGCGTTGCGAAGATGGAAGCGGCCGACCCGACCGTATCCGTGGATCTGCTTCTGCGGTCGCTCTTCGCGCTCGGTGCTACTCCCCGGGAAATTGCCGCCAGGCTTCACCGGCCTCGGAAGCGACGGATTGCCGCCTGACTGGAGCCACGCTCCGGCGGAGATCGCCCATCTCAGCTCCCCATCGTGAGGGTATCGGGCGCCAGCCATCGCCTGAACTTCCGCAGTACCCACACCAGGACCACGAACGCCGGGGCGATGAAAAGCAGGCGCACCAGTAGCGCGAACAGGGCGCCTGCCGCGAATACGATCAGGACCCCGAACGATCGCAGTATCGCTGCATTGAAGAGTGCCCACGCGGTTGCGGTACCAAACACGGTGATGAGCCCGAGGAACACGCCCGCGAGCAGCACATCGTCGTCACGATAGAAGGTCACCACGGCGACCAGGGCTGACAGGGCACAGAGACCCAGCGCCGCGGCCACCACTTTGAGCCACTCGAGGCCCGGCTGTACCGTGGCGAGTTCGCCAAGGAAGGTGGCGGGCAGGATACCGATCGGGTAGAACAGCGCGAGCTTGGCCTCAGAAAGCTATTCAGGGCCGACTATGTGTGATGGATATGCCTCTGCTTAGCCCTCGATCGGTTCCCCGAACGTGATCCAGAACCGGTTCAGGTCCCGGATGATCAGCTCCCGCATTCCGTAGTGCGTATCATGCGGTAGCTCTACGACATCCACCCGGTCCTTGAGCCGCTCGTGCAAGGCGTCCACGCCTTCGATTCGCACGTACAGGTCCATTTCCCGGCGCCACTCGCGGCTCACTGTCCCGGGACTGGAGAACATCACCTCGCCCGCCCCAAGGCGCACCAGCGCCCAGTCCATCACGTCATCGTGCGTGTGTGTCCGCACCACCATAAACCCGATGCCATGGTACCATGTCACGGTGGCCGCGACATCGGGCACATGCACCATCGGAACCACATTCGTCATCGCGCTGCGATCGCCTCGATGGAGAACAACAGCCCGCGCGGCAACTGGACAATCGGCGTCGAGCGTACCGGCGCATCGGCAGGGAAGTACTCCCCGTACAGCTTGTTCAACTGGTCGAACGCCTCCGGGTCAGCCAGGAAGCACGTCGTCTTCACCACCCGGTCCAGCCCGCTCCCCGCATCATCCAGGATCAGTCGCAGGTTCTCGAACGCTCGGCGCGCCTGCACCTCGAAGCCGCCCGCCACCGGCGCGCCCGTCGCAGGATCGATTCCGCCCTGTCCCGCCACGAAGATGAGATCGCCGAGCCGCACAGCCTGCGAGTATGGCCCCCGCCGCGGGACGTGGGGCGTTGCAACAACCTGATGCCGATCGCTCATCGTTCCTCTCAAAGCGTATAGTCGAACACGTAGGAGTGCTTCTTCCCCTCGATGATAATCTGCATCGTTCCCGCCAGCCCCGTCAGTTCCTCCGTCCCCGAGTCCGGCACCACCGTCACGATGATCGTCGACGTGCCACCCTTCATGCTCCCGCTGTGCTGCAGGATGAAGCTCCCCTTCTTGCCGTTCAGCGTCCCCGTCACCCGCTCGAGCGCCACGTAACCCGCCGATCCCTCCACCGCCGTGAACGCCCCCACCATCTGCCCCTTGCTCGTTCCCGCCAGCGCGCCGCTGAACTCCTTGTCGAGTGACAGCCGCCCGAACCCGCCCGTGTCCACGCTGTCATCGGCCGGCAGCGGTACCACCTTCACCGTAAACGTTCCTGTGGCCTGCATCTTTGCAGCCTCCTGTTGGGACAACCAACCATAGCCTGTTGTCAGGCTATTCCCCCGGTCTTCCTCACGTCCTCACGTCTTCACGTCCTCCGTGACGGTTTACACCCCCTTCCTGCGCACTGTAGGGAAATCCCTCGTTCGGAGGCCCCATGCAGAAGCGCTGGACTACCGCCCTCCTGGCGGTCGCACTCGGTTTGACCCTCGCCTGTGGTAGCGACAGCAACGACGACGGCGATGGTGGTGGCGGTGGAGGTGGCGGTGGCGGCGGGGGTGGGGGTGGGGGCGGTGGCGGCGGCTCCGGCTTCACCGCCGTCGTCGACGGCGCCGCCTGGGCGGCCACCACGACCTCTCAGAAGGCGACGCTCGGGTCGTTCGGCCACATCACGATCCAGGGCAACAACGGCAATGCGGGCATCCAGCTTGACCTGTACAACATCGACCAGCCCGGCACCTATGCGCTCGGGGTTGGTGCAGGCGCCGTCGGTGGCCTGGGCACCTACTCGACCGCGACGCCGGCGCAGGGCTGGTCCACCCCCGCCTCCGGGGCTGCCGGCACCGTGACCATCACCACGCTCACGACCAGCCTGATCGTCGGCACCTTCTCCTTCAACGCCACGCCGCTCATCGGCGGGGTCACCGGAACCAAGGTCGTCACCACCGGCGTCTTCAACCTGCTGCTCGGCACCACCAGCCAGACCACCTGGCCGCTCCCCGATCAATACGGCAGCACCACCGTCGGAACCATTGGCGGCGTAGCCTGGAACGCAGCCGGTGGCGCGATCCAGTTCGGGAGCGTCGGGAGCAGCGGCACCTCCATGGCCCTGGCGGTCAACAACACCAGCTACACCCTCGGCGTCATCGACGACCGCCTTTGTTGGTGAGGGCACGTATGGTGTCGCTGATCCGACGGCTGGAGATGCCACCGTCACGTTGATCGGCCCCACGACCTCCGGGTGCACCGGGAATACCTGCTGGAACTCGCTGCTCACCGGGGTCGGGACCTTCACGGTCACGAGCAAGACGGCGACACGCATGAAGGGGAACCTCACCGTCACCATGCAGCCGACCGCTGGTAGCACGGCGACCGCTCCAATCGACGTCAACGTCAACTTCGATATCGGAATACCCATTCCCTGACTAGGGCGCAGGACTCCCGCCGAGGAACTGCCGCATCGCGGCAGTCACCTCGACCGGGTTGGAATCGAAGACGTAGTGATTGGCTCCGTGCAGCGCGAGCAGCCGCATCCCGCGGAGTTCGCGCTGCGCTCGTGCGGTGCGCTCCGCCGCCCACTCCTGCAGCGTTGCCGTGAACTTGATCGCCAGGGCCTGGTCCTCCGGGCTCATCGCCTGCCACGTGGGAAAGACGTTCGGCATCGAGTCTACTACGCGAGTTGATCGCCAGCGCTGGCGCCTGCACCGCGCCGTAGTCCGGGTGCCCGACGCCGACGAGCATCAGCGAGTCGATGACCGACGGCGTCACGTCGCGCCGTGAGCCGTGCCCGCAGCATCGTAGCGCCCGATGGCGCGGAGCTGCGCCTCCGGGATCCGCATGCCGAACGAACGCTTCAGGTACTCCTGCACGGCGACGGGAGACGCCGAGTCGGCCGCGAGCATCGGGGGCGGGGGAGGACTGCCGCCCAGCAGCGCCGCGATGTCACTGTGGTCGTAGACGGCGTCGAGGTAGATGAGGTGACTCACCCGCTCCGGGTGCGCCGCCGCAATCCCCGTCAGCTCGTCGCCCGCAATCGAGTGACCCGCCAGCGCCACCCGCCCGAGGCCGAGCGTGTCGAGCACGGCGATCACGTCCGCCACTCGCGTCGCCACGTCGTATCCCGTGCTCGGTTGCGACGACGCACCATAGCCTCGGCGCGTTATCCCGATCACGTGATACTGGTCGGTGAACTGGGGCGCGAAATCGTCGAACCCGTGCGCCACGTCCTGTAGCCCCGACAGGAATACCAGCGGCGGCCCCGATCCGCCCCAGTCCAGCACCTCGAGTGACACATCCGGGTGCCACGGTGACGAATCGCACCGTGTGATGTGATGGATCGACCCACGCATTCGTGGGTGGTGCCGCCCGCACGATCGCCTTGCCCAGGTGTGGCAGCCCCATGATCCACGCGACGCCCAGCGCCATCAGGACCGCACCACCGGCAATGGCAAGCGCATGTGAATGCCGGTAGGCACCGACGAGCATAAGGCCCAGGCCGATCAGGAACAGCGCGATGAAGGCCCACACGACTATGCTACCCACGGAGGGGCCCCATCAGCTTTGCAGAGACCGCCGAGAGCCACACCCACGACAGCACCACCACCGCCGTGAACACCGGAACGATCCACGGCTCCTTCGACCCCGATGCAATGTTGCCGAAGCCCGCGAGGAACAGGACACCGGTGGCCACTGAGAAGATCGCCCAGCCGTATTGCCGGAGGCCGACAAACCGTCGCGCGAACACCAGCGTGGCTCCGATCAACCCGATGAATCCGATGCCGCCCGCCATGAAGTGAAGCGGCCCGTGCCAGGTCATTACGGCCGGTGGCCCCGGCGGCGTCCCCGGCGGGAATCCATCCATCGGGTCGGCCACGAAGATCCCCGCCGCAATGAGCCCGAGGCCGTATAGGCCCAGCAGGATCGGCGCCCACGTTCCCGCTCGCCCCGGGTGCAGCGCCCGCCGTATCCCCACCGCGCCCGCGATCACCAGCAACCCCGTCACGATGAAGCTGGTGATCTGGATCCAGCCGAGGTCGCCGTTGCTCATGAGGCTCAGCGCATGGCGCCGGATGTCGAATCCCTCGCGCAGGAGTACCTGCATCAGGCCCACGACCACGTAGACCGGACCGGCGAGCACGCCACACTTGAGGAGGCGTAGCGTCAGCGCATTGTCTGTCTGGCTCATCGGCTCACCTTCGCAACATGCTGGTCGATCAGGACCGGGTTCCCATCGGGATCGATCACCATCATGCTCGCCGGGCCCGTCGACGAATCATCGGCCTCGGCCGCCAGCGCGATGCCTGCGTCCTTGAGCCTTCGCTGTATCTCCCGGACGTCGTCAAAGTCCGCCAGGGCGTTGCCCGATCGGTCCCAGCCAGGATTGAACGTCAGCGTGTTCTTGGGGAACATCCCCTGGAAGAGGCCGATTGTGGACGAGTCGTTCTGCAGGATGAGCCAGTGCTTCTGGTCTCCCAGGATCACGCGGAAGCCCAGCGTCTCATAGAACTCGCGCGACTTGGCGATGTCCTTGACCGCAAGGCTCACTGAAAAGTTCCCCAGTCGCATGGAATCATCTCCTGTTCCGGAAGGACACTGCGGCCGTGTCAGGCCGCGATGGTCGATTGATGCCAGGCAGCGACGCCCATGGTGACGAGCCCCGCGTTCCGGATGGTAGTCCCCAGGGTCTGCAGGAGATCCGGTACTGGAAGCAGCCCGACGAGCAGGTTCAGCGCTAGTCCCCCGAGGAAGAGCCAGCCCGTCCAGGCGGGAAATATCCGTGCGCGGATGGTGGCCCACCCGAACGCCGCACCCCCGACGAGCATTGCCACACCATGGACGGTATAGACCTTCCCGAGCTGGTCCCAGAGCTGGTCATAGTTGGCGACGTGCCCCGCGATGGCCGTCAGTGTGGTATGGGCGAAGTAGATGAAGGCGAAGCCGTAGAGCAGGGCACCGGCGAGACCAACCCTGGAAATCTGCGGGCGCTGAACGCAGTACAGCCCCAGGAGTACCGCCGGTATTGGAAGGAACGCGAGGTAGTTGAGCCAGAGCTGGGGAGCCGTGAACCCGCCATTGAGCCACTCCATGGCGTCCGTCACGGTGTGGGCCGCGGGTGCCAGCATCGCACCGACCGCTATCACGCGTTGCGTAGCTCGATCCATGGGATGGAGCGCCTAGTCCTTACCGAACAGCCAGGGCCACACCAGCAGGCTCACTATTGCGCCCGTGGCCGCTCCCGCCACCAGCGCAGTGATCTCGGCGCTCTTGAACCCCTCCTCATCCCCAGTGGCACTGGTGATGGCGGCCGCCAGGATGCCACCGGTGGCAGCAAAGATCGCTGTCCGCCATCCCGTACTGGAAATCACCGATCGGCGGGCGTCTTGCTCGTTGCCGCCGGGCATCGGTGTCTCGTAGCTCAGGCTCGACCATGCGGCGGACTGCACGACGATCGACCTTGGTGCCGCGGGCGCTTGCGCCGCGCCAACCTTCGGAGCCGTGATTGTGAGTATCGCGAGCACTGTGCTCAGGTGTGAGAGGTTGATCAACTTGTGCCCGTTACTGAAGAGTGACTTGCGGCTGGACCTTCGCGCCCTGGGGAGAAGTCTAGGCTTTCCCGACGCTGTCCTCTTGGACAGCAGGGCAACTAAGAGTCCAGGTGGCGAAGTTGGTGTCCCACTATCAGGCCGAAGACGACTGTCATCAAGCCGTAGACCATGAGATCCGAACGTGCAGGCGCGTTGACCGCTCCTTTTGACAGGGCCTGTAGGCCTGCCATGACAAGAAGGCCGCCGGCAACGCTGAAGACTCCCGCCGCGTAGGGGCCGGCACGCCCCAGCTGATGGGTCGGGCGTCGGATAGCGGCGTAGGTGAGACCGCCACCGAATCCAATGAGAAATCCCATCGCGAGTAAGCGGCCAGCTGCAAAGAGGAGTGCCCCCAAGGAGTGACCTCTACCCCTTATGAGAAGCCCGAGCACGCGCAGCAAGGCGAAGAGCGTCATGCCGATGGCCCCGTACAGCGCCGATTGGAGCCAGCGAGGCACCCGCGACAGCACCTTGTGAAGGCTGACGGCAATTTGTGCTAGAGCAGGCAACGGGGGCGCCGGCATCACCCCAAGGTGCTCGACCGCTTTCAGCCGGGCCTGACATAGGGTACACGTCGGCATATGCGCTTCGAGAGCCGTGACCGCATGCTTCGCCTGCGTGGTCGACTTTGCTTGCTCCGCAGCTTCAAGCAGGGTGACGGCCTGCGTGCACTCTGGAAGCTGTAGTCGCTCCAGCAGGACGCGTCGTTCCTCGTGCGCGAGAACCCACAGCGCTTGTCGACTGACCGAGGCTGGCAGGCCGCTGGTAATCGTTTCCAGCGTGGAAATCTCATCGACGTGCCTGCCCAGCAGCTCGGCTAACCGTTCCGGGCTCGTGCCGATGGCCGTGCGGCGTTGCTTCAGCTCAAGGCCTGTCAGGTCGGGACTCCTTCATGCGGTGTACGACGCATTGCACATGTGCTGGGTCTGCGATCGTCACCAACTCGCAATGTCATGATGGGTGACCGGGCACCGGGCCCGCTGGTACCCCATTCAAGCACCTGCTTCACGGAGTCGACCGTGAAGGGCAGCGCGATCCAGGCTCCCGCCACGAACCTAGGTACCGGTTTCGGGTCACTAGCTCACTCAATTCAAGGTCTCAAAATGCGCACGGTCGGATTTTAGCAGCTCTATTCTCGTCGCCGATCCTGTGCCTGCGGCATAACGCGTGGCACATATGCTGCGGCCGCGGTCCGCGGCGCCAGCGACGCGACTGAACGAGCCCCTGGCACAGGCGGCGATCGCGCCGCAGATCCACCCGCGGCCGACAGCCACCATGTGTTATGCAGCAGGTCGCGCTGCAGTGCGCTACTCTAGCAGGCGCCACATCAGACGATCCAGCCAGCCTGGTACCCGCGGCAGTGCTTCGTGGTCCTTACTGTAATCCTGCTCTACCGTCAAGAGACGCGCGCTAGCAGCCGAAGCGAGCTGACTTGCCTCCGGAAGCCGTGTGGCGAAGACGATCTCCGCCTCAAGGCAAGCTCGCTCGACGCTTAGCGCAGCGCCGGGATCGGTCCGGTATGAGATATCCGGACGTGAGGCGTGCAAGGCGTCGTGCACGAGCTGCTGGGCAATCCGGGCTGGCTCCGAACCTCGGAGGAACCTGATGTCCAGATCACACGAGCGCGAAACTCGACGGTAGCGGCCTCGCATCTCTCCGGCTAGCAGATGCACGACCACGTAGTCAGTGCTATCGCGCAGCTTTTGCCATTCCTCGGGAGCGTGGTCTCGGATGACCACGAAGGCGGATGCGGTGCGCTCGAACAGTGCTTCGTCGGATGGCTCAACAATGAGGCCGATCCCATGCACAACAGGCGCTCGTGATCGGATCTGGCGCGCCACGACGCTATCTGCGGCGGTCAGCGCGGACATTATCCCCGACAGCGCCTGACGCGTGAAGCCGCGCCCGATATTGGCCACAGATCTCCTACCGTTCAGGGGCTTGCTGCTGCATAACGCGTTGCACGTGTGCTGCGGCCGCAGGATTACCCGCGGCCTGCAGCCACTATGTGCTTGTTAGGCGACACTGGGATGAGGAGCTACGGCAATGGCAGCGCGCCAAGCGACTCATACTGCGCCCACAGAGGCGTTTCTTCGAGCGGCCGACGCTCAAAGTTCTGCCCTCCCCGCCTCATATCTACCAATGCCCCGGTGGGCGCGACGAGCCACCAATCTTTCGAGCCATCCGGATCCGTGAGCTCATACAGCTTACCCTTACCGCGCGCAGACGCGGTAACCGTGACAAGGTCCCATTTTGCCGCAAACGGCCTGTAGATCAGGACCCGCCACGGCTGTGGCGCCCCGTTGAGTGACGCCAATACGGGCACCAGGAGATCCTCCATGCCGTAGTCGGCGACTCCCCACGGTTCTTTCGGAATGGGATATGCAGCGCGGGTTGTTCCCGTAATGCGGATAGAGTCGGCGGATGCTGTGATGACCACTTGGGTTTCCACGCTGTCGCCCGATGTCCAGAGCGCCTGCGCTTGGGTTGGGCGGCCGCCATCTAGGCGCACTGCCGAGGTGCCCAGGTAGGCTTCCCCGCGAACCATTGCCGCCGACACTTGATTCTGGGACCGCTGTACGAGATGAAGCAGGATCGGACGCCCATCGTACCACGACACAAGGGTATCACCGGAGGCGAGCTGCCTGGACGCGTGAGCCGCGATAAAGGCCGCGAGTAGGTCGTGCGTTTGGTGAGCCGTGGGGGCCTGTGCCGCCGTGGGCCCGGGGAGCAATAGGCTGCCGGCACCGACACAGGCGAGCACGCGGCAAATGATGAGTTGAAGCAAAAGCAGATTCCCCATTGTGGTGCCGCCCAACGCGTTGCACATGTGCTGCGGCCGCGGTGGCGGCGCGAGCGCGGCGGCTGAACAGGCTCCTAGCACAGGCCGCGCTCGTGCCGCACGAACTACCAGCGGCCGGCGGCACCATGCGCGTGTTAGGTGGCTCCCGAACCCGTTTCGGGGTCGGTGCCCCTTACCCCCGGATCGTATTACTGGTGCTCAGACCAGTGGCCGTCGCTGCGACGAACCCTAAGCACAGCCTGGGCGCGCGGGTCGTGCTCCAGTGCCCCGATGTTCCACCCGACTTGGACGGCGAATAGCTGTGTCCAGAGACGCGTGCCGGCGTGTGAGAGCAGGTGAGATTCCTCGTTAACCTTCAGCAATATCATCGACGTGGCCGTTAGGCCAAGCGTGTTGCTCAACTCGTCGAAGATCACAGTGGCGTTACTGAGAATCTTCTCTGCGCCCCGCCGACGGTCACCACTTAGCTCATGCACGAGCGTGAGCGCGATGATGCCGCGGGTGGTGGTTGGAGACAGGAGCGCCGGCGATGGAAGCCTTGCTAGGAACGCCTCAACCTCCGCTGGAGCCACCCTGCGCAGCGACGGTGTGAATAGGTAGGGATCGACGCCAATGGCATGCACACCGGATGCGGGGGGCGGCCCAAGGGGCGCAACCTGCTCCTCAAAGCGAATGAGTGCGAACGCTATGCGCGCCGCCTCCAGTCTGAGATCATCAGGCATCGATGCAATCGCCGTCATATCGTGTCCTCCGCTGTAGCCACCTAACGCGTTGCACATGCGCTGCGGCCGCGGTGGCGGCGCGAGCGCGGCGGCTCAACAGGCTCCCAGCACTGGCCGCGCTCGTGCCGCATCAAGGCCCGCGGCCGACGGCCACCATGTGCTTGTTAGGCGGCAACGGACACTTAGTTGCCCGCAACGACCCCACGCTCATTGAATTGCACCTTGCCGACCCGCCGAGAGCCCAGATCAATCTCGGCACCGAAGTACGACGCACCGCCATCACAAGTCCGTACTGCGCGATCAGCGAAGCTCTGTAGCAGGCCCCCGAGGCCGTGCGTACTGTGACCGCCGGCGGGTGCGAGCTGCTGGCGTAGCGTGTCCTGCTGCGCCGGCGTCAGATAGGCGCCATTTGCATACAGGACGCGCTTGCCATTGATAACAAGGCCGCCGTACTGTCGTGCATAGTTGCCTACGAGTAGCGACATACCTGGCTCCTTTGGCGCGCGTGGTAACGCCGCCGCGAGTGCCTGCGCCAACAGCGAATCAGCCAGCGCCATCTCTGCCGTGCTCGGCCGCCAAAAGGACTCGGCCTTCAAAGGACCGACTCTCGTGCACGGGTCTAGGAGACCTGGCATTGCGGAGTCGGGAAGCGCGACGGCCAAGGCGGGATCAAAGACCTGTGATCCCTGGGTATGGGCTAGGGCGGCCACTCCCAATGCTATCGTGACGACATGGGCTAGTTGCAAAGCATGCGCTCCTCATTGGCGCCTAACGCGTTGCACATGTGCTGCGGCCGCGGTCGCGGCGCGAGCGCGGCGACTCAACAGGCTCTCAGCACTGGCCGCGCTCGTGCCGCACCAATACCCGCGGCTGACAGCCACCATGTGCTTGTTAGGCCGCCGTCCCAGCCAAGCGGTTGCGGTGGTACCGCCAGGCCATGACCAGTACTGATAGCGTCAGCACGATGCTGACGGCGTCGACCAGTCGACTATCGCCGAGTCGACTCACCTGTGCGGTGGCAACTGCGGCGGCCAAAAGCAGAAGCACCCGCGCGCGGTCCTTCAGGCCGCGCCGATAATAGATGCCGGCGACCACCGCAAACGTGATCGGAACGATTGCGAAGGCGGCGATACCGATTAGCTGCATGGCGCCTCCAAGGTCGTATGCGGCCTAACTCTGACATCTGCTGCGGGGGCCAGCTTGCCGCCATCGCATTGACCTGAGTAAGCCTAGCCGTCGGTACGTCAGTGGGCAGGATGGGACGATCGTCCCATGCCTCCCCCCCCCGTTCCCTGCGCTTGCGACGCTGGTGCCCAGACGGTACTTTATGATGCAAAGTCGTTTGCGACGGTCGTGAAGCTTCTGGAGGGTCTCATGACTGACGACAAGTCCCGCCGGCTGCGGGCCACTTTCTGGAACGCCGCGGCATGGAGTGCCGCCTGGGCCATCGCCGGCGGCGCAATCGTCACCCTCGCCGCCCTGTTCAATCCCGATCCCGCCATCGAGTCCCTCGCTGAGCGCGTCGGCATGGCGCTCTTTGCCGGGGTCACCTTTGGCTTCAGGTTCGCCATTGCGGGCGCTGTCATTGGAACCCTCTTCTCGGCCATCATCCGCTGGGGCTACCGCGGCAAGCGCCTGGCTGACATCAGTCCCGTGAGGTTCGGGATCCTTGGCGCCGTCGTCGGCGGGGTAGGAGTGCCGCTGTTCCTGCAGCTCATGAACGTGCTGTCCGGCGACGGGCCGATCGCTTGGGGCCTGGTCCTGGATGACGGTCCCTGGGCCGCCGTCTTTGGCGCTGCCGTTGCCGCTGGTTCCATTCTGGTCGCGCGCCGTGCCACCGCACTGTCGCACGAGTCACCCGCGCAGCAGCTCGAACGTGGAGACGACTACGGCGACCAGCTAGGTGACGATGCGGTCAGGAGCACGAAGGTGAAAACCCACCGCACGGATAATACTTGAGGCATGGCATCATCCTTTTCTCAGGCGCACCTGCAGCGCGGCAACCCGGAGCCAACGACATGACGCTTTTCCGCGATCTTCTCGCGAAACCCGCCAGCTTGTCCGCTGCATCGAAATACTCAGTCATGAATGGGTTTGTCTACCTTGCGCTCGGCGCCCTGTTCATTGTCTGGCCCGGCTCGGTACAAGCCATCTTCATGGATGCGCCATTCGTCGGCCACGAGAGTGCACTGTTCCGGGTTGTTGGCTTGACGATAGCCGTGATTGGCTGGCTCTACCTGTTCGGCGGGCGTTCTGGCGCGCGGCAATTCGGTCCCGCATCCGTGCTCGATCGCGTGGTGCTCGTTCCCGCAGTGCTCGTACCCCTGGTGTTGGCCGGCGTCTTCCCTCATACGCTGGGAGCATTTGCGATTCTCGACCCGGCACTCGGCGTGGGTGCCTGGGTACTCCATCACCGCGCGAAGTGAAAGATCTCGACATCGCGCCCATTGTTCTCGTCATCACTGGGAGGCGAAGGTGAAGTTCTAGGCGGCGCGCCCGATGACCCGAGCCGTCCCCATCAGCACCACCAGGCCAATGATCGCGACGACGACGACCATGACGACCACGTTCGGGTCGCTGAAGGCCTGTCCCGCAACCACCAGCGCCGCAGCGATGTTGCGTTGGGCAGTCCCCAGTGCAAGCACTTGCCGCGTACCGCGCGCTGGACCGCCGAGCACCCAACCGGTGCCGAGGCCGGCGACGAGGAAGAGCAGGCCGGCAAGGATTCCGCCGGTTCCGAGCACGGCGAGGACGCTCGTGAAGTTCACCACGAGCAGCAAGATGAAGAGGAGCGCCAGGCTCAGGCTCGAGATGCGATTGAGCACGGCCCTGCCACGCTCGGCCGCAGCCGGAAACCGGGCATTCACGACCAGCGCAAGGCCCAGCGGAAGCAGCATCAGGAGGAGCAGGGAGCGGGCGATGGCCCATGAGTTGACCGAGACACCGGGCAGCATGAGCGGTAGCACCAGCGGGAGGTAGCCGATGGTGATGACCATCAGCAGCACCATCAATCCGACGGCGAACCCGATGTCGGCCTTGGCAAGCTGGGCGAGCTTTGGCAGGAACGGGGCGCCGGCCGATGTGCCCAGCAGGAGCAGCCCGACTGCCAGCGGTTCATCCAGGTGCAGCAGGCGGCCGAGCCCCATCGCGACCAATGGAATCACCACGAAGTTCGCGAGCAGGGCGCGGGCCACGAGCGAGTAGTTTCGAAGCGGTGTGACGATCTGGCGAACCGTGAGACCCAGGCCCATCGCCAGCATGCTGGAGATGACGAACGCCAGCATGGCAAAGGGGACCGCCTTCTTCAGCAGCTCCATAGTGGCGCCTCCTCGGCGCGAACGCATGCTACATCGCGGCGAGGTTCCGCCAGAAGTGAGTCAGGCTGTCGGTTCCCCCGAACAACGTCGTGAAGATCGTCGAGTCCGCCAGGACAACCTGGCCGCCACGCGACGTCGTCGGCGGCATCCAGAGACACGAATTGAACTCCCGCTCACCGGCATTGGTGAATGGATGCGGACGGGAAAGGTCGATCGGCTGGCGGGCCAGGACATGGATGAGCTTCTCGTCCGCTGTCGTAACCGCGTAGTGGGGCAGGTGCATGTGGAAGTTGAAGGTGGTCACGCCCTTGAGAAGGCCGTGCGTGTCGAGGTCCCGGTTGATGGACAGCGGCGTAATCTGGTCCGGGTGTCCCTCGACCGTCGCCGGGCGCAGGCCGAACTGGTTCATCACCGGGACGTCGAGGCCCTTCATGAGGGACCGGGTGTACTGGCCGAAGCGCTGCTGCCGGGGAACCAGCTCGTCACCGTGGTGCTTGTACTCCATTTGTCGCTGCTTGAAGTCTGAGGTCAGTCCCACGTCGTGATGCGGCGCCAGGATCAGGCAGGTGCCCTCGCGCTGCAGCCATGCGCGGATGGCATCGATCTCCTCCTGCGTCGCCTCCTGTTCCGACACCAGGTGATCCAGGCCGAACACCATCAGGGTATCGGTATCGTCCAGGATCCGCTCATCGATCGGCAGCTTGAATCCCGCCTGGTCGATGCGCTGGTAGACCGCAACCGGCTGGCCTGTCGCCTCACCCACGATCTCCTGGAAGCTGAGGATGCTCCGGTGGAACAGCTCCAGTGTTCCCGCGATCCCCTGGAGGAAATTCATCTTGTCCCACTCAGTTGCCTCGAACCCCGGCCATCCGACCCTGCGCACTTCGGTCATGGTGGAGAACCGGTTGTCCAGCTCGACCGTGTCCCGGTTGGCTTCCCAGGGATAGCTCCAGGTCCAGTAGACGCTGAAGCGACGCTGCCCCGCTCGGTGAGGCCGCGGGACGTGATCCTGGTTGTAGGTCCGGCCAGTGCGCTTTCGGCTAGCCATGTCGATCGTCCTTTCCGTCGCCTTCCAGTGCCGCCAGATATCGAAGTGCCTTGAGCCCCGGGCAGGAAGAAGTAGGCGCCGCCGCGCACCGTCGTGAACGCCGGCAGGCCGGTGATCTTCCTTCGAATGGGCCGTTTCGGGATCTTGAACTCGAGGGTCCCGTCCTGGTTGCCGATGATCGGGTCCCGTTCGTTCCCGAGCTCGTGAAAATTCTTGTCGTTGACCCACACGTTCTGCGCGAATTCGAACTGGCGTACGAGGCTGGCACAGATCACGAATGCAGCGATGCCGCGCTCGACGCCGTCATCGGGCGAGCCCTCCGGCAGCGCTGGCCCGTAGGTGGCGCCCCGCCGAATCATCCTGCGGCGGTTCATGTTGGCCCCCGTATCCCGGGGATTCATTCGCCGGATGTGTGAGCCGAGCGGCACGGCGTACCCGTGCGGGTCGGCCTTGGCGTAGTTGAAGTCGTTGTTGCGCTGCTGTGTCCGCGGCGAGGGCAGGATCGTCCTTGTCCGGTGCCAGCACCAGCGGCGCTCCACTGCGCCAGCGTCCCATCAGCTTCGCCGCCACCAGTTCCTGTTCCTCGGGCGTCGCACCGTTCTGGCGCAGGAACTCGCGGAAGGCACCGACGTGTTCCTCCAGGCGCCGGTAGGCCAGGAAGCTGCCGTTCCGCGACAGCACCGTCGGGCTGCGGCAACCGCTGCGGCGGGCCCTCCTCGTCAGGATATCCCAGGATGAACTCGCCGGCCTTGAGCGGCGCACCGGTGCCGGGCGTCGGTGTCTCGCCCGATCCCTCCATCGCCGGCTGCGACATGCGGTCGCGGTAGCCGAAGTGATCGTGCGCGTAGTCGAACGGTGGCGTCGCCTCGAGGTCCAGCGTGGACAGCACCTCGACGCCCTCACAGCCGGCGACGACATCCTCGTGCATGGCCCGGCACCGTTCCCGTTCGGCCGCATCACGGGCGAACAGGATGACGATCGCGTGCAGCTCCGGGCTCGCCAAGCCCTCCCACCCAGTGCTCCGGATGATTGGCGCCGGTATCGCCGAGCATCTCGGCCCGGGCCGCCATGCCCTGCCTGAACTCCTCGGGAAAAGTGGCCAGCGACGCCTCGTCCACGCCGAGCGCCCGGAGCCCGTTCCAGGTGAACGCGACACTCACCCAGCGCTTGTTGCTGTCGAGCGTCTCGCGGGCGGCCTGGGCCGACTGCACCGTGTCCAGCATGCGCGCCAGCCACTCCCGCCCGCGCGGCGGCGTTCGAAAGCGAGAGGAACTCGTACCGCCCGGTGAGCGCCGGCGCGCGCGTCAGCAGGATGTGCTGGATATCGTCGAATTCGAGCGCCGCAGGCTGGTCCGTCGGGCTCATTGCATCTGGTCGAGCATGTCGGAAAACGCCGCCTTGAGCCGAAGCGCCTTCTTGATCTCCTCGGCGCTCACAAACGGGTATTCGCCATACTCCAGGAAGCTCGGCCGCTGGTGGTCGCGCACAAACTTGATGAACGCGGGCGCGTTGGTCTTCCAGTCCTCCGGAAAGCCCTCGAGGTTCTCGAAGACGGTGTTGACCCCCAGCGAGTTGAACAGGCCGACGGCGTCCTCGGTGTACTTGTCGAAGTCGGTATCGAAGATCCCCTGGTACATGAAGTACGTGTCCTTGCCGATATCGAAGAGCACCCAGCGCAGGTAGTGGAGCTTGAGCACGGCGAGGGCGTCCGGCAACGCGCCCACGGCGGTCTCGATCGTCTTGCCGTACTCGCGGATCACGGCCTCACGACCCGGCTTGATCTTCGCGATGATCGTGAACCCGTAGTTGGCCGGGGTCTTCGGGAAGACCGGACCGTAGCGGCCCTGCTGCGGCTCGAAGTAGCCCTCCTTCGGGATGGCCATGGCGGAGGGCTTGGACCAGTCGGCTGGCTTGGCGGTGTCTGTCATACGTTCCTCGTACAGGTGAGGGTCCGGAGCGGACCTAGAAGTGAATGGCGACGGAAATCTGGAGTGAAACTCCTTCGTAGGTCGATCGGCCCCCGAACTCATCGACAACCTTGATCCCCGTGCTTACCTGACGTGCCGGGAGGAACAGGTTGCACGCGAGACCGAGCCCGTAGACCCGGTAACGTGCCGCGATCTCCTCGGGTGTCAAGTCGGGCCCGGTCCTGGCGGTGGTTTGCCAGAGAGCGTATCCGACCGGCCCCACCTGGAGTTGGAGATCGTTCCCAAGCTGAAACCGCTGCGTCACTGAATAGTCGAGATTGAGGTTCTGGCCCGGGTGAATCCCGGTGCCCTCCTGGGTGCCATGGACCTCGTACATCAGGAATGCCGAGACGGCCGTCGCGCGGCTGCGGTTCAGGTATACCGTCTGCCCAGTCGACGCGACCCAGGTCCAGTATCCGGAACCGACGTTGTCGTTCCGGCCAGCGGTGTAGCGGCCAGTGGGTGCCAGGAAGCCCAGGGCGACGCGACTATCGAGACGTGTCAACCGCCAGGCCAGAATGAGCGGCTGAAAAAACGAGTCGCCGAAGCCACTGCCCCCACTCACCGCTCCCAGGTCATCCGACGTGAGCGAATTGGCGGCGATCGGCAGCGTGGCCGTGGCCGAGACGTACGCTCCGCCGAGAAAGTGTGTCTGCCGGCTTACCCAAGCCACCGTGTTCATGTCCAGGAGGACCGCCTGCTGTCCGGTGGCGAGAACCTCGCCGTCTGGGCCCTTCGACTTGTCCCGCGAGTAGTAGAGGAACTGGTTGATGTAGCTCCATCCCGACGGCGGAGTCACGCCGGCGTTGACGGCGTTCATGCCGAGCGGATAGACGCCCCGTACCTGGGCGAGCAGCTGTCGGGGCCCAACGAACCATCCCAGCACTGCCAACAGGCCCGCTGGCCCCCAGCGCCTAGTCCAGTTCATTGTCGGCTCTTGGCATGTGCAGCAGGGACTACAGGCGGAGGAACCGCTTCAACCAGGCGGTCCACGGTTCCCTGACGCTGGGAAGCTGGTGCTCCGGATACCCTGTTCCCGTCACGTGAACTTGGTAGAGGACGGAGGCCTCGCCTGCAGGAACAGGGAATGCGACGGGCTGATGAAGCAGAAGGCCGCGGATCAGGAAGTCGAGCAGTGCGACCTCGTCCTGGTCTGTGCCCCGGCGGTAGTGAAACGAACCAGCCGTTACGACTGCGCGGGTCACTTCGAGCTGGTTCCCGGCTCGGCGGAAATCTACCTGATAAACACCTTGCCCCGTCCAGCTGCGGTGAAAGAACAAGGAATCGCTTTCCCAGAAGATGAACCACTTGTCTTCCATCTCTCCGGGGACGAGCCCTTTGCGGAGGAGGTCGGCCTCGTCGGCCGAAAACGTGGCGGCGTAGGTGAGCGGAACCGTCGAGCCGAGGGGCACGCTTTTCCAGGAGTCGCGGGTTGCGGTCATTGAGTCCTCGAGCTCGCTCCTCCGGGGTGACCGATTTAAGAATGCAGTCTGACGCGCCGTCGCTCCGCAAGGGACGCCAGGACAGGGTGAAATGCGGCCTCGCCTTGTGGGCTGAGGTCGCGCTCTGACGGAGGCGACCGAAGGACGTCTTCCAACTCGGCAATCGAGGCCGGCCAGCGGCCCAGTGCCGCCCGGCGCTCCTCTATGGCGCGATTCCATCCCCACATTTCGTAAGCCAGCAAGAACCGCGATCGCAGCGAGTTCTCGATTGTCGCATGGTCGCCTCGTGAGGCGCGCTCGCCCGAAGGGAGGTTTCTCAGGAGCTCCACCATGTCGGCGCGCTCACACATCCAGGACTCAAACCTGTTCTGGGCGTCGAAACGATCTTCCAGCACCGCCATGCCGCCCCCTGCGAAATCTGTCCAGCCCCGCTGGCGCTGCGCGGCGCTGTCCACGACAAATACCGGGTTGTACAGCCATCCCAATGAGCTGCCCTCAATCGAACCGAGGAGCGCGAGTGTCGCCTGGAGAGGCGCGCCATCCGCAAGGACACACCTGCGCTTGTGGGCGTCGCAAAGCATCCGCGGCTCAGGGCCGGTCGGAGCCTCTGGCAGGCACGCAAAGCAATACATCTCGTTAATCCTGACTCGCACCCTCGCGCCGCTGTGCGATATGCCAAAGTACCCCGGAGGGATCCACCACGTACGAGACCTGCAGGCCCCACGGTTGCATCGCTGGAGCGCGTGGAGCAGGCACTCCAAACTGTCCACGCAAATCAAGACCCTCGATGTGCGCCCACCACGCGGTCAGGTCATCCACCATCAGCTGCATCATGATCTTCCCGTCCAGGTCGTCGTGATAGGAGTCTGTGAGGAGGAAGCCGCCAGAGCCACCGGCGAAGATCGTGACGTCGTCACCGTCCACGAGCTTTCTGAAGCCAAGTGCTTCATAGAACCGGGCTGAGAGCACACGGTCCTTGCAGGGAAGAAAGGGACGAATGAGCTCTGATCCCATACGGTGCTCCGTGGTGTGGTCAACAACTGACTGCGATCACATCGACTTCGATCAGGTAGCCTACTGCTTCAGCTTCGCCCGCACCTCCGTCGAACAACCCTTGCACGACCACGAGTGTCGGGGTGCCGGCCATCTCCTTCCACATGTAGTTGCGCACCATGAGAAACTGCCGGTCGTCAGGCGTGATCGCAAAAGTGCCCCCGATCGCCGATCCCGCGCGGATTCCGTCTGGGATCGTGAACAAGACCCGCGGTGGTTCAGCCGTGAAGCGCGGACCCGGATGGATCGTCACCACATTCATTTTTCCGTTCGCTACGTAGAACAACTCGCGCCCATTGTGCGCCCACAGTGGAGCGCTGCCTCCGCCGCTCGAGACTTGCCACTTGCCACCGCTCACATCCGGAAACGGGCGGACGAACACCTCGTTCGCACCCTGTTCGTTCGAGACGTAGGCGATCCAGCGGGAATCCGGCGACAGCGCCGCGCCCGACGCATCGGATCCCGCCGGCACGATCCTGCGCGCCAGGCTGTCCACACCCGGTTGTGCCGCGAGAAGTTCCCTCTGTGCCGGGGCCTCTTTCTGCCTGGTTGCGCCGAGCAGGAGCCAGTGCCCGTCAGGACTCAAGGACGCGTCGGTCGGGTTGTCCTTTCCCCAGAGGAGCCGGGGTTCGCCGGCGCCGTCAATCGCCTGCTCCCAGACGTTGAACGTGTTCACCTTCCCAGTCGATTCGCTCGAGATGGGCCGGTCGGACAGAAACGTGACCGCACGGCCGTCGGGCGTCCACGCGGGCGATCGGTCCGCGCCGGCATACAGTGTGAGCCGCGACAGCGGTCCCGCGGGGACCTGCTTGATCCAGATATCGGTACCACGATCCGTCAACAGGGTGAGCGCGATGCGACGTCCGTCCGGCGACAGTGCCAGTCCCCACTCAGTCTCCATATCCATGGGCCCGTAGCTGCCGCCCGTATTCACCTGCCACGTGGAATCCACCGGCTCGACGTGCCCGGTGCGATCCACCCACACGACAACCGCATTGGGCAGTGGGCCCGGCGCGAATTCCGGGCGCCCGAGGAGGTAGTACGCGGTTCCTTCGTGAGAGACGAGGAACCCCGGAGCCTGAATCCCGTCCAGGATGGGCACCGGTCGCCCCGCGGGGGCGAGCGCCGAGTTGTCCCATGGCGCGGCCATGAGAGTGCCAGCGCTGGTCAGGTAGAGCAGGTGTCCGGTGGGGATGTACCAGGCGCCGACGGCGTCCTCTACGATCAAGCGAACAGTATCCTGCCGCGCGTCGTACACGTACGCGCGGCTCGGACGACAGCTGACCGCTCCCACGCACTGCGTGAGATGGGCCGTGAACAGGACGCCGCGGGAGGAAGGAAGCGGCGAGGGTAACCACGGGAATCGCCCGTCAAGCGTCGCGGGTGACGCGATGACCTTCGATGTGACGTCTCCGGCCCCGAGGCGGCGAAGCGCGTGGATCGAGATGTCGTAGTAGACGATCGAACCGTCTTCCAGCCATGCCCCGCGGTTGAAAAATGCGTTGACGGAATCGGCCAGCTTGAGGGAGGTGCCGCCCGTGCTTGGGATGCGCCGCAGTTGTCCGTTTGCAACGAATCCGATCCATGCTCCGTCGGGGGAGAAGAAAGGTCCCGAGCCACCTTCCGTGCCGGCCAGCGGTCGCGCGACGACCTCGTCACGGCGCTTGACGTAGAGTTGGCCAGGCCCCGTCAGCGGGCTGCGGAACACCAGGGACGCTCCGTCGGGTGAGAGCGCCGCCTCGACTGCCAGCGTAAGTCCATCGAGGGCACCGGACGCGCCAAGCGTCGTCGGATAGCGAGCGACGGACGTCGTGCGACCCGGGCGAAGCCAGCCCCAGGCGGCCAGCACGACGGTCAGCAGGGTGACGGCCAGCAGGGCAGGCAAGGCGACCCGTCGGGACGCCCCGCCGGCAGTACCCATGGCGGTGGCCGTCGCGGGCCAGGTGAAGGCCGGATTGCGAAGCGCTTCGGCAAGCGCCTTCGCGCTGTCAAAGCGGTCGGCCGGGATCTTCTCCAATGCCCTGGCGACCGCTGCCGCGACATGCGGCGGCACCGCCTTGCGCAACTCCCTGATCGGTCGGGCCACGTCCGACACGATCTTCAGGATGATCGCCTGCACCGACGGACCGGTGTGCGGAGGGTCACCCATCAGCATTTCGTACAGGACAGCGCCGAGCGAGTAGATGTCGGAGCGGTTGGTGATATGCGTGTCCGCCGTCGCCTGCTCGGGTGACATGTAGTGCGGCGTGCCCAGCGACAACCCCGTCTCCGTCATCCGGCCGCCGGCCGCGGCGCTCACCGCCAGCGCAATGCCGAAGTCCGCGACGATACGCGCGACCGTTGCGCAGGAGGATGTTCTCGGGCTTGATGTCCCGGTGGATGACACCCTGGTCGTGCGCGTACTGCAATGCGTCCGCGACCTCGGTGGCAATGTTCACCGCCTCGTCGACGCCGAGCTGCTGCTCGCGATCGAGCTTCTCCCTGAGCGTCTCCCCTTCCACGTACGGCATGACGTAGTACAGGAGTCCCGCACCGCCGCGTCTGCCGCGGCCGTGCTGCCGCTGTCGTACAACGGCAGAATGTGCGGGTGCTGGAGTCGCGCGGTGGTCTTGATCTCCTGCAGGAACCGGTCGGCGCCGATCACGGACCCCGAGTTCGGGCCGCAGCACCTTCAGCGCCACCTTGCGGTCGTGCTTCAGGTCCTCGGCGAGGTAGACGGTGGCCATGCCGCCTTCGCCAAGGCGGCGCTCGATGCGGTAACGGTCGACGAGGGCAGCGGAGAGGCGGTCGGTGATGTCAGCCATCGTTGACCAAATATTCAGCTCGCCTACCCATGCAGATCCATCTTCTATTCGGCTCCGAGAAAGCGCTCGACGATCTCCGGCAGCATCGGATCGACCGCGAGCGTGTAGTGGGTGGTACCCGGCACGATGGCGAGCTGGCTTGCCGGCCTGAGTGAGCCATCGAGCCCGGCATCGCGCTGGCCACCGCCCAACGCCTTCCAGAACTCGACCATGTGTTCCGGCCGCATGGCGTCAGCGTCCGCAAAGACCAGCAGTGTGCGAGCCTGAACCTTGGCGACGTCGGCGCTCCAATCATAGGGGCGGCTGGTCATTTCACCGACCTTGCTGAAAAGGTTCGTCCAATCGACATCGGGATAGGCCTGGCCCAGCGGCGATGCCTTGACGCCCGGCCCGTACGTGGCGGCGTTGGCCTGCAGCTGATCGAAGGCCGCCTGCCCCTCGGGATAGAAGCCCCCCTTGCTCATCGCCCCGGACACGAGCACCAGCCGGTCCACCACGTCCGGATGGCGGATGGCCGTCTGCAGCGCGACACCGGAGCCCAGCGAGAAGCCCATGACATCGGCCTTGCCGAGGTTGAGATGGCCGATCAAAATGGCCACATCGTCACCCAGCGTTTCAGAACGTAGTGGCCTGTCGGTATCTGGCGTCCGCCCGTGCGCCTGGAGATGGACGGCGATCACCTGCCGGCCCCTGGCCAGTGCGTCCCGGTTGTCCCCGAAGCTGTCCGGGGTGATGCCCCCGTGAAGGAGAATCAGCGGCTTGCCGGCGCCGTGCACGCTGTAGAAGATGTGCTGGCCATTGACGTCGGCAAAAGTCGCATTCGATATCGCGCTCACGTCGCGCCCAGGGTGGCGAGAAGCTCGTCCAGTTGCTCGTACGTCTGTGCCATCGCATCCGACGCCCCGTCGCCGGCGTCGAGCGCTTCCTTCGAGGGATACATCTGGCGCATGACCAGCAGCGTCTTGCCGCCCGTTTCCGCGAAGGTCACGGTCGTGATGGGGCCCTCGTCACTTTCCGCATTGGTCCAGACGAGGCGCGAGTGCGGCACTACCTCCGTGTACGTGCCGAAGAACGCCATCGTTGAGTCCCCGTGTGCGAACACCAGGCGGTATGTGCCCCCCACACGAACATCCAGTTCGCATGAAAGCAGGGACATTCCCATCCACTTCGGCACCCACCACTGCCGGAACAGCTCGGCCTTGGTCCACGCCTCCCACACGAGGCGCGCCGGCCCGTTGACAGTCCGCGTCACCACGACTTCACGCTCGGACGTCCGCTCCACCGTCGTGCGATTCTTCATCGGGGCAACCTCAGTCTCTCTTCTTGCGTCCATGGACCTTCTCCTTCCGTTTTAGCTCCTCAACCACCTTGTCCAGCTCGTCGAAGCGCGCGTCCCAGAGCCGGCGGTATCTCTCGAGCCATGCAGCTTCCTCCTCCAGTCGCCGCGGGCCGAGCCGGCAGGTCCGGACGCGCCCGACCTTCTCCGTGCTGACCAGCCCCGCCTGCTCCAGGACGCCGACATGCTTCTTCATGCCCGTGAGGGTCATGCGGAATTTGTCGGCAAGGTCCGTGATTGAGGCGTCTGAACGCCCGAGCTGCTCCAGGACCCCACGACGGGTGGCATCGGAGAGCGCGGCGAACGAGCCATCGAAGCGGGTCTGTGTATACTGAACCATATGGTTCAGTATACACGCGCCGAAGTAGCACGCAAGGGGGAAGGGGGGCGCTGGCGGAAACGCTAAAGCCTGGTATTACCCGCCTGCCACTTCACGGACAGTTCTATCCCGTTGCCGATGGGCAGCAGGGACGTCTGCATCCCGGGCAACTCCCGGACGGCGGCGCGATAACGCCTGATCTCATCGCGCCACACCGCAGGCTCGATCATGTTGTCGGCGACGAGGATGCCTTCATCTGCCAGCTTCGGATAGACAGCTTTCAGGCAAGGCACATACAGATCCTTCCAGATGTCCAGCAGCACCACGTCAAAGGAGCCGGGGTCGGCAGGGATCATTTCGACCGCATCGCCCAATCGAAAGTCAACAACGCTCGACAGTCCCGCCCGCTCGATCGCCTTCCTGGCGTAGGCTTGCTTGTAGTCGGCCAGTTCCATCGTGACGAGCGACGCGCCCACCTGCCTGGCCGCATCAGCAAGAAATAGCGTTGAGTACCCGTAGCTCGTACCGAGCTCGAGGATCCGGCGTGGGCGCTTGGCAGCGACCAGGCTGTGCAGGAAGGCTCCAACTTCCGGGCCGACCGCCAGCAGGAATTCGTCGATCCGCCCGAAGAAGGCATCTCCAAGGGCTTTCGCTTTCTCCTCCTCCTCCGCCATGCGACGTTCGTAGTCAGCAAAGACCTGGGCAACAACGGAATCGGAGAAGACGGTCACGTGGGAATCCTTTCGTGGAGAGCGATCGCTGGATTCTCGATGAGGTTCAACCCGGGCCTGTCCTCCGCGGCGGCGGCCACGAGTGCCGCTGCCACGTCCCGCGCGTGCACCGGCCGATACTTGCGCGGGAAGGCCCAGGACAACCGCTTGGCCAATTCCTCCGTCAACCGAAATTCCTTCCGGTCACCCAGCAGCAGCGACGGACGCACGACGGTGACGGAGCGGAAGCCGAGGCCCTCGATGGCGACCTCGAGTTCGCCCTTCACCCGCAGGTAGAAACTGCGCGACGCAGGGTTGGCGTCGACGCTGCTGACCAGGAGGAAGTGGCGTACGCCGGCGGCCAGGGCGAGTTCCGCCGCGCGCAAGGGGTACTCAAAGTCGACCTGGCGGAAGCGGTCCTGGCTGCCGGCCTGCTTGATGGTGGTGCCCAGGGCGCAGAACAGGTGGGTGGCCTGGAAGACGTCCGGCCGGGCATCAAGCCGGTCGAAGTCGACCAGCTCCGTCTTCACCTTCGCGGCCACAAGGTCGGAGGGGAGCGCTCGGCGGGCCAGCGCGGTGACGCGCTCAAACCCTGGATGTGCCGCGAGCTGCCGGATACACTCGCCGCCCACCAACCCGGTAGCACCGATGACGATGGCGGAGCTTCCTCCTGGCACGACCATGTGTATTCCTCTGCGCTCCATCGAGGTTGAACTCCGCGGTATCGGGAACGTAACTTAGACACTCACATCTTCCCGGCGCCCATGGTCTCCCGACGCGACTTGCTCCGCGTCCTCGCCGCTGTGCCGCTGCTTCGGCTGCCGGCCTGGCGTCCTGGCGCTCCCCCCGCCGCGCTCAGCGCATCGCCCTTTCCGCTCGGACAGGTGCGACTCGGCGCCGGTGAATGGGCCGATGCGCTCGACGTCAACCGCCGCTATCTCCTCTCACTCGACCCCGACCGCCTGCTCTACAGCTTCCGCACCACCGCGGGCCTGAGTACCAGCGCAATACCCTACGGCGGTTGGGAGGCCCCCGACAATGAGCTCCGCGGCCACTTCGTCGGGCACTATCTCTCGGCCTGTGCCCTCCTGGGGTCGCGCACCGGCGAGCAGGACGTTGCCGCGCGCGGGGCGCTCATGGTGTCCGGACTGGCCACCTGCCAGCAGGCCAACGGCGACGGCTACCTCAGCGCCTTTCCCGTGGCGTTCTTCGACCGCCTCCGTAACTCCGGCCGTGTGTGGGCGCCGTTTTACACCTGGCACAAGCTGATGGCCGGCATGCTCGACTCCTACACCCTCACGGGTAACCGCACGGCGCTCGGCGTGGCGGAGGGGATGGCGGGGTGGACCAGTCGCTGGATGGCGACCCTGGATGCCACGGCGCAGCAGAAGATGCTCAACGTTGAGCACGGCGGCATGGTGGCCACGCTCTACGACCTGGGCGACGCCACCGGCAAGACGGAGTACTACGCGCTGGGCGACCAGTTCCGGCACCAGCGCATCCTGGCGCCGATGGCGGCAGGGCGCGACGAACTGGCGGGCGTCCACGGCAACACGACGATCCCCAAGGTCATCGGCGAGGGTTGTCGCTACGATGCGATCGGCGACGCCGAGTCGCGGCGAATCTGCGAGTACTTCTGGGAGGATGTAGCGCAGCACCGGTCGTACGCCACCGGCGGAACGACCTCGGGCGAGGGATGGGTGGGCAAGCCGGACGAGCTGGCGGCCTCGCTCAGCCAGGAGACCGAGGAGACCTGCGTGAGCTACAACATGCTCAAGCTCACGCGGCAGCTCTTCGGCTGGTCGCCCGATGCGCGCTACGCCGATTTCTACGAGCGACTGCTGCTCAACGGCATCCTGGGTACCCAGCACCCGGCGGACGGCCAGAAGCTCTATTACCTGCCCCTGGCCTCGGGCTACTGGAAGCTCTTCGGCACGCCGGGCCAGGACTTCTGGTGTTGCCACGGCACCGGGGTGGAGAACTTCGCCAAGGCGGGCGACAGCATCTACTTCCACGACGACGCGGGCCTCTGGGTCAATCTCTACATCCCCTCGGAGCTGCGCTGGCCCGAGCGCGGACTCACGCTCACGCAAACGACCGGCTTCCCGGAGCTCGACCACATCACGCTCACCGTGCAGGCGCCGACCCCGGTGCGGCTCGCGCTGCGGCTCCGGATCCCGTATTGGGCCGCCGGAGCGACGGTGGAACTGAACGGCCGGCCAGTGCCGGGTCCGCACCAGCCGGCGAGCTACACCGTGATCGACCGCACCTGGCGCACCGGCGACCGGGTGGAGTTGCGGCTCCCCATGGCGCTCCACTCGGCGCCGATGCCGGACGATCCCTCGCTGCTCGCGATCATGTACGGCCCGCTGGTGCTCGCCGGCCGGCTGGGGACCGCCGGGATCACCGAGGCCAATCGCCGCGCCGGCCCGACGGCGCCGTATACCGTGCCCGAGTTCCGCGATCCCGACCTCCCGCCGGCGCCGGTGCTGCGCGGCGATGCCGGGAACCTCGCGCGCTGGATCCGGCCGACCGGCCGGCCGCTCGAATTCCAGGTCACGGGACAGGAGACCGACTACACCCTTGTCCCGTTCTCCCGTCTGTTCGATGAGCGCTACGCCGTGTACTGGACTGTCCGCCCCGCCTGATCTTCCCGCATCACCGGAGTGCACCGTGGCCGACGGAACCATCACACCGCTCCGCTCGACCGATGACGTCTTCCTGCCGCCCCGCGGCAACGAGTTCATGAAGTTCAGCTTCGGCTTCCCGGAGCCATCGGTGGAGTTTGCCGGCTATCGCTTCGGGTTCCTCGTCTTCAGCGACGAGAACACCTACGGCCTCCAAGCCGACGCGATGACCGTGACTCCGGTGGCCGGCGGGCTGCAGCTGCACTGCAGCCGCTTCGTCTGGGCCGGCGGCCAGGAAACGGCGCCCGGCAGCCTCACGGTGACGTTCCACCGCGAGGGAAACGCCATCGAGTGGGACATCGTTGCCATGATGGACCGCCCGGTGAAGACGGTCACGACGGTCATCCGCGGCATCCCCCGCGGGCTGGTCTCGCTCGGCGCGGGTGACGCCCGGGACCGGAAGGACGACGAGATCCTCGCCGGGTATCCCTTTGCCGCCGGTGACCTGCACGGTCCCGGAGCTGCCGAGGTGATCAGCACCCCGGTCATGGCGGTGCAGGGGGAGAATGGAAGCGTTGTCGCGGTATCGTCGCTCGACTCGCGCGTGCGGCCCAAGCGATTCTATCTGCAGCCGGGGGCGGAGGGCTACCGGGTCGAGGCGATCTACGAGCACGACGCCTGGCGCAACGATCACCAGGTGCCGGTGCCCCGCTGGCGGCTGGTCCGCGCCCCGACCATGGACGATGCGCTCGCACCGCATTTCACCTTCCTGCAACAGGCCTTCCAGCTCGTTCCGTGGAGCGAGCGCGCCGACCTGCCGGCCTGGGCCCGGGACATCGCCCTGGTCGTCACGCTCCACGGCATGCACTACACCGGCTACATGTTCAACGACTACGCCGGCATGTTGGAAATCCTGCGGTGGATGGCGACGCTGATCGCGCCGTCACGCGTGCTGGTCTTTCTTCCCGCCTGGGACGGCCGGTACTACTACGACTATCCCACCTATCACACCGCCGAGCGGATGGGTGGGGAAGCGGGCTTCCGCCAGCTCGTCACCGAGGCGCGGCGCCTCGGCTATCACGTGGCACCGATGTTCGGGCTCAACGCGGCCAACCGGCGGCTCCCCAGCTGGCCCGCCATTCAGGGCGGGGCGGTGACCAAGGTCGACGGCGACGTATACAATCTCAATTGGGTGGACTGGAACAACGACCGGCACCAGGATGGATGGCTCGCGTACATGAACGTGGGTGAGGTCAGTTGGCGCGAGTATCTCCTTGCCCGGATCGATGAGGTGATCGTCCGCTATGGCGTCGACGCCTACTTCCTCGACATTTCCGCCGGGCACGTGAATGCGCGCAACGGCGACATGCACCTCGGTACACGCCAGCTGGTGCAGGAGCTCCGCCTCCGCCATCCCGATGTGCTCTGCATCGGCGAATTTCCCTACGACGCCCTCCACGGTTTCATCCCGATGTTCCAGGTGGGGCTCGGCCCGCGCTGGCAGGTGTACTCCCGCAACTTCCAGCATCTCAGCAGCCCTGCGCCCGGCCTCGGCTCCAGCGGCGTGCACGAGCAGGGGTTCGGTCATTTCGATCCGGCGACGTACAATCTTTCGCCGGGCACGATCCCGACGCTGCAGGTGGTGGACGACACGTTCGGGACGCAGCGGGAGGCGATGGAGAGCATCATTCGAGCGGCGGCGCGGCGGTGAGTCGATTCAGGAGCGCACAATATACGGACGTCTAGTCTTCAATTATTGGAGCGCCGTTCTTCAAGGCCAGGTCGATTTGTTCTCTAGCCGCTTTGATCTCGTCAGGAGGATGTCCCTCCCAATCCTTTACTTCAGCCACCACCTTGAAACCCTTCTGTGCTCGAAAGGAGTTCGTCGGATTGCCGGGAAACTTCTTGTCGGTAAGGTTCGGATCGTTCTCAATCGTACCCATGGGCTCAACGACGTAGATCCTGCCGGGCCCATCGCCTACAGCCAGTTCCGCTCCCCAAATTGCCACATTCAAGTTCGACGACGCATAAACAAACTTTGCCTTCCGTTCGCCGTAATTGGCATCATTTCCGGGGACGATAAGATCTCCGATGCCGAGATGGCATTTGGTGCCGTGAAAATAGCTTTGAATGAAATTGGGATGTTGGTCTGTCACGTTGTCACCCTGAAGACAAAATTGGGCCAGCCCGGGCGCGCGAGGGTCCGGTGGGACCCCGATTCGCGCTTGATGCTCCAGCCGAGCCGCAACCGCCAAGAGCGCCGCCATCTCTCCCGGACCCGACTGGCGTGCCAACGAAACGTCAATGATCCAGGTGGGCGGCTCGGTGTGTGCCGCGATGGCCACATCAGCCCACTCCACCGCGCGGCTCACGGGTATCCAGCCCCATCGAATGCCGAGGTGTAGCTGAGCTGGCTCGGACTTGAGCGAGTCTGCTGCACTGCCAGGTGAGTCGACCTCAGCGTTGTGCCGGTGGCGAAACCAGTAGTGTGTCCGGGTGCCGGAGATCAACGACGCCGTTGAATATCACTAGTGCTTCGGCAACGCCGCGAGGGTCACTGACCTGGCGCACATTGAGTGTATAGATCCCGGGCTGCAGGCTCGGCATCTGAGCCTCCCATTCGACACAGGCGGTGATCATTACGACGATGTCCTGCTGCTGGGGAATGACATCCAACACGATCCCCGAGCCATCTCGATAGGCACGGGCATGGAGGTCCAGTGGCGCATTCGCGCTGCCCGTGAACCCCGTGACCCGAATTGACGTTGCCGTCGTCTCGACTAGGTACACGCCGCTACAAAGACCGGTGTGTGATTCGGGCATCGTGCGAAAGCGCAGCTTCAGTGCTGACGCATCGCGCTCTCCTGGTGCCCGACCAACCTCCTGCAGCACGAGCGGAGCTGACCGCAGCGTCACTGCGATAGTCTCGGTACGGCCTTCGCGCACGACGATCGTGTCGGTGCGGCGACTGTTCCCGATCAGCGCGACCGCGACGGCGTATGTGCCGGCCGGAAGTGAGTCCGCGCGGAATGCGCCCACACTGTTGGTCACAAGGGTCTGAAGGGGCAGTTCCGGGCCGGGCACAGCATAGATCTGAACTAGCGCAGTGGCCAGGGCCACTCCTGTGGAATCGCGGACAATTCCTACAATGCCCCCAGGACCTGTGCCGGGGCCTGCACTTTGTGCCGCGGCAGCGTGGCCGACGGCAAGCGCGACGGCGACCGAAGCGGACATGACAAAGGTGACCATACGACGAACCTCGCTTGCAGCATAACGCGTTGCACATGTGCTGCGGCCGCGGTCGCGGCGCGAGCGCGGCGGCTCAACAAGCTGCTGGCACGGGCCGCGCTCGTGCCGCACAAGCCGCCCGCGGCCGAGAGCTCACCATGTGCGTGTTATGCCTCACGTCGTCGGATCCAGCGGCGCGGATGGCGCCGGGAATGCGCCACCGCCACGAGGCGGACCCGATCTGAGTCCACGTGGAAGTAGATGCCGAACGGGTAGCTCGGAAGCAGGGCGCGCCGGAGTGTGTCATGGACGCGGACAATGAACTCCGGTCGCTCGCGAATCGCCGTGAGCGTGACTTCAACCGTATCAAGAAAACGCGCCGCAGCTTGGGGAGAGCGTGCGGCGTACCAGGCGTGTGCTTCGTCGATGTCCGCCTCGGCGATGGGGCGGATCACGAGGCGCCGCACTAGCGCCTGCGCTGCTCGATGCGCGCCCGGACGTCTTCCCAAGGTGACCCGGCATCCGGATCCCGCTCCATTTCGGCAAGTCGACGATCAAGCTCCGCGGCTAGTGCAGGCGAGATCGGAGCAGCCGCGCCTTCGGAAGCGAGGCTGTCCCAAAGCTCCTCGAGCAACGCGAGCCGCTCGGATACACTCAGGCGGGACAGGTCCACGGGCGAAGAGGCCATGGCTGAATCCTAGGATCTCAAAGGTGAACGGGCAACTGTCCGTGAGGCATAACGCGTTGCCGACAGCTCACCATGTGCTTGTTATGCCTCACTCCGACGGATCCAGCGGCGTGGATGCCGACGGCCGTGGACCACGCCGAGAATGCTGATGACCTTCGGAAAGATCCGGTAGTAGACGCCGTACGGAAAGTGCATCACGGCAGCCCGACGCAGCTCACCCCGGACGAGCGGCCACGCCTCAGGATTCTCCTCAATGCGGACCATGGTCGCGTCGAGCTCATCAAGAAAACGCGCGGCCACATCCGGTGACCGCGCTGCATACCACTCGAAGGCTTGTGCGAGCTCAGCGCTCGCCACCGACCGAACCGCCAGGCGACGCACCTACAGGCGGCGGCGCAACTCGTCCCGAACTTCAGCCCAAGAGCGGCCAGCGTCCGGGTCCTGCTCCGCTTCCGCCGAACGCCGGTCAAGCTCCGCCGCAACGTCGGGCGTCAGTTCGTGGGTCCGCGTCGGGTCCAAGCTATCCCAGAGCTCGCCAATAAGCTCCAGGCGCTGATCCGGCGTCAGATGCGAAAAGTCCACGAGTGGTGCCGACATGTTTGCAATCTGCTAAAGGAGCCCTGCGCAGGCAAGGAAGACCGTGGTGAGGCATAACGCGTTGCACATGTGCTTCGGCCGCGGTACGCGGCGCCAGCGACGCGACTGACCAGGCTCCTAGGACAGGCGGCGCTGGCGCCGCATCAACGCCCGCGGCCGACAGCTCACCATGTGCGTGTTATACAGCACGGACGCTAGAGGTCGCTTGGGGTCAGGCCGGTATGCATTGGCGATGCGCGCCAGCATGCGCGGGCCAATCTCATCAGTGTCGTGAAAGGCGAATACGAAATCGGGCCAGTCTGGGTGTGCGAGGGTCCGGTGGGACCCTGATTCGCGCTTGATGCTCCAGCCGAGCCGCACCAACGCGGCGAAGACGCGGCGCGCCTTGGCGGCGCCCCACGTGCTCATGCGGCCAGGAAGGACACCGTGAGGAGTTCGGGCACGGCTTCGCCGGCTTCCATGCGTTCAGCCAAGGCGTGCAGCGCCAGGGCCTGAACCTTGGCCACAGCATCCGTACGGGTCACGCCGTAAGTCATAACCCCCGGCATCTCGGGCACTTCGGCGATCCAGCGACCGTCGGCTTCCTGGTCGATTTCGATATTGAACGTCATGGGGCCCTCTGGGAGAGTGGCAGACCCTAGGAATCTAGCCCCGCCACCCCGTCGTGCTGTATAACGCGTTGCACATGCGCTGCGGCCGCGGTGGCGGCGCGAGCGCGGCGGCTCAACAGGCTCTCAGCACAGGCCGCGCTCGTGCCGCACCAAGACCCGCGGCCGACAGCTCACCATGTGCTTGTTATGCTGCAGGGCCGCGGGACTAGCCCAGCAACTGTATAAGGCGTGCGCGAACGTCGTCGCGGAATAAGGCCTCGACTGCTACAATGCGGCCTCCGGCGACATCGACATTGAGCATGCCGGAGGCTACTTCGTCCAACGCAAGGGTCTCGTGATCCGGGCCCCACGCACCATCCGATCGCGCTTTCGCGTAGAAAGTCGCGCAAAAGTCGTCCCCGCACCTGCAGCGATCTACGATTCGAAGAGACGAGAGCTGATCCGCAAGCTCGGGGCGATTCTCTGCGCGAAGGAGCCTATCCAACTCGCCTGAGAGCTGAGGCAGTGCTTCCGAAAGCAGGAGCGGTGAGCTCGATTTCATTGAGATCCTAGTTGCAGCATAACGCGTTGCCCATGTGCTGCGGCCGCGGTGGCGGCGCGAGCGCGGCGGCTCAATAGGCTTCTAGCACAGGCCGCGCTCGTGCCGCACCAGAATCCGCGGCCGACAGCTCACCATGTGCGTGTTATGCAGCAACAGTTTCAGGTGTGTCGAGTAGCTCAACCTGACCCACATGCCTCCTTACGAGCGCTCGCAACGGGGCAAGATCGACATCCGGAACCATTCGCCGCGGTATGAAATACGCGCACTTTGCAGTATAGAAGAACAAGAAGAACTCTTCGGTCTCAACGACGCGCTCGATGGCCCGCCATTCGAACTTCGCTGACGTCCCATCATCGCGGCATTCTAAGCCTTGCGCAGTTACTTCGCGCGTGATCTGGCCACGTAACCGATGATTCTGCTTCATGGCCCGTTTGATCGACCAGCGCGTGATCCACGGAATGCCGAAGTACGTGAACAGCGGAAAGAAGAACCAAGGCCAGATGAGAACACGATCCCATCGGACATGCCCTTGCAGGAGGCCGCCGAGGAACAAGGAGAAGAGCGTCAAGCCAAGCGGAAACCCGAACGCAAGCAGGAGCGTGAGCTTATTGCCTCCGCAAACGCGCTGAACGGCCCGGTGTGCCCGGAGGTACTCAGCTTCGTCAAACGGCGCCTGAAATTGCATTTACTCCGCTTTCGAGAATGTTTGGCATTGCTGCATAACGCGTTGCACATGTGCTGCGGCCGCGGTGGCGGCGCGAGCGCGGCGACTGAACAGGCTCTTGGCACGGGCCGCGCTCGTGCCGCATCAACAACCCGCGGCCGACAGCCACCATGTGCGTGTTATGCGTCAGGCCCGCACCAGCATAGATTCCACTGGTCCTAAGGAGGCCATATGCAAATTCAGTTCACGGCAGTCTTCCGCAAAGTCCCGGAAGGGTATGTCGGCTTCGTTGAGGAGCTGCCCGGCGCCAATACGCAGGGAGCTACCCTGGATGAGGCACGCGTGAACCTGCAGGAAGCCGTCGAGCTGGTGCTCGAAGCGAACCGCGCCCTGGCCGAGCTGGAGCTTGGCACGGCGGATGTGATTCGCGAGCCGCTCCGCCTCACGGCGTGAAGCGCGTTGATCTCGTGCGCCACCTGCTGGCGCACGGCTGTGAACTTCTTCGAGAAGGTGGCAACCACTCGGTTTTCTTGAACCGGGCAGCGCGTAGAGTGACCACCGTACCCCGCCATCGCGAGATCAATGAATTGCTCGCGCGCAAGATCTGCAAGGATCTCGACGTACCCCCGTCCTGACGCATAACGCGTTGCACATGTGCTGCGGCCGCGGTGCGCGGCGCCGGCGACGCGACTGAACGAGCTCCTAGCACGGGTGGCGCCGGCGCCGCAGAATCACCCGCGGCCGAAAGCCACCATGTGCTTGTTAGGCCGCAACTGCACAAAGAGCTCGCAGGTCCGCAGGCGCTATGGCTGATCTATTGGAGCCTGGACAAGTACCCAGTCCTGAGGACCGTCCTTCACTAGACGCCAGCCATCGAAGCCACCTGGCCGCAAGAGCATTGCTTGTTCTTCCATGAACATTGTGCGGAAGTTGCTCGCCCACGCAATGTCCCGAATGGCGCTTGAGCGGGAGGCAAGTGCTGCGGTGACGCCGATGCCAATAGCTATGAGGAAGAACATTGCGACCGAGCCCACGCTAATGTCGCTGCCATCACGCCAGATCGTGGAGCCAACGACGTGCCAGCCAACAACTAGTACGGCGGCCCAAGCCGCAATGTTCTTGAGGCCGTACGTCCACATGAAATGCCAGAAGCGTGTTGGTTGGTAGCGCTGCATCTGCTCAGCCCGCCGCATGCGGCGCGCCTGCCAACGATAGGAGCGCACAGCGCGCCCGTCGTCACCGATGGACCCGCCGTCCTCGGCATGCTGCGCGAGGTCGTGGGCAAGTTCTGAGAAGCTTGGCGGGCCATTGAGATAGACCCGACCAAAGAAGCCAAGCTGCTGTGCCGGAGCGCTGCGCATCATCTATGAAAGGCAATTCCCGTCATGGAAGACTGCAGCAGGGCTGCGCCTATCTCCGTCTTGTCTTCGCAAGCGGTTGCCTGCGGCCTAACGCGTTGCACATGTGCTGCCGCCGCGGTCGCGGCGCGAGCGCGGCGGCTCAACAGGCTCCTAGCACGGGCCGCGCTCGTGCCGCATCAATACCCGCGGCCGACAGCTCACCATGTGCTTGTTAGGCTGCGCCGGACCGGACGGGGCGCCAGTGCATGGCCAGCTTCCGCCCCTGCGCGGCGCAATCCCGCAGGTACAGGTTAATGAGCGTCTGGTACGGGATCTCGGTGTCCGTGGCCAAGGCCTTGAAGTAGGCAATGGTGGCCTCATCGAGCCGGATCGTCACCGACCGCTTGAGGCGCTTGGCGTAGACGTTCCGCCCGCCCTTCGAGAAATCGTATTCCTTCCTCATGATTCCCACCGTGCGCCGTATTGCGTGAGCTCTGAACGGGTTGCTTTACGTGCCGAGATGAGCCGAATCGTGTCGTCGCGCTCCCGGTAGACATGGACCACGACCAGGAGCCGGGTCAGTGCACTCAGGCCGAGGAGGATGAACCGCTCCTCGCGAGCCGAGTGATCTGGATCCTCGATCAGGATCGCCGCCTCGTTGAACCGCTGCGCCATCCACTCGCCGTACTGCGCGGAGTCGCGTGCGATGTACTCGCGAATGGCTTGAACGTCGTCGAGCGCCTGAGGGGTCCACTCAACCGGGGTCATCCCAGGAGCCGGCGCTTCGCTTCCTCATGGGGAATCAGTCTGGCCGGCGTCGGCCTGGGCCAAGCCGCGCTCGACTTTGGCAAGGAATAGGAGGCGCTCGATGGCATCCTCGACGGTCGCGTCCGGCGGCAGCTGCCGCACGGCATCGAGGATCTTGTCAGGGGTGGTCGAAGCTGCCATGAACCCTCTCTTGGGGCAGGTTCCAGAATCTATGAGACGCCGCGTGGATCACAAATGCCGGCCGCCGCAGATAGAGCGGGGCCTCGTCAGCTGCATGCGCTAGTTAAGCCGCAGGGCGGTGGAACCCAGGCGCGCGCGAGCCTGCAAGGCGTTTTAGCACCCAGGCCGCGGTCAGCCAGAGGACGACCGCTGCTCCAGCACTGACGAGGGTGATGCGCGCGTCCAAGTCGATGATGCCCAAGCCGACGAGCCCCAGTCCCATGAGGGCAGCGGCAGTGGCGTAGTATGCCGGTGCCAGTAGCCCACGCGCGAGTGGCACGAAGTGGGCTCCGACGATGAGGGCAACCGCCGACACTGTAAGGTCTCGGTGTCCGGTGCTCGGGAGCAGCACGCCAGCAACGAAGAAGAGTGCGAGGCCCTCCAACGCGCTCGCCCACGCGACTAGCTTGTCTCGTCGCGCGTGTTCGTTTGCGTCGACGGTAGCCTCCGGCGTCGCTTGCTGGCGGTGCACCAGGCGCCAGGCGACACCAGCGAGCGCGACTGCGGCAAGAAGCGGCAGGGGGTACACCAGCGCTGGGCTGTGGTCAGCGATCTGCAGGCCGACGATCCACCAGATGGTGGCGAAGAATCCTAGGATCAACGCGCCAGTGATGCTCACGCAATCTCCGACCGTGCAAAGTGAAGCATGGTTGCGGCCTAACGCGTTGCACATGTGCTGCGGCCGCGGTGCGCGGCGCCAGTGACGCGACTGAAAGAGCACCTAGCACAGGCGGCGCTGGCGCCGCACCAAGGTCCGCGGCCGACAGCTCACCATGTGCTTGTTATGTGGCGCTAAAGTCGCCTCAACAGCTGATCGTACTCCGCATGCGAGCCGATCCAAAACCACACCAGGTCCTCGCCCTCACGCACGGCGAGCGCCCGATACCCGAGGCCGACGCGCGCCGAGTAGATCGGACGCTGCGCGTGGACCTGCTTGAACCGCAAGGCGGGATGACTGGGATCGCGGGCGAATGTTTGATAGGCGAGGCGCGCCTGAGCCCGGACGTGAATAGGCAACGCCGCCAGCGCCTCGCGGAACCGACGGGTGGTGCGCGAGGTCAAAGCCGGTCGGGATCGAGCGGCTGGGTCTGTCCGCCACGCAATTCTCCGAGGGCTTCATCCGCGAGCTTTGCCAAGGCATCCGGACGACGACGGAAACTGTCATCCCAGAGCGGCTCGGTGGCGACCTCATCGAGGATCGCGGCCGCGAGCGCATCCTGGGCCTCGGCAGGGAGTTTGGCCGCTTCGGCGAATGCCTTCTCGAGCAGTTTGGTCATGGTAGCCTCCTAGCCCAAATCTAGCCCAGCCCCCACCCGCGACGGAAACCCGATTGCCACATAACGCGTTGCACATGTGCTGCGGCCGCGGTGCGCGGCGCCAGCGACGCGACTCAACAGGCTGTCAGCACTGGCGGCGCTGGCGCCGCAGAACCGCCCGCGGCCGCCAGCCACCATGTGCGTGTTATACCGCACACTAGTCGCAGCCAGCTTGCACCGGAGTGCTACCCAGCACCGTTAGGCTGCCTGGAGCACCGAGCGCCACACGCCACCGGTCGATGCCCACAGGATCACAATGCGTGTTGACCGCCTCGATGGTGAGGATCCACCGCTTGTCTTCCCGCACGAGAACCGGGTTGACGAGATGGACGCCTCCACCGGTGGTCTCCGTGAGCGGCGCGGTTGCTAGAAGGCGCGACGGTGTATCGGACTCCGTTGGCTCCGCCACCCATTCCACACGGGCCTCCGAAATAAGGTGCTCAAAGCCACCGGTTTCGATGATGACTCGAAACGAGCCATGCGCTGAATCGTCAACCTGCCAGTAGCCGCCCGAGATGACTGTCTCGACATCTAGCGGCACCTGGCCGTCCGTTTGAGCGGCAGCGGTCGATGCGACACACAGCACAGAGGCGACGCTCAACGGAATCCTGCCACGCAAATGGACCTCCGTCTGTGCGGTATAACGCGTTGCACATGTGCTGCGGCCGCGGTGGCGGCGCGAGCGCGGCGACTGAACAGGCTTCTAGCACAGGCCGCGCTCGTGCCGCAAGAGTACCCGCGGCCGCCAGCCACCATGTGCTTGTTATGCCGCCCCCATGACCGATCCTAGTATATGGCGCCATCGAGGGACGCGCTCTGCGTCCAGCCCTCCGGGCCACGCACAAACAAATCGAGGGAACTCTGACCGCACTTCGGGCCACAGAGCACCGAGACTTCAATCAGGGCGGAGTCCTGGGCGCCATTGAAGGCGGCGCGAGACAAGTAGATGCGATTCTGCCCTGCCGCCTTCGGTAGTGCAGCCTCGGTGAGACGCACCTGCTTGCCGGAAACAGCGAATTCAACGGGGAAACGGGCTCGCTGCTGATTGGAAGCCCAGAAGCTGCCGAGCAGCTCGGCGCTCACGCCATTGTTGCTATGATCGCGACACCATGTCACCGAGTCCGCGCCGAGGGCGGGGAGACGAGTGAGAGCCGCGACTTCAAGTGACTCCGCGGGCTGCGCGCTGAGCACGTCGCGGGCAAGCGTGAGCTCGGCCGTATCGGGCGCCGCAGTGCAGGCGGTAACGAACCAGACTAGGACCCATGGTCGCTTCATTCGATCTCACTTGGCGGCATAACGCGTTGCACATGTGTTGCGGCCGCGGTGGCGGCGCCAGCGACGCGGCTGAAAGAGCTGGTAGCACGGGCGGCGCTGGCGCCGCAAAACCACCCGCGGCCGACAACACCATGTGCGTGTTATGTTCGCGGCGCGATCGACCGTGAGATAGCTACGGAACCTGACCGCTCATGCTGCTTGGCTCGCATTTCTGATAGTGACGCTGGAGATGCCAGGAACGGCACCAACGCGCCGCTACCTACGTCCCGATGCTTGAGCTCTTGCGAGGAACCAGGCAACCAATCATGCCAGCTACCAATGGTGCCAGTGCTCGAGCTCGTTGATGCCTGCGTTGTCGTGATGGTTGATGGTACTGTGCCGGACGGGACTCCCGCCACTAGAGCCAGACACATAGGACGTTTGTCCTAGGGGTCAGACGTTCAACAGCTGTTCGCCTTCACGGCCGGCCGCGACATAACGCGTTGCACATGTGCTGCGGCCGCGGTGGCGGCGCGAGCGCGGCGACTCAACAGGCTCTTAGCACAGGCCGCGCTCGTGCCGCACGAGTACCCGCGGCCGGCAGCACCATGTGCGTGTTATACGGCACGCCCATCGATCTCCGAGGGCAGAGCCGCGCTGGTACCATCAACGGCGGACAGTTCCCGATCGATACGCGCGACCAGTCGCTGACGATCGTATTGACTCAACCCGCTCTGCTCCAGCTCCGCGCGCAGTCGACGCAGGTACGGTACCCGGCGCCGTTTGTCCTGCACGGTGATGCTGCGGAGTTCAGGGGCGACTTCCTCGCCTGGCTTTCCCCACAGGCCGAAGCGATCAAAGAGCATCCGATCAATAGTCGCTGCACTTGTAGTCCTGATGCCCGGACTAACGTTACACTTGCGGCAAGCGGGGAGCGGCGCCACGTACTCCCAGAAGTTCTGAGTAAACCGCGTCCCGCAGAGCCGGCAGCGCATCCAGCTGGCGTACGAGAGAAGCCATGAACCGCCGAATATCACTCCCCAGCGTGCCACCCCAGCGAGGAATGCACCTTCCACACCGGGTGCGAGCTGTCGCACTCCTAGGCCACTCGTCACGCCCACGACGAGTGTGAGGCCATAGGTGAGGGCAGAGCGCGCACGGATCGTCAAAGGACGCGTAACATCACTCCGGTCTCGTTGTGCCGAATAACGCGTTGCACATGTGCTGCGGTCGCGGTGGCGGCGCGAGCGCGGCGGCTCAACAGGCTTCTAGCACAGGCCGCGCTCGTGCCGCATCAGTACCCGCGGCCGACAGCCACCATGTGCGTGTTATACCGCAGCGGCCATCGACGCGAGATGCTGCACTTCTGCGCCTTCGATAAGCTCTGGTCGCAGCGCGGATACCAGACGCCGCGGGACGTAGGTTGCCGCCCAGAAGGCGGGCAGAGCGACAGGCAAGACACGCAGCGCTTCTGGCCAGCGCCAAGCGCTCGTCACTTCCGACACCCCTGCGAATGATGCCACTACTGCCAGGGTACCGGGCAAAGCGAGCGCCAATGCCAAGCCCGCCAGCCATGTGCGGCTGGGGCGAACCGGCGCGAAGCGTGGCGCGTACTTAACGTAGAGGCAGTAGGCCAGGATGTAGCCTGGAGCTAGTAGCAGGATGACAAAGCCCGCGAAGTATGCCGAGGTCAGCAGGCATGCGCCGAGAAATCTCAGCTCGAGCAATCCCTGGCCCTGGAGTAGCACTCCGACAGTGCACGCCAGGACGGTCCACACCAGAAGGCCGGTCAGCGCGGAAAGCGTAGACCACACCAGTGCCGCTCGGATTCGGGGCTCGTGCACCAGGGCCGCCGCGCCCGGTGCCAGACTTCTAAGCAGCAGCGCGCTCGCTCCGAGTGTCGACGTTACATAGACCCAGAACCAAGCGCCCATCGATTCTCCTTACTGCGGTATAACGCGTTGCACATGTGCTGCGGCCGCGGTCGCGGCGCGAGCGCGGCGACTGAACAGGCTTTTAGCACAGGCCGTGCTCGTGCCGCAAGAGTACCCGCGGCTGACAGCCACCATGTGCTTGTTAGGCAGCGCCCTAGTGGGGCTTTGGTGCCCCATCCATACTCACAGTGAACTCGATACGCTGCTGGACCAGGACGCGCACTGGTGCTCCATCATAGCTGCTGCGAGAGAAGACAGCCTTCCGCACCAGGTCGCTGGCCGCCCGCGCGTAGCCGGTGTCAGTGGCGGAGATAATTCGCACGGAGCTCGGTTCGACCGCACCTGACGTATCAATGATATAGGTCAGTACCACCTCAGCCGGCCCACCGCGCCGATAGTTCATTTGAGGCTTGTTCAAGCGAGTCGGTTGCACCGCTAGTGCTGCGAGCGGAACAACCCGAACGCTGTCTGACTGCGCGCGAAGTGGCATGGCCGCTCCGGCGAGAACCAGAAGCCCGCTCAGGAGACATGGAGTTCTGATCACAGTCCTCCCTTAGACAAGTCGCGCCCCTTGCGCGCTGCCTAACGCGTTGCACATGTGCTGCGGCCGCGGTGGCGGCGCGAGCGCGGCGACTCAACAGGCTTCTAGCACAGGCCGCGCTCGTGCCGCACCAAGGTCCGCGGCCGGCAGCCACCATGTGCTTGTTATGCGGCAGAGAGCCTGGAGCTCTGAGCACGACAACTTAGCGAAACCGATACCCAGAGAGGCGTGCTAGGACGGCCGGGTCCGATCCGCCGTACCGCACGGCGTCGCAGCACGCAACGGCCACCGCCGCGATCGCATGCGATAGCTCCTCCTCCGTGGCCGGCTGCCGGTGGAAATAGCAGGTGCCCGCGTGATCGTCGAACGCCATCAGTTCCGGGGCCTCAGCCTCAGGAGCTAGGCAAGCAATGCACTGATCCTTGAGGACGAAGAACGGGCCTGGGGCGTTGAGTGGCGTGCGCTCGGCTCGATCTTGCTCCATGTCTCCTCCGTGTTGCCGCATAACGCGTGGCACATGTGCTGCGGCCGCGGTGGCGGCGCGAGCGCGGCGGCTGAAAGAGCGGTCAGCACAGGCCGCGCTCGTGCCGCACCTATACCCGCGGCCGCCAGCCACCATGTGCGTGTTATGCAGCAAGTGGACGGCGCTCAGTCGTTTTTGCAACATACAGAGGATGCCGTTACGGATCTCTGAGTGCCCTCTCTACGTACGCGACGATCTCGGCCACCGGAATGGTGAACACCCCCCCTCGCGCCCTCACCCACTCTTGATAGCCGGCCTCGTAGTCCGGTAGACGAACGGAAACGGTCGCTAGAGTTGTCAGGCTGGCAAGGAGGGCTGTTCTGGAGATCGGGGCATGAGGCAACTCCGTACTCTCCCCGTCCGGGCGCCGAGGATTGTTGATGTGAAGACCATGAACCGCAATATGAACGACCGCGCCAAGGGAGGAGTCAGCCTCTATCCGCAGTATGACGAGCGTTGAAGAGTCTTCGCCAGGCCGCGTGTGATAGTGCCATTCCTGCCCGGCTGCGAGTGGGGGCGTTAGCGGCTTAATCCCAGCTGACTGAGAGAGCGCCTCCCGAGGGAGCGTCGAGGCCATCGCCAACCACAGCACTAGGCTCCGCAATGAGCAGACCTCCGGATGCTGCATAACGCGTTGCACATGTGCTGCGGCCGCGGTCGCGGCGCGAGCGCGGCGACTCAACAGGCTCTCAGCACTGGCCGCGCTCGTGCCGCACCAATACCCGCGGCTGACAGCCACCATGTGCTTGTTAGGCCGCCGTCCCAGCCAAGCGGTTGCGGTGGTACCGCCAGGCCATGACCAGTACTGATAGCGTCAGCACGATGCTGACGGCGTCGACCAGTCGACTATCGCCGAGTCGACTCACCTGTGCGGTGGCAACTGCGGCGGCCAAAAGCAGAAGCACCCGCGCGCGGTCCTTCAGGCCGCGCCGATAATAGATGCCGGCGACCACCGCAAACGTGATCGGAACGATTGCGAAGGCGGCGATACCGATTAGCTGCATGGCGCCTCCAAGGTCGTATGCGGCCTAACTATCACATGTACTGCGTTTGTTTGTGCCGCACTCAACAGCAGAAGCGTCTTCGTTACATATCGCTCCCGAACAACGCGAAGCATCTCCCCACCCACATTGATGTTACGCACCGGTACTACGATCTGCCAGAACGGCGCTGCATCGGCAGTGCTGTAGTATGGGTCGATTGACCTATCTCCGATCCAGCGGACTACGCACCCCCAACCCACCCCGATTGAGCACGTGAGTGTAGATCATCGTGGTCGTCACACTCCGATGTCCAAGCAGTTCCTGCACCGTCCTGATGTCCTAACCATCCTCCAGGAGGTGCGTCGCGAATGAGTGCCGGAAGGTATGACACGTCACCCGGTGCGGCAGGCCCGACACTTGCCCTGCCTGGGTCACTGCGCGCTGGATGACGGTCGGGTGCAGGTACATGCGCCACTGCCTGGCGTGAGCTCTTCCCCCAGGCACGTATCGGCGCCCCGCCGGAAGCACCCACCACCAGGGCCACGCCGTCGCCGCACCCTTTCCCTTCCGCTCCATCGCCTCCGGCAACGGGACCGCGACCCCACGCGCAACATCGGCCAGGTGCTGCTCCTTCACGACCGCGAGATGCTCCCGCAGCGCCGGCTGCATCACCCTCGGCAGCATCGTCACCCGGTCCTTCGCTCCCTTCCCCCTGCGGCGTGAGCTGGCCCCTCTCGAAGTCAACGTCCTTCACGCGGAGAGTAAGGCATTCCATGAGCCGAAGGCCACTGCCATAGAGCAGCTCCGCCGCCAGCCGGCTGGCGCCGTTCATGGCGTCGAGCACGACGCCCACCTCATCGCGCGTGAGGACGACGGGCAACCGCTCCGGTGCCTTGGCCCTGACAAGACCATCGAGCCACCCGACGTCGCGGCGGAGTACCGCGCGGTAGAGGAAGAGGATCCCGCTCAGCGCCTGGGTCTGGGTGGACTCGCTGACCCGACCACGTTCAGCGAGGTCAGTCAAGAATGCAGTGATCTCCTGGGGGCCAAGCTCTCCGTCATCCAATCGCCGCAGGGCCGAACGACTTATTGCGACCGGCCCCGCAACAACCGCGTCAACGCACGATCCAGCGCCCCCGCAAATGCCTGCTTGTCCCCCGCACCGAACGGCGCCGGACCACCCGTCACCATTCCCGCGATCCGCGCCTGCTCCATGAAGTCCCGCACCGACAACCGCTCACCGATCGTCTCACTCGTGTGCTCCTCCCCCCGCGGGTCCAGCACCGTCACTCCCTTCGGCACCAGCAGCGCCGCAAGCGGCACATCCTGCGTCACCACCAGGTCGCCCGGCACCGCTTCCGCCACGATATGCTGGTCCGCTACGTCCGCCCCGCCATCGACCCACACCGCCGTCACCAGCGGATTGTTCGCCGGCGGCCGCAGCTGCTGGTTCGCCACCAGTACCGTCGGTACCCCAAGTCGCTTTGCCGCCCGGAACACGATCTCCTTCACGTCCCGCGGCGTCGCGTCTGCATCGATCCAGATTTTCAGGATGTCTCCTCGAGGACGTTACCGGGTCTTTGGCGCCCCTGCACAAACTCCTGCTGGCCAATCGTCTCATAGTAGTAGGACTCCGCATCCGAGCCTCGGCGAATCACCGCCACCGTATACGCCGTGCCCGGTACCAGCGGTTGCGCTGCGCTCCCGGTTGCACCCGGCGGCAGCTCGCCGTACCGCACGCCGGAAGACACTGAACCCTCGGTCCACCAGGTCACAGTTTCGCTGCCAGTGGGATATACCTCCAGCCGATATGCAATGCAGTTGGGCGACCAGGTGAACCGCGGAGCCACGTCGGGGCTCGCCACCACCTCCACCCGCTCGCCCGGGGCGCAGGAAGCCGTCGGCTCGCTCGCCGACGAACACGCAGTAGCCGCGAGCAGGAACAGGGCATTCACTCGCATCGTAACCTCCGGGGTGTGGGTGATGACACACCCCATTCTCCGGCCCGCCCCTCAAGCACCAGTCAAGCAGCGCTGGGCTTCACGCGCCCCCTCATATAGACTCCGCGCCATGCCGCGCGCCCTCCTCGCCCCCATCGCCCTCCTCACCTGGGCGCTGCTGTCGACCCAACCGGCGCCACTCGCGGCACAGGATTCCGTCACCGTCGCCCCGGCCACCGATTCCATCGCCGCCGACACCGTGGCTGCCATCTCCCCCTCCGACACCTCAAGTCCTCACGTCATCACGTCCTCACGTCCTGAGGCGCCCTCGAGCCTCACTGACTCACTCGCGACGCTCCCAAAGAAGGCGCCGATAGGCCCGAGCGGTGCCCTCTGGCGCTCCCTCCTCGTGCCCGGATGGGGTCAGGCCAAGCTCGGCCGCGGCGTCGCCGCCGGCATCTTCATCGCCGTCGAGGGCGTTTCCCTCGGCATGGTCCTCAAGACCAACAGCGAGCTCCAGTACACTCGCGCCACCGATACCACCGCCGTGCACGACAAGTCCCAGGAACGCGAGGATTGGATCGTCATCCTCGCGCTCAATCACCTGCTCGCCGGGCTCGAGGCCTACGTCTCCGCCCACCTCTGGGATTTCCCCGGCGATCTCGCCCTCAAGCCCACGCACGGCGGCGTCGCCGCCAGCGTCTCTTTCCCCGTGCGGGTACCGTGAACGATCTCCCCATCGGCGTCTTCGACTCCGGCCTCGGCGGCCTCACCGTCGTGCACGCCATCTACCAGCGCCTGCCCGCCGAGTCCACCATCTACTTCGGTGACACCGCGCGCGTCCCCTACGGTCCCAAGTCGCCCGAGACCGTGCAGCGCTACAGCCTCGAGATCCTCCACTGGCTTCTCGCGCAGGACGTGAAGGCCGTCGTGATCGCCTGCAACACCAGCACCGCGCACGCCCTCGACGCGCTGCGCGCCGAGTCACCGGTGCCGGTCATAGGCGTCATCGAGCCCGGTGCCCGCGCCGCCGTGCGCGCAGCAGCAGGGCGGGGCATTGGCGTCATCGGCACCGCCGGCACCGTTGCGAGCGGTGCCTACGTGCGCGCCATCCACGCGCTGGCGCCCGCCACGCAGGTCATTCAGCGTGCCTGCCCGCTGTTTGTGCCATTGGTCGAGGAGGGCTGGTTCGATCATCGTGCGACGGAACTGATTGCGGAGGAATACCTGGCACCAGTGCGTGACGCCGGCGTCGGGGCACTCGTGCTCGGCTGTACTCACTATCCGCTGCTCGCCCCCATGCTGCAGCGGGTGATGGGTCCGGACGTGACGCTTATCGACAGCGCCGCCGAGACGGCGCGTGCCCTTGCTGACGCGTTGACAGGGCAGGGAATTGAGGCGCCCGCGGCAGGGAAACCCACTCACCGGTTTGCCGTGAGTGACGACGCGCCCCGCTTCCTCGCTGTGGGTGGGCGCTTCCTCGGTGACCGCCTCGGCGCCGCCGAGGTGGTGGACCTCACCCCGTGAAGCTCTTGAGCTCCGCAGTGTTCTCCGTCGCCACCGCATAGCGGAAGCCGTCGAACCACGCACCGGGGTTGAGGTACTGCTGGGTGGGTGACAACTGCGCGACGGCGGCGTGGTGCGTGTGCGCCATGATCAGGAGACCGATCTCCGCCCCGCGCCCCAGCCGGCCCCGCGCCCACGCCTCCTGCTGCGCGAACGCCTTTGCCCGCGCCGATGCGCCCCGGTCATTCTCGCCCATCATTGGCTGCATGCCGAGTACCAGCCGGTGCGCCAGGTCGGGATGCAGCAGCCGGAAGAGCTTGAGCGCCGCGTCGCTTCCCAGGATCGTGTTGAGCACCCGCGCCGAGCGGCGCGTGTCGGTCAGGCCATCGCCGTGGATCGCCAGCGTCTCGCGCGATCCGATCTTGAAGCGGAGTTCCCGCGGATGGTACAGTGCCCCCAGGTCGCGCTCCCAGAAGTCGTCGCCCCAGCGATCGTGGTTGCCACCCACAATCGCGATCGGCACTCGCTTCCTCAGCTCGGACAGGGCGGCCGCCACCCGGAAGCCATGCCTCGGCATGACGTGCCGGTAGCAGAACCAGAAGTCGAACAGGTCGCCGTTGATCAGCAGCGCATCCCCCAGCGACGGCACCGCCTCGAGGAACCGGAGGAAGGCGTCGGTTACCTCGGGCGGGGCCGCACCCAGGTGCGCGTCGGCGACGGTGACTACAGTGGTCCCCAGCACGCGACAAAGATAGTGTTAGGTCACCCAACTCCTAACGCCCAACGCCTAACGCCTAACGCCTTGCCCCCCATCTCCGAGACCCTGCATCGAGTGAATTACAGCGAAATCGACCAGATGGGCGTGGTCTACCATGCCCGCTATCTCGTCTGGCTCGACGTCGCGCGCACTGAGCACCTGCGCCTGGCCGGCATGAGCTATCGGGAGCTGGAGGAGCGTGGATTCCGCATGGTCGTGGCCGAGCTGGGCGTGCGCTACCTCCGCGGCGCCCGCTATGATGACGAGGTCCGGGTGCGCTGCTGGGTGCGCGAGATCGCCTCCCGCAAGGTCGTCTTTGGCTACGCCCTGGATCGGGTGGCGGACGGCGAGTTGCTGGTAACCGCCACCACCACCATGTTCGTCCTCGACGCCTCCATGCGCCCAGCCCGGTTGCCCAACGATGTGGCCTCCTGGCTGGCAGTCACCCCCGACCCGGTCCGGATATCCTGATGCACCCGTCCTCCCCGCCATCCCCGCCCTCCCCGCCGCACCATCCGCGCGCGAAGGGCCGCCGGCGCCTGCTCGGGCTCATTGCTATCACTACAGGCGTTTTCGCGCCGGCGGGACTGAGCGCGCAGGATGGTGCAAGCGTCGAAGCCCTCGCTCCCGTCCTTGCCGCCCAGGACGCTCGCCAGTGGAATGACGCCGTGCTCCGTCGCGGCATCACCTTCGCCGACACCGTCGTCCGCTCCCGGACCGCGCTCGCCATCGGTCGTATCGGGGACCCGCAGGGACTTCCGCTCCTGGTCGACCTGCTCGACGATCCCGAGGCCAACGTCCGCCCCTCCGCCGCGTTTGCCATGGGCCTGATGCGCGACACCAATGCCGTCGCCCCGCTCATCACGGCGCTGACGACGGCACCCGGTCAGGACCTCGTCACTACTCGTGAGATCATCACCGCGCTCACGCGTATCGGTGGCCGCGATGCCGCTGAGTTCATTGCCGATATCCTGGCTGGTCGCGCCGCGATCATCACTGTCGACACCCTGCTCGCCGTGCGCCACGCCGTCTTCGAGTCCTGGCGCCTGGGGCCGGACGCCCCGATCAAGGAAATCGTCCCCTACGTTTCCGACAGTAGCGGTGACGCTCGCTGGCGGGCCATCTACGCGGTGGGACGCCTCAGCAAGGCCGCTCGGCCCGCTGGTGTCTCCGTCACCCGCGGCCTCTCTGACAAGATGCCCCTGGTGCGCAGCATGGCCGCGCGCACCCTCACCAAGACCTGGATCGACTACGCCGGCCTCGACGTCATCGCCACCGCCGACCTCCTCGCCCGCGACCTCAGCGATGACGATCCCGCCGTGCGGACCTACGCGCTCCGCTCGCTTGCCAGCCTCAAGGTGTCCCAGTACTCCGGCAAGGTCATTCCCCTGCTGAGCGACCCGCTTCCCAACGTCGCGATCGAGGCGGTCACCACACTCGGCGTGTTCGGTGGGCACAAGGCGGTCGAGGCACTGGTGCAGACCCTCGACACGAAGAAGGGCTTCGCCATGCGGCGCGAGGCCCTCCTCGCACTCGCCCGCGCCGACCCGAAGGCGCTGCAGCAGGCATTGCCCCCGTTCGCCACCGCGAACGACTGGCGCGAGCGCGCCGTCGCCGCGGAGGCCGCAGCCATCGCGTCGCCCGCCGATGGGGCGCTGCCATTCCTCACCGATACCGACCCGCGTGTAGTGGCGGCAGCACTCCAGGCCTGGAATGCCTATGCCCCGGCCGAGGACACTAGCATCGTGGCGAAGGCTCGGCCGCTGCTCCAGGACAGTGACTTCATGGTGCGCGCCGCGGCGGCGCAGGCGCTGCTGCGGACGGCCAATCCCGCGGACGCACCCGCGCTCACCATGATGTACCGGCAGGCCCAGGCCGATTCCACCACCGACGCCGCCCTTGCCGCACTCGATGCCCTCGTGGCCATCACCAACGGGTCCGGCCCCGGCCGCTCCACCGTTCAGGCCGACTTCATCAAGGCATTCCCCAGCCAGCCCAACTATCAGCTGCGCGCCTGGGCGGAAGACAACTGGCCCGCCGTCGCCGCCGTCTGGGGACCCGTCGCACCCATCAACACCGGCCGGACGCCACAGGACTACCGCGACATCGTCCGGCGCTTCGTGCTGCCCATGAGCCCCGACCGCCTCCCGCACGTCTTCATTGAGGTGGACCAGAAGGGCACCATCGAGCTCGAGCTCTTCGCCTCCGATGCGCCCCTGACCGTCGCCAACTACCTCCGCCTCGTCCAGGCCCGCTTCTTCGACCAGAAGCGCTTTCACCGGGTCGTTCCCAACTTCGCCATCATGGACGGCGACCCCCGCGGCGACGGTAACGGTGGCCCCGCCTACGCCATCCGCGACGAGATCAACATGAATCGCTACATGACGGCCACCATCGGCATGTCGCTCTCTGGTCCCGACACCGGCGGCTCCCAGTGGTTCATCAACCTCACCCCGCAGCCACACCTCGACGGCACCTACACCGCGTTCGGGCGCATGGTGAACGGACAGGGCACGCTCCAGCGCGTTGTGCAGGGCGACTTGATCCGTTCCGTGCATCAGTGATGGGTCGTCAGTCGTCAGTCGTCAGTCGTCAGAAAGTCGTCAGTCGACTGCCGACTGACTGCCGACGGCCGACTGCCGACTGCCGGCACTCAGTCACACGCGTTGGCCCATAAATCATGCTCCCACAACGGTTTCCGCTTGACCGCCTCGCCCTCCTTCTCTATCTTGCCGTCATTGTCGGCGGCTGTGCCGGCAGTGGGGTGGGCAAGGTGGCGCCGTCAGTGCTTCCGGTCGGCATGGCTCCAGCCACTGCGGAGCAGGTCGCCGGTTACGTGGCGGCCAATGCGCCGAACGGCAATCGCCACCTCAAGTTCAAGTTCAAGTTCAAGGATCCGAAGGGAAAGGTCGGTGGGCGCGGCGCTGCACGCATCGCCAGCCCTGATTCCCTGCGGCTCGACATGCAGGGCCCCTTCGGTCTGGGGAAGGGCGCGGCCATGGTCGTCAACGACTCCACCGAGTGGGTGCGCGGTCCCGACGCCATCAAGCGCATCGTCCCCGACTTCAGGCTCATGTGGAGCATGCTCGGCTTTACCCGCCCGCCACCCGAGGGGGCTGTGCTGGCGGCGTCGCAGTCGGGAGACGTCACCGCCTGGTCGTACGCCACCGGGGCAGACACCGTGGAGTACGTGCGCACCGGCGGCGCTACCCCGAGCCTCGTGGCACTGGTGCGGAAGGACGGCGCGGTGCTGGGCCGGAGCGAAACCACTTTTGGTCCCGATGGCGCCCCGCTCAAGGCGCAGTTGATCGTCCCGGGCACGTCCGCCCGGCTCGACCTTACCTTCACGGAAAGCACTGCTCCTGCGACCTTCAAGCCCGATACGTGGGTTCGCGGCGAGTCTTAGCCTTCTGGCGCTGGTGGGATGCTACGGATTCGCCGGCGGAGGGCTCCCCCCGGGAATCAAGACGGTGGCCGTCATTCCGTTCGACAACCTGACGTCCGAGCCGGCACTGCAGAACCAGGTCTACGAGGCGGTGCGCGAGGCGGTCACCAACCGCCTTGGTTTGCTCGAGGCCTCGGAGTCGCAGGCCGATGCCGTGGTCCGCGGTACCATTACGCGGTACGAGCCCGATCTCCCGGTCGCATTTCAGGGGAACGACAACCCGCAGGATCGCACCGTCGTCGTTACTCGGCGCCTGGTTCAGTTGACGGTGAATGTGGAGATCATCAATCAGCACACGGAAAAGCCCCTCTGGCAGCGACAGGGCCTGACCACCGAGGGTGATTATGATCCGGGCAATGAACTTGCTGGCCGTGCGAGGGCGTTGGATCGACTCACGGTGAATATCGTCGAGGGAGCGCAGTCGCAATGGTGACGCTGCTCAGGAACCGTCGTGGTGCCGGCACTCTCGGGTGCCTTTTCTCCCTGCTGATCTTCGCGGGCATGCTCTACTACGGCTATCACGTGGGGCAGGTCTACTGGAAGTTCTACCAGCTCCAGGACGCCATGAAGTCGCAGGCCCGGCTCGCACCGAGCCTCGCCGACGACGTCATTCGCCGGCGGCTCAACGAGAGCGCCGACGACATCTACCCCGACGTGAAGTTCAAGTTCAACATTACGCGCGGCGGACGGCCCCGGAAGATCATCATCGTCACCGAGTACGCCGACAGCGTCGACCTTCCGCTCCTCAAGCACACCTTCCCCCTGACGGCCCGGGCCGAAGAGGGCATCTGACCTCGCCCGGTGGGCACCGGGGATCGCAATGGATACTGCCGTAAAGCAGATGACCCGCTCCGAGGCCCGTGCGTGGCGCGAAGCGCAGCAGGGTCCCGTCGTCTTCACCAATGGCGTCTTCGATCTGCTCCATCCCGGTCACGTTACCCTGCTCGAGACGGCACGCGCCCTGGGCAATGCGCTCATCGTCGGCCTCAACACCGACGCGTCCGTGCGCCGCCTGGGGAAGGGAAGCGATCGCCCCGTCAATGCCGAGGGCGCCCGCGCCCGGTTGCTCGCCGGCCTTGCCGCGGTGGACGTAGTGGTGCTGTTCGATGAGGACACCCCGCGCGACCTGGTCGTCGAACTCGCCCCCGACGTCCTGGTGAAGGGTGCCGACTATCCCCGCGAGCACATTGTCGGCGCCGACTTCGTGGAGGCCCGCGGCGGCCGCGTGGTTCGCGTCCCGATCATTCCTGGCTATTCAACCACCCAACTGCTGGAGCGTGTGCGTGCCTCGTCCTGATGGCCGGTCGAACAATCAGCTGCGTCCCGTCGCCCTCGAGCGGGGAGCCAATCCCTACGCTGAGGGCTCCTGCCTCATTCGCATGGGCGGTACCCTCGTCCATTGCACCGCGTCCGTGGAAACCGGCGCACCGCCGCACAAGCGCGGCTCCGGCGAGGGTTGGGTGACAGCCGAGTACTCCATGCTTCCCCGTGCCACCGTCGAGCGCACCAGCCGTGAGCGCCAGGGCCCCGGGGGGCGCACCCAGGAAATCCAGCGCCTCATCGGGCGTTCCCTGCGCGCGGCCATGGGCACCTTCGCCTTCGGCGAGTTCACCATCAAGGTCGACTGTGACGTGCTCCAGGCCGACGGCGGCACCCGCACCGCGAGCATCACCGGTGGCTGCGTCGCCCTCGCCGATGCCTGCGCCTGGCTCGCCGCTCGGCACTCGGTCGCCAATCCGTTCGGTACCCTGGTCGCTGCCGTTTCCGTTGGTATTTGTGAGGGAGAGCCGAGACTCGATCTCGCCTACCTCGAGGACCGTGACGCCGGCGTCGACGCCAATGTCGTCCTCCTCGAGCCCAATCGCTTCGTGGAACTTCAGGGCACCGCCGAGCACGGTAGCTTCTCCCGCGCCGAGCTCGACCTGCTTCTTGGCCACGCCGAGCGCGGCATTACCGAGTTGTTCGGCGCGCAGCGCAAGGCTCTCGGCTGGTGAGGCTCCTCGCCGCCACCCGCAGCAAGGGCAAGCAGGTCGAGTTCCGCCGCTTGCTCGAAGCCGCGGGACATGAAGTGATTTTTCCTGACGACGCCGGAATTCCCCTTCGCGAGGAACTGGAAGACGGGCTCGAGGTCGAATCGTCGTTTGAGGGGAATGCGCGACGGAAGGCGGAATACTTCGCGAAGCTGAGCGGCATGCCCGTCATCGCCGATGACTCGGGACTCGAGGTCATCTCGCTCGGCGGTGCCCCTGGCGTGCGCTCCAAGCGCTGGTCGGGTGTTGATGGTACTGAGGCCGAGGTCACCGCAGCCAACAACGCCGAGTTGCTCCGCCGTCTCGCCGGCGCGCCCGCCACGAAGCGCACCGCACGCTACCGCTGTGTCATTGTCTATCTCGCCTCCCCCACCGCGGCGCCACTGTATTCGAGGGAACCTGCCCCGGAAGGATTCTCGAGGAAGCCGATGGCGAAGGTGGTTTCGGCTACGACCCGTTGTTTCTCAGTGCGGAACTCGGCAAGTCCTTCGGCTCTGCCTCCCCAGAAGAGAAGGATGCCATCAGCCACCGCGGCAAGGCCCTGCAAGCGTTCATTGGTTCCCTCCTAACGCCCAACGCCTAACGCCTGCCCCCTCACCCCTCACGCTGTTTCAGTTCCTCCTCACGCAGTCGCGGTTCCTCCTCACGCTGTTCCTCACAACGGATACGACAGCGTTCTACCGAGGACCGTCACCAGAATCATGACCACCGGGAAAAGGACCACAAATACAGTGAAGGTCACCCCCATCACGTCCCTCGCCCTGAGTCCCAGCAGCGCCAGCACCGGCAGCATCCAGAACGGCTGCACCAGGTTCGCCAGTGCCTCACCCAGGTCATAGACCGCGACGGTCCATCCCAGGTGCACCTGCAGGTTGTGCGCGGCCTGCATGACGTACGGTGCCTCCAGCACCCACTTGGAGCCGCCCGACGGCACGAACACGCCCAGCAGTGCGCTGTAGGCCGCAATCAGGGCAGGGAAGGTGGCCTGCGTGGCGACGGCGGTGAACGCTCCTGCGATCTTCGCATTCAGGTGCGTATCGGTGATGATCGTCGCGATCGCGCCATAAAACGGGAATTGAAGAATGACGCCCCACGTCGGCGGCACCGCGTCCCGGAACGCCCGCATCAGCCGCGCTGGCGTCTTGTGCAGTGCGAACCCCAGGGTGAGGAAGAAGAGGTTCAGCCGGTCCAGCGTGATGGCACTGGTGATGCTCGTCGCATCCCGCACCGACAGCAGCAGGTACGCCCCAGCCAGCACCACCACGATTGCGTTGACCCACCACTGATGCTCCAGCCACTCCCCCGGAGTCCGTATTGCTGGGAGCACCCCCTCACCCCTCACCCCTGACCCCTCACCGACATCAATCCCAAGCTGGCTCGCCGTCCTGATCCTGTTCCCGGTCGGAACAATCATCCCGATAAGGACCGCGACAACAACGATCTCGATCCCAACGGATATCAAGGACTGCCACAGAAAAATCGTATGCGTCAGTGGAATAATCCCGTCCGCCAGTCCCGTCATCCCCGCCGTGCCCCGCCGTCCCCGCCGTCCCCGCCCTCCCCGCCGCCCCACCACCCGCTACTATCTCCCGGATCCCATCCGGCAGCATCCCCGGCGTCGCCATCTGTAGTGCCGCCGACCCGCTCAGTCCCTGTGCCCACACGCTTCCGAGACCGAGCAGCGAGCACGCCGCCAGCGTCCGGTAATCCACCGACGGGAGCCGCCGCGCCACTGCCCGCACCAGCACCGCCGAGAACACCAGGCTGAATCCCCAGTTGAACCACGACGTCACCATCGAAATCACCGCGACGAACACCACCGCCGAACGATTGCTCTGCGGAATACCCGCGATCCGGTCGATGAACCGCTGCACCGGTGCCGCCGTCGCCACCACCGTACCGGTGATCACGATCAGCGCCATCTGCATCGTGAACGGGATCAGCGACCAGAATCCCTTCCCCCACGCCATCGCGATCCCACGCGGGCTGGCGCCACCCGCCGTGAGCCCCGCGATCACCACCACCACCGTCGCCATCAGGGCGAAGATGAACGCGTCCGGCAGCCACCGTTCGCTCAGGTCCGTGAACCTGAGCGCGACCCGCTCGAGCGGTCGTGGTCGGTCGCCGTCAGTTGTCATGGTGGTGCGCCGGCACGGCGGCGCCGGCCGGGGGCATCCAGTCATCGTTCACGCGCGCCACCATGATCCCCCACTGGCTGGTGATCGTCTTGATCCGCTCGGCGAGGGGCAGGGGAGAGATCTCCACCGGGGATCCGGTGAGTGGTGCATGCATCAGGTGCAGCTCACCGTCCTTCCAGATAGCAAACCCCGTGTGCGAGACGTCGAGGCCCGCTACCGTGCTCGCGGCGGCGATGATGTCTCCATCTCGGATGCCATTCACCACGCCGCCGATCGCATCCTTGGGAATGACGTAGCGCGTCTCCCCGGCGTTGAGCCGGCTCTCTGCCTGCTGGATGGTGATGAGGGTGCTGCTGTCCTGCAGGGCGGGATATGACGCGGCGTGGCCCGTCATGAAAGTGATCGGTCGCAGGTCGGGCACCCCGCCCAGCTGCGCGGTGATGACGGTGATGTGCCCCGCGCCCGCATTGGTGGCGAGCCAGTCCGAGAAGTAGTGCAGCCGGCTGGCATAGCCGGCGATGGTGCCCGCCCGGTAGCGGATATCGCGCAGGTAACCTTCATACTTCGCCCGGGCGGCAAGCGAGTCGCCCAGCGCCGCCACGCCGTCCTGCCGCGCGAACTTCGTCAGTGCGAGCACCGTCTCCACGAACGTCACGCAGTCGAGCTCATGCAGGTTGACGATGAGGTGCTCCGGCCCCGGCGCCTCCAGCGTGGCTGCCCTGTAGGGCGTGCCCACGAAGCTCTCTCCCATGAGTACGATGGCGTCACCGGCCGGGATCGTCTCCAGTCCCTGTGCAACCGCCCACCGCACTTTCTCCTGGAAAAGTTTCCAGTCCTCTGCACTCCACACCGTGGCGGTACTGTCGGGAAGGCTGGTAGCCGAAGCGCCCTGTGCTGTGAGCATCATGCACAGGAAGACGGCAAGGAAGTGGCGGCGAGTCGTCACCGCACTAACTTAACGCACGAGCGCGCTGACGACTCACTGCCGACTGCCGACTGACGACTGACAACGATCATCCAATGAGCACCGTTCCCGTCACACTCGTTTCATGGTCCGGCGGCCCCACCACCGCCGCCACCGCCAGCGTCACCCAGTCCACTCTGGGCGCGCGCGCCTTCTCCGCCGTCAAGACCATCGGACTCGGCCTTGTCGTGGCCGTCGTGCTCCTGCCGGTGCCGGTCATTCACCTCGCCGGCATCGGGTTCCTCATAGCCTGTATCGGCCTGGCCACCTGGCAGCTCCGCCCCGGTCCCCGCGTCCGCACCGTCGAGGGACCCTGTCCCCATTGCGGGCACGTGCAGCGCTACTGGCTCGGCCTCAACGTGGGACCGATGCACCTGCCGAAGGACACTTCCTGCGAGAAGTGCGCGAAGACACTGACCATCGCGGAGGAGGGAACGTGAGGGCCCCATGGCTGCTGGTGCTGGGACTCTGTGCCTGTGGTGTGGATCCGGCGCCGCCCGACCTGCCTCCCGGACTGCTCTACGGCACCTATCACGTCGTGCTGTATACCATGTCCAACTGCGAGCAGTTGTCCGTCACCATGAGCGGGGCGTGGTCCGGCTGCAGTCTCGGGGGCACCACCGTCCAGACCAGTCCGGAGCGAATCGAACTGCGCAACGAGGGCGGATACGCAGAGTTCATCTTCAGCGGCTTCTCGGGCTCCCCTGAGGCGGCACGCGCACCGGTGCAGGGCTTGTGCATTCCGGTTTCCGGGGGCGCCTGCCGGCGGGAGGGCGGCTCCTCCAGCTGGACGCAGGAGAGCTTCTAGCGATTCCAGCGACAATCGTGAAGGAACCTGCAGGATTCCTTCATGTCCCGATTATGCCATAGGTAGCATGGTCCTCATGGCCCACGAGCCACAGGATTTCTTGTGGGTCTTCAAGCCGTTGAGCCCAGGCGCCGAAAGGGAGGGGCCTCATGAAACGGGTCTCGCTGGCCATCGGGATGCTCGTGTCCGGTCTTGTCCTGTCGCTCCTCCCATGCCGCCTCGCGGCACAGCAGGTCACCGGTGAGCCCGGTTCGGCCGCCGCAACTACCACGCTCGATGGCAGGCGGCTTCCGGCGCCGGATCCGAAGTTCGGGGGCGTCATCAAGGAAAAGGCGTCCGAGTCGAAGTCCTGGTGGGCCCCGCGGGTCGTGCCGCCCAAGGGCGCGCCCAATGTTCTCCTCATCATGACCGACGACGCAGGCTTCGGTGCGCCCAGCACCTTCGGTGGCGTCGTCCCGACGCCGGCCCTGGACCGCATCGCGAGGAATGGCCTGCGCTATACAAACTTCCACTCGACGTCGCTCTGCTCGCCCACGCGCGCCGCATTGATTACCGGGCGCAACCACCATGTGGCCGGCTTTGGTGTGGTGGGCGAGATCGCCACCGGATTCCCCGGCTACAACTCGGTCATCCGCCAGGACGCTGGCACCATCGGTACCATCCTGCGCGACAACGGGTACGCCACCTCTTGGTTTGGCAAGGATCACAATACGCCGTCATATCAGTCGACCCAGGCTGGTCCGTTCGACCAGTGGCCGAACGGGCTCGGCTTCGAGTACTTCTACGGCTTTGTCGGCGGCGATGCCAGCCAGTGGGCACCGAACCTCTTCCGCAACACCACCGCGATCTATCCCTTTCAGGGCAATCCCGGCTGGAACCTGACGACGGCCATGGCCGACGAGGCGATCCAGTACATGAAGCAGCTCAAGGAGATCGCGCCGGACAAGCCGTTCTTCGTCTACTACGTGCCGGGTGGCACCCACGCTCCGCACCATCCCACGCCCGAGTGGATCAGGAAGATCAGCGACCAGCACCTCTTCGACGGCGGCTGGAACAAGCTCCGCGATACGATCTTCGCCAACCAGAAACGCCTCGGCATAATGCCCGCGAACGCCCAGCTCACCGCCTGGCCGAAGGAGCTGCCGGAGTGGGACACCCGCAGCATGGTCGAGAAGCAGCTCTACATCCGGCAGGCTGATGTATACGGCGCCTATCTCGCCTACACCGACCACGAGATCGGTCGGGTAATCCAGGCCGTCGACGACATGGGCCAGCTCGACAACACCCTGATCATCTACATCAGCGGCGACAACGGTGCGAGCGCCGAGGGCATGCTCGATGGCACGCCGAACGAGTTCACCTACTTCAATGGCGTGCCCGTGCCGGTCAAGGCGCAGATGCTCTTCTACCCGTTCTGGGGAACCGACAAGACGTTCCCCCACTATGCCGCCGAATGGGCCTGGGCCATGGACACGCCGTTCAAGTGGGTGAAGCAGGTGGCGTCCCACTTCGGCGGAACGGCACAGGGCGTCGCCATGTCGTGGCCCGGTCATATCCAGGATCCGGGTGGGATCCGCCGCCAGTTTGCGCATGTAATCGACATCGTGCCCACGATCCTTGAAGCCACTGGCATCCCCGCCCCCGACACGATCAACGGCGTCCCCCAGCGCCCCATCGAGGGCGTCAGCATGGTTTATACGTGGGACAAGGCGAACGCCGCGGCGCCTACGCGACACACGACGCAGTATTTCGAGATGGAGGGCAATCGGGCCATCTACGATCACGGATGGATCGCGGCGACCACCCCGGCCACCCTCCCGTGGGCTCCAAGCTCAGGCGCGTCGCCCGACGTGATCACCGGCTACAACTGGGAGCTCTACAACGTCATGGAGGATCCCACTGAGGCGAACGACCTTGCGGTCGCCATGCCCGCCAAGCTGAAGGAGATGCAGGAAATCTTCTACGCCGAGGCGGGGAAGTACGATGTGCTCCCGCTCGACAACTCGACGCTCGCCCGCTGGAACACTCCGCGCCCGAGCCTCAAGGAGGGACGAACCGTCTTCACCTATTCAGGTACGCTGTCCGGTGTCCCCAACAGCGGCGCACCGAGCATCCTCGGGAAGTCCTACACCATTACTGCTGAAGTCGAGATTCCGAAGGGCGGGGCGGAGGGGATGATCGTCACTGATGGCGGCCGCTTCGGCGGCTACGGTCTCTTCCTCAGCAAGGGCAAGGGCGGCGTCGGCCGGGGCAGGGTGGTGTTCCTCTACAACTTTCTCGACCTCAAGCGCACGACGTGGGAAGGCCCGGTGCTGGGCCCGGGCAAGCACACCATCGAGTTCGCCTTCACTTCCGATGGCCCGGAGCTCGGCAAGGGTGGAACCGGAGTGCTGTCGGTGAACGGCAAGGAGGTCGCGCGGAACACCATGGAGCACACGACCCCGGTCACCTTTCCGGAAGACGAATCGTTTGACGTTGGCCTGGACACCCGCTCCGGCGTGGCAATGCTCGACTACCGGTACGACGTGCCTTTTCCGTTCACCGGCAGGATCAACAAGCTGACCTTCAACCTGAGCCCGTAACCAGCAGGCGCACTGCTACCAGCGGGAGCATGACGACGCTATGTTATCCGTGCAATACAGGAGTCACGGGGCGTGGCGCGGGTTTCCGGCATCAGCCCTCAGCGTCAGGGCCTTTGATGAAGCCGTTGGTTTTTATTGGTCTAATGGCGTTGACCGCCTGCGGAGCCGGGGATGACCGGCAGCTGGTCATCTTCAATGCGGCCGCCCTGGCGCCTCCCTTCAAGGTGCTCGGTGACAGCCTGGCCGGGGCTCATGGCCGGATTGTTCAAGAGAATTCGCCCAGCCTCGAGGCCGTCAGGAAGCTGACGGCGCTTGGGAAGACCCCCGATATCCTCGCCGTTGCCGACGTCTCCCTGCTCGATTCGCTGGTTTTGCCCCGATACAGCAGCTGGTACCTGGTGTTCGGCACGAACGCGCTTGTACTGGCGTACTCGCCCACCTCGAAGGTTGGTCCCAGCCTCACAATCCAGAACTGGCCGGACGTCCTCTTGCAGCCAGGCGTACGCATCGGTCGGGCCGATCCAAAGGTCGATCCCAGCGGCTATCGAACGCTGATGGCCCTGCAGCTCGCTGAGCGGTACTACCAGAGGCCCGGGCTTGCCGCGCAGCTTGTCGCCGCCATGCCAGAGCTCTACGTACGACACGCCGAGGCGGACTTGAGCGCCTTGGCGGAAACTGGTGACCTCGACGTTATCTGGACCTACCGCAACCTCGCGCAGGCGCATGGACTCGCCTGGCTCGATCTGCCACCCGAGGTGAACCTGGAGCACCCCGAATTCGCCAGCCTCTACGGGCAGGTTTCCGTGACGCTTCCCGGTACCGGCGGCGATTCCCTGAAGGTTGTCGGGGCTCCCATCACCTTCGCCCTCACTATCCCTCGCACCGCTCCGTCACCTGACCTTGCTGCCCGGTTCGTCCTGGCTCTTCTGGGCCCGGTCGGCCGAAATGCGTTCAAGGCCACCGGCTTTTCCATGCTTCCGTCACCATACTTTGTCGGCGACAGCGTCCCGGTTCCCCTTCGCGGCGCCGCGTTGCAATCGCACTGAGGAAGTCGTAGCCATGGCGGCAATCGTTCGGCAATTCGCCGCCACCCAATAACCCCGTCATCTGACCGGGACGGTCGGGCAACCCGAATCCTCTGCGCCGCCCTCGGGGTGATGCTGCCTGATTGATCGATCTACCAGCCGAGCAGCAAGGACACTATGTTGACCGTCGAGTTGCGGGGCGTAGCGTAGCCTGGTATCGCGCCTGCTTTGGGAGCAGGAGGTCCCCGGTTCAAATCCGGGCGCCCCGATGAATACACGAAGCGCCGCGAGCTCCTGCCCGCGGCGCTTCACCTTTCCTGTTCCCTGTGCCCGCAGGTGCCGCTACTTCGTCGCCTTCGCCTTCACCGCGGCAAGGTTCCCCTTGTACTGTACGTTGTTGTTGTCTTCCACGAAGAAGACATCACCTTCTGCCGTCACGATGTAGGCATACGGCTTGTTTGCCGTCGTGTTCGGTGCCGCCACGATCACGTTCCCGGCCGACTGCGCCGGGCTCTGCGCCCGCGCAGTCACGACGGAGGTAGCGGTTCCTGCAGCAGCGGCAGCCACCGCCGCGAGGGTAACGGTACGCCAGTTGATCGACACATGACTCTCCAGGTTGGGGTGAGAGAAGTTACCGCCTCACCCCTCACCCCTCACCCCTCACCGCAGTCGCTGTTCCTCCTCACGTTGTCGCTGTTCCTAGTGCACCCAACCCGGCTTCATCCACTTCCCCGGCTCGAACAGCCCCGGCTCCAGCACCGGATCCGCCTTCACGTCCGCATACTGCTCCGTCTGCACACGCTCGCCGTTGTTGTAGAACGCCACCTGAACCGCGATCCAGCCGCCGCCCAGCTTCTCATACTCGTTGAACTGGATCTCGGCGATATCGTTCTTCCCCGGCGCCGACTTCCTCGGCGCACTCTGCACCATCCGCGTGAACACCAGCCGCTCCTGGTCGACCCAGAACTCACGCGTCAGCGAGTCGGGCGATACAGTCCCCACTACCCAGTTCTTCCGCCCCTTCCAGGTGTCTTCCCGGACCTTGCTGAGGTCGAACCCCAGCGCGGCCAGCTTGGTGGCGCTGACGTCCACCGGCTGCGCATACACATCGAAGCCCAGCACCATCAGGGGGTGGATCATCGGCCGCGCCAGCTTGATCGTTCCCAGGTCGTACTGGTAGATCGAGTCCGCCCGGAACAGGATCGTCTTCATGCTGTCGATCGGTGCCACGTCGATCCGGAGCTTCCCCGGGATCTCTGCCGCCTCGTACCACGTCTCGACCCGCGCGTCGGGATACGTCGTCTTCTGCACGAAGCTCAGCGTCTTGTACCACTTGCCGGCGTAGGCATCGTGCATCCGCTGCAGCACCTCGGTGCCGTTGGCAGGCGGCCCGCCAGCGGTCAGGGACAAGAGCGCGATGAGGGAAAGAACCACGGGGATCTCCAGATGATTGATGATGGCGTACGATAACGGGCTGGACCCTCTACGCACGGCAGGGTACGGCGGTTTCCTGGCTCTTCACGTCTTCACGTCTTCACGTCTTCACGTCCTCACGTCTTCACGTCGGCCGAAGGCCACCGGCCGAAGGCCAAAACAAAAACGGCCCCCCTCGAGGGGCCGTCTTCGTGGCGTTGCGTGAGACTCGTTCAGACCAGCGACTGCTCCTTGCGGCGGCGTGCAGCCAGCCCGATACCCGCGAGACCAGTGCCCAGGAGCGCCATCGTGAAGGGCTCAGGCGTCGTGGTGATCGGCCCATTCGAGTTGCCGGTGTTCCACGGAATGTCCTTCGGCCAGTTGGGCGGAGGCGTCGTCGGGATGTTCTTCAGGATGCAGTCGATCGTCCGACAACCCTGCAGCGGCGAGAGCCAATTCGGAGAGCTCGGAAGGAAGCTGTGCCTCGGCGCTCGCCGCCGACACAACCGCCAGGGAACCCACGCTGAGTAGAACTCGACCAAGCCGATTCACGATAAACTCCCGGTGCAGGGGGTCTGTCAGTTCCAATTTTTCTTCATGAGTGCTGCGACTGGAACCAAGGTCACACTTTCTGGGGCCCCGGTCAACACTTTCAATTGTAACAATCGCTCGCAACGCATTGTACTGCATTGGGTTAGGACGATCGTCCTATGTTTCGTTACAATTGCTTGACGCGCAATAAAGTGCGCCCGGGAGGATTCGAACCTCCGACCCACAGCTTAGAAGGCTGTTGCTCTATCCAGCTGAGCTACGGGCGCCCGGACAACCCCATCTCTCGGCGCAGTCAAACCTTAGCCCCTGACCGCTGGCGCTGGTAGGGGCGTCCCGCCACACTTCACCCTTCACCAATCAGGGTACCCCGGCGCCATGACCAGCTCCGAATCGTCCGACAAGTCCCGCGGGGTCGCCCTCGCCCTCTCGGTCTTCCTCGGCGTCTTCGGCGCCCATCGGTTCTATGTGGGGAAGGTCAACTCCGGCATCCTCATGGCCTGCACCTTCGGCGGGCTCGGCGTCTGGTACCTCTACGACTGCATCCTCGTCGGCGCCGGCCAGTTCCAGGATTCCGAGGGCCGCCTCGTTCGCCGCTGGGACCCCGAGGTGCCCGAGTCCGGTGAGCGCATCGGTGCCGAAGTCCTCGAGGAACTCGATGCCCTCCGCCACGAAGTCGCCGAACTCGCCGAGCGCGTCGACTTCGCCGAACGCCTTCTGGCGAAACCCAACGATCGAACCCCGCCGTAGCAGGGCCCGCTCACCGCTTACCGCTCACGCTGTTTCAGTTCCTCCTCACGCCGTTTCAGTTCCTCCTCACGCAGTTACATGTTTTCGACAATCGCCCGGCCGAAATCACTGCAGGAAAGCAACGTCGCTCCACTCATCAGCCTCTCAAAATCATACGTCACCCGCTTCTGCCCGATCGTCTTCTCCAGCCCCTTCACGATCAGGTCCGCCGCCTCGTACCATCCCAGGTAGCGCAGCATCATCTCGCCCGACAGGATCACCGAGCCCGGGTTCACCTTGTCCTGGTTCGCATACTTGGGCGCGGTGCCGTGCGTCGCCTCGAAGATCGCGTGACCGGTGATGTAGTTGATGTTCGCCCCCGGCGCGATCCCGATCCCGCCCACCTGCGCCGCCAGCGCATCCGAGATGTAGTCGCCGTTCAGGTTCATCGTGGCGATCACGTCGTACTCGGCGGGCCGCGTCAGGATCTGCTGCAGGAACGCGTCGGCAATCACGTCCTTCACCACCAGCCCTGACGGCAGCTTGCACCACGGCCCGCCGTCGATCTCCGTGGCGCCGAACTCCTGCATCGCCACCTCGTAGCCCCAGTCACGGAAGCCGCCCTCGGTGTACTTCATGATGTTGCCCTTGTGCACCAGCGTCACGCTCTTCCGCCCGAGCGCCAGCGCGTACTGCGAGCGCCGAGCGCACCAGCCGCTTGCGTGCCTTCCTCGGAGATCGGCTTGATCCCGATCGAGCTCGTGCCGGGAAGCGGATCGTGGTGACACCGAGGTCGTCGATCAGGAAGCGCACCAGCCGCTTCGCCTGCGTCGGTGCCGGCCTTGTACTCGATGCCGGCGTAGATGTCCTCCGTGTTCTCGCGGAAGATCACCATGTCCACCAGCTCCGGTTGCTTCACCGGGCGACGGCACCCCGGTGAACCAGCGCACCGGTCGCACGCAGGCGTAGAGGTCGAGCTGCTGCCGGAGGGCGACGTTGAGCGAGCGGAAACCGCCCCCCACCGGCGTCGTCAGCGGCCCCTTGATCGCCACCAGGTACTTCGCGATCGCCTTGATGGTATCGTCCGGGAGCCAGCTGTCGAGCCGGTCCTTCGCCTTCTCACCGGCGAACACCTCGAACCACTCGATCTTTCGCTTGGTGCCGTATGCTTTGGAGACGGCGCCGTCGAGGACATGCTTCGATGCGCGCCAGATATCAGGCCCCGTGCCGTCGCCCTCGATGAACGGGATGATCGGGTTGTCGGGAACCTTGAGCCGGCCGTCAACCAGCGTGATGGTTTCGCCTGAAGCCGGCGGCGTGAACGGGGCGGGGGATATGGAGGCAGTCATGTGTCACCAGGTCCTGAGAAACGAAGGAAGTGGGAACTTAACTCGATCAGGACACTTCACGTCCTCACGTCCTCACGTCCTCACGTCATGCGCGTAAGCGACTCCGTCGCCCTCCGCATCGCCGCCGCCTTCAGCGCCTGGCATGTCGAGTTCCGCGGCATGACCCGTCGCGCCCGTGGTCGATTCGCCCGCCGCGAATGGCAGGGTGGTCAGGAGGACGCCGCCGCCCGCCTCGCCTCCTATCAGGGCTGGGTCGAGCGCCTCGTCGCCGAGCTCGGCGTGCTCCCGCCCAATCCCCGCGGCCACTGGTCCCGCGTCCGCGATGCCTTTGCCCGCGAAGTCGCCGAGGGCCCCGACGCCGACCTCGCCGCCACGTTCTTCAATTCCGTCACCCGCCGCCTTCTGGGCACGGTGGGTAACGACGCCAGTAGCGAGTTCACCGCGCCACTGACGACTGCCGACTCGCTGCCGACTGTCGACTCACGACTGACGACTCTTGACGGTCCCATCGGTGCACCACTACTCCAGGCCATACTCACCGCATCCCCAATAGGCGCCCCCTGGGAAGACCAGGACCGGGATATCACCCTCGCCTGTGCCGCCATCATCCGTCAGCTCGATGAGCTCCATGGCTGGCCAGCAACCGACTTCGCCCTCACCGCCGAGATCCTCCCCGGCGTCTTCTACCGCAACAAGGGCGCGTACATCATTGGTCGGCTTCGCTCGAGCCGGGGTGTGGTACCGCTGTTGCTCGCCCTCACGCACGAGGCTCATGGCGTCGCACTCGACGCCGTGCTCACCAGTCCCGATGAGACGAGTGCGGTCTTCGGTTTTACCCGCTCCTACTTCCACGCCGATCTCGAGCATCCGGCACCGGTCATCGCCTTCCTCGCCTCCATCATGCCGGTCAAGCGCGAGGACGAACTCTGGACTGCCATCGGTTACCACAAGCACGGCAAGACCGTCTTCTATCGCACCCTCATGCGCCACCTCGACACGCCCGGCGCCCGGTTCGAGGTCTCCGAGGGCGATCGCGGCATGGTGATGGCCGTCTTCACCCTGCCGTCGCTCAACGTCGTGTTCAAGGTCATCAAGGACCACTTCGACCAGCCCAAGACCGTCACCCACGAGCAGGTCCGCGCCCGCTACGACCTCGTCTTCGCCCACGACCGCGTCGGCCGCCTCGCCGACGCCCAGGAATTCGATCACCTGCGCTTCCGTCGGGGCAACTTCGTCCCCGAGCTGCTCGACGAACTCACTCGCGTGGCGCAGCGCACCGTCATGGTGAACGGCGACGACGTCGTCATTCGTCACGCCTACTGCGAGCGCCGCGTGACGCCGCTCAACCTTTTCCTCCGCTCGGCCCCCGCATCGGTGGCACTCTCCGCCATCGTCGAGTATGGCAATGCCGTCCGCGACCTGGCCGCCGCCAACATCTTCCCCGGCGACATGCTCCTCAAGAACTTCGGCGTCACTCGCCACGGCCGGGTCATCTTCTACGACTACGACGAGCTGTGCCTTCTCACCGATTGCAACGTGCGCCGGCTTCCCGCCGCCGCCACGCACGAGGACGAGATGAGCGCCGAGACGTGGTTCGCGGTCCGGGAGGGGGACATCTTTCCCGAGGAGTTCCGCAACTTCGTCATGCTTCCCGGCGATCTGGGGGCCGAATTCCTGGTCCACCACGCCGGCTTGTTCCATCCTGAATTCTGGTGGTCCATGCAGGAGCGCCAGCGGGCGGGCGAAGTGGTAGATTTCTTTCCGTACCCGGCAACCAGACGTCTCCGCACACCGTAGCGACTGGCAACTGCCGACTCATTGCCGACTGACGACTGACGACTCCTAACTCCTAACTCCCAACTCTTAACCCTCAACTCCAAACCATGCTCCTCGCCCTCGCGCTCCTGTTCCAGACCCCAACGGCCCCACCCGCGCCGGCCAAGCCAACCCTGGCTGCCTCGCCCATAACCACGCTGCAGGTCACCCCCGGCACCAAGGTGACCATGGCCGCCTATGACACCCTGCGCCTCCGAGCCGTCGGTCTCGATGCCGCCGGCAAGCCGGTGGAGGGCGCTACCTACAAGTTCGTGCCCGCGGGCGGCCGCTTTGAGGGTAAGGTGGACAGCACCGGTCTCATCCAGTCCGGATCCACCGGCAATCTCGGTGTCTCGGTCATTGCCACCGTGGCCGGCACCAAGCCGGTGGTGGAACGGGTGGATGTCCGCATGGTGCCCGGGCCGGTTGCCTCGATCGTCATCGAGCCCGCCGTCGGCCGCATGGTCGTGGGGCAGCGGCTCCGCATGAGCGCCTCGAGCTACTCGGCGGCCATGGACGAGCGCCAGCAGGACAAGATGACATGGCGCAGCTCGGCGCCCGCCGTGGTGAAGGTGAGTGATGACGGCGTCGTGAACGCGCTGGCGCCAGGCAAGGCGATCATCTCCGCCAGGTCGGGCACCGTCGAGCAGAAGGTGACGGTGCAGGTCATCGCCAACACCCTCGCGTCGGTCGAGATCACCCCGGCCAGCTCCAACCTCCGCACCGGTGACGTCATCGACTTCAAGGTCACCGCGCGCGATCGGAACGGCGCCGTTGTTTCCGGCTTGACCCCGACCTGGAGCTTCTCGCCTGGGAACGGTGCCATCGATCCCAACGGTGCCTTCGTCGGCTACGCAGCCTGGTGACTACCTCGTCACCGCGAGCTTCGGGGCCAGGAGCGCCGATGCCTCGGTCACGCTCAAGCCGCGCGATGTCCGTCGCCCCGTCACCGTCGTGGGCCGCCTCGGCCGTACCCGCTTCACCACCGAGGAAGTCTGGGTCATGCCCGATGGCAAGCACGCCTTCCTGGGCAGCGGCAGCGGTGGCGATGTCCTCTACGCCATCGACATCAGTGATCCCGCCAACCCGACGGTCACCGACTCGATCATCACCAACACCCGTCGCGTCAACGACGTCATGAGCACGCCCGACGGCAAGATCATCGTCTTCACCCGCGAGGGCGCCTCCGATCGCAAGAACGGCATCGTCATCGCGTCCACTGAAGACCCGGTCCACCCGAAGGTCATCTCCGAGTTCACCGAGGGCGTCACCTCCGGTGTGCACTCGGCGTTCGTCTATCAGCAGGAGAAGTACGGCACCTTCGTGTTCCTCACGAACGACGGCACCGGCGCGATGCACGTCATCGACATCAACGATCCGCACCAAGCCGACCGAAGTGGCGCAGTGGCGCACCAACCGTCCCGATGCCGGCCGTACCCTGCACGACATCGACATCCAGGACGGCCTTGCTGTACGCTCAGCTACTGGAACGACGGCCTCGTCATTCTCGACGTCGGCAACGGCATCAAGGGCGGCAGTCCGTCGAACCCGCAGCTGGTGTCGCAGTACAAGTACGACCTCAATGCGCTCTATCGCGACGTCGAGGCCTCGGGTGGCCCCGGCTTCATTCGCGGCACGCACACCGCGTGGCGCCACAACAACTACGTCTTCATCGCCGACGAAGTGTTTCCGGCGACGCGGCGTGAAGGGCGCGAAGGATGCTGCGTCGTACCGCGCGTACGGTCGTCTCCAGGTGCTCGACGTCACCGACATCAAGAATCCCACGCTCGGTGGCGTGGTACGAGCCCGAGTTCGGCGGCGTGCACAACGTCTGGGTCGCCGGCGACACGCTGTACATGGGCGCCTACAACGCCGGCTTCCGCGCCTTCGACATTTCCGGCGAGCTCCGCGGCGATCTCCGGGCCCAGGGCAGGGAAATGGCCCACCTCAACACCGCCGACATGGAAGGCAACACCAAGAACTCGGCGATGACCTGGGGCGTGGTCGTGAAGGATGGGTTGGCCTACGTAAACGATGACAACAACGGGCTTTGGATCGTGCGTATGGAACCACCTCGCAAGGACTTGACTCCCTAGTAGGGTGGGTAAGGGCGGGTATGACGGGGAAGGCGGGTCGTCCACT